>NZ_JBSVRN010000001.1:0-2628064 GCF_054072675.1 Lysobacter sp. A289
CGGCCTTCTTCTTTTGCGGATTTAGCTGCCGATGCCCAACGCCGCTTGCGCCAGCAAGGCGATCACGCAAAGAAGCCCCACAGCCCAGACCAGACTGCGCAGCTTGTCCAGGTTGGCTATATAAATATCAGCGGCTTAGCGTCCATGGATCCCCGCCTTAGCTGGGACGGACGACGGCAGTTGTTCAGGAATTCCCTGGGTGTTAATGCCCACACGCCTGCTTATAAAAACCGTGGGGGCTCCCCGCCAACGATCACCACGTCCGCCGGTCGCCTGGCGAACAAGCCGACGCTCACGACGCCGGGGATCTGGTTGATCGCGGATTCCAATGCAACCGGGTCGGTGATCCCCAGACCGTGGATATCCAGGATCGTGTTGCCATTGTCGGTGACCACGCCCCGTCCATCGGATTCCTGACGCCAGACGGGTTGTGCGCGGGTCATGGCGAGTATCTCGCGCGCGACCAGGCTACGGGCCATCGGGATGACCTCGACCGGCAATGGAAACCGACCCAGCACGTCGACGCATTTGGACGGGTCAACCACGCAGACAAATTGGGCGCTGGCCTCGGCGATGATTTTCTCGCGGGTCAGTGCGGCCCCGCCGCCCTTGATCAGGCGTTTGTGCGGATCGCATTCATCCGCGCCGTCGACATACAACGACAGCTGGCCGGACGCATTCAGGTCGAATATCTCGATGCCGAGGTCACGCAGGCGCCGGGTGCTTTGCTCGGAGCTGGAGACCGCTCCCTTGATGCGATCCTTGATTCGACCGAGCGCGTCGATGAAGTAGGCGACGGTGGAACCCGTGCCGACACCGACAATCATTCCGTCCTCGACGAACTCGATGGCTTTTTCCGCAGCAAGGCGCTTGGCTTCCGACATCCAGGGTTACTCCAGGGAAAGCAGGTAGTTGTACTGGTGAGCAGAGACCGGGAACACCGACAGGCGATTGCCGCGCCGAATCAACGCGAACTCTTCGCCCAGTTCCTCAGCGTGTTGCTTGATCTCATCCAGGGCTATGGTGCGCGACAACTTGCGCTCGAATGCCACGTCGACCAACTGCCAACGCGGCTCTTGCCTCGTGGCCTTGGGATCATGGTAATGCGACTTGGGGTCGAATTGGGTCTCGTCGGGATAGGATTCGGTCGCGACGGTGGCGGTACCGACGATGCCAGGAACCTTGGTATTGGAATGGTAGAACAGTACCCCGTCGCCAATCGCCATGCCGTCTCGCATGAAGTTGCGCGCCTGGTAGTTGCGCACGCCGTTCCATGGTTCGGTTCCAACCCGCTCCAGATCGTCGATCGAAAATGCTTCAGGTTCGGATTTCATCAGCCAGTATCGGCGGCGTCTGCTCATGGATTCATCGGTCTGTGGAGGCTGGAGTGGGATGGGGTGCACACGGCGTCCATGGGAATGTCCCATTCGGCTGCCTCAAGTGTATCCACCCGCTGGAGGTCGAAGGCAACCCCGACCATCCACGGCGGCGGGCGGCTTCCTTGGCGGAACGCGAAGCTGCGATCGTACCAGCCGCCTCCCATGCCCAGCCGTTGACCTGTCGTATCGAACCCCACTATCGGCACCACCACCAAGCCGAGTTGATCGGCTTCGAGTAATTGCCCTGGGCCGACCGTGGGCTCCGGTATGCCGTACCGGTTGGTGATCAGCGGGTCGCCAGCGCGCCAGGGCGAAAAGCACAGCCTGCCCGCGGAAAGCACCGGCAGACAGTAGACGCATTCGTTGGGAAGTCCAGCCTGCCACGCATCCAATGCAATCTCCCCGTCCATAGCCCAGTAACCGGCCACATGGCCGCTGACCGGCGCAAATGGGAGGCTGAGCAGGTTGCAGGCCAGGCGCTCGGCGGCACAGGTGCGCTCGGACTCCGGTACAGCACGGCGGCGGGCGCGTAGTTCGGTGCGCAATTGCTGGCGGTCTGCCGCCTGCTCCGTCGTCATCGTGCGTGCCCTGTCCGGCAGTGGTGGTGCGCCAGCCCGGTGTGGCGGGGGTTGGCCCGATCCTTGATAGCACTGGCCGGCAGCAGCAACCGGCTGCCAGCTGGAAAGAAAAATCCTCCGCCGATGGCGATGCGCGCGAAACGACCTTGAACCCGAGGTTCAAGTGGGGACGCCTGGAGGCCGTCGGGCTTTCCGCTACGAGGGCGGACTTGCACGCCGGGCTTCCGTTGCATCCCCGCGGTCGCAATTAAGGGACAAGGTGTATGTTTGCGCACGCGGTCGTCCACAGCAGAGGACGTAGTCGGAGTATAGCGCGGTGTCCGCAAACAGGTGGTCATCTATCGTCGGGCGTTCAGCTCGCTGATGAGTCGAACAGTCCGTCGAGCTTGCGGTTCAAGTCGCCCAGGGTGCGTGTCAACTCCTGCGCCCCTTCTGCATCCTGGTCGCGGATCTGTTGCAGTTCATGGGCGAAATTGAGCGCAGCCAACACGGCGACGCGGTCGAGAGCAGCCATGCGGTTGCTGCCGCGGATCTCGCGCATCTTGGTGTCGAGCAACTTCGCCGCCGCGATCAGGCTGTGCTGCTCGCCTGGTTCGCAGCCGACGGTATATTCGCGATCCAGCAGGCGAATGCTGACGGGTTGATTGCTGCTCAAGTGTGTTGCTCCAGCGATTTCAAGCGGGCGATCATGCCCTCCACGCGGGTCCGTGCCTGCTCGTTCTTGGCCAGCAGCGCAGCGCGTTCGCTCGACAGGGTTTCCTGCTGTTGGCGCAGGCTCCGGTTCTCATCCTGGAGTTTTCGCATGCGCTCCGCCAGCTGGTCCACGCGAGCGGCCAACGACTGCATTTGGGAGATCAGTGGAGAGCGATCCATCCCGGCACGATAGGCAGCGCCGGGCAGGCGGTCAAGAAGGCCGGTGAGGGGAACCAACGGATTGGTTCAGCCCGCCGCCGGATCAGCGTGATCGACGCGACCGCGTAATCCCGCCTGACCCGGCCATCGATGCTGCCGGAGCGACGTTGTTAGACTGCAGGCCCATCAATGGCAGTGATCGTCCATGACGCAAAGCTCCACCCCAGAACTCCCTACCCACGCTGCAGTGGAAGCCGAAATCAATCAGCTGTCCCTGTCCACCCCCGCTTCCGAGCTTCACGGCGGCCTGTGCGGCTGGCTTTCCGGCGGCGGCGCGAACCTGCGGCAATGGCCCGGCAAGGTGCTGGTCGACGACGCTGTTCCCAACCCGGAAGCGGGCAGCGCGCTGGATGAATTGCGCCTGGCCAGCGCCGAACAGCTTGCCGACCGCAGTTTCGATTTCGCGTTGCTGCTACCCGATTCCGGCTGCTCCCTGGCCGCCCGCAGCGGTGCACTGTTTGATTGGTGCCGCGGCTTTCTGGGCGGTTTTGGCCTGGCGGCGGGGGCCAACCCGCCATTGTCGGAGGAAAGCACCGAGGCGTTGGGCGACCTGGCCAGGTTGGCGGCCGCACATTCGCAGGATGAGGGGGACGAGGACGACGAGGCGGCGTTGGCCGAGATCGAAGAGTTCGTCCGTGTGGCGGCGTTGTTGGTGCATGGCGACTGCGTGCTGGCCACCCAACACCGGCAACGACTGAACTGACATGGCCAATCCGTTGGCTATGCCTATCAAGGCTCATGCGCGGCGGCGCAAGCAGTTGATGGAAGTCGCCGGCGACGACAGCATCTTGATCCTGCCGGCAGCCCTGGAACGGATCCGAAACCGCGACACCCACTATCCCTACCGGCAGGATTCCGACCTGCTGTACCTGACTGGCTTTCCCGAGCCCGAGGCTGTTCTGGTGCTGGTGCCCGGCCGCAAGCATGGCGAGACCCTGTTGTTCTGCCGTGAGCGCGACCGGGATCGGGAGGGTTGGGACGGGCCGCGATTCGGCCCCGAGGGAGCGGTGGAGGCGTTTGGGCTGGATGATGCCTATCCGATCAGCGACCTGGACGACATCCTGCCGGGCCTGCTGGAAGGTCGCTCCCGGGTGTACTACCACTTTGGCCGCGATGCCGAGTTCGACCTCAAGCTGATCGGGTGGGTCAACCGGGTGCGGGCAATGATGAAGATGGGCAACCGGGCGCCGCACGAGTTCCTCGAGTTGGGCCACCTGCTCGACGAGTTGAGGTTGTTCAAGGATCGCGACGAGTTGCGACTGATGCAGCGTGCGGTCGATATCACCGTGACGGCGCACGAGACCGCGATACGCGCCGTTCGGCCCGGGATGCAGGAGTACCAGCTGCAGGCGGAGGTTGAACGGGTTTTCCGAGCCAATGATTCGGTGCCTGCCTACAGCAGCATCGTCGGTGCCGGGGCCAATGCTTGCGTGTTGCACTACGTCGCCAACAACGGTCCGATTGCCGATGGTGACCTGGTGCTGGTGGATGCGGGCGCGGAGTACCGCGGTTATGCCGCCGATATCACCCGAACCTTTCCAGCCAATGGCCGCTTCAGTACGGAGCAGCGGGCGCTGCACGACCTGGTCGGCGACGCCCATGCGGCGGCGCTGGCGCTGGCGCAACCGGGCAACGCGTACGCGGCCGGCCACGATGCGGCGGTCGAGACACTTACCGAGGGCCTGCTCAAACTGGGCTTGCTGAAAGGCAAACTGGAAAAAAACATCAGTGACGGCAGCTACAAGCGTTTTTATCCGCACAAGACCGGACACTGGATCGGCGTCGATGTCCACGACGTCGGCGATTACCGGATCGATGGCGAGTCGCGCCTGCTGGAGCCGGGGATGGTGTTCACGATCGAGCCGGGCCTGTATGTGCGGCCGGATGACACCAGCGTTGCCGTCAAATGGCGCGGTATTGGCATCCGTACCGAGGACGACGTGCTGGTGACCAGGGAAGGCCACAAGGTGCTGACCGGGAAGCTTGCAAGAAGTGCGGAGGAGATTGAGGCGTTCATGGCGCAGGGTTGAGCGAGCCCCGGTAAAGAGCAACGTCGATAATAAACAAGCCCGGCCGGAGCCGGGCTTGCTGGTAGTCGGCGGCAGCCGTTGCTATCGGTTCACGCGGCGTTCGCGGCAAAATCCTCGCGGGTGAGGTTGATCGGGTCGCCATCGGTGCAGACCACATCGTCCTCGATCCGGATACCGCCATAAGGGCGGAAGGTGGCGACCTTGTCCCAATTGACCGACTTCGCCTGCGGACTGTTTCGGACCTCATCAAGCAGCATGTCGACGAAGTAGATCCCGGGCTCGATGGTCATCACCATGCCCGCCTCCATCACCCGGGTAGTGCGCAGGAACGGCTGGCCTTCGGGCTGGGCGATGGTGCCGCCACGGTCGGATTCGGCGAAGCCGGCGACGTCGTGCACCTGAAGGCCGATGCCATGGCCAATCCCATGCGGGAAGAAGGCGTTGCTGACACCGGTTTCCAGCGCGGCCTCGGGCGACATGTCGATGAAGCCGAAGTCCTTGAGTACCGCGGACAACTTCAGGTGTGCGCCCAGGTGAAGCTGTTTGTAGTCGAAGCCGGCGCGTACCTCGTCGCACATCTTCAGTTGGGCGGCATCGACGGCGTCGATCAGCGACTGGAACTCGCTGTCGCGATCAAAGGCATAGGTGCGGGTGATATCGCTGGCGTAGCCGTTGTAGCTGCCACCGGCATCAATCAGGAAGCTGCGCAGCTGCGCCGGCGGCGTTGTTTCCGCATCGGAATAATGCAGCACGGCGCCGTGCTCGTTGAGCGCCACGATATTGTGGTACGGCAGCTCGTTGGGATCCTGGCGCGCCGCGGAGCAGTAGGCCATGTGGATGTCGAACTCGCTCTTGCCGGCGCGGAATGCGGCCTCTGCGGCCAGGTGCGCACGCACGCCAATGCGCGTTGCGCCGCGCATCATCGTGATTTCGTACGGCAGCTTGAACGCGCGATGGTAGTCCAGGTAATTCACCACCGCTGCCGGGTTGTTGGGCACGAAGCTGCGTTGGTCATCGCTGCCAAGGGCGCTCTGCGGCTCACCCAGGATCGCGCAACGCGCCGGATCGGCGGGCAGGTGTTGCAGGGCCTCGGCGGCCTTGCGGATGATGATGATCTCGAACTCGTCGACCCAATAGCCCTCGGGTGCACGGGGCACGACGTGCCAATAGTCGAACGGCTGCAGGTAGATGAGCTTGGGCTTCTGGCCAGGAGTGAACACCAGCCAGCTGCCGGGATTCCGGGTCAGTGGAGCCCAGGTCTTGAACTGGGGATTGACGGCGTACGGGTAGTCGCGATCATCGAATACCTGGTAGTGAACGGTCCCGCTGGGAATGACCAGGTGATCAAAACCGCCAAGCTCCAGCGCCTGCGTGCTGCGGCGCTGCAGTTCCACCATGTAGTGCGAATAGGCGCTCGCCAGATCTTCGGTTGCCATGTCAGTCCTCTTTGGGTCAGTGGTGCAATTCTGACCGATTCGTTGCCACGGCGCAGGGGACATTGGGCATGGCTGCCGAGGGGCCTGCGATTCACTGGGGCCGCGCAAGCCAGCCGTGCAGGCGTTGCCGATAGGGCTCCGGCAGGTTGATGAAGCGCAGCCCGACCCAGGTTCGCCCCGGGTTGGAGGTGGGTGCTTGCCACAACACGTGCGCTCCGACCTCGATCAACGACGCCGGGCTATCGGTGCTGCCCAACTGGAACTGCAACTGGTACAACCCGTCGTCGACCAGTGCGACGTTTGCGATCAGCAGCATGCCCGTCTCCGACGCGTTGCCAACCAAGCCCAACGTGCGGTCGGTCATGCAGTCGACAACCGCGATCACGCCGTCGGCGGGGCGGCGGACACCACGGCGCTGATCGCGGCCGTCCTCGGTGGTGGCTATGGAACTCACGGTGAAGTCTCCTGCGGTGGGTCCTGGCCGACCAGGCTGCGCAGCACGCCCAGCGTCGCCTGCCAGGCACGATCAACCACGCTTTCACGCTCGCTGCCGAGCACTGCTGCCTGGCCCACGGCGAGCAGCCGCGCGACCTGGTCCAGGCTGTCGTGTTGCCCGGCATCCTCCACCCGTTGGCCACGCTGGTTCACAAACAGGGAACGCCCGGTCACCGGGCTGTACCACGCCAGGCGACGCCGGATCTTGTCGCCTTGCTGGTTGGTCGCAAACTCGATCCAGGTACCGAATGGCAAGCTGCGCAGATGGTTGTAGCACGCCTGCTCGCGTGGATTGCGCTCCTTTTGAGGAGCGGGGGGCACGGCGTTGTCGGCACCGAGCCGGGTCCTTGTGCGGAGCTTGATCGCCAGTTCGGTACGCGATGCCGGATCGTGTTCCTCTTCGGCCGCGCCGACCAGGCGACTGGCAATCGCACTGGCTTCCTGGCCCTGATAGCCGACCAGCCCCAAAGCCTGCTCGATCCGGGGCTGGAGCTCGTCTCCGGCAGGCTGGTTGCCGGTGCTGGCGGCGACGATGGCGTCGGTGGCCTCGACCAGCTCCTGCCATTGATCGGAATCCTGGCCATGGCGTAGCAGCGTCAGGCTCAGCACATCGACCCAGGCCTGGTCGAGCACGTTGCGTTGGAACCGGGGTACCGCGGCGTCGCCGATGGCCGCTTTCACGGTATCGGCGGCGTGTTGCTTTGCCAGATCCAGCTTGTCCCGCCCGCGAGCGGCTTCCACATGACGTCGCTCAGCACTTTCGGCCTTGCGGGCCACGGCCTGCTGATGCTCGTCAAGGACCTGGTTGGCTGATTCAAATACGGTGTCGTCGCCGCTGTAATGCTCGACGACATGCTCGACCGCCTGGCCCAACTGCTGGTCAAGCTGTGGATCGATTTCATCCTCGGCGATCCAGCCGGCCCCGGCCTGGGCGACCGCGTTGAGCAGCTGGCGTGCAGGATGGTCGCCGCGTATGAAGAAACCGCGATCCTGCAGCGCGACTCGCAACAAGGGCACCTGCAAGCGTTCCAGCAGGCCGGCACTGGGGGTGTCGCGCCGCAGTTCACGACCGATTTGTGCGTACAACAGGCCAAGCAGCTCGAAGGTCTCGTTATCCTGCGGCGATAGCGACGTCGCATGGCCGCGCTGCTGTCGACTCTGCACCAGCAGGGCCTGCCGAATCTGGTCGGTGCTGCGCCGATTGCCCGCCGTCGCGGGTTGTACCTGGAGCTGGTGCAACGCGGCGTCGACCTCGGCGGTGTCGAGCGCGATCCTGGTCGGTGTGGAAGCATCGGCACCGGTGCCAGCCGGCGCCTGGCGCATCTCGCGTCGCCGTGCCAGCAGTAGATCCAGCTCCTGCCGTGCGAGGGCTTGAATGTCCTCGTCGCTGGCGACACCAAATTTGGTGTGGGCTCGTCTATCGTCCGTTGTGGCAGTCGCTGCAGCAATGGCGTCGGCACTGCCGATGCGCTTGCCCTGGTCGTCGGTCTCAAGCCGCGGGTCAGGCGCCGCGCCGCGCCGCTTGCGCAACGGGACGAAAGCCAATCCCGGCAGGACATTGGCTTTATCCAGCAGCGAATTCATCATCTCCGCCAGTGCCGGGTAGCCGGCCATCAACTGCCGGTCGAACCGTTGATAGAGCGACAATCGCGTGTCGAGGTTGAGGGATAGCTCGGCGCAGGTCTCGGAGAACATCCGGCCCAATGACTGCGGCCCCACCGGGAGCCGCGCCGCCTCGAACGCGGGCATTCCGGCCAACACCCCGAATCGCTGGCCCAACAGCAGTAGCGGCAACCCCGCACGCGATTCCTGACGGCGCGCCATGGTGGCCAGCATGGCGTCCTCGGCGATCTCGTCATGTTCGAGCAGGCGCAACTGACCGGATCGCTGAACCGGCTCGTGCGGGTCGAGCGCAGTGATCGCACCGGCGGCTCGCAGGTTCCACAGTGCGGTTTCCAATCTGGCGAGGAAGCGCGGAACGAAGCTGTCGCGTTGTTCGCGCAAACCGCGCAAGTCATCGAAGTGCCCCGATTGCAGTGCCGTGTTACGGGCGCCGTCAGCCAGTCGAAACAGGTCTTGTTCCACGGTCTCCAGCACGCGCTCCAACTCGAGGCCAAGCTTGGCCGCCAACTGCGTCTGCAGTTGCACCAGCAGGCCATTCACCCGGGTCGGCAACGGCAAGATCGCCACGGCGGCATGTGGCGCTACTGGCGTGGCAAGCGGATCCTGGTGTTTCGGCATGTTGGTCAGGCTCCCCCCGAGCCGCTGGCGCGTCTGGCAGCAAACGGTGCCTGACGAATCGGATTATGACCGAAACTCACCGGTATCGATGACGCGCCCCCACTCTCACTGATCGAGGAACAACGACACCACGTCGTTGGTGAAGCGCCGTCCCAATGGGGTGGGCTGCACATGGTCGTTCTCGATCGCCAGCCAACCGCGATCGACTGCCGTTTGCAGTTGGGACGCGATCGTCGCCCGGGATTGACCCGTACGCGCTTCGAAGCCGGCCATGCTGAACCCGTCCACCAACCGCAGCGCATTGAGCATGAACTCGAATGCGCGGCGATCCGGTGCCACCAGTTCCTGGCCACCAATCGCGGCGGGGGTGCCGGCATCGGCCAGGTAGCGGGTGGGGTGTTTGTGCTTCCAGCGTCGCAGGATCGACTGATCGTGGCCCTGGGTGATCTTGCCATGCGCGCCCGCGCCGATCCCGAGGTAGTCGCCGTACTTCCAGTAATTGAGGTTGTGCGCGCATTCGCGGCCTGCCCGTGCGTAGGCGCTGACTTCGTACTGGCGATAACCGGCGTTGGCCAGCATCGCCTGGCAGTGCTCCTGCATGTCCCAACTGCCATCGTCATCGGGGATGCCTGCCGGCGGGCGGGCGGCGAACACGGTGTTGGGCTCCAGGGTCAACTGGTAGTGGCTGACGTGCGCGGGTTGCAATGCGAACGCGCGCGTGAGGTCGTGCTCGGCCATCGCCAGGGTTTGTTGTGGCAACGCGTACATCAAATCAAGGTTGAGGTTGTCGAACCCCGCGTCCTGGGCCAGCTTGACCGCGGCCTCGGCCTCGGCGCTGTCATGGATCCGTCCCAAGCGCTGCAGGCAGCCGTCATCGAAGCTCTGGATGCCAAAGCTGAGGCGGTTGACGCCGGCGTCGCGGTAGCCTTCGAAGCGCCCGTGCTCGGCGGTGCCGGGGTTGGTCTCCAGCGTGATCTCGCAACCGGGCGCGAACCGCAACCGTGAACTGGCGCCCTGCAGGAAGCGGTCGATGAATTCGGCGGGCATCAGGCTGGGAGTACCACCACCGAAGAACACCGATTGCACCGTGCGGCCCCAGACCAGCGGCAGGTCGAGATCCAGGTCGGCCAGCAGCGCCGCCACGTAGGCGGCAAACGGCAACTCGCCGCGGCCTTCGTGTGAGTTGAAGTCGCAATACGGGCATTTGCGTACACACCAGGGGATGTGGACGTACAGCGAGAGTGGCGGCGGGGCGAGGGTCATGGCGACGTCGCAGGCAGCGAACCGAGTTTCCGGTGCAGGATCGCCAACGCCTGGCCGCGGTGGCTGACGCGGTTCTTGGTTGCCGGATCGAGCTCGGCTGCCGTCTTCCCGGTTTCGGGGTCGAGGAACAGCGGGTCGTAGCCGAAGCCGCCGGCGCCGCGAGTCGCGGTCAGGATCCGGCCATGCCACTCGCCCTGCGCGATCAGCGGGCGCGGATCGTCGGCATGGCGCAGCAGTGCCAGGGTGCAGTGGAAATGGGCGCCGCGTTGCAGCTCGGGCACTCCGTCGAGCGCTTGCAGCAGCTTGTCGATGTTGCGTGCCGCATCGCTGGGTTCGCCGGCGTAGCGCGCCGAATACAAGCCGGGCGCGCCATTGAGCGCATCGACGCAGAGTCCGGAGTCGTCGGCCAGCGCCGGCAGGCCGGTGGCCCGGGCGGCGTGGCGCGCCTTCAGCAGGGCGTTCTCGACGAACGTCAGCCCGGTTTCCTCGATGTCTCCGACCCCGAGTTCGCCCTGCGCGACGAATTCGATGCCGGCCTCGCCGAGCAGGCGGTTGAATTCGGCCAGCTTGCCGATGTTGCCGCTGGCAACGACAATGCGAACGCTCACCGGCACGGGCTCAAAGTCCGAGCGCTTCACGCTGCTTCGCCACCAGCTCGGTAATGCCTACTTCCGCCAGCGCGGTCATTGCCGCCAACTCTTCGCGACGGAATGCGTGACCTTCAGCGGTGCCCTGCAACTCGATGAAGCCGCCACCGTCATTCATGACCACGTTCATGTCGGTGTCGCAGTTGCTGTCCTCGGCGTAGTCCAGGTCCAGCACCGGTACGCCGCGGTAGATGCCCACCGATACGGCCGCTACGGCGCCGAAGATCGGTGAACGCCCCGCCTTGGACTTGATGTCGCCGCGCTTGATCATCCAGTTCACTGCATCGGTCAATGCCACGTAGGCGCCGGTGATTGCCGCGGTGCGGGTGCCGCCATCGGCCTGGAGGACGTCGCAGTCCAGGGTGATGGTGCGCTCGCCGAGCGCCTTGCGGTCGATGCAGGCGCGCAACGAGCGGCCGATCAGGCGCTGGATTTCCAGGGTGCGCCCGCCCTGTTTGCCGCGCGCGGCCTCGCGGTCGTTGCGGGTGTTGGTGGCGCGCGGCAGCATGCCGTACTCGGCAGTGACCCAGCCCTCGCCCTTGCCGCGCAGGAAGCCGGGCACCCGGTTCTCCACGCTGGCGGTACACAGCACGCGGGTGTCGCCGAAGCTGATCAACACCGAGCCTTCGGCGTGGCGGGTAAAGGCGCGCTCGATGCGGACCTCACGCAGCTGTTCCGGCGTGCGACCGCTGGGTCGTGAAAATTCGTTGCTGCCGGTGGTTGACATGGTGCGGACTGCCGTTGAAGTTAGGGGGTTTTGGGTGGGCGAGTTTACCATTCGCATCAACCGCTCCCATCGGGCACCCCGGCACCCAACCGTCTCCCCCGCCGTTCATCACAGGATATTGCGCATGATTCGCAGCATGACCGCCTTCGCAAGCAGCGAGAGCGTCACCGAATGGGGGACGCTGAGTTGCGAGCTGCGTTCGGTCAATCACCGCTTCCTGGAGATCGGTGTCCGCTTGCACGACGATTTACGCGCGCTGGAGCCGGTGCTGCGCGAGCGAATCGCCGCGCGCATCGCTCGCGGCAAGGTCGATGTCACCGTGCGGTTGCGCTCGCCTGAAGGTGCCAGCGGGTTGCAGGCCGACCCGGGCCGGCTGCGCGAGTTGGGCGATCTGGCGACCGAGCTGTCCAATCGTTTCCCGGGCCTGCATACCGAGTTCACCCAGTTGTTGCAGTTCCCCGGTGTGTTGCAGGCACCGGCCACCGATGCGGCCGCGTTGCAGGCCCAGACGCTGGCGTTGCTGGACACCGTGCTGGACGAGTTCATCGCCGCCCGTGAGCGCGAAGGCGGCAAACTGGCGGCGGGTATTGCAGAGCGTGTTGACGGCATTGCCGCCATCGCCGCGCAGGTGCGAGAGCTGATGCCGGTCATCCGGGCCGCCCAACGTGCCAAACTGGAAGGGCGGCTGGCGGATCTCGCCCAGCCGGTAGAGCCGGGTCGGATGGAGCAGGAACTGGTGATGTGGCTGCAGAAGCTCGATGTCGATGAAGAGCTCGACCGGCTCGACTCGCACGTGGTCGAGGCGCGCCGCGTGCTGACCTTGCGCGAGGCGGTTGGGCGCCGGCTGGATTTCCTGCTGCAGGAGTTCAACCGCGAGGCCAATACGCTGGGTTCCAAGTCGGTGGATGGGCGCAGTTCGGCTGCCGCGATCGAGTTGAAGGTATTGATCGACCAGGTCCGCGAACAGATCCAGAACATCGAATGAGCATGCGTGGAACTCTCTACATCGTCGCCGCGCCCTCGGGTGCGGGAAAATCCAGCATCGTCAACGCGGTGCTGGCCCGCGATCCGAACATCCGCTTGTCGATATCGTTCACGTCACGGCCGGCACGCCCCCGCGAGAAAAATGGCGAGCATTACCACTTTGTCGACGAGCCCGAGTTCGAACGCATGGTTGCAGCCGGCGACCTGTTCGAGCATGCCCGCGTCCACGGTGACTGGAAGGGCACCGCGCGCCAGTCGGTCGAGCCGCAACTGGCGGCAGGAAAGGACGTGCTGCTGGAAATCGACTGGCAGGGTGCACGCCAGGTCCGTCGCAAGTTGCCCGGAGCAGTCAGTGTTTTCATCCTGCCACCCTCGCGCGCCGCACTGGAGCTGCGCATGCGTGCGCGAGGCCAGGACAGTGAGGATGTCATTGCCCGTCGGCTGGCCGCCGCCCGCGAGGAGATGTCGCACTATGGCGAATTTGACTACGTCATCGTCAATGACGTTTTCAACGTGGCTGTCGACGAGATGTGTGCGATTTTCACCGCCAGCCGCTTGCGGCGTGACGCCCAGGTGGCGCGCCACGGCAAGCTGATCACCACGCTGCTGGCCGACGACCGGTGATGGCTGCGTAACTGCTTGATTCCAAAAGACGTGACTTGCCCTGCGTCGTCCACAGTCGCTATAATCGCGTCCCCTTTGCATCTGTATTGACGGCCCCGGCCGTCAGGAGCCCCATGGCCCGCATTACCGTAGAAGATTGCCTGGAAGTGGTCGATAACCGCTTTGAACTCGTCATGATGGCGGCCAAGCGTGCTCGTCAACTCGCCACCGGCGTCGAATCCAGGATCGACAACAGCGAGTCCAACGACAAGCCGACGGTGCTTGCCTTGCGCGAAATCGCCGCTCGCGAGATCAACCAGGAATACATCGACGCGGTGGACAAGTCCGAGCGTGCCCGCAAGGAGCGCGAAGCGCTGGAGTGGGCCGCCGCCGAGGTGGTCACCGACGACGACCTGGCCAAGGGCGACGACTGACCCCGCATCGGCCGGTTGCCCAGCCTGTGTTGCTTGACGCGGCCCCGCCTTGTGCGGGGTCGTCTGGTTTTGGGGAATCGACTTGCGCCCATGCGTTGCATGGCGTGGCGCCGGACGCGTAGATTGCCACCATGACCTCTTTCGAGCCCGCCTGTAGTCGCCCCGGACCCGCTGTCGACAATGACGATGCGGCACTGCCCGACTACATGCGCGAGCTCGAACAGGCGGTTCGCTACCTGACCGAGCCGCAACGCAAGTTGCTGCGCCGGGCATGGGCGGTGGGAGCGCAGGCCCACGCCGGCCAAGTGCGGCGGTCCGGCGAGCCCTACATCACCCATCCGGTAGCGGTTGCGCGGGTGCTGGCCGACCAGGGGCTGGATGTCGAGACCCTGCTGGCGGCGATCTTGCACGACACCATCGAAGATACCTCGCTGACCCGCGATTGCATCGCCGCGGAGTTCGGCGACACCGTGGCGGAACTGGTCGACGGGGTCACCAAGCTCGACAGGGTGCAGTTCCGTGACCGTCTGGAAGCGACCGCCGAGAGCTTCCGCAAGATGCTGCTGGCCATGTCGCGCGACTTGCGGGTGATCTTGATCAAGTTGGCGGATCGTCTGCACAACATGCGCACGCTGGGTGCAAAAGATCCCGAGTCGCGCCAGCGGATCGCCCGTGAAACGCTGGAGATCTATGCCCCGATTGCCCAGCGACTGGGCATGAACCTGATCAAGGCGGAGTTGCAGGATCTCGGGTTCCGCGCGTTGTATCCGTGGCGCCATGCGGTGCTGGAAAAATACCTGCGTGACCAGCCGGTGGTCCGGCGCGAAGCCCTGGTGCAGATCGAGGCCAACCTGGCCCAGCGGCTGGCCAAGGAGAAGCTGCCCAACCGACTGATCAGCCGGGTCAAGTCGCCGTGGAGCATCTATACCAAGATGGAAGCCGA
This sequence comes from Lysobacter sp. A289, assembly GCF_054072675.1. Lineage (NCBI taxonomy): Bacteria > Pseudomonadati > Pseudomonadota > Gammaproteobacteria > Lysobacterales > Lysobacteraceae > Lysobacter > Lysobacter sp. A289. The sequence goes on from NZ_JBSVRN010000001.1 coordinate 14,673, forward strand.
GGGAAAGAGCTTCGCCCAACTGATGGATGTGTTCGGCTACCGCATCGTGCTGACCTCGGTAGCGGATTGTTACCACGCGCTGGGCGTGGTGCACTCGACCTACAAGCCTTTGGATGCGCGTTTCCGCGACTTCATCGCGATCCCCAAGGCCAACGGTTACCAATCGCTGCATACGGTGCTGTTCGGTCCCTACGGATCGCCGATCGAGGTGCAGCTGCGGACCGAGGAGATGGATCTGATCGCGGAGAAAGGCATCGCCGCACATTGGTCGTACAAGGAAGGAAGCGACGGCCCCAACAGCGCGCAAAGCCGCGCCCAGCACTGGATCAGCGGACTGGTGGAATCCCAGAGCACGGCCGGCTCGTCGCTGGAATTCCTCGAGAATGTCAAGGTCGACTTGTTCCCGGACGAGGTCTACCTGTTCACGCCGAAGGGTGAAATCCTGTCGTTGCCGCGCAATGCGACCGCACTCGATTTCGCCTACTCGGTGCATACCGACGTCGGCAACCAGGCGGTCGCCGCGCGCGTGGACGGCAAGCTGGTGCCGCTGCGCACCCGGCTGTCGAGCGGCGAGCGGATCGAGATCATTACCGCCAAGTCGTCGATGCCAAAGCCGCAATGGCTGGAGTTCGTGGTCTCGGGCAAGGCCCGCACCTCCATCCGCCAGCAACTCAAGAGCATCGAACACGAGGATGCCGTGCAGCTCGGCCACCGGATGCTGGACCGTGCGCTGGAGGCGCTGGACAGCTCGCTGGAGCGGATCCCGGCAGCGCAGCTTGACAACTACCTGCAGGAAAGCCGTTACCCGCGCCTGGAGGCTTTGCTGGCCGACATTGCACTGGGCAACAAGATGCCCAGGCAAGTGGCGTTCATCCTGGCCTACCCGGCTGGTAGCGAAGGCCGGGCTGCCCCGAAGACGCCGGGCATCTCGCAGGCCCAGGACAAGATCCTGATCACCGGCGCGGAAGGCGGCATAATCAGCTTCGCCAATTGCTGCCTGCCGATCGCGGGTGACGAGATCATGGGTTACCACACCACTGGCAAGGGCATCGTGGTGCATCGGCTGGACTGCCCCAATGTCGCCGACTACCGCAAGTCGCCGGATCGGTGGGTACCGATCGGGTGGGATCGCAAGGTCAGTGGTGACTTCAGCGCGGCGCTGAGGATCGAGGTCGACAATCGGCCCGGCGCGCTGGCCCAGGTCGCCGCGGCGATCGCAGAGGCGAAATCCAACATCGAGCGGGTCGAGTACCTCGAGCGCGATACCAATGTGGCCGTGTTGCGCTTCTCGATCGAGGTCGCCGATCGGCGTCATCTCGCCAACGTGATCCGCAAGGTCCGCAAGTCCGGCGTGGTGATCGCGGTGCAGCGGATCTGAGCCCAGCCTCCTACAATGTGGGTTGACCCCGCCCCCTTAGGAGCCCGCATGTCCCGCACCCCCGTCCACAGCGACCACGCCCCGGCAGCCATCGGCCCGTACTCACAAGCCGTGCGCATGGGCCAGACGGTTTTTCTGTCCGGCCAGATTCCACTGGACCCGGCCACCGGCGAGATCGTTGCCGGCGACGTGACCGCCCAGGCGCGGCGCTCGTTCGACAATCTCAAGGCCGTCTGTGAAGCCGCGGGTGGCTCGCTGGAGCAGGTCGCCCGGCTTGGCTTGTATCTGACCGACCTGGGCGACTTCGCTGCGGTCAACGCGGTGATGGCCGACTATTTCCAGGCGCCGTATCCGGCTCGATCGACGATCGAGGTATCCGGCCTGCCGAAGGGTGCGGCATTCGAGGTCGACGCGATCCTGGTTCTTGGCTAGACGCGCCACTCGTCCCGCACCCGCACTGGCCGCGGTCGGCGAAAACCCGCTGACCGTGTTGCCCGGTTGTGGACCGAAAATGGCCGAAAAGTTGGCCGCGCGAGGCTTGTCCTGCCTGCAGGACCTGTGGCTGCAACTGCCTCGCCAGTACGAGGATCGGACCCGGCTGACGGCGATCCGCGCGTTGCAGCCGGGTGTCGCCGCACAAATCGAAGGGCGTGTCGAAGCGGTCGAGCGCAGCTTCCGGTATCGGCCGATGCTGCGGGTGGCTGTGGGTGACGGGTCACACGCGACGGTGACCTTGCGCTTTTTTCATTTTCGCGCCGCGCAGCTCGCCCAGTTCCAGCCAGGCGCGCGGATCCGCTGTTACGGCACGCCTCGCCCCGGCCAGCTGGGGCTGGAAATCGTCCATCCCAGCTATCGGCTGCTGGATGAGGCGGCAGGTGACGAGCTGGGTGACCGGTTGGACCCGGTGTACCCGGCGATCGAGGGCGTCGGTCCGGCCTCGCTGCGGCGACTGATCGGGTTCGCCCTGGATCGCCTGCCCGGTGACGAGGCCATCGAGCTGCTGCCCGGCAATGTGCTGTCCTCGTTGCGGTTGCCGTCTTTGCGCGAGGCATTGTTGACGGTCCATCGGCCACTTGGCGACGCGGACGTCACGGCGCTGCTTGCCGGTACCCATCCGGCGCAGCGGCGGCTGGCGCTGGAGGAGCTGCTGGCCCATCACCTCAGCCTGCGGCGTCAACGCATGGCCCACCAGGCGCACGCCGCACCGGTACTGGCCGACCACACGTTGGCACGACGCCTGCGCGACAGCCTCCCGTTCCGCCTTACCGGCGCCCAGCAACGGGTGCTGGGCGAGGTGTTGGTTGATCTGGCCAGGCCCACGCCGATGCTGCGACTGGTGCAGGGCGATGTCGGTAGCGGCAAGACCGTGATCGCCGCATTGGCGGCGATGGTCGCCATTGCCGGTGACAAGCAGGCCGCCTTGATGGCACCCACGGAACTGTTGGCCGAGCAGCACTTGGTCAACCTGCGCGGCTGGTTTGATCCGTTGGGTGTCAGCGTCGCCTGGTTGGCTGGCAAGGTCACCGGCAAGGCACGGACGAAAGTGCTGGAGCAGGTGGCTTCCGGCGAAGCGCGGATCGTGGTGGGCACCCACGCGCTGATGCAGGAGGGGGTCGCGTTCCACGACCTGGCGTTGGCGATCGTTGACGAGCAGCATCGCTTTGGGGTCCATCAGCGCCTGGCACTGCGCGACAAGGGCGCCGGTGGCGTGGTGGGCGCGCACAGCGTCGTCCCGCACCAGCTGGTGATGACCGCTACCCCGATTCCGCGCACCCTGGCGATGTCGGCGTATGCCGACCTTGATGTGTCATCGATCGACGAGTTGCCGCCCGGACGGACGCCAGTGCAGACCGTCGCGCTCAGTGGCGAGCGCCGCCCCGAGCTGGTTGAGCGGATCCGCCAGGCCTGTGCCCAGGGCAAGCAGGCGTATTGGGTCTGCACGCTGATCGACGAGCCGGAGGAAGGCGGCCGCGCCGGCAGTGCACTGAAAATCGAGGCACAGGCGGCGCAGACGACTTTCGAGGCCTTGTCGGGACAACTCCCGCAGTTGCGTGTCGGTCTTGTCCACGGCCGGATGAAGTCGCTGGAAAAGCGCGCGACGATGGCAGCGTTCAAGGTGGGTGACATCGACCTGCTGGTGGCGACCACGGTGATCGAGGTCGGCGTGGACGTGGCCAATGCCTCGCTGATGATCATCGAGAACGCCGAGCGGCTCGGGCTCGCCCAGTTGCATCAGTTGCGTGGACGGGTGGGGCGGGGTAGCACGGCCTCCAGTTGCGTGTTGCTGTATCGCTCGCCGTTGTCGATGTTGGCGCGGCAGCGGCTGGAAACCATGCGCGAGACCAACGATGGCTTCCTGATCGCGGAGAAGGACCTGGCGCTGCGCGGTCCCGGTGAATTGCTGGGCACCCGCCAGACCGGCCTGGCCGAGTTCCGGCTGGCCGATCTGGTTCGTGACGCCGACCTGTTGCCGCAGGTGCAGGCGCTGGCCGAACAACTGCTGGTCGAGGCGCCGCAGGTTGCCGACCGCATCGTGGCGCGCTGGATCGGAGCCGCCGTGCGCTATGCCGGCGCCTGAATCGCGTACCACCAGGATGCCAAGACACTGGAACTCGGGTAGCGTCCAACGCCTGCGACATCCCAATGCCCAAGGACGATAATCACCTGATGACTGATCATTCGACGACTGAACCCCGAATCCCGCTGCTGATCGATACCGACCCCGGTGTCGACGATGCGCTCGCGCTGCTGATGGCCTTCAACGACCCTCGCCACGAGGTGGTCGGGCTGAGCATTGCCGCCGGTAATGTCGGCCTGTCCCACACCGTCGCCAATGCACTGAAACTGTGCGAGGTGGTCGGGGCGGATGTACCGGTATTCGCCGGCTGTGCATCGCCGCTGCTGCATCCCGCCGACGATGCCGCGCACGTGCATGGGCAGGATGGCTTTGGTGACGCGGGACTGGCGCCGCCGACGGGTCGCATGGAAACCGAACATGCGGCGCTGGCGATCCTGCGGCTTTCACATCAATACGCAGGGCGCTTGCTGCTGGTGGCGCTGGGGCCGCTGACCAATCTCGCTCTGGCGCTCAAGCTCGACCCCAGCTTGCCGGACCGGATTGATCGGCTGGTGGTGATGGGCGGGGCAGTGACCGGGCACGGCAACATGACCGCCGTGGCCGAGTTCAACATCGGGTTTGATCCGGAAGCCGCGCACGTGGTCATGTCGGCATTCGACCGCTTTGAGTTGGTGGACTGGGAAGCGACCATCGCCCACGGCCTGCATCACGATGACGTGGTGACCTGGCTGGGGGCCGACAGTGAGGCGGCGCGCTTCTTCGAGGCGATCTCGCGCCAGACCCGGGAATGGTCGATCGACCGGCGCGGTGACAAATGGTTGGCGGCCGATGCCCTGGCGATGGCGCATGCCTTGCAGCCGCAGGGCGCCCTGTCGCAGCTGGCACGCCCGGTGGCTATCGAGCTGGATGGCCGCCACACCCGTGGCGCGACGGTGGTGGATTGGCTGCAGATGAGCGGCGCGCCCGACAATGCCTCGATCCTGATGCAGTACGACCAGCGCCGATTCGAGCAACAGGTCCAGTCGGCATTGGCCGCCCGCTAAAAGGTTGTCCATCGTACTTGCACAGCCTTGGGCAGGGCCGCTATACTTACCCGCTTCCTTCCGCATAATTGGTGAGTGCCAATGAAAGCCGGCATCCATCCCGAATACCGTCAGGTCGTGTTCCAGGACGTGACCAGCGATTTCCAGTTCCTGACCCGCTCGACCCTTGCCGATTCCAAGATGGGCAGCAAGGAGTCGATCAAGTGGGAAGACGGCAACGAGTATCCGTTGATCAAGGTCGACATCTCGTCGGCCTCGCACCCGTTCTATACGGGCAAGCACAAGATCATGGATACCGGTGGTCGCGTGGACAAGTTCCGCAAGCGTTACGCCCAGAAGTAATTCTCGGCGGCGCACGGCGCTGTATCCGGGTTATCAACAACGGCTGCCAAAAGGCGGCCGTTGTCGTGTCTGGGAGCCTGGTTGCCACACCATTGCAACACTGCGTCGCCGCCCGCGGACATCCGCGCGCCGGCCATGCGGTACAGCATTGTGTGATAATTGGACGTTCGCGGCGTGGCCGCGATCCTTTGTCCCCCTTCCCGTTCGCGCATCGCGCGAATGCGTAGACAAGAGGAGTGTTTCGTGTCCGAGTCACCGTCAGGCCTGAGCCAGGCCATCCTGTCCGTCGGCGATAGCCGCGTCGAGCTTCCGGTGCAGCAGCCCACATTGGGCGCACCCTGCATTGACATCGGCAAATTGCCCAAGGGTACCGGCTGCTACACCTACGACCCCGGCTTTACCGCCACCGCCAGCTGCAAATCCGCCATTACCTACATCGATGGCGAGAAGGGAGTGCTGCTGTACCGCGGCTACCCGATCGAGCAACTGGCCGAGAACTCCAACTTCCTGGAAGTCGCCTACCTGCTGATCAACGGCGAGCTGCCCAGCAAGCCGGAGTTTGCCGCGTTCGAGAGCGACGTCACCCATCACACGATGATGCACGAGGCGTTCAAGGGCTTCCTGGGCGGGTTCCGCCATGACGCGCACCCGATGGCGATGCTGGTGGGCATGCTCGGCTCGATGGCCAGTTTCTACCACAACGACCTGGACCTGGAGGATCCGCAACAGCGCCGCCTGGCTGCGATCCGCCTGATGGCCAAGGTGCCGACGATCGCCGCCGCCTGTTACCGGCATTCCATCGGCTGGCCGCTGCGCTATCCGCGCAACAACCTCGATTACACCACCCGCTTCCTGCACATGCTGTACGAGGTGCCCAGCGAGCCGCTGGAGCTCAACCCGATCGCGGCCAAGGCGATGGACCTGTTGTTCATCCTGCATGCCGACCATGAGCAGAATGCCTCGACTTCCACCGTGCGTCTGGTGGGGTCGACCGGTGCCAACCCATATGCGTGCCTTGCCGCCGGCGTTGCCGCGTTGTGGGGGCCAGCCCACGGTGGTGCCAACGAAGCCGTGCTCGGCATGCTCAACGAGATCGGCCGTCCGGAGAACGTGCAGTCGGCGATCGACAAGGCCAAGGACAAGGAGTCGGGCTTCCGCCTGATGGGCTTCGGCCACCGCGTCTACAAGAACTACGATCCGCGCGCGGCGCTGGTGCGCAAGATGACCCACGAGGTCCTGGGCCAGTTGGGGGTCAACGACCCGTTGCTTGAGGTTGCCCTGAAGCTGGAAGAGGCGGCGCTGAAGGACGATTACTTCGTGGAGCGCAAGCTCTACCCGAACGTCGACTTCTACTCCGGCATCATCTACAAGGCGCTCGGCATCCCGGTGGAGATGTTCACCGTGATGTTCGCTATCGCGCGCACCGCCGGTTGGGTGGCCCATTGGCTGGAGCAGCAGGACGATCCGGAAAACAAGATCGGTCGTCCGCGCCAGATCTATACCGGCGCGGTAAACCGCGATTACCTCGGCATGGAACAGCGCTGAGGCCAGGCTCCGGGTTGGCACCTGCAACCGCAGGCGCCGGTTCTGCCTTGACGCAACAAGTTGATGCAGCAATTTGATGCAACCAGAAACGCCCCGCATTTGCGGGGCGTTTCTGGTTTGTGACATGAGGCCGCGATTAGGTCGTCGGCGCTGCTCAGAAGATATCGAAGGTCTCTTCGGTCATGTCGGCCCTGTCTACATTTTCATAGGCGGCGTGGCTCTGCATCCGTTCCAGGTCCTCGGTCTTGATCCACTCACTGATCCCGCCACTGCCGGCGGGCAGCAGGTTGCCGTTGGCCGCCACGGAGACCTCGACCATGCCGTCGGGCGGCGTGTTGGTGGCCACCGGACGATCCTCCAGTGCGACCCGCATGTAATCGATCCAGATCGGCAGTGCCGCCCGGCCACCGTACTCGCCGCGACCCAGTGACTGGAAGTTGTCGCGACCCACCCACACCGTGGTGGCCAGCTTGCCGCCGAAACCCGAGAACCAGGCGTCGCGGTGCTCATTGGTCGAGCCGGTCTTGCCGCCCACATCCTCGCGCCCAAGCACCTTGGCACGGACGCCGGTGCCGCGTTGGACCACGTCGCGCATCATTGACACCATCTGGTAGGCGATACGCTCGTCAATCGCGCGTGGCGCTACCACCAGGTCGGCGGGTGGCTCTATCGGGGTCGTGTCGGCGTTGGCCTTGTCATCCGGCTCGGGCGCCGCCGGGGCGGTCGCGACCGGTGCCGGACCGAGGTTGAAACCTCCCACCGTGATCCGGTTGCTTGCCGATGTCGCGTTTTCAGATGGCCGATTGCAGTAGCGGCAGGCCGTGGCCGGATTTTCCTCGAAAATCACGATGCTGTCGCGATCCTTGACCGTCTGGATGAACCACGGGTCGACCCGTGAGCCGCCGTTGGCAAAGACCGCGTAACCACGGGCGATCGACAGTGGCGTCAACGAAGCGGTGCCCAGCGACATCGACAGGTTGGGCGGCAGGCTTGATTCCTCGAAGCCGAAATGACTGATGTACTTGCGTGCGTAATCAATGCCGATGGCGTCCAGCAGGCGTACCGACACCAGGTTGCGGGAACGCACCAGGGCTTCGCGCAGGCGCATCGGCCCCAGGAACCTGCCGTCGTCATTCTGTGGCCGCCACACGTGGTCGCGGCGATCCTTGAACACCACCGGTGCGTCTAGCACGATCGAGGCCGGGGTGAAGCCGCGCTCCAGGGCGGCGGAGTACAGGAAGGGCTTGAAGCTCGAACCAGGCTGGCGCCGGGCCTGGGTAGCGCGGTTGAACTTGCTGCCGGCAAAACTGAAGCCGCCGGCCAGCGCACGCAGGGCTCCGGTGTCGGCTTCCAACGACACCAGTGCCGATTGGGCGCGCGGGATCTGGGTCAACCCGTACCGTGGCGCGGCGGGCGTCGCCGGTTGCGCTCCGGTGTCATCGGCATCGTTGTCCGTGTTGGCGACCGGTGTGTCGGTGCGGTGTACTCGTACCAGATCGCCACGCTTCAGCAGGCTGCCCGGGCTGCGACCGCCCCAGCCATCCTTGGCCCCCAGCTCGACCTGCCGGCCGCTGGGCAGTACCACGGTGGCGGTGCTGCCTTCGGTGGTGAGCACGATGGCCGGCAACATGTCCGATTGGGTCGCGATCGGGCGCAGGCGTGCGCGAACGCTGTCTGCGTCCTCATCGGCCGCCAGGTCGAAATGCTGCTCCGCCCCGTGCCAGCCGTGGCGCTGGTCATAGGCGACCAGCCCTTCGCGCACCGCTTGATTGGCCGCGTGTTGCAGTCTCGGATCGATCGTGGTTGTGACGTGGTAACCCTTGGTCAGCGCTTCGGCGCCGTAACGGGCGATCATTTCCCGGCGCACCATCTCCGAGACGTACGGCGCATACATCTGGATGGGTGGTTCATGCGCCGTGGCGTGCATGGGGACGGACTGGGATCGCGCCATCTGCGCTTCATCGATGAACCCCAGGTCGGCCATGCGTAGCAGGATGTAATCGCGACGTATGCGTGCGCGCTCGGGATTGGCCAGCGGGTTGCCGCTGGACGGGAACTTGGGGGTGCCGGCCAGCGATGCGGTCTCGTCCAGATCCAGCTCGTCCAGCTTCTTGCCGTAGTAGAACTCCGCAGCCGCAGCGATGCCGTAGGCGCGATTGCCGAAAAAGATCTTGTTGAGATACAGCTCGAAAATCTCGTCCTTGCTGAGCTCGCGTTCCATCCGCCATGCCAGCATCATCTCGGCAATCTTGCGGGTATAGCTGTACTCGGAGCTCAGGAAAAACTGGCGGGCGACCTGTTGGGTAATGGTCGATCCACCTGGTACGCGTTTGTCGTCGGTGGTGGCCAACAGCCAGATCGCACGCCCCACACCTTTGTAGTCGACGCCGTGGTGCTCGTAGAAGCGGTTGTCCTCGATGGCGATGAAGGCCTGTTTCACGGTCTCGGGCACATCGTCGATGTCGATCGGATAACGACGGGTCTCGCCGAATACCGACATCAGCTGTCCGTCGCGTGCGTAGATGGACATGGGCTCCTGCAACTCGACGTCATGCAGGCTTTGCACGTCGGGCAACGTCGGCGCGATCAGGTAGTAAAGCGCGCCCAGGGCGATAACGCCGACCACTGCCAAGGCGGCAACGGTGAGAAGAGCCCAGCGCAGGACACGACGGAAGCGAGGTGACATCAAGGAGTTCCGGAACGCAGTCATCAAGGTGGTGAAGTATATGATGGCGTCTGGATCGGTATCCGGCTTACCATGGCGCCGGCGCCGCATAGCGTCAGAAAGGGGCACTGGTGGGCAATTAGCGGGTAAGGTGGTTGCGGCTTTGTGAAAAGTCCGTTATCTAAGACGGGGCACACGAAGCTCGCGCAAGCGGGCCAGTGGTTGCAAGGGGCAAGGGGAGATAACAGTGGGCGTGATCAGCAAGAGCCAGCCGGCGCTCGTCGGTGTGGATATCAGTTCGACCGCAGTCAAGCTCCTGCAGCTTTCGCGGGCGGGCAACCGCTACCGCGTTGAGCACTACGCAGTGGAGCCGCTGCCACCCAATGCGGTGGTGGAAAAAAACATCGTCGAGCCTGAAGCCGTGGGCGAGGCGATCAAGCGTGCCGTCGCGCGCTCGGGAACCCGGGCCAAACATGCAGCTGCGGCAGTCTCCGGTTCCGCCGTCATCACCAAGGTGATTCCGATGGCGGCCGAGCTTGAGGGCGATGACCTGGAGGCGCAGGTAGAACTGGAAGCGGTCAACTACGTCCCGTATCCGATCGAGGAGGTAAACCTCGATTTCGAAGTGCTCGGGCTGGTTCCCGGCAGCACCGAGTCGGTGCAGATATTGCTGGCCGCCTCCCGCTCCGAGAACGTCGAGATCCGCGTCTCGGCGCTGGAGATGGGCGGGCTGATTCCGAAAGTGATGGACGTGGAAGCCTTCGCGATCGAGAACGCGTTCGGCTTGATTGTCGACCAGTTGAACGTGCCGAAGGACGGGTTGGTGGCATTGATCGACTCGGGCGCGACGATGACCACGCTCAACGTGTTGCGCAATGGTCGCAGCCTGTATGGGCGCGAGCAGGTGTTCGGCGGCAAGCAGCTGACCGACGAGATCATGCGCCGCTACAGCCTGAGCTACGAGGAAGCCGGCCTGGCCAAGCGCCAGGGTGGATTGCCGGAGACCTACGAAGCCGAAGTGCTGGAGCCGTTCAAGGAAGCCATGGCGCAGCAGGTCAGCCGGTTGCTGCAGTTCTTCTACGCCGGCAGCGAGTTCAACCGGGTCGACCAGATCGTGATCGCCGGAGGTTGCGCCGCGATCCCGGGCATCGCCCAGATGGTCGAAGAGCAGCTTGGCGTGCCAACCATGATCGCCAATCCGCTGGCCCACATGACATTGGGGTCGCGAGTGCAGGCACATGCATTGGCCCAGGACGCGCCGGCACTGATGATTGCCTGCGGACTGGCCTTGAGGAGCTTTGACTGATGGCCCGGATCAACCTTCTTCCGTGGCGCGCCGAGCGCCGCAAGCAGCGCCAGAAAGACGCGATGTTGATGCTGGCGCTGTCGGCGCTGGCGGCGGTGGTGCTGTCGTTCCTGATCGTGGGTTACCACAACGCCCAGATCGATGGCCAAACCGAACGCAACAGCTTCCTGAAAGCGCGCATCGCCGAGGTCGACAAGAAGATCACCGAGATCGACGAGCTCGACCGGCAGAAGTCGAAGCTGCTCGCACGCAAGGACGTGATCGAGAAGCTGCAGGCCAATCGCTCGCAGATGGTGCATTTGTTCGATTCGCTGGTGCGCACGATACCCGACGGGGTCATCCTGACGGCAATCAAGCAGGACGACGAGACCTTGAGCCTGGAGGGCCGCTCGCAGTCCAGTGCCCGCGTCAGTACCTATATGCGCAACCTGGAAGGTTCCAGCTGGATGACGCAGCCGGAGTTGTCGATCATCGAGGCGAAGGGCTTCGAGAAGGGCCTGCCGTACGAATTCAAGTTGCAGGTCAAGATGGCGAACCCGAACGCACCCACCGATGAAGATGGCGATGGCGTGCCCGATTCAGCGGTTGAGGACGTGGCTGTCGAGGACGCGGCTGCGGCGATGCCGGAGGCCGCGGCGGCCAGCCCCGATGCCGGGACTGCGCCCGCAACCGGTGCTGCAGATGACGCTGTCGGCTCCGAGGCCGAATCGGCGGTTGCCGGCGATGCCGATACGACGGTCGTCGATACCGCGCCCGCCGACATTCCGACCGCCGATGACGCAGCGGCCGACCCGGCTGCAGGCGACGCCGCCGTTGCCCCCGCACCAGGAGCCGCCTCGTGAGCCAGAAGATCAATATCCGGGAGTTGGACTTCCAGAACATCGGCGGATGGCCGCAGCGGGCCAGGGTTGGCTTGTGCGTAATCATCGGCCTGCTCATCGTCGGCTTGTCATGGTGGGTGTTCGTGCGCGACCAGCGCGAGCAACTCGCGGGCCTGGAACGCACCGAAACCGAACTGCGCGACGAGTTCGCCGAGAAGCAGGGACGAGCCTCCAACCTCGAGCCGCTCAAGCTGCAACTGGCGCAGATGGAGCAGCAACTGCAACAGATGCTGCGCCAGTTGCCGAGCAAGACCGAGATGCCCGACCTGATCGTCGACATCTCGCAGACCGCGCTCGCCACCGGTATCCGCAATGAGCTGTTCCAACCAGGCCCCGAGCAGCTGAAGGAGTTCTACGCCGAGAAGCCAATCGCGTTGCGCATGGTCGGCAGCTACCACCAGTTTGGCGGATTCGTCAGCGGGGTCGCCTCGCTGCCACGGGTGGTCATCATGACCATGCACGATATTTCTCTGAAGCCCCGCGGTGACGACAAGGGCGCCGGGATCACGGCCAACGCGCCACTCGAGCTCGCCGGCACGGTAAAGACCTATCGCTATCTGGACGAGGACGAAGTGGCCGAGCAGGCGCAACAGGATCAAGCGGCAAAGAAGGGAGGGTCCTGACATGCATAACCTGACCGTTCACCGCGCAGTGCTGGTAGCCCGGGTGCTGGGGGTCGCATTGCTGGCAACGGCCGTGGTCGGCTGCACGCGGGGGGTGACCAGCAGCTACGACCAGGCGCCGAACCTGGAGGAATTTGTGGCCGAGGTACAGGCACGCCCTGCGCCGCCCCTGGATCCGTTGCCGGTGATGCAGCAATTCGAAACCTTCGAGTACGCCGCCCACGGCCTGCGTGATCCGTTCAGCAACGCATTCACCGATCGCGACGGCAACAACGGTCCGCGTCCGGATTCAGGTCGGCGCAAGCAGGTGCTGGAGCAGTTTCCGCTGGACAGCCTCGACATGGTCGGCACGCTGGGCCAGGGCGGCAACATCGTGGCGTTGGTGATGGCGCCCGACAAAGTCACCTACCGGGTGAGCCCGGGCATGTACGTAGGACAGAGCGACGGTCGGGTGACCGGCGTGTTCGAAGACCGCATCGAGTTGGTGGAACTGGTGCCGGACGGTGCGGGGGGTTGGCTGGAACGCGCGGCCTCTGTCGCTTTGGAAGATCAATGAGAATTGGGGATAGCACGATGACCGTATTCAAAGCCACACGATCGCGGCGTACGCAGCGCCCCCTGTTGTTTCGCAGTGCCGGTTTCGGACTGCTGCTGGGGGGGATTGCGGCCTTCACCGCCGTGCACGCGGGGACGCCGCACGCCGGCATGGCCGCGTCGGCCGTGGTCGCGCCAGCGGCTCCGACAACCAGCCTGGACCCTGCCAAGCAATTGCCGGGTGCGATCGCGGTGTCCAACATCGACTTCAAGCGCGGTGATGGTGGCTCCGGGCAATTGATCCTCAGCTTCACCGGCACCGGTGCGACACCGGACTTGCGCAACCAGGGGTCCCAGGTCGTCATCAATGTCGCCAACGCGTCGTTGCCGGCATCCCTGCAACGCCCGCTCAACGTATCCGACTTCGCGACCCCGGTGGATCATATCGAGGCGCGTAGCAGCAACAGCGGCACCACCCTGGTGCTGGAGACGTCGGGTGCCTACGAGTCGATGGCGTACCAGACCGGCAACGACTACATCGTCGAAATCGTGCCGCGCGCGGCCGTCGCGAAGTCCGCGCCGAAGGGCGATGACCAATCCAGTGCCGCGATGGGTGCCACCAGCGCGACCACCAGCGACACCCGCAAGTACGCCGGGCGCCCGGTGACCTTCAACTTCCAGGACGTGCCGGTACGCACCGTGCTGCAGTTGATCGCCGAGGAGTCCAACCTCAACCTGGTGGCTTCCGATACGGTCCAGGGCAACGTGACCCTGCGTTTGATCAACGTGCCATGGGACCAGGCGCTGGACATCGTGCTGCGAGCCAAGGGCCTGGACAAGCGTCGCAGCGGTAGCGTCGTCTGGGTGGCCCCGCAGGCCGAACTGGCCAAGTACGAGCAGGACAAGGCTGACGCCCGCATTGCGATGTCCAACCGGACCGAGCTGGTCACCGAGTACATCCAGATCAACTACCACAACGCCGAGCAGATCTTCAAGATGCTGACCGAGGCCAAGGGCATCGGCGGCTCGGGTGCCGGTGGTGGCGGTGGTCAGGGTGGCCAGATCGATACCGGCTTCCTGTCCTCGCGTGGGCGCGTGATTGCCGACTCGCGCACCAACACCTTGATGGTCAGCGATACCCCGGACAAGGTCGAGGCGATGAAGATCCTCATCCGCGAGATCGACCGTCCGGTTGACCAGGTCGTGATCGAGGCGCGGGTGGTCATCGCCACCGAAAGCTTCATGCGCGAGTTGGGTGCGAAGTTCGGCATCAGCGGAAGCAAGGACAACGCCTACTTCAGCGGGGACATAGAAACAAATGCTGAGAACCGCACCGATGATGTCACCAACAACATCGCCAATCGCAACGCGATTTACCAGAACAACCAGGCCAATGCGAATGCCATCCGCGACTGGCAGATGGAGAACGCGGAGCGTGCGCTGGAGGGCCTGGCTGGGCTGCCTGCGCCTGTTCCGACCCTGCCGCAGCTTATTGCCGGCACGATCACGCAAGGCCTGATGAGCAACCTGGGCGTGAATCCAGCCGGAGCGGTGGCGCTGTCGATCCTCAATGCCGGCTACCTGCTGGATATCGAGTTGTCGGCGATGCAGACCCAGGGGCGTGGCGAGGTCATCTCCAATCCCCGTATCGTCACCAGCAATCAGCGCGAAGCGATTATCCGCCAGGGTCAGGAAGTCGGTTACGTGACCATCCAGCCGGCCACCGCCGGCGGCGTCGCCACCCCGAGCGTGCAGTTCAAGGACGTCGTGCTGGAGATGAAGGTCACCCCGACCATCACCAATGACGGCCGGGTGTTCCTGAATCTCAACGTCAAGAAGGACGAGATCGAACGCTTCATCCCGACCGGTATTGGCGACGTTCCGCTGATCAGTACCCGCGAGGTCAATACCGCGGTGCTGGTCGAAGATGGCCAGACCGTGGTGGTGGGCGGCGTGTACGAGTTCCGTGACCGCGAAGATGCCAGCAAGGTACCGTTCCTGGCCGACATCCCCTTCCTGGGCAATCTGTTCAAGAAGAAGGGTCGCACCAAGGAAAAGGCCGAGCTGTTGATCTTCGTGACCCCCAAGGTGCTCGAGGTTTCCCAGCGCAACCATCGCGACTGAAGCGGGTTGCCAGCACCATGAAAACGGGGCCTTCGGGCCCTGTTTTCGTTGGGCAGGACGGAGTCGAAAAGCTGAATGCGAGTCTCCCGGGACGGAACCTCGACAGCTGACATCGGTCAAACTCGAGCGATGCCCCGACCCGAGACCCCCGATGGACGAATTTTCGATGGACGATAGCGCGACCGCCGACCAACCGGATCGCGCATCCGGAACCGACCCGACCGAGCTGGCCCGGCTGCGACGGACGTTCGACCAGCTGCGCACGGCCTTGTCGGTTGAGATCATCGGCCAAGCGGCCCTTATCGACCGGTTGCTGATTGCGCTGCTGGCGGACGGACACTTGCTGGTCGAGGGCGCGCCCGGGCTGGCGAAGACCAGTGCGATCCGGGCATTGGCGGCACGGCTGGATGCCGAGTTCGCGCGGGTCCAGTTCACCCCGGACTTGCTGCCTGCCGACCTGACCGGGACCGAGATCTGGCGTCCTCAGGACGGCCGTTTCGAATTCCTGCCCGGGCCCATTTTCCACCCGATACTGCTGGCGGACGAGATCAACCGAGCCCCGGCCAAGGTGCAGTCCGCATTGCTGGAGGCGATGGGCGAGCGGCAGGTGACCGTCGGCCGGGCGACCTATCCGTTGCCGCCGTTGTTCCTGGTGATGGCGACCCAGAACCCGATCGAACAGGAGGGCACGTTCCCGTTGCCGGAAGCGCAGTTGGACCGGTTCCTGATGCACGTGCGGATCGGCTACCCCGAAGCCGAGGCCGAGGCCGGGATCCTCAAGCTGGCCCGCGATCGCGCGCGCGATGCGCTCAAGCCGGTGACCGCGCCCGCGACGCGGCTGTCGCAGGAGGATGTATTTGCCGCCCGCGATGCGGTGCTCGACGTCCATCTGGCACCGGCAGTGGAGCGTTACCTGATCGAACTGGTGCTGGCCTCGCGCAATGCCGCCGCCTACGACGCCGCGCTCACCCGGCGGATTGCCTGGGGGGCGAGCCCACGTGGATCGATCGCGTTGGAGCGCTGTGCACGGGCGCACGCCTGGCTGGTGGGACGCGACTATGTCACTCCGGATGATGTCCGCGCAGTCGCACCCGACGTGCTGCGCCATCGCATCCTGCCCAGTTACGAGGCGACGGCGGAAGGCTGGGACGGCGACCGGCTGGTGGCCGAGCTGCTGGCCAAAGTCCCACTGCCGTGAGCGACGGCATTACCCCGACGCTGGCAGAACTGGTGGCGCTGCGTGCCGCGGCGAGTGGCCGGCGCGGTGCCAGGCACGGCCGCCACGGGGTCAGTGGACAAGCGCTGTCGCCGATGCGCGGACGCGGAATGGAGTACGCCGAGTCACGCGAGTACATCGCCGGCGACGACGCCCGTCATATCGACTGGCGCCTGACCGCGCGCACCGGTCGCGCCCATACCAAGCTTTATCAGGCCGAACGCGAACGACTGACCTTGATCGTCGCCGACACCGCGCCCTCGCTGTATTTCGGAACCCGGACCCGGTTCAAGTCGGTCCAGGCTGCTCGGGCCGGGGCGGTCGCCGCCTGGGCGGCGGTCCGCGACGGCGACCGTATCGCGGCGTTGCGCGGCAGCCAGGCCGAGCCGCCGGTGACGCCGGCCGGTGGCCCTCGCGGCGCCCTGCGGGTATTGGATGCACTGGTGCGGTGGTACGCAGGGCCGCCCGACGAGGATGCCGGTCTTGGCGTTGCCCTCGACCACGCCCAACGCTTGCTGCGTCCTGGTTCAAGACTGCTGGTGCTGGCCGATCCGCACAGCCTGGCCGATATTGCGGAGCGGCGCTGGTCGGTGTTGTCCCAGCACCATGAGGTCGTGGTACTGCTGTTGACCGACCCGCTGGAGTTGTCGCCACCGACGGCGACGTTGCCGTTTCGCAGCGGTGATCAACGCATCGAGCTGGACCTGGACAGCCCCGCCCGGCGGAAGCAATGGCGCGCCGAGTTTGCTGTCCCACTGGAGGCGGCGCTGGCGTCGTTGCCGGCGCGCGGGGTCCGTGTGCAGGCCTTGTCCTGTGATGCACCCAGTGAGTCGTGGTTGCCGTTGCTGGGCCAGCCACGGCCGATGGTGGCGTGATGCAGGGCGCGGCGCTGGTATTGCGCGACATCCACCAGCCGCCGCCGCCGCCGTGGTGGCCACCCGCACCCGGCTGGTGGCTGCTCGCTGCGCTGGTGGTCGCGGCTGTGGGCGGCTGGGCCTGGTGGGCTCGGCGGCGGCGCAGGCGGCTCGCGGCCATTGCCGCGGTGTTCGACGAGACCGTGGCGGCCGCAGCCACGCCGGCCGCGGAGGTGGCAGCGATATCGGAGTTGCTGCGCCGCGCGGCACGCCGGGTCAATCCCGAGGCGGATCGACTGCAAGGCGACGCGTGGCTGGAGCTGCTCGACCGTGATGTCAAAACCAAGGAAAAACGCGGCAAACGGGCGACTGACAACCGCGGTTTTCGTCAAGGTCCAGGTCGTTTGTTGCTGGACGGAGGCTATCGCAAGCAGGTCGATCCGCAACAAGTAGCAGCGCTGCGCCCACTCGCGCGTGCACGCTTCCTGCAATGGATGGCGAAATCATGATCTCGGCGTGGGACGCGTGGCTGGCGCAGGCATTCGCGGGGTTTGCCTGGCCGTGGTTGCTGCTCGCCGTGCCGTTGCCGCTGCTCGCGCGTTGGCTGCTGCCGGCAAGGCCCAGCCCATCACCGGCGCTGAAGGTGCCCTTCGGTGACCGGCTTGGCGGTCTGGCCGGTACCGGCGGCGTGCGGGGCAGCGGCGTGCCGTGGTTGTTGTGGCTTGTGTGGCTGGCGTTGTGCGTGGCGGCCGCGCGGCCGCAGCAGCTGGGTGAGGCAATCCTGCCACCGGAGCAGGGCCGGGAGCTGATGTTGGCGCTGGATCTGTCGGGAAGCATGAGTGAGCCGGACATGCAGTTGGGTGGGCGCCAAGTGGATCGACTGACGGCGGCCAAGGCGGTGCTGTCGGATTTCCTGGACCGTCGCCAGGGTGACCGGGTCGGACTGGTGGTGTTCGGGCGTCGTGCCTACGCGTTGACCCCGTTGACCGGGGACCTGGCCAGCGTGCGTCTGCAACTGGCCGACAGCGTGGTCGGCCTGGCCGGTCAGGAAACCGCGATTGGCGATGCGATCGGCCTGGCGGTGAAACGCTTGCAGGGCCGGCCGGCAGCCGCCACCGCTGATGGCGATGCCGATACTGTCCTGATTGTGTTGACCGATGGCGTCAACACCGCCGGCTTGCTGAAGCCGTTGAAGGCGGCCGAGCTGGCCCGTGACGCCGGCGTGCGGGTACACACCGTTGCGTTTGGCGGTGGCGGCGCGACGTCGCTGTTCGGCTTCCAGTTGCCGATGGCAGGGACCGCCGATGATATTGACGAGGCGACCTTGAAGAAGGTCGCGGAGATTACCGGTGGCCGCTTCTTCCGTGCCAACGACACCACTGCGCTGGCCGGAATCTACGCCGAGATTGACCGGCTCGAGCCGGTGGAGCGTCCAGGCCAGGCGGTACGACCGAAGCTGGAGCGCTACCCATGGCCGCTGGGCGCGGCGTTCGCGCTGGGCTTGCTGGCTTTGCTCTGGCCCGGCAGGAGGCGCGCGTGAATATCGACCTCGATGCGCTGCATTTCCTTCGGCCTGACTGGTTATGGCTGCTGTTGGGCCTGCCGCTGCTGGGTTGGTGGTGGCAACGTCGCCGGCACCGCGCGAGTGTCTGGCGTGACGCCGTTGACCCGCACCTGCTCGCGCATCTGCTCGCAGACCGACGCGGTTCGCGCAAGCCGCGAGTGCTGCTTGCCGCGTTCGGATACTCGCTGGCCTACCTGCTGGCCGTCCTGGCACTGGCAGGACCGAGTTGGCAGCAGGCCGCGCAGCCGCTGTGGCAACCGCAGACACCGCTGGTCATCGCACTGGATCTGTCCAGCACCAGCCTTGCCGGGGACCTGCAGCCGTCGCGGCTTGCCCAGGCGCGCGCCAAGCTGGCGGTATTGCTGGACCAGCGCGAAGGCGGACAGGTCGGGCTGGTCGTCTACGCCGGTGATGCTTTCACTGTGGCCCCGTTGACCCGCGACGCGACCAACGTGGCGCTGTTCCTGGGTGCGCTTCAGCCCGATGTGATGCCGGTGGAGGGCCAGCGGGGCGACCGCGCGATCGCCCGGTCGGCCAGGCTGCTGGAGCAGGCCGGTTTCCGCAGTGGCCGGATCCTGATGTTGACCAATCAGGCCGATGCCGATGCATTGGCCGCGGCGCGCGCCGCGAGTGCCCGGGGCTATTCGGTATCGGCCGTCGGCTTGGGCACTCCCCAGGGAGCACCCTACAAGACCGCGACAGGCGCCATAGCCAGCACGCGTCTGGAGGTCGATTCGCTACGCCAGCTCGCGGCGGCGGGCGGGGGACGCTACGTCACCCTCACGCCGGACAACACCGACCTGGAGACGCTCGGAGTGCTGGATCCGACGGATACGGGCATGGATGGCGCTGGCGATCAGTCCGCTGCTGCCGAGCACGGTTTGAGTTGGCAGGATGGGGGCTTCTGGTTGCTGCCGCCGCTGATGCTGCTGGCATTGTTCGCGTTTCGACGTGGCGCCCCGGTTGCCGTGATCGTGCTGTGTTTGTGGCTTCCCGGCCGCACCGCGGAGGCCGCGGAGCTGTGGCAACGCCCCGACCAGGTGTCCCATCAGAAGATGGAACAGGCAGCGCAGGCGTATCGCGAGGGCGATTTCGGCCGCGCCGCAGAACTCTACGCAACCATCGACGGCCCGGAGGCCGATTACAACCGTGGCAACGCATTGGCCAAGGCCGGCGAGTATCCCCAGGCGCTGGAAGCCTACGATGAGGCGATTGCCCGCCAGGCCACCATGCCGGACGCGGTCGCCAACCGGCAGGCCGTCGAGGCGGCGATGAAGCGTCAACCGCCAAAGGGCCCGGGCAAAGGCAAGCAACCTGGGGATCAGGATCAAAAAGGCTCAGGACAGGAACCGGAAAACGGGTCCCCATCAGGCTCGCCATCCGACAGTGGCAAGAAGGCCGAGCCGCCCAGCCAACCCGAGGATGGAGAGCCGCAAGATCCCTCCAACGATCCCGGTACTCCGCAATCGCCACCGTCGTCCTCCGCACCGCCCGAGGCCGCCGATGCAAACGCCCAGCAGGCGGCGGACGAGGCCCAACGTGAGCGCATGGAGCAGGCGCTTGGTCAGGCCAGCCAGGAACCGGGCAAGCGTGAGGAATCGGAAGCGTCGACGGCGCCCGCATCGGAGACGCCGGCCCAGCGCGAACGCAGGATCGCCAACGAGGCCTGGTTGGGCCGGATCCCTGACGACCCGGGTGGACTGCTGCGTGCGAAATTCCGGATCGAGTACCAGCGTCGCCAACAACAGGGAGGCAGTGAACAATGAAACCGATGTCGCGAGTAATGCTGCAGGCCTTGTTGCTGCTGCTTTCGATGGCCAGCCTGGCGGCCAACGCACAGACCCGGACCTGGCTTGACCGTGACCGGATCGAGTTTGGCGAGACAGTCACCCTCAACATTGAGACGGACACTGGCGCCAGCCCCGACTACACGCCGCTGCAGGCCGACTTTCAGATCAGCGGGCGCAGCAGCAGCCGGCAGATGACCTTGACCAATGGTCGCGCCGTGTCCCGGACCTTGTATGCGGTCGCCCTGAAACCCCAACGTGAGGGGGTGCTGACCGTGCCGGCACTGGATATTGGCGGCCAGCGCACCGACCCGTTATCGTTGGTGGTGACCCCGGCCAGCGCCGTCAGTCCGGCGCGCGCCGGCGATGATGTGTTCCTGGAAAGCGAGCCCGACGACACGACGCCCTACGTGCAGCAAACGGTGGGCTGGGTGGTGCGCTTGTACGCGGCGGTGCCGCTGGTTTCAGGGCAACTGGACCAGGCGGCGCCGGAGGGCGCGACGTTGCAGCAAGTGGGTGATGATGCGCAATACAGCCGCCAGATCGACGGTCGGCGCTACAACGTGATCGAGCGTCGCTACCTTCTGATTCCCGAGCGCAGCGGCAGCCTGAGCGTGCCGGGTGCCAGTTTCGAGGGCCGGGGCGCGGCCGGGTTCTTCGAGGACTTCCTCGGCCGCGGCGGTGGCGCGTTGCACGCACAGGCGCCACCGCGGGTGCTTGAGGTTCAGCCGATTCCCAAGACCGCGCCGCAGCCGTGGTTGCCATTGCACGACATGAAGCTGCGCTACTTGTCGACGCCCCAGCAACTGCATGCCGGCGTGGCGGCGACAGTGACCGTGGAAGCCGTGGTCGACGGTGCCACCACGG
This sequence comes from Lysobacter sp. A289, assembly GCF_054072675.1. Classification (NCBI taxonomy): domain Bacteria; kingdom Pseudomonadati; phylum Pseudomonadota; class Gammaproteobacteria; order Lysobacterales; family Lysobacteraceae; genus Lysobacter; species Lysobacter sp. A289. The sequence continues at coordinate 35,980 of NZ_JBSVRN010000001.1, forward strand.
CCCAGGTGCCTGAGTTGCAACTGCCCCCGGTAGAGGATGTGCAAGTATTCGCAGAGCCGGCCCAGACGGACGAACGCTTCGTCGATGGACGCCCACAGGTGACGGTGACACGCCAGTTTTCGCTGGTGCCGTCGAGGGCCGGCGTGGTGACGCTGCCGGGTTTGCAATTGCAGTGGTGGGACGTGGACGAAGGCGCAACCCGCACCGCCAAGTTGCCGCCGCTGGAGTGGACGGTGGCTGCCGCCGCCGGTGGCTTGCCGGTGCCCCCGATGGATGCGTCGCTGCCACCGGGGGTGAGCGAGCCCGCGCCAGCCAATGTGATTGCCGGTGCGGATCGCGGCTGGGTGCTGGCTACCGCGCTGTTCGCGCTGCTGTGGTTGGTGACCCTGGTGTGGGGCTTGCACCGGTTGCCCGCGGGCACGTCGCCATCGGCGGCGTCGACGCCTGGCCGGACCGAGGTCGCAAAGCAGGATGTCGCAAAGCCGGACGTCGCCGGTTTCAAGCGCGCATTGGCCAGCAGTGATTTTGAAGACATTGCCGACCGCTTGTGTCGCCTGGCCCGGTTGCCGGCGGGGAGCATTGATGAGGTGCAGGCACGGCTTGATGAGCCGGCCCAGGTGGATGCGCTCGATGCGATGCAGCGCGCGCGCTGGGGCGGCGGTGACGGGGTTGTCGCACGCCAGATGATGCGTGCGGCATTCGCCCGCGGCCCACGTTGGCGCCCGTCATTGCCGGAGCCCGCCTCGCCATTGCCGCCGTTGTATCCAAAACCCTGAGGGAAGTCCCGCCGGGCCCGGCGTGGAATAGAGGTTCAGGTTTGCTAAGCTCGGCCGCTGTCCAGCAGGAAAACACCCGATGACCGAAGCGAACAGCGGTGCGGACGCCAAGGGCAAAAGCAAGATGCCCTTGCATTGGAAGATGGCAATTGGTTTCGTCGCCGGCCTGTTGCTGGGGATGATCGCGCACTACGTGTCCGGAGCCGACGCCGCCTGGGTGCAGTGGCTGACCAACTACGTGACCCAGCCGGCCGGCCAGTTGTTCCTGCGGTTGATCTTCATGCTGATCATCCCGCTGCTGTTTTCCGCGTTGGTGGTCGGCATCGCCGAGATGGGGGATGTGCGCTCGCTGGGCCGGGTCGGCTGGAAGACGCTGGCTTATACGGTCATCGTGTCCAGCATCGCGGTGGTGATCGGGCTGGTGCTGGTCAACTGGCTGCAGCCGGGCGTCGGCGTCGACCGCGCTGCCGCCGAGCAGATGCTCGCTGAAGGTGCCGACCGTGCGCAGGCGATCGTCGCCAGCAGTGCGGGCCAGGCGCAGGGCATGGACATGTTGCTGTCGATCGTGCCGAGCAACGTGATTACCGCGGCGGCTGAAAACTCGATCCTCTCGGTCATGTTCTTCGCGCTGATGGTCGGCATCGGCCTGGTGATGACCAACAGCAAGGCGGCCGATACCCTGCAACGCGGCATCGAAGGGCTGTTCGAGGTGTCGATGACCTTGATCGGGCTGGTCATCAAGCTGGCGCCGTATGCGGTGTTCTGTTTCATGTTCAACCTGGCGGCATTGTTTGGCTGGGACTTGCTGGTGCGGCTTGGCGCGTATGTCGGCGTGGTGGTGCTGGCGCTGTCGATCCACATGTTCGTGGTCTATTCGATCGCGCTGAAGTTCGTCGGCGGCTATTCGCCGCTGAAGTTCTTCAAGAACTCGCAGGAAGCGATGCTGATGGCGTTCTCGACGTCCTCGTCGAACGCCACTTTGCCGACCGCGCTCAAGGTTGCCGAAGTGGATCTGGGACTGCCGCGCAAGATCTCACGTTTCGTGCTGACCGTCGGCGCTACCGCCAACCAGAACGGCACCGCGTTGTTCGAAGGTGTGACGGTGCTGTTCCTGGCGCAGTTCTTCGGGGTCGAATTGTCGTTGGCGTCGCAGGTCACGGTGATGTTCGTGTGCATCCTCGGCGGTATCGGGACTGCGGGCGTGCCGGCGGGCTCGTTGCCGGTGATCGCGCTGATCTGCGTCATGGTCGGGGTGCCGCCGGAGGGCATCGGCATCATCCTGGGCGTCGACCGCTTCCTCGACATGTGCCGGACCACGCTCAACGTCACCGGCGACCTGGTCGCGGCGGCTGTGGTGTCGCGTGGCGAGAGCGACCCGGTACCGCTGACAATGGCGGATTGATCGGCGCTGGCCAGCGGCGGTAGCGGCGCAAAAGCCGCGCAAGACAGGCGTGGCGCACGGTCGCCAAGTGCGTGAATCCCGGCTTTCCCGCCGCTGCCGATGGCCAAGGTTTGGCCGCACGCGCGGACTCGGCGACAATTGGCGCCCGCCTGCCCGGGTATCTCCGCGCCGGCCGAGCCTTCCCTTCTTGGACCCGTCATGCCCACGCCCAGCCGCCGCGACCTCGCCAATGCCATCCGCTTCCTCGCCATCGACGCCGTCCAGGCGGCCAATTCCGGCCACCCCGGCATGCCGATGGGCATGGCCGATATCGCCGAGGTGCTGTGGAACGATTACCTGAGCCACAACCCGGCCAACCCCGGGTGGTTCAACCGCGACCGCTTCATCCTGTCCAACGGCCACGGCTCGATGCTGCAGTACGCGCTGCTGCACCTGTCCGGCTATGACCTGTCGATCGAGGACCTGAAGCAGTTCCGCCAACTGGACTCGAAGACCCCCGGCCACCCGGAGAACTTCATGACCCCGGGGGTGGAGACCACCACCGGTCCGCTGGGCCAGGGTCTCGCCAACGCGGTGGGCATGGCGCTGGCGGAGAAACTGCTGGCGCAGCGCTTCAACCGTCCCGAGCAAGCGATCGTCGACCACCGCACCTGGGTGTTCATGGGCGATGGCTGCCTGATGGAAGGCATCTCCCACGAGGCGGCGTCGCTGGCCGGTACCTGGGGCTTGAACAAGCTGGTCGCGTTCTGGGACGACAACCACATCAGCATCGACGGTGACACCGCCGGCTGGTTCACCGACGACACCCCGGCGCGGTTCGAGGCCTATGGCTGGAACGTGGTGCGCGGTATCGACGGCCATGACGCGGACGCGATCAAGCGCGGCATCGACGAGGCGATGCTGAGCAGCGACAAGCCGACCCTGATCTGTTGTCGAACCACGATTGGGCACGGCTCACCGGCGAAGGCCGGCAAGGCGTCCAGTCACGGCGCACCGCTGGGCACCGATGAAATCACCGCCACCCGCGCGGCGCTCGACTGGAAACATGAAGCGTTCCATATCGCGCCGGAGATCTACGACGGCTGGCGCGTGGGCCAGGTCGGCAAGTTCCGCGAGGACCAGTGGAACGAGGCGTTCGACAAGTACGCGGCGCGTTTCCCGGAGCAGGCCGACGAGCTGATCCGTCGCTCGCACGCGGAGTTACCGGAAGGTTTCGCGGCCATGGCCGATGCCTACATCGCCAAGCTGCAGGCCGACGGTTCAGTCGTCGCCTCGCGCAAGGCCTCGCAGATGGCGATCGAAGCGTTCGCGCCGCACCTGCCGGAGCTGGTTGGCGGCTCGGCCGACCTGGCGGGATCCAACCTGACCTTGTGGAGCGGCAGCAAGTCGGTCACCACCGACGCCCGCGACGCCAACTACATCTATTACGGCGTGCGCGAGTTCGCGATGACCGCGATCAGCAACGGACTGACCCTGCACGGCGGCTTCATTCCGTATGACGCGACCTTCCTGGTGTTCAGCGACTACGCCCGCAACGCGGTGCGGATGAGCGCGCTGATGGGCGCACGCGCGATCCACGTCTACACCCACGACTCGATCGGCCTGGGCGAGGACGGCCCGACCCACCAGCCGATCGAGCATGTGGCCAGCCTGCGCTATATCCCCAACAACGACGTCTGGCGTCCCTGCGACGCGGTCGAGTCGGCGGTGTCGTGGAAGGCCGCGATCGAGCGTGCGGACGGTCCGAGCTGCCTGGTGTTCTCGCGTCAGAACCTCGACCACCAGCCGCGCGACGCCGCCCAGGTCGCCGCCATCGCGCGCGGCGGTTACGTGCTCAAGGACGGCGGCCCGAACCCGGACGTGATCCTGATCGCGACCGGCTCGGAAGTCGGCCTGGCGATGAAGGCCGCCGCGCAGCTTGGCGACAACGTGCGCGTGGTGTCGATGCCCTCGACCGACGTGTTCGACCGCCAGGACGTGGCGTATCGCGAATCGGTGCTGCCCAAGGCCTGCCGCAAGCGGGTGGCGATCGAGGCCGGTGTCAGCGACTTCTGGGGCAAGTACGTCGGCCTGGACGGAGCGGTGATCGGCATCGACACCTTCGGCGCCAGTGCGCCGGCGGAAAAGCTGTTCCCGCACTTTGGCTTCACCGTCGAGCGCGTGGTCGAGGTGGCGCGCTCGCTGTAAGGCACATCCCACGGAGCCGCCAAGGCAAGGCAATTGCACGCGGCCTGCTCGGCAGCGGTGTACGCGGTCGCCGTCGCGATGTTCGCGGATGGGCAGGTCCGTGCACGGCCTCAGGGTGGTGGCATGGTCATCGGTTGCGAGGCCTGGGCGAGTGGGTGGATCGGTAGCTTGACATCCGCGTTTACATCCGTAATCTGTCAATAGGATTACAGGCGTAAACAATGCAGATCAGCGAAGCCGAATCGATCGTGATGGACGTGCTCTGGCGGCAGCAGCCGCTGGCGGCCGAGGACGTGGTTGTCGCCCTGGCCGAGGGTCGGCAATGGCAGGAAGCGACCATCAAGACCTTGCTCAACCGCCTGCTCAACAAGGGTGCGATTGCTGCCGAGAAGGACGGGCGCCGCTATCTGTACACGCCGGTGCTCAAGCGCGAGGACTGGCTGATCGACGAAAGCGAGAGCCTGCTTGACCGGTTGTTTGGTGGCCGGGTCGCGCCGCTGGTGGCGCACTTCAGTGAGCACCGCAAGCTCAGTCCCAAGGACGTCGCCGAGCTGCGCAAACTGCTCGAGGAGATCGACGATGGAAGCTCCTGAGATGCTTGGCGCGTTGGTCGAGACCACGGTCGCGTCGAGCGTGGCGATCGTGCTGGTGATGCTGCTGCGTCACGGGTTACGGGGCCGGTTCGGTACGGCGACCGCCTATGCGGCCTGGTGGCTGGTTCCGGTCGCAGTGCTGGCGGTGCTGCTGCCGTCAGCGGCGGTTGCACCAGCAGCGGGCGCGATGGGACTGGCCTTGGGTGACACGGTGCCGCAAGCGGTTGTCATTGGAATTCTGGCGACGGTCGACACCGCAGCCGTACTGTTGCCGGTCTGGTGGTTGGGCGCACTGGCGATGGCGTTGCGTTTTTTCCTCCAGCAACGCCGGTTCCGGCGCGCGCTGGGTCCGCTGCGCCAGCGCACCGATGGCCTGCATCAGGCCGGCACGACCAATGGCCTGCCTGCCGTGCTGGGTGCGTGGCGACCGCAAATTGTGGTGCCGGCCGATTTCGATCAACGCTACAGCCACGAGCAGCGTGTGCTGATGCAGGCCCATGAAACCAGCCATATCCGCCGCGGCGATCTACACCTCAATGCCGTCGCCGCCGCCCTGCGTTGCGTGTTCTGGTTCAACCCGCTGGTCCACGTCGCGGCCCGGCATTTTCGTCATGACCAGGAGCTGGCCTGCGACCAGCGCGTGATCGCTCGCCATCCGCAGTCGCGTCGCGCGTACGGCGAGGCAATGCTCAAGACCCAGCTGGCTACACAGCCCCTGCCGCTGGGATGCCACTGGGGTTATAGCCATCCACTCACGGAGAGAATCGCCATGCTCAAGCAACCCATCCCCACGGTTTCGCGCTGGTTGGCCGGCAGCACCGTCGTCGCCGCCTTGAGTTTGCTGGTCGGCTACAGCGCATGGGCGGCACAGCCGCCAAAGGTCGAGTCAAATCAGGAAGTCGTCAGCATTGGAGAGATGGCGCGGCCGTCGTACCCGGCCGAAGCGGTCACTCAGGGCATCGGCGGCAAAGTGAATCTGGTGATAGGCGTGGACGCGCAAGGGCTCCCGGCAGATATCCAGGTTGAGTCGGCCGAGCCGGCCGGTGTGTTCGATCAGGCCGCGGTGGAAGCAGCGCGCAACTGGCGGTTCGAGCCAAAGATCGAAAACGGCAAGCCGGTTGCCAGCCGCATCCGGGTTCCGGTGGAGTTTGATCCTGACCGGCCCGCGCCTCCGGCACCGCCGGCGCCGCCTGCCGCGCCTTCGGCTCATGCGCCGCCGGCGCCTCCCATGCCGCCGGCGCCCCCCGTTGCTCCTGACGAGCGTTCATAAGCCGTCTGCTGGTGGCTCCACCTGCAGCGGCATGCACAGGTAACGGCGACCGTCGGCTCCGGCAGGGGGCAGGCGGCCGCCGCGGAGGTTCACCTGCAGCGACGGGTACAGCAGGTTGGGCGCGGGCAGGTCGGCATCGCGCGCGCTGCGCGCGGCACGGAAGGTCTCCAGAGTCGTTTCGCCCGCAAGCATGCGATTGTCGCGGCGGGACTCGCCGACGCTGACGCTGGCGCGGCGCTCGCGCCCGGCCGGTGGATAGTCGTGGCACAGCCACAGCGTGGTCTCATCGGGCAGTGCATAGAGGCGCTGTATGGAGGTGTGCAGTTGCTCGACGCTGCCGCCGGGGAAGTCGCAGCGGGCGGTGCCCAGGTCAGGGGAAAACAGCGTGTCGCCGATGAACACGTTGTCGCCGATCCGGTAGCTCAGTCCATCGGCCGTGTGTCCGGGCGTCGCGATCACCTCGATGTGCAACCGGCCCGCATGGATGACCTGGCCATCGGCCAGCAGTTGATCGAACGCGTGGACGACTGCGTCGTCGTCGGTGGCGAGTCGGAAGATCGCGGCGAAATGCGCCTGCACCGAGCGGATCCCGGTGCCGATCGCCACTGTCGCCGAAGTTCGCGCCCGCAGGAAGGCGGCCGCACTCAGGTGGTCGGCGTGGGCGTGGGTTTCCAGGATCCGATGCACTTGCAGGCCGTGCGCCGCGATGTGCTCGAGCAGGGCGCCGGCACTGTCGGTGGCAACCCGGCCGGAGCGGTGGTCGTAGTCGAGCACCGGGTCAATCACCACCGCATCGACGCCTCGGCTGACGACGTAGCTCCAGGTGCCGGTCGGATCATGGAAGAACGGCTGGATGAGCAGGTCGGTGGTCATCAGGTTGCTCCCGACTACGGAGGGTTCGCAGCACAACGTGAGGTTGTGCAGGGTATTGATGATGCGTCCGGCAGCGCTATCGGCAAGTGAACAATGGATGTCCTGCATCGCAGTTGCCAGCGTGGTGTTGGTCTTGCTCTCGAGATACGGCCACGTTCGGACGTCACGAGTTGCGTATGCCCGCAGCCGGATCCGTTTTCCCGTTGCGGCGCGCGGTGACTACGGCTCGCCGAATGCCTGGTTCAACACCGCAGCAAGGTTGGCGCCGCCCAGGCGCAATTGCGTTTCAGCCACCGGCCGCCACGCCTGTACGTAGTCGCCGTTGATCTTGGCGCGCGGCGGATAGAAGCCTGGCTGGCGCACGATCGAACAGGAGTGCCTGGCCCATTCGGGGGCACTGTCCGCGATCAATACCGGGTGTCCCGAGGATTGGGATGTCGCCGGCTCCGGCAACTCCCGCAGACGTTCCAGATAACGCGCGGTGTTAAGCCCCCGGGTGTTGAGCAGCCCGCTGTCCCACAACCTGTGCAGGTTGCTGCCCTTGCCGTACAGGTTGATCTGGAACTTGTTGCCGCCCAGGTCGTGGGCGTAGCCGGCATGGGCGGGCTGATGGACATCGCCGACGAAGTGGACGACGAACTTCAGCGCCTGCCGCCGCGCTTCCAGCGGCTGGTCACGATCGGCCAGGATCGTGGTCTGGACCCGGATCGCCTCGACCACGCAATCGCCACCGGGGCAATCACGCGCCGCGTCGTAATGGCAGTCGTTCTCGGCAAGGTTGACGTAATGCCAGCGCGCGCTGCGCTTGCCCAGGTCGGGGTCGCGCTCGCGCAACTCGTCCGCCCAACTGGCGATGCCGGCCAGGTCCCGCGCCGGGTCGTCGGCCAGCAGGCGCTCGACCTCGCTGCGCGCCTGCGGCGTCAACGCGTCGTTGGCCAGTGACGCGACCAGTTGGTGGCCGCGAGGACCCCAGGCCGAAGCGTCGAAGGAGGCGAGCAAGGCGCAGGTGGCCAACGCCAAAGTCAGGGAAATGCCGCATACGGATCGATTCATGCCGACAAGGGTAGCGGAGCAGGATCGTTGCCGCCTTGCGCGACATGCCGTGACGCGTCGCGGCCGCGTCGTTCACGTCGAGGTGTGGGGTGGCAGGGCGGATGGCGCGATGGCTCAAGCCTGTCGTGGCCGGGAATAGGCTAAAATGAGGGGCTTTTCCCCTTACACATGCCCGTCAGGAGCCCTGCAATGGCGATCAAGGTTGGTATCAACGGTTTTGGCCGTATCGGACGCAACGTCCTGCGTTCGGCGATTGAGAATTTCGGTAATGACATCGAAGTGGTTGCCATCAACGACCTGCTGGAGCCGGACTACCTGGCCTACATGCTGCAATACGACTCCGTCCACGGCCGTTTCGACGGTGACGTCAAGGTCGAGGGCGAGCACATCGTCGTCAATGGCAAGAAGATCCGCCTGACCCAGGAGCGCGATCCGGCCAACCTGAAGTGGGACGAGGTCGATGTCGATGTGGTCATTGAATCCACCGGCCTGTTCCTGACCAAGGAAGCCGCGCAGAAGCACCTCGACGCCGGCGCCAAGAAGGTGATCCTGTCGGCACCGTCCAAGGACGACACGCCGATGTTCGTTTATGGCGTCAACGACAAAAAGTATGCCGGCGAAGCGATCATCTCCAACGCCTCGTGCACCACCAACTGCCTGGCCCCGGTGGCCAAGGTGCTCAACGACAAGTGGGGCATCAAGCGTGGCCTGATGACCACCGTGCACGCCGCCACCGCGAGCCAGAAGGTCGTCGACGGTCCGAGCAACAAGGATTGGCGCGGCGGCCGCGGCATCCTGGAGAACATCATTCCCTCATCCACCGGCGCGGCCAAGGCCGTCGGCGTGGTGATTCCGGAGCTCAACAAGAAGCTGACCGGTATGAGCTTCCGCGTGCCGACCTCGGACGTGTCGGTGGTCGACCTGACCGTCGAGCTGGAGAAGCCGGCCACCTACGCGGAGATCTGCGCGGAGATGAAGGCGCAGTCCGAAGGCCCGCTGAAGGGCATCCTGGGCTACACCACCGACAAGGTCGTGGCGACCGACTTCCGTGGCGACACCCGCACCTCGATCTTCGACGCCGACGCCGGCATCGCGATGGACGACACCTTCGTCAAGCTGGTCGCCTGGTACGACAACGAGTGGGGCTACTCCAACAAGTGCCTGGAGATGGTCAAGGTCGTGGCGAAATAATCGCCATTGCCGCACACGAAAAACCGGGCTTCATCGCCCGGTTTTTTGTTGGGTTTCATAAAGGCAGGTCGGAACAACTGCCGTCATCCCCGCGAAGGCGAGGATCCATGGACTTGATTGGCAACGTCCTTCAAAAGCGAACTGATCAGGGCTTCTTCAGCGCTTCAGCAACGGCAACTTGTCCGGCACACCATCCCACTTTTCCGCGTCTTCCAGCGCCGGGATCTTGCGGTCGATCACCGGCCACAACGGCGCCAGTTCGGCGTTGATCGCCAGGAACTTCTCCTGCCCCGCGGGGACATCGTCTTCCGGGTAAATCGCGCCCACCGGGCATTCGTCCACGCACAAGGTGCAGTCGATGCACTCGTCGGGATCGATCACCAGGAAATTGGGGCCTTCGTGGAAACAGTCGACCGGACACACCTCGACGCAATCGGTGTGTTTGCAGTTGATGCAATTTTCGGTAACGACGTGGGTCATGGACGCTCCACCTTAACGGTTTCCGGCATTGCCATTGTCTCGCGATTGGATTCATCGCGGCCCTGACATGGATCAAGGCGGGCTTGCCAGGGCGCCGGGACAATGGCGCCAACACCCCACTACATGGAGCCAGAAAAATGATCCGCAAGTTGACAGCTGTTGCCGTACTCGGTCTTGCCGGGAGCTTTGCCCTGCCCGCGATGGCCGCCGATTGCGCGGCGACGGTCGAAAGCACCGACGCGATGCAGTTCACCACCAAGAGCCTGCAGGTGCCGGCAACCTGCAAGGAGTTCAAGGTTACCCTGAAGCACACCGGGCAGCTGCCCAAGACGGTGATGGGGCACAACTTCGTGCTCGGCAAGACCGCTGACGTCAATGGCATCAATGCCGGCGGCATGAAGGCCGGAGCGGACGCCGACTACGTAAAGGCGGGCGATGCGCGGGTGATTGCGGCCAGCAAACTGATCGGCGGTGGCGAATCGACCACGGTCACCATCCCGGTCGCGAAACTGAAGGCGGGCGAGGACTACACCTACTTCTGCTCGTTCCCCGGCCACGTCGCGATGATGAAGGGCAGCTTGACTCTCGCCAAGTAAGCCTCCATCTGGAGAAGGGCGGCCATCGTGGTCGCCCTTCTTTCGTTTTCGCGGCCGTCGTCGCGAGCTACTGCCGGTATCCCATGACACGCGATTCCACCGAACTCACCGAACAGCAACTGGCGGCTCTGGTCGACCGGTTCTACGACAAGATCCAGGTCCATCCCACCCTGGGCCCGGTATTCAACGCCGCCGTGGACGACTGGCCCGAACACAAGCGCCTGCTGACCTCGTTCTGGTCGTCGGTCGCGCTGGGCGCAGGAACCTATCGCGGCAACCCGATGGCCAAGCACCGCGGCCACTCGATCCATGCCGAGCACTTCGAGGACTGGCTGGCGCTGTGGCGCGAGACCGCCGACGAAGTACTCGATCCCGAGCACGCCCAGCAAGTCCACGACTACGCCCAGCGCATCGGCCGCAGCCTGCGTTACGGCCTGGGCCTGAACGACGGCGGCCGCTCGCTCGGCCTGCCCATCGTCGGCGGCTGAATCCACATAGAGGCGCGTAGGGCGCATTAACAATGCGCCACACCGAAACAATACGCCGCACCAACTCGACAACCAGGAGCGCGCATGGCCAGCTGGTACCCCCTGATCCTGCTATTGCACTTGGCATGCGCGATCGTCTTCATCGGTGCGGTCGCGTTCGAAGTGCTGGTGCTGGAGTCGCTGCACGGCCAGTTCGAACCGGCGTTGATGCGTCGCATCGAGCAGGCGGTGATGTCACGTGCGCGACGATTCATGCCGTGGGTGGTGGCTGCGCTGTTTCTCAGCGGGTTCGCCTTGTTCGACATCCGCTGTGACGGAATCGCCTGCATGGGCTCGCGTTTCGGCTGGCTGCTGCTGGCCAAGGTGACGCTGGCGTTCCTGGTGCTGGCGGTGTTCGCGCGCACGGTGCTGGCCAGCGCGCGCGGCGGCCTGGATCCCTGCAGCGTCCGCCATACCCATCAGCTCATCCTGGTGCTGATGGCAGGCATCGTGGTGCTGGCGAAGCTGATGTTTTATTGAGTGGGGCGAGCGGCGCATTACGCCGTTGGTCTGGCGCATTGTTAATGCGCCCTACGCGGGTGGGGGCGGCGGCATCGGGGGTACCGGCGTCGGTCGGCCACTGTCATCCAAGGCGACCATCGTGAAGCGGCCGCGTGTGGCCAGCTGCGCCTGGCCCGAATGTAGATCCTCGGCGTGCATCTCCACTTCTACCTGCAAGGAGGTGCGACCGGTGGCGATCACCCGTGCGACCAATTGCACCAGCGCGCCCTGGTTGACCGCGGTGTGAAAGTCGACCTGCTCCGAGCGCGCGGTGACCACCGTGCAGCGCGCGTAGCGTGAGGCAGCAATGAATGCAGCCTTGTCCATCCACGCCAGCGCCTGGCCGCCAAACAGCGTGCCCAGGTGGTTGGTGTGGTCGGGGAAGACGATCTCGGTCATGCGTGCCTCGGTGGCGGGCTCAGAACGCGGCATCGAAGGCGACCTCGCCCTGCACGCCGACCTGATAGGCGGACACCCGGCGTTCGAAGAAGTTGGTCACTTCCTGCACGTCCTGCAGGTCCATGAAGCCGAACGGATTGCTTGCGCCGAAATGCGTTGGCATGCCGAGCTGGCCGAGCCGCTGGTCGGCGCAATATTCCAGGTACTGGCGCATGTCCTTCAGCGACAGGCCGACCACGCCACCAGAAAGCGTGTCGGCGGCGAACAGCATTTCGCATTCCACGGCCTCGGTCAGCATCTGGATGACATCGCGCTGCATCGACTCGTCAAACAGCTCCGGCTCCTCCTCGCGCGCGGTGCGGATCACCTCGAAGGCGAACGCCATGTGGCAGCTTTCGTCGCGGAACACCCAGTTGGTGCCCGAGGCCAATCCATGCAGCAGACCGCGCGAGCGCAGGTAATACACGTAGGCAAAGGCGCCGAAGAAGAACAGGCCTTCGGTGCAGGCGGCGAAGCAGATCAGGTTGAGCAGGAACTGGCGACGCTGCTCGCGAGTCTCGATGCGTTTCAGGTCCTGGATCGAGTCGATCCACTTGAAGCAGAAGTCGGCCTTGGCGCGGATCGACGGGATGTTCTCGACTGCCGCAAACGCTTCGGTACGCGCTTTGTCGTCGGGCAGGTAGGTGTCCAGCAGGGTCAGGTAGAACTGCACATGCAGCGCCTCCTCGTACAGTTGCCGCGACAGGTACATGCGGGCTTCGGGCGCGTTGATGTGCTGGTAAAGGTTCAGCACCAGGTTGTTGGCGACGATCGAGTCGCCAGTGGCGAAAAATGCGACCAGTCGTTCGACCAGGTGGCGCTCGGCCGGGCCGAGCTTGCCGCGCAGGTCGTTGACGTCGAGCGAGAAATCGACCTCCTCGACCGTCCAGGTGTTGCGGATCGCATCGCGGTACATCTCGTAGAAACGCGGGTAGCGCATCGGGCGCAGGGTGAGGTCGAAGCCGGGGTCGAGCAGGCGTGGAGTGGTCATGGGGATTCCTTAAATGTGAGGGAGTGAATGCGCGGCGCGTTACTGGCAGGCTTCGCAGCTTTCCGGATTTTCCAGCGAGCAGGCGATCGCCTCGCTGCCGGGTACCGGCGCGCTGACGGTCGATTTGGCGATCCGCGTCGCCGGCCGCGAGCGCAGGTAGTAGGTGGTCTTCAAGCCCTGCTTCCACGCGTACATGTACATCGATGACAACGCGCCGATGTTCGGGTTCTCCATGAACAGGTTCAACGACTGGCTCTGGTCGATGAAGGCACCGCGGTCGGCGGCCATGTCGATCAGCGAACGCATCGGCAGTTCCCAGACGGTGCGGTAGATCTCGCGCAGGGATTCGGGAATCGCGGTGATGCCCTGGATCGAGCCGTCGGCCATCTTCACCGCGTCGCGCAGTTCCGGGGTCCACAGCCCGAGCGTCTTGAGTTCCTCGACCAGGTACTTGTTGACCACCAAAAAGTCGCCCGACAGCGTCTCGCGTTTGAACAGGTTGGACACCTGCGGCTCGATGCATTCGTAGCAGCCGGCGATCGAGGCGATGGTGGCGGTCGGGGCGATCGCGATCAGCAGCGAGTTGCGCAGACCGTGCTCGCGGATGCGCTCGCGCAGTGCGTCCCAGCGCGCCGGGTCAGACGGCGCCACGCCCCAAGCCTCGAACTGCAATTCGCCCTGCGAGGCGCGGGTGTCGCCGAACGCCGGATGCTTGCCTTGCTCGACGGCCAGCTCGCAGGAGGCGGCCAGCGCATGGAAGTAGATATCCTCGGCAATCCGCTTGGACAGCTCGCGCGCCGGCTCGGAATCGAACGGCAGACGCAGCTTGAAGAACACATCCTGCAGGCCCATCGCCCCCAGTCCGACCGGCCGCCATTTCAGGTTCGCGCGGCGTGCGGTGTCGATCGGATAGAAGTTCAGGTCGATCACACGGTCGAGCTGCCGTACCGCCAGGCGCACGGTCTCGGCAAGCTTGCCGAAATCGAACAGGGCCGCCCCGCTACCGGGCGGCCCGCCCTCGACGTGGTGGGCGAGGTTGATCGAACCCAGGTTGCAGACCGCAGTCTCCTCCTGCGAAGTGACCTCCAGGATTTCCGTGCACAGGTTCGACAGGTGCACCACGTTGCCCTCGCGCAGGGTCTGGTTGCAGGCGCGGTTGGACTTGTCCTTGAAGTTCATCCAGCCGTTGCCGGTCTGGGCGAGGGTGCGGATCATCCGCCCGTACAGCTCGCGCGCCTTGACCTGACGGGTCGCCAGACCGGCGGATTCGGCAGCGTGATACGCGCGGTCGAACGCCTCGCCGAACAGGTCGGTCAATGACGGCGCTCCGCTCTTTGCCAGCGCAGCCGGATCGAACAGCGACCACATCGCATCGGCTTCCACCCGGCGCATGAACTCGTCGGGGATCCAGTTGGCGAGGTTGAGGTTGTGGGTGCGGCGGGCGTCCTCACCGGTGTTGTCGCGCAGTTCCAGGAACTCCTCCACGTCGGCATGCCACGGCTCCAGGTACACACAGGCCGCGCCCTTGCGCTTGCCGCCCTGGTTGACCGCTGCAACTGAGGCATCGAGCGTCTTCAGCCACGGCACGATGCCGTTGCTCAGGCCGTTGGTGGAGCGGATCAGCGAGCCGCGCGAGCGCACCCGGCTATAGGACAGGCCGATGCCGCCGCTGAACTTGCTCAGCTTGGCGACGTCCATGTAGCGCTGGTAGATCGCTTCCAACGAGTCCTCTGGCGAGTCGAGCAGGAAGCAGCTCGACAGCTGTTCGTGGGTGGTGCCGGCGTTGAACAGCGTCGGCGAGCTGGGCAGATAGTCCAGCTGGGCCATGCGCCGGTACAGCGCGAGCGCGTCGGCCACGTCCTCCGACAAGGCGCAGGCGATGCGCAGGAAGAACTGCTGCGGGGTCTCGATCACCGTGCGCGCGGTCGGGTGGCGCAACAGGTAGCGGTCGTACACGGTGCGTAGACCGAAGTAGTCGAAGCGGGCGTTGAGGGTGTGGTCGATCGCGTCGTTGAGCTTGCGCGCGTTGGCCTGCACGAAGCCCAACAGACGCTCGTTGATCAGCCCCAGGTCGTAGCCGCGTTGCACCGATTGCGAGAACGCGTTGATGTCGATGGACGCGACTTCCTTCTCGATCACCCCGGCCAGCAGGCGCGCGGCGAGGCGACCGTATTCGGGCTCCTCGGCGGTCAGCAGGGCGGCGGTGCGGATCGACAGTTCGTCCAGCTCGGACGTGGTCGCGCCGTCGTACAGGCCGGAGATCGTGCGGGTGGCGACGCGCATCGGGTCGATCGCGTACAGGTCGTCGCTGCAGCGGGTGATCGCACGCACGATTTTGTTGAGGTCGACCGGTTCGTGACTGCCGTTGCGCTTGGTCACGCGCATGCTGAGTGCGGTGGCCGGCGGGGTCAGGGTGAAGCCGGGTTCGGCGGCTCCTTTCGGGGGTATAGACGGGTCGGTTGCGGCAATCGGGTCGAGGTCGGCCGTGGCTGGTTCGAGGGTGGTCATGGGTGGGCTCCGGTGCAGGGCGCACGGGTCGACGGCCTTCCCTCGAAGGTCGACGCACGGAGGCATGGGCGCACCGCCGGCACGCGCAAAGCGTGCTGTCGACGGCACGGCCACGCCCCCGCGGGCGGTGGAATTCTCGGGTCTGAAACGGAAGGTGTCGCCGGGCATCGAAGGACGCCCTGCCACCCTGCCCGAGGCAGGGTTCTGCGACACCGACCGTCTTCCCCCGAAGACTCCCTGGCCGGTCACCGCGCGGTGTGCATCACGCGGTTGTCGGCAGGTCTTCGGGCTCTGGACGTGGGCAGGCAGTGCCTGTCTTTCCTACTGGCCGTCGCTTCCCAGGGCGTGTTGCCCCAGTGCCAAGACGGCTTTCGTTTCCATTTACCGCTGCGGGGCAGCGCCGGATTCACACCGGCTTCCCTTTTCAGCCGATCGCGAGGATCGGCACCGACGGGCACAACATATCGTGTTTTAATTTTTAGTCAACACAATATGTGGGAAATGCCCGGTGTCGCAGAATGGCTGCGTCCTCGTCAACCACGCAAGGTTTGCCCGGCATCTCCACGAACTGGACAATGGCCAGTCCCGCCTGGTGAACGTCCAGGCTCACCCGCATGACTACGGAAGCACCCATGACCATTCTCCGCATGACCGACCTCGACCTTTCCGGCAAACGCGTATTGATCCGCGAAGACCTGAACGTGCCGATCGAGCATGTCGCCGGCCAGCCGGCCCGCATCACCTCCGAGCAGCGCATCGCGGCGGCGCTGCCGACCCTGCGACTGGCACTGGAAAAGGGCGCGGCGGTGATGGTGATGTCGCACCTCGGGCGGCCGACCGAAGGCGCGTGGAGCGAAGCCGATTCGCTGGCGCCGGTCGCCAGTCGGCTGTCCGCGCTGCTCGGCATCGAGGTGCCGCTGGTCAAGGACTGGGTCGACGGTGTCGATGTCGCGCCCGGCCAGTTGGTGTTGCTGGAGAACTGCCGCATGAACGTCGGCGAGAAGGCCGATGACGATGCCTTGTCGAAGCAGTATGCCGCGCTCTGCGATGTGTTCGTGATGGATGCGTTCGGTACCTCGCACCGCGCGCAGGCGTCCACCCACGGCGTCATCCGGCACGCACCGGTCGCGGCCGGCGGCCCGCTGCTGATGGCCGAGCTGGACGCGCTGGGCAAGGCGCTCGACCAGCCCGCGCGGCCGTTGCTGGCGATCGTTGCCGGCTCCAAGGTCAGCACCAAACTTGAATTGCTGTCCTCGCTGGTCGGCAAGGTCGACCAACTGATCGTCGGCGGTGGCATCGCCAACACCTTCATCGCCGCGATGGGCCATGGCGTGGGCAAGTCGCTGGTGGAGATGGACCTGGTCGACACCGCGAAGCAGATCATGAGCGATGCGAAAGCGCGCGGCGCCGACATTCCGGTGCCGACCGACGTGGTCGTCGCGCCCGCATTCGCGGCCGATGCACCGGCGACGGTGAAGGCGGTCGATGCGGTCGACGCCGACGACATGATTCTCGATATCGGCCCGGACACCGCGGCGCGCTACGCGGCTTTGATTCGCAGCGCCGGCACGGTGGTCTGGAACGGCCCGGTCGGGGTGTTCGAGTTCGACGCGTTCGGCAAGGGCACCGAGGTGCTGGCGCGTGCGATTGCCGACAGCAACGCATTCTCGATCGCCGGCGGTGGCGACACCCTGGCTGCGGTCGACAAGTACGGCATCGCCGAGCGGGTCAGCTACATCTCCACCGGCGGCGGCGCGTTCCTGGAGTTCCTGGAAGGCAAGGAACTGCCGGCGGTGACGGCACTCAAGGCACGCGGCTGAGCACCGATGAAACCCACCCTGTTTTTCGATATGGACGGCACGCTGATCGACTCGGCGGTCGGCATCACCCGTTGCGTGGCCCACGCGCTGACGCAGATGAACGTGGCAGTGCCGCCGCAGTCGGAGCTGCGACGCTGGATCGGGCCGTCGCTGCGTACCAGCTTCGGCCCGCTGTTCGACGACCCCGCCGATGTCGAGCTTGCGGTGGAGCATTACCGCGAGCGTTTCGAGACCCACGGCTGGGCCGAGCACGACCTCTATGACGGGATCGACGAGGTCATCGAGTCGCTGCATGCCGACGGCCACCGGCTCGCGGTGGTGACCGCGAAAAACGAGCCGCATGCGCGCAAGATCGTCGACCACCTGCCGTTCGGCCATCGTTTCGACGATGTGATCGGCGCGACCATCGACGGCAGCCGCAGCGACAAGCCCGAGCTGATCGCCGAGGCATTGCAGCGGCTGCAGCTGATTCCGTCACAGTGCTGGATGATCGGCGACCGCCACATGGATATCGACGGTGCGCGCCATCACGGCATGCGCAACATCGGCGTGTTGTGGGGGTTTGGCGGGGAGGCGGAGTTGCGCGCCGCCGGTGCCCAGGTACTGGCCGCCGCGCCGGCGCAGTTGCCGGGTCTGCTGGGGGGTTGATCCACCCGCGAATCGCGGGTTCTCGCGTTGCCTGCCGGGCCATCCGAGGGGCGGGCCGGCAGTGGTTTGTATCGGGCAGGACGGACGTGAAGACGTGCTAGCGTGATCTGATCGATCCCTTGCATGGAAGTCTGCCGATGGCCGCGCTGCTGCGACGTACCAAGATCCTTGCCACCCTTGGCCCGGCGACCGACGCGCCCGGCGTGCTGGAGGCGATCATCGCCGCCGGTGTCGATGTGGTGCGGTTGAACTTTTCCCACGGCGACCCGGCATCGCATGTCGCACGGGCCGAGGCGGTGCGCGCGGCCGGGCACAAGGTCGGCCGCGAGATTGGCATCCTGGCCGACCTGCCGGGGCCGAAGATCCGCATCGACCGCTTCGCCGAGGGCAAGGTGCGCCTCAGTGCCGGGGACCGCTTCGATCTGCTGGCCAGCGCCGATGCCGCGCCGGGCACGCAATCCGGGGTCGGCGTCAGTTATCTCGGTTTGCCCGGCGATGTCGCCGCGGGCGACGTGCTGCTGCTCGATGACGGCATGATGCAACTGCGGGTGGAAGCGGTGGAAGGCCAGCGCATCATCACCCGCGTGCTCAACGACGGGGACCTGTCGGATCGCAAGGGGCTGAACAAACAGGGCGGCGGGCTGTCGCTGGGCGCGCTGACCGAGCACGACGAAGAACTGATCAAGGTCGCCGCGCAGCTTGGCGCCGATTTCATCGCGGTGTCGTTCTGCCGCACCGCCGCCGACATGCACGACGCCCGCCGGATCGCGCGCGCCGCGGGCAGCGACGCCGCGCTGGTGTCGAAGATCGAGCGTGCCGAGGCGATCGAGAACCTGGGCGAGATCATCGACGCCAGCGACGTGGTGATGGTGGCCCGCGGCGACCTCGGCGTGGAGATTGGCGATGCCGAACTGCCCGGCCTGCAGAAGAAAATCATCCGCGAATCGCTGGCCCGCAACCGGGTGGTCATCACCGCCACCCAGATGCTGCAGTCGATGGTCGAAAGCCCGATCCCGACCCGGGCAGAGGTGCTCGATGTCGCCAACGCGGTGATCGACGGCACCGATGCGGTGATGCTGTCGGCCGAATCCGCCGCCGGCCGGTATCCGGTCAAGTCGGTCGAGGCGCTGGTGCGGATCTGCCTGGGCGCGGAGCGCCAGTTCGACCACGACACCGATTTCGAGGCCGCCCCACGCAACCTGCAACGCGCCGATCAGGCCATCGCGATGGCGGCGATGTTCGTGTCTGAGCACATCGGCGTGCGTGCCATCGTGGCGATGACCGAGTCGGGTGGCACCGCGCGCTTCCTGTCCCGGTTTCGTGCGCCGGTGCCGATCTTCGGCCTGTCCCGCCATCCCGGTACACGTCGAAAGATGGCGCTGATGCGCAGCGTCATCCCGCTCAGCTTCGACAGTCGTGGACTGGACACCCAGGACGCCGTCCGCAGCGCCATCAGCCAACTGTTCGACGCAGACCAACTGGCCATGGGCGAACGGGTGATCTTCACCAGCGGCGACCACATGGAGCACCGTGGCGCGACCAACACCCTGCGCCTGCTGCAGGTCGGAGAAGGTGGCAAGGCGGAAGGTCCGGACGAGCTGTGATGAACGGTAAGCCACTGTTTCGCAATGGCCTTTGCCCGAGCTGCCAGCTATACTAGAAGGCTATTCAGCCACCTTTTGCAGGAAATCCATGAGCATCGAACAGCTTGCCGAAACCGCCAAGGCGATGGTTGCCCCGGGCAAGGGCATCATCGCGATCGACGAGTCCACCGGCACCATCAAGAAGCGTTTCGATGGCGTGGGCATCGAGTGCACCGAGGAGAACCGGCGTGCCTACCGCGAGATGTTGCTGAGCACGCCGAACCTGGGTGAGCACATTTCCGGCGCGATCCTGTTTGATGAGACCATCCGCCAGTCGACCAAGGGCGGCGTGCCGTTCACCAAACTGATGGCCGACAACGGCATCATCCCCGGCATCAAGGTCGACAAGGGCACCCACGCCCTGGCCGGTTTCCCGGGCGACGTGGTGACCGAAGGGCTGGACGGCCTGCGTGCGCGCCTTGAGGAGTATTACAAGCTGGGCGCGCGTTTCGCCAAGTGGCGCGCGGTGATCAATATCAGCGAAGACGGCCCGTCGGGTACCTGCATCGAGGCCAACTCGCATGCCTTGGCGCGTTACGCCGCGCTGTGCCAGGAGCAGGGCCTGGTGCCGATGGTCGAGCCGGAAGTGATCATGGACGGCAACCACGACATCGACACCTGCTTCGAGGTTTCCGAGATCACCTTGCGCTCGTTGTTCGGCTCGCTGTACGAGCACAACGTGATGCTGGAAGGCACCATCCTGAAGGCGTCGATGGTGCTGCCGGGGTCGAAGAGCGGCGAGAAGGCATCGGTAGAGGAAGTCGCCGCGGCCACCTTGCAGTGCCTGAAGTCGACCGTGCCGGCGATCCTGCCGGGCATCGTGTTCCTTTCCGGCGGGCAGTCCGACCAGGACGCCACCGCGCACTTGAATGCCATGAACCTGGCCGGCCCGAACCCGTGGCCACTGTCTTTCTCCTACGGCCGCGCGATGCAGGCCGCGGCGCTGGAAATCTGGTCCAAGGACCTGGTTGGCAACATCGGCAAGGCGCAGGAAATGGTGTTCGCCCGCGCCCGCGACAACGGTTTGGCCGCGCGAGGCGAGTGGAAGCTGGCTTGACCGGATTCATCTTCGCCCGGTCGATATCGGGTTAACCAAAACGCCGGCTTCATGCCGGCGTTTTGCGTTGCGTTGGTTGTATCGCGATTTGGCATTCGGCGTATTACGACCTTCGGCCTAATACGCCCTACCTCGATCCGTGGTCCGTAGGGTGCTTTAGGCCGAAGGCCGTAATGCACCGGAACCCAAAGGCGCAATGCACCGGAACCCAAAGGCGCAATGCACCACACCGGAGCCCTCACGGCAATCCGGCCAGCCAATCGTCGTCGGAGCCTTCGTTGACGTCTTCCAGCAGGAAGGTGCTGAGATAGCGCTCGCCGGTGTCGGGCAGCATCGCCAGGATCACCGAGCCTTCGTCGACGGTCTGTGCCACTTCCAGCGCGGCGGCGACGGTGGCGCCCGCGGAGAGGCCGACGAAGATGCCTTCCTCGCGAGCCAGCCGGCGGGCAAAGTCGCGTGCCACTAGGTCATCGACCGGGACCAGGGTGTCCACCACCTCGGCGTTCAGCACCTCGGGCACGAAATCGGGTGTCCAGCCCTGGATCTTGTGCGGCTGCCAGGGTTGGCCGGCGAGCATCGAGGCAACGGCGGGTTCCGCCCCGACGATACGGACGTCGGGACGGGCGACCTTGAGCACCTCGCCAACGCCGGTCAAGGTGCCACCGGTGCCCCATCCGGAGACGAAGCAGTCGAGTCGACGGCCGGCGAAATCCTGCAGGATCTCCGCTGCGGTGGTTTGACGGTGGTAAGCAGGATTGGCCGGATTGGCGAACTGGTCGGCGAGGAACCAGCCGTGCCGGGTCGCCAGTTCCTGCGCTTTGCGAACCATGCCGGTGCCGCGCTCGGCGGCGGTGGTCAGGATCACCTTGGCGCCATAGGCGCGCATCAACTTTCGGCGCTCGATCGAGAAGGTCTCGGTCATCACTGCGACAAATTTGTACCCGCGCGCCGCGCAGACCATCGCCAGTGCGACCCCGGTATTGCCCGAGGTGGCCTCCACCACGGTATCGCCGGGCTTGAGCAGGCCGCGCGATTCGGCATCCAGGATGATTCCCAGCGCCAGCCGGTCCTTGACCGAACCGCCGGGGTTGAAGGATTCCACCTTGGCGTACAGCGTGACGCCGGCAGGGGCAAGGTTGCGCAGGCGCACCACCGGGGTGCGCCCGATGGTCTCGAGAATGCTGTCGTGGATCATGGGATGGGCTCGTTTCGGGGGGGCGAGGGCAAGAATGTCACGGCCCGACGGTAGTATCGGTAGCTGCAGCAAAACACAGGGTTCCATGGCATGCCGTGACGGTCCCGGTTGTCGGCCGGCCAACCTATGGCCCACGCGGACGCTACATGGCTCCGGCTAGACTCACCGGAGTTGCGGTTGCACCCCCCCATCCGTTTTTCCGAGCGATCCGGACACAGCATGCGAATCCCCACCCGACCAGGCGCAGCTTGCGCGATTTTGATTGCCCTGGCGTTAGCCGCCTGTAGCGAGGAGGCCGTTCAGGCGGCCGCCGCCGATGCCATCCCGGTGACGACGCAAACGCTTCAGATGCAGCCCTGGAACGACACCCTGCGGGCGCTGGGAACGGTCAAGGCGCGCGAGTCCGTGATCATTACCGCCAAGGTCAGCGAGACGGTGGAGAAAGTTCACTTTGACAGCGGCGACCAGGTCAAGGCCGGGGTGCCCCTGGTGACCCTGAGTGGGCGTCAGCAGCAGGCAGCGCTGGCAGAGGCACAAGCCACTGCCGACGAGGCCGATGGCCTGTATCAGCGGATGGTCGGGCTGGATAAGCAACAGCTGATTGCGCGTTCATCACTGGACAGCCAGCGTGCGACCCGCGACGCCGCCAATGCGCAGAT
Organism: Lysobacter sp. A289; assembly: GCF_054072675.1. NCBI lineage: Bacteria > Pseudomonadati > Pseudomonadota > Gammaproteobacteria > Lysobacterales > Lysobacteraceae > Lysobacter > Lysobacter sp. A289. The sequence goes on from NZ_JBSVRN010000001.1 coordinate 58,388, forward strand.
GGCACAAATCCGGGCGCAGCTGTCGGACCGGGTGATCCGGGCGCCATTTGCCGGCACCCTGGGCTTGCGCCAGGTCAGTCCGGGTGCGCTGGTCACTCCCGGCACTCCGATCGCGACCCTGGACGACACCCGGCAGGTTTATGTCGACTTCCCGGTGCCGGAGACCGCATTGGGCCACCTGGCGATAGGCCAGGTGCTGACCGCCGAGAGCGCGTCTTGGCCCGAGCGAACATTTACCGGCATCGTCAGCACAATTGATTCCCGGATCGATCCGGTGACCCGCTCCGTGGTGGTACGCGGCGAGTTTGCCAATGACGAGCGCAAGTTGATTCCCGGCATGTTGATGCAGGTCACCTTGATCCGGCCCGAGCGCGAGGCGCTGCTGGTGCCGGAGATCTCGATTGTCCAGGTGGGCAGTAGCTCGTTTGTCTACCGGGTTCGGGCGGACAACAAGGTGGAACGTGCCGATGTGATGATCGGCAGTCGGGGCAAGGGCGTGGCCGAGGTCGTCAGCGGCCTGCAACCCGGTGACACGGTGGTGGTCGATGGCACCGGCAAACTGCGTGAGGGGTCGACGATCACGGTCGAGCCTGCCGCAGACAAGGTGGCATCGGGCGCATGAACCTTTCCGAGCTGTGCATCCGCCGGCCGGTGTTTGCCACCGTGATGAGCCTGCTGTTGATGGTGCTGGGGATCATGGCGTTCTCGCGCCTGACCCTGCGCGAGCTGCCTGCGATCGATCCACCGATAGTCTCGGTCGATGTCAATTACCCGGGCGCTTCGGCGGCCGTGGTCGAGACCCGGGTCACCCAGGTGCTCGAGGACGCGTTGTCGGGCATCGAGGGCGTGGAGATGATCCAGTCACGCAGCGTCAACGGACGCTCGGCGGTGACCCTGGAGTTCACCCTGGAGCGTGACATCGAGGCGGCAGCGAACGACGTGCGCGACGCCATCAGTGGTATCGCGGACCGGCTGCCCGACGAAGCCGATGCACCCGAGGTGGAGAAGGCTGACAGTGATTCGGACACGGTCATCTGGCTCAACATGAGCGCGACCGGTATGGATACGCTGCAGCTGTCGGATTACGCCGACCGCTACATCGCCGACCGCCTGTCCAGCCTCGATGGCGTCGCCCAGGTCCGGATCGGTGGGCGTCAGCGTTATGCGATGCGGATCTGGGTGGACAGTGCCGCGATGGCCGCGCGCGGGGTCACCGCGCGCGACGTGGAGACGGCGCTGCGGGCCGAAAACGTGGAGCTTCCGGCCGGCCGGATCGAGTCCGAGAATCGCGACTTCACCTTGCGTGTTGCCCGCCAGTATGAGGACCCCGCCGACTTCGCCCAGATCCCGATCAAGCAGGGTGAAGGCGGCTACGTGGTGCGCATTGGTGATGTCGCCAAGGTCGAGCTCGCCTCGGCCGAGCGTCGTGCCTATTACAAGAGCAACGGCCAGCCGAACATTGGACTGGGAATCGTCAAGACCTCCACGGCCAATGCGCTGGACGTGACCCGCGCGGCCAAGGCCGAGGCGGTGGAGATCCAGAAGACGTTGCCGGAAGGGATGAACATCTTTGTCGCCTACGACGACACCGTCTTCATCGATGAATCGATCAAGCGCGTGTACTGGACGCTGGCAGAGGCCATGGCACTCGTACTGCTGGTGATCTGGCTGTTCCTGGGCAGTTTCCGCGCGGCGCTGATCCCGGCGGTGACCGTGCCGGTGTGCCTGGTGGCGGCCTTCATTCCGTTGTACCTGTTTGGCTACTCGATCAACTTGTTGACCCTGCTCGCGCTGGTGTTGTCGATCGGACTGGTGGTGGACGACGCGATCGTGGTGCTGGAAAACATCCAGCGGCGCGCCGACCTTGGTGAGCCAAAACTGGTCGCCGCGGTGCGTGGCACGCAACAGGTCAGGTTTGCGGTGATCGCCACCACCACGGTACTGGTGGCGGTATTTCTGCCGGTCGGTTTCATGGAAGGCAATATCGGGCGACTGTTTCGCGAGTTGTCGGTCGCTTTGGCCGGGGCGGTGGCGCTGTCGGCATTTGTCGCATTGACCCTGACGCCGATGATGTCGTCGCTGCTGGTGCGTCCCCACGACCAGGAGAAATCCAACCGGCTGCACCGCTGGACCAACCGCAAGCTGGTCCAGGTGAGTGGCGGCTACCAGGGCTGGCTGGGACGCCACCTCGGCAAGCGCTGGCTGGTGGCGGTACTGATGGCCGGTGCGCTGGTGCTGAGTTATGGCTTGATCCAGGTGGTGCCATCGGAACTGGCTCCGGCCGAGGATCGCGGGTCCTTCTTCGTCTCCATCACCGGCCCGGAAGGTGCGGGTTTCGACTACACGGTCAAGCAGGTCGAGCAGGTCGAGGAAATCATGGCCGCCCATACCGGCGAAGACAACGCGATCCGTCGCTACAACACCCGGGCACCGGGTGGCTGGGGTGCCACCGAGGAAATGCACACCGGCAACGTGATCGTGTTCCTGCAGGACTGGAACCAACGCGAGCTCAGCACGGCTGAAGTCGCCGAATCGTTGCGGGCCGACCTGGACCAGCTGACCGGCGTGCGCGCGCAGCCACGCGTAGGTGGAGGTCTGGTTGGCAGCCGTGGGCAGCCGATCCAGATCGTGCTGGGTGGCCCGGAGTATGTCGAGATCGCCAAATGGCGTGACACCATGATGAAGCGCATGGAAGCCAACCCGGGACTGTTCTCGGTGGACTCGGACTACAAGGAAACCCGGCCCCAGATGCGGGTGCAGATCGACCGCCAGCGTGCCGCCGACCTGGGCGTGAGTGTTACCGATATCGGTCATGCGCTGGAGACCATGATGGGCAGCCGCCGGGTCACGACCTTCGTCCAGGACGGCGAGGAATACGACGTGATCGTGCAGGCCGGCCGCGAAGGCAGAGCTTCGCCGGCGGACCTGTCGGCGATCCAGGTGCGCGGGACCAGTGGCGAGCTGGTACCGCTGTCCAACCTGGTCACGCTGAGCGAGTTGGCCGAGGCGGGCAGCCTCAACCGCTTCAACCGCATGCGCGCGATCACCATCACCGCTGGTCTGGCGCCGGGTTACACGATGGGCGAGGCGCTGGAGTTCCTGCAAGGCGTGGTCAGCACCGAGTTGCCCGAGTACGCGCAGGTCGACTGGAAGGGTGAGTCACGCGAGTACCAGAAGGCGGGCAGTGCGGTGGTGCTGACGTTCGCGCTGGCGCTGCTGGTGGTCTATCTGGTGTTGGCGGCGCAGTTCGAGAGTTTCATCCATCCGTTCGTGATCATGCTGACGGTTCCGCTGGCGGTGCTTGGGGCGCTGGTCGGGCTGGCCGCGACCGGGGGGACGCTCAACCTGTTCAGCCAGATCGGCATCGTGATGTTGATCGGGCTGGCGGCGAAAAACGGCATCCTGATCGTGGAGTTCGCCAACCAGTTGCGTGACGAGGGACGCAGCATCCAGCAGGCAATCATTGAATCGGCCGGGGTACGGCTGCGGCCGATCCTGATGACCTCGATTGCGACTGCGGTGGGCGCGCTGCCATTGGTGCTGGCCGGTGGGCCTGGCTCTGCCAGCCGGGCCACCATCGGCGTGGTGATCATCTTCGGCGTATCGCTGTCCACCTTGTTGTCACTGTTCGTGGTGCCGGCGTTCTATGTGTTGCTGGCGAAGTACACCCGTTCCCCGCACGCGGTGTCGCGCGAGCTGGAGCGACTGGAAGCGGAAACGCCTGAAGTCGGTGGCCACGCCTGAGTGACACCCCCCGGAAACCCCGCGTCATGTCCGTCCATGACTGCCGGGGTTTTTCGCCAGGATGAATTCCGGTTAAGGTGCCACTCTTGTCGCCGGCCGATTTCGGCGCACTCACGGCCAAGGGATACCGACACGTGGAAGACTTCGTCAACGCACTCAACGCCATCCTGTGGAGCAAGGCGCTGATCGCCCTGTGCCTGGGTGCCGGCCTGTACTTCTCGTTCCGCACCCGCTTCCTGCAGATACGTGGTGTCCCGGAAATGATCCGGTTGATGTTGACCAACAAGAGTTCCGTCGCCGGCGTGTCCTCGTTCCAGGCGTTGGCCATGTCGTTGTCGGGCCGGGTCGGCATCGGCAACATCGCCGGCGTCGCCACCGCGATTGCCTTCGGCGGCCCGGGCGCGGTGTTCTGGATGTGGGTGATGGCATTCCTGGGCGCGTCGACCGCGTATGTCGAATCCACCCTTGCGCAGATCTACAAAGAGAAAGACAGCGAGGGCAAGTACCGCGGCGGCCCGGCTTATTACATCGAAAAAGCGATGGGGCAGAAGTGGTACGCATGGTTGTTTGCTGCGGTCACCATCATTGCGACCGGCTTCCTGCTGCCGGGCGTGCAGGCCAACGGGATCGCCGAGAGCATGACCACCGCCTGGGGCCTCCCGCCGGAGGTCACCGCCGCGTTCGTGGTGGTGGCGCTGGGCTTCATCATCTTCGGTGGCGTCAAGCGGATCGCGCGCTTTGCCGAGGTCGTGGTGCCGTTCATGGCGTTGGCATACATCCTGGTCGCGCTGGTGATCATGTTCCTCAACGCCGAACAGATCGGCCCGATGTTCGTGTTGATCTTCAAGAGCGCGTTCGGCATGCAGGCAGGGTTTGGCGCCATGATCGGCCTGGCGATCGAGTGGGGGGTCAAGCGTGGCATCTACTCCAACGAGGCCGGTCAGGGCACCGGACCGCACGCCGCCGCCGCCGCCGAAGTCAGCCACCCGGCGCAACAGGGTTACGTGCAGGCGTTCTCGGTCTACGTGGACACCTTGCTGGTGTGTTCCGCGACCGCATTCATGATCCTGTCCACCGGCATGTACAACGTGGTTGGCAAGAGCGGCGCGATGCTGGTGGAGGGCCTGCCCGGCGTAGTGGCGGGGCCCGCGTTCGCGCAGAATGCGGTCGAGGCGATCCTCCCCGGCTACGGTGCCGGCTTCGTCGCGCTGGCGTTGCTGTTCTTCGCCTTCACCACCATCGTTGCCTACTACTACATGGCCGAGACCAACATCGCCTACATCAACCGCAAGATCCATCGGCCGTGGCTGATCTTCCTGCTGCGGATCTTGTTGCTGGCGGCGGTTACCTTCGGTGCGGTGCGCAGCTCGGGCATGGCCTGGACGTTGGGCGATATCGGCGTGGGGCTGATGGCCTGGCTCAACCTGGTCGCGATCCTGATCCTGCAAAAGCCCGCGCTGGCCGCGTTGCGCGATTACGAGGCGCAGAAGAAACTCGGCGTCGCAGAACACAGCTTCGACCCGCGGGCCCTGGGAATCCGCAACGCACGGTTCTGGGAGCGTCGCATCGATGGTCTGGAAGTCGTGGAGACCGACGAGCGTGATGGCGATCCACGCCAGGCGCCGGAGCGTCCAGATGAGCGTTGATCCCTGGGCGCGCGGTGCGGCGCGTGGTGGCCGACGTGGTGTGCCATCAGGGGGCCAGTCGTCCGAATCACCGCGGCGAGTCGACGCGCCGGCAGCGGCCGATGCGGATACCGTGGCGTCCGGCAAACCGGTCTTTGACAAGCACGCGTCCGACAAGCAAGGCCGCGAGTTGCGCCTGTATGGCCTGAACGCGGTGCGTGCTGCGTTCCAGCGGCGTCCCGAGGCGATCCGCAAGGTGTACCTGGCCCAGTCGCGTATCCCGGTACTGCAGCCGTTGCTGAAGTGGTGTTCCGCCAACCGCATCGGCTATCGGGTGGTGGAAGAGGACGACCTGCGCAAGCTGGCTGCCAGCTCCCACCACGAAGGTGTGATCGCTGACGTCCTGCGTGCCGAGCCGGAGCCACTGCCTGACTGGCTGGCCAGGCTGGCCGCCGGTCCGCAGTGCGCGATCTGGCTCGATGGCGTCGGCAATCCGCACAACCTCGGCGCGATCCTGCGCTCGTGCGCGCACTTCGGCGCCGCAGCGGTGCTGTTTCCCGAGGATTCGTCATTGGCGTTGTCGGGCGCGGCCGCCCGGGTCGCCGAAGGCGGCGCCGAATCGGTATCGATGGTGCGTTTGCCGGGCAGCACCGATGCGCTCACCCAACTGCGCGAGGCAGGCTTCACCGTTGCCGCGACCGTCGTCGACGGCGGTGACGACCTGTTTGTTACCGCGCTGCCGCAGCGCCTGGTGTATGTCCTCGGCGCAGAGAGTGCCGGGATGGATCGTCCGTTCGCCAGCACTTGTGACCTGCGCCTGTCGATTCCCGGCAGCGGTGCGGTGGAAAGCCTCAACGTCGCGGCCGCCACTGCCGTGTTGCTGGCGGCGTGGCGGCGTTCGCAGGGCAGTTAAATCGCGGTCGACCGGTGCATGGGAAAGCGTGCGGATAGGCGGGTGCCGAGTCCGGACTGGGTGTCGATCTGCAACGTGCCATCCAGTTGTTGCGCCCGTTCACGCATCGTGATCATTCCCAGTCCGCGAGTTCGCGCGCGATCGAAGCCGCAGCCGTTGTCATGGATGGTGAGCAACAGCGAATGACCGTCGCATACCAGCGTCAGGCTTACCGCACTGGCGCCTGAGTGTCGCAAGGCATTGGTCAGCCCTTCCTGTGCGATCCGGAAGCAGGCGACCTCCACCGCCGGATCCGGGCGCCGAGGCAATGGCTCCAGCGCCAGCTCCAGTCGTGGACCGCCGGGGCGAATCAACGCGCTGGCCTGCCAGCGCAAGGCCGACTCCAGCCCCAGCGCGTCCAGTTGTGGGGGGCGCAACAGCAACGAGATGTTCCGCAACTTGATCACGGTTGAGTCGGCGATGTTGCCGATTTCGGCAATGGTCGCGGTGCGCTGCGAACTGTCTTCATCTTCCAGCGCCATCACGCTCAGCTTGATGGCGGTGATGTCCTGGCCAATATCATCGTGGAGCTCGCGCGACAACGTGCTGCGCTCGTCTTCTTGCAAGGTGATGATGCGTCGGGCCAGCGCCCGCAGTTCCTCGCGCTGTTGCCTCAGGCGAGCTTCGATCGAGTGACGCCCGCTCGAGGTCGGGAGCCAGCCGCGCTGGATGGCCAGGACGGCCAGGCTGGCGCCGAACAACGCACTGGCGAAACCCAGGGGCAATTCCCGGGTGAGGCCTGCACCGAACTCGAGTCGGGCCAGGATCGCCACCACGACGACGGCGCCGGTAATGCATGAAAGCCTCGTCCCCGAACGCCAGTGTCGACGAACGGAGTACGGGAGCCTGCCGGAAGAAGCGTCGGGGGTCTCAGTCATGCAACCCAGTGTGTCACCTAGAACAATTCCACGCTGCCAGCATCCATCGTTTGCTGCATCACCGGCTTGTGCGGTGGGCGTTCCCACTCGCCGCGCATCTGTCCGACGCGTTGCATGAGCTGTTTGAGTGCGAGTTGGACATCGTTGTCGCTGTGGCTGCGATGCAGCAGTCCTTGCAGGTTGGCAGCCTCGCCGTTGATTTGGTTCAATCGTTCCAGATGGGCCGTAGCCGCCGTCAAGGCCTGGGTGGCGATGTCCTCGAACTGCAAAGACCGTACCGCTTCGGCAACCGAGCTGTCGATGGCCTGGCCGCATTCGGCGATCTCGCGCATGCCATTGCCCAGTCCGCGGTTCATGCCGTCCACGCGCTCCAGCATGCCGGCGGCCTCGGCACGAGCGCCGCGGGAGCGATCCAGATCCCGGGAGGCCATCTGGCTGACGGTGTCACGGACCTTGGCGATGGCATCCTTGGAGCTGTGGGCCAGCTTGCGGATCTGCTCGTTGAACGTAGTGGAGCGCTCGGACAGATTGCGTACCTCGTCGGCGACCACGGCAAAGCCGCGTCCGGCCTCGCCTGCGCGAGCGGCTTCGATGGCCGCATTGAGCGCGAGCAAATTGGTCTGGTCAGCGATTGACTTGACGTCTTCAAGCAACGCGAAGATGCCGTCCAGATGCTCGGCCATGGCGTCAATGTGGGTCACGGTGTTGCCGCTCTGGCCGCTGACTTCTTCCAATGCCTCGACCAGTTGCTCCATCTTCTGGCTGGCCTGCAGGGCGAACTGGTGCACGTCCATGCCGCCCTCATCGCCGGTGCGGTCGATGATGCGGGTGACGATCTCACTTTGCTGGCGGGATTTCCGGTTGACGGCCTCGAAGCTGCCGCCCAGCTTGCCGACCGACTCGCGGATCAGCTCGCGGGTGCGTTCGATCTCCGTGTGTGAGCCACTCACCTCGGCACTGATGAATTTTCGCAGATCCTCCAACAGGCGGGTCTGTTCGCGGACCACTGCTGGCGGGGTGCGCTCGCGCCGGGACCAGGCAAACACCAGCCAAGCGGCCGCAACGGCCACGGTGGCGCCCAGGCGTGCCGCGCTTGGCCAGTCAAGCAGTTGTGCGCACAACAGAAGAATTGTGAGTGCTAGCGGTGCGGCCAGACGGATAACTACACGGGAGTCCATTGCTGCTCTCTTTGCGGGGGGCGGTCACTACGGATAACGGCGGGAACGCGACAAGCTTTAACGAGCAGTGAGCGCATTCCCGCATCGTGCGGGGGATCTCATCAGGCCGGTAAATCGCGGTCAGCGAGCTTCGCCCCGGGCCAGCAGGCGGATAGCGACTTCGTTCAGCGGGGCGACCTGCTTTGCCGCGCCCAGGGCGACGGCAGCGCCCGGCATGCCCCACACAACGCTACTGGGCTGGTCCTGGGCAAGCGTATAGGCGCCGGCATCGCGCAAAGCCAGCAATCCGCGTGCGCCATCGCTGCCCATGCCGGTCAGCAAGGCGGCGCCGGCACCGGAGCCGACATGCCGCGCAACCGATTCAAACAGCACATCGACGCTGGGGCGATGCCCGTTCACCTGCTCGTCGTCGCTGGTGCCGCAGTGCCAGGTGGTGCCGCGTCGGTAGACACGCAGGTGCAACCCGCCCGGGGCGATATAGGCATGGCCGCGCAGCAGCGGCTGGCTCGGCCCGGCATGCAGCACGGTCATCGCGCTGTGCTGGTTGAGGCGCTCGGCAAACGCCGCGCTGAAGGCCGCCGGGATGTGCTGTGCGATTACGACCGGCGGCGTGTCCGCCGGCAAGGCGGACAGCACGTCGAGAATCGCGTTGGTGCCCCCGGTGGATGCACCGATGGCGATCACGTGCAGGTTCGGATGTCGGTAGGCGGCGGCCGGCACGGGTTGGGTTGGCACGCTCACGCGGTGGCCGGTGCGCGTCTTTGCGGCCTGGCGAACCTTCGCTCGCAGCTCTTCGCCGTAAGCCGACAGACCACCCACGACATCGGTTTGCGGCTTGGCGATACAGTCCACCGCGCCGGCGGCAAGCGCATCCAGGGTCACCGCCGCGCCTTTCGCGGTCAGCGTGGATACCATCACCACCGGCATCGGCCGCAGCCGCATCAGGTTGCCCAGGAAGGCCAGCCCGTCCATGCGCGGCATCTCGACGTCCAGGGTGAGCACATCGGGAGACAGGCGCTTGATCTTGGTGCGGGCGATGAACGGGTCGGCGGCCGTGCCGACCACCTCGATGAGGGGGTCGACCGACAGCAGGTCGCTCATCAGCCGGCGCATCAATGCGGAGTCGTCGATCACCAGCACCCGGACACGTTGCCCATCCATCAGAACAACTCGACGCTGCCGGCGACCGGCGCGCGGTTGAGGTCGCCGTAGTAGGCGCGCTCGGCGCGGACGATGTCGTCGTCGCGTGTCGACGGCAGGCGACGCACCAGGGTGCGGCCGGTCTGCACGAAGAAGCACACCTTGCGTGGCTGGGTATCGCCCAGATCCTGCGCGACCACCGGGATGCGTTCGGCCACCAGGTACTGCAGCACGAAGCGTGCGTTGCGGGTGCCGATGGGGTCGTTGTGGAATCCACTCAGCACGTTGCCGCCGCCAAATACCTTGGCCTGCAACCGGGAGCGGTTGGCGCCGCGTTTGAGCAGGTCGTTGATCACCAGTTCCATCGCGTGCGCGCCATAGCGGGCGCTCATGTCGCCATCGGCAAGGTCGTTGCGGGTGTTGCCCGCCGCGCCGGGCAGCATGAAGTGGTTCATGCCGCCGACGCCGATCAGCGGGTCGTACAGGCAGGCCGCCACGCAGGATCCCAGCAGCGTGACCAGTGCCAGCGGCTCGCTGCTGACCCGGTACTCGGCCGGCATCAACCGCACCGCGTGGGTCTGCAGGGCCTTGTCGTAATAGTGGCCGGGTTCGGTGACCAGGCCCGCATCGGCGACGGCGGCATTGCCGGGGTGGCGGCTTCTCATGGCGAGGGTGCTGTTCCGGTGGCCCGGTAGGTGGTGCGTCCGCACGGGGTGACTACGTCCAGTGCGTGGGTGAAGCTCTCGGAGTGGCCGGCGAACAGCACTCCGCCGGGAGCCAGCAACGGCGCGATGCGCGCCAGAATCTGGTACTGGGTGGGCTTGTCGAAATAGATCATCACGTTGCGGCAGAACACCGCCGAAAACCCGCCGCGCAGCCGGTAGCTTTCATCCAGCAGATTGAGCGGCCGGAAGCTCACCAGCGACTGGAGCTCCGGTCGTACCCGGCACAGGCCCGCGTTGGGCCCGCTGCCGGCCTGGAAATAGGCCTGCCGCCGCTGCGGTGACAATGCGTCGATGCGGTCGATCGAATACCGCCCCAACGCGGCGCTCTCCAGCACGCTGGTATCGATGTCGGTGGCCAGGATGCGCACCGGCGGGGCGAGGGTGGCGAACGCTTCGCAGGCGGCGATGGCGATGGAGTAGGGTTCCTCGCCGGTGGATGCGGCGCAGCACCAGATCGTCAGCGGCGCACGCCGGTCGGTGCGCGCCGCATGGGCGGCCAGCAGGTGCTCGGACAGCATGTCGAAATGGTGGGACTCGCGAAAGAACGACGTCAGGTTGGTCGTCAACGCGTTGGTGAAGTGCTCCCACTCCTCGCTGCCGTCGCGCTCCAGTGCGTCCAGGTATTCGTCGAAGCGTTGCATGCCGCATGCACGCACGCGACGGGCCAGGCGGCTGTACACCATGTCGCGCTTGTGCGGACTGAGGTTGATCCCCGCGCGGACGTGGATCAACCGGGCGACGCGGCGGAAGTCGCGCTCGTCAAAGACGAACTCCCGCGTCGTCGCCGGGTCACGGGGTGCGGCCGCAACAGCCTCATGCATGTCGGGGTATCCGTCTGGTGGTTGGACCCGCCACAGCTCGCAGGGCGCCCAATGGGCGCTGCGTCGCGGCCTTCGAGTATTCGGGGCGAGGCATGTTGGCCGTTGCGCCAGTGCTTTCACTGCCAAGACGGAATGCCGCCGCGGTCTGCACCAGATGACTGGACTGCTGCTCCAGGCTGCGCGCCGCGGCGGCGGCTCCCTCGACCAGTGCGGCATTCTGCTGGGTGCCCTCGTCGACCTGCATGATCATCTGGTTGATCAGGTCGATCCCGGTGGACTGCTCCTGCGATGCCAGGCTGATGTCGGCGACCAGTCCGGCCACCTGTTTCACGCTGCTGACGATGTCCTGCATGGTGCGGCCGGCTTGCTCGACCAGTTGGCTGCCGATGCCGACCTGTTCCACCGAATCGTCGATCAGGGTCTTGATCTCCCTGGCGGCCGTGGCGGAACGCTGCGCGAGCGAGCGCACCTCGGAGGCGACCACGGCAAAGCCGCGCCCCTGTTCGCCGGCTCGAGCGGCCTCCACCGCGGCATTGAGCGCCAGGATGTTGGTCTGGAACGCGATGCCGTCGATCACGCCGATGATGTCGACGATCTTGCGCGAGGATTCGCTGATCCCGCTCATGGTGTGAACCACGCGGCCGACGACTTCGCCGCCCTGGCTGGCCACTTCCGCCGCGCTGATGGTCAACTGATTGGCCTGGCGGGCGTTGTCGGCGTTCTGGTGGACGGTGGACGTCAACTCCTCCATCGAAGAGGCGGTCTCCTCCAGCGAGGTGGCCTGTTGTTCGGTGCGTTGGGACAGCTCCCGGTTGCCGACGGCGATCTGCGACGCGGCGGCATCGATGGCCTGGGCACCGGACTGGATCGCACCGACGGTCGCGGCGATCTGGTCGACGGTGCGGTTGGTGCTGCCCTTCATGTCACCGAACACGCCACGCAGGTCGGCATCGATGCGATGGCTCAGGTCGCCCTGCGCCAACGCATGCAGCACCGATTGCATCGCATCCAGGCTGGTGCTGGTCGAAGCCAGCAACCGGTCGATGCTTTCGGCCAGCAGAAGCAGGAAGTCCTGCTTGTCGTCGGTGCGGATACGGCGGCTGAAGTCCCCATCGGCGGCGGCCTGCAGCACCTCGGTGACTTCCGCCTGCATGGCCAGTTCGACGGTGCGGTCGCGCCATTCACTGACCACGCCGATCTGGGTGCCGATGGCATCGCGTACCGGTGTGACGATGACATCCATCGTGTAGTCGCCAAGCTGGAGTCGGCGGGTCGACGCCTGCTGAAGCTGCAACAGTTGCGTGTGCGACTGGCCGGGATCCTGCAGCAGTGGCGTGATGTCGCTGCCGATCAGGTGTTGCGCATCGAAGTCGGGCAGGGTGCGGCGGATTCCATTGGCAGCATTGCTCATCAATGTCTGGATGGCGCTGTTGGCATACACGATCACCAGTTCCCGGTTGGCAACCAGGATGTTGGTGTTGGCAAAATCCAGCGCATTCCGGATACGGGTGTTGGCTTCGTTGCCGCGTTGCTGCTCCTGGACCTCGAAGCCGAGCCGGATCTGCATCGACTTGACGGCCTGCATCACCCGGCCGATCTCGTCATTGCGCGCGATCGGGATCACATCGGTGTAATCGCCCGAACTGATGTGGCGGAAATGCCCGATGGTCTGATCCAGCCGGTCGACGACATCGCGCGACAACCACCACGCACTGTAGATCCCGAACAGGCCGGCCAGCGCAGCGACGGCATACAGAAAGCCGACATTGGTGCCGCCGGTTGCCAGCCAGACCAGTGCCATGGCGAAGGCACCGGCGCCGACGGCGGCCAGCATCAGGCGCTGGCGCAACGACAGCCGCCAAAGCGGATTGAGATCGCGCAGCGAGTCGCGTTTGCCGATCGAGCCGACATGGATGCGCAATCCGTTCGCGCGGCCGTTGCGGAATGCCGCGTAGTCGCGCTCGGCGGTGGCGATGGCGGCACGGCTGGCCTTGCGTCGAACCGACATGTAGCCGGTGAGTTGTCCACGTTCGTATACCTGGGTGACATGCGCCTGCACCCAGTAGAAGTCGCCGTTCTTGCAGCGGTTCTTGATCACGCCGACCCATGGGCGACCGGCCTGGAGCGTTTGCCAGAAGTTGGCGAACACCGCCGACGGCATCTCCGGGTGGCGCACGATGTTGTGCGCCTGACCGATCAGCTCGGCCTCGTTGAAGCCGCTGACCTGGATAAAGTCCCGGTTGACCGACAGGATCCGGCCCTTGCTGTCCGTGTAGGAAACCAGCGTGGCGTCGTTGTCGAGTTCAATTTCGACGTCGGTAACAGGAAGGTTGTTGCGCATGGAACCCTCTGGGGATGAAAGCGTTTGCGTTCAGCGGCCAGGCGCCGGAAGGATCCGAGGCGGATCCCATGCCCCAGATAACGGCCGGTGGGGGCTTGTCTTGAGTGTCCGGGGCGGGCCGTCAGTAGTGGTGTCGCCTCTGGATCAAGCAACCCATAGGAAAAAACAGCCGTGACCCAGGGGCCAACGGCTGTCTTTCGTGTGCGAATTCTGGTGCGCCTGTGGTTTCCGGCGCGATCAGAACTCCTGCCAGTGTTGGTCGTTCACCGCCGTTGCCGATGCGGTGCGCTGGCTGTGGCGGCGGGCGCTGGTGATGGCTTTGCCGGTTGCTGCGCTGGGCGCCTTGACGGTGAAATCCGCCACCGAAAGGTTCGCCTTGGCGGTGTTTGCCGAGGCAGCGGAAGCGACGCCGTTGCTGGCGGTGGTCGTGCCTGCCTCCAGCCGGAACGCGGCGACTGTCTGCACCAGCTGCTCGGACTGCTGCTCCAGCGAGCGCGCTGCGGCGGTGGCTTCCTCCACCAGCGCGGCGTTCTGCTGGGTGCCTTCGTCCATGTGGGTGATGACCTGGCTGACCTGTTCGATGCCGCTGCTCTGCTCCTGCGAGGCGGCGGAGATGTCGGCAATGATGTCGGTGACGCGCTTCACGCTGGTGACGATCTCGTCCATGGTTTTGCCAGCGCGCCCGACCAGCGCGCTGCCGTTCTCGACCTTGCTGACGGAGTCGTCGATCAGGGTCTTGATCTCCTTGGCAGCAGCAGCCGAGCGTTGCGCGAGCGAACGCACCTCGGAGGCGACCACGGCAAAGCCGCGGCCCTGCTCGCCGGCACGAGCGGCTTCCACCGCGGCGTTGAGCGCGAGGATGTTGGTCTGGAACGCGATCCCGTCGATCACGCTGATGATCTCAACGATCTTGCGCGAGGATTCGTTGATGCCGGTCATGGTGTCCACCACCTGGCCCACAACCTCGCCGCCCTGGCCGGCAACCTCGGCCGCGCCGATGGCGAGCTGGTTGGCCTGGCGGGCGTTGTCGGCGTTCTGGCGCACGGTGGAGGTGAGCTCCTCCATCGAGGAGGCGGTCTCCTCCAGCGAGGCGGCCTGTTGCTCGGTGCGATGTGACAGGTCGTTGTTGCCAGCGGCGATCTCGCTGGCGGCGGCGCTGATCGCGTCGCTGCCCTGGCGAATCTGGCCGACGATCTCCGACAGATGTCGCACGGTGTCGTTGGCGTCACTCGCCAAGCGACCAAACTGGCCCGGCAGGTTGGTGTCCGCGTGCTGGGTCAGGTCACCCTGGGCCATTGAGGTCAGCAGGTCACCGACCTCGTTGAGGCCGCGGTCGGCGCTTGCCATCAGCTCGTTGAGGCCCAGGATCATGTCGCGGTAAACGAACTCGAACTGCTCGGCGTCGCCACGCTGGCTGAAGTCGCCGGCCACCGCCGCGTCCACCAGCTTCTTGATCTCGGCGGTGACCGATTGTGTATTGACCTTGACCGCATCCACCGCAGCGGTGACTTCGGCCTTGGTGCCGGGGTAGCGCTCGATGTCACCTGACAGGTCGCCGTGTGCGTAGGCGCCGACCATCTCGATGGTCTTGCGGGTCAGGTCGATGTGCGAGGCGACCAGTGTGTTGATCTCTTCGGCCATCTCGCCGAATGCGCCCGGGAACGCCGCCGCGTCCAGGCGCTCGTCGATGTTGCCGGCCTGGTGGGCCTCATAGACGTCGCGCTGTGCGCCGGCGAACGTGCGCAGGCTGGTGACCGCGCGCTCCAGGCTGCGGGCGATGTCGCGCAGTTCGTCCTGGCTGTCGACGCGGACGCTCTGCGGGAACTCACCGGCGGCGATGGACTCGGTGGCCTGCTGGATTTTCAGCAGCGAATCGCGCGTGCTGCGGCTGAACCCCAGGAACAGGTAGCCCGCGATCAGCAGCATCAGCACCACCACCATCCAGGTGAGGTTGGCCGATGTCGTCATGCGTGAGATCTGGGCAGCGGCGGCGGCATCCAGCGAGTTGATCGATCCGACCATCGCGGCGGCCATCGCCAACTGGGTGGCATGCTCGCGTGCGGCCAGGGTTTCCACTGGCAGCACGGGGGTGTCGGCATCCAGGATGTGGGTGGCGATGGCATCGTTCTGCTTACCCATCGACTCCAGCGCGGCCTCGATGGGTTTGCCGGCGGTGGCAACCAGCGACGGCATGCGCTGCTCGGCATTGGCCAGCTCCAGTTCGATCCGGCTGCGCAGGAAGTCCTGCATGGTGCGCGACACGGCCAGGCCGGTGCGGTCGTCTACCCAGATCGCCCCTTCGCCCAGTACCCGCAATCCGACCACGCCCTGTTGCGAGGTGTATTCGGCCAATGTCGGCAGCCACTCGCTGGCGGCACGGCCCATGTACAGCACGGTGGGTTCCTGGGAATGCGACAGACCGGTGCGCTCCGCCACCAGGCCCATCAGTCCGCGTACCTGCTGGATCGTGGATTCAGTCACGTCGGCGCCGGCGTCACCGCTGCTGACGCTCGCCCATCCGTCCTGCGCCTGCTTGAAGGCAGTACGGACGTCCGCGTCCTTCAGGGTCTGGCCGGCCCAGCGTGCGGCGGCATCCAGTTCGGTGGCAGCGGTGGAAGCGGTGCCGGCGATCTCCTGCGCGGGCACGTCCTGTTTGGCCGAGACCCGGGTGCTCATCTGTCGATGGGATTGCATGGCCAGCATCGAGCTCTGCAGGTGCGACAGCCCTTCAACCGCCGTGCGTTGCTGCTTCACCGCCTTGATGTCGGCGTTGGTTCGTACCACCAGGATGCCGGCCAGCAGGCCGCAGGTCAGCATGAATGCGGCACCGATGACCAATGCCTTGTGGCCGAAGCGCAGACGCGCCATGAGCTGCATGGCTGGGGCCAGGGCGCGATCCAGCAAGGAGGGGGTGTGGCGATTGGACATCGGAGACCTCGGGGAGTGAATCGTTTTGATCGACCCCCGGGACAACGGCTGGATGAACGGAAACTTTAGCGATCACTGGCAAATCCGCGTGGAGCTAAAGAAACCTCCGTGCTGGCCGATGTGTGGAAGTACAGCGGGAGCATGTGTTCCCGTCCCCACACGATCCAATACGTTCCCACACTCAGGAGTCCCCCCATGCCCCGTTACCAGGTCCTTGTCATTGCCGCGCTGGCACTGGCGTTCGCCCTCCCGGCCCAAGCCGCTCTCAGCCCGATCAAGCGTGTGGAGCCGACCTATCCCGCCGAGGCGGCTCGCAACCGTACTGAAGGGTTTGTCGAAGTGGAGTTCACCGTGGGTGCCGACGGCAGCGTGGAGAGCGTCTCGGTCGTCAACGCGCGTCCGTCGCGCACGTTCGAGTCGGCCGCGGTGAGCGCGGTGAAGCAGTGGACGTTCGAGCCGGGTGGTGGTCGTGGCAAGGTGCGCCTGGACTTCACCCTCTGAAGGCCATCGCCTTATGCCCGTGCGCTTCGGCGCCCGCAAAAAAAACGCGCCGAATCCGGCGCGTTTTTATTTTGGGGGATCCTGCAGTGAAACCTGCAGCTGACCGAAGATTGGCTACTGCAGTGCTGCAGCCTCGGCCACCAGGCCCATCTCGGTGCTGGTCATCAGGCGCTCGATATCCAGCAGGATCAGCATGCGCTCGTCGAGTGTGCCAATACCGGTCAGGAACTGGCGGTCGATGGTCACGCCCAATTCGGGAACCGGGCGGATCTGGTCGCCGCCCAGGCGGATGACGTCCGAGACACTGTCCACCACGATGCCGACGATGCGATCGGAGACATTGAGCACGATCATCACCGTCACCGCGGTGTAGTCGGCGTTGGCGAGGCGGAACTTCAGGCGCATGTCGATCACCGGCACGATCGTGCCGCGCAGGTTGACCACGCCCTTGATGTAGTCGGGCGCGTCGGGCAGGCGGGTCACGGCGTCGTAGCCGCGGATCTCCTGCACCTTGAGGATGTCCACCCCGTACTCTTCCTCGCCCAGGGCGAAGGTGAGGAACTCGCTGTTGTCGGTGTCGGCATCCAGCCCCGGTTGGGTGTACGTGGCGCGTGGGGCAAGCAGGGTGCGGTTGGGCGTGGAGTCGGTCATGGGATGTGTCCTTGGTGCAATCCGCGGCGGCGGCAATGAATGGGGCGGGCAGGCTCAGGCGGCGACGGGCAACGGAGTGCCGGTCCCGATGCCGGCGGCGTCGATGATCAGGGCGACGCGACCGTCGCCGAGGATGGTCGCGCCGGAGATGCCCGGGATCCGGCGGTAGTTGGCTTCCAGGTTCTTCACCACCACCTGCTGTTGGCCGAGCAGTTCGTCCACTTCCAGTGCCAGGCGGCGGCCCCCGCTTTCCACGACCACCGCGATCGGTGCGGTGGCCGCATCGGCCGGTGGCAGCCGGTATTGCTGGCGCAGGTTGACCAGCGGCAGGTAATCGTCGCGCACATGCAGCACACGGGTGTCGCCGGCGATCGTGCGCACCTCGTGTGGTTGCGGCTGCAACGACTCGACCACCATGTTGAGCGGCAGGATGAACACCTCGTCGCCGACCGCGACCGACATGCCGTCCAGGATCGCGAGCGTCAGTGGCAGCCGGATCGACACGGTGGTGCCGATGTGCTTTTCGCTGCGGATCTCAACCTGGCCGCCCAGTGCCAGGATGTTGCTCTTGACCACGTCCATGCCGACGCCGCGCCCGGACAGGTCCGACAACGCATCGGCGGTGGAGAATCCGGGGTGGAAGACTAGGTCCCAGACCTGTGCATCGGTCGGGTTTTCCGGCAGCGGCAGGTTGCGTTCGGCCGCCTTCTGCACGATGCGGTCGCGGTCCATGCCGCGGCCGTCGTCGCTGACCTCGATCAGAATGTGGCCACCCTGGTGCGCGGCGTTCATGGTGATGGTCCCGGTCTCGTCCTTGTTCGCGGCGCGGCGCTCGTCGGCGGACTCCAGGCCGTGATCGATCGCGTTGCGCATCAGGTGCACCAGCGGGTCGACGATCTTCTCGATCATGCCCTTGTCCAGTTCGGTGGCCTCGCCGAAGGTGCGCAGGCGGACCTTCTTGTCGAGCCGCGAGGCCAGGTCGCGGATCATGCGTGGGAAGCGGCTGAAGGCAAATTCCACCGGCAGCATGCGCACGCTCATCACCGCTTCCTGCAGGTCGCGGGTGTTGCGGTCGAGCTGGCCGAGCCCGGTCAGCAGGGTTTCGTTGGCCACCGGGTCCAGGTTTTCGGAACGCTGGCGCAGCATCGCCTGGGTGATGACCAGTTCGCCGACCAGGTTGATCAACGCATCGACCTTGGCCACGGCGACGCGAATGGAGGTGTCGGCGTCCGCATTGGCGGCGCGGGCGGCGCCCGGCGTGCGGGCGGCAGTGGATTCGTCGTCGGACGGCACGGCGGCAAGGGCGGGTTTCGGCATCCGCAGCGACGACGTCGCGGCGACGGCCTCGATCGACAGCTCGCACTGGTCTTCGACCCACGCGAACGCTTCGTCGATGGTGGCGCGCGGCACGTTGCCCGGCAGCATCAGGTCCCAAGCCAGGTGCGCCTCGAACGGGTCGAGTACGTCGAACGCCGGCAGGCGGTCATCCAGGCAGGTCGCGGTCAACTCGCCGTGGCTGCCCAGTTCGCGCAGGATCCGCAGCGGGTCGTTGCCGGTCATGAACAACGAGGTTTCCGGGCGGAATCCGATGCGCCAGTGTTCGGGGTCGCCCATGTCGCCGGTCTTTCCCGCTGCAGCAATGGCCGGCGCAGCACCCGCCTCACTTGCCAGCAGTCGGTCCAGTCCGGAGCGCACGCGACTCATGGCCTGCTGGTCGACCTGCCCGCCGTGTTCGGCCACCGCGAGCAATCCTCGCAGTACATCCACCGCGTCCAGCAACGCATCGATGGCGACGTGGTCGAGATAGCGGTGGCCAGAGCGGGTCTCATCCAGCAACGTTTCCAGCAGGTGGGTCAGGTCGGTGACGTCACCGAAGCCGAACGTGGCCGCACCCCCTTTGATCGAGTGCGCGGCGCGGAAGATGACGTTGATGGTGTCACCGTCGGCGATGCCGGGCTCCAGATCCGGTTCCATTTGGGTTTCCAGGCGCAACAAACCCGCTTCCATGGCTTGCAGCCCTTCACGGCTTTCCTCAAAGAACGCGGCGTGGAATTGGGTGATGTCCATGGTGTCAGGCGAGAACCTTGCGAACCGTGGCGAGCAACTGTTCGGGATCGAACGGCTTGACCAGCCAGCCGGTGGCGCCGGCGGCGCGGCCTTCCTGCTTCTTGTCGCCACCCGACTCGGTGGTCAGCATCAACAGCGGGGTGAACTTGTAGCCGGGCAACTGGCGCAGTTGGCGGATCAGTTCGATCCCGTCCATGCGCGGCATGTTGACGTCGGTCACCACGGCGTCGAAGTGGGTGGTCCTGGCGATATCCAGTGCAGCCTGTCCGTCTTCCGCCTCGTGCACGGTGTAGCCGCCCGACGACAGGGCAAAGGCGACCATCTGCCGCATGGAAGTGGAATCATCGACGATCAGCAGCTTGGCGCTCATGCGGGATCTCCATTGTTTTCAAGGTCGCCAGCCGTTCCAACCGGTGCGCCGAGCCCCAGCACGCCGGTCAGCGCGAGCACGCGCGCCGCGTCCATCAGGGCAGGCGAGGCCAGGGTGATGGTGGTGCCGTGACCGGCGTTCGCGCGGTCGCGGATGAAGGCATGCAACAGCTGCAGGCCGGCGGTATGCACCCGCTCTACCCGGTCGCCAGTCAATGCCAGCATGCCGGCACGGTTGAGGAGCGGCGCGAGCGTCGCCCGTAGCGCTTCGACGTGCTCGATACCCAAGTCGGGTTGTAACGATATTTCATTCATGGAATGGGCGGCCGTTGCAGTAAATGGCTGCAGTCAATGGCGTTAACGGCGCAGTGCGCGGGAACTTGAAGATTCATTCAAACAATGCGTTGGCATCCAGCAGAACCGTTGGGGCGCGGCCGACCCGGGCGACACCGAGTACCCCGCCAGGGTCGTTGCCCGGTAGCGGCGGCTCGATGTGCTCGCGCGCCAGCGTCACCACGTCCTCCACCGCCGAGACCAGCACGCCGATCAGCTCGTCGTCGCGCTCGACCACGATGATGCGGACGTTCTCGTCGATGGTGACTTCGCCGGTACCCAGCCAGCGGGCAAGATCGAATACCGGCACGATGCGTCCACGCAGGTTCATGACGCCCAACATCGCGCGGGAGGTGCCGCGCATGGCCGTGATGGTGGCCATGCGCACCACTTCCTGCACCCGCAGCAGTTCAAACGCGTAGTGGTCGCTGCCCAGGGTGGCGCGTAGCCAGCGATGCCCGGCCGTGGTCGCCCGCAATGGCGGCGCTACCGTGTCCAATTGATGAGCCGGTGCTGGCGCCGGGCGGGCCGGAAGTCGTGCCGACTCCACTTCTGGCGCGGGGGCAAGTTGGAGGACGGGCACTGGTGCAGGCACGAGCCTGGTGGCCGCCTGGAGCGGTGCCAGCAGCTCGTCCAGGTAGCTGTCCACCATCTGTGAGCTCATGCGGCCTCCTGTTGCTGCGGTATTGCATCCAGCAACCAGTTCAGTGCCGAGCGATACGCTTGCGCACCGCGGCCGCTGGGTGGCGTGGCAGCCGTCAGCGCCATGGCATCGCGCAGGCGGGTATCCATTGGCACCGCCTTGGGCCAGACCAGCGCCGCGTAGCTGTCATGCAGCTGTTCCAGGATGCGTACCCCGGCGCGGGTACGCCGGTCATACAAGGTGGGCAGGATGTGCCGTGGCAACGGGCGTCGACGCGACCGCTCGACCATGTCCGCGGTGCGCAGCATGTCGGTCAGTCCGTGAAGCGCCAGCGGGTCGGTCTGCGTGGGCACCACCAACCGGTCGGCGGCGGCCAGTGCGTTGACCATCAGCAGCCCAAGCGTCGGTGGGCAGTCGAGCAGGACATGGTCATAGCCACCACGCGTGGCATGCAGCGCGCGCGCCAATGACAGGCCCAGGCCGGGCTGGGTGGCTCCACGGCGTTCCAGGGTCGCCAGTGCAGGCTGTGCCGCCACCAGCTGCAAGCCGTCGATCGGGGTACTACGGGCAAGGGTGGACAGCTCCACGCTCCGGCTGGAGAAAATGTCGTGGGTTCCCGGCGGCGTCGGGTCCGATGGCACCCCGAAAGCACGTGTCAGTGACGCATGCGGATCCAGGTCGATCAGCAGTACCCGGTTGCCCTTTTCGGCCAGTCCACGTGCCAGGCACAGCGACGTGGTGGTCTTGCCCACCCCGCCTTTTTGATTGGCAATGGCCCAGGTCTGCATGTCAGCCGGCTCCGGAGTTCGGGTTGGGGCGCGCGACCGTCGCCATCGTGGAATCAGGTGTTGCGCCGGCGGCTACTGCCGGCGGCAAGGGGGCTGTGATGGCATCCGGCCCCTGCGGCGAGGCCAGGATGACCAGCAGCACGCGACGGTTGGCGTTACGGCCCTCGCCCGTGGTGTTGTCGGCCACCGGCTGGTATTGGCCGTAGCCAACCATGGCCAGTCGTGTCGCCTCCACCCCGGCATCGATCATCTCGTGCACCACGCTACCGGCGCGCGCGGCCGACAATTCCCAATTGGAAGGGAAGCGCGCGGTGGCGATCGGCACGTCGTCGGTGTATCCCTCCACCCGCACCGCGTTGGGTTCATCGCGCAGGACGTGGGCGAGCTTGCGGATGGTTTCCACCGCCAGCGGACTGGGTGTGGCGATGCCACTGGCGAACAGGATGTCACTCTGGATCTCCACCTCCAGGAACATCGGCCCGCGCCGCACGGTGACCAACTTCTCGCGCACCAGTTCCGACAGGGCGTCCTGGATACGCTGCCCGAGCAAGTGCAGGTCAGTCTGACGCCGGTTCTCGACCTCGATCGTTGCCGCTGCGGCGGCCGCGGCCTGCCGGCTGCGCGCCTGCTGGCCGAAGGTTGGCATGTCCAGCACTTGCAACATCCGCGGCGAGTTGATCGGGGTGGCGGCGGCCGGGCCGGCCTTGGAGGCAGCGGTCTGGATCGACGGACGGTCGAAGGAGGAGCCGCGCAACTGGGTCTCGCCAAGCTGGATCGGGCTGATGGTTCGCGGTGCGCCGCCGAAGGCGGAGGACAAGGAGTCCGCCAGTACCCGGTACTTGCCTTCATTAAGCGAGGAGATCGCGTACATCACCACGAAAAATGCCAACAGCAGCGTCAACAAGTCGGCGTACGGGATTGCCCATGCTTCGTGGTTCTGATGTTCCTCATGCTGGTGTCGGCGTGCCATCTCAGTGTACGAAGCCGTTCAGCCGGATCTCGATGTTGCGCGGATTCTCGCCCTGGGCGATGGCGATCAGGCCTTCGATGATCATCTCGCGTTCTTCGGTCTGCTGGTTGATCAGGCCCTTGAGCTTGCTGGCGGCCGGCAGCAACGCCAGGTTGGCGGTGCCGATGCCATAGATGGTGGCAGTGAACGCGGCCGCGATGCCGGCCCCCAGCTTGCTGGGATCGGCCAGGTTCTTCATCACCGCGATCAGGCCCATTACCGCACCGATGATTCCCAGGGTGGGTGCGTAGATGCCCATGCCCTCGAACACCTTTGCCGCCGCCAGGTCGCGGCTGGACTGTCCGTACAGCTCGATCTCCAGCATCTGCCGAATCGTCTCGGGCTCCAGTCCGTCAACGACCATTTGCAGGCCCTTGCGGACGAACAGATCCTCTTGCGCGGCGATCTCGGGTTCAAGCCCGAGCAGGCCCTGGCGGCGCGCAACCGTGCTCCATTCGACGATCCGGCTGATCATTGCGGGGCGGTCATGTGCTGGCGGCAGGAACACCCAGCGCACGATCTTCATCGCACGCATGAAGGTGTCCATCGGTGTCTGCAACAGGATAGCGGCCAGGGTGCCGATGATCACCACCACGAATGCTGCCGGCGACCACAGTCCCGACAGGCCCGCGCCCTTGAGCAGGCTGCCGCCGACGAGGGCGAACAACGCAAGTGCGGTGCCGATGACGCTGAGTCTGTCCATACTGTCCGTTAACGGTGCTGGCCGGGATTACTTGAGTCGCGACGTGCCACGCACGCCGGTTCGATACAGTGCGTCCACGTCCAGGATCAGTGCCATCCGGCCGTCGCCAATCAGGCTGGCGCCGGCATAGCCCGATAACCCGCGCAAGGTGCGCGGCAAGGCCTTGATCACTACTTCCTCGCGACCGCGCACGCGGTCTACCGACAGGCAGAATCGCTGCTCGCCGGCTTGCAACACGACCACGGTGCTGCCCGCGGTCGCCTCGGATTCAACACCCAGCCAGCCGCGCAGGCTCAACAGCGGCACCGGTTGTTCGCGCAGGTCGAGCACCTCCTGTCCATCGATCGACATGGGCGCCCCGGGCAGCTGCGCAAGCACCTCCATTACCCGGACCAGGGGCAAGGCATAGACGTCGTTGTCGACCTCCACCAGCAAGGTCGGAAGAATCGCCAGGGTCAGCGGTACCTGGATTATGAAGCGCGAGCCGTGACCCGGTTCCGACTGGATCTGGACCCGGCCGGACAACTCGTGGATGCGTGATTGCACTACGTCCATGCCTACCCCGCGCCCGGACAGGTCACTGACCTCGGCGCGGGTGGAGAAGCCCGGCAGGAAAAGCAGTTGCAGGCACTCGTCCGGCGACAGTCTGGTTGCGGCGTCGGCATCGACCAGGCTCTTGCGCACGGCAATGTCGCGGATCCGGTCCGGGTCGATTCCGGCGCCGTCATCGCGGACCTCGATGACCACGTGGTCGCCTTCCTGCTGTGCGGACAAGCGCACGTGGCCTTGCTCGGGCTTGCCTGAGTTGCGGCGCGCCTCGGGTGACTCGATGCCATGGTCGATCGCATTGCGTACCAGGTGCACCAGCGGATCGGCCAGCGCCTCGACCAGATTGCGGTCCAGCTCGGTCTCCGCGCCAACGACTTCCAACTCGACATTCTTCTGCAGTTGTCGCGCGACATCGCGGGCGAGCTTGGGAAAGCGGGCGAACACGCGGCCGACCGGCTGCATTCGCGCCATCATCACCGCTGACTGCAGGCGCGAGGTCGCGCCGTCCAGCGCGCCGACCGCGCGATCGAGTTCCTCGTCATGCAGTCGCGGACGCAAGGTCTTCAGGCGGTTGCGCGCCAGTACCAGCTCCCCGACCAGGTTGACCATGGTGTCGAGGCGGCGCACGTCGACACGCACCGTCGGCTCGTCCTGGTGTGGCGGGGCGGCAGGCTTGCGCGGCTTTGGCGGGCTGGGCGCCGCCGGTTGAGCCGGTGGTGGCGCGGGCACGGCTTCAGGGATGGCCGCAGGCGGCTCCGGCGTCGCTGTAGGCGACACCACGCCGGGTGTGCCGCCGCTGCCGTGCAGGCTGTCGAGCAATGCCTCGAAGTCGAGCTCATCCAGGTCGCCGCCGCCGGGGGCGGCTGGCGATTTGATGTCGTGGTTTGCCGGAATTCCGGTTATGGCCGCATCGACCCGCAGGCTGTCGATCAATGCTTGGGGTGCGGGCGTCATCGGCTCGCCGGCGGAGACGCAATCGAGCATGTCGACCAGCAGGTCCAGGGCCTGCTGGGAGCCGTCGAAGGCAGCGGCATCCAGCACCGCATCGCCGGTACGTGCCAGGTTCAGTCGATCCTCCACCGCGTGGCAGATCGTCACCATGGCCGGGAAATCCAGGAACCCGGCGCCACCCTTGATGGTGTGGAAACCGCGGAACACCGAGTTCAGGCATTCACGATCGGCGGGCGCGTGCTCCAGTGCGACCATCTGCTCGCCAAGCTGATCGAGGATCTCGCGCGCCTCGACCAGAAAGTCGGCGCAGATGTCGGACGCGGTGTCCATGCCGCTATAGCCCCAGCGACGACAGCAGTGTGTTGGCGTCGTCCTGGCTGACCGGCTCCGGATCCAGGCCGGCGATCGCGGGGCCGTGGCCACGGTTGGAAGCTTGCGGTGCAATGCCGGACTCCTCCTGGCCGACCACCTCACCCAGCCCGACGTGCACGGCGCGTACCAGCGAGACCACGCGCAGGATGATCTGCCCGGTAAGGTCCTGGTAGCCCTGGGCGGCGGTCAGCTCCGACAGTCGCGAGCGGATGCCGAGCATGGCATCGCGTTGCGTATCGTCCAGCGGCGTGGGCAGCTGGCGCAGGAGCGCGCTGCACTCATCGACCAGGTCCAGTGACCGCATGCTGGCGCGTTCGGTCAGGGTGACCACATGCTCCAGCCGAGCGCAGGCGTCGGGCAGCGAGGTCGCGCTGGGTTGCTCGTGGCCATCCTCGCCGAACGCCTGCTCCAGTTCGCGTGCAAGTCGGGACAGCCCCTGCACGAATGGTTGGGTACGCCATTGGATCAACTCATCGACGTTCTCTCGCCAGCCGTCATGGTCGTCGTTTTCCAATGCCCAGAGCGCGGCGTGCAGGCGTTGGGTGATGACCTGCCGGTCGTCGCTGTTCACGCGCCCGCCCCGAGGCGCTCGAATACCTTGCCCAACTTGTCGCCCAACGTCGCGGCGGTAAACGGCTTGATGACGTAGCCGTTCACGCCGGCTTGCGCGGCTTCGATGATCTGCTCGCGCTTGGCTTCGGCGGTGACCATCAGTACCGGCACCTTGGCCAATGCGGGATCCTTGCGGATCGCCTTCAGCAGGTCGATGCCGGGCATGCCGGGCATGTTCCAGTCGGTGATCACCAGGTCGAAGCTCGCCTTGTTCAGCTCTACCAGGGCGGTGGTGCCGTCGTCGGCTTCGGCCGTGTTGGTGAAGCCAAGGTCGTTGAGCAGGTTCTTGACGATGCGACGCATCGTGGAGAAGTCGTCGACGATGAGGATGCGGATGTTCTTGTCCATGGGTCTGGAGGCACTCGGGAAGCGGTTGAAAATGATGATTCGATTGCGGCGATGGTTCAGCCACTCGGGTCCATGGCGGTGTCGCGCCACTCGCCCAGCCGCGCGCGCAGCCGCAGCATTGACTGGCCGTGGATCTGGCACACGCGTGACTCGCTGATCGACAGCACGGCGCCGATCTCGCGCATGTTCAGCTCTTGCTCGTAGTACAACGACAGCACCAGTTGTTCGCGCTCGGGCAACTCGCCAATGGCACCGCCGAGCGACTCCCGGAACTCGCCATAATCGAACGCGCGTGCAGGGTTGGCATCGCCAGGGGCGGCCACGCGCGGTTCGCCGTCGTGCTCGTCGGTGTGCGCGTCAAGGCTGATCAACTGGCCGCGTGAGGATTCCTCCAGCATGCGGTAGTACTCATCCAGGCCGATCTCCAACTCACCGGCAACCTCCTGCGCGGTGGCGGCGCGGCCGGTGGCCTGCTCAATCCGGCGGGTCGCGGCGATCACGTCGCGATAGCGGCGATGTACCGATCGCGGCACCCAGTCGCCACGCCGGATCTCGTCGATCATCGAGCCGCGGATGCGGATCGACGCATACGTCTCGAATGCCGCGCCCTGGTCGTCCTGGAAGTTTCGTGCAGCGTCCAGCAAGCCGAGCATCCCGGCCTGGATCAGGTCGTCGACCTCGACGCTCGACGGCAATCGTGCCGCGAGGTGGTGGGCAATGCGACGGACCAGTTCGCCGTGGCGCTCGACCACTTCGGATGCATCCTGGCGGGGCAGGCTGGCGCGATAGGCAGCGGCGGCATGGCTCATGCGATGGCACTCCTGGCAGGTGTGATCAGGCGCTCCATGTAGAACTCGACATGCCCGCGCGGACCTTGCGGGGATTGCCATTGGCCGGCGCGGCGGGCGATGTCACGGAATGCCATCGCCGAAGGACTGGACGGGAACGCCTGGGTTACCGCTTCCTGGCGCTGGATGGCGCGGCGCAACCATTCGTCGCGGGGAATCGCGCCCAGGTAGTTCAGGGTCACGTCGAGAAACTTCGATGCGACCCGCTCCAGCTTGCCAAACAGCTGGCGGCCCTCGCCGGGGTTGTGCACCTGGTTGGCCAGCACCTGGATGCGACTGACCCCGCGGTCGCGATTGAGCACCTTGATGAGCGCATAGGCATCGGTGACCGAAGCCGGCTCGTCGCACACCACGACGATCACGTCCTGCGCGGCCTGGCAGAAGGTCAGCACGCTGTCGGCAATGCCGGCGGCGTTGTCGATCACCATGGCGTCGATTGGCAGGTCCAGCTGGCTGAAGGCATGCACCAGACCAACATGCTGTTGCGGCAGCAACTCAACCATGTGGCGCTTGCCGGAGGCAGCGGGCACGACCCAAAGGCCACCCGGGCCTTCCAGCAGGGTGTCGCGCAGTTCGCAGCGCTCGGCGAATACATCGGCCAGGGTGAACCGCGGCGACAGGCCGAGCATGACGTCGACATTGGCCAGGCCCAGGTCGGTATCCAGCAACAAGGTGCGCTGGCCGGAGTTCTGCAGCGACATTGCCAGGTTGACCGATACGCTGGTCTTGCCCACGCCGCCCTTGCCGCTGGCCACGGCAATGACCCGGACCGGGGCCGCGCGCGCAGACGTTGTCGGCGTGGCGCCAGCAGGCTGCGCCATCATCGCGGGAACGGGTTGGAGGTCAGGCGATGGCATGGTGATCCTCGGTGACAAAGGGGTTATCGGCCGCACGGCGCAGTTTCTCCAGTTGCAGGACCAGGTTGGACGCATCGGCGGCCTCCAGATCCTCTGGAACGCTTTGGCCGTGGGCGGTGTAGGTCAGGCTCAGGCCGTTGCGGATGGCGACCGACAAGGCCGCGCCAAGGCGTCCGGTCTCATCGGTCTTGGTCAGCACCACGCCTTCGGGACTGGCCATCCGGTAGCGGCGGACCAGTTCACTCATGTCATGGGGGTGCGCGCTGGCGGGCAGTACCAGCAAGCTGCGCAACTGGCGGGTGGCACGCAGCCAGGTGATCTGGCTGAGCAGCGCGCGGTCACGGGCGCCATAACCGGCGGTATCGACCAGCACCAATGGATAGTCCTGCAACTGGGCCAGCGTCTGGGCCAGGGCTTCCGGCCCGTTCGACTCGCATACGGTGATGCCGAGGCGGCGTCCGTGTGCATGCAGTTGTTCGATTGCGCCCACGCGCTCGCTGTCAGTGGTCACCATGGCGACATCGCGCGCACGGTGGCGGGCGGCAAAGCGGGCCGCCAGCTTTGCCACAGTCGTGGTCTTGCCGGCGCCGGTGGGTCCGATCAGTGCGATCACGCCGCCGTCGTCGATGGGCTCGCTGCGGCTGATGGTCAGCATCCGTGCCAGCTCGGCGAGCATCGGTGCGCGCACCTTGTCCGGGTCCAGTGCCGGGTTGATCTTGGCGGCAATGGTCTGCGCCAGGGACTCGTCGCAGCCATACCCCAGCAGCATGTCGTAGGCGGCGCCACGAGCCGGGGAGCCGCGCAGGCGTTCGCTGGTGAACTGGCCCATCTCGCGCTCGATCATCCGTCGCATCGAACCCAGTTCCTCGCGCATGGCGATGATGCCGGGGTCCGGCTCGGCAACCGCGTGTACCGCCGGTGGCGCTACCTTGACGCTGGCCCCGGTCGCATCGGCCGGTGCCGGCAAGGGCGACGACATCGTCGTGGCCAGTGAGGGCAGTTCCTGGACTGGGGCCGGGTCTGGAAGATCGGCGGGAAGCTTGCCGGCCGGGGCCTCGGCGAGGGCATTCATCATCGCCTCGAAGTGGGTCGGTGATCCGGTTGCTGCGTTCAAGGCTGTAGCGGTCGGGGCAGCGTTGGCCTGTGGCCGCGCACCGGCAGGGCGTGACGCATTCGGGTGAAGGGCGGCCGCTGGCGGCGTGTGGCCGGTGAGCTCGGCCAGGGTCGCGTCGGCGTGTTCCTTGTCATGGCTTTCCGCCGGGGAACCACCAATGCGGAACACGGCGCGTGCGCGGCTGGCGAAACTGTCGCGCGGTGGCGACGTCTTCGAGTCGGGGCCCGATGCCGTCGTCACGGCTGCCTTGTCGCTCGCGTCGTCGTGGTTCCGGCCCGCGTGTCCGGGGGTTGCCGGCGGCAGCTCGTCGGGCCTGGTGGCAGCCGGCGTCGGCGACAGTGCCGGCGTCGCGGCACGCAGCGCCTGATGCACCAGTGCCTCGTCGTAATCGGTCGCCGCGACGACCTCGATCCCGTCGGCGGTCGGACGCGTCGACAGGATGACCGACTCCGCCCCCTGTTCCTCGCGCACCATGCGCAATGCGCTGCGCATGTCGGTGGCAATGAAACGCTTGATTCTCATGACGTTGTTCCCTTGTTCCCGTTATTCCAGGCCCTGGTTTGTCAACCAATCGAGCCGACCAACCGCAAACGCTTCTCTTCCGGTACTTCGGTGTAAGCCAGTACCGACAGGGCCGGTACGCTGTGCCGCACCAGCCGCGCGATGGTTGCGCGGATCCCGCCGGGCACCAGCAGGACGGCCGGTTCGCCGCGTCCCTCCTGCTGTGTCACCAGATCGTTGAGGTTCTGGTGCAGCCGCTCGGCAAGTCCTGGTTCCAACGCGGCGCCGGTGCCGTTGACCGACTCTTGCAATACCTGTTCCAGAGCCGGCGCCAAGGTATAGACCGGCAGCTCGGTCTTGAGGCCGTTGAGCTCCTGGACGATGAAGCGCCCCAGTGCGTTGCGGACCGCAGCAGTCAGTGCGGCCGGGTCCTGGGTGTGCGCGCCGTGCTCCAGCAGTGCCTCCACGATCTGGCGCATCTGCCGCAGCGGCACCTTCTCCAGCAACAGCGATTGCAGTACCCGCACCACCACCGACAGCGGCAGCAACTTGGGCGTCAAGTCCTCGACGAGTTTCGGGGTCGCCTTGCCCACGCTGGCCAGCAGCTGCTGTACTTCGTCGTGACCCAGCAGCTCGGAGGCGCGCTCGCGCACCACGTGCGACAGGTGGGTGGCGACTACGGTGGCGGCGTCCACCACCGTGTAGCCCAGCGATTCGGCATGGGCGCGCTGGTCCGGCGGGATCCATACCGCATCCAGCCCGAATGCCGGATCCTTGCCGGGGATGCCTTCCAACGGGCCAAATACCTGGCCCGGGTCGAGTGCCAGGTTGCGGTCCGGGTACAGCTCGCCGGTCGCCATTGGCACTCCATGCACCAGGATCCGGTACTGGCCGGGCGACAGCTCCAGGTTGTCGCGCACGTGCACCGCCGGGATCAGGAAGCCCAGATCCTGGGTCAGCTTGCGCCGGATGCCTTTCAGCCTCGCCAGCAGTTCACCGCCACGGGTCTTGTCGACCAGCGCGATCAGCTTGTATCCCACCTCCAGTCCAAGCGGCTCCACCGGGCGCACTTCGTCCCAGCTCAGCTCGGCCATGGCCTGGTTCTGGCTGCTGCCGGTGGCAGCCTCATCGGTATCCGCGGTCGCGGCGGCGGCGGTCTCGCGCCTGTGCAGTTTCCAGGCCGCATAGCCGACGATGGCCGACAGGGTCAGGAACGGCAGGTTGGGCATTCCTGGAACCACGCCGATCAGGCCCAGCAGCAAGGCGGCGACGAACAGCGCGCGCTTGTGACCGAATACCTGCGCCGATACCGCCGGCCCCATTTCCTGCTCGCGGGTTGCCCGGGTGACCAGCATTGCGACCGCCGTGGACACCAGCAGTGCCGGCAACTGGGCGACCAGACCATCACCGATGGTCAGCAGCGCGTACACCTGGGCCGCGCTGGAGAATGTCATGTCGTGCTGGATCACGCCGATCAGGATGCCGCCGACCAGGTTGATCACCAGGATCAGCAGGCCGGCGATCGCATCACCGCGGACGAACTTGCTGGCGCCGTCCATCGAGCCGTAGAAGTCGGCTTCCTCCGAGACTTCCTGGCGCCGGGCCTTGGCATCTTCGCGCGTCAACAAACCGGCGTTGAGATCGGCGTCGATCGCCATCTGCTTGCCGGGCATCGCGTCCAAGATAAAGCGTGCCGACACTTCGGCGATGCGCCCGGAGCCTTTGGTTACCACGATGAAGTTGACGATGGTCAGGATCGAAAAAACGATCAGGCCGACGGCGTAGCTGCCACCAATGACGAAATTGCCGAACGACTCGATCACGTGCCCGGCCGCGCCAGGACCTTCGTGACCATGCAGGAGCACCACCCGGGTGGAGGCGACGTTCAGCGCCAGCCGCAGCAGGGTGACCATCAACAACACCGACGGGAACACCGAGAATTCCAGCGGCCGCTTGACGTAAACCACCGCCAACAACACCACCAGTGACAGCGCGATGTTGATGGTGAACAACGCATCCAGCACCACCGGCGCCAGCGGTACCACCACCATCGCCAACATCGCCAACACCACTACCGGGGCGGCGGCTCCGTCGCGCAGCGAACGGGCGAAGTCGACTATGGAAAACCGGCTCATGGTTGCACTCACGCTGCCGGCCCCCCGTCAGCCGGGTCGACGGCGCCGTCCGCGCCTACGTCCAACGGCTGCAGCGACGGAGCCGGACCGTGCGCCGGCTGCCAGCGCTTGAGCTGGTACACGTAGGACAGTATCTGTGCGACTGCAGCGTAGAGTTTCACGGGGATTTCCTGGTCGACCTTGGCCTGCCTATACAAGGCGCGTGCCAGCGGCGGTGCCTCGATCACGGTGATGCGGTGTTTCCCGGCCACGTCGCGGATCATCAATGCGGTCTCGTCCACACCCTTGGCGACCACCCGGGGCGCACGCATGTTGTCGGGGTCGTACTTCAGCGCGACTGCGTAGTGGGTCGGGTTCATCACCACCACGTCGGCGCTGGGCACCGCCTCCATCGTCTGGCGTTGCGACAGTTGGCGTGCGACCTGGCGCACCCGGGCCTTGACCTCAGGGTTGCCCTCGGTCTGCTTCATCTCGTCGCGGACTTCCTGCTTGGTCATCTTCAGCTTGCTGCGGTGCTGGTAGCGCTGCCACGGCACATCGATGGCGGCAATCAACGCCAGCGAACCCGCCATCGCCAGCAGCGCGGTCATCGCGGTGTGCAGGCCGGTGTCAATGGCGACATGCAGTCCCATCCGGGGCATCAGCAACAGGTTGTCGACCGCGCCGATGATGACCAAGGCGCCGGTGCCAACCACCAGCAGCACCCGCAACATCGAACGCAAAAGCTCGGCGAAGCCTTCCTTGCCATAGATGCGCTTGAGACCAGAGGCCGGGTTGAGTCGCTTGAAATCCGGTTGCAATGCCTTGTTGGAGAAGCGGATGCCGCTCATCAGGGCCGGCGCGATCAGGCAGGCCACCAATGCGGCGGCCAGCACCGGCAACACCGGCAGCATCAGTGAAATGGCCAGGGTCACCGCGTGGGTAATCAAGCGGTCAGGGTGGCCGAGGATGGCCGGATTGAAGGCCAGCGCGCCGCCCAGCCAGCCCTGTGCCGCGGTGCCGATCCCCGGCGCCAGCAGCATCAATGCCACTGCGGTGACCCCCAGCACGGCAACGTTGGCCAGTTCACGGGAGCGCGGGACATCGCCTTTTTCACGAGACTCGCGCAGGCGCTTCTCAGTCGGTTGCTCGGTGCGGTCCTCTTGATCGACGGACATGACAGGGTTCCTGCTGCGGCCACTGGGTGGCCAATCGGATACAGCGCGACCGGCAGGCTGAGCGCGGTCAGCCGGTCAATGCGCGCGCCGCCAGGAAGGCTTCCCCGAACAGTCGCTGTATCGGCTCCTGCAGTTCCCGTGCCAGCAACCCCAGCAGGACCAGTCCAACGACCAGGGCCACCGGCAGGCCGATCGCGATCGGGTTGAACGCCGCGGCGGCGCGCGAGAGCACGCCGAAGGCCAGGTTGGAGGTCAACAGCGCCATCATTACCGGCAGCGCCAGCAACAATCCCGCCCGCAGGCAGGTGGCGAAGAATGCGGGCAATGCCGCCAGGAAACCGTGCAGGTCAACCAGCGGCGCGCCGATCGGCAGGGTTCGGTAGCTGTCGACCAGCAACTCGACCAGCGCGAGGTGGGCATCGAAGGCGAAAAACAGCAACCCGAAAGTCAGGAAGAACCACTGCGAGAGCACCGTCGACGATGCGCCGCTCAAAGGATCTGCCAGAGTCGCGAACGACAGCCCCATGCCCTGGCTGACCAGCTCGCCGGCGAGTTGCCCGGCCTCGAAGGCGAGCCGAAGCATCAGTCCAATGGCGATGCCGACTGCCAGTTCCCGCACAACGGTAAGGACCGTTGTCGCGTCGATCGCGGCGATGGGCGGGACGGGCAGCACGGTGGACATCGTCGCCGACAGCGCCAGGGCGACGATCAGCCGCGCCTGCACCGGCATTCCGCGGCCGCCGATCATCGGCAATGCCAGCAACGTCCCGCCTATGCGCAGCAGGTACCACAGCACCTGGCCAAGCATGCCAAACAGGTTCAATCCATCGATGGCGGTGGCGGTCGCCGGGTCCATCGCGCGGGTTCTCGGTCAGCCAATCAAGTGCGGGATGCGCTGGTACAGGCCGATGGTGAACGCCACCATCTTGCCGAGCAGGAAGTGCCCGGTCAGTGCCAATATCGTCGCCAATGCAATCGCCTTCATCACGAACGCGATGGTCTGCTCGTTCACCTGGGTGGCGGCCTGGATGATGCCGACCACCACGCCCACGACCAATACCGCCAGCAGGGGAGGAGCGCCCATCAACAGCGCCATCTGCAGGCCGCGGCCAATTTCGGTGATGGCGGTTTCCGGCGTCATCGTCCTACACCGCGTTGAAGCTGGCAGCGAGTGAACCGACCACCAGGATCCAACCATCCACCAGTACGAACAGCAGGATCTTGAACGGGGCGGAGATCAGCATCGGCGAGAGCATCATCATGCCCATCGACATCAGCACGCTGGCGACCACCAGATCGATGATCACGAACGGGATGTAGACCAGGAACGCGATCTCGAACGCGGTTTTCAGCTCACTGGTCAGGAACGACGCCGCCAGCACCCCGAACGGCACGTCCGACGGTCCTGCGTACGGGCCGCTGCCGGACAGCCCGGCAAAGGTCATCAAGTCGTTCTCGCGGACCTGGGCCAACATGAAGCCGCGAAACGGTTCGATTGAGGCGGTCCAGGCGCTGCGGAAATCCATCTGGTCATTGAGGTAGGGGGAAATGCCCGCGGCCCAGGACTGATCGAACACCGGCATCATGATCATAGTGGTCAAAAACAGCGCCAACGCCAGCAGCACCTGGTTGCTGGGGGTCTGCCCGGTGCCGAGCGCCTGCCGCAACAGGCCCAGCACGATGATGATGCGGGTGAAGGCCGTCAGCCCGAGCAATGCCGCCGGCAGCAGGGTGATGCCGGTCATCAGCAACAACACCTGCAGCGGCAGGCTGACCGGTTCGCCGCCGATATTGCCAACCGTCACGTTTGGCAATGTGGGGGTGGTCGTCGCGGCAGGCGATGGCGCCGTTGCCGGCGCGGCCATGGGTGTGGTTGACGCGGGCGCAGTCTGCGCCGCGACGGTCGGGGCCAATAGCAACGCGGCGACAAACAGCACTACGCCGAGCAGTCGCGACATCCGGGCAGTGACCCGGCTCACGGCTTTTTGCCGAAGTGTTGTGAAAGCAACTGGGCGAACGGCGAGGGACCGCTGTTGGGGGCGAACGGTAGCGGCGCGTCGAGGGTATGCAGGGTGCGGGTGCCACCGGGGCCGACCCCAAGCAGGAGTTGGGTCTGGCCGATCTCGACCACCACCACCCGGTCACGCGGGCCCAGTGCCAGCGACCCGACCACCCGCAGTGCCGGGTTGCCGGCACCCGCGACACCCATGCCCGGCATCCGGCGGGCCAACCACGCCAGTCCGAGGATCAGCGCGACCACCAGCAGCAGCGCGAGCACGCCACCGCCTACCGCGCCGGCGCCACCGGAACCACCGGCTGGCGGCGGCGCGAACATCGGCGCCGGCGCTACCGACGCGGTGTGCGTGCTTGCCATTGGCAGGGGCAGCGGCACCACAACCTCGTCATTCCCGCGCAGGCGGGAATCCATGGACGTGGCTGTAGACGTGGCCGCAGCAACCGCCGCCGCCGCAGTGTCGGCCGCCGGGCTCATCGCAGTCGCTTGATGCGCTCGGCGGGGCTGACCACATCGGTCAGTCGCACGCCGAAGCGGTCGTTGACGACCACGACCTCGCCCTGGGCAATCAGGGTGCCGTTGACGAACACATCCAGCGGCTCGCCCGCGCCACGCTCCAGCTCAACCACCGAGCCCTGGTTGAGCTGGAGCAGGTTGCGGATCGGGATACGGGTGCGCCCGACCTCCAGCGACAGCGATACCGATACATCCAGGATCACGTCCAGGTTCAGGTCGGTGGCCCGGCCGTCGCCGTCGGCGGTCAGGGTATCGAACGCGGCGCGCGAGGTTTGGCCGTCGTCGGTCTGTGGGGTGTCTGTCGGGTTCATGGCGTTGTCAGGCTTTCGAAAGTGGGGAGGGCGCGGGCGGGGTGGACGGTGCCGATCTTGATGGCGTTATGGCCGTTGTGACTGCCGAACTGGCCGGTGAACAGCGCGGTCTGTTCAACGTTCAAGGTCACCGTGTCAGGCAGATGGATCGGAATCACGTCACCGATCTTGAGTTGGCACAGTTGGCGCAGGCTGATCTGGCATTGGGTCAACGAGCTGCTGAGCTCGACCTGTGCGTCCTGCAACTGCTCGCGCATGGCCCGGGTCCAGCTTTCATCGCGCTCCACCCGGTCGCTTTGCACGCCGGCGTCCAGCTGTTCGCGGATCGGTTCGAGCATCGAGTAGGGGATGGACACGTGGAACTCGCCGCCGCCGCCTTCCAGCTCGACATGGAAGCGGCTGACCACGATGTACTCGCGAGGGCTGATGATGTTGGCGAAGTGCGGGTTGACCTCCGAGTTGAGGTATTCGAACTCGACCGGCAGCACCGGCGCCCAAGCGTCGGCCAGGTCGGCGAAAGTCTGCTTCAGCAACAGCTGGATGACCCGCATCTCGGTGGGGGTGAACTCGCGGCCTTCGATCTTGGCCGGGTACTTGCCGGCGCCGCCAAAGAAGTTGTCGACCACGGTGAATACCAGCCGCGGTTCGAACATCACGATGGCGGTGCCACGTAGTGGCTTCATCTTCACCAGGTTCAGGTTGGTCGGCACCTGCAACGAGTGCATGTACTCGCCAAAGCGCATCAGGTCGACCCCGCGTACCGACAGATCGGCCGAGCGTCGCAGCAGGTTGAAAAGGCCGACCCGCCAGGTGCGGGCGAAGCGCTCGTTGATCATCTCCAGGGTGGGCAAGCGACCACGGACGATACGGTCCTGACTGGCGAAATCGTAGTTGCGCGCCTCGTTGGGAGCTGCGGGCGCGTCCTCATCTACATCAACGGCACCGCTGTCGACGCCGTGCAGCAGGGCGTCGATTTCGTCTTGGGAGAGCAGGTCGGAGCTCATCGCAGGTGTCCTACTGGGTCACGAAGCTGGTGAAATAAACCGCTTCGAGCTTGCTGGCGGTGGTCTCGGCCTTCAGCAGCGTGCGCACTTCGTCGGCGGCGGTCTTCTGCAACCGTTCCTTGGCGCTGCGCTGGGCCAGCTGGTCGGCGGAGTACTGCCCAAACAGCAGCAGCAGGCGGTTGCGGATGGCAGGTGCATGCAACTCCATCGCCTTGGCGGTGGCGTCATCGCGGGTCATCAGCTGCACATCGGCCTGCAGGTAGCGCACCGCGTTGGTGTCAGCCAGGTTGACCACGAAGGCCGGGTCCAGCGCGAAGTAGATCGCCGGCTTGCGTGGCGAGGCTTGATCGGTTTCCGCGGCAGTCGCATCGGTTGCAACGGGCGCTGCCACGGCACTGGAATACCAGAACCATCCGCCACCGGTGGCCAGTATCAGCACCAGGGTAGCGACAAGGATCCACGGCAGCTTGCTGGAGGACGATGGCTTCTTGGATGGCACGCGACAACTCCGGGATGCGGGGGTTGCCAAGGCAATGCAAGGGGTGTGCCGCAACTCCGGCGACGGGCAGTGACAGGGATTTGACGCATGCAGCAATGGTCACTGGTGGCGGCGGTTTGACCGCCCTGTCATTCCGGCGAAAGCGGGAAGCGCTCCACAACAGCCCAAAGGGCTGGTCATCCATGGCCTTTAGGCGGTTGAATACCAACGTCCCTGGATCCCCGCCTACGCGGGGATGACGATCAAAAATCGACTTGTCCAGCAACCGTCCTGTGTGCCGTCCTTAACTAGGCGTACTCGTCCAGCAACCCGCGACGCAGGATGGTTGGAATCGGGGTGTCCACGATGTCGGCGTCGTGTCGGTCGGAGCCGGCATCGGCCACGTAACCGTCGCTGCTGTTTGATTGCCCACTGCCAACGTCGGACTGGGCCAGTTGCAAACCCTGTTGCGCGAGCATGTCGCGCAGGCGGCCGACGCTGGCTTCCAGTGCCTGCCGCACGTCGGCGTTGGCGGAGTTGAATTCGGCACTCACCCGGTTGCCGTCGATATGCAGCCGCACATCGATGGGGCCGAGGTGGTCCGGGCTGATCCGGATTTCGGCGCGGCCGATGCGCTGGTCGGCCAGCCAGCCGATCCGTGTGCCCAACGCGTCATCGAAGCCTGAATCCGGATCAGCCGGCATCGGGATGGGTGTCGCCGCCGTCGCCGCTGCACGGACCGGACTGTTGCCGGTGAGCGGTTGGGAGGGGAGGGAGAACTCGATGGCATCCGCATCGGCACCCACCGCCGGTGCCGCTGGGAGTGATTTGCCGGCGTCATCGGCGGCTGCCAGACCCATCGCGCGGGCAAGATCTGCTAGAGGAAGCGCATCGTCGGCGGAGGCGGCGCCGGCGGCATTGGCGGCCAACGTGGCATTGGTGGCTAGTGTCGTTGGGCCAAGCGCGAAGGCCGGCAGCCTGAGGTCGGAATCGGTGGCCGCCAGCTGGCTCAGCGCTTCCCCTGCCGGGGCCACCGATGCGGTCAATGTTGTCGAGTCCGCCGTCAGCGCCAGGCTGGCATCCGCGCCGGTTGCGAGTGCGGCCGGGGCAGTCGGGGCGAGCGGTGCCGGGGTGGGCCAGTGGCCTCCCAGCAGAGCCAGGATCCGGTCGGGGGAATGGTCTTCGTCCGTGGTCTTGTCCGCGTCCGCCGGCTGTCGGTCGTGTGCATCATTGGCGGGGGACGAGGTCTTTGCTTCCGTCGTCGCCGCGTCGCTGGACGCACCGTTGCCCGCCGAAGACTTGGCCAAGACACCGGCGAAACCACTGCTATCGCTGTCGCGCGCTGAGTCTTTGGTGGAGCTTCGGGAAGCGCCCGCTGCCGGCGCGCTGCCGGCGGACGTGCTGGCAGCACCTGCGCCAACTCCGCCGGCGGCCATCATGCGGCCGGCTCCGGCTCCGGCTCCGGCTCGCCGCGGCGGCTGCTCGATACCCGTCGTGCGCCCAGATCATCCATCTCGCGCTGGCTGCGCTGCTCGACGGTGCGGGATTCTTCGGCACGGTAGCTGGCCGACAACTTCTCCAGCACGTGGGTCTCGCGGCTGGCCAGCAGCAGGCGCGCGCGCTCGACGTCGCTTTGTTGACGGGTGTCGCTGACCACGCGGCTTTGCTGGGCGATGGCGGTATCCAGCCGCTCGCGAAATGCCAGTCGGTTGGCCAACAATGCCGGGCTGGTGAGGCTGGAGCCGCCGGGCACTGCGTACTCCAGTGCGTAGCGGCGCAGCGCGTCCAGGCGTGCCTGCTGCTCAACCACCGCGCGGTCGCGTTCGGCGACCTCGCGGGCGACGTCGTCCTGGCGTCGCTGCTTCACTTTCAACAGTGGATCCAGTCGTTGCGATCGCATGTCGGTCAGGTCTCCTGCGGGTTGGGGGTCGGGGATTGCGGAATGTCGGGCGCATCGTCAAGCAGGCGGGCGAGTGCGGCGCGGCTGGCGTCGACATCGGACGCCTCGCTGACGTCCTGGCCCAGGAACGCCTGGATTGCGGGCCAGCGGGCGACAGCCTCGTCGACCGCCGGATCGCTGCCGCGCTGGTAGGCACCGATGGCGATCAGGTCGCGCTGGGCCGAGTAGGCCGCCAGCAGCCGACGCAGCTTGCGGATACGTTCGCGCCACGGCGCGTCGGTGATGTCCTGCATGACCCGGCTGACCGAGACCTCCACGTCGATGGCCGGGTACTGGCCGGAGTCCGCGATGCGGCGGGTCAGCACGATGTGGCCGTCGAGGATCGCGCGGGCGGCATCGGCGATGGGTTCCTGCTGGTCGTCGCCCTCGGTCAACACGGTGTAGAAGGCGGTGATCGAGCCGCGGCCGTCGGCGCCATTACCGGCCCGCTCCACCAATTGCGGCAGCTTGGCGAATACCGATGGCGGGTAGCCGCGGGTGGTCGGCGGCTCGCCTACCGACAGCCCGATCTCGCGCTGTGCCTGGGCGAAGCGGGTCAGCGAATCCATCAGCAGCAGCACGTGCAGGCCCTGGTCGCGGTACCACTCGGCGATGGCCGTCGCCCGTAACGCGCCGTGCAGCCGGGCCAGTGGTGGCCGGTCGGCCGGGGCGGCGACGACCACCGCACGGCGCATGCCTTCCTCACCGAGAGTGGCCTCGACGAAGTCGCGTACCTCGCGGCCACGCTCACCGACCAGGCCGACCACGATCACGTCGGCGGCGGTGTAGCGGGTCATCATGCCCAGCAGCGTGGACTTACCGACACCGGAGCCGGCGAACAGGCCGATGCGCTGGCCGCGGCCAATCGGCAGCAGCGCATTGATTGCGCGCACGCCGACGTCCAGCGAGCGGGTTATCGGCTCGCGCGTCAGCGGGTTGATGATCTGTCCGCCCAGCCCGACCCAGTTCTCCGGGCGCAGCGGGCCGCGACCGTCCAGCGGTACGCCGTCGCTGTCGATCACTCGCCCCAGCAGCCCTTCGCCCACGGCCACCTCGCCGCGCTGGCGGGTGGTCACCACCCGCGCGTTGGGCAACAGGCCGGCGAGGTCGGCGGTGGGCATCAGGAAGGTGCGGTCGCCGGAAAAACCAACCACTTCGGCATCGACCCAGCGGCCGCCGGAGGTTTCCACCCGGCAGCGCGAGCCCAGCGGCGCGCTGCAGCCGGAGGCTTCCAGGGTCAGGCCGACCGCACGCCGCAACACGCCTTCGCGGGCGAGACCCAGCGAGGGGGGCTGCGGGTTGATGGTGCCCAGCCGCGCTGAAAGGCGCAGGTTGCGCATTTCTTCCCACTGGTCGGCGGCGATGCGGCTCATGGGGTGTCCTCGGCGTTCGTGTCGGCGTCGGTCTCCATGGCCGCGTCGAGGCAGGCCTGCAGGCGCGCGGCGAGGGTGCCGTCGATGCGGACGCTCTCGCTGTGCAACCGCAGTTCGCCGCGGGACAGGGTGCTGTCCTCGCTCAGGCGCACGCCGCTCAGCCCCATCAGGTGCGGTGCCAGCACGCCCAGGTCATCGGGGTGCAGGCGCAGCTCGATCTCGCGCGAGCTGGTGCCGACGGCGTCGAGTGCCTCGCGCACCAGGTCTGCCAGCAGGGTCGGGTCGGCGCGGTAGGTACGGCCGAGCAGGTTGCCGGCGATGCGCACGGCCAGCTCGCCCAGCGCGTCGGCCACCTCATCGTCCAGGCGCGCCAAGGGGCGGGTAAAGCCGTCCAGGATGCCTTCCATCTGGGCGGCCATCTTGCGTACTTCGGACTGGCCGCTGGCCAATCCTTCAGCATGGCCGGCGGCGTAGCCTTCGTCTCGCGCCGACTGCTCCAGTGCCTGCAGCTCTTCCACGCTCGGTCGGGCCGGTGCCGGTTCCGCCGCGGGCACGGCCGGGCTCGCGCCGCACGTGGCCATCGATTCCAGGTCCGGTGCAGTCCAGCGCACCAACTGCGCGGGATTGGCCATGACCGTCATAC
This sequence comes from Lysobacter sp. A289, assembly GCF_054072675.1. Classification (NCBI taxonomy): domain Bacteria; kingdom Pseudomonadati; phylum Pseudomonadota; class Gammaproteobacteria; order Lysobacterales; family Lysobacteraceae; genus Lysobacter; species Lysobacter sp. A289. The sequence goes on from NZ_JBSVRN010000001.1 coordinate 99,506, forward strand.
GAAGGCCTCTGTCTTGGCGGCCAGCTGGATCGCGCCGCTATCGGCCAGTCGCCGGACTTCGGCCAGGATCTCCTTCTGCGCAGCCTCCACCTCGGCCAGTCGCACCGGCCCGCGCGCCTCCATGTCCTCAATCAGGATATCGGCCGCGCGCTGGGACATGTTTTCGGTGATCTTGGCACGTACCTTCTGGTCGGCACCGCGCAATGCCAGCCCGAGTTTTTCGCTGGGAATCTCGCGCAATACGGTCTGTATGGCGCGGTCATCGAGTTCGACCAGATTCTCGAACACGAACATCAAGTCGCGGATCTGGGCGCTCAACGGCTCGTCGATCTGGCTGATATTGCCCAGGATGGTCTCGTCCTGGCCGGAGTCCATGAAGTTGAGGATGTTGGCCGCAACCCGCACGCCGCCGATGTTGGAGGACTTGATGTTCTGGTTGCCGGCAAACTGGCGCGCCATCACCTCGTTGAGTTCGTTGAGCGCATTGGGCGGTATGCCGTCAAGGGTGGCAATGCGCAGCAGCACGTCGGCGCGTACGCGTTCGGCCAGGCACTTGAGCACTTCGGCGGCCTGGTCCTCGTCCAGGTGGGACATCACGATGGCGATGATCTGCGGGTGCTCGTTGCGCACCAGTTCGGAGATCGCGCGCGGCTCCATCCACTTCAGCGTGTCCAGCCCGGTGGTGTTGCGCCCCGCCAGGATACGGTCGATCAGGCTGCCGGCGCGCTCCTCGCCCAAGGCCTGGTTGAGCACGGCGCGGATGTAATCGTCGGCGCCCGAGCCCAGGGCGCTGGGCTGGGCAAGGGTCTCCACGAAGTCGTCAAACACCGTGCCGACGGCCTCCCGCGACACGCCGCCCACCGACGTCATCGCCATGCCGAGCTTCTGCACTTCCCGCGCGCCCATGTGCTTGAGCACCTCGGCGGCCTGTGCCTCGCCCAGTGACAGCAAGACCACGGCGGCACGCTGCACGCCGGTCAGCGGTTCTTGTTTCATCGTTCTGGGCTCAGCCATCGGTTTCCACCCAGTTGCGGATCACGCTGGCGACGCGCTTGGGGTCGTTGCTGACCGCCGTGCGCGCCACCTGCAGTTTCTCGTCGAAGTTCATCGAGGCCTCCTGCGCGTCCCCGTCCAGGCGGGCGGCGGGCTTCTTGGTCGGCGCAGACAACGTGACCGGTACGTCCTCGTCATCGTCGAGCAATGTTGCGACCGCCGTGCGTGGCTTGACCGGACCCATCAGCTGGCGCATGGCGGGGCGCAACACGGTGAAGATCAGCATCAACACCGCCAGCCCGCCCAGCGCGATACGCAGCAGTTCCTTGACCCTGGGGTTCTGCCAGAACGGGAGCTCCGCGGGCTCGTCCAGTTGCCCATGGTTGAATGGCGCGTTGACCACGGTGACCATGTCATCGCGCTGGGCATCGAAGCCGATGGCCTGCTGGACCAGCGACTTGATGCGCTCCAGTTCGGCATCGGTCAGGGGGCGGGAGGTCTGCTTACCGTCCTTGTCGACCGCGGTGGGGAGGTTGTCCACCAATACTGCGGCGGTCACCCGGGTGATCCGGCCGGGTGCCTGCCGGGTGTGGGTCAGGGTGCGGTCGATCTCGTAGTTGCGTACCGCGGTACGGGTGCCGGTGAGCGTGTCGTCGGCGGGTTGGGCCGTGGCTGGTGCTGCGGCCGCGGGGTTGGCGGCGGCGTTGGCGGCCGCTTGAGCGGCAACCGGGGTGTTGCTGGTGCTGCCCGGTACGCCGCCCGGTGTTGCGTTTGCGCTGAGGTCGCCGGATTCGGAAACCTGCTCGCTGCGGACGATTGCCGCCTCGGGGCCATAGATTTCCCGCGCCTGCTCGCTCTGGGAGAAGTCCATCGCCACGCTTACCTGTGCGCTGACCCGCCCCGGGCCGGTCATCGGCGCCAGCAACTCCTGGATGCGCTGCACGTAAACCGCTTCCTGGCGGTGCTGCTGCTCGAAACGCTTGGCGCCGATGGCCGAGCTGCTGTCGGGATCGGCGTTGGACAGCATGCGACCAAACTGGTCGACCACGGTTACGCTCTCCGGTGGCAGGGTCGGGATGCTGCCCGACACCAGGTGCACAATCGCGTTGACCTGGCCGGCCTCAAGCACGCTGCCGCTGCGCAACTGCAGCACTACCGATGCGCTGGCCGCCTCCTTCTGGCGGGTAAACGCGCTGGGCTTGGGTATCGCCAGGTGGACGCGCGCCTCCAACACCGGGCGCAGGTTACCGATGGTGCGTGCCAGTTCGGTTTCCAGCGCATGCTGGTAGCGCGCGTTCTCCACGAACTGACTGGTGCCAAAGCCTTGGTCGCCCTGCAATGACTCGAAGCCACCGCCGGTCTTGGCCGGCAAGCCCGCCGAGGCCAACGCCAGCTTGGCCTGGCCACTCTGGTCGGTGGGCACCGCCAGCGAGCCGCTGGAAGCGTCGACACGGAACGGAATGTTCGCGCTACGTAACAAGTCGGACGCTTCGCTGGTGGACTTAGCGTCCAGCCCGGCGAACACCGGCACGTAGTCCGGGCGCTGGGTCCAGAAGAACAACCACAGGCCGATCGCGATGGCGGCGGCCACCAGCGCAAACGTGCCCATCTGGCGGACCACGGGGATGTCCTGCAGCGGGCCGAGCTCGCGCAGGTTGGTGATCGCAGTCTTGGGAAGGGAAGTGGCGCTCATTGTTGCGGTCTCGAATGTGCGGTACTACGTCGGCAATCGGGTTGGCATCACACAGGCATGTATCAAACAGGCATGCATTACACCGGCATGCTTTACACCGGCATGTTCATGACGTCCTGGTAAGCCTGGACCAGGCGGTTGCGCACTTCGGCGGTGGCCTTGAAGGCGACCGATGATTGCTGCATGGCGACCATCACCCGCGCCAGATCCGCGCGCGGGTCACCCATCTCGAATGCCTGTTGCAACTGCGCGGAATTGTTCTGCGCGTGGCTGACGCTATCCAGTGCGTGGTTGAGGGTTTCCGAGAACCCCGGCGCTTTCGTTTCGCCGACCCGGCCGGGCCCGTCGGCATGGAATCCGCCGGGCTGGATCGCGTTGCTGGCCGGCGCATCGCCCAAACGGCCGCCTGCCTGCGCCTGATGGGCACGGATCTGGGAAAGAATCGAGGAAATCGCATCGCTCATGGCCGGGCTTCAAGCGTCTTGGGTAGCTGCCCATGACGATGCAAGCCGTGTGCCAGAGCCGTGCCGGGATCCCGTCGCTGGACTCCTGCCTTTGCTCGTCATCCCCGCTTTCGCTCGTCATTCCCGCCTTCGCGGGAATGACGGTGGATGGTTGGGAATGACGGTGGCTGCTCGGGACGACGGCACTTGTCCAGAGATGACGGCAAATTGTCCCTAAACGCTCCTTAGCCAATCAAGCGCTCGTGCCCGTAAAAAGCCTCAGCGCTCGATGCCGTACTTGCGCAGCTTTTCCACCAGGGTGGTCCGGCGCAGGCCCAGCAGGGGGGCGGCGTGGGCTACCACGCCGTCGGCCTGTTCCAATGCGGCGCGGATCAGTTCCAGTTCGACGTCGGCGATGTGTGAGCGCAGGTCCATGCCTTCCGGCGGCAGGGTGGCGCGGGGTGACACGGTGGCGGCAGGGTGGGGGTCGAGCACCGACTCGCGCAGGGGCTCTTCGTCCGGCAGCTCCGGCATTGCCGCGCGGTAGCGTGCGGGCAGGTCGGTGGCGCGGACGGTGTCCACCGGGTGCAGCACCGCCAGTCGTTCCAGCAGGTTGCTCAACTCGCGCACGTTGCCCGGCCAGGCGTAATGGCGCAGGGCTTCAACGGCACCGTCACTCAGGGCGACCTGGCCACGGCCGGCCTCGCTCAGCTGGCGGGTAATCGCCGCGATCAGCTCGGGCAGGTCGTCGCTGCGCTCACGCAGCGGTGGCATCTCGATGGGAAATACATTGAGCCGGTAGAACAGGTCCTCGCGGAACTTGCCATCGGCGATGTGCAACTCCAGGTTGCGGTGCGTGGCGGCAATGACGCGCACGTCGCACTGGATGGTCTGGTTGCCGCCAACGCGCTCGAAGGTGCGCTCTTGCAGCACCCGCAGCAGCTTGACCTGCATCGGCATGCTCATGTCGCCGATTTCATCCAGCAGCAAGGTGCCGCCGTCGGCCATTTCAAAGCGCCCCTTGCGCTGGGTCAGCGCGCCGGTGAAGGCGCCTTTCTCATGGCCGAATAATTCGCTTTCCAGCAGGTCGGCGGGGATGGCGCCGCAGTTGATCGCCACGAAGGGCCGATCATGGCGCCGCGAGCGCGCGTGCACGGCGCGTGCGGCGACTTCCTTGCCGGTGCCCGACTCACCGAGGATCAGCACGGTGGTATCAAACGGCGCCACCTGGTTGATCATCCGCGACAGTCGCAATGCTGCTGCGCTTTTCCCGGTGGGACCGCCGGTAGTGGATCTGGGTTGCTCGTCCTCGTTGATGCGCTTCAGGCTGGCGCGACGGAGCGCTTCCTGCAGTTCGGTCCGGCGGATCGGGTAATGCAGCGGCCACACCGCCTCCGGATGCACGGCCGTGCGCCACCCGGCGTCGTCGGCATTGCCGGGCAGCACCATCAGCGGCGGATGCAAGGGCTGGCGGGCCAGCCAGTCCACCAGGCCCGGCCACGCCGGATCGCCCTCCACGTCGCCCACGACCACCGCGACCCAATCACTGTGCCGGGCCTTCTTGAGGTCGATGTCGCCGGGCTCGGCCAGCCTTGGGGTGAAGTCCATGAACTCCAACAACGTCGCGACCCGCTCGGCGCGCTCCATGTCGTTGTCCAGCACCAGGATGCGGGATTCACTCACGGTGCTACCTCAGTGGTGCCGGCGTCCGCGCCGCCGACCACCGCCTCCAGCAATGGCATGACGTCATGCAGGTAGGAAAGCTTGCTGACGAATGCATCCGCGCCGGCCCGCAGCGCGTGCTCGCGGTGCTCGGCATCGTCGAAATGGCTGGCGATCACCACATAGGGTGGCTTGTCCTGGGCTTTGATCAGGCGGGTTGCCTGCAGCCCGCCCATCTCCGGCATCGCCAGGTCCATCAACACCACGTCCGGCAGCAGTGCCTCGCATTGGGCAATGGCCTCGATGCCATTGGTCGCCGAGCCGACCACGTTCACCCAGTCGACCCGGCGCAGGTGGCGGATGGCGGCGTTGATGAAACCTTCGTGGTCGTCGACCAGCAACACGGTGAGGGTGCGCATGAGGGGTTACTCCAGTTCAGCTGGCGGTGGCGGTAGGCGCCGGGCGTTGACGCGAGCGTGCGGGGCCGATGCAAAGTTGGCCGCGGTACTTCGCCACGGTGCGGCGCGCAATGCAAACCCCCTGGCGCTCCAGCAGGCCGGCAATGGTGTCATCGGCCAGCGGTGCGTGCGGGGGCTCGGCATCAATCAGGCGCCGCACCATCGCCTTGACCGCGGTTCCCGATACGCTCGCACCTTCCAGCCGGACGGCGAACAGGCGCTTGAGCTCCAGGGTGCCGCGCGGGGTCTGGACATACTTGCCGGTGGTGATGCGCGAGACGGTGGACTCGTGCATCCCGATCTCGTCGGCAACCTCGCGCAGGGTCAGTGGCACGATCGCCTCCTCGCCGCGTTCCAGGAAGCCACGTTGGCGCTCGATGAGCACCTGGGTGGTGCGCAGCAGGGTGTCGTTGCGCATCGCCACGCCGCGCACCAGCCAGCGCGCCTCGTCGAGCAGGCCACGCAGCACGCTCTGGTCACCCGGTGCGCCGTCCAGGGCACGCGCGCAATGGGCGGCGACACGGATGCGCGGGGTGGCTCGGCCGTTCAGGGCGACCCGCCACCGCCCGCCCAGGAAACGCGCCACCACGTCGGGGGTGATGTAGGGCGTTGCGGCGTCGGCGGGTTCCTCGACCGGGCACGGACTCAGGCTGAGGATCAATCCGGTGGCACGGTTGATGGCGTCCGGGGTGGCATCCAATGCGGCGGCCAGTGCGGGGTGATCGTGTGCGGCCAGCAGGTCGATGTGGCGGGCGAGGATGCGGTCGGCCAAGGCGTAAGTGGCGAGCTCGCGCGCGACGGGCTCGCCCGGATGTGTCCCAGCTCGTTCGGCCTGTTGGCGTTGCCGGGCCAGTTGCGCACGCAGGCACTCGGCTGCATCGACCGCCGCCATCCCCGGCCACGGGCCGTTGAGCAGCCGCAAACGCAAGGTTTTCATTGCCTGCCGGGTAATCGACAGCTCACTGGCGCCGGCGGCTACCAGACCGGCCAGCGGGTGTTCCAGGTAACCGCGGTCATCGCACTGGTCCAGCCACCACTGGGCAACACGCAGGTCGTCGATATTCCAATCCAGGGCCAGCTCCTGCAGCAGGCGGACCCGGGGGTCGCTGGAGCTGCCGGCCGCGATCCGCGCGGTGGCGTCGTCGTCGCCAGACGCACTGCCAGACGCTGCCGAGGTGTAGATCGGCTCGGGCAGCTCGTCCCAGGCACCAGCGTCCAGCGTCGCATCGTCGCCGTCAGCCTCCTGGACGTTGGCGTCGGTTTCACCAATCTCGTCGGCGTCATCGTGCTCCAGCATTGGGTTGAGCTCCAAGGCCTGCAGCAGCTCCATTTCCAACTGTGGGGCAGATAGCTGCAGCAGCCGGATCGACTGCAACAGTTGCGGCGTGAGGTTGACGGTTTGCGTCAACTGCCCGTGGACGGTTTGTTTCACAGATCCCCCTGTCGTGATGCCGTACTCGCGGTACGGATCCTGCATGGCTGATCTTGCCTCGTCGGTGACAGATAACGAATCGGGGCAAACCCGAGCCAAGTAGGGATTATCCGGAATTCATGTAAGGGTTTTCCGGACCTGGTGCCGGCTTTGCAGCTACAAACCGCCCGCGTGTAATCCCAGGGCGATGCGCAGCAACTCGGTGGCGTTGGGACAGCCCAGGGTTTCCATCATCCGCGCACGGTGGGTTTCAACGGTCTTGACGCTGATGTTCAGGTCGCCGGCGATCTGCTTGCTGCTGCGGCCGGCACCCAGCGCGGCCAGGATCTCGCGCTGGCGCGGGGGCAACGCATCCACCCCCGTCACCGCTCTGGAGCGTCCGCCGCGCAGTTGGGGCGCAGAGACCTGCGGGCTCAGGTAAGTGCGCCCGGCGGCCGCGGCGCGCAGGGCGATGTCCAGTTCGGCGGGTGCGGCCTCCTTGACGACGAAACCGGACGCCCCTCGCGCCAGCGCCTCGCGGACATGGGAGGCATCGTCGTGCATCGACATGATGACCACCGCGGTGTCGGGACAGACCTGGCGCAGCTCATCCAAGGCCTGGAACCCATTGCGGCCGGGCATTGACAGGTCAAGCAGCACCACGTCGGGGAGGGTTCTGCGTGCTTGTATCACCACCTCGTCAGCGCTGGCGGCTTCGGCGACCACCTCCATCGCATCGAAGGATTCCAGCAACCGGCGCAAGCCGGCCCGGACCAGGGTGTGGTCATCGCAAATCAGTACGCGCAGCAAGTGAACCTCTCGCGGGACGTGCTCCAACGGGACGTGGAGACGTGTTCACTTTAGCCCAACTGTCCCGTTTCCATTGCCGCTTGCGGGGAAGGTCCGTGCGGCAAGGGGTTCAGCGGGGCCTGCGCGATTCGGCGATCGCTCGACGGTGGACCCGGAACAAGTGCCGTTCCAGGGCCGAGGCGAGCGTTGCCGGCAATGCCTGGAAGCGCAGCCATAGCTGACGGCCCGTGCCATCAGCGACGCTGGCCAATACGGTCGCGGGCAGCTCCAGCGCCTGTGGCAACCAGTCGCAAGGTAGCACCCGGAATACGCCCACGGTGCCGGGCGCCACGTCGGCGGCGGAGTTCCCCACGGCCAGGCACACACCCAGTGCCGACCAGCGGACAGACTGCGGGTGGTCCTGGGTATCGCGATTGCCCACCAACGTGGCAACCAGCGCCGTCAGCAGGTCGAGCTTGGCTTCAATGCGCTGCATTCCCAGCTCCTGGGTGCCGCGCTCGTCCGGGTCGTCGGTGCGACTGTCCTCCACCAAGGCGATCGCGCGTAGCAGCGCCTCGGCGCGGGCGCATGCGACGCGCTGGGCGCTCTCGTCCAGCGCCCCGGGCACGAACGCGACCGGACGAACCTCCTGGCAGGTAAGCGAGTCACCGAAAACCGCGGCGCGGGCCTCGTCGGCATTCATGGCAGGCTCTGGGCCCGGTAGGCCTGTGCGCTGCGACGGTTGCCTTGCAGCCGCTGCAACGCCTCCATCGTGTCGCTGCGTGCGCCTTGCAGTTGTTCCAGCAACGAGCGCTGTGTCGATAGCAGTGCCTGCCATCCGTCCTGGTCGTCTGCGCTGGCCGGGGATTTTCCCAATGCGGCGCGCACGTCCAGCTCGTGTTGGGTGATCAAGGCGATTGCGTCGTCGAGCCGTCCGCTGTCCAGCGCGAGACGGATGGCGTCGCTGGGCAGCACCGGCGTCATGGCCCCAGCCTTGCTTGATCAGGCGACGGGCCCGCGGCGCCCGGTTGCCCCGGTGCGATGGCGGACCACGCGGTCTCGATCTCGCCCAACAAGTCTTCGATCTCGATCAGCGGCGCGCTGTCGTTGCCGATGTTCGCGTCCAGCAGCCGGCGTTGGGCGTAGTCATACAACTGTTGCAGGCCATCGGCGATCTCGCCGCCGGCTTTCATGTCCAGTGCACCATTCAGCCCGCCGATGATCGCGCTTGCCTCGCTGATTGCCTTGGCCTTGCGCGGCAGGTCGCCGCGCTCCAGGCAGGCAATGGCGAGGCGGGCGCGGGCGCGGGCGCCGGCCAGCATCAACGCGACCAACTGGTGCGGACTGGCCTCCAGCACGGCGCTGTTGACGTTGGTCTGACGGTACTGGTTGGCGTAACTGCGGGCGCTATGCATGGCGGGCTCGGGGTCCAGGAAAGTTAGTTGCCGGCAGGGCTTGGCAGGTTCTGCAACTGCTGGGTGAGGAAGGAGCTGGTGCTTTGCAACTTCGAGATCATCACGTCCAGCGCGGTGAACTGGCGCAGGTACCGGGCTTCCACGCCTTCGATCCGGCGGTCGAAGTTTTCCCGGTCGGTCGCCAGCGATTCCAGGCGTGAGTTGAGGGCATCGGTGCGGCCCTTGATCAAGCCGTCGTCGCCGACCCAGGACTTCAACGAACCGGCCATGGTTTTCTGCAACCCGCCGTCGCCACCAAACAGGCGTGACACCGCTTCGGGGTCGGCGGCCACGGCGGCGTCGAACTTGGCACCGTCCATGCTCAACGAGCCGTCCACTTCGGTCTTGAAGCCGAGCGCGGCCAACTGGGAGTAGTTGGCGCTGATGGTATTACGCAGGCTGGAGGTGATCGAGCGCGGCGCGGAATCCCCGCTTAGCGGTGCGCCGCTGCTGGCTTCCCCGCCGGCCGCGCTTTGTGTGCCCAATGCGGACAGGGCCGTGTTGTAGGCACTGATAAAGCCAAGCAACTTGGCTTTCAACGGGCTGGCATCGGCGCTCAGGTCCAGCGAGAACGTCTCCCCCGGCTGGGCCTTGGTCAGATCCAGGGTGATGCCGTCGATCGCGCCGTCGAGCCGGTTGCTGCTGCTGGTGTGGGTGAGCCCGTCGATGACCACGCGTGCATCGTTGCCCGGGTCGGTGACCGTCATGCTGCCACTGGTGGTGTCCAGCGCCGCCAGACCGCCGTCACCACCGGTGGCAGTGACTTGCAAACGGCCTTCGGTGCCGGTCTCGGTGGAGGCCAGCACCAACACGTCGCCGGCATCGCTGTGAATCAGCGTTGCGGTGACACCCTTGCCGCCGGTCTGGGCGTTGATGGCGTCGCGGATATCGGCCAGCGAGCCCTTGCCCTCCTCAATGGTGACCTCGATGGGTTCACCGTCGCCCATGGTGATCGACAGGTTGCCGTGGCCCAGTTGGGTGTCCTTGGCCAGGGCGGCGGACTGCAATTTATGGGTGGTGGCCAGGCTTTCCACGGCGATCTGGTAACTGCCAAGGGCGGCCTTTTCGGTGGCGGTGGCGGTAAAGCCGGCATCGCTGCCAACGGTGACCTTGCGGCCCAGTGAGGCACCAATGCCGTCCAGTTTCGCCAGCGTGTCCTGGAGCCCGGACAAGCCGCTGCTGACCTTGCCGAAGGCGGAGATCTGCGCCTTGGTGGTGCTCTCGATCCGGTCGAAGCGGCGGTCGCCCGGCGCGCGCTCGGCCGCTACCAGCTGGGGTACCAGATCGGTGAGGCCGGATGCAAACCCTGGGCTGGAAATGGAAGCCACACGTGTCTCCTTTGAGTGATGGCTGATGGGCCCGGGTAACCGACCCCGACAACAGATCCCGACAGCAGGCCCGTCAACCAAGCAAGAACCGTTCCGATGGATTGGCGGCGGCTTACGCCCGCCGGTCCTGCTCTCAAGGTATCGGCCAGCGCCGGCAAACCTTTAGCAATACCGTGAGCCACATCACTTTCCCCGTCCCGAAAATCAGCGCACAAAAAAACCGGTCAGGGCAAAGCCACTGACCGGTCGGGTTCCCAGGGGAGGGAGATTAACGCAGCAGGCTGAGCACGTTCTGCGGCACCTGGTTGGCCTGGGCCAGCATCGCGGTACCGGCCTGGGCCAGGATCTGGGTGCGGCTCAGGTTGGCGGTTTCCTTGGCGTAGTCGGCGTCCACGATCCGGCTGCGGGCTGCGGACAGGTTCTCCGAGCTGGTCTGCAGGTTGGTCACCACCGAGGTGAAGCGGTTCTGGATCGCACCCAGGTCGGCGCGTGAGGAGTTGACAGTATTGAGTGCGGCGTCCATGGCCAGGATCATGCGGTCGGCATTGTCAGCGGTCAGGACGGTTTCGTTCTCGAAGCCGGCGATTCCGGTGGCACCGGAGACAGTGGTTGCCGTGCCTGCGGTGGTGCCTGCGGTAACGCCGCTGACGTTGGTCAGGTTGGCGAGGACCAGGTTCTGGTCGGTCGAGGTGATCTCGCCAGTGGCACCCATCGTGACGTTGCCGAGCTCAGTGGGGTTGGCTGTCTTGGCTGCAGTGAATGCGGCAACCAGCGCTGTGGTAGCAGCGGCAGCGTCGGCTGCGCCGTCGGCGGTGGAGATCGTGACACCGTTGATGTCCATCGACACGCCGATGGCGGGTGCGGTTGCGGTAGCGGCCGCGGTGGTCTGGGCATACGTCGTGGTGTCCGGAGCGTCCCAGTTGCCCAAGGTCGCAATGTTGGCATCGGCCATGCCGCTGACGGTAATGGTCTGGCCCTGGTTGGCGCCGATCTGGAACACGGCATCGCCAAAGCTGCCATCAAGCAACTTCTTGCCGTTGAAATCGGTATGTTCGGCGACGCGCTGGATCTCGGACTTCAGCTGGCTGACCTCGGCGTTCAGTGCAGCGCGATCGGAGTCGGAGTTGGTGGCGTTGCGCGACTGCACGGCCAGCTCACGGATGCGCTGCAGGTTGTTGCCGATCTCGCCCAGCGCGCCTTCGGCGGTCTGCGCCAGCGAGATGCCGTCGTTGGCGTTGCGGGCGGCCTGGTCCATGCCGCGGATCTGGGTGGTGAAGCGCTCGGAGATGGCCAGGCCGGCGGCGTCGTCCTTGGCGCTGTTGATGCGCAGGCCCGAGGACAGTCGCTGGATGGTGGTGCCCAGGTCGGCGCTGTTGGCAGCGAGGTTGCGCTGGGCGTTGAGCGACATGACGTTGGTATTGATGACAGACATGGTGTGGTTCTCCTGGAAGGGATGCCGGTGGTTGGACCGGTAGCTCGCAGGGGCGTCGCTGTAATCAGGACTTGTCCGCTGCTGAGAAAGGTAACGGCACCGGTTATGGAAGCTTTAGCAAAAACTTGCCAATCAACCCAGTTTGTTGAACAGCGACAGGCCCTGGATCCGCAGGGTCACCGTCTGTGCGGCCTCCAGTGCGGTGAGCTGCATTGCAAATTCGGAGGCGGCTTCGGCGTAGTTGACATCGCGCAAGCCGGACAAGGTGGCCTCCAGCGACAACTTGGTGGCACTGCGGCTTTCCTCGGCCGCATCCAGTGCCGACAAGCGGTTACCGGTACTGGCGCGCGCGGCAATCATGTGTTCCTGGGCGCGGCTCAGGTCGCCCAGCCCGGCAGTGAGCGCGTTGGTCCGGCGGGCGGTGTCGGCCGCGGAGTCGCCCGGCGCGTCGAGTGCATCGGCCAGTGACTGCAGCGTGCCGAAGATGTCGTTCTGCGGGGCGCGCCCGACACCGAAGCTGTCGCCCGCGGCAGGTGCACCATTGATCTTCAACTGCACGCCACCGGCATTGATGGTCTCGCCTTGCTCCCACGTGCCGGTGGCGATTTCGGTGCCGCCGGCATCGAGTACCCGGTATTGATCGGTGGCAGTGAACTCCACGGTGATGTCGCCGCCGATCCAGGCGCCGTGGTCGGTGACACTGGCCGATTGCAACACCCCGCTACCGGTGTTGGCCGCGTCCGCACTGCCGCGCACGATGCCGTCGCCGGTGGGCACCCGCATGAACAGGTCACTGCCGGGGTCGGCATCGCGCAAGCCAAGGCCGGGGGCAACGTCAAGGTCGTTCTGGCCGTCGTTGCCGGCATAGGTGACGGTGCCGCCGTTGTCGGTAAACGGCACCACGCCGTCGCGGGTGCCGGCAAACAGGGCGCGGCCGGAGCCGTCGGTGGTGTTGCCGATGGAGATCATCTCCGCGCGCAGGTGACGTAGCTCGATGGCGATGGTCTTGCGGTCGTCGGCCGACAACGTCGGGGTGTTGGCTTGTACGATCAGGTCGCGGGCACGGCCCAGGCGGTCATTGGCGCTGGTGAGTGCGTGCTCTTGCAGGTTCAGGCGGCGGTCGAGGTGGCCGGCGCTGGTCTTGTAGCTCTCCAGCGCAGCCAACGCATGGTCCAGGCCTTGCGCGGTGGCGGCCGCGGCAGGCGCCTCGCCGGCACGCGAATAGAGCACCCCGGTGGTCATCTGCTCGTGGGTGCGGACCATTTCGGACTGCCGCTGCAGCATGCTCTGCAGCCCTTGCGCGTACATCCCGGCGGTGGAAATTCTCATGGGAGTGGTCTCATCGGTGCGGGTCGGTCAGCGCGGCGGCGATCAGCGGCGGACGGCGCTGAGCAGGGACTGGAACAGGGTGTCGGCGGTGGCGATGATCTGCGCGGCGGCCTGGTAGGCCTGCTGGTAGCGAAGCAGGTTGGTGGCCTCCTCGTCCAGGTTGACGCCGGAAAGCGATTCGCGCTCGGCCGTGACCTGGCCGTGGATCGCCGCTTGCGCCTCCAGGTTGAGCTCGGCGTGGCGTGCATCGCCGCCGACCTTGCCGGTCAACTGCGCCAGCCCGGCGGTAAGATCCAGGGTTCCGCCATTGAGGATGTCTTGCTCATCCATCCCGGCCAGTTGGCGTGCGTTGCTGTTGTCGGACGAGCGTGGCGGGGTGGGCGACAGGCTGAACTGGTCGCCCGCGGCGGGCGTGCCATCCAGCTCCAGCGACCAGCCGTCGCCGCTGATCGGGGTGCCGGGGCTGTATGGGAACGGCCCCGCGCCATCGATGGTGTACTGGCCGGCATCGATGAATTCGATGCTGGCACCGGCGAAGCCTGCGAAGGCGGTGGTATCGGTGATTTTGCTGGAACCGGTCTTGGCGGTTCCCAGGTTGCCGCTGTCGGCGCTGACTTCCAGTGGCGCAGCGGCGGCGATGGAATTGGGGTCGGTCAGCGCCATTTTCAGCCCGCCGGCAACCCCTGCGGTGGGGCGCAGGGAGAACCGGTCGCCATTGGCGGGGGTACCGGCGAGGACCAGCTCGATGCCGTCCATCCGCAGCGGGTCGGCGGCGGTGCCACTGCCGGTGATCGCGACCGGCTCGCCGGTGTCGCTGCGGGTCGCGGCCCAGCTGCCGGCGTCGAAACGCAGCACCAGGTCGTTGCCCTTCAGCGCGCCCAGGTCGCCAATGCTGGCGCTGAGCACGGCATCGCCGGCATTGCCGGCATGGCGGTCGATGCGCGGCGCCGGCAGGGTAAAGAAGTCACTGCCAGGATTGCCGTGGTAGTCCACGCCGGCGCGCTGGGTGGCGTTGAAACTTTCGGCGAACGCGGTCGCCAGCCGGCCCAGTTCGGCGCGCGCGGGGTCGAGCACGCGGCTGCGGAACTCCAGCAGGCCGCCGACTTCACCCGACACGGTGGTCGACGAGAGCGGGATCGAGCCGCCGCCGGCGGTTTCCAGTGACAGTTGCACCCGGTCGGCGCGGTAAGGGTCGGCAACGGTTCCCAGGCTCATGGCGCGGCTGCCCAGCACCATTGGCTGGCCGCCGGTGGTGAAGACGTTGACCGAGCCGTCGTCCTGGGCGACGGTCTCCGCGCCCACCAGGTTGGCCAGCTGGTCGATCCGGAGCGCGCGCTGGTCGAGCATGTCGGGCACGACATTGCTGCCGGCGGCGGCGATATCACGATTGAGGATCGCGATTTCGCCGGCCAGCTGATTGGCGGTGGCGACTTGGGCCTTGATGCGTTGGTCGACCTGGCCTTCCTGGGTCGCCATCTGGGCGTCCAGGTTGCCCCAGCGCGTGGCGAGCTGGTTGCCAGCGGCGAGCAGTGCGTTGCGTGCCGTACCCGAGGTGGGTTCGGCGGTCACGCCCTCGGCGGCGGCAAAGAAGGCCGACCATGGGGCCGCCAGACTGCTGGCCGAATCCGAGACCAGCATGTCCAGCCGGGTCGACATCGACGACAGCTGGCCGAGCCGGCCGATCTCGGCGCTGCTGTCGATCTGGCGGCCGAATACCAGGCCATCGGCCAATCGCTGCAGCCCGGCGACGTCCACCCCGGCACCGATGTAGCCGGCCGTGGTGCTTTGCCCGGGGCGTGCTTCCAGGTCCACACGCTGGCGGCTATAGCCCGGCGTGGACGCGTTGGCGACGTTGTGGCCAACGGTGTTCAGTGCACGCTGGAACGCGAGCAGGGCCGAGCTTCCGGTGGATAGCAGTCCGCTCATGGTCAGCCTCGGGGTGTGGTGTCGGGTAGGGAGGCGAAGGTGCGGCCGTGGGTGTCATCCAGGGCTTCCAGCGCGCGCCGGAGGGTCGGTCCGTTGGCAATCGCGGAGATCTTGGCGGCGTAGGCCGGATCGGTGGCGTAGCCGGCCTTTTGCAATGCGTTGGCAAAGCGGGAGGTGTCTTCGCCGGCGGCAAGTGCGCCGGCATAGCGGTCGTTATGCATCAGCCGTCGGTAATCGGCGAAGCTTTCGTGCACCGATCCGTAGGCGCGGAACTGGGCGCGGGTCTCGACGCGGCGGCCATTGACGAACTCATGGGTGCCTGAGTCGACGCGCTTGCCGTCCCAGTGGCCGCTGGCCTTGATGCCAAACAGATTGTGCGAACCATCGCCGCCAACCAGACGCCGGCCCCAGCCGGTTTCCAGCGCGGCCTGGGCGACCAGCGCCTTGGCCGACACTCCCAGCTCGCGCGCGGTTTCCACCGCGTGTGGCCAGATCGACTGTACGAAGGCTTCCGGGCTGCTGCAGTCAAGCTGGGCGTTGGGATCGCAAGGGCCGTCGACATGGCCGGGGGCGCCGACCCCGTTCGATATGGCCGCTGGCTCCGGCGCAGGCGGCGGCGACAACGGCGCCAACGCCGGCAACGAAATGCCGCCATGGCTGGGCGCCAGCGACAAGCCGGTCATTATCGTTGCTCCCGGCAGCGGCATTGGCAGCGGCAGGTTCTTCATCAACGCCATCGGCGCGTGGGTGGCGGGACGGGCGCTGGACAAGGGGCCAATGGTCATTGGCATCGCCTCGCTCGCGGCCGGGGTCATGGGCAGGCTGCGCGACAGTTGGCGCTCGATCATCGGTGCCAGGCCCAGGCCGCGGCCCTTGCTCATTTCCTTGGCCAGTTGCTGGTCGTACATGTCGCGGTACATGGTGTTGTCGCCCAGCATCGAGTCACCAAAGCTGGTGCTGCGCATCGACTTGAGCATCATCTGGGCAAACTGCGACTCCAGCTCGCGTGCAGCGGTTTGCAACCGTTCGCGCGAGGCGTCGGCAGGTTGCAGTGGCAGGGCGGTGGCGGAAGGCAGGTGCATGGCGTGGCCGCTAGATCACCTCGAGCTCGGCGCGCAATGCACCCACCCGCTTGAGGGCTTCCAGGATGGCGACGATGTCGCCCGGGGCGGCGCCTACCGCGTTCACTGCACGCACGATGGCCTGCAGTGAGCTGCCACCTTCAAACAGGAACATGCGGTTACCGCTCTCGCTGATCTCGATCGAGGACTCGGGCATCACGGCGGTGACGCCATCGCTGAACGGGCCAGGTTGACTGATCTGCGCGCTTTCCACGATCGACACGGTCAGTGAGCCGTGCGAGACCGCTGCCGGCAGCACGGTGACATGGCCACCCATGACCACGGTGCCGGTGCGGGCATTGACGATCACCTTGGCCGCCGCCGCGCCGGGGCTGACGTCCAGTGCTTCGAGCTGGGCCAGGAAGCCGATGCGGTTATCGGACGGCGGCGTGATCTCGATGGTGACGCCGTCCACCGCGTGGGCGCGACCGGGACCGAATGCCTGGTTGATCGCAGCGACCAGGCGCGAGGCGGTGGTGAAGTCGAATTCGTGCAGATTGAGGGTGATGTTGCCAGTGGGCGCCGCACCGCCGGGGACGGCACGCTCGACAATGGCGCCGTTGGGAATGCTTCCGCCATTGGGTGCGTTGACCGAGATCCGCGACCCGTCACGGCCGGAGGCGCCAAAGCCGCTGACCACCACGTTGCCCTGGGCAATCGCATAGACCTGCCCGTCGGCGCCCTTCAGTGGCGCCATCAGCAGGCTGCCGCCGCGCAGTGAACCCGCGTTGCCGATCGAGGACACGCTGACGTCGATCGATTGGCCGGGCTTGGCATAGGGCGGCAGCTCGGCATGGATCGCGACAGCCGCGACGTTTTTCAGCTGCGGGTTGACGCCATCGGGCAGGGTGACGCCCAGCTGCTCCAGCATCGTCTTCAGGCTTTGCACGGTGAACTGGGTCTGGCTGGTGCGGTCACCGCTGCCATCCAGGCCCACGACCAGGCCGTAGCCGATCAGCGCGTTGCCGCGCACGCCGGCCACCTGGGCGAGATCCTTGACCCGCTCGGCGCAGGCCGGGCCGGCGGCAAACAAGGCCAGCAGGACAAAGGTGGCGATGGACTTGATGGTTGGACGCATGCTGGTGGTCCTCAATACGGGAAGGCGGCGGAGTTGAAGAACCGGCCAAGCCAGCCCATCGCATTGGAACGCGCCAGCGTGCCGCGACCGCCATAGACGATCTGGGCATTGCCGACGCGGTCGGAAGTGATGCGGTTGTCAGGCCCGATATCGGCCGTGCGCACGATTCCTTGAACCTGGACCAGCTCATCGCCCTGGTTCAGGCGCATCTGTTTCTGGCCACTGACCAGCAGGTTGCCGTTACCCAGTTCGCGGACCACGGTCACGGTGACTTCACCGTCCAAGCGGTTGCTCTGGGTGGAGTCACCGGCGCCATTGAAGTCACGCCCGGCCTCGACTTCGGCCTGCAGGATCGACTGCCCGTTGTAGGTCACCGGCACCCCGGCAAGCACCGGTGCGCCCAGGCTGAAGCCCGAGTCCTTGGTCACGGCGGTCTTCGCGCGCGAGGTGGACGAGGTGCGTTCGATCAGCACGATGGTCAACAGGTCGCCTACATTGCGCGCCTTGTTGTCCTGGAACAGTCGCAGGCCGCTGTTGTTGGTACCGGCATAGATGGAGCCGGTGCTGGCTTGGCCCGTGGGTGCGACTGGCGATGCGCCGGTGGGCGTGGCGTAGGGCGCCATGGCGGCGGCGTCGAGGCTGGCAACCGGGACCATTGGCGCGAACGGACGCACATCGCCTACCAGGCTGGCACAACCGGACAACGCGAGCATCGCGGTGCACGCCAGCGCCCAGCCGCGAACGCGAGAGCCGGATGCCCGAGTGAAGTCGGTCATGACAGTCACAGGTTCTGGTTGAGGAAGCCGAGCATCTGGTCGACGGTCGAGATGGCCTTGGCGTTGGTCTCGTAGGCGCGCTGGGTCTCGATCATCGACACCAGTTCCTCGACCGTGTTGACGTTGCTGCCTTCCAGCGCTCCCTGCTGCAGCAAGCCCGCGCCGTTCTCGCCCGGGGCGCCGACCTGGGCTGGGCCGCTGGCGCCGGTTTCCACGTACAGGTTGCCGCCCTTGGCCTGCAGCCCGGCGGGGTTGATGAAGTCGGCGACCGACAACGCGCCGATCTGGACCCCTTCGGCCTGGCCGGCGAGCTGGACGGTGACCGTGCCGTCGCCGGCAATGGTCACGGCCTGCGCGCCTTCGGGGAGCTGCAAGCCGGGCTGCACCGGGTAGCCGGCGTTGGTCACCAGCTCGCCTTGAGAGTTGATCTGGAAGCTGCCGTCGCGGGTGTAGGCCGGGTTGCCATCGGGCATCAGCACCTCGAAGAACCCGCGACCGTTGATGGCCACGTCCAAGGCATTGCCGGTCTGGGCCAGGTTGCCCTGGGTGAACTGCTTGGCGGTGGCGGCAACCCGCACGCCGGTGCCGGTGGACAGGCCACTGGGCAGCTGGGTCTGCTCGGACGATGCACCGCCGGGCTGACGCACGGTCTGGTAGAGCAGGTCTTCGAAGCTGGCGCGGTCGCGCTTGAAGCCGGTGGTATTGGTATTGGCGAGGTTGTTGGAGATCACCGCCATGCGCGTCTGCTGCGCGTCGAGGCCGGTCTTGGCGATCCAAAGTGCCTGGGTCATGGGGAATACTCCGAAGAATTCTGGTGGGTCGGTGGATCAGCGCGAGGACAACAACGAGTTGCTCGCCTGTGCGTTCTCGTCAACGCTCTGCAAGACCCGTACCTGCATCTCGAACTGGCGTGACAGCTGGATCATCGAGACCAGCATCGCGGTGGGGTCGACGTTGCTCTGCTCCAGTGCACCGGCAGTCAGTACCTCACCGGCGGCCGGAGCCAGCGGCGCGGCGCCGGCGGGCAGGCGCATCAGCCCATCCTCACCACGTTCCAGCTGATCGGTACGTGCGGCGGCCACTTGCAACCGGCCGGCTTCGGCGACGGTGTTCGCTGGCTGGCCGAGCGGGACGATCGAGATGGTGCCGTCGCTGCCGATGTGCAGCGACTCGTGGGGCGGAATCGCCACCGGCGCGCCCCGCTGGTCAAGCACCGTCAACCCGGTCGCGGTGGTAAGCAGCCCGTTGCGGCTCAGCTTGAGGTCGCCGGCACGGGTATAGGCGACATCGCCATTGGGTGCCTGCACGGCCAGCCAACGGTCCTGGTCCAGCGCGACATCCAGCACGTTGCCGGTGATGTTGATCGCCCCCGGTGCGGCGCTGACACCCAGGGTGCTGAATGCCGCCGCGACACGCGAGCCATGGCCGTCGCCACCCACCGGGCTGGCCACGGTGCCAGCCAGGGTGGCCTGGAAACCGATGGTGTCGGTGTTGGCGAGGTTGTGCGAGACCGACGCTTGTGCCCGCAAGGTGGCGCTTGCTCCGGTCATCGCCACATAGGCGGCCTTGTCGATCATCGTGTTTGCCTCGCTGGTGGCAGACGGCCGTGCATCAGCGGATGTTGATCACGGTCTGGGTGATCTGGTCCTGGGTGGAAATCATCTGCGCGTTGGCCTGGAAGTTGCGCTGGGCAGTGATCATGTTGACCAGCTGCGCGGTCAGGTCGACGTTGGAGGCTTCCAGTGCGCCGCCCTGGACCAGGCCGAGCTCGGAGGATCCGGCGCTGCCAAGACGTGCGTCGCCGGACTCGGCGGTCTCGGCCCATCCGTTGTTGCCCAGCGATTGCAGGCCCTGTGGGTTGGCGAAGTTGGTCAGGGCGACCTGGCCCAGGGGGGTGGACACGCCATTGGTGTAACGGGCGTTGACCACGCCTTCGGCGGAGACCTCGATGCCGGTCAGGCGGCCGGTGGCGTACCCGTCCTGGGCCAGCGAAGAGACGCCGAACTTGCTGCCGTACTGGGTGGAGCCGCCAAGATCCAGGGTGAGCGCCATCGGCGCGGCGCCATTTCCGGGGTCGAAAGCGGGCATCGGGAAGGTGCCGGGACTGGGCGACTGCAAGGCGCCGGTGTCGGAGTATTGCAAGGTGGTCGGCGCGCCGGTGGTGGTGCCATCGATCGAGGTGTAGACCTCCCACTGGTTGGCGTTGGCAGTTTTTACGAAGTGCAACGACTGGGTGTGGGCGGCGCCCAGCGAGTCGTAGACCGTCAGCGAAGTGGTGTGGTTGTAGGTGGTCGGGTCGTTGGCATCAAAGGGGGTGATCGCGGGCACCTTGGCGTCGGCCGGCAGGTTGGTGCCGATATCGACCTTGCCGGTGGCCTGGGGAGGTGCGTCGCCCACGGCCAGCTGCAGATCGCCCATGCGGCCGGTATCAAAGCCGGTGCCGCTGGCATTGGGCAGGAATACCTGCAGGCGGTTGCCACTGGGGTCGACCACGTAGCCTTCACTGTCGGCCCCGAAGTTGCCGGCGCGCGAGTACACGGTGGCGCCGTTGTCGGACAGGGTGAAGAAGCCCTCGCCGCTGATCGCCAGGTCCAGCGCCTTGCCGCTGAACTCGATGTTGCCCTGGTCGAATTGTTGCGCGACCTGGGCCAGCTTCACCCCGGATCCGATCGCGTTGCGTGACAAGCCGTAGCCCGAGACCGGGAATACGTCGGCAAACTCCGCGCGGGACTGCTTGAAGCCGCTGGTGTTGGCGTTGGCGATGTTGTTGGAGGTGACGTTGAGGTCGGACGTGGCCGCGTTCATGCCACTGAGCGAGATGCGAAAACTCATGCTGTGTGCTCCTGGAAAATCGGGGTTGGGCGGCGGTCAGCCGATGCGACGGATCGACGACAGTGGATGACTGCCGAGGCCGGAAAGATTGAGCACGAGCCCGGTCGGCTCGATGGATACGCTGTCCACGTGCGCGGCCAGGCGCAGGTCCAGCGCCTCCGCTTCCTTGCCCCCGCCACTGCTGGCGCGGATGGAGTAGGTGCCGGCGGCAATCGGGTCGCCGCTGTCATTGCGGCCGTCCCATTCCCACGCCACGTTGCCGGCCGCGCCGGCCTCGACGGTGGTCTTGCGCACGATCGCGCCGGCGCTGTCGACGATCTCGATCTGGACCGTGCCGGGAGCCATGGCAACCACCTCGCCACGTGCGCCAGCACCTGCCGCAAGCTCGACCGTGTCGGCTTCCACCAGCGCTTCGCGGCCGACCAGACTGGCTGCGCGTAGCGTCTGGTCGGACTCCATCACGCTGGCCATCGAGCCCATGGCGCTCTGCATGTCCTCGATGCCCTGCACGGTGGAGAACTGCGCCAGCTGGCCAAGGAACTGGTTGTTGTCCAGCGGCTTGAGCGGGTCCTGGTTCTTCAGTTGCTCGGTCATCAGGCGCAGGAAATCGGCCTGTCCCAATGTCGTGTCGCGGGCGGTCTGTTGGTTGCCCAGCCCGAGGGCACCGTAGGGATTGTCGTTGTTGGTCGCGGGGATGCTGGTCATGGGGTCATCTCGTCGGTCGGGTGGGCTACTTGCCCATGTTCAAGGTCGCCATGGCCAGTTCCTTGGCGGTATTGAAAACCTCCACGTTGGCCTGGTAGCTGCGCGAGGCGGAAATCATGTCGACCATCTGTGCGACCGGGTCGATATCGGGTGCATAGACATAGCCGTCCGCGTCGGCCAGCGGATGGCCGGGTTCGTAGCGACGCAACGGGGCGGCGTCGGACTGGGTCACGTCGTCGACCTGCACCCCGGCAAGCCCCGGTTGGCCGGCCACCGGGGTGGCGGAGAACACCGGGTGCAAGGGGCGGTAGACCGCATCCGGGTTGCCGGCTACCGAGTCCGCATTGGCCAGGTTGCTGGCCACGGTGCTCAGCCGCACCGATTGGGCGTTCATCGCCGAGCCGGCGACGTCGAAGATCGGAAGGTTGCTCATCCTGGTTCCCCTTATTGCCCGGTGATCGCGGTCAACATCCCGCGTACCTTCGACTCCACGAACGACATCGAGGCCCGGTACTCCAGCGAGGCCTGGGCGAAGTTCGCCTTGGCGCGCTCGGCGTCCACGGTGTTGCCGTCCATGCTGGGCTGGGAGGAGGTGGGGGCGTAACGCGCGGCCTGGGCGGCGTTGCCAATCGGGTCGCCAAAGCCGGCGCTCGGTTGCAGCGCGGCGCGCAAGGCGCTGCCGAAGTCCATGTCCTGGGCCTGGAAGCCCGGGGTGTCGGCGTTGGCGATGTTGGATGCGAGCAGTTGCAGGCGTTGCTCGCGCAAGGCCAGTGCGGTGCCATGGATACCAAGGAAATCGGACATTGCGCCCTCCGGGGTGCGGATTCCCCCCGGATCAAGCAAGCGGCGTGCCACAGCCGCTGCAGCTGGGCGTCAGCAGGCCTTCTGGAGTGCGTTCATCCGGGCGGCAATGCGTTGCGCCAGCTCATGCTCGGAGTACTTGGGGACGAAGTCGTCCGCTCCCACGCGCTCCACCATGGCGTGGTTGAACACGCCCGACAGCGAGGTGTGCAGCAGTACATACAGCCCCCGCAGCATCGGGTCGCGTCGGATTTCCGTCGTCAGCGTGTAACCGTCCATTGCCGGCATCTCGATATCGGAGATCACCATGGCGTAGCGGTGCTGGGGCGGCAGGCCGCTTTCGGCGAGTTGCTGAAGGTGCTCCAGGGCCTGGCGACCATCCGAGAGAAGGGTCGAAGGCAGCCCAAGCTGCTCCAGCACCGCGCGGATCTGGTTGCGGGCCACGCGCGAGTCGTCCACAACCAGCACTTCCTGCGGTGACCCTGCAGTGGGCTGCAATGCGACGATGCCGTTGGCGTCGCTGGCCCGGGGCGACGACTCGGCCAACACGCTCTCCACATCGATCAGCTGGATCAGCTCGCCATGGTGGCGGGTCACGCCGGTCAGGTAATTGCCTTCTCCGCCCAGGTCGGGTGGCGGCTGGATATCCTCGACGGCGACGTTGACGATCCGATCCACGCCGGCCACCAGGAAGCCCTGCACGCTCCGGTTGAACTCGGTGACCACCAGGTAGGCCGGCGGCGGCGCGCCGCCGGTGTCATAGCCGATCGCCCGAGCCAGATCGAGCACCGGAACGGTGCGGCCGCGGATATCGGCCGCGCCGTTGAACGCTGCCGGCAGTTGCGGCAGGGTGAACAACGGCGGACGGGGGATGACCTCCTGGACCTTGAATACGTTGACGCCAAAAAGCTGACGCTGGCCCAGCCGGAACAACAGCAATGCCAGTCGGTTGTGACCGGCCAGGCGGGTACGTTGGTCGATTCGGTCAAGCAGTTGGTGGCTCATGGGTAGGTTGTCGGCTTTGCCCGGCAGTTCTTGAGTCATCGCCCGCCACCTGGCGAGATCGCCCGCGGCACGCAAATTGCTTGTGCCATGGCTGACCTCCTGCGTGAGATGCATCTTGCTTCCGTCCCGTTCTCGACCCTGGTGGCGTTGCCTGTCGCTATTGGCACTGCTGGCTGCTGCGTTTGCGCTGCCGGCCGGCGCTCAGGCAACCCGACCGGCCGACATCCGCGAGGCCGCGTTGGCGGCACTGGGCGTTGCCGGGACCGGCTCGGAAGCCATGGTCGATCCGGCATTACAACTGGCAACCTGTACTACGCCACTGAAGGCCCTGCCAACGGGGCCGCATACGGTCCAGGTCCGCTGCGACGATGCGCCCGGCTGGCGCCTTTACGTGCCGGTGCGGGTTCGCCGGGAGGCCGATGTCGTGGTGCTGGCCAAGGCCGTTCCTGCCGGGCAGTTGGTTACCGCCGCCGACGTGGTGGTGCGTCGGCGGGACATGGCCCGCGCTGGCGGCAAGGGCTTTCGTGAACCGGGGGAGGTCATCGGTCTGACCGCGGTCCAGGGGCTGGTGCCGGGTGCGGCATTGACCGATGCTGACCTGGCCGATGGCCCGCTACTCAAGCGTGGTGATCCGGTCATGCTGGTCTCGCGCATCGGCGGGGTGGAAGTCCGGATGGCCGGTCGTGCGCTGGGCCGCGCAGAGCCGGGGGCCACGGTCGCGGTTGAGAACCTGGCGTCGCGGCGCATCATCCGTGGCCGCCTGGTCGGCGATGGCGTGGTTGAAGTGACGCGCTGAAATTGTTGACGCCATTGGCTAAAGTTCCTTCCGGGCCGGTCGTTACCGGGGTCGACGAGCAATCAGGAGTTAAGTGATGTCCAACCAGATCAATGGCGCCCCGCCGCCCGCCGCCCGCGCTGCCGAGTTGGCAGCCCCCAGTCAGGCCCGCGTCCGTGCCGGTGGAGACCGTTCCGAACCAGTGGCGGCGACACCGGCGACGGACCGCATGCTTTTAACCGGTGAGGCGGCGGGCCTGCAGGTCCTGGAGCGCTCCCTGGCCGCGCCGGCAGGCATCGACGTGGCCCGTGTGAACGAGGTTCGCGCGGCGCTGGCGGATGGCAGCTATCAGGTCGATCCGCAACAGGTCGCGTCGCGCATGCTGGCGTTCGAGGACGCATTGCTGAAATGACCATCACGGCGATGCAGCCATCGGTAACGGCGTCGCTGGACGCGTTGGAGCAGGCGCTGCAAGCCGAGCGCCAGGCATTGTTGACACATGACGTCGATGCGTTGCTCGGATCGACCCAGGCCAAGCTGGTTGCGTTGAGGGAAGTGGAGAAGCGTCCATTGAGTGACGACTTCTCCGGGCGCGTGATTGCCCTCAGTGAATTGAACCGTGCCAACAACGTGTTGCTCACGCGTCGTCGCCGCGAAGTGACCTGGGCGCTACGGCACCTTGGCCGCATGGAATCGGCGGGCGTGTACGATACCGATGGACAAGCCAGCGCACGTCCACAGGTGCGCGCTCTCGGAGTGGGATGAACGACGCGACCAGCACAGACGAACGTCCCCCATGGAGTGAGGATCTGTTGACGCTGGTCTCGTTGACGGACACCGCGATCATCCTGTTCAACCCGGCTGGTCAAGCGGAGCGGTCCAATGCCGCCGCCGATGTGTTGGGACAGCGATTGCTGGCCAGCACGACAAACGCCGGCAGCAATGCGATGTCGGTTCTGCCCGGGCACATTCCCGAGGACGCCTGGGACATCGCCTGTCGCGACGGCCGGTGGAGTGGTGAGGTGGTGATCGAGGTGCCAGCGATGGTGCTGGAGATCCGGCTGTTCGCCGAACCCGGCGGTCGGGGCCAGCGGTTTGCGACCTTCTGGGACGTCACCGTCCGCTCGGCACGCGAAGCAGAATTGCAACAACGCCACGATGAACTGGAAAGCACCTATCGACGGCTGGCCGGGACCCAGGAACAGCTGCTGCAGTCCGAGAAGATGGCGTCGATCGGCCAGCTCGCCGCAGGCGTCGCCCACGAGATCAACAATCCGGTGGGCTACATCCACTCCAACCTGGGGACCTTGCAAGAGTATGTCGGCGCGTTGCTCGCGTTGCTGGAGGCTTACGACACGGCGTTGGATGACAGCGCCCCCGGAGCCAGTCGGAAGCAGTTGCAGGCGATGCGAGAGCGTCTGGATATCGACTTCATCATCGGCGACGTCCCGAAGCTGCTGGAGGAGTCCCGCGAAGGGATCGAACGGGTGACCAAGATCGTCCAGGACCTGAAGGATTTTTCCCGGGTGGGTCCCGATGAACCGATGCAGGCCGCCAACATCGAGAAGGGCCTGGAATCCACGCTCAACATCGTCTGGAACGACCTCAAGTACAAGGTGCGGATCGAGAAGTACTACAGTCCGCTGCCACCGGTGGAATGCCATGTCTCGGAGATCAACCAGGTATTGATGAACCTGCTGATCAATGCCGGCCAGGCCATCCATGAGCGCGGCGTGATCGTGATGGCCACCGGCGCGGACGATGGCGAGGTGTGGGTCAGCATCAGCGATAGTGGCTGTGGCATACCCGATGAAGTACTGCAGCGGGTCTTTGACCCGTTCTACACCACCAAGCCGATTGGGCGCGGTACCGGCCTGGGCCTGGCGGTCTGCTACTCCATCGTGGCCAAGCACCACGGCCGCATCGAGGTATCCAGCCGGTTGGGTGTGGGCAGCACGTTCCGGGTGGTGTTGCCGATTACGCAGCCGACCGGGTCGGCGACACTGCCGGGGGCTGTGAGTTCCACGCCACAGTAATCGCGTCAGTCATGGCCGGTCGCATGCTGTTCGTAGGCGCGAAACGCGGCCTGGATGTGCTCGCGCAATTCATCGTCGTTCCAGGGTTTGGTGAGATAGCGGTAAATCGATCCGTGGTTGATCGCCTCGGTGATGGTGGTCAGGTCGGTGTAGCCCGATAGCACCATGCGCACCGTATCGGGGTACATGTCGCGCACGCGGGTCAGGAACTCGGTGCCGCTCATGTCAGGCATGCGTTGGTCGGACAGGATCACCTGGACCGGGTTGCTGGCCAGCAAGTCGAATGCCTCGCGTACCCCGTTGGCGGTCAGGATCTGGTAGCCGTCGCGGCGGAATAACCGCACCAGCGATCGCAACACGTTCTCCTCATCGTCGAGAAGCAGTAAGGTGCGTGCGGGACGGTTGGCGGTGAATGCCTCCGGCAGCAGGAAACGGCGCCGGATGAGGTCGTCCAGTTCGTCGGCGGGCAGCGGTACGCTGAACAGGTAACCTTGGAGGAAATTGCAATGGTTGCGACGCAGGAAGCCGAGTTCGGCCTCGCTTTCGACTCCCTTCGCGGTGACCTTCATGCCCAGGCTGTGGCCCATGGCGATGATGCCGCGCACGATGGCCGCGCTGCGGGTGTTGCTGGCGACGTTGAGGATGAAGCTGCGGTCGATTTTCAGCCGGTCCAGCGGGTATTGGGCCAGCGCGGACATGCTCAGGCCACCCAAGCCGAAGTCGTGCACGGTCAGGGTGGCCCCCAAAGCGCGCAAGCCGGCAAGATTGTCCAGGACCTGGCGGGTGTCGAGCGCGAGTACGTGTTCGGCGATCTCGAACTCCAATGCCTTCGCCGGCAAACCGTACTTGTGCAATAGCGTGCCGATCCGATCCACGCAATCGCGATGAGTGAGCAGCGGCTCGTCAAGGTGGACCGATATGCCGAGGTAATCCAGGCCTTGGTTTTGCCATTGCGCCAGCTGGCGCAGTGCCGATTCGACGACCCACCAGCCCAGCGGCTCTGACAACCCGACGCGATCAACGATCTCGATGAAACGGTTCGGCAGCATCAGGCCCTGGTCCTCGGTCTGCCAGCGCAGCAAGGCACTGAAACCCGCCAACCCGCCATCATGGGCATTGACCAGGGGTTGGTAGAACAGACGGAACTCGTCGTTGTCCAGCGCCTTCGCGAAGCGTTCGGCAAAGCCGTCGTTGGATGCGGTGTGTCCCGGCTTGGCGACATACAGGCCGACGGCATCCAGGCCTTCCTGCTTGACCCGGAGAAGGGCTTGCTCGGCCTTGGCCAGCAACGCGGCGGCGTTGCTGGCATGGTCGGGAAATATCGCCACCCCGATCGAGAACGTGATCGGCACCGTATAGGGTGGGATGGACAGCGGCGTCTCGAAGGCATCGCGCAACAGGTTGGCCAGGTTGCTGCCGTCGGACTCCCCGTCCCGGTAACCGATGGCGGCAATGAACTGGTCGCCCGCAAGTCGCCATAACCAGCCGTCCTGAGGGATTGTCTTGCGCAGCCGCTGAGCCGTGGCGGCCAGGACCTTGTCGCCGACCTCCTCGCCCATGTTCGCGTTGATCGAACGGAACATGTCGATGTTGATGTGCAGCAATGCGACCCGTCGCTTGGTGGCGCTGGCGGCGGCCAGCGCGGTGGTCAAGCTGGGCCCGTTGGCGCCAAGACGATAGATACCCGCAACCGGATCCAGGGAGATGTAACCGAAATCGTCATAGCGCTGGGGCATGGGCTGGAGCTAGTCCTGCGCGGGTGTCTCGCCGCCACCAAAATCCCCTTCGGCCGATGCGGCCAGGTAGGCAAACACCGCGTACGCCGCGACGTTCTGCGCCAGGGCTTCGGGGTCGATCTTGTCGAAGGTGTCGTCCGGGGTGTGGTGCAGGTCGAAATAATCGGTGCCGTCCTGGCTCAGGCTTGCCCATGCCAGGCCGTCGCGTGCGAACGGGCTGATGTCGGGACCGGGGCCGCCGTCACCGGGCGCGTGCTCGATTCCCAGCGGTGCGAGCGCCTCCAGGATCTGCGCTTCGGCCGCCTTGGCATACTCCGGCGCGGAGCTGTCGAAAGCATAAATGCGGCCGGCGCCGAAATCGCTCTCTGCGGCAATCTGATGCTGCTTGACCTGGTCGGCATGGGTTTCGGCATACGCCTTGCCGCCCCAAAGGCCTTGCTCCTCATTGGCGAACGCGACCACCCGGATGGTGCGCGCCGGGGCGGTCGGCAGGTCACCGATCAACTTGCCGGCGGCCATGGTCAGGCCAACCCCAGCGGCGTCGTCGATCGCGCCGGTGCCGGCATCCCAGGAGTCCAGGTGTCCGCCGATCAACACGACTTCGTCAGGCTTGCTGCTGCCGGTGATCTCGCCAATCACGTTGTAGGAAGTGGCTTCGCCGTTCCAGCCGGTGTCCAGCGCCATTTTCACTTGTACCGGCTTGCCCAGGGCGAGCAGGCGGGTCAGCTGGTCGGCGTCCGGCGCGGCCAGCGCGGCGGACGGGATCGGGGTCAGGCCTTCGTCGAAGCGGGTAATGCCGGTGTGCGGGTTGCGATGGGAGTCGGTGCCAGCCGAGCGCATCAGGTAGGCGCTGGCGCCGGCCCGGATCGCGGCCGAAGGGCCGCCCGAACGGGTACGTGAGCCCAGGCCGTAGCCGCTGCCATCGCGGGCACGTTCCATCTTGTAATCGATGAAGGCAATCTTGCCGTCCAGTGAGTCCGCCGGTGCGGCTTCCAGTGCGGCCAGGTCGGCGAAGCGCACCACCTCACCGGTGACCGTGCCACCCGGACTGCCGCCCAATGCCGTCAGCACCAGGTTCTGTGAATGGGCGCCCAGTACCTGCGCGCTCTCGCTGCGACGCTCCCACTTCGGGAACGTGACCGGCTCGGTCCAGACCTTGTCGTAGCCGAGTTCCTCGAACTTGGCCTTGGCCCAAGCGACCGCACGGGCATCGGCTGGACTGCCGGCCAGCCGCGGGCCGACTTCAGTGGTCAGCGATTCGGTGATCTTGTAGCCCAGGTCGCTGGCCAGCGCAATGGCGCGCAGTTGTGCAGCGGTGTCCATCGCGGCATCGGAGATATGGGTGTCCGCCGGCGCGGCGTGGACAGTACCGGCGAGCATCAGGGAGGTGGCCAGGGTGGTGCCCAGCAGCAATGGAATGCGCATCGGATCTCCTGCCGGGCCATGGCCCGAAAAACAATGAAGCCGCGAGCGTAACAACTCGCGGCTTCATAATGGCGTGCCTCAAGTCACGTGGTGGCATGCCACGCTTGAGATTCTTTTGCCGGTGTCGTTGCTCAGAGGCCAGGTTGCTTCAGCGAATCGCGGATCTCACGCAGCAACAGTACTTCTTCCGCCGGCGCAGCCGGGGCGGCGGCTTCCTTGGCAATCATCCTGTTGTAGGCCTTGATGATCATGAAGATCACGAAGGCGATCAGCAGGAAGTCGATGATGGTCTGGATGAACGCGCCATAGGTAATGACCGGTGCTGCAGCCTCCTGCGCGGCCGCGAGGTTGGCGTAGTCGCCGTTGTCGAGGGCGAAAAACAGCTGTGAGAAATCGACCCCGCCCATCGCCATGCCGACGACCGGCATGATGATGCCGTCGACCAGCGCGGTGATGATCTTGCCGAATGCGGCGGCGATGATCACCGCGACCGCCAGGTCGAGGACGTTGCCGCGCGCGATGAATGCCTTGAACTCGCTGACCATGCTCATCAGGTGATCTCCTTGGGTAGTTGGGCAATGCCGCGGAAACTATAACGTGGTAACGGTGTCAGTGACGCGGCCATGCAGTTCGACGAGGTCATCGAGATGAGCGTGGAAGGTATCGCCCGGTAGCAACGGGCCGACGCCGGCCGGCGTGCCCATGAACACCAGGTCCCCCGCGCGCAGGGCATAGAGCTTCGACAGCTCATGCAGGATGTCCGGCACGTCCCAGATCAGGTCGGTGAACGCACCGTGCTGGCGGAGCTGGCCATTGACCTTCAGGGTCAGCGTGCGGGTCGCCAGATCACCGACCTCGGCGGCCGGCAGCAGCGCGCTGACTGGGGCGGAATGATCGAATGCCTTGCCGGTGTCCCAAGGCAGGCCCTTGGCCTTGGCGGCCGCCTG
Organism: Lysobacter sp. A289; assembly: GCF_054072675.1. NCBI lineage: Bacteria > Pseudomonadati > Pseudomonadota > Gammaproteobacteria > Lysobacterales > Lysobacteraceae > Lysobacter > Lysobacter sp. A289. The sequence continues at coordinate 129,661 of NZ_JBSVRN010000001.1, forward strand.
GAGGTCGCGGCGGGTCAGGTCCAGGCCGATCCCGTAGCCGAACACCAACGCGTCGGCGGCAGCCGAGTCGAGCACTCCGGTAGGAGCGTCGGCGCCGAGCGCGACCACCAGCTCGACCTCGTGGTGCAGCTCGGTGGTGCCGCGTGGGTAGGGGACGACGCCATCGAGCACCAGCGCGTCGGCCGGTTTGCAGAAGAACACCGGACTGCCGCGCTCGGCTTTCGACGCGGGGGCGACGGCGCCCATCTCACGTGCATGGTCGGCGAAGTTGCGTCCCACGCAATAAATCCGACGGACCGGGAAAAAGCCTGTGTCGCCGGTGCCGCGGACGGGGATACGGGCCTGCTCGGGTGCAGGGATTACATCGTTGCCCGGCATCGCGGGTACGTCAGCGCGGCTGGGTCGACTTGTCGACAACCCGGTACTCGCCCTCGACCACACGCGGGTCATGCTGACCGGGGGCGCGACGACGGTGCGGCAACGGCTGGCTGCGGCCGCGGAACAGCCGGTATACCAGGCCCGCGGCCAGCATTGCCGATCCGATGACGGCACCGACAACCACCAGCAGCGCAAGCAACCCAAGACCGAGGGCACCCATCAGGAATCGCAGGAACGGGTTACGTGGCTTGCGTGGCTGGAAGGCGGCGCGGACGCGCGACTGGAGAAAATCGTTGTTGAAGCGGAAAGTCTGGCTGCTCATTGAATACATCATGGCACAATGCGGCGGAAGGCCGGAGTCGGCAGTATCCGCCGGTACGAGGAGAAGTTAGTGATAAATCCGTTAATAAAACCGCGGATGAACACGGCAGCACTTATCGCGATGGATCGTCTTGCCGATGGCGAGTTTGCCGCGGTTGGTGCGGACCTGGATGACGACATGGAGCCGCTGGTCCTGTATCGCGATGGCGAGCAGGTGCGTGCTTGGCTCAATGTCTGTCCGCATGCCGGTCGTCAGCTGGACTGGGCGCCGGGCCAGTTCCTGAAGAGCAAGGACGGGTTGCTGGTCTGCGCCGCGCATGGCGCCAGTTTCGAGTTGCAGCACGGCGAGTGCGTGGCCGGCCCATGCCGCGGGGATTCGCTGCGCGCGGTGGCCGTGGAAGTGCGTGACGGTGCGGTGTGGCTGAAAAGGGCGATGCCGGGCGCTTAGAACAACAAGTTCACCATCAGCACGGCGATCGCGGTATAGGCCAGTGACAACGGCCCGCCGACCTTCCAAAGCTCCTTGCCGGTATACCCCGCCGGCCCGGTGATCATCGAGATCACCGGGTTGGATGCGGTCATGAAGTTGTTCGACGCCGACAACGCGACGATCAACGCGAACGCGGTCGGGTCGCCACCGGCCGCCAGCGCCAGGTTGATGGCCAGTGGCACCATCACGATGGCCGCGCCGACATGGCTGATCACCAGTGAAAACGCGGTGGTCAGCAAGCCCAGCAGCAGTTGCAGCAACCAGGTCGGGGTACCGTCCGGCAATCGCTCGATGCTGTGCCCGGCGACCCAGGCCGCCGCGCCGCTGGAGTCCATCGCCCAGCCCAGCGGGATCAGGCAGGCCATCAGGAACACCGTCTTCCAGCTGATGGCCGAGTACGCCTCGTCGATGTGGATCACCCCGGTCAGCAGCATCCCGGCAACGCCGGCCATCAGTGCGATCGATACCGGCAGCCGCGACGACAAGGCAACCAACATGGCCAGGGCGAAAATCCCCAGTGCGATCTTCAGCTTGTGTGGTCGTTGCTCGCCCTTGGGGAAATCGGTCACCACCACCAGGTCCTTGCCCTTGGCAGCGTCGGCGAGGTTGGCCCAGATGCTGTGCAGCACCAGCATGTCGCCGGCTCGCAACGCCAGGTTGCGCACATCCTCGCGCATCACCTTCTTGTCGCGATTGACGGCGAGCAGGCTCAGGCTGTGGGTCTTGCGCAAGTGCAGGTCGCGCGCTGTCTTGCCGATGAACTTGGAGTTCGCCGGGATCACCGCCTCGGAAATGCCCGCACGGCTCGGGTTGAACAAGTCGGCGAACACGCGCAACCGCGAACTCATCCGCAGCATCTGGTTCTGGGCGAAATCCGCGACCTGCTGCCTGGGGCCCATCGCGCCCAGCACGCTGCCGACCCAGATCCGCGCATCGGCAGACGGTGACAGCCGTGCATCGTCCTTGGTCTTGATGGCCAGGATCAGCGGTGCATGGTGCAGCGTTTCCGCCTCACCCAGGGACATGCCCACCAGCGGGCTGTCGGCGGTGACGGTCAACTCGTAGACATCGCCCTCGATGCCGTAGGCGTCCTCAAAATAGCTTTGGGTGCGCGCCGGGGTGGCGCCCTTGCCGACGCCCTCGTGAAGACGCTTGCTGCCGAAGAACCTGAAATACAGCAACGAGGTGGTCAGCAACGCCAAGCCGATCGGCAGGGTCGCGAACATCTGCAACGGCTCCAGCGTCGCCGCACCCGATGGCAGGTTGCTGTTGGCCGCCAGCAGCAGGTCATTGAGCAGGATCAGCGGTGAGTTGCCGACCATCGTCAACGAGCTGCCCATCACGATCGCGGTGGCCAGCGGCAACAACAGCCGCGGCAGGGTCAGCCCGGTTCGCGATGACAGGCGCGATGCCACCGGCAGGTACAACGCCATGACCGACGGGTTCTGCATCACCGAGGAGTTCAGGCCGGCCACTGCGCCGGTCAGCAGCAGCAGGCGTTCCTCGATTCCGTGGGAGCGCCTCAACAACCACGCCGCCAGCCGGTTGAGCGCGCCGGTGCGGTCCAGGCCGGCGCCCAGGATCATGGTGGCGATGATGCTCATCACCGCGTTGGACGAGAAGCCGTTGAAGATGATGTCCGGTGAGACCAGTCCCGACAGGCCCAGCAGCACCAACACGACCAGCGCGACCACGTCGGCGCGGACGCGCTCGAACAGGAACATCACCATCGTGAACACCACCAGCCCCAGTACCAGCTTCATGTCGGTGGTAAGCGTCAGTGCGGTGTCCATGCCCGGGTTGAACACTTTGGTGGTCGGCCTGTCTTTTGGTCAGCAACCGTCAGCAGCGGTCGTAAAGAAGATCCCAGACGCCATGGCCGAGTTTCTGGCCGCGGGTCTCGAAATGCGTCTGCGGGCGCCAGTCCGGCCGCGGCACCGAACCGCGCTGTCCGGCGCGGTTGGCGATGCCATCGGTCGCATCGAGCACGTCCCACATCTGCTCAGCATAGTCGTGCCAATCGGTGGCGAGGTGCAAGCGACCGCCCGGGGCGAGTTTACGAACCAGCAGGGCGGCGAACCCGGGTTGCAATAAACGTCGCTTGTTATGGCGCTTCTTGTGCCATGGGTCCGGGAAGTAGATCCGGACCTCATCAAGGCTGGCGTCGGCCACCTCGTGGGTCAGCACCTCGACCGCATCGTGGTGGTAGACACGCACGTTGGTTGCATCGTCCAGTGCCAGGGCGTTGAGCAGGCGGCCGACGCCGGGCGCATGGACCTCGATACCGATCAGGTCGCGTGCCGGGTCGTGCCGGGAGGCGAACAGCAACGCCTCGCCATTGCCGAACCCGATCTCCACCACCCGCGGTGCGACGCGTCCGAACACGGTGTCGAAGTCGCGGGGTTGGTCGCGGCTTTCGGCCGGCCTGAAGTCGATCCCGAAGCGCTCCCACTGCTGGTCGAAAGCGCGCTGCTGGGCCGGGGTGAAGCGGCCCTGGCGCAACACGAAGCTGCGGATCTGGCGATGGCCTTCGGTGACGATGAACGGTTTGCCGGAAGCGGGCTTCGGCGCTTTGGGAGCGGTCGGCTGCGGCGGGTCGCTGTCGGGCATCAGCCGATGATGCCTTCCACCGGGCTGGAGGCACTGGCATAACGCTTGCGCGCCACCCGGCCGGCCTTGAACGCGGCGCGTCCCGCCTGGATCGCCAACTGCATCGCGTGGGCCATCAGCACGGGGTCCCTGGCACCGGCGATCGCGGTGTTCATCAACACGCCATCGCAGCCAAGTTCCATCGCGATGGCAGCATCGGAGGCGGTGCCGACGCCCGCGTCGACGATGATCGGCACCTTCGCGTTCTCCACGATTTCCACCAGGTTCCACTTGTTCTGGATGCCGAGCCCGGAACCGATCGGTGCGGCCAGCGGCATCACCGCCACGCAACCAATCTCTTCCAGCCGCTTGGCCAGCAACGGGTCGTCGGAGGTGTAGACCATCACTTCGAAGCCATCCTTGACCAGCGTCTCGGCGGCGGCCAGGGTCTGCACCACGTCGGGGTAGAGCGTCTTGTGGTCGCCCAGCACTTCCAGCTTGACCAGGTTGCGGCCGTCGAGCAGTTCGCGTGCCAGCCGGCAGGTGCGCACTGCCTCGTCGGCGGTGTAACAGCCGGCGGTATTGGGCAGGATCGTGAAACGATCCAGCGGCAGCACGTCCAGCAGGTTGGGCTCGCCCGGGTTCTGGCCGATGTTGGTGCGGCGGATCGCGACGGTGACGATCTGTGCCCCGGCGGCCTCGGTCGCGCGCCGGGTCTGGTCCAGGTCGACGAACTTGCCGGTGCCGGTTAGCAGGCGCGAGGTGTAGGCCTTGCCGGCAATCAGCAAGGGGTCGGCGGCGCGGAAGTCGGTGGCGTTGAATGCGTTCATGCCGCGATTATCGCACCGCAGGCCCCCGGGATCAGCATCGCAATAATTGATCCGGCGTCAGCCGCCGGAATTGATCATCCGGGCGTCAGCCGCCGGGTTTGCTCATGCGGGCGTCACCGCCGGGTTTGCTCATGCGGGCGTCAGCCGCCGCCCAGGGCATGCACGATCTCGATCCGGTCGCCGTCGGCCAGCGCGCGTTCGTCGTGCTGGCTGCGCGGCACGATCTGGCCGTTGATCTCCACTGCAACCCGGCGTTCGGCCAGGCCCTCGTCCTGTAACAGACGGGCCAGCGTGGTGGGGGCCGCGAGCGCGCGCGGTTCGCCGTTGAGAATGATGTCCATGCCGGCATTGTCTCGGGACGGGCCGAAAAGGGCCAGCCCGGCGACCGGCTCGCTTGCGCGCCGCTGGCAGCAAGCAGGCGGGTTGGCGGTTGGCGCCCGGTGGCTGATATGGCTTGTCTGCGGCCAACACCCGTGTTTCGATAAAGGCCGTCCGCTGGCGTATTGTGGCGCTGGCCCGTGTTTTGCACATCGCAGGAGTGATCCCGTTGAAACCTATTCGCGCCGCCCTGGCCATTGCCGTTGCACTCGCCTTCGCGCCGTCGCTGGCCGTGGCAGGTGACCCCGAGGCCAACGATCAGCCGTATTCGCAGACCATCTTCTTTGGCGACAGCCTGACCGACTCTGGACACTTCCGGCCCGCGTTGATCCAGGCGGTGGGTCCGCAGGCCGCCATCCTGGGCAAGTTCACCACCAACCCGGGGCTGGTTTGGTCCGAATACCTGGCGGACTTCTATGGCACCCAGGCGAGCGCAGCCAACCAGGGCGGCAGCAATTACGCGGTCGGTGGCGCGCGTGCAGGGGAAGACTCGGTCGGCGCGCTCGGGCCGACGCCGTCGATGATGACCCAGGTCACCAGCTACCTCACCGCGAGCGGCGGCGTCGCTGATCCCAACGCCCTGTACACGGTGTGGGGTGGCAATAATGATCTGTTCGCGGTCGCCCAGGGCGCGCCGCCCCAGGCCACCATCGGTGCCGCAGTGACCGCGCAGATCGGCGTCGTTGGCGCGTTGCAGGCGGCTGGCGCGCAGTACGTACTGGTGCCGAGCATCCCCGACCTGGGACTGACTCCGTCCGCACGCGCGCAGGGCGCCCTCGCACAAGGTCAGCTGACCCAGTTGGCGACGGTTTACAACGACGCGCTGTACGGCGGACTGGCCGCGGCGGGGTTGCAGGTGATTCCGCTGGATATGTTCCATCTGTTCCAGGAAGTTGCCGCCAGTCCAGCCGGGTTCGGTTTCAGCAACATCACCGGCACGGCCTGCCAACCCCAGATCACCGCCCAGTCCGTTACCTGCCAGCCCGGCAGCTACGTGACCCCGGATGCCGCCACCAGTTACCTGTTTGCCGATGGCGTGCATCCCACCGGCGCAGCACATGAGGTGATCGCCGACTATGCCGCCTCGATCCTGGAAGCGCCGCGCCAGGTCGCCGTGCTGGCCAACTCCGCGTCGATGGTCGGACGTGCCCGCGCCGACCGCGTTGCCGCGCAGCTGACCGGCGTGACGATGACCAATGGCAAGCGCTGGTGGGGCGACGTGCGTGGGGATTTCCAGCGATACGATCATGGCGACCTGTATGACGGCGCCGGCCCGGCCGTGACGGTCGGTGTCGACTGGCACCGCGATGGCCTGACCCTTGGCGGGTTTGGCGGCTATGGCCAGCTGAAGCAGGACTGGGGCCGCAGCGGTGGCAGTTTCGACCAGAGCGCCGCCAGCATCGGTGGTTACCTGGGCTGGACTGCCGGTAGCGGTGCCTGGGTCAACGCCCAACTGAGCTATAGCCAATTGGGCTTCGATCTCGAGCGCAATGCCAACCTGGGCCGCGTCACCCGGGTGCACCGCGCGGACGTGGATGGCAGCAACGTCAGTGCTGGCGTGAATGCGGGCTGGGAGTTCGGTAATGGCGCATTGCGTCATGGGCCGGTGTTGGGCGTACTCGCGCAGAAGATCCGGATTGACGGGTTCGGCGAGAGCGATCCGCAGCTGTCGACCTCGCTGGCGTACCCGGAGCAGGAGTTCGACTCGCTGATCGGCACCGCAGGCTGGCAAATGCGTTACATCGCCAGCGAGCATCTGCAGCCGTATGCGCGGGCGACCATCGACCGCGAGTTCGAGGATGCCCCGTCGCAGGCCTTCGGGCAGTTGCAGTCGATGCCGGGCACGGCACCATTCGCGGTGCCCGGGGTTGCGTTCGATGACAGCTACGGCAGCCTGATGTTTGGTGCCCGCACGCGGGTGATGGGACTGGACGCGAACATCGGCAGCAGCCTGACGCTGGGCCAGCAGGGTGGTCACCACGCCACCGTGTTCGCCACCATGGGCGGAACCTTCTGAGGCAGGCTTCCCCGACGCCCGGCAAAGGCTTTAAACTGGCGTGATGCGGGTGTAGCTCAATGGTAGAGCTGTTGCTTCCCAAGCAACTGACGAGGGTTCGATTCCCTTCACCCGCTCCACATGCGCGGCGGCCTGGTCCTGATGGACGGGGCCGCCGTTTTCGTTGGCTCGCGTCGATGACGGCACCCATGTTCCCGGGTCTGTCATGGCCGGGTCACCGTAATGGTTGCACCATCGATACAATTTCGCCTGGAGCGGAAGCAGATGATGCCAAGGGTTGTATTGGGCTGGCGGGAATGGGTCGACTTGCCGGCGCTCGGGGTGGCCGCGATCCGGGCCAAGGTCGACAGTGGCGCGCGCAGCTCGGCGCTGCATGTCGACGCGCAGTGGCGTTTCGTCGAGGGCGGCGCGCCATGGGTCGGTTTTCAGTTGACGCCGGGTGGCGTCGGCGGCATTTCGATGGAATGTTTCGCGCCATTGGCGGACGAGCGCGAGGTCACCGACTCGGGTGGCCATCGGACCCGTCGCGCGTTCGTAAGGACGTCGTTACGCTTGGGAGGTGTCGAGCGCCAGATCGATATCAACCTGGCCGACCGACGAGGCATGCTGTTTCCGATGTTGCTCGGCCGTACCGCGATGGCCCATGCGTTCATGGTCGATCCGGCACGCTCGTTCCTGCACGGCAAGCCCGTATCCGATCGTTCGTTCGACCACCCATGGATCCTGTCCGCATGAAACTCGCGATCCTGTCGCGCAACACCAAGTTGTACTCGACCCGGCGTCTGGTCGAGGCCGCCCGCGAGCAGGGCCACAGCGTCCGCACGCTCGATCCGTTGCGTTGTTACATGCGCATCTCCGGCGATGGCTTTGCGATGAACTACAAGGGCCGGCCGATCTCCGGTTACCACGCGGTGATTCCCCGTATTGGCGCCTCGGTCACCCGCTACGGCAGCGCGGTACTGCGCCAGTTCGAGCTGATGGGCACCCTCAGCCCGAATCCGTCGGACGCGATCCTGCGCGCGCGCGACAAGTTGCGCAGTCACCAGCTGCTCGCCGCGCAGGGGATCGGGATGCCGGCAACGGTGTTTGGCGACAACCCCGATGACACCGTCGACCTGCTGTCGATGCTGGGGCCACCCCCGCACGTGATCAAGCTCAACGAAGGCACCCAGGGCGCCGGAGTGATGCTGACCGAGAAGATGTCGGCCTCGCGCGGAGTGATCGAGGCGTTGCGTGGCCTGTACGCGCAATTTCTGGTGCAGGAGTTCATTCCCGAGGCACAGGGCGCGGACCTGCGTTGCTTCGTGGTTGGCAGCAAGGTGGTGGCCGCGATGCGACGCCAGGCGCCGGCGGGGGATTTTCGCTCCAATCTGCACCGCGGCGGCAAGGCCAAGGGCGCACGTGCCACGTTGGCTGAACAGGAGGTCGCGATCCGCGCGGCACGGGTACTGGGACTGGGCGTCGCCGGTGTCGACCTGATCCGTTCGCGCCAAGGCCCGCTGGTGCTCGAGGTGAATGCCTCGCCGGGTCTGGAGGGCATCGAGTCGGCCAGCGGCGTCGATGTGGCCGGCGAGATTGTTGATTACGTGGCCCAGCGATACAAGCGACGCGCGGCCAAGCGTGTCGCTGCGAAAAACTGAGGATCCAATTAACAAACGTTTAATCGGCCACCACGTAGATTGATCTAGATCGGAATACTGTCCGTTGCACATCAGTGTTCGCGCCAATTGACCAAGTCAGTCGATTACACCGCAGCAGTGGCAATGCAGGTTTCGGTATCGGGCAACAACTTTTGGCCCAGGCGCGGTGGTCCCGTGTCTGGGCTTTCTTTTATGCTGGTGCCCAGCGCCAGCACACTGCCATGATGTGAACCTTGTCACGCTGATTGCCGGCCAACCCTCAACCAGGCCACCCCTCAACCAGGAACCAGCCCCATGCGCATCCTCGTCATCGAAGACAATCAGGACATCGCCGCCAATCTGGGCGACTTCCTGGAAGATCGGGGCCACACCGTCGACTTCGCCGCTGATGGCATTACCGGCCTGCACCTGGCGGTCGTGCATGACTTCGATGCGATCGTGCTTGATCTCAACTTGCCGGGAATGGATGGGCTGGAGGTCTGCCGGAAGCTGCGCAACGAGGCGCGCAAGCAGACCCCGGTACTGATGCTGACCGCGCGCGACAGCCTGGACAACAAGTTGGCCGGGTTCGACTCGGGCGCGGATGACTACCTGGTCAAGCCGTTTGCACTGCAGGAGGTCGAAGTCCGGCTGAACGCGCTGTCGCGCCGTGGACGCGGGGTGCAGACCCGGGTGCTGACCGCCGCCGATCTGGAATACAACCTGGACACGCTGGAAGTGCGTCGCCAAGGAAAGCTGCTGCAGCTCAATCCCACAGGCCTGAAAATATTGCAGTCACTCATGGAATCGTCGCCGGCGGTGGTGACCCGGCAGGAGCTGGAGACCCGGGTATGGGGCGAAGAGCTGCCGGACTCCGACAGCCTGCGAGTGCATATCCACGGTCTGCGCGCGGTGGTCGACAAGCCTTTCGAAACGTCGCTGATCCACACCCGTCACGGTATTGGTTACCGGATTGCCGAACTCGATGCCACCAGCTGAGTCAGCGTCCGGCTCGTCGGCTCCGGCGCCGATGCGCCGTCGCATGCGTTACCGGCGGCGACTGCGCAGCCGCATCATCCTGTCGTTCGTGCTGCTGGGTTTCAGCCTGACCCTGCTGTTCGCCTGGGCGACCAACTGGACCCGCACCCGGGTGGAAAACCAGTTGGTCGAGGAGATGATGAATCGCAACATCTCCGAGGCGGCGCGCCAGTTTGAACTGGACCCGGAGAACCCGTTGTTCCCGGTCGACCAGATCAAAGCTTATGTCTACACGCCAGACAAGTTCGAGTCGGTTCGGCGCAACCGGCCCGAGTGGTACGAGCTGTCCGACGGCATCACTGGCATGCTCGGGGTTGATGAGACTGGTGACGAGTTCGCGTACAAGCTGGCGGTGCGGAAAACGCCGCAGGCCTGGTTCTTCCTGGCCTACGACATGACCCAGTCCAAGCGCAGCGAAGAGCAGTTCAATCGCGCCTTGTACGGCTCGGTGTTGCTGTTCACCTTGCTGTCGCTGGTGCTGGGCTGGTGGTCGGCGTCGCGGGTGATGAGCCCGGTGCTGGAGCTGGCGAAGCGGCTCAAGATATCCGGCCGCAGTGCCGAGTCCGAGGAGCTGGCCGCGCATTTTCCCGATGACGAAGTTGGCCAGTTGGCCGAGGCGCTGGATGACTATGCCGGGCGACTGACCGAAGTCGTCCAGCGCGACCGGGAGTTCAACGCCGATGTCAGCCACGAACTGCGCACGCCGCTGGCGGTAATCCGCGGCGCGGCGGAATTGTTGCTGTCACGACCCGATATCGACGACAAGAGCCGCGCGCGCCTGCACCGGATCGAGCGCGCCGAGCAGCAATGTACCGACCTGATCAGCGCGCTGTTGCTGCTGTCCAGGAACGAGCGTGGGCGTGGCTCGACCGATGTGGCCAAGCTGGCGGCGCAGTCGCTGGATGTGCATCGCACCCAGCTTGCGGGAAAGCCCTTGCAGTTGCGGCTTGAGGATGAGCTCGGCCCGCTGGTGGTCGATGCACCGGAAGCCGCCGTCGCGGTGGCGCTGGGCAACCTGATCGGCAATGCGGTCAAGTACACCACCCGGGGCGAGGTGATCGTACGAATGCTGCCCAACGCAGTCGAGGTGATTGATTCGGGCCCCGGGCTGAGTGCGGAAGATGCCGCCCATGTGTTCCAGCGCGGCTATCGGGGCACTCACGCCGGCTACTCGCAAGGCGGCGGGATCGGCCTGTCGATCGTGCGCCGACTGTGCGACCTGTATGGCTGGAACGTGTCGGTACGGCCAGGCGCCGAGATTGGCGTGGTCGCGACACTGAGGTTCGACGAAGGCAACGCGCTGGCGGCGACCAGCGATGCCGGTGTCGACCTCGATACCGGCCCGCCAGCCTGAGCCAGGGCTACGATCTGGCCCGTTCTTCCAGTGGCTCCAGCCAGCCATGGGTGTCTGGCGTACGGCCATCAAACAAGCCGAAAAACAGCGACTGGATTTGCCGGGTCAACGCGCCCGGCTTGCCGGTGCCGACCTGGCGGCCGTCAACCGAGCGGATCGGGGTGATCTCCGCCGCGGTGCCGCACATGAACAGCTCGTCGCACAGGTACAGATACTCGCGCGGTATGTCCCGTTCGACCACCTCGATGCCGGCATCGCGGGCCAGGCGGATGATCGAGTTGCGGGTGATGCCGTTGAGTAGCGCGGCACTGACCGGGGTGGTGTGCAGGGCGCCGTCGAACACCAGGAATATGTTCTCGCCGGCGCCCTCCGACAGCAGGCCGGTCGATGCCAGCGCGATCCCTTCGCCGAAGCCGAGCCGACGTGCCTCACGTGCGATCAGTTGGCTGGACAAGTAGTTTCCACCGGCCTTGGCCCCGGTCGGGATGGTGTTGGGGGCGAGTCGCTGCCAGCTCGACACGCAAGCGTCGATGCCGGCCTCCAGCACGCCGGCGCCGAGGTATGGGCCCATTTCCCAGGCCGCCACCGACAGCTCGACCGGGGTGTCGGCAGCCAGGCCGAAGCCGCCGAGGCCGCGGAAAGCGAGGGGACGCAGGTAAGCCTTGCCCAGGTTGTTGCGGCGAATGACCTCGCGACAGGCGGTGTTGATCTGATCCACCCCGTAAGGCATCGGCATGTCGTAGATCCTGGCCGACGCACACAGGCGCACGTTGTGGTCGGTCAATCGGAAGATCGCCGGGCCGGCGGGTGTCTCGTAGCAACGAATGCCCTCGAACACCGACGAGCCGTAGTGCAGCGCGTGCGACATCACGTGGGTGGTTGCATCTTCCCAGCGCTTGATCGCGCCGTTGTGCCAGATCCATTCGGGGTATTGCATCGTCGGGGTTCCGGGGTTGGTAGCGATCTATTGTGCCTGCTGGCGCCGCGAGGGTCGCGCTGGATGGGTCTCAATTCCTGATCCACAGGCAGCCGAAGTAGCGGTGCAACCCGAACACCGTTTCCGATGGCGTGACGCCGTTCTCGAGGGTCTGCACGACCCGCAATGCAACCGGCTTGGCGTCCATCACCGTGGAGGGGTAATAGCGTTCGCTGACTACCTCCACGACCTCTGCAGCGCCGGGCTCGCCCACGATCCGCGTGAACACAGGCAATGGCTCCGGCTCCGGCTCCGGCACCACAGGCACGATGTCGACCAGTGGCCGGCTGACCACCGCGGCAAACCGGGTCATCACTGCGGTGGCGCCGCGGCTGGACATGCCAGCCCAGTGGTAGACGCTGGCAAGCCGGTTGGCGTCGCCACCGTCGATCGCGGTGGTCATCTCGAACATCAGGTCCTGCACGTTGCGCGCGCAGCCACCACGATAGATCCGGCGACTGCCGCCGCGGGCGGGCGAGGGTGCCCGTTCGATCGCGCCGATGTCCGAGCAGCGATGGTCGGTATACGCCACGGTGCCGTCGCTGTGCTGGCAGCGGTTGACCTGGGCGGCCGCGTGGGGTGACCAGGCCAGCGCGCACAACAGTCCGAGCGCGACCAAGCCGCCGCGGAGCGACAACCCGGGCGGGAGCAATGTCTGGTCAGGATGGAACGGCATCCCGCCAGCGTACGCGGCGGCGACGCATCGTTGAAGCGGGTCGCTCAGAACTGGACGAAATAGCAGCCGTGGTAACGCCGGACCTTGAAATCCTGTACCTGGCGCGACGCGTCGTCGCCGAACACGAGTTGCATGACCCCGACATCGCTGTGGTTGGCGCCTCCGGAGGCATCGGCCAACTGCATCATCCCGCCACCGATCCGGGCGTCGAAATAGTGGGCCTGCCACAGCGGTTGCTCCGCCAGGCGGCCCAGCCGCTGCATGATCGAACGCGTCTGGCCGGAGTCGAGCCCGACCCAGTGGTAACTCTCGGCGATCCGGTTGACGTCGCCCAGCGCCCATGCACCTTGCAGATCCATCGACAGTTGGGTCGAGGAGCGGGCGCAGCCGCTGGCGGCGGAACGGCGCGCAACTGCCGGGGCACGGCGGCCGCCGAACACGGCATGGGCGGCGCCGTCATCGCCGGCATTGTCGGAGGCCAGGCGCGTCAGCAGTTCGCCCGACATCGGCATCGCGATAGCGCCGAACGTCGAGCACGCCTTGTCGGTGTAGATCTGGGTGCCGTCGGGCGCCTCGCATCGCTGGATGCCGTCCTGGAGGTTGCCGCCTTGGGCAGGCGCAACGCCGGGCATGGCGAGTGCGGCCAGCACGGTCGCGGCGAGAAGGATCAGCGAGTGCGTGTTCATGGTGACGGGAGACCAGCGGGGGATACCCACAGAATCCGCCCGGCCCCGTCAAAGCCTTGTAACCAAAGGGCTTCAGGACTGAACGCCCTGGCAACCGCCGCTGAACTCAGGCCAACTTTGCGAGTACGTTCATGCTCGGTTTTGCCAGGTTCAGCGTGTAGAAGTGCAGGCCCGGGGCGCCGCCTTCGACCAATTGCTTGCACAAGCCAGCCACCACGTCGGTGGCAAAGTCGCGGACGCTTTCGGCGTCGTCGCCATAGGCCAGCATGCGTTGGGCAATCCAGCGCGGGATCTCGGCGCCGCACATCTCGGAGAAACGCCGGAGCTGACTGAAGTTCGAGATCGGCATGATCCCGGGCACGATCGGGATGTCGACGCCGGCGGCGCGGACGTCATCGACGAAGCGGAAGTAGGCGTCGGCGTTGTAGAAGTACTGGGTGATCGCGCCGTCGGCGCCGGCCTCGACCTTGCGCACGAAGTGGCCGATGTCGGCATGGGCATCGCGTGCCTGCGGGTGCACCTCCGGGTAGGCGGCGACCTCGATGTGGAACTGGCCGTCGTGTTCGCGACGGATGAACTCGACCAGGTCGGTGGCGTAGCGGAAGTCGCCGGGGTGGCCCATGCCCGACGGCAGGTCGCCGCGCAGGGCGACGATGCGGTGGCAGCCCATGGCCTTGTAGCGCTGCAGCAACTCGCCCAGCTCGGCGCGGGTGCCGCCGACGCAGGAGATGTGCGGCGCCGAGCTGAGCTCGTGTTGGTGCTGCAGCCGTTCCACAGTCTCCGGGGTGTAGCTCAGTGTCGAGCCGCCAGCGCCGAAGGTGCACGACACGTACTCCGGCGAATGCACTTTGAGCTTGGTGGTGGTGCGGTCGAGTTGCGCGCGCTGCTCGTCGGTCTTGGGCGGGTAGAACTCGAAGCTGATCGGGATCATGGGCTGGCCGGCACGATGGGATTGTTGGAGTATATCGCTTCATCGCGATGAAGATACCGCAGTACTGAAGTCCCGTATAGAAAATCGGCAGGCAAAAAAAAACGGGAGCCGAAGCCCCCGTTTTCTGTCGATCAACCGCCGCGATCAGTAGCGGTAATGATCCGGCTTGTACGGGCCTTCGACCGGCACGCCAAGGTACTCGGCTTGTTCGTTGCTCAGCGTGGTCAGCTTCACCCCGATCTTCTCCAGGTGCAGCCGCGCGACTTCTTCGTCAAGCTTCTTGGGCAGCAGGTAGACCTGCTTGCCGTAGCTGTCCTTGTTCGCCCACAGGTCGATCTGTGCCAGGGTCTGGTTGGCAAACGAGTTGGACATCACGAAGCTCGGGTGGCCGGTGGCGCAGCCGAGGTTGACCAGGCGGCCCTCAGCCAGCAGGAAGATCGCGTTTCCGTTGCCGAAGATGTACTTGTCCACCTGCGGCTTGATGTTGACGTGCTCCACGCCCGGCAATGCCTTCAGCGCATCGACCTGGATCTCGTTGTCGAAGTGGCCGATGTTGGAGACGATCGCCTGGTCCTTCATTGCCTGCATGTGTGCGGCGGTGATGATGTCCTTGTTGCCGGTAGTGGTGACGTAGATGTCGCCGCGGCCCAGGGTGGACTCGATGGTGTTGACCTCGAAGCCTTCCATCGCCGCCTGCAGGGCGCAGATCGGGTCGATCTCGGTGACCACCACGCGCGCGCCGTAGGCTTGCAGCGACGCCGCGCAGCCCTTGCCGACGTCGCCATAGCCGCAGACCACCGCGACCTTGCCGGCCAGCATCACGTCCATCGCGCGCTTCAGGCCATCGGCCAGCGACTCGCGGCAGCCGTACAGGTTGTCGAACTTGGACTTGGTGACCGAGTCGTTGACGTTGATCGCCGGAATCAGCAGCGAGCCGGCTTCGGCCAGCTGGTACAGGCGGTGCACGCCGGTGGTGGTTTCTTCGGAGACGCCCTTCCAGCCTTCGACCACGGTGCGCCAATAGCCCGGGCGCTCGGTCGCGACACGCTTGAGCAGGTTCTTGATCACCTGCTCCTCGTGCGAGGAGGCCGGCTCATCGACCCACTTGCTGCCGTTCTCGAGCTCATAGCCCTTGTGGATCAGCAGGGTCACATCGCCGCCGTCGTCGACCACCAGCTGCGGGCCGAGGAAGCCGCCCTTGCCGTCGCGGAAGCTCAACGCCTCCAGTGTGCAATCCCAGTATTCCTCCAGCGACTCGCCCTTCCAGGCGAACACCGGGGTGCCGGTCGCGGCGATCGCGGCGGCGGCGTGGTCTTGGGTGCTGAAGATGTTGCACGAGGCCCAGCGCACGTCGGCGCCGATGTCCTTCAGGGTCTCGATCAGCACCGCGGTCTGGATGGTCATGTGCAGCGAGCCGGTGACGCGCACGCCCTTGAGCGGCGCCTCGGCGGCGTGCTTCTTGCGGATCGACATCAGGCCGGGCATCTCGTGCTCGGCGATGTCGATTTCCTTGCGGCCCCAGTCGGCCAGGGTGATGTCGGCGATCTTGTAATCGCCTTCGGTCGAGAAGGTCTTGGTGTTGTCGTTCATGGGGTGCTCCGGTTCGGTCCCTGCCGCATCGAACATGCGGACGTCAGGGCGGGTGATGGCAACCGGGCGCCGTTGTTGCGGACGGCACGTCCGTGGGACGTGTCATCGGTTCTGCCAAGCCTGGCCGTACTCTGGGTCACGGTCGCAGCGCCCCTTGGCGGACGGGTCGATTATACCGGCTCGATCCCGACAATCGTTACCAGTCGGTCGGCTTGTAGTCCTTCAGGAACTGGCCCCAGACGTGCTCGCCGGTATTGATGCCATTGATGATCGGATCGACGATCCGCGCCGCTCCATCAATGATGTCCAGCGGCGGATGGAAGCGTTCTTCCAGCACCTTGCGCGCGGCCAGCTCGGCCGGATCCTCGTCGGTGACCCAGCCGGTGTCCACGCTGTTCATGTGGATGCCGTCGCCGTGGTAATCGGCGGCCGAGGTGCGCGTCATCATGTTCAACGCCGCCTTGGCCATGTTGGTATGCGGATGGCGGGTGGTCTTGAAGTTGCGATAAAACTGGCCCTCCACCGCGGACACATTGACGATGTGCTTGTCGCGGGTAGGTTCGCCACCATCCGCGCTGCGCAGCATCAGCGGCTTCAAGCGCGCGTTGATGAGGAACGGTGCGATCGCGTTCACCAGTTGCACCTCCAGCAATTCCACCGACGGCACCTCGTGCATCTGCAGTCGCCAGGAATTGCGTCCGCGCAGGTCAACCTGCTGCAGGTCCTGGTCCAGCCGGCCTTCGGGGAACAGGTGTTTCTGGCCCAGCAGTTCCTCCGCCAGCAGCGGAACCTGCGATAGCTCGGCCGCGCGCAGCAGCCCGGCGGCCTCGCCAGTCATCGTTGGCAAGTCACTGCGCGCCGCCGCGGCCTGCACCGAGGCGGTCGCCTCGCCGAGCAGATCCTGGCTGCGCAAGCCCTCGTAATTGCCGATCAGCTGGCGCACCGCTTCCGGCGTATCGCGCAGCGCCGCGGTCTCGCCGGCCATCATGTGGGCGTAGAACTCCGGCGGGCGACGCACCGTCTGGCAGGCGTTGTTGATGATGAAATCCAGCCGCGGGCGGGTGGCCAGCAGCTCGCTGCAAAACGCCTCTACGCTCGGCGTATGGCGCAGGTCCAGGCCAAACACCTCCAGCCGGTGGCCCCAGTCGCCAAAATCCGGCTCCTGCGCGTAGCGGGCGGCGGAATCGCGGGGGAAGCGGGTGGTGACAATCAGTTCCGCGCCCGCGCGCAGTAGTTTCAGTCCGGCCTGATAGCCGATCTTGACCCGCCCGCCGGTCAGCAGCGCGACCCGGCCGTTGAGGTCGGCCAGCTCCGTGCGCTTGTGGAAATTGAACGTTGCGCAGGTCGGGCACAACTGGTCGTAGAAGTGGTGCACCCGGGTGTATTTCTGCTTGCAGACGTAGCAGTGCAACAGCTCGGGGGATTCGTGGCTGCCGCTTGCTGCGTCGACCTCGCCATGGGCCAGTAACGCCTGCGCGCCGGGACCGTGAGGCGGAAAGTAGTTGAGCGCGGTGAACACCGGCTTGCGCCGTAACGCGCGGATGCCGGTCTGGTTCAGCATCGCGTCGGCACGGCGGATGTTCTCGGCGTTGCGCTCGCGCTCGCGTGCCTTGAGTTTCTGTCGGCGGGTGCCCGGTTCGGGGTGGTAGACCCGGGCGACGGCCTGGTGCAGCCGCTTGCGCTCGGCATCCGGCACAGCATCGAGCAACGTGCGGTCAGCGGCGACGGCTTCCAGCAGCTCCAGTGCCGCGCGCAGGCGCTCGGGCGAGAGATGGTCGCTGTCGTCCATCGGCGGTGGGGTGGTGTCGGTGTTCAAGGAGCGCAATCCGTGTTCTGGGGCGGGGCAGTGCCGCTGGTCGTGCGACCAACGAAGAGGGGTGGCTGCGATCGGTGCGAATGCCGCCGTGAATGTCACGGCGAGCAACGTAAACGGGCCGCGAGAGGCGGCCCGTTTACGACGACATCATTCCGATTGCAGCCGCGCCAGCTGCGCCATTCTACTTCTTCAGCTTAGCCGCCTTGCGTAGCTCTTCGGCCTTGTCGGTCTTCTCCCACGAGAACGCCGTCGCCTTGTGGGTCACGCCGACCGAGTCGGTGTAGCTGACGTCCCTGGGCTTGCGGCCAAAGTGACCGTAAGCCGCGGTCGACTGGTAAACCGGGTGGATCAGGTCGAGCATCTTGACGATGCCGTACGGACGCAGGTCGAAATGCTTGCGGATCAGCAGTTCGAGCTTGTCATCGCTGATCTTGCCGGTGCCGAAGGTGGTGACCGAGATCGAGGTCGGCTCGGCGACGCCGATCGCGTAGGACAGCTGCACCTCGCACTTGTCGGCCAGGCCGGCGGCGACCAGGTTCTTGGCCACGTAACGCGCGGCGTAGGCGGCCGAACGGTCGACCTTGGACGGGTCCTTGCCGGAGAACGCACCGCCGCCGTGGCGGGCCATGCCGCCGTAGGTGTCAACAATAATTTTGCGCCCGGTCAGGCCGCAATCGCCCACCGGTCCGCCCACCACGAAGATGCCGGTCGGGTTGATGTGGATCTTGTTCTTGGGCAGCGACTCCAGCCACGCCTTGGGCAGCACCGGCTTGAGGATGTGCTCGCGAACGGCCTCGACCAGGTCCTTCTGCTTGATGCCCGGATCGTGCTGGGTCGACAGCACCACCGCATCCAGGCCGGCGATCTGGCCGGCGTCGTCATAGCGCAGGGTGACCTGGCTCTTGGCGTCTGGACGCAGCCACGGCAGCGGGGAGTTCTTCTTCTTGCGGATCTTCGCCTGCTGCTCGACCAGCCGATGGCTGTAATAGATCGGCGCCGGCATGAATTCGGGGGCCTCGTTGCAGGCATAGCCGAACATCAGGCCCTGGTCGCCCGCGCCTTGCTCTTCCGGCTTCTTCAGCTTCTTATTGCTGCCATCCACGCCGGCGGCGATATCAAGCGACTGCTTGCCGATCAGGTTCAACACGCCGCAGGTGGCGCCGTCAAAACCGACCTCGGAGCTGTTGTAGCCGATATCCAGGATGACCTTGCGGGTCACCTCTTCCAGATCGATCCACGCCGAGGTGGTGATCTCGCCAGCGACGATGGCGACGCCGGTCTTGACCATGGTTTCGCAGGCCACGCGGGCACGCTTGTCCTGGGTCAGGATCGCATCCAGGACGGCGTCGGAGATCTGGTCGGCGATCTTGTCCGGGTGGCCTTCGGAAACGGATTCGGAGGTAAACAGGTAGCTGGACATCAGGGCTATATCCTTGCATTCGGATAAAGGGATGGGTGCGAATGATACAGGCAACATCTGGTGGGCGCATTGTGCCGTGACCGGAGTTTGCCTGTGGTTAAGGTGGTGCTGCGGGCGGGTGGCCGGCTCCAGCCGCGGAGCATATTCAGGCGGCGACGGGCAGCCGCGGCGCGACGCCGGCGATCAACGCGTCGAAATAATCGCGGGTCAGCCGGACCTGCAACTGGGCGTTCTCGGCCTGGTTGACCACGGCGCGGAAGGCGGTGTTTTCCGGGTGGTCTTTCGCATACCAACCCAAATGCTTGCGCGCGATACGCACGCCGGAACGCTCGCCATAGAACCGGTGAAGGTGATCAAGGTGGCCCAGCAACACGTCGCGCACCTCGACCAGGGACGGCTCGGCCAGCAACTCGCCGGTCGCCAGGTAATGGGCAATCCCGCGGAATATCCAGGGCCGGCCTTGCGCGGCACGCCCCACCATCACCGCATCGCAACCGGTGTACTCCAACACCGCCTCGGCCTTGTGCGGAGAGTCGATATCGCCATTGGCGATGACCGGGATCGACAGCGCCGCCTTGACCTCGGCGATGGTGTCGTACTCGGCCACGCCCCGGTACTGCTGGTCGCGTGTACGTCCGTGCACCGCCAGCGCGGCAATACCGGCGGACTCGGCGATGCGGGCGATTTCCAGCGCATTGCGTTGGCCGGCGGCCCAACCGGTGCGGATCTTGAGGGTGACCGGAACATCCACCGCGTTGACCACTGCTTCCACGATCCGCGCAACCAATGCCGGCTCCCGCATCAGCGCCGACCCGGCCCACGCGTTGCAGACCTTCTTGGCCGGGCAACCCATGTTGATGTCGATGATCTGCGCGCCCTCATCGACGTTGTGGCGCGCCGCGTCGGCCATGATCGCCGGCACGGTACCGGCGATCTGGATGCTGATCGGCGCCGGCTCGCCGGCATGGTCCATGCGGTGGCGGGACTTGGTGCTCGCCCAGAAGCGCGGGTCGGACGTGGTCATTTCCGACACACACAAGCCCGCACCCAGGCGCTTGCACAGCACCCGGAACGGCTTGTCGGTGACCCCGGCCATGGGGGCGAGGATCACCTTCGGATCAATGCTGTAAGGGCCGATCTGCATGGTGCGTATTCTAGCCGGCCCCGCGCGGCGTGCCGACGGAACTGCCGACTACTTGTTGACGACCCGGCTGGCCGGGGTGGCGGCAATGGCCCCGTCCCCGTCCGGTCGCAGGCGTGGCATTGCCTGGGCGGCGCCGGTCTGCTCGGTGGCGCGTGCGGCATAGCGATTGGCAAAGGCGATGTGCCGGGCGAAGGGATGCGACGGCAGCTGGGCGATCGACGCCACCAGCGCACCGTTGAAGGCATCGCCGGCGCCGGTGGTATCGACGGCATGCGCTACGGCGGCGGCAGACCGATAGAACGCGCGGTCATCGCCGCGGCGTTGATGCTCGGCGTGCGACACGAAGCAGCCGGCCGCACCCAGGGTGATGATCACGCTGCCGTGCGGCAACAGCTTGCGGCAGTGGCCATGCAGGGTTGCATCGTCCAGGGTGCTGAGATCGTCGGCGGCCAGCCGGTCGCCGTGGTGGCGAAGCAACTGCGAACAGAACTCCGATTCGTTGGGCGTGATCAGGTCGCTGAGCGCCAGCAGGGCGGGAGTCAGGTCGGCATCCGCCGGCGCCGGGTTGAGCACCGTCATCACGTCTTTGGCGCGAGCAATCGCGAACCCGGCCGCCACCGCGGCGGCCGGCGACTCCAGTTGCGCCAGCACCACCGTTGAGGAGGCCAGCACGCGGGCCTGCGCGTGCACGAAGTCCGCGCCCAGATCCGCGTTCGCACCGGGCCCGAAGACGATGCTGTTGCGGCCATGCCGGTCGACGTAGATGCCGGCGGTTCCGGTGGGCGCATCGCTGTCGGCGGCGTGCAGCTCGATGCCGTCCGCGGCCGCCAACGAGCGGGCGAGCTGGCCGCCCACGTCGGAACCCAGTGAGCAGACGAACGCGGTCTGTGCTCCTGCGCGCGCAGCCGCTGTGGCCTGGTTGAAACCCTTGCCACCCGGGCCGGTGTGGTACGTGCCGGCCAGGGTTTCACCGACTTGCGGCAGGGTCGGCAGCACCCACACATGGTCGATGTTGAACGAACCGATGATGGTGACCGTGCCGACCCGCGTCATCTGTCGCTCCCGCTCAGGCGCCCAGATCGCCGGCGCGGCGTTGGTCCACGACCGCCGCTGACTCGCGCTTGTGCTTGAACAGCGGCACGAACAGGATCGCGATGGCGAGCGCGTACAACGCGAAGGTCATCCAGATGCCGTGCCAATCCTTGCTCTGGTCCGGGTTGGTGAACCAGTGCTCGATGATGAATCCGCTCAGCAGGCTGCCCAGTACCGCGCCGAACCCATTGGTCATCATCATGAACAAGCCTTGCGCGCTGGCTCGTATCTTCGGGTCGCTCTGGCCCTCGACGAACAGCGAGCCGGAGATGTTGAAGAAATCGAAGGCCATGCCGTAGACGATGCAAGACAGCACGATCATCCACAGCCCGTCGCCCGGATCGCCATAGGCGAACAGCCCGAAGCGCAGGAACCACGCCAGCATGCTCATGGTCATCACCGCCTTGATCCCGAAGCGCTTCAGGAAGAACGGGATGGTCAGGATGAACAAGGCCTCGGAGATCTGCGAGATCGACATGATGATCGCCGGGTAGCGCACCGTCAGCGTGTCCTTGTAGCGCGCGTCATTGGCGAAGTCGTGCAGGAACGTATCGCCATAGGCGTTGGTCAGTTGCAGCGCCGCGCCCAGCAGCATCGCGAAGATGAAGAAGATCGCCATGTTGCGATCACGGAACAGGCGGAACGAAGTCAGCCCGAGCGCGTCCACCAGCGAGTGCTTTTCACTCTTGCCCAACTTGGGCGGACACGGTGGCAGGGTGAATGCGTACAACCCAAGCAGCAACGAGGCGCCGGCGGCGACGTAGAACTGACCGGCCGAGGTCTCCAGGTGCAGCAGGCTGACCGTCCATAAAGCGGCGATGAACCCGACCGTTCCCCAGACCCGGATCGGCGGATAGTCGCGCACCACGTCGCGGCCCTCGTTCTTCAGCGCGTTGTACGCCACCGTGATCGCCAGTGCGATCGTCGGCATGTAGAACAGCATGTTGAGCAGCATCACCCAGAACATCGTGGTCGGGTTGTCGACCCGGGGCAGGAAGAACAGCACCACCGCCCCGCCAATGTGCAGCAAGCCGTAGAGCTTTTCTGCATTGATCCACTTGTCTGCGACGATGCCCATCAACGACGGCATGAACAACGAGGCGATGCCCATGGTCGAGAAGATCGCGCCAAACCCGGTGCCCGACCATTCCTTGTTCTGGAACCAATAGGCGCCGATGGTCAACAGCCACGCGCCCCAGACAAAGAACTGCAGGAAGTTCAGCACGATCAGTCGAAGTTTCAGGCTCACCAGGTTTGCTTCCCTTGATCACGGCCCGCATTGAGCCGTCGTTGCACGGCAGCGTAGAGGGAAATAGCGTGGTGGTGAAGCGCCGCGGTTGGCCACCGGGGATGTGGCGCCGCTGCCGCGCGCTCAGCCTTCACGGGCGATGACCCGGTTGCGACCTTCACGCTTGGCCACTTTCAGGCGTTGGTCGGCACGACGCAAAAGCTTGGACAAGTCGTGTCCGTCCTGCGGGCTGGCGGCGATTCCGGCGCTGAATGTCAGCCACATTGGCTCGAGCTGGCCGCGTTCGGGATTGAACGGATGTTCCGCCAGCACGCGCCGTATTGCCTCTACCCGCTCCCAGGCGGTGCCTACCGGTTGCCGCATCACCAGCACCAACTCCTCCCCGCCCAATCGCACCAGCCAGTCACCCGGCTCCACCGCGTCCTGGATGACACCGACCACGTGGCGCAGCGCCCGGTCACCTGCGTGGTGTCCGGCTTCATCGTTGACCCGCTTGAAGTGGTCGATATCGATCAACGCCAGGCTCAGGCTGTGACCGTCCTGGTTGGCGGCCTGGAGCAACCGCGGCATCCGGTGCAGCAACCAGGTGCGGTTGGGCAGCCGGGTCAGCCCGTCGGTACCGGACATCTCCACCAGCCGTTGGGTCCGGTAAACCACCGTAGCGGTGAGCAGGGTCACGATCACCAGCAGCAGCAATCGCTGGATCTGGGTGCTGGCGGTAATCGCCCCATAATCGCTGGAGAGCAACTGTTCCGGTGAAGTTGCCGCGGAAAAGACCAGCGCGCTCAACAGACCGTATTGCACCAGCGCCAGTACGCCGGCAAACACGGTAGTGCGACCGTCATTTCGCAACGCCGTCAGCAAGATCGCAAGGAAGTAACAGCACCACACGACCATGCTGTTGAGTGCGGCAGGCAAATGTTGGGTGGCCAGCACGACCAGCACCGCCGTGGTGGCCGTGACGTCGAAGGCGGCGGTCGCGAATGGAAGCCAGCGATAGTGGCGCGGCCGGCGTGCCAGTTGCAACCAAAGCAGCGAGGCCAGGTTGGCGAAAATTGCCCCGCCCAGTCCGATCAGGGTCTCGGCGACCGAGCCGCCCGTCAATGTATGCGCCAACGGCAGCAACAGCAGCAACGCGGCGATTACCACCCGTAGCCGGGCCACCAGCAACTCACCGCTGGCGCCGCTTTCGAGCATGATCTCGTCAGGTCGCGACAGCAGCGTCCTTACCGCCTCGCTGAAACCTTGGTGGCTATCCATCGCGTCCCCTCAATGCCTGCGGCGAGGATAGCGCGAGCGGGTGGCGGATGTCGGTGGGAGGCTACCCCAGGCCGCGCGTTGCAACCCAGATACCCAGGCCTGCGAATACCGCCGCGGCCACGTAGCGTGCTGCCTTGAGCGGCAACCGATCGGCGAACCGGCTGCCCAGCAGGACTATCGGCACGTTCGCCAACAGCATGCCGACGGTGGTGCCGACCACCACCTCCCACAAGGGGGAATACTTTGCCGCCAGCAACACCGTGGCGACCTGGGTCTTGTCGCCGATCTCGGCAACGAAGAAGGCGATGGTGGTGGCGATGAATGCGCCACGTGCCGGCGTTGGCGAATCGTCCTCGTCGAGCGTGTCGGGCTTGAGCGTCCACAACGCGACGGCGATGAAGCTGGCCGCCACGATCCAGCGCAGCGATTCGGGCCGTAACCACTGTGCGACGAGCACGCCGAACCAGGCCGCAAGCGCGTGGTTGAGGATGGTCGCGACAAAAATGCCGCCGATGATCGGCCATGGCTTGCGGAATCGCGCGGCAAGCAGCAGCGCCAGCAACTGGGTCTTGTCGCCGATCTCTGCCAGGGCCACGGTGCCGGCCGAGAGCAGGGCGGTCGCAAGCGGGAATGCATCCATTTCAAGTTCCGGGGCCGGGCGGCGTGGTGACGAAAGCAGGCCGCGCCGCCCGACCCGGGCCGTCCCGTGAAGGGGCCGCCCATGGATTGTCTGCGCAAGCCTGCCTTCGGTCTCGTCCATGCCACATCATCGGATGCGACCCGCATGCACCATGGCCAGCCGGCCAAGTATGTTGATGCATGCTCCCGTGTCGATGTGCTCGACGCTACGTCGACGCGGGCGGACTACTCCCCGGAGGAAGAAGCCCGCGCAGTCTACCCTGTCGCCGTCTGGTTGTCGTGGCTGGTTGTCGTCGCGTGCTGTCGTGGCGGGGCAGGGCCGTCATGGTGGTCGCGGCTGCCGGATTACACTGATGCCATCGCGTAGAAGGAGTCGTCATCATGCAATATCGCCGCCTGGGAGCTTCCGGCCTGCAACTGTCAGCGCTGTCGTTTGGTGCCTGGGTCACCTTCGGCGGGCAGATCCCCCGTGGCACCGCGCGTGAGCTGATCGCCGCCGCGTGGGATCACGGGATCAACTTCTTCGACAATGCCGAGACCTACGGCAATGGCGTGGCCGAGCAGTTGATGGGGGATGTCATTGCCGACCTGCGGCTGCCGCGAGATGGCTATTGCGTGTCCAGCAAGGTGTATTTCGGCGCCACCGATGCACCGCGACCGACCCAGCGCGGGCTGTCACGCAAGCACGTCACCGATGCCTGCCACGATGCGCTCAAGCGCCTGCGCGTCGATTATCTCGATCTTTACTACTGCCACCGTCCCGACCCGGACACCCCGGTCGAGGAAACCGTATGGGCAATGGACGCGTTGATCCGCCAGGGCAAGGTGCTGTATTGGGGCACCTCGGAATGGTCCGCGGCGCAGATTCGCGAGGCCCATAAAATTGCCCGCAACCACCACTTGCATGCACCGACCATGGAGCAGCCGCAGTACAACGTGATGCATCGTGAGCGGGTCGAGCTGGAATACGCGCCGCTGTACGCCGAGTACGGCCTCGGCATCACCACCTGGTCGCCGTTGGCGTCGGGCCTGTTGACCGGCAAGTACAACGCCGGTATCCCCGCGCAGACCCGGCTGGGCCAGCAGGACAACGACTGGTTGCGCGAGCTGGTAATCGGCGATCCCGAGCAGCGGCGGATCGAGCGTGCCCGGAAATTCACTGCCCTGGCGGCCGAGTTCGATGTGGCTCCCGCGCCGTTGGCGATCGCCTGGTGTCTGCGCAACCCGCACGTGTCCAGCGTGATCCTGGGTGCCAGCCGGGTGGAGCAGTTGTTGCAGAACCTGCAGGCCATCGAACTGCTGGAGCGTCTGGACGAGACGTGCTGGCACAAGGTGCGCGTCGTGGCGGCCTGAGCGGGCGGGTACGGATCCGTCCCCCGCGAAAGACGCGGCGGCGACATGTGCAGGCTGATCCCGTGCGGCGTCCAGCTGTGCCTATACTCGCCCCTTCAGACAAGGGGAACAGGGAATGACACTGGGATCGATACTCGCCATCGTGCTGTTGGTCGTCGGCATCGTGATGGTATTCAAGGCGGTACGCATGGTGCCGCAAGGCTATGAGTGGACGGTCGAGGCGTTCGGCAAGTACACCCACACGCTATCGCCGGGGCTGCATTTCCTGATCCCCGTCTACCAGGACATCGGCCGCAAGATCAACATGATGGAGCAGGTGCTGGACGTGCCCAGTCAGGACGTCATCACCAAGGACAACGCCGTGGTCAAGGTCGATGGCGTGGTCTATTTCCAGGTGCTCGACGCGGCCAAGGCGGCCTACGAGGTCGCGCAGCTGGAGATCGCCACGCTCAACCTGGTGATGACCAACATCCGTACCTCGATCGGCTCGATGGACTTGGACGAATCGCTGTCGCGTCGCGACGAGATCAACGCCAAGGTGCTGGTCGCCGTCGATCAGGCCACCCATCCGTGGGGGTTGAAGGTTAACCGGATCGAGCTGAAGGACATCGCCCCGCCGCGCGACCTGATTGAGGCGATGGCCCGGCAGATGAAAGCCGAGCGTGAAAAGCGTGCCAACATCCTCGAAGCAGAGGGCTTCCGGCAGGCGGAGATCCTGAAGGCCGAGGGCGAGAAGCAGAGCACCATCCTGGAAGCCGAGGGCGAGCGCGAGGCGGCGTTCCGCGAAGCGGAGGCGCGCGAGCGGCTGGCCGAGGCGGAGGCCAAGGCGACCGAGATGGTGTCCAACGCGATTTCGCAGGGCAACGTGCAGGCGATCAACTACTTCATCGCCCAGAAGTACATCGAGGCGTTCAAGGCATTGGCCGAAGCGCCGAACCAGAAGTTCGTGCTGATGCCGATGGAGTCGGCCGGCGTGATCGGTTCGCTGGCCGGTATTGCCGAGCTGGCCAAGGAATCGCTGGGCCAGCAAGCCGGCAATCGCGTGGTGCCGCCGGTGCGGGCTGGAGGCTGAGCCATGCATTGGGACTGGCAGGCAGTGAGTTGGGGAGCGGTCGCACTGGCGTTGTTCGCCATTGAGGCCCTCGCGCCGGGTGCGTTCATGCTCTGGCTGGGGTTTGCGGCGGCGGCGGTGTTCGTGTTGGTGTTGCTGTTCGATATGCCGTTGCTGGCACAGATAACCGCGTTCGTGGTGCTGAGCTTCGTGTCGATCCAGATCTATCGTGTCCGGTTTCGTGGTCGCGGGCGCCAAAGCGACCGGCCGAACCTCAATCGCCGCGCCGACGCCCTGGTCGGCCAGGTGGTGCCATTGCAGCAGGCGATCGTGCAGGGCCATGGACGGGTGCAGATTGCTGACGCCTATTGGGATGTCAGCGGTCCTGATCTGCCGGTCGGCGTGCCGGTGCGTATCGTCGGCAGCTCGGACATGACCCTGCTGGTCGAATCGGTGGGTTGATCGGTGGCGTCATCGACGGGAACAACCGCAGATTGATCCGCCGGCCCGCGAGCCAGGGGTTCGCCAGTCACAGATGAAGGACGCGGCGATGCAGTCTCTGCGTCGCCGCCCCGAAAGTGTTCGCGTCTCTGGGATAATGACTGGCTTCCCCTTTCATCAGGATTGGTCATGACCCAGACGACGGCTTTGAAACAAACGGTCCTCAATGGCAGCCATCGTGCGCTTGGCGCCAAGATGGTCGACTTCGGCGGCTGGGACATGCCGATCCACTACGGCTCCCAGATCGACGAGCATCACGCGGTGCGCAAGACGGCGGGCATGTTCGACGTCAGCCACATGACCGTGGTCGACCTGCATGGCGACCGCACCCGTGAGTTCCTGCGCAAGCTGGTCGCCAACTCGATCGACAAGCTGAAGAAGCCGGGTAAGGCGTTGTACACCTGCATGCTCAACGAGCGCGGCGGTGTCATCGACGACCTGATCATCTATTTCATGGCCGAGGATTTCTTCCGCCTGGTGGTCAACGCTTCCACCCGTGACAAGGACATGGCCTGGATCAACGCGCAGGCGCCGGCGTTTGACGTGCGTGTCACCGAGCGCGAGGACCTGGGTCTGGTGGCCGTGCAGGGCCCACGGGCGCGGGATACGGTGCTCGGCCTGCTGGAAGAGGGCGAGCGCGAGCGGGTCGGCAAGCTCGCGAAGTTCTCCGCGACCGATACCCGCACCGCCGACGGCACCCAGGTGTTCCTGGCGCGCACCGGCTACACCGGTGAGGACGGCTTCGAGTTGGTGCTGGAGCAGGGTCGCGCCGTTGCCTTGTGGGACGCATTACTCGCCGCCGGCGTGAAACCCGCAGGCCTTGGTGCCCGCGACACCTTGCGCCTGGAGGCGGGCATGAACCTGTACGGCCAGGACATGGACGAGGATGTCTCGCCCTACGAAGCCGCACTGGGCTGGACCGTGTCGCTCGACGAGGGCCGTGACTTCATCGGTCGCGACGTGCTCGAGCAGCAACATGCCGATGGCGCGCCCCGGCAGCTGATCGCCCTGGTGATGGACGACCGCGGGGTGTTGCGTCACGGCCAGAAAGTGCTGACCGACCATGGCGACGGTGAAATCACCTCCGGCACCTTTTCACCCACCCTGGGCAAGGCGATCGCGTTTGCCCGGATTCCCGCTGGCGAGGTGTCGCTCGGCAGTGCCGGCAACGTGCGCGTGGACATCCGTGGCAAGGAAGTGCTGGTTCGGGTGGTGAAGTTCCCGTTCGTGCGCGACGGCCAGGCCCAGGATGGGGTATTGGCGTGAGCCGACCGGCAATCCGTGTCTCGAGACACCCCGCGGCCCCCACCCTTGGTTACACTATTTGCCCCTTCATCCCATCAGCCGTAGCAGCGGAGCATTGTCATGAGTGAGATCCCCGGCGATTTGAAGTTCCAGAAAACCCACGAATGGGCCCGAGCCGAAGACGACGGCCGGGTCACGGTAGGAATATCCGACCACGCCCAGGGACTGCTGGGTGACCTGGTGTATGTCGAGTTGCCGAACATCGGCGACCGCGTCGAGGCGGGCAATCCCTGTGCCGTAGTCGAGTCGGTCAAGGCCGCGTCGGACATCTACGCGCCGGTCACCGGCACCGTGGTCGCGGTCAACGATGCGCTGACCGACAAGCCCGAGACCATCAACGAGGACGCATTCGGCGAAGGCTGGATCTTTGCCCTGGAGGTCGAGAATCGCGACGAGCTGGAAGAGCTGCTCGACCCCGACGCATACGGAGAGTTGATTGAAGACGACGATCACTGATCGGCGCCCTGGCTTACCCGAACCCGCGTCGGCAACGACGCGGGTTTTTTTGTCGGTGGACATCGCGGACAAGCCGACATCGGCGCTCACGCGACGTCGAAACCTTCGCGCATTTCGGCGCACTTGTGCTTGTGCAATGCGGTGATGCGATGGCTTGGCTTCAGATTTGGATGTCACGATTGTGTGGTGAAAATATCACCACATGGATTTTCTGGCGCGATGCCAGCGACTGCCAACTGCACCAGCTCGCTGCATGGGAGCGTCATTGAAAGCCGTACTGCATATGGCTCCCTGCGTACCCGTACAAATACGTCATGCGTGTCGGCGTTGCGCGTGTCGAGTCGAGCAGGTGTGCCGGATGCCTTCGTTGAAGAGGTCGGCGACGGCACGTTGATAAATCGAGTGTGCAGGATTGTTGACAGCTTGAAAGTCCGTGATTAGGTTTTGCCCAGCAGACACTTACTGCGGAAGAGAGTGAGCAAAGCCAACGCAACAATGTGCGCAACAAGTCGGGCCTCCATCACGTCAATCGAAATGGTGGCCACGGGACTGTCGTCCCTGACGGGAAACGCATCACGTCGTTGCAAGAGGTCCATCGCAGTCAGCCCGGTTCGTCAACGGCGGATCGGGTTTTTGTTTTCCCGGTGTTGCAGTCGTCAAGGCCGGGGTTGCGTGGGACTGGTTCGAATCCGTTCCGGAGCGTCTTCTTGCACCGGCGGCTGGTCGTGGGTTGTACCCGCGGCATTACTTGGTACTGGGCTGTATTTACCGATAGACCACTGACGAGGAGTCATCAACATGGCCACCACGAAGAAAGCTGCGAAGAAGAAACCCGCTGCCAAAAAGGCGGCAACCAAGGTTGCCGGCAAGCCGGCGGCGAAGAAGGTTGCCAAGAAGGCAGCGACCAAGAAGCCTGTTGCCAAAAAGGCAGTGAAGAAGGCGGTCGTCAAGAAGTCAGCTGCCAAGAAGGCGGTGAAGAAGTCCGTTGCCAAGAAACCGGCAGCCAAGAAAGCCGTGAAGAAGGCCGCAACCAAAAAAGCTGCGGCGAAGAAAACCGTGAAGAAGGCCACCGCCAAGAAAGCCACGGCCAAGAAAGCGGTGAAGAAGACTGCCGCGAAGAAGGCGACTGCGAAGAAGGCCACGGCCAAGAAAGCGGTGAAGAAGACCGCCGCGAAGAAGGCGACGGCCAAAAAAGCAGTGAAGAAGACTGCCGCGAAGAAGGCGACGGCCAAGAAGGCTACCGCCAAGAAAGCCGTGAAGAAGACTGTCGCGAAGAAAGCAGTGAAGAAGGCCACGGCGAAGAAGCCCGCCGTCAAGAAAGCAGCCAAAAAGAGTGCATCAGCCCGCAAGCCGACAGCGAAGAAGGTCAGCAAGCCGGCGGCCAAGAACGTGGCCGACAATGGCACGGCCAAGAAGCCGGCTCGGCGTGCCGCCCGCAAGCCAGCCGCGCCCAAGCCGATGCCGATTACCCCGGTGCCAATAATCTGAACAGTACCCGATACCGGAATAGCTGATCCGACTCTCTCCCGCAGCCCAGGCGGGGGAGAGTTTTTTTATTTGCAGGCTCTTCGCAGGAGCCCGGCTATCGTGGCGCGGCGCTTGCGCTGGTGGCCGTGCTTCCCGGAGCCTCGCCCTGCTCCTGCCGGTTGGCGTACATGCTGGTCGTGGTCCGGTCCATATCCACATCGACCCAGGCAGTGAGCTCCGACGGGATGGCCACTGCGCGGTCGATCATGGTCGGCAGCAACCCCGACGGAAGCGAGCTTTCTCCGTTCCACAGCACCGCAATGCCCAGGTCGCTCTCGGGTAGCAGCGCGATCATGCCCCGATAACCCTGCACCGCTCCGGCGTGGTAGACCAGTCGGTGGCCGGAGTAGTCATAGACGCGCCAGCCCAACGCATAACCTGCCGAGTCGAGGCGGGCGCGGCGCCAGGCCGAGCTGCGCGTCTGGTAGGGCGTATCCACCAGCGACTCGTGCAAGGTGGCCAGTAGTGGTGCCGGCAGTACGTCGGGACGGTGGCCGGTCTGGGCGATCAACCATTGCGCCATGTCGCTGGCGCTGGCATTGATCCCCGCTGCCGGGGCCACTTCGTAATAGGTGGACTTGGGCATCAGCGAGACCCAGCCGCCGCGACCGCGCACATGCGGTTTGGCCCAGCGCGCGCTGGACTCGATGCCTTCCAGGCCGACGCTGGCATCGTTCATCCCCAACGGTTTGAGCAGGCGGCTTTGGACTTCCTGGCTGTAGAAGTCGCCGGTCGCGGCAAACACGATGTCGCCAATCAGGCTGAAGGCCACGTTCTGATAGGCATAACAGGTGCCCGGCGCGCACTTCATTGGCGCATCGGCCAGCTTGCGGGTCAGGTCGCGGTAGGAAACGTAATTCTCAAGGTCACGGTCATAGGCGTTATGCGGCAGGCCGACGCGATGACTGAGCAGGTCCGCGACGGTGATTTTCTGCGCGGCGCCGGCCCTGCTGAGTTCGAACTGGGGCAGGTAATCGGTCAGCTTGCTGTCCCAGCGCAGGGTGCCATTGCTGACCAGCAGCCCCGCCGTGGCGCCGGCGAAAGCTTTCGACAGGGAGGCCAGGCGGAACACCGTGTGTCCGTCGACCGGCTCGGCATCGCTGACATCGGTAATGCCGTAACCGCGAGCGCTGAGTATCTGTCCGTTATGCACGATCGCCATCGCCAGGCCCGGCACCCGTTGGTCGGCGACGATCTGCTGCGCCATGGCCTCGAAGGTCTGGACATCGAAACCAGTGGGCAGTGGGGGGCCGGCTGGATGGATCGCTGGCGGCGGTAGCTCGGCAGTGGGCCACGCAGGTTGCGAGGCGGGCGGCACCACGACCGGTACCACCGTGGCTGCCGGCGCTTGGCCAGTGTCTGCCACGGTGATGGTCGGACTCGGCGGCGGTGCGTCGTCCGCGCGCAATGAAGTCTGCGCAGTGGAGGCCAGAGCCAAGGTCAAGAGGAACGCGAGTGCCGCCAAGCGTCCGCTGATGCCGGGTCGCCCGTTTGGATCGTCTTTCATCGGTCGCAGCGCCTGCGTATGCTGGGTTCACCCGATCATAACGCTGTTATCCAGAGGTTTGCGAGCAATCATGTTCAGCTTCCTGATTCTATTGGCTTTAGTTGCCCTATTCATCTTCTGGGGTGTCGGTCTTTACAACGGTCTGGTGACGGCGCGGAACCGTTTCAAGAACGCATTTGCGCAGATTGACGTGCAACTGCAACGGCGGTTCGAGCTGATTCCCAACCTGGTGGAAACCGCCAAGGGTTACCTGAAACACGAGCGCGAGACCCTGGAGTCGGTGATGAACGCGCGCGCGGCGGCAATATCGGGCCTGTCGGCGGCCAACAGCCGACCCGGTGATCCCGAAGCAATGGCGCAACTGGGCAACAGCGAGGGCATGCTGCAGGGTGCCCTGGGCCGGCTGCTGGCCGTGGTCGAGGCGTATCCGGACCTGAAAGGCAACCAGACCATGATGCAGCTGACCGAGGCACTGACCAGCACGGAGAACAAGGTGGCTTTCGCCAGGCAGGCCTACAACGATGCGGTGACCGCCTACAACACGCGGCGCGAGGTGTTTCCTGCCAGCCTGATCGCCGGCAACTTCGGCTTCAAGCCGGCGGGCCTGCTCGACATTCCGGCCGATCAGGAGCAAATGCGCCAAGCGCCGCAGGTACAGTTCTAGCGCCGCCGCCGGTAGCGCCGCCAGGTCACGCCGATGAACTTTTTTGAACACCAGGCCGCGGCCCGGCGCAGCTCCACGCGCCTGGTGGTGCTGTTCGTGCTGGCGGTATTGGCCATCGTGGTCGCTGTTGACCTGCTGGTGTGGTTGTTTGTCGGCGCGCATCCCGGCGCGCTGCTGTTCTTCACCCTGGGAACGCTGGCGGTGATCGGTCTGGGGTCGCTGTACCGGTTGTCCAGTTTGAGCGGCGGTGGCGAGTCGATAGCGCTGCAACTGGGCGGGGTGCCGGTGCCCGAGGATCCCGGCGATCTGGATCTGCGACGGTTCCGCAACGTGGTCGAGGAGATCGCCATCGCCTCCGGTGTACCGATGCCGCAGTTGTATGTGCTGGAAAACGATGCCGGCATCAACGCGTTTGCCGCGGGCTACTCGTCGTCGGACGCCGTGGTCGCGCTCACCCGCGGCACCCTGGATCGGCTCAACCGCGACGAGTTGCAGGGCGTGGTGGCCCACGAGTTCAGCCATATCCTCAACGGCGACATGCGACTGAACCTGCACCTGATCGGGGTGCTGTTCGGGATATCGATGATCGCCCTGATCGGCCACAAGGTGTTGAGCTTCGGCACGATTGGCTTGCGTGGAGGCGGGCGCGGGCGCGGTGCGGGCGTGGCGGTCGGCATCATGGTCACCGCGTTTGTGGCGCTTGCGATCGGATGGATAGGCCTGTTCTTCGCGCGCATGATCCGTGCCGGTGTCAGCCGCAGTCGCGAGCGTCTCGCCGATGCCAGCGCGGTCCAGTTCACTCGGCAAACGGCCGGACTGGCGGGCGCACTGAAGAAAATCGGCGGGCTGCCCGATGGCTCGCAATTGGTATCGGCCGGCGATGCCGAGGAAGTCAGCCACATGCTGTTTGGCGAGGGATTGGCGTTTGGCGGTTGGTTCGGCTCCCTGCTGGCAACCCACCCGCCGTTGCTGGAGCGCATCCAGGTGCTGGAGCCGGGCTTCCGCGTGGATCAGCTGGATGCGCTTTCTCAACGTTGGCTGCAGCAACCGCCCAGCGGGCTCGAAGAGGATCTGCAGATGGGCCTGCACGGCGCGTCGGCGTTGCCCGCAGCCGGCGAGCAGCAACTGGATGCCGCCACCGTCTCCACCCAGGTCGGACAACCGGACCGCGATGACCATCGGCGCGCCGATGCGATCGTGACCCAGATGCCTGAACCACTGCGCGCGGTGGCACGCGACCGTGAGCGGGTCATGGCGTTGGTACTGGCCTTGTTGCTGGATCCGCGCCCCGCGATCGCCGACAAGCAGAAGGTCGAAGTCGCCGCGCGCCTTGGCAAGGCGGCTGCCGTCGACATGGCCCAGCTGCAGGGACAACTGGACACGCTGCACCCGATGTTGCGGCTGCCGCTGGCGGCGCTGGCCTTCCCGGTGTTGCGCCGCCGGCCCAGACCGCAGTTGGAGCTGTTCCTGGATGCCGCCAATGCGATGGTGTTCGCCGACGGCGACGTATCGCTGTTCGAGTACTGCCTGGGCCGGCTGCTGAGCGTGCAATTACGCGAGTCACTCGACCCCTCCCGTTATGCACGGATCGGGCGTCGCAAGCCGCGCCAGTTGAAGTCCGAGATCGCGACCTTGCTGGCGGTGGTCGCCGATGCCGGCCATGCCGACCCGGCCAGCGCCCGGCGTGCCTACCTGGCCGGTTTGCAACGAATCCTGCCGCGCGACCACGTCGCTTATGCACCGCCAGCCACCGGAGTGATCGCGCTGGAAGACGGCTGGGTGCCGCTGGATGCGTTGGACCCGTTGGCAAAGCAGCTGCTGGTCGAGGCAATCACGATCGCGATCAGCCATGACGGTCGAGTCAGTGTTGCCGAGTCCGAGTTGCTCCGGACCATTTGTGGCGTGCTGCATTGCCCGCTGCCGCCGCTGCTGGGCCGCGCGTGAACCGCCTCGACGGATTCCGTCGCCTCCATCGCTTCCGCGCTGCGCTGACCGACTCACCGCCGTTGTGGTGGTCGCTGCTGTATTTCTTCAGCCTGCTATGCGGCTACTACGTGTTGCGCCCGGTGCGCGACGCCATGGGCGCATCGGGGGACGCGGCCACGGTGTTTCCGCATTGGATGCTGGATTGGGCGCAAGGGTCGGGGTTTGCGTTGGGCGAATACACCCTGCAGATATTGTTCAGCGGCACCTTCGTGGCGATGGTGGTGTTGCAGCCGGTATATGGCGCGTTGGTGGCGCGGTTTCCGCGTCGGGTATTCCTGCCAGTCGTGTATCTGGTATTCATCGCTTGCCTGGTGGGTTTTTACTGGCTGTTCCACACCAGCGTGCCCGGCCGCGGCGGGGCATTCTTCATCTGGACAGCGGTGTTCAACCTGTTTGCCGTGACGGTGTTCTGGAGCTTCATGGCCGATGTGTTCGACAACCAGCACGCCAAGCTGGTGTACGGCTATATCGGAGCCGGCGGCACCATCGGTGCGCTGGTTGGGCCGGGGATTACCCGGTTGCTGGTGGGGACGATCGGCGTCGCTAACCTGTTGCTGGTGTCAGCCGGATTCCTCGCCGTATGCCTGCTGTGCATTCTCAAGCTGCGGCCGTGGGCGATCCGCCGCGAGCACCTGCACGGCGAGGCCGATGGTGAGAATGCGATGGGTGGTTCGGTGCTGGCGGGCTTGAAGCTGGTGTGGCAACGGCCATTGCTGCGCGCGCTGGCGATCACCATGTTCTTCGGTGTCGGCGTCGGCACCTTGCTGTACAACGAGCAGGCCGCGATCGTGAAGCAATTCTATCCGGGCGCGGAGGCGGCGACCCGTTACTACGCCACGATCGATTGGGCGGTGAACGGCTTGACCTTGTTGATCCAGCTGCTGCTCACGCGCTGGCTATTGCGACGCTACGGGGTTGCACCCGCGCTGCTGGGGCCGGCGATCGCGATCCTGCTCGGTTACTGCGTGCTGGCGGCGTCGCCGTTGCCGGTGATGGTTGCGATCGTGCAGGTGATGACCCGCGCCGGGGAATTCTCGCTGGCCAAACCCGGCCGCGAGACGCTGTATACCCGGGTCGACCGGGAGTCGCGCTACAAGGCCAAGGCGGTGATCGACACCGTGGTCTACCGCGGCGGCGACCTGAGTTTCGTCTGGTTGCACAAGGTTGTTGCCGTGTTCGGCTCGGGCGTGGTGTTCGCAACCGGCATCGTGGTTGCGCTGGGCATGACCGCCGGCGCATGGCAGGTCGTGCGCGCGCAACGTGATCTGCCCGAGGACGACGCAGCGGGGCCGCGCGAACCGTGACGTCACCTGATCGAGCACAGCCATGCCCAGGAAGACGTAAATCAGCCGCAGGTTGAGGATCTGCAAGACCGCCAGAACGCCATGTGGAATATGGCAGAACCCAGGCTGTGGATGCCGCAAAGCTGGATCAGGGTGACCGACGTCATTAGGGTGCCCTCGCTGTCTGGAGTGCTCGCGGCCGCTGGATTGCGAGTCCGGAAAAGACGACGGCGGGACCATGCCCGCCGCCGTGTTGCAATGTTTCCGCTGGTCTATGCCAAGGCCGGTTCCTGCCGGTCCTGGCGACGGTAACCGGCCGAGCGCAGTTCCTCGGTATCGAAGTCATCCACGCTGATGGTGTCGATGGTCATCTCGCGCAGCGCTTCCAACTGGCCGCGCTCGTCGGCGGTGATCCAGCCCTCGCGCACGCCTTCATCGAGTTGCTCGGCAAAGGTCAGCGATTCGATGTCGCTGTTTTTCATCGCCTTCAGGAACTTGCGCTCCACCGGCTCGGCCAGGATCGCCGCCTGCAGGTAGCTGTTGATCCGGCCGGCCGGGTTGCTTGCCATCGGGGTCAGGAAAATGCCTTCGGCGAGGCGGTCGCGCGCCGCGTTGGGCGACATCAGCAAGCTCGCGGCACGATGGCCAAGGCGATCGCTGGGCGCCTGCGCGCGGCGTCCCAACGGGAACACCAGGACCCACAGCAGCCAGCCGACGGGACGGATCGGGAAGTTGCGCAGCGCGCCGGAGAACGCAATCTCGACCTTGTGTACGGCGTTATGGAACGCCCACGCCAGCAGTGGCTGGTCGGTCTCCGGGCAGCCTTGGTCCTGGTAACGCTTGAGCAGGGCACTGGCGATGTAGAGCTGGCTGAGTACGTCGCCCAGCCGGCCCGACAGCGACTCCTTGAATTTCAGCTTGCCGCCCAACATCAGCATCGAGGTATCGGCGCACAACGCCAAGGCCGCCGAATAGCGGTTGAGCTTGCGGTAGTAGCGACGGGTGTAGACATCACCGGGAGCCTTGCCGATGCTCGCGCCGGTCACGCCGAACCACAGCGAGCGTACGGCGTTGGATATCGCGAAACCGATGTGGCCAAACAGGTTTTGGTCGAACTCGCGCACGCGCTCGGGCCCGTCCGGCAGCATCGCTGCCTTCATCTCCTTGAGTACCCAGGGATGGCACAGGATCGCGCCCTGGCCGAAGATCATCAGCGAGCGGGTCATGATGTTGGCGCCCTCGACCGTGATCGCGATCGGGGCGGCCTGCCACGAGCGACCCAGGTAGTTCTTCGGCCCCAGGATGATGCCCTTGCCGCCGTGGATGTCCATCGCATCCTGGGCTACCTGGCGGCCCAACTCGGTGCAGTGGTACTTGGCGATGGTCGACGGCACGGCCGGGTTTTCACCACGGGTGACCGCTGCCGCGGTGGATTCCGACAGCGCGCTGATTGTGTAGGCATTGCCGGCAATACGCGCCAGCGCCTCCTGCACGCCTTCGAAGCGTCCGATCGACAGGCCGAACTGCTTGCGGATGCGCGCGTACGCGCCGGTCACCACCGCACCCAGCTTGCTGCCGCCGCTGGCGGTGGAGGGCAGTGTGATGGAACGGCCGATCGACAACACCTCCACCAGCATCTGCCAGCCCTTGCCGGCCTGCGCCTCGCCGCCGATCAGCTGGCTCAGCGGGATGAATACCTCGCGGCCCTGCAACGGGCCATTCTGGAACGGGCTGTTGAGCGGGAAATGGCGACGGCCGATATCAATGCCGGCGGTATCGCGCGGCAACAACGCAAGACTGATGCCGATGTCGCGCACGTCGCCCAGGATGGCGTCGGGGTCGTACATCCGGAAGGCCATACCGATCAGGGTCGCGACCGGGGCCAGGGTGATATAGCGCTTGTCGAAGGTCAGCTTGACGCCGACCACGTTCGCGCCGTTCCAGTCGCCCATGCAGACAATGCCGAAATCCGGGATCGAGGTCGCGTCCGAGCCGGCCCACGGTCCGGTCAGCGCAAAACACGGTATTTCCCGCCCATCGGCCAACCGCGGCAGGTAGTGGTCTTTTTGTTCCTCGGTGCCGTAATGCATCAGCAGCTCGGCCGGCCCCAGCGAGTTGGGCACGCCGACGGTCGAGCTGACCACCGAGGAGATTGACGCGAGTTTCTGGATCACCTTGTGGTTGGCCAGGGCACTGAAACCCAGCCCGCCGTATTCCTTCGGCACGATCATGCCGAAGAATTTATTGGTCTTGATGAACTCCCACATCTCCGGCGGCAGGTCGGCGCGCACGTGGGTGATGTCCCAGTCGTTTGTCATTGCGCACAATTGCTCGCAGGGGCCGTCGAGGAATGCCTGTTCCTCGGCGGAGAGCCGGGGAGCCGGTTGGTCGAGCAATACGCGCCAATCGGGCTTGCCGGAGAACAGCTCACCTTCAAAACCGACCGTGCCCGCCTCCAGTGCGACCCGTTCGGTCTCCGACAGCGGCGGCAGGATCTTGGTGTAGAAGCCAAGTAGCGGGGTGGTGATGAAGGGCAGGCGGATCGGCGGCAGCAGCAACGGCACCGCGATGATGGCCAACACCAGCCCGGCAATGATGGTGGCAATGGCGTTGGCGCCCAGCAACCAGCACGCGACCAGCCCGACGGCGACCAGTGCGACCCAGACCGGCAAGCGCCATCGGTGGTATGCGGCGATTCCGCTTATCAGCAGCAGAAGGAGAAACGGGATGGCGATGCTCATGGGACGCTCCAGCGGCGGTGCGACGG
This sequence comes from Lysobacter sp. A289, assembly GCF_054072675.1. NCBI lineage: Bacteria > Pseudomonadati > Pseudomonadota > Gammaproteobacteria > Lysobacterales > Lysobacteraceae > Lysobacter > Lysobacter sp. A289. The sequence continues at coordinate 168,554 of NZ_JBSVRN010000001.1, forward strand.
GATGACCACAGACTAGTCATGAAGACGTGATGGTTGCGATCCGGCGGGCACTATCTCGGTCTGCCGGAACCGCACCATCAACATACGCTCAAGTATGGTAAACCCCGGCAACCGCTGTCAACCTCGCGCTTGCCGCGTCGATCGAGCCGCTACATACGCTTTACCGGCGGCGCCGTATGGTTGCTACACTCGACCGTCATGACCCAGACCATCACACCGCCCCCGGCCAGCGCGCCGCCCGTCAAGTCCGAGCGCAATGGCCGGCTCAGCGCCGATGATTGGGCGCAGGCCGCATTGGATGTCATCGCCGAGCAGGGCGTGGCCGCGGTCGCCGTCGAGCCGCTTGCACGCAGGCTTGGGGTCACCAAGGGTAGTTTCTATTGGCACTTCCCATCGCGCGACGCCTTGCTGGTGGCCGCGCTGGAACGCTGGGAGACGATGGAGCAGGAAACCGTCTTCGGCCAGCTCGAGGCGGTCGCCGATCCGCGTGAACGCCTGCGTGCGCTGTTCTCGATGGTGGCCCACGAGTACAAGGCGCACATTATCTATTCCGAGTTGCTCAAGGCGCTGGACCACCCGGCGGTACAGCCGGTGATTGGTCGCGTGTCCGAGCGCCGGCTCGAGTACCTGACCGCCTCGTTCCGCCAGGCAGGTATGGGGCGCAACGATGCCCAGAACCGCGCGCGGTTGGCCTATGCGGCCTACGTGGGTTTTCTGCAACTGAACCTGCAGTTGCGGCAGACGCGCCTGCAGCACGAGGACTTCGACGCCTACGTCGAGCACATGATGACGACGTTGATTCCCGACAAGTTGTAAAGATCCGCAGCATCCGGACGCCTTCCGATGGGCGTGCGCCCATACCCGATAACCAACCGGCTGGAGGCCAGTGCCGTGAACGCAATCTCCAATGATGTAATCTCCAAAAATGCCAGCTTCAATAGTGCGAGCCCCAATGATGTGCCAGTAGCGAGGGGCAGCACGCTGCAAGCATTGAATACTTGGGTCGCCGAGGTGGCTGCGCTGACCCGGCCCGACCACATCCAATGGTGCGATGGCAGCGACGCACAAAGCGATGCACTCAACGCATTGATGCAGGCCGACGGCACCCTGATCAAGCTCAACGAGCAGACCCATCCGGGCAGCTGGCTGCATCGCTCCGACCCTGATGACGTCGCCCGGGTCGAGCACCTGACCTTCGTGTGCCCGTCCAATCGTGACGATGCCGGTCCCAATAACCACTGGATGCCGCCGGCCGAAGCCCACGCCAAGATCGATGCGTTGTTTGACGGCTGCATGCAGGGGCGCACGATGTACGTGATCCCGTATTGCATGGGGCCGATCGACTCCCCACTGTCGCGCTGTGGCGTGGAGATCACCGACAGCCCGTACGTGGTCGCCAACATGCGGATCATGACCCGCATGGGCGCGCCGGCGCTGGCGCGGATCGAACGCGAGGGCGAACAAGCCGTTCGCGACGGGCGGACAGACTCGTTCGTCAAGGGCCTGCATTCGACCGGTGAGCTCGACCCCAATCGCCGCCTGATCATGCATTTCCCCGAGGAGCTGTCGATCAAGTCGTATGGCTCCGGCTATGGCGGCAACGCACTGCTGGGCAAGAAGTGCCACGCGCTGCGGATCGCCAGCCATCAGGCGAAATCGGAAGGCTGGCTGGCCGAGCACATGCTGATCCTGGGGTTGGAGAACCCGCAGGGCGAGACCCATTACATCGCTGCTGCGTTCCCGTCGGCGTGCGGCAAGACCAACCTGGCGATGCTGATCCCGCCGGAGGGCTACCGCACCGATGGCTGGAAGATCACCACTGTCGGTGACGACATCTGCTGGATGCGCCCGGGCGCCGACGGCCGGCTGTACGCGATCAACCCGGAGGCGGGCTTCTTCGGCGTCGCCCCGGGCACCTCGAAGCAGTCCAACCCCAATGCGCTGGAGTCGATCCAGTCCAACACGATCTTCACCAATGTCGGCGTGACTGCTGACAACCAGCCGTGGTGGGAAGGCCTGGGCGAGGGCGAGCCGGTCACCGACTGGCGCGGCGAGCCGTATGACGCCAGCAAACGTCCGGCCGCGCACCCCAACTCGCGTTTCACCGTGTCCGCGCGGCAATGCCCGAGCTACTCACCGGAGACCGAGAACCCGGCCGGCGTTCCGATCTCGGCGATTGTCTTCGGCGGCCGCCGGGCCTCGCTGGTACCGTTGGTGTTCGAGGCCCGCGACTGGGCCCACGGCGTGCTGGTCGGCGCCGCGATGGGCTCGGAGACCACCGCCGCCGCCACCGGCGCAGTCGGCGTGATGCGTCGCGACCCGATGGCGATGAAGCCGTTCTGCGGCTACAACTTCGCCGACTACTTCAACCACTGGCTGTCGTTCGACGCGCCTGGCGCGAAGCTGCCGAAGATCTTCCACGTCAACTGGTTCCGCAAGAGCGACGATGGCAAATTCATGTGGCCCGGCTTCGGCGACAACCTGCGGGTGCTGGAGTGGATGATCGGCCGGGTGAAGGGCGAGGCCGGTGCGGTCGAGACCCCGATCGGCTTCCTGCCCACAGACGCCGATATCAACCTTGAAGGCCTCGAGCTGGACGGTGAGGCCCGCGCCAAGCTGTTCGGCTTCGAGCCGGCCGGCTGGCAGGCCGAGTTCGCCAGTATCGGCGAGTACCTCGACGAGTACGGCCCGCGCATGCCGCAGGTGCTGAAGGACGAACAGCAGCGGATCGCAGCACGCCTGGCCGGATGAGTCCTGCGCCGTGACAACCCCGGGCCACCGGGGTTGTCTGAATTCGGCGGTTTACAGTTCTTCGCCCTTCAGGTCGGCAATTGCCGATACCAACTCGGTGACCGCGCTCTGCTCGACCGGGGTCATGTGCGGGTTCCAGACATCGAACAACAGGATCACCCGGGTCCTGTCACTGTGGTTCCACGCCTCGTGCTCGAAGGTGTCGTCGAACGTGATGCAACGGCCCTCTTGCCAGTCGTGGCGCTGGTCGGCGACGCGCAGGGTGCACTCGCCCGGGACCAGCAGCGGCAGATGGGTGACCACGCGGGTGTTGGTCACCCCGGTGTGCGGCAGGATGTGCGAGCCGGCACCCAGCACCGAGAACAGCGACTCGGGTGCATGGCCGCGTATGCGCACCGTCGGCGCTGCATCCAGGGCGGCGGCGGTCTGCGGGCAGCGCCGGCAGTTTTCTTCATTGCGTTTGCCGTGGCGGTGGAAGAACAATCCATCCCACTGGGGCTTTACGTCCGCGCGACCGCCGAGATACTGCGAGTTCATGCCCGGTGGCGGCTCGCCCAGGAACGGAACCAGGTCCGCACCGTCGGCCGCCAACACCGCAAGCAGTTCGTCGCGGATCGCATCGGTGCACGCCTCCATCTGTTCGTACCAGGGGAACAGGTCACGCGACAGGAACGGGGTCTCGGGCAGGCCGGGGAAGTACAGGAAGGTTGGTTTCTGGCTTGGCTGTTCGGGTTTGATCGTGATCTCGCCAAGGTAGCTGGACAGGCATCTGTCGACCCGTGCCATCGCCTTGGCCCCGTGCCGCTCGCGCAGCGGCGCCATCACCGCATGCAGCAGGCGTGGATAAGCGGACCTTACAATTTCGGCGGCGCGCGCGACCACCGGGCGCAGACCGGCCGGAGTAGTCTGGGCGTCGCGCCATTGCCCCTCGCGGTGAGCGGCGCTCAGCGCCCTCAGGTACTCAATGACGGATTGCCGTTGCTCGCCCAGTCGCTCCAACGCAACGCCCAGGTACAACCGCGCCACGAAATAGTCCGGAAGCTCGTCCACGGCCGGTTGCAGCACGTCCCGCGCGCGCTCCGCGTCGCCGGAGTGCAACAGTGCCACGCCCAGGTTCTTGCGGGTCGGGACATCGTCCGGCGCCACTGACAGGGCGTGCTCCAGAAGCTCCCTGGCGCGCCCGGGGTGACCTTCGGACAGCGTGTGGATAGCAATGAAATTGAGCGCCTCCACGTCGTCCGGATACGCCTGCAGCAGCGCGGTGTAGGCAGTCCGGGCGCCGGCCAGTTGCCCCGCCTCCGCTGCCCGGCGTGCGTCGACGCGATGGCTTTCGTGGGGTGTCGGGGCGGTGTTGGTCATGGTGGGCCAAGGTGCGCGGGAGTTCATGTCGATTGTACGCGACAAAAAAAGCGGCCCCGTTTCCGGGGCCGCTTCCTTCTACAGCTTGCTACAGCTTGATCGATGTACCGATCAGAACCGCTGCACGTACTCCATGTAGAGGTACTGGGAGTCCGGGATGTCGTACTGCGGGTCGAACGAGTTGGCGAACGCGTTGTATGCGGTCGGCGAACGCTTCCCGAAGACGTTGTTCACGCCCAGCTTGACGGTACCGTTCCACGGCAGGTTGTAGCGGGCCTGCACGTCGTGGTACGTGGTCGAACCGATGTGGTTGCGCGGCGCGGCGCCGTCCTCGTCGCGACGATCCTCGTCCGAGCAGAGACCATAGCCGGGGATCGGGCAAGCCTCTTCCAGACCGGAGTAGTAACGGCTGATCCAGGTCACGCCGAAATCACCCATGGTCCAGTCGAGTGAACCGTTGCCACGCAGCCGCCAGTTCGGATCGTCCTGGTAGTACATGCCGACCGCATTGGAGGGCTCGTCTTCGGGGGTGAACTTCGACTCCCACTTGGCAGTGTAGGACGCGTTCAGGCCAAAGGTGAACTGGCCGTAGGCGCCTTCCGCCATCCGGTAGTTCACGTCCAGGTCATAACCTTCAGCTTCGATCACGCTGAGGTTCTGCGGGACCAGCAGCATCTGGTCGATCTGCGAGTCTTCCGCACGGCGCGAGAACAGCGCGCAGTACGCCTGGTTACCCTCGGCGTAGCACTGGTCGAGGATATAGGCCGGCGACGGGCTCGACAGCGCATTCTCGATCTCGATGTTCCACCAGTCCAGCGAGATATCCAGGCCGGTCACATAGGACGGGCTGTATACCAGGCCCAGCGTGGTGCTGGTCGAGGTTTCCGGGCCTGCGTTCGGATTGCCACCCAGCGAGAACGGGAAGATCGTCTGGCCGAAATAGCCTTCCCCCTGGTTGGTGCGCTGGACGAAGTCGCTTGCGACGCCGTCCGCCGCGCAGTTGGCCGCGATGGTGGCTGTGCTACCGACGTAGTCCGACGAGCAGATGTCACCGAACTGGGTGTAGGTGTCGGACAAGCCGCGGAACAGCGTCTGGATCGGCGGGGCGCGGAAGCCTTCGGCCCAGTTGCCGCGGACCAGCAGGTCCTCAATCGGCTTCCACTTGAAGCCGAACTTGCTGTTGGTGGTGTCGCCGAAGTTGCTGTAATCCGAGTAGCGCGAGGCCAGGCTGACTTCCAGCAACTGGGCACCGGGCATGTCGGCCAGGATCGGGATCAACAGCTCGCCGTAGATCTCGTCGAGGTCGTACGCACCCGCGGTCGGCTGGCGGCCGTTGCCCGAGCTGTAGCCGGCGGCCACGAAGGCATCCGGACGATCGAAACCGCTTTCCTTGCGCGACTCGATACCGGCCGCGAAGCCCATCATGCCGGCCGGCAGTTCGACGATCTCGCCACTGAGGTTGGCGGTGAAGCTTTCGCTGCGGTTCTGGAAAGCGTCCTGTGCGGTGAACAGGATGTAGTCCATCTGCTCGGCCGGGACGCCGCCCGCCGGCGACAGCGGATTGAACGGCACGCAGCCTTCGATCACGGCACCCGCGGCGCCGCACTTGACGATGCCATCGGTGTCGAGGAACGACGGGCCGACGCCGAGGGCGACGTTGACCATGTTGGCGTCGCCGATCTGCGCATCTTCCTGATCGGACTTGTTGAAGTTGTAGCCGACATCCCAGTCGAAGTAGCGGTCGGCGAACTGGAAGCTGCCCTCGAGCCCGACATAGGTGTGGAAGGTCTTGACGTTCTGCTGGTAGACACGCGCCTGCTCGGTGAGACGGTGGCTCCAGGTCACGTCGCGGCCGTCACCACCGTAGAGGGGGTTGTACGGGTTGAAGTAGCTGTCGCCACTGAGCAGGGTATCGGGATCGTTGCCCAGGGCCGGACCGCCACTGAGCGGGAAGCCGGCCAACTGCTGCTCCGAGCGACGCTCGTTGTACAGCGCGTCGGCTACAAAGGTGACGTTGTCGGTGACGTCGAAGCGACCCTTCAGGTACAGCGAGGTACGGGTCTGCGGGGTCAACAGGTAGTTGTCGGCCGCGTAGTTGTAAGCGTGCTCGGAGACATTCCACGGCACGAACTCATCCAGACCATAACGCTGCTGGCCGGCCGGGCCGCTGCCGCTCGCGCCCGGGGGAACAATCAGGAAGTTGCTGAGGCTGCCGTCCGGGGCGCCGTTCCAGATCTTGCCGTTGTCGGAGAAACCGCTGTACAGCGCGGAGCCGCGGCCAAACACCGGGTCGGCCGATTGAGCGCGGTCGCTGCCCATGACCTCGCCTTCCTCGACGCGCGACAGGCTGACCACGATGTTGCTGCGGTCGTTGCTGGCGCCCAAGGTGGCTTCGATGGTGTTGCGCTCACCGTCGCCCTCGCTGAACTGGCCGATGTGGGTGCGGAACTCGGCACCTTCGTAGTTGTTACGGGTGATGATGTTGATCACGCCCGCGATCGCGTCGGAACCATAGATCGCCGAGGCGCCGTCCTTCAGGACTTCGACGCGCTCGATGATGGCGGCCGGGATGGTGTTCAGGTCGACTGAACCGCCGAGGCCGGAGACCCAGCGGCGACCATCGACCAGCACCAGGGTGCGCGAGGAACCGAGGTTGCGCAGTGCGATGTTCGAGGAGCCGTCGCCGCCATTGTTGAACGTGCGGTTGAGGGAAGCGCCGGCGGCAGAAATGCGGTTGAGCACTTCGGCGACCGAGGTCACGCCCTGCTTGGCGATGTCTTCGCGGCTGAGCACGAGGACCGGCTGCGAGGTTTCGGCATCGACCGAGCGGATGCGCGAGCCGGTGACTTCAATGCGGTCCAGGGTGGTGGCTTGTTGGCCTTCCTGGTCTGCGTCCTGCGCGAGTGCCACGCCGGAGCCGGCGAGGGTGGTAGCGCCTACGACGAGCGCGAAGGAAATCGCGTCGCGGAGTTTGGTGGTCTTGAGCGTCATGTGTGTCTCTCTCTCCAAGTCAGTCTTGGTAATTCCCATGGGAACCCGGCCGGTGATGTCAAGCGAGACGCCAAATCCGGCAAGGCCAACCGATAGTAGCTGCACACGACCAAAAATTAAAGTGTCGTTAAATTTCACCCTCATTCAGTAGCCAGTAGAATAAAAATACATCAAAAACAATGACTTACTCAATGAAAGCGGTTTGTTACGCCACCGTGACGCCTGTTCAGGTAGATGCCGAGGCAAAAAAAAATCCGATTTAATCGGATTTTTCATGCTTGGGGCGGATTTTTATCTGATCCGCAGCGCTCTCGCTCACGGCAATCGGGCTTGTTTCTGGCTAAAGGTCCTGCTCGTACCGCACGTAGGGCACGGTGCCCTCGTCTTCGTTTGCGTTGAGTGCAAACGGGTTGGAGCCGCGGGTGATCTTCTCCGCGCCTACCGTCAACCGGCCGCTCCACGGGGTACGCCAGGTCAAGCCGACCCCGAGGCCTTCCCAGCCACCGGCTTGATCGGGGGTATCGACTACCCGACCAATGATGTTGGCGCCAAAGTTGCCGTAGCCGGCGCCCACGGTCACGCTCCGGCTGTCCCAACGATCGGCCAACGCCGGTACGTCGCCGGCAGGTATCAGCCGCGCCCGCGCCCAGGTGCCGCCGATGGACACGGTGGCTTCGCTGCCGATGTTCTGCTGGCCATAAACCGTCAATGTGTTCTGGTCGAGCTGCCTGCGCGGACCGGTGGGGTTGAGCCATGCGGGCAGCGTGTCGCGACCTTTGCCCAGCGACAGCCCGAACCGGGTATCGCCTTTGCGCAGGCTGGCGCCGGCAACCGCCTGACCGGCTTGCTTGCCGTCTTCCATCGCGGCGAGCAGGCAATGGTTGGCAAGGTTGCCGATGGTGCCGGCCAAGCCGGAGCTGCGATCGCAGACCAGGCCCAGAGTGTTGCCGGCCTTCAAGCCGAACGCCGCATCCAACGTGGTACTGCCCACGCGCCAGCGCGCATCCGCAGACGAACTGCCGGTGGGTTCCAGCAACAGCAGCGCTTCGAGCTTCCCGCTGGTGTGGTTCCAGACCGGCAGGACCGTCGCGTCACGCGGTGAGTCGACCTTTGCCGATTGCGCGTGCACGCCCGTCGCCACGCCTAGGGCGAGCAGCAGGGCGAGCGGCAATCGGAGAAGTCGTTTGTCCATGGGCTCACTTTACGACCGGTTGAAGCCGGGGGAGTTCCCCGTCCCCGGAGTCTCGATACTAGGATGTTTATGTTTCTTTAACAATCAACAGGATGTGAAGACGGTCTCATTGCAGACGCGCCGGCGCATGCATTTGGGCCGTTGCGATGGCCAGCAACTCTCGAATCCGCGTTTCACTGAAGCTATAACGCTGGCCACAGAATTCACAACGGATCTCCGCGTTGCCATCCGATGCCGCCGCGGCCGCGAGCGCTTCCTGCTCTCCCAGCGACACCAGCATCGCCTCGACCCGCTCGGTGGAGCACGAGCAGGCGAAAGACAATGGCTTGTCCCCCAGCAGTTGTACGCCGTCTTCATGAAACAATCGTGTCAGCAGCTCCTGGGCGGGGAGATCGAGCAGCTCATCCTCGGAGAGGGTGTCGAACAACGCGGTGGTGCGGGTCCAGCCGTCCTGGTCGCCTTCGTCACCGGGGAGTTTTTGCAGCATCAAGCCGGCAGCGCGTTCGCCATCGCTGGCGAGCAACAGCCGGGTCGGCAACTGCTCGGACTGGCGGAAGTAATCTTCGAAAGCGCCTGCCAGCGAATCGGCCTGCAGCGCTACAAGGCCTTGATAGCGCATCGGCTCGCGTCCGGTGCTGGATGGATTCTCGATGGTGATTGCCAGCACGGCGCCATCGCCCAGTTCACGCAGGTCGCGCGATACCGTGTTGCGCGCCGGGTCATGAGCGGGATCGGCCAGCTGGACGACGCCGCGCAGGGTTCCGGCGGAGGTGCATTCGACAAACAAGGTGCGCAACGCACCGCTGCTGCTCAGCTGTACCGATAGGCGCCCCTCCACCTTGGCATGGCCGGTGAACAGTGCCGCCGCGGCAGTCGCCTCACCAAGCATCTCGACCGCCGCCGGGGCTTGTTCGTTGGCGTCGCTCATCCGGTCGCGGATGTGTTGCCAGGTGGCCTGCAGGTGCACGCGCACACCGCGGACGCCGGCCTGGTTGATCAGGAACCGGGTCAGCCGGTCACTGTCGGCAATGTGCTTGGGGCTGGTGCGGGTCTGGGTCATGGCGGTTTGTGCGACGGGGCGAAGATGCAAGGATAATGCGCGACAACCCGGTTCATTTGAGCGCGGGAGGTTGAACCTTGGAGGTGGGGCTTGTCGGGCAGGACGCAAGGTGGAAGCAGGAACCGCCGCGGCCGAGTCTTGCGCGGCCGACGTTGGGTTCGGTGGCTGTTGGCGTTGCCACTACTGTGGTTGCTGGTCACGACAGTACAGGTGGCGGTGTTGCGCTTCGTCGATCCACCGTTTACCGCATTCATGGCCGCTCGCCAGTTGGACGCCTGGAGCGAGGGCGACCGGGACTTCCGGGTGGCCTACCACTGGCGTGATCGTGATCAGGTGTCTTCGCACCTGGCCGTGGCGGTGATCGCGTCCGAAGACCAGCGATTCGCCGACCATCACGGCTTCGACCTGAAGGCGATCCGGAAAGCCCGCGCGCGCCATGAGCGTGGCGGCAAATTGCGCGGCGCAAGCACCATCAGCCAGCAGACGGCCAAGAACCTGTTCCTGTGGAGCGGGCGCAGTTGGGTGCGCAAGGGCATGGAAGCCTGGTACACCGCGTTGATGGAATTGATGTGGCCCAAGTCGCGCATCATCGAGGTCTACGTCAACATCGCCGAGTTCGGGGACGGCGTATATGGCGCGCAGGCGGCGGCGCGTGGCTACTTCGGAAAGGATGCCGCGCAACTGAGCCCGGCCGAAGCGGCGCGTCTGGCGGCGGTGTTGCCAAGCCCGAAACGCTACAGCGCCGCCAGCCCGGGGCCGTATGTGCAGCGACGCACCCGGCAGGTCCAGCAGCAGATGCGGCAAATTGGCGGCGCCGCCTACCTGGAACGCCTGGATCGACGCGAGCCCGACAAGAAGTAGCGGGCCCGGCGGCGTGGACCGCGCCCGGTCGGATACCATGCCGGAATGAGTACCCAGCACTTGCCCGATGATTGCCTGACCGTTGTCGTTGCGGCCTTCAATGAGGCGGAAAGCCTGTCGCTGCTGCAGCCGCGCATCGCCGCGGCATTGCAGGTGGTGGCCGATGAGTACGGCATCGAAGGCACGGTGCTGTACATCGACGATGGCAGCGTGGACGCGAGCTGGAGCGTGCTGCAGCAACTGGCGGCGGCGGATCCCCGCATCTCTTTATTGCGCCTGTCGCGCAACTTCGGCAAGGAACTGGCTTTGACGGCGGGCCTTGACCGGGTCGAGCGCGGGGCGGCGATGATCCTGGATGCCGATGGCCAGGATCCCCCGGAGCTGATTCCGCGCTTCGTCGGCCTGTGGCGCGAAGGCCATGATGATGTCTTTGGCACCCGGCTGGTTCGCGAGGGCGAGGGCTGGCTCAAGCGCGCGACGGCGCACGTGTTTTACCGGTTGATCGGGCGGCTGTCGAAGACCCCGATCCCGGCCGACACCGGTGACTTCCGCCTGTTGTCGCCCCGCGCGCTCGACGCGCTGCGACAGATTCGCGAGCGCCATCGCTTCATGAAGGGCTTGTTCGGCTGGGTCGGCTTCAATCGCGTTTCGCTTCCGTACCACCGCGAGGCGCGGCTGGCTGGTGCGAGCAAGTTCAACCTGTGGCGGTTGTGGAACCTCGCCCTGGAAGGCATCACCAGTTTTTCCACCGCGCCGCTGCGGCTGGCGACCTACCTGGGGCTGCTGACGGCGCTGGTGGCGTTCGGCTATGGCGCGTGGGTGATCGGCAAGGCGCTGCTGTGGAGCGATCCGGTGCAGGGTTGGCCGACGATGATGGCGGTGATCCTGTTCCTGGGTGGGGTGCAGTTGATCGCGCTGGGACTGATCGGTGAGTACCTGGGCCGGCTGTACGAGGAATCGAAGCAGCGCCCGCTGTACCTGGTGGACGCCTGGCAGCCGGCGTCCGGGGTATGCTCGGAGCAGGTTCATCCCGTAGGAGGACAAGGCCATGCGCAACGTACGGCACCTGCTCGAAGCGAAAGCCTCTGAGGTTTATGCGATCGGCCCGGATGCGCCGATGATCGACGCGATCCGGCTGATGGCCGAGAAGCACATCGGTGCGTTGCTGGTGATCCACGATGGCCGGCTGGCCGGAATCGTGTCGGAGCGCGACTACGCGCGCAAGATCGTGTTGCAGGGGCGCTCGTCGGCCACCACGCCGGTGCGCGAGGTGATGACCGTCGATGTGCTCACGGTGGGCCTTGATGACACTGCTGAACATTGCATGGCGCTGGTCACCAACCAGCGCATACGCCACTTGCCAGTGGTGGTCGAGGGCGAGGTGATGGGGCTGGTATCGATCGGCGACCTGGTGAAGGCGGTGATCGAGGACCAGCAGGTCGAGCTTGACCAGTTGCAGAGATACATCGCCAGCTGAAGCACGACGGCGGTGCGACCAGGCGCGTTACCACTAGCTACTTCGCGTACTTGCCGCCGCAGCCCGAATCCTCTCCCGGACCCAGTTCCAGCGTCGCCAGCAACGCGGCCGGCGGGGCGATGCTGCCCAGGGTCAGGGCGATCGCGGCGCGTAGGCCGATCGCGCCCATGTCCGGGCGGAAGTCCGGGTGCCTGAATGTCCCATCGAGCAGCAACGGAGCGCGGAAGGCGAACAGGCTGCGATCCTTCGGGCGTGGCTTGATGACAAGGTCCAGATGCTCGGTGGCGAGGTTGATCGTGCCTTCGCCGACCAGGATAGTGTCGGTGGTATCGACCGCGAGCGAGCGCACCGTCATCACGCCGTCGTCGACCTTGAAGTCGCCAAACGCGCAGCGGATCGGGATCAGCTGGTCTCCGGTCAACTTGAACTTGATGATCTCCGCAATATCGATACCGGCCATCTCCATCAGCAGGTTGCTGATCTTGCCTTGGCCGATGCCGAGCGCGACCTCGCCGTCGCTGCTGCCCAGCATCGCGGCGATCGAATTGCCGCTGCCATCCAGGGTGGCATGGCCGCTGAGCTTGCCGATGGCGTTCTGGACCAGTTCCACCGTGGGCAGCAGTTCGCTGAGGGTCAGGCCGCTGGCGGCCACGTCGGCATTGGTGTGGATGGTCGCCTCGCGCGCGTTCATGCGCACCGTCGAACGGATCTGGCCATCGGCGACGCCGAAGTTCAATGGGTCCAGTAGCAGCAGGCCGGCGTCGAGTTTCAGGTGCGCGTCCATGTCGTCCAGTGGCAGCGACGGAGAGTTGATGCGCGTGGCTTGCAGGCGCACGTCGGCGTCCATCGCGCGCAGTTTTTCGAGTTGGTAGGGCGTGTCGGGCAGCACGCGCGCGCTGGTTTTTTGCTGCGCCGCCTGGGCGGCGAGTTCGGGGTTGGTGGTCTCGCCCTTGCCGGCCTGCGGCGCGCCGCCGATGAAGCCGGCGAGGTCGTCGAAATCCAGTCGCTTCGAGTGCAGGTTCGCGCGCAGGAAAGGCCGCTTGCCACCGGTGGTGAAGGCGGCGTCGCCGCCCAGGTCGCTGTCGCCGACCGTGCCGGCGAACTTGTCGTAGTGCCAAGTGGTGCTCACACCCTTGATGTCGCGGTTCAAGCGACCGTCGAGGGTGTAGGGCGGGGTTGGTGGCAGCGCGACGCCGATCAGCGGATACAGGTCTTCCAGGTTTTTCCCGGCAAGCGTCAGTTGCAGGTCGAAATCGCGCAGGCGCAGCGGGTCGCGCAGGGTGCCGCGGGCATGGGCCTTGGTGGCGCCGGCCTGTGCGTGGACGTCGATGTGGTACGGGGCCTCGGTGTCGCGCAACTCCAGCGGCGATTCGGCGCTGCCGTGCAGGGTGAACTTGTTGCCGTTCCATTGCCCGCCGCCGTCGACCTTGATCGGTGGGGCGTTGCGCGGGTCGCGCGCCTGCGAGCTGGTTACATCGACCTTGATGTCGGTCTTGGCGGCGGCATCCAGGAACGTAAGCTTTCCGTCGTCGATCCATATGCGTCGGAACTGCAGGTCGGTATCGCCGCCGGTGCTGCCGAACTGCCAGTTGCCGCCGCCTTTCGGGTTCGCTTCCAGGTTCAATCTGGGGGTGGCCAGGCGCAGCTCGGGAATGCGGACCTCGCCGCGCAACAGCCGGCGCAGGTCGATGCTGATATCGACCCGGTCGGCGGTCGCCATGGTTGGCTGCCGTGACCAGTCGGCGTTGCCGAAGCTCAGCTGGTCAGCGTGGATCGTCGGCACCCAGCCCAGGTCGACATCCAGGTCGCCGCCGATCTTGAACTCGCGCCCGGTGCGTGCCTCGACCTGACGCTCTACCGGCCCCTTGAGCCAGTTCCAGTCCCACAACAGGACCAGCACGATCAATGCCATCACCAGTACGCCCAGTGCAGTCAGCCAGGGATGGCGGCGCGGCTGTTGCCACCAGCGTCCAGCGTTGCCGGCGCCGGAGGTCTGGCCGCCGGGTTGCTGTGGCGTGTCCGCGGCGGCGGGGGCTGGCATCGGTCGGAACCCTCAGGAGGACATGCTGTCCACCTTCGATACTGGCCGGTAAAGCGGGAGTGAATACGTTGTGGCGTGTTCAGTGGCTAGCTCACGCTCACCGCATGTGCCTGCTCGCGGGTGGCAAGGAATTCGACATCCGGTGCGCGCTCCTGTGCCAACTGCAGGTTGACCCGGGTCGGGGCGAGATAGACCAACTGGTCGGCTGCATCCAGGGCAAGGTGGCTGGCATTCTTGTCGCGGAACTGCTCCAGCTTCTTCTCGTTGTCGCAACGGATCCAGCGGGTGGTGGAGACGGCAACCGACTCGAAGATCGCGTCCACGCCGTATTCGGCCTTCAGCCGGTAGGCGACCACCTCGAACTGCAATACGCCGACCGCGCCCAGGATCAGGTCGTTGCTCATCAGTGGCCGGAAAAACTGGGTTGCGCCTTCCTCGCTCAGTTGGGCGAGGCCCTTTTGCAGTTGCTTTAGCTTGAGCGGATCGCGCAGGCGCGCACGCCGGAACAGTTCCGGTGCAAAGTTGGGAATGCCGGTGAAGGTGATCGGCTCGCCTTCGCTGAAACTGTCGCCGATCGACACGGTGCCGTGGTTGTGGATGCCCAGCACATCGCCGGAGTACGCGGTCTCGGCGATCTCGCGGTCGCTGGCCATGAAGGTCAACGCGTTGGCGAGCTTGAGTTCCTTGCCAGTACGCACGTGGAAGGCCTTCATGCCGGCGGTGAACTTGCCCGAGCAGATCCGCATGAAAGCGACACGGTCACGGTGCTGCGGGTCCATGTTGGCCTGGATCTTGAACACGAAGCCGGTCAGCTTGTCTTCGGTCGGATCCACGTCGCGGGTAGTGGTCGCGCGCGGCTGCGGGCTGGGAGCATGCTTGACGAAGAAGTCCAGCAGCAGCTGCACGCCGAAGTTGTTGACCGCCGAGCCAAAGAACACCGGGGTCTGTTCGCCGGCGAGGTATTTGTCCAACTCGAACGGATGGCTGGCGCCCTGGACCAGTTCCAGCTCCCCGCGTGCCTCGGCCAGCGCCGCAGCGCCGATCCGCGCTTCCAGCCCGGGGTCATCGATGGAGGAAAAGATGGTCGAATCCTGGCGGGTGAAGTTGCGCCCCTGCTCGTACAGATGGACCTCACCGGTCACCAGATGGACCACGCCCTTGAGCCGCTTGCCCATCCCGATCGGCCAGGTGACCGGCGCGCACTGGATGCCCAGCACGCTCTCGACCTCGTCGAGCAGGTCGATCGGGTCCTTGCCATCGCGGTCCAGCTTGTTGATGAAGGTCATGATCGGCGTGTCGCGCAGCCGGCAGACCTCCATCAGCTTGATGGTGCGTTCTTCCACGCCCTTGGCCACGTCGATCACCATCAGTGCCGAGTCGACCGCGGTCAGCACCCGATAGGTGTCCTCGCCGAAGTCCGCATGGCCCGGGGTGTCGAGCAGGTTGACGATGTGTCCGTTGTAGGGGAACTGCATCACCGAGGAGGTCACCGAGATGCCGCGTTCCTGCTCCAGCTTCATCCAGTCGGAGGTGGCATGGCGGGCGGCCTTGCGGCCCTTGACCGAGCCGGCCATCTGGATCGCGCCGCCGAACAGCAACAGCTTCTCGGTCAGCGTGGTCTTGCCGGCATCGGGGTGGGAAATGATGGCGAAGGTGCGGCGGCGCAGCGCCTGCTGGGAGACATCGGACATGGGGACGGCGTGCACGGGCACGCCAGCAGAGCGGGGAAGGACGCAATTATAGGGGGTGGTGGCAAGTCGTCGTCATGCGACGGCGATACCGTGCAGCCAGCGAGTGTTTTCGGCGAGTGCAGGGCAGTGCTTGCGCAATACATGGGCATCGGTTTTACTGAAACGAGAATCGTGGTGGTGTAAAGGAAGTTTCCGAATACCACCACTTATCGGACTTGTATCTGCACTCAGGGGAGGGGGCATGATCCAGTTGGAAGTTCAGGTCGTATCCGATCATCGGGAAGGGCTGCTGGTTGAGCTTGGTCGGGTAGTACACAGCAACGGCTTTACCGTACAGCGTCAACGACTGACCAGGGGCAGTGCGGGAGAGGCCTGCCTGACCTTGCTGATACGTGGCCCGGCGGAGCGACAGATGGTGCTGGAGGAGGCCCTCGCCACGCATACGCGGGTGCGCAGCTTCGAAGCGGCGCTGTACGACGGTTCTCCGGCCAGCGTTGCCTCGTCGATGCTGGGGTCGGCAGCGTCACCTCTGGCTGCATCGGCCGTGTCTGCACCGCCTGCCTCTGCGCCCGCACCGACACCCATGGAGGCGACAGAGACAGATTCGCAGAAGGTGGAGGCGGCGCTGCCGCAGATCGCAAAGGACTACCCCAAAATTTTCCCCTGGCTGCTCAATCTTGAGCGGTCGCTGGCGCCGGACGCGCGTCACGCCTCGTTGCACCTGGCGGGCCGTCGCACTGGTGCTTGGGTATACAAGCGTGATTTCTCCCTTGGTGCGAAATTGCAGCTTCACGACGCAGTCAAGCGCATCGGATTGCCGGCGTTGCGTGCATTGGCCCCGGTCGAGTTGCAGGGCGAACAACTGCGGTTGTCCGATCATCCGCTGGCGAAGCCCGGGGTGGAGTCGGGCAGCTGCCGCTTCTTCTGCGGCTACCTGGAAGGATTGCTGAGCGAATCCGTGCAGGGGGAAAGGGTTTACGTGCGCGAGACATTTTGCCGCAGCACGGGTGCGGACGCCTGCACGTTCGAAATATCTCACTGACGGTTTCCGCCGTTGCGATCCAGCCGGCGCTGCCGGCGAGTACTCCGTCGTTCCGACGCTGACCAAAGGGGGTTGGGCATGCATGCTGCACATCAGGATTACAGTTTTTTTCTAGTCGCACTGTCGTACGTAGTTGCCGTGCTGGGCTCATTCACGGCCTTGCAGTTGGCCATGGCCATTCCCGGGGCGCGCGCAGGACAGCGCTGGAGGGCCGTGCTGGCTGCGGGCACGGCCGTGGGTGTCGGTGCGATCTGGACAATGCATTTTCTCGGCATGCTGGCCTGCGACATCGGCATGGAGGTCGCCTACGACATTCCAATGACGGTCCTGTCGGCGCTGATTGCGCTGGTTGCCTGTTCGCTCGGCTTTGGTTTGGCAGGCAGCGGAGCCTTTGGTTGGTCCAAGCTGGTCAGTGGCGGCGTCTGCATGGGGCTGGGAGTGGTGGGGATGCACTACCTGGGCATGATGGCGATGCTGATGCCGGCCACGATGGAGTACAACACCGGACTGGTCGCGCTCTCGGTAGCCATTGCCATCGTCGCGTCGATTGCGGCGCTGTGGCTGGCCTTCAACTTGCGCGGCCGCTGGCAGATGGTGGGCAGTGCGCTGGTGATGGGCCTGGCCGTCTGCGGCATGCATTACACCGGCATGGCAGCGGTGGAGTTCATTCCCAACGGCGGCCAGTTGCCCGCCAACTTCGAGCAGGGCCTGCGTGGTGACTACCTCGGCATGAGTATCTTTATCGTGGCGGTACTGCTGCTGATGATCACCCTGATGGTCAACGTCTTCCGCCAGCAGCGTCGGGCGGCATTGAGCATCTGATGGTGCGAGCGGCGGCGCGCACGGGCACGTCAGCAGAGCGGGGAAGGGGGCAACTATAGGGCTGGCGAATGTGACCGGGTTCCGGACTTGCCTAAAGTCTGGAAGACACTGGCCGCTACACCGGTTGGGCGGGCGTTTCGTTCGCCACGTCTATGGAGAATTATCAGTGTTCATAGTTATTGCCGGTGAGGATGCAGGACAGGCCGATGAGCTGAAGTTGGTGCTTGCCGATTTCGGACTGGATTGGCAGGTTGAGTGCGTCGCTGACGCTGCCGCCGTCATTACCCTGGGCCGGCCGGTCGACGTACTGGTCACGGACCTGGGCTTGCATGGCTCCCACGTGCTGACCGAGCTGCGGGCCAAGCACCCCGATGCGGTGCGGATCCTGCTGCTGGAGCGTGGGCAGGGTGGCGAGGCCATGCACGCCCTGGCTGGCGCGCACCGCGTACTGCACAAACCACTGGACGGCGGTGAGCTGATCGATGCGGTCGAGGGTTTCATCGATCTGCGGGAGTTGCTGGACAACGAAGAGCTCAAACGAAGTGTCGGGCAGGTCGAGTCGTTGCCGCCGGCGCCGCGGATGTATATCGAACTGGTGCAGCTGATGGGCGATCCGGATGTGAGCATGGCCGAGATCGCCTACGTGCTTTCACAGGACCCGGCGCTGGCGGCCAAGGTGCTGCGACTGTGCAACTCCGCATTTTTCTCCGCCGGACGGGAGATTACCGATATCCGCTCGGCGGTGACCCGCCTGGGAATGGGCATGCTGGGACAACTGGTTCTGGTAAGTGAAGCCTTTGGTGGATCCGACGAGGAGACCACCAGTGTTGACCGGGAGGCGATGCAATGGCGCGCGCTGGCCACGTCGCGCCTGGCCCGGAAACTGCTGGCCGGCCCCAGCGCCGAGTTGGCGGCCACCGCCGGGCTGCTTGCCGAGGTGGGCCTGCTGTTACCCGGCATTGGTGGCGAGACCGACCCGGAACTTGCATCCGAGCCTGACGGCGATGCGGACATCAGTGCGGCCAGTCCGGGTTACGCCGAGGCCGGCGCATACCTGCTTGGCCTGTGGGGGCTGCCGATGCCCATCGTGGAGGCCGTGGCCCATCAATCCCGGCCACGCCGCATGCGTTCCACCGGTTTCTGGGTCACCGGCGCGGTGCATGTCGCCGCCGCGCTGGTGCGCGACACGCCGGTGGACGAAAGCTACCTGCACGCGGTCGGCATGCTCGACAAACTTCCCAAGTGGCGGGTGATGTCCGAAGAGTTGGGCCAGGCGGAAGCGGCCTGAGCCGGCATCGCGGTCACCATCCGGAGACGTCGCTGCTCAATGCAGCGGCGGGACGCGATGGTTCAATCTCGACGCCCTCCATCCGAAATGGCAGTGAGACCAGCCGCATGCCCCGGTTCACCTGCACGGCGAAGTGCAGGTGGGGGCCGGTGGTGAAGCCGGTGTTTCCCGACAGGCCGATTTGCTGGCCGGCGGTGACGCGTTGGCCGGTGTGGACCAGCACGCCATCGACCTGCAGGTGGGCGTACAGGCTCATCGCGCCGTCGTCGTGCAGCAGCCGGATGAAATTGGCGCGACCGGCGTAGGCATCCCGGTCCAGGCTGGTGCGTTCGAAGCCCTCTTCCAGTTGCATCACCACGCCGCCACGTGCCGCCAGTACCGGTGTCCCGACCGGTACAGCGAAGTCGACCGCATAGCGATTTTCCGGGTCGTCGTGGCTGAAGGTTCCGCCATAGCCCTGGTCGATTTCCGGGGTGTCGCGCGCCACCGGCAGCAGGTAGGTGGTATCGCCAGGTGCCGCGCTCGGGTTGCCCGGCAGGCTGTCCATGCGCAGGTCGAAATCCACCCGCTGGCCCGGATTTGTTGCTCGCAGTACCGACACTACGGTGCTGCCGCCGGTGGGAACCGTCGCTCGCGCCGGTAGTGCGGGATCGCTGGTGGTGTTGCGGTGGTGCCGGTAATGCAGCATCACCTCGATCGGACCGCTCAGCTGGTTGTCGGCCCAGACGTAGTACTCGCTGCCGCGTGCCTCGATCCGCAGCCGGGCGATCGCCGCGGGCTCGACGAAGGCCGGAATCCTGCCGCTCTGCATTTTGGGAGGGGTGTCCCGGAGCTGGCGGTCGCCGTAATGGTTGACACCGTTGGCATCGGTCCAGCGGTACAGGGTGCCGGCGAGGGCGAGCGGCACGATGCTCATCAACGCGATCGCCAAGCCCGGTACCAGTCGCCGGGAGCGCTTCATCGGGTGCCCGTGCAATCCGCGGAAAGGCCGAGGGTGCTGGCGATGTCCGCAAGGTCGAATGCGGCTATCGCCCGGTCGTCGTGCACGGCGGCCAGCACGCCATCAGGAAATGCCGGCGTGCTGGCGGCGTGCAAGGCAATGCCGTCGGTACCGGAGGTCACCTGGCCCTGGAAGCTGCCCACCGGACGCAGGCTGTTGCGTTCGAACACGTGGAAGCTCGTCAATGGGTCGTGTTGGTCGACCGCAACCCAGTAACCGGCGCCATTGCGGCACGGCCACAAGGCAATGCCCTCGGCGTCGGCAGCAAACGTGCCCGACGGCAGGCTGACGCCGGTGTAGCGGCCGTCGAGGGTGTACTCGCGCAAGGTGGACATGCGGCGACTTTGGTTGCCGGAGTGATGCTCGTCGGCAATCAGCAGGCGGTCGTGGGCGGCGTCGCCGGCAATCGACTCGACCACCTGCAGCGCCCCGGGCCCCCGGGTCTCACCAAACGACCCGAGGTAATTGATCTGCAATTCACCGATTGCATCGGTCTGCGCGCGGAAGCGGCGTACGCGCTGGTCGAGCTCGGGCAGCGGCGGCACGATGTCGTAATGCTCGCCGTACATGAAACTGTCGGTGACGTAGATATCCAGTTCGCCCGGTGCGGTGCCGTTGATCCAAAGGCCGTAGGGACTGCGCAGCACGTCCTCGCCGAAACTTGCGACGGGCTGCAGCCCGGGCAGGTCGAACACCTGCAGCCGGTGGTTATCGCGTTCCACGACAAACAGGCGGTCGCCATGCACGGCGACGCCGTTGGGCCGGTTGAATTGTCCAGTGTTCTTGCCCTTGCCGCCGATGGTGCGCATCAAGGTGCCGCTGTCGACATCGAACACCATCAGCTCGTGGGTCGATTTGGCGCTGGCGATCAACCAGGTCTTGCCGTCGTGTGCGCGCCAGGTCGCCAGCGAGTCCAGCTCGGCTTTCGCATACGGCTCGGAGACGTAGCGCTCTGCGACGGTGTGAAGCCCGGTTGCCGGGAGGGAGGCCGTGGCGCATGCGCTGAGCAGGAGCGCGATGCAGGCGATGGCAAGCAGGCGACAGATCATGCGGCGGTATCTTCGTCGGGCGGGTGGCGATGGGGCGGCAGTGTAGTGGTTTGTCGGCAGCGCCGAGATTTCCGTGACCGGAGAATTTTATCAATCGCTTGATCCGGATAAAGCGATTGACACTTTGAAAGTACGCTGGCAGACTCTTTCGCATCCATCGAGACCGGCAGAGGGACAGGCCCTTTGAAGCCGGGGCAACCCAGCGCAGCGCAAGCGGCGCGAAGGTGCCAATTCCTGCGGTACCCGGTCCTCTGGCCGGTCACCGAAAGATGGTTGTCCGGCTCGCCCTCGGGGTGTGCCGGCCATCCTGCTCGATGGCTCCCGCCACTCCGGAAGCCGCCATGAGCCTGCAACTTGCCCCGTTTGCCACCCCGTCTCTTTCCGACTGCGACGACGATGCCGCCCTGGCGGACACCCCGTCGCCCCTGACCGTCTCAACCGATACCGCTGCGGCTGGCCATGCCCGACGTGGCGAGATCCAGGTCGAGCTTGATTTGCGCCATTCCGGCCGGCGCGCGCTGGTGGTGCGCTATGAGTGGATCGGCGATCCCGGGTTGCCGGTGGTGCTGGTGGCCGGCGGCATTTCCGCCGACCGCCACGTCGCGGCCAGTGCGACCTTCGGTGACGCCGGCTGGTGGGACGCGCAGTGCGGGCCAGACCGTGCGCTGAATCCCGGGCATCACGCCATTTTGTCCCTCGACTGGGTCGGCAGTGACGGTGCGCTGGACGCACCGATCGACCCGGCCGACCAGGCCGATGCGGTTGCGGCGCTACTGGATGGCTTGGGCGTGGAGCGGCTGGCCGCCTTCATCGGCTGCTCCTACGGTGCCATGGTCGGCCTGCAGTTCGCTGCCTTGTACCCGGACCGCCTGCACCGGTTGGTGGCGATCAGCGGCTGCCATCGTTCCCACCCCTATGCCAGCGCGTGGCGCGCGTTGCAGCGACGTGCGGTCACGCTGGGTGCGCTGCAATGCGACGACACCCACGGACTGGCGCTGGCGCGTCAGTTGGCGATCCTGAGTTACCGCACGCCGGATGAGTTCGACGGCCGTTTTGGCGCCGCCAAGGTGGTCAATGGCCAAGTGCGGGTCGCGGCCGAGGACTATCTGGAGCACTGCGGAAACCGCTACGCCAGCCGCACCGCCGCGACCGCGTTCGTGCGTTTGTCCGAGTCGATCGACCTGCAGGCGCTGTCACCGGAAACGGTGCGGGTGCCGGTGACCGTGGTCGCGGTGGCCGAGGACCGGCTGGTCCCGGTGGCTGACGCCTATGAGCTGGTCGAGCGCCTGCGCGGCGAGACCCGCCTGCAGGTATTGCGGTCGCTGTACGGCCACGATGCCTTCCTCAAGGAACCCGAAGCGATCGACCGCATCCTGCGCGAGGCGTTGCTGGATGTCGCCGATGCCCAGGCATCCATTGAAGCCGACGCGCGGGCATCGGCATGAGCCTGCATTCGCTGGACTGCCGTGGCGGTCATCGTGTCACCACCGCGGTGCGTGCCGGCATCGACCGTGACCCCGCGTTTGGTGCGGTGACGCCACCGCTGGTGCTGTCGTCCAACTTCAGTTTTGCCGGCTTCAACGACAAGCGCACTTACGACTACACCCGCAGCGGAAATCCGACCCGCGACCTGCTCGGCGAGGCACTGGCCGAGCTGGAGGGTGGCGCCGGCGGTGTGATCACCGCGACCGGCATGGCCGCGATCACCCTGGTGCTGAACGCATTGCTCAAGCCCGGCGACCGGCTGGTGGTACCGCACGATGCCTATGGCGGCAGCTGGCGGTTGTTTGATGCGCTGGCAACCAAGGGCGCGTTCCAGTTGATCACGGTCGACCTGACCGATCCGCGCGCGCTCAGCGAGGCATTGGCGCAAAGCCCGGCATTGGTATGGATCGAAACGCCATCCAACCCGTTGCTGCGCATCACCGACCTGCGCTTCGTGATCGAGGCCTCGCATGCGGCGGGCGCGCGGGTGGTGGTCGACAACACCTTCCTGTCACCCGCGTTGCAGCAGCCCATCTCGTTTGGCGCCGACGTGGTGGTGCATTCGACCACCAAGTACATCAACGGCCACAGCGACGTGGTGGGCGGGGCGGTGATCGCCAAAGACGCCGAGGTGCACCAGGCGTTGGCGTGGTGGGCCAATTGCCTGGGGATCACCGGTTCACCGTTCGACAGTTTCCTGACCTTGCGGGGTCTGCGCACGCTGGATGCGCGCCTGCGCGTGCATCAGGAAAATACCCTCGCCCTGGTCGAGTTGCTGGATGCGCATCCAGCCGTGCGCGTGGTGCATTACCCGGGGTTGGAGAGCCATCCGGGTCATGCCGTCGCTGCTCGCCAGCAAAGCGGATTCGGCGCGATGCTGAGTGTCGAGCTGGAGCATGGCGAACTGGGTGCAGAAGCAGCGGTACGCGCGTTCCTGAAGGGGCTGGAGTACTTCACCCTGGCCGAGTCATTGGGCGGTGTGGAAAGCTTGGTGGCGCACGCGGCGACAATGACCCATGCGGCAATGTCGGCCGAAGCGCGGACGCAAGCGGGCATCGGTGACGGGCTGCTGCGGTTGTCGGTCGGCATCGAGCATGTCGATGACCTGGTCGCCGACATCACCGCCGCGCTGGAGCGCGTGCACGCGACGCGGGTCGACAACAAACGCGTGGCGAAATGAATGCCCTGATCGCCGAGCGTGCCGGCATCGCGCACGCGGCCAGTAGCCCCCTTGCGGCTGGCAATAGCCGCTTGCCGATCGCGCGGGTCGCATTGCTGGGTACCGGCAATGTCGGCCAGGCGGTGTTGGCCCGGATGGCAGACTGGACGGGTACGCGATTTGGCGATGCATTGGCGCTGGCGCACGCTGGCAATTCGCGCATTGCCCTGCAGAGTGAGAGTTTGTGCCCGGCCGATGCGCGGACGTGCTTTGCCAGTGGTTCTGGCGTAAGCGACGTAAGCGCGATGACTGCCGCCGATCGCGGATCGGTGGATCTGGATCGGTTGCCACGGGCGCTGCATGGGAGCGGAAATCGCATCGTCATCGATGCGACGGCCAGCGACGAAGTGGCCGGGCACCATGCGACCTGGCTCGCACAAGGCATCCATGTCGTCACCGCGTGCAAGCTGGGGCAGGGCACGTCGTTGACCCGTTGGCGCGAGATCCGCCACGCGGCCGAGCACGGCGGCACGCAGTATGGCGACAGCGCGACGGTTGGTGCCGGCCTGCCATTGCTGCGCACGATCCGCGAACTGCAGGCCGGCGGCGACCGTATCCATGCCATTGCCGGGGTGTTGTCGGGATCGTTGGCATGGCTGTTTAACCACTACGACGGGTTGCGCCCGTTCTCGGGTTTCGTCCGCCAGGCACGTGATGCCGGTTACACCGAGCCCGACCCGCGCGAGGATCTGTCGGGCGAAGACGTGCGGCGCAAGATCCTGATCCTTGCCCGCGCGGCCGGGGTTGAGTTGGAGGCCCGCGAAGTCGAGGTTGCATCGCTGGTGCCCGAAGCGCTGGAGGGTGTGGCCCGCGCGGGTGTCGATGCGGCATTGCCGGCGCTGGATGCGCCATTGCGCGACGGTTTTGCGGCGGCCCGCAAGCGCGGCGAGGCCTTGCGCTTCATCGCGCGCCTGGACAGTTTCGGCAAAGGCCGGGGCAAGGCCCGTGTCGGCTTGGAATCCCTGCCGCAAGACCACCCGCTTGTCGCAGGTGCAGGAACCGACAACAAGCTCGCCATCTGGTCGGATCGCTATCGCGAGCAGCCGCTGGTGATCCAGGGCCCCGGAGCAGGTGCCCACGTCACCGCCGCGGGCTTGCTTGATGACGCCCTTCGGATTGCGCGATCAACACCTTGCTGAGCAGTTGCTCTTGCTTTCCGACCCGTAAATGACGGGCCGATGGCGGGAGGCGTGCCTCAACACTCGATGACGTTCACCGCGAGCCCTCCACGCGAGGTCTCCTTGTATTTGTCCTGCATGTCGCGGCCGGTGTCGCGCATGGTCTTGATGACCTTGTCCAGGCTGACCTTGTGCTGGCCGTCGCCGCGCATAGCCAGGCGCGAGGCGTTGATCGCCTTCACCGAGCCCATCGCGTTGCGCTCGATGCAGGGGATCTGCACCAGCCCGCCAATCGGGTCGCATGTCAGGCCGAGGTTATGCTCCATGCCGATCTCGGCAGCGTTCTCGATCCGGCTCGGGCTGCCGCCCAGCGCCGCGGTCAAACCGGCGGCGGCCATCGAGCAGGCCACACCGACTTCGCCCTGGCAGCCGACTTCGGCACCGGAGATGCTGGCGTTTTCCTTGTACAAAATGCCCACCGCAGCGGCGGTCAGCAGGAAGGTGCGCACGCCTTCGATGTTGGCGCCGGGAATGAAACGCTCGTAGTAATGCAGCACCGCCGGGATGATGCCGGCTGCGCCATTGGTCGGGGCGGTGACCACGCGGCCGCCAGCGGCGTTTTCCTCGTTGACCGCCAGCGCGAACAGGTTGACCCAGTCGAGCATGGTCAGCGGATCGTCGTGGTCGGACGGCGGACGCTCGGTCAGGTCGGCATGCAGCCGCGGTGCGCGGCGACCCACGCGCAGGCCGCCGGGCAGGGTGCCGGGTGAGCGGATGCCGCGCTCGACGCAGGACTGCATCGCCGCCCACAACTCGTCCAGCCCGGCGTCGATTTCGGCCGGGGTGCGCCAGACCTGCTCGTTGGCGTACATCATCTGGGCGATGGTCAGGCCGGTTTCTTCCGCCCGCGCCAGCAGCTCGTCGCCGGACGAAAACGGGTAGGGCACGGCGCTGGTGTCGGCGACGATACGGTCCTCGGCCGCCTCGTCCTGGTTGACCACGAAACCGCCCCCGACCGAGTAGTAATCGCGCGTGGCGATGACCTCACCGTCCGCATCAAAGGCGGTGAAGCGCATGCCGTTGGTGTGGAACGGCAGCTTCTGCCGCTTGTTCATGATCAGGTCGTGCTTCTCATCGAAGCCGATCTCGTGGCGGCCGGACAGGCGCAGGCGCTTCTCGCTGCGGATCCGTTCCAGCGTGCCGGGAATGATGTCCGGGTCGATCTGGTTTGGCCAATGGCCTTCCAGCCCCATCATCAGTGCCTTGTCGGTGCCGTGGCCGCGGCCGGTCATCGCCAGGGAGCCGAACACCTCGGCCCGCACGCGCGCGGTGCGATCAAGATCGCCGTTGTCGACGATCCAGCGCTCGATGAAGCGGGCGGCCGCTCGCATCGGCCCAACGGTATGGGAGGAGCTCGGCCCGATGCCGATCTTGAACAGGTCGAAACAGCTGACGGACATGGAGTATCCAGAAAAATGGGCGGGTCGCGCGGTGCGGCCTATCATAGCCCGCAGCGTCATCCGTCTCCCGCCCTCCACTGCCGTGGTTCATGCCTTGATCCCAGTGCTCACCTTGTTCCAGCGCGATGATTGCCACCTGTGCGACTTGGCGTTGGCGGTGCTGGCCGGCGCGGGTACGCCGGATTTCGAAAGCGTGTTCATCGATGGCGACGAGGCGCTGGAAGCCCGCTATGGCGCGCGCGTGCCGGTGTTGCGCGACGAGGCGCGATGCCTGGAGCTGGACTGGCCGTTTGATGAGGCTCGGCTGGCCGGGTTCCTGCGCCGACCCTGACTCAGGGGGCGGGCTGCAGGTTGACGCGGGTGCTTACCGCGACCGCGTTGGGAATCATCGACACGTCGGCCCAGTCGCCGCCGCCAACGCCAAATGCCAGGCGCTGGATGCCCGCCTTGCCCGTCAATACCGGGTTGGTGCCTTCGGTCCAGGTGAACTCCAGCGTGACCGGGTGAGTAACCTGACGCAGGGTCAGCTCGCCATCCGCGGCATAACGGTTGCCGCCAAGGTGACGGAACTGGCTGGCGTGGTAACGGGCCTGTGGGAATGCCGCGGCGTTGAAGAACTGGCTGCCCTGCAAGGTCTCGTCGCGCTCGGGGTTGGCGGTGGTCGCGCTGGCTAGCGGAATCACCACGTCCAGCTCAGCGTCTTCCAGTTGCTGTGGGTCGAAGCGCAGCGTGGTGGTGAATTGCTGGAAGTGACCGCTGAAAATCTCGCCCTCGAATCCTGACGCGAAGGTCAGGGTCGAGCCGGGTGCCTGCACGTAGTTGGCGGCCAGCACCGGTGCACTGACCAGCGCCAGCGCGGCGGCGAGCAAGCCGAAGCTGATCACACCGACGCCGAGCCTGCGGTTGGCAAGCCGGGCGCCCGGGCGGCATCGGTAGTGGCAATCAAGTGTCATCTGGGGACTCCGGGTCGGTCGTGCGTGGTTTGGGCAGCATGCGTCGCAAGGTCGCATCGCCTTCGAAGAAATGATGATAAAAGGCCGCGCCCGCGTGCAGGACGACCAATGCCACCAATACCCAGAACAGCCATTCGTGGGCACCGTGGGCCAACTCGCGCAGTGCCGGGTTGGGGCCGGTGAGCTTGGGCACTTCGAACAGGGTGTACCAGTGCAACGGACGCAAGCCACTGGCGGAGTCGTATAACCAGCCCGACAGCGGCATCGCGAAGATCAACGCGTACAGCAGGCCGTGGGTGATCGAGGCAATGCGCGATTGCCAGCTCGGCAGGCCCGGCAGCCGGTCCGGGGCTCCCGCGTACACGCGCCAGGCCAGTCGCAACACCGTCAAGGCGAGCACGGTCAGGCCGGTGGATTTGTGCAGGTCGTAGACCCAGAAATACTTCGGGGATTTGGGCAGGCTGTCCAATGAAAGGCCGATCACCGCCAGGCACAGCAACAAGGCCACGATGACCCAGTGCAGCCATTGGCTGACGGCGCCCCAGCGGTCCACGGGATTTTTGAGGCTCATGGCTGCAACTCGACGTGGATCCGGGTCGGCTCGCCCAGCTCGGTGACCGGGGGGATGGTGGGCAGTATGGGCATCGGTGCCTCGGGGGTGGTTGCTGTTGGTGGTGGTTGCAACAGCTCGGCGGCTGTCGAGCGACGCGCGTGGATCGCTTCGGCTTCGATTCGTAAACTTACTTCATCGCCGATCATCGACGGCCATGCGTCGATGCCGAAGTCGCTACGGCTCAGGGTGGTGGTCGCGGAGAAGCCCACGGTGCGCCGGAACGGAGGCATCGGGTGGCGCTTGATGGCATTGAGGACGACGTCCAGGCACAGCGGCCTGGTCACCGCGTGCAACGTCAGCTCACCACAAACCCGAGCGTGCGTGGCGTCATGACCGGTGACCGTGGTTGAGCGGAAATACGCGCTTGGGTAAGTCCTGGCATCGAGCAGTCCGGAGGCCAGCACCGCCTCGTTCCAGTCGGCGTCGCCAAGCTCCAATTGCGCCAGCGGTACGGTTACCTGCAGTTGCGCGCTGCTCCAGTCGTCAGGGTCGAACAACAACACCCCATCGCTGCCCGATACCGTTCCCAGTGCCTTGGAAAAACCCGCGTGGGAAACGGCAAACATCACCCGGGTATGCACCGGATCCAGCGACCACGCATCGGCCTCGGCGGCACCGGCTGCCGCGCAGGGCAACGCCAGTACTGCCAGCAACACGACCCCGCGGCAGCGAGCGAGCTTCGACGCGGAACAGGGCAACGGCGCGGAGGGAGTCGGCATCCATTGGATTCTAGGCGGTACCGACCGGCTTTGCCGACGATGGCGCCTACGCCGATCCAGTGCAGTAATGCTCGTTGATCCCCGCCCACTTGCCTGCCGGTGTGCAATCAACCACTCTGGGCCGGCCCGAGGGGAAGGCTGGAACGCAATGACCACCAAGGAAGGATCAATGCGCGCAATGATCGCGGTGATGGTGTTGGCGCTATCCGTGCTGTTGGCCAGCATGGCAGCGACGGCCGCAGTCCCGGAAACGCCCAACTTGCGTCATGTCGACGTTGCCGACGGACTGCCTTCCAGCAATATCAACGACCTGGCGCTGGATGCCGATGGCTATCTGTGGCTGGCCACCACCGACGGGTTGGCGCGCTACGACGGGGTCGGAATGCGGGTCTGGCGGCACGTCCCGGGTGACCCGAAATCATTGCCGGTGAACTATCTCACGGCGGTCCATGTTGATCCGCAGGGGCGCATCTGGGTCGCGCCGGAAGGCAGTGGACTGAGCGTCCTGGAGCCCGGTCACGCCGGCTTCCATCATTACCGCACAACCACTCACCCACGCATGGGCAGTGATGACATCTGGGCGATTGCCAGTCACCACGATGCGCTGTGGTTCGGCGGTTTTGGCGGTGGGCTGCATCGCCTCGCTGCCGACGGCAAGATCACCCGTTATCAGCACGGCGAGGGCGACCCGCGCAGCTTGCCGTCAGGCATCGTGTTGTCGTTGGCAGTGGACGCGATAGACCGGTTGTGGGTGGGCACGACCAAGGGGCTCGCGCGCTGGACGGGAACCGATTTCCAGCGGGTTGCGCTCCCGGGTACCGATCACGCGCCAATGATTTTCTCGGTGACGCCGGTTGGCAGCGGCCTGTGGATTGGTGCCGGTAGCGGCACGTTCCGACTTTCCGGCGATGGCAACTGGAAGCAGCCGGCGTGGTCGGCCATGTTCGAGTATCCCAATGCGGTGTTCAGCGTGCTCGCTGATCCGGGCGGCGAGTTGTGGCTGGGCAGCCATCGGCAGTTGTGGCGGGTTCCGGTCGGCGGCGTGCCGGTGCCGGTGCCGATCGGCGCGAAGGGCCCGGTATCGCCGATCTATCAAATGATCAAGCAGGCCGATGGCGCGATGTGGTTTCCGGTGCCGGGTGTCGGCCTGGGTTACCTGCCGTCGGACTGGCGCCGGATTGCCCAGTTCAACCGCGAGCCCGACGGACTCACCGCGGAACTGTATCCGGGGGTCGCCACGGCACGCGACGGTGGAATCTGGCTGGCCGGTGAGCGCGCCGAGCTGGAGCGGCTGGACCCGCAAGGCCATGTAGTGCCGGTCGGCGAAGCGATACAGACGCAGTTGGAGGGCGCGCGGGCGATGTCGGTTCTGGAGGATCCTGCCGGCCGGCTGTGGGTGGGGCAGACCCGCGGGCTGGTGCGCATCGACACCGATGGCGAGGTGCGTCACTGGAGCCGCCACGCCGCTGATGATGCGACGCTGGGTGGCCCGCTGGACCTGCTCGCGTTCGCACCCGATGGCAGCTTGTGGATGTCGTTTGCCGGCGCCGGGCTGCAGCAACGCGACCCGGCGTCCGGCCGGGTTTTGGTGACGGTACTGGCAGGCCCGGAACAAGGGCTCGGGGTGGGGGATACCCAGGCGCTGGGCTTCGATACGCAAGGGCAGCTATGGATTGCCGGTGGCCGCGGACTGCAACGCTGGAACCCGGCTAGCGGGAAACTGGAACCGGTGGCCGGCATTGATGGCGACACCACGGTATTTGCGTTCCAGTTTGATGGTGACAACTCACTGTGGTTGCAACGTTTGTCCGGCCTGGAACAGTACCGGCGCGAAGGCGACCGCTGGCGCCGTGTTGCCACGGTCGGCCCGAAACAGGGCATTCCCGCCGTCGAGGCGGCCGGGTTGCGCATTGACCCGCGTGGCCGGGTCTGGATGTCGAGCTTGCGCGGCCTGTTCCGCTGGGATCCGGACACCGGCCATACACGCAGTTTCGGTGTTGCAGATGGCCTGGGCAGCCAGGAATTCGTCGACCGCACCCTGGTGTTGACCGATGCAGGGGTGCTGGCATCGGCGCTTGCCGATGGTGGTGTGGTCCTTGTCGACACGCTTGCTCCCGATCCGCCGCCCGCCCGGCCAGCGCTGCGCTGGAGCCAGTTGGAGGTACGTCGTGACGGACGCTGGGTGGCGCTGGATGACAGTCAGCCACTGGTGCTGTCACCACACGAGCGGGAGTTGCGGGTGCAGTTGCGGCTGCTGGCCTATGACAACCCCGCAGCAAACCGCTATTACACGCGGCTGGAGGGCTATGACACTGACTGGATCCAGCATGGTTCCCAGGGTGAGCGGGTACTGGCGGGATTGCCGGCGGGTAGTTACCGCTTGCGAGCGCGCGCGGTGGATGCTGCCGGCAATGCCGCCGTGGAGCAGGTACTGGCCTTCCAGGTGCAGCCACCGTGGTGGCGCACGTCGTGGGCGCTGGCCGGGTTTGCCGGCTTGCTGGTGTTGTTGCTGTGGTCGGTCGCGGACCAGTATCGAGCGCGACTGAAGCGACGCCACGACTGGCAACGCGCGGAGCACGAGCGTGAGGTCACGCACCAGGCGTCGCTGGCCAAGACGCGATTCCTGGCCACCTTGGGACACGAGGTGCGTACCCCGATGACCGGCGTGTTGGGGATGAGCGAGTTGTTGCTGGGCACCGCGCTGGATCCGCAACAACGCAGCTATACCCAATCAATCCATGGGGCCGGCGAACATCTCCTGCGACTGGTCAACGACGCCCTGGACCTGGCCAGGATCGAGGCGGGGAAACTCCATCTGGGTGACGAGCCGTTTGACCTGCATATGCTGTTCAAAGAGGTCGTTGACATGACCGCGCCGCTGGCTCGGGCCGATGGGCTGGAGTTTGTCGACTGCTGTGATGACAGCGCGCCGGTTGGTGTCCGCGGTGATCCGGTGCGGGTGCGGCAGATCCTGCTTAACCTGCTGGGTAACGCGATCAAGTTCACCGAATCGGGCACGATCCGGTTTGGCGTTTCCGGCCATGATGGTGGCGTCGAGTTTCACGTCGTCGACACCGGTCCGGGCCTCGACGAGGAGCAGTTGTCACGGTTGTTCCAGCGCTTCGAACAGGCCGATGGCGCTCGCACTGCCGCCCGTTACGGGGGCAGTGGACTGGGCTTGGCCATCTGCCAGGAGCTGGCGATCGCGATGGGAGGCGTGATCACCGCCCACAGCGTGCTGGGCGAAGGCGCGCGTTTCGACGTGCGACTGCCGCTGCGCGAAACCGGCATCCCCGTGGCGACCGAAGTGGTCGCGCTGGCGCCTGTGTCAGCCGGTTGCGACCTGATGGTGTTGCTGGTGGAGGATGACCCCACCATCGCGCAGGTCATTACCGGCTTGCTGCGTACCCAGGGCCATCAGGTCGTTCACGCCAGCCATGGCCTGGCAGCGTTGGTGGCGACGAGCGTCACCCGTTTCGATGCGGCGTTGCTGGATCTGGATCTGCCTGGCCTGGGCGGGTTGTCGCTGGCACGCCAACTTCGCGCCCAGGGGTTCGACCGGCCGCTGATCGCCATCACCGCGCAAGGCGACGTGGATGCGGAGTCGCAGGCGCTGGCGGCCGGCTTCGATCGCTTTGTGCGCAAGCCGGTTACCGGGATGATCCTGCGTGAATTGTTCCAGACCGAAGGGGCGCGTTGAGCCCGGTTGTCCAGGCCTTCCCTGATCAGCGTGCGCTGAGCTGGTGCACCGCATCCACCATGACCGCCACGTGCTCGGGTTTCATGTCGGGCGACATCCCGTGGCCGAGGTTGAATACGTGGCCTTCGCGGGAGCCGTCGTTGCCATCGCGGTAGCTGTCGAGCGCACGGCCGACGTGGGTGCGGATGGTGTCCGGCTCGGCATACAAAGTGACCGGGTCCAGGTTGCCCTGCAACGCGACCTTGCCACCGGTTCGCCGGGCCGCATCGGCCAGGTCGATCGTCCAGTCCACGCCGATACCCTCGGCGCCGGTATCGGCCAGCTCGCCGACATAGGCGCCATTGCCCTTGCCGAACAGGATCAGTGGGGTGCGTTCGGCACCTTCGCCGCGCGGAAGTTCAGCGGCGATGCGCTGCATGTAGCGCAGCGAGAACTCGCGGTACATCGACGGCGACAGCACGCCGCCCCAGGTGTCGAACAACTGCAGCGCCTGTGCGCCGGCCGCCCGCTGCGCCGAGAGGTAGGCAATCACCGCGTCGGTGGTCACGTCCAGCAACCGGTGCATCGCGGCGGGGTCGTTCATCGCCAACGCCTTCACACGCGCGAAGTCCTTGCTGCCGCTGCCTTCGACCATGTAGCAGGCCAGCGTCCACGGACTGCCGGAGAAGCCGATCAGCGGTACGGCGTTGTCCAGCTCGCGGCGGATGGTGCTGACCGCGTCCATCACGTAGCGCAGGTCGGTCGCCATATCGGGCACACCGAGCTTGGCGATGTCGGCGGCGGTGCGCACCGGACGCTCGAATTTCGGACCTTCGCCATCGACGAAATACAGCCCCAATCCCATGGCATCGGGGATGGTCAGGATGTCGGAGAACAGGATCGCCGCGTCCAGCGGGAACCGCCGCAACGGCTGCAAGGTGACCTCGCAAGCCAGCTCCGGATTCTTCGCCAGCGCCAGGAAGCTGCCAGCGGCGGCCCGGGTGGCGCGATACTCGGGCAGGTAACGCCCGGCCTGACGCATCAGCCAGACCGGCGTGCAATCCACGGGCTCGCGGCGCAGGGCACGCAGGAAACGGTCGTTGCGGGGCGGGGTGGACAAGGCCTGGTCGGACAAGGCGGGACTCCTGTTAAGTGGATGTGGTTCTTCGGCGCACGGGCGTCGCCATCGATCTATCGCGGTGCGTTGGCGCCTTGGCTGAACATCAGCTGGAAGCCGCGCTTGAGCTGTTGGTCGCGCGCCTGTTCCAGGGCGGCAATCGCGCTGTCGTGGTCCAGGAATTGCTCGCGACGCACCTGACTGCGACCGCCGATCAGGCCAGACTCGCGCACCAGTGTCCAGCCACCCAGCAGGTCGGGCTGGAGCATCAGCTGGACGAAGCGGGGCGCTTCGCTGTGGTCGGGAAGTTGTTGCAGTAGCAGGCGCATGGCTTGATTGTACGGGGTTCCCGAGCGTGGCTATCGGAAGCTGGCGTCACCGGCCAGCGGGCATGCGCGTGGCGTCGGCGAGCACCGCCAGTACCGCAGGGTCGTCCACCCCGGCGACCAGCCGGCCATGGCCGATGCCGTCCCACAGCACGAAGCGGATACCGTCGGCGTTGGCCTTCTTGTCCAGCCGCATGCGCGCCAGCAGTGCGGCGGGGTCGAGCCCGGTGGGCAGCCCGGTCGGCAGGCCAAAACGATGCAGCAGGGCGCACAGACGCTCGGCATCGGCCGTCGGCGCCAGCCCCAGCCAGGCCGATAGGCGCGTTGCCAGCACCATGCCGACCGCAACCGCTTCGCCATGATTGAGGCCGTCGGCGGTCGTGCCGGCATAGCCCTGCTGGGTCTCGATGGCATGGCCAAAGGTATGGCCGAAGTTAAGCAGCGCGCGCTGGCCACGCTCGAACGGGTCGCGCGCGACCACCGCGGCCTTGAGCGCGCAGCAGCGGGCGATGGTTTCGGTCAATACCGCATCGTCCCGGGCCAGCAGGGCATCGACATGGCTTTCCAGCCAGACCAGGAAGCCGGCATCGTCGGGATCCAGGGACGAGGCGATCGCGCCGTACTTGACCACTTCGGCCAGCCCGGCGCGCAATTCCCGGTCGGGCAGGCTGCGCAATGCCCTAGTGTCGGCGATCACGGCGCGGGGTGAATGGAATGCGCCGACCAGATTCTTGCCCGAGGGCAGGTCGACAGCGGTTTTTCCGCCTACCGAGGAGTCGACCATCGCCAGCAACGTGGTGGGCAACTGGATCACGTCGATGCCCCGCATCCAGCAGGCAGCGGCGAACCCGGCCAGGTCGCCGATGACGCCACCTCCCAGTGCAAGCACGACGGCATCCCGGGTCGCGCCCATGGCCGCCAACGCGTCCAGTGCCTCGGTGAACCGGGCCATGGTCTTTTCGTGTTCGCCGGCGGGAATCACAAACCGCGCGCAGGTCAGGCCCGGCAGCGCCACGCGCAGGCTGTCCTCCACGCCATCGGCATACAGCGGCGCGACGTTGGCATCGCTTGCCAGCAGTGCGTGGCGTCCGCGGATCGCGGCGGCGATGCAGGCACCGTCGGCCAGCAAGCCCGGGCCGATGCTGATGGTGTAGGGCGCGGCCGCGTCTACCTCGACGGTGCGGATGGCACTCATGAAGTGGCGGTGCGTCGCCAGTGTTGATCCAGCTGTTCCACCAGCGCGGTGGTCGCCTGCTCGATCGACAAGCTGCCGGTGTCGAAGCGCAGATCCGCGACCTGCGCGTACAGCGGTGTGCGCAGCAGGGCGAGCTGGTGCAACGCGACGTCGCGGTCATCACGTTGCAGCAATGGGCGGGCCTTGTCGTCGGCCAGGCGGGCCAGTTGCTGGGCGACGCTGACGTGCAAATGCACCACGAAGCCCCGCTCACGCAACAGTTGGCGATTGCCGCTGTCCAGTACCGTGCCGCCGCCGGTGGCCAGCACGATGCCGTCGCCATTCAATACCTCCGCCAGCGTCGTGCGCTCGCGACTGCGGAAGCCGGGCTCGCCTTCGGATCGGAAGATCGCATCGACACTGGCACCTGCGCGTTGTTCGACTTGCTGGTCGTTGTCGACCAGTGGCAGCCGGAAATGGGTCGCCAGGCGCTCGCCGATGCAGGACTTGCCGGCACCCATCGGGCCGACCAGGATTAAATTTGCAGCAGGATTCATGCGGCGATTGTAGAGGTTGCAAGCGCCCGATGGCGGCGCTACCGGACCGTTTGCGTGTCTTTAACACGGTCCCGGCTAGGTTCAGTGCGCCGGGTCGCATATCGCGACGCGCAGATTATCCTGGAGATCATCATGGCAGTTGCGAAAATCATTGAACTCAATGCCTCGTCGAAGAAGGGCCTGGAAGACGCGATCCAGGTCGGCCTGCACAAGGCTGCCACCTCGGTAAAGGGTCTGCAGGGTGCCTGGATCAAGGAGATCAAGGTGGTTACCGATGCAGACGGCAACATCACCGAGTGGCGAGCGGACATGAAGGTGAGCTTCATGGTCCAGTAGCGTTGATCCAGTAGCGTCGGCCCGGCCGGCGCGCTGCAACGGCGTGCCGGTCGTCGGCAACGGGGGTGCAGCCACCGCCGCGCCGGCCCACAATAGGCGCATGACCATTGACGCGACCGCGCTGGAGCCAGCGCTTCCCGAGCTGCTGCGCGAGGCGCTCGTGACGTTTGACGAGCTGTTTGCGCAAGCAGGCATTGCCGGTGAACCGGACCCGACGGCGATGGGGGTAGCGACCGCCAGCCGCGATGCCTGCCCGTCGCTGCGAACCGTGTTGTTGAAGGCGCACGACGGGCGTGGCTTTGTTTTCTACACCCATCTGGATGGCCGCAAGGGTCGCGAGTTGCAGGACAACCCGCGCGCGGCGTTGATGTTCCATTGGCCGCGGGTACGCGAGGGCGTGCAGATACGGATCGCCGGGCCGGTGGAGATAGTCAGTGACGAGGAGGCGGACGCCTATTTCGCCATGCGTGCCCGCGGCAGCCAGGTCGGGGCCTGGGCATCCAAGCAGTCCGAGACCCTGGACCGCGAACGCTTCCATGAGCGGATAGCCCAGGTCGAGCAGGAGTTCGAGGGCCGCGACATTCCGCGTCCGCCGCGCTGGACCGGGCTGCGTGTGCGACCAATGGCGATCGAGTTCTGGTACGGCGCACAGTTTCGCCTGCACGAGCGGCAGCTGTACGAGTGCGATGCGGCCGGCGAATGGTCGAAGCGGAATCTGTACCCGTGAGCGTGCCGGCGGGGACGGCGACGACGAAGGGCCCGAGGCGGATCGTCTGCCTGACCGAAGAGCCCACCGAGACCTTGTACGCACTTGGCGAGCAGGACCGCATCGTCGGCATCAGCGGGTTTACCGTGCGGCCGCCGATCGCGCGCAAGACCAAGCCCAGGGTCAGCGCGTTCACCAGTGCGAAGATCGGTGAGATCCTGAAGCTCGAACCCGACTTCGTGGTGGGATTTTCCGATATCCAGGCGGACATTGCCGCCGAATTGATCCGCAGCGGGGTCGAGGTGTGGATCAGCAACCATCGCAGTGTCGACGGCATCGTGGACTATGTCCGCCGGCTGGGGGCGCTGGTGGGCGCGTCCGGCAAGGCCAATGCTTACGCCGATGAGCTGCAGCGCGGACTGGATCGCATTGCCGAGACCGCCGCGCGCTTGCCGCGACGGCCGAGGGTGTATTTCGAAGAGTGGGATGAGCCACTGATCAGCGGGATCCAGTGGGTTGCCGAACTGGTACGCATCGCCGGCGGCGACGATATCTTCCCGGAGCGCGCCGCCGAGTCGCTGGCCAGGCAGCGCATCCTGGAAGATCCCGACGAGGTGATCCGGCGTGCGCCGGACATCATCCTGGGGTCTTGGTGTGGCAAGAAGTTCCGCCCGGAAAAGGTCGCCGCCCGCGATGGCTGGGATGCCATCCCGGCGGTGCGCGATGGCGAACTGCACGAGATCAAGTCGGTGATGATCCTGCAGCCCGGCCCGGCTGCGTTGACCGACGGCGTCAACGCGATTGCCGCGATCATCAACGATTGGGCCGCGCGCCACGGCTGAGCGGGCTCAGTGCGGGGCGAACTGGCGACTGAATCGCATGGTCGAGCGCGTGCCGTCTTCCAACTGGATGTCGACCTGGAACCTCAGCGTGTCGGGCAAGGTGACCTGGACGAAACCGACGTAATCGACCAGCTCGCCGCTGACCAGCGGGCGCAACTCGATGGTCTCGCGTTGTCCGCGCAGGTCGGTTGTGGTGGCACTGACCTGCGCCGGGACCGACGCCGCCTGTCCGGATTCGCCCTCGCGCAAACCGACCAGCAGCATGACGCGATCGTCGCTGCGTTCGATGCCGTACTTGCTGGCGACCAACTCACCCAGTGTCGAGGTCTGCAGCACCGTGGCGCGCACGGTGGTGTCGCCGATCCGGATCGTGGTGTCCTGGGACTCCGCGGCGGTCGTGGCCGGCGCGATACCGGCGGCGTCGGACGAGGGGG
Source organism: Lysobacter sp. A289 (assembly GCF_054072675.1). NCBI lineage: Bacteria > Pseudomonadati > Pseudomonadota > Gammaproteobacteria > Lysobacterales > Lysobacteraceae > Lysobacter > Lysobacter sp. A289. The sequence continues at coordinate 205,916 of NZ_JBSVRN010000001.1, forward strand.
CCTCGGCCGAGCACCCCGACATCAAGGCGGTGCCCAGCAGTCCGGCCAGGGCCATGCGCAAGACGATGGGCGTAATGGAGGGAGTCATCGTCTCAATCCTCATTCGCTGCCGACAGCTCGCGCCCGCGCACGGCGGCGGCGGTGACTGCACGGTCGACCAGCTCACGCAAGCCGCCGGTCTCGAAGGTCTGGATCGCGGCGTGGGTGGTGCCGCCGGGTGAGGTGACTTTCTTGCGCAGGCCGTCGGCGGACTCGTCCAGCTCCGTCAGCATGCGGGCCGCACCGAGCAGCATCTGGTTGGCCAGCACGCGCGCCGTATCGGCGGACAGGCCCTGCTTCACGCCCGCGTCCTGCAACGCCTCCGACAGCAGGAAGACATAGGCGGGGCCGCTGCCCGATACGGCGGTGACGGCGTCCATTTGGCGCTCATCGTCGATCCAGGCCGTGGTTCCGACCGCATCCAGCAACCGGGTTGCCTGCTCGCGCTGGGTGGCATCCACATGGGGGTTCGCAAACAGCCCGGTCATGCCCGCCCCGAGCAGCGCCGGCGTGTTGGGCATCGCGCGCACTACCGGGACGTCGCCGCCCAGCCAGCCCCCCAGCTGGCCGGAGGTGATGCCGGCCGCAACCGAGATCGCCACCGGTCGGGTGGACTGCGCGGTGGCGGCGACCTCGTTGCAGACCGCGCGCATGACCTGCGGCTTGACCGCCAGCAACCAGACCGCCGCGCCCTGGACGGCCTCGCTGGCCGTGGCGAAGGCCGACACGCCAAAATCGGCCTGCAGCGACTGCCGCAGCGCTTCCACGGGCTCGGCGACATGCACGCGGCCGGGCTCGGCACCGCGCGCAATCATGCCGCCAATCAGGCTGCGGGCCATGTTGCCGCCACCGATGAAGGCAACGACCGGGAACTGCGCGGAGGCAGGGTGGGATGCGGAACTCATGTGGGAAACCTTGTTGCGGACAGGCGGCCAGTGTAAGAGGGCCGGCGCCGGCTTGCCTGGCTGGGTGATGACAGTCGCCGATCCTGTGATGAAAGACAGGGTTGACGACGCGGGTCCGGGGCTATACTGCTGGCCAAGGGGCTTTCAAGTGCCAGCCAACAAACGACTGCCGGCGTTCCGGGCGGGGGTCGTTGATATACGGCGGGACAAACCATCCACGGTGTTGGGGAACATATATGGATATTGCCGAACTATTGGCATTTTCGGTCAAGAACAAGGCATCCGACCTGCATCTGTCTGCGGGAATGCCGCCGATGATCCGGGTTGACGGTGACGTCCGCCGGATCAATATCCCGGCGCTGGACCACAAGTCCGTGCACGCGTTGATCTACGACATCATGTCGGACAAGCAGCGGCGTGACTTCGAGGAGTTCCTCGAGGTCGATTTCTCGTTCGAGATTCCCGGCCTTGCCCGCTTCCGTGTCAACGCGTTCAACCAGAACCGCGGCGCGGGTGCGGTGTTCCGCACGATTCCCTCCGAAGTGCTGACCCTGGAAGACTTGGGGACCCCACGCATCTTCAAGGAGCTGATCGACCAGCCGCAGGGCCTGATCCTGGTCACCGGCCCGACCGGCTCGGGCAAGTCGACCACGCTGGCGGCGATGATCGACCACATCAACAAGAACGAGTACGCGCACATACTCTCGGTTGAAGACCCGATCGAGTTCGTGCACACCTCGCAGAAATGCCTGATCAACCAGCGCGAAGTCCACCGCGATACCCATGGCTTCAGCGAGGCATTGCGTTCGGCGTTGCGTGAGGATCCCGACTACATCCTGGTGGGCGAGTTGCGCGACCTGGAGACGATCCGCCTGGCGCTGACCGCCGCGGAAACCGGCCACCTGGTATTTGGCACCCTGCACACCAGCTCGGCGGCCAAGACGGTCGACCGCATCATCGACGTGTTCCCCGCCGGTGAGAAGCCGATGGTGCGCTCGATGCTGTCGGAGTCCCTGCGTGCGGTGATCAGCCAGGCGCTGCTGAAGAAGGTCGGCGGCGGGCGTACGGCCGCGTGGGAAATCATGGTTGGCACCCCGGCGATCCGCAACCTGATCCGAGAGGACAAGGTCGCGCAGATGTACTCGTCGATCCAGACCGGCCAGAACTCCGGAATGATGACCCTCGACCAGCACCTGCAAGACCTGGTGAAGCGTGGCCTGATCCTGCGTCCGCAGGCCCGCGAGTACGCCAAGGACAAGCGTCTGTTCGACTGATCGAGTGACTGACCGACTTACCGAGATACGTCGCCGGGCATTGAGCCTCGCGGCCCAGGGGATACCGCAATGAGCAGCACCGCCGAAAGCATCGACTTCACCTCGTTCCTCAAGTTGATGGCGCACGAGAAAGCGTCCGACTTGTTCATCACTGCCGGTATGGCGCCGCAGATGAAGGTCAACGGCACCCTGCAGGCGATCACCCAGAATCCGTTGACGCCACAGCAGAGTCGCGACCTGGTGCTCAACGTGATGAACCCGATGCAGCGCGAGGAGTTCGAGAAGACCCACGAGGCCAACTTCGCGATTGGCCTGGCCAACGTCGGCCGCTTCCGGGTGAGCTGCTTCTACCAGCGCAACCAGGTCGGCATGGTGTTGCGGCGGATCGAGACCAAGATCCCGACCATCGAGGAGCTTGGCCTGCCACCGGTGATCAAGACCCTGGCCATGACCAAGCGCGGCATCATCCTGTTCGTCGGTGCGACCGGCACCGGCAAGTCGACGTCACTGGCGGCGATGATCGGCTATCGCAACCAGAACTCGAGCGGCCACATCATCACCATCGAAGACCCGATCGAATTCGTGCACAAGCACGAGGGCTGCATCATCACCCAGCGCGAGGTCGGCATCGACACCGACAGCTGGGAGAACGCGCTCAAGAACACCCTGCGCCAGGCACCGGACGTGATCATGATCGGCGAGGTGCGCACCCGCGAAGGCATGGACCATGCGATCGCCTTTGCCGAGACCGGCCACCTGGTGCTGTGCACGCTGCACGCCAACAACGCCAACCAGGCGATGGACCGGATGATCAACTTCTTCCCAGAGGATCGTCGCAGCCAGTTGTTGATGGATCTATCGCTGAACCTCAAGGGCGTAGTCGCGCAGCAGCTGATCCCGACCCCGGACGGCAAGAGCCGACGGGTTGCGATGGAGATACTGCTGGGTACGCCGCTGGTCCAGGACTACATTCGCGACGGCGAGATCCACAAGCTCAAGGAAGTGATGAAGGAGTCCATCCAACTGGGCATGCGCACCTTCGACCAGGCCTTGTTCGAGCTCTACCAGGCCGGTGAGATCAGTTACGACGATGCGCTGCGCTATGCCGACTCGCAGAACGAGGTGCGGCTGCGCATCAAGCTGGCCCAGAGTGGCGATGCCAGAACCCTGTCTGCGGGCATGGAAGGCGTTGAGATCGCCGAGACGCGCTGAGAGTTGCTGGCGCGTCTGGCCGGCATTGAATGCCGGCGACACCAGAACCCTTGATAAAAAAACAGCCGGGCGATCAACCCGGCTGTTTTCATTGATCAGGGCGTGACGCGCTCGGACTCGACCACCATGTCCAGCACGTACGCGATTGACGAGCCATCGGCGGGTGGATTGGCGATGGTGAATTGCTTCAACCGCACTACATTGCGGATGCCCGGCTCGTGCGTGTAACCCTCGATATCCTGGTATAGCGGCTCCCATTCCCCGGGCGTACCGACGACCAGTCCGTTCTCGTCATACGTCCGCTTGCGCACCTGCAGGCAGGACTTGTCGGGAATCAGGGGGTGGTTGCAAGGTTTGGTCTGCGCGGCGACTTCCAAAAACACCTGCTCGCCTTCGCTGCCGTAGCGCGTTTCCGCCGTGGGCTTGCCGACGAATACCAGGACGTCGCCGCTGGTGGTGGTCAGGGTCAGTTGGGCGGTGTCGCCATCTTGCTGTACGGCAATGGTTGCCGGATCGGCCAGGCGATCACCGACGGCATCGTCAAGTGCGGCCAGTGCGGGGTCGGCGCACGCCATCATGGTTTGCGCCAGCCGGCTTACCTGCAGGTGTTCGCCATCGATGCTGAAGCCGCCGCTCATCGAGTTGCAGGTATTGCTGATCTGGATGCGGCTGTCGGTGAAGTCCAGTTGCACCGGTTGGTCGGGACGGACGAGCAGGGCGTCGATGCGCTGGCCGTTGGCGTCGGTGGCCTGATCAAGCTGCCAGTGGTAACGCCCAAGCAACGCGGCATCCACGATTTGTCCGACCGCCGCGTCCGCGACTGACGCATTGGTGGCGGGCGGCTGGGCGGCGTCGGGCGGGGTTGGCGCGGAACACGCGGCGAGCATCAGTGGAAACAACAGCATCAATGGCTTCATGGACGCTCCTTTGGGGGACATCGCCGGAGGCGACCGAGGCGTCGATACTACTTCACGCCACCGCCTCCAAAATTACCGCGGAGCAACCGCCCAGGGCGCACCGGCTGCAATGGCCCGTGCATGCACCGGACAATCGTCCCGATGTGCGCCCGGCAGGTAGCCCAGGCTCATCAGGAACTCGCCGGTGATCTCGCCGCCGGTGAAACGGAACGTCTGCTTGAACAGCTTGACCCAGGCAGGCTTGTCGCGGCGCACGCCATCGACCATGACGTGGGCGTCCAGCCAGTCCGCGAAGCTGCCGTGGGCGATGCGCAGTTGCTGGATGACCCGTGCGTTGTGGATCGCCGCGTCCACCTTCAGCCGGTTGCGGATGATCCCGGCATCCGCCAACAGGCGCGCGCGATCCTGCTCGCCATAGGCCGCCACCAGGTCGACATCGAAGTCATGGTAAGCGGCGCGAAAATTATCCCGTTTGGCGAGGATCGTCAGCCAGCTCAATCCGGCCTGGTTGATTTCCAGTACCAGCCGCTCGAACAGCGCCGCCTGGTCACGTTGCACGAAACCGTACTCATGATCGTGGTACGGCCCATGCAGGGGATGGCCGGGAGCACTGGTGCAGTAGTCCGACGGCGGCTCCTGGTCGGCCTGCACAAGGGAGTCGAGTGAGTTCATTGTTCACCGCATTGCGCCAGGTGGGCGCGGGCCCGGAGCGGTTATTCCGATGGCACTTCGTTGAATATTGCCCAGAACTGGCCAAGTGTCTTCACCGCCGTGAAAAACTGATCGATATCCACCGGCTTGACCACGTACGCGTTGACGCCCAAATCCCAACTGCGCGCCAGGTCACTCTCCTCGCTGGAGGAGGTCAGCATTACCACCGGTATACGCCGTAGCGACTCGTCGTCGCGCATCTTCTGCAGCACTTCCAGGCCATCCATCCGCGGCATCTTGATATCGAGCAGCAGCACGGCCGGGTCGCCGTCCTTGCGGTCGGCCCAGCGGCCGCGGCGCAGGAGGTAGTCCAGCGTCTCGACGCCGTCCTCTACATGGACGACGTGGTTGATGAGGTTGGCCTCGCGCAGGGCATCCATCGCCATTTCGGCATCGGCGGGACTGTCTTCTGCCAACAAGATGGTGCGGATCGGATTCATGCGTTGTGATCTCGGTCAGGGGTGTTGTCAAGGGTGGAAGGAAGCACGAAATGGAAGGTCGCGCCAACGTCTGGCGTGGCGTCGGCCCAGACCCGGCCAGTATGGCGCGTTATCACCCGGCGAACGCTCGCCAGGCCGATGCCGGTGCCGGGGAATTCGGAGGCCTTGTGCATGCGCTGGAATACCCCGAACAGCTTCCCTGCATATTGCATATCGAAGCCGGTGCCGTTGTCGCGCACGCTGAAGTGATGACTGCCATCTTGCATGCGTTCGTGGTCGACTTCGATCACGGACGGTTCGCGTCCGGAGCTGTACTTGACCGCGTTGCCCAGCAGGTTGAGCCAGACTTGGCGGAGCATGTTCTCGTCACCGATGAGGATGGGCAGCGGCGCGATACGCCAGGTGATCTGGTGATCGGGCGCGTCGATGGCCGTGTTGGCTTCGAGCATTGCACGGGTTTCGGACACCATGGACTGCATGTCCACCGCCTGCAGTCGCAATGCACTGCGTCCCAGGCGGGAGTAAACCAGCAGGTCGTCGATCAGCGACGCCATGCGCTTGGCCGAGCTGCCGATGACATCGAGGTAGTGGCGACCCTTGTCGTCGAGTTCATCACCCAGGTGCTGGCCGAGCTTGTCGGCAAAGCCGGCGACATGCCGCAACGGGGCGCGCAGGTCATGCGATACCGAATAGCTGAATGCTTCCAGCTCCCGGTTGACTTCCGATACCTGCGCGATCTTGCCTTCCAACTGACTGTTGAGTTCGCGGATGTGGTTCTCGGTCGCCTTCCGCGCGGTGATGTCACTGACGGTGATCAACACCACCTGGTCCTCGCTGTCCGGTAGCGGCATGCGCCGGGCGTTGATGAGCATGACCCGGTCGCTGCCATCGCTGGTGCGCTGGCGCTGCTCGTAATCCCACAACTCCCGGTTGCGCTTCAGTACGTCGGTCAGGCGCTGCAGGAATACCGGATCTTGCCAGGCGCCGCCGCCAATCTCCGCCAAAGGGCGACCGTGGAAAACCTCCGCATTCGCCAACTCCGGGTCAGCATCCTCACGGCCCTCGATTTCGGGCTGGCCATACAGCTCGGTGAACGCCGTGTTGTGCATCACTACGCGTTGGCCGGCGTCAATCGCCACGATCGGTTCACGCACCGTCTGCAAAGCCGATTCTGCGCGGGCGTTGGCACCTTGCAACGCCCGCTCGGTGTGCAGATTGCGAACGCTCTGGGCTTGCGACAAGTATGTCAGCAGGCCCAGCAGCGCCAGTTGCGCGATCATGGCCACCCAGATCAGGCCAACGCCTTGGCCACGCAGGCGTTGCGCGATGTCGATGTGCTGGTCGAGACGCTCCTGTTCCCGGTCAAGGATCTGCGCGGTAATCGACTGGATCGGATAACGGGTGATGATCTCTTCGACCCTGGCGAACTGCTGATCCCGGCCGGTACTGTGCGTGGTCTCATCGGCCAGGCGGCGACGTTGCTCCAGGGTGCTTTTCAGCTGGCCCATGGCCAGTTGCTGCTTTGGATCTTCGCGCGTGAGTTGAACCAGCTTGGCGAACTTCTCCGGGATCTGCGCGGTGCTGTCCTGCAGGCGGCTGCGAACCAGCGGCGTGTCGATACCGGCGGCGAGCGCCAGTGTGGCGGCCTCGATATTGCGTACTTCATACGTCAACGAGTGGATCATCGACTCCACGTTGCGGATGTGGTTGACCCGGTCAGCGGCTTCGAAGTTTCCGCGCATCACCGAGTACAGCAGGATCATGGGCAGCACGACAATCAGCAGGATGGCAGCCGCCAGCGCCGGCAGTCGCCACCGCTTCCATCGTTCGCTGCGCGCGCTCATCTGCATGTTGTTAGTGCTCCCCTGTCGGTGTGGTCGTCCCCGTCACCGCCATTGCGTGGGCCGAACCCAAGACCCCGGCATCATCGCGTTTGGTTTCGAGCAAATCAACAATGGGTGATCGCGGATCAGTCCCGTGTGAATACCCGTTGGCTTGGTAGATGCGCAGGCTAGAATGCTGGCCATGAGTTCTGTCGCCACCCCACTTGCCAATCAGTTGCTGATCGCCTTGTCGTCCCTGGGCGACAGCCCGTTCTCACGCAGCGTCGCCTTGATCTGCCAGCACGACGCTGATGGGGCGATGGGCATCGTGGTCAACCGCACCTCCGAATACTGCCTGGGCGACGTGCTGGGGCAGATGGATGTCGACGGTGGCAGCGACGACATGCGCGCCCAGCCCGTGCTGGCGGGCGGGCCGGTTCATCCCGAGCGCGGCTTCGTCCTGCACGATGGCGGTGGCCAATGGGACTCGACGCTGTCAATCAGCCCGTCATTGTTCCTGAGCACCTCCCGCGACATCCTGGAAGCGATGGCGCGCGGGGAAGGTCCGGCCAACGCGTTGGTCGCGCTGGGTTGCGCCGGTTGGGGGGCCGGTCAGCTCGAACAGGAGTTGGCCGAAAACGACTGGTTGACTGCACCCGCCGACACCGAGTTGCTGTTTTCCCTCCCATTGGACATCCGCTGGGAAGCCGCCGCCGGCCGCATCGGGGTGGATTTTGCACACCTGGCTTCCTACTCCGGGCGCGCATGAGTACCAGCACGCCCGCGCCGGATCCAGGGACGGCGGAGATCCGCCGCGATGGCACCGTGTTTGGTTTCGATGTGGGCTCCCGCCGGATCGGCGTCGCCGTGGGCAACAGCTTCGGTCACCACGCACGTCCGTTGGCGGTTATCGGCGTACATGGCCACGGTCCGGACTGGATCACGCCGGACTGGATCATGCTCGACCGGTTGCGCAGTCAATGGCTCCCCGACGGCATGGTCGTGGGCGACCCGTTGACCCTGGACGGTGGCAGCCAGCCGGCCAGGCTTCGGGCGCACGCTTTTGCGCGTGAGCTGCAGGCGCGGTACCGGCTGCCCGTGGTGCTGGTCGACGAACGCTCCAGCTCGATCGAGGCGGCACAGCGTTTTGCCGATGATCGGGCCCAGGGCCGCAAGCGGCGCAAGGATGCGCAAACGCTGGATGCGGTTGCCGCCGCGGTCATTGTCGAGCGCTGGTTGGCCGCACCCGATGACGCCATATCCATTAGCCAGATTGGCCAAGAGAACACATGACTGTAACCACGCATCATCCAGAGGCTTCCGGTCCGACCAGTCGGCATTTGCTGACCCTGGAGGACATGCCGCGCAAGCAGCTTGTCGCGCTGCTCGACCACGCCCAGCGTTATGCCGATGGCCAGGACAACCGTCATTCACTTGCCGGTATTGCTGTTTGCACATTGTTTTTCGAGGCGTCCACCCGCACCCGGCTGAGCTTCCAGCTCGCGGCTCAAAGGCTGGGTGCCGACGTGCTCAATTTCGATGTGTCCATGTCCTCCACCCGCAAAGGTGAAACGGCCAGTGACACCCTCAGGACCATCGAGGCGATGGGCGTGCGCGGGTTCGTGGTGCGTCATCAGGACAATGGCGCGGTGGCGGCGCTTGCCGCCCACGCGGGCGCGCAGACCTCGCTGGTGAACGCTGGCGATGGTCGCAACGCCCATCCCACCCAGGGTTTGCTCGACATGCTGACGCTGCGGCAAGCCAAGGGTGAGGACTTTGCCGGGCTCAAGGTACTGATCGTCGGTGACGTCAAGCACTCGCGCGTGGCCCGTTCCGATCTGGACGCCTTGCGCATCCTGGGGGCCGGTGAGATCCGCGTCTGTGGCCCCGGGGGGTTGTTGCCGGATGCATCCAGCCTTCCGGGTTGCCGCGTCCTCCACGACCTGGACGCCGCTCTGGATGGCGTCGACGTCGTGATGATGCTGCGCCTGCAGCGCGAACGGATGGCGGATGGTCTGGTCAACTCGCTGGATGATTACCACCGCGATTACGGACTCACTGCCGTGCGCCTGCGCCGGGCCGCACCGGACGCGGTGGTGACGCACCCGGGTCCGATCAATCGCGGCGTCGAGATCACCGACGAGGTGGCCGATGGACCGCAATCACTGGTCCTGCAACAAGTCCGTAACGGGGTCGCCGTGCGGATGGCGGTACTGGAAAGCCTGCTGAAGGCCTCAGCGGCGTAGTTCCGGCCCGCATCGCGGCTACCGGGTGATCATCACTCGGGGTCGGGAGGCGGCAGCAAATGGCGGATGTGCAGGAACCGCGCAAAACGCGGCACACCGTTGGATGTCAATCCGTTGTATCGATAGGTGACATGGCTCCCCACCGGTGGCGGTTCCGCCCGCTGTGCATCGGTGAAGCCGCTGCCGATGCGGAACCGGAGTCCATCGGGTCGCTCCACGATCAACGCGCCGAGCATGCCCGCATATTTTCCGCGCCCATCCGTATGGCCGACCACTAGTGCTTCGGCATCCTGGTAGGGCTTGTACTTGAGCAGATCATCACTGCGGCCAAACGCATATTTCGCCAGCCGATGATGCAGCATCAGCCCCTCGCCGCCGGCCGCGACTACCGCATCGAACCGCTCGTCGAGTTCCCCGGCATTGGCGACCCGGACCTGGGGCACCGGTTGCAGCCAGTCGATATCGGCCTGGGCAAGCACGGAGCGCATCTGTAGCACTCGCGTTCCGAACGGCTCCGTGGAGGCGGGCAGGTCGAACACCATGAATTTCACCTGCCGCCAAGCCGCCTCATCCGGCTCGGTAGAGCGCGCCACACCGCTGACGTCGGAGAACCGACCGCGGCCCAGCCACAATTCGCCATCCATCGCTACCGTCGGCCAGTCAGCGGTGAACCAGTCCGGCGGGTCAACCCGGTATCCCCCGCGGGTACGCAGCACAGTGCCATCCCAACGGCCGCGCACCCCATCCAGTTTTTCGCTGATCCAATACTCAGACACGTCGACCCCGGCCTCGTAGGTCGTCGCGAGCATCAATGCGGGGGGCGTGGGCTCGGCTGCGCGCAACGACGGGCCGGGCAGCAGCAAAAACAGCAGGCAGGACAACAGGTGCAGGGCACGCAGGGGCATGGTCTCATCCTTGAGTTGGTAGCGGGAGATCGGATACTTGAGGCTGGGTCGAACAGGCCCGGAAAGGTACACACTTATAGCACCTGGCCGGACAGCACCTCGCCGTTGTTGCCCAGTCCGGGATGGCTGGCGCCGTTCTCGATCACCGTCCGCGACCGCTAGGGTAGGCCCAGCGCCTGCCACACCCGGAGCTCAATGTCTTCGGCATTCGCGTCGTAGAGGTGACGTAGGAGTCGGACACTCACGCCGTTTCCAACTGCTTGCGCATCCGCGCGTAATCGCGTCGGTACTGCCCGGCCAGGCGGGTCTTCTGCGCCTCGCTGAGGATCTTCCCGGACATCTGGAAGAACTTCTTCTCCTCCTCGCGCAGATGATGGTGCACCTCGTGCGACAGCTCGCGGGCCTTCTCGATCCAGGCATCGCCATCGGGCGCCAGCGCCTGCACGTCGGCGACCAGCTCGTCGATCTGGTGGTGCTCGTGCAAGGCATGCCGGGCCGAGTCCAGGCCGGCGTCGTCCATCAGCATCGGGGCGTAGAGGTAGCGCTCCTCGGCCGCCTCGTGCGCCTCGAGCTCCACCCGCACGTCCTTGAACAGGCTGATCCGCGCCTGCGTGCCCGGCTTGCTGCGCAACAACTTGCGCAACAACGCGCGCTGGGTTTCGTGGCTTTCGCGCAGGGCGTCATAGAGGGTGTTGGACATGGCGGGAGTTCCGGGAGTGGCGGAGAACCGACCATGCCCGAACCGGCGTCAAGACCGTGCAACAGTCCCGGATCAACCGGTAAATTGATCCGGCCCGAATTCGAACAGATCACCCGAGTATTCATTGATGTTGCGGTTCTTGCGCAATGCCGTTTCGGAAGCTAGCAGGCCTCAGCGCGGGAGCATTGAGATGAGCTTGAGGCCCAGCCAAACCGCAGTGATACCAAGGACTACGCTGGCACCGGCATACAATGCAGCCACCCAGAACTCACCGCGACGCACAAGAAACACGGCATCCAGGCCGAACGCGGAAAAGGTTGTGAACCCACCGAGCAGGCCGGTGAAGAGAAAGAGTCTTGTGCCAGGGCCAAACAAGTCATACCGCTCGGCGAGACCGGCAAGAACACCTATGACCAAGCAGCCGAGAACATTGACCACAAACGTGCTGTACGGAAAGCGTTCTTGCGCAGCCAGGTGGAGAACCAAGCCGCCCAGCTTGTAGCGAGCGACCGAGCCGATGAACCCTCCGAGACCGACTAGCAGGATGCTTTTCATGGTTGGGGTGTGGGCCTGGCGTCGGCTTGAATGGCCTTGTTAGACGGCACACCAGAGTGCGATGCCGCCAATGGTGAACAGTACCAGCCAAGACAAGTGCTTGCCACGAGTGAAAAGAAGGGGGAGAAAGCCTGAGGCGACAAAAGTGGCTCCGATGATGCGCAACACGCCGGACGTGCTTAGGTCATCGCGGCCCGCATGTACCAGCAATGCAGCAAGTCCGATCCACGCGACCGTGGTGATGTGCCATGCAAAGCGCAGCGTGCGAATGGTGAACTCCGAACTGCCGAATAGCTTGGGCAGATCATCGCGGCGGAACAGCCGAACCAGAATGTACCTCTCGCCAAGCACGGAATGCGCCACGGCGAGAGCTACGGCGAGAAATGCTGCGAGATACAGGAGTGCTGCCATAGCCGCGTAACGCCGGAATCAAAAGGAGCCGCATCGTGCAGGTCGGAAGCCTATGCGACATCGCCAACGATACACTCGAACGAACGTCATCTACCAGCTGAATGCAGCGCTGTTCTGCCACTCATGCAGGCAGGCAAAAACCGTAAGTACGTTTGCCGCCAGCTGGGCCTGGCCATGCAGGTTTGCCTTGAACGAATTGTTAGGCTGCGGGCGGTCATCTTAGAGCTTGACTCGGCCACGCAAAACGTCAAACCACATGTACCAGTCGCCCGCAAAACTGTAGAGCGGATGTGTGAACGTCGCTGGCCTGTTGTGCTCAAAGAAGAAATGCCCAACCCAGGCCCATGCGTAGCCCTGCAGGATGGCGACAATTATCAGCCACCAGTTACCGGTATATACAGCGTAGGCAGCAATGAGCAGTGCGAGGGTTGTCCCTGCAAAGTGAAGCCGTCTGCAGGTTCTATTGGTGTGTTGGCCAAGATAGAACGGATAGAACTCGTTCATGCTGCGAAATTTGGTAGGTGATGTGGTCATGACGATTCTCCCGCAGTCTAACGCCCGAGTTAAGCCGACTTGCGAAGCGGGTTCGCCTTGAACGAACTGTTAGGCCTCACCTGCGAGCTTCCTTTGCATGTGGTCGATCACTTGGCCATGTTCATGCTGCGGGCTGAAAAGCACCACCTCAGCATCTTTCTCGACTCGCACCGTATGTCCAGGAGGCCAGAAGAACATATCACCAGAACCCACAGACTCATGGCTCCCATCTTTGTACGTAACGATGATCTCACCTTCTATTAGATAACCCCAATGCGGGGCTTGGCAAAGATCGTCTTCGAGTCCTTGAAGCAATGGAGCGATGTCCGTGCCTTGTCCAAGCGAGAAATACTCTGCTCCAATAGCTCCATAACCACTGGCATCACCGAAATCTGGAATCTGTCGGGCCGTGGCGCCCGGAATAGTGATACGTGCTGGAATATCAGTCTTTGCGATGCGCATGTTACACCTCAACTGGCGGAATTGGATGCCCCCAGTCCTTGCAACGGCTAGATCCAAGCTGTGCGGACATGTGTGTGTTAGGCCGCACTCGCACGTACCTGGAAGATATTGCCCTCAGGATCACAGGCATTGCGAACGACGAACCCGGGGCCTTGCCATTGCTCTGGAAGGATCTGCCCGCCCAAAGCTTGCGCTGATTCTTCAGCGCCCGAAAGGCTAGGGACAGTGCAGAAGAATTTGATAGCAGCACTGTCGCGCAGCTGCGGCGGGCTGGTGATTGCGACCTGCGACGCAACTTCTGGAGGCATGGCGTGAACGATGAGCTGCAAATCCGGCGAGCGAAGCACAACCACCTGATCAGTGCGATGAGCGGCCGTCATGCCCAGAACAGACTGGTAAAAGCCAGAAAGGCAATCAGGGTCTTTGGCGTAGATGAAGATGCCGGCGCGAGCTGGTGCGGACACGATGACTCCAAACGGTGAGGTTGATCTGCGACGAGGGCCCTTGTGCGGCTTAACTCCGGCGTTAAGCCTCAACCCCGATCCGCTGGATGGTTGACTCCATCATTGGTTGGAATATTTGGAATTGCAAATGGGTTGACGCCCTCCAGACAGCCAACGTTGTAGCCGTATTGGTCTGGGCTGGAGCGACGCTGATGATGCGTGTAGATGCCGCAATTGGCGCAGAAATAGTGCTTTGCGGTGTGAGTCTTGAATTGGTAGAGCTTCAGATGCTCTGCGCCTTTAACGATGCGGACGCCGTTCAAGAGCACCGAAGCGACAACCGCGCCCTTGCGCCGACAGATGGAACAGTCACAGCGGCGCGGATTGACGATGCCGTCCGGCAGATCGAGCTCTAGCTCCACTGAGCCACAGTGACAAGTTGCCCGGTGCTTGAGCTGAATCTTGACGCCACCCACTTCCTTGAGCACTGAGAGTATCCCCTGTGAGACCTAACGCCCGAGTTAAGCCGACCCGCACCGTGCAGACCGGGAGCCGATGCAACACCGCCAACGACGCACTTGAACGAGGCGATGAAGCGGGTTCAGCTTGAATGAATTGTTAGACCTTGGCTGCGAACGAGTCATGATACGAGACCGTCCCAAGGGGCAGCGAACCATTGAACGAAATGGCTTGGAAGTACTCTGCCGGAACGCCGGGCAGTACCAGCGAAGGCTCCGCATTGAAGCCAAAGCGCGAGTAGTAGCCAGGCTCTCCAAGCACAACGCACCCGGCAGCGCCTAGCGTGCGTAACTCTGCAAGCGCGTGCTCCATGAGCTGAGCGCCAACCCCCTGTCCTTGGTGCTCTGGCGTTACGGAGATTGGCCCAAGCCCGTACCACCGTTCTGCACCACTCGAAATAGCTACAGGCGATACTGCGACATGCCCGATAATCGAGTCATTGTCCTCTGCGACGAGAGAGACAGTGAGCTGGCCGGAGTTGCGCAGCGCCCTGACAATAAATTGTTCGGCATGGTTGGTGTGAGCGGCGTTCTGGAATGCCGCGATAGTCGAGGCCTCAACAGCCGCTGTATCCGAAGGGCCTTCCTTTCGGATTTTCATGATGCTTGCTCCAGGGGCTAGCGCCGGAATTAAGCCGATCCGCGAAGCGGGTTCGGCTTGAACGAATTGTTAGGCCCCGACCAGAACGATGGAAGCGTGGCCAATAGGAGCAGAATGCTGATGACAAGAGAAACGCAGATGAAAGCGCGCCAAGTGTGAGAACCGCCTGGAGCGAGCCAGCCGAACACCAAGGCTGTGGCCGTAACAGTACCAGTGGCGAGGAGTGCGAGCGTCACTATTCGAAGAATCTGGCGACGTCTGAGAGTAGACGTACGGAACAACATTCGCAGCAGCCCCCCTGCTAATCCCAAGTAGCCTCCGATGCCAATAGCTGCGGCGTCCGGGCTACCAACGTAGAGCAGGACAAGAAGGAAGATGCAAAGAACGGCAGCGAACAGGAGTCCGAGGAATCCCAAGCCCACCCTGACTATCGGGCGATCAACTGTTCTGGCGATGGTCTCGAGCATAGGGGTCTATCGCCTAAGTTCGCGTTGAACGAATTGTTAGGCGCCAATCAGTGCAGTGAGATGGAATGCGACATTTGCAAAGCTGTGCGCCAAGACTGGGAAAAGCAAGCTGCCACTATTGAACCGCAACCAACCGCCGGCAATACTACCGATGAACGGGAACAAGGCAGACATTGGGTCAAACGAGAACGCAGCGTCCGAGTAGCTCAGCCCGTGCCAGATGCCAAAGGCAACAGCGGTGATGAACACTACGGCCCAGGGTATGCCTTGCGAAGGCTCTTTGCCACGGATGAGGCCGAGCAAGATGGCTGGAGCGATGCCGCGATACACCAGTTCTTCCACAATTCCGGGCATCGACGCCTGGAACGCAAACGTCTCTACAGACGGGACTGAGGGTTTGAAGAGCAGCCCGAGTGAGAGACCCCAGAGGATGAAAAGGAACAGAGCGATTAGAGATGCTCTGAGGTTTCTTTGCGACAGGGTAAGGCCAAGTGCCTCGGGCTTGATGCCCAGCCCGAGCACCACCACGACGGACAACAGTAGGCTGTAGATCTTTCCAGACCAATTCCATTCTCCGCCGATAAAACTAAATGCAGACGAGCCGGATGGCAAGCCAGTGACCAGATCATCGAGTCCTAGGTAGGCTGCGAACAACAACCCAAAGGTAAAGGTCAAGCGCTTGTCGCAGTGCTTGAACGCAAGAAAGATCAGAAAGGCAATTGCAGCAAAGCTCAGCGCGAAAATGACTGCTTCCATTTGCGACGGACCTCCGGTTGGCGCCTAACGTCTGAGTTAAGCCGACCTGCGTAGCGTAGCCGGCAACATGGCAAGCTTTCTCTGCCATGTTGTTGGTGTAGCGAAGCAAGTTCGGCTTGAACGAATTGTTAGGCGGCAACTCACGCTGCAGCGAGTAACTGCCATGCAATTGCCACCTGTGCAAAGAACCCGGCAACGAAGGCTAGGGTGCGAAGCCATGGCAGTGCAAACGCATAGGCGATTGCGTGTACTACCCGGGCCCAGAAGTACACAACGCATGCGCCGACAGTAATGGAGTTACTGACGCCGGCAGCATCCGCGATGAGCACTAGGGCGGCGAAGACCACCAGGTTCTCCACGGCATTGGCATGTGCTTTAAGTAGGCGAACTGCCCAGGAAGACTGGGGCTTCGGGTTGGACGGGTATCCGACGGTGTTGGAGAGACCCCAGACAGCAAAACGGTTCAGGATGTATGGAACCCACAGCACTGCGGTGAACGCAGCGACCAACGTCAAATACAGAAGCTCTGTGCTCATGACTCTGCCCCCTTTTTAAGAATGAAGATACGAGTACTGCCCCTTGCCGCCTAACGCCTGAATTAAGCCGAGCCGCGAAGCGGCTTCGGCTTGAATGAATTGTTAGCCCTCAGTCTTGCGCACTGAGAACAGATGCTCTGTACAAATCTCACCCTTGTACTCAGCCTGTCGCGTGTCCATGTGGCGCATGCCTGAGTGCGCCAAGACCGCGAGGCACGCCAAATTGCGGACATCCGTGCTTGCTACAACTTCAGCGACGGCTGTGGCCGAGAACAAGAGTTCTATCAACCCGCGTACGCACTCAGCGCCATACCCGTTCCCCTGAACCACGGGGGTGATGCTAAGGCCAAACTCTGCTTGTAAACAGTCAGGAGAAAGCCATACACCAATATCACCGATCAATAAATCGCTCTTCAGGGCGGCAATTGCCAATTGCCGCCATGTGTCAGGCGCATGGCTGGTTTGGCTGGCTTGAGACCGCAGGAAGTCCGAAGCCTCCCATAGCGTCATTGGTTCCCAGCCTTGGTACCTAGCGACAACTGGATCACTGCGATACGCGTGAAAGGCATCAAGATCGTCTGGCCGCAGGGTGCGGAGGCGCAAGCGTTCCAGGCTGTGTGGCAATCTCTCAAACATTGGGGAACCGGGTATGAGGGCTAACGCCTGAGTTAAGCCGCGCCGCGAAGCGGGTTCGGCTTGAATGAATTGTTAGGGGCGCTCATAGAAGGGCTTGGCAACCTGTTCTACAGAGCGCAGCGATTCATCGCCGATGAACATGATATCCAAATAGACACCTTGCTCCGCGATCAACCCGAAGGCATCACCAACCTTCTCCGCTGTTCTCATGGGCTCGGCGGAACTCGGTGTTAGGCAAAGGCACAGACCTTCCTTTCCGTCCGGGTACTCGAAGTTGACCAGGAAGGCTCTCTCCACATCCGTCGCCGAGCGTAGTGCAGGAGAGACGGTTCTCTTAACTATTTCAGCAAACTCTCCCGAAGCTTCGGACAGGTAGAGCACGCTTGGGTTGACGAAGTATTCCGGTGGCTTTTGCGGCCCGAGATGAGTCGTGGTGCAGCCGAATAGTGCCAAAGTAGCTAACGCCAAGATTGCGAGACGCATGAAGTGCCCCCTAACGCCTGAGTGAAGCTGACCCGCACGGTACAGACCGGATGCCGATGCAACGCCGCCAAAGACACATTTGAACGAAGCGATGAAGCGGGTTCGGCTTGAATGAATTGCTAGGCGGCTACTCTTGTACCGGGCAATTTGCCGAAGTAGGTAAGCAGAGCGGACACTAGGATTGCTAGTAGAAGGAATGGGGCAGCGAGGGTCTCTCCGACTCGTTCACCGGCGGCGCTAGCATTCTCTGGGTCGAGGGCGCCTGCGAACATGCCTGCGAAGAACAACGACACAAGCCAAAAAACGCACACCCACACAAATCCCCACGCAATTAGCTTGCCGACGCTGCGCCCTGATGTGAGTTGCGTTGGACCGATCTGCAATGCTCCGCATAGCGGACATGCCGGCGCCGTCTCGTGGATCTCTTTGCCGCAACCCCTACAAAAAACCATCCCCATGGTTGTTCCCCTTTAGTTGATGAACGACAGAGCTAGTCTAGCCGCCTAACGCGTGAGTTAAGCCGACCTGCGTAGCGGAGCCGGCAACATGGCAAGCTTTACCTGCCATGTTGTTGGTGTAGCGAAGCAGGTTCGGCTTGAACGAATTGTTAGGCGGCATCTGCTTTAGGCCACCGCCATGCGATCCAGATTATGGTGGCGGTGAGTGCCGCCTCCACTACTGCGAAAAACTTGTAAAAATACCACTGAACTACGAACGCTAGAAGAACCATAATCAAGGTGTATATGACACCAAAGACGAGGCTCAAGAGCCTACTCGCCGTCGGTCGCAGCACGACCGATAGAAATACCATCGTACTTGGGACTATGAGTAGCACCCCCGCGCCAAGAAGCGTCCACTGCGAGACGGGACCGAACGGCCCATGCCCCTCGAGGATGCTCTGCACCTTACCCGGCACATAGAGGTCGAAGTAGTCACAATAGATGTAGCACAGGACGGTAGCGGCCCAAGCAGCACTGAGTTTGAGCGGGGTCGGCACGTCAAAAGCTTTGAGTCGCATCATGGAAAAGCCCTTAAGTTTCAGAGTGCCTGACGGATGCTACTTTCCCTTGCAAATAGAGCAAAGTGACACAAGCCGCTGTGACCAATGGCATGCCGCCTAACGCCTGATTTAAGCCGACTTGCGTAGCGGAGCCAACAACGTGGCAAGCTTTTTCTGCCACGTTGTTGGTGGAGCGAAGCAAGTTCGGCTTGAACGAATTGTTAGATCTTTGCCTGCTTTGCACGAGATGCAAGCCGTCCTTTACGGAGTAGACGCTCTGACCGCATGACGTGCAGGATAAAAACCTTGTGTCCGTCATAGCGATAGAAGATGCGGCAGGGCGGTTCAACAACTTGGCGATACCGTGACCGCTTGAGTTCCGGTGGGCGGCCGCCACTCTCCGGATGATCCGCAAGATGCTCAACGTGGGCGACTACGCGCTTGACTAGCACTGCAGCTGCAGCCGTATTCTCCAGGGCGATGTAGTCGGCAATAGCGTCCAAGTCGCTCAACGCCGGCTCCGACCAGATTATTTCAACCATCGGGCCAAGCGCTTCTTGGCTTGGGCGTGGGTGGCCACGCGTCCTTCAGCGACTGCCTGCTCCCCGCGGGCGATGCCCTCCAGCACGGTCATGCGCTGTTGCATGAGTTGGTAGGTCTCAACGTCCACGAGATAGGCGCTGGGCAGTCCATGCTGGGTGATGAGGATGGGCTCTTTGTCTCGCTCGATGTCCGAGAGGAGGTCAGTAGCTTGGCGCTTAAGGGTGGTGACGAGTTCTGTACGCATGAAGTGACACTACAGTGCTACTTTGAGGCGCGCAAGTGCTTGGTGCAAAGGTCTAACGCCTGAGTTAAGCCGACCTGCGCAGTGGAGGCAACGGCGTGGCAAGCTTTTTTTGCCACGACGGTGCTGTAACGAAGCAGGTTCGGCTTGAACGAATTGTTAGGCGGCTCTGCCAGTTAGCTAGGCGGGAACTGCACCAGAAACATATGCGCGAGCTTTCCTATTGCTGATGTCGAGGAGCCATACCCTTGAAAATGATGACTTGTCCGTTGCCAATTGGATCGCCCTATTTAGCTCCGACTGATCCCATATCCAAAGGTCGTCAATGGGCGTGGCCCCCTCGTGGACAACGAGTTCGATTCGCTGCATAGAGTACCTCTTGTGCTCTTTGCGCGTGATGCACTCGACGGCATCTGCGATATCTACTCGATAGTTTGAGGGATGAAATTGCCCCGTGCCAAATTTTCTTTCAATGACTGGATCGGTTACAGCTGTCAGCTCGAAGCCGCGGTCGGCGCCTGAGACCCAGCAGATGATGTCTGGGTTGGGAGGGCTCAGCTGGCGAATAGATGAAACGTCGGCGTCAAGTCGAGCGATTTCGACAAGCTGAAGAAAAGCATGAAGCTCGTTCTTTTGCTTTGCGAACTCAGCCATTGTAGTGCCCCTTCAAAGCCGCCTAACGCCTGAGTTAAGCCGACCTGCGTAGCGGAGCCAACAACATGGCAAGCTCCTTTTGCCATGTTGTTGGTGTAGCGAAGTAGGTTCGGCTTGAACGAATTGTTAGGCGGCATACCGGCGATACACGATCACCGTTGCCGCCGCGATTACAAGCACTGCGAAAAGTCCCCAAGCCGGGTCCACTGGCGTGGTAGGCCACAGACCTACGGCTGCTGCGGCCGCAAGCCCGATGATGAGGAGTATCCAGCCAAAGGCACGATGAGCACGATACCAAACGACCGGGTCCGCGAGAGTGCGAGGTGTCCGAAGACCAAACCAACGATTGGGCGGAATAGCTTTGAGGAGCAGCAGGGCTCCGAGTGCACAGAAGAATAGGGCTGCAATGATTTGGGCTGTCATGTCGCCGCGACCTCTCTATGCCGCCTAACGCCTGAGTTAAGCCGACCTGCGTAGTGGAGGCAACGGCGTGGCAAGTTTTTTCTGCCACGCCGTTGGTGTAACGAAGCAGGTTCGGCTTGAACGAATTGTTAGGTTGCTGCCGGACGACGATAGAGCCTAACAGCAAGCGCCTGGCCGAGAAATGCACCCACAGCGGTTGCCGCACCAGAGAGCAGGAAGGCCACCCAGTTGTGCTGGAGGATGGACGCGAATGGAGCTTGGCCAAATGGCTCTGCGATTTGGTAGAGGACGTATGCGATAGCAGCCCAAATGATGAGCCACATACCTAACGCGGGTACCACGAACCCTTTGCGCGCGACTATGCCGCCTGCGAACGCCGCTGTGAACGCGATCAACACTGACCGCGACGTGATGTAGCTGAGATCGTCGGCTCCGATTGCGTCGGCAAGATTACTCATGACGATCTGGACGGCGACCAACGTTGCGAGGCCCAGCCATAGCTTTCTACGGAACATGCGCGCATCCTCCCTGAGCGACCTAACGCTGGAATTAAGCCGACCCGCACCGTGCAGACCGGGAGCCGATGCAACACCGCCAACGACACACTCGAGCGAGGCGATGAAGCGGGTTCGGCTTGAATGACTTGTTAGGCCGCACTTTAGCCGATGACGGTGGAGTGCGACGAACCCCCTGCACGATGTTGCGGCTGGAACCGTACCTGCGCGCCGAGAACCTGCACCGCCACGAACTGTCAGCCGCCGTGAGCCAGCCTGGCGAGAACCCGGCCGCGCAGGCCGGAACGAACCTTCGCGACAACCGGCCGAAAGGCGAGGCCGCTACGGTTGCGATGCCCAAAAGAACCGGTGGCGCGACAGGCGGCAAGTTGCTGCAGCCCAAGCCCAGCACGTGATGCTCGGTGCGGGCTAACGCCTGAGTTAAGCCGACCTGCGCAGTGGAGGCAACGGCGTGGCAAGCTTTTTTTGCCACGACGGTGCTGTAACGAAGCAGGTTCGGCTTGAACGAATTGTTAGGCGGCTCTGCCAGTTAGCTAGGCGGGAACTGCACCAGAAACATATGCGCGAGCTTTCCTATTGCTGATGTCGAGGAGCCATACCCTTGAAAATGATGACTTGTCCGTTGCCAATTGGATCGCCCTATTTAGCTCCGACTGATCCCATATCCAAAGGTCGTCAATGGGCGTGGCCCCCTCGTGGACAACGAGTTCGATTCGCTGCATAGAGTACCTCTTGTGCTCTTTGCGCGTGATGCACTCGACGGCATCTGCGATATCTACTCGATAGTTTGAGGGATGAAATTGCCCCGTGCCAAATTTTCTTTCAATGACTGGATCGGTTACAGCTGTCAGCTCGAAGCCGCGGTCGGCGCCTGAGACCCAGCAGATGATGTCTGGGTTGGGAGGGCTCAGCTGGCGAATAGATGAAACGTCGGCGTCAAGTCGAGCGATTTCGACAAGCTGAAGAAAAGCATGAAGCTCGTTCTTTTGCTTTGCGAACTCAGCCATTGTAGTGCCCCTTCAAAGCCGCCTAACGCCTGAGTTAAGCCGACTTGCGTAGTGGAGCCAAACACATGGCAAGCTCTTTCTGCCATGTGTTTGGTGTAACGAAGCAAGTTCGGCTTGAACGAATTGTTAGGCCGCGCACCGGTTACGCCAAAAGCCCGCGTTGCCAGACAACAGCCTCATCATTTGGATCAACGTACACAAATGGGCCACCTTGACCATAGTTGTGACCCGACACCTGATGGTCTCGGATGTCGAAGGGGTTGGCAAGCGGACGACAGCCTTGGCCGTAGAGGATGTAGGGCCACTTTTTGCCCCAGATCTCCCGTGATGTGTCACCTGTTCGGTCAGCCCGGATCTTTACGAACTCCATGACGTACCGAATAGGTGGAAGACCATCGGTGGTCTTTGCAACGGCCAAGGAAATAAGGATCAGGTCGCCAGGTGAAATGGTTGGCGACCGTGCGAGTGCGTGCATGGAGCGCTCCACAACCTTTGGAACGTGCTCCGGATGTGTGCGCAGGATGATCACGACGCTCTCCCCTTAGCGGCCTAACGCCTGAATTAAGCCGACCCGCAGCGCGAAAAACAGGAGAGCGGCGCGCTTGCCGATGCGACGGTGTTGCCGAAGCCGCGAAGCGGGTTCGGCTTGAATGAATTGTTAGACATCATTGCAGTTCGTCTAGCTCAACTCTCGAAACCACAACGCCTTTCTTGAAAATCATCACAACGTAACTTTCGTATTGGGTGTGATGGCCCATATGCACAGTGCTCAGGAGCTTACCTTGAGGTACGACCAAGACTCCTGTGAACCAGTCGGCGAAGATCGGATTCGTCCTCCCAGCCATAAGTTCCGCTATATTTACTTCTTTTGGGTGGTCAGCACAGGGGTTAATTAGTATTCTTTTTAAGTACAACTTCTGCTCTCTAAGCTCCCATGTCGCGCGGTACCCACGCCAAGATGCAGTGCACTCTCCAAAGGGTCTGTCGAGCCGGATGCCGCCTTCCTGCGGCTCAAGTGTTAAAACTTTAGCGAGAGGCTGAGAGTGGGTCATGAATGTCTGGCCATTCATGATTATTTCGTCTGGAATTTGGGCCGTTGCGTGAGAGACACGCGGGTGAAGGAATAGCGCAGTGAGAACTATAAGAGCAGGCAGAAGTTTCATATGATGTCTAACGCCTGAGTTAAGCCGACCTGCGTAGCGGAGCCGACAACATGGCAAGCTCTTTCTGCCATGTTGTTGGTGTAGCGAAGCAGGTTCGGCTTGAACGAATTGTTAGGCGTCAGCCGGGCTGTACCTGGTCAAGACGCCAGCGAGCAGCCTCTAGGATGGGCTGTGGGAACAATGAATGGAACTCGGATTCGAGCATGATGGACTCAATGGCAAGATCAGGGCGGCCGAGACCAGACAGACGCTTGAGCCCGGACTGAATGTCACCGGAAGTTACGAGCCTTTGTGCCAGATGGACAGCGCTAGAAGAATCTAGCATTTGCTGAAAATCGTTCGGGCTGTATCCGAGGCTACGGCACTCAGCAACTGCTGATCGCACTTTGGCCTCAAAGGACTCCTCAAGCTTTGTCATGGCTCTTTCCCGTTGCGATAGAAGTGATCTGACGCCTAACGCTTGAGTTAACCCGACCTGCGTAGTAGAGCCAACAACATGGCAAGCTCTATCTGCCATGTTGTTGGTGGAACGAAGCGGGTTCGGGTTGAACGAATTGTTAGATGCCAGCCCCGCCATGGCCCAGCAGCTCTTGCAACGAGGGAACTGGCAGGAATGGCATGTAGTCGTGCCAGCCAAGCAGCAGAGAAAAGGCCACATGAATGGCTGGCGCTGATAGGAATGCTAGCACCAGATAGCGCCAAAGCTCCTGCCCCGAGAGGCGGAAGACGGCTGGCGGAAGAACAAGGGTAACGAGCGCTGGAACGGTGTAGTAGATCCACCAAGGCCAGCCAGCGTTTTGAGCAAATTTGGCGAAGAGCATGCCGCCAACAACAACTACTGCGGAAACCGACAGCACCGAAGCAGGAGTTGGCTTGATGGAGCGTCGCCGAGTAACGAATCGCAGGATCACCGCGAAGACGACCAACGACACGATGATAAGGATGGGAAAGCGCCAAGCTTCAGGTATCACCGATGTCTCCCCTGGCATCTAACGCCTGAATTAAGCCGACCCGCGAAGCGGGTTCGGCTTGAATGAATTGTTAGGCCGCGCCACCGCGCGAAATCACTTTGTGCACGGCCTTTGGCGGGAACGTTAAGGTTGTACCTACAAGCTCAAGCGGCTCCCCAGCAGTTAGCTGTCCTTGACCAAAACTGTCGAATAGTGCTTCAACTTTAGCGTCAATTTGGTCTGCGGATGCGCGAGACACGATGGCTTTGACAACGTAGGTGAATCCATCGCTGTGCTTCAAGTGAACGATGTCACCAACAGAGATTGCCGGAAGTTGTGCGAAGTCTGGATTAATTTCCCACGTCACGAGAAGCTCTCCTAGCGGCCTAACGCCTGAATTAAGCCGACCCGCGAAGCGGGTTCGGCTTGAATGAATTGTTAGCTTGTTACTACGACTGAATTGACTCGCTTTCGTATCTCTTCGCAAGTAGTGTCGATTGCACCGGATATCTTCTCCCGGTTGGCTCTCGCTTCCTTCCAGTACTCGCTGTGCGGCCGCTCATGATACTCAGCGTCTATTGCTTCATCGTGGCACAGGCCAACTACTTCAGAAAGGCGCTGGTACACCTGCTCTGAGTAGAAAGGCTTATTCTTTTCGACAGTGTCGCGAAGGGCTGTAAAGGTCGGCCCAAACTCTTTGAGCCGCTTTGTTAGTCTCTCTTGCTGTGTCTCGCCGGGATCAATGTAGTCAAGCATGGGTCTCAGTCGCAGAGTCTTCATGCGGAGATCGACTAGCAAGGACCATATCTCCTTGTAGTTGGCGAACTCCGAGTCGAACTGAGTCTTGCTGATGTGCAGGCGGTGGTCGAGATCAGCTTGAAGCATTCGATTGGTCTGATCGAGTTGGCGTTGAAGTTGGAATTTCTCCCGTTCAACGACGCGCAGAACCCAGATGCGACCGAGAAATCCCGAGAGAGCTCCCACAACAATTGTGTAGCCGCCCAGGGCGGCTACTAGGTCAGTGAATGTCAGTAGCGAAGAGGTTGCCATAACAAGCTAACGCCTGAATTAAGCCGGCCCGCGAAGCGGGTTCGGCTTGAATGAATTGTTAGAGCCGCTCATCGCATTGCCGAGTGCAGCACCGGCTGCGCCGTACAGTGACCACACCGTAGCAAGCGCAAGTGAACTGACAAATAGTTGCGTCAGATAGCCATCCGGTACGTGAGCCACTAGCTCAGCACTATTTATACAGCTCGCGATAGCCGCAGCAACTGCTCCACACAGAACTGGGCGCCGGACTGCTATGAGTCCTGTAAGCATCCACGGAACTATGTGCAGCAAGGCGCCGAGAAAATTGGGCTGAACTACCTTTAAGAAGTGGATCACTTGGAGCGGGAGAACCCTCACGGTATCCGACTGGCGAAAGACCAGCCAGTCCAGCAGCAGCCACGCTGCTATGCCAATAGCAATGCTGACAATTGCACGCATCGAATCTCCCCCGCGGCGCTAACGCCTGAGTTAAGCCGACTTGCGTAGCGGAGCCGACAACGTGGCAAGCTTTACCTGCCATGTTGTTGGTGGAGCGAAGCAAGTTCGGCTTGAACGAATTGTTAGGTGGCAGCTGCACGATCGATGAGCCCCAGCTGCGTTTGCCACCAATTGATTGCAAGTCCCAGAACATCCCGGCAGTCTTCGCCTGCAAAGCGACCGTCACTCAAAGGACAGAACAAGTTGTCTGCAAGGGTAGCCGAAGAGCCGCCTGGCAATATTAGAACATCTACTGGCCCAGACATGAAGCCAAACTCATACTCTTTTAGAACTGAGTTGCGCTCTTCCTCGATGAACTCGAAGAAAATCTGATGCGCTTCCGGCTCGGCTTTCCACGATGCATACGCTTGCGAAATGGCGGCTTTGAGCTGCGGCGAAGTGTTTGAATCTACCTTCTGCAGCACATGACCGACTGCGCGAGAAAGCGCAACTGAGGCTACCCAAAGCACTCTGAAACGTTCAGTGCTTTCCTCCACCTCAAGCAGCCCGTGGGCCACTTGAAGATCGCGAAGCGTTTTTCTTGCAGTAGCGGTCATGTTGCTCTGCCACCTAACGCCTGAGTTAAGCCGACTTGCGTAGTGGAGCCAACAACATGGCAAGCTTTATCTGCCATGTTGTTGGTGTAGCGAAGCAAGTTCGGCTTGAACGAATTGTTAGGCCGCTGCTCACGAGCCTGCGGCCACCCATACGATGCCACAGATGGCCCACGCGGCAACCGTGAGCAACATGGCTGCACCGGCCAGCCGACGAGCAGAACTCTTTGCGTGGTATGGGAGCTTGCGGCGCAGAGCAACCGAACCAGAAACGACCAGCGCGGAGCAGACAGCGAACGTTGCGGGCAGCCAAAGCGGTGCAAAAACCCGCCTGGCGCCACTGCCCGCAATTTCCTGATGCCAGAGAAGAAGCGCCGAGAACCCAACAGATACGACGAGCAGCAAAATGCCGACGCCCGCGAGAAGGCCAGCCACAGTGGACAGCGAACTAGAAATGCGACTGTCTGTCATAGCGGCCTAACGCCTGAGTTAAGCCGACCTGCGTAGCGGAGCCAACAACATGGCAAGCTTTTTCTGCCATGTTGTTGGTGTAGCGAAGCAGGTTCGGCTTGAACGAATTGTTAGGCGGTGCTGCCCGGGTTCTGGACGAGCTTCCAGTAACCGACCCCACAACACTGCCGCTAGCCGAAACAGTACCAGATGCGATGCTTTGGATGCCGCCGAAGGACGAGAGTGAAGGCGGCCAGGAACTACAGACGAGGCAAGCGACCGAAGCGACGCCAACCGGGCGAACGCACCCGAGGATGTGTCCGAAGACCGAACCACCGGAGCCGGGTTCAATGAAGGCGCGCTGATAGCGCGATCGCCGCTGAAAGCTGCCGGAGTCAGCCGGCACGTTGCGATGTTATTCCCGAAGACCGAAGCGATGCAGAACTATCAACAGCAACCACCTAACGCCTGAATTAAGCCGACCCGCAGCGCGAAGAACAGGAGAGCGGCGCGCTTGCCGATGCGACGGTGTTGCCGAAGCCGCGAAGCGGGTTCGGCTTGAATGAATTGTTAGGCCTCCTTGGCGACGACCTGCAAGAGCTCTGCTTTTGTGTCCGGCCCGACGTTGAGCCACCGAGTGCTTTCAGTAGGGTACAACTCACAGCCTTGCTCGCGTGCAGCTGCAAGAACTTGCTGGAACCAGCGAGCGTAGGGCCAGTCACGCGGTGCCGGAGAGTGCAATGAGCAGCGCGAGGTGTCCCATTGAACCTCCATGGCCTCGCGATAAATGAAAGGGAATTTGCGGGATGATGGAACGACGTGGAGCTGGCCCGCTCCATCGATCTCAATCACGGCAATCGCATCTCTGTCCATGAGGCCTAACGCCTGAGTTAAGCCGACTTGCGTAGCGAAGCCGACAACATGGCAAGCTTTTCCTGCCATGTTGTTGGTGTAGCGAAGCAAGTTCGGCTTGAACGAATTGTTAGGCCTACCGTACCTCAACTTCTAAGTACCAGCTTGCGTACGGTGTATTTTTGACCAAGTGCCGATTGAAGTCCTTGGTTCCGTCGGCCCACCAAACTGGACCGCGCTCGCCCAGGGAGATCTTGGCTGAATTCACTGCGATACGAGCCACAGCGAGCCGCTCTTGATCTCGGGCTCGACCGGCAGCTTTGACTTCTCGGCGTGCATTCATGAGCTCGCCTACGAGCTTAGAACGAACGTCGGGCGCGAGGCTCGGGTTGGCAGCTCGCCACAGACGGCCGCGAACCACGAGGTAGCGACCATCAGGGGTGATGAGTGGTTCCAAGTAGGCCTAACGCCTGAATTAAGCCGAACCGCGAAGCGGTTTCGGCTTGAATGAATTGTTAGGCGCGCAACCGACGCACCACGAGTCCTGCAGCAGAAAGCAGCGAAACCGTTGCAAGCAGCGCGAATACTGCAAGTGATAGATAGAGACCGGTAGTGTCGACGTGCCGACATGCACCGGCAATGCAGAAACTCTTGATCGCGAAGTAGAACACGACCGGAAAGCTAAACAGCCCGGCGAGTTCTGAGCCAAACGCAATGCGCTGAAACCGATCCTGGGTGGGCCGGCCCAAGACTATTGCGACAACGTGGGTCACGACGACGAGTGCAGCCAGCAATGTCCAGATCATTAGAGCCCCCGGGCGGGCGCCTTGCTAGAGCGCGCCTAACGCCTGAGTTAAGCCGACCTGCGTAGCGCAGCCGGCAACATGGCAAGCTTAACCTGCCATGTTGTTGGTGTAGCGAAGTAGGTTCGGCTTGAACGAATTGTTAGGCGTCAATGCCCGGGTGAATGAGCTACCGCCCGTCAATTCTTGCCTGTAGCGATGTTTCCATGAGTGAGAACTCATGGTTGATCCAATGAATCTGCAAATCGGTCACCGGCTTCGGAAGGGAGTCCGCAATCATTACCTCTTTGGCATGGCGGAGAGCCGCCATTAGCTCCGACGCCGGAGCACCCCAGCTGCGATAGAGGATTTGCAAAAGTGCTTGATGCGCTAACAGCCGGATGCCAGCGACCTGGTCGTTGATCTCATTAGCTTGGTTCATTGGATCTCCAACTGCTACGTTGATTGGGTTGACGCCTAACGCCTGAATTAAGCCGACCCGCGAAGCGGGTTCGGCTTGAATGAATTGTTAGGGCCCACCCGGAGGGCTATGCCCACGATCATGCACGCCAGACCACTGAGAGCTCCCAGTGCCGCCAATTTTTCCGCACTGAAGGGGGTAAGAGTAGCGAACAGGAGCCAGCTGACTGCTAGTGCGACAGTTGAGGCAGCTAGTAGCTGAGCCCAAACAGCTTCCCGGTGCCGGTGTGGCAGCAAGCCGACAACGACAGGAACAAGCAAGCCAGTGAGGGCGGCCGGCAGAGTGCCGAAGAAATAGGCCCAAGCCACAAAGAGACCGAAAAGATCCAGGTTGGCTGAGGCTTCTCCGCTCAGCGCGACGCTCAAAAGCAGAGGCATGGCGCCGAACAAAGGCCCCAGGACGGCGAAGAGCAGCACCAATCGCCAATTGAGCCAGCGGGAAAATCTCATGTGGGACCTAACGCCTGAATTAAGCCGACTCACGAAGTGAGTTCGGCTTGAATGAATTGTTAGAGCTCACTTCAAGCTTTCTCCGTTAATTTTCACTACTTTAATATTTGGCTGGCTAGCAACGGAGTGAAAGGCCTGAATGTTTTTTGAAATTGCATCTAGGTGTCTATCAGGACGGCGGCGTTCAGGGTAATAGTCGTCTTGAGTCGGCTCTCTCAGTCTACGCACTATTTCACTTGTTTCCGCTCTGAGCTTTTCAATCTCAGCATGCTGTCTGTCCATCTCAAGCGCGCCCTGTTGAACGTCAAGTTGTTTAACTTGTATGTCCAGCCACTTGTCATAAGTAAGCATTGAGCCCATTACGAGCGCGCCGACGGCAACGGCCGACGCTGACCAGCGAGGAAGTACGAAATTTAGATCCGATCCGTCCCAGCGAATTCTGCTCGGCTGACGACGACCAGCAAAACGGAAAGTAATTGAGTTCCCGGTATTTGAGCTCTCAAGGCTTAAAGCGCTTTCATTGTCGGTTGGGTATCCAAGCTGAGCGATCTGTTCGGCTCGATAAGGAAGTCTTATGGCGCTTTTGTCACGACCCGATGCGACAAGTTGATACAAGTTCTCCAGGCTCAATAGCAGTACAGCCGCTTGATTCGCAGGAAGAACTGTGTAATCCACGTAAACTTCAAGCGGTGATTCTTCGATAGATCGCATAAAAACTCCTTGTGAGCTCTAACGCCTGAATTAAGCCGAGCCGCGAAGCGGCTTCGGCTTGAATGAATTGTTAGGCACCACTCCCGTAACTGTGGCCGCCGTGCACGTGAAGCTACCACCCAAGCCAATACAAGGCTCGAGGGTGACGAGCAGTGGACTTCCCTCAGCGATCGCCAAGCGGTCCAGTACGTTGTCCGATGCCAAGTCATTGAGCTCGATATCTCGGACGCCAGCGAATAACAGGCTGACCACAGCGCCCTTACCGGCAGACACGTCGATGTAGAAGAGCTCGAGCGTGACACTGCTATCAGCCGAGTAGCTGAAGGAGATCAAGCGGGCGTCTGCGAACTCCGGCCAGTAGCCGAAGATTGACGTGACTGCATCAGATTTCGAGATCATGCCTGTGGTGCCTAACGCCTGAATTAAGCCGACCCGCGAAGCGGGTTCGGCTTGAATGAATTGTTAGGCCCCACTAGGCAGGCCATTTTTCACTCCAGTCATAGAACGCTGCAGCAATCTGCTTCGCTGCAGCCAACTCCGAGCCCAGCTCTTCAATGGTATAGCGAGTCTCTTTGCGCGGCTTGCCGCTTGGCAGGCCAGGCGCAACGTTAATGACTTGCTGACGGAAGTGATGCATAGCCCAAGCACCATGTACAAAAGAGTTGCGCTTTGAGCGATACCTGTCAATTGCAGTGTGCCATTGCCGGAACTCCTGCATGCAGGGCGGGCTTAACGCGGACTTGTGTTCTATGACCTCGCGAAGCGCATCAACCTTGCTCTTGAAGGAGAGACGGACAATAAGGGGATTTACAGCCTCCACGTCGTTGCCACCAACAGCGTTGCGTAGATAGAGGCCAACATTGGTCTCAAGGCTCGAAAACACAAAAATGATCTGACCAACTACCGCGGCAGCGGCAGTTTCAAGTTGATCGCTATCATGAGCTTTGGGTGAGTGCATAAGGTATGTGTGGGGCCTAACGCCTGAGTTAAGCCGACCTGCGTAGCGGAGCCGGCAACATGGCAAGCTTTACCTGCCATGTTGTTGGTGTAGCGAAGTAGGTTCGGCTTGAACGAATTGTTAGGCCGCGCCCGACAGCTGGTGCGACCGCAGGCCGAGCATACCCCAGGCTTTTGCCGAGGCATGGATTGCGAGCGCGTGCAGCTGGCGACGTGGCTCTTGCAGCAGAGTAAAAAAATGCCCCGCTTGAGGCGGGGCACTCTACACATCTGGGTTTGCTATCAGCAGCAGCCGAGCGGGCAACCTGCCGCTGCCCAAGCACTGAACGCAGTGGCGAGCAACGCCACTCCAACGATTAGCTTGATCTTCATCGCTTTTCCTCCGGTTGAGCCGACCCGAATAGCCGCTCCTCAACATGCACCCGGCTAACGGCCAAGTCAAGGAAGGTGCGGACGAAGGTGTGAACAACGGGGCCGCCGCACGATCAGTGTTGTTCAAGTGAAGTATACAACCGGTTTCCGAGCGGCCTAACGCCTGAATTAAGCCGACCCGCGAAGCGGGTTTGGCTTGAATGAATTGTTAGACCTGCTACCCGTGACCATGACTGAACCCGCCTTGGACAGGTGAAGTGGGGTCACCGAGCTCGTTGTGAAGGGACTCAAGGATGGCCGCGATGGAATCAGGGGCAGATTGACCATATTGCTCTTGAAGCGCATTGGCGATGTGACGAATTGTGTCCGCAAGAAAGATGCCCCAAGCGGGAGCCTCGTCGCGGCCGTTGTCCTGCCACAAGCCAACCTTGATAGTGCAGTGCTGCCCTTGCTCAGCAATCCAAGCGCTGAGCATCTGGATGGCCTTCTCATCTCGCTGTGCTGCTGGTGGGATTACGAGTGGTTTCATAGCAGGTCTAACGCCTGAGTTAAGCCGATTTGCGTAGCGGAGGCAACAACATGGCAAGCTTTTCCTGCCATGTTGTTGGTGGAGCGAAGCAAGTTCGGCTTGAACGAATTGTTAGGCCCCAGCGGGATCTACCCATCAATTGCCATCCGAGTGATCTCCGACTCTCCTGACGGATGAACAATGACTGCCCAAAGAAGATTGCGTGGTTCATCCCTTGCCTCAACGAGGTACGTACCACCGCTTTGCTCAGTGACTTGGAGCGCCTTGACAAGCGTCTCTCCTTGTAGCGACGGGCGATCCGAGAGTGCGGACAAGCGCTCATAAGCAATGGAACGCGCGTCAGCTGGAGTGGTTTGACCACAAGCCGCTAGCAATCCAAGAGCAAGCAAGAGGAGGACGAACTTTCTCATGGGGCCTAACGCTTATTAGGCCGCAGTGCCATGGCCGCGCCCCTCTAGAAACTGCCGAGCATCAGCTGGCGACGCCTCACGATACTCCAAGAGATCAAACACGCGCCTAGCGAACGGTGGCAGTGCAAAGTCCGCGGCCTCGTGGAGGTCGTCTGCTGCAAATGCAGCGCCATCTGCGTCCAGGTCTCCAGTTGCGTAACGACGCACGAGTTCCAGAGCGAAAGCATCGCAGAACGCGGTCTCCGAAGCGGAGTGCTCTTGGCACAGAGCAAGAAGGTCTGCCCGCAGCAGCGCGCTCGACCCATCCGCGACGGTTCCGTATTGATCTAGCAAGCGTGCGATCGAGTCTTCCATGCGGCCTAACGCTTAGTAGATCCCCAAAGTGGGGGGTTATCGGATCGGCGCCTTTAATCTGGGGCGCCGTCAATCAGGGAAATCCTACCCTACATCAGCGACTTATCCACTTACACCACAGTCGCTTGGAGTGAAAGCTGGCTGGGGAAAGCGGCTTTTGTGGGGTGTCATGTCTTATCGTCCCGAAATCGCGGTGTTATCTGGCAGCGAGGCTTTGCCTGCTCGTCCGCCGCGCTTGCTGGAGCAGGTGCGGGCTCGGTGCCGGTTGAAGCATTACAGCCTGCGCACCGAACGGGTCTATCTGTACTGGATCAAGCGTTTCATCCTGGCCAATCGCAAGCGGCACCCGCGCGACATGGGGGTGGTGGAGGTGGAGGCGTTCCTGTCGTCGCTGGCGACGCGCGACAACGTGGCGGCGAGCACCCAGAACCAGGCGCTGTCGGCGTTGTTGTTTCTGTACAGGCAGGTGCTCGGCATCGAGTTGCCATGGATGGAGTCGGTGGTCCGGGCCAAGCGACCGCAGCGGATTCCGGTGGTTCTGTCGCGCGATGAGGTGATCCGGTTGCTTGCGTTGCTCGATGGCCAGGTGTGGCTGATGGCGGCGCTGTTGTATGGCGCCGGGATGCGGCTAATGGAGTGCGTGCGGCTGCGGGTCAAGGACGTGGACTTCGGCCGCAACGAGATCTGCGTGCGCAATGGCAAGGGTGGCAAGGATCGGCGGGTGCCTTTGCCGCGCAAGTTGCGCGAGCGGTTGCGGGAGCAGGTCGAGCGGGTGCGGGTGATACACGCGCAGGACCTGTTGCAGGGTCTCGGTGTGGTCAGCTTGCCGCATGCGCTGGCGCGCAAGTATGCCAATGCCGGCCGCGAACTCGGTTGGCAATTCGTGTTTCCGTCGGTGCGCCATTCGCTGGATCCGCGCGACGGCAGCAAGCGGCGCCACCATGTCGACGAGGGCGTGCTGCAACGTGCGGTCAAGACCGCGCGGGCACGCGCCGGGATCGACAAGCCGGCGACCTGCCATACGCTGCGCCATTCGTTCGCCACCCATCTGCTGGAGGACGGGCACGACATCCGCACGGTGCAGGAGCTGCTTGGCCACAAGGACGTGGCGACCACGCAGATCTATACCCACGTGTTGGGTCGCGGAGCGGGCGGGGTGCTCAGCCCGTTGGATCGCGATTGAATGTGCGTGCGCAGCGATTCGGAGCTCAGTTCAGCAACACCAGGGTCGCCAGCCCCAGGAAACTCAGGAACCCCATCACGTCGGTGATCGTGGTCAGCAGAACCCCGCCGGCCAATGCCGGGTCGAATCCCATCCGCTTCAGGCTCAGTGGCACCAGTACACCGCCGGCGGCGGCGGTCAGCAGGTTGATGGTCAGGGCGACGCCGATCACCAGCGACAACATCGGGTCGCGGAACCACAGCAGTACGATAACTCCTAATCCGATGCCCAGGCACAGGCCGTTGATCAGGGCGACGGCAAGCTCCTTGCGCAGCAGCTCGCCGACGTTGGAGGCGCCGATCTGGCCCAGGGCCAGTCCCCGGATCATCAGCGCAAGTACCTGGGTGCCGGCATTGCCACCCATCCCCGCCACGATCGGCATCAGGATCGCCAGCGCGACGATCTTCTCGATCGAGCCTTCGAAACGACCAATCACGCCGGCCGCCAGGAACGCCGTGCACAGGTTTACACCGAGCCAGATCAACCGGCGCCGGAAGGCGCGCCGGGCCGGGCTGAACATGTCTTCGTCCTCGTCCAGGCCTGCCGCGCTCAAGGCTTGGTGCTCGGCTTGTTCGCGGATGATGTCGACCACGTCATCGACGGTGATGCGGCCCAGCAAGGTGTGGGTGTCATCGACCACCGGTGCGCTCAGCCAGTCGTGATCGGAGAACTGGCGGGCCACCTCGTTGGCCGATTCGTCCACGTCGAATGCCGGCTGTTCGTCGTCGAGCAGGCGGTTGATCGGCGTGGATGGTTCGTGGGTCAGCAATGCGGCCAGGGCGATCCGGCCGCGGTACTGATGGCGCCGACTGACCACGTAGAGGTGGTCGGTGTGTTCGGGCAGCTCGCCGCGCAGGCGCAGGAAGCGCAGCACCACGTCGACGGTGGTATCGGCGCGCACGGTCACCACGTCGGGGTTCATCAGGCGCCCGGCGGTGCCTTCGGGGTAGGAAAGCACCTGCTCGAGGCGCTCGCGGTTTTCCCGGTCCATCGACTTGAGCACTTCATCGATGACGGTGTCGGGCAGGTCTTCGACCAGGTCGGCAAGGTCATCGATGTCGAGGTCGCCGACCGCGGCGATGATCTCGTCGGGGTCCATGTCCGCCAGCAGGCTTTCGCGCACCTCATCGCCGACGTGGACCAGGACCTCACCGTCGTCCTCGGGATCCACCAGCCCCCAGACGATGACCCGCTTGCCCAGCGGCAGCGATTCCAGCAGGTTGCCGATCTCGGCAGGGGAAAGGGTATTGACCAGCCGTCGTACCGGGCCCAGGCGCCCGCTGTCGAGGGCGTCGGAGAGCATCCGCAATTGATGCGAGGTCTTGTCGTGGCGGACGGCTTCGGCCATGCGTGCTCCTGGTCAGGAAGCCGCACCCGCGCCGGATGCGACCAGCTTCATGTGGTCATCGAAGGATTATCCCTGCTCCCGGCGTTTGTGCCCAGCGATAAGGGTCGATGCCGGCGACTTCGTGGTATTGATACGCCATTATTTCCGACCCGGTTTTCAACATGCGCTATCCGACACCCAGACTTGTCCGCCACTCGGCGATTGCCCTTGCCACCGGTTTGATGCTTGCCGCTTGCAGCGCACCCGAGGTGCCCACGCAGCTGCCGTTCGCGGAGCCCGGGGTGACGTTCACCGTGACCCCGGCTGGCCCGGGTTGTGCACCGGACGGCACGTATCGCAGTGCGGTCAACTGGGATGTGCCGTTGTCGATGAGCTCGAAGATCGAGATCCAGATTGGCGCGGACGAGCGCCAGGTCTTTGCTCGCAGCGACGAGTCCATGGGTACCGAACAGACCGACGTGTGGACCTCCGACGGCATGGTGTTCATTTTGGTCGATCGTGATACCGACATGCTGCTGGCCGCGGTCGCTGCCGGTCCGGGTCGTTGTGAGGCCGCCGCCGGGACAACCGCTGGTCAATGACCGAGCTGGTTGTCCAGCCAACGCTCAATCTCGCCGCGGTCGCGCGCGCGCATCAATGCCGGTGCATGGGCGCGCAGCCGGGCCAGGTCGCAGTCGCGGATGGTGCGGCGCACCTCTAGCAGGCTGGTCGGATGCATGCTGAATTGCTCCAGCCCCAGCGCCAGCAGCAGCGGGGCAAAACGGGCATCGCCGGCAACCTCGCCGCATAGCGCAATCGGCACCTGGCGCCGTTTTGCCACCCGGATCACATCGCGCAACACCCGCAGCACGGCCGGGTGCAGCAAGGTGTACAGCTCGCCCAGTGCCTCGTTGTTGCGGTCGGCGGCGAGCAGGTACTGGATCAGGTCATTGGTGCCGATGGACAGGAAGTCCGTCTCACCAATGAAATCCGCCAGTGAGATCGCCGCCGCCGGAACCTCGATCATCGCGCCCACCGCGACATGGCCGGCCATCTCATGGCCTTCGCCGTGCAGGTCGCGAGCAATGCGCTTGATGTGCTGACGCGCCTGGCGCACTTCATCACGGCTGGTGATCATTGGCAGCAGGATCCGCAGCGGCCCGTAGCCCGATGCACGCAGCAGGGCGCGCAACTGGGTCTCCAGCAAGTCGGCGCGCGCCAGCGACAACCGTATCCCACGCAGGCCCAGCGCGGGGTTTGATTCGTCGCGCAGGGCAAGGTCGGTGCGGTCCGCCTTGTCGGCGCCGACGTCGAGGGTGCGGATGGTCACCGGACGTCCGCTCATCCCCAGGATCACATCGCGATAGGCCTGGAATTGCTCCTGCTCGTCCGGCAGTTCATTGCGTTGCAGAAACAGGAATTCGGTCCGATACAGGCCGATCCCGGTGGCGCCCAATGCGTGCGCCTCGGCGACGTCTGCGCGCGATTCCGCGTTGGCGTACAGCTCGATCTCGGTATCGTCGCGGGTGCGGTTGGGCTCGCGACGCAGGCGATTGAGCTCGCGTCGTTCGCGCACGTAGCCGCGTTGCGCGGTGCGGTGGCGGCGCAGATCCGCGGGTGCCGGTTCCAGGATCACCGTCCCGGTGCCGCCATCGACGATCAGCGCGTCGCCATCGTTGATTCGCTGCAGCACGCTGGCCACGCCAACCACCAGCGGCAGGTGCAGGCTGCGGGCCAGGATGGCGCTATGCGACAACGGGCTGCCACTGGCGGTCACGATCGCGACCACTCCCTGGGCTTGCAACTGGGCCAGCTCGGCCGGGGCGACGTTGTCGCTGACCAGGATATCGCCAGCGACGCCTTTCATCCCGCTGGTGCGACGGTGCAATGCGGCGTGGACGCGGCCGATCACCTGGTCGATATCGTCCAGCCGGCTGCGGAAGTAGTCATCGTCCATGGTGTTGAACACCGCGGCGATGCGATCGCGTTGCAGGCGCAGTGCATAGTCGGCGCTGTAGCGATCGCTGCGTATCAGCTCGTCCAGCCCCTTGAGCAGCTCCGGATCGTCCAGAAGCAGGGCGTGCAGGTCCAGGAACTCGCCGACCTCGTGCGCCAGCGCCCCTTGCAACTGATCGCGCAGTCCGTGCATGTCGTTGCGTACGCGATCGATTGCGCTGTGCAGTCGTTCCAGCTCGGCGTCAACGGCATCGGGCGCGATGCGCTCCTCGATCACGTCCAGCACATGCGGCAGGCGCACGCGGGCACGGCCCAGTGCGTTGCCGCGTGAGGCCGGTTGTCCGCGAAGCTCCTGTCGTATCCGCTTGATCCTACTGGTCCTCGTCAAAGCAACGTTCGAACAACGCGCTGACTGCCTCCGCGACGGCCGATTCATCGTCGCCATCGACCCGCAACCGGACCTGGGTACCTTGGCCGGCGGCCAGCAACATCACCCCCATGATGCTCTTGGCGTTGACCTCGCGACCTTTGGCAATCAGCGTCGCGCTGCACTGGTAACCCGATAGCAGCTGCACCAGTTTGGCGGTGGCGCGGGCATGCAGGCCCAAACGGTTGGAGACGGTCAATTCGCGTTCGATCATGGCAGGGTTCCAAAAACGGTAGTCACGGGGCTGTAGTCAACAGTGAGGGGCATTGCATCGGTGCCAGCGCCATGATCAGCTGTCATCCAGCCGCACACCGTTACGCGCGCCAGCCCCAGCCACGGCCGGCAATTGGTCCAGGTCCAGCTCGGCGTAGTTCATCACCCGCAACAGCATCGGCAAGCTCAACGCGGAAACCCGCCTGACCGGGGTGCCCAGCGCGGCCAGCTTGGCAGCCAGGTTGCTGGGCGTGGAACCGTACAGGTCCGTCAGCACCAGCACGCCGTCGCCGCCATCCACCCGGCGCAACGCGGCGCTGGCGCCGGGCAAGAGCTGGTCGGGGTCGCCGTCAAACGGCACCTCCAGGGCCTCGGCCCGCAGTGGCAACGGGTTCAGCAGTCGTGAGGCGACCGCCAGCACGGCGCTACCGATGCCTTCGTGGGTAATGAGGAGTATGCCAACGGCCATGGCTCAGTCGATCTCGCGATGGTGGACCGCGACCTCGTCCCATCCCTGCTCACGTGCGTGCCGGGCCATGCGTTCGGCCAGATAAACCGAGCGGTGTCGCCCGCCGGTACAGCCGAACGCCACGGTGATGTAGCTGCGGCTGGTGTCTTCGTGCAGTCGCGGCAACCAGGTATCCAGGAAACCACTGACTTGTTCGACGAACTGGTTGACCAGTGGCTGGGCGGCGAAATAATCGCCAACCGCACCATCGCGTCCCGACAACGGCCGCAGGATCGGGTCCCAGTGCGGGTTGGGTAGGCAACGGGCGTCGAACACGAAATCCGCGTCCTTCGGCACGCCATGGCGGTAGGCGAACGATTCGAACAACAGTGACACCGCGCTGTCGTTGCCCAGGGCGAACTCGGTGATGACGTGGCGCCGCAACTGGTGGACGTTCAGGTCGCTGGTATCGAGGTCGACATCGGCCAGCTGTCGCAGCGGCCGCAGTACCTGGCGCTCCAGCGCAATCGCGTCGGGAAGTGACAGGCCCAGATGGCTCAGTGGATGGCGTCGACGGGTATCGGCGTAGCGCTTGAGCAGGATGTCGTCGCGACACTCGAAGAACACCAGTCGCGGATCCAGGCCGAGCTTTCCAACCTCCGACAGCCAGGTCGGGATGTTGCTCAGGTCGCTGTGGCTGTTGCGCACGTCGATACCGACCGCAAGCTTGGCCGTGGTCGAGCCCCCGGTGGCGCTGCGTACGAACGCGGGCAGCAACTCGGCCGGCAGGTTGTCCACGCAGTAGTAGCCCAGGTCCTCGAAGGTCTTCAACGCCACCGACTTGCCGGAACCCGACATGCCGCTGACGATGACCAGCGCGTCGGTGCCCGCACGGGTGTCCGCGGATCTGGTGCGGGTCGGCTCCGGCGAGGAGGGCGAGGAAGTGGGCAGGTTGTTGGCCATCAGCTGGTGCCACGTTCGAGGAAGTTGTTGTGCCGGGCGATGAATGCCGCCGCCGGGTCCATGCCTTTCATGCGCAAGCTGTGCAGGCGGGTCGCGGCCTCGGCCAATACCGCCAGGTTGCGTCCCGGCATCACCGGCAGCGAGCTCATCGGTACGTCCAGGTCGTGCACCCGGCGGGTCTGGTTATCGCCGGTCAACCGTGCCATCCCATCGAGCTCGCTGGTCTCGCTGGGACGGGTTAGATGGATAATCAGGCGCAGGTATTTATTGGTCTTGACGGCGGTGTCGCCAAACATCTGGCGGATGTTCAGCACCCCCAGGCCGCGGACTTCCAACAGATCCTGGAGCAGCTCGGGACAGGTACCGTCAAGCACGTCCGGCGCGATCTGGGTGAACTCCGGTGCATCGTCGGCGACCAGTCGGTGGCCACGGCTTACCAGCTCCAGTGCGAGCTCGCTTTTGCCGGCGCCGGCATCGCCGGTAATCAGCACGCCGATCGAATAGATCTCCATGAATACCCCATGCAGGGTGATTCGTGGCGCCAGGGCACGAGCCAGGTGGTATTGCAGGTGGTTGAGCAACTCGTGCCCGCGTGCGGGTGAGCCCCACAGCGGAGTCAGCGATTCCTCGGCGGCTTCGATCAGGTCGGTGGGACAGTCTTGGCCCTTGGTGATCACCAGCGCCAGCGGCCGGAACTGGATGATCTTCTCGATCGTCTCCCAGCGGTGGCGCGAGTCCAGCGAATCCAGCCAGGTCAATTCCTCGGTGCCCAGTATCTGCACTTTGTTGGGGTAGATCGCGTTCAGGTAACCGGCCAGCGACGGCCGCCGGGCCACGGTTTCCACCGCTTCCAGCATGCGATCGCCGCCCGCCTGGCCGGCAAACCAACGCAGCTTGAGGCGCTCACGCTGCTGGTCGAACAGTTCGTTGGCACTGATGCGCGCGCTCGATATCGGCATCACGCCACCTGGGGGTGTGCGAGCGGTTGCAACAGGCGGCGGCGCAGTTCATCGACGTTGCCGGCCTGGCGCAGATGGGCGCAAAAACCGGTAACGGAGAATTGTTCGGCCAGCTCGGCCAACTGTTCCAGGTGCTCATGCACGAAGTGCTCGGGCACCACCATTGCCAGCACCAGGTCGACCGGCTGGCCGTCGAGGGCGCCGAAGTCCACCGGCTTGAGCAGGTGCAGGAATGCCCCGCGGGTGTGCCCGACCAAACCGGTCCGGCCGTGTGGAATCGCCACCCCGTGGCCGATCGCGGTGCTGGCCAGGCGCTCGCGTGAGCGCAGGCTGTCGCGGATCGATGGGTAGTCGTCCTGGGTCGCCAGCATCCGCGCGGCGGTGTCGATCACCGTCGCGCGGGTGTGGGATCCAGGGACGATCGCGATGCGGTCGCCGTCGAGCAGTTGGTGCAGGGGCATTGGGACTAGCCGGGTTCGGTGATACGCGCCAAGCTCTCGGCACGGCGGTGCTGGTCGACCTGTTTGTCCTTGTGCTTGATCAGCAGCCGGTCCAGCTTGTCGGTCAGCAGGTCGACGGCAGCGTACATGTCAGCCGCCGCCGCGACGGCATGAAAGGTCCTCCCGGCGCAGGTGATGGTGGCCTCGGCACGTTGGTCGGGCTTGTCCAGGCCCAGCTGAACCCGCACTTCGAACGGCTGCTCAAAGTGGCGCTGCAGGCGCGCGAGCTTGGTTTCCACGTGATCCTGGAGGGCGGCGGTGATGTCGATCTGCTGGCCGTAGACTTCGATACGCATGGGAGGACTCCTCTAACGTCGCGACGGGAGTTCAGCATAGCCCAGCCAGCGGCCGGTTGGCGGTCCAGATCAGGCGATTCGCACCCGGTCCTTGGACGGGTAAATGCCCATGGCTTCGCGGTACTTGGCCACGGTACGGCGGGCGACCGGAATGCCTGCCTGTTTCAGGGCATCGGCCAGCCGCGCATCGGAGAGGGGCTTGCGCGGATTCTCGGCGTCGACCAGCTTGCGGATCATCGACTGGATGGCGGTGCTGGACGCTTCGCCGCCGCCGCCGGTATCGATGCCGGAGGCGAAGAAATTGCGCAACGGTATGGTGCCGCGCGGGGTGCGCGCATATTTGCGCGATACGGCGCGCGATACGGTGGATTCATGCATGCCGATCTCGGCGGCCACTTCACGCAAGGTCAATGGCCGCAGCGCGCTGTCACCGAACTCCAGGAATCCGGCCTGCTGGCTGATCAGGCAGCGGGCCACCTTGAGCATCGTTTCACCGCGCGCCTCCAGACTCTTGAGCAGCCAGCGAGCTTCCTGCAGGTGGCCCTTGAGGTAACTGGCGTCGGCGCTGCTGGCTTTGCCGATCATGCCTTCGTAACCGCGGTGGATACTGACCCGTGGACGCATGCTTTCCGATAGCGCAACGTGCCACAGGCCATGCTGGCGCCAGATCACCACGTCCGGGGAGACGTAGGTGTCATGGGCGATGGCGCCGATGCTGGCTCCGGGACGCGGATCCAGCGTGCGCAGCAGTTGCACCGCAGTCTCGACCTGTTCGACCGCCAGCTTCATCTGCGCGGCGAGCCCGGCGATACCAATGCGCGGCAAGCGCTCCAGCGGACCATCGGTCAGTTGCAGTGCCAAGGCCTTGCCCGGGGTGTCCCCGCACAGCG
The DNA here is from genome assembly GCF_054072675.1 of Lysobacter sp. A289. Classification (NCBI taxonomy): domain Bacteria; kingdom Pseudomonadati; phylum Pseudomonadota; class Gammaproteobacteria; order Lysobacterales; family Lysobacteraceae; genus Lysobacter; species Lysobacter sp. A289. The sequence goes on from NZ_JBSVRN010000001.1 coordinate 247,615, forward strand.
GCTCCAGCTGCAGGCGCAGACACTCGCCCAGGTCGCGTGCGCCGACCCCGACCGGGTCGAAGCGCTGGATCTGGCACAACGCGGTGCAGATTTCCCCGTCGTCCACCTGCAGTTCCGGGGCGAGCGCGGCGGCGATGGATTCCAGTGATTCGCGGAAGTAGCCGTCATCGTCGATCGCCTCGATCAACCTCACCGCGATGTGGCGGTCGCGTGGCGACAATGGGCTGAGATGCAATTGCCACAACAGGTGGTCTTGCAGGCTGTCGGGCTCGGCTACCTGGTCGGACGATTGATCATCATCGTCGGGGTCGCGTGGACCGGAGCGTTGGTACCAGGTCTCGCCATCGCCGCCGCTCCATTCCGCTTCCGTCGGTGCGGGCGTATCGCGGCCGATGGATTCCTGGTCGCCGGCACCGGCGGGCGGGTCCGCCGGGCCGTCCGCAACCATGGTCTCGGCCCAGTCCAGCAGCGGATTGCTTTCGACCGCGGTGACCAGTTCGGCGTCCAGTTCGACTGCCGACAGTTGCAACAGGCGAATCGCCTGCTGCAATTGCGGCGTCATCACCAGATGTTGGCCGAGCGAGATTTGTAGTTGGGGCTTCATGATCAAAAGGCAACGCGACCCGATAGTGGAGACGGCCGCTACACATGCATCATGCCCGGTATGGACTGCACCGGGGTACAAGCCTTCCGGCTACAAGCGGAAGGCGTCGCCCAGATAGACGCGACGGACGTCGGGATTGGCCAGCAGCGCGTCCGGAGCCCCCTGCGCGAGCACGCCACCATCGTTGAGGATATACGCCCGGTCACAAATTCCCAAGGTCTCGCGCACGTTGTGGTCGGTGATCAGCACGCCGATGCCGCGGTTCTTGAGGTGGCGCACGATGCGCTGGATCTCGCCGACCGAGATCGGGTCGACGCCGGCGAACGGTTCGTCCAGCAACATCAAACGCGGATTGCCGGCCAGTGCGCGGGCGATCTCCACCCGGCGACGTTCGCCACCCGACAGGCTCGCCCCCAGTTGCTCGGCGACGTGGCTGACCTGCAGCTCGTCCATCAATGCGGCCAGTTCGCGCTCGCGCCCGGCCTTGTCGAGATCATCGCGCAGCTCCAGCACCACGCGCAGGTTGTCGGCGACGGTCAGCTTGCGGAACACCGACGGTTCCTGTGGCAGGTAGCCCACGCCGTATCTGGCGCGCGCATACATCGGCTCGCCGGTGATGTCCTTGCCATCGAGCATGATCTGGCCGGCATCGGCAGGAACCAGCCCGACGATCATGTAGAAACAGGTGGTCTTTCCCGCGCCGTTGGGACCGAGCAGGCCGACCACTTCGCCGGCATCCAGGGTCAGGCCGAAATCGCGTACGACCTCGCGCGAACGATAGGACTTGCGCAGTCCCTTGGCGACCAGCATCAGCCGCCCTCCACGGGGCTGTCGGCGTCGCTGCCGTCGCTCTCGACCGGCTGGGCTTGCGTCGGCGTTGCGCCGGAGTCCGCAGCGGGTTGTTTGCTGCCGGTGGTCTTGGGCATGATCCGCATCTTCACCCGACCATTGCCTTCACCGCCGCTGGTGACCTGGCCGCTGGTCATGTTGTACACCACGCGCTCGCCGCTCAGCGTGCCGCGTGGCTGCTTGATGTTGACCTTGCCGGTGAACACCACGTTGTCGGTGGTGACGTTGTAGTCGATCTTGCTGGCGACGGCGGACATGCGGGTGCCGTCGTCCATCTGCTGCTGGAGGGTCGCGGGCGAGCCGGTCAGCACCACGCGCGCGATGTCGCCATTGCTGGTCTGTATTTCCGCTCGCGCCGCTTCAGCGTGCAGGCTGCCCTGATCGATGGTGACATTGCCGGACAAGACCGTGGGGGTGCTGTCGTCCAGGCTGCCGACCTGTTTGCCGGCGTTGATATCCATCGGCTGGTTGCGGTCGGACTGGCGCGCGAAGGCCGACGAGCCGCAAGCGACCAGCATCGCCAGCAGTAGCCAGCGGACGGATGACATCGAATGGTTACGGGACATAGCGGGAATTGACCTTGGATTTGAGCGTGTATTGCTTGCTGGCCAGATCCACCTCCAGCCCATTGCCGCGAAGTATAGAGCCCGGCTGATTAATCGTGACCGCGACCGCGGATGTCACCAGGTCTTTCTCGGGGAATACATTCAGCTGCTCGGTGGTGATGGTGACCGGAGCATCGTTGCCGCCCTCGCTGGTGGCTTTGACCGCGCCGCGCAGGCGCAGCTCGTCACCGTCGCCGCTGATCCAGCCGGTTTTTGACCGGACCTGCCAAGCATCGCCATCGCTGCCCGCCTGTGGCGGGATCAGGAACAGGGGTGTGGCAATTTCCATCGCTTCGGTACCCGGATCGCGAGTCAGCAGGGGCGCGCGCAGCGTGAACGACTCCTGGCCCTGGTCATTCAACGCCACCAGCTCGAAGTCGTTGAGCACGTAGTCGGGGCGGGCACCGGCGGCCTCCGTCAAAGCGGGGGTGTTGTCGCCCCACTTGGTCCACAGCGACCAGCCACTGATCGCAGCGCCAGCAAGCAGCACCATGGTGATGGCCACGCGCCAGTTCACGCGTTGTCCCGTGCGGCGATGGTCGGGACCGAGCCGGTGGAACGCGCGTCGGCATGACCCTGGTCGGCATGACCCTCGTCGAGCACGGCCGGGAGCCGGCCTTGGGCGGCCAGCACCAGGTCGCAGAACTCGCGAGCTGCACCCGCACCTGCCGCGAGGGTGGTGCACCAGTGTGCGCGATCGCGTACCCACGGATGGGCGGTGGTCGGCGCAACTGCAAAGCCGACCTGCTGCATCGTCGGCAGGTCGGGCAGGTCATCGCCCATGAACGACACCTGGTCCAGACCGACGCCCAGTCTTGCCGCGATCTCACCCACCCGCGCCAGCTTGTCCTTGACCGCGGTGTGGACCTCGGTGAGCCCGAGCTCGGCACCGCGCCGCTCGACAATCGTGCTCGCGCGCGCGGTGACGAACGCCACTTCGACCCCGGCTTTGCGTAACAGCACCAGGCCGAGGCCGTCGTGCACATGGAACGCCTTGAGCTCGCCGCCTTCGCTGTCAAACAGCAAGCGGCCATCGGTCAGCGTGCCGTCAATGTCGAAACAGGCCAGTCGCACGCGCTTGGCGCGCTCGATAATCGCCGCAGGAGTGTCGTCCAGGTAATTGTCGGACATAGGTCTCTACACCACCCGGGCGCGCAACAGATCGTGAATGTTGAGCGCACCGACCACGTGGTTGTCCGGATCGACCACCAGCAATCCGCTGATCTTGTGCGCTTCCATCAGTTGCGCCGCCTCCACCGCGAGCGCGCCCGAACCGATCGTGCGGGGTGACCTGGTCATCACCTGGGCAATCGGGGTGCTTCGCAGGTCGACTTCGCTGTCGTCCAGGCTGCGTCGCAGGTCGCCGTCGGTATACAGCCCCAACAGCTTGCCGGTGTCATCGATGATCGCGGTCATGCCCAGCCGCTTGCGGCTCATCTCCACCAGCGCCTCGCTGACGCTGGCATCGGCCTTGACGCGGGGGATCTGGTCGCCGCCGTGCATGATGTCGGCGATGTGCAGCAGCAGGCGCCGGCCGAGTGCGCCGGCCGGATGCGAGCGGGCGAAGTCGTCGGCGGTGAAGCCGCGCGCTTCCAGCAAGGCGACGGCAAGGGCATCGCCCATCGCCAACGAGGCTGTGGTGCTGGAAGTGGGCGTCAGGTGCAGCGGGCAGGCTTCGGCCGGGACGCTGACGTCAAGATGGACATCGGACGCGAGCGCCAGCGTGGAGTTGCTGCGACCGGTCATCGAGATCAACCGGTTGCCCTGGCGCTTCAGGCCGGGCAACAGCATCGCCACCTCATCGCTCTCGCCCGAGTAGGACAGCGCCAGGACCACGTCGGCATCGGTAATCATCCCCAGGTCGCCGTGGCCGGCTTCACCGGGGTGCACGTAGAACGCGGGCGTGCCGGTGGAGGCCAGGGTGGCGGCGATCTTGCGCGCGATGTGGCCGGACTTGCCCATGCCGGTGGTGACCACGCGGCCGCGCACGTCCAGCATCAAACGGCAGGCGGCGCTGAACTCGCCATCCAGCCGGGCAGCCACCGCGGCCAGGGCCGTGGCTTCGATATCGAATACGCGCCGACCGCTGCCGGCGAAGTCGGTTCCAGGGGAGTCATGGACGGGGCTGGGAGATGTTGCCATTTCGGAGCAGGGGGCTTTCCGCTAGGCTGGGAGGGTTGATTTTACCCAGTTTGTCCGGCTGCGTACCCCATCCGCTGAACCCGTCCCCACCGTGGAGCGATGGATGCATGCGGGTGGTCCGATCCGGATCGATTCCTGCTTCCATCCGGCGAGTCAATTTCGCCGCTTTCGTCGAGACCCGAAACCGTGAATCCTGACACCATAAAAACCCTGATCGAGCTCGGCTTGCCGGGCGCCAGCGCTGACGTATCCGGCGAGGATGGCGTGCACTTCGAGGCCACCGTGGTCAGCGACGCATTTGCCGGCAAGCTGCCGCTGGCCCGCCACCGCCTGGTCTACGCAACCCTGGGCGACCGCATGGGCGGGGAGATTCACGCCCTGGCACTGAAAACATTGACGCCCGCTGAAGCCGGGCAGGGCTGAGCATGCAACAGATCGTCGTGGAAGGTGGCAACGTCCTGAACGGCGAGGTGCGGATCTCCGGCGCCAAGAACGCCGTGCTGCCGATTCTGTTTGCGACCCTGCTGGCCGATGCGCCGGTGGCGATCAGCAACGTCCCGCACCTGCACGACGTGGTGACCAGCGCCAAGCTGCTGGCCGAGATCGGCGCGGGCATCAGCATTGACGAGCGCGCGTTCGGCGGAAGCGGGGGCATCACCGTGGATCCGACCACGGTGCACAGTCAGGTGGCGCCCTACGAGCTGGTCCGCACCATGCGCGCCTCGGTGCTGGTGCTGGGGCCACTGCTGGCCAGGTACGGCCACGCGGAAGTATCGCTGCCTGGTGGCTGCGCGATCGGCTCGCGTCCGGTCGACTTGCACATCAAGGGTCTGCAGGCGCTGGGCGCGCAGATCACGGTGGAAAACGGCTTCATCAACGCGCGCGCTTCACGGCTGAAGGGCGCACGGCACGTGTTCGAGATGATCAGCGTCGGTGCGACCGAGAACGTGATGATGGCGGCGACGCTGGCCGAAGGCACCACGGTGCTGGAGAACGCGGCGATGGAGCCGGAGATCGTCGACCTGGCCGAGTGCCTGCGTGCGATGGGCGCGCGGATCGAGGGCGAGGCAACTGGCCGGATCGTGATCCATGGTGTCGAACGGCTGCACGGCGGCGCGCATTCGGTGGTACCCGACCGGATCGAGACCGGGACGTTCCTGGTGGCCGCGGCGATGACCGGGGGCCGTATTACCGCGCACCATGCGCGGCCGGACACGATGGAGGCCGTGCTCGACAAATTGGTGGAAGCCGGCGCGTTGATCGACTGTGCCGGAGACCGCATCACCCTGGACATGCAGGGCCGCCGGCCTAAGGCGGTTGATTTGACCACCGCGCCGCATCCGGCGTTTCCCACCGACATGCAGGCGCAATTCATGGCAATGAACTGCATCGCCGATGGGGTCGGAGTGGTGACCGAGACGATCTTCGAGAACCGCTTCATGCACGTCAACGAACTGATGAGGTTGGGCGCGGATATCCGCGTCGACGGGCATATGGCGGTGGTACGCGGGGTCGAGCAGCTCAGTGGGGCCCCGGTGATGGCCACCGACCTGCGCGCTTCGGCGTCACTGATCCTGGCCGGGCTGGTCGCCAGCGGCGAGACCACCATCAGCCGTATCTACCACCTCGACCGCGGCTACGAGAACATCGAAGAGAAGCTGTCCGGCCTGGGCGCGAAAATTCGCCGTGTCGGTTGACCGGGTGACGCGTGACGTATCCGGCGCGTTACCAAGTCGGCGCATTGTTAATGCGCCCTACGTTTTCCCGGATCCGTGCCCGTAGGGCGCATTAACAATGCGCCGACCGATTGAAGACCCGAAGGTCACTGCACCGACTTCACCCGCAAGTCGATCGTGTCCTTGCCATCCTTGCGCTGCAGTATCCGGGCCGGGATCGGCATGCCTTCCACCAGCCAGACAACGGTCTGCTTGTCGCCATCGGTATTGACCACCTTGGTTGCCTGACGCTCCTTTCCGCCAACCGTGATGGTGTCCTTGCCCGCAACCTTGTAGCTGAGTTGCTTGACCCGGCCGTCATCCACCAGCCGGTACTTCAGCGGCTCGCCTGCCGCCTGGTCGCGCACCAACGCAAGGTTGATCAACAACGCATCCATGTCGCCGGCCTTGAGCTTGATCGGGCCCGCCCGGTCGGGTTTGACGTCGCCGCTCCAGTTGGCGACACCCTTGCTCCAGTCGTAGGTTGCGCTCTTGTCGGACTTCTTCACCAACACCTTGGATGAATCCTCGCTGCTGATCGGGCGCCAGTGGCCGGCGTGCTCTTCGAACACGGTGACCTGGCTCAGGTTGGCGAGCGCATTGCTGATGTCCAGGCTATAGCGCCAGCGGTTGTCGCCAGCCGGTGCCAGGGTCATCTTGCCGTCGGCCTGCATGCCCATGTAACTGGCCTGGTAATTGGCGGTGAACGGCTCGATCGCCATCGCCGGAGCGCTGGCAATCAGCAGTGCGGCGGCGGCGAAGAGCCCGCGCAGCTTGGCTGAGGTCGGAATCATGGGCAGGTTGGTATACCGCATCTAGTCAACTCCTTTGTATTCGACCAGGCGCAGGTCATAGGTGTCTTCGCCATTTTCCCGTTGCAGCATGCGGATCGGGGTCGGTACGTTCCGGACCACCCAGATGATGGTCTCGTCGCCGCCATCCTCGAGCCGGCTGACCTTCATCGCCTTGTACGGGAGGTCGCCAACGGTGATGCTTTCGTACTCGTCGGCGACCAGGTAACGATGATCGCGCGTACGGCCGTCGTCGACGAATCGATACTCCAATTGCTTGCCCGGCGCGGCATCGCGGATTACCGCCAAGTTGATCAACAGGCCGGTCATGTCGCCGGGACGCAGGTCTATCGGGCGGCGGCGGGTGTCCTTGACGTCGCCTTGCCACCGGGCCGTACCAGAAGCCCAATCGTAGATGCCCACGGTTTGCTTGCGCGTGAACAGGCTCTTGTTGACGGTGGCCTGGCTCAGCGGGCGGTAAGTTTCGCCGGCCAGATCGAACACCGTGCTCTGCTCGGCGTTGATACCGGCGATGCCGATCAGTCCACGGGTGCCCCGCATCACCAGGTCGACCCGCCAGCGCGAGCCTTGTTGTGGCACCAGTTGCATGGTCGCCTCGCCCAGCTGCTTGCCGCCCTTGTAGACCAGGTAGCTGGCGACGAACGACTCCAGCACAGGCTCGGACTCGATCGTGGTGGCGCTCGCCTTGATGGCGGACGGCTCCGCAACAGGTGCCTGGGCCGGGGCCTGGAATGACAATGCAGCCAGCAAGATCAGCAGGGGAATGAGTAGTGGTCGGGGCATGGGCTCGCCGTAATGGGTTGACGTAGTGGGTTGGCGCGATGGTTTGACGCAGTGGGTCAACCGGTAATGTGGTCGGTAATGTGCAACTGGTTACCTGAATCCAGCTGCAGCGGTGCGTCCAGCGGCAACCCGTCCAGGCACACCCGGCCATCGGTCAGTGCGACCCGTGCACTGGCGAGAAGTTCCAGCGTCGCCAGCAGCAACGGGTGCTCACGGGCCAGGACCCGCTGGGTCAGTTGCTCGACATCGTCACCTGGCCGGACGGGCACCCGGGCCTGGGAGATCACCGGGCCACCATCGAGCTGGGCAGAAACGAAGTGCACGCTGGCACCATGTTGATCGGTGCCCGCGTCCAGTGCCTGCTGGTGGGTGTGCAAGCCCTTGAAGGCGGGCAGCAATGAGGGGTGGATATTGATGATCCGGCCGGGGCGTGCACGGACCACGGGTGCACTGAGCAGGCGCATGTAACCGGCACACACGACCAGGTCGGCGCCAACCTGGTCGATGCGTTCGAACAATGCCTGGTCGTAGCCGGCCCGGTCGGGGAAGTCGCGCGGCCTGAGCGCGACGGTCGGTATGCCGGCCGCTCGCGCGCGCTCCAATGCGGGCGCAAGGGGTCGGTCGGAAAACACCCCGGCCAGGTCTGCGTGAAGGTGCTGCCCGGCGATGGCGTCGATGATCGCCTGCAGGTTGCTGCCGCGCCCGGACACCAGCACGGCGATGCGGAAAGGGCCGGGCGTCACGGTGGATGGGACATGCTTGCGGGTCACGGTCTGGGACGTGGATGGGAACGTCAGCTGATCTGCATGCGTTGGCGGTTGCCGGGTTTTACGACCTCGCCGATCCGGTGATGCGCCAGTGACACCCGGTCGAGTTCCGACTCGACGGCGGCAACCGAGCCTTGCGGTACCACCAGCACGAATCCGATGCCGCAGTTGAAGGTCCGCCACATTTCCGCGTCGGCTACGTTGCCTTCGCGTTGCAGCCAGTCGAATACCGGCGGCAGCACGATCGCCGACGCCTCGATCTGGACACCCAGTTCCTCCGGGATCACCCGGATGATGTTCTCCGACAGGCCACCGCCGGTGATGTGTGCCATCGCATGCACGGCATCGCCGTGTTCACCGTGCAGCAGCGCCAATACCGGTTTGACGTACAGCGCGGTCGGCTCCATCAGCGCGTCGACCAGCTTGACCCCGTCGACCTCGACGTCGTCCGGACGGCCGGCACGGTCGAAGATCCGACGGATCAGCGAGTAGCCATTGGAATGCGGGCCCGACGAGGCGATGCCGATCAACACGTCCCCGGCCTCGACCCGCGCGCCATCACGCAACTGTGACTTCTCGACTGCGCCGACCGTAAAGCCGGCCAGGTCGTACTCGCCTGGGGCATACATATCCGGCATCTCGGCCGTCTCGCCGCCGATCAGTGCGCAGCCGGACAACTCGCAGCCCTTGGCGATGCCGCCGACCACGGCCACGGTGGTCTCGATATCGAGCTTGCCGGTGGCGAAGTAGTCCAGGAAGAACAGCGGCTCGGCCCCTTGCACCAATACGTCGTTGACGCACATCCCGACCAGGTCGATACCGATGGTGTCGTGGCGCCCCAGTTGCTGGGCGAGCTTGAGCTTGGTGCCGACGCCGTCGGTGCCTGAGACCAGCACCGGCTCCCTGTATTTGCCGGACAGATCGAACAGGGCACCAAACCCGCCCAGTCCGCCCATCACCTCGGGCCGGAAGCTGCGCTTGACCAGCGGTTTGATGCGTTCGACCAGTTCATTGCCCGCGTCGATATCGACGCCGGCATCGCGATAGGTCATGGGAGTGTTGGGGGGCGCGGTGGGAACGGTCACGGCAGGCTCGACGGCACGGGAAAGCGGCGATTTTAGCAGCCGCGGCCGCCGGCAACCGGCTTTGATGGACGTGCCGGTCCCCGTACGGCACCATTTCAGCACGATAACCAGTACACGGGAACGACCATGGCGTGCGCAACGGGTGTGGCAAACGACGGATACGGCCGGATACAGCCCCGCAAACGCGGTCGCGTGGCCACCGGCTGGCTGCTGTGGTGGGTCAGCACCGCCGCATTGTTGCTGTGCAGTTTTGGCGCGGCCGCGCAGCGCGTCGAGGGCGACCGGGCGGCGGCGCGTGGGGTCTATTCCGCCGAGGTCGAGGTCAACGGCCAAGGCGAGTCCGAGCGCGATATCGGCTTCTCCCGCGGCCTGGCCCAAGTTCTGGGGAAGCTGTCAGGCGACCGCGACGTGGGCTCAGAGCCCGCCGTCAACCGGGAACTGCGCCAGGCCGACAAGTATGTGCTGGGCTATGACTACCGACAGGACGAAGGCTTGTCATCCAGCGGTGCGCCCAGCTTCAAGACGACCCTGGTGGTCCGCTTCGACGAGGAGAAAGTCGACGCACTGACAGCCGCACTCGGGTTGCCGGTGTGGCCGCAACCGCGACCCAAACCGGTGTTGTGGCTGGCCATTGACGACGGGAGCGGGCCAAGGCTGGTCGACCTGTCGAGGGCGGATGCGGCGCGTTCGGTGCTCGATCGTGCCCAACAACGTGGTTACCGTCTCGGCTTGCCCAACGGCAGCGCGGCCGAGCAGGCACTGGTTGGCGCGATCTGGCGCGGCGATAGCGGCGTGGTGGCGCGGGGGTCGGCACGCTACAGCCCGCCGATGCAGTTGATCGGCAAGTTGTACCGCGATGGCGGCGCCTGGAAGGCGGATTGGATCTTCGTCGACAAGGGCAAGGTGCTGTCGCGCTGGTCCGAGTCCGACGCGAACGCGCGCCAGCTCATGGCCACTGGAGCCGACGGTGCCGCCGATGCACTGATGAAACGGTATGCCAAACGCAGCCAGACCGGCCCTGCCGGAACCTACCAGGTGGCATTCACCGGCCTGGACAGCGCCGATGATTACCTGCGCCTGGCGGGTTACCTGCAGCAGCTTCCGGTGGTCAGTGCGATGGCTCCGCTACGCGCCAGCGCGCAGCAGATGGAGTTCAACCTGGAACTGGTATCGGGGCTGGCAGGATTCGAGCTGATGGTCGATGGTGATGGAGTGCTGGCTGGCGCCGACTTGCCAGCGGACCGTTCGATCCCGATTGGCAGTGATACCGACGCCATCGATGGTGCGCCGATCGAAGATCCGGTCCAGACCCCACGCCGCACCGCGGTATACCGGTTGCTGTGATGGACGATACCAACGCGCTGCAAGACATCGCCCGCTTCCTGCGCCGGCTGCAATGGGCGGCGCTGGGCTTGTTTCTGTGCTGGCTGTTGTGGCTGCTGGCGCCGGTTCTGACGCCGTTCGTGCTGGGCGCGTTGCTGGGCTGGCTGGGCGATCCGCTGGTCGACCGCCTGGAGCGCGCCGGCAGGTCGCGCAACGTTGCGGTGGTGCTGGTGTTCAGCGCGATGATCCTGCTGGTAGCGCTGGTGCTGTTGTTGCTGGTGCCGATGATCCAGGATCAGATCCGGACGCTGGTGCTGTCGATTCCGCGCTACCAGCACTGGGTTGTCGCCACGGCCATGCCCTGGCTGGAAGCCAGGACCGGGATGGAGCTTACCGGTTGGTTCGACCTGAACCACGTGATCGAACTGATCCGCAGTAACTGGGAAAGTGCCGGCGGCGTTGCCAGCACCGTGCTGGGCTACATGTCGCGTTCCGGATTCGCACTGATAGGAATGGCGACCAATATCGTGCTGTTGCCGGTGGTGACGTTCTTCGCGCTACGCGACTGGGACCGGCTGGTGGCGCGGGTTGCCGCGCTGATTCCGCGCGACCAGCTGGAGACAGTGACCAGGTTGGCGACGCAGTCCAGCGACGTGCTGGGCGGGTTCCTGCGCGGCCAATTCCTGGTGATGTTGATCCTCGGCGTGATGTACGCGGTCGGCCTGTGGGGGGTTGGGCTGGACCTGGGCATCCTGATCGGCATCATCGGCGGCATACTCACGTTCGTGCCCTATGTCGGGCCGGCTACCGTGCTGGTGCTGGGCTGTGTCGCGGCGCTCGTCCAGTATGGGGACTGGCAGCATGTCGCCGGGGTGTTGGCGGTATTTGGCATCGGCCAGTTGATCGAGAGCTATTGGCTGACACCGAAGTTGGTGGGTGACCGCATTGGACTGCACCCGGTGGTGGTGATATTCGCGGTGCTCGCCGGCGGCCAGTTGTTCGGCTTCCTGGGCATGCTGATTGCGTTGCCATGCGCCGCGGTAGCCAATGTGCTGCTGCGTTATGCCGAGGAGCGCTACACCCATAGCCGGCTGTACGCCGGCGATTCACCGACCATCGTGACCCGCGAGGGCTACCCGCCCGTGCGGCCGTATCCGCTGGAGCCGGAGGACGAGTGAAGCCCGCGCGCCCCGTGCCGCAGTTGCCGCTTGCGCTGCGTTATCCGGCTGACCAGCGGCTCGATACCTTTGTTGGCGCGCCGCCCGGGGCACTGGCGCAATTGCGTGCGCTGGCCGAGGGTAAAACTGGCGATTGGTTGTACCTGGCCGGGCCGGCCGGCGTTGGCAAGACCCACCTGTTGTTGGCGAGCTGCGCCGCCACCGAGGCGGCGGGTGGGCGCGCTGCCTATTTGCCGTTGGTCGCCGCCGTTGGGCGATTGGCCGATGCGCTGGACGCACTGGAAGGCAACGATGTGCTGGCACTGGACGGGCTGGAAGCGATCGTCGGCCAGCGCGGTGACGAGGTGGCGTTGTTCGATGCCCACAACCGTGCCCGCGCGGCCGGTACCCGGATCATCTACGCCGCGCGCGCCAATCCCGATGCCCTGGGGCTGGCGCTGCCAGACCTGCGCTCACGGCTGTCGCAATGCAGCCGGATCGGGCTGCAACCGTTGAGTGAAGAAGGCCGCCGTGAAGTGCTGCGACAACGCGCACGACGTCGCGGCTGGTTGCTGGAGGACGCCGCGCTGGATTGGTTGCTCAAGCGTGTCGACCGCGACCTGGCCGGGCTGGCTGTGTTGCTGGATCGCCTGGATCGGGCGTCGCTGGCCGCTCAGCGGCGTATCACCGTCCCGTTCCTGCGCGAAACGCTGGGGCTCTGAGCTCGGCATCCAGTTCGGCCAATCGTGGCGGAGTCCCGACGTCGGTCCAGCGGCCCCGGTGGTGGACGCCGGTGACCATGCCGCGTGCCATGGCGGCACGCAGCACGGGTGCGAGCTTGAATCGTGGTGGTTGCTCGCGCGCGCCGGGGGCGTCACCGATCACCGCCTGCCAGCCATCAAACAGCGCCGGCTGGTAGATGCCGATACCAGAGAAGGTCAACCGGTTCTCGCCGTCGCTGTGCAGCAGCTCCCGCTCATCCAGGGCGAAATCGCCGTCCGGGTTGTGCGCGGGGTTGTCGACCAGCACCAAGTGCGCGTGGCCGGTGGGTTCGCGCGGCAAGTCGGCAAGGTCATGATCGGTCCAGATATCACCGTTGATGGCGATGAAGGGTGCTTCATGACCCAGCAGATCCAGCGCGTTCCACATGCCGCCGCCGGTTTCCAGCGGCACCGGACCTTCAAAACAGTAATGCAGGCGCAGGTTCCAACGATCGCCGTTGCCCAATACCTGCGGAAACTGGGCGGCCAGCCAGCTGGTGTTGATCACCACCTCGCGCACGCCCAGCGCGGCAAGCTTCTCCAGGTGCCAGACGATCAACGGCTTGCCCGCTGCCGCAAGCAGCGGTTTGGGAGTGTGGGCGGTCAGCGGGCGCATGCGCTCGCCCAGACCGGCGGCGAGGATGAGCGCTTTCACGCGACGGGGATCTTGAACGGATGTGATACCAGCGCGGGGATCACGTGCCGCTGCAGGATCGCCGCCAACGGCGCAAGCTCGGGGTAGCGCGGCAGTACTACCTCCAGATAGTTCACGAACCGCGGCACGTCAGCGAGGTACTTGGGCTTGCCGTCGCGATGCCACAGCCGGGCGAAGATGCCGATGATCTTCAGGTGCCGCTGCACGCCGATCAGGTCGGCATCGCGGCGGAATCGCTCCAGTGCCGGAACCGGCAGCCCGGCTTGCAGCGCGCGCGCATGGTAGCGGCCGATCCACGCATCCACTTGCGCTTCCGGCCAGCTCAGGAAGGCATCCTTGAACAGGCTGATGACGTCGTAGGCGATCGGGCCGCGCACGGCGTCCTGGAAATCCAGCACTGCCGGTCCCGTGCCCTGCCGCGCCCCATCGTCGGGCACCGGCATCAGGTTGCGGGGCATGAAGTCGCGATGCACGAACACCTGCGGCTGGGCGAGCGCTGCATCGGTCAGCTGGCGATAGACGTGTTCGAGCGTCGCCAGTTCCCCATCATCCAGGACGATGCCCAGGTGTTGGCCGAGATACCACTGGTCGAACAGATGCAGTTCGCGCGCCAGCATCGGTTCATCGAAAGCCGGCAGGTCGGCAGGGCAGGGCAGTGCCTGCAACCGCAATAGCTGTGCGATGGCCGCATCAAACAGTTGGTCCGCGTTGTCGGCTCCGATCACCTGCAGGTAGGTGTTGATGCCCAGGTCCTCCAGCATCAGGAAGCCGGCATCGATGTCCTGCGCGAGCACGTGCGGCACGCGCACGCCACCGCGTTCCAGCAGCTCGCGCACGTGCAGCCACGGCCGCACGTCCTCCCTGTCGGGCGGGGAGTCCATCACGATCCAGGTGCCGGAATCGCCACTGCCGACCGTGTTGGTCGCGCGCCAGTAGCTGCGGAAACCGGCATCCATGGACGCGCGATCCAGCACCAGGCCCGGGTGGCCGCTGGCAGCGCGCGCCCAGGCCAGGCGCACGGCCGCGCGCTCAGAGCACTCGGCAATAACAGGTACGGTCATGCGCGCTCCGGCGGCCGACGGTGGGTTGCCGGACGACTCAGCAACAACCGTGCTCACCGCGTTCCAGGGTGGTGGCCGCGGCGGCCACGCCGGTGGTCTCGCCGCGCTCGCCGGCCAGGTGGTGGGCGGCGATCACCTGGGCGACGCTGGCGGTGACGCGTTTGCCCATCGGAATGTGCAGAAACTCGTTGGGGCCGTGTGCGTTGGAGTGGGGACCCAGCACGCCGGTGATCATGAACTGGGCGCCGGGGAATTTCTCGCCCAACATGCCCATGAACGGGATCGAGCCGCCTTCACCCATGTACATCGAGGGCTTGCCGAAGAACGCCTGGCTGGCATCCTCGATGGCCTGGGTCAGCCACGGTGATTGCGCCGGTGCGTTCCAGCCGGTCGATGACTTCTCCAGCTCAAGCGAGACCTGCGCGCCATTGGGCGGGTTGTCCAGCAGCACCTGCTTGAGCAGCTCGCCAGCCTGCTTTCCATCCAGGGTCGGCGGCAGGCGCAGCGACAGCTTGACCGCGGTGTGGGGACGCAACACGTTGCCGGCGGAATCCAGTGACGGCATGCCATCGATACCGGTCACCGACAACGCCGGCCGCCAGGTGCGGTTGAGCACCAGTTCGTCCAGCTCGTCACTCATCGGCGTCATCCCGTCGAGCAGCGGAAATTTGTCGTAGACCGCCGACCCCAGCACCTGCGCACACTTGTGGGCCTGCTCCAGTCGCTCGGCGGGAACCTCCACGTGCAGCCCCTCGACCACGATCCGGCCGGTGCTCTCGTCCTCGAGTCGCGACAGCAACTGCCGCAGCAACCGGAAGCTCGATGGCACCACGCCCGACGCGTCGCCGGAATGCACACCCTCGTCAAGCACCTTGACGGTGAAATTGCCGCCCGCCAGCCCGCGCAGCGACGTGGTGCACCACAACTGCTCATAGTTGCCGCAGCCCGAATCCAGGCAGACCACCAGCGAGGGCTTGCCGATGCGCTCGGCGAGGTGGTCGACGTAGGCCGGCAGGTCGTAACTGCCCGATTCCTCGCACGCCTCGATCACGATCACGCAGCGCGCATGCGGCACGCCTTGTTCATGCAGCGCCATCACCGCGGTCAGCGAGCCGTAGATCGCGTAACCATCGTCGGCGCCGCCACGGCCATAGAGCTTGTCGCCCTTGATCACCGGCTTCCAGGGGCCGAGATCGTCATCCCAGCCGGTCATCTCCGGCTGCTTGTCCAGATGGCCGTACAACAGGACGCAGTCCTCATCGCTGCCGCCATTGGCCGCCGGGATCTCGATGAAGATCAGTGGCGTGCGACCTTCCAGCCGGACGACCTCCAACTGCATGCCGGGGATCGCCTGTGCCCTGGCCCACGTTTCCATCAACGCCACCGCCTGGTCCATGTAACCGTGTTCGACCCATTTCTCGTCGAACATCGGTGACTTGTTGGGGATGCGGATGTATTCGATCAGCTGGGGGACGATCTCGTCGTCCCATTTGCCGGCGATGAAACGTTCGGCTACGGCGGTGTCGATCTTGCTGGCGGCCATGGGGGCACCCGGATTTCTAGTGAACCGTCATTGTACCGCCGGTGCCACGAATAGGACTTTTCCTACCCGGTGGTGGGGCTTGCACCCTGATTGTGATGGCGGCTTTGGCGATAGCGGTGTTGTTGGACGAGACGGAGACTGTATCCACCGGCAACACAGCTGCCGGCAGGAACGGAAACCCCAATTTTCGCAACAGGAGTCTCGTCATGAAAAGCCTCGCACTCATTGCCAAGTCGTTGGTCCTCTCGCTGCTGTTGGCGGGCACGGCCCTTGCCGCAGAAACCGTCAACGTCAACACCGCCGACGCGGCCACCATTGATCGCGTGCTGCTCAACGTCGGTCCGTCCAAGGCCCAGGCCATCGTCGATTACCGTGAAACCAATGGTGCGTTCCAAAGCGCCGAGCAACTGGCGATGGTCAAGGGCATCGGTCTGAAGACGATCGAGAAAAACCGCGACCGCATCACCGTGGGCAGTTCCAAGAAGTAGGTCGCCGTCGAGTCGACGTGGGCACGGATTGCCCGTGGAGTCAGGGGGAAACCCTGGACAGGGATGTACGCCGCCCGCCGCAGAAGGATCTGCGGCGGGCGGCAGCTTGCCAGCCGCCGTCGTTGGTGTGGCGTCGTTGGCGCGGCCGTGGTGCGTAGATAGACTGGACGCCCGTTTCACGAGCTGCAGTCATGGATTCGCGTGCTATTGGGTCAGGTGTTATCCCGGCAAGCCAGTACCGGCGCGAACGCTGGCGCAACCAGCTCGGCTGGACCCGCGAGATCCTTCGGCACGGGCCGGCAGATGACTGGGACTGGCGGCTGTCGATTGCCGAGATCGAACGTGATGCCGCCTTCTCGCCGTTTCCCGGCGTTGATCGTGAGCTGGTGCTGCTGTCCGGCAATGGCGTGCGGCTGCGCTTCGACGATGGCGACGCAGTGACCCTGCAGCGCCCGTACGAGCGCCATCGCTTCTCCGGCGAATGTGGTGTCACCGGGGAGCTGCTGGATGGGCCCACCCAGGACTTCAACCTGATGTGGCGCCGCGACCGTGTCGAAGCCGAGTCGTGGCACCGGCCCCTGGTGGGCCCGATGGTTATCTTCGGTGAGCCGGACACGACCTGGATTGTCCATGTGCTCGCGGGCGACGCGCGCTTCGCGGCCGATTCGGGGCTGGCGCCGATGCAGACCGCCGATACCGCCATCCTTGCCGCCTCCGAGGCGCGTGTGCGCTACGTTCTTGAGGGTGCCGGCGAGGTTCTGGTGATGCGGATCAGCCCGCGCTCGCCCCCTCAATAAACGTCGCGGCGGTAGCGTCCATCGGCCGTCATCGCTTCCAGCGCAGGGCGGCCGACGATCTGGGTAAGCACCTCATCCACGGCCGGTGCCATGCCTTGGAGGCTGCCACAAACGTAGATTGCTGCGCCCTGTTCACACCACGAGCGCAGTTCCTCGGCCCGGGCCTGTACCAGGTGTTGCACGTAGTGGCGCTGCTCCTGATCGCGCGAGAACGCCAGGTCAAGGCGCTCGATCCGGCCTTCGCGATGCCAGTGCTCGAACTCATCGCGGTAATGGAAATCGTGCTGGTGCGTGCGTTCGCCAAACAGGACCCAGTTGCGATGGTGGCCTGCCTGAACGCGCTCGCACAGCAACGCCCGCAACCCGGCCAGGCCGGTGCCGTTGCCGATCAGCACCAACGGGCGATCGTCGGCGGGACGATGGAACGACTCCTTGCGGCGGATCCGCAGGTCGATCCGCGTGCCCGGGTCAGCGTGCGCGGTCAGCCAACCGCTACCAATGCCTGGCGTGTTATCCGGGTGCCAGACCTGTCGTACCAGCAACCGCAACTTGCCTTCCGCTGGGATGGAGGCAATCGAGTAGGCACGGTGGGGCAGTGGTTGCAGTTGGTCCGCAATCGCCTGGGCGGCATTGCCGTGGACCGATTCGGGTGCCAACAGCCGGCTACGAGCCACCAGTTCGGCCAGCGCGACCGGGCCGGCGCCGTCCTTCACCATGGTGTCGCCGGCGAGCGCGACGCGGTCGAGCCAGGCCTGGATCGTGGCGGCGCCGTGACGTGGGCCGACTTCGGCGATGTCGCCGGCTTGCCAGGTCAGCTCGTCAGGCTCGTGCGGCAGCAATGTCAGGTCAAACACGGGACCGCCCGGACTGCCGGGGTTGAGCAGTTGGCGCTCTTGCAGTGACCAGGCGCGGTAGCTGGGACGGCTCCAGTCGGGTTGGTCGCTGTCACCCCCCAACTGGCCCAGGTGGTATTGCCAATGACGAAGCGCGCCGGGATCGCAGTCATCGACCTCGATCAGGTCGAACAGCGGCTGCGCGCCGGCATCCCGCAGCCAGGCGTCCAGCCGGTGGCCGAAAGCACAGAATTGACCGTAGTCGCTGTCACCCAGCGCAAGCACGCCGTAGCTGAGGTGCTCCAGACCCAGGTCGGTCCGGGCCATGATCCGCTCCACGAAAGCGGCCGCGGGATCGGGGGCATCGCCTTCTCCGGTGGTGCTGGCGACAAACAGGGCGCGTCGGGCGTTCTGCAACTGGCCGTCGTCCAGTGTTTCCAGCGCGACGACAGCCGCCTGTTGGCCAGCCTGCTGCAATGACTCCGCGGTCCGTCGCGCCAGATCTTCGGCTTGGCCGAACTGGCTGGCGTAGGCCACCAGCCAGCCTTGGCTGGCGCTGTCGGGGTCGAGCATTGGCTGGGTGGCGATATCCGCCGTCGCACGCCGAGGCGTCTCGCCCAGCAATGCGATGAATCCCAGATAGGCCAGCACCACCGCAGCTGCCATCAACAGCCTTGGCCGGCCCGGATCGATCCATTGCCATGGCTCGACCTGCCAACCCGCCAGCGCGATGGCCAGCACGACCAGCATCAGCGCCAATAGCAGGTTGCCGCGTCGACCCGGAACGGCAGCCGCATTGGGGTGCATGGTGACGATTGTGCTCATTGCGATTGCACGTGGCTCGCGAAGGCAGGCGTCATCCGGCTGGAA
This sequence comes from Lysobacter sp. A289, assembly GCF_054072675.1. Taxonomy (NCBI): domain Bacteria; kingdom Pseudomonadati; phylum Pseudomonadota; class Gammaproteobacteria; order Lysobacterales; family Lysobacteraceae; genus Lysobacter; species Lysobacter sp. A289. The sequence goes on from NZ_JBSVRN010000001.1 coordinate 266,465, forward strand.
AAACCGTCACCTTCGTGCCAGGTCAGCAGTACTGCCAAACCGCGGCGCTGGGCATAGTCCCAGCCCCGCTGCGGGCCCATCACGGTCAACGCGGTGGCCAGGGCATCGGCCTGCATGCAGCTCTCGTGCAGTACGGTGACCGACGCTAGGCCGTGTGTCACCGGGAACCCGGTGCGTGGATCGATGGTGTGCGAGTAGCGTTGACCCGCTTCGTCGAAGTAGTGGCGGTAGTCGCCCGATGTCGCCATCGCAAGCCCGTCCAGCGCAACTACCCGCTGGATGTCGTTATCGACCGTATCGTCGGGGGCCGGACGCTCCACCGCGATCCGCCAATCGCTGCCGTCGGCCTTGCGTCCATGGCCACGGAGCTCACCGCCGACCTCGACCAGGAACGCCTCCACCTGTTGCCCGAGCAGGAACCGTGCGACCTGGTCGACGCCATAGCCTTTGGCAATGCCGGACAGGTCGACATAGACACCGCCGGGCTGGGTGGTGGTGCCATCGGCGTTGACCGAGAGGTGGCTCCATCCGACCCGCCTGCGCGCTGCGGCCAGTGCCTCCGGCGCGGGCGGGCGCTGACGATCGTTCCCCTGTCCGCTGTTGCCGGGGCCAAAACCCCAGAGGTTGACCAGCGGCCCGACCGTCGGATCGAACGCGCCGCGGGTTTCCGCGGCCAGCTCCAGCGCCGCGTCGACCACTTCGTGCAGTTGCGACGGCAGCATGACGCTGGCGCCAGCGACCGCGTTGTTGAAACGACTGAGGTCGGAGTCGGCTTCCCAGGTGCTCATCTGCGCGACCACCCGATCCAGCTCGGCCTGGATACCACGCCGAAGTGCCGGCAACTCGCTTGGGCCAGCCTGCAGCGTCACCGTCCAGGTCGTGCCCATCGTCTGCCCGGCGAGTGTCTGCAGTGGCATGGCGATCGCCGCCAACGGCCACAGCAGCCACCCCAGCATCAGGCTGGCTGCCAGGGCACCGATGCGCGTGGGAGCGACGTGCATCGGTTACAGCGGCAACACTTCGAGGGTCGCCACGTAGCTGAGGCGGCGCTCACTGGCTTCCGGCACCGAGGTGTGCTGGTCGGTGCTGGTGGTCTCCAGCCAGTACATGCCGGCTTCCGGCCAGGTCACCTCGAACTTGCCGTCCGCGTCGCTGACCAGGTTGATCTGGTTCTGCTGGTCACGATAGCGGGTGCCGCCGGGGACGACCTCGATCTCCAGCCCCGACGCCGGCTTGCCATCGATCAGCAGTTGGAAGGTCGCAGTTTCACCGGCGTAGAGATCGTTGGGATGGGTGACCGGTACCAGTTCCAGTCCGTTGCCGGTGGGCTGGAGCACGGTGGTGGTCGGCGAGCCGACCGTGGCGAAGGTCTCCACGCGTCCAAGACGCTGGGAAACCTGCACGTCGGTGGCACCGTCCGGTATTGCCTCCGGACCGCCGCGCCAGCGCTTGGCCTCGCCATTGAGTTGGTAGCGCCCCATCAGGCCGTCGTTGACCACGGCCAGCTTGTAGGTGCCAGGCTGGGTGAGTTCCAGGTCGAAAACACTGCGGTACTTGCCGGTCGCCGGGTTCGCTGGCTGCAACTGGCTGCCATCGGGCGCGGTGATCTGCAGCCCGTCCAGGCGCAGCGGCACGTGGTTGAAATAAAACAGGTCGTTGGAGACCGCCGCGTCCACGGTCACCCAGCTGCCCACGTCCGAGAACACGGTGGCGGAGGGGCGCAACCAGGCCTTGTGGGCGAATGCGCTGGGGGCGAAGCAAAGGCTTAGCGAGACGGCGATGGCGATGGTGCGCAGGTTCATCATGGGAGTCCTTGTTGATTGAGATTGAGGTGGTTTGATCGTTGTGCAGTCGGTGACTGTCCCGGAGCGCGGCTCAGGGCTCCAGCGACAGCCGGACCTGGCCCAGCTCGCTGTCGCCTTCGGCCTGCATCTGCTGCGGTGCCTGCACCGGCCACTGGAAAGGAATGCTGACAACCTCGCGCCCGCCGACCTCGCGCGCGGCCTCGACGATCAGCTCGTACTTTCCCGGGGCAAGCCCTTTCAGTGGCGCCCGGGAGTCGTCGAAGCGAAGTTGCTGCTGGCCTGCCGGACGGGTGGCACCGCTGACGCCGTCGACCGGCATCGACAGCGAGCGGCCGCTGCGGCGCCACCACTGGCGCATGTCCTTGAGCCACTTGCTGCCTTCGTCGCCCTTCATGTCATGGTCGTACCAGACGGAAAGATTGGCGGCCACGGTGTGATCCGGTCGCTCGATCCACACCGCGACGTAGGGCCGGTGGTACTCGGCCACGTTCATCCGTGGAATCTCCACGGTCAGGTTGAGTTCGGCGGCAGGCAACGCGGCCGGAAGCACCAGCACGATGGCCAGTACCAGCGGCCGGAAGCATCTGGACGCAAACAATCGGGTCACGGAAGGTGAGGGCGGGCGCATTCGGAATACCTGTCTTGTCAGTGCATGAATAGGAGGATCAACAGCGTCGGCACGACCACGCCCAGAGCGACCATCGGCCAGGTCTTGCCGCGCTGGCGCGAGTGCATCTGCAACAGCCATAAACCGGTCAGTGCGAACAGCAGGCAGGCAACGGCGAAGAGGTCGATGAACCAGCGCCACGCCGTACCGGTATTGCGGCCCTTGTGGAGGTCGTTGAGCCAGGCGATCACCCCGCGTTCGGTGCGTTCGTACTCCAGGTCGCCACTGGCGCGATCAATCGCCAGCCAGGCATCGCCGCCGGGGCGCGGCAGCGAGATGTAGACCTCACTGTCGGACCACTCCACCGGCCGACCGGCAACGCGTACGTCCATCTCGCCCGCCAACCACTGACTCACGCTGGGTGGCAGCGGCGCGGCGTCATCGAAATCTCCCGCCAGGCTACGCAGGACGCTCGGCGGCAGGGTGTCGACAAGATTGGTGACCGTCGGCGTGGATTCGATCTGGGCGGCGTGGTTCAGGGTGAACCCGGTGACCGAAAATGCCAGCAACGCAAACAAACTGAATGCGGCACTCATCCAGTGCCAACGATGCAATGTCTTCAGCCACCAGCCACGGGTGGCGGTGTTTCCAGGAGTTTTGGGGGAGGCAGCAGACATTCAGACCAGCTTACTATCAATGAGAATCACTCGCAATTGGACGGCCACGCCGATTCCTCAGAAGTCCACATTGAGCGACAACCACAGGCGACGTCCGGCTTCGCTGGTGCTGCGGCTGTTGGCATAGGCGACGCTGCCGTTGTCGTCATACGGCAGGTAATCAACGAAATCCTTGTCGAACAGGTTGTAGACAGCGGCATTGAGGCTGACGGCGTCGGTGAGCTGGTAGCGCCCGCCGAGGTGGAACTGCGAGTACGGCTTGTAATCGCCAAGTTGTTCCTGAACCGCGCTGTCGGCGCCGCGATAGCGCGAGCTGCGGTACTCGGCGCGCAGGTACATATCCAATGCATCGCCCGCCTGCCAGTTGAGGCTGGCGTTGAGCAGGTGCCTGGGTGTGTTGGTCAGCGGCTCGCCCTTGGCTGGCCCGGTCTTCTGCTCGCTGTCGATATGGGTGTAGTTGAGCAGCAGCTTCAAGCGCTCCGCCAGGGGCAGTTGCATGGCGAACTCGGCGCCACGGGTTACCGCACTGTCGATGTTGACCGTTTGGCCGAGCGTCGCCGAGCGTGGGAAATAGCCCACGTCGACGCAGCTTGCGACAGGGAAGTCGGCGCTGTCGTACTCGGCCTGGCTCAAGCCATAGGCGCAGTTGGTGACCGGCGTTCCACGCGCGATCTTGTCGTCGAAGTCGTTGTTGAACACGGTCAAGCTGGCGCTGAAACCGTTGGCGGTGGCGTAGTACGCGCCCAGCTCGGTGGTCGCGCTGGTTTCCGGCTGCAGGCTCGGCGTACCGATCAGTGGAATCGTGCCCTGGCCGCCAAAACCCTTGATGCCAGCGGTGAGATCCTCGACGTTCGGCGAGCGGAATCCTTCGCTGTAGCCGCCCTTGATTACCCAGTTGGAGCTCGCGTTCCAGACCAGGTAGGCACGTGGACTGAGATGGCTGCCGAAGGTGCTGTGGTCATCGCGGCGTGCGCCGAGGGTCAGGTTGAGCGTGTCGTTGATCCGCCACTCGTTTTCAGCAAACAAGGCCCATTGATGGAACCCGAACGGCGCCGAGGCGATGCCATCGACCAGCTCGGCATCCAGGTACTGACCGCCGATGATGAGTTTGTTCGGGCCGATGTCGGTGATCAGTTTCGTATCGAAGACGCGGTTGGTGTTTTCCAGTTCGCGCGGACCGTCTGCATCCGCAGTGCCGGCGGGAAGCAGCCGCCCGATGGTCTCGGTCGTGCTTTGCTGCAGGCTGGTTTCCAGGGTGCCAAAGGCGAGCCGCGCATCCCACGCCAGCGTCGCCTGGTCGCGGTTGAAGCGCAGGGCCTCCGCGTAGCCACGACCGCCCAGGGTGCCCATCTGGCCTTCGCTGTTGTCGTACTTCTGGCGGTTGCCGGACAGCTCCAGCCACAGGTCGTGGTTGTCGGATGGTGTCAGCACCAGGCGCGCGCCGACATTGTGGTTGTCGTAGCTGACCGGGTTGGCTCCCATCCACGGTTCGATCTGGTTGCCATTGACATCGCGATAGGTGGTTCGGGCCTGGTCGCGCTTGAAATACCCGCCCTGCAATGACAGGCCCAGCAGGTCGTCTGCCAGCGGGCCGTCGAGATAGAAGTTGGTGCCATGCGAATCGCCGAACTGCGCGTGCTCCTGCCGGGTGGTCTGTATCCCCACCGAACCGGCCCACTGGGTACCGACCTTGCGGGTGATGATGTTGACCACGCCGCCCATCGCGTCGGAGCCATACAGGGTCGACATGGGGCCACGAATGATCTCGATGCGCTCGATCGCCGACATCGGCGGTATGAAGTTGTTGGCGGTATTGCCGAAATTGTTCGGGCCGACGTTGCCGGAGGTGTTCTGGCGGCGGCCGTTGATCAGCACCAGGGTGTACTCGGCAGGCATGCCCCGCATGCTGATCTGCGGAGCGCCGGTCTTGTCCACGCCCACGCCGACGTCCACGCCTTCCACGTGCACCAACGCATCGGCAAGGCTGTGGATGGGCCTTTGTTCCAGATCTTCATGAGTGATTACGGTGATGCTGGCGGGAGCCTCGCGCACCATCTGCTCAAACCCCGAGGCAGTGACTACCACCGCATCCAGGTCGGTCGGGCCGGCGGCGGCACTTGCACCTTCGGCCAACGCGGGCTGGGCCAGGGCAGCCAGCAGTGCGACGGCGAGGGTCGCCCGGGGCAGAACACGGGAGTGGGTTGGGGTCACAAGGGTCATAAGGGTCACGGGAGTCATGGAAAACACGGGCTGCCGGTCGGGCAGGCGCGCAAAAGGCAGCAGACGGGAGCCTGCTGGCAACGGCGAATGGGGTTTGGCGCGGTGCGATGCTGTGTTGAGTCGTGGCTCAGGTCTCCGCCCAGCGGCGCAGCAGGTTGTGGTAGACGCCGGTCAGCTGCAGCAACGCATCGGCGTCGGCGCCGGAGCGGGTCAGGGCCTGGATGGACGTGTCCAGTTCGAACAGCAGCCGGCGCTGGCCGTCGTCGCGCACCAGGCTTTGGGCCCAGAAGAACGCCGCCAGGCGCGCGCCGCGGGTCACCGGCTGCACCTTGTGCAAGCTGCTGGAGGGATAGATGATCAAATCGCCGGCCGGCAGTTTGACCTCGTGCTCGCCATAAGTGTCGTGGATCACCAGCTCGCCACCGTCGTATTCGTCTGGCTCGCACAGGAACAGCGAGCAGGACACGTCGGTGCGCAGGGTGGCGGCGAGCTGTCCTGGCGGAGCGGCCGGGGTCATCACCGCTCCGTCGACGTGGAAGCCGTATTGCCCACCACCTTCATAACGATTGAAGCGCGGCGGCAGGGTACGCAGCGGCAACACGGCGGCGAAATACAGCGGACTGGCCGCCAGCGCCGCCGAGACCACCTGGCCCAGTTGCTGGCGCAGCGGCGAGGCATCGGGGAGCTGGAGATTGCGCTTTACCTGCGCCCCCTGCGGACCGACGGTTTCCTTGCCGTCAGTCCACTGCGCGCCATCGAGTGCCTGGCGGAACCGGGCAAGCTGGTCGCGATCAAGGATTCCCGGGACGTGCAACAACATGGCGTGGCTCGCTCAGAAGTGGAAGTTGGCGGTCAACATGACCGAGCGCGGCATACCGGGCGTGTAGCGGTAGCCGCTTTTGTTGATGGCCGCCACGTAACTTTCGTCCAGCAGGTTGTAGAGGTTCAGCCGCAGGTCGAGATGGTCGTTGACCGCGTAGCTGGTGACCGCGTCGACCACCCAGTAGTCCTCGGTATAGGAGGGGGTGCCGACGGCGCCATCGTTGCCGCGCTTGAGCTCGCCGGAGTAACGCACGCCGCCGCCGATGGTCAGGCCGATGGGCAACTGGTAGGTCGACCAGGCGGTGAACGCGCGCCTGGGTGTGTAGGCGAGGTCATGCGACCCGTCGGTGGAGACGGTTGGGCCTTCCAGCACCTCGGCATCCATGGTGGTAAAGCCGGTTGAGACCGACCAGGCGTCGCTGATCTTGCCAACCGCGCTCAACTCCAGTCCACGCACGCGCTTGCGACCGCTCTGGTAGTACTGCTGGTCGACCGGGTCGCGCACGACTTCGTTGCTGATGCGGGTGTCGTACAACGCGGCCGTCAGCAACAGTCGCTTGTCGAGCAGGTTCCACTTGGTACCGATCTCGGCGGTCTTTGCTTTCTGCGGGTCCAGGGCCGGATTGTCGGCGCTGCTGGCCGATGAGCTCAATTCCAGGTTGCCGCCGCCCGGGGGTTGCTGGGCGATGGCGTAGTTGGCATAGACGCTGGCATGGGACGCCGGCTTGTACAACGCACCCAGCTTCCAGTTGACCAGGGTGTCGGAGGTCTCGGCATCCACGCCGGGCACGATCGATCCGTCGGCAAGGGCCCCGCAGTCCGGCCCGCGGCGCCCGCCGCACGGGACCAGGCTGCTGAAGGCCGTCTTGTAGTGATCCAGCCGGATCCCGCCGTTGAGCTCCCACTGCGGGTTGAAGGTGATGGTGTCGAACGCATACAGCGCGACGGTGTCGGTCTGGCCATCGCCGCGAGCGCCGTTGTGCTCCCACGCCAGCCCACCGACGTCGGGATCGGGAGCATAGATGTTGGCCGCCGGCCATGCCGTGCCGGCAAGCTCGTCGACGCCGCGGGTGGCCAGGTTCTCGCGGATCAGTTCCAGGCCGGTGCTGAGTTCATGCTGCACGCTGCCGGAGGTGAAACGCGTGGCCAGGCTGGTCTGGTTGGTGATGATCCGGCTGCTCTGGTCCTTGAAGGTCGGCAGCGAGCGGGCGATGGTCCAACTGCCCGGGTCGGTGATATCCGGGGTGACCAGGTTGGCGGTCGAGCCCATGAACGCCGTCAGCATGTAGTCCTGCCGGGTCCGCCCCCAACGGGTGGTGTTGGTCAGCCGGGTGTCATCGGACAGATCGTGCACGATCCGCAAGGTGGCCATGTCGGCGGTGACATCGTCGTAGTCCGACAAGGTGCCGTAGAAATTGCGCGGATCCACCGGCGGCGCGGTCGCCAGCTCCGGACGGGTGGGATCGGGCGAGCTGTAGCCGGGCAGGCCAATGGTCGGCACGCCGCCGTCGGGCAGGTTGTTCTGTTGTACGTGGAGCAGGTTCACGTACACCCGGGTCGCCGAATGCAGCCCGAAGGCCAGCGACGGCGCGATCGCCCAACGCTTGTTCTCGATGGTATCGCGGCCGGGGACGCCGCTGTCCTGTGCCATGACATTGAGGCGGAATGCATTGGCATCGCTGAAGGTCTGGTTCCAGTCCGCGGTGACCCGCTTCTGATCGGCGCTGCCGTAGGACGCGGTTACTGATGACTTGTTGCGTCCGAACGGTTGCTTGGTCACCAGGTTGATGGCGCCGGTGGGGGCGGTGCGGCCGTTGTCGGTGCCCGCCGGGCCCTTGGCGACTTCGATCTGCTCGATGTTGAACACGTCGCGGGAGATCGACCCAAGGTCGCGCACGCCGTCCACGAAAATACTGCCGGAGGTATCAAAACCGCGCAGGTAGACCGCGTCGCCGGTGGTGGTGTTGCCGTTCTCGCCGGCGTAGAACGTGCCGACGCCGGGGCTGTTGCGCAAGGCCTCGGTCAGCGTCGTCGCGCCCTGCTCGTTGAACAGGTCCTTGCCGATGATATTGATCGTCTGGGTGGTGTCGACCAATGGCTGGCTGAATTTCGGCGACGACAGATTGCCCGATGAGTAGACCTTGCCGCGCTTGCCGTGGACGTTGATCTCGTCCAGCTCGGTGGTCTGGACCACGTCGGCGGCGGGGCCGCCAAGGTTCTGTGCCGAGGCGGTCATCGGTGCCGCCAGCGCCAGGCCGGTGATGAGTGAGGCTGCGGTCAGCGATTGCGATGATGCCGCGAACGGGGACGAATGCTTGCGGCTTTTGATGTGGCTCATTTCCATGCCTTGTATGGGGTCGCGTTGCGCTCGGAGGGCGGCGCATGACTACGCAAGTCAATGACGGTTTCGAGGGCGCCATTTAAACGCAATTGAGAATGATTCGCAATCACTGCCTGATGTTGCGCCCATGAAAACGCACGCGCGGCATGCATTCGCTAGCTGGATCAGGGTTGGTGTTGCCGCACTTGCTCAGCGGTCGTCGCGGGTCCAGACGACGCCGTCGTCGACCTTGACCGGGAAATTCACCACCGGCTCGTAGGCGGGCGGACACAGTGCGCGGCCGTCGCGGACATCGAACTTGGCGCCGTGCAGGACGCATTCCACGGTCGCCTCCTTGCCGTCGAAGCGGCCGGCCGACAGTTCGAAGTCTTCGTGCGAACAACGATCCTCGAAGGCGTAGTAGGTGCCATCGAAATTGACCACCATGATTGGCGTGTCGCCATCCCAGGCGACCGTGGACTCCCCCGGTAACAGCTCGGCGGTGGTACACACGCGGGTCCAGCCGGTCATGGCGCCGTCGTCCCGCGAAGGGGTTTTTCCAGCACCTCGAACCGCAAGTCATCCCGCCGCGGGAGACCGAAGCGCTCGTCGCCGTAGGGAAATGGCTTGAACACCCCGGTACGGCGATATCCGCGGCGCTCATAGAATGCGATCAACTCGACGCGCACGTCGATCACGGTCATCCGCATCATGGGCAGCTGCCAGTCGTCGCGCACCACACGTTCGGCCTCGTCCATGACCCGTTTGCCGATACCGCCGCTTTGCAGGTTCGGCTTGACCGCGAACATGCCGAAGTAGCCGGCGCCGGTGTCTTCGCAGACATGCGCGCAGGACAGTAACTCGCCACCGCGCTCGAACAGCAGGATCCGGCTGCGGTCGCGCTGGATATCGTCGACCAGCACCTGTGCATCGACCCGGTTGCCGTCGAGCACGTCGGCCTCGGTGGTCCAGCCCTGGCGGCTGCTGTCGCCGCGGTAGGCGGCGGTGACAAAGGCCACCAACGAGTCGACATCAGCAGTGGTGGCGTTGCGGAAGATGGCTTCGGGCATGGGCGGCCTGGCTACAGGAGCAGCTTGCGAACCTTCACGAGCGCGGCCACGAACACATCGATCTCCTCAAACGTGTTGTAGAACGCGAATGACGCGCGGCACGTCGCCGGCACGCCGAAGTGCTGCATCAGCGGGTGTGCGCAGTGATGGCCCGAGCGCACCGCCACGCCTTCCAGGTCGAGCAGGGTCGCCAGGTCGTGGGCGTGTGCGCCTTCGATCAGGAAGCTGATCACGGCCGCCTTCTCGCGCGCATGGCCGAAGATGCGCAGGCCCTCCACTTGCGACAGCTTGTCGGTCGCATACGCCAGCAACTCCTGCTCCCGTGCCTCGATGTTGCCCATGCCGATGGCGGAAAGGTAGTCCACCGCAGCGCCCAGGCCAATGAAGCCGGAGATGTTCGGCGTGCCGGCCTCGAACTTGTGCGGCGCGTCGTTGTACACGGTGCCTTCAAAACGCACCTCCTTGATCATCTCGCCGCCACCCAGGAACGGGGGCATCGACTCGAGATGCTCGCGGCGTGCCCACAGCACGCCGGTGCCGGTCGGTCCGGCCATCTTGTGGCCGGTGATGGCGTAGAAGTCGCAGCCGATGGACGCGATGTCGAGCGCACGATGCGGCGCGGCCTGGGAGCCATCGACGACGGTGACGATGCCGCGCTTGCGCGCCTGCCTGCAGATCTCGCGCACCGGATTGACCGTGCCCAGCACGTTGGAGACGTGGGTCAATGCGAGCAGCTTCACCTCGGCAGTGAGCAGGCCATACAACTGGGCAAGGTCGAGATCGCCATGCTCGTCCAGCTCGGCGACCTTCAAGGTCGCTCCGGTGCGCTCGGCGACCAGTTGCCACGGCACGATGTTGGCGTGGTGCTCCATCCGGGACAGGACGATGGCATCGCCAGGTCGCAAGCGCGGCAATGCCCAGCTCCAGGCGACCAGGTTGATCGCGAACGTGGTGCCGCTGCACAACACCAGTTCGTTCGCGCGCACGTTGAGGAATCTTGCCAGCTTGTCGCGGGCGCCCTCGTAGGCGTCGGTTGCCTCGGAGCCCAGCGCGTGGACGGCGCGGCTGACGTTGGCGTTGTGGCGACGATAGAAGTCATCCACCGCCTCGATCACTACGGCAGGCTTCTGGCCTGTGTTGGCCGAGTCCAGGTAAACCAGTGGCTTGCCATGGACCTGACGGGACAGCAACGGAAAGTCGGCACGCACACGGGCCCAGTCGATCGGCGTGACAACCTCGCCGGTGTAGTCACCCGATGCGGGCTCATGGACACGCCGGTCGATGAGTCCTCCTGCCTTGGGCATGCCGATCTCCGCGTTCATGCCATTGCCACCGTTTCCGCCAGCGCCTGATCCAGCCGCACCGAAGCCGCCTCGCGCGTGCCAGTGTCTTCGAACACCGTCAGGGTTTCACGACAGAATGCGGCGGTCAGCAGCGCACGCGCCTGTTCGACCGGCAGCCCACGCGAGCGCATGTAGAACATCGCCGTCGGGTCCAGTTGGCCAACCGTTGCGCCATGCGCGGCCTGTACTTCGTCGGCGTTGATCACCAGTACCGGCTGGGTGTCGATTTCCGCGCCTTCGCTGAGCAGCAGGTTCTTGTTGGACAGCATCGCATTGGTGCCATCGGCACCCTCGCGGATCTCGATGCCGCCGTGGAACACCACCCGGGCCCGGTCGGCGCCGATGCCGCGCCAGGTCAGTTCGCAGCTGGTGTCGCGGCCGGCATGGTCGATCGACAAACGTGTGTCCACGTGCCGGCGACCGGCACCGAGCAACACGCCGTTGGCATGCAGCCTGGACGCGTTGCCTTGCAGGAGCACGTTGAGCTCGTGGCGCGACAGGCCCGCACCCAACTCCAGGTCCAGTCGTCGGTATTCGGCGCGCTCGGCGAGCACCGCATCGGTGCGGCTGATCAGCGTCGCGCCGGGGGCTTCGGCCTGCACCCGGGCATGGGACAACCGGGCGCCGACGCCGACATGGACATGCATCAAGGTGTTGGCGAAGTGGCGGTGCTCGGCGCCCGCCAACTGGTGTTCCACCACGCCCAACTCGGCGCCATCGGACAGCTCGATCAAATGGCGCAGATGCCAGGCTTGATCGCCTTCGGCCGCAGCGCCGATGAATACCAGGTGCACCGGTGCGGTCGCGCGGGTATTGGCTTCGGCACGCAGGACCATGCCTTCGGTGGCGAGCGCCGCGTTGACCTTGGCGAACACCTCGTCGCCACGTTCGAACTTGCGCGCCAGGAAGCTGGTCTGGCGGGCGTCGCCGTTGTCCAGGACCTGCGACAGTGGCTGCACGCTCACCCCGACCGGCAGTTCGGCCAGGTCGGATCCGGCCGCATCAAAGCGACCGTTGACGAATACGATTCGCGGCGCGGGGATGGTGGCCAGCAGTTCGCGATCAAACGAGGTGGTGCCCGCGGAGGGTGCGAACGCACGACGCTCCAACGCCCGCAACGGGGTGTACTTCCAGCTCTCGACGCGCGAGTGCGGCAGGCCATCGCGCAGGGCCGCGTCGAGCGCGGCACGGCGATGGTCACCGAGGCCACCGGCATCGCGGGCGGGCAGGGTGTCGAAAGATGAGGCAAGCGAGTCGAGCAGGGCGCTCATCAGGCAACCGCCTCCGGCGCGGCCGTGCTTGGTTCAATCCGGTCCTTGATCCATTCGTAACCGTGCGCTTCCAGTTCCAGTGCCAGTTCCGGCCCGCCGCTCTCCACGATCCGGCCATCGGCCAGCACATGCACCGCATCCGGCTTGATGTAGTCCAGAAGACGCTGGTAGTGGGTGATCACCATGAACATCCGGTCGGGCGAGCGCAGCGCATTGACGCCGGCGGCGACGGTCTTGAGCGCGTCGATGTCCAGGCCCGAGTCGGTCTCGTCCAGGATTGCCAGCGTCGGCTCCAGCAAGGCGAGCTGGAAGACCTCGTTGCGTTTTTTCTCGCCACCCGAGAAGCCCTCGTTGACGCCGCGGTGCAGCAGTTCGTCCTTCAGGTGCAGCACTGCGAGCTTCTCGCGCACCAGCTTCAGGAACTGCATCGAGTCGACCTCGTCCTCGCCGCGCGCCTTGCGCTGCGCGTTGAGTGCCGTGCGCAGGAAATAGGTGTTGTTCACCCCCGGGATCTCGACCGGGTACTGGAACGCGAGGAACACCCCGGCGGCGGCGCGCTCCTCCGGCTCCAGCGCCAATAGGTCGCGGCCCTTGAACGTCACCGAGCCTTCGGTGATCTCATAGCCTTCGCGACCGGCGATGACGTTGCCCAGGGTCGACTTGCCCGAGCCGTTGGGGCCCATGATGGCGTGGACCTGGCCGGGCTGCAGTTCCAGGCTGAGGCCCTTGAGGATTTCCTTGTCACCGATGCGGACATGGAGGTTTTCGATCTTCAACATGATTGTGTTCTCGTGATGTTTCTTGAAATTCGGCTCAGCCGACCGAGCCTTCGAGGCTCACTTCCAGCAACGCCTTGGCTTCCACCGCGAACTCCATCGGCAACTCGCGGAAAACCTGCTTGCAGAAGCCGTCGACGATCATCGACACCGCGTCTTCCTGGCCAATGCCGCGGCTGCGGCAATAGAACATCTGGTCGTCGCTGATCTTGGAGGTGGTGGCCTCGTGCTCCACGGTCGCGGTCGGGTTGCGCACCTCGATATACGGGAAGGTGTGTGCGCCACAGTGCTTGCCGATCAGCAGCGAGTCGCACTCGGTGTAGTTGCGTGCGCCTTCCGCCGACGAGGCGATCTTGACCAGACCACGGTAGGTGTTCTGCCCGTGGCCGGCGCTGATGCCCTTGCTGATGATCGTGCTCTTGGTGCGCTTGCCGATGTGGATCATCTTGGTGCCGGTGTCGGCCTGCTGGCGGTGGTGGGTCAGGGCGACGGAGTGGAACTCGCCGGACGAGTCATCGCCGATCAGCACACATGACGGGTACTTCCAGGTGATCGCCGAACCGGTCTCGACCTGGGTCCAGTGGATCCGGCTGCGCGCGCCGCGGCACTCGCCGCGCTTGGTCACGAAGTTGTAGATGCCGCCGACGCCGTTCTCGTCGCCCGGGTACCAGTTCTGCACGGTGGAATACTTGATGTCGGCTTCTTCCAGCGCGACCAGCTCGACCACCGCCGCATGCAGTTGGTTCTCGTCGCGCATCGGCGCGGTGCAGCCTTCCAGGTAGGACACCTTGGCGCGGTCTTCGCAGATGATCAGGGTGCGCTCGAACTGCCCGGTGTGGCCGGCATTGATGCGGAAATAGGTGCTCAGCTCCATCGGGCACTTCACCCCGGCCGGGATGAACACGAAGCTGCCGTCGGAAAACACCGCCGAATTCAACGCGGCGAAGTAGTTGTCACCGGTCGGCACCACCGTACCCAGGTACTTCCTGACCAGTTCCGGGTGGTTCTTGATCGCCTCCGACATCGAGCAGAAGATGATGCCCTTGTCGGTCAGCTCCTTGTGCACGGTGGTGCCGACCGAGACCGAGTCGAACACCACGTCCACCGCCACGCCGGCCAGTTTGGCGCGCTCGTGCAACGGGATGCCAAGCTTGTCGTAGGTGTCGATCAGTTCCTGCGGCACCTCGTCCAGTGACTTGTACTTCGGCCCCTTGGGTGCGGAGTAGTAGCTGAGCGCCTGCAGGTCGATCGGCGCGATGTTCAGCTTGGCCCAGTCAGGCATCGGCATCGTCAGGAAGTGGCGATAGGCCTCCAGCCGCCACTCGGTCATCCACTCGGGCTCTTCCTTGATCGCGGAGAGCTGGCGGATGATGCCCTCGTTCAGGCCTGGCGGCAGGCTGTCGGTTTCAATTTCGGTGATGAAGCCGGCCTCGTACTTGCGGCCGAGCTGTTCATGGATTTCACGGTTGGGCATGTCCGCCTGCTGCGCGGTCGCCGCGTCTGGAGGCGTGTGTGAAGTCGGGTTTTCAATGGTTTCGGTGGCCATGGGCTGCCTACTGTCGGTCATGCGTTGGAGAGGCGAAGGTCAATGCGCTTCGAGTCGGAAAGGTGAGGTGGCGCAGGGGGCGTGAGCGGCGTCAGCATCTGGGCCAGGCTTACCGCACGCAGCGCATCGGCCACGACATCGTTGATGTAGCGCCAGTTGGCGCGCACGTTGCATGAATCCTCGATCTCGCAATTGCCTTCGTGGATGCTGCATTCGGTCATTGCCAACGGGCCTTCCATCGCCTCGACGATTTCGATCAGGGTGATCGCGCCGGCCGGCCGGGCCAGCCGGTAGCCGCCGTTGGCGCCACGAAAGCCTTCCACCAGGCCAGCCTGGGCCAGCGGCTTGAGCAGCTTGCTCACCGTTGGCGTTTCCAGCCCGGCACGGTCGGCGAGCTCGGGCGCGCTCAGCACGACCAATGGATCGGCGGCCAGCACCGTGAGCACGACGGTGGCGTAATCGGTGAGTCGGGTGACACGCAACATGGCTGGACCCTCAATCAGTACCGTTATTGTACGGATTATCGGGGCGGGGGCCAAGTACATTTGTCGGTTCACTCCCTTTTCTACCCCCGGAAGACCGTATGCCGCGAAAGATCATCGCCCGCCACTCCGCCATCCACGGCAACGGTGTGTTTGCCGTCGCGCCCATCGCCAAGGGCGAGCGTATTGTCGAATACAAAGGGTTGCGTCGTACCCACCAGGAAGTAGATGCCGGCGATACAGGCGATCCGGACTCGGGCCACACCTTCCTGTTCACGTTGAACGATGAGTACGTGATCGATGCCAATTACCGTGGCGGAGTCGCGCGCTGGATCAACCACAGCTGCGAGCCAAATTGCGAGGCGTTGCTGGAAGAACACGACGGTGATGACCGCAGCAAGGATCGGGTGTTCATCGAGGCGATCAACGACATCGCGGCGGGCGAGGAGCTGGTCTACAACTACGGCATTACCCTGGTCGAGGCCCACACCGCGCGGATGAAGCGCATCTGGACATGCCGCTGCGGCGCGGGCAGCTGCACCGGCACCATGTTGCAACCCAAGCGCAAGAACAAGCGCAAGGACTGAACCCATTCGTTAATATCGCGCCATCCCCACCACAGCAGGAGCGTGCGCATGAGTTCGATCCAGGGCAAGGTTGCCATCGTCACCGGCGCGGCCAGCGGCATCGGCAAGGAAATCGCGTTCGAGTTGTCGCGTGCCGGCGCGTTCATTGCCATTGCCGACATCAATCTCGACGGCGCCAGGGCGGTTGCCGATGAGATCGAGCAGGCCGGCGGCAAGGCCATTGGCATCGCGATGGACGTCACCGACGAGGCGGCGGTCAATGCCGCTACCCAACAGGTCGTGGATCAGTGGGGCGCGGTCGATATTCTGGTGTCCAACGCCGGCATCCAGATCGTCAATCCGATCGAGAATTACAGCTTCGCCGACTGGAAGAAGATGCTCGCCATCCACCTTGATGGCGCGTTCCTGACCACCAAGGCGGTATTGCCGCACATGTACCGGGACGATGGCAGCGGCAAGGCGAACCGCGGCGGCGTGGTCATCTACATGGGCTCGGTGCATTCCCATGAAGCGTCGAAGCTGAAGGCGCCGTATGTCACCGCCAAACATGGCCTGCTGGGCCTGGCGCGGGTGTTGGCCAAGGAAGGCGGCGAGCGCGGCGTGCGCAGCCACGTGGTCTGCCCGGGCTTTGTCCGCACGCCGCTGGTGGACAAGCAGATCCCGGAACAGTCGAAAGAGCTCGGCATCAGCGAGGAGGAAGTGATCCGCGACGTGATGCTGGGACAGACCGTCGATGGCATCTTCACCACGGTCGAGGACGTCGCCAAGACGGTGCGTTTTCTCGCCGAATTCCCCAGCGCCGCATTGACCGGGCAAAGCCTGGTGGTCAGCCACGGCTGGTACATGCAGTAGGCCGCGTCGCGCGCGGCTGTCTCCGGCGCTGACGGAGCGCGCTGGCTCAATCCAGCGGGGCTGGGGCGATGGCCGCCGTGGCGGCATAGCCGCATGGTCGGGGTGACGTTTGACAGGCGGTGGAACCGGAAAACCCGGGTAAGATTTGCCCCGATCTTGCTTTTCGTGGACCTTGCATGCGCTTCCTCCCGATGCTGTCCATCCTCGTTGCGCTGACGCTGCCGTTCAAGGCAGCCATAGCCGCGACAGCGGAATCCGGGGCGGTCGAGCCTGGCGCCATCGAGCTGGATGGCAGGATCGACCCGGTCGAATGGCGCGGTGCCCGCCACTTCAATGACTTCGTGCTGACCCAGCCGCTGTCGCTACAGCCATCGCCGTACCCCACCGAAGCCTGGGTGCTGGCCACGCCGGACGGGTTGGCGATCGCTTTCCGCAGCCTGCAGGCGGCCGACGTGCCGCGCGTGCGCACCCGCACCCGTCGCGACGAGGATGCACAGGTGGACCGGGTCAATGTCGCGATCGACTTCGATGGCGATGGGCGTACCGGCTACAACTTCATGGTCACGCTGGCCGGTGGCATCGGCGATGAGGTGATCACCAACGAAAGCAGCTACAGCAGCGACTGGGACGGCAGCTGGCAACACGCGGTCAGCGAGGACGAGGCCGGCTGGAACGTCGAGATGCTGATTCCGTGGTACATCGCGCCGATGCGCAAGGCCGACGGCGGTACCCGCACGGTCGGCCTGTACCTGGACCGGGTGATCGGCTCGACCGGCGAACGCGTCGCCGCTCCGGGCGCGAGCTTCCAGCGACCGCGGTTTTTGTCCGATTTCCGCAAGGTCGAGTTGCCGGCCTACAGTCAGTCGCTGCTGGCAATCACGCCGTACGCGGTTGGGGTGTACGACAACGTTGGTGGCAGCAGTGACTTCGACGCCGGCGCCGACATCTTCTGGAAGCCCAATGGCCAGACCCAGCTGACAGCGACCATCAACCCCGACTTCGGCCAGGTCGAGAGCGACGACCTGGTGGTCAACTTCGGCGCCGAGGAGACTTTCTTCAGCGACAAGCGGCCGTTTTTCACCGAGAACCAGGGCATCTTCAATTTCGGCCTGTTGATCGACAACAGCCAGTTGATCTACACCCGTCGCGTCGGCGGACCCGCCGATGACGGCAGCGGCCCCGGCGATATCGGCGCGGCGGTCAAGCTCAACGGCAGCCTCGGCGGGACCAACTATGGATTGATGGCGGCCGAGGAGAACGGCGAGGCCGGCCGTTCGTTCCGCGCGCTGCGGCTCAACCACGACTTCGAGCGCCAGAACGTCGGCCTGCTGGCAACCCAGGTGCTGCGGCCGTTCCTGGACCGCGAGGCGCGCGTGCTCGGCGTCGACCACCGCTGGCAGCCGACCGATGCGATCACCATCACCAGCAACGTGGTCGGCAGCGACATCGAGGAAGCCGGCCAGACGATCCGTGGCAGCGGCGCCACCACCGTGGTCGAGTATGAAATGGGCAACGGGTGGCGCCAGCAATGGCTGGCGATGCACTTCGGCGTTGACCTCGAGGTCAACGATTTCGGCTACCTCGGTCGCAACAACCTCAACTACGGGCACTGGCAGGTCAGTCGCCGCCTGACCGGGCTGTCGCAGGATTCGGCTTACGCCTCGCACGACTACCGCGGCCGCATCATCGGCATGGACAACGACCATGGCCTGCGGTTGCAGCGGCAACTGCGCCTGATCCGCTCCAGCGAGCGTCGCGATGGCGGCAACGAATACCTGCAGCTCAACGTCAACACGCCGCACTACGACGACCTGCTGACCCGCGGCAACCATCCGTTGCGTAAACCGGGCAATTTCAGCCTGTCGTGGGAGCGCGATCGGCCGCGCAAGGGGCGCTGGTCGTGGGAACTCGATGCCTGGGTAGGCGGTGGCGGCCTGGCAGGCAATGGCGAGATCGGCTACAGCCTCGAGTTCGCCCCGACCTACTACTTCAGCGATGCCCTCAGCGCATTCGTCGGCGGTTACGCCGAGTACACGCCGGACTGGCTGGTGTGGCAGCACGACAACCTGGTTGGCCGCTTCGATGAGCGCTCGCTGCAGTTCAACGCCGGGCTGGACTGGAGCATCGGCCAGCGTCAGGAGCTGCGATTGAAGTTGCAGGCGATCGGGCTGGACGCGCGGCTCACCGAGGCCGTTCGGGTCGGTGCGGATGGCCACGCGGTGGCGGTCGATCCCACGTTGGCGGACAACCAGGTCGACGACTTCAGCCTGCGCAACCTCGGGTTCCAGGTCCGCTACCGCTACATGCTCGCGCCGCTGTCGGACCTGTATGTAGTCTACGGACGCGGCGGCTACATGCTCGACGAGTTCTCGGTCGGGCCGCGGGATCAGTTGCGCGACAGCTTCAGCCTGCGCGACAGCGAGCAGCTGCTGGTCAAGCTGTCGTACCGGTTCGAGTTGTAAGGGCGCGGACCGGTCGCTCCTGCACGAGGTTGTCTGGGGCGATCCACTGTTCGGGGGTGGTGATCTCGAACAGGCCTTCGCGCTTGCAACGCCGCGCCAGCGACAGCAGGTGACGGTCGCGGCTGAGCAGCCAGCGGGCACCCGAGTCGCACGCGAGTTGCAGGAACTTCTGGTCGTCGGGATCGCTGCAGCGGGGCAGGGCTACGTCGGGCCACGAGCCGGGTTCCGCTTCCATCCCACGCAGCGGCCGCATCAGCGCATCGAAGGCCTCGATCATCGCGGTGCAGCGTTCCTCATCCAGCTTCAGCACCGGGTAGCGCAGCACCCGCAGCCATTCGGCGCGGCATTCGTGGTTGCCGACCGCGATCACCTCACCGGCCCGCAACGCCGCCTTCAGCGCAGTCACGCGCGGATCGTCGAACAGCAACAGGTCGAGGCAGACATTGGTGTCCAGCACGATGCGCGGTGATGGAGGCGGTCCCGTCACGGCCGGATTTCACGGATGTCGGCCGAGGCGATTCGCCATGCGCGCTGCTCCTCGGTAGCGCCGTCGACGACGGCCCGGCGCAACGTGTAGGCGCCCACATACTGGTGGATGCTGCCATCGCGATGGGTAGCACGCAGCGCGATCGGAACCTCGATGTAGCGCGAGCCGGCGGCGGGGTCGACCCGACCCGGCGCCATCACTTCGACCGAGATCCGGACGGTATCGTCGAAGCCATCCGCAAACTGCAACGGCGATTGCCCGCTTGCTTTGCCGTGATCGGACCATAGCCGATAGGCCTGGTCATGATGGCCGGTGTTGATTGCCTCGTAATACGCACGTACCACCGCGACCGCCTGGTCCGGGCCGGACTCGTCGGGCCGCGATTCCCGACCCGGCGATGTGCCGGGAGACATCGGCGCCGACAGCGGTAATCCGCCGTCATCATCGGGCCTGCCATTGCTGCCGATCGCGGTGTCGACCGGGGCCTGGCTCAACGGCGGGGGCGACCCGATCTGTCCCGGTCCCGGCTGTGCGGGCATGCCGGTGACGCTGTCGCCGGCAGGTCCGGGTTCGGGCAAGGCTTCGGTGGCGGCGGTGTCGTGGCTCACCGGTGTCGAGCGTTCACCGCAGCCAGCCAGGCAACTGGTCAAGGCCAGCAAAACACCCAGGCCAATCGTCGTGCGCAAACCAGTCATGCGGTCGGTACTCCGTCATTCGTCGAGCTTGACCACGACCAGACCGCGCTCGATGTCGGTCGACTCGATCCGGCGCGCGCTGATGCGCTCCAGCAGGCTGCTGTCGAGCCGGTAGACCGGCTCCTCGCGGGCGTAATCGGACAGCCAGGCGCTGAGCAGCTCGCGCGAGGTGGTATTCATTACGCCGCCCAGCCCCGGCAGGTCGACCGATTCTATTACCGGGTCCCGCAGGTGAAGGCCCAGGGTGTCCTGGTCGAAGCGAAGGCCACTGCTAAGCGTGAAATGCCCGAGGGTGGTCATGCTGGTGCTGTCCATTGCCGACAAGCGGATGTTGAAACTCAGGCGCAGGCGGGTGTTGTCATGCGGAATCGACAGGCTCGGATTGGTCAGCCGCAGCGACACCAGGCCACCAAGGCGCTCGTACTGCTTCGGGAAGTTGCGGTTGAGTGATTGCTGCAACTGGGGCTGGGTAAACGTGACCTGGCTGCCCAGCATCATGCCAAGCGTGTTGAGGGTGGAACAGCCGGCGGACAACAGGCATATCAAGGCGAATGCCGAGATGGCGATGCAGGTACGGACAACAGACTTGCAGGCAACCGGTTTGCGCATGATCGATCCTTGCAGGTTTCGTTCGCACGTTACGTGGCGACCGTGAATGGCGGGTTAGCGTGACGACGCCTGTGACAGGCGTGTCGATGCTAGCGCGAAGTGGTTCCCGGTAGTCGAGTGGTCGTGTAGTCGCAATGGCCGGCCGTTGCAGGAGCGGTGCCTAGTCCTCCTCGTGTCTGGGCCTGTAGGCCTCGATCAACCGGCGTTGCACCGCCCCGGGGACTGGCTCGTAGTGGCTGAAGTCGAGCGAGTAGCGCCCGCGCCCGGCGGTCACCGACTTCAGCTCCGCCGCGTAACCCTCCAGTTCCGACAGCGGCACCTGCGCCTTCACCACGATCTCGTTGCCGCGCAGCAGGTCGGTGCCATTGATGCGTGCACGCTTGCTGGCCAGGCCACTGCTGATGTCGCCCATATGTTGCTCGGGCGCGTTGACCTCCAGGTCGACGATGGGTTCGAGCACTTGCGGCGATGCCTTGCCGATCGCATCGAGAAAGGCCTTCCTGCCAGCGGCGACGAAGGCGACCTCCTTGCTGTCGACGTTGTGGTGCTTGCCATCCAGCACCACGACCCGCACATCCTGGATCGGATAGCCGGCGATCGCGCCGCTGTGCAGGACCAGTTGCACGCCTTTCTCGATCGCCGGCAGGAACTGGCCCGGGATCGTGCCGCCCTTGACCTGGTCGATAAACTCGAAACCGCCGCCGCGCGGCAGCGGTTCCACCCGCAGCAGCACCTCGCCGAACTGGCCGGCGCCGCCGGTCTGCTTCTTGTGGCGATGGTGGCCCTCGGCCTTGCCGCTGATGGTTTCGCGATAGGCGATGCGCGGCGGGTGCGAGTTGACCTCGATGCCGTGCTTGTCGCGCAGCCGGTCCAGGTTGATCCGAAGGTGCAGCTCGGACAGGCCGCGGATGACGGTTTCGTTGGTCTCGGCCTCGTGTTCGACATGGAAACACGGGTCCTCCTCGGCCAACCTGTGCAGCGCGCCGGCGAGTTTCTGTTCCTGGCCCTTGCTGGCCGCGTCGATCGCCAGGCCGAACATCGGCCGCGGAAAGTCCAGTGGCATCAGGCGGATGTGGGCCTGGTCAACGTCGTCATGCAGCACGGCATCGAAATGCGCGTCCTCGACCTTCGCCAGCGCGGCAATGTCGCCGGGTATCGCGCGGTCGATCTCGAAACGGTCCTTGCCTTGCAACGCATACAGGTGGCCGACCTTGAACGGCTTCTTGCCGTCGTCGATGAACAGCTGGCTGTCCCGGCGCACGGTGCCCTGGTGGACCCGGAACACCGCAAGCTTGCCGACAAACGGGTCGTTGATGATCTTGAACACGTGGGCGATTATCGGCGCGTCGGGATCGGGCACGGTCTTGATGCGTTGGTGCGCCGCGCCGGGTTGGACTTTCTCGAACGGAGGCGGATTGGTTTCGGTCGGGCTGGGCAGCCATTTGCTGGTGACGCCCAGCAGTTCCGTGACGCCCACGCCGGTGCGCGCCGAGCAGAACACTACCGGTACCAGGTGTCCCTCGCGCAGGCACTGCTCGAACGCCGCGTGCAACTCGTCAGCAGACAGGCCGCTTTCACCCCGGTCGAGGTAGTGCTCCATCACGGGCTCGTTGATCTCGACCACCTGGTCGAGGATCTTCTGGTGCCAGTCGGCGACCGGACCGAGGTCGCTGCTTCCATTCGGGCCGCCGGTGTCGGTACCGCCGAGGCAGTCGATCACCGCCGTCGCACCGGCCACAGGCAGGTTCAAGGGCAGGCATTCGGAGCCGAATTGCTGCCGGACCTCATCCAGCACCCGCGATGGATCGGCGCCGTCGTGGTCGATCTTGTTGATGACGATGACCAGACACAAACCGCGTGCCTTGGCCCGGGCCATCATCCGCCGCGCACCGTAGTCGACCCCGTTGCTGGCGTCGAGCACTATCGCGACGGTCTCGATCGCGGCCAATGCGGACAGCGTGGGGCCGCGGAAGTCCGGATAGCCGGCGGTGTCGATCAGGTTCAGGTGGATGCCGTCGTGGTCGATGCCGGCCATCGCGATGTCGAGCGAGTGGCCGCGTTGCTTCTCGACCGGATCAAAGTCGGACACGGTATTGCCGTGTTCGACGCTGCCTGCCGTCTGGATGGCGCCGCCGGCGAGCAGCAGGGCTTCAAACAAGGTGGTTTTGCCGGCGGCGGGGTGGCCTGCGAGCGCCACGTTGCGGATATCCTGGGTGCGATGGGACATGAGCGGACTTCTCCCTGCAGTCAAGGGTGGAAGGCCGTCATGGCTGTCCGCGCAGCGCGTCCGAGCGGGCTGCGCTCGGCGGGCGGTCATGGCGGGGGGCCGGCACGGGGCCGGACTTGCAGCCTCGCGCCGCCACGCGGGCGAGTCAATAGGCGGCGCGGAAGTCCCGTCGGCATGTTGCGCTAACACTCCCGCCGCTAGTCTGTGGTTTCCCCCGACACTCCAAAGGAAACCGCACATGGGCATTTCACGCCACGCCACCGCACATTGGGAAGGCGACTTCAAGACCGGCAAGGGTCAGCTCAGCACCCAGAGCGGCCTGATGGACAAGACCCGTTATGGCTTCAACAGCCGCTTCGGCGACGGCGATACCGATGAAAGCCGCGGTACCAACCCCGAAGAACTGATCGCCGCCGCCCACGCGGGCTGCTTCACCATGGCGTTGTCGGCCAAGCTGACCGAAGCCGGCCATCCACCCGACAGCCTGGACACGCGTGCGGAGGTCGACTTGTCGATGGAGGGCGGGCCGTCGCTATCGCAGATCCGGTTGACGGTTGAGGCCCGGGTGCCGGGGATCGACGAGGCCAGTTTCCAGTCGATTGCCGAGGATGCCAAGGAAAACTGCCCGGTATCGAAGGCGCTGAGCGCCGTGCCGATCTCGATGAAAGCGACGCTGAAAGCCTGACCCGTACCGGCCCTACCAGTGAAGGGTGCCGCGCACGATCGGGCATACCCGGCCGCCGGACCAGACCTCACCGTCCTGGTCCACGTGCAATTGCAGCCGCGCATCGAATCCAACTTCGCGTCCCTGGCTGGCCACGTAGCGGCCGTCGCGGCCGGGCAGGTGCTGGTTGTGGGCCAGCCAGGCGGCGATCGTCGCATTGGCGGCGCCGGAAGCGGCGTCCTCGAACGGCGCCCCCGCGCCGACGAAGGCGCGCACCGCCAGATCGTAATCGCGGCCGTCATCGGCGCGCGCGAACGCGCAAATCCCCATGCTTTCCGTGGCGGCGGCCAGCTTGGCGATCGCAAGCCAATCGGGGGTGGCGGCACGCAGGTGCGCCTCATCGGCGACTTCGACCAGCCACCAGCGGCGTCCTCCGTCCATCAGCGCCGGGGGTAGGCGGCCCGCTGCCAAGCCGCTCAGGGCGGCCGTCAGCCGAGGGTCGTCGACTGCAGCGACCTCGACCACCTTTGCCCGCGGCGTACGCACCGCGATCGTCTGTTGCCTGCCTTCGCCGTGGACGGCGAGCGGCAGCACGCCGCCGATGCCTTCCTGCACGACCCGGCCTTCCTTTGCGGTCGCCATGCCGGCGTCCAGCACTGCAAACGCCGTTCCCACGCTGGGATGGCCGGCGAACGGGACTTCGCGCTGCGGGCTGAATATCCGTATCCGGTAATCCGCGCCCGGCACCGTGGGGGCAAATGCGAACGTCGTCTCGGGACGATTTGACCAGCGGGCAATGGCCTGCATTGCCGCATCATCAAGGCCATCGGTATCCAGGATCACGGCCAGCGGATTGCCCGCGCCCGGTCGGTCGGCGAACACATCCAATTGCAAGTAGCGGCGCAACGTCATTGCGGTGAGGCATCCTGTGGGTGTTGCCGGCGCAATGGCTGACAGCGCGTCAACCGGGCAACCGGAGGACGCTGGATTCTAAAGGGTTGTGTCGAGACGGTGGGTCAAGCAGCATTCCCATGTGCATCGGATTGTCGCCGGTTGCACCCTGTGCTTGCGACGCAGGCATCGGATTAGGATGGGAACCCGTTTTATTCACCCAGGCCGGCGTGCGCTACCGGTTCAGTCGAGGACATATTGGTGGCGCAAGCGCAAAGATGGGCGGTGTTGAAATTTGGCGGTACCTCGGTATCGCAACGTGAGCGGTGGGACACCATCGGACGCCTGGCCTGCAAACGCATGGCGGACAGTGGCGTGCGTGTGTTGGTGGTGGTCTCGGCGCTGTCGGGCGTGACCAATGAGCTGCAGGCGATCTGCAGCGGCGATGATGCCGACGCCCGGGGCCGGGCGCTGATCGACCGGCATCGTGCGTTTTGCGTCGAGTTGGGGCTGGATCCCGAGTTGGTGCTGGGCACGCGGCTGGCCGGGCTGCTGGCATTGTTGCGCTCGCCGTGTGCGGCAGAGCGGTCGCTATCCTGGCAAGCCGAGATGCTGGCCCAGGGCGAGCTGCTGTCCTCCACGCTTGGCGCGGCCTATCTGCGTAGCCAAGGCGTGGATGTCGGCTGGTGCGACGCGCGCGAATGGCTGGAAGCGGCCGAGCTGCCCAACCAGAGCCCGTGGGCAGGCCGGCTGTCGGTGAACTGCAAGCGCGAGGCCGAACCAGGCTTTGGCCAGCGCTTTGCCGCCCAACCGGCGCCGATGCTGCTGACCCAGGGGTTCATCGCCCGTCATGCCGACGGCGGCACCGCATTGTTTGGCCGTGGCGGCTCGGATACATCGGCGGCGTGTTTTGGCGTGCTGTTGAACGCCGAGCGGGTCGAGATATGGACCGACGTGCCGGGCATGTTCAGCGCCAATCCGCGCGAAGTCCCGGAGGCCCGGTTGCTGGTGCGACTGGACTACGCCGAGGCCCAGGAAATCGCGACCACAGGTGCCAAGGTCCTGCACCCGCGTTCGATCGGTCCCTGCCGCCGCGCCGGAGTGCCGATGACGATCCTGGATACCCAACGCCCCGAACTGCCGGGTACGCGGATCGAAGGCGCCATCGCGACCGTGCCCGGAGTGAAGGCGATCAGTCGCCGCGACGGGGTGGTGCTGGTGTCGATGGAGAGCATCGGCATGTGGCAACAGGTCGGCTTCCTGTCCGACATCTTCGACCTGTTCAAGCATCACGGCCTGTCGGTAGACCTGATCGGCTCGTCGGAGACCAACGTCACCATTTCCCTGGACCCCAGCGAGAATCTGGTCACCAGCAACGTGATCGAGGCGCTCGCTACCGATCTGGCTCTGGTGTGCCGGGTCAAGGTGATCGTGCCTTGCACGTCGATCACCCTGGTCGGCCGCGGCATGCGTTCGCTGCTGCACCGGTTGTCGGACGTATGGGCGACATTCGGGCGCGAGCGCGTGCACCTGATCAGCCAATCCTCCAACGACCTCAACCTGACCTTCGTGATCGACGAGGCGGACGCCGATGGCCTGTTGCCGGTGCTGCACGCCGAGCTGATCCGCAGTGGCGCCATGCCGATCCTGGATGCGGAGGTATTTGGTCCCAGTTGGCGGGAGATCGTCCACGGCAAGACCCGGCGGCGGACACCTTGGTGGCTGGGTGCGCGTCAGGACTTGCTGGAACGTGCGCGCGCCGGAACGCCGCGTTATGTGTACGACCTGGACACAGTGCGCAGGCGCGCGCGCGAAGTGGCGGCAGCCACCGCCGTCGACGGTTGTTTTTACGCGATCAAGGCCAACCCGCATCCGGCTGTCTTGCGCGTGCTGGCGACCGAGGGGTTCGGGTTGGAATGTGTGTCGGCGGCAGAACTCGAACACGTGTTCCAGCATGTCCCCGGACTGTCCCCGCAGCGGGTGTTGTTCACCCCCAGTTTTGCGCCGCGCCGGGAGTACGAGGCGGCGTTTGCGCTTGGCGTGACCGTCACCCTGGATAATCTGGAAGCGCTGCAGAACTGGCCGGAAGTGTTCCGTGGCCGCACCATCTGGCTCCGGCTGGACCTGGGCCGCGGCGACGGCCACCACGAGAAGGTCCGCACCGGTGGCGTCAACGCCAAGTTCGGCCTGCCATTGGCGAAGTTCGATGACTTCCTCGCTCGTGCCCGCGAGCTGGATATCCGTATCAGCGGCTTGCACGCGCACCTGGGCAGCGGCATCGACGATCCGCGGTTCTGGCGCGAGGTGTATGCCGAGCTGGTCGCACTGGCAGACACCGCCGCCAGCGTGGAAAGCATCGATATCGGTGGTGGGCTGCCGGTGGCATACACGCCCGACGCCCATGACTTCGACCTCGTCGCATGGGGCGCTGGCCTGGACGAGATCAAGGCCAGCTACCCGCGCTACCGGCTGGTGGTCGAACCGGGCCGCTATCTGGCCGCCGAGTGTGGCGTTCTGCTGCTGTCGGTAACCCAGGTGGTCGAGAAGGATGGCGTGCACCGGATAGGCTGCGATGCCGGCATGAACGCACTGATGCGGCCGGCGATGTACGACGCCTGGCATGGCATCCACAACCTCAGTCGCCTGGACGACCCCGCGACGGCAACCTTCGAGGTGGTCGGGCCCATCTGCGAGACCGGCGACGTGCTGGGCCGCGCCCGGCTGCTGCCGGTCGCCACCGCCGAGGACGACGTGGTGCTGGTCGCCGATACTGGCGCCTACGGCATGGCGATGGCCAACACCTACAACCTGCGGGCGCTGCCGGCAGAGGACATCATTGAATGAGACACGGCATGAGTAACAGGCAATGAGTAACTGGAAGTTCCAGCGTGACGCGATCGACGCGTTCCGTTTCGTCCGCTGCAGTTTCGACCCCGCCAATGGGGTGGCGCAGCTGGTCTATGCGTTTGACGACGGTCCGGAAATGGTGGAGACGATCACCGTGCCGGGTGCGCCATTCCTGCTGGACGACGCGCGTGCCGCCGCGGTGAAGAAGGCGCTGCAACTGCTGCACCTGATCGCCGGGGTGAGCTATTACAAAGCGGCGGTGCCGGAGCAGATCCGGATCGACTCGTATGCCATTGACAGCGACACGGCGGCCTTGCTGGAGATCGTTTATCTCAATGGCCTGGGTGAGTTTGCGTATCGCAATGGCCTGGATCTGCATGGCCGGATCCGCTTCCCGAGCGGGACGCAGCCCGCTTCCAGCCTTGCTCCCGCGGTGGGTCTGGGCGAGCACGCGCTGGTGGCCATTGGCGGTGGCAAGGATTCGCTGGTCAGCATCGAGGCGTTGCGCGCGCTCGGGGTCGAGCAGACGGTCAGCTGGATCGGCGGCTCGCAGCTGATCAAGGCCTGCGCGGAACGTACCGGCTTGCCGACACTGAACGTCGGTCGCGCGTTGGCCTCGCAACTGTTCGATTACAACCGCGAGGGCGCCTGGAACGGCCACATTCCGGTGACGGCGGTGAACTCCGCGATCCTGGTGCTGGCTGCGCTGTTGCAAGGGGCCGGGCAGGTGGTGTTCTCCAACGAGCGTTCGGCCAGCTACGGCTCGTTGATCACCACCGATGACGGCACGGTCACCACTGAGGTGAACCACCAGTGGTCGAAGGGCTGGGCTTTCGAGTCGGCGTTTGGCGACTACGTCGAGAAGCACGTTGCCGCCGATCTGCACTATTACTCGCTGCTGCGCCCGTTGAGCGAGCTGGCGGTTGCGCGCCAGTTCACCCGCACCGATCACTACGACGCGCATTTTTCCAGCTGCAACCGCAACTTCCATATTCTCGGCGAGCGCCCGACCAACCGCTGGTGCGGGGTCTGCCCGAAGTGCCATTTCGTGTTTCTCGCGCTGGCGCCATTCATGAGCAAGCCACGGCTGGTGGGCATCCTCGGCCGTAACCTGCTGGACGACACCGCCCAGGCGGCCGGTTATGACGCCTTGCTGGAGTACCGCGACCACAAGCCGTTCGAGTGCGTCGGTGAAGGTCGCGAGTCGCGCGCCGCGATGGCCGCACTGGCCGAGCGTCCCGAGTGGCGAGAGGATGCGCTGGTCAAACGCTTCGTCCACGAGATCCTGCCGCAGTTGGACGCCGACGAACTGCGGATCGAGCCGTTGCTGGTGCTCGACGACGAGCAACGGATTCCGCCGCGACTGTGGGAACGCTTGCGTGCGCATCTCGCAACTTGACGGCCAGCGCGTCGCGTTGTGGGGTTGGGGCCGTGAAGGCCACGCCGCTTACCGTGCGATCCGCTCGCGATTGCCGGAATTGTCGCTGACGCTGCTTTGTCAGGATGATGAAGTTGCCGACGCAGCGGCCCTGGGAGATGCCCGGCTGGCGGTGGAAACCGATGCCAGCGCCGGGCGCTTGTCGAGCTTCGACATCGTGGTCAAGTCGCCCGGTATCAGTCCATATCGCAACGAGGCGGTTGCCGCAGCCGGGCAGGGCACCCGATTCATCGGCGGCACCGCACTTTGGTTTGGCGAGCTGGCTGGCCCGGACGATGTAGTCGGCAATGCCGTTTGCGTGACCGGCACCAAGGGCAAGAGCACCACCACCGCGTTGCTCGCCCATCTATTGCGTGCCGCCGGCCACCGCACCGCGCTGGCCGGCAATATCGGCTTGCCGCTGCTGGAGTTGTTGGACTGGCCGCAGGCGCCGCGTGATCCCCCGCAGCGACCGGATTACTGGGCGATCGAGCTGTCGAGCTACCAGACCGGCGACGTGGCCGACAGCGGTGCACGGCCGCAGATAGCCGCCGTGCTCAACCTGTTTCCCGAGCACCTGGATTGGCACGGATCTCAGTCACGCTATATCGAGGACAAGCTGCGGCTGCTGACGGACGCGCGGCCACCAATCGCGGTGCTCAATGCCAATGACTCCACCCTGGCGGCGCTGTCACTGCCCGACAGCGACGTGCATTGGTTCGGACGCGATGATGGCTGGCACCTGCGCGAGGACACGTTGTATCGCGGTGATCAACGGGTCATGGATACCGCCGCGCTGCCGCTTCCCGGCCGTCACAATCGTGGCAACCTGTGCGCGGTGCTGACCGTGCTGGAGGCTCTTGGACTGGATGCGGTGGCGCTGGCCGATCACGCGATGGGGTTCCAGCCGCTGCCGCACCGGTTACAGATGCTTGGTACGCACGGCGGGGTCAGTTACGTCAACGATTCGATCAGCACCACGCCGCACGCCAGCCTGGCCGCGCTGGAGTGTTTCGGCGGCCGCCGGGTTGCGATCCTGGTCGGCGGCCATGACCGCGGTGTCGACTGGTCCGGCTTTGCCGCGGCGATGGCGGATCATGCACCGGCTGCGGTTGTCACCATGGGCGCCAACGGTCCACGGATCCACGAGCTGCTTGAACCGCTGGCTGCGCGCGGCCGCTTCCGGCTTGCGGCCGCGCCCGATCTGCCTGAAGCGGTCCGGCAGGCCGAGCACGCGCTAGGTGGCGGGGGCGTGGTCCTGCTTTCCCCCGGTGCCCCCAGCTTCGGCGCGTATCGCGACTATGTCGCCCGCGGCCGCCATTTCGCCTCCCTGGCAGGCTTCGATCCAAACGCGATTAGTACGATTCCTGGACTCGGCGTGAGTTGATGAAATCCAACACAGCCCTCAATGGTCGCGGTTGACCGCGTACGCGATCAGGCCACGCAGCGCGCTCACGTGACGGTTCTCTTCCAGCCCGTCCAGCGCCCGCTCGGCGAGCTTCGCGTAATCGCGCGCACGCTCGCGACTGTATTCTAGGCCGCCGGTGGCGTGGATCGCCGCCAGCACTTCGGGCAATGAATCGGCATCGCCATGCTCGATGGCCGCTCGCAACCTGGCGGCGGTGTCGGCATCGGAGTGCCTGATTGCATGGATCAACGGCAGCGTCGCCTTGCCCTCGGCGAGGTCGTCACCGAGGTTCTTGCCCAGCGTCTGCGCATCGGATGCATAGTCGAGCACGTCGTCGGCGATCTGGAACGCGTAGCCGAGGTTGAGGCCGCAGTCGTGCAGGCGCTGCTGGGTGGCCTCGTCGGCGCCGGCCAGCAGGGCGCCCAGGCGTGTCGCGGCCGCGAACAGTACCGCGGTCTTGCGCTCGATCACGCGCAGGTACGCGGCTTCGTCGGTGTCCGGGTTGCGCACGTGCAACAACTGCAGAACCTCGCCCTCGGCGATCAGGTTGGTGGTGTCGGCCAGGATTCGCTGTACCGGCATGCTGTCCAGCTCGACCATCAGCTGGAAACTGCGCGAATACAGGAAGTCGCCGACCAGCACGCTGGCCGCGTTGCCCCACACCGCGTTGGCGGTCCGGCGTCCCCGGCGCAAGTCGGACTCGTCGACCACGTCGTCGTGCAGCAGGGTGGAGGTGTGGATGAATTCAACCACCGCCGCCAATTGGTGAACCTCGGCGCCGATACCCTTGCCCGATGGGGTGAGCGCGCCGGCGGCCAGCAGCAGCAGCATCGGTCGCAGCCGCTTGCCACCGGCGCCGATGATGTACTCGGCGACCTGGTTGATCAGCACCACGTCCGAGGCCAGCCGGCGCCGGATCAGCGCATCGACGGCGGTCATGTCCGCGTGGGCGAGGGCCTGGATGTCGGGAAGACCGGGAACAACGGGGTTGCTGGCGGCGGCGTGCATGAGGGAACCGGAAGCGATGGACCAGCAATTATAGATGTTCCGCTGCGACGCTGGCCGAGGCCCGGGTTCACAACCGCACGCGCGCAAACCCTACCGGCGGGTTCGGGTTTTACCGACGGCGAGCCCGGGATGGATCGGTATACTTGACTGCCCGTCGCCGCCCGTGGCGACCCAAAAGGACCGCACCCATGGCACGTGGCATCAACAAGGCGATTCTGGTCGGCAACCTGGGCAACGACCCAGAGACCAAGTACACCCAAGGCGGCATGGCGATCACCAAGATCAGCCTGGCCACCAGCAGCTCCCGCAAGGACAAGGACGGCCAGCAGATCGAGCGCACCGACTGGCACCGGGTGACCTTCTTCGGCAAGCTCGGCGAGATCGCCGGTGAGTACCTGCGCAAGGGCAGCCAGGTCTATATCGAAGGCTCCATCCGTTACGACAAGTACACCGGCCAGGACGGTGTGGAAAAATACTTCACCGAAATCATCGCCGACGAGATGCAGATGCTCGGTGGCCGTGGTGAAGGCGGCGGTGGTGGCGGTGGCGACCGCAGCGAGCGTCCGTCCCGACCGGCGGCAAATCCGGAAGCGCCCCGCCGCGAGGCTGGGCCGGCCAAGTCGAACGACTTTGGCGCGGACTTCGCCGATGACGACATCCCGTTCTAGGAACCTGCCGGGCCGTCCATGACCGGGTAGGTGTCTGCCCGGTATCGGTCTCGACCATCATCGCCTGAAGGGCTTGCCATTGAAGTTGATCCAGACCGACCTGCCCGGGTGCGTGGTCATCGAGCCGCGGGTGCTCAATGACGAGCGTGGTTTTTTCTACGAGTCGTTCAACCACGACAGAATGCGCGAGAGCGGGCTGCAGCCGGTGTTCGTGCAGGGCAACGTTTCATGTTCCGCCCGCGGCGTACTGCGTGGCCTGCATTACCAGTGGCCCAATCCGCAAGGCAAGTACCTCTCCGTGCTGGAGGGGGAGGTCTGGGACGTCGCGGTCGACATCCGCCGCGGATCGCCTCATTTCGGTCGTTGGACTGCAGTGGTGTTGAGCGCGCATAACAAGCGCCAGCTCTGGATTCCCGAAGGCTTTGCCCACGGGTTCGTGACCCTCAGCGAGCAGGCGGTGTTCACCTATCTGTGTACCGCGACCTACGACGCCCAGGCCGATCGCAGCTTGCGCTGGGATGATCCGCGCTTGGCGATTGATTGGCCGGTCAGCGCACCGGTGCTGTCGGCAAAGGACATGAAAGCGCCGCTGCTGGAAGACATTGCCGACGGTTGCCTGCCAACGTTTGAGCCACCGGAGTGAACCGTTGAAGATCCTGTTGATGGGTGGTAACGGCCAGGTCGGCCATGAATTGCGCCGCAGCCTGGTGCCACTGGGAGAACTGGTGGTCAGTACCCGCGATGGCCGCTTGTCCGATGGTGGCCGGTGTGAGGCGCTGGATCTGTCCGATCCGGAAGCGATCGACGGGTTGATCCAGCGCAATGCGCCCGACGTCGTGGTCAACGCAACCGCCTACACCGCGGTGGACCGTGCCGAGGACGAGCCGGAACTGGCATTCCGCAGCAACGCCGAGGCTCCCGGACGCATGGCCGCCGCCTGCGAGCAGGTCGGTGCGAGCCTGATCCACTATTCGACCGACTATGTATTCGATGGCAGCGCAGAGCGTCCGTACCGCGAAGACGACCCGACCTCCCCATTGGGCGTCTATGGCGCCAGCAAACTCGCCGGCGAGCAGGCCATTGCCGCCACCGGCGCCCGTCACCTGATCCTGCGCACTGCGTGGGTGTATGGCCTGCATGGCGGCAATTTCCTGCGCACGATGTTGCGCCTGGGCGCCGAGCGCGATGAGTTGCGCGTGGTCGCTGACCAGATCGGCTCACCAACGCCGGCCTGGTTGATTGCCGACGTTACCGCGGCCGTGCTGGAGCAGGGGCTCGTCGAGTCCGGCGTGCGTCATCTGGTCAGTGCCGGTCAAACCAACTGGCACGGCTTCGCCGAGGCGATATTTGCCGAGGCGGATGCTCGTGGGATGATCGATCGGCCACCACGGGTGCTACCGATCACCACCGCCGAGTTCCCGACGCGTGCGGCCCGTCCGTCGTGGTCGGTGCTCGATACCCACCGTCTCCGGGACGAGTACCGGGTCGAACTTCCGGACTGGCGGCAAGCGCTCGCCACCACACTGGGGCCGGCCTCGCGCGAGTAGAGCGGACGGCGGTGGATGCAGTACTCTTGCCTGCAGGGGCGCGCTAGTCAGGGGTTTCATCAGGGTCAACGGGAATTTTCGCGGACAGCAGGCGGCGGCATGACGTTGCCTGTCCGTTGAGTGTCGCCGTGCCCGTTGCGGCTATCCGCCAATCAACTGCTCCCGGTCTTGATCGCCGTGGGGCGGCCACTGTTGACCGCTGGATAAGCGATAGAAAGGAGATCTACATTGAAAGTCATGGTCAGTACTGTGTTGTTGGCGGTTGCGTTGTTCTCGATGTCCGCCGTAGCTGCCGATGAAGCGACCGCCGTTGCAGTTGGAAAAACCACTGCAACCGTTGATGTCGAGCGCTTTGTCAGGACCGACAGTTTCAACGCGATCAAGATCTCGCCGCGCGGGGATTACTATGCCGCCACCGTGGCGCTGGATGATGGCGAGCGCACGGCACTGGTGATTACGCGACGCAGCGACCACTCGATCGGCGCGACGTTCGTGTTGGGGGCAAACACGCACGTTGCCGGCTTCGCCTGGGTCAACCCCGAGCGGGTACTGATCAGCATGGCCGAGAAGTTGGGTGCGCTCGACCAGCCCCAGGCTACCGGTGAGTTGTATGCCATCAATGCCGATGGCAGCCAGGTCGAGTTCCTGGTGGGTCAGCGCGTCCAGGGTGCGGGGCCGGGCACGCGGATCCAGGCGAAAAAAGTTGAACGCGTCGCCGCGTTCCTGGTCGATGATCTGCCCAATGATGATCGGAAAGTGATTATTTCGGTCAGTCCATTCAACAGTGACCCGTACACCCGCGCCGAGCTGATGGACGTCTACAGTGGTCGCCGTGTGCAGGTCGCCAGTGCGCCGGTGCGCAACGCGCGGTTCGTGGCCGACAACCAGGGTGTCGTCCGGTTTGCCGTCGGGATGGACACCGACAACCGGGAGCGGCTGTACTACCGCACCGCTAATGGCGCGGATTGGCAGTTGCTCAACGACGCGGATGAAACCGGCTTGAGACAGTGGCCGATCGGTTTTGACGCCGACGACCGGATCGCCTATCTGGAAGCCGAGCAAACCAGCGGTCCCAACGCGATCATCGCGTTCGACATCGCCGGACAGACCCGCAAGCTGGTTCAGCGCGACGACAACGCTGACCCGGCCCAGGTCATCTATCGCAATGGCAGTGCGGTTCCGGTGGGCGTGTTGCTGGACGATGGCAAGCCGCGCACCGCATTTTTCGACGAGGACTCGGACGAGGCAAGGTTGTATCGCAGCCTGGAGGCGGCCTTCGGCAACCAGCCGGTGTTGATCAACTCCCAGACCGCGGACGGCAACATCGCCTTGGTGGAGACCTGGAGTGACCGCAACCCGGGCGACTTCTATCTGTTCGACAAGCAGGCCAAGAGCGCAGAACTGCTGTTGAGCCGGGCTGACTGGTTCGATCCCAGGCAGATGGCAGCGACCCGGCCGATTGAATTGAACGCCCGCGATGGCCTGCCGTTGCACGGCTACCTGACGCTGCCCAACGGGTCGGACGGCAAATCGGAACCGATGGTGGTGTTGCCGCATGGCGGTCCTTTTGGCGTCCGCGACACTTGGGGCTTTGACAGTGAGGTGCAATTGCTGGCCGACGCCGGCTATGCGGTGTTGCGGCTGAACTTCCGCGGCTCCGGCGGCTACGGCAAGAGCTTTACCGGGGCCGGCGCGCAACAGTGGGGCAAGGCGATGCAGGACGATCTCACCGATGCGACCCGCTGGGCAATCGACCAGGGCATCGCGGACCCGGGGCGGATCTGCATCTATGGCGCCAGTTACGGTGCCTATGCCGCGTTGATGGGAGTCGCCCGGGAGCCATCGTTGTACCAATGCGCCGTGGGCTACGTCGGCGTTTACGACCTGCCGACGATGCACACCCACGGCGATATCCAGCAGCGCGGCTCAGGTGAGACCTACCTGCGTGAGTGGATTGGTGATCGCAGCCAGCTTGCCGCCGTCTCTCCCAACAATCTGGCTGACCGGATCAAGGTGCCGGTTTTCCTGGCCGCCGGTGGCGAAGACCAGCGTGCGCCAATCGAGCACAGCAAGATGATGGAACGTGCGCTGCGCGCCGCCGGGGTGCCGGTGGAAACCCTCTACTACGACACCGAGGGCCATGGCTTCTATCTCCAGTCGCACCGCCGGGAGTATTACGTCCGGCTATTGGCCTTCCTGTCGCGGAGCCTGGGTGGCGGCACCGGTAACGGGGCCGGTGCCGGGGAGGCCGAATAGCCGGGCTCCGGCGGTGTCTGGTGCCGGCCGTCGGCTGACGATCGGTACGCGTGCTGGCTGCGGGTTCTCGGCTATCCTCGGTAGCTTTCATTTTTTCAGGACGGTGTTTTCCGCACCGGCCCGGCCGACGTAGCAATGGAGCGTTCGATGAGTACCACGGCATCACCACCGCAACTGACCTTCCGCGCCGTCGTACTGGCGATTATCCTGGCGGTGGTGCTGGCTGCAGCCAATGCCTACCTGGGCCTGTTTGCCGGCCTGACCATCGCTACCGCGATTCCTGCCGCCGTGGTCTCGATGGGCGTGCTGCGCCTGCTCGGCGGTGGCAGCATCCTGGAAAACAACATCGTCCAGACCGGTGCATCGGCAGGCTCGTCGATTGCCGCGGGCGTGATCTTCACCATTCCGGCGTTGATCATCCTGGGCTACTGGGACGACTTCCGTTATTCCTGGGTACTGGCGATTGCCGGCCTGGGTGGATTGCTGGGTGTGTTGTTCTCGGTGCCGCTGCGACGGTCGATGATCGTCGAGGATCCGTTGCCGTTCCCCGAGGGCAAGGCGGCGGCGGAAGTCCTCAAGGCCGGTGACAGCCCGGGTCCCGGGTTGAAGATCCTGGCCTTGTCCGCGGTGGTGGGATCGGTGGTCAAGCTCGCCGCGAGCAGCGGCCTGCGGGTCATTCCCGACGCCTGGGTGCAGGCGGGCCTGCTGGGCAACGGCAAGGTCCTGGCCTACCTGGGTACCGGCTTGTCGCCGGCATTGCTGGGCGTGGGCTACATCGTCGGCCTGAACGTCGGCATCGTGGTGGTGTCGGGTGCGGTGTTGTCGTGGCATATCGCGATCCCCCTGTATTACGCCTTCTTCGCCAGCGCCGACCCGGTGCTGGCCGCGGAGCTGGCCGGGCAGGGCGCGGCCGAGGCGGCGTTCACGATCTGGAACGCAAAAATCCGCTATCTCGGCGTCGGCGCGATGCTGATTGGCGGGATATGGACCCTGTTCTCGCTGCGCAAGTCGCTGGTATCGGGGATCAAGAGTGGTATCGCGGCCGCGCGCAAGGGTAGCGGCGAGGTGGTGGCAGAGACCGAGCGCGACCTGCCGATGAAGTGGATGCTGGTGGCGCTGGTGGCGTTCGTGATCCCGCTGGGTGCGCTGTACCAGGCGATCGTCGGGCAATGGCTGGTCAGCATCCCGATGACCATCATCATGATCGTCGCCGGCTTCCTGTTCGTCTCGGTGTCGGCCTACCTGGCTGGACTGGTGGGCTCGTCCAACAACCCGGTTTCAGGCATCACCATCGCCACCATACTTTTTGCCTCACTGGTACTGGTCTTCCTGCTCGGACGCGACTCGCCGATCGGCGCCGTCGCCGCGATCATGATCGGTGCAGTGGTGTGCTGCGCTGCGGCAGTAGGCGGCGATAACCTGCAGGACCTCAAGGCCGGCTACCTGGTCGGCGCGACGCCGTGGAAGCAGCAGCTGATGCTGGCCATCGGTGCATTTTCCTGCGCGCTGATAATGGCGCCGGTGCTTAACCTGCTCTCGGCCGCCTATGGCATAGGCACGCCGACCGACGCGCATCCCAACCCACTGCCGGCGCCACAGGCGATGCTGATGGCATCGGTGGCCAAGGGCATGTTCGGCGGCAAGCTGCCGTGGTTCATGATTGGGCTGGGCGCGGCGATTGGCGCGCTGGTCATCGCGCTTGACGAATGGCTGAAGAAACGCGGCTCGAAGTTCCGGGTGCCGGTACTGGCCGCCGCGATCGGCATCTACCTGCCGCTGGAACTGATGGTGCCGATCTTCCTGGGTGGCCTGTTGGCGCACTTCGTGGAGCGCAGGCACAAGCTGGCCGCCGACGATGAGGATGGTAAGGACCGCATCCACCGGCCCGGCGTGTTGTTCTCGGCCGGGCTGATTACCGGTGAGGCATTGATGGGCATTGCCATCGCGATACCCATCGTGGTGTCGGGACGCGCCGACGTGCTGGCCTTGCCGGATGCGTTGAATTTCGGCCAATGGGTGGGTCTGGCGGTACTGGCGTTGGTGGGTTGGCTGCTTTATCGCGCCGGGGCCAAAGCCGATCCTTCGGCCACCAATTGATGCGGTTGCGGCGGTTGCGCTGCCGGGCCTACCATCGGGATCTGAAAAAAAAGGGGAACTGTCCATGCGTTTGAGCCACGCCGTCCTGCCATTGCTGATCGCTGTCGCGTTGCCCACGATCGCTCAACCGGCCCATGCGGAGACTCGTGGCCTGCAGCCGATCGACCTGGCGACGCTGGACCGCTTTTCCTCACCGGTGGTATCTCCCGATGGCCGGCTGGTGGTATTTGCCAAGGCCGTGACCGACTACGACGCCAACAAGGCGTCGTCCTCGCTGTGGATCGAGAACCTGGTTACCCGCGACTCGGCGCCGCCGGTGCGGTTGACCCCGGAAGGTTGGAGCGTCAATTCCCCCGCGTTCTCCGCCGATGGCAAGCGCGTATATTTCCTGAGCAGCCAATCGGGCAGCTCGCAGCTGTATGCGGTCACGACCGAGGGCGGCAAAGCCCGGCAATTGACCGACTTCGCCCTGGATGTCGGCGGCTACCAGTTGTCACCCGATGGGCAACAAGTGGCGTTCAACGTCGAGGCCTTCGTTGATTGCGGCAGCGACCTTGCGTGCAGCAAGCAGCGTCTGGAAGAACGCGAAGCCAGCCCTGAAACCGGGGTGGTCTACGATCAAATGTTCGTCCGTCACTGGGATGCCTGGAGCGATGGCCGCCTGAATCGCGTGTTCGTGGCGACACTGCCGGATGACAAGGCATTGACGACCACTGCTACGGCGGTTGCCACCGATGTCATTGGCGACGTCCCGGCGCGACCGTTTGGCGACAGCAGCGACTACACCTGGTCGCCGGACGGCCAGTGGCTGGTGATGAGCGCCCGCAAAAGCGACCGCAGCGAGCCATGGTCGACCAATTTCGATCTGTACCAGGTCAGCGCCGATGGTCGCGGTGCTTCGAAGAACCTGACTGCTGCCAACCTTGCCACGGACACCGGTGCGGTATTCAGCGCCGACGGTCGCAGCTTGTTCTACCGGGCCATGACGCGCCCGGGTTTCGAAGCCGACCGTTATCGGCTGATGGAGTTGAACCTTGTCACCAACGCTCGCCGGGAGATCGCACCGCAGTGGGATCGTTCCGCCGATAGCATCGCGGTGTCCGCGGACGGAAAGACCCTCTACGTGACCGCTCAGGACACTGGCGAGCATCCATTGTTTGCCGTCCACGTCGATAGTGGTGGTGTCACCCGGATCGCCGGCGACGGCAGCATCGGCTCGGTACAACTGACCGGTGGCACGCTGGCCTTCACCCGGGCCAGCCTGGACAGTGGCGCCCAGGTTTTCGTCGGCGGCATCAACGGCGCGGCGGAGCGCGCGCTCACTCCCAGCGCCGGCCAGATGCTGCCTGAGGTGACCTTCGGCGAGTTCGAGCAGTTCACCTTCACTGGCTGGAACAACGACACCGTTCACGGCTATGTGCTCAAGCCCTGGAACTACCAGGAAGGCCAGCAGTACCCGGTCGCCTTTTTGATCCACGGTGGCCCGCAAGGCAGCTTCGGCAATGGCTGGAGCACCCGCTGGAACCCGCAGACCTACGCCGGCCAAGGCTATGCGGTGGTGATGATCGACTTCCACGGCTCGGTCGGCTATGGCCAGGCGTTTACCGATGCCATCAGCCAGCACTGGGGCGATCGCCCGCTGGAGGACCTGCAGAAGGGCTGGAAAGCGGCGCAGGACAAGTATGCGTTCCTCGATGGTGACAATGCCTGCGCACTGGGCGCCAGCTACGGCGGTTACATGGTCAACTGGATTGCCGGCAACTGGAACGAACCCTGGAAGTGCCTGGTCAACCACGACGGTGTATTCGATACCCGCATGATGGGTTTTGTTACCGAGGAACTGTGGTTCACCGAGTGGGAAAACGGCGGCAGCCCGTGGGACAAGGACGCCGATTACGAGACCTTCAACCCCAGTCGCCATGTCGCCGACTGGCGCGTGCCGATGCTCGTCGTCCACGGTCAGCAGGACTTCCGGATTCCCGTCAGCCAGGGCCTGGGAGCGTTCACTGCGCTGCAGCGCCAGGGGATCGAGTCGAAGTTCCTTTACTTCCCCGACGAGAACCACTGGGTGCTCAAGCCGCACAACTCGGTGCAGTGGCACGCCACCGTCAACGGCTGGCTCGAGCAGCACCTGGGCCAGTAAACCGTCAATTGACCTGAGCCGACCCGCACGCTGATGCAGCCGGGCCGTCCTGTTCTTGCTTCCATACCGGAGTCTGCATGATTGCTGCACCCACCACCGCCGTGATCACCGGTGATGCGGCGATCCTCGGATTGCTCGCGATTACCCTTGGCGCCGTGTTCTGGACCGCGTCGCGGCCCACCGGCTTCTGGCAGAAGTTCTACGGCGTCGTGCCGGCGCTGCTGATCTGCTACCTGGTGCCGGCGATCTACAACAGCGTCGGTCTGATCGATGGACCCGCGTCGGGGCTGTACCCGATGGCGCGTGACTACCTGCTGCCCAGTGCGCTGGTGCTGTTCTGCGTGGCGATGGATATCGGCGCGGTCATGCGGTTGGGGCCGAAGGCGCTGATCATGTTCTTCACCGGTACCGTGGGGGTCATGCTGGGCGCGTTCGTGGCGTTCTGGGCAATGGGCTGGATCTATCCGCAAGCCGTGGCCGGCGAAACCTGGCGTGGCCTGACCACCATCGCCGGCAGCTGGATCGGCGGTGGCGCCAACCAGGCCGCGATGAAGGAAGTATTCGAGGTCGATGCGACGCTGTTTGGCCAGTTCGTTGCGATCGACGTGATCGTGGCGTATTTCTGGATGGCGATCCTGCTGTTCCTGGCGCCGCGCGCCGAGAAATTCGACCGTTGGACCGGCGCCGACACCTCCGCGATCGAGGAGCTCAAGGTGCACATCGCGAGCTACCAGAGCGAGCACGCGCGCATCCCCAGCATGGCCGATTTCATGCTGATCCTGGCGGTTGCACTGGGGGTGACCGGGCTGTCGCATTTCCTCGCCGACCCGTTGATCACCTGGGTGCAGTCCCTGCCGGCGGAGTGGCGGCTGCAGGACTACAGCCTGGATTCGAAATTCTTCTGGATCGTGGTGTTGGCCACCACGTTCGGGGTGTTGCTCAGTTTCACCCGCGCGCGCCGGCTGGAAGGCGCGGGTGCGTCCAACATCGGCTCGGTGATGTTGTACGTGCTGATTGCCACCATCGGCATGCAAATGGACCTGAAGTCATTGGCGGAGCGGCCGATGCTGCTGTTGCTGGGCGTGATCTGGATCAGCGTCCACGCGTTGCTGCTACTGGTGGTGGCGAAGTTGATCCGGGCACCGCTGTTCTTCCTGGCGGTCGGCTCGCAAGCCAACGTCGGTGGCGCCGCGTCCGCGCCGGTGGTCGCCAGCGCATTCCACCCCTCGCTGGCGCCGGTCGGGGTATTGCTGGCGGTACTCGGTTACGCGTTGGGCACTTACTGCGCGTATATCACCGGGCTCGGGCTACAGCTGATGGCCGGTTGATTCGTCACAACAAGCCCATCACAACCAGCCTGAGCGCTTGAACCGCCAGTACAGCACTCCCATCGCCACGGCTACCACGCCGATCAGCACGGCATAGCCCCACCGGGCATTGAACTCGGGCATCGAGACGAAGTTCATCCCGTACCAGCTGGTGATCAAGGTTGGCGCGGCCAGCAGCGCGGCCCAGGCGCCCAGGCGTTTGACCATCTCGCCCTGGCGCACGGTCACCAACGACAGGTTGACATTGACCGCGGCGGTGAGCATCTCGCGCAGCGTGTCGGTGTGGTCATTGATCCGGACCGCATGGTCCAGGACATCACGGAAGTACAGCTGCATCTCCTCATCGA
Organism: Lysobacter sp. A289; assembly: GCF_054072675.1. NCBI lineage: Bacteria > Pseudomonadati > Pseudomonadota > Gammaproteobacteria > Lysobacterales > Lysobacteraceae > Lysobacter > Lysobacter sp. A289. The sequence goes on from NZ_JBSVRN010000001.1 coordinate 307,944, forward strand.
TAAGCTCACCGCGCGGACGCGCCAGATGTCCCAGGATGTCCTGCAATGGTGCTACCGCCAGCCGCAGCCGGGTCAGTTCGCGTTTCAGGTCGTACAGTTTCCTGACCGTGTGTTTGTGGAAGTCGTCGGCGAAGATGTCTTTTTCCAACGCGTTCAAGGCATTGCCGAACTCGTCGACGATCGGCACCAAGTGGTCGACCACCATGTCGAGCACGGCATACAGCGCAGCCGCCGGACCGTGTTTGAGCATTTCAGGTTCGCGCTCCATCCGTGCCCGTGCGGCCGCATAGCTGCTGGATGCACCGTGGCGCACGCTGACCAGGTAGCGCGCGCCGACAAACAGGTGGGTCTCGCCGAAGCGGATATGCCCGTCGACGGTTTGCGCCGTGTGCAGCGCTATGAACAAGGAGCGGTCGTAGGCTTCCAGCTTCGGTCGCTGGTGGGCGTTGGTCGCATCTTCAACGGCCAGGCTGTGCAGGTCGAACTCCTCGCGCAGTTTGTCGAGGATCGCATCATCAGGCTCGTACAAGCCGACCCAGACAAAGCTGCCGTCGTCGACCGCCAACACGTCACTGATGGCATCCAGGCCGATGTCGCGGCGTACCCCGTGGCGGTCGTAGGCGGCGCAGTTGACGACGCTCGCCGGCAGGCTGGGATCACGCGGCTGGCTGGTTGAAGTCTCCATCAGTGCCATCCTGACCCGTTAACAGGGATGCCGGCAAGCACCTCAACGACGCTTCAGCGCCCTCAGCAGGCCCAGGTGGATGGGCAGCAGCAGCAGGATCCAGTGCAGGTTGCGCTGCGGCAGCAACTGCATCCAATGGCTGAACAATGCCAGCACCGCCAGCGCCACCATCGCCGTCAACAGGTAGCCGAACCAACGTCCGCCCTTGCGGCCACGGGCGATTCGCCAACCGCCGGGGAGCAGTAGCCACGCCAGCGGACTGGCCAGCAACAGGTTCTGGTTGGCCCAGCCGAACTGGTGCGCGGTGCCGAACCAGATAAACAGCAACAGGGCGCCCACCAGTCCCGACACCGTCCAGAACGGCAGTGCGATCCCGGCCACCAGGCGGGGTCGATGGCGGCCGAGCCAGGCCAGGCCGGCACCGGTCACGATTCCGGCCAACAGCCACGGCCACCAGGGTCGCGGCAAGTCGCGCGGCGCCGGCGCAAGCCGGTGTGGCAGCAGTTCGACCTCCTCGATGACCAGGGGTTCGTCATGACCATTGCGGGCATCGCGCAAGGCATCGGCGAGTCGCATCGGAATGAATGCCTCGGCCCAGAACGCCAGTGGCCGGTCGGCCGCAGGTCCCAGGCCAACGTCGAAGCCCAGCCACATCCAGAAATCCGGTGATGCCAGGCGCGTCGCCTCGCTGCGGAACGTGCTGCCGCGCGAGCCACCCATCTGGCGACGCAGGTCACCGCCCAGCGCCTGGTCGAGTATGTCGCGCACCCGGGTGGAGCAGTTGTCCAGGAAATAATCGTAGCTGTAGGCCGCATTCTCCGGACGTGCGTTTTGCTCCAGCGCGTCGGCAACCGCTTGTGCGGCCGCCGGGTCGAGGTCCAGCCATTGCAGGCTGACCCCACGCCCGACCTGGCGGTAGTAGGCCAGATCCTGTTGCAACGGCAGGGCCACCAAGCGGTAGCGCATGTCACCGCGTACGAAGCGGGCGATGAAGTCGTCCTCGGTCGGGTCGAAGAAGCCGAAGTTGTATGAAATTTCCGTACCGGCGGCTGGGTCGGCAACCAGCACGGCGTTATGGCCGAAACGCTCGAAGAAAATCTCGCCCGGCTGCATGGTGATCACGCCAATGCGCGGCGTGGCGGCGGCGGCGAATGCGCACGACCACAACAACGCCAACAGGCACAGTCGGATCAATACACCATGGCTCGTTCCGCGCCGTTCACCCCCGCGCCGGTCAAACATCCCCGAGCACGCCTACATGGAAGGCATGCACCCGCCGCGCGTCCGCACTGGACACCCGGAATACGAACCGTCCGAGAATCAGCTCCTCACCGGCTTCCGGCAAGTGACCGATCGCCGCGATCACCAGTCCGCCGATGGTGTCGTACTCGTCATCGTCGAAATCGGCACTGAAATGCTCGTTGAAGTCCTCGATCGGGGCCAGCGCATCGACCACGTACTGGCCATCGGCCTGGGCGGCAATCAGTGCGTCCGGATCCTCGGCGTCATCGTGCTCATCATCGATCTCGCCGACGATCTGCTCCAGCACGTCCTCGATGGTCAGCAGGCCGGCGACGCCGCCGTGCTCATCGATCACGATTGCCATGTGGTTGCGCGACTGGCGGAACTCGCGCAGCAGGATGTTCAGCCGCTTGGACTCGGGTATCAGCACCGCCGGTCGTATCAGCTGGTGGATGGTGGCCGGGCCGTTATCGGTGACCACTCCCAGCAGCAGGTCCTTGGCGAGCAGGATGCCGATGATCTCGTCCTTGTCCTCGCCGTGAACCGGGAAGCGCGAATGGCCGGACTCGACCACCTGCTTCATCAAGTCCATGAAAGACCCGTTCGCCGGCAGCATGATCATCTGCGAGCGCGGGACCATCACATCGCCCACGCTCAAGTCCGAGATCGCGATCGCGCCTTCCATCATGGTCAGGGTGTCGGACTCGATCAGCCCGTCGGTCTGGCAATCGCGCAACAGCTCCACCAGATCCTCGCGGGAGGTCGGCTCGCCCGACAGCGCCGAGCTGATCCGGTCAAACCAGGAACGGCGTTTGTCGTTCCGCTCCGGCGCATCGGGCGCGGATGGATGGGTGGGGGTACTACTATCGTCCTCGGACATTGATCAGTTTCATGAATACGCCCGGGGGATGGGCGTCGGGGGGAGTTTAGCGCATCAAATGGGGGCGGCTGGGCATCAATCGAGTATCAGGTACGGGTCGGAGATGCCAAGGGTGGCGAGGATCTCGCGTTCCAGTTGCTCCATGCATTCCGCTTCGCGCTCGTCCTCGTGGTCCCAGCCCAACAGGTGCAGGGCGCCGTGGACGGTCAAATGGGCATAGTGCTCGTTGAGCCGCTTGCCCTGTTCGCGTGCCTCCCTGACGACCACCGGAACGCAGATCAGCAAGTCGCCCAGCAGTGGCAGGGTGACTCCTTCGGGCAAATCCGCCGGAAAGCTCAGCACGTTGGTGGCGTAGTCCTTGCCGCGATAGTGGCGGTTGAACGCACGGCCTTCCTTGTCGTCGACCAGGCGGATCGCCAGGTCGGCCTGGCGGATCCGGCCGTCCAGTGCGGCGGCGACCCAGCGCCGGAAGCTGACCGCGGCCGGGATGCCGGCGCGCGGCAGGCCGTAGCTGACTGACACGTCGAGTACGGTGGGACCGAGGGTCATGGGTTGGGCCTCATGTGGTTCAGCTGGACTGACCGGTCTGGACGTCCTTCGTATCGCGCGCCTCGTAGGCGTTGACGATACGGGCTACCAGCGGGTGACGCACGACGTCTCCGGATTCGAAGAAGGTGAAAGACAGGCCGTCGACCTCGCGCAGCACGTCCAGCGCATCCTGCAAACCGGATTTCTGGTGCTTGGGCAGATCGTTCTGGGTCAGGTCCCCGGTGACTACGGCGGTGCTGCCGTAGCCGATCCGGGTCAGGAACATCTTCATCTGCTCGATCGTGGTGTTCTGCGCCTCATCGAGGATCACGTAAGCATCGTTGAGGGTACGCCCGCGCATGTAGGCCAGTGGTGCGATCTCGATGACGCTGCGCTCCAGCAGCTTGAGTACTTTCTCCACCCCTAGCATCTCGTACAGCGCGTCGTACAAGGGGCGAAGGTAGGGGTCGACCTTCTGCGACAGGTCGCCGGGCAGGAACCCGAGCTTCTCGCCGGCCTCCACCGCCGGGCGAACCAGCACCAATCGCTGCACCCGCGATTCGTTGAGCGCCTCCACCGCGCTGGCAACGGCCAGGAAGGTCTTGCCTGTACCGGCCGGGCCGATGCCGAAATTGATGTCGTTGGTGGCGATGGCGTGCAGGTACCGGGCCTGGTTGGCGCCGCGACCACGGATGGTTCCGCTTTTGACCCGGATCACGACTTCCTGCGGCTGGATGTCCTGCTCCACCGCATGCGCGACGTCCAGCCCGATCAGGGCAAGATGGATCGCATGCTCGTCCAGGATCGGGCCGTCGGCTTCTTCCCATAGTTCGCGCAGAACCTTTTCGGCCTTGCGCACCATCGCCTTCGCGCCGGCCAGGCGGAACACGTTGCCGCGGTTGGAGATTTCAACCCCGGTACGCAGCTCAATGATCCGCATATGGGCATCGAACGGGCCGTTGAGGTTGGCCAGGCGCTGGGCATCGGGTGGGTCCAGCGTGAACTCGTGAATCGTGCGTGGGGCCATCGGCAAACTGTCTTCCATTGGCATGTCAGCTTGCACCCGGCGCCAGGTTTTCGCAAAGTGGCGGAACTCACTCATAAGGGGCATGGCAATGCAGGCGACGCGCAAGATCCGGAATACCCTGCTGAAGACAGCGTTGCTTGCCGCGGTCATGCCGCTGGCCGCCCCGGTGCTGGCCGCCGAAGTCACCGTACTGACGGCGGCACGCATCCATACGATGGACACCGCGCAGCCCCGTGTGGAGGCGTTGGCATTCGACGACACGGGCGCGATTGTGGCGCTTGGCGACCGCGATGCGCTGCTGCGGGACTATCCGGATGCCCACCGCCTGGATGTCGGCAAGGCCACCGTGGTGCCGGGTCTGATCGACGCCCATGGCCACGTGGCGGGGCTGGGGTTCAATGAACTGCAGGCGGACCTGGTCGATGCCGCCAGCAAGGAGGAGGCGCTGCAACGGCTGCGCGATTTTGCCGACGAACTGCCCGATGGCGCCTGGTTGCTGGGACGGGGCTGGGATCAGAACGACTGGCCGGAGAAGCGATTCCCGACCGCCGCCGACCTTGACGCGCTGTTCCCGGATCGCCCGGTGTGGCTGCGGCGGATCGACGGTCATGCGGGCTGGGCAAACAGTGCCGCGATGGCTCTGGTGGAGCGTGATCTGGCCGGCGACTGGCAGCCCGAGGGTGGCAAGATCGAGCGCGATGCGAATGGCCAGCCAAGCGGCGTGTTCGTCGATGGGGCAATGGCACTGATCGACGCGCAGGAACCCGAGCCCGATGCCGCCACGCAGGAACATGCCTTGGCGTTGGGGATGCAAGCCGCAGTCGAGCATGGCTTGACCGGCGTGCACGACGCGGGCGTCTCTCTGGCCGGGCTGAAGCATTACCAGCAGCTGGCGGACCGCGGCGAGATGCCATTGCGCATCAACGCGATGGCGGCCGGTGACGGCGATGCACTGGCGATGTTGTGCCGTGACGGAGCCTACCGGCACCCGTCGGGTCGTTTGCAGATGCGCTCGGTGAAGTTGTTTGCCGACGGCGCGCTGGGCAGTCGCGGTGCGGCGTTGCTGGCCGACTACAGTGACGATCCAGGCAACCGGGGGTTGTTGATGGTCAAGCCGGATAAATTGGCGGAGGTGACGGAAAAAGCCAAGCGTTGTGGCATCCAGGTTGCTACCCATGCGATCGGCGACCGTGGCAACCACGTGGTCCTTGAGGCGTATGAGCGGGTACTTGGCAAGGACGACAGTGGCGACCATCGCTGGCGTATCGAGCATGCGCAGATCCTCTCGTCCGGGGATCTGCCACGGCTGGCACGCCTGCAGGTGATCGCATCGATGCAACCCACCCACGCCACCAGCGACATGCCCTGGGCCGAGGATCGCATTGGCCCGCAGCGGCTCCAGGGAGCGTATGCGTGGCGCGAGTTGCGCGACAGCGGAGCGCGGCTTGCCTTGGGCTCGGACTTCCCGGTCGAGTCGGTTGATCCACGGCTGGGCCTGTACTCGGCGACCACGCGCACCGATGCCGAAGGCCTGCCGGTCGGCGGCTGGCAGCCGGAGGAGAAGCTGACGGCCTACGAGGCGCTGCGCGGATTCACCCTGGACGCGGCGTATGCCGGCTTCAACGAGGATGAAGTGGGTAGCCTGGAGGTCGGCAAGCGCGCCGACTTCGTGGTGCTGGCGCAGGATCCGCTGGCGATCGATCCGTCGCAGTTGCGTGAACTGACGGTGTTGGGCACGTATGTCGACGGCGAGGTGGTCTACCGCGCGGCCGGGCCCTGATTCCGCCGTCTGTCGCTCTTTCGGAGGCGTGCTCTTGTCGCCCTCGCTGTCGTGCTCGACATGCGGGCGACCGGGTTTGGAGCGGTCGTGCGGTTGACCGCTATTGACCGGTTTCCGGCAGGCTCGACAACCAGGTCGACAGTGCCTGGATCGAGGCTTCATCCAGCTGCTTGGCGACCCCGGTCATGACGAAGTCGGAGGTGGAATCGCCCATGTCGCCGTCGCGATATTCGCCCAGCTTGGTCTGCAGATATACGGCTTGCTGTCCGCGCAGGGCGGGGTAGCCGGCATACGGGTGATGACCGCTGCGATTTACCTGGTCAGCCGCCGCCGGGCCGCGGGCATCGGCACCATGACAGCCCTGGCACGACGGAATACCTTTGCCCGGATCGCCGGACAGATACAACTGCTCACCCAACTGCAACTGGGCCGGATCGGCTGCAGAGGCCAGTGCTTCCTGTCCGGTTGAAGGCGCCCCATCGGCCGGCATGGCCGCGTAATACACCGACAGGTCGCGCATGTCCTGATCCGACAGGTCCGCCACCAGTGGGGTCATCGGCGAGGGATTCACGCCGCGCTTGTATTCGACCAGTTGCCAATACATGAAGTCGGCCGATTGGCCGGCAATATTCGGAAAGCTCGGCGCGATCGAGATGCCTTGTGGGCCATGGCATGCGGCACACAACTCACTCTTTGCCTGGCCCGCAGCGGCATCGCCACTGATGGTGGCGACGCGACGCAAGTCGAGATAATCCAGCGGCGGGGCTTCCGCCTCTGCAGGTATTTCGGCCGGTGCCGAATCACTCGTTGGCGACTCCTGAGCCTGCGCCACGGCCGAGCCCAGCAGTACCGCCAGCAGGGTGGAGACGGGGACTGCAAGTTTCATAGCTGGACCTCCAGCATCGCGCCGAACATGTTGACGCTGTAATCCATCGGGCCGCCATCGGTGTAGACGCGGTGGTCGTAGACCAGGCTCTGGTCAAAACCCAGGTAGTGCCAGTCGGACAGTCGCGCGCGTTCGTAGGTGTTGAACAGGCGGACCCCGATGCGGTCGTTGATCGGGAACGACAGCGACAGGCTGAGCGAGTTGGAGCGGTAGATCATCGGCGGGAACGCGCCGTTGGCACTGGCGACCAGCTGCGGGTACGCCATCGCGTCGGCCGAGGCGAAATCGTAGCGGGTCATGCCGCGTGTGTAGGTCCAGTTCCACGATGCATCAAAGGTGGCCTTGCCGAAACGCTGCGACCAGTTCGCGCCTGCGTAATGGTTGCGCTGCCGGTCGTTGGTGCTCCAACGGCCACCGTCCTGATAGGTCGCGCCACCGAGGTTCGGGTCGGGCGTGATCGCCACGTCGTTGGCGTTGGCGAACACCAGGTCCGACTCGTCATAGCCGTACCACGCACCGGCGACCCGGCCCGGGACGGGCTGCCACTCCCATTGCAGGCTGGTGCCGAGGGTATCGAACTGCTGCCGGCCGGCCTGGGCGTCGTAATCGTTCCAGTCACCGCGGATCGAGGCGCTGACGGTCATGTTGTTGGGCAGCGTCGCCGTGGCCATCAGGTCGATCTTGTGCTGCTCGCGCTCGCCCACGTCGTATTTGCGCAGTTCGGCGATCGTATGCGCAGGCGTGCCGCCCGGTGGCGGGACATAGCCGGGCATGTCGTGCGAGAGGGTGAACCGGTAGGGATTGGAGTTGTAGTCGTTGCCCGAGCGGTCGAGGAAGGTGTAATTGGCGCGGAAGTTCAGCCACTCGATCGAGCGGTTGGTCCAGTTGAGCTTGAGCTCGTTGTCCTGGACAGTGGCGAACTCGCGATTGGTGCGTTCGGTGCGGGTGAAGGTGTAGCCCGCGCCGAGGGTGTTCTTGGTGTTCATCCGCCAGTTGACGCCGGTGGATGCTTCCCAGGTTTCCTTGTCCAGCGGCAGGTTGCGTACCCGCGTCGGCACCGAGGCATTGGCACCCGGGTCCCACACGCCCATCTCGCCCGGCACCACGCTTCCCATCGCGCCGTTCTCGGCGATGTACCCGTATTGCCCGGTCAGCGGGTTGTAGGCCCAGTAGGTGCCCGAATAGTCCTCGCGGTGGAACTTGGCGGTGGAGCGCCAGCTCAGGCCGGTGGCCGGTTGCAGCACCACCCGCAAGTCGAGCCGCTGGGTGTTGATGGCCAGGTCGGCGCGCTGGCGCGATAGCGAGGCGGTGGTGTTCCAGTCCGCGCAGTCATACAGGAAGCCGGGAATCGGGATGCCGACCTGACCCTGGCAGTTGGTCGGCGGCAGCAGGCTGTCGTTCTGGCGCGAGGTGCCAAACGCGGCCTTTACCGAAAAATCGCCATTCCACTTGATCCGCCGGCTGAAGGTGCCGGAGACGTGGTGGTAGTCGTTGTCGGGTTCGTAGGAGTACTGGCCCAGCGGAACCTGCGGGGTGGGCACACCGGTAACCGACCAGGTGGTGTACGGAATCTCGTAGTCGAAACCGGTGTACGCGTTGCGGAAGAACGAGCCGGAATAGTCGAACTGCATGCGCCAGTCGTTGCCGACAAAGCGCAGACCGGCATTCACGTTGACGGTGCTGTCGTCGATCGGCCGGGGGATCTCGTAGATGCCGCCGTTGTCCGGGAACGGATAGTTGAAGAAGAACGGCCCGCCAAACGGGCGCGCGCCATCACGCGATTCGTGGCTGGCGTTGAACGTGGCCGTCCACTGCTTGTTGAGCAGGTACTGGATTCCCAGTCCCTGCTTGTCGCGCACTACCTTCAGGGTCTGCAGAGGTTGCGCTGCCGACACCGCCGAGACCTGGTCGACGGTGCTGCCGTTGACGGTGAGGCCGTCCTTCAGGGTCAGGTGCTGGCTGCCCACGCCATCCCATATCGAGCGGGCGTTGCCGCTGAGGATGTTGGGTTGCGAGCGCACGAACGCCTGCACGCGGTACTTTCCGGCCTGGCCGAATACGGCGCGATAGAACTGGCTGTCCTCGTTGATACGGGTGGCGCGCAAGTCGATGTAGCGGCCCTGGTCGGGACGCACCAGGCGGAAGTCGGCGCTGAGCACGAAGCCGTCGTCCCAGTTCGTGAACCGACGCCATTGGGTGTTGTCCTGGTCGCCCGTGAGATGCAGGTAGCCGACCGACAGCGTTCCGCCCCCGAGCCAGGTGTCGTCCAGCGTGGCAGTCGAGTTCAGGCCGTATGGGGTGGGCGTGCAGCCATACAGATAGCCGGTCGGCGTTCGTTTGGCATCGCCGGCCAACCAGCTCATGCCATCGGGGTCGCAACTGCGTGCGGACAGGCCGGCCGGGTCCAGCGCGGTGCCAAACTGCAGGTCGACGCCGGTGCCGCTGTCCTGTGCATGGGCAAGGGGAGCGAGGGCAAGCGACAACGACAGGGCTGCCAGGGATAACGGCAGCAGTCGTGGATGTCCGTGCATGGCTCGGCACTCCCTTTACTTGTGAAGTCGCGGTCCGGAGGGGTTGTTGGAACCGTGGATCTGCGAATGGCAACTGATGCAGCCACGGCCCATCAGCCGCTCGTCCGGCGCGGCCCCGATGCCCAGCGACTGGCTGGTCAGCAGGTCATTGGGATGGCGGACGTGGGAGTGGCACTGCTGGCACAGCATCGGAATCGGGGCCACCAGCAGGGCGTGCTGGTTGGAGCCGTGCGGCATGTGGCAGTTCAGGCAGTTGTCGCGTACCGGCGCGTGCTCGAACAGGAACGGCCCGCGCTTCTCCGCGTGGCACTGGTAGCAGGTCTCGTTGACGGTGTCGGTCTTGAGCAATGCAGTGTTGAAGCCGCCGTGCGGGTTGTGGCAATCCACGCAGGCCATCTGCCCTTCCGGCAGTGGCATGTGCGAGCGACGGTTGAACTGCTGGCGGATGTCCTTGTGGCAGGTCGCACAGGTCTCGTTGATCGACGGCTTGGCCATCAGCCCTTCTGCGGAGAGGCGTGCCATCGGATTGTGGCAATCGCTGCACGACAGGTCATTGCGCTGGTGGACCGAGCCTACCCACTGATCGCGCGGACCGCCGGAGTGGCAGCCCATGCAGGTCTCGGTCTGGGTGGGGACCGGCGTGCCGCCGTCCTTGGTGAAGGCGATGATCGCGCCCTTGGCCGCGGGGTTCTCCATGTGTTTGGAACCCGGGCCATGACAGGCCTCGCAGGTCGGCGTTTCGGGGTTGGCTGCCAGCGCGACCTTCATTCCCAGGGCATGGCTGGTATGGGCGAAATTCTGTTCTTCGCGGGCATGGCAGGAATTGCAGGTCTGCTCGCCGATCGGCGTGGCGTCGGCCGCCAGCGGATTTTTCGCCACACGCGCATGCGCGAAACCGGGCGGCACATCGAAGCCGTGGCCGGCGACCGGACCTTCGCTGCCGAAGTGCGTGCTGGGTAGGTTGTATGGATTGTCCGTCGGAGCGGTACTTTGCGCGGCCACGGGTGCCTGCCAACCGGCGACGACAAGTACGGCAGCGGCGGCTGCCGCCAGACCCAGACCCAGGAGAATACGCATTGAACCTCACCTTCTTTGCTGGCTGGCGTAATCGGAATTACATGCCGACCATAAAGGTGACATTCAGCCTGAGTCAAGTGGAAACTGGTACGAGTTTCTGCCTTGGCTTCAGCGCGGCAGGGCACCCTGCAGGAAAGCATCCACGCCAGCGCGTGCAGCCTGTGTGGCGGTCGTTGCATCCGGCGTCACCAGATGACCGCTGGACACGCGCAACACCAGGTCGCCGACCATCAGCATAGCCAGTTGGATCGCGGCCAGTTCGGGCCCTTGGGGCAGCACCAGCCGGCCCGCAGTCTCCTGTTGCAACAGGTACTCGGCCAGGATGTGATTGGTGGCACCGATGGCGTGTTCGAAGTACCAGTCGCGCAATTCGGGGAAAGCGTGCCCCTCGCCGATGATGGTGCGGTGCAGTACCTGGGACTCCATCGACACCATGGTTTCCACGAAGCGCCGGGCCAGCAGGTGCAGGCCTTCTTCAGGCGGCAAGGCCGACAGGCAGAGGTCGTGGAACACGAGGGTGAATTTTTCCGCCTGCCGCTCGATGATCGCGTGCGCCAGGCCCTCCTTGTCACCGAACACGCGATACAAGGTGGCCAGCGAACCACCGGCACGGCTGACGATCTCGCTCAGGCGTGCATGGCGATAGCCTTTTTCGAGAAAGACCTGGGTCGCCGCTTCCAGGAAACGGTCGACCCGTTCCTCGCCGCGCTTGCGCAGTTTGGCTGCCGGGCGGGCCTTCAGCTTGGGCAGTGCCGGCGATTTGCGGATGCCCCTGGCATGGGGTTTGGCTGGAACGGTCATGGACGAATGATACGTGGCAACAAAACGGCCGCCTTTGGACAAAGGCGGCCGTCGAGGGAACATGCGGCTGGAATCACGGCACCAGGTTGAGCGTGCCCTTCATCATTGCCGAGTGGCCGGGGAAGCTGCAGAAGAACGAGTTCGGATCGGCGCTCAGCTTGGCCGGATCGAAGCTGATCGAGGTGCTCTCGCCACCACCGATCACCTTCGAATGGGCGATCACGCGGGTATCGCCAGCCTTGATGTAATCGGCGTCCAGGCCGGCTTTAATGCCGTCTGCGTCGATCCCCTTCATGTCGGCGGTCTTGGCGATGACGACGTTGTGGCCCATCACGTTTTTGGCCAGCTGACCGGTGTGCTTCAGGTTGATCGTGAACGTCTTGCAGCTCTTGCTGACGTCGATCTCCTTCTTGTTGAACTGCATGGCATCGTTGCCTTCCAGATCCACCGAGCAGGTGGCGGCAAATGCGGCCGGAGCGGCCAGGGACAGGGCAACGGCGATGATGAGTGTGCGCAACATGGGATGTCCTCACGTGGATGAAGGGATGGGCGCCTTGATAGCGTCCGGCTAGTGTAATCGACGTTACATGGATGGCCGGTGAAGGATGGTTGCCCCGCTGTCCCTGCTGGTTACAGCAACGCGCCCGCGCAACGAATTGCTCATCGCATCGGTAATCACGACATCCACGAACTGCCCGACCAGCCGCCGATGACCGGCAAAGTTCACCGAGCGCATGTTTTCGGTCTTGCCGGTCAATTCGTTCGCATCCCGCCGTGAAGGCCCTTCGACCAGTACCCGCTGGATGCTGCCCACCATTGCCTCGCTGATGGTCTTTGCGTTGGCATTGACCAGCGCCTGCAGCCGCGCCAGCCGGGCGCGCTTGTCGGCATCGCTGGTGTGGTCTTCCAGGTCGGCGGCCGGGGTGCCGGGACGGCGTGAATAGATGAACGAGTAGGACTGGTCGAAGCCGACATCCTCGATCAGCTTGATGGTTTTCTCGAAGTCCGCCTCGGTCTCGCCGGGGAAGCCGACAATGAAGTCCGAGGAGATCGAGATGCCGGGCCGCACCGCCCGCAGCTTGCGGATCTTCTGCTTGAACTCCAGCGTGGTGTAGCCGCGCTTCATTGCCGCCAGCACCCGGTCGCTGCCCGCCTGCACGGGCAGGTGCAGGTAGTTGGCCAGTTCCGCCACGTCGCGGTACGCCTCCACCAGCGAGTCGGAGAACTCCAGCGGGTGTGAGGTGGTGAAACGGATCCGGTCGATGCCGTCGATCCGGGCAATGGTACGGATCAACAGGCCGAGATCAGCGACCAATGGCTCCGCGTTCGAATCGGCTTCCACACCATAAGGGCCGCGGTAGGCGTTCACGTTCTGTCCCAGCAGGTTGACCTCGCGTACGCCTTGCGCGGCCAACTGGGCGACCTCGACCAGCACATCCTCGAACGGCCGGCTCACCTCCTCGCCACGGGTGTAGGGCACCACGCAGAAACTGCAGTACTTGCTGCAGCCTTCCATGATCGAGACGAAGGCGCTGGGCCCATCGGCGCGTGGCGTCGGCAGGCGGTCGAACTTCTCGATCTCGGGGAAGCTGATGTCGACCTGCGGCTGCCCGGTCTGGCGACGCTCGCGGATCAGTTCCGGCAGCCGATGCAGCGTTTGCGGGCCGAACACGAGATCCACATAGGGCGCCCGCTTGATGATTGCCGAGCCTTCCTGACTGGCCACGCAGCCGCCGACACCGATCAGTACCGGCCGGTCGCCGTCCTTGAGGGCCTTCCAACGGCCCAGTTGGCTGAACACCTTGTCCTGCGCCCGCTCACGGATCGAGCAGGTATTGACCAGGATCACGTCGGCTTCTTCAATGTCGGTGGTCAGTTCCAGTCCGTCGCTGGCGGCCAGGACGTCGGCCATTTTGGCCGAGTCGTATTCATTCATCTGGCAGCCGTGGGTCTGGATGAAAAGCTTGCCGCGGGCAGGGGTATCGGTCATGGCGGGTTCCGGGAGGGGCGGCGGTTAATCCGCGCCGGAGGTGGCTGGAACCGGATAGTCTAGCCGCTGAGGCGGCCGCATCGGGGCGTTCGTCCCGTTTCTGGGGTGAGGTGCTTGGCAACGCCAGCGTGAAAGGAGAGACTCGCGACATGAGGGGGGGTATCGCACTGTTGGGGATCGCCTGCCTGCTGGCTGCCACGCCCGTGGTCGCCGGTACCGTATATCGCTGCGACAGTGATGACGGGGTCCGCAGCTATGTCAGCAAGCGCATTTCGGGCGCCAAGTGCAGCCCGATAAGCCGCTATACCGGCGGCGCGACTTCCGGGGCGGGCGTTTCGTCGGTCAGTGCCCCGGAAACACCCAGCGCGCCGGCGACGGTCGGCAGCGCCACGGCGGCCCATTCCGCCGAAGGCCCGCCAGCCACCATCAGCACGGGCGCATCCACCGGCGCCGAGGGCGGCCTGATGACCAACGCCGCGCCGGTCAGCTCGGTCACGCCGGGGTCGAAAGGCGCCCGGCGAGTCCAAGGACAGGTGTATTCCTACATCAAGGATGGCGTGCGTCACTACACCAGCGCGCGTCCCCAGGGGGTGGCACGCGCGGGGCCGGTGCGCACGATCAAGTACAGCTTCCTGGAAACCTGTTTCGCGTGCGGCACCGCTTCGGGCGTCAACTTTGGCAATGTCCGGCTCAATACCGATGCCTACCGCGCGGAGATCGCTGCGGCGGCGCGCAAACATGGGGTCGATGAGGCAATCGTGCGCGCGATCATCCATGCCGAGTCCTCGTTCAACCCCAACGCGCTGTCGCGGGTCGGCGCCCAGGGGTTGATGCAACTGATGCCCGCCACCGCGCGGCGCTTCAAGGTAGGCAATGCCTTCGATGCGGGCCAGAACATCCTCGGCGGGGTGGAATACCTGGCGTGGCTGTTGAAGCGCTTCGACGGCAACCTGACCTTGGCGGCGGCGGGATACAACGCCGGTGAAGGCGCGGTGGACAAGTACAAGGGGGTGCCGCCGTACAGCGAGACCCAGCGCTATGTGAAACGCGTCGGGGTGCTCGCCGACCGGTACCGGGCAGCACAATAGGGCGTGTCAAAACGCCGCGGCGATTGTCGAGCTGTTCATCCTTCCGTTACACTTCCTGCCTTTATGAGCCGCCAGCCGTCACCAATCGGGTCGGTCGTGTGGCGGAACGTCGATTACCAGCTTTACGGAGTGCCGGATGGCCAATCCAGGGATCAATGATCCTCATCACGATCCTGCCAGTGGATCCGTCAGTAACCCGGTCAGCAAGCCCGCTGACCTGGGGCGCCGCCGGTTCCTGACGGCGACCACCAGCGTGGTGGGTGCGGTGGGCGCCGGTTTCCTGGCGGTGCCGTTCATCAAGTCGTGGAACCCGAGCGAGCGGGCCAAGCAGGCCGGTGCGCCGATCACCGTCGACATCAGCGCACTCGAAGTGGGTCAGCGCCTGATGCGCGAGTGGCGTGGCCAGCCGATCTGGGTCGTGCGTCGTTCCGAGGCGATCCTGCAGGCGTTGCCCACCCTGGACGACCACCTGCGCGACCCGATGTCGGAGAATCCGGAACAGCAGCCGGCGTATGTGATTGCCGAGCATCCGGAATTGCGCTCGATCAAGCCGGCGGTCTCGGTTCTGGTCGGCATCTGCACTCACCTGGGCTGCTCGCCGGAGATGAAGGCCGAGATCCGGCCCGAGCCGTTCGACCCGAACTGGAAAGGCGGCTACTTCTGCCCCTGCCACAAGTCGAAATTCGACATGGCCGGACGCGTGTACGAGGGGGTGCCGGCGCCAACCAACCTGGTTGTGCCGCCGCATTACTACAAGGACGACGCCACCATCGTGGTCGGCCTCGATCCCCCGTCTTCCAACCAGGGAGCAGCCTGAGTCATGGCGAACATCTTCACCCGTAGCGCCAATGGCGTGATGGATTGGGTCAACGAGCGCGCGCCGGGCATGATGCCGGTCTATCGCAAGCACATGACCGAGTATTACGCCCCGAAGAACTTCAACGTCTGGTACTACTTCGGCGTGTTGGCGATGGTGGTGCTGGTCAACCAGATCTTCACCGGCATCTTCCTGACCATGCACTACAAGCCCAGCTCGGCGGAGGCGTTCGCTTCGGTCGAGTACATCATGCGTGACGTGGAGTGGGGCTGGCTGATCCGCTACATGCACTCCACCGGCGCATCGCTGTTCTTCGTCGTGGTGTACATACACATGTTCCGCGGGCTGATGTACGGCAGTTACCAGAAGCCGCGTGAGCTGGTGTGGATCCTGGGCATGCTGATCTACCTGGTGCTGATGGCCGAAGCCTTCATGGGCTACGTATTGCCGTGGGGCCAGATGTCGTTCTGGGGCGCGAAGGTGATCATCTCGCTGTTCGGCGCGATCCCGGTGATTGGTTCGGGCCTGACCGAATGGATCATGGGCGACTACCTGCCTTCCGACGCGACGCTGGGCCGGTTTTTCGCCCTGCACGTGATTGCGTTGCCGCTGGTGTTGCTGTTGCTGGTGGTGCTGCACATCGGTGCGCTGCACGAGGTGGGTTCCAACAACCCCGACGGCGTCGAGATCAAGAAGGGTCCGAAGGGCAACCGCTGGGACGCGAACAAGCCGGCCGACGGCATCCCGTTCCACCCGTACTACACCGTGCACGACCTGGTCGGGATCGGCGTGTTCCTGATGATTGCCGCGTTCATCATCTTCTTTGCGCCCGCGTTTGGTGGCTGGTTCCTGGAGCATGACAACTTCGTGGAAGCCAACCGCCTGGTCACTCCGGAGCACATCAAGCCGGTCTGGTACTACACCCCGTTCTACGCGATGTTGCGGGTGATCCCCGACAAGCTGGGCGGCGTAATGGTGATGTTTGGTGCGATTGCGATCCTGTTCGCGGTGCCCTGGCTGGATCGCAGCAAGGTCAGGTCGATCCGTTACAAGGGCTGGATCACCAAGGCGATGCTGGCGATGCTGGTGGTCTGCTTCGTCTGGCTGGGCAAGATCGGCTCGGGTCCGGGAACCGACCCGATCGAGACCCATATCGGCCGCGTGCTGACCTTCCTCTACTTCGCTTTCTTCATCACGATGCCGCTATGGAGCAAGCTCGACAAGACCAAGCCGGTACCGGAACGGGTAACGATGCATGAATAAGTCCATGTTTGGCCGAATTACTGTTTTTGTCGCAGGCATGCTGGTCTCGGCCGCAGCGTTTGCGGCCAGCGGCGGCGGCCTGTTGCAGGCTGGGACCAATCTCAACGACGAAGGCTCTCTGCAGCGCGGTGCCCAGCTGTACATGAACTACTGCTCGGCTTGCCATTCGCTGAAGTACCTGCGGTACTCGCGGTTGGCCTCCGACCTGGGCCTGACCGAAGAGCAGGTGATGTCCAACCTGGTCTTTACCGACGCCAAGTTTGGTGACCATATCGAAGTGGCGATGCCCGAGGCCGGGGCGACCGCCTGGTTCGGCAAGATGCCGCCGGACCTGAGCCTGATCTCCCGCTCCCGCGGCAGCGATTGGGTGTATACCTATCTGAAGTCGTTTTACCTGGACGAATCCGCAGCGCTGGGCTGGAACAACAAGTTGTTCCCGGACGTAGCGATGCCCAACCCGTTGTGGAAGCTGCAAGGACTGCAGCACGCCGAGTACGGCGATCCCGACCCGGTCACTGGTGACAAGGTGGTCAATGGACTCACCATCACCCAGGCCGGGACACTGGACCCGGCCGCGTTTGATCGGTCGGTACGTGATATCACTGCATTCCTCGAGTACGCGGGTGAACCTGCTGCCCTCAAGCGCCAGAGCCTGGGTGTGTGGGTCATCTTGTTCCTGGCGGTGTTCACGCTGTTCGCCTGGCTCTTGAACAAAGAGTATTGGCGGGACGTGGACTAGTCAGACGCACCTGTCCATGAGCAGCCGGCGATTGTTGCTGGCTGTGGGGGTGCGTTGCTCGAGGCCGTGACGACTGCCCGCGCTGGGTGGGCAGCGTCTTGTATCCGGCGGATTCCGGATGCTGGAGAGGTCGACAATGGCGGCGAGCCCACGTATGCGTAATGCCCTTACCCTGTTTTCCGCGAACGATTGCGTGTTGTGCCACCGGGTAAGGCTGGTGCTGGCAGCCAAGGGTGTCACGTACGATTTGATTCCGGTCGACCCCCAGGATCCACCGGAAGACCTGATCGATCTCAACCCGTACCATTCCGTGCCGACGCTGGTGGAACGCGACCTGGTGCTCTACGCGGCAAGCGTGGTCAGCGAGTACCTCGATGAGCGTTATCCGCACCCGCCGTTGATGCCCGTGGACCCGCTGTCACGGGCCCGATTGCGCCTGGCCACGTTGCGCCTGGAAATCGACTGGGTGCCACAGGTGCAAGCGATCCAGCTGGGCACCAAGACCCAGGCCGATGCCGGCCGCAAGCGGCTGAAAGAGCTTCTGGTTGCGTCGGTGCCCTTGTTCAAGGCGTTCAAGTTTTTCCTCAATGCCGAGATGAGCCTGGCCGATTGCGCGATGGCGCCGATCATCTGGCGGCTGCCGTCACTGGGCGTGGCGTTGCCGAGGGACGGCAAGTCCATCGAGGATTACGGTAGCCGGATTTTCCGTAACCCGGGCTTTGCACGCAGCCTGACCGAGCAAGAGCGGCGGCTGAACGAGCTGCCGGGCTGATCCGGGAAATCGCTCCGGAAATGGGCATCGATCCGGGTGCCCTGGCCGGGCCGGTTGGCTTAAACTGCCCACATGAGTGAACAAAGCCTCCCGATGACCAGTCATCGCCCCTACTTGCTGCGGGCACTGTACGAATGGATCGCCGACAACGGCATGACGCCGCACTTGCTGGTCGATGCCAAAGCGCCGGGTGTCCGGGTGCCGGCCAGCGCAGTAAGCGACGGCCGGATCGTGCTCAATATCGCCGACCGCGCCGTGTCCGCGCTGGAAATGAGCAACGAATCCATTCGTTTCAGCGCCCGTTTTGGCGGTGTCAGCCAGTCAATTTCGGTGCCGGTGGGTGCGGTGCTGGCGATCTACGCACGTGAGACCGGGCACGGCATGGCCTTGCCCGATGATGTCGGTGTGGAGGCGGGCGCTGCGGATGGTGCCGGTATCGACTCGGCCAGTGCTGCCCGGCCCGGCACCGATGATGGCGCTGCCGAGTCCGCTCGCCCGTCCCTGAGTGCGGTGCCCAGCGACCCGGCCGCAGCATCGCCTGCCGATGGCGATCGTGATGATGGTCCCGATGATGGTTCGGACGGTCCCGGGCCGCGCCGTGGCGGACACCTGAGGGTGGTCAAGTAGGCGGGCTGACCGGTCCGATAAACGACACCAGACGGTTGCCGCGCAATACCAGCCGGCCGACGTGTCGATCCTCCCCGTCGCGGGAATAGTCGAAGCGGAACGTACGTTCCCATCCCAGCCAACCATCATGGCCACGGCACAGTCGTAGACCAATGGCATGCACGCTCTGGTCCAGCCACTGGACCCCCGCTGCATTGCAGGCGTCGCGCCCCACCTCTTCGGCGCGCTCGGCCGCGCCACGTCCTGCGCTCCAGAACGCGAAGCCGGCGCCGGCGACCAGCATGATGATCAGCAGGGTCGGCATGGTCAGCCCGTCGCGGGCGGCGAGCCGAGCTTGAGCGACAGGTCGATCGCCTGCACATGCTTGGTCAGCCCGCCGATGGAGATGCAGTCGACGCCGTCCTCGGCGATGGCGCGAAGTCCGGGCAGGTCGACACCGCCGGAGACTTCCAACGGCACCCGGCGCGCGTGCGCTGCGTTGATCCGGACGGCCTCGCGCCGGGTGGGAGCATCGAAGTTGTCGATCAGGATGCGGTCGCAGCCGACCTCCAGCGCCTCGCGCAGTTCGGCCAGGGTCTCGACTTCGACGATCAGCGGCAACGACGGTTGTGCTGAGCGCGCCGCATTGATCGCCGCGGTCAGCGAGCCGGACGCGCGCACGTGGTTCTCCTTCAGCATCACCGCGTCGAACAGGCCCATGCGGTGGTTGGTGCCGCCGCCGACGCGCACGGCGTACTTCTGCGCCTGGCGCAAACCGGGGATGGTCTTGCGGGTGTCGAGGATCTTTGCCCGGGTGCCGCTTACCGCCGCGACGTAGCTCGCGGTGGTGGTGGCGGTCGCCGACAGGGTCTGCATGAAATTCAATGACGTGCGCTCGGCGCTGACCAGCGCGCGGGCACGGCCGTCCAGTGTTGCCAATACGGTGCCGGCGGTCACGTGGTCGCCTTCGTTTACCTTCCAGTCGATCCGGACCTGCGGGTCCAGCGCGCGGTGGCAGGTATCGAACCACGGCCGCCCGCACACCACGGCGTCCTCCTTGCACAGCAGGTAGGCAGTGTCGGCGGTATCGGGTAGTAGCGCGGCAGTGACGTCGCCGCTACCAAGGTCTTCGGCCAACGCATTGGCGACGTCGGCGTCAACCGCACGCTGGGGCGGGTGGAAGTCGGCCGTCATGCCGACGGAAATCCATCGACCTGCGCGGTCATGATCGCCTCGTCGCCCAGCAACACCGGAATGCCGTCGTCGACCCGGTAGACGCGTTTGCGGTCAGCGGTCACCAGGGCCTCGCGCAGCGGCTCAACCTGGGGGCTGCCGTCGTCCCGGGATACCGTGGTGCCGGCGATCGCGTCATTCAGTACTTGCAACCCACGTCCCTCGAGCATGGCCAATGGCTGGCGGGTGATCGGGCAGACGAGCAGATCGAGCAACTTGCGGTCCATGGGGTGGGAGTCTCCAGTTCATTCGGGATGTTCACACGCATGGCGCTTGCGTGCATGCCCGGTAGAATACCGTTTTGCCGCAGGGTCCAACCATGACAGACACCGCACCGAGGCCGCTGGTCGGCATCGTGATGGGTTCGCGCTCCGACTGGGAGACGATGCAGCACGCCGTCGCACGACTGGAAGCGCTGGGTGTTGCCCACGAGGTGCGAGTGGTTTCCGCGCACCGCACGCCCGATGCGCTGTTCGACTATGCCGCCAGTGCGGCCGGTCGCGGCCTGCGCGCCATCATCGCTGGTGCCGGCGGCGCGGCGCACCTGCCGGGCATGCTGGCGTCCAAGACCACGGTGCCGGTGCTGGGCGTGCCGGTGCAGAGCAAGGCGCTCAACGGCATGGACTCGCTGCTGTCGATCGTGCAGATGCCCGCCGGTGTCCCGGTGGCCACTTTCGCCATTGGTGATGCGGGCGCGGCCAATGCGGCACTGTTCGCGGCGGCCATGCTGGCGGTCGAGTATCCGGCGGTCGGCGAGGCATTGGCCCAGTTCCGGGAACGGCAAACCAACGACGTCGCCCGCAACGACGACCCACGTCGATGAGCACGGTCGGCATTCTCGGTGGTGGCCAGCTGGCCCGGATGATGGCCTTGGCGGGTGCTCCGCTGGGGTTGCGTTTCCTGGTCATGGACACCGCTGCCGATGCCTGCGCCGGCCAGTTCGCGCCGATGGTGGTGGGCGATTACGTGGACCAGGAGGCATTGGGCGAGTTTGCGTCCCGCATCGACGTAGCTACGTTTGATTTCGAGAACGTGCCGGCCGAGTCGGCCAAATGGCTGGTCGATCGGGTTCCGGTATTCCCCAACCCGCGCGCGCTGGGTACCGCCCAGGATCGGCTGGCCGAGAAGACCCTGTTCCGCGAGCTCGGCATCCCGGTGCCCGACTTCGCCGTGGTCGATACCCGCGGACAGCTCGACCAGGCGATCGCCAGCGTCGGGCTGCCGTGCATCCTGAAAACCCGGCGTCTGGGCTATGACGGCAAGGGCCAGTTCCGGATCAAGACCGCGGGCGACGCCGACGCGGCCTGGACGGCACTGGGCGCGCAGGCGGCGAAGGTCGGCCTGATCCTGGAAGGCTTTGTCCACTTCCAGCGTGAGTTGAGCGTGGTCGCCGTGCGCGGACGTGATGGCGAGTTCCGCACCTGGCCGCTGACCGAAAACTGGCACGTCGACGGTGTGCTGTCGGCCAGCCTGGCACCGGCGAGCGTCGACGATGCGCTGGCCGAGCGTGCGTTTGCCTATGCACGCAAGCTGGCCGATGCGCTGGACTATGTCGGCGTGCTGGCGCTGGAGCTGTTCTGCCGGGACGGTGAACTGCTGGCGAACGAGCTCGCGCCGCGGGTGCACAACTCCGGGCACTGGACCATTGAGGGTGCGGAGACGAGCCAGTTCGAGAACCACCTGCGTGCAGTGCTCGGCCGACCGTTGGGTTCCACGCGGATGCTCGGTCACGCCTGCATGCTCAACTGGATCGGCGCGATGCCCGAGGCCAACCCTATACTGGCCGAGCCGTCGGGTCATTGGCATGACTACGGCAAGTCCGCGCGGGACGGGCGCAAGGTTGGCCATGCCACCTTGCGGGCCGACTCCACCGACGAGCTGGTCAACGCATTGGAGAGGGTCGGCGCAGCGCTGGGGCGCGAGGCTCAAGTCTCACCGGTAATCGCCAGGTTGCAGGGAGATCTGCAAAAATAAAAAAACGGCCGGGTCGCCCCGGCCGCTCGTGTTGCGCATCAACCGTCCGGTTACTTCATGTTCGAAGCAACGAACTCCCAGTTGACCAGGTTCCAGAACGACTCCACGTACTTCGGCCGCGCATTGCGGTAGTCGATGTAGTAGGCGTGCTCCCACACGTCGCAGGTCAGCAACGCGGTGTCGCTGCCGGTCAGCGGGGTGTTGGCGTTGGCGGTGCTGACCAGTGCCAGCGAACCATCGGCGCGCTGTACCAGCCAGCCCCAGCCGGAACCGAAAGTCTTGATCGCGGTGTCGCTGAACTGCTGCTTGAACTTGGCGAAATCACCAAATGCCTTGTTGATGGCGTCCAGCACCTTGCCGGTCGGCTCGCCGCCGCCGTTGGGTGACAGGCAGTTCCAGTAGAAGGTGTGGTTCCAGACCTGCGCGGCGTTGTTGAACATGCCGCCCTGAGACTTGCGGATGATGTCTTCCAGCGGCATGTCGGCGAACTCGGTGCCCTCGATCATCTTGTTGAGGTTGTCGACGTACGCCTTGTGATGCTTGCCGTAGTGGTAGTCCAGCGTCTCTGCCGAGATGTGCGGCTCAAGCGCGTTCTTGTCGTAGGGCAGGGGAGGCAGTTCGATGGCCATTGGCGGGCTCCTGATGAAGGTAACTCTGGGGAACAGCAAAAGATTACAATCTCCATTCTATCCCCACCCCATGTTGCGTGGCCGTCAATGGTCACGGCAAGCCAACCCAGGAGCGCGCCAATGTCGGTGATCGAGCGGATCCAGGCCCAGGTCGAGAGCCACCCGGTCGTGTTGTTCATGAAGGGCACGGCGGAGTTCCCGATGTGCGGCTTCTCCAGTCGCGCGGTGCAGGCGTTGCACGCCGCCGGCGCTACCCGGCTGCATACCTTCAACGTGCTGGAGGACCCGGAGGTCCGCGCCAACCTGCCGCGTTATTCCAACTGGCCGACCTTCCCGCAGCTGTTTATCCATGGTGAGCTGATCGGCGGCTGCGACATCACTGTCGAGCTGCAGGAGTCGGGGGAGCTGGCGCGGATGATCAGCGAGACCCAGGCCCAGTGAACTCGGTGGTAGGCACTCCTGATCCGGGCACGGCTGCTGCCGCCACGTCGGACTTGCGCGACCGCGTGATTCTGGTCACCGGTGCCCATGGTGGTTTGGGCAGTGTTGCGGCCAAGGCTTGCGCGCGCGCGGGCGCGACCGTGGTGCTGCTGGGCCGCAAGCTGCCCGGGTTGAACCGGGTCCATGATGCGATCGTTGCCGACGGCGCCGCTGCATTGCTGTATCCGTTGGATCTTGTAGGCGCATCGCCGGATGATTACGCCGAGATGGCCACGCGCATCGGCGCCGAGCTTGGACGCCTCGACGGCGTGTTGCATTGTGCCGCCGACTTTTCCGGATTGACTCCGTTGCTGCATACCGATCCGGCCGCGTTCGCGCGCGCGATCCACGTCAACCTGACCGCACCGTGGTGGCTCAGCCAGGCGTGCCTGCCATTGCTGGAAAAAGCCGAAGATGCGGCGCTGGTGTTCGCCATCGACGACCTGGCCAGGGTCGGCAAGGCGTTCTGGGGCGGTTATGGAATCGCCCAGCATGGCCTTGCCAGCCTGGTCGGCATGCTGCATGCGGAACTGGCCAACTCGCCGGTACGCGTCAGCGGGCTGCAACCCGGGCCGATGCGTACGCCGCTGCGGGCCAAGGCCTATGTCGAGGAAACCATGCACCTGGCCGATGATCCCCAGGCCTATGCGCAATCCTGCGTGACCCTGCTGTCGAGCGCCGGCGCGATCCATCGCGGCCAGGTCTGGGCACCCAAGCCGTGAGCGTCGCCGCATGACTATCGCCTCCGCTGCGCTGCTGCTGTTCCTGATCCTGGATCCGTTGGGCAATATCCCGATCTTCCTGAGCCTGTTGCGCACGCTGCCACCGGAGCGGCAACGCTTCGTGTTGGCGCGCGAACTGTTGATCGCCCTGGTCGTGCTCATGCTGTTCCTGTGGGGCGGCAAGTACGCGCTGGAAGTGATGCACCTGCGCCAGGACTCGGTCGCGATCGCCGGCGGTATCGTCTTGTTCCTGATCGGCATCCGGATGATCTTCCCGCCGCCGGAGGGGCTGATGGGCGCGTTGCCTGACGGTGAGCCCTTCATCGTGCCGCTGGCCATCCCACTGATCGCCGGCCCGTCCGGCATGGCCGCGGTACTGCTGATGGGCAGCAACGAGCCCGACCGCCTGGGTGAGTGGAGCCTGGCGCTGCTGATCGCCTGGGGCTTGACCGCGGCGATCCTGTTCTCGGCGACCTATCTGTACAAGTGGCTCGGTTCGCGCGTGCTCAGCGCAGTGGAGCGCTTGATGGGCATGTTGCTGGTCGCGATCTCGGTACAGATGTTCCTTGATGGGCTGGTCGGATACCTGGCGGTCGCGTCCTGACCAACGCCTTGCCGGGGGTCCGCAGGGCGGGTATATGATCCAGCGACCGTGGGGGAGACGGTCATAATTCTGTAAAACATCCGCTCTAGTATGTCGCCATGTTAATATGACGTTAACTGGCAACCACCAGTTTTTTTGCGTCAACACCCAAGAAAGCCCTGCCGTCGCCCCACCGATGGTTACGTCCAGTTACCCACCGCCTCGAGGCCCTTCGTCATGAACCACCCCAGCCGCATCCGGTTGTCCAAGCTCACCCTGGGACTGCTCGTAGTCCTTGCTTCTGCTCCCGCATTCGCACAGAGCACTTCCGCCGGTCTTGGTGGTCAGGTGTCTGGTGCCGACGGCCAGCCGGTTGCCGGCGCGGAGGTCACCATCGTGCATGACGAATCGGGCACGGTCAGTCGCGTCACCACCGACGCCAGCGGGCGCTATACCGCGCGAGGCCTGCGCGTGGGTGGGCCGTACACCGTCACCATCAACAAGGCGGGTGCGGGGTCCTCTTCGGAGGACGACGTGTACCTGGCCCTGAACCAGGTGGGCACCGTTAATGTGCAACTCGACAACGATGTCACCACGCTGACGACGGTGCAGGCGGTTGCCACCGGAGTTGGCTCGGAGATATTCAGCGCCACCAAGATGGGCACCGGCACCAACGTTACCCAAGAGCAGATCGATTCGTTGCCGTCAGCCAGTCGCAACATCCAGGACTACATTCGCCTGGATCCGCGCATTGCGCAGACCGACAAGGGTGACGGCGCGATCTCGGCCGGCGGCCAGAACTCGCGCTTCAACGTGATCCGGATCGACGGCGTCAACAGCAGCGATCCGTTCGGCCTTGAAGCCAACAACATGCCGACCATGCGGCAGCCGGTCTCGATGGATGCGATCGAAGAAATCAACATCGACCTGGCCAACTACGACACCACCATCGCCGGCGGCACCGGCGCGATCGTCAACGCGGTCACCAAGTCCGGCACCAACGAGTTCCACGGTTCCGCCTACTTCGCCATGCGTGACGGTGACTGGGTTCGCGAAGACCTGGCGGGCGAGGAGTTCCAGGGCTTCGACAAGGAAGAGACCTACGGCTTCACCCTGGGTGGCCCGCTGATCAAGGACAAGTTGTTCTTCTTCGCCAACTACGAGCAGTTCACCCGTACCGCCCCGGGCGTCAGCCTGGTGGGTACCCCGTATGGCCGTGGCGAGATCACCGACGCCGACATCGCCCGCGTGCAGGCTGCGGCCCAGGGCTACGGCTTTGACGCCGGTGGCATGACCCCGCCGGCCAGCGCCGAGACCGATATCGAGGAATACGCGCTCAAGCTGGACTGGAACATCAACGACGATCACCGCGCCGCGCTGCGCTACAGCAAGCTCGAGCAGTCGGTGCCGCAGATCCCGGGTTTCGGCAGCGGTGGCATCTCGCTGCGCAGCCACTGGTACGACCAGGACAAGGTCTTCGAGAGCGTGGTCGGTGAGGTCTTCAGCAACTGGAGCGACAACTTCACCACCGAGTTCAAGGTCTCGCGTCGCGACTACTCGTCGATCGCGTCCAACTACGCCAACCTGCCCGGCATCATCATCGATGACGGTGAAAACACCATCAACCTGGGCACCGAGCGCAACCGCCACGCCAACGTGGTCGACACCGAGCAGACCACCCTGTTCGGCGCGGGTACCTGGTATGTCGGCGACCACGCCATCAAGTTCGGTTTCGACTATGAGGACAACGACGTCCTCAACTACTACGGTCGCGACATCAACGGCGTCTATACCTTCGACAGCATCGAGGACTTCGAGAACAACAACCCCTCGCGCTACCAGGTGCGCGCCCCGCGTCCGGGTGGCAGCTACGCGGACATCCCGGCGGCGTACAACTTCAAGAACACCGGTGTGTTCATCCAGGACGACTGGGCGGTCAATTACAACCTGAGCCTGATGTTCGGCGTGCGCTTGGACATGCCGGAGTTCGGCAACCGCCCGATCTACAACCCGCGCATCCAGGAGATCTACGGCTACGATAACTCCGTCACCCTGGACAAGAAGCTGGTGCAGCCGCGCTTCGGGTTCAACTACACCTTCGACAGTGAGCGTCCGACCCAGCTGCGCGGCGGCGTGGGCCTGTTCCAGGGCGGCAACCCCAACGTCTGGCTGGCCGGCCCGTTCCAGAACACCGGCCTGAACTTCGACTCCTATGACTTCCGTGGAGACGCCACCCCGGGGTTCGACGCGAGCCTGCCGCCGACGGTCGTCGGTGGCGATATTGGCACCCCGCTGATCACCGCCGACATCATGGCGCCGGGCCTGGCCCTGCCGTCGATCTGGAAGGCCAACCTGGCGATCGACCACGAACTGCCGTGGTACGGCCTGGTCGGCTCGGCCGAGTTGCTGGTGACCAAGAACAAGGACGCGCTGTGGTTTGACCGCATCGACGTGGGCGGCGCCACCTACCAGGGCCAGGACGGCCGCATGATCTACTGGAACGCGGCGGGCCTGGACCCGGCCAATGCCGGCCGGTTCGGCATCGATGCGGGACTCAATGGCGCCGGTGACCGCGCCAACAAGGACCCGGGTGTCAACCAGGCGATCGTGATCCGCAACACCAACAAGGGCTCGGCGCGTCAGCTGACGCTCTCGCTGTCCAAGCCGATGGTCGAGAACTGGGGCTGGAGCGTGGGCTATACCCACACCGACGCCACCGAGTTCAGCCCGGCCACCAGCTCGCAGAACTCCTCGAACTGGAACAACTCACTGGTGTTCAACACCAACGAGCCGGTTGGCTACAACTCGCGCTACGCGATCCGCGACCGCTTCACCGGTGCGGTCACCTGGCAGAAGGACCTGTTCGGCGACAACACCACCAGCGTCGGCATGTTCTATGAAGGCCGCGCGGGTCGTCCGTACAGCTACATCTTCTACAACGACGTCAACGGCGACAGTGCCGAGACCAACGACCTGTTCTACGTGCCGTCGGGCCCGGGTGACGTGATGTGGACCGGTGGCGCCGAGATGGAGCAGGAGTTCTTCGACTGGATGGCGACCAGCGCCCCCGAGCTGCAGCGTTACCGTGGCCAGGTGGCTCCGGCCAACGAGTTCCGGGCCAGCTGGGTCAACACCTTCGACGTGCGCATCAGTCAGGAGATTCCGGCGTTCTTCAAGGGCCACAAGGCCGAGATCGCGCTGGACATCATGAACTTCGGCAACCTGCTCAACAAGGACTGGGGTGTGGTCGAGGACTACGGCTTCTATGCGACCCGCCGCGTGGCCAATTACGCCGGTATCGATCCGGACACCGGCAAGTACATCTACAACTTCAGCGGCTCCACCGACAACGAGAACATCCAGGACGGTGCAGGCCGCTCCAACCCGGGTATCTCGCGCTGGTCGGCGATGCTGAGCTTCAAGTACAAGTTCTGATCACACTCGGAATGCAGTAATCCAACGGCCGGGGCAACCCGGCCGTTTTTGTGTGCGCTAAAGTCGTCCACCATAAGAACCATAATCAAGGGAACCCAATGACCGCCCCCACCAACGCGACCCTGCCGACTGTCAATGCCCGCATCCATCCACGCGGTGGCCTGGACCTGCTGTCGCGTGCGGAAGTCGCGCGCCTTGCCGATGCGTCGGCCGGCGGCATGCATGACCTGTTGCGCCGTTGTGCGCTGGCCGTGCTCACCAGCGGCAGCGCCTCGGACGACCCGCGTGCCGCGCAGGAGCTGTACCCGGACTTCGATATCCAGGTCCACCAGCAGGATCGCGGCGTGCGCATCGACCTGCAACATGCCCCGGCGATGGCCTTCGTCGACGGCCAGATCATCCGCGGCGTCGCCGAACTGCTGGCCGCCGTGGTGCGCGACCTGGCCTATCACGCGATCGACCTCGGCGTGGATGCCGGTCGTGACCTGGACAGCAGCAGCGGTATCACCGATGCGGTATTCGGCCTGCTGCGCAACGCGCACGTGCTGCTGCCCGCCGACCCCAACCTGGTGGTGTGCTGGGGCGGCCACTCGATCAGTCGCGAGGAGTACCTCTACACCAAGGAGGTCGGCTACCACCTGGGCCTGCGCGGCCTCGACATCTGCACCGGCTGCGGCCCGGGCGCGATGAAGGGGCCGATGAAGGGCGCCACCATCGCCCACGCCAAGCAACGCAAGCGCCGGATGCGCTACATCGGCGTGACCGAGCCGGGAATCATCGCCGCCGAGTCGCCCAACCCGATCGTCAACCACCTGGTGATCATGCCGGACATCGAGAAGCGGCTGGAGGCCTTCATCCGCATCGGCCACGGCATCATCGTGTTCCCCGGTGGCGTCGGCACCGCCGAGGAGATCCTGTACCTGTTGGGCATCCTGCTGCGCGAGGAGAACGCCGACGTACCGTTCCCGCTGGTATTCAGCGGCCCGACCGCCTCGGCGCCATACTTCGAGCAGATCGACAAGTTCATTCGCCTGACCCTGGGCGATGCGGCGACCAAGCGCTACGAGATCATCACCGGCAACCCGGTCGCGACAGCCCGGCGCATGGCCAACGGCGTGCACAAGGTGCGCGACCACCGCCTGGAGAAGCGCGACTCGTTTTTCTTCAACTGGTCGGTCAACGTGCCGTTGGAGTTCCAGCGGCCGTTTGTCCCGACCCACGAAGCAATGGCCGCACTGGACCTGCACCACGGCCGCAAGCCGCATGAACTGGCCGCCGACCTGCGCCGCGCGTTCTCCGGCATCGTCGCTGGCAACGTCAAGGAAGACGGCATGCGCCGGATCGAAGAGCACGGCGCGTTCGAGATCAACGGCGACCCCGAGATCATGGCTTCGCTGGACGGCCTGCTGCGCGCCTTCGTCGAGCAGCGCCGGATGAAGATTGCCGGGGATTACAAGCCGTGTTATCGGGTCGTCGCCTGAGCTGCCTGCCGCCCAGGCAGGCCTGGGCAATTCGGCTTTTGATCCTCATCCCCCCTTTTGACCGTCATCCCCGCGAAGGCGGGGATCCATGGACTTTGATATTCAAGCGCCGAAAAACCTCGACGCTCACCCCTCGACCGGCAACCGCACCGTGGCGATAAACCGTCCGGCCTCGACCTGCGTCTGCACGCTGCCGCGGCCGCCGGTCAATGCCTCGATCCGAACCTGTGAGGCGTTCAACCCGACTTGGTGACCGGCAAACGACAGCCCGCCCGCCGGTGGCAGCGGGTTGCTGATCCGCACCACAACCGTGTCGGGCATGGTGCTCACGTTGACGTCAATGTCCCCGCTGGCCATCCGCTCCACCCCGTGCCGGATCGCGTTCTCCACCAGCGGCTGGATCGACAGCGCCGGTACCGTCACCGCCGGCAACTCGCGCGGCAAGTGCCAGCCAATCGTCAGGCGATCACCAAAGCGCAGCGCCTCGATCTCCAGATACCGCCGCGCCAGCGATAGCTCGTCTTCCAGCGATATCTGCCGCGGCCCCGCCAGCGCCGCGCGGAACAGGTCGGCCAGGTCCAGCAGCAAGCGTTCCGCCTCCTCCGGCCGCTCATGCACGAGTGCCGCGCCGGTGTTGAGCGTGTTGAACAGGAAGTGCGGCCGGATGCGCGCTTGCAGGGCCTGCAACTCGGATTGCTTGGCGCGGACCGCGTGGAGCCGGCCGCGCCAATGGTTCTGGAAGGCGGCTAGGCCTAGGAGGCCGACGGCCAGCACGATGCCGGTCAACTGCGAGGTCAATACGGCCCATTCGTAGTCCCCCATTGGCCAGGCGGGACCGAAAAACAACCAAGCAAGGCCCACGACCAGCCAAGTGTTGACCAATAGCAGGCCCAACGTGATGTAAGCCAGGCGTTGTGGCCGTATTCGCTCCAACACCCGGCGGAACAGGTACAACGTGCCCAAGGCCAGCAGCGCGATCCATTGGATCACCATCGAGGCGAGACCGAACTGGATCCATCGGTCACCGGACACCCCCGGCGCCAGCGCGAGCACCACCGCCAGGCACTCGCCAGCCAGCAAAACCCAGACAATCGCGGGTGCCTGCCATAGCGCATCCAGTGGGCGAGGGGCTTTGTCGGTATCGAGCATTGTTTGGCAGGGCAGGCAACGGAGCTTGCATCATGCCTGCTGAACGGCGATCTGGCAGCCGGAACAGCCGTCCACGACGCTATCGCTGCCGCCTATCGGCACTCGCTGGCGATTGTCGGGATACCTGCCTAATGTAGGCAACCGTAGCTTCCCCGGGGAGGGGACGATGCAGTTTCTCGACCGGCAACATCAGCCGACTCAACTACCGTCGCGTGGTCACCTTGGTGCGGGCAGCGCTGGATTCACCTTGATTGAATTGATGATTACCTTGGTCGTGTTGGCTGTGGTTGTCACCATGGCTGCCCCCAGCTTTTCCAGACTGATAGATTCCAACCGCCTGACTGCATCCGCCAACGAGGTTGTCGGGGCGATGCAGCTTGCGAAGATAGAAGCAGTGCGGCGCAATTCGAGTGTCGTGCTGTGCCCGAGTACGGATGGCGCCATTTGCGCCGGCGACGATTGGCGCCGACTTATCGTGTTTGCGGACGAGGATGGAAACAGCGCGGTGGATGCTCCTGCCGACGAGATCATCCGTAACCTCACGATTGCGGATAGTGCTATTACCGTCACCCCGAGCACCAACACTGCAAGCAACCAGCGTATACGGTTTGGAGCGGATGGTTTTGCCCGTGTTGGTGGAGCAGGAGCAAGGGAAGGTGGTTTGTCTGTGTGCTCCACCGACCTCGACGCCGCCGAAAACACGCGCGACATTCTCGTCGCCGTGAGCCGCATCAGCGTCAGTACCCGAAATGGTACTGACGCATGCAGTGCTAGAACGGATTGAGGGCCTAATTCATGATTCACCCGTTGACTTCTCATCGCCGAAAGCAATCGGGCACCAGTCTGCTTGAAGTGCTGATCGCAGTATTGATCATGGCAGTTGGCATGCTGGGCATGGCGGCGCTCCAGGCAGTAACCCTGAAGAACAGTAATAGCTCGACTGCCAGATCCCAGGCAGTAATGCAGACCTATTCGCTGTTCGATCGGTTACGCCTGAATCGTATCGCCGCCATGGGCGGTAGCTATAACGTCGGCTGGAGTTGCACCTCCGCGGCGGATGACCCTGATGTGGCCGATGACGATTCGACCGATTTCTCTGTATTCAACGGCTGGTTGGTCAACCTGCAGAACGAACTCGGCCCGGGTACATGCGGCCGTATCCAGTGCGCCGCCGACTCGTGCACGGTCGGCGTGCGTTGGGATGACAGCCGTGGAACCGGTGATGCCGACACGCTCGAAACCCTTGAAATAGAAACCATCAGCAGGCTGTGACATGACGGTTAACAAGAATATCCGGCGTGCCGGACGACACCCCGCCTATCTAGCTCGCGGCGTGACACTGATTGAGTTGATGATTGCTTTGCTGCTCGGCTTGGTGGTCTCGGCAGTAGCAGGAGGCATTTTCCTAGCCAACAAACGCGTGTACGCGTCCACAGAGACACTCAATCGCATTCAGGAAAATACCCGGGTGTCATTCGAGATCATGGCGCGTGACCTTCGCGAGGCAGGCGGGAATCCCTGTGGGGGTGGCATCCCGATTGTTTCGCAACTTGTAACCGGCGAAAACTCCTGGTGGACCGAGTATGCAGACGGTTTGCATGGATACCCTGCGGGTGTAGCAGCTCCCGGTACCACCAGTGGCGCGGGGGCCGCGCAACGGGTGGCCGATACGGATGCCGTTGATTTGCATTTGGCGAATAGTGGTGATATTCGTGTAACCAGTCACACCACACCGAGCTCAGTGCTGGATGTCACGTCTACGGACGGCATATCTGACGGGGACATCCTGATGGTGTGCAACAGCACCGTCGCGATGGTCTTTCAGGCGACTGGAGTCGCCGGGGGGGGCTTGAAGATCCAGCACGACGGTGGCGGTGGCCCCACCGAGGGCAATTGCGGTAATGAGTTCCAGTACAAGCGAAATTGCGCGTCCGGTGCGAGTGGAGCTTTTGGATACTGTTTCCTGGTGCCAGCCGGTGCCTCGTCCAGCGCCCAGTGCGCTAAGCATGCCCGCTCACCTGCAACGGTGGTGCAGGTACAGAGCTTCCGTTGGTATATCGGCAACAATGGCGGCGGCGGTCGCTCCCTCTACCGCGCAACACTGATCAACGAAAACGATTTGGCGGTGCCCACCGTGGACGAGACCGTCGAGATTGCCGAGGGCGTCATCGGCATGGAGCTGCGCTATCGCTCCAACGGCTTGGCCGCGTTCCAAGCCGCAGGTGCCATCGCCAACTGGGCCGCAGTTAACGCTGTGCAGGTGAATCTCACCGTGACAGGCGTCGAGGGTGCGTTACAGGGCAATTACATCGAAGGTACGGATGGTCAGGCGCTATCGCGCGATTTGACCTACGTGGTTGCACTACGCAATAAGGAGGGCGTGCTGTGACCCGTCAATTTTCAGCACAATCCCGTAATCACGGCCAGCGGGGTGTCGCCCTGATCGTCGTGTTGTTGCTGTTGCTTGTGGTGACTCTGCTCGGGCTGGCCTCGATGCGTGGAACCCTGTTGCAGGAGCGGATGGCAGGCAACGTCAATGCGCGTAGCCACGCGTTCCAGTCGGCTGAGGCAGTCCTGCGCGAGGCGGAAGCGGTTGCAACGACAATGCCTGTGCTGCCTGCGGCTGGCTGTAATGATGGCGTCTGCGCCATGCCCATCAATGGTGCCGCCCCCGCTTGGCAGGCGGCTGGCTTCTGGGATGACGGTGGCGAGTTCAGCGAGGCAAGCGAACCGATCGGGCAAATCACTTCCCAGTACGTCGTCGAAGACTACGGACAGGCGGAAAGTGCGAGCTGCACGGGCAGTATTGATATGTCCGCCGCGCCATGTACCGATATCAAGCAGGTCTACCGCATTACCGTGCGCAGTGAAACGCCAAATGGTGCGGAAGTGTTGCTGCAGTCCACCTATGAGGTGCCAATGCCATGAAGGCTTACGTGAACCGCAAACTATCCACTCGCCGTGCTTTTGACCTGCGCGCGCCCATCGCAATGTTTCTCGTGACCTGCTTGGCGCTTCCCGCCAGCGCCGCGACGAGCTTTCCCGATTATCCGTTGCAGACTGGTACCGATTCGATTCCGCCAAACATCATGTTCATCCTGGATAACTCGGGGTCGATGGCTTCGGTCTCGATGCCCGACTGCCACGTCGACCCCCAGTACTTCGGGACGAGCGTCGGCTGCTCGGGAGAATTGAACGACAGTGCAAACGATCGTTCTTATTTGAATAACACGATTTACTATGACCCCAGCATCGACTATGAGGCCTGGTTGACGGCGAACGGCGACCGGATGACCGGCGGAACCGACTTCACTCAAGTATTCACCTCCTGGAATGAAGCGAACGGCGACGACCTGCGCTGTGGATGGAACTGTTCTGTTAATGGAACCCGCGACCTTCGCGGCAACGACGAATCGATTTTCTACGTGCCCAAGGATGGGGTGACGTCGTCGACGGATGAAGACGATTTCGACCGTTACTGGATCAGCTCCAGTGGCAAGGTCGTAAGCATGACCGCGACGCGCAGACAGGTCTCCGGATTTCCAAAAGGACCCCTGAACTCGAGCATGAATTCCAGCAGCCATCGGACGTTTACGATCGACGTCACATCCGACGTCACCCGGATTGAAGTTTCGACCACGGGTGGCGGCACAGGCGTTGAGTTGAACCTGATCGACCCAAGGGGCGACAGGCAGTGCAGGTCAGGCAACGGGAATGGAAGCGAGTCGTGTTCGGAAAATGCCCCGCGGGATGGCACCTGGACCGTTCAGGTATATCGAGACAACGATGCCCAGTTTTCGGATGTGATGCTCGATGCACACCTGGCCACCACGTCCGAGGTTGAAACGACTCCTACCGGTCGGGATCAGGCGGACGAGCTCACCAACATCGCCACCTGGTATTCGTACTACCGCACGCGCATGAAGACAGCAAAGGCCGGTGCTTCCGAAGCTTTTGCGACCCTGGGGAGAAACTATCGCGTCGGCTATACACCCATCAACGGACGTTCGGATGACCTCAGCTCTGATGGTACCGATGCCATCATCCCGGTAGGCATCAATGACGGGCTGTTCGAAGATGTAGAGGGAACCAACAAGACGGCTTGGTTCGATGACGTTCATGGTGAGGTGGTGCAGGATGGTTCGACGCCTCTGCGCGGAGCACTGAACGATGTCGGAGATTACTTCAAGCGCACCGACCCCAACGGGCCGTGGGGTCCGCAGGGAGGCGCCAGTCAGTTGTCGTGCAGGCAGAACTTCGCGATCCTGACGACCGACGGCTATTGGAACGACAGCAGGGACTCTACGTTCGGACTCGCAGATGAAGACGGCGACGGCCATAAAGTTACCTTGGCCGACGTGGCTGCTCATTATTACAACACCGACCTGCGCGGCGGTATGGACGACAACGTGCCGGTGTCGGCGTCGGACGCCGCTGATTGGCAGCATATGGTGACCTTCGGTATTTCCATCGGTCTGCAGGGAACATTGACTCCAACGATCCCTCCTCCCACGGATTGGCCGAATCCGATGACCAACGTCGAGGACGCTCGACGAATCGACGATCTTTATCACGCGTCAGTCAACGGGCACGGTAGCTTTATTGCGGCCTCCAACGCGACCGCGTTCGCGGCGGCGCTCAAGGGTGCCCTCGCGACGATCTCAAAGCGGCGCTCCTCGGGCTCCAATGTCACTTCCAACGGCCCGCAACTCAATGCAGGTTCCCGCATCTTCCAGGCAACCTTCACTTCTGGCGAATGGTCTGGCGACGTCCAAAGCATCGCTCTGGCAACTGCCGGGGGTATTGGCGCGTCCAGCTGGAGCATGGTTGACGAGATCGAGGACGATGCAGATGCGTTCCTCGCGCGTGGCGTATACACGTGGGACAACGACGACTCCGATGGCGCGTCATTCCCGACGACTGCCCAAACCACGGCGCTTGAGCGCACGGGTGGATCGGCACCGGTGACGGGCGCCCACAATGCCGATTACATCAAGGGTGACCGTTCGCGTGAAGGCGGGAGCAGTAAGTTGCGCGTGCGTACCACGCCGATCGGTGACATCGTCAATTCCTCACCTTTCTATTCGGAACAGGCTGCGGCCCTGTTCATTGGCGCCAACGATGGCATGCTCCATGCGATCAACAGCGCTTCGGGTGTAGTGGAGTTCTCATATGTTCCCGCAGGTCTGAACTTCACGGCGTTGTCTTCGCTCAGCGACCCGGAGTATCAGCACAGGTTTTTCGTTGATGGCGGTATCGACGTGAGTACTCGTGCGCAGGGTGGGGACCGGAACATCCTCGTGGCATCGCTCGGACGGGGTGGTAAGGGCGTGTTCGCGCTGGACGTGACAAATCCGTCGACCTTCGACGATACCGGTGTCCTCTGGGACGCGACTGTCACGACCGACCCCGATATGGGCTATGTACTGGGTGCTCCGTTGGTCCGCAAAGGAATCGGTGACGTTACATATGCATTCGTGGGTAACGGTATCGAGAGCGCCAACGGTAGTTCCACTCTGTTTGTGTACAACGCAGACACGGGTGACGAAGTGGCGAAGATCGTGGTTGACGCCGATGGGGGTGGATTAGCTGCGCCACGTGCTGCCGACACCAACCTGGATGGGATCGCTGACACCATCTATGCAGGTGACATGTCGGGTCAGGTGTGGAGGTTCGACATTACCGGTAACATCAATCAATGGGACAATGCCTCGAATCGAAGGCTTTTGTTCACCGCTACGGACGCATCAGGCAATGCGCAGCCGATCACCGGTGCAGTCGCGATCGCGCGTGAGCCGGTCAGCGAGCGCATCTTCGTTTCGTTTGGCACAGGCCGTTATATTTCTGTCGACGACTTGGGCACTTCGTCCACTCAGACCATGTATGCGCTAGTTGATGATGGCACCGCTATTCCCGGACGCGCCGCCCTGCAGCAACGCTCCATACCACGGACCGGGGTTGACTCAACAGGTCGTCCAGCCCGGTCGTGGGAGGCGTACTCGGTGTTGCCGGAAGACGCGCAAGGATGGTTCGTCGACCTGGGTATTCCTACGGCCGGTGAGCGTGTGGTTACCGGTCCCTTCCTGCGCGGCCGGGCCTTGTGGTTCTCCAGCATCATTCCGCAAGCGGGCAGTGGGTGTGATGCAGGTGGCAGCGGCTATCTCAACGCGATCGACGTGTTTACCGGCACTAATCCGCAGGTTGGTGGAGGCGGTGGTACCGGCAGCTACCTAGATATTGATGGTGATGGTGAAGGAAACGACAAAGTGGGTGGGGGCGATGGCGATGATGGCGATGACGCCGGTGATGACGGGTTCGTTGGCTCGGTGGACTTGGGCATTGGCATGCCCGGTCAGGGTGTGGGCGTCGGGAACAATGTTTACGCCTGCGGCAGCGATGGCGAGTGCGGCTCCGTCCCCACGCCTCCCGATTCCTCAGGCGCGCGACGCCTAGGCTGGCGCGAACTATTTAACAGGAACTGACCATGATGCTTGCACGCAATCGGCATAGCGGTTTCAGCCTCATTGAGCTGATGATCACGATCGTGATCATCGCTGTGCTAGCGGCGATCGCATATCCCAGTTATCAAAATCACGTGATCAAAACGCGTCGAGCGGCTGCAGCTGCCTGCACGATGGAGGCAGCGCAGTTCATGGAGCGCTTCTACACCACTAACATGCGCTACAACACCGACCGGGACGGTAATGCAGTCGCACTGCCCGCGAGCCAGTGCGCCAATGAACTTGCGATTCACTACGGCATTCAGTTGGCGGGTGGAACAACGGCCACAGCCTTTTCGATCGAAGCCGTGCCGGTGGCGGGCAGTCAGCAAGCTGCCAAGGACACCAAATGCGGGACATTGGCGATCAATCAAACGGGAGCCAAGTCCGTTAGCAATGCCGCCACCGATCCCAACGAGTGTTGGTGATCGAGCTCGAAAAAGGATCTTCGCGGCCCCCCTAGCAGGCTGCTGAAATATCCACTCGGAGCACTGCTCCCGGCCCTTCATTTGTGCCGCCGCGAGCAGGGTGGTGAAAGTTTCACCACCTTGCGGTCGGTTTTGATCTTTCAGGCCACTTTCCAGGCATTTTCCACCCGTTTCATGGCATTTGCCCGCTTTGCAGGCGCAACTGTCCCAAAGTTCGCATCCTTATCAAGTTGTAGGCGGCCATGTTCAGCACGAAGACCTGGTCGACTTTTTCCAATCCGCGCACCATCACCTGGCGGATGCGGCCAATCAGCTTCGCCCAGCCAAAGCCCTGTTCGATCAGCTTGCGTTTGGTTTGGGAGATCGCGTAACCCGCGCTGGCGGCGATGGCATCGGGTACCGCCGAGCGCCGGTTGCTGGTGTTTTGCGCCACGTGCGGGGCGACCTTCATCTCCTGCAGTGCTTCGATGAACTCGGCGGCGTCGTACCCCTTGTCCGCGCCCAGCCAGTGTCAGCGCGCCTTCCGGATTGGCTTGGCACGCATCGTTGATCATGGCCTTGGCCGCTTCGCGCTCGGCGTAACCGTCGGCCCGCGTGACGCGGGCATTGGCAATCAGCCCGTGGCGGTTGTCGGACAAGGTTTGGCCGATGTAACGCAGCTCGCTGGCCGTGTTGCCTTTGCGGTATAGGCGGGCATCCGGGTCGGTCTTGGAGGCATGCGTATCGTTACTGCGCGATTTGCCACGAAAGTCCGTGCCGTCTCCGTCATCGTCCTTGCGCACGAAGGTTTTGTGACCGGCCCAGGCCAGGATCAACGTGCCGTCGACGCTGAAGTGTTCACCCGACAACCAGCCCTCGGACTCGGCCATCTCCACGATCTCGTTGAACAGCGCCACCACCACGTCGTGCTCGATCAGCCGCTCGCGGTTCTTGCTGAATACCGTCGGCACCCACACCGCGTCGTCCATCGACAGGCCAATGAACCAGCGGAACAACAGGTTGTAGTGCACCTGCTCCATCAGTTGCCGCTCCGAGCGGATGCTGTAGAACGCCTGCAGCAACATCGTCCGCGCCAGCTTCTCCGGCGCAATGCTGGGGCGGCCGCCGACCTGGGTCGGCGCGTACATCCGCTCGAACAGGCCGTCCAGCCGCTGCAACGCCACGTTGACCATCTCCCGCACCGGGCGCAGTGGGTGGTTGGCCGGGATGCGGCTAGTCTAAGCTGGTGAGGGGTATTTCAGCAGCCTGCTAGAGCAACATTTTAGCGAAAAGGTCTTCCCAGCACCCGCAAGCTCTCCGGTGCCTGATCGAAGATCGAAGGATTGAGAAAGTTCCGTTGGCGGAAGAGGTTGCGGTTCACCTCGCTCAATCCGCCTTCTTGGCAGACTTCGTCGCATCTTTTGGTGATGGCGTTGATTTGCCCACTGATCAGGTCTTCCGCGTCCTCAGCGAGCAGGAAGTCCGGCGCTGCGTCGAGGCACGTGGTCAACCGGCCGGATCGGTATTCCCGCGCAAAATTCGTCTTTGACGACTTTGCGGCGCTGTCCGCCCTGGATGCGCGGGACAAAATAAAAAGGGTCGCGATTGCTCGCGACCCTTTTTAATGTCTTGGCGCCCGAAGCTGGACTCGAACCAGCGACCCCCTGATTAACAGTCAAGTGCTCTAACCAGCTGAGCTATTCGGGCGGGGACGGGCATTGTAAGCGCTGTGGCATGGGGGTCAAGCTTTCCGCAACAATCATTGTGCGTATGGGCAGGCTATTGCTTCGTCGTAGCGCTCGCTCCGGGGCCGGCCGGCGTTGTTGATCACCACCTTGCCAAGCAGCAGGGCGTTCTTTTCATCGCACAACCGGATGCTGAGGTTGCTGCCGTAGGCCCAGCCATCCGGCGTGAAGCGCACCTGGGTCCGCCCTTGTGTGCTGTGCAAGGTCAGGCCCTTGCCGATTCCGTCGATCCGCTGCAGCACTGCGGCAACTGACGCGGGCTGGTCGTCATGGCCCGGGTCGGCAAAAAGGATCCAGCCTTCATCCCACACCACGTCGTCGCGGCAGGTCCTGCCGTCGCTGCTGGGGCAGATGCTGACCGCTTGTCCATGCTTGACGGCGCTCAGTCGCGCGGTCGCCAGCGAGGTGGTCAACAGGTGAAAAGCGCTGGCGGTGCGCGCCCGCTGTTGCAAGCCGGCAAACGTGGGTACCCCCAAGGTCAGGGTGACCACCAGTACCGCCAACGTCACCATCAACTCAATCAGTGTGAATCCCTTCGCCATGGACTTCATCGGCCGACTCCATTCGGACAGGCTGCAGGGTCGCGCGCGCCGGACTGAACGGTTATCGGCCACCTGCCCGCGCCGGGGTAGGGAAGTGCCGCGCCTGCCCCCATCAATGTGGGGTCCTACACTATGGGGTTTGGCGGCCAGACGCTTCGACACGATGAACGACGAAACCCACATGGCGACACCTGCGACGGAATCCGGCCGGAAAGCGCCACGGCCCGGCGACCGGTTCCCGGGTTCGCGTCAGCGCGAAGGCACCTTCAAGCTGGTCTCGCCGTACTCGCCGGCGGGCGACCAGCCGCAGGCGATCGAGAAGCTGGTGGCCGGTTTCGAGGCCGGCCTGGCGCACCAGACGTTGCTGGGCGTGACCGGCTCGGGCAAGACCTACACCATCGCCAACGTGATCCAGCAGGTGCAGAGACCGACCCTGGTGATGGCGCCCAACAAGACGCTGGCGGCGCAGTTGTATGGCGAGTTCAAGTCGTTCTTTCCCAACAATGCCGTCGAGTACTTCGTCAGCTACTACGACTACTACCAGCCCGAGGCCTACGTCGCCTCGTCGGACACCTTCATCGAGAAGGACAGCTCGGTGAACGAGCACATCGAGCAGATGCGCCTGTCGGCGACCAAGGCGCTGCTGGAGCGGCGCGACGCGATCATCGTGTGCACGGTGTCGGCGATCTACGGGCTGGGCGACCCGAACGAATATTTCCGGATGGTGCTGCACATGGTGCGGGGCGAGCGCATCGACCAGCGCGAGCTGATCCGCCGCCTGACCGAGATGCAGTACGTGCGCAACGACACCGAGCTGCGGCGCGGCACCTACCGGGTGCGCGGCGAGGTGATCGACGTGCACCCGGCGGAGTCGGAGATGGAGGCGGTGCG
This sequence comes from Lysobacter sp. A289, assembly GCF_054072675.1. Lineage (NCBI taxonomy): Bacteria > Pseudomonadati > Pseudomonadota > Gammaproteobacteria > Lysobacterales > Lysobacteraceae > Lysobacter > Lysobacter sp. A289. Next base: position 348,427 of record NZ_JBSVRN010000001.1, read on the forward strand.
GATCGAGCTGTTCGACGGCGAGATCGAGGCGGTCACCGCGTTCGATCCGCTGACCGGCGAGACCCTGCGCAAGCTGCCGCGCTACACGATCTACCCGAAGTCGCACTACGTGACCACGCGCCGCAGCGTGCTGGACGCGGTCAAGGCGATCAAGGAGGAGCTCAAGGACCGGCTGGAGCACCTGTATGCGCAGAACAAGCTGGTCGAGGCGCAGCGGCTCGCACAGCGCACCCAGTTCGATTTGGAGATGCTGGCCGAGGTCGGTTTCTGCAACGGCGTGGAGAACTACTCCCGCCACCTGACCGGCCACATGCCCGGCGAGCCGCCGCCGTGCCTGTTCGACTACCTGCCGCCGGACGCGCTGCTGGTGCTGGACGAGTCGCACGTGACCGTTCCCCAGATCGGCGCGATGTACAAGGGTGACCGCTCGCGCAAGGAGACGCTGGTCGAGTTCGGGTTCCGGCTGCCGTCCGCGCTGGACAACCGGCCGTTGAAGTTCGAGGAGTGGGAAGGGCGCTCGCCGCGCTCGATCTTCGTCTCCGCTACCCCGCGCGATTACGAGCTGCAGAAATCGGAAGGGCAGGTGGTTGAGCTGGTAGTGCGGCCGACCGGGTTGATCGATCCGCAGGTCGAGATCCGTCCGGTCGCGACCCAGGTCGACGACGTCATGGGCGAGATCACCAAGCGCGTCGCGATGGGCGACCGGGTGCTGATCACCACCCTGACCAAGCGCATGTCCGAGAACCTCACCGAATACCTCGCCGAGCACGGCGTGCGGGTGCGCTACCTGCACTCGGATATCGATACGGTGGAACGGGTGGAGATCATCCGTGATCTGCGGCTGGGCAAGTTCGACGTGCTGGTCGGCATCAACCTGCTGCGCGAGGGCCTGGACATGCCGGAGGTGTCGCTGGTGGCGATCCTGGATGCGGACAAGGAGGGCTTCCTGCGCTCGGCCGGCTCATTGATCCAGACCATCGGCCGCGCCGCCCGCAACGTCCGCGGTAAGGCGATCCTGTACGCCGACAGGATGACCAAATCGATGCAGAAGGCAATCGACGAGACCGACCGCCGCCGGGCCAAGCAGGTCGAGTACAACACCGAGCACGGGATTATCCCTACCTCGATCAACCGGGCGGTGATGGACATCATGGAAGGCGCCCGGGTCGATCCGGACGCGCTGAAGGGCCGTAACAAGGCCCGACAGGTGGCCGAGGAGATGGCGGAATATGCGGCGCTCAGCCCCGGCCAGCTGGCGGCAAGCATCAAGAAGCTGGAGCAACAGATGTACCAGCACGCCCGCGACCTGGAGTTCGAGCAGGCCGGGATAGTGCGTGATCGGCTGCGGCTGCTGAAGGAGCAAGGGTTTGGGGCCTGAGATCCTCAGACCCTATTGCCGTTGCCTCCGCGGCGGGATAAACTGCGCGCCCTCTCGCTGACTTCACGCATGTTGGCGAACGGGCGGTTAGCTCAGTGGTAGAGCATTACCTTGACATGGTAGGGGTCGGGGGTTCGAAACCCTCACCGCCCACCACATTCAGTGGTTTAAGAACGGTCAGCGCCTCGGCTCTGGCCGTTTTTTTATGCCCGCCGGACGGGCTGGCAGCGACGAGTAGTAGAGCGCCAGGTCACGGATATCGCCTTCGTCCAGGGCGTCAGCCACGATATCCATGATCGGTGCGTAGTCGGTGCCGCCGCGATCGCCATCCTTGAACAAGGTCAGTTGCAGCTCCAGATAGTCGGCGTACTGGCCGGCCAGTTGCGGGTACATCGGGTTGCGTGGAGTGGGGTCAGGGCCGTGGCAAGCGACACACGCCGGAATTCGGCGTGCGGCGACACCCTCCCGGGCCAACTTGGCGCCACGGGCGATGGCGGCAACATCTTGGCCGTGATCGGCGGGCGCCGTGGTGTCCGCGCTTCCAAGCGTGGCGTAGTACCTGGCCAGCGTTTGCATTTCGCTCGCGCCCAGCCCGGCAGCAACCGGCTGCATCACGCCACTGTGGCGCTCGCCGCGCGCATACGCGTGCAGGCTGGACAGCAGGTAAGTCTCGCTCTGCCCGGCCAGCCGTGGGAACGCGCCATTGCCGCGACCCATGCCATCCAGGCCATGGCAGCGTGCGCAATTGGCCAGGGCCGGTGACGGCGGGGCAAGCAATGTCGTCAGGCGCGAGCCCGCGCGGCTACCGGCAAGCCTGGCGGCCTGCTCGCCATCGGCCAGTTGCCGAAACTGCGCGGCGCTGAGCGTCGGCAAGCGTTGCAGGAATGCGACCATCGCCCAGACCTCGTCGTCGCGCTGCTGGGCAACCCACGCAGGCATCGCGGTGTACTTGATGCCGTGCTTGACTATCCAGAACAACTCGTCAGGCGCTAGCTCGGCAACCACCGGTGGCAGATACGGCGGCTCCGGCACCATCTGCTTGACGATCAGCGCCCGTGGCTGTCCTGGCGCGCCATGACAGGGCAGGCATCCGCTGGCGTAGTGGCCGGCACCTTTCAGCACCATCGCCGGATCGTCCAGCGCTGGCACCGCAATGCCAATGGTATGGGTGGCGACCGAGCGTCTCATGGTGAACTGCAGGAACACGCGGGTGATCGGCCAGTGTCCGGCGCTGGCGGCGATCGGCATCAGCCCGGCGGTTACGAACAGCAGGCCACCCAGGCCGATTGCCGCTACCACGGCCAGCACTCGGCATAGTGCGAGTTTCCAGGTGCCCGCGGTCAGGCATTGCCAGGCCCGGCGCGGCCATCGCCACGGCGCCCATTGGCCCAGCATCTCGCGCCGCCGGTTAGCCATCGACCACCGCCTCCTGCCGGCCGCGCAGCAGGCCGAGCAACAACACCAGCGCGCCGGCCATGTATGCCACGCCGCCGAAAAGCAGCATCAATACCCCGCCCAGATGCTGGTCCTGAAGTGCGGTCAGGCCGAACGCGACCTCGGCGCCATGCGGGTACAACGCACGCGCCGCCAGTGCCAGCAACACTCCGAGCAGGGTCATGTGCATCGAGGTCATCAGCAGCCCGCCGATCCCGGCCGCGGCTCGTTGGCGGCGCTGGTCGGGGCGACCGCCGAACGCGGCCAGCCACACCAGCAGGCCGACAACAAGGAAGCTGCCCTGCTCGACCGCCAGCAACGCCGTAGAGTGGCGCGCGGCATGGTGCAGCGCTGGAGCGTGCCATCCCCATACCACGATGAACTCGATGGCCGATGCGACCACCGGCGATAGCACGCCGGCCAGCCATGACAGCCCCATGGTCGTTGGCTCGTTTGACGGCAACCGTCGCACCGGATCCAGGCGCCCCCCGGCCAGACCCGCCGCGAGCAATGGTGCGGCGACCGCCACCACTGACATGTGCATCGTCATGTGCGCAGCAAACGAATGCCGCGACAACTCCGGCAGGGGTCCAATCCAGGTCGCGCCCAGTACCACCAGCCCGCATGCAAACAGCCAGACTTTGAAAGAGGTTTTCTTGGGTTGCACGGCGCGCATCAGCGACACGTCCCGATCACGCTCATCGCGATCGCCATGTAGGCCACCGCGACGAAGCTCAGCCCGCACAGCAGCAACGTGGCGAAACCGAGGAAGCGATGGCGGTCACCGCTACTGGCGGCGTCGTGCGGCAGCTCCGCCTCGCCCCACTGGTGCTGGCGCCAGCTGCGCCAACCGAACCCCGCGATCACGACCAATGCCACTACCGTGTATGCCGCCAGCGCGACCCGAGCGGCACCCAGGGGCGCCGCTACATCCGCCGCCTTGGCGCACCAGACCGCCGCGGTGACATACGACAACAGGAAGTGCGTCGCCCAGGCCGTCGGCCCGGCGGTCAGCAGCCACAGGCTGGCGCGACTTTCCGGCAACGCCGCGTCGTCGGAGGCCGGGCCGGGCGTGGCTGCATCGGGCTGTTTGCGTTCGGTCATCGTCGCAGCCTCATGTCAGCAGCGGGAAACCGGCGATCGTTGCGACCGTCACCAGCACGGTGATCGCGACGAAATGCCAGTACAACGTGACATTGCAGATATCGATGTCGTGTTCGGCGGTCATGCGCCCGGCCGCGCGGCGGGCGATGCAGTACAGCTGCATGATCACCCCGATGGCGATGTGGGCCGCGGTCCAGCCCACCAGCAACCACACCGTGGCCGGGTACGCATGCCTTGTTGGATCCATCCCGCTCAACCACGGCCCGGCGAACAGTGCCGCGGCCCCCGCGAGTGCCAGCGTCGCTGCCGCGCCGGTTGCCAGGTAGAAACCAACCCGCCGATCGCGCCGATTCAAGCCGCGAGCGAGCATCGTGCCCGCCCAGGCGAGGAGGACCAGGCCCAACGCGATCGACGGCCACAGCATGCCGGGGCCGGCGGCTGGGTCGGCCGGAAAGTCGTCGTGGACGGTCCAGAAGAAGTAATAGCCAAATATCAGGCTGGCGAAGGCGGTCATGTCACCGATCATGGTGATGAACATCGCCCACCAGCCCACCGAGGCCTGGCCGGAGGCGTACAACGGCAGGCTCAAGCCGAGGCCGACGTCCTTGGCCGGCTTTTCTGGAATCAACGCGGTACCGGTCCACAGCCAGGTCAGGATGGTCACCAGCGCGAACGCCGCGCTTATCCCCGCGGCGACATACCAGCCGAACACCGGGAAGATGAAAGTGCCGCCAGTAAACAGCGCCGCCCACAGCGTCACGAAGGTCGCTCCCGGCACCCGCAGGCACTGCTCGGGAATGGCGTCGATCGTCGAGGTGACCAGGGTCTCGCGCTTGCCCTCGGGGGCATCGGCCAGGTAGAAATGGCCGGCGTCGACCTCGCGCATCAGGCCGGGCTGGTCCCACAGCGGATAGCGGGTGTTGATGATCGGGATCGAACGCACGCCCCATGGCTTGGAGGGCATCTCGCCCAACCATTCCAGGGTGCCGGCGCGCCAGGGATCGCGCGCGGAATGATCGCGTTTGAAGGCCGTCCACAACGCGTCAAACAGCAGTAGTGCGAACCCGGCAGCCAGCACGAACGCACCGAGCGTCGACACCAGGTTGAGCAGGTCGAAGCCTTGCCCGCCACGATAGGTAAAGATCCGGCGCGGCATGCCGGCCAGCCCAGCGACATGCATTGGCAGGAACGCCACGTTGAAGCCCACGAACATCAACCAGAACACGAAGCGCCCGAGCCGCTCCGACAGTTGCTTGCCGACAATCAACGGATAGAAGTAATAGGTACCTGCGACGACCGGGAATACCATGCCGCCGATCAGCACGTAATGCAGGTGGGCGACGATGAAATAGGTGTCGTGGGCCTGGAAATTGAACGGTGCCAACGCGATCATGACCCCGGTCAAACCGCCCAGCACGAAGATGGTGATCGCGCCGAGCACGAACAGCATCGGCACCGACCGCACCAGCCTGCCGGCCAGTACCGTCGCCAGCAGCGCGAAGATCTGGATGCCGGTCGGTAGCGCGACGGCCTGGGATGCTGCGGAAAAAAACGCCAGCGAAATATTCGGTAGCCCGGTGGTGAACATATGGTGCACCCATAGCCCGAAGCTCAGGAAGCCCGTCCCGACCGCGGCCAGCACGATCCAGCTGTAGCCGACCACCGGATGCCGCGCGAACGTCGGCACGATCATCGCCACCAGCGCGATCGCCGGCAGGAAGATGATGTAGACCTCGGGGTGGCCGAAGATCCAGAACAGGTGCTGCCACAGCAACGGGTCGCCACCGCGCGCCGGGTCGAAGAACGGCCAGTCGAGCATGCGCTGCAACTCGAACATCAAATCGCCGGCGATCAGCGGCGGGAACGCGAACAGGATCATCGCTCCTACCACCAGGATGTACCAGGCATACAAGGGCATCAGGTTGATCCGCATGCCCGGCGGCCGGGTCTTGAGCACGCCGACGATCAGCTCGACCGCGGCGGCGATGGATGCGATCTCGATGAAGCTCAACCCGAGCAGCCAGATGTCGGCGCCGAGCCCGTCCTGGTACTGGGTGGTCAGCGGCGGATACATGAACCAGCCACCCTGCGGCGCGGCGTCGAAGAAGATCGAGCCGCAGACGAACACGCCGCCGATCAGGAAGCACCAGAACCCGTACGCCGACAGACGTGGAAACGGCAACTCGCGCGCGCCGAGCATCGACGGCATGATCAGGATCGAGAACGCCTCGAAGATCGGTACCGCAAACAGGAACATCATCACCGAGCCGTGCAGTGAAAACATCTGGTTGTAGGTGGTGGCGCTGACGAAATCGTTGTCCGGCACGGCCAGTTGGACGCGCATCAACAGCGCCAGGACGCCGGCGAACAGGAAGAAGAAAACCGCGGCGGCGGTGTACCAGCGGCCGATGTCGGTGTTGTTCACCGCCGACCAGTAGCGCCAGCCAACGGGTGTCTTCCAGGCCGCTGCCAGCCGCTGGGCCTGGGTGCTCATTGCAGTCCATCCAGATAGGCCGCGATTGAATCGAGCTGTGAGTCCGGCAACATGCCGAACGCCGGCATCAGCGCTTCGGGCTTGACCGCGTGGGTGTTCCCGATCCAGCGTCGAAAAGCGTAGGCGTCATTGGGCAGGGTGCCGGCTGCCAGGCTCAGGCGACCGCCGACGTGGGTGAGGTCGGGGCCGACCACGCCATCCGCCGGGGTTCCACGGATGGCGTGGCAGGCGCCGCAGCCATTGCCCAGGAAGGCTTGCCGACCCTGCCGGGCCAATGCCGTTTGCGGCGGCGATGCCGGTGCCGCTTGCCGCTGGAGCCAGGCATCAAACGCGTCGCGCTCCATCACCACCACCAGCAACTGCATGAACGTATGCGAGGTACCGCAATACTCCGCGCAGGCACCACGAAACACGCCGGTCTTGGTCGGCTCCAGGAATAAAGTGTTGGTTCGCCCCGGGATCATGTCGACCTTGCCGGCCAACGATGGAATCCAGAACGAGTGGATTACGTCCGGGCTGGTCAAGGTGAACTCCACCCGCTCGCCGACCGGCAACCTGATCTCGTTGGCCAGGGTGATTGCCTCCTCCTCGCTCCCCGCCGCAGGCAGATAGCGCACCCGCCACCACCATTGCTCCCCGGACACGGCCACCCGCAGCCCGTCGTGCGCGATCGGCTGGCGCAGCTGTGGCATCAACACCAGGCCATATACCAGCAACATGCCCAACACCACGGTCGGGGTGATCACGCCACCGACGAGGATCAGCCAGCGCGTCGTGCGTCGATCATGCGGCCGTGGACCCCGGAAGGTGGCATATAGCGCGATGCCGATCACGGCGACCCAGACCACCGCGGCACCCACCGCCATGATCCAGAAGAGCCTGGCGATCATTTCGGCTTCGAGTCCTGCCGGATTCAATGTCGAATGAGCGTCGCTGCAACCGGTTGATCCCAGGGTTGCGACGCACATGGCAATGATGGTTTGGCTGGCGGAGGTATTTCGCACGGTGCGCTGCAGTCTCACCGCGTCTCCTCGTAGGGTCGCTCCGGATCGGCTTGGGTAGTGGTACGCGCACACGCGTGAATGCCGGGTCATGCAGTACCCATCAGCCGGCGGATGCCGACCGTCACATGCCAATCCGGCGGCGCCGTTGACTTGCGCGAGGTTGTCCCCAACTATTGCGGTATGGATCGACATTCGATCGATCCCATTCCGAGGTGGCCCGCGCCAACGCGCCGGCCGAGCGTGTGACATGAGCACTACCACCGAACATTGTTGATTCCGCCCGAAGCTTCCGCACCGCGCAGGCGCCTTCGGGGCGTCTTTTTTATTTGCGCCGAGCTTTTCGGCCGTCCTTCTTGCAAGAGCCCCACAGATACCCATGATTGCAGTCACGCTTCCTGACGGCTCGCGCCGTGAATTCGACAATCCGGTTTCCGTCGCCGATGTCGCCGCCTCCATTGGCCCCGGCCTGGCCAAGGCCGCGTTGGCTGGCAAGGTCGACGGCCAACTGGTCGACACCAGCTTCCAGATCGACCGCGACGCGTCGCTGGAGATCGTCACCGACAAGCATCCCGACGCGTTGGACGTGCTGCGTCACTCCACCGCCCACCTGCTGGCCCAGGCCGTGCAGCGCCTGTTCCCGGGCGCGCAGGTCACCATCGGCCCGGTGATCGACAACGGCTTCTATTACGACTTCGCCTACGAGCGCCCGTTTACCCCCGAGGACCTGCCGGCGATCGAGGCGGAAATGCTCAAGATCGTGAAGGAGGCGCAGCCGGTCAGTCGCAGCGTCAAGTCGCGCGACGAGGCGGTCGCCTTCTTCAAGGGCATCGGCGAGCACTACAAGGCCGAGATCATCGAGTCGATCCCGGCTGACGAGGATCTCTCGCTCTATAGCCAGGGTGAGTTCACCGACCTGTGTCGTGGCCCGCACGTGCCCAGCACCGGCAAGCTGCGCGCATTCAAGCTGATGAAGGTCGCCGGTGCCTATTGGCGCGGCGACCACAACAACCAGATGCTCAGCCGCATCTACGGGACCAGTTGGCTCAACGACAAGGACCTGAAGGCTTGGCTGCACCAGTTGGAAGAAGCCGAGAAGCGCGACCACCGCAAGATCGCCAAACAGCAGAACCTGTTCCACCTGCAGGAAGAGGCGCCCGGCCTGGTCTTCTGGCACCCCAAGGGCTGGTCGATCTGGCAGGTGGTCGAGCAGTACATGCGCGGCGTCTATCGCCAGAGTGGTTACGCCGAGGTGCGTTGCCCGCAGATCCTCGATGTGGAGCTGTGGAAGAAATCCGGCCACTGGGACAACTACCAGGAGAACATGTTCTTCACCGAGTCGGAGAAGCGGACCTACGCGCTGAAACCGATGAATTGCCCCGGCCATGTGCAGGTGTTCAATCACGGCCTGCACAGTTATCGCGACCTGCCGATCCGCTACGGCGAGTTTGGCGCCTGCCACCGCAACGAGCCGTCGGGGGCGCTGCACGGGATCCTGCGCGTGCGCGGTTTCACCCAGGACGACGGCCACGTGTTCTGCACCGAGGCCCAGATCGAGTCCGAGGTCACCGCCTTCCACGCCCAGGCGATGGCGGTCTATGCGGACTTCGGCTTCAGCGACGTGCAGGTCAAGTTGGCGCTGCGTCCCGAGCCGCGGATGGGCGACGATGCGACCTGGGACAAAGCCGAGGAGGCCCTGCGTTCGGCCCTGCGCGCGGCCGGTGTGGAGTGGGAGGAATTGCCCGGCGAGGGCGCCTTCTACGGCCCCAAGATCGAGTACCACCTGCGCGACGCGATCGGCCGTACCTGGCAGTTGGGCACCATGCAGGTCGACTTCATGATGCCGGCCCGACTGGGCGCCGAGTACATCGACGAAGCCAGCCAGCGCCGCCACCCGGTCATGCTGCACCGCGCGATCGTCGGGTCGATGGAGCGCTTCATCGGCATCCTGATCGAGCACCATGAGGGGCGTTTCCCAGCTTGGTTGGCCCCGGTGCAGGCGATGGTGATGAACATCACCGATGCCCAGGCCGATTACGCCGCTGAAGCGCTCAAAGCCCTTGCGGATCAAGGGTTCCGGGTGGCCAGCGATTTGCGCAACGAAAAGATCGGCTATAAGATCCGCGAGCACACGCTGCAGCGCGTGCCATACCTGCTGGTGGTCGGTGACCGCGAGAAGGAAAATGGCCAGGTCGCGGTGCGCGCACGCGGGGGGGAGGATCTGGGGTCGATGACCGTCGCCGAATTCGCCCAGCGTTTACGCAGTGAAGACATTCGCTAAGGCAACGTAGTTCATAATGGCCCATTCGCACGTGTGCAGCTGCACGCGCGGCTGGCTCGACCCATACCGGAGATTGCAACATCAGTACCCCCGACAAGCGGAACCGCAAGAATCAGGAGATCCGCGTACCCAAGGTGCGTGTGATTGGCAGCGATGGCGAGATGGTCGGCGTGCTTTCGCGCGACGAAGCGCTCGAGCTTGCGCAGGAAGAGGGCCTCGACCTGGTCGAGATCCAGCCTCACGGCGATCCGCCGGTCTGCCGCATCATGGATTTCGGCAAGTTCATCTTCGACCTTCAGAAGAAGGCCAACGCCGCCAAGAAGAAGCAGAAACAGGTCGAGATCAAGGAAATCAAGTTCCGCCCGGTCACCGATGAAGGCGACTACCAGATCAAGCTGCGCAACATGCGCCGGTTCCTGGACGAAGGCGACAAGATCAAGGTCAACATCCGCTTCCGTGGCCGCGAAATGCGCCACCAGGAGCTGGGCCGCCAGATGGCGAGCCGGATCGAGCTGGACCTTGGCGACGAGGTTGTCGTTGAATCGCGTCCGCGCCTGGAAGGCCGGCAGATGGTGATGATGATCGCGCCCAAGAAGAAGTAGCATCACGCATTGCAACCATGAAACCCAGCCGGCATAATGGTCGGCCGGGTGAACCGGTGTTGTTTGCAGTTGTTGTCAGGACCTGTTGTTGATTCGCTTGCGAATCAATGGCTTACAAGCCGGCACGGGCAGGACGGAAAGTGTGGCCATGCCACCGCCCAGGTCAGTTACAGAAACCCGAAAGGACATTCGCAATGCCCAAGATGAAGACTCACCGTGGAGCGGCCAAGCGTTTTCGCAAGATCGCTTCCGGCAAGTTCAAGTGCGGCCACGCCAACCGTAGCCACATCCTCACCAAAAAGACGACCAAGCGGAAGCGCAACCTGAGGCAGGCGAACCACGTTCGCGCCGAAGATGCCGGCCGTATTGCCCGCATGCTGCCGTACGCCTGAGGAGGACTGAGAAATGGCACGAGTCAAACGTGGTGTACAGGCGCGTAGGCGTCACAAGAAAATCCTGAAGCAGGCCAAGGGCTACTACCACGCCCGCCGCAAGGTCTATCGCGTCGCCTACCAGGCGGTCACGAAGGCCCTGCAGTACGCCTACATCGGCCGCAAGCAGAAGAAGCGCAATTTCCGCTCGCTGTGGATCGCCCGCATCAACGCGGCATCCCGCGCCAATGGCATTAGCTACAGCCGCTTCATGAATGGCCTGCTGAAGGCCGGCATTACCCTTGACCGCAAGGTGCTGGCGGATATCGCCGTGCACGACGCGGCAGGCTTTGCCGCTCTGACCGAGAAAGCCAAGGGCGCACTCGCAGCGTAAGGTGTCGCGTCGCTCGCGTGCGGGAGTTGATCCCGCGACGCAGTGAGCCGACAACGCAATACACGCATGGGGAAGGGCGCAAGTCCTTCCCCATGTTTGGTTCTGGGGATTGCAGATGAGCGGCATCGAACAATTGACCGAACAGGCACTGGCCGATATTGCCGCCGCCGATTCGCCCGAACTGATCGAGGCATTGCGGGTGGCCCTGCTCGGCAAGTCCGGCAGCATCACCGCCCAGCTCAAGCAACTGGGCAGCCTGCCGGGCGACCAGCGCAAGGCGGCGGGCGAGAAGATCAACAAGGCGCGCGATGTGCTGTCCACCGCGTTGGCGGCGCGCAAGGCGACGCTGGCCGCCGCAGTGCTGGATGCACGCCTGGTGGCGGAAACGCTGGACGTTACTCTGCCTGGTATCGATGCCGCCTGTGGTGGGCTGCACCCGGTCAGCCGCACCCTGGAGCGCATGACCGACATCTTCGGTCGCCTCGGTTTCGAGTTGTCCGACGGTCCGGAAATCGAGGACGACTGGCACAATTTCGAGGCCCTGAACTTCCCGCCGCACCATCCGGCGCGGGCTATGCACGACACCTTTTACATGTCCGGGGACGATGCCGCTGAGGCCGGCGGCAACAGGCACTTGCTGCGCACTCATACCTCGGGCGTGCAGGTGCGCTACATGATGGACCTGCTTGCCAAAGGCGGCACGCCACCGTTGCGGATGATCGCCGCCGGCAAGGTCTACCGCAGCGACAGTGACCAGACCCATACCCCGATGTTCCATCAGGTCGAAGGGCTGTTGATCGACGAGGTCGCCAGTTTTGCCGACCTCAAAGGCACCTTGGCCGAGTTCGTGCGTGCGTTTTTCGAGCGCGATTTCGAGATGCGTTTCCGGCCCAGCTATTTTCCATTCACCGAGCCGTCCGCCGAGGTCGACATCGCCTGGCAGCAGCCCGACGGCAGCACCCGCTGGCTGGAAGTGCTCGGTTGCGGAATGGTCCATCCGAGCGTGCTGCGCAATGTCGGCATTGACCCGGAGAAGTACACCGGATTCGCGTTCGGGATGGGCGTGGAGCGTCTTGCCATGCTGCGTTACGGGGTTGACGACCTGCGCAGTTTCTTCGACAACGACGTGCGCTTCTTGAAGCAGTTCGCGTGACCATCCCGCGTAGTGGAAAGCGATGAAATTCTCCGAAAACTGGCTGCGCCAGCACGTACCGACCGAAGCCAGCCACGATGAGCTGGTCGCAACCCTGACCGCGATTGGCCTGGAGGTCGAAGAGGTCACCGAGCTGGGGCAATCGCTCGATGACGTGGTGGTCGCGCAGATAGTCAGCGCCGACAAGCACCCGCAGGCGGATCGTTTGCAGGTCTGCCAGGTCGACGTCGGCGATGGCGAGATCGTGCAGATCGTCTGTGGCGCGCCCAACGCGCGCGCGGGCCTCAAGGCGCCACTGGCCAAGGTGGGCGCCGTGTTGCCGGACGGGATGAAGATCGAGCCGGCCAAGCTGCGTGGCGTGGAGTCGTTTGGCATGTTGTGCTCGGCCAAGGAGTTGGGTACCGATGGCGATGCGTCCGGCCTGCTGGAACTGCCGGCCGATGCCGTGACAGGCTCGCCGATGACCGGGTTGCTCGGCCTGCCCGACGCCAGTATCGAGATCAAGCTGACCCCGAACCGGGCGGATTGCTTCAGTGTGCGCGGGATCGCATTCGACGTTGCCGCGGCACTGGACGGGCAGGTTGCCGCGTTCGATATCGAGCCGGTGCCCGCGACCGCTGAGGCGAAGCTTGCGATCCAGCTCAGTGCGGGCGCCGCTGCGCCACGCTACTGCGGCCGGGTGATCGAAGGCATCGATGGCACGGTCCCGACCCCGCTATGGATTGCCGAGCGCTTGCGCCGCAGTGGCGTGCGTCCGGTGTCGCTGCTGGTCGACGTGACCCAGTACGTGATGCTGGAACTGGGCCAGCCAATGCATGCCTTCGACCGTGACCTGCTGGCCGGGCCGATCGGCGTGCGCTGGGCGCAAGCCGGGGAAAGCCTGAAGCTGCTGGATGGCAGGACGGTGCAGCTCGATGAGCAGTTTCTGGCCATTACCGACGCCGACAAGCCGGTTGCGCTGGCCGGTGTGATGGGTGGCTTCGATACGCGGGTCACCGACGCCAGCCGCAACGTATTCCTCGAGTCCGCCCATTTCGCCCCCAGCGCGATCATCGGCCGCAGTCGCAAACTCGGCCTGCACACCGACGCCGCGCACCGTTACGAGCGTGGCGTGGATCCGGAACTGCCGCGTGTGGCAATCGAGTATGCAACCCGGTTGATCCTTGATGCTGCCGGTGGCATGCCCGGTCCGGTGGTGGAAGAAGCGTTGCCGGAACACCTGCCGCATCCAGGGCCGATCCGTTTGCGTCGCGCCCGGCTTGCCCGCGTGTTGGGGCTGGACGTGCCCGATGCCAAGGTTGAGCAGATCCTGAAAGCGTTGGGCCTGGCCGTCGAGGTAAGCGACGAGGGCTGGCAGATCACCGCACCGGGTCGGCGGTTTGACATCGCGATCGAGGAAGACCTGATCGAGGAAGTGGCACGGATCCACGGCTACGACTCGATCCCCACGACCTTGCCGTCCGGCGCCTCGCGGCTGGCCGCGCCGAGCGAGGCGAGGGTGGACGAGGGCTGCATTCGCCGCCAACTGGTCGGACGTGACTACCTCGAGGCCATAAACTATGCCTTCGTCGATGCCGAGTTGTTGCAGTCCTGGGGTTTGGCCGATGGCGCGGTGTCGCTGGCCAATCCGCTCAGCGCCGAGCTCGCGGTGATGCGCACCTCGTTGCTGCCCGGACTGGTCGCCGCGCTGGGCCGCAATGTCGCACGCCAGCAATCCCGTGTGCGCCTGTTCGAGCTCGGCAACGTATTCGCCGCGGTCAACGGACAAGCGCCGCATCAGCACCTGCGAGTGGCGGGCGCGGCTTGCGGGAATGTCTCCATCGAGCAATGGGCCGTGGCCGAGCGCGAGGTGGGTTTTCACGACTTGAAGGGCGACCTGGAGAGTCTGGCCGCCTTGTCGGGCGCCCGGTTGGAGTACCGGGCGTCGCAGCCGGGCTGGGCGCACCCGGGCCGGTGCGCCGACGTCTTCCGCATTGACGACAAGGGCGGCGCGATCGCACTGGGGTGGATCGGCCAGCTGCATCCGCGCCTGCAACAGGCGATGGAAATCGATCGCGATGTGGTGGCGTTCGAGCTCGACCTGGCGCCGCTGACCGCGCGCCCGCTGCCACGTGCAGCGGCCTTGTCCAGGTACCCGTCGGTGCGCCGTGACCTGGCGTTCGTGGTGCCCTATGCCGTGTCCTGGGCGATGGTTTCCGCCAGCGTCCGTGGCGCTGCGGGCCGGGTGCTGCGTGAGCTGGTGTTGTTTGATCAGTACCAGGGCAAGGGTGTTGAATCAGGGTGCAAGAGTCTCGCTATGGGCTTGATTTTGCAGGAAGAATCCCGCACGCTGACTGAGTCCGACGTGGATGCGGTGGTAACTGCGGTAACTGCGGCGTTGCAGTCGGAACACGGCGCCATGCTACGCAGTTGATGGTCGCGGCAAGTTTGGCCGCGATGGTGCAAAACGGCAATCGTGCGGCGATAGAGCTATCTGAAGGAAATGGATCATGGCGTTGACCAAGGCTGAAATGGCCGAACGACTGTTTGACGAGGTCGGTCTCAACAAGCGCGAGGCCAAGGAGTTTGTCGATGCGTTCTTCGACTCCCTGCGCGAAGCCTTGCAGTCCGGGCGGCAGGTCAAGTTGTCGGGATTTGGCAATTTCGACTTGCGGCGCAAGAGCCAGCGGCCGGGCCGCAACCCGAAGACCGGTGAGGAGATCCCGATCTCGGCGCGGACCGTGGTCACATTCCGGCCAGGCCAGAAGCTGAAGGAACGTGTCGAATCGTACGCAGGAGCCGCACGTGCTTGATCCGGGCAGCAACCGCGAGCTTCCCCCGATTCCGGCCAAACGCTACTTCACCATCGGAGAAGTCAGCGAGTTGTGCGACGTGAAGCCCCATGTTCTCCGATATTGGGAAACCGAGTTCCCGTCGCTCAAGCCGGTCAAGCGTCGTGGCAACCGTCGTTACTACCAGCGCCATGAAGTGCTGATGGTCCGCCAGATCCGTGGCTTGTTGTACGAGCAGGGCTACACCATCGGCGGGGCGCGGTTACGGCTGGAGGGCGACGACGCCAAGGACGAGTCGGCGCTGAGTTCGCAGATCGTCCGCCAGGTGCGGATGGAGCTGGAAGAAGTGCTGCAGTTGCTGCGGCGATAAGCCACGATGGTGGTTCGGATTCCACGGTAATCGGCTATACTCACCGCCCGCCCCACGGCGGACCGCAAGACTTCGGGGCGTAGCGCAGCCTGGTAGCGCACTTGTCTGGGGGACAAGTGGTCGTCGGTTCAAATCCGGCCGCCCCGACCAATTCGTTTGATTCCAGCGACGCCCGGCATTGCCGGGCGTCTGCCTTTCCGGCGGCCTTGGTCAGGCGATCCCTGGTCAGGCGGTCCTGGCCGCCCCGCCCGACGACGTCACGGCCAATGCCGGCCAGCGCGCCAGTACGGCCACGCGGATGCCGTCCGCATCCAGTCCGGCTTCGCTCAGCAACTCTTCGCGGCTGGCGTGGTGCTGGAAAGCGTCCGGCAAGCCCAGATGCAGGGTTGGCAGGGTGATGCCTTCGGCCGCCAGCAGCTCGGCCACGCCGCTGCCGGCGCCACCGGCGACGACATTGTCCTCCAGGGTGACAAAGCCTTCGTGGGTCTTCGCCAGCTCCAGCAGCAATTGGCGATCCAATGGTTTGACGAAGCGCATGTTGACCACGCTCAGTCCCAATTCGCTGCCCACCTGTTCGGCAACCTGGACCAGTGCGCCGAAGGCCAGTAGTGCGATGCTGGAACCCTTGCGGCGCAATTGCGCCTTGCCGATCGGCAGGGTGTCGAGGCCTGCCTGGACCTCCACACCCGGGCCGACGCCGCGCGGATAGCGCACTGACGCCGGGCCGTTGAAGCGGAAGCCGGTGGAAAGCATCTGCCGGCACTCGTTCTCGTCCGCCGGCGCCATCACCACCATGTTGGGCACGCAGCGCAGGTAGCTCAGATCCAGGTTGCCCGCATGGGTGGCGCCGTCCGGGCCGACCACGCCGCCGCGATCAATCGCAAACAGCACGTCCAGGCCTTGCAGCGCCACGTCGTGTACCAGTTGGTCATAGCCGCGCTGGAGGAATGTCGAGTAGATCGCAACCACCGGCTTGGCGCCTTCGCAGGCCATGCCGGCGGCCAGGGTGACCGCGTGCTGTTCGGCGATGGCGACATCGAAATAGCGTTTCGGGTATTGCTTGCTGAAGCGCACCAGACCGGAGCCTTCCCGCATCGCTGGCGTGATGCCCAGCAATGCCTTGTCGGCGGCGGCCATGTCGCAGATCCAGTCGCCAAACACGTCGGTATAGGTCGGCTTCTTCGCCCCGGTCTTGCTGACCATGCCCAGGTCCGGATCAAACGGGCTGACCGCGTGGTAGCCGATCTGGTCGCCCTCGGCGGGCTCGTAGCCCTTGCCCTTGGTGGTGATGATGTGCAGCAGCTGCGGGCCCTTCATGCCTTGCAGGGTTTTCAGCGTTGCGACCAGTGATTCCATGTCATGGCCATCGATGGGGCCGGTGTAATGGAAGCCGACTTCCTCGAAAAACGTGGAGGGCACAAACATGCCTTTCCAGTGCTCTTCCCAGCGGCGGACAAAGCGCGCCGGTGGCCGATTCTTGTCGCCGAGCAGCTTCTTGCCGCCTTCGCGCAGGGCGTTGAGGGTGCGGCTGCCGGTGAGGCGTCCGAGCATCCGGGTCACGCCGCCGACGTTCTCGGAGATCGACATCTGGTTGTCGTTGAGGATCACCAGCACATTGGGCTCGACGCCGCCGGGGTCGTTGCCCATGCCGCCGGCGTGGGTCAGCGCCTCGAATGCCATGCCGGCGGTCATCGCGCCGTCACCGATCACCGCAACCACCTTGCGCTCGTCGCCGACGTGCTGCAGCGCGATTGCCATGCCGATTGCAGCGGAAATGCTGGTCGAGCTGTGGCCGACGCCGAACGTGTCGTATTCGGACTCGTCGCGCTTGGGGAACGGCGCCACGCCGTCCTTGTGCTTGACGGTGTGGATCTGGTCACGGCGCCCGGTGAGGATCTTGTGCGGGTAGGTCTGGTGGCCGACGTCCCAGACCAGGCGGTCGGTGGGCGTGTCGTATAGCCAATGCAATGCGACCGTCAATTCGATCACGCCCAGGCCCGCGCCGAAATGACCGCCCGATTGAGCGACCTGTTCGATCAGGTACGCACGCAGCTCTCCGGCGATGGCAGACAGTTCCTCGGCGGGGAACTGGCGCAGGTCGGCGGGGGTCTGGATATGTGACAGACGCGGGTAGCGTTGCGAATCAATCATCAATACGGAGTCGGACGGTAGTAGGCCATTGTCCCGCTCGCGTTGGAACGGAGCAAGGCGGGATCTGACTGGCAGCGGTAGTCGCCCTCAGCGCCCGCGCAGGCGTCCGAACAGACCGCCGGATTTTTGCGGCTCCGGTGCCGGCTCGGGCAAGCGTTCGATATCGGCGAAACCGGTGGCGAGGCTGGCGTTGACGAAGTCGGTCACCTCCGCGATGGAAACCCCGCTTGCTTCGGCGATGTCAGGCAACGTCGTCGGGCCTTTCATCATGGTGGTCGCAATCCGGAAATGCTTGGGGTATTCGCGCTCGGTTTGCGGCCATTTCAACAGTTGGTAACGCGCTTTGGGGTCGAATCCCGGCGTCAGGCGGCCTTGGCTCGACAGCAGTCCTGCGTACCAGACCAGTCGCGTCAACGGCTGCGCTGCGCCAATCCTGGCGATCTCGCTGTCCCAATCAGGGACGGAGACGAAATCGTTGGCATCGGCCTGGCTGGTTACATGAGCGGCCAATGGCTTCAGGCTGCTGGGGCCAAAGTATTGGTTGCGGGCGGTATCGACCAGCAACGCCAGACCGTCACGCTCGAATTTGACCCGGCTGGCAAGACGCCCGGAAGCAAGCCACTCACTCAATGTGGTCGGTTCCAGATCGGTCGGCGCATCTGCTTCGGCGTCGGGTAGCGTCGGCACGACTTCGGCCGCCACGTCGGGCACAGGAGCTTCCGGCTCGACGGGCAACGGCAATGGTGTCGCGGCGACGTCCTTGTCAATCGACTGTGCTTCGGGTGCTTGGTCCGCTGGCGGCGGCACTGAGGGCAAGTCCGCTGCGGGCGACTTGTCCGCAGCGACGCTTTCGGGCGCAGCGGCAACGGATGCGGTCTCGGCCGGCTGTGGCGCGATCTGTGAGAGCAGGGAAAACAGCGAGCCCGCATCAAACGGTTGGGCCAGCAGCAGATCGGCCTGGGTGCGCGGCGCGGACGTCAGTCCGATCACGGTCTTGCCCGACGCATGCAGGCGCAGCCAGCTCATTGGCCCGTACATGCTGTCCATATCGACGACGACGTACTCGGCCCCGGCGACCGGCATCAATTGCCATGCGGAGCCCAAGCGCCCGTTGGCCTCCGTGAAGGCGGCCTTTAACGAAGTTTCGGTCGCCGGATCCATGCCGGTCAGGCCAAGGGTAAGGGCCATTATCGAATCCATCTTTTCAATCCGCCAGTGTTGCGGAACCGTTTGCAGGCGTCAAACACTGTGCTCAGGCAAACGAGCGGACATGTTTCCTGGGCAGCTGGCTTTTCAGGAACGCCATCTGGTCGGCCAGGATGTTGCGGTTGGACAGGATCAGGTGTTCGATCCAGCTGGGCCGGTAGGGTACGGCGAGCAATGGCATGCGCGCTTGCTGCGGGGTGCGGTTTCCCTTGCGCGAGTTGCAGTGGAAACAGGCGGAGACCACGTTCTCCCAGATATCGCGGCCGCCGCGGGATACCGGCATGACATGGTCACGCGTCAGCTGCGGGCGGTGGAACTCGTCGCCGCAGTACAGGCACAGGTGGGCGTCACGGGCGAACAGGGCCGGGTTGGTCAGGGATGGGGTGGGGTTGATCGCGCGGGAACGGGCGTGCCCGCGTGCCGCCACGATCGGGTGCAGCTCCAGCAGGCTGTGCTGGCCACTGAGCCGGTTGAAACCACCGTGGACTTCCAGGCACGGGTCACCGAGCGTCCATGCCACCGCATCGCGGGCATACAGGCATGCGGCCTGCTGCCAGTTTATCCAGCTGAGTGCCTGGCCGTAGGCATCCAGCGACAGCAGCCGTACCGCGTTGAGATGCTCCAGTGCGTGGCGCGAATCGAGCGCGGACGAGCCGAACGGAGGATCATCCGGATCCGGCCGGTTGCTGCATCCGGCGGGGATTCCAGAGCGAACCAGCGATAACGGTGCTGTGTCGATCTCCATTGGAAATCGAGCATATACCTGATTTGTGGCGATTTGGATCGGGCCTGCGCGCGCTTGCGACGAGTTGCGCCGTCCTCAGGCGTCGAACTGTCCTGCGTCCAGTGCCATCAGCGAACTGCTGCCACTGTCGATCGCCGCCGCGTGGGCCAGCGTACGCGGCAGGATCCGCGCGAAATAGAACCGGGCAGTCTCGCGTTTTCCGGCCTTGAATTCCTCCGGCTGCGTTGAACCTTCGCTGGCGGCAACACTGCGTGCCCACCAGTAGGCGAGGGCGACATAGCCCGAGTACATCAGGTAGTCATAGGCGGCCGCGCCGATCTCGTCCGGGTCGGTGGCCGCACGCTTGCCGATCTGCATCGTCAGCCGTTGCCACTCGTCGATCCGGGCGCGCAGCGGTGCGATGAACTCGGCGACCGCGGCGTTGCCCGCGTTGTCGCTGCAGAACTGCTCGATCATGCCCAGCATTACCTTCAACCCGGCGCCTTGCAGCTGCAGGATCTTTCGGCCGACCAGATCCAGCGCCTGGATCCCGGTGGTGCCTTCATACAGCGTGGTGATCCGCGCGTCGCGGGCCAGTTGCTCCACGCCGTTCTCGGCGATATAGCCATGGCCCCCGTAGCACTGCACCGCGTGATAGGTACATTCCACGCCCCATTCGGTCAGGCAGGCCTTCACGATCGGGGTCATGAAACCCACCAGCGCATCGGCCTGCTCGCGCTCGGTCGGGTCGGTGGCGTTCTGGGCGACATCGATCTGCAGCCCGGCGTGATAACTCATGGCCCGGCCACCTTCCACCAGTGCCTTGCAAGTCAACAACATGCGGCGCACATCGGGATGCACGATGATCGGGTCGGCAGGCTTGTCGGGAAACTTCGGGCCCGACAGCGAGCGCATCTGCAACCGCTCGCGCGAGTATGCCAACGCGTTCTGGAGCGCACGGTCCGACAGGCCCAGGCCCTGCAATCCTACCGCCAGGCGTGCGGCATTCATCATGGTGAACATCCCGACCATGCCCTTGTGCGGCTTGCCGACCAGATAGCCCTGCGCGCCGTCGAAATTCATCACGCACGTCGCCGAGCCGTGGATGCCCATCTTGTGCTCGATGCTGCCGCAACGCACCGCGTTGGCGTCACCTGTACTGCCATCGCGCGCAATGCGGATCTTGGGTACCACGAACAGCGAGATGCCCTTGCTGCCGGCGGGCGCCTCCGGCAGTCGCGCCAGCACCAGGTGGATGATGTTTTCGGTCAGGTCGTGATCGCCGGCGGTGATGAAGATCTTGGTCCCGGTGATCGAGTAGCTGCCATCGTCGTTCGGCTCGGCACGGGTCTTCAGCAGGCCAAGGTCGGTGCCGCAATGCGGCTCGGTCAGGCACATGGTCCCTGTCCAGCGGCCCTCGACCAGGGGCTTCAGGAACACCTCGCGCTGCCAGTCCTCGCCGTGGTGCAGCAGTGCCTCGGTGGCGCCGTGGGAGAGCAATGGAAAGTTTCCCCAGGCCAGGTTGGCGGCATCGATCATTTCCTTCTGCGCGAAGCCAGCCAGGTGCGGCAGGCCCTGGCCGCCGAACTCCACCGATGACACCAGCCCGGTCCAGCCACCATCCACGTATTGCTCGTATGCCTGTTTGAAGCCGGTCGGCGTGGTGACGGTGCCGGTCGCCTTGTCGAACTGGCAGCCTTCGCGGTCCCCGACTTCGTTGAGCGGTGCGAGCACGTTCTCGGCAAACTTCGCGCTCTCCTCCAGGACCGCATCGAGCAGGTCGCGACTGACATCGGTGAAGCCCAGCCGCTGGAACTCGGCCTCGCTGTCGAGCACATCGAACAGGACGAACTGCATGTCGCGAAGGGGAACGTTGTACTGGCTCATCGAGGACCCTCGGTTGGGCAAAGATTTGAATGGATTGGAACTTGTGGAAGTCTGGCTGCCCGCTGCTCAGCGCAACACGCCAGGCAGCCCCGGTGCCGGACTCAACGTGCTGTTGCGCTCGATCTTGTACTCACGCTGGCGCTCGTCGTCGGGTGTCGCGGTGATGGTTCCCTCAAGTGCGTAATCCAGGCCCTGGTTGCGGGCCAGTGCATCGGCGACTTCAAGCTTTGCGGCAACCGAAGGCGCGAGTGTCACGGTGATCACGTCGGCAGATTCCGGGCCGATGGTCACCGCCGGCTGTGCCGCCAGCGCGCCGGCTTCCTGGTCGTCCACCTCAAGTGCGAGGCGCAGTGAGTCGAACCGCATCGGGATGCTGCTGAAGTTCTCGATCCGCAATTCGGCCGACCAGCTGCCGTCGGCCAGGACAGTCAACTGCTGGATGCGTGCGGACGGCTCCGACACGCGACGCACCGGCCCACTGGCGCAAGCTGCCAATAGGGCGGCGCACAGAGCCAAACCGATCCACCTCATCCAGTGCTTGCCTGTCGTCATGTCGGTTGCTCCGTGAGTGCGACAGCCGAGGATACTACGGCGCATGGTGCCCGCCGAGTTGCGCAGCCGCGCGTTCGCTGCGGACCGGCGCCTTTCATGCGGTCTTTCATGAGTTTTGCGCGCTGCAACAATCGGTGCAGGCCGTGCGGCGGCCGTATACCGAACCGCCCGACACCTTGTTCAGGAACATTGTAGTATCGCGCCAGGGGAGGGAGACGGGTAGGGGACAATATGAGTGACAGGCAATTCCGACGCCGGAATCGGCGTCTGTTTGGGGAGAAGAGCGGCCGAACTTCGCTGTGGCGCTATCCTGCGTCGGTTTTGGCGATCGCGCTCTACCTCCCTGGCGCCGTGGCACAAGCGCAGCAATCGACTCCGTCGTCGCCGGACGCCGTGACGGAGCAGCATCTACCCTCCGTACGCGATCGTGCCGATACGGCCGACCTCGTTCTGCGGGTGCAGGGGTTCGTCGTGGAAGGTGTCGGTACGCATCCGGAGATCGGCATCACGCCGGCAGCCATGCAGGCAATTGCCGATGACCGGTTTGCCGAGCTCGCGGGCGGCCAGGGCGAGGCCGAACTGGACTTCGATCAGTTGCAGGACGTGGCCGCGGCGATCACGGCGGCGTATCGCGAAGCCGGATTCATCGTCAGCAAGGCCTATCTTCCCGCGCAGTCCGCGGGCCCGGACGGGAGGGTGCGCATCGAGGTGCTCGAGGGCCGGCTGGGCAACGTGATCGTGCAAGGCACCGAACGCTACCGCCCCGGCGTGATCACCGCGCCGGTCGATCCCCTGCGCGGCCGCATCCTGCACAAGAGCGAACTGGATACCGCGCTGCTGTACGCGCGCGACCTTCCGGGCGTGTCCATTTCATCGGTCCTGCAGCCCGGAACGAACATGGGCGAAACCGACTTGGTCATGGTGGCGCGGGAGGCCGATCGTCCCTACCGGTTCTCCGTGGGCTTGAGTAACCATGGCACCGAACTCACCGGCCGTTATCGCGCGCAGGTGGGCGTGGCCTGGGACTCGCCGCTCGGCCTGGGTGATGCGTTCTCCGCCAGCTACGTCCATGCCCTGGATCCCCAGCAGAGCAACCAGGGCGCGCTGTCCTACTCCATCCCGGTCGCTGCCGTCCCGGGACTGGGTGCCAGCCTGAGTTACGCGCGCAGCGAGATGGAAGTCCGGAGCGGGCCGTTCGCCGCTCTTGGCATCAGCGGCCCCACCGAGATCGCACAGCTGGGTGCGGAGTGGAAGTTCGTCAACCGCGAAGACCTGCAGATGCAGGCAGCGCTGCGGCTGGTACGTGAGCGGTCGACCCTGGAGGCATTGGGCTTCCAATTGTCGGATCACCGGTTCGATGTCGGCGAGGTCGCATACTCCCTGCGGCACGTGGATCGGCGCTCCCGCGGCGTCAGCCTGCTGCAGGCCAGTGTCCGCCATGGGCTCAATGACCGTTCAGGCAGTCCGGACCTGATCACTCCGCAGCGCGACAGCGACTTCTGGTCACTGCGGCTTTCCTTTGTGCGCATGCAGTACCTGACCCATTCGCAGCGGCTGTACCTGAAGGTCAATGGCCAGTACAGCAACGACGTGCTCGTGCCGATGGAACAGTTCGCGCTCGGCGGCCCCGACAGCGTGCGTGCGTATCCGATTTCCGACGCGCTGGGCGACCGCGGCTACCACGTCGCGGTCGAGTACCACGTCGATGCGCCGGGCTTCGGCGACAAGGCGTCACCGTTCGGCGGGCGGCCGTGGCGCGAAGTGCTGCAGTTCGAAATGTTCGCCGACCACGGGCGGGTGTCGTCGGCGGCCGGCAGCGTGGGCAGTCCTGGCAGGACCTTCGACGGCGTGGGCGCGGGCCTTCGCTTCCAGCTGCCCGGCTTCCATGGACTCGACTTCAGGCTGGCGGCCGCCGTTCCCCTTGGGAACGAGGACGCCTCCGATGGCGACGACTTCAGGATCTGGGCCAAATTCGGCATGGTTTTCTAGGGAGCATTCCCATGAATCGTATCTACAACCTCGTCTTCAACCGCGCGCTCGGCCAGCTCCAGGTGGTGTCGGAATTCGCGCATCGCAGTCATGGCGGAACGGCGCGCGGGCGGCGGGGACGCCGGGTCGTGGCCGTGCTGTCCGCGCTTGCACTCGGCATGGCAGGCCTGCCGGCCACGGCGCAGGTGGCACCGACCCAGCTGCCGACCGGCGGTATCCCACTGGGCGGCATCGGGAGCATCACGGCCGATGGCGCCGGGAACATGACGGTCACCCAGATCGAGGAACGGGCACTGATCCTGTGGAACACTTTCGACGTGGGCGAAGATGCCACGGTGACGTTCGACCAGGTGGTTGGCGACATCGCGCTCAACCAGATCATGGATCTCGACGCGAGCCAGATCTTCGGGAACATCGAGGCGGCCGGCACCATTTTCCTGATCAACCAGAATGGCATCGTCTTCGGCGAAACCGCGCAGCTCAACGTCGGCGGGCTCGTCGCGTCGACGCTCTTGACCAATACCGGTGATTTCCTGGCACAGCAGGGCGGCGAGTACGTCAACAACAGCTTCGTGTTCGAGCAGACCGGTTCTCCGGCCTCGATCATCAACCGCGGCAACATCGTGGTGACCAACGGCGGCCATGCCATCCTGCTTGGCGGCCACGTCCTGAACGACACGAGCGGCCTGATCAGCGCCGAGGCAGGCCGGGTGGATCTGCTTGGCGGAAAAGGTGCGACGCTGAACCTGTTCCCCGGCAGCGACTTCTCGATCGTGGTCGGCGATGCGCTCGACGCCACGGTTACGGGCGCGCTCGCGGTGGTCGAGAACCGGGGGCGGCTGGAGGCAAATGGCGGAGCGGTGTACCTGCACGCCAGACTCGCCGCCGGCGTCCTGGACGATGCGGTAAATCACAGCGGGACCATCGATGCTACGGGGCTGGGCGTGCAAGCTGACGGTAGCGTCACCCTGATCGGATCGGGTAGCGCGGTGCGCTCTACCGGCGACATCGATTCGGGCACGGTATCGATGACCGGCCCGAATGGCCTGTTCCTCAGCGGTGATATTGCCACGTCCGGAGACCAGGACTATGTCGGCGCCGTCACCCTTGTCAGCGATACCACGCTGTCAGGCGGCGGCGCCGGAAACATCCAGTTTGGGTCGACGGTCGATGGTGGCCATGCGCTGGCCGTGAGCGCGGGCGGGACGGTCGGTTTCGGCGGGGGCGTGGGGCAGTCCCAGGCCTTGGGGGCGCTGTCGGTAAGTGCGACCAGCGTCATGGCGCCGGCACTGAACATTTTCGGCAACCTGTCGTTGACCACCACCACCACCGGCGGCATTACGCAAAGCGGTGCTTTCAACGTCGGCGGGGTTGCGACATTCGATGCGGGCACCGGCGCGATTACGCTGAACAACGCAGGTAATGATTTCGGCGGCCAGGTCAACCTGACCGGAGGGACGACAACGATTTGGGACGCGAATGCCCTGGAACTGGGGATGCTCCAGACCGGTAACCTGACCGCGATCAGCCAGAGTTCGCTGATCCTGGGGGCCGGCGACATCAATGGCAGCCTGGCGGCGAGCAGCAACGGCGGTGACATCAACCAGAACGGTGCGCTGAGCGTGAGCGGCACCACCGAGCTGGATGCCGGCACGGGCGACGTGACGCTGGCGAACGCCGGCAACAACTTCGGCGGCGCGGTGGACGTGACCGGCGGTGCGATCTCGCTGCGCGACATGAACACCCTGACGGTGGCATCGCTGGCCCACGGCGCCAACCAGGCGGTGGCACTGGTGGCCGGGGGTGCGTTGAACCTGAGCGGGACCGCGATCGACACGGGAACCGCTGATCTTGCGCTGCAGTCGGGCGCCATGCTGACGACGGCGGCGGCGCTGGGCGGTGCGAACGTGAGCCTGCAGGGCGACGGCGGCATCGCGCTGGGCGCGGACGTGACGGCGACAGGCGACCTGTCGCTGACGAGCCAGGACGCGGCGATCGTGCAGACCGGCGGCGCGCTGTCGGTGGGCGGCGACACGGACGTGGACGCAGGCACGGGCAACGTGACGCTGGCCGGCGCGAACAACGACTTCATCGGCGCCGTGAACGTCATCGGTGCCAGCGTGGCAATCACGGATGCGAACGCGCTGACGCTGGGCACGGTCACCGCCGGGCAGTTGACGGCGACGAGCACGGGCCGGCTGGATCTGGGAACGACGGATGTGTCGGGCGCACTGGTGGCGCACAGCAACGGTGGCGCCATCGAGCAGGGCGGAGCTTTGCAGGTCGGCGGCACGACCGAACTGGATGCGGGCACGGGCAACGTGACGCTGGCCAACGCCGGCAACGACTTCGGCGGCGCGGTGGACGTGACTGGCGGTGCGATCTCGCTGCGCGACGTGAACGCCCTGACGGTGGCATCGCTGGCCAACGGCGCCAACCAGGCGGTGACGCTGGCGGCCGGGGGTGCGTTGAACCTGGCCGGCGCCGCGATCAGCACGGGCACCGCCGACCTGGCGCTGCAGTCGGGCGCCCTGCTGACGACGACCGCAGACCTTGGTGGTGCGAACGTGACCCTGCAGGGCGACGGTGGCATTGCGTTGGGCGCGGACGTGACGGCGACCGGCGACCTGTCGCTGACGAGCCAGGACGCGGCGATCGTGCAGACCGGCGGCGCGCTGTCGGTGGGCGGCGGCACGGACGTGGACGCGGGCACGGGCAACGTGACGCTGGCGAACGCCGGCAATGATTTTGTCGGCGCGATGGACGTGACTGGCGGTGCGATCTCGCTGCGCGACGTGAACGCCCTGACGGTGGCATCGCTGGCCAACGGCGCCAACCAGGCGGTGACACTGGTGGCCGGGGGTGCGTTGAACCTGGACGGGGCCGCGATCGACACGGGCACCGCTGATCTTGCGCTGCAGTCGGGAGAATTGCTGACGACAACGGCGGCGCTGGGTGGTGCAAACGTGACGCTGCAGGGCGACGGCGGCATTGCGCTGGGCGCGGACGTGACGGCGACCGGCGACCTGTCGTTGACGAGCCAGGACGCGGCGATCACGCAGACGGGGGGCATGGTGTCGGTGGGCGGCAGCACGGACGTGGATGCGGGCACGGGCAACGTGACGCTGGTCGGCGCGAACAACGACTTCACCGGCACGGTAGACATTACCGGTGGCACCGTGGCGATCATCGACGCCAACGCGCTGACGCTGGGCACGGTCACCGCCGGGCAGCTGACGGCGACGAGCACGGGCGCCCTCGATCTGGGCAGCACCGACGTGACGGGCGCCTTGTTGGCGCAAAGCAACGGCGGCGCGATCGTGCAGGGAGGAGCCCTGCAGGTCGGCGGCACGACCGAACTGGATGCAGGCACGGGCGACGTGACGCTGGCGAACGCCGGCAACGACTTCGGCGGCGCGGTGGACGTGACTGGCGGCGCGATTTCGCTGCGCGACGTGAACGCCCTGACGGTGGCCTCGCTGGCCAACGGCGCCAACCAGGCGGTGATGCTGGTGGCCGGGGGCGGGCTGAACCTGGGCGGGGCTGCGATCGACACGGGCACTGCCGACCTGGCGCTGCAGTCGGGCACGCTGTTAGCCACGACGGCCGACCTGCGCGGCGCGAACATGACCTTGCAGGGCGGTGACGGCATCGCCCTGGGCGGCGACGTGACGACGACCGGTGACCTGTCGCTGACGAGCCAGGATGCAGCGATGGTGCAAAGCGGCGGCGCGCTGTCGGTGGGCGGCGACACGGACGTGGACGCGGGCACGGGCAACGTGACCCTGGCCGGCGCGAACAACGACTTCATCGGTGCCGTGGACATCATCGGTGGCAGCGTGACAATCACGGATACGAACGCGCTGACGCTGGGCACGGTCACCGCTGGGCAGTTGACGGCGACGAGCACGGGCCGGCTGGACCTGGGAACGACAGATGTATCGGGCGCATTGGTGGCGCACAGCAACGGCGGTGACATCAGCCAGGACGGTGCGCTGCTGGTGGCTGGCACGACCGCGCTGGACGCGGGCACGGGCGACGTGACGCTGGCGAACGCCGGCAACGACTTCGGCGGCGCGGTGGACTTGACCGGCGGTACGATTTCGCTGCGCGACGTGAACGCCCTGACGGTGGCATCGCTGGCCAACGGCGCCAACCAGGCGGTGACGCTGGTGGCCGGCGGTGCGTTGAACTTGGCCGGCGCCGCGATCGACACGGGCACCGCCGACTTGGCGCTGCAGTCGGGAGTCATGTTGACGACGGTGGCGTCGCTGGACGGTGCGAACGTGACGTTGCGGGGTGAGGGTGGCATCGCGCTGGGCGGTGACGTGACGGCGACCGGTGACCTGTCGCTGACAAGTCAGGACGCAGCGATCGTGCAGGCCGCAGGCGTGCTGTCGGTAAGCGGCAGTACCGATGTGGATGCGGGCACGGGCGACGTGACGCTGGCGAACGCTGGCAATGATTTTGTCGGCGCGATGGACGTGACCGGCGGCGCGGTCTCGCTGCGCGACATGAATGACCTGGCCGTGGCGTCGCTGGCCAACGGTGCCAACCAGGGGGTAACGCTGGTGGCAGGCGGTGCGTTGAACCTGGCCGGCGCCGCGATCAGCACGGGCACCGCCGACCTGGCGCTGCAGTCGGGTTCGATGTTGACGACGGTGGCATCGCTGGACGGTGCGAACGTGACGCTGCGGGGTGACGGTGGCATCGCACTGGGCGCTGATGTGACGGCGACCGGTGATCTGTCGCTGACGAGCCAGGACGCAGCGATCATGCAGACCAGCGGCGCGCTGCACATAGGTGGTACGACCGAGCTGGACGCGGGCACGGGCGACGTGACGCTGGCGAACGCCGGCAACGACTTCGCCGGCGCGGTGGACGTGACTGGCGGCGCGATCTCGCTGCGCGACATGAATGACCTGGCCGTGGCGTCGCTGGCCAACGGTGCCAACCAGGCGGTAACGCTGGTGGCAGGCGGTGCGTTGAACCTGGACGGCTCACCGATCGACACGGGCACCGCCGATCTGGCGCTGCAGTCGGGCACGCTGTTGGCCACGACGGCCGCCCTGCGCGGCGCGAACATGACCCTGCAGGGCGACGACGGTATCGCGCTGGGCGGTGACGTGACGGCGACCGGTAACCTGTCGCTGACAAGTCAGGACGCGGCGATCATGCAGACCGGCGGCGTGCTGTCGGTAGGCGGCAGCACGAACGTGGATGCGGGTACGGGCGATGTGACGCTGGCGAACGCCGGCAACGACTTCGCCGACACGGTGAACTTGATCGGCGGCACTGTGGCGATCACGGACGCCAATGTCCTGACGCTGGGCACAGTCACCGCCGCGCAACTGACGGCGACGAGCATGGGCCGGCTGGACCTGGGGGCCACCGACGTATCCGGCGCGCTGGTGGCGACCAGCAACGGCGGCGCGATCGAGCAGGACGGTGCGCTGCACGTGGGCGGCACGACCGAACTGGACGCTGGCACGGGCAACGTGACGCTGGCCAACGCCGGCAACGACTTCGTCGGCGCCGTGGACATTACCGGCGGCACCGTGGCGATCACGGATGCCACCGCCCTGACGCTGGGTACGGTGACGGCCGGGCAGCTGACGGCGACCAGCACGGGCCGACTGGAGCTGGGAACCACCGACGTGTCGGGCGCGCTAATGGCGACCAGCAACGATGGTGTGATCGAACAAAGTGGCGCGCTGCACATAGGTGGCGTGACCGGGCTGGACGCTGGCACGGGCAACGTGACGCTGGCGAACCCGGGCAACGATTTCGTCGGTGCGGTGAATGTCACCGGCGATGCCATTTCTTTGCGCGACATGAATGACCTGGTCGTGGCGTCGCTGGCCAACGGCGCCAACCAGGCGGTGACGCTGGTCGCCGGCGGTGCGTTGAATCTGGCCGGCGCCGCGATCGACACGGGTACCGCCGACCTGGCGCTGCGGTCGGGAGCCATGTTGACGACGGTGGCGTCGCTGGACGGTGCGAACGTGACGCTGCGAGGTGACGGTGGCATCGCACTGGGCGCTGATGTGACGGCGACCGGTGATCTGTCGCTGACAAGCCAGGATGCAGCGATCGCGCAGGCCGCAGGCGTGCTGTCGGTAGGCGGCAGCACCGATGTGGATGCGGGCACGGGCGACGTGACGCTGGCGAACGCTGGCAATGATTTTGTCGGCGCGGTGGACGTGACCGGCGGCGCGGTCTCGCTGCGCGACATGAATGACCTGACGATGGCGTCACTGGCAAGCGGTGCCAACCAAGGGGTGACGTTGGTGGCGGGTGCCGCGCTGAACCTGGACGGTTCACCGATCGACACGGGAACCGCCGATCTAGTACTGCAGTCGGGCGCGCTGTTGGCCACGACGGCCGCCCTGCGCGGCGCGAACATGACCTTGCAGGGCGACGACGGTATCGCGCTGGGCGGTGATGTGACGGCGGCCGGTAACCTGTCGCTGACAAGTCAGGACGCGGCGATCGTGCAGACCGGCGGCGCGCTGTCGGTGGGCGGCACGACCGAGCTGGACGCGGGTACGGGCAACGTGATGCTGTCGAACGCCGACAACGACTTCGTCGGTGCGGTGGACGTGACCGGCGGCGCCATCTCTCTGCGCGACATGAACGACCTGGCGGTGGCGTCGCTGGCAAGCGGTGCCAACCAGGGGGTGACGCTGGTGGCTGGCGGCGCGTTGAACCTTGGCGGCAACGCTATCGACACGGGCACCGCCGACCTGGCGCTGCAGTCGGGGGGCCTGCTGACGACGACCGCAGACCTTGGCGGTGCGAACGTGGCCCTGCAGGGCCACGACGGTATCGCGTTGGGCGGTGACGTGACGGCGACCGGTGACCTGTCGCTGACGAGCCAGGATGCAGCGATCGTGCAGACCGCAGGCGTGCTGTCGGTAGGCGGCAGCGCAGACGTGGATGCGGGCACGGGCAACGTAACCTTGGCGAACGCGGGCAACGACTTCGCGGGCACGGTGGACATCACCGGAGGTATCGTGGCGATCACGGACGCCAACGCGCTGATGCTGGGCACGGTCACCGCCGATCAGCTAGCGGCAACGAGCACGGGCCGCCTGGAGCTGGGAACCACCGACGTGTCGGGTGCGCTAATGGCGACCAGCAACGGTGGTGCGATCGAACAAAGCGGCGCGCTGCACATAGGCGGCACGACGGAACTGGACGCTGGCACGGGCAACGTGACGCTGGCGAACGCGGGCAACGACTTCGTCGGTACGGTGAATGTCACCGGCGGCGCAATCTCGCTGCGCGACACGAATGACCTGGTCGTGACATCGCTGGCCAACGGCGCCAACCAGGCGGTAACGCTGGTGGCAGGCGGTGCGTTGAACCTGGACGGCTCACCGATCGACACGGGCACTGCCGACCTGGCGCTGCAGTCGGGAGCCATGTTGACGACGGTGGCGTCGCTGGACGGCGCGGACGTGACCCTGCAGGGCGACGACGGTATCGCGCTGGGCGGCGACGTGACGGCGACCGGTAACCTGTCGCTGACGAGTCAGGACGCGGCGATTATGCAAACCGCAGGCGTGCTGTCGGTAGGCGGCATCACGGACGTGGATGCCGGCACGGGCAACGTTACCTTGGCGAACGCGGGTAACGACTTCGTCGGCGCGGTGGACGTGACCGGCGGCACCGTGGCAATCACGGATGCCACCGCGCTAACGCTGGGCACGGTCACCGCCGATCAGCTGGCGGCAACGAGCACGGGCCGCCTGGACTTGGGCACGACCGACGTGTCGGGCGCGCTGGTGGCGACCAGCAACGGCGGCGCGATCGAGCAGGACGGTGCGCTCCACGTGGGCGGCACGACCGAACTGGGCGCGGGCACGGGCAACGTGACGCTGGCGAACGCCGGTAACGACTTCGTCGGTGCGGTGGACGTGACCGGCGGCACCGTGGCGATCACGGACGCCAACGCCCTGACGCTGGGCACGGTCACCGCCGGTCAGCTGACGGCGACGAGCACGGGTCGGCTGAACCTGGGAACCACCGACGTGTCGGGCGCGATGGTGGCGCACAGCAACGGTGGTGCGATCGAGCAGGGCGGCGCGCTGCACGTCGGCGGCACGACCGAACTGGATGCGGGCACGGGCGACGTGACGCTGGCGAATGCAGGCAACGATTTCGTCGGTGCGGTGAATGTCACCGGCGGCGCCATCTCGCTGCGCGACGCCAATGACCTGGCGGTGGCGTCGCTGGCCAACGGGGCCAACCAGGCGGTGATGCTGGCGGCTGGCGGTGCATTGAACCTGAACGGCTCACCGATCGACACGGGCACCGCCGACCTAACGCTGCAGTCGGGCACGCTGTTGGCCACGACGGTGGCCCTTGGTGGCGCGAACGTGACCCTGCAGGGCGACGACGGCGTAGTGTTGGGCGGTGACGTGACGGCGAGCGGCGACCTGTCGCTGACGAGCCAGGGCGCGGCGATCGTGCAGACCGGCGGCGCGCTATCGATAGGCGGCAGCACCGATGTGGATGCGGGTACGGGCGATGTGACGCTGGCAAACGCCGGCAACGATTTCGTAGGCGCAGTGGACATCACCGGCAGCACCGTGGCGATACGGGACGCCAATGCCCTGACGCTGGGCACGGTGACGGCCGGGCAGCTGACGGCGACGAGCACGGGTCGGCTGAACCTGGGAACCACCGACGTGTCGGGCGCGCTGGTGGCGACCAGCAACGGCGGCGCGATCGAGCAGGACGGTGCGCTGCTGGTAGGCGGCACGACCGAGCTGGATGCAGGTACCGGTGACGTGACGCTGACCAGCGCGAGGAACGACTTCGGCGGTGCAGTGGACGTGACCGGCGGCGCAATCTCGCTGCGCGACATGAATGATTTGGCGGTGGCGTCGTTGGGCAACGGGGCCAATCAGGCGGTGACGCTGATGGCTGGCGGCGCGTTGAACCTCGGCGGAGACGCGATCGACACGGGCAACGCCGACCTTGCGCTGCAGTCGGGGGGCCTGCTGACGACGACCGCAGACCTGGGCGGCGCGGACGTGACCCTGCAGGGCGACGACGGTATCGCGCTGGGCGGCGATGTGACGGCGACCGGTGACCTGTCGCTGACGAGCCAGGATGCAGCGATCGTACAGGCCGCAGGCGTGCTGTCGGTAGACGGCAGCACGAACGTGGATGCGGGTACGGGCGATGTGACGCTGGCGAATGCGGGCAACGACTTCGCCGGCGCGGTGGACGTGGCCGCTGGCGCAATCTCGCTGCGCGACATGAATGACCTGACGGTGGCGTCACTGGCAAGCGGTGCCAACCAGGCGGTGACGCTGGCGGCCGGCGGTGCGTTGAACCTGGGTGGGGCCACGATCGACACGGGAGCTGCCGACCTGGTGCTGCAGTCCGGCACTCTGCTGGCCACGACGGCCGATCTGAGCGGTGCGAACGTGACCCTGCATGGCGATGACGGAATCGCGCTGGGCGCCGACGTGACGGCGACGAGTGACCTGTCGCTGACGAGCCACGACGCGGCCATCGTGCAGGATACGGGACTGTTGTCAGTGAGCGGTATCACGAGTGCGAATGCCGGTACGGGCGACGTGACGCTGGCGAACGCGGGCAACGATTTCGTCGGCGCGGTGAACATCAGTGGCGGCACCGTGACGATCACGGACGCCAACACCCTCACGCTGGGCACGGTGACGGCCGGGCAGCTGACGGCAACCAGCACAAACGCATTGAATGTCACCGGGCTGGTGAGCGGAGGAGACCACGCCGTACTGACGGCGACCGGGGGCGACATCCTCATCGACGGAGCAGTGTCCGCGCAGGAGGTGCATCTCGATGCGAGCGGCGCAATTACCGCGCGGGAGGGTGCCAGCATCGCAGCGGGGACGCTCAGTGGCCGGGCCGGTGGTGCGACCACACTCGGCAGTGCCGATCACCATGTTGACAACCAGGTCGATGTGCTCGGGAACTTCACTTCCCGCTCCGGCTTCAGCATGACCAATGGCCGGACACTGACCCTGTCTTCAGTCGATGGCAGCGGGTTTACGGTGGACGCGGGAATCGCCGACACTTATCTGTCCGTTGTTGGCGGCGACTTGCTTCAGCAGGGAACGGCGTGGCTTTACAACGGTAGCGGTACCTTCGCCTCTACCGGCCACATCGGGCTGCAACCGGCGCCAATCTATGTGTGGGGAACCCATCCCCAGTACGTGACGCAAATTGGCAAGCCCCCAGCCTATTTCTACGCGGTTTCGAGCGATGGGGCGCAGTTGCCCATCGTGGGCGGAAGCATGGTGCCGGAATGGGCCGCACGAGCGCAGAACGCCAGCTATCGCACGGTGGCATTGACGGACGTCGATTCCGATTCGCCCTACCGTGGCTACGGAATCGTTGACCCGGGTATTCGCTTGCCGGAACACCTGCGTCCCGAGTGCAACCCGGATTTGCCCGGGTCGGAATGCGGCGAGAGGGAGTGATCCTTCGGAGCCGTGAGCCAATGAGCGCCCGAGGGTAGGGCAAATGGAGGCTGAAGCTTCAGGCCAAAAAAAGCTCCCATCGCTGGGAGCTTTTTTCTCGCTTACGCTATCCACCAAAATGGTGGCCGGGGAGGGAATCGAACCCCCGACACGGGGATTTTCAATCCCCTGCTCTACCAACTGAGCTACCCGGCCCTGTCACGGGCTGGCCGTGAAGGAGCGGCATGATAGCGGGCTGATGGCGTAGGTGGCAAGCCGGATGTGAGCTGAATGCGTTTGCGCTCGTGCCAAAATCATCGCAACCCTCGGTGCACCATGCACTTTTGAGCACCTCCTTCGCCAACCCGGGAGCAGACATGAAACGTATCTTCCTTTCGGTCGCCGTCGTAGCGCTGCTGACCGCTTGCGCCACCACCGCGACCTTGCCCGACGATCAGCGCCTGGACATCCACCGTGCGCATGCCGGAGCGCCGGTCAACAGCTTCCACAATCTAGGCACGCTCTACAGCTGGACGCCGCTGGGCGATAGCGCCCTGGCGGTCTGGACCCGGCGCAACCAGGCCTACCTGCTGGAACTCGGTGGGCGCTGTCCGGGCCTGGAATACGGGCATGCCATCAGTTTCAGCGGGCAGGGCGGGACGGTCTTCGCCGGGATGGACAGCGTGGTGGTGCTCGATCGTGGAACCACCAACTTCCCGTGCCGGATCCAGCAGATCCTTCCGCTGGACGTCAAAGCCCTGAAGAAGGCCGAAGACGCCGCCCGCGACAGTGTGGAAGGCAAGTAGCGCGGGCTCAATCACCGTCGGGCGGAATATAGCCCGCCACTTGATCAACGTTGCCTTCGAACAGGAACTTCAGCATCTGCGCCTGCAGGAAGGCGCGGTGCTTGGGGTCCATCGGTGACAGGCGATTCTCGTTGATCAGCATTGTCTGGTGGGCCAGCCACTTGGCCCAGGCGGGCTTGCCGATATGGGCATATACCCGCTTGCCGGCGTCACCCGGCCAGGGTGCGAAATCGAGTCCTTCGGCGTCGCGTTTGTCGTGTTCGCAGTAGACGGTACGGGCCATCATCAGATCTCCTTGAAATTGGCTGCGCGCTCGCTCAGTCCGCTTCCAGCAACCGGCGGATCGGTGCGGGGATGCCGAGGCTCGCCAGTTGTCCGGGAGCGACCCAGCGCAGACCGACATTGTCGCCCACCGCGCCGCCCAGGGTAACGCCGCGCCAGCGCCGTGGTTGCAGTGCCAGCCGGTAGTGGCTGAAGGCGTGGGCGATGGTCGGCAGGGTTTCTCCCTGGTCGAATCCGTCGTGATCAAGGTCACCCGCCAGGTGGCGGGCGAGCCAGTCGCGTGCGCCAGCCTCGTCGTCGGCCTGCGGCAAGGTCCACAGCGAGGCCCAGATGCCCACCGGTGGGCGTTGCTGCAACAGCACTCGGCCTTCGACGTCTTGCAGCCAGAGTACGTGCGCGTGACGCTGCGGGATGGCCTTGGCTGGCTTGCGGGTCGGCAGTTCGCTGCTGCGGCCTTCGATACGCGCAACACAATCGCCTTGCAGTGGGCATGAGACGCAACGCGGGTTGCTGCGCGTGCACAGGGTCGCGCCAAGGTCCATCTGGGCCTGGGTGTAGTCGCGCAGACGCGAGGTGGGCAGGTGTGACTCGGCAAGCGTCCACAACTGCTTCTCGATTGCCGGCGAGCCGGGCCAACCGGTGATGCCGTGGTAGCGCGCCAGTACCCGTTTGACGTTGCCATCCAGGATCGCGTGCCGGTCGTCCCAGGCTTGCGCCGCGATCGCCGCGGCGGTGCTGCGGCCAATGCCGGGCAGGGTGATCAACGCGTCGACATCACGTGGCAAGTCGCCGTCGTGCTGTTCCATGCATAGTCTCGCCGCGTTGTGCAGGTTGCGGGCGCGGGTGTAGTAGCCCAACCCCGACCACAGCGCGAGGACATCGTCGAGCGGCGCGGCGGCCAAGGCGGGCAGGCTTGGTAGCGCCGCGACGAAACGTTCGAAGTAGGGCGCGGCGGTCTTGACTTGGGTCTGCTGCAGCATGATCTCCGACAGCCATACCCGGTAAGGCGTGCGCGGATGCTGCCAAGGAAGATCATGGCGCCCGTTGTGATCGAACCAGACGAGCAGGCGTCCGGCAAAGTCGGCTGGCTCCGGTGTCATGGGTCGACGCTGTCTTCGGAATCGCCTGGGTGCTCGTCTTCACCATTGTCGAACCGGATTTCCACCCCCGTCAGGGTTGCGCCGGCAACTTCGATGCGTGGCGCAACCAGGGTGCCGCTGAGTGGCGGCAACGGGGTGCCGGTGTCGAGCTGGTCCAGCCAGTCCAGGATCGCAGGCAATTTCAAACGGGTGTCCAGACGACTGCCATCGCGTTGCAGTTGCAATGAGGTGACGCCGGACAAATCGAACGGGCCGGTGTAGTCGACATTGAACGGTAGTGGTGAACCGGACTGGGCCAGCGGCGCGGGCAGCGCCGGCCAACGGTCGGGCCATTCGGCGATGGCGCCGTTGAGTTGCAATGCCAATGCGTCGCCCCAGGCCAGAGAGCCGTGGGCATCGAAGGTGGGTATGGGCCCGTTGCCGCGCAGCACGGCGCCCAGCGGCGCGATGGTGAGGTTGCCTGAGTGATACCGCAGCGGCCCGGCAATGCCAAAGGAGAAAGCCAGGTTCCGGGAGTCGTCGGCAGTGCGGTTCAGCCAGCGAGTGTCAGCACCCAACTGGAAGCGATCAAGCCCGAGGCCATCATCGCCATCGTGCAGTTGCCCCGATAGCTGCAGCCGCATCGGCATGCGCCAGTCGGGCGTGACCACGGTGACAATGCCGGCGGCGCCAAGGCCTGCATCCAGCGTTGGCCGGGTCAGCGCCAACTGCAAGTCGAACGGAGCCAGGGTGGTGCCAAAATCGCCCCTGCCGCTGATTCGCACCGCAAGCGCGCTTTCGGGATGCAGCGACGGCATGTCCAGGCCAATCCGGTCGATCGACCAGCCGTCGCCAATGATCTCGCCCCGGGTGACCTGGACCCCGCTGGTGATGGTCGGGACGCGAAACTCCCCGCCGGGTGGCCGGCTGTCGAGCCAATGCTGCAATGCGGCGAGGTCGACTCGTGGCGCATCCAGTTCCGCGCGCTGCACGGTGAGGTCTTCACCGGCCGCGCGCAGGGTCGTCCACGGCAGTGACAGGTAGATGCGTTCGGCGGTCAGTAACGGCGTTTCCGCGCCCGGCTGGCGGGCGATGACATCGCGAACCACAAGCCTGGGGACTCCGCGCAAACGGTACTCACTTGCGCCGCTGGAGGTGATCTCCAATCCCAGTGCCTGCCCGACCCGTTCCAGAATCAGATCCGCGACCTGGCCGGGGCGAGTGAACCAGCCGAGGGTAAGCGCGAACATCAACAGCAGGAACGCGCCTGCACCCTTGGCGATGATCTTTCGCCACTGGCGGGCTTCTCGCTCGGTCCCGGTTGGCGCTGCTGGGGCGCCCACGCGCAGGTCGCCGGCGCTAGGCGCCGATCGCCTCGGGCAACAACGCGTCGACGAAGGCTTCGGCATCGAACACGCGCAGGTCCTCCGGGCGCTCACCAATGCCGGCAAAGCGGATCGGGATGCCGAACTCGCGCGCCAATGCAAACACCACGCCGCCCTTGGCCGTACCGTCCAGTTTGGTCACCACCAGCCCGGTCACCCCGACGGCGGCGTTGAACTGGCGCAACTGCGACAGCGCGTTCTGGCCGGTGGTGCCATCAATCACCATCAGCACTTCATGCGGGGCGGCGGGGTCGAGTTTCTGGATCACCCGCTTGATCTTGCCCAACTCGGCCATCAGGCCTTGCTGCGTATGCAGGCGTCCGGCGGTATCGGCGATCAGCACCTCGATGCTGCGCGCCTGGGCGGCCTGCAATGCATCAAACGCAACCGAGGCGGCATCGGCGTTTTGCCCTTGCGCGATTACCGGCACTTGGTTGCGCTCGCCCCAGGCCTGCAACTGGGCCACCGCTGCGGCGCGGAAGGTATCGCCGGCAGCCAGCATCAATGGTCGGCCTTCGTCCTTGAACCGGCGCGCCAGCTTGCCGATCGTGGTGGTCTTGCCGACGCCATTGACGCCTACGGTCAGGATGACGAATGGGTGGGCGTCGTTGCGGATCGACAATGGCACCGCAACCGGCGCCAGCAATGCGACCAGGTCGGCGCGCAATGCTTGCAGCAAGGCGCGCGAATCGGCGAACTCGCGTGCCTTCATGCGCTTGCGCAGGTCTTCGACCAGGTCGGTGGTCGCCGTCACCCCGACGTCGGCAATGATCAGTGCGGTCTCGATCTCGTCGAGCAGGTTGTCATCAAGTTTCGGGTTGCCATGGAACAGGCCGCCGAAGCTGCGCGCGAACCCAGTGCCCCGCAGGCGCTCGCGCCAGCTCGGTCGGTCGGTAGCGACCGGCTTGTCGACCGATGCGACAGGATGGATGTCCGGTGTCGAGGCGACCTTCTGACTCGGTGCGACGGCAGGCTGCGGCAAATCCGCGGGCTTGGGCAAGTCAGGTGGCGCCGGGGTCGGCTCGGGTTCCGGAGTTGGAGCGGGAGCCGGAGCTGGTGCCAGGGCTTGCGGCGGAGTTGAGGCCGGAGCCGCCGCTGGAGCCGGAACCGGTACGACCGGAGCCTCGGGTGCCGAAGGCTCGTCGCTCGCCGGTGCCGGGCCCGGGAACGCGGCCGCCAGTTCTTCCGTGCTGTAACGACGCTCGGACGGACTGGTCCCTGGCTTTTTTCGGCGGAAGAGGCTGACCATCGACGGTTGGTTTCACGAATGCGCGAGAATAGGCACATGCTAGCACTGGCCTGTCATTGCGAATGACCAAGAAACCCGCTCCAAAACCCATCCGCCCGGTGTTCCGTGGCCCCGGCCAGGTCCGGATCATCGCCGGGCGCTGGCGCGGCAGCAAGTTGCCGGTGGGTGACGCCAGCGGGCTGCGTCCGACGTCCGACCGGGTTCGCGAGACTTTGTTCAACTGGTTGATGCCGGCCTTGCCCGGCGCACGAGTGCTGGATCTGTTTGCCGGCAGCGGGGCGCTCGGGCTGGAGGCGGTTTCCCGTGGTGCGGCGTCAGCGGTGCTGGTCGAGCGCGACCCCCGGCTGGCGGAAAGCTTGCAGGCGACCACCGAGCGGCTGCCGGGCGGCGAGGTCGCCAGCATCATCCGGGCGGACGCACTGGTCTGGCTGCCGGCGCAACCGCGCGCCAGCTTCGATATCGCCTTCGTTGACCCGCCATTCGCTTCCGGGCAGTGGGAGCCGGTGTTGGCGGGACTGCTGCCGGTGCTGGCCAACGATGCCTGGTTGTATGTCGAGGCACCGCTGGCCGAGCCCATTGTCCTGCCGCACGGGTGGATACTGCACCGCGAGGGCCGCACCCGCGAGGTACGGTATGCCGTGTATCGGGGTGCCGGCATCGCGGCTGACCAGCAAGACGCCGGTCGCGGTTGATACACTCCCCCCAACCCCGGGAAACCCGGGTTCCAAACTTCTTGAGCTCGCCATCAAATGACTCCGGCCCGCCACCGCATCGCTGTCTACCCGGGAACGTTCGATCCGGTGACCAACGGCCATATCGATCTGGTCGACCGCGCCGCGCCACTGTTCGATCGGCTCATCGTCGGAGTGGCGGAGAGCCCGAGCAAGAGTCCTGCCTTGCCATTGGAACTTCGGGTCGAGTTGGCGCAACAGGCGCTGGGTCACCACGCCAACGTGGAAGTGTGCGGCTTCGACTCCCTGCTGGCCCACTTCGTATCCGGTCTGGGGGCAGGAGTACTGCTGCGTGGCTTGCGTGCAGTGTCGGATTTCGAATATGAGTTCCAGATGGCCAGCATGAACCGCCATTTGATACCGGACGTGGAGACGTTGTTCCTCACTCCCGCCGAGCAGTACAGCTTCATTTCATCATCGCTGGTGCGCGAGATTGCCCGCCTCGGGGGTGACGTCTCCGGCTTCGTGCCGCCGGCCGTTGCCAAGGCGTTGCAGACGCAGTGGCAGCGTAGTGACGTTTGAGTAGTTGCCGTACCGACACCGTTCCAATTGAACTTGTCCAATTGAACTTGATATTTGACCGAAGGGGAATATGCCATGAACACCACCACCCGCCTGATCCTGATTGCTCTGCTTTCGATGCCGCTGCTGGCAGCCTGCGACAAGGCCGACAAGGCCGAAGAGACCGAAGTCGTGGTGAAGGCACCGTTGACTGCGCCGACCACCAATGACGACAACGCCTGGGGCAGCTATCTGTCGCAGGTAGTGACCAGCAACATGGGCGAGGTCACCAACAGCCCGTATCTTTACTACTTGCCCGGCAGCGACAGCGTCGGCTTCGAAGGTGCCCATGAGCGCCTGAAGGAAGAGATCGAGATCGCGATGCAGCGTGGCATCGTGGAAGGCAACCTGGTGGCGTTTGGGTCGCCCGAGTCGGCGATGATGGCCGATATCGTGGTAGGTGCCTTCGCCAAGGTCGACCCGGGTTCAATGAAAAACGTCAGGCTGCTGTTCATCGGTGACGCCGCCGATAATGACCGGGTCAAGGCTGCCGTCGAGCCGTCCGGTGTCGTGTACGTGTTTGTCGAGGCGAAGTAGTCTTCTTTCGACAGGCATCCTTGAAACTGTAATCAACGGATCCTTTCGCGGGCCACGGCGCCGCGTCATGCCATGGCCCTGAAGATCAACGAAATTTGCGTCAA
Organism: Lysobacter sp. A289; assembly: GCF_054072675.1. Lineage (NCBI taxonomy): Bacteria > Pseudomonadati > Pseudomonadota > Gammaproteobacteria > Lysobacterales > Lysobacteraceae > Lysobacter > Lysobacter sp. A289. The sequence goes on from NZ_JBSVRN010000001.1 coordinate 389,483, forward strand.
TTGCGACGTCTGTGAACCGGCCTGTCCCAACGGGGCGATTACCCAGGGTGAAGACATCTATGTAATCGACCCGGGGCTGTGTACCGAGTGCGTGGGACATTTTGACGAGCCGCAGTGCGTGGTCGTCTGCCCAGTGGAATGTATCGACCCGGACCCGAGTTTCCCGGAAACCCATGAGCAGTTGCTTGGCAAGCTGTTGAGGTTGCAAGCCGGTGCCGGGTAAATCCATCGCCATCTAGAGAGGGCAGATTGATGCGCAATGCACCACGAACGGTAATGCTGGCCAGCTTGCTGGCCTTCGCCACACTCACCGTCGGCCTCACTGGCTGTGTGAGCTCGCCGGAGCAGGCACCGGCGCCCCAGCCCGCCACCAACACCCCGCCCGGGGCGGTGATCGCCAGTGCTCATTCGCTTGCGACCGAGGCCGGGCTGGACATCATTGCCCAGGGCGGCAACGCGTTCGACGCCGCGGTCGCGGTGTCGGCGACGTTGTCGGTGGTCGAGCCGATCAGCTCCGGGCTGGGCGGCGGTGGCTTCTTCCTGCTTCACGACGCCAGTACCGATAGCGACATATTCCTCGACGCCCGCGAGACGGCACCGATCGTGGCGACGCCGGAGGCCTACCTCGACGAGGACGGCGAACTGGATCGCGACCGGGCGACCAACGGCCCGTGGTCGGCCGGTATCCCGGGATTGCCGGCCGCGCTGGTCGTGCTGGCGCAGGACTACGGCGAGCTGCCGCTGGCAACCACGCTGGCGCCGGCGATCCGTGTTGCCCGTGATGGCTTCCCGATATACGAGCGGCTGGAGAAGGGTTACGCGCGTCGCAGCGAGGTGATGGAACGCTATCGTGGCACCCGCGAGGTATTCCTGGCCGATGGTGATCCGCCCAAGGTCGGCGAGATCCTCAAGCAGCCCGACCTGGCTCGCACGCTGGAGTTGCTGGCAGCGCATGGCCATGACGGCTTTTACCGCGGTGAGGTGGCCGACAAGCTGCTCGCCTCGGTGGCGGAAGAGGGTAGTCACTGGACTGCCGCCGAGTTGGCCGGGTACCAGGTGCGCGAGCGTGAACCGATCAGGTTCGATTACCGCGGTTGGCAGGTAGTTACCGCGCCGCCGCCGTCATCGGGCGGGGTTGCACTGGCGCAAATGCTGCAGATCCTGCAGCCGTGGGACTTGTCCCAGCTCGACCAGACCGAGCGAACCCACTTGGTGGTGGAGGCGATGCGCCGGGCTTACCGGGATCGCACCATTTATCTTGGCGACCCGGATTTCGTGCAGATGCCGATCGCGCTGTTGACCGATCCGGCCTACGCGGCCGGCCTGCGCGCGACCATCCACCCGGACAAGGCGACTCCCAGTGAGCTGCTTTCCGGCCAGCCAGTGCCCTTCGAGGATGACGAGACCACCCATTTCTCGATCATCGATACCGAAGGCAACATCGTCTCGGCAACCCAGACCGTCAACCTGCTGTACGGCTCCGGGTTGATTGCGCCCGGGACCGGGGTGATCCTCAACAACGAGATGGACGATTTCGCGCTCAAGCCCGGTACGCCCAATGCGTTCGGGGTGATGGGTTTTGCCGCCAACGCGGTCGAGCCGGGCAAGCGCATGCTCAGCTCGATGACCCCGACCTTCATCGAGTCGCCAGACAAGCTTGCCGTACTGGGTGCGCCCGGTGGCAGCCGGATCATCACCGAGGTGTTGATCGGCATCCTGAGCTATGACGCCGGCCTGGACGCACAACAGGTCGCCGCCGAACCGCGCATCCACCACCAATGGCTGCCGGACGTGATTGCCGCCGAACCGGACGCACTGGATGCCGACACCATCAAGGGTTTGCGCGCGATGGGCCACACGGTCAACACCGGCGAGGGTACCTGGGGCAACCTGCAAACCGTTGCCTGGGACAAACAGACCGACACCCTGGACGGCGGCACCGATCCACGCAATCCGGTCGGCTCGGCCGAGGTACAGCTCGACGGGCGTTGAGCGCTGAACGGACGGTTTCCTTGCGCATCCCGATCGCCCATCATGATCGGGATGCAGCCATGACTGCGAGCTTGTGGAGTCGAAGATGAAACTCTGGTCGCTGATCGGCAACAGCCAGAAACTCGATGGTGGGGCGATGTTCGGCAACGCGCCGCGAGCAATGTGGAGCCAGTGGGCGCCGCCCGATGAGCAAAACCGCATCGACCTGGCCTGCCGCGCGCTGTTGGCCAGCCCCTTGGCGGGCAAGACGGTGTTGTTCGAGGCCGGCATCGGCGCCTTCTTCGAGCCCAGGTTGCGCGAGCGTTATGGCGTGGTCGAGGATCGCCACGTGCTGCTCGACTCGCTGGCCGAGGCCGGCTTCAAGCCCGGCGACATCGATGTGATCGTGCTGTCGCACCTGCACTTCGACCATGCCGGCGGCCTGCTGACCCAGTGGGAAGAAGGCCAGTCGCCGCGGCTGGTGTTCCCGAATGCGAGTTACGTGGTGGGCCGGGAGCACTGGCAGCGTGCCACCGCGCCGCACGCCCGCGACCGCGCCAGCTTCATCCCCGAGCTGCCGGGGTTGCTTGAGGCCACTGGCAAGCTTGAGCTGGTCAATGGCGAGTTCTCGCAGACTCTCGGCAAGGCGGTGCGCTTCCATTACAGCGACGGCCACACGCCGGGCCTGATGTTGGCGGAGATCGTCGGCCCGGAAGTCATCGACGGGCAATCCCAGGGCGGGGTGGTGTTCTGCGCCGACCTGGTCCCCGGACGGCCGTGGGTGCATGTACCGATCACGATGGGGTACGACCGCAATGCCGAGTTGCTGATCGACGAGAAAAAGACCTTCCTGGCCGACAAGATGGCGCGCAACGTGCGCCTGTTCTTTACCCACGATCCGGGTTGCGCGCTGGCCCAGGTGACCCGCAACGAGAAGGGCAGGTTCGGCACCAGCCACGAGGTGGCGGAATTACGGGCGAGGACGCTGGCCGCATGAACTGGCGGCCCGGCCTGGCGGCATGGGTGCTGGTGACGGTGGCGACACTTGCGCCGTGGCCGGTCGGCGCGCAGGTGCCTGGCCGCACGGCGGCACCGGCGCAGACGGTCGCTGCCCGGCCCGTGGGCGATCCGGTGCCGGGCCGCGTGCTTGAAGACACCGAATTTGGCGTGCGCACCGACCAGTTCGGGCTGGATCGTCGGGTTGAGATGTTCCAGTGGTATCGCAACCGCGATGGCAACTATGAGCGAGTCTGGAAACCGGCTTTGATCGACTCATCGGCATTCGCGCCGGGCCACAAGAACCCTGATGAAATTCCACTGCAAGGCCAGCGTTGGTGGGCTACCGACGCGAGTCTGGATGGCAGGCCGCTCGACCTGTCGGTACTGAAAACACTGGGCCAATGGGAGGATTTTCGGCCGGGTTTCTCACGCTTGCGAGCCAACCTGGCGGCCACCTTCCAACCGGAAGGCGACGGTCTTGGAAGCTCCGACAATCCGCTCGACCCCAAGATTGGCGACTTGCGAATCCATTGGCGGCAATTGCGCCTTCCCGAATTGGCGGGGCATGTCGAGCTGGAGGATGGCAGCTGGCAGCTGGCGGCCAGGCCGGAGCTGGACATCCAACCCCCACGGCCCTCGCAAGCGGCGGCCCAGGACTCTCTGCAGGCCGGAAACTTTGGCCGCTGGTTCTGGATATCCGGCGGCGGACTGGTGCTGCTATTGGCGCTCGCCATGCTGTTGCGCGGCCGATCCAAACGCTAACTTTTATCCTCCCCGGCATGCCCTGGTCTACCTCGGCGCCGGCAAATGCGGGAGTCAGCCGCGCCAGTAGTTATTGGCCGCGGCCACTGTCTGGAAATTGACCGCGATTACCTGGGATGCGGCCGTCAGCGCCTCGGCGGATTGTGCGTAGGCAGGTCGCAGTGCGTGCAGGACTTCGCCATCGGGTTGGGTGTACTTGACCCCGCGACGACTGAGGGTGATGGCCAATTCAAAACCTTCTTGCGCTGTGCTGGTGATGAGTGATGGCAACCATGTATCAGCCATGTCCGGTCTCCTGTTGGATGGGTGGATCGAGCGAAGTGGAGCCATAACTCTAGCCGAAGCCGACCCAGGCACTAGCGTGCATTCACTGCCCGACGAACGGATCATCGGCATCGCGACCATCCGGCTGCGGCTTGTCCGCCGTGTCGCGGGCGGTCAGATCATGCGTTGCAGCATTGGCGCTCTTTTGAATCGCCGTTCATGGATTGCTCCTGTTTTTGATCTGGAATGATTAAGCGCGCCGGTTGCTCAGCTGAAGCGGAATGCCGAAATGGTGGTTTGCATGACCGTCTCCGAGTAGACCTTTTGGCCACTGGAGTCGGCGCCGGCACCGGCAGCGACCAGCAGCGGAATCAGGTGCTCCTCGCCGCCCGGGGGATGGCACAGGCGCGCGTGCGGCGCCTGCGTCCAGTCCTGCAGCAGCGCGTTGCGTTCTGCAGGCGCGCTTTCCACGGCGGCGGTCAGCCAGTCGTCGAACTCGGCCGAGATCGGGGTGAAACGCGGATCGCCGTAGCCGCGCATGTTGTGGAAGCTCATGCCGCTGCCGATGATCAGCACGCCCTCGTCGCGGAGCGCCGCCAGTGCGCGGCCCGCTTCGATGTGCGCACGCGGATCCAGGTCGCGGCGCAGGGACAGCTGGATCACCGGGATCTCCGCCGCCGGAAACATCAGCTTGAGCGGGATGAACATGCCGTGGTCGAAGCCGCGTTTACCGTCCACCCCGGCCGCCGCCCCGTCCTGGCCAAGCAGCTGAGCGACCTGCGCCGCCAGCTCCGGGTTGCCGGGGGCGGGATACGTCAGCTCATAGGTGTGCGGCGGAAAGCCGGAATAGTCGTAGATCAGCGGCGGACGGGCGTGGCCGGTGACGCTGAACTGCGGCTCCAACCAATGGCCGGAGACCAGCACGATGGCCTTCGGCTGGGCCGGCAGCGTGTCGGCCACGCCCTTGAGGAAGCCCGCCATGCGGGTCCAGGTGTCGGCCGGGTTCCAGTCCATGAAAAAGCAGGGGCCCGCACCATGCGGGATGAAAAACACCGGCATCCTTGCGTTCTTGCCGGCGCTGGGGCTGTTGTCGTTGTTCACCGTGGATACCTTTGCCTGATTCATGACTCCAGTATGGGTAGCAACCGGGTGATGGAGAACCGACTAAGATTCACCAACACTTCGCACTGATAGTAGGAGCTGGTATGGATCGCGTCACCAGCATGCGCGTCTTCGTGCGGGCTGCCGGCGTCGGCAGCCTGTCCGCCGCCGCCCGCCATTTGGGCATGTCGCCAGCGATGGCGACCAAGCATGTCAATGCGTTGGAAGCACGTCTGGGCGTCAAGTTGTTCCACCGCACCACGCGTCGCCTCAGCTTGACCGAGGCCGGCAGCAATTACCTCGAGGCCTGCCAGCGCATCCTTCCGGAGATCGACGAGGCCGAGGCGGCGGCCGCGTCACAGCGCATCAAGGCCACCGGGTTGCTGCGCATGAACGTGCCGCTGTCCTTCGGCAGCCGTTTCATCGCGCCGCTGATGCCCGAGTTCAGCCGACTGCACCCGGAGGTGAGGGTCGAGCTTGGCCTGAGCGATGCCCAACTGGACCTGATCGCCGACAGCTGGGACCTGGCCGTCCGGATCGGCCGGCTGGCGGACAGTCCACTGCAGGCCCGCCGGCTCGGAGACGCCGCGATGCTGGTCTGCGCGGCACCGGATTACCTCGACCGCCGTGGCGTGCCGCGACGGGTTGCCGAGTTGGCCCAGCACAACTGCCTGAGCTACACGCTGTCCGCCATGCAGGACAGCAAGCAGTGGGCGTTCGGCGCGCACGGCGAGTTCCGCGTGCCGGTCGGCGGCGACCTGCTGGCCAACAACGGCGATGCGCTGCTGGCCGCGGCGGTCGGCGGGCAGGGCATCATCTACCAGCCGGATTTCATCGTCGGCGAGGCGCTGGAGCGCGGTAACCTCGTCGTGCTGGAACTGGATAAACCGGTGGTGGAACTCGGCGGTATCCATGTCCTGTATCCGCCCGACCGGCGGCCGCCAGCCAAGGTGCGGGTCATGATCGACTATCTGGCGGAGGCCTTCGCCAAGAATCCGCGCTGAGCGTCGCCAGCCTCGTTTTCCGCTTCCCGTTTGGCGTCGGCGTGTACCTGCGGATCGGTGCCGGCATCGACAGCTCCGGATGCCGATGCAGATCCTGGTAGATTGTCAGCAGCTCCGGAGCCATCCCTTCGAACCCCGCTTCGAGCGCGTGGGTCTACGGGTTCATGTCGATACGGTCAGCGGGCCGGGGCCACGCGCCAGATCGTGTTGGCCAGGTCGTCGGCGATGATGAGCGCGCCGCGCGGATCCACGGTCACGCCGACCGGGCGGCCACGGGTCTTGCCGTCCTCGCCCCGGAAACCGGTGGCGAAATCGATCGGCGGACCCGCGGGACGACCATTGCTGAACGGCACGAAGATCACCTTGTAGCCGACCGGGTTCTTGCGGTTCCAGCTGCCGTGCTCGCCGACGAATGCGCCGTCCGCGAATTGGGCACCCATCGTGGGTGTGGAGAAATCCAGACCCAGCGCGGCCACGTGCGTACCCAGGGCGTAGTCCGGAGTGAGCGCGGAGGCCACCTTTTCCGGGTTCTGCGGCCGCACGCGCGGATCGACGTTCTTGCCCCAGTAGGCGTAGGGCCAGCCGTAGAATCCGCCTTCACGGACCGAGGTGAGGTAATCGGGCGGGAGGTCCGGGCCGAGCTCGTCGCGCTCGTTCACGACCGCCCACAAGACGTCCGTTCCCGGCTGGATGGCAAGCGCGGTGGGGTTGCGCAGGCCGGTGGCGTAGACCTTGTGCGCGCCGGTCTGGGCATCCACCTGCCACACCTGTGCGCGGTCGACCTCGGCGTCCATCCCGCGTTCGGTGATGTTGCTGTTGGAGCCGATGCCGACGTAAAGGAAACGTCCATCCGGGCTGGCGGTCAACGCCTTGGTCCAGTGATGGTTGATTGCCGACGGCAGCTCCGTGACCGTGACCGGTGCCCCGCTGGCCTTGGTCTGGCCATCGTGGTAATCGAACCGCACCAGCGCGTCCTGGTTGGCGACGTACAGTTTGTCGCCGATCAACGCAAGCCCGTAAGGCGCGTTGAGGTTTTCAGCGAAGACGGTCCGCTCCTTGTAGCTGCCGTCGCCATCGGTGTCGCGCAGCAACGTCAAGCGGTTGCCGCTCTTGACCGTGGTGTTGCCCTTGGCCTTGATGCTGCTGGCAATCACGTCCTTCGGTTTCAACTTCGCTGCGCTGCCACCGCGGCCTTCGGCAATGAGGATGTCGCCGTTGGGGAGAACCAGGGTCTGGCGCGGGATATTGAGGTCGGTGGCGATGGCCGCGATCGTGTAGCCCTGGGGCACGGTCGGCAGTTGGTCGCCCCATAGCGCCGGCTTGGCAATGGTCATGTTGGGCAGCAGCCGGGTCTGAGCGGCCGGGATGTTCGGATCGGCGCCGTACAGATCCGCGTCCGAGCTGCTGTTGCTGCCGCCACATGCGCCCAGCAGGGTCGTGATGGCAAGGGCGGTCAATAGGCGTTTCATGCTGCACCTCCGGCACGAAGATTGGAGAACCCGACCCAGGTCGCCGCGCATGCAAGCACGGTAACGATCACGGACAGGATGAGGCTGGTCGGCATGATCCCGAACGCATCCTTGGCGTGGATCAGGGAGTCGATGAAGCCCACCACGAAGGTCGCCAGCAGAAGCAGGACGTAGACGAGCGGGCGCCCGCCGCGGCGATCGCCACGGAACAGGTCGATGACGGCCCACAGCAGCGCGAAGCCGGTAAAAACCATCGCGCCGACGAGCAGCCAGGACGCGAAGTTGCTCCACTGGATCTGGTAGCTGCGGGCATAGGTGATATCGCTCAACAGGACGCCCAGGAACAGCGGGACGGCCCCGGCAAGCAGGAACGCATGAAACGGGTGTAGTGCCCTTTGAGACACTTGGTCGACAGTGACAGCCATGGCAGTTGTTCCCTTTGATGATTGAAACGAGGCACCCACTACTGTACCAGTGCTGTCGCGCGATACTTCCAACAGGAGGGCCCCTCCCAGTATCCAGACGCCGTTGTCATCGCGCTGTTACAGCGAGGTAGCAGACTTGCCGGTTTCGCAGACTAAGGTGCCACCGATGGCCGACTTCGATCTTTCCCGCCGCCAGATCCTCAAGGGCAGCGCGGCGGCCATGGCCATGGCCGCGATCGGCAGCCTGGGGGCGCTGTATTCCCGCCAGGCCCTCGCCGCCGCGAGCGGTGATGCGATGCGTCTGGGACCGATTGCCGGTCCCTACGGTGCGCTGGCGCCGGTGGCCGACAGCGCGACCGGGCTGGAGCTGCTGCAGTTGCCCCCGGGCTTCAGTTATACCTCGCTCGGTTGGGCCGGTGACCTGATGGATGATGGCCAGCCCGTGCCCGACCGGCACGACGGCATGGCGGTGCTCCAGCCTCAGCGCGAAGGTGGCGGCAACGAGCTGGTGATCGTGCGCAACCACGAGCGGGGGATAGGAACGCCGATCAAGGCGCCGGGCATGTACGACACCGGGCTGATCGGCGGCGGCGTTGCTGGCGGCGGCACCACCAACCTGACCTGGCGTGACGGCAAGCTGCAGGCGATGGAGGCGAGCCTGGGTGGCACCCTGATCAACTGTGCCGGCGGCCCGACCCCATGGGGAACCTGGCTGAGTTGCGAGGAGGTCAGCAGCAACGAGGTTTCAGCCGACGGCAACAAACACGGTTACGTGTTCGAGGTCGACCCCGACCCCGCACGCACCAGCGGGCGGCCGATCATCGGCATGGGCCGGTTCTCGCACGAGGCGGTAGCGGTGGATCCGCGCACCGGTTACGTCTACCTGACCGAGGACGACCGCAACAAGTCGGGGCTGTACCGCTACGTGCCCGACGACACCAGTGGCCGTAATGGTTCGCTGGCCAACGGGGGCCGGCTGCAGGCCGCGCGGGTGCAGGGCAGGCGCAACGCCGATCTCTGCGTGGCCGCGATCGGCGACCGTTACCAACTGGAATGGGTCGACATCGACGCCCCCGACCTGGACAACCTGGTCGCTCCGGCCAGCTTCCCGGACATTGACCCCGGGGATACCCTCAGCGGCCCGTTCGCGCAGGCCTGGACCCAGGGCGCGCTGCGCATGAGCCGCGGCGAAGGCATCTGGCACGCCGGCGACAGCCTCTTCATCGTCGACACGTCCACCGGCATGGACGATTCCGGCCGCAAGGGACATGGCCGTGGCGCGGTCTGGGTGCTGGACCTGCCCAGCCAGACGTTGCGCGCACTGTTCGTCAGCGGCAACCAGCTCGCCGCCAACAACCCCGACAACGTCACCGTCAGCCCGCGCGGCGGCGTCGTGCTGTGCGAGGACGGCGGCGAGAGCCTGGACCAGTACGGGCCTGGGGCGCGCGTACTCGGCCTGACCGGGGCAGGGGAGTCGTTCTACCTGGCCAAGAACAATGCCGAGTTGACCAGCAGCCAGATCGCGGGTGCCGGCAAGCAGGTTGCCGAGGGCGATTATCGTCGCGGCGAATTCTGCGGAGCGTGCTGGGATCCGGCCGGGGAGACGCTGTTCGTCAACATCCAGACCCCTGGCATCACCTTGGCCATCACCGGGCCGTGGCAACACGGGGGGCTGTAGGAAGGAGGCTCCCGACGCGCAAAGGCCGCCCTGCCACCACGCTGACATCCGCACGTCACAGGGTGGCGATAGGGTGGCGGGTTCATTCCCGTCCCGTAGCAGGATCCGCGCCGATGCCCCTCATCCCAAGCCTGTCGCCCATCGCCACCGCTTTCCTGGTTGCCATGACCTCGTATGCGGGGCCGGCCCTGGCCCACCAGCCGGCCGACCTGGCATTGTCTGACGGCAGTCGCGCCGCCAGCTGCACGTTGACGGCGTTCCGTGTGCGCTCGGACTTCGAGGCCGGACTCAACGTCGATACCGACTGGGCAGCCGCCACCAACGAGCAGGCCACGATCAACGCCGACCAGCCGTTCCGGGTGCGGATCGAGGTCGAGGCCGCCGATATGGCGGATACGCTGCGTCGCTTCTGGCTCCAGTACCGCCATAACGGCGGCGCATGGAGCGACCTTCAATCGGCCGAGTTCCCCTATCCGCTGGTGACCCCGCCGATCAGCGTGGTCGCCAACGAGGAATACACCCCCGGCGAGGCGACCACCGACCTGTTGACCGGCTCGTCCGCCCCGTTCCGCCCCGGTGCGGGCATGGTGCTGGACTCGACCACGCCGACCTGGAGCGGTGGGCAGGTGCATGGGGAATGGGAGTGGCCGCTGGTGATCCGCCGCTTGGCCGACGACGCGCATGCCAATGAGACCGGCGACACCTATGAGTTGCGCATGGTCGACACCGCCGGTGCCTGCGCAACCGCGGCCACACCGACCCTCACCGTGGCGGTGCCGGACGGGCTGCTCGGTGGCACCTTCGTCGAGACGCCCGGTCCGATCGGGCCCTGGCAAGCGTCCAACGGCGACCTGTATTTCATCATCGAACCGGCCGAGACCAGCAACGTGCTGATGGTGGTCAAGTCCAGCGATGGCGGTCGAAGCTGGGACGAAGTCGACGCCGCCCACCGTCCGGCGGCCGACGACCTGGAAGGCTTTTCCACAGTGTTGGCTGGCGACACCGTGCACATGCTCCACCAGACCTCCGACGACGTCTGGCACCACGCCTTCCGCACCTCCGACCACCCGACCCATCCGGATAGCTGGACGGTGCGCGACGAGCTGGTGGCCTCTCCGGCGGAGCCGCCGACCCAGGTCGCTGCGCTCGCCGCGCGTTCCGACGGTAGCCTGGTGGGCGTGTACGGCGGCCCGGAACAGATTCATCTGAAGATCCGCGCCGCCGACGGCCGCTGGGGCGCGGAGACCATCCTCGACGCCGACTCCGGGCCGCGCCTGTCCGGCCCGATGCTGGTCACCGGCAAGGGCGACGCCGTGCATCTGGCCTACACCGGCCACGACGGCACCGCCTGGTATCGCCTCATCGGGGCCGACGGGCAGCCCGGCCCGCGCGAGCTGGTTTCCGACCGGCTCGGTACCGGCGAAGACGATGTCGGTGCGATCCTGCCGCTGGTCTACCTGCCTCAGGACGACACCGTCATGGTGATCTACCGCCAGGCTGATGGGCGGCTGCGCGAGCGCCGCTCGGTTGCCGGTGGCCCGCTGGGCGAGGTCAACATGGTGACCGATCGCCACTTGGTACAGAACGCGGTCGACTCCGACCAGACCGGCGCCGACGCCATCGTTCTGGACGGTCGCGCACAGGTGCTGTTCATCGAGAACGCCAGCGGCCGCCTGTTCCACGCCAGCACCGATGCCGCCGGCAACTGGCAGCCGGAGACGCTGCAGGTCGACGAGGTCGATGCACAGTGGGTCCGCGGCCAGCCGGTTCGACGTGCCGATGGCACGCGGGTGTACGGCTACGTCTACGACGCCGGCTCCAACGGCGGCTCGGGCATGAACCGGTACGGCGAGGTGATACCCGCCGGGAACTGAACATGGCGACAGGTGGCATTGGGGTGACAACTGTCATCGGCAGGTCACGGTTGAGACATACGGTTGCAGGGATCAGCTGATCCGAATTGGCTCGACGACCCTTACCCCAATCCGCCGGAGTCACCATGACGTCCCGTAAGCCCCTGCGCCAGCGTGCGCTTGCATGCGCCGTTGCAACCGCCTTGCCATTGTTTTCCGTGATGTCCCATGCCGATGCCGCCACCGTGGCTGGCCGCGTGACCGATCAGGCCGGCCTGATCGGATTCCAGGGCGCCACCATCCGCGTATTGGAAGGCAACCGTCAGGCGGTCAGCGGCGACGATGGCAGCTTCCGTATCGGCGGCCTGCCCGCCGGCAGCTACACGTTGCAGGTCGACTACGTCGGCGCCGCACCGGTGCAGCAGGCGATTGAAGTGGCAGAACCGATGGCCTCGATCGGCAATATCGCCATTGGCGCCGTTGGTGGCGCCGCGACCACGCTGGACTCGGTGCTGGTGATTGGCCAAATGGCCGGGCAGGCCGCCGCGCTGAGCCAGCAGCAGGCGTCCGACAACCTGGTATCGATCGTCTCGGCCGACGCGATCGGCCAGTTCCCCGACCAGAACGTGGCCGAGTCGCTGCAGCGACTGCCCGGCGTGTCACTGGAGCGCGACCAGGGCGAGGGCCGGTTCGTGGTCGTGCGTGGCCTCGACGCCGCGCTCAACACCACCAGCATCAACGGAATGCGTGTGCCCGGGCCGGAAGACGACTCGCGCGCGGTCAACCTGGACGTGATCTCCTCCGACCTGCTGGAGACGCTGGAGGTGATCAAGACGGTCACCCCCGACATGGACGGCGACGCCGTCGGTGGTCACATCGAGATCAAGAGTCTGACCGCCTTCGACCGTCCAGGCCGCAGCATCAGCGGCCGCGTGGAGGCCAGCCACAACGAACGCAGCGACAACACCAATCCCAAATTGTCGGGCACCTACACCGACCGTTTCGGCGCCAACGACGACTTCGGCGTAGCGGCGTCGGTGAGCTGGTATGAGCGTGAGTTCGCCACCGACGGCATCGAGACCGCCGGCGCGGACTGGCTGGAAGCGCCCAACGGCACCGAGTTCAAGGGCATCGCCGAGGGCGAGCAGCGCGACTACATGATTACCCGCGAGCGCACCAGTGCGAACCTCAACTTCGACTGGCGCCCGGACATGGACAACGAGTTCTACTGGCGCAACCTCTACAGCCGTTTCAGCGACGACGAGGTGCAGTCCACCAACGTGTTCGTGTTCGACGACGGCGACACCGTGGCACTGGACGGGACTGGCGGCCGGTTCGAGGACGCGACGGTGGAGAAGTTCACCGAGGCACGCATCCAGACCCAGGACATCTTCGCCACCACCCTGGGCGGCAAGGCCTTCCGCGGCCCGTGGACGATCGACTACAGCGCCGCCTACTCGTTTGCCGAAACCGAGGAGACCGATTCTTTCGGCGCCGGTTGGGTGCAGGAAGGGCTCGACCTGGGCTACGACATTGGCGGCGCCGGCAAGCGCCCGCACTTCTTCGGCCTGGACAACGCCGCATTCACCGATGCCGGCGCGTACGAGCTCGACGAGATCGTTTTGGAGCCCTACAGCACCAAGGAGACCGAAACTGCGCTGAAACTGGACCTGCAGCGGGACTTCGAGCTGGGCGATATCTACGGCTACATCAAGTTCGGCGGCAAGTCGCGGTTGCGCGACAAGACCGCCGACTTCGACTCGACCGTGTTCGGTGGCTACGGCGGCGACTACACCCTGGCCGATTTCGCCCGCTCGGGTGCCGACTACCCGTATGCGACGCTCCAGCCGATCGCCGACGCCGGTAGCCTGGCCGGTTTCATCGACGCCAATCGCGGCCAGTTCGAGATCGACGAGGAGGAGACCGCGATCGAGCGCCAGGGCGGTGACTACCGCGTCGACGAGGACATCCATGCCGCCTACGCGATGGGCAAGCTGGACTTCGGCGACCTGCACCTGATCGGCGGCGTGCGCGTGGAGCGCACCGAGTACGACGCCGTCGGCACCCGCATCGAGATCGACGAGCAGTCCGGCAGCGGCGATCCGATGTTCGTGCCGATCGGCATGGGCAAGACCTACACCAACTGGCTGCCGGGCCTGCACGCACGCTGGGAGCCGCGCGAGGGATTGGTGTTCCGGGCCTCTGCCAACAAGACCGTGTCGCGGCCGAACTTCGCCGACTCCGCGCCCTACCAGGTGATCGAGATCGAGGAAGACGGCGACGGCTACGAGCGCAAGGCAGAGCTGGGCAACCCCGAGCTGGACCCGATGCGCGCCACCAACGTCGACCTGTCGGTGGAGTGCTACCCTGGCGACGTGTCCCTGCTCTCCGCGAGCCTGTTTTACAAGAAGATCGATGACTTCATCGTGGTCGCCGACGTGGCCGGTACCGGCGCCTTCGTCGACTTCGACGAGGCGATCCAGCCGCTCAATGGCGACGACGCGACCGTCCGCGGCCTGGAACTGGGCTGGACGCAGAAACTCTCGTTCCTGCCCGGGCCGTTCGACGGCCTGCTGTTCTCGATCAACCACGCCTGGATCGACAGCGAGTCCACGCTGCCATTCCGTGAGGGCGAGTTCAGCCTGCCGCGCCAGTCCGACCGGGTCGGCAACGTGTCGCTGGGCTATGAGAACGAGACCGTTTCGCTACGTCTGGCCGGCAACTACCGCAGCCGCTACCTCGACTCGCTGGAGGAACTGGACGACCCGGCGTTCGACCGCTACGTGGACGATCACTTCCAGCTTGACCTGAGTGCCAAGTACCGTCTCAGTCCGAGCACCCAGCTTTACTTCAACGCAATCAACCTCAACGATCGCCCGCTGTACGCATACCTGGGCGAGCGCCGCTTCAACAGCCAGTTCGAGAGCTACGGCCGCACCTTCGAGCTGGGTGTGCAGGTGAATTTCTGATCGCCGCGCACCCGCCGAATCCGCCCCGCCCACTCCGAATCCCGAGGACCCATCCATGACCCTTCGCTTAAACCTGCTGCCCCTGTCCCTTGCCATCTCACTGGCCGTCAGCGCCTGTGGCAACGCCGGCGATGCCACAACCTCCACCGCGCCTGCGCAAGGCAGTGCCGACGCTGCAGCGGCCAACGCCGAACCGGGCGCGACGACTGACACGCCGGTCATTACCGAGGCGTTCAAGAGCACGATGACCCCGGAGGACAACATCGACTCGCTGGCCAGCTGGACCACGGCCGACGGCAGCACCTGGGTGTTCGGCACCGCCAAGGCCACCGATCAGTTGGTGGTCTACGACGGCGATACCGGTGCCACTGTTCGCACGCTGGGCTCGCGCGGCGAGGCGGACGGACAGTTCAGGCGTCCCAACGGCGTATTCGTGATCGATGACCTGCTGTTGGTGGTCGAGCGCGACAACCAGCGCGTGCAGGGCTTCGCGCTGCCGTCGCTGCAGCCGCTGGGGAGCTTCGGCCAGGAGCAGCTGGTCAAGCCGTACGGCCTGTGGGTCGACAAGGCCGGCGAGGGCGCCTACGAGATCTACGTCACCGATGCCTACATGGCCGGCGAGGACGCGGACGGCGAGGACATCCTGCCGCCGCTGGCCAAACTGGACGAGCGGGTCAAGCGCTACAGCGTCACCGTGGGCGACAACGGCATGCTGGGCGAGTTCACCGGTGCCTTCGGCGATACCGGCGAGACCGGCGCACTGCGCGTGGTCGAGTCACTCTGGGGCGACCCGGCCACCGGGCGCTTGCTGGTGGCCGAGGAGGACGAGACCTACGCCAACGAGTTCAAGGTGTACGACCTGGAAGGCAACTTCTCCGGGCAGGTGTTCGGCGCCGACACCTTCGCCGCCCAGGCCGAGGGCATTGCCCTGTACACCTGCGGTGACGGCGGGTGGTGGGTGACCACCGAGCAGGCCAAGGACGTAACCACCTTCCACCTGTTCGAACGCGAGAGCCTGCAGCACGCCGGCGCCTTCCGCGGCGACATGGTGGCCAACACCGACGGGATCTGGCTGCACCAGGCCGCGACCCGCGAGTTCCCCGAAGGCGTGTTCTACGCGGTGCATGACGACCAGGGCATGGTCGCCTTCGACTGGCGCGACATCGCGAGCACGCTCGAACTGCCGGCCTGCGGCAGCTAGCGAGTGTTGGGGCGGATTCCCTAATCTATGCCGAGGCAGGCATTCTGGGGCTGACCGAGGCCGACCGCGCGCGGATGGCCGGTATCACCCAAGAGGATCCCCCATGACCATCAAGACTGTTTTCATCCCCGCCGGTGGCGGCTTCGACCACGTCACCATCGGCACCACGCAGCCGGTCGAGCCTGGCCCCGGTGAGATCACCGTGCGCCTGCGCGCCAGCTCGCTCAATTACCACGACTACGGCGTGGTCAGTGGCGCGATGGCTCCCAAGGAGCGGCGCATTCCGATGTCCGACGGTGCTGGCGAAGTGACCGCGGTCGGCGCGGGCGTCACCGAGTTTGCCGTCGGCGATCACGTGGTCAGCACGTTCTTTCCGGACTGGGTTGACGGCGAGCCGCAGGCCGAGGGCTTCGGCCGGGTGCCGGGCGACGGCATCGACGGCTATGCGCGCGAGCAGGTGACGGCGGCGGCCACGGCGTTCACCCTCGCGCCGCGCGGCTGGAGCCACACCGAAGCGGCCACCCTGACCACCGCCGGCCTGACTGCCTGGCAGGCGCTGTTCGAGCACGGCGCGCTGCAACCGGGCCAGGACGTGCTGGTGCAGGGCACGGGTGGTGTGTCGGTGTTCGCACTGCAGTTCGCGAAGCTGGCCGGCGCGCGCGTGATCGCGACCTCGTCCAGCGACGCCAAGCTCGAGCGCCTGCGTGAGTTGGGCGCCGACGAGGTGATCAACTACCGCAAGGATCCCGAGTGGGGCATGACCGTGCGCGGCCTGACCGGTGGCCGCGGCGTGGACCACGTGATCGAGGTGGGTGGTCCAGAGACGTTGGTGCAGTCGATGCTGGCGACCCGCGTGGGCGGCCACATCGCCGTGATCGGCGTGCTGACCGGCGTCGACAGCAAGCTGCCGTTGGGCCTGGCCCTGGCGCGGCACCTGCGCCTGCAGGCATTCGTGGTCGGCAGCCGCCGCCAGCAGCAGGACATGGTGCGCGCACTCGACGCCAGCACCATGCGCCCGATCATCGATCGCCACTTCGCGCTCGACGACCTGGTGGCCGCGTTCCGCCATCAAGAGAGCGGGAAGCACTTCGGCAAGATCGTCGTCGACATCTGAGCCGATCTCGACCAGCTACCGCGGCTACGACATCGTGCAGATGCCGCCGAGCACGCAGGGTTTCACCGCGTTCACAACTTCAGTAAACGCAGCCTGAGCGCGTTGCCGATCACGCTCACCGACGACAGCGTCATGGCCGCCGCGGCGATGATCGGCGACAGCAGGATGCCGAAGAACGGATACAGCACGCCGGCGGCGATCGGGATGCCGGCCGCGTTGTAGGCGAAGGCGAAAAGCAGGTTCTGGCGGATGTTGCGCATGGTGGCTTCCGACAGCTGCCGCGCCCTGACGATGCCCATCAGGTCGCCCTTGAGCAGGGTGACGCCGGCGCTTTCCATGGCCACGTCGGTGCCCGGGCCCATGGCGATGCCCACGTCCGCAGCGGCCAGGGCCGGGGCGTCGTTGACGCCGTCCCCGGCCATGGCGACCACCCGGCCTTCGGCACGCAGGCGCGACACCACGTCGCTCTTGCCGTCAGGCAGCACGTCCGCCTCGACCTCGTCGATCCCGAGCGTGCGCGCCACCGCCAGGGCCGTGGTGCGGTTGTCGCCGGTCAGCATGACGATGCGGATGCCGTCATCGCGCAATGCCTGCAAGGCCGGCGCCGTGGTGTCCTTGATCGGGTCGGCGATGGCGAGGATGCCGGCGGCACGGCCGGACACGCCGATGTAGATGGCGGTTGCGCCTTCGCCACGCAGGCCGTCGGCCTGGTCGGCCAAGGCGGCGGTATCGACGCACTGCTCGGCCAGGAAGGCGGCGTTGCCAAGCGAGACGAACTTGCCTTCCACTGTTCCAAGCACGCCCTTGCCGGTGGGTGAGTCGAAGCCGGTGACGTCGGGGATGACGATGCCGCGGCTCTTGGCAGCGTCGACGATCGCCAGCGCCAGCGGATGCTCGGAGGCGCGCTCCACGCCCGCAGCCAAACGCAGGATCGCCTCCTCGTCGAAACCCTCGGCGGGCACGATGCCGGTCACCGACGGCTTGCCCTCGGTAAGCGTGCCGGTCTTGTCGACCACCAGGGTGTCGACCTTCTCCAGGTGCTCCAGCGCCTCGGCGTTCTTGATCAGCACGCCGAGCTGCGCGCCCTTGCCCACGCCGACCATGATCGACATCGGCGTGGCCAGCCCCAGCGCGCAAGGGCAGGCGATGATCAGCACCGAGACCGCGGCCACCAGGCCGTAGGCCATCCTGGGCTCCGGCCCGACGATGGACCAGACGATGAAGGTGACGATGGCAGCCGCGATCACCGCCGGCACGAACCAGCCCGAAACGCGGTCGGCCATGCGCTGGATCGGCGCGCGCGAGCGCTGCGCGTCGGCGACCATCTGCACGATCCGCGACAGCAGGGTGTCGCGGCCGACCTTCTCGGCGCGGATGATGAGCGCGCCCGACTGGTTGAGGGTGCCGCCGATGACCGGGTCGTCGACGCTGCGGGTCACCGGCATGGATTCACCCGTCACCATGGACTCGTCCACGGCCGAGCGGCCGTCGACGACCACGCCGTCCACCGGCACGTTCTCGCCGGGGCGCACGCGCAGGCGGTCGCCGATTTCGACCTCTTCGACCGGCACGTCGCTTTCCTCGCCGGATGCGTCGATCCGTCGGGCGGTCTTGGGTGCGAGATCGAGCAGGGCCTTGATCGCGCCGGAGGTCTGCTCGCGCGCGCGCAGCTCCAGCACCTGGCCGAGGAGGACGAGGACGGTGATAACGGCGGCGGCCTCGAAGTAGACCGCGACGCTCCCGTCTGCCGCCCGGAACGCGGGCGGGAACAGGCCGGGCATGAGCGTGGCCACCGCGCTGTAGGTCCAGGCCACACCGGTGCCCATGGCGATCAGGGTGAACATGTTGAGGTTGCGGGTGACCAGCGACGCCCACGCGCGCTGGAAGAACGGCCAGCCGGCCCACCACACCACCGGCGTGGCCAAGGCGAACTGGATCCAGGCCGACGTGGTTGGCGGAACCAGACGATGGATCGCCGGGAACAGGTGGCCGCCCATCTCCAGCACGAACACGGGAAGGGTGAGCACCAGCCCGATCCAGAACCGCCGGGTCATGTCGGCCAGCTCCGGGTTCGGCCCGTCGTCGGCGGTGGCCACGTCCGGCTCCAACGCCATCCCGCAGATCGGGCAGTTGCCCGGCCCATCGCGCCTGATCTCCGGATGCATCGGGCAGGTATAGATCGCCCTGACTCCTGTTCTCGACATGCTCACCGGTAGACGATGCCGCCATCGATCAGGGGGGCCTGGCCGGTCATGTAATCCGAATCGGGACCGGCCAGGTAGGAAACGAACGCGGCAACCTCCTCGGGGGTCTGAGCGCGGCCAAGAGCGATGCCTTCGATATTCTTCTTGAGGTTGACCCCGATTTCGTCTCCATTGATCTCGGCCATACGCCTGTCAATCTCGACCCACATGTCAGTACCGACAGTGCCCGGGCAGTAGGCGTTGACCGTGATGCCGTCGCTGGCAAGCTCCTTGGCAGCCGCCTGCGTCAAACCCCGGACCGCGAATTTGGTCGCGCTGTATAAACCCAGGAGAGCGAAGCCCTCGTGGCCGGCATTCGACGCCGCGTTGATGATCTTGCCTTTCTGCTTACGCTCCTTGAACTTCTTTGCGGCGGCTTGAATGCCCCACACGACGCCCGCGACGTTGACCTTCAGGATCTTGTCGAGTTCCTCGGGCGTGACGTCGACCAGAGGCTGAATCGAGGCGATGCCCGCGTTGTTGACGATGATGTCGAATCCGCCAAGTTCCTTTTCAGCGTGATCGATGGCGGCATGAACATCGTCGCGATTTGAAACGTCGGCCTTGAACGTTGTCCCTTTGCGACCGACCGCCCTCACCTCGTCCGCGACAGCCTTCATCTGCTCGTCCTTGATGTCCACGATGGCGATGTCAGCGCCGTCGTTCGCCAGCCTGAGAGCGATCGCACGGCCAATGCCCTGGCCAGCGCCGGTGACGAGGGCGACTTTTCCCTTAATGCTCATGTTTATCTCCTTGTTGGTATTGTCCAGGCCGCCTCTGGCGAGCGGCTGCACCGTGTCCACCAGTCAACTCTTCCATCGGGGTGACACAGTTTGCGAGTCGCGATCGTTAGACCGGGTGAAATCCGGGGTCGTCGATCACGGCATCGATGATGAGAATCACGTCGCCGACGAACATGGCCGGTGAACCGAACACGCCGCGTTCGGCGGCTTCGCGGGTGTTGAGGTTGGCGCTTGACGGTTTCGCACCCGCGCAACGCGACTCACGCTAGCCTGTGTACCCGTTTCGAGGATCGCGCCATGAACCGCACGTCCCGACGTACCATCCTGCCGATTGCACTCGCCGCCCTGCTAGCGGCCATCGCCCCGGGCTGCCAGGGCGATGGCGTGGCGCTCGCCTTCGACAGCCCTGACACGCAGGCCACCAGCGCCGGCGAGTTTACGTTGCGCTCGCCGGCTTTCGCCGACGGCCAGCCAATCGCGGCGCGCCACAGTGCCTACGGCGAGGACATTTCGCCGGCGTTGGCCTGGCAGCCGGTGGAGGGTGCGCAGACCTACGCGCTGGTGATGGAGGATCCCGACGCCGACCGGCCCGCGCCCTACGTGCACTGGGTGGCCTGGAACATCCCGGCTGGCGCGACGTCGCTGCCCGAAGGCCTGCCCGCGGATCCGCGGCTGGCCGACCCGGACGGCATGCGCCAGGGCCTCAACGACCACGGATCAACCGGTTACTTCGGCCCTCGGCCGCCTGCGGGAACCGGCCTGCACCACTACCACTTCCAGGTGTTTGCACTGGACGCCGCGCTCGACCTCGCGCCCGACACCGGCCGCGACGCGCTGCTCAGGGCGATGAGCGGCCACGTGATGGGGAAGGCGCGGCTGGTGGGCACCTACGCGGCACCGCAGGAGCCTGCCGGCTGACGGCGGCTTGCACCCCGGCGCGCGGCGCGAAGACGGACACGGGCCTATGCTAGGGTCAAACAGCTTGATGGGCTGGGACTGGGGTGATCGATCCGGCACATGGGGCAGTGGATGTCTGGTCAATTCAAGGGGAAGGGGACATGTCAAAACTGCTCGTTCTGATGCGGAAACTCGGCAGTGATGCCGCGCTGGCCGCAGAGTATGCGGAGGATCCGGGCGCGGTGGTCAAGCGCGCCGGCCTGTCCGGGGATGAGCAGAAGGCAATGCTTGCCAGCGATTACGCAGCGATCAAGCGGCTAACCGGGCTGGCGGACGGACAGTTCGCCACAAACCACATCATCAAGGCTTACGAGTAGCTGACCGCGCCTTACGCCGTCGATGATCGCTACCGTATGAGCCGGTTCCTCTCCATCGCCTTCCTGCTGCTTGCGTTCGCCGCCACGCCGGTGTTCGCCGACGACGCGTTGGAGGCGCAGGTCCAGGACATCGAGCGGTTGGCGGTTACCGCGCACTGGCGTGAGTCCGACAAGAAGATCGAGGGCCTGGCATCGCAGCTGGATGCGCTCTCGCAGGAGCAGCGCTACCGGATAGAGTTTGTCCGTCTGCGCAACCTCGGGCTCGCCGGCAACCAGTCCGCCGCGCTGCAGGGCCTGTCCGAGCTGCTGCGCCAGGACCTGCCTGCGGCGCTGCGCGTGCGCGTCTATACCAGCGCCATCAGCATCGCCGCCAACGTCGAGGACTGGACGTTGGCATTCACCTGGCTGGGCGAGGGCCTGTCGTACCTGGATGAGGCACCCGCGGAATCGGCCGGGCTGCTCGGTGCCGCCAGTTATCTGCACACCCTCGTCGGCGAGACCGGCAAGGCGCGGGATCTGGCGCTGCGCGCCCTCGAGATTGTCGAAGCCGGAAATGATCCCAGGGCGCTGTGTCTGGCCTTGGCCGACGTGGGCATGGCCGAGGATCACGCGGGTAATTTCCGCGAAGCGGAGGCATGGCGGCATCGCCAGATCGAGGCCTGCACCCGCGCCGGCGACCTGGTGTTCATTGCCAACGGCAAGTACGGCGTCGGCAAGATGGCGGCCAGCCAGGGGCGTCACGCCGAGGCACTGGGCTGGGCCCGCCAGGCGCTTGCGGATTTCGTGGCGGCGGGCTTCGCGGCCGGCGCCTGGAGCGCCAGACTGGAGCTGGCCAACAGCCTGATCGAGTCGAACCGGGGGCTCGACGAGGCCGAGATGCTGCTGACCGACACCCTGCGCTACTACCGGGACCAGGACTCCCACCTCGCGATCGCGGAGACCGAGGATCTGTTCGCCAAGCTGGCCGAGCGGCGCGGCGACTTCGCCCGGGCGCTCGCCCATTTCCGGCTGGCCATGTCGGCATCGAAGGTCGCCGAGCGTGACGCCCGCGACCGCCGCCTGGTCTACCTGCAGGTCGAGTTCGATACCCGTTTGAAGGAGCAGCAGATCGCCCTGCTGGAAGCCGAAAAGGAGCTGGCGGCGCTGCAGGTCACCGCGACGCAGCGCCGGCAGATAATGCTTGGCGTGGGCCTGGTCGGGCTGCTGGTCACCGCGATCCTGCTATCGGGGTTGCTGCGCCGCTCGCTCCGCGAGCGCCGTCGCTACCGCTGGCAGTCCGAGCACGACGGCCTGACCCGCCTGTACAACTACCAGCAGGTCCGCAAGCTCGGCCAAGCTGCATTCGCGCGCGCCCGCGCCAACGGGAGGCCGTTTACGGCGATCGTCGCCGACATCGACCTGTTCAAGCAGGTCAACGACAGCTACGGCCACGCTGCCGGCGATGAGGCGCTGCGTTCGCTTGGCGCATGGATCACCGAGGTCGTTGGCGCGCGCGGCATCGCCGGGCGCAGCGGCGGCGACGAGTTCACGATCCTGATCGATGCCGACGTGGCCGAAGCCGAGGCGCTGTTGCTGCGCCTGCGCGCGAGGATCGAACCGATCACCGTGTTCGGGCAGACGTTCGGCTTCAACCTCAGCGCGGGGATCTGCCAGAGGAGCGCTGACACCGCCACGCTGGAGGAGCTGATCCACGAGGCAGACCAAGCTCTGTACCGCGCCAAGCACGACGGTCGCGACCGCGTGGTGTGTGCGAGCGGGGATGCCGGCTCCGCCGCGAAGTCGGCCGGAGGCCTGGTGGTGGTGGGCAGCGGGATCCAGTTCGGCCGCCACGCCAGCGAACGCTGCCTGTCGGAAATCCGCGAAGCCGAGGTCGTGTTCTGCCTGGTCGACCCGTTCGCACTGGGCATGATCCACGGCTTCCGCCCCGACGCTATCAATCTCGGCGTCTACTACGCGCCCGACAAGGACCGGCGGGAGATCTACCGCGAGATCGACGCGGCGATCATGGCCGAGGTGGAGGCCGGCAAGCACGTCTGCGCGGTGTTCTACGGCCACCCGGGCGTGTTTGCCGACGTGCCGCACACGGTGCTGCGCAAGGCCCGCGCGAAGGGCATCCCGGCGCGCATGGAGCCGGGGATTTCGGCCGAAGCCTGTCTGTACGCCGACCTCGGGATCGACCCGGGCCACCGCGGCGTGCAGTCGATGGAAGCGACCCATTTCCTGGTCTACGACCGCCGGCCTGATACCGACGGCCTGGTGCTGCTGTGGCAGGTGACCCTGTCCGGTGACCTGTCGTGCCGCCGCCTGCACGCCGAGCGCGAAGGGCTGCAGGCGCTGGTCGACAAGCTGCTGCGCTGGTACCCGGCAGAGCACGAGGCGATCCTGTACGAGGCGGCGCAGCTGCCGATCGGATCACCGCGGATCGAGCGCCTGGCCCTGCGCGACCTGCCCGATGCGCATTACGAGGAATACACCACGCTCGTCATTCCGCCGCTGGGCGAGCTGCGCGACGATCCCGCGCCTGAAGTATCCGGGGCAGGCTTTCCTCGCTTCAGTCTGCAAGTCCCCTGACTTTCCGCGGCCGCCGGCCACCCCGCACGACCGCCTGCCGTATCCTGCTAACGGCATCACAAAACCGCAGGGTAGGGGACTCGATACGTGGCCGACGCAAACACCAGCTCTTCCCTTCTCCCGCTCGCGGGAGAAGGTGCCCAACGGGCGGACGCCCCGAAGGAAGCACCCTTGGGGTGTGAGGGCGCTCTCGCCTTCATCACCAAATGGCAAGGCATCACCGCCTCCGAGCTG
Organism: Lysobacter sp. A289; assembly: GCF_054072675.1. Lineage (NCBI taxonomy): Bacteria > Pseudomonadati > Pseudomonadota > Gammaproteobacteria > Lysobacterales > Lysobacteraceae > Lysobacter > Lysobacter sp. A289. The sequence goes on from NZ_JBSVRN010000001.1 coordinate 413,358, forward strand.
TCGACCTCGCAATCCTTCCTGATCGACCTGTCCCATCTGCTCGGCGTCGACACCCCGCATGCCACCGCCGAGCAGGACTAAATGTTCGAGCGGCCGATCACCTTCAGCCACGGCGACGGCAGCACCAGCGCCGACCTCCTCGCCACCAGCCCCGTCCCGCTCTCACTCGATGAGATCGCCGCAAGGTTTACTGCCCGTGGCCCGTGGAAAAAGCGCCTGCCGAAGCTGGTGGAAATGCTGGTTGTGCTAGGACGGGCACAGGAGCAGGACGGGAAGATCGGTGCCGCTTGAGTTGTATTATCAGGCGGAATTTATTGATAACTATAGTTAGGCCGCAGATGAACGATCACGAGATCTGTCCCAAGTGCTCCGCTAGATTTGAGGCCCGCGACGCGCTCGTTTGGGGTGGCGTCCCTCTTCTGCTTGGGGTTGTGACCGCTCCGGGCGCATCTACCAAAGTCCGCTGTCCTGGCTGCGGTCATTCGTTCTCGGCAATGCACATGCGGTTCTTTGGCTTCTTGTCTGCCAATTCGCTCCGCTGGCTTATGGTTCTCGCCATTGTGGGCGGTGCAATTTTCATGGTCCTGTCATCGTTTCTGTAGGCTCTGAGGGCGGTGGCAGCGGCCTAACAATTCGTTCAAGCCGAACCTACTTCGCTACACCAACAACATGGCAGGTTAAGCTTGCCATGTTGCCGGTTCCGCTACGCAGGTCGGCTTAACTCAGGCGTTAGGCGCTCAACCAATTCCTCATGACCATCATGAAAGTTCTCATTGTTTACGCTCATCCTGAACCCTCGTCGTTTAACGGCTCAATGAAGGACTTGGCAGTAAATACGCTGACGTCGCAAGGTCATGACGTACAAGTATCCGACCTCTACGCGATGGGCTGGAATCCTGTAACAGGCCCTCATGACTTTACAGGTGATCGCTCCGATCCGGATCGGCTCAGCATTGCACGTGAGCAGACCCATGCGATGGCATACGGAACTATCGCGCCCGAGATAAAAACAGAGCAGGAGAAGCTGGTACAAGCCGACCTTCTAATTTTGCAGTTTCCAATCTGGTGGTTTGGTCCGCCAGCAATTCTAAAGGGCTGGTTTGATCGCGTATTTGCTAGAGGGTTTGCCTACCATACGGGTCGTAAATATGACACCGGCGTATTCAAGAATAAGCTAGCGATGGTGGCGAGTACGACGGGCACCTCGGCAGAGACATACGCTCCTGATGGCATTGATGGGAGCTTACTTACAGTTCTTTGGCCCATACACAATGGATTGCTGCGATACGCAGGATTTGATGTCCTTCCTCCATATGTTGCGCATATGCCCGGAAAAATTGGCGACGCTGGCCGTGCTGAGCAACTTGCGGCTTACAAGCGCCGGCTGGAGACAGTCGGTGATACGCCTCGGTTGTTCTTCCATCCCGCTGAAGACTACGGCGCTGATGAAAGACTGAAGCCGGGGGTCGTTGCCAGATCCGGCGTGCAAAGAAACGTCTGGTAGCCTCCCTATGACCCAAGAGTGCCTTAATAATTCGTTCAACCCGAACCCGCTTCGTTCCACCAACCACATGGCAGATAAAGCTTGCCATATGGTTGGCTCCACTACGCAGGTCGGCTTAAATCAGACGTAAGGCTGGAGCCAGACTGAATGAAGTGGTACGCACGATTACTCGTTGCTGTTAGTGCCGCACTAGCGTTTGGCGTCGTGTCTGCGCTGGTGCTCGTCGTTGTGGATCTTTATCTCACTGGTCACGGCCAGCCATCAATCAGTCAGGCGGATATTTCCATTCCCGGAATCAGTACAAAGCTGAGTCTGTCCGACTTGCTTTTTCTGGCAGGCATTATTCTTCCAGGACTGGTGACGTGGCTACTGCTTCGGCCCACTAACAAATCAGGGCGAAAGTGACTACAACGATGAAAGTCCGTCTCGCGGTAGAAGTAGACATCCCTAGCTTGCTCCCGCTCATGCGCTCTTTAGCGGAGTTTGAGCAGTACGCCGACTCCTTCGCCGTCACTGAGGATGTGCTCCGGGAGCGAGGCTTCAGTCGTTTACCGCCAGACTTCTATGCCTTGGTTGCCGAGAGCGAATGCCGTGTTGTTGGCATGGCAGTGTTCTACATCGTCCCCTTTACCGCGGAGGCTGTACCTGCATTGTTCGTGAAGGAATTATTCGTCGTCCCTGAGGCGAGGGGGCAGCGGGTTGGGGAGGCACTGATGAAAGCCGTCGCTCGAGAGGCTGTGGTCAGGGGCTGCGGGCGCGTGCGGTGGCAAGTCGCAGACTGGAATGAAGCTGGCAAGCGGTTTTACGAGCGGCTCGGGGCGCAGGCTGACCCAATCTGGGTAAATTACGCGCTCTCACCAGAGGCAGTTAAGGCGCTAGCGGACAACTGCGGATAGCGTACGGCTTAATTTAATCGCCGGCGTTAGCCCCCTTGAAGACATTCCCAAAGGCATCACATATGACTCGACTCTGGTTGCTCGCATTGCTAGTTGTGTCCTTCAGTGCAAGCGCGATCGTCATTCGAGATGACGTTGATGACTCCAAGTATCGAGTTCCGGCGTCTGAGTTTCCTGCTCTAGTTGACATGCCTAGCGAGGGGCATGGCGTACTGATTGCTCCGCAGTGGGTAATTACCGCCGCTCATGCGATCACGTGGCAATCTGAAATCAAGCAGGTGACTATTAACGGGGTACCTAGAGACGTTGAACGTCTCGTAATACACCCCGGATACAAAAAGCCGCCGCAAGAGCTGCTTGACCAGGCACTGGCCACTTGGGATTGGACGCTTTTTAGAGTGCTGCTCTCCGCCTCAGATGACATCGCACTTCTAAAATTGGCTCAACCCGTTACTGACGTCTCTCCTGTCGCAATCAACAAGAGCGACGACGAATTCGGCCAAATCATCAAGGTCATAGGAAAAGGCGCTACGGGTAACGGACTCACTGGGTACGAATTTAGTAGCTCCCACCGCACGGAGCTTCGTCGTGCGTACAACAAAGTCACCAGCGCCCATGAACGCTGGCTCTGCTATATGTTCGACAAGCCGTCGGACGCTCTGCCCCTTGAGGGCGGGTCAGGAAGTGGTGACAGCGGCGGGCCAATCCTTATCCGGGCTGAGAAGGATTGGTTGTTGGCCGGACTGACTTCATGGGCAGATCCTCAAAGCGCGATTAGGACGCCCGGGCGGTATGGCCAAATCAGTTGCAATGTCCGCCTGAGATTGAAAGCGTTATCTCTTCGCAACAGTAGGCGGGACTAACAATTCGTTCGAGCCGAACCCGTTTCGCTACACCAACAACATGGCAGAAAAATCTTGCATGTTGCCGGCTCCGCTACGCAGGTCGTCTTAACTCAAGCGTTAGACCGCTATCAAACTTCCCTCGCAATCTTCATGTTGGAGACGCCGTGCGCCGGACAACACTAAGCCTTTGGCAAAGCTTTTCCTCTAAACCGGGTGGGAAGTGGGCGTTCTCTCGCCTACTGTGCCTAAAGGCACCATACTTCGGCAGCATTCGCCCGCAATTCGAGGAGCTTCGCCCACAATACTGCGAGGTGCGGATGCGAAAGCGCCGTGCCGTGCTAAACCACATAGGGACGGTGCATGCCGTCGCCATGTGCAATATGGCGGAACTCGCAGGCGGAACAATGACCGAGGTTACTATTCCCTCGACACACCGCTGGATTCCCAAGGGAATGGCCGTGAAGTACCTCGAGATGGCAAAGACTGATCTGGTTGCCATCGCTACGCCCCAGTCGGAGATCGATTGGTCGGTACCTGGTGAATTCAAAGTCAACGTCGTAGTGCGGGATCAACAGGCAGAGCCCGTGTTTGAGGCGCTGATTACTATGTGGGTAGCACCCCGGAAGCTCAGGTCGGGCGCGGCCTGACAATTCATTCAAGCCGACGCTACTTCACGGGTCGGATAAAGGTATATGAAGCCATGCCCATACTGAATTCAGATTACTTCAACAAAATCGGCGCCGGGAACCTTCCTGGTCATCTCGGCATCGTCATCACGGGTATCTCTGCGTCAGAGGTTACGTCGGAGTTGCGTGTGCGCAAGGAGATGATGGCGCCCAACGGGTTCCTGCATGCCGGCAGCATTGTCACTCTGGCCGATACCGCCGCAGGTTATGGGTGCGTCGCCAATCTTCCGGAGGGAGCAGAAGGTTTCACCACGATCGAGCTCAAGTCCAACTTTCTCGGCACCGCCCGTGACGGAACGATCGAGTGCACTGCCAAAGCCGTGCATCTTGGCAAGACCACCCAGGTCTGGGATGTCGTGGTCACGCACCGGGAGTCCGGCAAGACCATCGCTCTTTTCCGTTGTACTCAAATGGTGCTCTATCCGAAGAAAGGCGCCTGACCATTCATCCAGTCGACCGCGGCTCCACTGCGCGGCGTGATTCCAGGTTCTCCATGCCCCAAGCCTGCTCCTGCAACCCGTCCGTCGCTTATGCGGCTTGCTGCCAGCCGTTGCACGAGGGTCGCGGCCTGGCCACCAGCGCCGAGGAGTTGATGCGTTCGCGCTACAGCGCCTATGTGCTGGGCCTGCGCGACTATCTGCTGGCCACTTGGCACCCTGACACCCGCCCGGCCGCGCTCGACCTGGACGACACCCCGGGCCTGCGCTGGCTGGGGCTGGACGTGAAGCGCCACGCCGATGCCGGTGATGACAGCGCGGTGGTGGAGTTCGTGGCCCGCTACAAGGTTGGCAGCGCGCCCGCGGTGCGGCTGCACGAGGTGAGCCGCTTCGCGTGCATAGATGGCCGCTGGTTCTACCTGGACGGGGAGTTTCCTGTCTAGCAACATCGTGCAAGGCGCACCGCGGATCCGGCTGCGGTTGCCGTCAAGGGGATTGTTCGACCAGCAGCAAGGGAAAGTCATGGCCAAGTTTCTCAACACCAGCGCAACCAACTACTTCCTTGAAGAGCTCATCAAGGACGCGAAGGACCGGCTGATCCTCATCAGCCCGTACCTGAAGTTCAACGACCGCATCAAGGAACTGCTAGGTCATTACAGCGTCGCTGGAGGTTTGACGGGTATGGGGTCGCGCAGGGGGAATTCGACCAAGCGGCGCGTCCGCAACCGTCGCAACGATGCGGCAGTTCCCACCGACGACAAGTTCATCGAGTCCGTTTGTCGCACATGAGCAGCGACTGCGTCTTTTGCAGGATCGTCCGCGGAGCCGAACCCGCGAGCATCGTCTGCGAGGATGATCTGGCGGTCGCGTTTGTCGATCTGCGCCAGTTCAACCGGGGCCATGTCCTGGTGGTTCCGCGGCGCCATTGTCGCGATATCCGTGACTTGGACTATGCGACCGGCGCGGCAGTCATGTCCATGCTGACGCGGGTGACACGGGCGGTCGGGGAGGCGTTCGCCAGCGAGGGTCTGAGTCTCTGGCATTCCATCGGCGAGGCGGCCGACCAGGAAGTGCCGCACCTGCATTTTCACGTGCATCCGCGCCGGATCGGCGATGGCATGTTGCGCGTCTATCCGCATGCGCCAGATACGCCAGGCGAGCAGGTCAGGGAGGCCTATGCGGAGACGCTGCGTCGGCAACTGGCGCAGGCCGATGACCGAGCGAAGGGCGATCCGCAGCGGTAAGCTCGCAAACCTCCCACTAGTCGGTAACTTGCCATGCCCCATCTGCTGCGCAACGTGATTGCGGTCGTCGTCGGGTTCGTCGTCGGCAGTGCCGTCAACCTGGCACTCGTCACCCTCGGCCCGTCGCTGATTCCGCCGCCGGCGGGCGTGGACGTGACCAGCGCCGAGGGCCTTGCCTCCGCCATCCATCTTTTCGAACCGCGGCACTTCGTGATGCCGTTCCTGGCGCATGCCGTCGGCACGCTCGCCGGGGCGCTCGTCGCCTACCTGATTGCGGCCAGCCACAAGGCGAAGCTGGCCTACGCGATTGGCGTGATCTTCCTGTGCGGTGGCGTGGCCGCCAGCTTCATGATTCCGGCACCGGCCTGGTTCATCGCGGTCGACCTGCTGGCCGCTTACCTGCCGATGGCCTGGTTGGCCACCCGGATCGGCGCGCGCCTGCAGGCGGGTAAGGCGGCGCCGGCAACGCCATGAAACCGACTTGGGAATGGGTCGCGCGCTTGGCGTCGATCCTGATCCACCCGGTGGTGATGATGGTGGTCGCAGCGGCCGTCGCCACCAGTGCGGGCGGCCCGGCGCCGGGACGGGTGTGGCGGGCGCTGGGGCTCACGCTGGCGGCGGCCGCGGTGGTGATGATCTACAGCGCGCTGCAGACCCGCTCGGGCCGCTGGTCGCATATTGATGCCTCGCAGCCGCACGAGCGCTCGCAACTCAACCGGTTCGCTTCATGGGTGCTGCTGGGGCTTGCGGCGATACTCGCGATTGCCGGGTCGGATCGTGGTGTAGTCGCGGCGATCGGCTTGTCGGGGGTGATCGTGCTGGCCGGCCACGTGCTGCGCGGCCGGCTCAAGATCTCTTTGCATGTCGCGTTCGCGATGTTCGCGGCGTGCATCGTCTGGCCGCAGGCGATGGCGTTCGCCGGGTTGCTCGCGGCCGCAGTGGTGGTGGCGTGGTCGCGGCTGGTACTGCGCCGGCACGGGATTTCGGAAGTCCTCGTCGGTGCGGTGACAGGGCTGGCGTGCGGGGTGGCGTTCCAACTGGCGGTGAAGGCGTAGCCGCCAGTTTCATGATTCCGGTAACGGCCTGGTTCATCGCGGTCGACCTGCTGGCCGCTTACCTGCCGAAGGCCTGGTTGGCCACCCGGATCGGCGCGCGCCTGCAGGCGGGGAAGGCGGCGCGCCGGTAACGGCAACCAGGATCAACGATCGGCCGAACCCTCCGGCAACGCGTAGGCGATCACATAGTCGCCGCGGTCGGGCGAGGTGCGGGCACCGCCGGCGGTCACCACCACGTACTGGCGGCCGGTATCGGGCGAGACGTAGGTCATCGGTCCCGCCTGGCTGCCGACCGGCAACCGCGCCTTCCACAATTCCTTGCCGGTGCGGCCGTCGAGTGCGCGCAGGTAGTAGTCCTGGGTACCGGCGAAGAACACCAGGCCGGACTGGGTGGCCAGCGAGCCGGCCAGGGTCGGCATGCCGACCGGGATCGGCAGATGCATCTTGATGCCCAACGGGCCGGTGTCCTGCACGGTACCCAGTGGCACCTGCCAGAGGATCTCGCGGCTGGCCAGGTCGATCGCGGTCATGGTGCCGAACGGCGGCTTCTGGCAGGGGATGCCGAGCTGCGAGAGGTAACGCTCGCGCATCGCACCGTAAGGCGTGCCGTCCTGCGGGACGATGCCCATCTCGATGCCGCTGGCGGAGGTCGGGACGTCCGCGCGCGGCACCATGTAGTTGGCCAGCCCCAGGCGCATGTCGTTGACGAACATGGTGTGAGTGGTCGGGTCGACCGAGACGCCGCCCCAGTTCATGCCGCCCAGCGAGCCGGGCATCTGCAGCGAGCGGTCCAGCCCCGGCGGGGTGTACACGCCCTCGTGGCGCAGTGACTTGAACTGGATCCGGCACAGCAGCTGGTCGAACGGGGTGGCGCCCCACATGTCGGATTCGACCAGGGTCTCGTTGCCGATCGAGGGCATGCCGACCGAGTACGGCTGGGTCGGTGAATAGCGCTCGCCGGGCAGGTTGCCCTGTGGCACCGGCTTTTCGACGACTTCGGCGATCGGCTCGCCGGTGACCCGGTTGAGCATGAAGATCTCGCCCTGCTTGGTGATCTGCACCAGCGCCGGCAGGGTGCCGCCGTTGCCGTCGGGCACGTCGTACAACAGCGGCTGGGCCGGGATGTCGAAGTCCCACAGGTCGCGGTGGGTCATCTGGTAGTGCCAGCGCGGCCGGCCGGTGGCGACATCCACCGCGACCACCGCCGATGAATACTTGTCGTCGAGTTCGCTGCGATGGCCGGACCAGAAGTCCGGGGTGGCGTTGCCGGTCGGCAGGTACACCAGGCCCAGTGCGTGGTCGTAGGCCATCGCCGACCACACGTTGGGCGTGCCGCGGGTGTAGGTCTCGCCTTCGGGCGGGCGCAGGGTGGTGGCGGGGTTACCCGGATCCCAGGCCCAGGCCAGCTCGCCGGTGACTGCGTGGTAGGCGCGGACCACGCCGGGCGGTTCGCCGACCGAGAAGTTGTCGGCGACGCGGCCGCCGACGATTACCAGGTCGCCCGCCACCAGCGGGGTCGAGGTCTGCTGGTAGTAGCCGGGCTTGATCTCGCCCATGTCGATGCCGAGGTCGACCGTACCGTTGTCGCCGAAGTCCGCGCACGGTTGGCCGCTGTCGGCATCCAGCGCGATCAGGCGGGCGTCGAGGGTGGGCAGGAACAGGCGCTTGCTGCAGCTCGTCGAGGCAAGAGCCTGGCGTCCGACCGGATCGACGCTGGCCGATGCCGATGCCGATGCCGATGCGGTGGCGGTGGCTGGAGTGGCCGGTGCCGGCGTTGCTGCGGCCTCGCCGATTTCGTCAAGGGCGTCAGGTGCGGCTGTGCCAGCCAGCTGCTCGTGGTAGCCGAGGCCGCGACAGCGCTGCCAGTTGGGCGCGGTGGCGTGCGGGTCGAACCGCCACGCCTCCTCGCCGGTGTCCACGTCCAGCGCCAGTACCTTGCCGTAGGCGGTGCACACATACAGCGTGTCGCCGATCTGCAGCGGCGTGTTCTGATCCTCGGCACCGGAGCCGGTGCTCTCGGGGATGTCGCCCGTGCGCGCCGTCCACGCGACCTGCAGTTGGCCGACGTTGTCGCGGTTGATCTGGTCGAGCGCCGCGAAGTGCGTGCCGGCGGTCGTGTTACCCCAATGCCGCCATTCCTTCTGTGCCGCCGCTGGCGATACCGGCGTCACCGCCGGATACGGGCCGCTGGCCTGCACTATCGGGCTCGGCTGGAACGCCCGGATGGCGGTGGCGACCAGGGCCACGACGAGCACGGCGGCGGCGATCCATGCGCCGCGATTGCGGGTACCCGTCAGCGCGGGCCAGGCCAGCGCGACCAGCAGGCTCAGCACGCCGAACGCGAACAGCCGCGACACCAGCGGCCAGAACGCCAGGCCGACATCCCATAACGCCCAACCGAGCGTCGCCAGCATCACCAGCGCATACAACCAGGTGCCGGCGGCCCGGCGGCGGAACATCAGCACCGCCGCGACCACCAGGCCGATGCCCGCGAGCACGAAATACGGGCTGCCGCCGAGCATCAGCAGCCGGCCGCCGCCGATCGCCATGAATGTCCCGCACAGCAGCACGAGGACAGCGGCCACGTAGGCAGGCCAGGCCCGGGGTGAAGTTGCTTGCGCTGATATACCCACGGTGGACTCCGGCAGTGAGATTAGTGGTGTGGGTGAGCCTACTACGCGGAATTGACCAACGGCTTTTCGCCCGGCGTTCCAGCACTGGAACCCTGAGTATCAATAGCCGCCGCAAAGCCGGGCCGGGAATACAAAACGGCCCCGCGTGACTGGCACGCGAGGCCGGGGTGTTGCGATCGGTCTGGTCGTAATCGGTCGTGTTGCGGCGGCCTTGGCCGTGACCGCTTCACGAACTGGCGATCATGCATACGAGCCGCTGATCAGCCCTCGCCCATGCCCTCGGCCGGTGCCGGAGCGCTGCCCGAGCGGACCTTGTCTTCGATCTGCTGGCCGGTCGCGGGGTCGACGTTCTTCCAGTATTCGAACGCGCGTTCCAGCACCGGGCTGCGGACGCCGCCGAGCAGACTGCCGGCGACCTGGTCGACGAACTGGGCGCGTTGGGCGTCGTTCCAGACCTCGCGCACCAGCGTGCCGGGCTGGCCGAAGTCGTCGTCCTCCGCGTGCAGGGTGTAGGCGCTGCGGACCATCTCGCCGTCGGTCTCCCAGCCGTCTGCCACCGGGCCGGTTTCATCCGCCCAAGTGCGGCCGCCGCTGTTGGGTGCGTACACCGGCGCGTTGCCGCTGTGGTGGTAGGTCATCAGGCCGTCGAACATGTACGTGTTGACCGGCACCTTGGGCTGGTTGACCGGCAACTGGTGGAAGTTGGTGCCAATGCGGTGGCGCTGGGCGTCGGCGTAGGCGAACGCGCGACCGAGCAACATCTTGTCCGGCGACAGGCCGATGCCCGGCACCGTGTTGCCCGGTGAGAACGCGGCCTGCTCGATCTGGGCGAAGAAGTTTTCCGGGTTGCGGTTCAGGGTCATGGTGCCGACCTTGATCAGCGGATAGTCCTTGTGCGACCAGGTCTTGGTCAGGTCGAACGGATTGAAACGGTAGCTCTTGGCGTCCGCGTACGGCATGACTTGCACCGACAGGATCCAGCTGGGGTGTTCGCCGCGCTTGATCGCGTTGAACAGGTCGCCGCGGTGGAAGTCGGCGTCCTGGCCGGCCATCGCGGAAGCTTCGGCGTTGTTGAAGAACGCCATGCCCTGTTCGGTGTGGAAGTGGTATTTGACCCAGAACTTCTCGCCGGCAGCGTTGATCCACATGTAGGTGTGCGAGCCGTAGCCGTTCATGTTCCGCCAGGTGCGCGGCAGGCCACGCTCGCCCATCAGGTAGGTGACCTGGTGCGCGGTCTCCGGGTTGTTGGTCCAGAAGTCCCACTGCATGTGGTTGTCGCGCAGGCCGGAGTCGGGCAGGCGCTTCTGGCTGCGGATGAAGTGGGGGAACTTCATCGGGTCGCGCACGAAGAACACCGGGGTGTTGTTGCCGACCAGGTCGTAGTTGCCCTCATCGGTGTAGAACTTCAGCGAGAACCCGCGCACGTCGCGCCAGGTGTCGGGGCTGCCCACCTCGCCGGCGACGGTGGAGAAGCGCGCCAGCATGTCGGTCGACGCGCCCTTCTGGAACAGCGCCGCCTTGGTGTACTTCGAGACATCCTCGGTGGTCTGGAGCACGCCGAACGCACCCGCGCCCTTGGCGTGCGGCTGGCGCTCGGGCACCTTCTCGCGGTTGAAGTGCGCCATCTGCTCCAGGAAGTGCACGTCGTGCAGCAGGATCGGGCCGTCTGCGCCGATGCTCAGCGAGTTGCGGTCGCTCGGGGCGGGCGCGCCGGCACCGGTGGTCGATCCGCTGTTGGACGCACTGCTGTTGGACGTGTTGTCGGGACGGGTCATGGTCGTCTTCCTCATGTAGATGGTCAGCGCCGCATTGGCACGGATCCAGGCGGCTTGGCTTGGTGTTGCCAACGAGTCTGCCCCGCGCTCCATTGATATGCCATTCGATTGTCTCGATCGAAGCGATAGGCGGAGCGCGCGACTGTAGCGACGGACGATCGGCAATTTCAATCGTATTGGTGCTGGCATGAAAAAGCCGGGTTGCCCCGGCTTTTTCAGTACGCGATTGCAGTGGCTGACGTAGCGGCGGTCAGGCCACCGCGGCCTGGTTGAGGCGAGGGCCTTCCTTGAGCGCACGGCTGACCATGCTGACCAGCAGGTCGATCTCGGCGCTGGTGACGGTGAAGGTCGGGGTGAAACGCAACGAGTTGGCACCGCCATGGATCACGCCGATGCCGTGCTCGCGCAGCCACTCTTCGGTGGAGCCGGTGCCGAAGCACTTGAAGTCGTCGGACAGCTCACAGGAGAACAGCAGGCCGGTGCCCTGGACCTTGGTGATCATGCCGCCCAGTGTGTCCTTGAGCGCCTCCAGCTTCTGGATCGCCTCGGCGCCGCGGGCGCGGATGTTCTCGCGCAGCGCCGGGGTGACCGTTTCCAGCACCGCGCAGGCCGTATCCAGCGCGCGTGGGTTGGTGGTCATGGTGTTGCCGTACAAGCCCTTTTTGTAGGCATTCGCGGCCACCTCGTTGACCGCCAGAACCGACAAGGGGTACTGGCCGGCATTGAGCGCCTTGGAGTAGGTCTCCATGTCGGGCGCATCGACGCCCTCGAAGCCGGGGTAGTCAACGATCGACAACACGCCGTTGGCGCGCAGTCCGGCCTGGATCGAGTCGACCAGCAGCAGCGCACCGTGGGCCTTGGTCAGCGCGCGGGCGGCATTGTAGAAGTCGACCGGCACGCTGCGGCCCGGGTCACCTTCGCCCATTACCGGCTCCAGGAACATCGCCTCGATGAACCAGTTGTTGGCGTCGGCATCGGCGAACGCCTGCTTCAGCGCATCGATGTCGTAGGGCGCGATCACGATCACGCTGTTCTCGCCGCGGTAGCTGGCCAGGTACTGCTCGTAGGCCTTGCGCGAGGAGTTGGAGTACAAGCCCGGGCGCTCGGTGCGGCCATGGAAACCACCCTTGACCACGACCCGCTTGATGGTGGTGCGACCGGCGTGCCGGCCGCCTTCGTCGGTCATGGCCTTGGCGTTGGCATCGGCGATGCGGGCCGCCAGCGTGACCGATTCGGAGCCGGAGTTCAGGCACATGAAGCTCGCATACGGACAGTCGCGGCCCAGGCCGATCGCTTCGCGCAACAAAGTGCTTAGGCGCAACTGGGACAGGCTCGGGGTCATGATGTTGGCCATCGCCTGCGGCTTGGCCATCGCCTCGAGCACCTTGGCCGGTGCGTGGCCGAAGCCGAGCATGCCGTAGCCGCCCGAGTCATGCAGCACCGCGCCCTTCAGGGTCACGATCCACGGCCCGCGTGCGGTGAGGGCGACATAGGGATTGACCGCGTCATCCTGGTAGAAGTTGATGAAACCCGCCTGCATGGCGTGGGTCTGGGCATCCTCGTCGAGCTCGAGCAGGTCGGCGAAATCACCCTTGACGCGGTGGTACTCGGCGACCGCGGCATCGACCGCCTCGATCAGGTCGGCATCGTTGGAAAAACCGGCCAGAACCGCATCGTCCAGACCGGTGGTGCGGCGCGAGCCGGAGTGGGCGCGCAGTGGCGCAAGTTTGCTGACAATGGCGTTGCCGTTGGTGGTGCTGGACATCGGTGTTGTTCCTCCACAGGGTCGATTGCGGTGTCGAAAGTGCCCCGGCATAAGCGCACAGGAGTTCAACACGACGGTATTTTTCGTTTTGATTCAATCAGTTGCATGATTCTATCATGCCGGCCGTATGGGTATAACCCCCACCGTCGTTACACTATGCGGCCGGCGTCGGTGGGTTGTCACCGCGCCCGCCAGCCCGAAAGTCGCCTCGAAGATCCGCCTTGAAAAAATCCGATTTCCATTATGCGTTGCCGCAGGCGCTGATTGCCCAGGCGCCGTTGCCCGAACGCTCGTCGAGCCGATTGCTGCTGGTGCCGCCAGAGCCAGGTGGCATCGAAGACCACATATTCCACCAACTGCCCGGTCTGCTTGCACCTGGCGACCTGCTGGTGTTCAACGATACCCGGGTGATTCCGGCGCGCCTGTTCGGGCAGAAGGCAACCGGTGGCCGGGTCGAGATCCTGATCGAGCGCTTGCTGGGCGGCGATGAGGCGCGCGCGCAACTGGGCGTCAGCAAGTCACCCCGACCGGGCGCACGGATCGCGCTGGACGCCGGTGGCGACGTCGAAGTGCTGGGGCGTGATGGCGAGTTCTATCGTCTGCGGTTCCATGTCGGGCAATCGCTGGAGCAATGGCTGCTGCATGCGGGGCAGCTGCCATTGCCGCCGTATATCCAACGTGCTCCAGGTGCCGATGATGCCGAGCGTTACCAGACCGTGTTCGCGCGCGAGACCGGTGCGGTTGCCGCGCCCACCGCGGGGCTGCACTTCGACCAGCCACTGCTGGAGCACCTGGCCGCGCGGGGTGTGGACGTCGGCCATGTCACCCTGCATGTGGGCGCGGGCACGTTCCAGCCGGTGCGGGTCGACGACCTTGACCAGCACGTGATGCACAGCGAGTGGCTGAATGTCGGCGCTGGACTGGTCGGGCAGGTGCGTCGTACGCGCGCTGCCGGGGGCCGGGTGATCGCCGTCGGCACCACGGTGGTGCGCGCGCTGGAGACGGCGATGCAGGCGACCGAGGCCAATCCCGGTGGCGAGTTGCGCCCGTATGCCGGTGAGAGCCGGTTGTTCATCCTGCCCGGCTACAAGATCCGCTCAGTCGATGCGATGGTCACCAACTTCCACTTGCCCGAGAGCACCTTGCTGATGATGGTGTCCGCGTTCGCCGGCAAGGATCGGGTGTTTGCGGCCTACGCGCATGCGATCCGCGAGCGCTACCGGTTCTTCTCCTACGGCGACGCGATGCTGCTGTGGCCCGAGCGCACCACGGAGCGACAGCCATGAGCCGCATGTCCTTCGAACTGCTCGGCACCGACGGCGACGCGCGCCGTGGCCGGTTGGATTTTCCGCGCGGCACGGTCGAGACCCCGGCGTTTATGCCGGTCGGCACCTACGGCACGGTGAAGGGCGTGTTTCCCGATGACATCCACGGGCTGGGCGCGCAGATCATCCTGGGAAACACGTTTCACTTGTACCTGCGGCCGGGCCTTGAGGTGATCGAGGCGCACGGCGGCCTGCACGGTTTCACGCGTTGGGATGGCCCGATCCTGACCGACTCCGGTGGCTTCCAGGTGTTCTCGCTGGCGCACAAACGCAAGATCACCGAAGCCGGGGTGACGTTCGCCGCGCCCATCGACGGCCGCAAGGTGTTCCTGGGCCCCGAGGAGAGCATGCACATCCAGAAGGTGCTGGGCTCGGACATCGTGATGATCTTCGACGAGTGCACGCCCTATCCGGCAACCCCGGATGTCGCGCAAAAATCGATGGAGCTGAGCCTGCGCTGGGCCGAGCGTTCCCGCAAAGCCCACGAGGGCAATGACGCGGCGTTGTTCGGCATCGTCCAGGGTGGCGTCCACCACGACCTGCGCACACGCTCGGCGGAAAGGCTCAAGCAGATCGGTTTCGATGGCTATGCCATCGGCGGCCTGGCGGTGGGCGAGCCGGAGCATGAGCGCAACGCGATGCTCGAGCACACCTGTCCGCAATTGCCTGCCGACCGTCCGCGCTACCTGATGGGTGTGGGGCGACCGGAGGATCTGGTCGAAGGCGTGGCGCGCGGCATCGACATGTTCGATTGCGTGATGCCGACCCGCAACGCGCGCAACGGCCACTTCTTCACCTCGACCGGCACGGTGCGCATCCGCAACGCGAAATACGAGCACGACCTGCGGCCGATCGAGGAGGGTTGCGACTGCCGCGCCTGCGCCGGCGGTTTCACCCGCAGCTATCTGCGCCACCTGGACCGTTGCAACGAGATGCTCGGGCCGATGTTGGGTACCTTGCACAACCTGCGCTACTACCAGCGGCTGATGGCGCAGATGCGCGAGGCGATCGGGCAGGGAACCTTTGCCGCCTTCAGGGAGTCTTTCTATCTCGCGCGCCAGCCGTAGCGGCGTGCAAGCCCCATTTCAACCGGTTTCAACCCGTCTCACGGTCAGGCAGGTGGTATGTGGCCTGCCGTGACATAATCCCCGGCTAATTTCAGCCTTTACGGAATTTCCACATGAACCTGCTTGATCTCCTGATTGCCCCCGCCCATGCAGCCGCTGCGCCGGCGGCTGGCGGCTTTGGAATGTCCTTGCTGTTCCCGATCCTGTTGATCGGCGTCATGTACTTCCTGATGATCCGTCCGCAGATGAAGCGCGCCAAGGAGCACAAGGCCATGCTCGGCCAGTTGGCCAAGGGCGACGAAGTGCTGACCAACGGCGGTATGGCCGGCGTGGTGACCGAACTGGGCGAGAACTTCATCACCGTGGAGATCGCCGACAACGTGCGCATCCGCGTGCAGAAGGGATCGATTGCGAACGTATTGCCCAAGGGCACCTTGAAGTCGGCCTGATCGGCCAACACTACTTTTTGACGTCTGGTGGCCGGGGTGGTCGCCACAGGGGCAATCGATGCTGACTTACGCGCGCTGGAAATACGTTGTACTGGTGCTGGCCATCCTGTTGAGCACGCTGTACGCGTTGCCCAACCTGTACCAGAAGGATCCCTCGGTACAGGTCACCGCCAGCCGCGGCGCCCCCGTCGACCAGGCGCTGGCCGACCGGGTTGCCGGCGCGCTTGAGAAGGCGGGCATCCCGGTCAAGCAAGTCGAGTTGACCGGTGACAACCTGCTGGTGCGCCTCCCCGGCACCGAGCTGCAAACCAGGGCCGCCGATGCACTGGCGCCGGTGCTGGGCAGTGACTACGTGACCGCGCTCAACCTGGCGTCCACGGTTCCCGGCTGGCTCACCGCCCTGGGTGCCGACGGCATGCTGCTGGGCCTGGACTTGCAGGGCGGCGTGCACTTCCTGATGCAGGTCGACCAGAAGGCGGCGCTGGACAAGCACATGGAAGCCATCGTCGAGGACGCCCGGGTGGTGTTGCGCGATAGCCGGGTGCGTTACGAGTCGGTGACCCGCCGGCCCGATAATTCCATCGTGGTACGTCTGGCCGACGCGGCCGACGGCGCCAATGCGCTCAACAAGATCCGCGCCAGCCAGCCGGCGCTGCAATTGGATCAAGATGACCGGACGCTGACGCTGACGGTGCCCGACACCGAGTTGCAGCGGATGATGGCCGACGCGCTGACCCAGAACCTGGGTACCTTGCGCAACCGCATCAACGCCTTGGGCGTGTCCGAGCCGCTGATCCAGCGCCAGGGCAATGACCGGATCGTGGTTGAATTGCCGGGCGTGCAGGACACTGCCCAGGCCAAACGCATCATCGGTGCCACCGCCACCTTGGAATACCGCGCCGTGGTTGAAGGCAACGCGTATGACGCGGTCGCCTCGGGCAACGTACCACCGCAGGCCAAGATCTATTATCGAAAGGAGCTCGGTCCGGATGGAAAGCCGGTGCCGATCCTGCTCAACAAGCGGGTGATCGCCTCGGGTGACCAGTTGATCGGCGCCACCTCGGGGATGGATCCGCAATCCGGCACGCCGTCGGTCTCGGTCCGGCTGGACAGTGCCGGTGGGCAGCGCATGTTCGACTTCACCAGCGAGAACGTTGGTAAGCCGATGGGCGTGGTCTACATCGAGCGTATCCCCGAGGTGCGCATGGTTGATGGCGAAGAGGTGCGCAGCACCCGGGTCAGCGAGCAGGTGATCTCGGTGGCCAATATCAACGGCGTGTTCGGCAAGGAGTTCCAGACCACAGGCCTGGACAGCAGCAAGGCGGCGGCCGACCTGGCGCTGCTGTTGCGCTCGGGCTCGCTGGCCGCACCGATGGACTTCGTCGAGGAGCGCATCGTCGGTCCCAGCCTGGGCCGGGAAAACATCGAGCGCGGCCTGACCGCGGTGAGTTACTCGTTCATCTTCGCGCTGCTGTTCTTTCTCGTTTACTACCGCATGTTCGGGCTTATTACCTGCCTGGCGTTGCTGCTCAATATCCTGATGCTGGTCGCGGTGATGTCGTGGTTCGGGGCCACGCTGACGTTGCCTGGTCTGGCTGGTATCGCGTTGACGGTCGGCCTGTCGGTGGATGCAAACGTGCTGATCAACGAGCGAATACGCGAAGAGCTGCGTGACGGGATGCCGCCCAAATCGGCCATCGTCGCCGGCTACGAGAAAGCCACCGGCACCATCATGGATGCCAACTTGACCGCGATCCTGGCCGGCGTGGCGCTGTTCGCCTTCGGCACCGGTCCGGTGAAGGGCTTTGCGGTGGCGTTGATCGTGGGCATCGCGACGTCGATGTACACGGCGGTGTCGGGTTCGCGGGCGATGGCCACGCTGATCTACGGCAAGCGCAACAAGCTCAAGTCCCTTGCGATCTGACGGCGGGAAACGACTATGAAACAACTCAACATCATCCCGGTAAACGTCAACATCGATTTCCTGCGCCTGCGTACCGCGGCATTTTCGTTATCGATCATCCTGCTGTTGGTATCGGTCGGGTCGATAGTGGTCAACGGCTTCAACTTCGCACTGGACTTCACCGGCGGTACCGTCACCGAGTTGCGTTTCGAGCAACCGATCGACATCAACGATGCGCGTACCCGGCTTGCGGACGCCGGGTACGGCGATGCCGAGGTGCTCAGCTTTGGCTCGGGCAACGATATTCTGGTTCGCTTGCAATCGGAGCAGGAGGGCGAAGACGAGGCTGCCCAGATTGACTCACAGACGGCCCAGGCCATCACCAAGGCCGTGTCAACGCCTGAGAATCCGGGCAGGGTGATGCGCAGCGACTTCGTCGGCCCGCAGGTCGGCAAGGAACTGGCGCTCAATGGCATCTGGGCGGTGATCTTCGTGGTGGTCGGCTTCCTGATCTATATCTCGATGCGGTTCGAGAAGAAGTTCGCGGTCGCCGCGGTGCTTGCGTCACTGCAGGACGTGGTGCTCGTCACCGGCTGGTTCGCATTGAGTGGCCACGAGTTCGACCTGACTGTGCTGGCCGGCATCCTGTCGGTGCTGGGGTTCTCGATCAACGACACCATCGTGGTGTTCGATCGAATCCGCGAGAATTTCCGAACCATGCGCGCCGATCCACGCACGATCATCAATACCTCGATCAACGAGACCTTGTCCCGTACGATCATCACCTCGGTGGTCGCGTTCCTGACCGTGCTGGCGTTGTATCTGTACGGTGGTGGGTCGTTGCGTGGCATGGCCGAGTCGATGATGATCGGCGTGGTCGTGGGCACCTTGTCGTCGATCTTCATCGCGTCCCAACTGCTGACCATCGGCTTCCTGAAGATCACCAAGCAGGATCTTATGCCCAAGGCCAAGAACGACGAAGCGTTGGCTCGCCGACCGTAACAGGTGCGGTTGGGTCACCCACGAAAATGGCCGCGGATTCAGCGGCCTTTTTCGTGGGTGACCATTCGTCCGGCGGCCATTCGTCCGTAGGGTGGATTAGCCACCGGCGTAATCCACCATTTTGATTCAATCAAACGCGGCCGCATAACCGGTATTGACGATGCGCTGTTGCAACAATCCGGCGACCTTGATGTTGCCGGCCAACAGCGGCCGCGGGTCCACGCCCCGTGCGTCCATCGGGCCGGTGGTGCGGTCGCGGAAGTCGCTGATCTTGCCGCCCGCCTCACGCACCATGAGCGCGCCAGCGGCGATATCCCACGGCTTCAGGCCGGCCTCGAAGTAGGCATCGGCGCGGCCACAGGCCACGTACGCCAGGTCGAGCGCGGCGGAACCGCTGCGGCGGATGTCCTCGATCTCGGTGAATAGCGTATCGATGCATTTGAGCTGTGCGCTGGCACGGGCGCGCTCGCGCGGGGCGAACCCGGTCAGGATCATGGCCCCGGTCAGGTCCTTGCGATCAGAGACGCGTACGCGTTTGTCATTGAGCGTGGTGCCGCTGCCGCGACTGGTGGTGAACAGCTCATTGCGCAGTGGGTCGAAAATCACCCCGTGGACCGGCTCGCCGGCCTCGACCAATGCAATAGACACGCAAAAGTGCGGGATCCCGCGCAGGTAGTTGCTGGTGCCGTCCAGGGGGTCAATCACCCAGGTGAAACGGGAGCTCCCGCTCTTGGGCTTGATCAGCCCTCCCTCTTCGCCAAGGATCGCGTAGTCCGGGGTGGCACGGCGGAACTCCTTGATGATTTCCTTCTCGGCCAGCTCGTCGACTTCGCTGGCGAAGTCCATACGGTCCTTTTCGACCACGTTCAACGCATCCAGCTTGTACATGTGGCGCAACAGCACATTGCCGGCGGAGCGGGCGGCCTTGACCATGAGGGTGACGGCGGGTTTCTGCATGGCAAACGGCCTCGGGCGAAAGAGGTGAAGGAAGGATTAGCAAGGGAAAAGAGCAGCCGGCGATGACACGGATGGAGACCGTGGCCGGCTGGGAAGTTTACCATTGCCGCCATGACTACCACGCGCATTCCCGAACACGCCCCGCTTCCTGTTGCCCATCGCATCCGTATCGTGCTGGTGGGGACCCAGCATCCGGGCAACATCGGCTCGGCGGCTCGCGCGCTGAAAACCATGGGGCTGGCGCGTCTGGTCCTGGTCGCGCCGGAAAAATTGCCCAACGGTGACTCGTTCGCGCTGGCGGCCGGTGCCGACGACTTGCTGTCTGCCGCGGTGGTCTGCGGCAGCCTGGCCGAGGCTGTTGCCGACTGCCGGCTGGTAGTCGGCTGCACCGCGCGTACCCGTCGCATAATGTTGCCAGAGTTGCTGCCTGCCGCGGGGGCCCAGCGCCTGGTGTCCCGGGCGGCGGCCGATGAGGAAGTCGCGCTGGTGTTCGGCCGTGAGCGTACCGGCCTGGACAACGACGAGTTGCAGTTGTGCCATGCCGCGGTGCATATCCCCGCCAACCCGGACTACAGCTCGTTGAACCTGGCGGCCGCGGTGCAGGTGCTTACCTATGAGGTGCGGTTGGCGCTGCTGGCCGCCTCCGGACCGTCTGTAGCGGAAGAAGCTCATCAGTTGCCTGCCTCGCACGCCCAGATGGAGGGTTTTTTCACCCAGTTGGGCGAGACGCTGGATGCGATTGATTTCCACAAGGGACGAGCGCCGGCATCGGCAATGCGCAAGCTGCGCCGATTGTTCATGCGCGCGGGCCTGGACGAGCCGGAGGTGCGGTTGTTG
Source organism: Lysobacter sp. A289 (assembly GCF_054072675.1). NCBI lineage: Bacteria > Pseudomonadati > Pseudomonadota > Gammaproteobacteria > Lysobacterales > Lysobacteraceae > Lysobacter > Lysobacter sp. A289. The sequence continues at coordinate 433,738 of NZ_JBSVRN010000001.1, forward strand.
CGAGGGGTATTGGCGGATGCCACCCGCATGGCAACCCTGGCGGGAAAACGATGACTGCATCGCGGCGTGCATCGCGAGCGTCGACTGGTGGTCGCCAGGGTCGGTTGGGAGGGTTTTCGGGCTATCCTGCCGAATCGCCCCGTGTCGGCGGCTTTATTGTGCGAGTTCTGCAGTGATCGCATCGGTTCAGCGGGCCGTATTGGGTCTCTTGGTCGTGTTCGGATGCGCGTTGTCGCCGGCAATGGCGGACGACGGCGTGCTGGTGTTGGGTCGGATCAGCGACGATCCAGCGACCCACTACGAGCAACTCAAGCCGTTGCTGGACTATGTGGTGCCCCGGATGGCCGACGTGGGGATCCGTGAGGGCAGCGTGCTGATGGCGCGTGATGCCCAGCAGATGGCCAGCTACATGCGCCGTGGCCGGGTCGATTGGGTCACCGAGACCGCGGGGTCCGGCATGTTGCTGCGCGAGCGTGCCGGCGCCGAGCCCTTGGTCTTGACCGAGCGTGGCGGCCACAGCCAATACCACAGCGTGTTCTTCGTCCGGCGTGACAGCGGCATCACCGGGTTGGACGGCTTGCGCGGGCATTGCATCGCCTTCCAGCGGCCGTCGTCCACCAGTGCCTATTTTGTCCCGGCAGGCGAATTGCTGGAACGGGGAATCACGTTGGAGATCCTGCTTTCGCCGACTGATTCGATCGACTCTGATGCGCTGGGCTACCTGTTTGCGCGCTCGGAGCGAAACATCGCGACCTGGGTGCATAAGCGGGTGGTCGATGCGGGGGTGATGAGCAACCTGGATTGGGACAACCCGGAGCGGATGCCGAAGGCCTTCCAACGCGACCTGTTGGTGATTGGCCGCACACCGGACTACCCGCGTGCGGTTGAGATGCTGCGCCGGGACATGGACCCGGCGGTGCGCGAACGGCTCAAGGAAGTGCTGCTGGGCGCGGCCAGCGATCCGTCTGCCAGCGCCGCGCTACAGCAATTTTTCGGGACCACCGGGTTCTTGCCGATCGACGCCACGTCCCGCCATGCGCTGGATCACATCCAGTCCGGCGTCCGCCACGTACGAGCCAAGGTCGAATGAAGCCCTTGCGTTTCAAGCCGGCTTACGGACTGCAGGCGAGGGTCGCATCGCTGATGCTGGTCGCGATGGTGGTACTGGTGGCGCTGATCGCGTTGCTGTTGCACCGCCAGAACCGTACCCAGTACGAGGTCGAGGCAGCCAGCCGGGCGGCCATGCATTCCATGACCATCGAGACGCTGCGTCGACGGGCGGAAGGGATGGTTGGGCCATTGGCGGAGTCGCTGGCGAACCCGCTTTATTACCACGACCTGGACCAGATCGGAGCGCTCGTCGGCGACGCGTTGCGCCAGCCCGGCATTGCCTACGTCACTGTCTTTGATGACGACGGTGACGTCCTGCACGACGGCAGTGACGAGATTCCCGGTTACGGCCGGCACATGAGCGATCCATTGGCGGCACAGGCCATTGCAACGACGGCGCTGCATACACAGTTCAGCGACGCAATCATGGACGTGTCGGCGCCGATCCTGGTCGGCCGCAATCGGCTGGGCGGCGTCCGCATCGGCTACGACCTCGACGTCGTGCGTGGGTACCAGGAGCGTGGGGCAGCCAGTCTGCGCCAAAGCCTGTCGGAACTGGGTCGGCGGCAGCTGTTCTGGATTGGCCTGCTGGGTGTCGCGGTGCTGACCCTGGGCGGTGTCACGTTGTGGTCGATCCATCGCTGGCTGGTACGTCCGATCCGGCAACTGGCCGATTCGGCACGTGCGATCGAAGGCGGGGCATTCGGAACACAGGTGCCGGCCAGTGATCGCAACGACGAGCTTGGCGACTTGATGCGCGCGTTCTCGCGGATGAGCGAGAGTATCGCCTGCCATGACCGCGACATCCGCAAGATGGCCTATACCGACGCGCTGACCGGCCAGGCCAACCGCCTCGCTTTCCGGGAGGCGCTGGACCAGCGCCTGGTGCAGTTGCGTGGCTCGGGCCGACAGCTGGCGCTGTTGTTCGCCGATATTGATGACTTCAAGCGGATTAACGACACCTTGGGCCATGACGTCGGGGACGAGGTCTTGCTGGAGGTCTCCAATCGCATCCGCGAGGTGGTCGCGCGGGTGGCCGGCGAGCAGGCCCTGGTGGCACGCTTTGGTGGTGATGAGTTCCTGGTGCTGCTTGAGGCGGCTGATGGGGACGAGTTGCGCGCTGTCGCCAGTACGTTGGCGGAAATGCTGGTGGAACAAGTCGCGATACCGCTGCCACTGCGGGCCAGCGATGTCTTCCTAGGGATTTCCATCGGTATCGGCCTGTTCCCTCAGGATGCGGCCGGCGCCGCGACTTTGATGAAAATCGGCGACATCGCGATGTACCAGGCCAAGGCCGCGGGCAAGAACTGCATCCGCTACTACAGCCGGACGATGAACCAGGCGGTAGAGCGGCGGCTGCATCTGGAAGCAGAGTTGCGTGATGCCTGGGACCGCGGGGAGCTCAGTCTGGTGTACCAGCCGATCTTCCAGCTCGCCGATGGCGTCCTGGTCGGGGCGGAGGCACTGCTGCGCTGGAACCATCCGGAGCTGGGATCCATTGCCCCGTCGGTGTTCATCGAAGTCGCCGAACAGAGCGGGCTGATAGAAACCATCGGGCCGCTGGTCATGGAGGCCGCCTGTCGGGACGCCGTTCAATGGCAACCGATGTCTGCCAATGGGGAACCGCTGTTCGTGTCGGTCAACGTCTCGCCACGGCAGCTTCGTCGTGGCGACTTGCCGCACGTGGTCGCCGCGGCGCTGGGAGATAGCGGGTTGCCGCCGCAACAGCTGCATATCGAACTGACCGAAACCGCGATGATCGGTGACGCGGCGCACGCGAGCGAGATGTTGCATCAGCTGCGTGCACGCGGGGTGCGGGTATGGCTGGATGATTTTGGCACCGGGTTTTCCGGGCTGAGCCATCTGCGACGGGTGCCGATCGATGGCGTCAAGATCGATCGCAGCTTCGTGGCTGACATCCTGCATGATCCCGATGACCTTGCCTTGACCACCGCGATCATCGCGATGGCGCATTCGTTGGGGATACCCGTGGTCGCCGAAGGCGTGGAGACGGAAAGCCAGTACGCGCTGTTGCGCGAGCGTGGCTGCAACCTGGCCCAGGGCTTCTGGCTGGGGCGCCCGATGGCCCTGGAGGCATTCCATGAGGTGGTGCGGGCGAAGACGCCGCTGACGGTGTCGGGTCTGGGCTAGAACAGCAGGTCGACCCACGGGGTGATGAGCGTGGCGATCTGGCCCGACAGCAGTCCGAACACTGTAACGGCCACCGCTCCGGCCAACCACGCCACCGCCATGAGGCGCCCATCGCGTTCCAGCAATGCCAGCGCGAACAACAGCAGCAAGACGCCAAACAGATAGTTTGTCAGCGGTATCGGTAAGGCCAGCAGCAGTCCCAGCGCGACCAGCAGCAAGCCGGTGAACGCGTTGGCCAGGCGATGATCGAGCAAGGCAGGCGAGCGCGGCCGTACCACGCGTTCCAACCGGGCCAGCCAGGGTGACAACCGGTCGCGAAAACGCGCCAGGGTGTGTCGGCGCGGGCCGCGGCAGGCGACGAACCCGGGTAGCCACGGGGTTCGCAAGCCGAGCAACAACTGCGCCCCGACCAGGATTACCAGTGGTCCGCTGACTGCGCCTGCCACGCCGGGAATGGGGATGAATGCTGGCAGGATGGCAACGAACAGCAGCATGCCGAAGGAACGCTTGCCAAGGCCGGCGAACACCTCTCCCAGCTTGACCACCTGTTCCTGGTCGCCGTCGGCAAAGGCGTCCAGCAGGGCACGCGTTCCTGCTTCGCGGATGGCCTGTTGCCTATCCACCGGTCTCATCGTTGTCCGGATCCTGCTCGGGTTCGCGGAACAGCAGGAGCTTGTCGATACGCGGGCCATCCAGGTCGACCACCTCGATCCGCCAGCCGGGCCAGGCGAACTGCTCGCCTACGTTGGGAATGCGGCCGAAGTGGGTGATCACCATGCCCGCGGCGGTATGGAAGTCGTGCTCCTCGTCGCCGGGCACGGAGCCGGAGACCAGTTCGTGCAGGTCCTCGACGTGGAGGCTGCCATCGATCAGGTACGAGCCGTCGGCGCGCTCCACTACCGGGCTGGCCTGGTCGACCTGGTGTTCGGTCGTCGTCCCCATGCCCGCCTGGACGCGGCCAATGACCGCTCCCATCACGTCGTTGACCGTCACCAGGCCGGTTACGTCGCCGTACTCATCCACCACCAGCGCCAGTGATTGCTGCTCCTCGCGGAAGATCTCCAGCAGCTTCATCGCGTGGGTCGATTCGGATACGAACAATGCCTCGCGCATGTGGCCAAACAGGTCGATCGCCACCCCGGGCGCCAGCGCGCGCAACAGCGACTTGGCTTCGACCACGCCGATCACGTCCTGATCGGTACCGCGCAACACCGGGAAGCGCGAGACGGGCGCATTGCGCATCGTCTCCAGGTTGACCTCCAGCGGGGCACCGGCATCCAGCCAGGTGATGCGGGTGCGGGGGGTCATCAGGCTGTCGGCGGTGCGATCGCCCAGGCCGAGCACGCGGTGCATCATCTTGCGCTCGTCGGCATCGATCACGCCTTGTTCGTGGCTCTCGCTGACCAGCAGGCGGATCTCCTCCTCGCTGATGTTCGTGGCCTGGCTACGATCCAGCCGCAGCAGCCTGAGCAGGCCGCGGGTGCTGACCATCAGCAGCCAAACCGCCGGGGTTGCGATCCGTGAAACCCAGTGCATCGGCAATGCAATGAAACTGGCCAGCTTCTCGGGCGCCAACAATGCCAGACGCTTGGGCAGCAACTCGCCCAGCACGATGCTCAGGTAGGTGATCAGGCCGACCGCAAGCACCACGCCGACCGGTTGGGCGTAACTGCCCAGGGCCGGGATCTTCTCGCCCAGCCAGCTGCCGATCGCGCTGCCGATGGCGTCGCCACCGAACATGCCGGTCAGGATGGCGATCAGGGTAATACCCACCTGCACGGTGGAAAGGAAGCGGTCGGGGTGCTCGGCCAGGTCAAGTGCCTTGCGCGCGTTGGGACTGGAGCGGCTCATCTGGCGGAGCTTGGGCCGGCGCGATGTGACCACCGACATTTCCGACAGGGCAAAGAAGGCGTTGAACGCGATCAGCACCAGGACAATCAGGAACTCCAGCATTGCGCCCTCTCCGGGTTGGCGGTGAAGGGGGCGCGCACGTGTCGCCGCAATGGCGGCGTAGTGACTGTTGGCGGAGGTTTGGAGTCGTCGTCCATGGAGAAATGATGTCGGATAAGCGCGCCGATGCGGCGCTCGCGGATTTTAGCAGGTGGTGCCCGTGGGCCCGTTGAGAGTCCCTGACTGGGCGTGAAGGTCACGAAACCGTCATAATTCCGCCGTCGCCTCCACCGCCATCCGGTTGCGGCATTCCTGCCCGCACATTCCGGCGACCCATTGCCGCCAGCACGACGAGGTCCCTCCCTGATGTTCTCCCTGCAAACCATGTTCGGCCAAGGCAATCAGTTCTATACGCTGCTGGAGGCCTCCGCAGTTGCCGCCCACGACAGTACAAAGGCGTTGCACGAGATGCTCAGGAGCGCAGACGCCGAGCCGGCGCTGGATGCGTTCAAGCTCGCCCGCCAGCGCGAGCGCGATGCCTCGGCGCAGATCAGTCAGGAACTGGTCGACAGTTTCATCATCCCGATCGAGCGCGAAGATATCGAGGCGTTGAGCTCTGCACTGCACAAGATCAACAAGCAGGCCGAGAAGTTCGCCGACCGTTACTCACTGGCGGTGCAGCACCTGGCGCACATCGACTTCGCGCCGCGCGCGGCGATGCTGGAGCAGGCGGCCGAAGTGGTGGTCAAGATGGTCAAACAGCTGCGCAAGATCAAGCTGGCGCCGATGAAACAACTCAACGACGAGCTGCGCTCGATCGAGAACGAGGCGGACCGGTTGATGCTTGAGCTGTACCGGGATATCTACTCGGGCGACCTGGAGCCATTGCAGATGTTCCTGCTCAAGGAGTTCTTCGAGATCCTCGAAAAGGCCATCGACCGTTGCCGCGAGGCCGGCGTGGTGGCGTACGAAATCGTTCTGAAGAACTCCTGAGGCCTTTGGGATGCTGACCCTGGTCCTGATAGTCGTATTCGTGGCGTTGGTCTTCGAATACATCAACGGCTTCCACGACACCGCCAACTCGATTGCCACGGTAGTGGCCACCAAAGTGCTGTCGCCGATGCAGGCGGTTGCGATGGCGGCCAGTACCAACCTGTTGGGCGCGTTGCTGGGTACCGCGGTTGCCAAGACGATCGCTTCGGGGCTGATCGATGCCTCCGTGGTCGATATCAGTTCCCAGCTGATCCTGTGCGCGTTGCTGGGTGGCATCGTGTGGAACCTGATCACCTGGTGGCTCGGCCTGCCGTCCTCCTCGTCGCACGCACTGATCGGCGGGCTGATAGGTGCGGCACTGGCAGCGGCGGCGAACAATTTCGACGCGATCATTTTTTCGGTCCCGGTGGAACCCTGGTACCGCAGCGCCGGCGTGATGTGGAAGGTGATCGTGCCGATGGTGACCTCGCCGGTGGCGGGATTCGTCGGCGGGTTCCTGCTGATGGGGGTGTTGTTCGCGACCATCTCGGCCATGGCGCGGGCCGGTGGGCTGGTGGCGCGGCTGGCGCGGACCCGCTGGGTCAACGCGTTCTTCGGCAAGGCACAGATCGGCAGTGCGGCTTACATGGGGTTCGCGCACGGCATGAACGACGCCCAGAAGACCATGGGCATCATCGCCCTTGCCCTGGTCGCTGCGCAGGCCGATGGGACGCTGGACGACCTGCCGGGCTTCCTGGCGTTCCTGCACCCTTCGGAGGATGCGTTGGTCAATGGTGACATCGACCTGTGGATCAAGCTGACCTGCGCCGTGGTGATGGCGGCCGGTACCGCTGCCGGTGGCTGGCGCATCATCAAGACCCTGGGCCACAAGCTGGTGAAGTTGCACCCGATCCATGGCTTTGCCGCCGAGGCCAGTGCGGCGACCGTCATCACCTTTGCGTCGTCGTTGGGGATCCCGGTGTCCACCACCCACAACATCTCCGCATCGATCATGGGCGTGGGCACCGCCAAACGCCTGAATGCCATCAAGTGGACGATGGTGGAGCGGATGATCTGGGCGTGGATCCTGACCATCCCCGCGGCCGGCGGTATCGCGTACCTGTCGTTCCGGGTGTTGGCCGCCGCCGGCTGGGCGTAACCGTGCAACCCTTTTGTTCTTGGCCGGGGCCGTTGGGCACGACCAGCGGCAAGCCCGGCCTAGAGCAGGTCGCGCTCTCCGGACAGGGACTGCTCCATGTGATCGGCGAGTCCGCCGATCTCCAGCACCAATCGATGCGCTTCGGCGCCGTCGAGTCCGTCGAACGGGCGGTTTTCGCATAGCTGCAGGTAGCGTTCGCCGCCCATGTCGCCGATGGCCAGGTAGCCGACCCGGCTTTGCCAGTTGAATACCAGGGCGCGATGGGCGTCCAGGCCCGCAATCGGCGCTACCGCGCTGCTTACGCGCAGGTAGGGACGTCCATCATCGTCGTCCAGTTCGGACAGGAAGATCGATTGGTGGCGACTGCCGTTGTCCAGTGACAGCTCGATGCAGGCCACGCCTTCGTGCGGCAAGCTCATCTGGAAACCGGCGGCAACCAGGTGCTGCTGGATCGCTTGGAGGTTGTGCATGGGCGACTCCGGGTCGGGACTACTATGCTACCGCGATGCAAGACGATGCTCCCGCTCGAATCCTGGCCGTCATCCGGGCAATACCGCGCGGCTCAGTGGCTGGGTACGGCGAGGTGGCGCGGCGCGCCGGGCTGCCCGGGCGGGCGCGCATGGTGGCCCGCCTGTTGAGTCACAACGACGATCCCGACCTGCCATGGCACCGGGTCCTGCGCTCGGACGGGCGTATCGCTTTCCCTGCCGATTCACCACAGCTTGCCGAGCAGGTCCAGCGCTTGCGGGCCGAGGGGGTGGTGGTGGAGGCAGGGCGCGTGCGCGGTCTGCGTGCCGCCGCGACACTGGATGAGCAGATCTGGGGCAGGCAGGGAGGCTGAGGGATAGGCCAGCGGGGTTGCCAACTGACCAGGTGAACACCATGTCCTCGACGGGCTTACCAACCGGAAACAGCGCCCAGCAGCTACCATTGAACGACCTTTGAGGAGATGCAATGTTTTCCAACTTGCCGCCCGTCACCAAGGCGCTGTTGATTGCCAACGGACTGGTTTTCGTCCTGCAGATGGTGCTGGGTGACGCTGCACTGGCGTCGTTCATGCTCTGGCCGATCAGCAGCGGTGATAGTGCCTACGTGGTCAACGAGTTCCTGCCATGGCAGTTGCTCACCTACGGCTTCATGCATGGCAGCTTCACCCACTTGCTGTTCAACATGATCGCGTTGCTGATGTTTGGCGCGCCGCTGGAACACACCTGGGGCGAGCGTCGGTTCCTGACCTACTTCCTGGGCTGCGTGGCGGGCGCGGCGGTATGCCAGTTGATCGTCGGGGCCTGGACGATGTCAAACGGTGGCGCCGCCTATCCGACCATCGGTGCCTCGGGCGGCGTGTTCGGCCTGCTGTTGGCCTACGGGATGCTGTTTCCGCACCAACGGGTGATGCTGCTGATCCCGCCGATCCCGATGAAGGCGCGCACGCTGGTGATCGTCTACGGCGCCATCGAGCTGATGCTGGGTTTCAGCGGTTACCAGCCCGGCGTGGCCCATTTCGCCCATCTGGGCGGGATGCTGTTCGGCTGGTTGCTGATCCGGTATTGGCGGGGCCAGCCACCGTTTGGCCGTCGTGGGCCACCGCGGCCACGCGTCGTACGCTGACGGACGCGGATGGTTGAAGTAAAACGGCGCGGTTTCATCCGCGCCGTTTTACCGGATCAGCTCAGTCGCTTTGCGGCCAGAGCACGACCCGGTCATCGGCCGGGTGCTGCATCGGCATTTTGGCCTTGCAGCCGTAGACCTCGCCGAAATCGCCCAGGTTCATCAGCGGGCCATTGGTCCGCCACACGCCGGGGGCGTGCACGTCGCTGACGGCGCTGCGGGCGGCCATCTCAGGAGTCATATGCTTGGGCCACAGGGCCGCCCAACCTTCGAAGAAGGCTTCCCTGGACGCCTTGTCGGCGTCGGGCGTCGCGGCGGTATAAGCGGCCCACGCCAACTCGACTCCGGCCTGGTCGGCAACGCTCTCGTCGCGGACCGCTTCCGGGTTGACCTTGGTCGCTTCCAGTACCGGATAGTCGAAGGCTCCGTACTGCGCGGCCAACTGGTTTGCCGTGGCATCCCACGCCGCAAGTTCCTGCGGGCCCCACCAATTGCGCAACTCCCCGGCGGCGTCCACGAAGCGACCGCGCGAATCGAAGCCATGGCTGAGCTCGTGACCGACCAGGGCGCCAAAACTGCCGTACTGGGCGGAGGTCTGTGCGATCGGGTTCATTATCGGGGATTGCAGCACCGCCGCGGTGATTATCAAGCGGTTGTGGGCCAGGTCGTAGGCCAGTGCAGGTTGCTGTGGCAGCACGTTCCAGCGGCGGCCGGCATTGTCCTCGCCGATCCTTCGCATTTCCTCGCGGTGACGCCAAGTGGAGGCGATCAGCATGTTGCCGCCGAAGCTGCCACGGCCCATCGGCTGCACGGTGTAGTCAAGATCCCGCGCCGGGGTGCCGATCTCGATCTTCAGCGCGGCCAACTTGGCTGCCGCTTCTGTCCGGGCTTCCGGTCCCAGGCGTGAGTCGCCCTGCAGGGCGACGCCGAGCGCGTCGCGGACGTGCCCGGCAATTTCGAGTGCCCGCGCCTTGACCTCCGGGGTCAGGTACCTTTCGGCGTACTCGTGCCCCAGCATTGGGCCGGCGGCGAGGTTGATGGCATCCAGTACCTGTTGCTGGCGTGGCGGCGGTGCCTTGGTCCCGGCCAACAGGCGACCGTGAAAATCAAAGTGCGCGTCACGCCAGGCTTTGGACAGGTACGGTGCCATGGCATCGCCCACTTGCCAGCGCAGATAGGCACGCCATTGTTCGGGCTTGAGCTCATCGACCAATGTGTCGATACCGGCCAGCAGCTCCGGGTTGGCAACCGATACCGTGGGCGAGGTGATGCCCTGGACTTCGAGAAACTGATCCAGGTGCAGATTCGGGTACTGCGCAGCGAGTCCCTCGGTGGCAACCGGCGCGTAGTTGGTGCGTGGATCATTCAGCTTGGGCAAGGGCAGCGAGAGCCGGGCGATGCGGGTCTCCAGGTCAATCACCAGTTGCGCCTGATCGGCCAGGTCCTTCTCCTTCACGCCGGTCAGAGCGAGGATCTTCTGCACGTAGGTGTCGTACTGGCCCAGCAACGCCTGGGTCGCGGCATCGGTGCGGGTGTAATAGGCCGGATCGGGGAGGCCCAGTCCGCCTTGGCTGAAGTAGCCGATATGGCTTTGCAGGTTGCGCAGGTCGATGTCGGCGCCGAAGTTGAATGCTACCGGGATGCCCACCTGATGCAGGGCCGCGATGGTCGGGGCGACGTGCTGGGAGCGCTTTACCGCGATGATCTTGTCCAGCAGGGGCGCCAATGGCTGGGCGCCGTCGCGCTCGACCTGGGCTTCACTGATGCCGCTGGCCCAGAAGTCACCCAGCAGCTTTTGCACGTCGCCTTCGGGTGACTGCATGGCGGCGTTGAGAAAACTGATCTGTTGCTGGTGCGCGCGCTCTCCCAGCTGCCCCAGCGCAGAGATGGAATCCGAACCGGCGGGCAGGGGGTTGGCGGTGAGCCAGCCGCTGTTGGAGAAAGCGTGGAAATCGCTGCACGCGGTGGCAGTATCCTGCGCGGCGGCACCCGGCGAAGCGAAGCCGGCGGTCAGGGCCAGGGCGAGGGCACAACAGAGCGGTCGAAGGGTCATTGCAGATTCCGTCCAGATGATCGCGCCAGTCTAACAACGGATGCGCCTTGGCCACTGAACGCGGGTGGCAGAAAAGCAGAAGCCCGGAACGAATCCGGGCTTCTGCATCGATCGCTGGTCATTGCGTTGTCAGGACTGACCAGGGCCGGGCACGACTACCAGATGACGACCTTCTTGTCGTCGCTTCGAACCATCGGCTGGCCGGGCTTGCACTCAAACGCCGCGGCGAATTGCGGCATGTTGGACGGCGCACCAATGGCGCGGAAGTTCGCCGGTGCGTGCGGATCGGTGGTCAGGCGTACCTTGAGCTCGTCGTCGGTGAAGTTGCGACGCCACACGGTGGCCCAGTTGGCGAAGAACCGCTGGTCGCGGGTCATGCCATCGGTCATCGGGTCCGGGGTGCCTTCGGTTGCCTGCTTCATCGCGTCGTAGGCCACCGCCAGCCCGCCCAGGTCGGCGATGTTCTCGCCCAGGGTGAGCTTGCCGTTGACGTGCTTGCCCGGCATGGCTTCATAGGCGTCGAACTGCGCGATCAGCTTGTCGGTACGGCTGCTGAAGCCCTTGGAGTCCGCTTCTGTCCACCAGTTCTCGAAGTTGCCGGTCGGGCCGAAGCGGCTGCCCTGGTCGTCGTAGCCGTGGATCATCTCGTGGCCGATCACCGCGCCGATGCCGCCGTAGTTGACCGCGTCGCCGGCTTCGGGATCGAAGAACGGTGGCTGCAGGATCGCCGCCGGGAACACGATCTCGTTGGCCAGCGGGTTGTAATAGGCGTTGACGGTCTGCGGGCTCATGCCCCATTCGGTCTTGTCGACTGGCTGGCCGATCTTGGACAGGTTCCACTGGTAGTTGAACTGGTTGGCCGCCATCACGTTGCCGATGTAGCTATCGCGGTCGGTCTCCAGCCCGGCCCAGTCGCGCCACTTGTCCGGGTAGCCAATCTTCGGGGTGAAACTGCCCCATTTCTCCATGGCCTTGGCCTTGGTCTCATCGCTCATCCAGTCCAGGCCTTCCAGGTGAACCTTCAGCGCGTCGCTCAGGTTCTTGACCAGGGTTTCCATGCGCGCCTTGGACTCGGGGGAGAAGGCGACCTTGACGTACATCTGGCCCAGGGCTTCGCCCACCTCGCCCTCGATCGTGTTCAGCACCCGCTTGCTGCGGTCCTTGATCTCCTTCTGGCCGCGCATTGCCTTGTTGTAGAAGTTGAAGTTCTCCTGCACGAACGCATCGCTCAGGAACGGCGAGGCACCGTCGACGGTGTGGAAGCGCAGGTAGGACTGCCACTGCTCGACCGGTACGTCGGCCAGCATCTGGCTGACTTGCTCGTGGAAGGCCGGGATGGCCAGCGAGAACATCTCCGGGGCGGCGACGCCCTGGGACTCGAAGAATGTCGTCCACGGGAAGTTCGGGGTCAGCTTGTCAGCTTCCGCCAGGCTGACCGGGTTGTAGAACAACGAGACATCACGCGACATCTCTTCGCTGGACTTGGAAGCTTTGGCCAGCCGGGTCTCGAAGGCGATCACGTCGCTTGCCTGTTCCGCCGCTTGCGCCACTTCCACGCCTGACAACTCCAGTACCTTGGCGATGTGCTCCTGGTAGGCAGCCAGCTTGTCGGCCTTGTCGGCATCCAGGTAATACGACTTGTCCGGCAGGCCGAGTCCGCCCTGGGCGGCGTAGGCGATATTCATGTCGGAGTTCTTGAAGTCGGCCTCGGCACCAAACGAGAACAGGAAGTTCTCACCTTCCGCTGCGCTGCTGCGCAGGTAGTCGGCAATCGCCTGCTGGCTGTCGAGTGCGGCGATTGCGTCGATCCTGTCCTGGATCGGGGCAATGCCCTGGGCGTTGATTTGCTCGGCGTCCATGCCGGTCGCCCAGAAGTCGCCGACGATGTTCTGCACGCCGGTGGCATCGTCATTGGCAGCAGCCTGTTTGGCCAGTTGGTGCTGGACGGCGGTGGAGCGCTCGTCGAGCATCTCGAACGCGCCCCAACTGGTGCGGTCGCCCGGAATATCGTTGGCCGCCAACCAGGTGCCGTTGATGTAGCCACCAAAGTCGGTGCAGGCGTCCTTGGAGGTGTCCAGGTCGGAGATCTGGAACCGGTTGACCGGTGGCAGCGCGCTCTCATCGATGGTCAGTGAGTTGGCGTCAGCGGCAGCTACAGGCTTGGCGTTGGCGTCGTCAGCGTTGGCGTCGTCCTGGTTGGAACAAGCGGCCACGGCAGTGGCGATGGCGAGGGACAGCAACAGGATTTGTGGTTTGTTCAAGCTCACGTGTGACTCCGGCCGGTGGCATTGGGGAATGACAGCCCCCGAAGAGTACTTCTTTCAAGCACGGGGCCGGTCGACAGTAGACCTCCTGCGGGATCGGCGGGTGTGTCGGAGGTCATGGGCGCCAGACAAGTTGTTGCTGTTGCGGTGTCCGCGGCGGGAAAATGAATGGGGTATTTCAACGGCTGGCGCGACGACAGGTTTTCGCGTAGGATTCGCCTGTTCAGCGCACGGCTGCCTACCCGCAAGGGTCACGTTTCCCAGGTTGCCTGTCGTATTGGTCGGTCAAGTCCAGTTCGACGTTATCCCGCACGTCTTTCGTCGCGCCGACACGGTCCGGAGCATCCGGCACCGTCACATTGAATACTCGCAGCGCGGTTTCAGGGAACGCTCCGGGTCTTGCCGCATTCCATGCGGTTTTTTGTCTACTCGGAGTTACAACATGTCTTTTGAATCCCTCGGCCTTGCGCCTGCTTTGCTGCGCGCGCTTGCCGAACAGGGCTATACCAGCCCGACCCCGATCCAGGTCCAGGCCATCCCGCTGATCATGGATGGCCACGACCTGCTGGGCGGCGCCCAGACCGGTACCGGCAAGACCGCCGCGTTTGGTTTACCGTTGCTCAACCGGCTGGCCAAGCAGACCGCGCCGAACGGTTCGCGCAAGCCGCGCGCGCTGATCCTGGTGCCGACCCGCGAGTTGGCGGTGCAGGTCAACGACAGCCTGCGCAGCTATGCCAAGCACCTGCGCCTGAACTTCTGCACGATCTTCGGCGGCGCCGGCATGGGCCCGCAGGTCGAGAACCTGCGTCGTGGCATCGACGTGGTGGTGGCCACGCCGGGTCGGCTGATCGACCACATCGAGCGCGGCACCGTCAAGCTCGACGAGATCGAAGTGCTGGTGCTCGACGAGGCCGACCGCATGCTCGACATGGGCTTCCTGCCCGCGATCAAGCGCATCCTCGGCCGCGTGCCGGCACAGCGGCAGACGCTGTTGTTCTCGGCCACCTTCGAGAGTCAGCTCAAGCAGCTTGCGTTGCAGTTCATGCGCGATCCCAAGCAGGTCCAGGTCGCCACCAACAACGCGATCGCCAACACCATCAGCCATCGTGCGCACCCGGTGGACAGCGGCCGCAAGCGCGACCTGCTGATCGAGATCATCGCCAAGCGTCCGGGCGACCAAGTGCTGGTGTTCGGTCGTACCAAGCACGGTTGCAACCGGCTTGCCGAACAGCTGGAAGCCGCCGGCCTGAAGTCGGTTGCGATCCACGGCAACAAGAGCCAGTCACAGCGCCAGAAGGCGTTGCGTGACTTCAAGTCGAACCGTGCCCGGGTAATGGTCGCCACCGATGTCGCCGCACGTGGCCTGGACATTCCTGACTTGCCGCTGGTGATCAACTTCGACCTGCCGATGGTGGCCGAGGATTACGTGCATCGGATCGGTCGTACCGGTCGCAATGGTTCCACCGGCGAGGCGCTGTCGCTGGTCTCGCATGACGAAGGTGGCCTGCTTCGCCAGATCCAGCATGTGCTGAAGAAGGATGTCGAGATGGTGGTGGTGCCGGGCTACGAGCCCAGCCGCCCGATCCGTCTGGACGTGGCGATCCCGAACCCGCGCAACAATGCCGGTGCGGGCCGTCCGCCTCGCAACAACGCTCCACGCAACAACGCCCCGCGTGGCGGTGCTCGTTCGCATGGCCAGCCGGCTCCGCGTCATGCCCATGCCGGCGGCCCGCGACAGCGCACGGCACCGGCCGGTCGTGGCGGACGCGGTTCGTTCCGGGACGGCTCCAGCGCCTGACCCAAAGCGTAGTCGAACTTGACTGCCAGCGACGGGAGCCATTCCCGTCGCTGGTTTGCGTCAGTGCAATCGAACGACCCGGATAAGCTCCGGGTCGTTTGCGTATGGGAGCCCCGGATCCGGGCTGGCTTGTTACTTGCTGGCGATCCAGCGGTTGATCTTGGCTTCCAGCACGTCCAGTGGCACCGAGCCGTCCTTCAGCACTTCCGCGTGGAATTCGCGCACATCGAACTTCTCGCCCAGCGCCGCTTCGGCCTTGTCGCGCAGCTCCTGGATCTTCAGGGCGCCGATTTTGTAGGCGAGCGCCTGGCCCGGGATCGCCATGTAACGTTCGGCTTCCGCCGTGGCCTGGGTCTCGCTTTCCGCCGAGTTCTCCAGCATGTAGTCGATCACCTGCTGGCGGGTCCAGCTCTTGCTGTGCAGGCCGGTATCGACGACCAACCGGATCGCGCGCCACAGTTCATTTTGCAGATAGCCGAAGTAGCTGTACGGATCCTCGTAGACGCCCAGATCCTTGCCCAGCGACTCGGCATACAGGCCCCAGCCCTCGATGAACGCGGTCTGGCCACCGAAGCGGCGGAAGTCGGGCAGGCCGGTCAGCTCCTGCTGCAGCGCGAGCTGGAAGTGGTGGCCGGGGATCGCCTCGTGCAGGTACAGGTCTTCCGCATCCCAGGTCTTGCGGGTCGGCAGGTCGTAGGTGTTGACGTAGAAGATGCCGGGACGGCTGCCGTCCTCGCTCGGGGTCATGTACGAGCCGCCGGCCGCGGACTTGGCCCGGAACGCCTCGACCGGGCGGATCTCGAAACCGGCTTTGGGGATCAGCGAGAACTGCTCCGGGATCTTCTGGTTGATCTTGTCCTCGAGGCTGCGGTAGTAGGTGAGCAGTGCTTCCTCGCTGTCGAAGCTGAACTGCGGATCGGTCTTCATGAACTCGAAGAACTCCTGCAGCGTGCCCTTGAAGCCGGCTTCCTCCATCACCTTGTGGATCTCGCCGTGGATGCGGGCCACTTCGTCCAGGCCAATCTGGTGGATCTGGCTCGGACTCAGGTCGGTGGTGGTGGACTTGTGGGCGTTGAACGCATACCACGCCTCGCCATTGGGCAACGTGGCCATGCCGACGGTATCGCGGGCGTGCGACATGTAGTCGTTGGCGATGTACTCGCGCAGCTCGCGGTACGCCGGCATCAGCTCGGTGTCGATCATCTTGCGGTACTCCGCCGCGATGCGCTCCTTGTCGGCCTCCGGGAATGATTCGGGCATCGATTCGATCGGTTTCCAGAACAGGGTTTCTTCGGGCTTGTCCTTGATCAGCGCGTCGAGCTGGTCGACCACGTTGTCCATCAGCACCTTGGGCTGCACCACGCCGGCCTCGACACCGAGCTTCATGTTGGCGATGGCCTGGTCGAACAGCACCGGGGTCTGCGATGCACGTTTGCGCCACGCCGCGTAGTCCTCAACGGTCTTGAACGGCTGCGCGCTGGTGCCCGAGCCGAGCTGCACCGCCATGCTGGCAAGGTTGTAGAACTGGTTGATCGGTTGCATCCAACCGGGGAACTGTTCGCTGGCCAGCTCGTCCTCGGCATCCTCGACGAAGATCTCATAGCTGAGCAGCGCCTGGCCTTCCAGTCCGTCCGAACCGATCGCCTCGACCTTGTCCAGCCAGCGCTGGGTGAAGTCGTGCGACTTCTGCCGGTACTGCTCGGACAGGTAGTTCGGCATCTGGTCGTTGTAGCGCGGGTCGCCCTGGAACGTCGCCGCCAATGGATTGAGCTTGAGGTACTCCTCCCAGTACTGGGCGTACATCTCCTTGAGCTGGGCGGCCTTGTCGGTTGCTGCCTGTTCGGTGGTGGGCTTGGCCTGGGCCGCATCGTTGGCGGGGGTGGGGCTGCAACCGGCCATTGCGGCGACCAGGGCAACGGCGAGCAGGGAGCGGGTGACGTTGGACTTCATCGCATTCTCCGATTGGATGGGCCGGCAAGCACAATCGTCGAGCCTCATCGCTCACGGTGCGCATGGCATGGCCCAAAAGTCACCCGCGATCGCTACGTGGCCTTCCCGCCATCAGTCCGCGCAGGTGGCGAGAACGGGATCGAGTCAGGTGACACCGCGCCGCCGGAGATGATGAAGCTCATCGCCTGGTCGACGGTCCAGTCGGTTGGTGTGATCTTCTCGACCGGGACGATCTCCAGGTAGCCCGAGGTCGGGTTCGGCGTGGTTGGCACGTACACGGCGGCCAGTTCGCGCCCGGTGCCCTGTTCCTTGAGCACCCGGGTGACAAAGCCGATCGACTTCATCTGGTCGTGCGGGAAGTCGATCAGCACCACCCTCTGGGTGCCGTCGGGCTTGGTCTGCAGGATATCCAGCAGCTGCCGCGCGCTGCCATAGATGGTGCTGGCGAACGGGATGCGCCCGATCACGGCTTCGAACCAGCGCAGCAACCGCTGGCCGACTACCCGATGGGCCATTACCCCCGACGCCAGGATCACCAGCAAGGTTGCGACCAGCGCGATCACCGTCTGCACCCAGGGTTGCGCCAGCCAACCGGCGAAGTGCGGGAAGTCGCTGGCAAGCCGGGTCAGCATCGGCCCGGTGATCGGCCGGCTGGTGTCCGATAGCAATACGAACACGAACTTGCCCACGACCCAGGTCAGCCATAGCGGCAACAAGGTCAGCAGTCCGGTGAGGAACAGTCGTTTCAGGGTAGGGGGAGTGCGCATGGCGCGATTGTAAATGGGCGGCGAGGCATCGGTGGATGGATGCTACAGCTCCCTTACCAGCCGGAACCCGACATCGTCATAGCCACGGCCGCTATCCAGCGCCCGACTCGGAGCCTGGCTGCGCCATGACGCGCCGCCAACCTCGCGTTGTTTGCAACTGCTACCGCAGTCAAGCAGCCACAGCGACAAGGGTTTGCCGCTGATCTCCGGTGCCAGCTGATCGGCCTCGGCAGTCGATGGCAAGCGATACGTATGCCCGGATTGGCGGCTGTACCACTCGGCATAGGCCTGTGCATCGACGAACGATACGCAGGCAACCGGGTTTTCCTCGTCCTGATCGAACCCGGGATTGCGCCAGTCACGTGGTGCCAGCACGCGCAACAGCGATACGCGCTCGCGACAGCGGGCGGCCGGACGATCGGTGAGCGTGGCGAACCGGGAGTAATCATCGACGCTGACGGGCTTGCGACTGACGGCTACGCCGGCCGTGGCCACCACCGCTCCGGAGGGATCATCGGGCAGTCGCTGCCCACGCTTGGGGATCGCCAAAGCCTGGTGTTGCAGCTTGGCCGCCGCAGCCTCCGGCAATCCAAGCGGTCCTGACAAGGCGGCAGTAGCGATCGCCAGCGTGCTGTCGAAATGGGTGGCGGCCTGTTCGATCCGGTGTTGCAGAACCTGCTGGATATTGGCTTGCAGTTGCGAGCGAGCGGGCGACACGGGGGTTCCGGTATCGTCAGCCAGTTGCTGCACACGGCCCGCGTATTCCTTCGCGCGGGTGTCTTTGCCGTTGCGCAGGTTCAATAACAATTCGGCGCCCAACGCGGTGGTGAGCTCGTCAGCCACCGCATGCACTTGCCGGTTGTCGGGCTCGGCCTGCCACGCCGTCACCACGCTGGCATAGGCGTTGTTGCCCTCCGGTGCAGTGAGATTGCGCTGTTCGATCTGCCTGCGCGCGTTGTCCAGTGCGGCTTGCACGGGGGCTTCGGGCAGGGGGCGCAACATCGACGCGATTGGGTCGGTTTGGACGGTGTTTTCGATCATCGGCGCGCCAGCGCGGAAGAACCCATCGATGCCATTATCGCGGGTCAACACGGCGCTGCCGATAATGGCGACGAATACCAAGGCGGTGGCAGCCAACACCCACCGTGGCACGTCAGCCAGCTGACCGGTAATGCGCTCCCAGAACACGGCGAGTCGTGGCCAACCCTGGCGCCGCTCCACCCGGGTCAGCATGTCCGACATTTGGCTGACATCTTCGAATCGCTCGCCGGGTTGCTTGGCCAGCGCACGGTTCATGAAACGCTGCCAATGACGCAGGTGTGCCGGCAGTTTCGGAATCGGGTCCTGCGCATGCATGACCGCCATCGACAAGGCGTCAGCGGCTTCGAACGGCAAGTGGCCAGTAAGCATTTCCCAAGCCAGTACACCCATGCTGTAGAGGTCGGCGCGACCGTCGACTTCCTCGCCGCGTGCCTGTTCGGGCGCCATGTAGGCCGTGCTGCCAACCGCCAGGCCGATGGCAGTCACCCGCGGGCCGAAGCCGCGTCGCAACGCAATCCCGAAATCGGCCAGCAACGGTTGCTCGCCCTCATCGAACAGCACGTTCTCGGCCTTGACATCACGATGCACCACGCCGCGGCCATGCGCGTACGCCAGGGCAGACAGCACCGTGCGCAAGGTCGCGATTATGCGCGGTTCGTCGGGCTCGCCATTGTCGAGCAGGAAGCGGCGTTGGCCGAGGTGGCCACGCGACAGGTACGGCATCGTGTAATACGGAAGGCCATCCGCGGTGCGCCCCAACTCGTGGATGCGTACCACGTGGGGATGCTCCAGCCGGGCAACGGTACGTACCTCGTTCTCGAAGCGACGCCGACTGACTTCATCCGACAACGCCTGCGGCGCCATCACCTTGATCGCGACCTCGCGTGACGGGGCGATCTGCTCTGCCAGGTACACCGTGGACATGCCACCATGGTTGATGACGCGCAGCAGCCGATAACCACGAACTTCGGGCATTGGTTGCGTGCTCATATCATTGTCTGGCGGATGTGGCATCGCGCGGCCCCCCTGTCTCGCGAGCGACGAGCATAACGCTCATGGGTCCGGTTCGATATCCCCAAGGG
The DNA here is from genome assembly GCF_054072675.1 of Lysobacter sp. A289. Classification (NCBI taxonomy): domain Bacteria; kingdom Pseudomonadati; phylum Pseudomonadota; class Gammaproteobacteria; order Lysobacterales; family Lysobacteraceae; genus Lysobacter; species Lysobacter sp. A289. The sequence goes on from NZ_JBSVRN010000001.1 coordinate 453,586, forward strand.
TCCTGCGTTTCCGGCGCACGTACAGTTGCTTGCGTACCAGGGCGACGATGTCGCCTTGGGCGTCAGTGATTCCGGTCTCGAACCAGCGCAAGGCCTTGTCGCCATCGGCGGTCGCTTCCCGCAACTCGTCCAGGGCCGCCGCCTCCAGGTCGAAGCGCGCATGCACGGTGCCGCGGCCCGGCTTCATGAATTCGATCGTGCCGGCCTTGTCCCAGACGATGTAGTCGCGCCCGAGCGATTGCATCACCAACAGCATCCAGAACGGATCGGTCATCGCGAACAGGCTGCCGCCGAAATGGGTGCCGACGTAATTGCGGTTCCACGGACGCATGCGCAGCTCGACATGGGCATGGTGGTAATGGGCACCAATGGCAGTGACGTGGATGCCGCTGAACAGGAATGGCGGCCACAGGTTGAGTCCGTGGCGGAGCAGGTTGGGGTTCATTTATTCAAGTGCCGGACGCCGCCGGTTTTTCGACACGAACCTGCAGCCGGCCGTCCGAGAGCCGGATTTCCAGACGGTCGTCGGGACCGGCATCGAACACGCTGCGAACCAGGCGGCCGTCAGGATGCTCGACGATGGCGTAGCCGCGGCGGACGGTGGCCAGAGGGCTGATCGCCTCCAGTGATCGCGCGAGTCCACGCAGTGCCAGGGCATCGTGGCTCAACCGTCGGGCAATGGCTGTTTGTGGGCGTTGCGACACCGCCGCCAGCCGCTCGCGCAAACGATCGACACGCCGCCGCGGATGGGATATCCGCAGTACCGCGTCGGCATGGCGCAGGCGGGACTGATCGCGCTCGAGCCGCTGCTGCCATGCGACGCTGAGCCGGCGCAGCGCATCGAGCTGGCGTCGACGCAACCCGTCCAGCCGCGCTTGCGGGCGCTGTGCGTTCAGCCGCAGCCCGGCGCGATCCACCCGTTGCATGGCTTCGCGTAGGCGCTGTGCCTGCAGGTTGGCATGGCGTGCATCCAGCGCGCGCAGGCGGCGATTGAGGTCATCCCGGTTGGGAACCAGCAATTCCGCCGCGACCGATGGCGTGGGTGCCCGCACGTCGGCGGCAAAGTCGGCCAGGCTGAAGTCGGTCTCGTGGCCAACCGCGGACACCACCGGCACCTCGCAGGCGGCGATCGCGCGCGCCAGTTGCTCGTCATTGAATGCCCACAGGTCTTCCATCGAGCCACCGCCGCGGGCCAGCACCAGCACGTCGTAACGGCCGGAGGCGGCGGCGCGCTGCAGCATCCGGGTGATCTGCGCCGCGGCGGTCGCACCTTGTACCGGTACCGGCAAGACCTCGGCCTGGACCAGGGGGAAACGGCGTGCCAGTACGCTCAGGACATCGCGCACCGCCGCGCCGCTGGGCGAGGTGATCACGCCGATACGCGATGCAAACGCCGGCAATGGCCGTTTGCGCGCGTCGTCAAACAGGCCCTCGGCCTGCAGCCGCGCCTTCAACTCGTCGAATGCCCGGCGCAACGCGCCTTCACCGGCTTCCTCCATGTGGTCGAGCACCATCTGGTACTCGCCGCGGGCCTCGTACAAGGTCAGCCGGCCCCGCGCGAGCACGCGCATGCCTTCGCGCGGGATGAACTTCAGCCAGGTGCTCTTGGGCTTGAACATCGCGCAACGCACCTGCGCCCGCGCGTCCTTGAGGGTCAAGTACAGGTGTCCGGAAGACGGACGCGCCACGTTGCCCAGCTCTGCCTCGATCCACACCAGCGGGAATGCCCCTTCCAACAGGTCGCGCGCCAGGGTGTTGAGCTGGCTCGGGGTCAGGACGTGGTTGGGATCGTCGAGGGTCATGGCAACAGGGCAGGGTGGCTGGACAAGGTAACCCAGCGGTCGGGAGGGGTCACGCGAATCACGGGCAAACGGCATTGCCGCCGTCGGCGGTTGCCATCTAGCGCCTGCCTACGGCGGTACAATGAGCGCATGAACCAGGATGTCGCCTTGCCTTGCTCCCACGCTGCCTTTGGGCCGCGACCGCGCCTGCAGACGCGTGCCGTCAGGATCGGCGGGCTATCCGTTGGCGGCGGTGCACCGGTGGTGGTGCAGTCGATGACCAATACCGATACCGCCGACATCGCCGCTACCGTCAAGCAGGTCGCCGAGTTGTGGCGCGCGGGCTCGGAACTGGTGCGCATCACCGTCAACAACGCGGAATCCGCCGCCGCCGTGCCGCGGATCCGCGACAAGCTGGCGATGATCGGTGCCCCGGTCCCGTTGATTGGCGATTTCCATTACAACGGTCACCAATTGCTGACCGCAGAGCCGGCGTGCGCCGAGGCGTTGGCGAAATACCGCATCAACCCGGGCAACGTCGGTTTTGGCAAGAAGCGCGACAGCCAGTTCGCGACGTTGATCGAGCTGGCGATCAGGTACCACAAGCCGGTCCGGATCGGCGCCAACTGGGGCTCGCTGGATCAGTCGTTGGCCCGCGACTTGATGGACGAGAACGCGCTGCGCGCCAAGCCCTGGGACGCTGGACGGGTGCTGCGCGAGGCGCTGATCCGCTCGGCACTGGACTCGGCCGCGCGGGCCGTCGATATCGGCTTGGCTGCCGATCGCATCGTACTCAGCGCCAAGGTCAGCGGCGTGCAGGAGCTGATCGCGGTGTACCGCGAACTGGCCACCCGCGGGGACTACGCATTGCACCTGGGACTGACCGAAGCCGGTATTGGCAGCAAGGGCATCGTCGCTTCGAGCGCAGCGCTGGCAGTGTTGCTGCAGGAGGGCATCGGCGACACGATCCGTATTTCGCTGACGCCCGACCCCGGCCAGTCGCGGACCAACGAGGTCATCGTCGCCCAGGAGCTGTTGCAGACCATGGGCCTGCGCGCATTCACCCCGATGGTCACCGCATGCCCCGGCTGCGGTCGCACCACCAGCGAGTTTTTCCAGGTGCTGGCCAAGACCGTGCAGGAACATGTACGCGCGAAGATGCCGCAGTGGAAAGTCACCCATCCAGGAGCCGAGAATCTCACCCTCGCGGTGATGGGCTGCATCGTCAACGGGCCGGGGGAATCACGCCACGCCAACATCGGCATTTCGCTGCCGGGTACCGGCGAGGCGCCAGCGGCGCCGGTGTTCGAGGACGGCCAGAAGACCGTGACCCTGCGTGGTGAAAATATCGCCGATGAGTTCGTCGGGCTGATCGACACCTACGTTGAGCGACACTATGGCGGCACCAGGGCCGACTGAGCGCAAGCTTCCCGCGGTCGGCGAGACGCTCCGCGCGGAGCGGCACCTCGTTACCGACCTGTCGCGGCGATACGGTTGGCGGTTGCTGCTGGTGTTTATCGGCTTGCTGTTGCCGCTGTGGGGTTTTGCCGAGCTGGCCGGGGACATCCACGAGCGCGAGGTGATCGGCTTCGACGAGCCGATCCTGCGTTTCGCCCACGCGCTGGCGACACCGGACCTGGATCGTTTCTTCGTTGCCATTACCGATATCGGCTACCTGCATGGGGTGGTGCCGTTCGACATCATGCTGGTGGTGGCGCTACTGCTGTTGAGGCGGTTGCGGGCGGCGACCTTTGCCGCGATCGCACTGGCGGGATCCGGTCTGCTCAACGTCGGCACCAAGCTCATGTTCGCGCGCGATCGACCGTCACTGTGGGAGTCGATCACGCCCGAGCTCACCTACAGTTTCCCCAGCGGCCACGCGATGGGGTCGGCCACCCTGGCCTGGGTGTTGGTGTTGTTGTCGTGGCACACCCGCTGGCGCTGGCCGATGGTGGCATGCGCGGTGCCGTTCGTGCTGCTGGTCGGCTTCTCGCGAATCTATCTTGGCGTGCATTATCCCTCCGACATCCTTGCCGGTTGGGCCGCGGCCAGCATCTGGGCGGTGGTCGCGTACCTGGCGGTATTCCGCCTGCAACACAGGCCGTTTACTGGCCCGGTTTGACCGCAGTACTCGGTGCCGAGGTCGCCGCGCGACGCGCGAGACTTGCCTCGCGATGGGCGATGTAGCCGTTTGCAACCAGGATGATCGTCGCGCCAATCACGGTCCAGCGATCCAGGCTCTCACCGAACAGGAAGAAGCCGAACACCACCACGATCGGCAACTGCACGAAGCTGATCGGCGTCAGCGCGGAGACATCGCCAAGCTTGAGTGCACGGGTCCACAACATGTGTCCCGCAGTACCCAGGATGCCGGCGGCGATCACCCACAACCAGGTGATGCCCTGCGGCCATTCCCACACCCACAGTGCCGGTACCAGTGACATCGGCACCCAGAAAATGGTGGTCAGCACCACGATCCGATCCGCCGGTTCGGTATGCGACAACTGCTTGATCTGGATCGCGACGATGGCGCTGATGACCGCCGCCGAGACCGCCACCAGGGTTCCGGCACTGAACTCCGCCGTGCCGGGGCGCACGATGACCAGCACGCCGATGAAACCCAGCACGACCGCGCTCCAGCGGCGTACCCGCACCTGCTCGCCCAGCCACAACACCGCCGCGATAGTCACGAACAACGGGGTGGAATAGGACAGCGATACCGCCTCGGCCAGTGGCAGGTTGCCGATCGCCCAGAAGCCGCAAAACATCGACAGCGTGCCCAGCACGCAACGCACCAGGTAGCGGGGTAGTTGTTGCGTCCGCAATAGCCCGGGCCCATGTTTGAGCACCAGTGGCAGTGCTGCCAGCATGCCGAAGAAGCTGCGGAAGAATGCGACCTCGAAGGTATGCAGTGATTCAGAGGCCAGGCGGATGGTGATCACCATCAGCGCGAAGAAGCCGGTGCTGCCAAGCATCAACAGCGCTGCACGCGTATGTACCGGCATGGGCGCCTTGGGAGTGCTCACCATCGTGCTCCGATCACGCGGGGCTCCGGCTCCAGCGCCACGCCAAAGCGAGCGTGCACCGAATCGGCAATTCGCCGCGCCAGCTCGAACAACTGACGACCACTGGCATGGCCATGGTTGACCAAGACCAATGCATGCGATGCGGAAATACCCGCGTCACCGTCGCGATACCCCCGCCAGCCACAGGCATCGATCAACCACGCGGCCGATAGCTTGCGGCAGTCATTGTCGGGGTCGTTGTCGCGGACCGGAAACACCGGCAGTGCGTCGTGCTCCGCCAGCAGCGATTGCGCCTGCGACGTCGGCACGATGGGATTCTTGAAAAAGCTGCCCGCATTGCCGATGACCGCCGGGTCGGGCAGCTTGCGACGGCGAATCGCGATCACGGCATCGGCGACCTGGCGCGGGCTCGGGTCGCGCACATCAACGTGCATTGCGGCGAGCTCTTCCCTGATTCCGGCGTAGTCCAGTCGTGCTGTCGACGTGCGCGGTGTCGACGTACGCGATAGCGCGAACTCCACTGCGGTGACGATGAAACGGTCTGGCTGCCGCTTGAACACGCTGTCGCGGTAGGCGAACGCACAGGCGTCGCGATCCAGGCGATGCCATGACCCGGTCGCCGGCTCGAACGCCTCGACCGCGTTGATCAACTCGCACACCTCGACCCCGTAGGCGCCGATATTCTGGATCGGCGCCGCGCCCACGCTGCCCGGGATCAACGCGAGGTTCTCCAACCCGCAATAGCCGCGAGCGAGCGTGTCCAGCACGAATCCATGCCACGGCACCCCGGCGTCGGCACGCAAGATCACCTCGCCAGCTGCGTCGTCGACCACCCGGATCTCGCGACCGGTCAACACCAGCAGTGGTGGCTGCGGATCTTCCACGAACAGCAGGTTGCTGCCGCCACCCAGCACCAGCGGTGAGCGGCCGGCAAACTCGTCGTTCTCGAACAATCCCGGCAGCGCTGACGCATCACCGACTTCCGCCAGCAAGCTCGCACAGGCGGTCACGCCCAGGGTATTACGCGGTTGCAGCGGTACCTGGCGAAGGATACGGATGGATTGCTTCATGCGACCGGCGGCATCGGCCCACTGCTGGGCGCGAACTTGCGCCGACGGATCGCCTCCACGCAGTCGCGCACCAGCGCCGGACCGCGGTAGACCAGGCCCGAATAACATTGCACCAGACTCGCCCCGGCGGCCATCTTGGTCACCGCATCGGCGCCCGACAGGATGCCGCCGACGCCGATCAAGGGGATCGATTCGGGCAGCCGGGTGCGCATCATCCGCAATACCGTGGTCGACGGCCCCATCAACGGACGACCCGACAGGCCTCCTTGTTGTTCGGCATGGCGGCTGCCTTCGATCGCAATCCGCGACACGGTGGTGTTGGTCGCGATCACGCCATCGACTTCCAGTTCGGCCAGCACCCGCGCGCAGGCCTCGATATCGTGATCCGACAAGTCCGGCGCGATCTTGACCAGCATCGGGATGCGTCGGCCGTGTTTGGCGCCGAGGCGCTCCTGCTCGTCGCGCAGGATGCTCACCAGCCGGCGCAACATCTGCTCTTCCTGAAGCTCGCGCAGGCCGGCGGTGTTGGGCGAGGAGATGTTCACCGTTACGTAGTCGGCCAGTTCGTAGACCCGCGACAGGCAATACATGTAGTCGCCTTCGGCAATCTCGTTGGGCGTTTCCTTGTTCTTGCCGATATTGATGCCCAGCAAGCCCTTGCCCGTGCGTTGCGCCCGTTCGACATTGCGCACCAGCGCGTCCACGCCGGCATTGTTGAACCCCAGCCGGTTGATCACCGCCTCCTGACCGGGCAGGCGGAACATGCGTGGCTTTGGATTGCCGACCTGCGGCCGCGGGGTCACGGTACCAATCTCGACGAAACCGAAACCCAGCGCCAGCAGCGCATCGATATGCTCGCCGTTCTTGTCCAGCCCGGCGGCCAGGCCGACCGGGTTGGGGAACTCCAGCCCGAAGGCACGAGTCGGCAACGGTTCCGGTGAGCGTGCCAGCATCCCGGTTGCGCCGCTGCGATGGGCCAGGTCAAGCGCCCGCAAGCTCAGGTCATGGGCGCGTTCGGCGTCCATGTTGAACAACAGCGGGCGTGCCAACCCGTACATGCTCACCCCCAGTTGGAGGCGATGGCGAAGAACGCGGCGAGCCCGCCAAAAAATAGCAACATGGCGATCACTGACAAGACCGCGACCACGACCATCGCATAACCCAGCACCAGCCCGGCCAAAGCCAATCCATCGCCCTCCATCATCCCGGGATCATTGCGGATCTCGCTGCGGGCCAGATGGCCGGTAACGATCGCCACGATGCTGCCGACGAACGGCAATACCGTCCAGCCGAGCAGGCCCGCGACCAGGCTGATGACGGCCAGGACACTGGTTCGCCTACCGCCCGCAACGGGTGCGGGCGGGGGCAGCGACGAAGGATGGTCCGGACTGTTCATCGTGCTGGTCTCGGTGGGTTTGTCTTACAGGTCGAACTTGATGCCCTGCGCCAGCGGCAGTTCGTCGGAGTAGTTGATGGTATTGGTCTGGCGACGCATATAGGCGCGCCACGCGTCGGAACCCGACTCGCGACCGCCGCCGGTTTCCTTCTCGCCACCGAACGCGCCGCCGATTTCCGCACCCGAGGTGCCGATGTTGACGTTGGCGATACCGCAATCGGATCCGCGCGCCGTCAGGAACTGCTCGGCCGCCTTCAGGCTCTCGGTGAAGATCGCCGAGGACAGGCCTTGCGGTACGTCGTTCTGCATCTCGATGGCTTCGTCCAAGGTGCTGAATTTCATCACGTACAGGATCGGTGCGAAGGTCTCGGTCTGGACGACCTCGGAGCTGTTGGCCAGGCCGGTGATCAGGGTCGGCAGGACGAAGTTGCCCTTGCGGTCGATGGCCGCGCCGCCGGTTTCAACCTTGCCGCCGGCCGCCTTGGCCTTCTCGATCGCTGCCAGGTAGCCCTTCACGCCTTCGGCGCTGTTCAGCGGACCCATCAGGTTGGCCGTGTCCATCGGATCGCCGGTTTTGCTTTCAACCTGCTTGTACGCGGTCACCAGCTTGGCCAATACGTCGTCATAGATCGACTCGTGGATGAACACACGGCGGGTACTGGTGCAGCGCTGACCGGCGGTGCCGACTGCGCCGAACACAATCGCCGGAATCGCCAGCTTCATGTCCGCACTGGCGTCCACGATCATCGCGTTGTTGCCGCCCAGCTCCAACAGCGAGCGGCCCATGCGCTTGGCAACGCGTTCACCGACATGGCGGCCGACCTTGGTCGAACCGGTGAAGCTGATCAGGTTGATGCGCTTGTCGTCGACAAAGGTCTGGGCCAGCTTGTTATCGTCGTCGTTGAACAGGAAGAAGATGTCCGGGAAGCCGCCCTTCTTCAGCGCCTCGTTGCAGATCTTGATCGAGGCGATCGCTGACAGCGGGGTCTTGGGCGACGGCTTCCAGATGGTGATGTTGCCGCAGACCGCCGAGACCAGCGCGTTCCAGGCCCACACCGCGACCGGGAAGTTGAACGCCGAGATCACTCCGACGACACCCAGCGGATGCCACTGCTCGTACATCCGGTGGCCGGGACGCTCGGACGGCATGGTCAGGCCATACAGTTGGCGCGACAGGCCGACAGCGAACTCGCCGATGTCGATCATTTCCTGGACTTCACCATCGCCTTCGGGCTTGGACTTGCCCATTTCCAGCGCGACCAGCGAACCCAGTTGATCCTTGTGCTCGCGCAGCGCGTCGGCGCACAGGCGCACGGCCTCGCCACGTCGCGGCGCCGGGGTGGTGCGCCAGACCTGGAACGCCGCCTGGGCGCGCTCGACCAGCTTGTCGTAGTCAGCCTGCGAGGTGGCATTGACCCGCGCGAGCGACTCGCCATTGGTCGGATTGATCGGCTCCAGGATGCCGGCATCGCTGGACGTGGCCCATTCGCCATTGCCGAGATAGGTGCCTGATTCGTTATCGGTCAGGCCGAGTGCGGTGAGGACGGGGTGGGTCATGAAAAAACTCCTTGGAAAAAACCTGGTGACCCCGACACGATTCGAACGTGTGACCTGTCCCTTAGGAGGGGACCGCTCTATCCAGCTGAGCTACGGGGCCGTAAAACGGTAATTTTCGCACGAATGGACGGCGGGCCGGAACTCAGGTGGATCCCCGGCGGGGTCTGGGCTGGCCCCAACGGGCACGCTCCAGCCACCAGGACGCCGCTACCAGCAGCAACCACGCGAAAAACCACGGCAGGCGCGGGCCGGGCCGGGCCGATCGGGGCGCCGATTCATGGGGCGACGTTGAGGTATCGGTGTTGACGATGGCAGGCGTGGCCAAGGCGCGGGTGGCTTCGTGCAATGTGAAGGCGGCCAGACCGGGTGTATCGGACGGCTCGCGAACGTGGAACGGCAACGTACGGTCCGCGTCACGTAGCTGGTGCCAGCCACCGGTCTCCGCCCAGAATCCGGCGCAATGGCCGCTGTCGCTGGCCGGATCAGGCGTCAACGGGACGGAATGCCCGCCCGGCGCCAGAACGCTGGCCTGCTCGCCGATGCCACAGATCACGCTGCGTTGGCCCGGAGCGGCGGCGTCCACCGTCGGCGGGGCGCCGACCGGGGCCGGACGAGCCAGGGTGGTGAACGCATCGCTCCACAGATCCCCGTGGACATCGTCGCGCCCGGCCAGCACCAGTCGATAACTGTCATTGAGTATGGATACGCCGATGCGGCCGCGCCCATGCGCGCGCCAGATGGACACGGGCGCGCCAGACGCGTCGGCCAGAAGCGCGACCCCATCGGCGGCGGATATTTGTGGCGACCTGGTATGCAAGGTTGGCGATGCGGCGGTGTCGTTGCCGGCGGTGGTTACGGTGGCAGTGTCTGTGCCAATTTCGGTGAGGTTGCTGCGCAGTCGGATCTCACGTGGCGTAGCCGTGCTTGATGCCGAGAAGCCGAGCGTCTCCAGATGGTTGCGATCCGCGCCGTTGACCGGCCCGTCCAGGCGGAGCAACACACCGAGTCCGCGTTCCATCGCGGCGGCAATCGCGCTGCGGTCGCGGCTGCCCAGTCCACGCCAGCGGCGATGGTCGAGCACCAGCAGATCGAGCTGGTCCAGCGTGGCGGCGCGCAAATCGACGGCGGTGGTGCCAATCTGCAAGCCCGCGCCCAGACTGATGCTGGTGTCGAGTTCGGCCCCGGCGTCGAGCGACCAACGGCGCAGGAACTTCAACTCCGGATTCGGTGCGCCCGCCATCATCAACACCCGCAGCGGGTGGGCGGGGGTTGTCTGCACAGGGACGATAACGTCATCGACCACCTGCGAATCGGCGTCGCGTATTTGCAGCCGATAGGACGTCACCCCGGCGCTGCGGGTGCGGGCGTGCAGTTCGAAGCGACCGTCGTCACCGATGGTGCCGCGCGACATAAGGCCGCCTGCGGGGTCACGCAGTTCCGCCGATCCGCCATCGCGCGCCAGCGCACGCCCGGTAATGGCGAACTGACGGCCGGCGGGTACCTGCGTCGGGGAGTGCAGTTCGAGCAGGCCTTCGGGGAGTGGTGCTGGGTGGAATTCGACCGTATATCCGCGCACTGCATCGCGGTCGCGTGCGACCAGGCCGGCACCGACCACACGGAGTCGCTTGGTGGCAGGGTAATGACGCAATGCGCTGGCGAGATCGCCGAAGCGTTCGGCATCGGATCGGGTGTCGGTGTCGGCGTGTGATTCGGGTAACGCGATCACGCGTGCACCGGCAGGCGCCTGCCCGGTCACCTTGCTCGCACCTGCGGTCAGCACGACCAGCATGTCGGTGGTGCGTGCGATGGGAGGCGGGCACAGTACCTGGTAGAGCAGCCAGGCGCTGGCAACTTGCGCCAACAGCAACACCACAGTGCGCCAGACGAGGGGGCGTGCAGACGGCGGCTGGCGGTGCCGGTGCCACAGGCTGCGTGCGCTGGCGAGCACGACGGCAAGCGCGAGAACGCAGGCAATGACAGCAGTGAAGTCGAGTGACGAGATGTTCATTGCTCACCCGCGCGCCCAAGCGCATCCAGATAAGCGTCGCCCTTGCGTCCTGGCGAGGGGCGCTCGCCGGTGGCAGCGGGCGACCGCGACAACAACGGCCACAACAAGCGCCGAAGCTGCTCGCGACAGTCCGCGCAAGCGGGGTCGCGTCGCAGTGCGTCGATGGCAGCGACCAACTGCAACGGATCGGCGGGGTCGATGGTGTTTGATTCGACCCACTGGCCAAGCGCGTCGAGATCCACGGTCGCGTCCTGGTTTGCCGGAACCGGTGCCAGCGCGCGCCACGCATTGATGACGGTGGTATCGATGCCGGCCGCCTGTTCCAGCGGGTCGCCGCGATCGGCCAAGCCGGTGCGCTTGCCGCTCAGGCGCCGGTCGTGATCGATTGGTGGGTGTTCACTGCCGACGCGCGGCAAGTAGATCCGTTCGGCCTGTTGCACCTGTTTGATGAAGCCGAGCGCGCGGCGGGCGTAGGGCAAGGCGAGTTCGGGCCGGCCCTGTCGCAGGTTCAGCTCCGACTGCCACATTTCATCCAGCGCGGACTTGAGCAGCTTGCGCGTAGTCGGATCGAGCAAGGTCGCGGCTTCAGCATGATCGTGGGTGTGGCCGAACTGCTCGACCATGTCCTGTTCTTCGCCGAACGTGGCCGGTCGCGACACGTCGGGCGCGTCACCGTGTTCATCGCCGTGCTCATCGTGGCCGGCCGCCGCCGACGCATCGGTGTCGTCGCCCTCCAGCGTTGCCAGGTACTCATCCTGGGCGTCGGCGGTCACCATCAGCCGCGGCTCACCACTGGTCTCCTCGCCCAGGAACTGTCCGTAGCGCAGTCGCAGAAGACGCTGGTCGACGCCGATGGTGTTGGATTTTTCGAGATAGACGTCCGGCGCGAGCCCGTGCACCTGCTCCAGCAACGCCTCCGCGTCGATGATGATCTGGCGCTGGCTGCGAAAGTAGGCGGGCATTACCCTTTTGACCGCGCCCTCAAGATCGCTGGAACTGGGGATGGAGTCCGCCGGCCAGCGCAAGATGTAACTGGGGCTTTCGGTGGTGTGGGGCTTTGGGGAGCGGCGATCACTGACACTGAGCTTGGCGATGACATCGTTGCCTGCGGCCAGGCCGAGTGTGGTGAGGTCGATCTGGTGGCGGTAGCGCTTGTGCCTGGCGTCGCCACGTCCGTGCACGGTGATGACGTGGTGGCGGGCAGTTATGTTCTCGCCGCCGCCTTCGGTCCGGGTGAGTTGGAGTCGCGCGTCCGGGGATAGTCCGTAGTCGTCGCTGGCCTCGAACTCCAGCGTCCACGTCCGTTGCCCCGGTGTGGCCAGGGTGAGCGTTTGCTGCGGTTCCAGTGCGTGCAACTGGGGAGGATTGTCGTTGACCACGTCCAGGCGATGCGGACCTGCATGGGCCGGTGGCATTGGCTGATCGGTTTCAATACGATACAGGGTTGGCTTGTCGATGCGAAGCGTGCCTTTCCAATCATCGCCGTCACGCTCCAGGGCCAGGCGCCGGCCATCGTGGAAGACCAGCTCCACCTGTTCCGGCACCGGCGCGAAGTGCAATGTCCATTGCAGCGTCGAGCCCTCCGGCACCTTGGCCGCCAAGGTATCGACGGTACGCACCGGCAGGCCGGTATAGGCCGGCGGGCGAATGCCGATGTGCTGGTCGAGCAGGCGCGCCGTGGGGGGCGTGGCCGCGCGCTTTACCGAAGGCGCGGCAGGGTGGGGCGTGGCTTGCGGCAGCCCGGGATAGAGCACGATCGCGGTGATGCAGGCGCCGGCCAATACCGCGCCACCAAGTAACTGGCGTGTTTTCCACGGGGCTCGCAGGTCCGGGATCGGTTGATCTTGTATGCGTTGGCGCAGGCGTTCGCGTTGCAGGCGCCCGAGCGCGCTTGTTGGCGCGGCCTGCGGGAGCAGCAAGGCGGCGCTGTCCTCCATGTCGGCGCGCTGTGCGTCCAGAAGCCGTGCCAACCAGTGATCATCAAAGCCGCGTCCGCTGCGCCAGACATGCCAAAGCGAGGCGATCAGCGTCGCGGCGACCAGCAGCTGCGACCAGACCGATGCGTCCACGTGCCAGGCAAGGACGATGGCCGCGAGCAGCCATGGCAACGTGGCGAGCACCGCCGCCCCCATCGCGCGACGGCGGGCGATGCCACGGGCATGCTGCAAGCGGGCGTTGACGGTACTCATGCGACGGGCTTGCGACGCGGGCCGCCGGCCACCCAGCGCTCCATCAGGAACACCAGCGCCACCAGCATCGCCAGCCACGGTGCGAGTGGGCGCGGTACTTCAGGATAGTCCGCACGACCGCTCCGGGGCGTGTGAACGGTGGCGTCCACCAGCGTCGGTCGCGTTGGTTCGCCGACCAGCACCCGTCGCAGGCGAATCGGAAAGTCAGCCTCAAGCAAACTTGGCATTGCTGCCGGCACCAGTTCGCGCTCCAGGCGCATGATGCGCCCACGGCCGAGGCTCGTACCGCGCACGATCGGGCCACCCGGGCCACGCCACAGGACGGCGGCATCCGCCAGGTCAGGTGTGGTGGCGCCGGCGTCCAGCAGTGCACTGCCGCCGGCGATGATCCACTCACGGACGCTGTCGGGGAGTGGGCCGGGTACCAGCCAGACCAGGTATCGCTTGTCGACATCGATTGGCTGGGACGCGAGCGCGATGGTCACTGGCGAGACTGGCGTGGTGGCCGGAAGGTCGGTTTCCGGGTCAGTGTCCCGATCCAGTGCCATCCACGCCTCGCCCGCGGCACGCAGATAACGCAACGCGGCAGTACGCTCTGGCGAATGGCGCACCATCAGCGAGGGTGTCGCGGTGGGCACCGGACGAACGGGCGTTGCGGTACGGGATCCCGGCGCGATGCGCCAGTCGACATTGCGGCTGAGTACGGGGCGCTCGGCATCGGCACCTGCAATCACCGGCGGTACCAGCACGGTCAGTGCCGTGCCTGCGGGGATCGTCGCGTCGACTTCGCGTAGCAGGCTGCTCAAGGAGGGCGGGTTTGTTGCAGGCGTGTCGGTGCTGTGCGTGTCCTGCTCATCCAGCAGCGGAAGCCCTGGCGCCAATCGATGCCACTGGGCATCGGCCATGCCGATATCCCGACGAGCCGCTTCGACGTCGACGCCGGGTGCGGCCACGACCCACGGTATACGGTCCGGCCGGCCGAACACCACCGGCTCGGCCAGCAGCAACGCCAGAGCCATCAGCAGCAAGAGGCGCAACAACAGCAGCAGGATTTCCTCGAAACGGTACTTGCGCCGGGGTTGCGGTTTTGCCTGCAGCCAGCGCAACGCGGCGAACATCACCAGCCGTTGCTCGCTGCGTCGCGCGAGGTGGATCAGCAGCGGTACCAGACACGCGGCCAGAGCTGCCAGACCGAGTGGTAGCAGCAGCGACAGCGTCATGGGCGGGGCTGGCCCATGAACAGCCGGCGTAGCGGCAGGTCGAGTGGTTCGTCGAGCATGTATTCGACATGGCGGATGCCGTTGGCGGCGAGGCGCGAAGCAAGGGCGGCACGTGCCGCGGCGAAGCGGGCAATGAAGCCGTCGCGGATGTCATTGCCGTCGCCAAGCATTTCCTCGCCACTTTCGGGGTCTTGAAAGCGGCAGCCGCCGCGAAACGGAAAGTCGCGTTCTTCGGTGGTCAGTATCTGCACGCTCAGCACCTCGCGCCGCGCCGTGGCAAGGCGTTCCAGCAGGTGCGCGACCGCTTCGTCGAAGGCATCACTGAGCGACACAACCAAAGTACGTGCCCCGACGTGTTGCCATAGCGGCCGCAATCGCGCTTCGCCGGGCCAGGTGCCAGTGGCGGCCAGGGACTGGAGCTCAAGCAGGCAGCGATCACGGTGGCGTGGCCCTGCGCCAATGCCTTGCACCCGGAGTTGGCCGCCGCCAATGATGGCCAGGCCAAAACGCTCGCCCTGGCTCGCCGCCAGTTCGATCAGGCAGGCGGCAAGCGACTGGGCTGCGGCCAGCCGCGACCAGCCGGGGCGGGCGGCATCTTCCTGTGACATGGAGGCGCTGGTGTCGATCAACAGCCACAGGTCGAGCGGACTGTCGCGCTCGGATTCACGCACGAAGAAGCGGTCCGAGCGCGCATAGAGCTTCCAGTCGATCTGGCGCAACTCATCGCCGGGCTCATAGGCACGATACTGCGCGAACTCCAGGCCGGCGCCGCGGTGGTGGCTGCGATGCTGGCCGAAGCCCTGTGCGCCGGCAGCCTGTCGCGCGGCAAGCTGGATATTCTTCAGCCGCGCACGGACATCCGGTGGGATCAGGTCTGGCAGAGGGGTCGGCGAATGCGCCACGGCGTCACCTGCCTCAGCGCGGCGCGAATGGCACGGCGGTCAGCAGGGCCGCAATGACCTCGTCGCCATGGGTCTGCTCGGCTTCGGCGGTAAAGGACAACAACAGGCGGTGACGCAGCACGGGCGCGGCGAGTGCGAGGACATCTTCGCGGGTAGCGGCCAGGCGTCCGTGCAACAGCGCACGGGCCTTGGAGGCCAACACCAGTGATTGCCCGGCACGTGGACCGGCACCCCATTTCACCCATCGACGTATTTCGGGCGGGGCGTTGTCGTCGGGACGGCTGGCACGCACCAGCCGGGTAATCCAGTCCAGCAGGTCGTCGCCCAGGTGCACTTCGCGAACGCGCGCCTGCAAGGCCAATACCGCTTCACCGTGCATCACCTGCGGCACTTCGGCCTGGTGGGTGCCGGTGGTCTGGACCAGGATCTCGCGTTCTTCCGCCTGGGTCGGATACTCCACCCGCACATGCAACAAGAAGCGATCAAGCTGCGCTTCCGGCAGCGGGTAGGTGCCGGCCTGCTCCAGCGGGTTCTGCGTTGCCAACACGAAAAATGGTGACGGCAGTGGATGGGTGACGCCCGCGTAGCTGACGGTACGTTCCTGCATGGCTTCCAGCAGCGCTGCCTGGGTTTTTGGCGGCGTGCGGTTGAGCTCGTCGGCGAGCAGCAGGTTGGTGAACACCGGGCCGCGCTGGAACTTGAAGTGGCGTTGTCCGGTGCCGTGATCCTCCTCCAGTATCTCGGTGCCGATGATGTCACTGGGCATCAGGTCTGGAGTGAACTGCACGCGTCGGAATTGCAGGTCGAGCGCCTGACCCAGTGAGCGCACCAACAAGGTCTTGCCCAGTCCCGGCACTCCCTCCAGCAGGCAGTGGCCGCCGGCGAGCAGGCCGATCAGCAACTGCTCCACCACCTCATCCTGGCCGACGATCGCCTGCGCGATGGCGCGACGCAGGGTCTCGAGTTGGGCCAGCTCGGCCTGGATGTCTGTTTCGTTCGGCGTATCGTTCATGGTTGTTCCGGTTGCCTCATGCAGTCAGTGCATAGATCGCGATGTTGACGGCAAGCTTGGTGTTGTCCTCGGCCAGGAAGCGTTTGTTGCGCCAGTCGTAGTCCCATTCGCAGCCGTAATCCTTGTTGCTGTAGAGCACTCCCAAACGGCCATCCACTTCGATGCCCTTGAGGTAATCGTGGATCAGGTCATCACCCCAGCCGTTGAGCTCGAACGAGGTCGCCGGTGGGCCGTCCTTGAACGTGAAAAAGCTGCGGTACAACGCGTGGCTGTTGGGTAGTTTCCTGAGCGCCTTGCTGCCGAAGATCGATGCCATCTGGGCCTCGAACGACTTGGCGAACAGCCCATCGATGTCGTGGTTGCAGTCGTCGACGAAAACAAAGCCGCCGTTGCGGACGTAGCGCTCGAAGTTGCGCCGCTCGGCCGGGTTGAACTCGACCAGCTTGTGGCCGGCGAGGTAGCAAAACGGTGCCATCAGCATCTTCGGATCGGCGAGGTCGAGCACGTGCTCTTCCGGGTCCACCCGCAGGCTGGTGTAGTCGATCAACGAGGTGATCATGTTGGCCGGCATGCGCTGGTCGACATCCCAGTCGCCGGATTCGTAACGCAATCGCGTGAACCAGAAATCGTAGTTGTCAGTTGCCGCCACCGCGACCCGTGACCATGGAGCGATCAGGACGCCGAGGGCGCTGCCAGCCAGTAAACGAAGGAAATCGCGGCGGTGGACAGGACTGTTCATGCGGGTACTACGGCCGGCCGCGACCACTTTTTTTCGATGGTGGCTCAGACCGCGTCCGACAGGGAACTGAAGGTGAAATCGCGCAGCTTCATCGCCGGGATCATCATCACGAAGTCCGACTCGTCACCCACGCGCACGGATCGGCCGAGTTCGTCGATGTTGTTGAGCATGATCACTGGCGACTCATTAAAGCGGAAGTTCTTGACCGGATACTTGATGACGCCGTCCTCGATGTAGAACGTGCCGTCGCGGGTCAGGCCGGTCAACAGGACGGTCTGCGGGTCGACCATGCGGATGTACCAGGTGCGCGTGACCAGCACGCCGCGTTGGGTGCTCCTGATCAGCTCGGCGGTGGACTTGTCACCACCTTCCATCAGCAGGTTGCCTGGCTGGCCCACCGCGCGTTTACCGTGCTTGTCGGCCCAGTAACGCGAATATTGAAGGTTGGCGATCTTGCCATCCTTCACCAGTGAGACCTTTTCGCGCGGCAGGCCATCGCCGTCCCACGGCAGCACCGCCACCTCCGGGTGCCATGGATCGGAACTGATGTTGACGCGCGGGTCGTAGACCTGCTCGCCGAGCTTGTTGCCGCCTCCCTTTTGCGACAGGAAGCTGCGGCCCTCGTCGGCGCGCCGCGCATCGAAGAATCGCATCATGAACGAGACCAGGCCGGCGGCCGCGGCCGGTTCCAGGATCACCGTGTACTTGCCCGGCTCCAGCGCCTTGGCATCGGCGGAACCACGCGCCTTGGCGATCGCGGTCTTGATGTCGCTGCTGGCGTCGAACTGGCTGACATCCGCCAGGTTGCGCGCCACCCAGCCCGAGCCGGTGCCGTCGGCGGTGCGCACGGTGCACGTGTAATCCATTGCCGAGGTCTTCTGGTAGCCGAAATTGCCCTTGCTGTTGGCTTGGGCATGGAAGCCCTGGCCATCATTGAGGAAGCCGGCGGCGACCAGGTCCTGGGCCTTGCACGGCTCGATCGAATCGGCAGCGACCTTGGCGCGATACGCCGGGGTGATCGCGGCGGTCGCGGCGGTGAAGGTCGGGCTCGGCTTGTAGTCCTGCTTGCCGATGATGGGCATGAACTCGGGATTTTCCGGGGCGAGCTTCGCCAATTCCTCGGCGCGTTCCACCACGCGTTTCAATGCGGCGTCATCGAATTCGTTGATCGTCGCCACGCCCACGCGTTTGCCGAACGCCACCTGCACCGCCAGGCTGGTATCGCTGACCACGCCGCTGGTGGAGATGTTGTTCAGTGCGAAACGGACGTTTCCATCGATCGAGCCGTCCAAGGTCGCGGTGCATTCGTCGGCCGTCGACAGTGCGATGACCTTGTCGAGGATCGCCTTGGCCTCCTGTTCGGTGAGCATACCCATCTGCGGAACTCCTGGTTGATGCGTGCCTGGCTCGTTTAGCCGAGGCTGCGTGCCGTGTTGATGACGTTGATGCCGTCGAAGCGTGTGGTGCTGGACCCGTGCGAGACCGCCGAGACCTGCGAGGGTTGGCCCTTGCCGTCGAAGAACGAGCCGCCGAGGCGGTAGTCGCGCTGGTCGCAGATGGCCGAACACGAATTCCAGAACTCCGGCGTGCGGATCTGGTACGCCACGTCCTCGATCATGCGGGTGACCTGGCCGTCCTTGATTTCGTAGAACAACTGGCCGCCGAACTGGGCGTTGTAGCGCTGCTGGTCGATCGAGTACGAGCCGCGACCGAAGATGTAGATGCCGTTGTCGATGTCCTTGACCATCTGCGCCGGGGTCAATTCGGCCTTGCCAGGCGCCAGTGACACGTTGGGCATGCGCTGGAACTGCACGCTCGACCAGGAGTCGGCATAGGAGCAGCCCTGCGAGTGCGCCTCGTCGATGATATGGGCCTGGTCACGCGTGGCCTGGTAATTCACCAGGACGCCGTCCTTGATCAGGTCCCAGCGCTTGCCCGGGATGCCCTCGTCGTCGTAGCCGATCGCGCCCAGCGAATGCGGCTGGGTCCGGTCGGCGACGATCGTCACCTGGTCGCTGCCGTAGTGGTAATCGCCGGAGCGCCACTTGTCGAGCGTGGCAAAACTGGTGCCGGCGTAGTTGGCTTCATAGCCGAGCACGCGGTCCAGTTCCAGCGGATGGCCGACCGACTCATGGATGGTGAGGAACAGGTGGCTGGGGTCGAGCACCAGGTCGTACTTGCCCGGTTTCACCGACGGCGCCTTGAGCTTGGCCTGGGCATCGCGCGCCGCCGCGGCGGCGTCGGCGACGATGTCGTAGGAATCGGAATACATCACCACGCCGCCGGGCAGGTCGAAACGGTGCTCCGGCTGAGGGTCGAGGAATTCGTATCCCATGCCCATCGGCGAGGACAGCCCGTCGCGGGTACGGAACTTGCCGCTGGCCTGGTCGATCGCGGTGACCGTGAACGGCGTCCAGATGCGGTGGATGTCCTGGTCGATGTAAGAGCCGTCCGTCGACGCGAAGTATTTCTGCTCGTTGACCTGGAACATCCGCGACGCGACGAAGCTGGCGCCGGCGGACAGTGCTGCAGCGTTGGCCCCCAGCAGCAACTCGACCTTGTCCTTGACCGGTACTGCCATGGCGTTGCGTTGGATCGGCGTCGCCCACGACACTTCGCCGACGCCGCGCGCCGGCGCCAGCTGGACCGGGGTGGTGATCATCTTCGCGTTGGCATTGGCGACCGCCAGCGCCTGCAGCGTGGCTGCGACCACCGCGTCGGTACCGAACTCGTTGGTTGCGGCAAAGCCCCACGCACCGTTGGACAACACCCGGACGCCGATGCCGGCCGACTCGGTATTGACGATGTTCTCGACCTTGTCTTCGCGGGTAGTGATGAACTGGCGCAAGTAGCGCCCGATACGCACGTCGCAATAGCTTGCGCCGCCGGATCTGGCCGCGTTGAGCGCGGCGTCGGCGAGACGCTTGTTCACGGCGGCGTCGATCCGGTTGGTCAGCTCTTCAGCGGCAATGGCATGGCCGAACGAAGGCAGCAACAACAAGCCCAGGCCAGCGCTGGATGCTTTCAGGAAATCGCGACGGTGCATCATCGTGCAGGGTTCTCCATCAGCCCAGGTTGCGTGCTGTATTGATCACATTGACGCCATTGAAGCGCGCCGTGCTGGATCCGTGAGAGACGGTCGATGACTGCGATGGCTGGCCCTTGCCATCGAAGAACGTGCCGCCAAGGCGGTAGTCACTCTTGTCGCAGACCCCGGCGCAGGAATTCCAGAATTCGGGCGTCTGTATCTGGTACGCCACGTCCTCGAGCATGCCGGTGATCTGGCCGTCCTTGATGCCATAGAACAACTGGCCGCTGAACTGCGCGTTGTAGCGTTGCTGGTCGATCGAGAACGAGCCGTCACCGACGATGTAGATGCCGTTTTCGACGTCCTTGATCATCTCGGCGACGCTGAGCGGGTCCTTGCCGGGGGCCAGCGAGACATTGGGCATGCGTTGGAATTGCACGCTCGACCACGAGTCGGCGTAGCTGCAGCCATGCGAAGCATCCTGGCCGAGCAGGTGTACCTGGTCGCGAGTGCCCTGCAGGTTGACCAGCTTGCCATCGCGGATCAGATCCCAACGCCTGGTCTTGACGCCCTCGTCGTCGTACCCGACCGCACCCAGACTGCCGGGCTCGAGCTTGTCGGCGATGATGTTGACGTGCTCACTGCCGTACTGGAAGTGATCCCTGACCTTGTCCAGGGAAACGAAGCTGGTACCGGCGTAATTGGCCTCGTAGCCCAGTACACGGTCCAGTTCGAGCGGGTGGCCGACCGACTCATGGATAGTCAGCCAGGTGTGCGAGGGGTCCAGCACCAGATCGTATTTCCCTGGCTTGACCGAGGGCGCGTTGAGCTTCTCGCGCGCCTGCTTCGCTGCGGCAATCGCGTCATCGCGCAGGTTGTAGGACTGGCCGTAGCTGACCACCCCATTGGGCAGGACGAAGCGGTCGTCGGCATTCCCGTCGAGGTATTCGTAACCCATGCCCATCGGTGCGGACAACCCATCGCGGGTACGGAATTTGCCGCTGGCCCGGTCGATGGCAGTGACGGTCATCGGTACCCAGATCCGATGCACGTCCTGGTCGATGTAGGAGCCATCGGTGGACGCGAAGTATTTTTGCTCGTTGACCAGGAACAGCATCGAGTTGACGAAGTCGGCGCCGGCCTGGATGGCATCGGCGTTGACTCCCAACAACAGATCGGCCTTCTCCTTGATCGGCACCGCCATCGCGTTCTTGCGGATCGGTGTCTTCCAGGACACTTCGCCCAGACCCGGGGTCTTGGCCAGTTGCACCGGCGCTGTCTGGGTCTTGGCGTTCGCCTGGGCGATGTCCGTGGCCTGCCTGGCCGCATCGGAGATGCCCGCCGCAGTGAGGTCATTGGTTGCCGCGTAGCCCCAGGAGCCATTGGCGATCACGCGGATGCCAACGCCTGTGGATTCGGTGTTGACGATGTTCTCGACCTTGTCTTCGCGGGTCCTCAGGAACTGGCGCAGGTAGCGGCCAATGCGCACGTCACAGTAGGACGCGCCAGCATCCGTGGCCGCCTGCAGCGCGGTGTCGGCGAGCGCCTTGTTGACTGCCACGTCGAGCGGGTCCAACAGCGCCTCGGCGGCAATGGCGTGCCCCCATGACGGGAGTGCCAGGCCGGCGACGCCGAGGCTGCCGAGGGTAAGGAACTGTCGTCTATCCATCGTTAACGCGCCCCATATGCGCCCCATGGTCTTCGGCTTGGGCCAAAGCTTCGGGGGCGAGGAGAAAAAAAACGTGTCAATCGACTGTGGTGGCCATGCTTTATGCCGTCAAGTGACGTTAGGCATGGGTGGTGCGCCGGATACAAAAAACCCCGCACTGGGCGAGGTTTTTTGTATCCGGCGGCTATCCGGATTGTTTCGTGGTGGAGCGGAGGGGGATCGAACCCCTGACCTCCACGATGCGAACGTGGCGCTCTCCCAGCTGAGCTACCGCCCCACGAAGCTTGAAATTGTAGCGGCGTGCGGGCACCAGCGCCAGTACCCGCGACTATTTTTGCAGCAACGGGGCGAGACTGGGTTCCAATACTTCACGGCGCCAGCCAGCGAGTGCATCGGGCCACTGTCCATGATCCAGCAGTGCCTCCAGATAGCGTCGCGATGCAAGCACGCCGGCAGGCAGGCCCAGCTCGGCACTGCGGGCGGTGACGGCATCCTGCAGTTGCCGCAAACGATTCTTGTCCCGTTTTTCCGCCAGTCCCGCGTCGGGCAGGTCGGCCTCGTCGGGCAGCGGGGTGGTGAGCGCCTGCCAGATGGGCTCGCCCAGCTTACGCGGTGCCTTGGGGTGGGCGTCCAACACGGCTTGCAGCGCGGCGGGATCCGCCGGCACGGTACGGGCCAGCGCAACCGCCAGCTCGTTGTCGAGGATCCAACTGCGCGGGCGGTCGTGTTCGCGAGCGTAGGCCTCGCGCCAACGTAGCAGGCGCACCAGACGGCGCTGGGCGTCAAGGTCGAGGAACTGGGCGCTGCGCATTGACAGATGCGGCCATTGCTCCAGTCCGGCGTTGCGGGCATTGGCAACGGTGCGCGCCTCGTCGCTGGCCAGCCACTGGCTGCGGTCGAGTTGGTCGAGCATGCCGGCCAGGGCATCGTGCATCGGGAACAGGTGGCGCACGTCGTCCGCGGCGTATTCCAACTGCGACGGTGACAGCGGCCGGCGCAGCCAGTCCGAGCGCGTCTCACCCTTGGCCAGGGCAATCCCGGTCAGGTTCTCGACCAGCTTCTGGTAGCCCATGCCACCGGCGATGCCCGCCAGCGCGGCCGCCAGTTGGGTGTCAAACAACGGCTGCGGTACCACGGCGCAGGCGTGTTGGAAGGCCACCAGGTCCTCGCTGGGGCTGTGCATGACCTTGAGGACCGACTCGTCGACAAGGATCGGCGCAAGTGCCTGGGTAATGCCCGGCGCAAGCGTGTCCAGCAGAAGGATCTCCAGTACGCCGTCGCGCTCCAGCGCCAGTTGCACCAGTGCCAACTGTGGCCAATAGGTGCGTTCGCGGATGAATTCGGTGTCCAGACCGATACGCACCGGGCGATCGGCGAGGCGGGCGGTCAGCTCGGCGGGATCGGTGATCCAGACGGGAGTGGATGATGGAGGCATGGCGGGACTTGGCACGTGAGGACGGCTCCGATACACAGATTGCCGGGGCGGGTGACAATAGCCTACTTTCACCGTGCCCCTTGGCGCGGCACCGATGGTTCGCAGGGCAGGAGGACGATTGCAAGCACGATTGCCAGTTCAGTCACCCGCGTCACGACCCGTGCGGTGGGTAGCGGCCACGGTGCTCGCGCTGCTGTTGGCGGCCTGTGCGAACGAGCCGGACACGGAGCGTTCTGCATCAACCGATCCGGAAGCCGCTGCCGGCCCGCGG
This sequence comes from Lysobacter sp. A289, assembly GCF_054072675.1. Lineage (NCBI taxonomy): Bacteria > Pseudomonadati > Pseudomonadota > Gammaproteobacteria > Lysobacterales > Lysobacteraceae > Lysobacter > Lysobacter sp. A289. Next base: position 476,889 of record NZ_JBSVRN010000001.1, read on the forward strand.
GTGCCGGTCGTCACCATCAGCGATGACCAGCAAGTCTCGCCCGTACCCGCTTGGCAGGCACCGCCGGTCGAAGTGGATGCCGACAGTGCCGCCGACCTGAAAAAAAGCGCGCAACTGGCGTTGGAGCAGGGCGAATTGTTTGGCGACGCGAGCGATGCCATTCCGTCGTACTTGGCATTGCGTGATATCGCACCGGAGGATCCCGAGGTCCTGGCCGGATTGGAGCGCGCCTTGGAGGCCCTGCTGGCCCAGGGCAGCGCCGCACTGGGGGGGATCGATTCCGACCCGGCGCAGTTACGTCATGCCCATCAGATCGCCGCGGTTGCCCGGGCGGTTGCGCCGACCGATGAGGGCGTGATCGAGTATCTGGAATTGCTGGATCGCGCCGACCAGGCTCGGCAAGCCAACCTGCGCGGCGAGCGCGCGTTGAACCAGAATCGCGCGTTGGATCAGGATCAGGGGCAATACAGTCAGGACGGTGCGATCGGCTATTTCCGCCAGGCACTGGTATTGCGTCCCGCGGATGCACGTGCGAGGCAGGGGCTGGCCGCGGCCGAGAGCGGTTTGATCCGCAAGGCCGAGCTGGCAGCCAGCGGTGACGACTATGCCACTGCCGAAACCTGGTTGGGACATGCCGCCCAGGTGCGCCCGGACATGGACACGGTGGAGCAGGCCCGCCAACGGATAGCGCGCCAGCGGGGCGCGCGGGTGGGCAACCTGCGCGACGAGGGCATTGCTGCGTTGTCGAAGGAAGACGGCCTCGACGTCGCGCGCGGCAAGTTGGCAACCTTGCTGCGGATCGCACCGGCCGGCGACCCGGCGGCAATCGAGTTGCGCGAGCAAATCGAGCTGGTGACGCACTACGGGCTGTTTCGGCCGGGGCAGGCGTTCACCGAAGCGCTTGAGCACGGCGGCCGTGGCCCGGAGATGGTGGTGATTCCGCATGGTGCGTTCCGGATGGGTGCCGGTGACAACGAGCCGGACGCGAGCGAGTCGGAACTGCCAGTGCGCAGCATCCGTTTTGACCGCGGGTTGGCGGTATCGCGCAATGAAACCAGCGTCGGCGAGTTCCGCCGTTTTGTCACTGCGACCGGCTATGAATCACGCGCCAGTCGGCGGCAGGGCTCCACGGTGTACGACGAGCGCAGCGGCAACCTGGTGCACCGAAGCCATGTGGACTGGCGCTCGGACTACACCGGCGCTTCGGCGGCCGATGACCAGCCCGTCGTGCATGTGAGTGCCAAGGACGCCGAAGCCTATGCCCGCTGGTTGTCGGAGCAGACGGGGCATCACTACCGGCTGCCGAGCGAGGCGGAGTTCGAATACATGTTGCGTGCGGGCAGCCAGACATGGTTTCCGTGGGGCGACGGTGCTCCGCCAGCCAACGCCGGGAACTTTACCGGCGGACTCGACAAGTCGCCCACCGGGCGTGGTTGGCGCAACGCCTTTGACGATTATGGCGACGGTTCATGGGGGCCTGCGCGGGTTGGCTCGTATGCGGACAACGCCTACGGTCTTCACGACCTGGCCGGTAATGTCAGCGAGTGGGTGGCCGATTGCTGGCATGACAGCTACCGGCGCGCGCCGTCTGACGGCCGCGCCTGGATCAATCCAGGCTGCCGGGACCGGGTGGTGCGTGGAGGCTCGTGGGCAAGCTCGCCAAGCCAGACGCGTTCGGCGTGGCGGCTTGGCAGCGACGCCAACACCACCAACGCCCGGGTTGGCTTCCGGGTGGTGCGCGAGATCTAACGTAACGAGTTCCGGGAAATAAGGAGCGTGGAATGAATATCGGTTCCCTGTTGGGTTCCCGGCGCCGTACAGCGCCGGCTGGCAAGCGTCGCGGCGGTGGCATCCGTTGGTGGATATTGTTGCTGTTCGCCGGCTACGCGGCCTGGCAATGGTTTGGAAGTGCCCAGACCGATCCCTATACCGGCCAGACCGCGCACTATGGCGCCAGCGCGGCTGAAGAGTCGGAGCTCGGCGCCAACGCCTACCAGCAAGTCTTGGGTGATGCGCAGGCACAAGGTGCATTGCTGCCGGCAGACAATCAGGTGAGCCGACAGATCCGCGGCATCGCCCAACGGCTTGTGGCCAGGGTGCCGCAGGTCACCGCCGACCTGGCCGCGCAACACCAGCAACCAGCCCCCACGTCGTATCAGGATTTCCAGTGGGACGTGAGCGTCATCCAGTCCGACCAGGCCAACGCGTTCTGCCTGCCCGGCGGGAAGATGGCGGTCTATACCGGGCTGCTGCCGATCACCCAGACCGAAGACGCAATGGCGGTGGTGATGGGCCACGAAATTGCGCACGCATTGTTGCGGCATGGCTCACAGCGCATGGCCCAGCAGAACCTGGTGCAGCTGGGGCAGGTGGCCGCCGGCATGGCGGTGGGCGGGATGGACCCGCAACAACAGCAGGCGGTGATGGCGGCGTTGGGGGCAGGGGCCCAGTACGGCCTGATCCTGCCGTATGGCCGCAGCCACGAAACCCAGGCGGACGAGGTCGGGCTGATGTTGGCGGCTGCGGCCTGCTATGACCCGCGTGCGGCGATACCACTGTGGGAGCGGATGTCGCAACTGGGCGGCGGCGAACGTCCGCCAGAGTTCGCCTCGACCCATCCAGACCCCGCCAACCGCATCCAGACGCTGCAAGCCCTGATGCCGCAGGCCATTGGGTTCTATGAGAAATATTGCCAGGGGACGGCCAGGTAACCGCAGCGCGCGGAGCTTACCGGCGTCTAGGACTTGGACCTGGATTTGTCACCGGTCTTCTTGCCCGGTGGCGTCGGCGCTTGCCCGACGCTGCCGGACAGGTTCTGCTGGAATTCCTTCCATAGCGCCATGTTGCGCTCGGTCAGTTGGTTCATCATCGACCATGGCGTCTGCCCGACGGAGTCGCCGAGTTGTTTGCGCAACTGTTGCTGCTGCTCCAGGAAGGTCTGCATCGAGCGTTCCAGGTAATTGCCCATGAAACCCTGCATCGAGTCACCGTAAAAGCGGATGACATGACTCAACAGCTGCGTGGAGAGTATCGGCTCGCCGTTCTGCTCATGCTCGGTAATGATCTGCAACAGCACCTGGCGGGTGAGGTCATCGCCCGAACGCGCGTCACGCACCTCGAAATCCTCACCATCGATGATCAGTTGCCGCACATCTTCGATCGTGATGTAGCTGGAGATCTCGGTGTCGTAGAGCCGGCGGTTGGGATATTTCTTGATGACGCGATTGGATGACATGGGACAATCGGACCGGAAGCCATGATGCTTTGCAGCATGGCCCAGCAGGTGAGGTCTTGCAACAAGGTCGGTCGGCGCTGCGACGTTACCAGCCCATGTATTGACCGCCGTTCGCGGACAGGTTGGCGCCGGTTATCCAGCCCGCCTCGTCAGGCATGAAGAAGCTCACCGCGTAGGCGATCTCATCGGGCGTGCCGAGACGTCCGGTCGGGATCTGGGCAATGATCTTCTCGCGCACTTCCTCGGGTACCGCCATCACCATGTCAGTGCCGATGTAACCCGGCGAGACGGTATTGACGGTAATCCCGAACTTCGCGTTTTCCTGGGCCAGCGAAATGGTGAAGCCGTGCATGCCGGCCTTGGCGGCGGCGTAGTTGGCCTGCCCGTATTGTCCCTTCTGGCCATTGATCGAACTGATCTGGACGATCCGGCCCCACTTGCGCGCGCGCATGCCTTCGATCACCGGCCGGGTGACGTTGAAACACGAGTTCAAGTTGGTGCAGATGACGTCGTTCCATTGCTGCGACGTCATCTTGTGGAAGGTCGAATCGCGGGTGATTCCGGCGTTGTTGACCAGGATGTCGACCGGGCCGAGTTTGCGCTCGACCTCCTGGATCAATGCGGCGGCCTGTTCCGGGCTGGACACGTCACCCGGTGCCAGCGTGACGTCGATGCCCGCGTCTTTCATCCTGGCTTGCCAGGCAGCGCCACGGGCCTCATCGCGAAAGTTGGTCGCGACCTTGTGGCCCATGTTGACCAATCGCTTGACGATCGAGGTTCCGATGCCGCCGGTACCACCGGTGACCAATGCGACGCGTGACTGCATGTCCTGTCTCCCCTCAATGGCGGGTGCAATCGGAATAGTGCGCCCTTGGTGGAAGAGTCTAGTAGGCAATCATGAAACTCCTGTTGTGCAACGCAGCGCTAGTTGAATTCGTAATCCATTTTTGGTCCGGCCTTGGCCAGGAAGTGGCCCTGGGCGTAGTCGATACCCGCGCTGAACAGCACCGTCATGCTGGCGGCATCCTCGACCATCTCGGCGATGGTCTGCTTTCCCGACTCACGCGCCTTGTCGGCAATCTCGCGGATGCGGCGCTGGGACTCCGGGTTCGCGGGGAGGTCTTCCATGAAGCTGGGATCGAACTTCAGCAATGCGGCGTCAAAATGACTCAACAGCTGGAACGAGTTGAGCCCGCTGCCGAACTGCTCCAGTCCGACTCGCACGCCCATCTTCGCGACCTGTTGCTGGAACACCTGGGCGGCCTTGAGGTGGGTAAACACCTTTGACTCGGATAACTGGAGCACCAGCAATTCACCGTCCACGGCGTGCCTGGCCAGCTGCTCCTGGATGTGTTGCAACAGGCTGTCGTCCTGCAGTGATACCTCGGTGATACGCACCAGCAGGGTAGTGCGCTGGCCGGCCTTGAGCTGCTGGGCAATGCTGGCGATCGCATTGGCGACGACCCAGCGGTCAATTTCCCATAGCAGGCCGTGCTCTTCTGCAATGTGCAGGAACGCCGGTGGCTGGATCAGCTCGTCGTGTTCACCGCGCATGCGCAGGTAGGTGTCGTACATCTGCCGGGGCTCGCCGTGCAGGCTCACCAGCGGCTGGTAATGCAGGACGAAGTCGTCACTGTCAATGGCTTGGCGGATGCGGTCGACCCAGACATCAATGCGCTCTTGCTCGGCGCGGTCAACCGCGCCGGGATCGAAGATATCGACCCGATTGCCGCCGACACCGACGTTCGATTGCACGGCCTGGTGTGCCTTGCCCAGCACCTCGGTGACACTGGCGATCTTCTGCCCGATCTGGACCCCGCCAATGCTGACGGTTGCGTTGAGCGATCGTTCCCGGGTCTCCAGCACATGGTTGGCGAATGCGTTGCGCACCGATTCCGCCAGGGCCAGGGTCGCGTTGAAATCGCTCCCGCGTCGCAAGACCGCCAACTGCTGCTCACCAAAGCGCGCGGCGATGTCATTCTCGCTCAGTACGCCCTGCAGGCGCTGGGCGCAGGCGGCGATCAGGTCGTCGGCGGCGTCCAGGCCAATGTCCTGGACCAGGTGGGCGAAATGATCAGGCTCCACCAGCAGCAAGCCGTGGCTGGTCGCGTTGCGCGCGGCATCGGCAACCGTGTCCTCCAGCTCCCGCAGGAACGTCGCCCGGTTGAGCAGGCCGGTGGCCTGGTCACGGTGGCGCAGCGCTTCCATCTCCCGCGCCAGTTCCGGATCCAGCTCCTGGCGGCGCAATACGACTTGCTGGCAGGTCTCGCCTTCGTAACTGGCCGCCGTGAACTCCATCACCGCCGGGAAACTGCTGCCGTCCATGGCGCAGGCTTCGGTCTCGTACCGTGGTGGTGCGGACTCGCCCTTGCCCAGTCGCTTCAGCAGTTGCTTGAACTCGTCGACGCGCTGTGGGGCAATCATGTCCAGCAGCGACATGCCCTCGATGTCCTCGAACGAGTCAAACCCGAACGCCTCGAGATAGGCATCGTTGGCGCGGATGTGCATGCCCTCGTGGATGTAGGCGATGGGGTCGCGCGACGAGTCGATCAGCGCATCGCAGCGACGTTCGGTTTCGCGTACCTGCGATTCCAGTCGACGCAGGTCGCGACGCGCTTCCAGGTCGGACCATTCGCGGCGCACGACGGTCTCGATATGTGCCAGGCGGTTGCGCAGCGCGACCGCGCGCACGCCCGTCGCGATGAGATTGACCAGGCTGTCGTCGTCAATGGAGTCCAGTAACACGACCACCGGCAGGTCCTTGCCGGTGGCGTCGACCTGCGCCATCACCTGGGCCAGCGGAACGATATGCGCATCGTTGGCCACCAGGACCAGATCGTGGGGTTGATTGGCCAGCAGGGCGGCGAAATCCGCTTCGTGTTCCGGACGGCTGGGGCGCACGGCAATACCACTGTTGCGCAAGCCGTTGGTAATGCCTTCGGCAGCCTCCACGCTGTCGTCGACGATCAGCAGCCTGAGCATGGTGTTCTTCACCGCCTGCATGTTGTCCCCTTGGTCCGGATGGATCGACGACTGTCGCGCAGCCAAGCGGACAGTTGCATGGAAATCGGATGGTGCCCCGGCCGTGGAAGTGCTGCCAGCAGCCATGGCATTGTTGTCAATTTGTACCAGCATGATGCCCCCTGCGCTGCCGGACGCGTGACTTGATGCCCTTTGGTGGCTGGGCACCCGTGCATGGCGAAGTGCCGCAACATGGGCTCGATCCGGTCAGCTTGTGACAGCTTATGCCAGAACTTGTCCCATGCGTCCACGCAGGCGCGCCGGGTTGAGACGTCGGTTGCGTTCTACAACGGCCTTTTGCCGCTGTCGCCGGCAGTTTCCCGCACCAGTCGCGGGACCAGGTAACCCGAGAGTCGAGCGCCCAGGGCCGCGTGCAGTTCACGGGCGCTTTCGTCGCTGACCTCGAAATGGGCCGCGCCCTGGACGCGATCCAGTTGGTGCAGGTAATACGGCAACACCCCGGCGGCAAACCCGCGCTCGCTCAGTGCGGCCAGGGCGTCGACCGAATCATTCACTCCGCGCAACAGCACCGCCTGGTTGAGCACCGTGGCGCCGGTGCTGCGCATTCGTGCCACGGCCGCATCGACATGGGCATCAAATTCATTGGCGTGGTTGGCGTGAAGGATCACCGCTACCGGCCAGGGCAGGGCGCGCAGCCAATCCTGCAGCGCTTGGTCGACACGCTCCGGCAGCACCACCGGCAACCGGGTGTGTATCCGCAGGCGCTTGATATGGGCGATGTCGGTGAGCGCGGCGGTGAGTTCGGCGAGTTTTGCACTCGACAGCGACAGCGGGTCGCCACCCGACAGGATCACCTCGTCGATCGTGGGGTCGGCGCGAATCAGCGCGACGGCCTCGGACCAGCCACCGGCCGCGGCGGTTTCCTGCGCATACGGGAAATGGCGTCGGAAGCAATAGCGGCAATTGATTGCGCAACTGCCAGTGCTGACCAGCAAGGCCCGCCCGCGATACTTCCGGATCACCCCGCTGCCGGCCTTGGCCGCACCGTCGCCCACTGCATCCAGGCTGAAACCGGGGCTTGGCCGCATTTCCGCATCCAGCGGCAGGACCTGGCGAAGCAATGGGTCATGCGGGTCGCCGTGGCGCATGCGGGCGACGAACCCACGCGGCACGCGGAGCGCGAACTGGCTCGCGGCGGCGTCGGAGATGCCCATTGCGGCGGGATCCAGGCCGAGCAGGTCGAGCAGCTCGCGCGGGTCGCGCACCGCGTCGCGCCACAACTGCTGCCAGCGAGGTGGCCGCGAAGGGGCTGGCTGCATGGCGATGGGGGCTGCGGGTATCATTCGGTTCCAGTTTCGCTTGTGACCGGCGTGACCGGAGACAGCCAGATATTCTAGCGGCCCGCGGCACAGCACGGGCCGAGTCATCATTGCCATCTACAGCGCAGGAGTTTCCGCATGGCCTCTTACGGCATGAACGACGTAAAAAACGGGATGAAGATCATGGTCAACAATGACCCGTGCGTCATCGTCGATACCGAGTACGTCAAGCCGGGCAAGGGCCAGGCGTTCACCCGGGTGAAGTACCGCAGCATCAAGTCCGGTCGCGTGCAGGAAGTCACCATGAAGGCGACCGACGCGCTCGAGGCCGCCGACGTGATGGATACCGACATGCAGTTCCTGTATGCCGACGGCGAGCATTGGCACTTCATGGACCCGACCAACTTCGAGCAGGTCCAGGCCGACAAGAACGGCGTCGGGGACGCCGCCAAGTGGTTGAAGGGCGAGGAGGATTGCATCGTGACCCTGCTCAGCGGCACGCCGATCTTCGTAACCCCGCCCAACTTCGTCGAGCTGAAGATCGCCGAGACCGACCCCGGCGTGCGCGGCGATACTTCGGGCGGCGGCGGCAAGCCGGCCACCCTGGAAACCGGCGCAGTCGTGCGCGTGCCGCTGTTTGTCGGCCAGGACGAGATCATCAAGGTAGATACCCGCTCCGGCGAGTACGTCAGCCGCGTCAAGTGACCCATTGGCCCATGCACACTGACATCCCGTCCCAGCCCTGCGACCTGTTGATCGAAGCCGGCTGGGTCGTGCCGATCCAGCCGCATGGCGTCGTTCTTGAGGACCATGCCGTTGCGGTGACCGGTGGCGTCATCATGGCGGTCTTGCCGACAGCCGAGGCCCGCACCCGTTATAGCCCGAAGGAAACCGTCTCGCGCCCCGATACGGTGCTGATGCCGGGTCTGGTCAATGCCCACACCCACAACCCGATGACGTTGTTGCGCGGCGTTGCCGACGACCTGCCCCTGATGGAGTGGCTGCAAGGCCACATCTGGCCGATCGAGGCAGAGGTGATCGGGCCGGAGTTCGTGGCGGACGGCGTGACCCTGGCCATTGCAGAGATGTTGCGTGGTGGCACCACCTGCGCCAACGAGAACTACTTCTTCCCCGACGTCCAGGCCGCGGTCTACAAGCAACATGGTTTCCGGGCCCGGGTCGGCTTGCCGGTAATCGACTTCCCCACGCCTTGGGCGGCCAGTGACGATGAGTACTTCGATCGTGCCGGGGAGGTTCACGACCAGTGGCGCAATGATCCACTTGTGTCGATGGCGTTCGTCCCACACGCGCCGTATACCGTCTCCGATGCCAGTTTCGAGCGGATCCGGATGCTGTCCGACCAGCTCGACATTCCGGTCCACCTGCATTGCCACGAGACCGCGCACGAGATTGCCGAGTCTCAGCTGAAGTACGGCCAGCGTCCGCTGGCGCGGCTGGACCGGCTCGGCCTGGTCAATGATCGCCTGATCGCGGTGCACATGACCGATTTGACCGACGCCGAGATCGAGTTGTGTGCGGCGCGCGGCGTCAGCGTGGTGCATTGCCCGGAATCCAACCTCAAGCTGGCGTCCGGCTTCTGCCCGATCGGCAAGCTGGAGCAGGCCGGCGTCAATATTGCGATCGGCACCGATGGTGCGGCCAGCAACAACGACCTGGACATGTTCGGCGAGACCCGCACGGCAGCCCAGATGGCCAAGGCCGTGGCCGGCGATGCCGCGGCCTTCAGTGCCCCCAGTGCGTTGCGCGCCGCGACCCTGGGCAGCGCGAAGGCGATGGGGTTGGATACGCAGATCGGATCGATCGAGATCGGCAAGCAGGCCGACCTGGTGTGCGTCGACATGAGCCAGATCGAGAGCCAGCCGTTGTTCAACGTGGTCTCGCAACTGGTTTATGCCACCGGCCGGCATCAGGTGACTGACGTGTGGATCGGCGGCAAACCAAAACTGCGTCAACGCGAGCTGGTCGGGCTCGACGCGGCGGCGCTGATCGCCAATGCGCGACAATGGCGTCAACGGATCGCCGCGATCCGCCCTTGAGCCAACACGATCCGGGAACCGAGTCCGATGACTGCACCATCCGCCACGCCCAATGACAACTTCCACCAGGCCGAGCTGGACAAGTTCGGTGCGCTGGCCAACCGCTGGTGGGACCCGCAGGGCCCGCAAAAGGCGCTGCATGCGCTGAACCCGGCGCGTCTGGGTTATGTCGCTGCGCGTCGTCCACTGGCGGGCGCCGACATGCTGGATGTGGGGTGTGGTGGCGGCTTGCTCAGCGAAGCGCTGGCACGCGAGGGCGCGCGGGTGACGGCGATCGATCTGGCGCCGGAGCTGGTCAAGGTTGCGCGGTTGCACGGGCTGGAGAGCGGCGTGGAGGTCGACTACCGGGTGCAGTCGGTCGAATCACTGGCAATTGAAATGCCGGCGCGGTTCGACGCGGTGACCTGCATGGAGATGCTGGAGCACGTACCCGACCCGGGCGCGATCATCCAGGCCTGTGCGAGCCTGCTCAAACCGGGTGGTCGCCTGTTCGTGTCCACGCTCAACCGGACCCCGGCCGCGTTTGCGTTGGCGATCGTCGGGGCCGAATACGTGGCCCGGCTGCTGCCCAAGGGCACCCACCGCTACCGTGACTTCATCAAGCCGTCCGAGCTGGGCGCCTGGTTGCGTGAGGCGGGGCTGCAACTGGAGGATGTCAGCGGCTTGATGTATGAGCCGTGGCGCAACGCGGCGCGGGTGGTGAAGCGCACGGACATCAACTACCTGGCCTGCGCACGAAAACCCGAATGACCGCAAAATTTCCCGCGACCGTCCTGTTCGACCTTGACGGCACGTTGCTTGACAGTGCGCCGGACATGCTGGCGGCGATCAACGCGATGCGCGCCGAGCGGAGTTTGCCGCCGATGCCCATGGACGGCTTGCGCCCGCACGTATCAAAAGGTGCCCGTGCGATGGCCGCCGCCGCGTTTCCCGATGTCGATCCGGCGCAACGCGAGACATGGATTCCGGCTTTCCTGGATCACTACCAGCGCCAGCTCGGCCGTCACGGCCAACCGTTCGAGGGAATCGAGGCGATGCTGGCGAAGCTGGAGTCGGCAGGCAGTAGCTGGGGCATCGTCACCAACAAGCCCGAGTACCTGGCTGCCCAGTTGATTCCGTTATTGGAGTGGCAGGACCGTTGCACGGTGTTGATTGGTGGCGACACGCTGCCGGCGCGCAAGCCCGATCCCTTGCCGCTGGTTACTGCTGCGCAGCGCATGGGCATTGCCCCGGCCGATTGCGTGTATGTCGGCGACGACGAACGCGACATCATCGCGGCGCGCGCCGCCGGCATGCCTTCGGTGGTGGCGTTATGGGGCTATCGTTTGCCCGGTGATGATCCCGCGGCCTGGCGGGGCGACGTGATGGTCGCGTCCCCGGAACAGTTGTGGGAAGCGTCTGCATGGCCATCGACATCATGAGCATCAAGGCTGATCCGGACGCGCAACGGCCCGTCGCCGACGAAGGTGAGGCCCAGACACTGGACAATTTCATCGGGAAATGGCGCGCTCGCTGGCCCGAATGGAGCGTCGCTGAGGTTTTCGTGACGCGTTCCGAACGCGCGCGCGCGCTGGCCTGGGCCACGCTCCAACAAGAACTGACCGATGCCGCATGGGGCGGCAGCGACCCGCGCCCAGGCGCTGCCAAACTGTCCTGGTGGCAGGAAGAACTGATGGGTTGGGGCCGCGGTGCGCGCCGGCATCCGCTGGGCGTGGTGTTGCAGCGCTACCCGGCGCCATGGGACGGTTTGGCGGCTGAACTGCCTGCGCTGGCCAATAGCCGCGACCGGCCCGTCAGCATCGACGAAGCGTTCGATGGGTTGTCGTCGGTCGCCAATACGATCGCCAACATCGATGCGGTGCTGTTTGCCGTCGCGCGCGACGATGGCGATGGGGACGTGGTGGCGGCAACCCTGCTGCATGCCCGTTTCGCGCAGCCCGGTGATGCACACGTACCACTGGACATGTTGGCCCTGGCGGGTACGGGCGACCCGCGGGCGGCATGGACGAACGAGCTGGCCAGGCGATGGCCGGACCACCGCGCCGCGAGCCGTTGCCGGCGCTTGTGGGCAGGATTGGCGAAAGCGCGCCTGCAGGCGTCTGATCCCGACCGGCCGCTATCGGCCTGGGCGACGTTGTGGCTGGCTTGGAGCGCGGCACGCCACTGAGTCGATTCGGCGTTATGCTCGGAGCATGTGCAGGCTAGGGGGCGGCATGGGGTTTTGCTGGGGGCAGCGCTATCGCAGGGCAGCATGGCCGGGTCTGGCCATGGCCTGCCTGTTTGCGTTGTTGTCGCTGCCGTCAGTCGCCTCCGGGGCCGCTGCACCGGCGTTGAATCCCGACATCCAGACAGGTTTGGCATCGCTGACGGTCGCCCGACTGGACGCCGATCCGACGGCCATGCAAGTCAGTACCGGTGAGTGGGATGGAGATTTCGTCACACTTCCCGACGACATCATCCATGCGTCAGAGCGATCGCCGCGCTGGTGGCGGGTAACGGTGGACCGCGTTGCCCCCGGATTGTCTGCAGCCGGCATGTTCGATGCACCGCTTTTGGTAATGCGATCGCCGTACATGACCCGTATCGAGGTCTGGCGGCCGGGGCACGCCACACCGTCGATCCATGCACGGGTGGGGCCGGAAGCCGACCTGGGTTACTCGACCCGGGCGCTGGTGTTTCCCCTGACGGACGGGGTGACAGCCGGGGATTCGATCTACCTGCGGGTCCATGCTCCCGCGACGGTCTCGATACCGGTCTCGATAGATACGCTGGGGGCGGTTCACGAGGCCGACCTGGTCCACGTGGCATGGCGGACGGCGCTGCTGGGCAGCCTGATGCTGTTGGCGGTACTCGCATTGGGGCTGTGGATCGGCATTGGCGAGCGCAGTTACGCCTACCTGCTGTTGACGCTGCTTGCGCAGGCCGCTTATTTTGCGACTTCCGGCGGGGAGATCCGCCTGCTCCCAAGCTTGGCCGCGTTACTCGGTCACGATCCCCGGATTCCGCGCCTGTTTGCCGTCGTTGCGGTTTTGTCCAGCCTGGTCTTCGTTGGCAGGTATCTGGATCTGCGCGCGCGCCAGCCTGTGATGCAGCAATTGCTTGCACTGTGCGGCGCGTTGTTCGGCGCACTGGCACTGGCCGCACTGGCCAACGCCGCCAGTTGGATCGCCACGGCCATCAATCTGGCCTTGCTGTTTGCGACTGGGCTGGTATGGATTGCCACCATGGTCGGCTGCCTGCGCCGCTATCGGCCGGCCTATGTGTTGTTGCTATCGATATTGCCGATGACAACCGTGATGCTGTTTGAAATTGGCACGATGGCCGGCCTTTGGCCAGCGCCGCCCTGGTTGGATCACGTGTTTCCGATGACGATTGCGATGTCCGGGCTGATCATCCTGATCGGGCTCGGCGATACCATGCAGCAGTTGCGGCGCGATCGTGACCATGCCAGCCAGCTGGCGGGGTTTGATGCATTGACCGGTGCGATGTCGCGCCAGGCGATAGAGACGCGATTGTGGACTTGCGTCTCGGAGTCGCGCAGCAATGGCTTTCCCCTATCGGTGTTGTTCCTGGATGTCGATAATTTCAAGCAGATCAATGACGGATTTGGGCACGGTGTTGGCGACACTTGCCTGAAGGTCATCGTCCTGCGTATCCGCAATCGCTTGCGTACCTACGACCTGCTCGGCCGTTGGGGTGGTGACGAATTACTTGTAGTGCTGCCCAACACCCGCTTGGCTGAGGCGGTGGGCGTCGCCGAGAACCTGCGGTCGGCGGTCAGCTCAAGGGCGCTGTCGATCGACGGCCAGTTGCTCGACGCCACCCTCAGCCTGGGCGTGGTCGAGCTTGTCGGTGACGAGAGCGCTGAACAGCTGCTGGAGCGCGCGGATGCGGCGCTGTACGCGAGCAAGTCCGCCGGCCGTAACCGGGTGACCGGCAGCCGGTCGTTGCATGTGGCGCGAACGACGTCATCGTGAGCAACGCGAAACTGGTTGGCACGCAATCCGTGCAGCGATCATTTGCCCCGGTCGAGAACCAGTAACGGGTCGATCCGCACGTCCAGCCAGTTCATCCCCCAGTGCAGGTGTGGCCCGGTGGCACGCCCGGTCGCGCCGACGGCGCCAATGACCTGGCCCTGCTCGATCCTGTCGCCGGTCGAGACATCCATGCGCGACAGATGCAGGAAGTTGGAGCTGATGCCGTGGCCATGATCCAGCACGATGGTGCCACCGGTCAGGTACAGGTCGTCGCTGAACGAAATCACGCCGGCGGCCGGCGCCTTGACCGGCGTGCCACTGGCAACGGCGATGTCCATGCCCGAATGGGCCGAGCCGGGCGTTCCGTTGTAGATACGCTGGTTGCCGAACCGGCCGCTGATCCGCCCGCGAACCGGCCAGATGAACTCTTGCGCGAAGCCGGTACGGGCATCGTCACGGGCCCGCGCCGCGGCGACGGCGGCCTGTTCGCGGGCAATGCGCTTGGCGATTGCGGGCGGAGGTGTGACCGTCTTGCCGGGCACACCGTTGACGCGCTCGGTCGGGAAATCACGCGGCGTGATGGTGATGCTGACCGATTGCTGCCGACCATCGGCTCCTGACACCTGCACGCTTGCCGGGCCGGCCTCGTCACGGGCGATACCGAATGCAACGGTTCCGTAGGACGTGACCCGCAGGTCACGTCCGGCGTAGTGGACGGTGCTGCCGGACGGCACTTTGCCAATGACGAGCGAGCCCTGGGGGACTGCCTCGGGAAACACGACGCGGCGATCGGCATGCACCGCTTCCGCAGCGGGCAACCGGGTGTCCTGCGATGAATCGGCGGCGCAGGCTGGCCTTGTCGTGCTGCCGGCACCGACAATAAACGCCAGCGCAACCACCAGTGGCATTGCCCTCATCGATCAAAAACCAGGCGCTGGCCGTTGGCGGCGCCCACCAGCTGGTTGCCGTCCCATGCGAGCACGCCATTGACCCAGGTCGATGCAATCCGGGTATGGAAGGTGCGGCCCTCGAACGGCGACCAGCCGCATTTTGACAACACGTCTTCACGCCGAACGGTGAGCGGTTTGTCGTCGATCAGGACCAGGTCGGCAGCGTAGCCTTCGCGCAGGAAGCCACGACCCTTGACGTCGAACAGCTGCGCCGGCGCATGGGCGAATTTCTGCACCACCTGGGCGGTGCTCAGGTGACCCTCGTGCACCAGTTCCAACGCCGCATTGAGTGCGTACTGGACCAGCGGCAGGCCACTGGGCGCCTTGGTATAGGGCCGTTGTTTCTCTTCCAGCAGGTGCGGCGCGTGATCGGTGGCGAGCACATCGATGACATCGTCGGCAAGGGCGCGGACCAGTGCCTCGCGGTCTGCCGGATCCTTGATCGCCGGGTTGCACTTGATCAGGTGGCCGAGCTGGGCATAGTCGTTGCGGTCAAAACGCAGGAAGTGGATGCAGGTCTCGGCAGTGATCTGCTTGCGGCTTCCGTCGGCGCGGACGAGCGGGCCGGACTCGAACAACGCCAGCTCGTCGGCAGTCGAGATGTGCAGAACATGCAACCGGGTGCCGTGCCGGCGCGCCAGCGAGATAGCCAACTGGGTCGACTTCATGCACGCCTCGCGTGAGCGGATGTCGGGATGGAACTCTGCCGGGATGTCGTCGCCGTACTTCGCCTTGTAGACCGCGGTGGCGGACTCGATCATCGGGGTGTCTTCACAGTGGGTGATGATCGGGGTAGGCACGTCGCGGAATACCGCGTCCAGTACCACCGGATCGTCCACCAGCATGTTGCCGGTGGACGCGCCCATGAACACCTTGACCCCGGGCGCGCTCAGCGGATCCAGGCGCTGGATGGCCTCCAGGTTGGTGGTGCTGGTGCCCATGTAGAAACCATAGTTGCCGCGCACCCTGCCGGCCGCACGCTGGTACTTGTTCTCCAGTGCTGCTGCATCCAGGGTCGGCGGGCTGGTATTGGGCATGTCCATGAAGCTGGTCAGTCCACCGGCAACCGCGGCGCCGGATTCAATTTCCATGTCGGCCTTGTACTCCAGACCCGGCTCACGGAAGTGGACCTGGTCGTCGATCATCCCAGGCAGCAACCGGCGACCGTTTGCATCCACCACGGTCTCGTTGGCCCGGCCGGAAAGGCCACTGCCGATCTGGGTGATCCGTCCCTCCTCGAAGCGCAGGTCGCCGTCGAATTCACGGCCCTCGTTGACGAGACGGGCATTGACGATAAGCGTTGATGACGCGGTCATGGGGATCCTTTTGGGGCGAGTTGTCGGGAGGGCGAATCAGCGCGCGGGCGGCACCGGGTCGTTGCCGCCGGGATGCAGCGGGTGGCAGCGTAGTATCCGCCTCAATGCAAGCCAGCTGCCCTTGAAGGCGCCAAACCGGGCGATGGCCTGCATGGCGTACTCCGAGCACGTGGGATGAAACCGGCAACGCGGTCCCAGCAGCGGGCTGATCCAGCGTTTGTAGCCTCGCAGCAAGGCGATGAGCAGACGGTCGATCACGGTTTCTCGAATACGGGCACGAACAACGGATGGAGGGTAGGATGGGCCGGATCCGTGCCCGACCCGGCCGGGGTCGATGGCAGTTTGCCGTCAGACCCTGGGTAAACCTGAAACGCCTTGTTTGTGACGAGGTTGCCGCAGGTGCCGGAGCAGGGTATAACAGCGCGCTTTCCCGTCACAAGGGAACCAACATCAAGGACAGTTGCTCGTGGCAATGAAAAAAACCGCGACGAAGGTCGCCAAAAGCAGTAAAAAGACCGTCAAAACAGTTGCCGTGAAAAAATCCGCGGCGGCGAAAAAAGGCGTTGTGAAGAAGGCTGTGGCAGTGAAGAAGCCGGCTGCCAAGAAGGCCGTGACGGTGAAGAAACCGGCTGCCAAGAAGGCTGTGGCGGTGAAGAAACCAGTCGCCAAGAAGACCGCGGCAGTGAAGAAGCCGGTCGCCAAGAAAGCCGCGACGGTGAAAAAAGCAGCCGTCAAGAAAGTCGCGGTGAAGACGCCGGCCGCCAAGAAGGTCGCGGCAGTGAAAAAGCCAACCGCCAAGACGGCGGCCGTAAACAAATCCAGGGCGCCCGTCGCGAAGAAGGCGGCAGAGGCGCCGGTAACCCGTTCAGCCGTGCCAGTCAGGCGACGTCTGGGGAAGGTTGCCGTAGCCGTTGCGGCCAAGTCGCAAACCCCCATCCCCCGAGGTAAAGTCAAAGTCGTGCCATATAAAACAGAAAAAGGCAGTGGCCGTCCGATCGTCCCCAAGGGCTATACGCCCAGTGAAGACGAGGAGTACATGAGTCCCTTGCAGTTGGAGTATTTCCGTCAGCGCCTGTTGCAGTGGCGGGAAGACCTGGTTGAGGAGTCCAAGCAGACCATCGAAAACCTGAAGGACGAAGTCCGGGATGTCGGTGACGAAGCTGAGCGCGCCACCCGCGAAACCGAAAACTCCCTGGAACTGCGTACCCGCGACCGCTATCGCAAGCTGATCAGCAAGATCGACAGTACGTTGAAGCGTGTCGACTCGGGTGAGTACGGTTTTTGCGCCGACACCGGCGAGGAGATCGGGTTGGAGCGCATGGACGCCCGGCTTACCGCCGAGCGGACGCTCGATGCACAGGAGCGTTGGGAGCACTTGCGCAAGCAAATGGGCGACTGAGGCATTGGATTGATCCAGAAAAAACCCCGCCAATGCGGGGTTTTTTCATGTCAGTGCGGATGGCGTGTGCAGCCAGGCTGGCTTGTGCGCGTCAACGCTTTGGCTCGCCAAGTTGTGCCATGGCCTGTGCCTGGATGAAGCCAAGCAACGCGGCCAGGCCGTTGCTTCGCGTGGGTGAAAGGTGCTTGGCCAGGCCGATGTCGGCGATGTAGCTGGCACCAGTCCCTGCGATCTCGGCCGCACTGCGGCCCGAGTAGACCCGCAGCGCCAGGTAGACCAGGCCGGAGACGATGGCTGAATCGCTGATGGCGTGGAAATCCAGCTTGTCGGCATCGCCTTGGGCGACGATCCAGACCAACGACTGACAGCCATGCAGGCGGTGTTCTTCGGTCTTCCATTCAGCCGGCAGGTCCGGCAGCTTGCGGCCCAGGTCAATCAGGTACTGATAGCGTTGCGACCAGTCGTCAAAGAATGCGAACTCGTCACGGATGGCGTCTTGAGCCTCGGTGGTAGTGGGTTCAAGCGGGAACGGTGTGGCAATCACGGCATCAATCCTGGTGGCGGATACTGGTATCACGGCGCCAGCGCACGCCGGCCGGGGTATCTTCCAGCAGTACCCCCTCGTCCGCGAGCCGGTCGCGGATGGCATCGGCACGTGTGAAGTCCCGGGCCTGCTTGGCCGCGCCGCGCTCATCGACCAGCGCCTGGATACGCGCATCGTCGCCGTCGTCATCGGCGCCACCGACGAACCAGGCCTGGGGGTCTTGCTGCAACAGCCCCAAGGCCAGGCCAGCACCCAACAGGTCGCCCTTGAGCCGGGCCTTGTCGTCGACCGATACCGCCTTGCGCGCCTGGCCGGCGATCCGGGCCAGTTCGGCCAGCGCCTGCGGGGTGTTGAGGTCGTCGTCGAGGATGGCCTCCAGGCTCGCCGGGATCGTGGCCGTCGCCTCGGTATCGGCCAGCGCACGCAGCGTCCCATACAGCCGGTCGAGCGTCCGCACGCTTTGCTCGATCAAGCCGTCCGACCAGTCCAGCGGCTGCCGGTAGTGCGCCGACAGCAACGCGTAACGCAGGGCTTCCGGTGGGTGGGCGAGAACCAGGTCGTGGATCTTCTCGATGTTGCCCAATGACTTGGACATCTTGCTGCCGCCAAAATTCAACATCCCGTTGTGCAGCCACCACCGTGCGAACGGCTTGCCGCCATGGGCGCATTCGCTCTGGGCGATCTCGTTTTCATGGTGCGGAAACTGCAGGTCGACACCGCCGGCATGGATGTCGATGGTCTCGCCCAAGTGCGCGGCCGCCATCGCGGAGCACTCGATGTGCCAGCCGGGGCGACCGTAGCTCCATGGCGACTCCCAGCCGGGCAGGGCCTGGCCTGGTGCTGATTCAGAGCCGGATCCCGAGCCCTGGCCAGAGGGCTTCCACAGCACGAAGTCGCCCGGATCGCGTTTGTAGGGGGCAACCTCGACCCGTGCGCCGGCCAGCATGTCCTCGATGTGGCGGCGCGACAGCTTGCCGTAGCCGCCGAAACTGGCGACGGAAAACAGCACGTGGCCCTCGGCGGCGTAGGCATGGCCGGAGTCGATCAATTGCCCGATCATCGTGACGATCTGGCCAATGTGGGCGGTCGCTTCTGGCTCGATATCCGGCGGCGCGACGCCCAGGGCCGCCATGTCGTCGCGGTAGGCGGCCGAGAATCGATCGGTGATGACCGAGATCGGCACGCCCTGGGCGTTTGCCGCGGCGTTGATCTTGTCGTCCACGTCGGTGATGTTGCGGGCGTAGGCCAGCGCGCCGTAGCGCCGTCGCAGCAGTTCGGCCAGCACGCCGAACACCACCGGCCCGCGGGCGTTGCCGATGTGGACGTAGTTGTAGACGGTCGGGCCGCACACATACATCGTCGGACGGGCAGGATCGAGCGGCGTGAACGGTTCGACCCGTCGGCTCAGGCTGTTGTAGAGGTGCAGGCTCATGGAGACAGATCAATGGCGTTGCTCCATTCTAGCCTGCGCGTTCACCCGTCCGCCCGGAAGGCGCCGCACGACAGCATTGATTCAGCCGCCTGCCCTGGCGGGCGAATACACTTGTCCCCTTGTGTTCTTCGAGTCCAGCGACACGATGAAGCGTTTGCGCCTTTCACTGCCGATCCTGCTGTGTGCCTTGGTGATGGGCCCGGCGTGGGCGCAGGACACCACGGTGATCCAGGCCGAGAACGTCCGTTTTGCGTATGCCCAGGTGCTGCGGGTAACCCCGATCTATCAGACCCTGACCGCTACCAGCGTCGAGGAGCAATGCGTGCCGACCCCAGCGGATGAGGGTGATGGCGAGTCGCGCTTGGCGCGCGTGGTGGGAGCGGTCAAGGATGCGCTCAGCCGGCAGCCGGCGGAGACACGGGATGAAACGGCCGCGGCGGATTGTGAGACGGTGTCCGTTGAGCGCGAATTCCGCCGCCCGATCGCCTACGACGTCGACTATGTGTACAAGGGCTCGAAATACCGCTCGCGCTTGCCCGATGATCCGGGTAACCGGCTGCGGATCCGGATCGGGGTGACTCCGGTGGTGACCGGCTCGCGCAGTCAGTGACGGATGCTTGCTCCGCTGGCCGTCACGTGCCAGCATGCCCTCCATAAATGAACCAGCTTCGCGCCCCTGCCGACATCCTGACTTCTGCCTACATGGCGGCGGGGATGACCTCGCGTGCGCGCCGACTGTTGCCCACTGACCTGGCTGGGTAGCCGCTCGCACGCACGCCGCATCCGGCGCAACACGAACAAGCCCAGCCTCCGAGCTGGGCTTTTTGTTTTTCTGTCCCACGGATCCCTCAGTCATGCCCATCAAGCACTTCCTCAACACCCAGGATTGGTCACGCCCCGAGCTCGATGCGCTGCTTGCGCAGGCGGCCGGGTTCAAGGCCAGCAAACTCGGCGACCAGTTGCGCGGTAAGTCGATCGCATTGGTGTTCTTCAACCCCTCGATGCGCACTCGCACCAGTTTCGAGTTGGGAGCATTCCAGCTTGGCGGTCATGCGGTGGTGCTGCAGCCGGGCAAGGACGCCTGGCCGATCGAATTCGACCTGGGCACGGTTATGGATGGCGATACCGAGGAGCACATTGCCGAGGTCGCGCAGGTGCTGGGCCGCTACGTGGATCTGATTGGCGTGCGCGCTTTTCCGAAATTCACCGACTGGTCGCTGGACCGCCAGGATCGGGTGCTCAAGGGTTTCGCGAAGTACTCCCCGGTGCCGGTGATCAACATGGAGACCATCACCCACCCGTGCCAGGAGCTGGCCCACGTGATGGCACTGCAGCAACGGTTCGGAACGACCGATTTGCGCGGCAAGAAGTTCGTACTGACCTGGACGTACCATCCGAAGCCGCTCAACACAGCGGTCGCCAACTCGGCGCTGACCATCGCCACCCGGATGGGCATGGACGTGACCTTGCTGTGCCCGACGCCGGAGTACGTGCTGGACGAGCGCTACATGGGCTGGGCCGAACACAACGTGGCCGAGAGTGGCGGCTCGCTGGCGGTCAGCCACGACATCGAAAGCGCCTATTCCGGTGCCGACGTGGTCTATGCCAAGAGCTGGGGCGCGCTGCCGTACTTCGGTAACTGGGCGCCGGAAAAACCCATTCGCGACCAGTACCAGCACTTCATCGTCGACGAGGCAAAGATGGCGCTGACCAACGACGCTGTCTTCAGCCACTGCCTGCCGTTGCGCCGCAACGTCAAGGCGACCGACGCGGTGATGGACTCGCCGCGGTGCATCGCCATCAACGAAGCCGAGAACCGCCTGCATGTACAAAAATCCATCATGACCACCCTCATAAACCAGTAGGGCGGGTCTTGAGCCGCCCTGCCATTGCCACGAGACAAACCATGACCGACAAGAACATCGTCCTCGCGTTTTCCGGAGGGCTCGACACCAGTTTCTGCGTGCCGTACCTGCAAGAGCAGGGGTACGCCGTGCATACCGTATTCGGTGATACCGGCGGCGTGGACGATGACGAGCGCGCCTTCATCGAGCAACGTGCGGCCGAACTGGGCGTCGCCTCCCACGTCACCGTCGACGGCGGCCCGGCGATCTGGGACGGCTTCGTCAAGCCGTTCGTGTGGGCCGGCGAGGGCTACCAGGGCCAGTACCCGCTGCTGGTGTCGGACCGCTACCTGATCGTCGAGGCCACGCTGGCGCGCGCCGCCGAGCTGGGCACGCGTGTGATCGCGCATGGCTGCACCGGGATGGGCAACGACCAGGTCCGCTTCGATCTGGCGGTCAAGTCGCTGGGCGATTACGAGATCGTCGCGCCGATCCGCGAGATCCAGAAACAGCACACCCAGGTCCGCGCCTACGAGCAGAAATACCTGGAAGATCGCGGCTTTGGCGTGCGCGCCAAGCAGCAGGCATACACCATCAACGAGAACCTGCTCGGCTTGACCATGTCCGGCGGCGAGATCGATCGCTGGCAGGCCCCGGGCGAGGGCGCGACCGGCTGGTGCCAGCCGCGCAACGAGTGGCCGGACCAGCCGTTGCGGGTGAGGCTCGGCTTTGAGAACGGCGAGGCGGTCACGCTCGATGGCGAGAAGGTCGCCGGGCACGTGATGCTCGCCAGGCTCAACGCCTTGTTCGCGCAATACGGCGTCGGCCGTGGTCTGTATACCGGCGACACCACCATCGGCCTGAAGGGCCGGATCATCTTCGAGGCGCCGGGCCTGACCGCGTTGCTGGTCGCCCATCGTGCGCTGGAGGAGGCGGTGCTGAGCAAGCAGCAGAACCGCTTCAAGCCCGAGGTCGCGCGCAAGTGGGTCGAGCTGGTCTACGAGGGTTTCTTCCATGACCCGCTGAAGACCGACCTGGAGGCGTTCCTGGCTTCCAGCCAGTCGACCGTCAACGGCGAAGTGGTGCTGGAGACCTTTGGTGGCATCGTCAACGCGGTGGCGATCGACTCACCGCACATCCTCAACGCCAAGGGCGCAACCTACGCGCAGGCCGCCGACTGGGGCGTGGCCGAGGCCGAGGGCTTCATCAAGCTGTTCGGGATGAGCAGCACACTGTGGGCGGAGGTCAACCGGAAGTGAACCTGCTCCCCGACATCCTCCGCCACCTTGAAGCCCTGGTCTCATTCGACACCCGCAATCCGCCGCGCCGGATCGGCAGCGACGGCATCTTCGACTACCTGCGCGCCCAGCTGTCCGATTTCCGCATTGAGGTCACCGACCACGGCGATGGCGCGGTGTCGATGCTGGCGGTGCGCGGCAACCCGCGCCGGCTGTTCAACGTCCACCTGGATACGGTGCCGGACTCACCGGCATGGACCGCTGATCCGCACGTGCTGCGTGTCACCGGTGACCGCGCGATCGGTCTGGGTGCCTGCGACATCAAGGGTGCCGCGGCGGGGCTACTGACCGCTGCGGCAATGACCCAAGGCGATGCCGCATTCCTGTTCGGCACCGACGAGGAGGCCAACGACGCGCGTTGCATCCCCGCCTTCCTCGCCAGCGCACATGGCTTTACCGAGGCGATCGTGGCCGAGCCGACCCGCTGCGAAGCAGTGTTGGCCCATCGCGGTATCAGCTCGGTGCTGATGCGGTTCCGCGGCAGCGCCGGTCACGCCTCCGGCGCCAACGCGATGGACGCCAGCGCGTTGCACCAGGTGATGCGCTGGGGCGATCGAGCGCTGGACCTGGTCGAGGCGGAGTCGCACCAGCGTTTCGGCGGCCTGACCGGGTTGCGCTTCAACATCGGCAGGGTCGAGGGCGGGATCAAGGCCAACATGATCGCGCCCAGCGCCGAGGTCCGGTTCGGCTTCCGGCCGCTGCCGTCGATGTCGATCGACGGGCTGCATGCGCGTTTCGGCAGCCTGGTCGAGGCCGGGGCGGTTGAGCGTTACGAGGAGACCTTCCGCGGTCCGTCGCTGCCCTCCGGCGACATCGCGACGGCCGAGGAT
The DNA here is from genome assembly GCF_054072675.1 of Lysobacter sp. A289. Lineage (NCBI taxonomy): Bacteria > Pseudomonadati > Pseudomonadota > Gammaproteobacteria > Lysobacterales > Lysobacteraceae > Lysobacter > Lysobacter sp. A289. The sequence goes on from NZ_JBSVRN010000001.1 coordinate 500,072, forward strand.
CGCCGGCTGGAGGCACGCGACCTCGCCGAGGCGCTCGACCTGCCGATCGGCAACGCGGTCGATTTCTGGACCGAGGCTTCGCTGTTCTCCGCCGCCGGCATGACCGCGATCGTCTACGGTCCCGGCGACATCGCCCAGGCGCACACGGCCGACGAATGGGTGGCGCTGGAGCAGTTGCAGCGTTATGGCGAGTCGGTTGCCCGGATCCTTGGCGTCGACACGCCCCGATGACCATTCCCCCTACCACCCACGACATCCAGACCCGCCAGACCATCGTGCGGCTGCTCTCCAGCATGGCCAGCGCGAAGGAGATCAGCCAGTACCTTAAGCGCTTCTCGCAGCTCGATGCGGCGCGCTTCGCGGTGGTCAAGGTCGGTGGCGCGGTTTTGCGCGACGACCTCGATGCGCTGACCTCGTCGCTGGCGTTCCTGCAGGACGTCGGCTTGACCCCGATCGTGGTCCACGGTGCCGGTCCGCAACTGGACGAGGCGATGGTCGCCGCCGGCATCGATAAGCAGACCGTCAACGGTCTGCGGGTAACCTCGCCGGAGGCGCTGGCAGTGGTGCGCCGGGTGTTCCACAGCCAAAATCTGAAACTGGTCGAGGCGCTGCAGCGCGGCGACGCACGCGCGACCTCGATCGTGTCGGGCGTGTTCGAGGCCGACTACCTCGACCGCGACACCTACGGGCTGGTGGGCGAGGTCAAGCGGGTCGACCTGGCGCCGATCCAGGCCAGCCTGCAGGCCGGCTCGATCCCGGTGATCGCCAGCCTCGGCGAGACCGTCGGCGGGCAGATCGTCAACATCAACGCCGACTTCGCTGCCAACGAGCTGGTGCAGGTGCTGCAGCCATACAAGATCGTGTTCCTGACCGGTACCGGCGGCTTGCTGGACGCGCAGGGGCGGGTGATCGACTCGATCAACCTGTCGACCGAGTACGAGCAACTGATGTCGCAGCCCTGGGTCAACGGCGGCATGCGGGTCAAGATCGAGCAGATCAAGCAGTTGCTCGACCGGTTGCCATTGTCCTCCTCGGTGTCGATCACCAAGCCGGCCGAGCTGGCCAAGGAACTGTTTACCCACAAGGGCTCGGGAACGCTGGTGCGGCGTGGCGAGCGGGTGCTGCAGGCCGGTGGCTGGGACGCGCTTGACCTGCCGCGCTTGCGTTTGCTGATCGAATCCGCGTTCGGCCGCCGGCTGGCGCCGGACTACTTCGAGCGCACCGCGCTGCATCGCGCGTATGTCAGCGAGAACTATCGCGCCGCAGTCATCCTCACCGACGTCGATGGCCGTGCCTACCTGGACAAGTTCGCCGTGCTCGACGAGGCCCAGGGCGAGGGACTCGGCCGCGCGGTCTGGCTGCTGATGCGCGAGCAGAACCCAAGGCTGTTCTGGCGCTCTCGCCATGGCAACTCGGTCAATTCCTTCTACTACGCCGAGGCCGATGGCCACTACAAGCAGGAGCAGTGGAAGGTGTTCTGGTACGGACTTGATGATTTCGACGACGTCGCCCGCTGCGTCGCCCACTGCCGCGACCGCGCGCCGACGCTGCTTGACCCATTGGAGGCCGCATGAGCAACTGGTTCCTGCATGGACGGTATTTTCATGACTGAACCATCCATCAAGATTGGTATCGTCGGTGCGCGTGGCCACGTCGGCGTCGAACTGATCCGGCTGGTCGCCGTGCACCCGCGGTTCGAACTGGCCTTTGTGTGCTCGCGCGGACTTGATGGTCAGCGTGTTGCTGACCATGGCGATACCTACACCGGCGATCTTCGCTTCAGTGCGCCGAGTTTCGAGCAGCTGCCGACATTGGGTGCTGACGCCGTGGTGCTGGCGCTACCCAATGGCAAGGCCGCGTCATGCGTCGAGGCTTTCGACAAGGCGGCCGGCGATGCGGCGGCTGGCCCGGTGATCATTGATCTGTCAGCGGACTATCGCTTTGACAACAGTTGGTACTACGGTTTGCCCGAGCTGACCCGCGATGGCTACCAAGGCCAACGTCGAATCAGCAACCCGGGCTGTTACGCCACCGCGATGCAGTTGGCGATCGCGCCGATGCTCGACGTCCTGGACGGGCCTGTGCAGTGCTTCGGTGTCTCCGGCTATTCCGGTGCAGGTACCACGCCATCGGACAAGAATGATCCGCAGAAACTACGCGACAACCTGATGCCGTACGCGCTGACAGGTCATGTGCACGAGCGCGAGGTGGCGGTTCGCCTCGGTCATCCGATCGAGTTCATGCCGCACGTGGCGCCTCATTTCCGCGGCATCACGATCACCGCCAACCTGCATTTGGCACAGGCGTTCGATCGCGATGAAGTGATCGAGCGCTACCGCGAGCGCTATGCCAATGAACCGCTGGTGCGCGTGCTCGACGAAGCACCGTGGGTAAGCGCGATCGCCGGCGCGCATCATGTGGAAGTGGGCGGGTTTACCCTGTCCGACGATGGGCGACGGCTGGTGGTGGTCGCGACCGAAGACAACCTGCTCAAGGGCGCTGCGACGCAGGCGCTGCAGAACCTCAACCGGGCGTTCGGCTTGCCCGAGTTGAGCGGAATTCCGGCAGGATCCCTTCCATCTACGGTAACGACATCATGACTGACCTCCTCTGGCAAAAGCCCGGCGTCAAGGTCGACGCGCGCATCCAGCAGTTCTGCGCCGGCGACGACGTTATTCTCGACCGCGAGTTCTTCGGGTTCGATATCCAGGCCAGCGTCGCGCATGCCGAAGGCCTGCAGCAGATCGGGATCCTCGACGCGGAAGAACTGGCCGGGATCATCCGCGAACTTGATGTGCTGGCTAAGGATTTCGAGGGCGGCGGGTTCGTGCTCGACGCCAACTACGAGGACGGTCATTCCGCGATCGAGGCGCGCCTGATAGAACGGCTTGGGGATGCCGGCCGCAAGATCCACACCGGCCGTTCCCGCAATGACCAGGTATTGGTCGCGACCCGTCTGTGGCTGAAGGATCGGCTATTCAAGTTGAGTGCGCTGTGCCGTGAAAGCGCCGAGGTCGCGCTCGCCCGAGCCGAGGCCGAGGCCTCGTTGCCACTGCCTGGCTACACCCACCTGCAACGCGCAGTGGTGTCGTCGGTCGGGATGTGGTGGTCGGCGTGGGCCGAGGGCTTCATCGATGACGCGACGCGCGCGCGCGACACCTTGGCCTGGGTCGATGCCAATCCGCTCGGCAGCGCCGCAGGTTATGGCGTCAACCTGCCGCTCGCACGCGAGCACACCACCCAGGCGCTCGGTTTCGGCCGGATGCAACTGTCGGCCACCTACGCCCAACTCTCGCGCGGCAAGTTCGAGATGGCGGCGATCGAAGCGCTCGGTTCGGCGATGCTCGACCTGCGTCGGCTGGCCTGGGACCTGAGCCTGTTCACCAGTGCCGAATTCGGCTTCGTCGCGCTGCCGGCGCAGTACACGACCGGCAGTTCGATCATGCCGAACAAGCGCAACCCGGACGTCATCGAGTTGATGCGCGCCAGCTACGCCAGCGTTGCGGCCGGGCGAACCGAGGTCGAACAGCTGCTGTCGCTGCCGTCGGGTTACCACCGTGACCTGCAGTTCACCAAGGGTGCGATCTTCCATGCGTTTGGCCGTGGCCTGGGGGCGCTGGAATTGCTGCCTGACCTGCTGCGTAACCTGGAGTGGAAACCAGGCGCCATGCGCACAGCATTGGAGCCGTCGATGTACGCGACCGATCTGGCGGTCGAACTGGCGCGCGACGGCGTGCCGTTCCGCAATGCCTACCAGCAGGCAGCCGATCCGACTCGCTGGGTTCACGGCGATCCGGACGCGAGCCTCGCGGCCCGCGTGTCGCCCGGTGCTGCTGGCGACCTGCGTTTGCAACTGCTGCAAGAGCGGTTGCAACAACTGCCGTAGTGAGCGTGTCCCACTCCACGATGAACCGCCGGCTGGGGTCGGCGTGGCGGAAGTGTTAGGCTTCTCAGCTTAGCGGATCCGGTTTTCCGGCGTCACCACGACGTTCCGATGTTCGGATCCGCATTTCTTCCCCGGCCCGCTGGTCGGGGGCGATGGCACCGCAGGGTTGCCTTCCGCAGAGCTGCTCCCCAATGCAGGCAGTACCCGTTCCACACGGGTCGGATGATTGCGGGAAGCGCTTGATTCGTCGATGCCTTGCTGTCTGGCGATGTTGAAGCCAGCCGCGCTGTCGCGTCCATCGCCAACTCGCGAACATTCCATTGGAGAGCCACCCAGAACGATGACTTCCATATTTCCCGAACAACCACTACCACCCTGGCAGCGCGCCGTGATCAAGGTCGGCAGCAGTCTCCTGACCGATGGCAAGGGCGGGCTGGGCAAGCGCAACGCCGCCGCACTGGCCGGATTGATTGCCCGCTTTCGTGACCAGGGACGCGAGGTGCTTCTGGTCTCGTCCGGTGCCGTCTCCGCCGGCCGTGGCTTGCTGGCCAACCACGGCATGGGCGTGACCCAGCGCCAGGCATTGGCGGCGATCGGGCAGACCCCGATGCTGGCGTTGTGGCAAGGCCTGGTCGAGCAGCCCGTTGCCCAGGTGCTGCTCAGCCACGACGACTTGTGCAACCGACGCCGTTACCTCAATGCCCAGGCCACGTTGCGCGAGCTGTTGCGCATCGGCGCGCTGCCGATCGTCAACGAGAACGACACCGTTGCCATCGACGAGCTGAAACTGGGCGACAACGACAACCTGGCCGCCGTGGTGGCGACCCTGGTCGAGGCCGACATCCTGTTGATCGCCACCGATACCGGCGGTCTCTACACCGCGCATCCAGGCGAAGACGCGAGTGCGCGCCCGGTACCGCGGATCGAGGAAATCACGCCCGACATCATGCGCATGGCCCAGGGTGGGGCGGGTTTGCTGGGCACCGGTGGCATGTACACCAAGCTGGAAGCGGCGACCAAGACCGCCGCTGCGGGTATCGCGACCGCGCTGTTCTGCGGCCACGATGCCCAGACCATTTCGGCGCTCGGCGAAGACCGCCTGCACGGCACTTTCATCCCGGCCCATGGCGATCGACTGGTCGCACGCAAGATGTGGCTGCGACACACTCCGCCCAGTGGCGGCGTGGTGCGGGTAGACGCCGGTGCCGTCCAGGCGCTGTCGAAGAACGGCGCTTCGTTGCTGCCCGGTGGAGTAGTGGCGGTTGAAGGCGATTTTTCGCGTTCGGCGATGGTCGATGTGTTGCCCGCGACCGGCCAACGCCGCCTGGCGCGCGGACTTGTCCAGTACCAATCCAGCGACCTGGAGCGCATCGCCGGGCATCACAGCCGCGATATCGAGCCGATGCTGGGCTTCAATAACGGCCATTCGGTCATCCGCCGCGACGATCTGGTGCTGTTGAGCGCCGCCGCGGCGGTCGGAACCTGTGAATAATTCAAGGAGTAACGTTATGAGTGGAACAGTCATGAGTGGAACAGTCACGAATGGATATGTCCGCAAACTAGCCGAGCGCGCACGCGCCGCCTCCCAGGTCATTGCCAGCCTCGATTCCGCCCAACGGGTGGCATTGATGGACGCCATGGCCGACGCGGTTGCGGCCGGCAGCGATGACATCCTCAAGGCCAACCGCGCGGATATGCAGCGCGCCGAAGCGGCCGGGACTACCGGTGCGATGCTGGATCGCCTGCGCCTGGATGACGAGCGTATCGCCGGCATCGTCACCGCGATCCGCGAGATCGCCCAGCTGCCCGATCCAGTTGGCCAGGTGACTCGCAGCGAAACCCGCCCGAACGGTCTGCTGGTCGAAAAGGTGCGCATCCCGCTGGGGCTGATCGCGATGATCTACGAAGCGCGTCCAAACGTGACCGCCGATGCCGCGGCCCTGTGCCTGCGCGCGGGCAACGCGGTGCTGCTGCGTGGCGGCTCGGAGGCGCGCGACAGCAATATCGCCATTGCCGCCTGCCTGCACCGCGCGCTGCGCCAGCAAGGCCTGCCGGCCGAAGCGGTGGCGCTGGTCGAGGACACGGCCCGCGAGCACGTGCTGGAACTGCTGCAGCTCAGCGATCTGATTGACCTGGCGATTCCACGTGGCGGCGAGAAGCTGATCCGCTTCGTGGCCGAGAACGCCCGGGTTCCGGTGATCAAGCATTACAAGGGCGTGTGCCACCTGTATGTGGATCGCGCCGCGGATCTGGACCTGGCCGTGAAGTTGGCGATCGACGGCAAGCTTTCGCGCCCCGGCGTCTGCAATGCACTGGAGACGATGCTGGTTCACGCCGATATCGCCGAAAAATGGCTGCCCGGTGCGTTGGCAGAGTTGACCGCCCGTGGCGCGGAGATCCGGGGTTGCGAGCGAACCCGCGCCCTGTTCCCGGATGCCGTGGCTGCGACGCCGGAGGATTACGACGCCGAGTACCTGTCGCCCATCCTGAGTGTGCGGGTGGTGGACTCCATCGACGAGGCGATCGCCCACATCCAGCGCCACACGTCCGACCATACCGAGGTCATCGTCAGCACCGATGCTGCGGCGTGCGATCGCTTCGTCCGCGAGATCCGCAGCTCGGCGGTAGTGGTCAATGCGTCATCGCGCTTCAACGATGGTGGTGCGTTGGGCCTGGGTGCCGAGATCGGCATCTCCACCACCCGGCTGCATTCCTACGGGCCGATGGGGCTGGAATCGCTGACGATCGAACGCTATGTCGTCCGCGGCGATGGCCAGACTCGCCACGAGGATGTACCCAAGGTTGCTGCGTAGCACCCCAGCAAAGGAGTGGTTTCAAATAGGCTTATATCGGTCTACTGGTTATCCTGACGCGGTTTGATTCGGATCCACTGTCAGGACAACCATGACCACCCAAGCCGCCAGCTCCGACAACATCGCCACCAATGCTGCTCCGCCACCGGCCACGGGCCTGTGGCCGGGCTTGTTGCTGTCGGTGGTGATATCCGTGGTTGCGTTTGGCCTGGGCCAATGGCTGCCGCTGGTGGGCGGGCCGGTATTCGGCATCATCCTGGGCGTGATGGTGAGCAACCTGGGTGCGCCACCGCCGGCCGCCTGCCAGCCCGGCATCCGGTTTGCCGGCAAGAAGATCCTGCAGTGGTCGATTGTCGCGCTCGGGCTTGGCTTGAGCCTTACCCAAGTGGCGCAGACCGGGATGGAGTCGCTGTCGGTCACCGTTGTCAGTGTCATCGCGGCTTTCGTCTCGGCGCTGCTGCTGGGCCGGCTGCTGGGCATTCCATCGAAGCTGAAGATGTTGATCGGTGCCGGCACCGCGATCTGCGGTGGTTCGGCGATCGCCGCGGTGACGCCGATCATCAAGGCCGACGAGCACGAAACCGCGTTCGCCATCTCCACCATCTTCCTGTTCAACCTGGTGGCCGTGCTGGTGTTTCCCGCGTTGGGACACTGGATGCAGATGAGTCCGGAGGGGTTTGGCCTGTGGGCCGGGACCGCGATCAACGACACCTCGTCGGTGGTTGCCGCCGGCTATAGCTACGGCCAGGTGGCGGGCGACTACGCAACCATCGTCAAGCTGACCCGGGCCACCCTGATCATTCCGCTGTGCGTGGTATTGGCGGCAATCGAGGCATGGCGCCACAAGCAGCAGGGCGGCGGCGACTTCGACCTGCGAAAGGTGATTCCCTGGTTCATCGTGTGGTTCATGGTGGCGTCGGCCGTGCGCACGATGGGGTGGATTCCTGAAGCGTGGCAGCCGGCGATCCATGACGGCGCCGAGTTCCTGATCATCATCGCGCTGACCGCCATCGGCCTGTCGGCCAACCTGCGCCGCATGGCGGCCACCGGCTGGCGACCGATAGGCCTGGGGTTCGGGGTCTGGGTCGCCGTCGCGCTGTCCAGCCTGGCCACGCAGCAGGTTATCGGTAGCTGGTGACCACGACGCTTGCAGATGCCGGCTGCACCGCGCGTGTCGCCTGCGGCCATTTCATTTCAGCCACCGTCAGGGCATCACTTCGGCCGGCTTGTGCCCCTGCGGTTTGTCGACAGGCTCGAACGCCCTGCCAATCGGCAAGGCGGTGACCGTGGCCATGCGGGGCGTGGCGGTCTCGTCCATCGTCAGCATGACGACCTTGCCACCCTGCAGCGTTGTCGCCAGTTCGGCAGTCGCACCGAATGCCTGTGCGACCTCCCGGTGACTGATGTTGGCCATTCCCTCGCGCTTGTCCTTTCCCCGGAAGCGCCAGCGGTTGAACTCCCCCCAACTGATCAGCATGGCGGCGGCGGTCAGCGCCAGCAGCGGCAGCAGCAACAGCAGGAATGGCTCGACCTGGTGCTTGCTGAGGTACAGCTCGAACACGGCCAGGCGCACGCCGAGAAACCACAGGACCAGTGTGGCCAGCGGCATCCACAGGTACAGGTAGACCAGCCAGAACACGGCGGTGACCATGCTCCATGCCGCGCGCTGGGCACGGGGTTGCGAATGCGGATTCTCGATCAGTAGTGAGTCGTATTTCATCGCAGACCCCGGTCAGGACTCACCCAGGTGGCCCGGGTGTTGCGTCGTTTGAGTAGTGCCTTGGGCAGTGCGGTGACGGTGGTGGTCAGGCCGACCAGCCAGTACACCAGCGGGTACCAGATCATCCAGTAGTAGTTGCGGCCCACGCGGGTCTCGTAATGGCGGTCGATGACGATGCTGGCGGCGAACTGCAGCAGGCACACCATCGCCAGGATCACGCCATGCCACGTGGGCAGGAGCGTGCTGATATGCAGCGCGGGCGGCAGGACGATGAAGTAGCGCAGTACCCACAACACGATGATCAGCAGCATCGTATAGGCCCAGGCGACGCTCAGCAGGTACTCCAGCAGTACGCCCCACATGCGTCGTTTTCGCCAGGAAAACAGCCTCTTGCTGTGCTGGAGCATCACTTCCGCACCGCCCTGCGCCCATCGCAGGCGCTGGCACCACAATCCCTTCAGGGTTTCGGGCATCAGGATGAAACACAGTGCGTTGGGTTCGTAGCGGATGTCCCAGTGGTCGATCTGCAACCGCCAGCTGATGTCGATGTCCTCGGTCACGATATTGTCGGCCCAGTAACCGATCCGGTGCAGCGCGGTGCGGCGGAACCCGCTGATGACGCCGGAGACCGTGAACAGGCGGCCATACACGCGTTGGGCGCGCTTGATCATGCCGATGATCGAGGAGAACTCGCCGACCTGCAGCTTGCCCAGCAGCGTCGAGCGGTTGCGGATGCGTGGGTTGCCGGTGACCGCGCCGACCCGTGGCCCGGAGGTGAGGTGCCAGACCATCCAGTGCGTGGCGTACTCATCCAGCAAAGCGTCGCCGTCGATGCAGATCAGGTACTCCGAGCGCGCCGCCAGCGCGCCCATGCGCAGGGCGTTGGCCTTGCCCAGGTTGCGATCCAGGTGGATCACGCGCAGTCGCTCGTGTTGCAGCGCCAGTGCATCGAGCTTGGCTGCGGTGCCATCGCTGCTGCCGTCATTGATCGCGATGACTTCGAACGCCGGATAGCGCTGGGCGAGGGCGGCAGCGAAGGTTTCATCCAACTGCGCCTCCTCGTTGTGGCAGGGGATCAGGATGGAGGCGAACGGCACGTTTTCCAGCGGCGGTGGATCGGTTCGCTCGCGTTGTTTCCGCTCCCGTCGCCAGTAGTAGTAAAGACCACCGGAAACCCAGAAGAACGACATCACCATCGGGTAGTAGAAGGCGTAGCCAAACAGCCATTTCAAGAGGTTGTCCATGATCGTGCCTACTGCTCCAGGTACGGGTATGAGCGCGCGGAAATGGCTTCGCGTGCATCGTCCAGCGGTGGCACGTCGTCGATGAAATTGTCGGGGTACCAGGCGATATGACGTGCGCCCTGGGCCAGCAGTCGTCGGGCCTGTGCCTTCAGTTGCACCGCTGGAACGGGCTGGCGGGTGCGCCAGTCCACGGTCTGCAACTCGAATACCGTGTGGCTCATGCCGTCAGGCGATTGCGCCACGCGTTCGACCAAACGATCCATCCAGGCCTGCGGGCGGGTGCTGCCTTCCATCCAGGGCATTGCCATCAGCGCGGTGTAGTCGTAGGCACGGTTGAACGCCTCCAGGTTCTGGGCAAACCAGGCTTCGCTGTGCGGCTGCAATACCGGCTGCGCAAACAGGTTGCGGACGGTGGTCAGTTTTGGACGCCAGGTGCCGGCCGCCCGACGCAGCTCATGGGTGAAATCGATCAGCGCCCGGGTGCGTGCGGCGGGATCGTCCGGTGCGGTGTCACTCAGCTCGTCCTCACGCAGCAGCGCGTCGTCGTGGAACAGCAGTCCCTCGATGTAGCTGTTGGCTGCGAGATCCTCGTAGATCTCGGAGACGATGCGGCGGGTCTCGGGTTGGAACGGATCCAGACGGAAGGTTTCCGCCGGGTTGCTGCTGCGGATGGCCAGGGCCTGTCGCAATACCGGGTCGGCCAGCTCGTAGCCCAGCACCGGCAACCATGCGAACACCTTCACTTCGGCCCGGCTCTTGAGTTGCCAAGCGACGCGGTTGAACAGATCCGCGCGCACCGGCAGGTGGCGGTTGGGGAAGTACAGGGCATCCGCCGAGCCGTTGCCGTCGGGGTCGGCGAACGCCTGCAGGAACACATGGCTCGGCCCGATCTGCTTGACCCGTTCGATCAGCAGATCGAGGTTGCGCGCCGATTGCACCGGGTCCGCGTCGTAGACGTAGTCCAGGTCGATCTGCAGGGCGCGTATGCCCTCCAATTCCTCGTCGTGGCGCAGTTCGTAGACCAACTCGTTGATGGTCGGGTTGCCGAACAACAGCAGGCGGGCGAGGCCGTGCAGGTCGGCCGTGAGCACCTGGTTGCGGCCTTCCAGATCGAAGGTCACCGTCATGCCCAGCTCGTCGGCGACGCGGTTGGTCTGGCTGTTGTAGGCGGCGTAGGGCCAGACCATCGCGCGCGGCGGCTGGCCGATTTCGCGGTGGATAATGCCCGCGCTGGTGTCCAGGTCGCTGCGGATCCGTGCCAGGTACTCACCGGCATTCTCGTAGCGGGCAAGTCCGGGGTCGAAGATGCGGGTGACTGCCGCCGGGGTGGAATTACCCTGCGGATTGGCATTCACGCCGTGATGCAGGTCGTGACTGTGCGAGGCGACATCGACCAGGCCCGAGGCCTGCATTTCGCGCAATTGCGCCCAGGTCAGGAAGTCGTCGCGGGTGAACGGGCGCGGGCCGTAGTCGACTTGCTGTCCTTCCGGAAGGTCGACCCAGCCCGTGACCACCGCGACGAGTGCCGGATAGCCGTAGGCGCGCAGCAGCGGGAACGCCTTGGTGTAGACGCTGCGAAGACCGTCGTCGAACGTCAGCAGTACCGGCTTGTCCGGCAGCTGTCGTTCGCCGCGGGAAGCGGCGATGACGTCGTCGAGCGACACCGGCTGGTAATCGTGGCCGGCCAGCCAGTCCAGATGGGCGGCAAAGTTCTGCGTGCTGACGGCATACGCGTCGGGGTCGCCTTTGCGGGCGACATCGTCGCGGATGTCGTGGTAACTCAGCACCAGCAGGTTGGCGGCCTGCGCGGCCGGTGCGGCCAGCAGGGCGAGTACCAGCGCCAATAGTGAAAGCAGCTTCGTCATCGTACGTTCCATGTCATTCCCCCCAGCCGAACGCGAGATCGAAGCCGAGGTGCTCTTCGCGCACCCCGTCGTAGACCGGTCGCGACCAGCCGATGCCGTATTGCAGCGAGCGACCGGTACCGAACCGCCACTCGTGCTCGTAGCGCAGCTCCGGTACCCACGCACTGGAATGGTCTCGCTGCCAATACGGGCCGACGCTGGCGGTGACGCGTTGGCGGAAGTGGTGGTTGTAGCGACGCCAGGTCAGGTGATCCAGCCGCGCGCCCAGGCGCAACGAGGCATCGCGTGCCGGATTGAAATAGGGCACGTCGTCAAGGCTGCCGCGGCTGGTGTAGGCGCTCAGCAATCCATCCAGCAGAAGGTGGGGTTGCGTCAACAAGCGCCGCTCAGCGTCGACCGATAGCGCATCACGCCGGTTGCCGTCCTCGTATCGCAGCTGTTGCGCGGACAGATCCATGCGTGCCTGTTCCGAAGGCACCCAACTGACCCCCAGGCTCAGTGCATCGGCACCGATACCGGCTCGACGTGCCTGCAAGGAGGCATCCGGCGTGTTCCCGCTCCAGCCCGCATTGGCGGCCCACGTGTCGCTGAAGCGCCATCCGGCATCGACGTGATAACCGGTGCGGTCGTGAACCCAGGTGTCGTTGGCCCGGTTGACTCCGGCCGTCGCCTGCAGCCGGTCGAAGGCGTAGGCCACGCCGACGCCGGTCCGGCGATCGTGCACTCGCTCGCCTTGGTAGTCCGCCCAGGCGTCCCGTGCCTGCGCGGTCAGGCGCCAGCGATCGGCCAGCAACGGGCTCTGGATGGCGAAGCGGTACTCGCCGCCCCGGCTTCCCAGCGGCGATGCGGTGGCAGCGCCATTGTTGCGACTGTCGCTGCGGCCGCTGGCGAGACCCAGTTGCCACTGCCAGCCCAGGTGGTTGTCCCAGTCCCGTTGCATCTGCATGACCTGGACATTCAGGGGATGGGTGTCGAGAAGCCGGGTGTGCAGTGGCCGCGCCAGGTCGACTCGCTGCAGGTCGAGCAGGCTGCCGATCTGGCCAAGCTGCGCACCGATGTGGTTCGGGTCCAGAGTGTCGGAAATGCGGAAACGCTCGAGGGCGCGTTCCGGCCATCCGCGCTGCTGGTACACCGCGCCCAGGCTGGATTGCAGGCCCGCATTGTTGGGCCCGATCCTGGCCAACTTTTCCAGCCGTTCCTGCGCACCTTCGGTGTCGTGTCCGTACAGGCGGATCAATGCCAGGTTGGTGTCGAAATCGTAGTGGCGCCAGTTGGGGTGGCTGAGCTTGGCGTCCGCCACCCGCTGCCAGGCCGGCTCGTCAGCCAGTTGCTGCTCCAGGTAGGCAATGGCCCGGTCGAAGTGTTCGCTCTCGGAGTACGCGTAGGCCAGCAGCAGCTTGGCGTCATGCTCACCGGGCAGCGCGGCAAGTGCCTGTTCCAGCAGCACGGCGGCCTGCTCCGGCTGGCGTTCGGCCAGTAGTGATTCGCCCGCGCTCAGCAGTACATAAGGGGGCACCTGCGCCTGTTCCGCGACCAGGGCCTGGTAGGCAGCGACCGCGTCTGCGTGTTGCTCCAACTGGTTGTACAGCACAACCTGGTCCAGACGCGTACGCAGGTCGCTGCCCACCAGGTCGTCCCCGTCCTGCTGGCGGATGCGGGCCCGCATGGCGTCCTCGGCCAACTGCATTTCCTGCGCACGCGCTTTGGTGGACTCTGCATACAGGCCGCCCCAGACGATCAGTCGTGCCAACTGTGCGGATTCCAGACGGGTGATCTGATCGGCGTCGAACAGTGCCGGATGGTTGCGATACACCATCCAGGCGCGGTGACTGCTGCCAAGATCCAGAAGACTCAAGGCCTTCAGGCGGATCAGTGCCGGGGAGTCCGGCTGCAGGGCGAGGCCGCTTTCAATCAGTGACAAGGCACCGAGCCAGTGACCCCGGGAGCGCATCGCATCAATCTGCGACAGGCTGGCGCCCGCGGCAGGAGCGACGGATGCGCTTTGCGGGGAGGCGTGGAGCGAGCCTACAACGGCAAAAGCGATAAGCAGCGACAGATATTTCGCGTTGGGCATGGACATTCCGTGTTCTGGTGCGCAATCGCCCATCTTGATAGTGTGATGGACGTCCCAGTAATTCAGGAATGATTATGCAAAATACATGCCAACTTACCGGTGTCGCCCTGCGAACCGGCACGCCACGCGGCGCACTCGCAACGAAAAAGGCCACCCGGCGAGGGTGGCCCAAGACATTGATCTGATTGGTCGGGGAGACAGGATTCGAACCTGCGACTTCTACGTCCCGAACGTAGCGCTCTACCAGGCTGAGCTACACCCCGACTGCAGAGCCGCAAATTGTAGGACCGCGGCCGGTAGTACGCAAGGGGCAAGTACCGCTGCGGGCGGAAAGAGAGCCGGGCCGCTAAACTGTGAGCCGAACTTTTCACGACCGTCGTCACCAGGAGTCTTGCTTGATCAAGCCGCGCACGCCGCCCGGGGTCATGGAGCTGTTGCCCCCCGACCAGATCGCCTTCCAGCGCATGCTGGACACGATCCGCCGCAATTTCGAGCGATTTGGCTTCCTGCCGGTGGAGACGCCGGTGATGGAACTGTCGGAGGTGCTGCTGACCAAGTCGGGCGGCGAAACCGAACGGCAGGTGTACTTCGTGCAATCGACCGGTTCGCTGGAGAAGAACGCCGGGAGCTTGCCCGAGATGGCGCTGCGCTTCGACCTGACCGTGCCGCTGGCACGCTATGTCGCTGAGCACGAGCACGACCTGGCTTTCCCGTTCCGGCGTTACCAGATGCAGCGGGTCTACCGCGGTGAGCGCGCCCAGCGTGGACGCTTCCGCGAGTTCTACCAGTGCGATATCGACGTAATCGGCAAGGACACGCTGAGCGTGCGTTTCGACGCGGAGATGCCGGCGGTGATCCACGCGGTGTTCTCGGCGTTGGCGATCGGCAAGTTCACCATCCAGCTCAACAACCGCAAGTTGATGCGCGGCTTTTTCGAGGCACAGGGCGTGGCCGATGGCGAGCTGCAGGCGCGGGTGCTGCGCGAGGTCGACAAGCTCGACAAACGTGGTCCGGATCATGTGCGCGAGACGCTGACGGGCGAGGGTTTTGGCCTGTCTACGGAGGCGGTCGATACGATCCTGGATTTCGTCAAGGTGCGCTCGACTTCCCATGCCGATGCGCTGGCGCAGCTGGACGCATTGGGCGAGGGCAATGACTCGCTGCGCGAAGGTCGTGAGGAGTTGCGCGAGGTGCTCGGGCTGGTTCGCGCGATGGGCGTGCCCGAATCCGATTACGCGCTGAACTTCTCGATTGCGCGCGGGCTGGATTACTACACCGGCACCGTGTACGAGACGACGCTGGATGATTATCCGCAGATCGGCTCGATCTGCTCGGGCGGGCGTTACGACAACCTCGCCAGTCAATACAGCAAGTCGAAGTTGCCGGGCGTGGGGATCTCGATCGGCCTGACCCGGCTGTTCTGGCAATTGCGTGATGCGGGTCTTGTCGACAGTGCGGCCAGCACGGTGCAGGTGCTGGTAACCCAGATGGACGCGGACTCGTTGCCGCATTGCCTGGCAGTGGCCCACGAGTTGCGACAGGCGGGGCTCAATACCGAGGTGGTGATGGAATCGTCGAAGCTGGCAAAGCAGTTCAAGTACGCGGATCGGTCCGGCATCCGTTTCGTGGTGGTGTTGGGCGCGGACGAGATCGCCAAGGACACCGTGACGATCAAGGACCTGCGGCGCGCCGACCAGTTCGAGGTGGCGCGCACGGATCTGGCCCGCACGCTTCGGGTCGAACTGGCGCAACCGGAGGTGAAGCCATGAAGCCGGTATGCCTGGATGGCCGTTCGCTGACACGTGCCGGACTGGTTGCCGTCGCCCATGGTGCGCAGGTCGAACTGGCCGCGGAGCAGTTGCCCGCGGTGGCCCGCGCGGCCGACTTCCTGGCCGAGCAGGTGCGTCGGGAGGAGCCGATCTATGGCGTTTCCACAGGGTTCGGCAGCAACGCCGACCGCTTGTTGGGCGCGCACCGGGTGCGCGAGGCATTGCCCGGCGAGGAGCCGACCGGCGAGACGCTGCATGCGGAACTGCAGCGCAATCTGATCGTCACCCATGCCGTCTGCGTGGGCGAGCCGTTCGCGCCGGAAGTCGTGCGCGCAATGCTGTGCATCCGCATCAACACGTTGATGCGCGGGCATTCGGGTATCCGGGTGCAGACCTTGCAGGCGCTGGTGTCGATGCTCAATGCCGGCATCGTTCCGGTGGTGCCGCAATTGGGCTCGGTGGGTGCCTCGGGTGACCTGGCGCCGTTGTCCCATCTGGCCATCGTGCTGCTGGGCGGCGGTGAGGCGTTCTATCAGGGCGAGCGCGTCGGCGGCGCGGACGCACTGGAGCGCGCTGGCCTTGAGCCGGTCACGCTGTCCTACAAGGAAGGTCTGGCGCTCAACAACGGCACCGCGCAGATGCTGGCGTGCGGCGTGCTCGCGCTGTCGAAGCTGGAAGACCTGCTGGACACCGCCGACCTCGCCGCGGCGATGACGATCGATGCGTTTGCGGGACGCCTGGGCGCCTTCGCCGAAGAAGTCCACGCCTTGCGTCCGCATCCGGGGCAGGTCGAGGTCGCGGCCCATTTGCGCCGGCTGCTGGATGGCTCGACCCTGGCCGATATTCCGTATCATCTGGTGCCGCGGTTCAAACCGTGGTCGCCGCGCGCTTGGGACACGCCTGACGCGCAGGCACTGCGTTTCGATATTGGCTGGGATTGGGTGCCGCTGGATCAGCGCCACGGCAGGGAAAAGTTCTACACCCGGTTCCGTCCGTTCCGCGGCGGCAAGAAGCACCAGCCGCAGGACAGCTATTCCTTGCGTTGCATCCCGCAGGTGCACGGCGCGGTGCGCGATGCGGTCGCGCAAGCTGCGCGGGTGCTGGAGATCGAACTCAATGCATTGACCGACAACCCGATCGTGTTCCCGGATGCGAAGGCGGAGCACGTCGAGCAACAGGTGATCTCTGCCGGGCACTTCCACGGCATGCCGCTGGCGCTGGTGATGAGCTATGTGAAGGCATCCATCCCGGTGTTGGCGAGCATTTCAGAGCGCCGCCTCAACAAGCTGGTCGATCCGGCCACCAACGACGGCCTGCCGGGCTTCCTGATCGGCAACGAGGATGCAACCGAGTCTGGCTTCATGATTGTCCAGTACACCGCCGCGGCGATCGTCAATGACCTGACCAGCCGCGCCATGCCGGCGTCGGTGTACTCGATACCGACCAGCGCCAACGCCGAGGACCATGTCTCGATGGGCGCCAACGAGGCGCGTCATGTGCTGGCGATGGCGGACGACCTGGGCAAGGTGCTCGGGTTGGAGCTGTTCACCGCCGCGCAGGCGCTGGACCTGCGCTTGGGCATGATCAACGCCGCCTGCGAGTTGGCGCGCCGCGGCGACGCCACCGCGCTGGCAACCAAGATCCAGGGCGGGCCGCGCAACGATGGCAGCGACCAGGCCAGCTTCATCGCCGAGGTTGAGGCGCTACGCGTGCAGTTGGTCGAGGCCGAAGCGTTCCGCCCCGGCAACGCGGTGGCGGCAGCGCATGCGGCAATTCGCGCACGCATTCCGTTCCTGGAACGTGACCGGGCGCTGGACGGTGATGTGGCTGCAGCCGTTCAGCTGGTCGTCGATGGCGACGTGCTGACGGCGGCGCGCATGCTCTAGGGAAGGTCGGATCAGTTCAGCGGCTTAGCGTCCATGGATCCCCGCCTTCGCGGGGATGACGGCTTATTGTCGGATGACGGTTTGTTGTGGGATGACGACAATTGTCCAGGCATTCCCTGGGATATGCGGTGGCGGTGGCTCAGTCCACCGTCGCCAGCGGGGAAGATCGCCAGCGCACGCAATCACGGCCATCGCCCTTGGCCCGGTAAAGTGCTTCATCCGCACGCTTCAGGGCGGGGGAGATACTCGTGCCGCCATCCAGTTCCAACTGGTGGACGCCAATGCTGACGGTCAGGCGAATCTTCTGGCCTTCATTCAAGCAGGAGGCATCACGCAGGTTCTGGCGAATCTCTTCTGCGATGACGATGGCGTCCTGCAGGCTCAGCCCCGGCAATCCCACCACGAACTCCTCCCCTCCGAACCTCGCCAGCAACGCACCATGGGGCCGAAGGGTTTGCCCGATCGTGCGGGCGGTCCAGCGCAGGCATTCGTCGCCGACCAGGTGCCCATGGTTATCGTTGATGTGCTTGAACAGGTCCAGGTCCATCAGCAGCAGCGATAGCGGCTGGCGCTGGTGATGGGATTCAAGCATCAAGTGCTGGAACCGCTCGATGAAATAGGCGCGGGTGTGCAGCCCGGTCAGTCCGTCGCGCTGGCTGGTCTCGCGCAGGCGTGCATGCGCATCGCCCAATTGACTCAAGGCGTTGCGCAACTCGGTGGTACGGCGCCTGACAGTCTGTTCCAGCTCCTGGCCTGCCTCGCGCACGATGCGCTCGTTTTCGGTGCGCAGCACGGCGTACCGGTAACCCAGCGCGATCGACAACAGCAGCATTTCGCTGGCCGATCCGATCTGCACGCCGTATTCGGTGAAGAAGTTCTTCGGTAACAGCCCAAATGCCACCGCTGCGAACATGGCAGTGCCGAGCAGGAACAACGCCCATGCCAGCAGGAACAACCGCGCCGGCTTGTAGCCAGTGCGCATGACCACGATCGACTCGACGGCGATCCAGCCAATACTGATGAACACCGAGGCCGACGCCAGCGGGGTGGCAATGCGGTAGGGCAGCCACAACGAGGCGATCCCGAGCAGGACGAAAAACCCGATCATCGCCAAACCGATGTAGTCGCCGAACCGCCACCGTTGCCGCAGCTCCAGGAAGTGCCGCGCGAATTGCTGCATGCCGATTTGTGCCAGGCAGATGGACAGCGGTACCGACTTGTCGGCCAGCCAGAGCGAGTCGGGCCACAGGTACTCGAAGCCCAGTCCGTTGAGGGTAAACAGGACCAGCCCAAACGCCGAGATATGCAGCAGGTACCAGAAGTAGCCCGAGTCAAGCAGCCGCAGCCACAGCACCAGGTTGTAGACGAACAACGCCAGCAGGATGCCGTAGTAGAGCCCGATCCCGAACTGGCCGTCGCGTGAGGCTTCGGCAAAAGCGGCCGGGGTATAAAGCCACAACGGCACCTGCATCGAGCTTTGGCTGCTCACCCGCACCAGCAGGTCGACCGGCTGGCCGTCGGCCATGTGGATCCAGGAATTGGGCATCCGGTAGCGGATGCTGCGCGCATCGAACGGCAGCCAGTCCCCACCGGCGTGATGGTCTACACGCCCGTCGGCATGCACCGTATACACGTCGACGTGGTCGCTGAGGGCATATTTCTGTACCAGCAACCAGCGCGGCTCGAGCGGATTGTTGTTGCTGATCCGGGCATGGAACCAATAGGCGCCGGGCTGGAAGCCGAACGTCGTATTACCGTCTGGCAGCGGTGCGAAACGTCCGTCCCGCAACATGTCACGAGCCTCGGCAAGATCGGCCTCACCGGAAGTGTCGTGGTAGTAGCCGATGTATGGCGCCAGCTCCAGCCGGGAAACCTGGGCGTCCAGCTCGAGGGTGGGTATGGCGGCATCGGCGGGCGTGGCGGAAAAAGCGTGAGCGCACTGGCCGGCGAATACCAACCAGAGCAGCAATCCATAGCCGATCCCCATCCGGTTCCACTTCATCGTTGGCCCCCGCGGAAACACTGCCCCGCCTTCGCGTTTTGTGGCAGCTGTCGCCAAGACAGCCTAGCGCGTGGACGGTGGCCCGTATCGTAGCGCTCTATTTTGGTTGACGGATAGACTGTGTCGTATTAACGTACTAGCACGTTAATACATTGGTACAAGATAGATGAAGCGCCGCATTGCGGAAACCGAGGATGCACCCGACGAGTTGGATCCCTTGGCATCAGCGTTTTCCGCCTTGCGCGGTCCTGCCGAGGTTCGGGCATTTCTGTTGGATCTGTGCACGCCTGCCGAGTTGGAAGCCATGACTGACCGCTGGCTGGTGGTGCCGTTGTTGTTGCAACGGATTCCCTACCGTGAAATCCACGAACGCACTCAGGTCAGCGTGACCACCATTGGCCGCGTTGCGCGAACGATCGAATACGGCGCAGGCGGGTACGCCGCTGCCATTCGACGTACCGATACCGGCACCGCCTGACACGACCACGCCTGCTGATGGACCGCGCCTGCGGCTCAGAGCCGCTCAGGCCGTGTACGTGCAATCACTTTTGTTGGACTCCTTGATGAATCCCCCCAATCCCACCATCCGCGACCGCTTGCGTATCGCGATCCAGAAAAACGGCCGCCTAGCCGAACCCGCACGAGCGCTGCTCGCTTCATGTGGCATGAGTTGGCGCGAGAGTCGTGATCGCCTGTTTTGCTATGGCGAGAGCTTGCCGGTCGATCTGTTGCTGGTACGCGACGACGACATCCCGGGCTTGATTGCGGACGGTGTGTGCGACCTCGGCATCGTTGGCCGCAACGTGTTGGCCGAGCAGGATGGCGCGCGGATCTGCGCCGGTCGTGCCTCGGCATTTCGCGAATGGCGCGCTTTGGGTTTCGGTGCTTGCCGGCTGGCGCTGGCGGTCCCGGAAGGCTGGGAATGGCAGTCCCCGGCGCAGCTGTCCGGCAAGCGTATCGCCACCAGCTACCCGGCGCTGCTGGGACAATGGCTGACGCGCGAAGGCGTGGATGCGCAGGTCGCATTGCTGTCCGGCTCGGTCGAGATCGCGCCGCGGCTGGGTCAGGCGGACGCGATCTGCGATCTGGTATCCAGCGGCGCAACCCTCGCGGCGAACCAGCTCAAGCCGGTGGTGACCTTGTTTGAAAGCGAGGCCGTGCTGGCCGGTCCTGTCCACGAGTTGGACGCAGCGCGCGGCGAGTTGGTCGAGCTGCTGCTACGCCGGCTGGATGGCGCACTACGCATCCGCCACAGCAAGCTGTTGCTGTTCCAGACCTCGCGGGAGTTGCTGCCGGGGTTGCTGCCGCTGTTGCCCGATGCCGAGTCGCCGACGGTGATGCAGGTGGATGGCGCCGACCATCTCGCGTTGCAGGCGTTATGCCACGGCGCGTTGACCTGGCAACGGCTGGAGGAGCTCAAGCGTGCCGGTGCCTGCGGACTGATGGTGCTGCCGGTGGAGGGCATGCTGACATGAGCGTGGTGGACAGTGGCCGCGTGCAATCGAGCACGTTGCGATGGGGCGAGCTGGGTCCGGCCGAGCGTCACCAGGCATTGCGGCGGCCGGCGCAGGTCAGCGGCGCTGAAACCGCCGAGGTGGTGTCAGCGCTGATCGAGGATGTCCGCACGCGTGGCGATGTCGCGCTACGTGCATTGACGGCACGCTTCGATGGTGTGGTGCTGGATGATTTTGCCGTGACCGAGGCCGAGTTCTCTGCCGCCGAAACCGCCATATCGCCCGCCTTGGGCGCGGCGATCGACGAGGCCGCCGGTCGTATCGAACAGTTCCATGCCGCCGGTATGACTTCGCCATACTCCGTGGCGACGGCACCGGGCGTGCGCTGCGAGCGGGTGTTGCGACCGATCCGACGGGTTGGCTTGTATGTGCCGGCGGGGTCGGCGCCATTGCCATCAACCGCATTGATGCTCGGCATTCCGGCGCGGCTTGCGGGTTGTCGGGACGTGGTGTTGTGCACGCCTCCGCGAGCCGATGGCAGCGTCGATCCGGCGGTATTGGTGGCCGCAGCACGCTGCGGGGTGCGCAAGGTATTCAAGATCGGCGGCGCGCAGGCGATCGCGGCGATGGCGTTGGGCACCGACAGCGTGCCGCCATGTGACAAGTTGTTCGGCCCCGGCAATGCCTTCGTGACCGAAGCAAAGCGCCAGGTGGCCCGGTTGGAGGGCGGCGTCGGGATCGACATGCCGGCCGGCCCGTCCGAGGTGTTGGTGATCGCCGACGCCGGTGCCAACCCGGTGTTCGTCGCCGCCGACCTGTTGTCGCAGGCCGAGCATGGGCCGGACTCGCAAGTGATCCTGATCAGCGACGATGCCGACTTGATCAACCGCGTCGCCGCCCAAATCAAGCTCCAGCTGGCCGACTTGCCCCGCGCAGACATCGCCCGTCGTGCGTTGCAGGGCGCACGCATGATCCATGTGGAGGCACTGGACGAGGCATTTTCGATCAGCAATGACTACGCACCGGAGCACTTGATTCTGGCATTGCGCGACGCGCGCGCCTGGTTGCCTCGGGTGCAAGCCGCCGGCTCGGTATTCCTGGGCGACTGGGCACCCGAGGCGCTGGGCGACTATTGCAGTGGGACCAACCATGTACTTCCGACCAGTGGCGCGGCGCGCTTCGTCGGCGGCCTCAATGTCGCCAGCTTTCAGGTGGCGATCACCGTGCAGGAGGTCGACCAGCAAGGCCTCCGTGCCATCGGCCCGTGTGCGGTGGAGCTGGCCCGCGCCGAAGGCCTGGATGCGCATCGCTTGGCGGTGACGCGACGGTTGGACGTGGCATGAGCACCGTAACGATGCCTTCCGATCCACTCGCGCTGGTACGCAGTGACCTGACGGACTTTTCCGGTTACTCCTCGGCTCGCACGGCAGCACTGGATGGTGATGTCTGGCTCAACGCGAACGAATCGCCGTGGCCGAATGTGGTCGATGGGGGAGACACGCTGCGCCGCTATCCCGATCCACAGCCCAACCGATTGCGCGCCGCGCTGGCACAGCGGTATGGATGTGCCCCATCGCAGCTACTGGTGGGCCGAGGCAGCGACGAGGCCATCGATCTGCTCGTACGTGCCTTGTGCCGGCCTGGCGGCGATACGGTGCTGGTCACGCCACCGACCTTCGGCATGTACGCGGTGTGTGCACGCTTGCATGGCACCCGGGTAGTCAAGGTGCCGCTGATCGATGGTGCGGACGGTTTCGCCTGTGATTTCGAGGCGATCGCGCAAGCGGCCCAGGCACAAGCGGTCAAACTGGTGTTCCTGTGCTCACCCGGGAATCCGACCGGCAACCGGTTGCCGCTGGATGCCGTCGAAACATTGGCCCGCACCCTTGAAGGCCGCGCGCTGGTGGTTGTCGATGAAGCCTACGGTGAGTTCACCCAAGCGCCGTCGGCGATGTCGCTGCTCGCCCGACGACGCAACATCGCGGTGCTGCGGACCTTGTCCAAGGCGCATGCCCTGGCCGGCGCACGCATTGGCAGCGTGATCGCCGATGCCGCACTGATCACCGTCCTGCAGCGCTGCCAGGCACCGTACCCATTGCCCTCTCCGTGCATCGACCTGGCCTGTCGCGCGCTGGAGTCACCGGCATGCGCGGCGACCGACGCCTGTGTGGTGAGTGTGATCGGCGAGCGCGAACGACTGTTTGCCGCACTGCAGGCCGCGACCGAAGTTCGCGGGGTCTATCCGTCCCGTTCCAACTTCCTGCTGGTGCGGTTCAACGATGCCCAAGCCGCCTTTGAGCGACTGCTTGCGGCCGGCATTGTCGTGCGCGACCAGCGCGCGACACCAGGACTGGAGGACGCCTTGCGAATCACCGTCGGCAGCCACGCACAGAACACCCGTGTCATCGACGCGATCAACTCGCTGGAGGCGGGCGCATGAGCGTGTTGACGCCGATCCTGTTCATTGATCGCGATGGCACCTTGGTGGAGGAGCCGGAAGACTTCCAGCTTGATCGTCTCGACAAGCTGCGCTTCATCCCCGGTGTGATCCCGGCGCTGCTGAAGCTGAGCGACGCCGGCTACCAGTTGGTGATGGTGACCAATCAGGACGGACTGGGCACGCCGGCCTTCCCGCAGGCGGATTTCGACGGCCCGCACGAGCTGATGATGCAGGTGCTGGAGAGCCAGGGCGTGAGCTTCCGCGAAGTGCTGATCGACACCAGTCTGCCATCCGACAACGCGCCTACGCGAAAGCCGGGCATTGGTCTGGCGCTGCATTATCTGAAAGATCGCAGCATCGACTGGTCGCGCTCGGCGATGGTCGGCGACCGCGAGACCGACAATGGCTTCGCACGCACCCTGGGTGTTCGCGCGTTCCAGTTGCGCACCCCGCAATTCGGCGGCGATTGGGACTGGCCGGCAATTGCGCATGTACTTGCCGATGCGCCGCGCACGGCGAGCGTGGAGCGCAACACCCGGGAGACCCGCATCCGCGTCGAGGTCGATCTGGATCGCATTGCCGAGCCGGACATCGCTACCGGACTGGGATTCTTCGACCACATGCTGGAACAGATCGGCAAGCACGGGGGCTTTGCCCTGAGCCTGCACTGTGATGGCGACCTGCATATCGATGAGCACCACACCATCGAAGACAGCGCGCTGGCGCTCGGCCAGGCATTGCGCGAGGCGTTGGGCAACAAACGCGGGATCGGCCGTTACGGATTCACCCTGCCGATGGACGAGGCGCTGGCGACGGCGGCACTGGATTTTTCCGGGCGTCCCTACCTGGTCTTTGATGGCGAATTCCAGCGTGAGCGCATCGGCGATATGCCGACCGAGTTGGTGGCGCATTTTTTCCGATCGTTGTGTGAAAGCGCAGGACTCAACCTCAACCTGCAGGTGCGTGGCGACAACGATCACCACAAGGTCGAGGCCTGTTTCAAGGTCGTCGCACGCGCGCTGCGCCAGGCAATCAAGCGCGAAGGCAGCGAGCTGCCCAGCACCAAGGGTCTGCTGTGAGCAAGGTGGTACTGATCGATGCCGGTGGTGCCAATCTGGGGTCGGTACGTTACGCGTTGGAGCGATTGGGCACACAGGTACAGGTCACCTCCCGCGCCGAGGACATCGCATCGGCCGAGCGGGTGATCTTGCCCGGCGTTGGCGCCGCGGCTGGCGGCATGGCGCGACTGCGTGAGCTGGGTCTGGTGGAGGTGCTGCGTGACCTGCGGCAACCGCTGCTGGGCATCTGCCTGGGGATGCAGTTGCTGTACGACTCATCCGAAGAAGGCGAGGTGGAATGCCTGGGGCTGATTCCGGGCCGCATCGCCAAGCTGACCCCGGACAACCTCGTGCGCCGGGTACCCCACATGGGATGGAATCGCCTTCAGATCCGACGAGAGGAACCTCTGCTGGCGGGCATCGATGACGGTGCCCAGGTGTATTTCGTGCACAGCTATGCCGCGCCGCTTGGCAACGCCACCTTGGCGAGCAGCCGTAACGGCCAGGAATTCTCGGCCGTGGTGCGCAGTGGCAACCGCCACGGCGTGCAGTTCCACCCCGAGCGATCCGCGGCGGTCGGCGCGCGCCTACTGGCCAACTTCCTGGCGATGTCATCGTGATGAACCACGCAAACCCCTTCCTGTCTGCCAACGCCACACCGGATCCCAACGCGGGTGCCGCGGCGTTTCTCGTCTATCCCGCCATCGATGTGCGCAATGGCCATGTGGTGCGCCTCCGACAAGGCGACTACGCGCAAGAGACGCGCTATGCGGGGCTTCCGCTGGTCGTGGCCGACCGCTATGCCGAAGCCGGTGCGGCCTGGCTGCATTTGGTCGACCTAGACGCAGCAAGGGCCGGCGGCTACACCTTGCTCCCGTTGTTACGAACACTGAAGTTCGAAACAGGGTTGCGGATACAAACCGGCGGCGGCGTACGTAACCAGGGTGATGTCGAGGCCATCCTTGCTGCCGGTGCCGACCGGGTGGTGATCGGTTCGTTGGCGGTACGCGAGCCAGAACTGGTGATTGGCTGGCTGCAGCGGTTCGGCAACGAGCGGGTGACGGTGGCGCTGGATGCACGCCAGACTGCCGACGGCCGTTGGCAATTGCCGACGGCCGGTTGGACACAGGACAGCGGCGCGCAACTGGAACCTTTACTGCGGCGTTACGACGATGCCGGCCTGAGGCATTTGTTGTGCACGGATATCGATCGCGACGGCATGCTCGGTGGCCCCAACCTGGACCTGTACCGCCACATCCGCGCGCTGGCTCCCGGCGTGCAGTTGCAGGCATCAGGCGGCATCCGTGATGTCGCCGACATCGCCGCTGCACGCGAGGCGGGCTGCGCCGGCGTGATCCTTGGCAAGGCGCTGCTGGATGGACGCCTGGCGCTGGCCGATACGCTCGCGGAGCAACGCGGGTGCTGAGCCGTCGCATCATTGCCTGCCTGGATGTTCGCGATGGCCGCGTGGTCAAGGGCGTGCGTTTCCGTGACCACGTCGACATGGGCGATATCGTCGATCTGGCGCAGTACTACCGTGATCAGGGTGCGGACGAACTGGTGTTCTACGACATCACGGCCAGTCCGCAAGGACGTAGCGTGGATTGCACGTGGGTAGAGCGTGTCGCACGGGTGATCGACATTCCGTTCTGTGTCGCCGGCGGCATCCGCAGCGTCGCCGATGCGCGCGTGGTGCTGCATGCGGGGGCGGACAAGATTTCGATCAATACCCCGGCATTGCAGCGGCCTGGACTGGTGTCCGAACTCGCCGACGCCTTCGGGGTGCAATGCGTGGTGGTCGGCATCGACAGCTTGCTGGACGCCGATGGCCAGTGGCGCGTGCGCCAGTTCACCGGCGACGTTGCACGTACCGAGGCTCTGCCGATGCCCACGCTGGATTGGGTGGTCGAGGCGCAGCGTCTGGGCGCGGGCGAGATCGTCCTCAATTGCATGGGCAGTGATGGCGTGCGCGAGGGGTACGACATCGAGCAACTACGCGCCGTTCGCGAGGTTTGTCGCGTACCGCTGATCGCTTCTGGTGGCGCTGGGACGAGTGAGCATTTTGCGGCGGTATTTCATCAGGCGGACGTGGACGGCGCGCTGGCCGCGAGCGTGTTTCATTCCGGCTCAGTCGAGATTCCCGCGCTGAAGCAGTACCTGCAATCACAGGATATCGAGGTTCGTCATGACCGAAGTTGATCCCGACTCCTTGGCCTGGGACGAGCGCAGCGGTTTATTGCCGGTAGTAGTGCAGGATGCGTCCAATCTGCGTGTGCTGATGCTTGGCTACATGGATCGCGCCGCGTTGCGGGCGACGTATGACACCGGCAAGGTGAATTTTTTCAGTCGTAGCCGGCAAAAGGCGTGGTTGAAAGGCGAGACCTCCGGGCATTTTCTGGAAGTGGTCTCGATCCAGACCGATTGCGATGCTGACACCTTGCTGGTGCAAGCCCACCCGCAAGGCCCCACCTGCCATCTGGACAGGAGTAGTTGCTTCCCGGACGCCCCCGGTGATTTCCTGATCGATCTCGATCAGCTGATCAAGCAGCGTGAGCGCGAGCGTCCGGAGACCAGTTACACCACCGGCTTGTTTGAATCGGGCCTGCGTCGGATCGCCCAGAAGGTCGGCGAGGAGGGCGTGGAAACTGCACTGGCGGCCGTTGCCCAGGATGACGCCGCCTTGGTCGGTGAGGCCGCCGACCTGATTTTTCACCTGCAGGTGTTGCTGCGCGCGCGCGGCCTTTCGCTAAGCGACGCCGTGGATGTTCTGCGCGCCCGCCACAAACCTTGATGAACGGCGCGACTGACGTGGCTCATTCCACCGCGCTGCTAGGCTTCACGAACCACGCCTCGGAAACCGCGTCATGCCTGAATCGCACTTGCTGCCCGTTCAATCGTCATCGATGTCGTCATGGAGGCGATGGTTGCCGGTGGTTTGTGTTGCCGCTGCCATCGTCATTGCGGCGATACCCAGCCATGCCGCACCGACACCGGCTACCGATGTTTCCGGTGAGACTTTCCTCGACGGCAATGGCAACGGCATACGTGATCCGGGTGAAGCCGGTGTCGCGGGTGTCAAGTTGTCCAACGGGCGCGACATTGTCCTGAGCGCCGTCGATGGCAGCTACTCGATTCCGGCCAGACCAGGCGACACCGTATTTGCGATCAAGCCCTCCGGGTATGCGTTCGCCAAGCGGGATGATGGGTTGCCCGCGTTCTGGCAACACTACTTTCCGGATGGGTCGCCGGCGCTGAAGTACGCGGGTGTTCCCAAGCAGTCCAGCAGGCGGATGGACGTGGCCCTGCAACCGGTGAAGGCGCCGGCCGGCGATCTGGAGGTCGTGGTGCTGGCCGATCCGCAGGTCAAGTCGCTGGCCGATGTCGACTATTACGCCCGCGACATCATCGCCTCGATCCGCGGCGGCACGCTCCATGGCGACACGCTGGCCCGACCCCCGGCGCAACTGGGCCTGAGCTTGGGCGATATCGTCAATGACGATCTCTCGCTGTATCCGTCGATCAACACCCACACCGCGTCGCTCGGGGTGCCGTGGCTGCATGCGGCGGGCAATCACGACCTGGATTTTGATGCGAGTCACGATGAGGACTCACTGCTCAGCTTTCGCCAGACTTTCGGCCCTGACACACTGGCGTGGGAAGAGCACGGGGCCGCGTTCGTCCTGCTGGACGACGTGATCTATCAACCGGGACAGAAGCCGTCCTATATCGGCGGCCTGCGCGAGGACCAGTTCGCCTTCCTCCGGGCTTACCTGCCGACGGTGGCGAAGGATGGCCTGCTGGTGATCGGCGCGCATATCCCGTTCTTCAATGCTTCATCGGTGCCAGGTGCGGAGACGTTCCGTTCCCGCGATCGTGAACGTTTGTTCGCATTGCTGAAGGATTTTCCGAACGTGTTGCTGCTCAGCGGTCACGGACATGCGCAACGGCATGTCGATCACGTTGCCGCCGACGGCTGGCATGGCCAGCAGCCACTGCACGAGTACAACCTGGGTGCCGCCTGCGGCGCGTTCTGGTCCGGGGCGAAGGACGCGGCCGGCATTCCCGATGCGACCATGGCCGATGGCACGCCCAACGGCTACGCAAGGTTGAAGGTCGGGCAGGGCGGCGAGTACGCGCTGAGTTGGCATCCGGCGCGATTGGCATCCGATGATCCGGCACGCACGGCCGCAATGTCCCTTCACGCGCCGAAAGTGCTGCGTCGCGGCGCGTACCCGGCTTGGGGGGTTTACGCGAACGTGTTCATGGGCATGGACGATAGCCGGGTCGAATACCGGGTCGATGAGGGCGAATGGAAGTCGATGCGGCGCGTCGGACAGGCCGATCCGGGCCTGCTGGCCGAGAACGTCCGCGACGACGAGGCAAGTGCCCTGCGCGGCTTCGACCGCTCGCCGGAAGCCGAGCCCAGCCGGCACCTGTGGCGTGGTGCATTGCCGACCGACCTGCCGCTGGGCGAGCACCGGATCGAAGTCCGCGTGTTCGACCCGTGGCAAGGCGAGCAGCGGGCTGAAACCCGCTACCAGCTGCAGGACGCTACCGAGTAACCGGCGTCGTGGGGGGCAGTCGTTTGGTCGGCGCGCCTAAAGCGTCGGCAAGACGGCGCTGAACGATTCCATGCGGCGGTGGCCGTTGGCCTGTGCGGCCGTGCGCGGCTGCGGGTAGTCCTCGATGCGGTCGATCAGCACGGTGTCCATGCCGGCATCACGCGCGGCATCCAGCTCGGCGACCACGTCGGACAGGAACAGGATCTCCGACGCGGGCAGGCCGATCGAGCTGGCGATTTCGCGGTAGCTGTCGGCCTCGCGTTTGCCACCGACCTCGGTGTCGAACCAGCCCGAGAACAGACCGGTCAGGTCTCCGGCATCGCTGTGGCCGAAGAACAACCGTTGCGCCGGCACGCTACCGGACGAGTACACATACAGCGGCATGCCCTCGGCGTGCCATTGACGTAGCGCATCGGCGGCATCGGGGTAGATGTGGGCGGTGAAGTCGGCCGACTGGTAACCATTGGCCCAGATCATTCCCTGCAGCGCCTTCAACGCGGTGTGCTTGCGATCCTCGTCGATCCAGCCCTGCAACACCTCGGCGATCATTGCGTCCTGGCACATGCCGCCCATCTCGGTGGCGACCATGTCCAGCCATCTGCGCACCGCGGGTTCATGGCCTCGCGCCTTGACGAAGCCGGGCAGTACCCGCCGCGCATACGGGAAAAGAACGTCGCGGACGAACGAGATGCTGCTGGCAGTACCTTCGATGTCGGTGAGGATGGCTTTCATCGGCGTGCTCATCGGGCCTCACCGGGTTCGTGGCGCGGGAAGCGCTGGGCGATGTCGGTGCCGGTGAAATGGCCGACCCAGCCGTCGGGCTGCTTGAAGAAACGGATCGCGATGAAGTCCGGCTCTGCGCCCATGTCGAACCAGTGGGTGGTGCCATCGGGCACCGAGATCAAGTCACCCCGTTCGCACAAGACCTCATAGACCTTCTCGCCCACGTGCAGGGTGAACAGTCCCGAGCCGGCGACGAAGAAACGGACCTCGTCCTCCTTGTGGAAATGCTCATCCAGGAAGGTTTTCCGGATCTCCTCGCGCTTGGGGTTGTCCGCACCCACGCTGGCCACGTCCACGCTCTTGAAGCCGTGTTGCGCGACCAGCCGGTCGATGTCGGTGCGATAGGCCAGCATGATCTTTTCCGGCGGGTCGCCGGGCTTGACCGGATGGCTGGCTTCCCACTGCTCGAAGGCGACGCCAATGGTCGCCAACTCACGGGTGATCGCGGCCTGGTCGCTGGTGGCCAGCAACGCCGTGGCCGGTTGGTTGTGGTCGAATATCCGCAGTCGGCTCATCGTTGCAGTTTCCTCAGCTCCAGTTCGCACCCCAGCAGGAAATCGAACGCCTCCAGATGGCGTCGCGCCTCGGCCATGTCGGCCCCCCAGGCATACAGGCCGTGGCCATCGATCAGATAGCCCCACATCTCACGGCTGTCGAGCAGCGCATCGACCTGGGCGGCGAGGGTGTGCATGTCCTGGCTGTTGGGCAGCACCGGCAA
Source organism: Lysobacter sp. A289 (assembly GCF_054072675.1). Taxonomy (NCBI): domain Bacteria; kingdom Pseudomonadati; phylum Pseudomonadota; class Gammaproteobacteria; order Lysobacterales; family Lysobacteraceae; genus Lysobacter; species Lysobacter sp. A289. The sequence continues at coordinate 530,346 of NZ_JBSVRN010000001.1, forward strand.
GTCCAGCATGGTGTCGTGGGTGGTGTTGCCCTTGAACGCCTTGAGCATCTCGTAGCCTTCCAGACGCACGTGGCCGCTGCCGGCATACAGTCGAGAGGCGACGGTCTGGTTCTGCGAATGGGTGTGCAGGACGCAACCGATCTGCGCGGAGCGCTGGTAAAGCCGGATGTGAAGCAGGGTCTCGGCCGACGGGCGCTGGTCGGTGGCGACCGGCCGGCCCTCCAGGTCGACGACCATGATTTGAGCCTCGGTCAGCCGGCCCTTGTCGCCACCCGAGGCGGTAATTGCGACGTGCCGGGCGTCCAGCCGGCGCGAGAAATTGCTGCTGGTCGCGGGGGTCCAGCCGGCGGCTGCCAGCTCGCGCACGTTGACGATGATCTCGCCGGCGCATTGCTTCAGCTGTTGTGGGTCGTAGGGAAGGTGAGTCATGCCGCCAGTTTATCGGAACCCAGCGGCCGCCAGTCCCGATCCGGTCAGAGCACCGCGTTCAGCAACACTGCCAGCACCAGTACCGGAGCGAGGATCCTGACAGCCCAGCGCCAGGCGGTGAAGAGCCACGGAGACATCCCGGCGAGCTGTTCGCGCAGTACCGCTTCCTTCAGCGCCCAGCCCGCAAACAGTGCGATCAGCAGGCCGCCCAGCGGCAGCATGATGTCGTTGGCGAGCAGTTCGATCAGGCCCATCAGGTCCCGGTCCAGCATGCGGACATGCGACCAGATGTTGAACGAAAACACCGTCGCCAGACCGATCACCCAACACAGTCCGGCGACCAGCAGTGAACCGCGCCTGCGGGCAATGCCGCGGCGCTCGACCAGGTACGCAGTCGCCGGCTCCAGCAGCGAGATCGACGAGGTCCACGCCGCCACGAACAGCAGGCCGAAAAACAACAGGCCGTAGACGACGCCCATGGTCATGACATCGAAAGCGAGCGGCAGCGAAGTGAAGATCAGGCCCGGGCCGCCACCCTGGGGATTGATGCCGAAGCCGATGACGATCGGGAAGATCGCAAGTCCGGCCAGCAGAGCGACGCCGGAATCGGCGACCGCGACGATACCGGCGGTCTTGGGAATGGAGATGTCCTTGGGCAGGTAAGCGCCGTAGGTCATCATCGTGCACATGCCCAGGCTGAGCGAGAAGAACGCCTGGCCCATTGCCGCCATCGCCACGCCGGCATTGACCTTGGACCAGTCGGGCTGGAACAGGAACGCCGCCGCCTTGCCGAGATGGCCGGTGGTCGCACCGTAGCCGACCAGCAGCAGCAGGGTGAGGAGCAGGGCTGGCATCAGGAAACGTACCGCCCGCTCCAGACCCTTTTCCACCCCGAGACCGACGATGACGACGGTCAGACCCATGAACACGGCGTGCCAGGCAGCGAGTTCCCACGGGCTCGACAGCAGCGCCTGGAAGGTCGCCGCCGGGTCGGTGATGCGCGCGCCGCCAAACAGCTGCACCAGATAGAGCCAGGTGTAGTGGAGCGTCCAGCCTCCCACCACGCTGTAGAAGCTGAGGATCAGGATGCCGGCGATGATGCCGATCCAGCCGATGCTGATCCAGCCACGGTTCACGCCGGTTTCGCGGGTCAATGCGACCAGCGTGGTGATCGGGCTGCGACGGCCGTGCCGACCCATCAGGATCTCGGCGATCAGGATGGGCAGGCCCACCAGCGCGATGCACAGCAGGTACACCAGAACGAAGGCACCGCCGCCGTTGTCCGAGGCCAGGTACGGGAACCGCCAGATGTTTCCCAGCCCCACGGCCGAGCCGGTCGCGGCCAGGATGAAGGCGGTACGCGAGGACCACATGCCGTGGATCGAAGTCTTTTCCATTGAAACGAGTCCCTTGCGGTTCGGCGCTTACCGGGCCGGTGATGGAGCGGGGGCCACAGACTTGGCTCCCTTTGGGAGGTAGAGGATCTTGTAACCGGCGTAGGCGGAAACCGCGGCCACCAGCGGTCCGACGAGATTGAAGAAGGCGTAGGGCAGGTAATCCAGCGTCGCCACACCCAGGGTCGCGGCCATGTAGGCGCCGCAGGTATTCCACGGGACCAGCGGCGAGGTGATCGTGCCGCCGTCTTCAAGCGCCCGCGACAGGTTGACCGGCGCCAGGCCGCGGCGGGCGTATTCCGGTGCGAACAGCCGTCCGGTCAAGACGATGGTCATGTATTGGTCGGCGGCGACGATGTTGGCGCCGATAGCGGTGCCCAGGGTTGCGACGATCAGTGACCCCGCCGACTTCGCGGCTTTCAGCACGCTGCGGATCATCCGCTCCAGCAGGCCGGCGTGTTCCATCACCGCTCCAAACCCCATCGCGCAGATGACCAGCCAGATGGTGTTGAGCATGCTGATCATGCCGCCGCGGGTGAGCAGCTCATCGACCGCCGTCATCCCGGTGTCGGCCTGATAGCCACTGAACAGTGCCGTCCACGCTCCCGCCAGCAGGGCCATCGGGCGCGAGAGCGCGTCGTTGCTGGCGAGCTTGAGCGCCAACTCGGGCTGGAACACCACCGCGAACACCGCGCCCAGCAAGGCGCCGACCAGGATCGCGGGGTAGGCGGGGAAGCCGCGGATCGCCAGGGCAAAGACCACCACCATAGGAATGAGCAGGTGGGGACCGAGGTTGAACTGCTCCGCGAGCACCTCCGATAGATTGCCGAAGACCTGTCCGGTGGTGATCTCGCGTGCATCGTTCAAGCCGATCACGGTGAACAGCGCCAGGGCGATGAGGATGCTGGGCACCGTGGTCCACAGCATGTGGCGGATGTGCGGGAACAACTCGCTGCCGGCGGCTGCGGGGGCGATGTTGGTGGTGTCCGACAACGGCGAGATCTTGTCGCCGAAATAGCCGCCCGAGATCACCGCGCCGGCTGTGATTGCCGGAGACATGTCCAACCCTTGCGCGACGCCGATCAGGGCGACGCCCAGAGTGCCGGCGACCGTCCACGAGCTGCCGATGACCAGACCGACGACGGCGCAGATCAGGCAGGCGGCCGGGTAGAAAAAAGAGGGGTGCAGCAGTTCCAGCCCGTACACGATCAGTAGTGGCACGGTGCCGCTGAGGATCCAGGTACCGATCAGGGCGCCGACCGCCAGCAGGATGAAAATCGGACCGATCGCCAACGATATCCCGTGGACCATGCCGCGCTGGATGTCTTCCCAGCGCAGACCGTTGCGGATGCCGATGATCGCGGCCACCGCCGTGGCCAGCATCAGCGACACCTGGTTGGCGCCGTAGGAGGCATCGTCGGCAAACAGGTAAACGCCGACACCAAGCATGACGGCCAGCACAACCAGGGGCAGAAGCGCCTGCAGCAGCGACGGCGGACGGACCGGGCGTTCGGTCATTGCGCCGTGCCTTGAAATAACGGGCGCGCGGCGCGCGGAGGGTGGAACGCTGGGTTGGACATCGGATCCCCGCAATGGTGCTCGCTCTGGAGCGCAATGGCCGCGACGTGGAAGGCCCGGCGAATAGTGACCGGCCACCTTACCCCAGCGGAGAAACGTGCGGCAAGCGGGGGGTTGCGGCGCTCAACGCAGCCGATAACATCCCCTTGCAACCACCCTCACGACGTACCCCAGCGTATGCACGCAAGCCCCCAAATACATCCATCTGCCGACCCGGCCATCGACGCGCTTCGGCTTGAACTGGACCATTACCGCCAACGTTGCCCCGACGAAGCCGAGCTGGTCGGGCGGTTCCAGCAACTGCTGGACGACGCGGACGATCCCTTCGTGCGCGACCGGCTGGCGGGTCACTTCACCGGTTCGAGCTGGCTGGTGGACCGCACCGGCACGCGGGTGCTGCTGACCCACCATCGCAAGCTGGGTCGCTGGCTGCAGCTGGGAGGCCACGCCGATGGCGATCGTGACCTGTCGCAGGTCGCGCTGCGCGAGGCCGAAGAGGAGTCTGGCCTGACCGGTCTGCGGGTCGAACCCGCGTTGTTCGACCTGGACCGTCATTGGATCGGAGAGCGCCAGGGCGTGCCCGGGCATTGGCATTACGACGCGCGATACATCGTCCATGCCGGCGTGGATGAGGACTACGTCATCAGCGCCGAGTCGCTCGACCTGCAATGGCGCGATATCGCCGGCATTGCCGGCGAAGCATCGACTGATCCGTCGATGAGGCGCATGGCCTGCAAGTGGCTGCAGCGCCGGTGAGCGCCCGCGGCTAGGGCCGCGGCACTGGAACGATCAGTTCAGTACAGCACGCGCGTGCGCAGGGTGCCGGTAATCGCCGACAGCAGCGTCTTCAGTTCTGCCGCCTGCGCTTCGCTGGCGCTGATGTCGATCACCACGTAACCCACGTCCGCGTCGGTGCGCAGGAACTGGCCGTCGATGTTGACGCCACGCCGGGAGAAGATCTCGTTGACCTGCGACATCACGCCCGGCACGTTGCGATGGATGTGCAGCAAACGCAGGCTTCCGGTGTGCTCGGGCAGGGTGACCTCGGGGAAGTTGACCGCCGACAAGGTTGACCCGTTGTCGCTGTAGCGGATCAGCTTGGAGGCGACCTCCAACCCGATATTGTCCTGCGCCTCCAGCGTGCTGCCGCCGATGTGCGGGGTGAGGATCGCGTTGTCGATGCCGACCAGGGGCGAGCTGAAAATATCGTTGTTGCTGCTCGGCTCCACCGGGAATACGTCCACCGCCGCGCCGCCGATGTGGCCGGATTTCAGGGCATCGGCAAGCGCATCGATATCGACCACCTTGCCCCGGGAAGCGTTGATCAGGTGGGCGCCCGGACGCATCCGGGCGATCTGCTGCGCACCGATGAGATCACGGGTGGCCGGAGTCTCCGGCACATGCAGCGTCACCACCTCGCTGCGCGCCAGCAAATCCTCCAGGCTGGCGGCTTCGCGTGCGTTGCCCAGCGTCAACTTGGGTTCGATATCGTGGAACAGCACCTGCATTCCCAGTGCCTCGGCGATCACGCCGACCTGGGTGCCAATGTGGCCATAGCCGACGATGCCGATGGTCTTGCCGCGGATCTCGTGGCTACCGGCGGCCGACTTCGACCAACCGCCGCGATGGCAGGCCGTGCTCTTCTGCGCGATCCCGCGCATCAGCATGATTGCTTCGGCAATGACCAGTTCGGCCACGCTGCGGGTGTTGGAGTAGGGCGCGTTGAACACCGGGATGCCGAGCTTTTCGGCCGCCTCCAGGTCGACCTGGCTGGTGCCGATGCAGAAGCAGCCGATTGCCATCAGTCGCCGCGCCTGGCCCAGTACCTCGGCCGTCAACTGGGTGCGCGAGCGGATGCCGATGATGTGGGCCTGGGCGATCTGGCACTTGAGCTCGTCGTCGGGCAGCGCCTTGTCATGGACTTGTATCTGCTTGTAGCCGGCCGCCCGGAACTTCTCCACGGCATTCTGGCTGACGCCTTCCAGCAGCAATACGCGGATGTCGTTCTTCGGATACGAGGTCGTCTGGGTCACGGGCCGGGATCGTTGGGCAGAGAACCGAATATCGCAGAAATCCGGGCGTCTTGCTGCGTCGCACCACTGGACGTGCGGCTGGTGCTGCTGGCAGGCTGAAGTCCCATCGGCTGCCGCGACCATTGATGAACCACCCACGCCTGAACAGCTTGCTGGCCGGCATTTCCGGTTTGCAGGTCAAGACCGATCCGCACGACCTGGAGTACTACGGTCGCGACTGGACCCGGCGGTGGACGCCGTCGCCGCTGGCAATCGTCTTGCCCACGAGCATCGAGCAGGTGCAAGCGGTCGTGCGTTGGGCCAATCAGCACAGCGTGGGAATCGTGCCGTCGGGCGGACGCACCGGTCTGTCGGGTGGCGCAGTCGCGGCCAATGGCGAGCTGGTAGTCAGCCTCGAACGGATGAACAAGGTGCTGGAGTTCGACCCCATCGACCGCACCTTGACCGTGCAGCCGGGCATCGCGCTGGAAGCAGTGCACGAGGCGGCACGCGAGCAGGGCCTGCTCTATCCGGTCGATTTCGCCGCACGTGGTTCGTGTTCCATCGGCGGCAACATCGCCACCAACGCCGGCGGTATCCGGGTGGTCCGCCATGGCAACACACGCGAGTGGGTCGCCGGGCTGAAGGTGGTAACCGGTCGTGGCGAGTTGCTGGAGCTCAACCGCGGCCTGGTAAAGAATTCCAGTGGCTACGACCTGCGCCACCTGTTTGTCGGCTCCGAGGGCACCTTGGGCATCGTGGTCGAGGCGACCTTGCGGTTGACCGACCTGCCGCCGCCGTCAAGCGTCATGTTGCTGGCGCTGCCATCGTTCGGGAAATTGATGCAGGTGTTTACGGCCTTCCGCGAGCGGCTGCCATTGGAAGCGTTCGAGTTTTTCACCGACGTGGCAATGCAGCATGTCGTTGAAGCTGGAGCGCAAGCCCCGTTTGATGAGTCGTACCCGTATTACGTGTTGGCCGAATTCGCCGTCGGTGACGAAGCCCGACAGGCTGCCGCGCTGGGAGCATTCGAGTACTGCCTGGACGCCGGGTGGGTCAGCGATGGCGCGATCAGCCAGAGTGATGCCCAGGCCGCCCGGTTGTGGCGACTGCGCGAAGGCATTACCGAGAGCCTGGCGCGCCACCGGCCATACAAGAACGACGTCTCGGTGAGGCTCTCCGCGATGCAGCCGTTCCTGACCGAAATCCAGGCACTGCTGGCGCGCGAATACCCGGATTTCGAGGTGGTCTGGTTCGGCCATATCGGCGATGGCAACCTGCATATCAACATACTGGCGCCTGATGGCATGGCGACCGATGATTTCGTGGCCCAGTGCACGCGGGTGACCGACCTGCTGGCGGCGTGCCTGCAGCGCCACGGCGGCAGCATTTCTGCCGAGCATGGCATTGGCCTGGTCAAGAAGCCCTGGCTGGACAGCACCCGGTCGACGGCGGAAATCGAAGTGATGCGTGGCATAAAGCGCGTCCTGGATCCGGCAGGTCTCATGAATCCGGGCAAGTTGTTCGATCCTTGACCGCCCAAGCGATGTACAAGGACTAGCTGAACGTTTACAACACCTGCGTTGCCGGTCGACACGACCGATCGTGCCCCAGACGGGTAATCTGCAACCGCCATTCTCTTGCTCACCCCCAATGGAACCCAATCGATGACCATTCACACTCGTCTGTTTTGTGTCCTGCTGCTTGCCAGCGCCTCTTCGATCGCTTCGGCATCCAGCTTCTACACGCTCTCCGAAGCGATAAGCGGCGCCATTGGTGGCACGTCCGCGACCAGTAGCTCGGCCGGTGACGACAAGATCGTCATCGCTGCGCGTGATGATGCCGCAAGCTTCGTGGCGACCGATGGCGATATCCGTGGCGTGCACCTGGAAGCGGCGTTCGTGCGGTTGCGCGGGCAGTTGCAGCAGGCGCGTGACGCCAGCGATCTTGAACTGGCACTGGCCATCCTCGCGTTGTGAACCCGGTGGTCGCGGGTTCCGATACATGAAGGATTGGCGCGCGGCACGGTCGCGTTTTTGCTGCGCCGCACTGTTGTTGCTATCGGGATGGGCACCCGCGCACGCCGCGCTACGCCTGCAACTGGAAACCAGCGAGCTGGGGCCGGCGCAGGTCGATGCCAGTCAGGAACTGCTGGACCAGGCCCTCGCGCGGTTGCCGCCAGGCTTCACGGACTCGATGGACCAACAGGTCGTGGTTCGCTGGAGCGAGGTGCTGCCTCATGACGCCTGGGGCCGGGCGGAACATCGCGAACTGCTACTCAACCGCCGGCTGCTGGATGGATTGACCGACGGTACGGCTGCGGGGCGCGCGAGCCGCCGCGATGCCACTCGCACCGACCGCAGCCAGCGCGATGAACTGATCGCCACGGTATTGCACGAACTTGCCCACTTCCATGACCGCGTCCACGGGCTGTCCGATGACCCTCGCTTGCTGGACCTGGCAGGTTGGCAGGTCAAGGCCCGGTGGTTCGGTGCGCGACAGTCGGAGAACCGGTTCGTCGATCGCAGCCCGGATCCGTACGAACTCACCAGCCCACGCGAGTTCGTCGCGGTCAACCTGGAGTACTTCCTGCTCGACCCGTTCTATGCCTGTCGGCGGCCGGGGTTGCACCGGTTCTTCCGGGATCATTTTGGCTGGGCGCCGCCGCACCCGGAGTGCCCGCAGGGGTTTGTCTATCTGAACGCGGGTAACGCGGCAGGTGATGACGCCTCCGGTAGTCCGCAGGTTCTGAACGTGCTCGACCCGGAACGCGTCTACGCGGTCGAATACCTGCTGGCCGAGGGCAACCAGCAGTTCATGAGCCGTTGGGGCCACAGCATGTTGCGGCTGGTGGTCTGTGCGCCCGGGCGGCCGCTTGGGCCGGACTGCCGGCTGGACCTGCAGCATCACCTGGTGCTCTCGTTCCGCGCCTTCGTCAATGACGTGCAACTGTCCAGTTGGCGTGGACTGACCGGCTCGTATCCATCCCGGCTGTTCGTGCTGCCGCTGGAGCAGGTGGTGGAGGAGTACACCAAAGACCAGTTGCGCGCGCTGCAATCGATTCCGCTGGCGCTGGATCGCAGCCAGGTCGAGGGCCTGCTGCAGCGCGCCGCGAAACTGCATTGGAGTTACGACGGCCGTTATTACTTCGTCAGCAACAACTGTGCGGTGGAGACATTCAAGCTGCTGCATGACGGCGTCCCGCAGCTGGCGCAGGCGGGGTTGGCGGCGATCACGCCGACCGGTCTGCTGAAAAAGCTGGATCGGCGCGACCTGGCCGATACCTCGGTACTGGACGACCCGCACGAGGCGCGCCGGCTGGGTTACCGCTTCGACTCGTTTCGCGAGCGTTTCCAGGTGATGTTCGTGGTTGCGCGGCAAGAGCTGGGGCTGCCGCAAAGCAAGGTCGAAGACTGGCTGGGATTGCCGCCCGGCGAGCGGCACGCCTGGTTCGATCAGGCCGGGATGCGTGCCAGTGCCGCGTTGCTGTTGCTGGAACAAGCGGCATTGCGTCGGCAGGTATTGCTGGCCCAGGAAGATCTAAAACGGCGCTACCTGGGCGCGATGATGGCCGGACGCGACGACGGACCGAACAGGCAGCCGAACGCTGCGGAGGAACCCTTGCCTGCGGGCCAGGCGGCGCCAGGTGGAGAGCCTGCCGATGCCGGTGCAAGGCTTCGCCAGATTCTGCAGCACAGCGGGTTCCTCAGCCGCCCGGCCGGGTTGCTGGCCGCGAGCGATGGCTATGGCTTGCCGCAGCCCGCGGAGATCCAACGCCTGGCGCTGGAGAGTGGGCGCCGGAAGGCACGTCTTGACGAGCTCAACCTGCAACTGCGTGATGAAGTCAAAGCGCTGCTGGATCCCGACATGCGCGCCAACCTGGAGCGCACACGGGACAACGTGGATGCGCTCGGCCGACGGTTGCGGATGTTGAACCAGCGCGATGCGGGGCTGGAACTGCCGTAACCGTACTGGCCGGGCACTGCTCAGATAGTCAATCTGCGCGACCGGCGAACTCGCCACTGGTCGTGCTCACCAGCACCCGCTCGCCGCTGGCGATGTACTCGGGAACCATGATCTCAAGACCGGTTGACAGTTTGGCGGGCTTGGGTCGCTTGGTCGCCGTGCCGCCCTTGAGTTCGGGCGGTGTCTCGATGACCTCGATCGCAACGCTGGCCGGCAATTGCAGCCCGACCGGCAAGTCGTCGATGATCTGCACGTGGCAACCGGCAAGCCCATCGACGATATAGCCAGATGCGTCGCCGACCACCGCCGCGTCCAGCATGTAGGGGCTGTAATCCTCGTCGTCGAGGAACACGAATGCATCGCCATCCCTGTAGGAATAGGTCGCCTGGCGGCGGGTCAAATCGACTTCCTTGAGGTCGTCGTCACCACCCAGGCTGAGATCAAACTTGTTGCCGCCCGGCACCGAGTACATGGTGAAACGGAACTTGACGTTGCCGCCCCGGCCTTGCGGCGAGCTGCGCTCGATGTCGCGCACCTGGTAGATGGTGTTGTTGTACTCGACCACGTTTCCTTTCTTGACGTCTGCGGCTTTCATTGGGTTCTTCCGTAGTTACCTGGGTGCCAGGCGCGTTGCGCCATCGAGACGGATGGTCTCGCCGTTGAGGTAGGTGTTGCCGAGGATGTAGGCGACCAGGTCGGCATATTCCTCCGGCTTGCCCAGCCGGGAGGGGAACGGGATGGTCGCTGCCAGCGATTGCTGTACCGACTCGGGCATGCCGTCGACCATCGGGGTCCAGAACACGCCCGGGGCGATGGTCATCACCCGGATGCCGAAGCGGGCCAGCTCGCGCGCCATCGGCAGGGTCATGCCAACCACGCCACCCTTGGATGCGGAGTAGGCGGCCTGGCCGATCTGGCCCTCGTAGGCGGCCACAGACGCCGTGTTGATGATCACGCCGCGCTCGCCATCGGTGCCGGCTTCGTTGTGCTGCATCAGGTCGGCGGCGGCCTTGGCGACGTTGAAGCTGCCGACCAGGTTGACCATCACCGTGGCCTGGAAGCGCGACAGCGGCATCGGCCCTTCCTTGCCCAGCACGCGGCCGGCACCCAGGATGCCGGCGCAGTTGACCGTGACGTTGAGGCCGCCAAGGAACTCCCGGGCCGCCGCGACACTGGCCACCACCGCGGCTTCGTCGGACACGTCGGTGCTGAAGAACCGTGCGTTGGCTTCGCCCAGCCCAGCCACCGCCGCCGCGCCTTTGTCCTCGTTGACGTCGAACAGGGCGACCTTGCCGCCATGCTTGACCAGGTGCTGCGCGACGGCCAGGCCCAAGCCGGAGACGCCGCCGGTAATGATGGCGAGGGTAGTGGAGAGCTGCATGGGAAACCCCGAATAAGAAAGCCGTAATTCTAGGCCAGCGGCGCGGGGGCGGCGAATGGCTGCCGCGAGTTATTTCGCTGGCACCGCCGCCGATGCGTACAACTCTTCCAGCGCCTCGGGGGACAAGCCTTCAGCAAACAGGAACCCTTGCCCGACGCCGACCCCGAGCTTGATCAGGAAATCGCGTTGCTCCGGTGTCTCCACGCCTTCGGCCACCAGCTCCAGCCCGAGGCTGCGGGCAATGCCGATGACCGCCTCGCACACGGCAACGTCGGAGGCGTTCCCGGGGATGCCCTGGACGAACACCTGGCTCAGCTTGAGGCCATGGATCGGCAGCCGGCGCAGGTAGTTGAGGGCGCTGTAGCCTTCGCCGAAATCATCGATCGTCAGCGTCACCCCCATCTCGCGCAAGGCCGCGAAGGCGCGCTGGGTGTCGGGCTCATCCTCGATCAAAACCCGTTCGGTGAATTCCAGCTCCAGTGCGCTGCCCGGCAGGTCGAATTCCAGCAACACGGCCGCCACCGCCATTGCCAGGTCCTTGCCCAGGAACTGGCGATAGGACACGTTGACCGCGACGCGATTGATCTCCAGCCCGCGGCTGCGCCATTGGCTCAGTTGCCAGCACGCCTGGCGAATGACCCAGCTGCCGATTCCGATGATGTCGCCGGTGGTTTCGGCGTGGCTGATGAAATGGTCCGGCTGGATCTCCCCCAGCAATTCGTTGTTCCAGCGAATCAACGCTTCGACCGCGACCAGCCGGCCGCTGGCCAGCTCAACCTGGGGTTGGTAGACGAGGCGGAACTCGTCGTTGTCGATGGCATGGCGTAGCTGGGTTTCCAGTTGCTGGCGGTGTTGTTGCTCGGCGGCCAGCTCGGGACTGAATACCTGCCAGCTGTTGCGGCCGCGGCGCTTGCTGGCATACATCGCCACGTCCGCATTCTTGATCAGTTGCTGGGCGTGGTCGCCATCCTGCGGCGATTGGGCGATGCCGATGCTGGCGGTGATCGCAAACTCCTCGCCGTCCATGCGGAACGCATCGGCAAATATCTCCAGGATGCGGTCGGCCAATCGTGCCGGACGGACAGGGTCGTCCTCAAGCGAGCACAGCACCAGGAACTCGTCGCCGCCAAAGCGTGCGATCAGTCCCTCGGTGCCGACCGCACGCTGGATGCGCCGCGCGGCAGACGAGAGCAGCCGGTCACCCGCCGCGTGGCCGAGCACATCGTTCACGACCTTGAACCGGTCCAGGTCGATGTACAAAAGGGCCAACGCCGATTGGCATGAATCACCCAGGCGCGCTTCAATCTCGATGCGCAGTGCATCGCGGTTCAACAGGCCGGTCAGCGGGTCCGTGCGTGCTTCCACGCGCAGGGTTTCCTCATCCTGTTTGTCCTCGGTGATGTCCTGCACGGTACCGGTCAGGGTGGCACTCAAGGGCGAGGCGACCTGAGCCTCCCCGATCACGCGAATCCAGAACTGATGCCCATCGCCACGCCTGCCTTGCAGTTCAAGTTGCAGGCCTCGCCGGCTTTCCATGGTCTGGTCGAGCGCCTGGCGCAAGCGTCGGTGGTCGGATTCGACCAGGCAATCCAGCAAGCCTTCCATCGTGTCTGGAGCCGGATCGCGTCCGATGATGCGTTGTGCCTCGTTGGTCAGGTACAGGTGGTTGCGTCCGGTGTCCCACTGCCAGCCACCGATGTGGGCCAGTGCCTGTGCGCGCTCGAACAGCGTACTGTCGCGTTTGAGCGCAGTGACGTCGTGGAGTACGGACAACGCCTGGTGTGGCTTGTCCGCACCGGCGACAAATTGTGGCACCGCGATCACCGACAGCCAGATCAGCTCGTGTCGCCGCTGGTTGAAGAAGCCGATCACTTCGGGGCCAACCGGCTTGCCGCTGGCCAAGGCGCGGGACGATGGCAGGGCATAGTCGGGCAAGGCCTTGCCACCCTCATCCACCATCAGCCAGCGACCGTCCTTGAGCACCTCGTCGATGCTCGTGCTCTGTTCGGCATCCATCAACCGGATCGCGGCCGCGTTGGCATAGCTGATGTTCCCATCGGCATTGCGCACCACGATGCCCTTGTCGACCATCTCGGTCAGTTCACGGAAGCGGACTTCGGCGTCGACGCGGGCACTGAGATCGCGCGCGACCGCAACCAGGCAGCGCTGGCCGTCGTATTCGAAGTTGGCCGAATGGACTTCGACCGGGAACCGGCTGCCGTCGGCGCGCCGGTTGGTGACTTCAATCACATAGCTACGCCCGCGCGAGAGCGCGTCGTGCACCGGGCCCATGTGGCCGGGCGGCAGGTCGGGGTTCAACAGTTCGATTGGCTGGCCGACAATCTCGTCACGGGGGCGTTGGTAAGCGGCGACCCCGGCTTTGTTGAGGTCCAGTACGGTGCCGTCCCAGGCAATGATGCTGATCGGGTCTGGCACGGCGTCAAACAACGCCCGGTAGCGCTGCTGCGTGGACGCTTCGTTGCCCAGTGACTGCTGCAGTGCGGCCCGGGCCTGCTGCAGAACGGTCGCCAGCGCGGGGGGCAGGCTGGTGTCCTGGCCGGCCTGGTCCAACGCCGCCAACACCGCCGATGCATCCACCGGGTCGAGCGGTGCGGATGGACTTCGTGCGGGTGGCTTGCGCTTCAATCTACACCGCCATTGCCTTGCCGACTTTACTGCCGGTCTCCCGTCCCAGGAGGGTGGACAACCAGCGCCCGGTTTCGGCCAGCAGCTCGAGATTGATGCCGGTATGGATGCCCAGGCCGTGCAGCATGTAGACCACGTCCTCGCTGGCGACGTTGCCGCTGGCACCCCTTGCGTAAGGACAGCCACCCACGCCGGAAACCGCCGAGTCGACCACCGCGACACCTTCTTCCAGGCACGCCAGGATGTTGGACAGCGCCTGGCCGTAGGTGTCGTGGAAATGCACGGCCAGTGCGTCCATCGGAACCTCCCCGGCGACCGCCTTGAGCATCGCACGCGCCTTGCCCGGCGTGCCTACGCCAATGGTGTCCCCCAAGGAGATTTCATGACAGCCCATAACATGTAACTCACGTGCAACCCGGACAACATCGGCCAATGGCACGTCGCCCTGGTAGGGGCAGCCCAGCACCGTGGACACGTAACCGCGCACCTTGATGCCATCGGCCCTGGCCCGCTGCAGGATTGGATCGAAACGGATCAGCGATTCGGCGATCGAGGCGTTGATGTTTTTCTGGTTGAACGCTTCCGAGGCCGCAGTGAACACCGCCACTTCACGCACGCCGGCGGCGAGTGCACGCTCGTAGCCTTTCTCGTTGGGCACCAGTACCGGATAATCCACGCCCGGTTTGCGGACGATTCCGGCAAAAACCTCGGCCGCGTCGGCCAGTTGCGGTACCCATTTGGGGCTGACGAAACTGGTGGCCTCGATGCTTTGCAGGCCGGTCGCTGACAACCGGTCGATCAGCTCGATCTTGTCGGCGGTGGCGACGATCGCCTTCTCGTTCTGCAGGCCGTCGCGCGGGCCGACCTCAACGATGCGGACCGCGGACTTCATTCCACCGGATCCAGGGTGACGAGGATCGCATCGGCGTCGACAAACTCGCCGGCCTGCGCGCGAACCTCGGCAACGGTACCGTCGCGCGGTGCCTTCAGGCTGAGCTCCATCTTCATCGCCTCGATCACCATCACCTCCTGGTCGGCCTGGACGACCTCGCCAGCCGCGATCTTCACTACCACGACGCGCCCCGGCATCGGTGCAACGACGTTGTCCGCGCCGGTGCCTGAGCCGCTTTCCTGATGACAATACATCGCCAATGGCTGCAGGCGAAGCCGCTGGTCGCCGTCGTGAACGATGACATGACGATCCTGGTCGAGAACCTGGAAGCGTCGCGCGCGCTCGGCGATGCGCAGGCTCAGTGACCCGCCTGCCAGTCGCGCGCCAGTGACCTGGTGGGTGTCGCCGCCAATATCGACACGATAGTCGCCATCGCTGCCGCTGGCGCGAACCTCGATGCGTTGTTCCCGGTACTCGAAGGCGAGGCTGCGCAGGCTGCCGTGACCCAGGCGCCAGCCATCGGCGATTGCCCACGGTGAACCCGGGTCGCCGGAGTTTTCGGCCAGCATGCGGGCGTTTCGTTCCTGTCCCAGCAGGCTGGTTACCGTGGCGGCCAGCAGCAAGTCGGTATCGATCTCGTCGTTGGCTGGTATGAATTGCTCGAGGTGGCGATCCAGGTACCCGGTGTCGATGGTGCCGGCGACGACCGTCGGGTGCCGCACGAGGCGCTCGAGAAACGGGATATTGGATTTGGGGCCGCTGATCTCGCACTGCGCCAGCGCATCGCGCATCCGCGCCAGCGCGCGCGGACGGTCGACGTCATGGACGATCAGCTTGGCGATCATCGGGTCGTAGAAAATCGTCACCGTATCGCCTTCGATCACGCCCGAATCGATCCGGACATGCGGGCCGGGTGCCGGTAGCCGCAGACGCTCCAGTTTGCCGGAGCCGGGCAGGAAACCGGCCTCCGGGTCTTCCGCGTACAGGCGTACTTCGACCGCATGGCCGTGGCGTTCGATCTGGTCTTGCGTCAGCGACAGCGGTTCACCGGCGGCGACCTGCAATTGCCACGCGACCAGGTCCAGCCCGGTTACCAACTCGGTCACCGGATGCTCGACCTGCAGGCGGGTGTTGATCTCCATGAAGTAAAAGCCTGCCGGCTTGCCATCGGCATCCTGGCCGACGATGAACTCCACCGTGCCCGCATTGACATAGTCGATGGCCCGCGCCGCCATGACCGCGGCCTCGCCCATCTGTTCGCGCAGCGCCGGGGTCAGGAACGGCGAGGGCGCTTCCTCCAGCACTTTCTGGTAGCGCCGCTGGGCCGAGCATTCGCGCTCGCCGAGGTGGATTGCATTGCCGAAGTCGTCGCCAAATACCTGGAACTCGATATGACGCGGTTGCTGGACATAGCGCTCCAGCAGCACCCGGTCACGGCCGAATGCGTTCTTCGCCTCGCGCTGGCAGGATTCCAGATTGGACAGGAACTCCGCCGACTCGCGCACGATCCGCATGCCCTTGCCGCCGCCGCCGTGTGCGGCCTTGATCATCAGCGGGTAACCGATCCGGTTCGCTTCGGCCTGCAGGTGGGCAGGCGTCTGGTCCTCACCGGTATAGCCCGGCACCACCGGCACCCCGGCGGCCTGCATCAGGTCCTTGGCGCCGGCCTTGCTGCCCATCTTGCGCATCGAGGCGGCCTTGGGCCCGATGAACGCCATGCCGGCGCCTTCGACGGCCTCGGCGAAATCGGCGTTTTCCGACAGGAAGCCGTACCCCGGGTGGATCGCCTGTGCGCCGGTCTGCGTTGCGACTTCGATGATCGCCTCGCCACGCAGATAGCTCTCCGCAGGCGTCGGCCCGCCGATGCAATACGCCTCGTCGGCCTGGCGCACGTGCTGGGCATCGGCGTCCGCAGTGGAATACACCGCGACGGTACGGATGCCCAGCTCGCGGCAGGTGCGGATGACCCGGCAGGCGATCTCGCCGCGGTTGGCAATCAGGATCTTGGTGAACATACGGGGGCTCGCGACAAGGGGGTTGCTGGGAAGGGTGACGGACGCACGGGCGGTCATTGGCACCAGCCCGGCTTGCGCTTGTCGAGGAATGCCGACAGCCCCTCCTGGCCCTCCGCCGATACCCGCAGCCCGGCGATCAGGCTGGCGTTGTCGGCGTCGTGGCGCGCGCCATCACGATGGGACGCGACCTGGCGTACCAGGGCCTTGGCTTGCGCCGAGGCCACCGGACCGGCCTTCAACAGCAAGTCGATCTGCCGTTGCACCGCGGTGTCCAGGGCGGTGGCGTTGACCACTTCGTGCAGCAAGCCCATCGCGCAGGCTTGCCGGCCGTCGAAAATCTCGGCGGTGGCAAACCAGCGCCGCGCCTGGCGCGCGCCGATCGCGTCGATCACATACGGCGAAATCACCGCCGGCAGCAGGCCCAGCTTGCTCTCGGTCAGCCCGAACTTCGCCTCCGGCACGCCGATGGCGATGTCGCAGCAAGCGACGAGCCCGACACCGCCGCCAAACGCCGCGCCGTGGACCTTGGCGATGGTCGGCTTCGGTATCTCGTCGAGGGTACGCATCAGCCGGGCCAGTGCGAGCGAGTCGTTGCGGTTCTCTGCCTCGCTGGCGGCGGCCATGCCGCGCATCCAGTTGAGGTCGGCCCCGGCCGAGAACGACGCGCCTTCGCCTTCCAGTACCACGACCCGGATGCTGTCGTCACCGGCCAGGCTCTCCAGTGCGCCGGTCAGCGCCGAGATCAGCATGGCGTCGAATGCGTTGTGGATCTCGGGACGGTTCATGCGCAGACGGGCGACAGGGCCCTCGCGCAGGTTCAGCAGCGGGTTGGTCATCGGTACTCGGCGGTTGCGGGACTGATGGAATGATAGCGGTCGCGCCGAGGCGGGCAGCCATGACGTTCGGGATGCGATCAATTCTCATTATGAAGTAGAATCCGCCAGTCCCTTTACCGCGTTGAATCCGATGCTTATTACCCTGCGCCTGCTTGCCGTCACGCTGATGCTGTCCTTCACGCTGCCTGCGTACGCCGCCGACACCGTGAACCAGGATGCACAGACCGCCTGGCGCCTGCTCGACTACATCGCAGTGGATTATCCGGTCGCGGTGCAAGACGGGCAGGTCGTGAGTGAAGCCGAATACGCGGAGATGACGGAGTTTTCCGCGGCCGTGGGCGAGCGTCTGGAAGCGTTGCCGCCGACCGACGGCCAAGCCGGTTTGATGGACGCGGCCCAAGCCCTGCAGCTCGCCATTGCGGAGAAGACCGCCCCCGAGCAGGTCGCCTCGCTGGCGCGCAATCTTGCCGGCGAGTTGCTGGCGGCCCATCCCATGCCGTTGGCACCGACCGGCGTGCCCGACCTGGCCGGGGCGGCGGACCTCTACCAGCAGCAGTGCGCCAGTTGCCATGGCACGACCGGTGCCGGCGATGGCCCGGCAGGGGTCGCGCTGGACCCGCCGGCGATCGATTTCACCGATGAGTCGCGCGCCCGCGAGCGCAGTGTGTTCGCGCTCTATCAGGTGATCGAACAGGGCCTTGAAGGCACCGGCATGGTCAGCTACGCGCACCTGCCATCGGAAGACCGCTGGGCGCTGTCGTTCTATATCGGGCAGTACGCGTATCCGGATGAGCTGGCGGCATCGGGCGAGCGCCTGTGGAACGGCGATGAGTCGCTGCGTGCGCAGTTTCCGGATCTGGGAACCTTGACCCAGGTAACCCCGGCCGCCCTTGCCCAGAGCATTGGCGAGGACGATGCCAAGGCGGTGACGGCTTACCTGCGTCGGCATCCCGAGGCGGTGCAGGCCAAGCCGGAAGGCTCGTTGGCCCTGGCCCGCTCGCGCCTGCTCGAGAGCACCCAGGCGTATGCGGCAGGCGATCAGCGCAAGGCGCGCGATCTGGCGCTGTCCGCCTACCTGGATGGGTTCGAGCCGGTGGAACCGTTGCTGGCGGCGCGTGATGGCGCGCTGATGGTGGAGATCGAAACCGCCATGGCCGAGCTGCGTTCGCGCATCGGCCGCTCGGCGAGCGTGGAAGACATACAGGCGCAGGTCGAGGTCGTCGACGGCTTGTTCGTCAGGGCCGAGGCGGCGCTCGCCCCGGGGATGGCGAGCAACATGACGGCCTTCGTCGGGTCTTTCACCATCCTGCTGCGAGAGGGTCTGGAGGCGTTGCTGGTGCTGATTGCCATGATTGCGTTCCTGCGCAAGGCCAATCGCACCGAAGTCATGCCGTACGTGCATGCCGGTTGGGTTACCGCGCTGCTGGCGGGCGGGCTGACGTGGGTGGTGGCGACCTACCTGGTCAGCATCAGCGGTGCCAGCCGTGAACTGACCGAAGGGTTCGCGGCCCTGTTTGCCGCGGCGGTGCTGCTGTTCGTCGGCATCTGGATGCATGGCAAGAGCCAGGCCGGTGCATGGCAGCGCTACATCAACGAAAAGCTCTCCCACGCCTTGTCCAAGCGCTCGGCATGGTTCCTGTTCCTGCTCTCATTCGTGGTGGTGTACCGCGAAGTCTTCGAGACCGTGCTGTTCTACGCCGCGCTGTGGAGCCAGGGTAATGGCAGTGCCATCCTGGCCGGTGGTGCCGCCGGCGCGGTGGTACTGGCGGGTATCGCCTGGGCGATGCTGCGTTACAGCCGGAAGCTGCCCATTTCCACCTTCTTCTCAATCAGCTCGATACTGATTGCCGTACTGGCCGTGGTGCTGGCGGGCAAGGGTGTTGCCGCGCTGCAGGAAGCCGGCTGGCTGTCGGTGTCGGTCGTCAGCTTCCCGCGGATCGCGCTGTTGGGGATCTACCCAACCCTGCAAGGCGTGCTGGCGCAGCTGGTGACGCTGGCGATCATCATCATCGGGTTCTGGGGCAATCGTCGCGCGGCATTGGCGCGGTAAGCCACGCGCCAGCTTGAACACGCCAGCTTGAAAGCGCGCTGACCGGAATGTGCTACAGGTACCCGCCGCCCTAATGAGGGCGGCGGGTTTTTTTTCCGGTGCTCTCGGTGGCTTCCACTACCAGGCTGAATGTCCGCTCGTCGCCCGGGTGCAGCGCACCCACGCCGACCACCTGGCGGTTGATCTCCTTGCCGCGGCCGTCGCGGATCGACAGCACCATCGAGTACTCGCAGGCACCATCGGCGGGGGCCGGAATGGTGCCTTCAACCTTCAAGGCGGTTACCGCGGCTGCGGCGGCTGGGCCGGCATCAAACCGCAGGTGTCCACGGCATTGCGGACACACGCTGGAGCTTTCCAGGATCGTGGTCTTGCAATGCGGGCAGGTGCGGGTCGCGCCCGCAGTGCCCGGGCGCGGTGTGCTCATGCGAGGCTTTCGAGGCCCGTCTTGGTGCCGGACTGGTTGGCAGGTTTGGCACCCGAGTTGTTCTGGGATTTGTTCTCGGCCTTGTCGTAGCCCTTGTCACCCCAGCCGAACTCGACCTGGCCGCGCATCCGCGACCCGGCGGCGACGATCAGCGATCCGGCCTTGACGTCGCCGATCAACGCACCCGACTCCAGTACCTCGACCCGTTGCGCCGACTCGATGTTGCCTTCCAACTCGCCGGCAACGATGACCTTCTGCGCGCGCACGCCGCCGGTCAGCTTGGCGCCGGTCTCGATCGTCAGGTTGCCCTGGACGTTGACATCGCCGTTGAACTTGCCGGCAATGCGCACGTGCCCGGTACCTTCGATTTTTCCCTCGATGGTCAGGTCGGCGGCAATCAACGATTCCTTCATCGATGATTCGTTGCGGCTTGGTGCAGCTGCTTCACGGGTCGATGGGGCATCGAACCGGGCCGCTTCCGGCGTCGGGGTCGGTACCGATTGAACAGGCGCCGGCGGGGCAGCCGGGGCAGGCGCCGGTGATTTTGAGGAGGCGGGTTCTTTCCAGATAGCCATCGGTTGCAAGGTCCATCGAATCAGGGACTTCCGAATCTAGCACCGACTTCACGCCCTCTTGATGTGAAATCGGCCTGAAAAGCGGATCTTCTTCAGGCCCCCGACAGGAAAGCCGTGTTCATCAGTGCATTCCATCACACTGCGTTGCCGTGGACAAACCAGCGTTTCCGCGCTCGTGCCAGTACGGCAGGAACTACATCCGGAACACGCCGAAGTGGGTTCCGCGGGTGCCGGGCTCACCTTGGGCCGGCGCATTGAACGCGGCCGACAGCCCCAGTCCAAGCACGCGGCGAGTGTCGGCCGGGTCAATGATGCCGTCGTCCCACAGCCGGGCGCTGGCGTAGTACGGGCTGCCTTGCGACTCGTATTGATCGCGCAGCGGTACCTTGAACGCCTCTTCCTCATCGGCCGTCCAGGTCCCGTCGCGCGCCTCGATGCCGTCGCGCTTGACCGTCGCCAGCACCGAGGCCGCCTGTTCGCCGCCCATCACGCTGATCCGCGCGTTCGGCCACATCCACAGGAACCGGCCACCATAGGCGCGGCCGCACATCGCGTAGTTGCCGGCGCCGAAACTGCCGCCAATCACCACGGTGAACTTGGGCACGTGCGAGCAGGCCACCGCAGTGACCATCTTCGCCCCATCCTTGGCGATACCGGCCTGCTCGTACTTCTTGCCGACCATGAAACCGGTGATGTTCTGCAGGAACACCAGCGGGATCCCGCGCTGGTTGCACAGCTCGATGAAGTGCGCGCCCTTGAGTGCGCTCTCGGCAAACAGGATGCCGTTATTGGCCACGATGCCGACCGGGTAGCCGTGCAGGTGCGCGAAGCCGGTGACCAGGGTCTTGCCGTAGCGCGCCTTGAACTCCTGAAACTCGCTGCCGTCGACCACGCGAGCAATCACCTCGCGGATATCGAACGGACGGCGGGTGTCCTTCGGCACGATGCCGTACAGCTCCTCGGCGGCAAACAGCGGTTCGCGCACGGGCTGCACCGCGACCGGCACGACCTTCTTGCGGTTGAGCGTGCCGACGATCCCGCGGGCAATCTGCAGCGCGTGGCGATCGTCCTCGGCGAAGTGATCGGCAACGCCGGAGATCGACGTGTGGACGTCGGCGCCACCGAGGGTTTCGGCGTCGACGATCTCGCCGGTGGCGGCTTTCACCAGCGGCGGGCCACCGAGGAAAATGGTGCCCTGTTCCTTGACGATGATCGACTCGTCGCTCATCGCCGGCACATACGCGCCGCCAGCGGTGCAACTGCCCATGACTACGGCGATCTGGGGGATGTTGTCCGCGCTCATGCGGGCCTGGTTGTAGAAGATCCGGCCGAAGTGCTCCTTGTCCGGAAACACCTCGTCCTGCAAGGGCAGGAAGGCGCCACCGGAGTCGACCAGGTAAATGCACGGCAAATGGTTCTCGCGGGCGACTTCCTGCGCGCGAAGATGCTTTTTGACCGTCATCGGGAAGTAGGTGCCGCCCTTGACGGTGGCATCGTTGGCGACCACCACCACCTCCAGGCCTTGCACCCGGCCGATGCCGCAAACCATGCCGGCCGCTGGCGCCGCGTCGTCGTACATGCCGCCTGCCGCCAATGGGGCAATCTCCAGGAACGGCGAGCCCGGGTCGAGCAGGGCAGTGATGCGGTCCCTGACCAGCAACTTGCCGCGAGCGGTGTGCCGGTCGCGCGCCTTGTCGCCGCCGCCGTGTGCAGCGCGCAGCAACCGGCTGTCCAGTTCATCAACCAGCGCGCGGTGGTAGGCGACGTTGTCCTTGAAATCCTGCGAGCGCGGATCAAGCGCGGAACTGAGTACGGGCATGCGGCGTTCTGTCGGTGATGGTTTAGGGGCTACAGGATACCCGTCCCGCAATTTCGCCATGAAAAAACCCGGGCCCGCATGACGCGAACCCGGGTTTGGAGTGACGGGATGATCGAGGCGATCAGTCCTGGATTTCGGCGTCGGCCTTGGCCTCGGCTTCCGCCTGCTCGTCCTTCATTTCAGCGGAGACATTGTCGGCAGCGTCGCCGATCGCACCGGCGGCATTCGCCTTGCCTTCCTCGTACGCCTGCTGCAACGGATCCGCTGCAGCATCGGCGGCGGCAGCTGCCGAGCCAACGGCGGCAGCGGTGTTGGTGGCGGCAGCATCAATCCCGGCAGCGGCGGCATCTGCGGCCGATTCGGCAGCGACTGCAGCCTGGTCGCCGGCGACTTCGGCCTGGGCAGCGGCCTCGGCGGCCTGCTGGTCGGCGCTGGGCGAGTTGCAGGCCGCAAGAGCGAAGACGCTGGCAGCAAGAAGGGCGGTGATCTTGTAGTTCATGGTGGACTCCTGGGTTTGTCGGCAGTGAAACTGCGTTGGGTCGCCGGTTCTGCCGGCGGGCGCACTATTGATGTTTTGCCAGTAAAGGAATGTGAAGACGATCAAAAAAGCCGCCGGGATTACCCGGCGGCTTTCGGTACAGCTGACAACTAGGACGGATTACTGACCGTCTTAGTTGGTCTCGGCATCGGCACTGGCAGCGGCTTCTTCAGCAGCGTCCTGGGCCTGCTCGGCAGCGTCGGCAGCGTTCTCGGCAGCGTCGGCAGCGTCGTCGGCACCGGTCATGTCGGTAGCGGCGGCAGCGGCGTCAGCCGAGGTCGCGGCGGCATCGGCAGCCGAAGCGGCGGTGTCGGCAGCAGCCTGGGCAGCGTCGGCAGCCATCGCGTCGCCGGTAGCGGCGGCGTTGGCAGCAGCTTCGGAAGCCTCGGACGAAGCAGTAGCCGCTTCAGCCGCAGCGTCGTCAGCCTGCTGGGAGTTGGAGCAGGCAGCCAGGGCAAAGCCCATGGCGATAGCGAGCAGCGCCTTGTTGAAAGTCATGGTGTAGTCCTCGTCGTTAATAGGGTTAGGCAACGCGCTAGTGCGCGCATTAACATGATGACAACCGAGCGACGCGTGTCAAGCGCCACGTAGTGCATTTTTCGTTAACGAAACGTTGGCGTTTGGGTGCCGTTGGGGAAAAGAGTCAGAGCAGTTCGATCGCGATCGCTGTCGCCTCGCCGCCCCCGATGCACAGCGACGCGACGCCTCGGGTGCCTCCGCGCGAGCGAAGTGCATTGATGAGCGTCACCACCAGACGTGCGCCACTGGCGCCGATCGGGTGTCCCAGCGCCACCGCACCACCATGCACGTTGACCTTCTCGTGCGGGATCCCCAGGTCCTTGATTGGCGCCATCGCGACGCAGGAAAACGCCTCGTTGATCTCGAACAGGTCGACGTCTTCGACCTTCCAGCCCGCCTTCTCCAGCACGTTGCTGATCGCCGTGACCGGCGCGGTGGTGAACCACTCCGGCGCCTGGGAATGGGTCGCGTGGGCGACGATGCGCGCCAGCGGTTTCAGGCCGCGTGCGCTGGCGTCCTCGGCCGACATCAACACGGTGGCGGCAGCACCATCGGAAATTTTCGACGATGACGCCGCTGTCAACACGCCTTCCTTGCCGAAGGCAGGACGCAAGCCCGGGATCCTGCTCACGTCGATCTTGCCCGGCTCTTCGTCGGTGTCGACCACGGTCTCGCCCTTGCGGGTCTTGACGGTGACCGGGACGATTTCGTCCTTGAACTTGCCCTCGGTCTGGGCAGCCTTGGCGCGGTTCACGCTCTCGGTGGAGAACGCGTCCAGCGCGGCGCGATCGAACTGGTACTTGTTGCACGCCATGTCGCCGAACACGCCCATTGCCTTGCCGTCGTACGGGTTGGTCAGGCCGTCGTGGGCCATGTGGTCGAGGAACTCGGCGCTGCCGTAGCGGACGCCCGTGCGGCTGCCGTTCAACAGGTGCGGGGCATTGGTCATCGACTCCATGCCGCCGGCCACCACGACCTTCGCCGAGCCGGCCTTGATCAGGTCGTGTCCAAACATGATCGCTTTCATGCCCGAACCACACACCTTGTTAATGGTGGTGCAGCCGGCGGAGGCGGGCAGGCCAGCATTCAGCGAGGCTTGCCGTGCCGGCGCCTGGCCCAGCCCAGCGGGCAGTACGCAGCCCATGATGACCTCGTCGACCTGGTCGGCCGCGAGGCTGGCATGCTCGAGGGCGCCGGTGATTGCAGCAGAGCCCAGCGCCGGTGACGGCACGCCGGTGAACTGGCCGAGGAAGGAACCGATGGCGGTGCGCTTGGCACCAACGATGACGACGTCGCTCATGGGGGACTCCGGTTAAATGGGGGCTTGAGCTGCCCGAACCTCTCCGATTATGGCGCCGCGTGCTGCATTGCGGCAAACCGCGGGTCGCAGCTGCCGTTGCGGGGGGCGCAGTGCCGGCCATTGTGGCCTGTGTCGCGATCGGCTAGAAAGGGTGGGGTTGAATCAGCCGTTATGACGCACCCGGGCGACACCGGGACCAGCCGGAGGAAGAGACAGAATGAAGTCAAAGGATAGTGGAAGCTGGCAAGCAATGGTGGGCGGCGCATGCCTGCTCGCGTTGACGGCGTGTGGTGGCGGTGGTGGTTCGTCCAACATCCGCCCGCAGCCGACGCCTCCTCCCACCGCGCCGGATCCGGAGCCAGAGCCAGGTCCGCAGCCCGACTTCGACTCCCATCTGGTATTGACCAACGCGGTCGCGGCCCACGATGCCGGGTTCACTGGCGAAGGCGTGATCATCGGCCTGCTTGACAGTGGCATCCGCCGCGACCACCCGACCCTGGTCGGCCGGGTCGATCCCGGGTTTGTGTACCTGGATGCTTCTCAGAACGATCTCGGCACCGACGACGTTCTGGGTCACGGCACCACCGTGGCGCAACTGGCTGGTGGCACCGCGTTTGGCGAATGGCCCGGTGGCATTGCCCCCGGAGCGACGTTTGTCTCCGCCCGGATCATTGCCGACGACCCGCCCGAGGACGACGGGTCCGGCCAGGGCAACCGCGTCACCGACGGCTCCTGGCTGGGGTTTGTCCACGAAGACCTGATGAGCGCCGGCGTACAGATCTCCAACAACTCCTGGGGCGGCCTGTACTGGGATGGCGATAACGTGACCAGGACCTTCATCGATGCGATGACGCCATTCGTGGTGGACGGGGGCGGGTTGGTGGTGTTTGCCACCGGCAACGAGTCCGGGGCCAACCCGACCGATACCGCCTCGTTGCCCAGTCAAGGCGCCGGCGCGGCGGTCCTGGAGCAGGGCTGGCTCGCCGTGGCCGCGCTGGACACGCTTTCGCCGACCCAACTGGCCTCCTATTCCAATGCCTGTGGCATCGCGATGGACTACTGCCTGGTGGCACCGGGCGACGTGGTATTCACCGGTCTGGACGATACCGCGGGTAATCCGACGTATTGGGTCGGCGGCGGGACATCCTTCGCCGCGCCGCAGGTATCGGGTGCAGCGGCGCTGGTGTGGGAAGCCTTCCCTTATTTCGACAACGACCTGGTACGTCAGACCTTGCTGGGCACGGCGACCGACATTGGGGCTGCCGGCGTGGACAACGTATTCGGGCATGGACTGCTTGATGCGGGCAAAGCCGTGCAGGGGCCGGCCAAGCTGGACTGGGGGCAGGTCACGGCCGCATTCGATGGTGGCATGTCGGTCTGGTCCAACCCGATTTCGGGCGCTGGCGGCATCACCAAAAGCGGCACCGGCCACCTCGACCTGACCGGTGAAAACAGCTACACCGGCGAGACCGTCGTGGAGGCCGGCACGCTGTCCACGCTGCACGCCTTACCGGGTGACGCCACGGTGCGGACTGACGGGCTGTTGCTGCTGGACGAAGTCGGGGTGCATGGGACGCTGCGCAACGAAGGCGCGACCGCGATCTATGGAGCCGACCCGACCGGGGCCGTGCACCTGATCGACGGCGATTTCACCCAGACCGCCACCGGCAGGCTGGCGCTGGAAGTTGGCTCGCAGTTGCAGGTGCAAGGGCGCGCCGACATCGACGGCGAGGTGCTGGTCACCGGCGTCACCGATGGCTATGTGTACTCCGCACGCGAGACCTTTCTGGAGGCGGCGCAAGGCGTGAACGGGACGTTCGACGTGCTTTCGGCCGCCAGCGGCGTATTCCTGGACGCCACCCTGGGCTACGACACCAACAGCGCCTGGCTGGACATCGACCGACTGGATGTCAGCGCGGTCGCACAGTCGATGGGTTTGACCGCGGCTTCCGTCGGATCGGCGTTGCGGATCGAGACTGCCTTCCAGATCATCGATGGCAACGGCGCAGGAACATTGCCGGTCGGCGGCCCCGTTGGCGCCGGCGGAGCGAGTGGATTCATCCACGGTGCCGCGGCACTCCAACGCACCCAAACCGCCGCCGCCGCCGAGCGTTCGCTGGCCAGCCTGTCGGGCGAGCTGCACGGCGCGGATACCTCGTTCGCGATGATGGCGATGGAAGACAGCCGCCACGCGCTGGAATCGCGACTGGATGCACTGGGCCGCGGTGCCGGCAACGGCGCCTGGGCCGACCGCCTTGGCGGCGAGCGTTCGATCCACTCGCATACCCGGGTCGATGCCAATGGCTGGCTGATCGGTCAGGACCAGCGGTTTGGCCCGCACTGGACTGTCGGCGCCGCGTTCGGCCAGACCGATGGCTACGCCAATCACGACCTGCGCCGGGACCGTGAGCACAACCGTCAGTTCGAAGGCCAGCTCTACACCGCTTGGAGCACCGGCGGAAACTACGTGCTCGGACGCTTCGCCATTGGACAAATGGACCGGAGGATGCAGCGCGAAATCACCCTGGGGGCGGATCGCTTCGGCGTCGGCGCTGACTACGACAACCGCTACACCAGCTTCGGCCTGCAGGCCGGCCATCGCTTTGACTTCGCTGGTGGCACGCTGACCCCGTATATCGGCACCGAAACCATGCAACTGGAGCGCGGTGGCTTCAGCGAGAACGGTGCCGCGGGCTTTGGCCTGAGCACCACCGGATCCAGCCTCGAGGCGACTCGTGCACTGGTGGGCGCTCGCGTGCAACAGCAGTTGCGGGTGGGATCATCCGTGATGACGGTGAGCAGCCGCCTGGAGTGGCAGCGCCTGCTGTCGCAGACCGGCAACCTGATTGATGCGCGATTTACCGGGATCGATGCCTGGGCGCCGATCAGTGGCACCGGGCTGGCTCGGGAAGCGGCCGTATTTGGCGTCGGCGTGCGCGCTGACCTGCCGCTCGGCCAACTCGGCTTCGACCTGGATGCCCGTCATGAGCTCGGCAGGACCTGGACCGGCGCGTCTGCCAACTGGTCGGTCGGGTTCTGACCCGGTCGACGCTTTAAACAACAACGCCGCGGACATCCGCGGCGTTGTTGTTTCTGCGTGGCATGGCTTGCTGGTCAGTGTTGCTCGTTGAACAACTCGCGCCCGATCAGCATGCGCCGAATCTCGTTGGTGCCCGCACCGATGGCGTACAACTTCGCGTCACGCAGGAAGCGGCCGGTGGGGTAGTCGTTGATGTAGCCATTGCCGCCAAGGGTCTGGATGGCTTCCAGGCCGACCTGCACGGCGGCCTCGCTGGCGTGCAGCAGGCAGGAGGCGGCATCCACCCGGCTGCGGTGGCCGGCGTCGTAGTCGCGTGCCACCTGGTAGGCAAACGCGCGGCTGGACTGCAGTGAGGTGTACATGTCGGCGATCTTGGCTTGCATGATGCCGAAGGTGCCAATGGCGACGTCAAACTGCTTGCGCTCGCGCACATAGGGCAGGGCGATATCGAGTGCCGCCTGCATCAGTCCCAGGGGGCCGCCGGTCAATACCAACCGCTCGGTATTCAGACCGCTCATCAAGACCTTGACGCCCTGGTTGACCTCGCCCAGGACGTTGGCGGCCGGGATTTCGCAGTCGCGGAAGACCAGCTCGCAGGTGTTGGACCCACGCATCCCCAGCTTGTCGAGCTTCTGGGCGGTGCTGAACCCCGGCATGCCCTTCTCCACGATGAAGGCGGTCATGCACTTGCTGCCCGCTTCCTTGCCCGCGGTGCGCATGTAGACCACCAGCACGTCGGCTTCGGGACCGTTGGTGATCCACATCTTGTTGCCGTTCGCAATCCAGACGTCGCCCTTCAGTTCGGCGCGGCACGACATCGAGCCGACCACGTCCGAGCCCGCGCCCGGCTCGCTCATCGCCAGCGCGCCCTTCCATTCGCCGGTGCACAGCTTGGGCAGGTACTTGCCACGCTGCTCGTCGCTGCCGTTGGCGTAGAGGTTGTTCACGCACAGGTTGGAATGGGCGCCGTACGACAACCCGACCGAGCCGGAGGCGCGCGATATCTCTTCCATCGCCACCAGGTGCGCCAGGTAACCCATGCCGCTACCGCCGTACTCCGGGTCGACGGTCAGGCCCAGCAACCCCATCTCGCCCAGTTTTGGCCACAGATCCTGCGGGAATACATTGTCCTCGTCGATCTTCGCCGCGCGCGGCGCGATCTCGACCTCGGCAAAACGGCGCACGGCATCGCGCAGTGCATCAATCTCGTCGCCCAGCGGAAAAGGTCGCATTGGAGCTCCATAGGTTTTGTCTTGAAAGCACGACGGGGCACTCGGCCCCGTCGTGTTTGTCGCGTACTACAGCCGGTAATCAGCTGCCGCGAACGCGGCCCTTGAAGCGCGGGGTTCCGCGACCCATTGGCAACTTCAGCTTGCCGACGGCGGCGATGCGCTCCTCGGCCAGGCGGTCGGCGGCCTTGTAGGTCGGGATGCCGTCGCGCTCGGAGATCTCGAAGATCCGGCCGAGGTTGTGGTAAATGGTGCGCATCATGCGCATCGCGCGCTCGCGGTTGTAGCCGTCGATTTCCAGCGAGACGTTCATCACGCCGCCGGCATTGACCGCGTAATCCGGGGCGTACAGGATGCCGCGCTTCTGCACTTCATCGCCAATCGCATCGGTGGCCAACTGGTTGTTGGCCGAACCGCAGATGACCTTCGCCTTCAAACGCGGCACGGTCTCCTCGTTCACGGTGCCGCCCAGCGCGCACGGCGCGTACACATCGGCCGCCACGTCGTAGATCTCGTCCAGGCCCACGGCTTCGGCGCCGTATTCGGACACGGCTTTGTCGACCAGGCCCTGGTTGATGTCGGTCACGAAGATCTTCGCGCCGCGCTCCTTGAGCAGCTTGACGTATTCCATGCCGACGTGGCCCAGGCCCTGTACGGCGTAGCTGTACTTGCCCACTTCCTCGTCGCCAAAACGCTTGTTCAGCGACGCCATCAGGCCCTGCAGGGTGCCGTAGGCGGTGAACGGCGACGGATCGCCCGAGCCGCCGTGGACCTGGTGCACGCCGGTGACGTACTCGGTCTCGCGGAACACGAACTCCATGTCGTTGACATCGATACCGACGTCCTCGGCGGTGATGTAACGGCCGCCGAGCGACTCGACGAACTGGCCGAACGCGCGGAACAGCACCTCCGACTTGTCGGTGGCCGGATTGCCGATGATGACTGCCTTGCCGCCGCCCAGATTGAGTCCGGCGACCGCGTTCTTGTACGTCATGCCGCGGCTCAGGCGCAGCACGTCGTTCAGCGCTTCGGCCTCGGACTTGTACGGCCACATGCGGGTGCCGCCCAGCGCGGGACCCAGCGTGGTGTCGTGGATGGCGATAATGGCCTTCAGGCCTGCATCCTTGTTGTGGCAGAACACGACCTGCTCGTGGCCGAAGGTATCGAGGGTTTCGAAAATCATTGCGGACTCCGCACGCTGGTAGCCGTATTGCGTAGCGCAACCGTCCCAGCTTTGGTTGATAAGTTGTTGAAAATGCTGAAATCTGGGGCGTGAGAGGTCGTCGAGACACCCGCCGCAGCCGCATCAGTCTAAAGGAATCGGCGGTTTGTCGCGTGCAGTGCAGCGGCACGGGGCCGATAGCAGCGGCGGGCTTCATTGGCGCCCCGGCGCTACAATCGAGGGTCAACGATTCTCCGATGGAAAGTGCATGAGTACGTCCGCCGCCAGCCTGCCCGAAGCCCGCCCCGACAACACGCCGTTGCGGTTCGTTACCGCCGCCAGCCTGTTCGATGGCCACGACGCGGCGATCAACATCATGCGCCGGCTGATCCAGTCCCAGGGCGCGGAGGTTGTCCATCTGGGCCATAACCGCTCGGTGGAGGACGTCGTCCGCGCCGCGTTGCAGGAGGACGCCGACGCCATCGCGCTGTCGTCCTACCAGGGCGGGCATGTCGAGTACCTGAAATACATGGTCGACATGCTCAAGGAGCGCGGCGCCGGCCATATCAAGATCTTCGCCGGCGGTGGCGGCACCATTACCCCGGAGGAGATCCGCGAGCTGCAGGCCTACGGCGTGGAGCGCATCTACCACCCCAACGACGGCATGAAGATGGGCCTGGTGGAGATGATCGAAGACGTAGTCCGCCGCACCCACGACGCCCGCGACGCCGTACGCCACGCCTCAACCGACCCCGCACGGCCGGCCTCAACCGACCCTGTAGGGCGGGTTTCAACCCGCCACCCCGACACCGCCGAAGCCCACGCCCCCGTAGGGCGGGTTTCAACCCGCCACGACGCCACCCCCCACCCCCACACCCCCGACGCCACCGCCCCCTCCATCACCGACGAAATCGCAATCGGCAGAATGCTAAGCGCCATCGAAGAAGGCGAGTTCGACGAGACCGAGCTAACCCACCTCCGCAAACAATGGCAACTAGCCGGCAGCCGAACCCCGGTTATCGGCATCACCGGCACCGGCGGGGCAGGCAAGTCCTCCGTCACGGACGAGCTGCTGAACCGCTTCCTCGCCCACTTCCCCGACATGCGCCTGGCAGTGATCTCGGTCGACCCGACCCGCCGCCGCACCGGTGGCGCGCTGCTGGGTGACCGCATCCGCATGAACTCGCTGCGCTCCAAGCGCGTCTACATGCGCTCCATGGCGACCCGCCGCCAGCACGCGGCGACCAACATCGTGCTCAAGGACAGCATTGGCTTCCTGAAGGGCCTCGGCTACGACCTGGTGATCGTGGAGACCGCCGGCATCGGCCAGAGCGACTCGGAGATCGTCGACCTGGTCGACTTCCCGATGTACGTCATGACCAGCGACTTCGGCGCCGCCAGCCAGCTGGAGAAGATCGACATGCTCGACTTCGCCGAGCTGGTGGTACTGAACAAGTACGACAAGCGCGGCGCCGAAGATGCCCTGCGCGACATCCGCAAACAGTGGAAGCGCAACCGCGTCGCCTTCCAGACCAAGGACGAGGATGTCCCGGTTTACCCGACCATCGCCAGCCAGTTCAACGACCCCGGCATCAGCTGGATGTTCGCCAACCTGTGTCGCCTGATGCGAGAGAAGCTGCTGCTGGATGGTGACGCTGCTGTCCCACGGGGACTTCCTTCGGTCGTAGGCGCGGCTGAAGCGGCTTCTACACAGGCAGGACACCCGCGTGGGACGTCGAAG
Source organism: Lysobacter sp. A289 (assembly GCF_054072675.1). Taxonomy (NCBI): domain Bacteria; kingdom Pseudomonadati; phylum Pseudomonadota; class Gammaproteobacteria; order Lysobacterales; family Lysobacteraceae; genus Lysobacter; species Lysobacter sp. A289. The sequence goes on from NZ_JBSVRN010000001.1 coordinate 561,892, forward strand.
GCGAATGCCCCCCACGCCGCACCGGCCCATTGCGACTTCCGCCCCGAACTCGACACCACGCTGAAAGAGCCGCGCGCCACCGTGCTGATCCCCGGCGCACGCATCCGTTACCTGGCCGAAATTGCCGAACAGGGCCGGGCGATCAACAGCACCATCGACACCCAGTCCGAGACCGCAGACCGCGCCCAGAGCTATTGGCAGAGCCTGCACGACCTCGAAGACCCCGCGCTCCCCAAGCAGCTCGACCTCTACCAAGCCGACGACCTCGTAGGGCGGGTTTCAACCCGCCACGACGACGATGACGGGAAGGGCGGGGCAAACGATGCGGGCGCGAATGAAGGAGCAGTCGACCGCACCCTGCTCACCCTCCGCCAGCGCTACAACGACGCTATCCACTCGCTCTCGGCCGACTCCCGCAAGCTACTGCGCCAATGGCCCGAGCGGCTGAAGTCAATCACCGACGAGATCACCGAATACGAAGTCCGCGGCAAGAAGATCCGGGTCGAGAACTACCGCGAGTCGCTCAGCCACCAACTGATCCCCAAGATCGCCGCCCCCACCTACAAGTCCTGGGGCGAGCTGCTGACCTTCCTGCAGAAGGAAAACCTGCCCGGCCATTACCCCTACACCGGGGGCGTCTACCCGTACCGCCGCACCGGCGAGGATCCGATCCGCATGTTCGCCGGCGAAGGCACGCCGGAGCGAACCAACCGCCGCTTCCATTACCTGTCCGTCGGCCAGCCCGCCGCGCGCCTGTCCACCGCGTTCGACTCGGTCACCCTGTACGGCGAGGACCCCGCGCCGCGCCCGGACATCTTCGGCAAGATCGGCAACTCCGGCGTTAACATCGCCTCGCTGGACGACATGAAGAAGCTGTACTCCGGCTTCGACCTGTGCGCGCCGACCACCAGCGTGTCGATGACCATCAACGGCCCCGCACCGATGATCCTGGCGATGTTCATGAACTGCGCCATCGACCAGCAGATCGAGAAATACCTGCGCGAGGACGATGCGCGCTGGAACGACGCGAAGGCGAAAATCGACGCGATGTTCGAAGGCAAGCGCCGCCCCGCGTACAGCGGCGAGCTGCCGGAAACCAACGGCGGCCTCGGCCTCGGCCTGCTCGGTGTCACCGGCGACCAGGTGGTCGACGCGGACACCTACGAGCGCATCAGGACCTACACCCTCAAGACCGTGCGCGGCACCGTGCAGGCCGACATCCTCAAGGAGGACCAGGCCCAGAACACCTGCATCTTCAGCACCGAGTTCGCGCTGCGCATGATGGGCGACATCCAGCAGTACTTCGTCGACAACGGCGTGCGCAACTTCTACTCGGTGTCGATCTCCGGGTACCACATCGCCGAGGCCGGGGCGAACCCGATCAGCCAGCTCGCCTTCACCCTGAGCAACGGGTTCACCATCGTCGAGTACTACCTCGCACGCGGCATGAAGATCGACGACTTCGCGCCCAACCTGTCGTTCTTCTTCAGCAACGGCATGGATCCCGAGTACACCGTCATCGGCCGCGTCGCCCGCCGCATCTGGGCCCGCGCGATGCGCGAGCGCTACGGCGCGTCCAGCCGCAGCCAGATGATGAAGTACCACATCCAGACCAGCGGCCGGTCCCTGCACGCGCAGGAGATCCAGTTCAACGACATCCGCACCACCCTGCAGGCGATGTACGCACTGTTCGACAACTGCAACTCCCTGCACACCAACGCCTACGACGAGGCCATCACCACGCCGACCGAAGAGTCCGTGCGCCGCGCCGTCGCCATCCAGATGATCATCAACAAGGAGCTGGGGCTGAACTTCAACGAGAACCCCTGGCAGGGCAGCTTCATCGTCGACAAGCTCACCGACATCGTCGAGGAAGCCGTCTACAAGGAGTTCGAGGCCATCAGCGAGCGTGGCGGCGTGCTCGGCGCCATGGACACCATGTACCAGCGCGGCAAGATCCAGGAAGAAAGCCTGTACTACGAGCACAAGAAGCACGACGGCAGCCTGCCGCTGGTCGGCGTCAACACCTTCCTGCCGAAGGAGCACGCCGGCGAAGTGACCACCGAGATCGAACTGATCCGCTCGACCCCGGAAGAGAAGGGCCAGCAGATCGACAACGTCGCCAACTTCCAACAGCTCCGCAACGCCCTAACCCCAGCCGCCCCCGCTCCCGTAGGTGGGGCTTCAGCCCCTCCCGACGAACCCACCACCACCAACGTCCCAGGCCTCGCCTACCTCCAAAAAACCGCCCGCGACCGCCAGAACGTCTTCGCCGCGCTGATGCAGGCGGTCAAGACCCACAGCCTCGGCCAGATCAGCCACGCCCTCTACGAAGTCGGCGGCGAATACCGCCGGAATATGTAGCCTGACGCCGTTACGCCTTACGACATGAGCAATGAGTAGCGTCAAGCGTACCGATGACCGGACATTCTTCTCCTTCGAGGAGGCCGAGCGCGCCCAACTGTTGGCGTGGGTCGGGTTGAGCACTAGCGCAAAGATCGACTTCTTTGAAGAGATGATTGAACTGGCCTATTGGAGCGGAGCGCTCTCGCCCGAGCGTCTGGCGTTGCGTGATCGGGTGCTGTAAAGGTGGCTACCAGAACAACCGCAACGTACGGGCCGGGGAGGGCTTGCGCGCTCTACAGAGCCCGCGAACGCCAGAACGTGTTCGAAGCGGTGATGGGCGGTGAAGACGCATAGCCTGGGGCAGATCAGCCATGTGTTGTATGACGTGGGTGGGGAGTATCGGCGGAATATGTAAAAAATAAGGCCCGTAGGAGCGGGTCTTACTTTTACGACATTTTTAATCACATAAAACAAGGTGGGGAGAAAATGGCAGTTCTGATTGTTCACCTAAGTGATATTCACCTTGGGGTAGGTAACCAATCGGTCTTAACGCGTGCCGACAAAATTGTCGATGCGGCATTATCTCCGACTGCCTTGATCGAGGCTGTGCATATCGTGGTCAGCGGCGATCTCGCCAACTGGGGATTGCAGGAGGAGTTCGATCTCGGTCTTGAACTGTTCCGAAAGCTATCGGAACAGGTGGAGAGACGCTGTGGCTTCGCTCCACAATTTTTTATTAGTGCCGGTAATCATGACTGCAACTTCCAAGGTGATCAGTCTCTTCGGGACGTCGCCATTGATAGAGTTAGGAGTAATCCATCCGCACTCACTCCTCGCATTACAGAGGAGCTCGCGTCAGTTCTGCAGGGCTTCTATGCAGCGCAAAAAGCCGTAATGCCAGATGTTGTGCAGCATGACGAATGGTTCGCAGTTTCCGAAGTTGCTGAACCGCAGGCGATCCGCTATGTGCTTCTAAACTCTGCCGTTAGCTCGAAGAGAAAAGAGGAGATAGGCAAGCTCTATGCCCGGATCCCCAGTATCGAAGATTCAAGGGATGGTAAGCGCACGATATATGTCATGCACCATACCTTCAACTGGCTCCTGCCGGATAACGCGCGGGAACTTGCTCAGCACGCTTCAGGGGTTGCAGATTTATTTCTAATGGGGCACGAACATGTGCTTGGAGCGCAGGCGACAAGGGATCTCTATGACGACACAACTACGGTATACCTAAAAGCGCATGCTCTTCAGGACGTAGAAGACCCTGCAAACAGCGCTTTTCAGACAATCCAAGTCGACGCTGAAGCGGGATGTCTTTTGCGCTCGTACATTTGGCAAAACGGCAGATATGAGCCCTGGGGCGAGCGGTCGAGAGATGATTATCTGGCCTGGCCGAATAGCGAAGATCGAAAGAAGCTAGGTGTAACCCATGATGGGTATAAAGAGCTTAATAGCGCTGGCGCGAACTTCACGCACAGGAACAAAGACCAAATAACACTGTCAGACATTTTCGTTTGGCCAAGGATTCGGGTAGTCAATCCTGAGAGGGAGAATGGTGCTGCAGCTACCGATGATTTCGAAATTGATTCAGAGTTGCTGGTCGATACGCCTGACGACTATGCGCCCGTCGTAGTATTAAGGGGGGGCGAGCAGTCCGGGAAGTCGGCCCTTGCAAAAATGCTCGCGTTAAACTTGGCCCGAAAGGGAAGACATCCGATATTGCTAGCTGCGTCTCATGTGTCGTCATGGCGTGAGAAAAGCCTGAATGAGCGTGTGGACCATGCCATCGACGCGTTGTACGGAGTGAAGAACCGAACCGACTACCGCCTGCTGCCACCACAGAAGAAGGTATTGATAATAGATGATTTTGATTTGTCTCAAGTGACCAAGGGCTATTTCGACGGGCTAAGAGCGTTGCGACAACATTTCGGGCAAATTTATCTGATGCTCGATTCGCATCCGGGACTAGAAGTGGCGCTAAATGAGTTTCTGCGGGACGAACTCTTTATTGATTCCGATATATTTGATCTTCTTCCAAGCAGCTATCATCACCGGTTGGAGTTGATTGAAAAGTGGTTGCGCGTTGGCAACTCAGAGCAGGCCGACGAAGACTTAAAGTTGACTGCTGCACGACTGTCTAAGGTTGTTGATGAAACGCTTGGAAGGAACTTAATCCCAGCCGTTCCCGTGTTTGTTCTCATTATTCTGCAGCGTGCGGAGCTGGCCCAGGACCTTGACACAGTCGTTAAGAGTGGGTCCCAAGGTTTTCTATACGAATCTCTAATCCATCAGGCGCTGAGCACAAGGGTTAAGGCGTGTAATGTCGTAACCTCTCTCACGTACTTGACGGAGTTTGCGCGCACGCTGCGTTCTCTCGGTGCAGATGGTCTCGCTCAATCTGATTTTGAGGCATTCCATGTAGAGCACTGCAAACGCTTCGCCTTGGATCTTTCAGTTGCTAGGTTCCAAGCGCAGATAGTTAGTGCCGAGATTCTAGAGGATCGAAGCGGAACAGTTAGATTCAAGTATCCGTTCCACTCTTACTATTTCGTCGCGAGAGCGCTTTCTCGGATCGCGGATTGGCAGCAGCTTGAACCTGAGATCGATTTGTTAGTTAGCGCAATTCATACAGAGCGGGCGGCCAATACTTTGCTCTTTCTCGCGCATATAGGACGTGATGCGCGAATCGCAGAGAAGATAATTAAGAAGGCAAACGGTATGTTCGTCAAGTTTGCGGAAAAGGAGGCTAACCTGTTCGCAAAGGTTTCTGCCTTCGATAAGTACAGTCTCAAAGAGATTCGCGGAATCCTTTTGGACGGAGGGCGATCGGCTCAGCTACTCGAATGGAAGCGGGATGAGGTGGAGGCCGAGAATTCGCAGAAGGAACTTACGTCGGTAGCAGAAGCCCGCCTAAGAGAACGGCTCGATGATGCCTTAGCAATGAACGCGGCATTTAAAACGTTGCAGGTGCTAGGGCAGGTTCTTAGAAATCATGCTGGTGAAATTGAGCGAGAAGAAAAAGTTCGCATAACAAAGACATGTGTGTCACTTGGATTGCGTTTATTGGGTTTCCTTTACGATATGGTCAACGAACATGGCGAGGAGATGATAGCTTTTCGGGGGGCACAGATACGCGTAGAGAAGCCAGAGATTCTCGGCATCGAGCTTGCAGATGAGCTCGCGCGTTATCTACCGTCATTTATCTCGTCGATTAGTGTGGGGACCCTGATAAAGATCGCTAATGCCATAGGTTCCGAAGATTTGGCGCCGACGTTGGATCAGGTGCTTTCCAATAGTCCTACACATCAGCTGCTAAAGCTTGCTGTGCATCTCGAACATTTTGCTGATTTTCCAAAGAAGGAGATTTTGGACTATGAAGAGGACGTGCTCCGCAGCGGTGGCTATCTTCCGAACGCTGTGCTGAGGCGCTTCATTGTGAGGCGGTTTTACTTGTTTCCCGTTCGAGATGAACTTAAGCGTGCCGTGTTGGAGAGGTTTAATATCAAGGCGCTGCCCTTCAAGTTTCTTGAGCAGAAGCAACCCTCAGGCCACTAGTTTCTGGATTGGAGCGGTCAGCGGGAACCACAGTCTGGACGACCTGCGTCGGCAGTTGGGCACGCGCTTTAAGCGTGGCAGGCGTAGCGAAGCCGCTGAGCAGTTGCCGGTGCCGTAACCGACGCCCGTCTGAGGTCGTAGGCGCCGCGCCAATGGAAAAAGCCACCTTCGAAAAAAGGGGGTCGAAAAACCGGGTCAGTCCACACTCCTGCCAGTTGGTATCAGGAGATCGCCGCTCGGCATCTTCAAGGTGGAAGCCACCAATCCCAGAGCACGGGGGAGCACGAGCGGCCTGATGGCAAAAATCGGGTCAGAGAAGACTTAGGAGTTGAGTCAATTTTTCCTGCACGCTGATTCATCTGAATTGCGTTGCCATCCGCTCCATGCTGACACAGGACACAGGACACAGGACACAGGACACTCCCACGTGCCGTCCTCGACTCGAACTGCGCGGTATCGATCGTGCGGCTGTCTTCCTGGATGACGCTGATTGCGCCGCGTAGCTGCGCTTTACAGGCCGATGCAACGTCTCCGAAGCGGTCGACGTCGTCTCTCGCGCGCGGCGAAGACGGCAGGGTCAGATGGCTAAGGTTTGCACGCTTCGACGTCAGGGAGGCAGAGCGTCTATCCTGGCGGCTCGACTCACACCAGCTAGTTCCAGCTGGATGGGATCGCCGCCAGTTGTTCGTCGTTGGATAGGGACGCTACGCGAACAGAGGGCATGTCGGGGAAACGTCAGGCCGGTGCAAGGGGCACGCAGCGGTTTGGCCAAACAGTCGAACCATGCTCATTCCAGCGTCCGATATCGTCGTCGCCAATCTGCCCGGCCAGCGCCGCATGCTGGATGTCGTTCGTGGAGCGCTTCGCTCAGCCGATCACGTGTCCATCGCGGTTTCATTCTTCCGCTACAGCGGGTTCGGTCTGGTCGCCGAGGATCTCAAGAATTTCCAGCAGCGAGGCGGAAGTCTGCGGTTGTTGGTCTCGACTTATATGTGCGTTACCCAGCCGGAGGCGCTGCGCGCGGTTCTCACGTTTCCTAACGTTACGAGCCGGTTGCATGTGGCGCGGAACGGGGGCGGCAATGATCAAGGCTTTCACGCCAAGATGTACGTGGTTGAGGACGATCCGGCGGAGTGCTGGGTTGGATCTTCCAACTTCACGAAGGGTGGCCTGTCGACTAACGTCGAAGCGAACCTTCGGCACGTCGGCACGCATGAGGTCTCGACTGTCCAGCACTTGTTTGAGCAATTGTGGTCTCGCCGCGATACCCAGCCACTTACTGAAGAGTTGATTGAGGCGTACAGCCGGTCGATCCCCATACAGTTGCCGCCGATGCCGGCGCGTGGGATCGTAGATCCGCCGGTTGCTTACGCGGATCGGCCCCATCCGAACGAAGCCCAGACAGAAGCGTTGGAGCGGCTGAAGGATCTGCGTGACACCGGCGAACGCCGGGCCGTAATCGTCGCCGCACCGGGCATTGGAAAGACCTTTCTTGCCGCCTTTGACGCAAAGGCCAGGGACGCGAAATCCGTTCTGTTCCTCTCCAACCGATTGGAACACCTGACGCAGGCCGAACGCACGTTTCGACGAGTGTTTGGTGAGACGCGGACCTTTGGACATGCGTTCGGTGGGCGAGTCGACGAACAGGCCGACTTCGTATTCGCCACGGTGAGCTCGGCAACCGGTAGCGCGAAGCTGATGAAGCGGAGCTTCGATTACGTGGTCGTGGACGAGTTCCACCACGCATCCGCTCCGTCGTATCGATCATTGCTTGCGCAGTTGAATCCGGGGTTCCTGCTGGGTCTGACGGCTACGCCGGAACGCCAAGACGGACACGATGTCCTAGCGCTGTGCGACTACAACGTTGCGTACGAAGTGCGGCTCATCGAAGCGATCAACCGGGGCTGGCTGACGCCATTCCATTACTTCGGCATCGCGGACGAATGCGTCGACTACGGCGCGATTCCATGGCGCTCCGGTGCATTCGATCCAGCGCAGTTAGAGAACGCCCTGATGGTCGAGGAGCGGGTCCAGGCGATGCTGGGGCGCTGCCAACTCCACGGATTCGATGGGCTAAAGCGGGTGACGGTGGGTTTTTGCGCAGGGATTCGCCACGCCCGTTTTATGGCAGACGCGTTGACGAAGCGAGGTCTGACTGCGGAGGCGGTCACGGGTGAGGACGGTGTCGCTGAGCGTGAAGCCATCTACGCCCGGCTCCAGGATCCAACCGACCCGCTGGAGTGGCTGTTTGTGGCGGACGTTCTGAATGAGGGCGTCGATCTACCCGCGATCAACTGCGTTGTGTTCTTGCGCCCAACCGAATCCGCAACGGTGTTCATTCAGCAACTTGGTCGCGGGCTTCGGCTTACCCCGGATTCGGAGGTGCTCACCGTTCTCGATTTTGTAGGCCACCATCGTTCTGCGTGGCTGGCAATCGAAGCATTGAACGACACGAGCGCTCCACGCGGACCCACGACCGTGCCGCAGCTCGACCTCACGCCACCTGCCGGTTGCGAGATCGTGCTCGACTCCCGAACGGTGGAGATTCTCGAGAAGGTTCGCAGCTTCGCACCGTCCAGAAAGGACATCTGCCTGGCGACCTATCGCCGGTTGAAACAGGAGTTCGATATCGCGCGGCCTCGCCCGGTCGACCTTCTGTCTGACGCAGAGATGCCAACCCCAACCGACGTTCGATCCGCGTTTGGAAGCTGGCTGGGATTGAAGCGAGCCGCAGGCGATGCCGAGCCGTGGGAGGACGCGATCGCTGGCGGTGGACTAGCCTTCGACCTGCTGCTGGCAGCGGAGAAAGACTGGCAGGCGCAACGCGTGTACCCGTACGCGGCGCTGTGGGGCATGTGTGCCAACCCGGAGGATCCGATAGCCGGGTATGAGGCTTTCTACGAGCGTTTTCCGCGTTGGCATACCGAGTACAAGCCATACTCAGAGTCGAAGGTCGTCGAGACGCTGAAGCGGAAGCTAGGGGCAGTTTTCGACGGTACGAATCTCGCCGCCGCGGCGTTGCAAGCGATACCTCGCGAAAGGCTGCTCGACGAGATCGAAGGGCGCATCCAGTACACGTTGGAGAAGGACTACCGGTTGCGTCACGGCGGTGTATTGCGACGTCCGAGTGATCTTGGCTTGCACCGGAGCTACACCCGGCCAGAGATCGTCAACTACTTCGGTTCCCAATACGATCCGGCACGTCACAACACCGGAGTGCTTCGCTTCGAGTGCGCCGGCGACCACATCGTGATCATCACCAAACTCGATACGAGCGGTGCCGTGGATCAGCATCAGTACACCAACTACCTCAAAGATGACTCGCGGTTCGTGTGGACGAGCCAGAATCAGCAGACACGGGAAAGTGGATCGGGCCGCGACATCGTGGAGCATCAGCACGACAACAGAACGGTGCACCTCTTCGTGCAGCCGGCCTCTCACAGTAAGGCGGTGTATCTAGGCGCGGCTGATTTCATAGCAGCGGAAGGCGAACGCCCAATGCAGGTTACGTTCGGGCTCCGCGAGCGCGTTACGCGCGCGGTACGTGAGCAGTTGGAGTCGAAGAAGTCGGCTGTATAGCTGTCGCGGCAGGCCGGCTCACGATGCCGGCGGAACGCTGCTTGCTACCACTGCCCAAACGGCGATAGCCGAACATCCCGACCGGAACATCCCAGACCCCGTGCTCCAAGTCGGCGATATCGTCTGCCGGGTTCCGACCCCGCTGGCGGGGCCGTTAGGCTCAGCGCGAGATCTCGAACACCGCCGATACCCGCTCGGTGAAGTCGATGGTCGGTTGCAGGTAGCGCCCGCTGTCCATGCGTGTTCCGGTGACCTGGATGCGGTCCAGCGTGGTGTTGCCGTAGCCGTGCGCCTGCACCGAGTTCACGCTGTTGATGCTGTACACCGGCCCGAGGTTGCCGCCGAAGGCGTTGGCGAGGCCGGTCGCCTTCTCCCTGGCATCGGCGACGGCGTGGGCGCGTGCTTCTTCACGCAGGCTGGCCTCCTTGCTGGACTTGAAGGTCACGTCCGCGATGTCTGTGAAACCGGCGGCCAGTGCCGCATCCATGTAGGCCCCGAGTGTGTCGAGGTCGTCGAGCCTGACCTTCACTTCGCGGCTCGCGACGTGGGCTGGGGGCAGCGGCCGGTCGTTGTCGTCGTAATCGATGTCCTCGCGCAGTGCGAGGTCCGAGGTGGTGATGTCGTCGGAGTGCACATCGAATCCCGGTGCGGCTTTCAGCAGCGCGTCCACCGCGCGGTCGACCACGCGCTTGGCCTCGCCGGGGTTTGAGGCACGGTGACGCGCCACCATGGAGATGATCGCCGCGTCCGGTGCCACGCTGACCTCGCCTTCGCCCTGCACGACGACGTGTGGCGCGTCAGGCAGAGGGGTGCCGGCGATGGCGGCGGCGGGAGCCAGCGAGAGAAGTACGGCGGCAAGCATCCATTGGCGCATATGTGGCTCCGTGGGGCAGGTGGTTGTTTGACTGGAGAGAGTGCGGTGCGCTGGCACAGCGCGTCCAGTGTCCGCGCAGCCACGCCGGTCGCCCGATATGCCGCGATCGCGCCGGCGGCGGGCCGGGATAGGAGGAACGGACCTGCAAAAACGGGGTTCAAAGACTGGGGTCAGGCTGAGGTGGCCCCGTTTGCGGTCTCTTCGTAGCCGCTGGAGGTGGTCACTTCGGTCAGTACGATGACGATGGCCTCATGGCCGGGGATCAGGAACCTGCCAGCGAGGCGACCGTAGCTGGTGAAGGGAACCTCGTCGCCGGCACTGTCCACGCCGCCTCCGGTCAGCACGTTGGTCAGGTCGATCCCGGCGGGAATGTGCTGGCCGACCCGATTCCTCACAATCCGTACCGGACCAGGCATTGGGCAGCGCTGCGCTGGGGCTGGCGGAACTGCCGTTGCCCGTCTTCGTGGCGCCCGAAATGCGATGATCCAGCGCAGACACCGTTCCCCTCGAAGGCAAGGTCATGTCCCAACGCATCCTGGTGTTCTACGGTTCCTATCGTTCCGACCGCATGGGCATCCGCCTGGCCGACTATTGCGTGCGCACGCTTCAGGCGCGCGGCATCGACGCCGAGTTGATCGATGCCAGGGCGGTCGGCCTGCCGATGCTGGACCGCATGTACAAGGAGTATCCGGAGGGCCAGGCACCGGAGGCAATGGAAGCGCTGGCCGGCAAGATCCGCGTTGCCGATGGCTTCGTGTTCGTCACCGGCGAGTACAACTGGGGCATGCAGCCGGGCCTGAAGAACCTGACCGACCACTTCCTGGAGGAGTGGTTCTGGCGTCCCGCCGGTATCGTCAGCTATTCAGCCGGGCGCCTGGGCGGTGCGCGCGCGAATACCGCCTGGCACGGCACCCTGTCGGAAATGGGCATGGTGGTGATCTCCAGCACGGTGGAGGCCGGGCCGATTGCAAAGACCCTGGACGACCAGGGCCAACCTCTGGAAGCGGCCGGCAAGTCGCTCGAACGCAGCTTTGCCCGCTTCGCGGATGATCTGACGTGGTGGGCCGAGGCCGCGCGTTTGCAGAAGGTGCGTCGGGCGCCGCCGTACTGAATTGTGAGGGAAACGGGGTTCGGCGATGTCGTCTGTCGGGTTCCGAGCCCGCTGACGGGTCGCGCGCCCCCGGTTAAACTCCCCGGGGCGCTTACCGAGCGCTGTTGTAGATGTCGATACCTCGGCGTAAAGGGGTCGGCTCACCAGAGTGGATCCCCCATGGAATTCGGAATCGAGGCCATCGCCCTGCTGATGGGCGTTGCCTTCATCGCAGGCATCATCGACGCGATCGCGGGCGGCGGCGGGCTGCTGACCATCCCGGCGCTGATGGCGGCCGGCGTGCCGCCGGTCCAGGCGATCGCCACCAACAAGCTGCAGAGCACCTTCGGCACCGCGAGCGCGGTGCATGCATTCGCGCGCAAGGGGCGCATCGACTTCAAGCGCTTCGCCAAGCCGGCGGTCGGTGCATTTGTCGGGTCGACGCTGGGCGCGTGGACGCTGCAGCGCATCGATCCCGCGTTCCTGGCCGGGCTGATCCCGGTGCTGCTGATCCTGATGGTGATCTACTTCACTGTCGCGCCTAAGGCTTCGGAAGAGGACCGCCACAGTCGGTTCGGCACCGGCGCGCTGGTCGGGCTCGCCACGGCGATCGGTTTTTACGACGGCTTCTTCGGCCCGGGCGCGGGGTCGTTCCTGGCCACCGCGTTGGTCGCGCTGTTCGGCATGGGGCTGGTCTCCGCCACCGCGCATACCAAGTTCCTCAACCTGTCCAGCAACATCGCGGCGCTGATCACGCTGACGATCGGTGGCCACGTGCTGTGGGCGATCGGCTTGCTGATGGCGGTGTCGAGCGTCGCCGGCGGACAGGTCGGCGCGCGCCTGGCGCTGCGCGTCGGCGGCAAGGTGATCCGGCCGCTGCTGGTGGTGATGGCGTTGGCGTTGACGGTCAAGTTGCTGGCGGATCCGGCGAATCCGTTGACGGCGTGGGTGATGGCAAAAACGGGGTCAGGTTAATTTCGCGATCTGGCCGCGTTCGGCCGGAAAATGCGGGAAAGTGAACCTAACCCCGTTCTGTTACCCCGTTCTGTTCGTCAGCCCCGGCTATCTCGCGCGCTACGGCACGCCGCATACGTTGGACGATCTGGATGGCCACCGGCTGGTGCATTACGTGCCGACGTTGGGGGCGCGCTCGCCGGGTTTCGAATATGCGGCAGGCGACCGCTACCGCACCCTGACCATGCCCGGCGCACTGACAGTCAACCGCGCAGACGCCTACGTCGCCGCATGCCTTGCCGGACTCGGGATAATCCAGGCGCCGCGCGCCGGCGTCGCTACCCACCTGGAGGACGGAAGCCTGGTGGAGATACTGCCGCAACTGTGCGCCGAGCCAATGCCCGTCACGCTGCTGTATCCGCAGCGACGCAACCTGGCGCGTCGGGTGCGTGCATTCATGGACTGGGTGGCGGAATTGCTGACCCCGTCGCTGATTCGGCAATGAGGGCGTGTCCTGCTTCCCGCCGGATATCGGTAACAGAGAGGGAGCAACAGCTCTTCCATGCTTTTTCAACGAGGAAAATGCCATGCAACCAAAGACGATGGCTGTCATTTCGATAGGACTGTCCGTTGCCATGATGATGCCGCTTCATGCGGCGCAGCAGACCCAGGCCGAGGGTCCGGTGATGCGAGCAGCCAACCCACAGCTTCAGCAGATCCAACCGGTTCAGAAGCTCCAACGGGCACCACGCAGGGGCGACCTGGAGCTTGTTCCCGGGCAACTGTCGCGACCGGTAATAACCGACCCGACGGACACCTCCAACATGTGCTGCGCGCAGAACTATGGATCGAGCGTATGGGCTTCGAGTGAATTCGATATCCATGGCGAGGGTGTGCCAGGACATCTGATTAAGGTGAGGGTTGATCTGAACAATGATGGGTCAAGCTACCGCGTTGCAAACAAGTGGACGACGGTTGGTGAGGACGGTCTCTGGAAGGTACGGTGGATCGAAGTGTCCACCAAAAAATTGAAGGGTGGCGCTTTCATAGAGATCAATGCAGACCAGATTTTCCCGGCAACTGAAGTCCGGCAGCCTGACGGGGTAGCGAAGGCGAAGCCGATTCGCCTCGAATATCGCATTCCGTCCCGGCCGGCAATGGGTGCGGCCTCGAGCAGCGGCTGAGAAACTGGTAACACGACCTGGACAACCGGCGGTTCCCTGGATGGCGACTCTGAAATATTTCAGGGTCGCTATTTGTTTGCTTGAGATCCTGCGGACTGTCCGGGGTAGCCTCCCGCCGGCCGTCAGCATGCAAAAACGGGGTCAGGTTAACTTCGCGATTTGGCCGCGTTCAGGCGGCGCCGCTTACGGTCGGGTTTCAGTTCCCCGGGAGCACACCAATGAAGAAGCTGTTGATTGCGAGTGCGCTGGCGGCCGTCGCCGTCGCCTTCTCCGGCAACGCTTTTGCCGACGATGACCGTGGCAAGGAGGCGCGAAAGGAGTACCAGGAGGCGCAGCGCGAGCACTTGAAGGACCGCCGCGAGGCCATCCGCGAGTACGAGAAGGACCGCCGCGAGTACGAGAAAGACCGCCGCGAGGACATGCGGGAGGCCGCGAAGGATCGCCGCGAGGACGAGCGTGAGTACTGGAAGGATCGCCAGGAGGCCGAGCGCGAGTGGCGCAAGGATGTCCGCGAGCACCGCCGCTGGGCGCGTGGCGAATACATCCCGCGCGACTACCTGGCCGACCGCTACTACGTGCGGGACTATCGCGACTACGACTTGGCCGTGCCGCCGGACGGGTACAGGTGGGTGCGTCCCTATCAGGGCGATGACACCTACTACCTCGTGCAGATGGCCACGGGCCTGATCTCGAGCATCCTGGACGACTGACGGGAGCACGCCATGAACCACGTGATCCGCGGTATCGCCATCGTGCTGTCCATCAGCGTCCTGCTCCTCGCCGGTTGCGTGAGCCCCGGCGGTTACGGCAGCTACCCCGGTGGATACGGACAGTCCGACCCGGGCTACCCCGGGCAGTACGGCAGCCAGCTGCAGGGCACCGTGGAGGGCGTCGACACACGCTACGGCCGCATCGTGCTGGTCGTCGACGACCCGCGCACCCGGCGCTCAGAGCGCACAGAGGTCCGGTACGACCAGCGCACCCGCCTGTTCTACCAGGGGCGCGAGCACCCGGTGGGGGGCTTGGAGCGGGGCGACGTCATCCGGGTCGATGTCGCCTCGTCGGGGCGCGAACTCTTGGCGCGCTCGATCGAGGTCGTGCGCAATGTCCGTGATGGCGGGTATGGCGGCGGCTACGGACAGGACCTGCGCGGTCCGGTCGCCTTTGTCGACCCGCGGGCGCGAGTGATCGCCCTGGACGGTGGCGGCTACGGCAACGCGACGCGACTACGCTACGACAGCCGCACCACGGTCGAGTACCAGGGTCGCCGCTACCGCCCGGAGAACCTTGAGCGCGGGGATCTGGTGCGGATCGAGGCGCGGCGGATCGGCAACAACGAATGGCTGGCTGAGCGCATCGTCGTGGAGCGCTCGGTTCGGCGATGATGCTGCCGGGTTAATCTTCCATCCTTCCGAACGCAGAGTTGAAGAAATGAGAGTCACCGTCGTCGGTCTCGTGACGCCGCATCTGCTGCGCGTCGTCGACCTCGCCAATGAAGCCGAGAAGGGCGTCAACGTGGATTGGCATCTGCGCGCTGCCGTGGCCAAGACGATGGGCGAGCTGGGCGACCAGTACAACGCGCCGGCGTTGATGGAGGCGTTTGTCGATGGGCTGGAGAGCGCTGCAGGCAACGCTCCGAAAACCCGTGTCGATTACGTACGCGTCCTGCAGGCCGCGGCTGACGCAGCGCGCGCCCTCAGGCGCGATTGATCCAACCGCAGCGAGAACCCCGATGACCCATACCGCCCCCGCGCTTCCGCTCACCTTTGCGCTCGCCATGGCGCTGGCCACCGCGTCCTGCACCACCACCACGCCCGACGTTGCCGGGCCGGCGGATGGCCCGCTGCGGATCGAAGGCACCATCACCGCCATCGACCTGCAGCCGTGGACCTACGACGGCAACGCCACCGTGCAGGTCGACGCGGACGGGCGCGGCGATGTACAGGTGCGGCTCCCGGCCCGTTGGAACCTGTGCAAGGCGCCACCGGTGGACGTGCAATCGCTGGCTGTCGGCATGCGCGTGCAGGCGGTGGGTGCCGCAGCGGGCGAGGGCGGGTTGGTGGTGTGCCAGGATGCGGCCCACCGTCTGGAGCCGATGCAGTACGCCCCGCTGCCAACCTGACCCCGTTAGGGCCTTCGCGTTGCCTGGGCGCGAACCGAGCTACGAGTTGGAGCAGCGATTCTATTTGGCCTGTGCGCTGGTGCGCGTCCACTGAGCAATTGGGCGGCCGTCACGCCGCCACCACGACCCGGCCTCGTCCTGCTGCGGCCAGCCGACAGGCGAGTCCTCCCACGTCTCCTGTCGACCGTAGGCAGTGAGGTCAAGCAGTTGGAGAGTGGGCAGCATGGCCTCAATCCCCCGCCACTTCGTTTCGTACGTTTGGAACACCGCTTCGCCGTCTCGAACGTAGCAGCGGAGGTCGCCCCCGTTTCGGGTCGCCAGCACATCTCCGGACTCGGCTGTCGAGTACCACGGCGTCGTCCAACCCATGAAATCTCGGTAGGCAGCGATCTCGGCCCACGGACCACTGCTGAATACGGCGTAGCTCACGTCGCGTTCGGCCAGATAGGAGCGGACGGCCGAGTTCATTGCCGTCTGACTGTGCGTGCAGCCTTCACACTGTCCTTGGTGAGGTGCGCCCGGGTTCCACATGAAGTGATAGACGATCAACATGCGCCGTTCTTCGAACACATCGTGCAGATGGACCGGGCCGTCTGGACCCACGACCATGACCGGTTCCATCCGCATCATCGGGAGACGCCTCCGAGCGGCGGCTAGTTCATCGCCGGCGCGAGTGTGCGCCTTCTCACGGACCAGTAGTTCAGCGCGAGCCTGTTCCCACTCGTCACGGCTAACGATTCTCGGAGTCGCTGATACTTTCATGACATTCCTCCTACTCAAACTAGGCCGCGGCCGCGATCCGGCGAGCGTTCGAAGGCGGTGATCACGGGGTTCAAGATCAGCCCCGCCGTGCCGCCTCGATCGTGGCGATATCGATCTTCCGCATCGTCATCATGGCGTCGAATGCGCGCTTGGCCGCCGCGGGGTCGGGGTCGGTGATCGCCTCGATCAGAACGCGCGGCGAGATCTGCCACGACAGGCCCCACTTGTCCTTGCACCAGCCGCAGGCGCTTTCCTCGCCGCCGTTGCCGACGATCGCGTTCCACAGGCGGTCGGTTTCTTCCTGGTCGTCGGTGGCGACCTGGAACGAGAACGCCTCGTCGTGCTTGAACGCCGGGCCACCATTCAGTCCGACGCAGGGGATGCCCATCACGGTGAACTCGACGGTCAGGACGTCGCCCTGCTTGCCGTCCGGAAAGTCGCCGGGCGCCTGGTGGACGGCGTCCACCGAACTGTCGGGGAAGGTTTCGGCGTAGAACGTCGCGGCATCGAGCGCGGTGCCGTTATACCAAAGACAAATCGTGTTTTTGCTGATCATCTCGCGTCTCCGAAGTAATGGGGCGGTGAAACGGTGCTTCAATCCCGATCCGGTGCACCCAACGGGAAATACGCACGGTAGGGCCGCGCTTCGACACCGTTTCCGCTTGCAGCCACGCCTTTACACATACCCTACTCGCATTTCGACACACGCCCGGTAACGTTCAAAGCCCCACCTCGCGACGCCGGCGCAGTGACGTTCCGCACTGCCGGTCCGGCCCTCGCGACCATCGGAGAGGCGTCATGTCGAATGTCGTTATCCACCCGGCCCTGCCTGGATTGCTCATCACCCTCGCGGCCGCGGCGAGCGCCGGTTGCGGCCTGTCATCGGAGGGCCAGGCGCAGGCCGCCGAGCACCCCGCGAACCCGGCGCTGACGCCGGCGCTCATTGCCGAAGGCCAGCAGATCTTCCGCTACGACACCTTCGGCGACGAGCAGCTCTGGACCGACCGTCTGCGTATGCACGAGGTGGTTGCGACGATCGATCCAATCACCGCGCTTGCGGTCGGGCTCAAAGTCGATTCGGAGGCGCTGCCGCCGGGCATCCTCGAAACCGCTGACCTGAGCGATCCGGCCACCACCGCGGCGCTGCTGAGTCTCGACGCGGTGCTCGGCATCAAGGCCGACGTCGACGCCGACGGCCGCATCACCCGGCTCGGCATCACCTGCGCGCTGTGCCATTCCAGCGTCGACGATTCGGTCGGGCCCGGCATCGGCCGCCGCATGGACGGCTGGGCCAACGTCGACCTCGACCCGGGCTTCATCATCGCGCTGTCGCCGGCGGTGTCGCCGGAGGACAGGGCGGTGTACATGAGCTGGGGGCCGGGCAAGTACGATCCCCGCTTCAACATCGACGGCCTCAACACGCCGATCGTGCTGCCGCCGGCCTACGGGCTGCGCCACATCCGCAACGAGACCTTCACCGGCGACGGCACGGTGTCGTACTGGAACGCCTACGTCGCGGTGACCCAGATGGGCGGGCAGGGCAACTTCTCCGATCCGCGCCTGGGCATCGACGTGCGCCAGACGCCCGACCTCGTCACCCCGAAACTGCCGGCGCTGCGCGCGTACCAGCTCAGCCTCGAGGCACCGCCGCCGCCGGTGGGCAGCTATGACCGCGTCGCCGCGCGGCGCGGCTTCCCGGTGTTCGCGCGCAACTGCATGGGCTGCCACGTCGGCGCGACCCGTACCGACAACAACTCCGGCAAATTGCACGCGCCGGAGGAGACCGGCATGGACGGCGCGTACGCCGCGCGCACCGCCAACAAGGCCTACCGCACCACGCCGCTGCGCGGCCTCTGGCAGCACCCACCGTATTTCCACGACGGCAGCGCGGCCACGCTCGGCGAGGTGGTCGAGCATTACGACGAGACGCTGGCGCTTGGCTTGACTGCGGACGAACGCGAGAACCTGGTCGAGTACCTCAAGACGTTGTAGGGGCATCCGATGCAGCCCCGCCGTCGCCGAAGATCTCCGAAAACGGGGTCAGGTTGGACTGACCCCGTTTGCCTTGTTGTCGAGGCGCGGTTTGCTACGGGGCGTGCGAAGAAAGCCTGGCAGGAAAGCTAAGGCGTAATCTCCGCTGACCTCAACCGCAGCGAGAACTGCCCATGACCCGTATCGCACCCGCGCTTCCATTCACGCTTGCGCTCGCCAATGCCTCGTCGTGCTTGAACGCCGGGCCGCCATTCAGTCCGATGCAGGGGATGCCCATCACGGAGGAGTCATGTCAACACGAACCGCCGCGCGCTGATGTCATTTGCTTCAGCGAACCGCGATGTGATTGACTGCCACGTTATGGGTGTTAGCCCGTAGCCGTTGAAGGTGGGGTTTTATGGCGATTGGTGTGTGGATCAGTTTGGGCCTTTATTTCGCGTTGATGCTGGGGATCGGCTTCTACGCGTACCGCAACTCGACCTCGTCTTCCGAGGAGTACACCCTCGGCGGACGCAAGCTGGGGCCCGCCGTCGCGGCGCTGTCTGCCGGGGCTTCCGACATGAGCGGCTGGCTGTTGCTGGGCCTGCCCGGCGCGCTGTACGTCAGCGGCCTGGTATCGGCCTGGATCGGCATCGGCCTGACTTTGGGTGCGCTGGTGAACTGGATCGTGGTCGCGCCGCGCCTGCGCGAGCAGACCGAGCGCTACGACAACAGCCTGACCATTCCGCAATTCCTCTCCAACCGATTCCCCAGCAGGGCAATGGCGTTGCGCGTCATCTCGGCGCTGATCGTGGTGGTGTTCTTTTCCGTGTACACCGCATCGGGCCTGGTGGCGGGCGGCAAGCTTGCCCAAAGCGCTTTCAGCGCGGTGCTCGAGTTCAGCTGGATGACCGATTACGCGGCGGGCGTGTCGCTGACGCTTGGGGTGGTGCTTGCGTACACCGTCATCGGCGGTTTTCTTGCCGTCAGCCTGACCGACTTCGTCCAGGGCGTGATCATGATGCTGGCCCTGATCATCATGCCCACGGTGGTGCTTCTCGGGCCGGGTGGCGGCGGCTTGTCACAGGCAACGGAAACGCTGGCAACACTGGGTCCCGACTATCTGTCATGGTTTTCCGGGCTGTCGGTCATCGGCTTTCTATCCGCCATAGCGTGGGGCCTTGGCTACTTCGGGCAACCGCACATCATCGTGCGCTTCATGGCGCTACGGTCGGTCAAGGACGTTCCCAGGGCCCGCAACATCGGCATGTCGTGGATGGCCATCTCGGTGATCGGCTCGATCAGCCTGGGCATCTTCGGGCGCGCCTATGCGGTGCGTAACGGACTGGTGGTCGAAGACCCGGAGACGATCTTCATCGTGCTGGCCGACCTGCTGTTCCACCCGCTGGTGACCGGCTTCCTGTTCGCGGCACTGCTCGCCGCCGTGATGAGCACCATTTCCAGCCAGCTGCTGGTGGCCTCGTCCTCGTTGACGGAGGATTTTTACCGGTTGTTCCTGCGCAAGGACGCCGGCGATAAAGAGACCGTATTGGTGGGCCGCATCAGCGTGATGTTGGTCGGTATCGTCGCCGCCGTCCTTGCCTGGGATCCGGACTCCAAGGTGCTGGACCTGGTCAGCCACGCGTGGGCCGGGTTCGGCGCTGCCTTCGGGCCGCTGATTGTCCTGGCGCTGACGTGGCGGCGAATGACCGGCACCGGGGCGGTCGCAGGCCTGGTGGTCGGTGCGGCCACCGTGGTGGGCTGGATCTTGCTGGGCTGGGATGTGAGTTTCATGGGTGGATCAGGCGTATACGAAATCATCCCGGGCTTCGCCGCCGCGTGGGCCGCCATCTATTTCGTCAGCCTGGCTACCCAAAGCCAAGGCGAATACCGGGCGCTTCCGGAAGCCTGAAAACAGGCGTCAGCGTGCACCGTCACGCTGGCGCGGGTCGGTGCTTGCCCGGCCTGCCGATGATCTTCGCGCGGGCTCCGGGCGCCTTGGCGGCAACACTCTACGCAGGGCATCAGGCACCGATTTGAGCCGTATGTTCCACTCGCTCAGGATCCACAACTACCGGTTATGGGCCGGTGGTGCGCTGGTGTCCAACGTGGGCACATGGATGCAGCGTATCGGGCAGGACTGGCTGGTGCTGACCGTGCTGACCGATAACAACGCCATGGCGGTGGGTACTGTGATGGCGCTGCAGTTCGGGCCGCCGTTGCTGTTGTTGCCGCTGACCGGTTTCGCCGCGGATCACTGGGATCGTCGCAAGCTGCTGCTCGCCACCCAGGCCGCCTCCGGGCTACTGGCGCTGGGCCTGGGCCTGCTGACCCTAGCCGGTGCGGTGCAGCTTTGGCACGTGTACGGGTTTGCCTTGATGTTGGGTTGCGTTACCGCGTTCGACGCGCCGGCCCGGCAGACGTTCGTATCGGATCTGGTCAGCGATAACGACCTGGCCAACGCGGTGGCGCTGAACTCTGCCTCCTTCAACGCGGCACGGATGCTTGGCCCGGCGGTGGCCGGTGTTCTGATCGCGGCGGTCGGGGAGGGCTGGCTGTTCTTGATCAACGCGGGCTCGTACGTGGCGGTGCTGGTATCGCTGTGGTTTCTTCGGGTGCACGAGTTGTTTACCGAAGCCCGGCCGGAGCGTACGCGCGGCAGCTTGCTGGCTGGATTCCGTTATGTGCGGCAACGGCCGGATCTGATGGCCGTGCTGGTGATGCTTTTCCTGCTGGGGATGCTCGGCTTCAACTTCGCCATCTTCATTTCCACCATGTCGGTCATGGAGTTCGATGGCGACGCCAGCCAGTTCGGCCTGCTGACCTCGGCGATGGCGGTGGGAACCATGACCGGGGCGCTGCTTTCGGCCCGTCGACCGGTTCCCGGCATGGTGCTGATGGCGGCATCGGCGGCGGCCTTCGGTATCAGTATGGCGGTGGCTGCGGTGATGCCCGGCCCGGTGCTGTACGCCGCCGTGCTGTTCTTCGTCGGCCTGGCCGCGCTCACCTTCATGACTGCCAGCAACTCCATGATGCAGCTCACCACCGAGCGCACGATGCGCGGCCGGGTATTGGCGTTGCGTATTGCCGTGGTCATGGGTGGCACGCCGCTCGGTGCCCCGCTGGTCGGGTGGGTGGTCGATCGTTTCGGCGCGCGCTGGGCGATGGGGATTGGCGCGCTGTCGGGTCTTGCGGCGGCTGGGGTGGCAGTCGCCTATCTGGTCAGGTATCGCCAACTGCGGCTGAGCAGAAACGAAGGGCGGCTGCGTCTGGTCATCCATCCCGAACCGACTGATGTGACCCCCGCTCGCGCGGCGGCCGGGGAGCGGGTGACTTGAGCCACGCAATAATGATCTCTGAAAACGGGGTCAGTCCAACCTGACCCCGTTATCCCCGTTATCGCCTGCGGATCCCGCATGTCCCGCTTTCCGTCCGAAATCGGTTATGTAAGGAAAGCCGTGGCGCAGATATCGCAGGGAGCGCCATGCCGCAAGCATCCTCATGCACCGAACTGGAGAACCTGATGAGAGCAACCTGTCTTTCCGCCATCACTGCAGCCGTGGCGCTGGCGCTTGTTGCCGCCTGTGGCGCCACTGACCAACTCGACGGACAGAGCGCGACGCCGGACATCGCGCAAAGCACGGCGCAGGGCGCGGCGCCGGACATCGCACGGATCACGGCGATCATCGAGAAAGCCGGGTTCACCTGTGAAGTGCAGGAACGGCATCCGGACAAGTTCGTCCAGGTAGCCGATTGTCGGTCGAACCAGGACAAGTACCAGAAGCTGATTGCCAGCGAATGGAAGGACTCGGCGGCTCGCGACGAGATGTACCAGAACAAGATCCCCGGGATGTGCGGCACGCTCGGCCTGAAAGATCAGGTCCGTTGGTCGACCTCGGGCAATTGGGCGCTGGTTGCCGGTGCCGGCACGGAAAAGGACGTGGACGCACTGAGCCAGGCCACCGACGCGCTCGGCTTCGAGCCGCATGCGGTACCGTGCCAGTAACCGGGGGAGACGATCGATGAACAAGATGCTGACGTTGTTGTGCACGCTGTTGTTTCTTTCCAGTGCGTCATGGGCCGCCATTGCTTCGGAGAGTGGCGACGATGCCGCAAAGGCCGAAACCCGGAGCAGCAACCTGCTGTTCGTCCTCGATGCCTCGGGCAGCATGTGGGGCCGCGTCGATGGCGAGCCGAAGATCGTCGTCGCCAAGGAAGTGATGTCCAGTCTGGTCCGGCAGTTGCCGGCGGACGCCAAGGCGGGATTGACCGCTTACGGCCATCGCCGCAAGGGCGATTGCATGGATATCGAGTCGCTGGTGGCGCTGGGGCCGCTGGACCGCGACGCCATGATCAAGCAGATCGAAGGTCTCAACGCGAAGGGGATGACACCGCTCACCGCATCGGTGAAGCAGGCGATCGAACAGCTGCGGCAAGCGGAGCAGTCCGCCAGCGTCGTGCTCGTCTCCGACGGGTTGGAGTCCTGCGGCGGCGATCCCTGCGAAGCGGTCAGGGCGGCGAAGCAGTCGGGTGTCGACTTCAAGTTGCACGTGGTCGGTTTCGATCTTGGTGACACCGATACCGAGCAGTTGCAGTGCATGGCCGAGGCTGGTGGTGGCCGGTTCTTCAGCGCCAGCAACGCCGACGAGCTGGCCGGCGCGCTGAACGAAGCGGTGCAGGTCGAACCCGAACCTGAGCCAGTGGTGGAGACCACCGGGACCATCGCGCTGACCGTCACCAAAAACGGTGAGCCGATCGGCGCCTATACCTATGTCTACAGCGCCGGCACCGAGGACGAGGTCACGCGAAACCACGCGCTGGAGGAGGGCAAGGCCCGGTACGAGCTGGTCGCGGGTGACTACGACATCAGGGTCCGCGCGGAGGGAATCTCCGCACCGGATCAGCTGCTGGAAGACATTCCCGTCAGCAACGGTGAAACCACCGAGCGAAGCGTGGACTTTTCCACCGGGACCGTTGAACTCACGGTCACCACCAACGGCAAGCCGCTGAAGGCCCGCACCTACATCCAGTACGCCGACGGTCACGCGGAAGCCAGCCGCGATTGGACCGACGGCGAGGGCATCGCCAGCTACACCATCCCGGTCGGCGAATACCGCATCCAGGTCAGGCCCGATGGCATCAGTGCACCGGACCAGTTCATCGACGGCGTGACGGTGGAAGCGGGGAAAACCACGACGAAGAGCCTGGAAATCCCCAGCGGGACGGTCCGGATCAAGGTCACCACCAACGGCAAGCCGCTGAAGGCCCGTACCTATATCCAGTACGCCGAGGGTCACGAGGAAGCCAGCCGCGACAGCACCGACAGCGAGGGCTTCGCCGGCTACACCATCCCGGTCGGCGAATACCGCATCCAGGTCCGGCCCGATGGCATCAGTGCACCGGACCAGTTCATCGACGGCGTGACGGTGGAAGCGGGGAAAACCACGACGAAGAGCCTGGAAATCCCCAGCGGGACGGTCCGGATCAAGGTCACCGCCAACGGCAAGCCATTGAAGGCCCGCACCTATATCCAGTACGCCGAGGGTCACAAGGAAGCCAGTCGCGACAGCACCGACGGCGAGGGCTTCGCCGGTTACACCATCCCGGTTGGCGAGTACCGCATCCAGGTGCGGCCGGACGGCATCGAGGCCGATGACCGCTTTGTCGAGGGCGTGACGGTCAACGCGGCCGAGACTACCGACGTCAGCCTGGACTTCCCGGTCGAATAAAAATGGTGTCAGGAGGAATTTTTGTATGAAGCCGGCAATCGACTCCGCCGCTCGTCGCCGAACCGCATACATCCTGTCGTTCGTGCTGTTCGCGACGGTGCTGACGCTCGCCGCGTCTGCCTGGGCGCAATCAACGAAGTCGGAGTGGCCGACAACCGAATGGGTCGTGAAGGGACCCCCGAAGGACACCTTCGTCAATCAGGCGAGAGGCATGTTCGGCGGGGAAGCGCCGCTTTCGACACCGAGAGGTGAGCGCGGGAGAATCGCGGCGAAGCACAAGAAGATACTGGAGGCCGCGAGCATCTGGTACAAGTCGCGCGGCTTCCCGGCCCCGGTCCAGTGGACGGAGAGTTGGGATCTGCACGTGGAACCCGGCGAGGCCTATATGGCCACGCTCAAGGAGGACGCGACGGACACCAGCTCGGGCCATACGTCCGACGGCTTCATGAAACTGACGTCGAACGCCGGCTTCCTCGCCGCCGACACGCCGAAGTGGAAGCTGATGGAGGCCTCGGCAGTGCACGAGATCTACCACGGCATCCAGCAAAACATGAGCCCGTCGCTCACGGCGTGGAGTGAGACCACGCGTGCCGGAAACCCCGAGTGCCGCGGCGATGGCCCCACCGACTGGCTCAGCGAAGGAACCGCGGCGATGATCCAGATCCGCTGGCTGGAGGGAAGGGGCCGCGGGTCGTGGGGGCATCCGTTCAAGGGATCGCATCGGATCGCGTGGGTCCGCCATTTCGACCAGCCGCTCCACAGGGGCGCGATCCCACCCGAGCATCGGGCGAAGAGCGAGACGGCTTCGTGGGCCTGCGATTACGGCACCTGGTATTTCTGGTACGCCATCGGCGAGATGATCGGCCGCGACGAGACGGAAAGGATCGCCTACACCCGCTATCTGTTCACCGACGGTGCCCAGCCATGGGATGACGGCGGGATCGCCAACGTCGACGCCGGGCTGAAGGAGACGGCATCGGATTACGACGCGATCCGGCCATACCGCGGCGGCCTCTACGACCTGTACCCGCAGTTCGTGGCGCAGTACCTCACCGACGATCGGTTCTACGGGAAGCTTGAAGAGGTGGAGCTCGGTACACCGGGCCTGTACCGGACCTCGAGCGCGCAATCCGGGGGACCGCTCGGGCCACTGGCGACGCGCGCCTGGCGCGTACGCGTGCCGCTGCCACGGGACGCGATCCGGGCGCCCCACAACGTACGCTTCACCGTGGACGCGCTGGAAGGGACCGGCCGCGACGATCTCCATCTCATCGTCGACGAACACGTGGTTCCGCGACCGGTCGACCCGACTGCGCCGTATGCCGACGTCCAGCGGATCTATTCGGCCACTCCGGCCGTCGATGGCGCCGTCGAATACCTCGTCCGCGTTGCCAACGTGGCCGAGGAGGCCACCGAAACGGCCGACGCGGGCTTCTCGCTGCGCGTCGAGGTCGATGGCTTCTACGGCAATGACGTGTCCACCGAGTTGACAGCCGGGGACATCGATGCCGTCAGTGGCGAGCTCCCGCCCGGCTTTTCCGTGCGCGGACCGGGGCCATGGACGTGCACCGGAAACGACAAGTCGCGCGCCGTCTTCGACTTTGTCACGCCGGATGAACTCGGCCGCGACGTGGGCCGGCTCTTGCCCGGGTTGGCCAGCTCCACGAAGAACAACTTGGACAAAGTGGCGATCATGCTCAAGCGAATGAAGAAGGCCGGTGTCCCGACAGGCGGGGTGACACAGGACCAACTCGCACTCATCCGCAAGAAAGCCGACGGCGCGCTCGCCGCTGCCCGCCCCATGATCCAGCCAAAAGCCGATGCTGCCGCTGACAAGGTGCGCAGCGGTCGTACCTCGACCATCGCTGCCACCTTCGTTGGACAGAACGCCGGTGCCGAATGCCAGATGATTCTCGGCGCCACGCTGGCAGGCCGCGATGGCGGTGCCCAGATACTTCCCCGATCCGTCAACGAGGGCCGGACTTCCGAAGATCCGGCACCGTCATTCGACGTCGGCGTCTACTCCGCCAAGGCGCTCGAGGTGATGCGTTCACCCAGACCCGGCCCTGATCCTCTCGATGGCTGGCAGGCCTGTTCCATGAACGATACGGAGCGCGAGGACGCCAGGCAGAGGGCGGCCACCGATGATTGCCCGGTCGTCATTTGTAGTCCCGGCCGGCTCACGCTGGAAGCGGCCGAACAGGGCCGGATCGCGGGGTCGTTCCAGTTCGAGGTCGTCCGCTGGGGCGAGCGGGGCTCCGGTCAATGCCGCAAGCTTCTCGGGCGGGAAAACGTGACGGGATATTTCAGCGCGCACTCGACCGACGATAGCAAGGATGACAACAGCCTGGGCGGACTCGGTGTCGGAATCGGCAGCGGTTCGCCGATCACGCCGGGCGCTCCCATCCTCTAGAAGCTATTTGCCATGGATAGCCAATGAAGCCACTCATCGACTCCATCGCTCATCTCCGTGTCGCGCACATCCTGTCGCTGGTTTTGTTCGCGGCCGCGCTCGGGCTCGCCGCGTCTGCTTGGGCGCAATCAACGAAGTCGGGGAGTTGGCCGACAACCGAATGGGTCGTGATGGAGGGTCGGCAAGACACGTTCATGAACCAGGCAAGGGGTATGGTCGGGAAAGAGGGCCTACCCAGCCGGCCGAGTGGAGAGCGGAGGGAAATCGCGGAGAAGCACGAGAGGTTCCTGGAGGCCGCGAGCATCTGGTACCAGTCGCACGGTTTCCCGGCCCCGCTGCAGTGGACGGAAGATGAAAACCTGACGGTAGATCCTGGTGAGGCCTATCTCGGCATTCTCGACACGGATCCGACGGAGAAGGGTTCGAGCCATTCCATCGATGGGCTCATGACGCTGACGACCCACCCCGAGTTCCTCACCGCCGGCACACCGCGCTGGGACCTGATGGAGGTTTCGGCTGTCCACGAGATCTACCACGGCATCCAGAAGAGCATGAGTCCCTCGCTGCGGGCGTGGAACGGCAGCGGGTCGCCCGAGCTCCCCGGTTGCCCCGGTGATACCAATATCGACTGGCTCGGTGAGGGGACCGCGGCGATGGTCCAAGTCCGCTGGCTGGAGGGGAAGCATGGCGATTCGTGGGGGCATCCGTTCAAGGGATCGCACCGTGCCAGCTGGGTCCGTCATTTCGACCAGCCGCTCCACGAAGGCTCCCTTCCGCCTGAGCACCGGGTCCCCAAGGAGTGGTCCCAGTTCTCGACGAGTGAAACGTCCTCGTGGTTCTGCGACTACGGCGCCTGGTACTTCTGGTACGCCGTCGGCGAGATGATCGGGCGTAACGAGCGGGACAAGATTGCCTACACCCAATACCTCTTCGCAGGGGAAGAGCCATGGGACGACGGCGGCATTGCCAACGTCGATGCCGGACTGAAACAGGCTGCCGAGGACTACGACGCGATCCAGGTATATCGCGACGGCCTCTACGACCTGTACCCCCAGTTCGTGGCGCAGTACCTCACAGAGGACCGCTTCTACGGCAAGCTTGAGGAGGTCGAGCTGGGCACGCCGGCCCTGTTCGAGACAACAAGCGCAGAAACGGGTGGGCCACTCGGGTCATTGGCGACGCGCGCGTGGCGTTTCCGCGTCATGCTTCCGCGGAACGCCAGCTCGATTCCGTACAACGTCCGTTTCACCTTGAACGCGCCGCATGGGACCGACCGCGACGCCCTCCATCTGATCGTGGATGAGCGCGTCGTCAACAGACCGGTGGATCCGACTTCGCTGTACGCGGACGTCCAGCGGACCGACCTCACTACACCGGCTGCCGACGGTGCGATCGAGTACCTCGTCCGCGTCGCCAACGTGGCCGAGATGGCGTCGGAGACTGCCGACGCCCAGTTCTCGCTGCGTGTAGAGGTCGACGGCTTCTACGGCAATGACCTGGCCAGCGCCGGCGAACTCCCGCCGGGCTTCAATGTCCGCGGGCCGTACCCGTGGTCGTGTGGCGGCAACAAGAATTCGCGCGGCATCTTCGAGGTGCGGACCCCCGACGAGGCGGCGCGCAACCTGGACCGGTCGATGCCCCAAGCCGAGCGCAACACCGAAGACTGGCTGAACAACGTGGAGAAAATGCGCGACCAGGCGGACAAGGCGCGCGGTACGCCAGGCGCGACGAGCGAGGAATTCGCCGCCTTCCGTCGCCAGATGGAGGAAGCGGTCGCCGCTGCCCGGGAACAGATTAAGCCGATTATCAGCGGTGCCGCCGACCGGGCGCGTGCCCGGAAGACGACCACTCTAGCCGCGACTTTCGTCGGACAGAGCGGTGACGGCGAGTGTCAGGTGACGGTCGGCGCGAGGCTGGAAGGGCGCGAGGGCGGGGCACAGGTGGTGGCCGGGGCGGTCGATGAAAGCCTGTATCCCACCGATGAGGCGCCGGAGTTCTCGGTTCGTGTTCACCCCAACAGGTCGCTGCGGGCCATGCGCGCGGGGATGCCACTGTTCCATCCCCTTGAGCCGCGTCGCGGCGACTGGGAGGTCTGCACCATGAACCACGCCGAGCAGCAGAGAGCCCAGCGACTTGGCTCGGCCAGCTGCCCACCCGTCGTCTGCTCGGCCGGCAAGCTCACGCTGGAGGCTGCCGAACAGGGCCGGATCGCGGGGACGTTCGAGTTCGATGTCGTCCGCTGGCCGGAGGACAGGTATGGCGGCCGATGCAATACCCCGCTGGCTCGCGAGAAGGTGGTCGGCCATTTCAACGTGAACTCGACCGATGACGGCTACCAGGGCAAGGGCCTGACCGACATCACGCCTGGCGTGGCCGGTGCGCCGATGCTCTAGCTCCTGGACGCCAGGGAATCGGTGAGCTTCCCTACCAGCAAAAACGGGGTCAGGTTCACTTCTCGATTTGGCCGCGTTCGGCGGGAAAGTGAACCTGACCCCGTTCTGCGCCCTGCGCCAGCGCCTCCTCCACCGCACTGAACGCCGACTGCCCGCCGAGCCGGTCGCCCGGCATGCCGGTGACGAACCACACCACGCCGGTGCCGCCCGCGCGGTCGAGCCACAGGCCCGACTGCAATCCGTACGCCGACCCGGAGTGGCCCACGCGCGGTACGCCGTCGCCGAACGGGTCGTCGCGGCAGCCCTGCACCGGTGTGGCCAGCGTCTGCATTGCCAACCCATAGCGGCAGAAGAACCCTTCGCCGACGTCGCCGGTGTCCTCTTCATAGGTCATGCCGTCGCCGGGCGTGTATTGCCATTGCGGGGTCGCCAGCGCCTGCACCGAGGCCGGCGTCAGCACGCGCACGCCGTCCAACTCGCCTTCGGCCAGCAGCATCCGTCCGATCCGCGCCAGCCCGTTGGCCGAGATCCGCAGCCCACCCTGCGGCGCAAACAGCGCACCGTTATCGCCCGCGCGCCACTGCGCCAGGTCGCAACTTCCGTCCTGCGCGGGTGACACCGGGCAGGCGGGCTTGTGGCCGCGCAGGTCATCGTCCTTGTTCGGCTCGCCCTCGCCGTTGTAGATCACCACGGCGCGCGCGGCGGCCGCATCGTTGCAGGCGGCCCAGTTGAAACAGCCCTCGATGCCGAGCGGTTGCAGCACCAGTCGGCCCATCAGGCGGTCGAAGCGCTCGCCAGTGGCACGCTCCATCACCTGCGCCACCAAGGGGAAGTTGAGATTGGTGTAGCGGAAATACGTGCCCGGCGCATGCGCGGTGTCCCACGCGCTGGGATCGTCGAGTATGTCGTGCAGTTGCCCGCCCAGCGGCGTCTGCCAGTAGCCGGCCGCATCGGTGAGGCTGGAGCGGTGCGACATCAGCAGGCGCAGCGTGATCGGTGTGTCCGGGAACGCCGGGTTGCGCAGCGGCCAACCGAGCAGATCGCCCACGTCGGCGTCGAGGTCGAGCGTGCCGTCCTCGACCAGCCGCATCACCCCGATGGCTGTCACCAGCTTGGAGATCGAAGCGATCCGCACCGGGTCGCCCGCGGTGACCTTGCGCCCGGTCGTCTTGTCGGCGATGCCGTGGACGTGGGTTGACGTGATGCCGTCGTGGTCGAAGGTGACCCGCACGGTGGCGACCGGCTCGGTGGCGTGGGCGAGGGATGTGGCGGCGAAGAGCAGCGCGGCGAGGAAGGTGATTTTGGTCATGGGGTGGCAATCCAGCTCCGGATGAACCTGCATGAACATGCCCGTTTTGCGCCTCGCGGTCGACCCCTGCTGGAGCCCGGTCCGATTTCCGCGACAATACCCATCCCGTTGAGACTTTCGCACTCCCATGCCCTCATTGCGCGTGACGCTGATCTCCCTGCTGTTTGCGGCCAGCACCGTGTTGCACGTGGTGCCGCTGCTGGTGGTGGCGGTGGTCAAGGCGCTGCTCCCGTTCGCACGCCTGCGCAAGGCCAGTAACCCGGTGCTGACCGGGTTGGCGGAAAGCTGGATCGGGGTGAACAACTGGATATGGGACCGCTTCTTCGGCGCGCGCGTCGATGTGCAGCAGGACGTGGCACTGCAGAAGGATGGTCATTACCTGGTGCTGGCCAACCACCAGAGCTGGGTGGACATCCTGGTGTTGCAGAAGGTGTTCAACCGGCGCATCCCGCTGCTGCGTTTCTTCCTGAAGCGGCAGCTGTTTTGGGTGCCGCTGCTGGGGCTGGCGTGGTGGGCGTTGGACTTCCCGTTCATGGGCCGCCACACACCCAAGCAGATCGCGCGGCGTCCCGAGTTGGCCGGGCGCGATATCGAAGCCACCCGCCGTGCCTGCGAGAAATTCCGCGAGATCCCGGTGGCGATCATGAATTTCGTCGAGGGCACGCGGTTCACGCCGGCCAAGCACGCGAGGCAGGAAGCACCGTACCGGCACCTGCTAAAGCCCAAGTCGGGCGGTGTGGCATTCGTGCTGGATGCGATGGGCACGGGCCTGCACGCGATCCTCGATGTCACCATCGCCTATCCAGGCGGGCGACCGTCGATGATGGATCTGGTGGCCGACCGCATCCCCGCGATCCACGTGCACGTGCGCCAGCGCCCGATTCCCGATGAGCTGCTGCACGGCGACTACCGCAACGACCGCGCCTTCCGTGTCCGGTTCCAGCAATGGATGAACGGGGTGTGGCAGGAGAAGGATGTGGAGATGGCGCGTCTGCTGGGGGAGTGAAGCGGGTGACGGTGCGCTAACCTTGGCCGTATCCCGTTCGACGAGTGACAGCATGCAAAGACGAGATTTCATCCAGAGCGCGGCGCTGGCGGCGCTGCTGCCATTGGTGGGCAGCGGCGGCAGTGCGATCGCGGCGCCGCGCGGGCGGTTGCTGCCGGTGCCGCTCAAGCCGGGCGACACTGTTGGGCTGGTCAGCCCGTCGTCGGCCACGGCCGAAAGGCTCAGCCTGCAGTTGTCGCAGGAGGCGATGCAGGCGCTGGGCTTCAAGGTGAAAACCGGTGCGCACTATGCGTCGCGCTACGGCGGCCTGGCGGGCACCGACGCCGAGCGTGCCGGCGACATCAACAGGATGTTTGCCGACGACGCGGTGAATGCTGTGATCTGCTTGCGTGGCGGGTCCGGCGCGGCGCGCCTGTTGCCGCTGCTCGACTACGACGCCATTCGCGCCAATCCCAAGGTGGTGCTCGGCTTTTCCGACATCACCGCGCTGCATAACGGCATCCATGCGCAGACCGGGCTGGTGACGTTCCACGGACCCAACGGGTCGAGCCGCTGGAACGAGTTCAACGCCAGCCAGTTCCGGAGCATGTTCTTCGAGCGCGAGCTGATGCAGTACCGCAACGCGGTCGATGCCGGCGACGGGTTGGTGTCGCGCAAGAACCGCACGCTCACCATCACCGGTGGCAAGGCGCGGGGCGAGCTGATCGGCGGCAACCTGTCGGTACTGGTGGCGCTGGCCGGGTCGCCGTATCTATCGGACTTCGACGGCAAGATCCTGTTCCTGGAGGACGTGGAGGAGGCGCCGTACCGCATCGACCGCATGCTCACCACGTTGAAGCTGATGGGCGCTCTGGATAGGGTCGCCGGCTTCATCTTCGGTGAATGCACCGACTGCGACCCCGGCGAGGGCTACGGCTCGCTGACGCTGGACCAGATTTTCGACGACCACATCAAGCCGCTCGGCATCCCCGCCTACCGCGGCGCGATGATCGGGCACATCCGGGAGCAGTTCATCGTGCCGGTTGGCGGGCAGGTGGAGATGGATGCCGATGCTGGCGCGTTCCGGATGCTGGAGCCGGTGTTCCAGGCTGGGTAGGGCTTAATCACCAGCAGGTGGACGCGTCCTTGTCCGCTCGCGCCGTTTCAACGCGATGCCAGGGTGATGTTCGGGTGCGTGGCGATGATCTCCTGCACGATGTCGAAGAACGTTTGGCCCGTGCCGGCGTCCAGCGCATCGAGGTCGCGCTGGATGCGTGCATCGTCGTAACGCCCCGGTACATCGAGTTTCGCCTGCAGGAAGGCGCGCGTCGCCCCGATGCCGAGGTCACGCCGGTTCTTCCCGAACTCCGTCCAGACCAGCGTGACCGGGGCGCTACCGTCGAGTGCGCCGTAGCTGCCGTACAACAGGTCGTCCAGTGCATCCAGACTGTGGCCGAGCGTCCAGTCGACGCCTGTCATGAAGACGCGGTTGATCTCGTCATAGAAGGACGGGATGTCATGGATGCGGCTGCCATCAAGGGTCAGGAGTGAAGTCATGGGCGTGTCCCGGCGATCAGTCGCATTGTATCGGGATTGATTTTCCTATAGGGCAGCACAGCATCCGGATCAAGGACCAATGGCGTGTCTGCTTCCGCTGGAAGGATGGCGACGCGCATGACGTGGAGATCGTCGATTACCACTGACACAACGGAGTCGGCCATGAAGACCCTACCCAACATCCACCCCGGCGAAGTCCTGCTGGAAGAGCTTCTCACTCCGCTGGGCATCAGCCAGAACGCCTTGGCGCGTGCTGCGGCCGTCCCGCCGCGTCGCATCAACGAGATAGTCCTGGGCAAGCGCAGGGTGACCGCCGATACCGCCGTTCGCCTTGCAGCCGCACTGGGTACCAGCGAGCGTTTCTGGCTTGGCCTGCAGTCCGATTACGACCTTGAGGAAGCGCACCGCGCGCTGGGCAAGACGCTTGCACGGATCGATCGTATTGCGGCCTGAGCGCCTGCCCTGGGAGCTATCAGCCGCAAGCACCGATCACCCTGCAAGCATGTTCTGACCAGCACGTTGTGACCGGCAGGCGTATCCCGGGCGCGCCGATGCGGCGCGCTTGCTGCGGATGGGGGTACCGTAAGTCCCAACTTGGAGATTCGAGGGGGTGCCATGAACCAGGGTTGGTCCAGACGTGAGGTATTGGCTGCAATGGTCGCGGGCGCTGCCTACGCGGCGGTTCCGCCAGTCGTGGGTGCGCAGCCCGCATCGCAGGCAAGCGGCTTGCTCTTCCGCGACACCCTCCTGGTCGACGGCACCGGTGCTTCCGGTCGCGCCGCTGATGTCCTCATCCGCGGCGACCGCATCGAACACATCGGCACGCTCACCGCCCGCGAGCTGCGCGGTGTGCGCGTCATCGAAGGCGGCGGCCGCGTCCTCGCGCCGGGCTTCATCGACCTGCACACCCACGGCGACCCGCTGGAGAAGGCGTACACGCCGTACCTCGCGATGGGCGTGACCACCGTGGTGCTCGGCCAGGACGGCGGCAGCCCGTCGCTGGAGGACAAGGGCACAGCCGCTGACAGCCTGTCGTCATGGATGGGCGCGGTGGGCCGCGCCACGCCCGACATCAACATCGCGACCCTGTCCGGCCATGGCGCGCTGCGCCGCCGCGCCGGCATCGACGACGGCACGCGCCGGCCGTCGGACAAGCAACTGGCGAGAATGCAGGCGATCCTCGAGCACGACCTGCGTGCCGGCGCCTTCGGCCTGTCCACCGGGCTGGAGTACGTTCCCGGTCTTTATGCGGAGACGCGCGAGCTCGCCAGCCTGGGCCCAGTGATCGCCCGCCATGACGGCGTGGCGATGAGCCACATGCGCTCAGAGGATGCCGACGACGTGCGCGACTCCATCCGCGAGCTGGTCGCCGCCGCCGGCCCGGCGCGCGCCCACGTCTCGCACCTGAAGATGGTCTACGGCAAGGGCGAGGCCGCTGCGGAAGAACTGCTCGCCTTCCTGCGCACCGTGCGCGGAGCGGGGCAGCCGCTGACCGCCGATTCCTACCCGTACGAGGCCAGCTACACCGGCGTCTCGATCCTGTTCCCCGAATGGGCGCTGCCACCGACCGACTACGCCGCCGTGCTGCAGACCCGTCGTGATGAGCTGCGCGCGTACCTGCAGCAGCGCATGGAAAAGCGCGGCGGCGCGTCGGCGCTGCTGTTCGGCACCGGGCCGCATGCCGGGCGCACGCTGGACCAGGTTGCGGCGCAGCGCGACCTGCCGTTCGCCGACGCGCTGATGGAAATCGGCCCCGGAGGCGGCCAGGCCGCGCACTTCGTGATGGACCGCGCCCTGCAGAACCGTCTGCTGCTGGATCCGATGGTGGCAGTGGCGTCCGACGGCTCGCCCGGCGGCAGCCACCCGCGCGGTGCCGGCACGTTCGCCAAGTGGATCGAGGACTTCGC
The DNA here is from genome assembly GCF_054072675.1 of Lysobacter sp. A289. Classification (NCBI taxonomy): domain Bacteria; kingdom Pseudomonadati; phylum Pseudomonadota; class Gammaproteobacteria; order Lysobacterales; family Lysobacteraceae; genus Lysobacter; species Lysobacter sp. A289. The sequence goes on from NZ_JBSVRN010000001.1 coordinate 596,622, forward strand.
GGTCGGCACGTCGCGGGTGCCGCTGGAGGAAGCGGTGCGCAAGGCGACCGCCTTCCCGGCATCGATCCTTGGCCTGACCGACCGCGGCGTGATTCGCACGGGAGCGAAGGCCGACCTGGTGCTGTTCGACCCGGCCAAGGTGCGGGCGCACGCGGACTACGTGAAGCCGACTGCGATGGCCGAAGGGTTCGATCTGGTGGTGGTGAACGGCCAGCCAGCCTTGGAGGGTGGCGAGCCGGTGGGACGGGCAGGGCGGATGTTGCGGCGGGATGGTTGACCCGGGGAGCCTGGATCCGCCAAAAGCCCTTCCGCTGGAATGACGGCGACGCGCGGTCACGCGCGATCGCCGTTCTTGACACTTGCGAACGCCAACCTCACGCTACGAGCCGATCGAGACGTCCGTCACATAATCGGGCTGGCATCCAGCCACACGAACGGTCGATTCCAAACAGGGGAAAACATGAAGAAGACCAGACTGATGGCGGCCATGGCCGCTGTCACCGCGGGGGCCGTCCTGGCATCTGCCGGCGCGCACGCCCAGACCAAGCCGCTCCAGGTTTGGCAGCCACCGCAGCACGAGGAGCCGGATCCGGCCAAGCGCGTGCCGCAAGCGGCGCAGCCGGTGCCCACCACGGAAGAGGCGTCGCAGCCGATGGCCTTGCCGCAGTCTTCCGTCGTGCAGCCGCAGCCGTACAACGCTGCTCCACCGGCACCTGCGCGCTACCAGGAAGACCGTGGCGGCTTCTTCCTCGGCGTGCGGGGCGGCAAGGGTTGGGTGGTTGACGATGTCGACCAGTCCGCGCTTGCGGTCAATGCCGGCTACCGCTGGCAGGCCGGCGCAGTGACGCTGGTGGGGATCGAGGCGGCACACGGCCGGCTGGACGAAACCCGGCACGATGGTTGGAGCTACAGCAAGGTCGAGTACACCAGCATCGGCGCGACTGCCCGTTTCAACTTCGGCGCCACCAACCCGATCTACGGCTTGGTCCGCGCCGGCTATTGGACGGCTGACAACAATTACGGCATGGATGTCGATGGCGGCTACTTCGGCGTCGGTCTGGGTGTCGACATCACCCGCAACTTCAACGTGAGCGTTACGTACACCAACCACGTGTACTTCAACGATTACTACTGGGATGACGGCGAGTTCTACTACGACGCCAACCGCGCCGACACATTGATGTTCGGCGCCGAAGTCCGGTTCTGACGGCGCGAGGAAAAGCTACTTCATCGAGTGCAACCCGAACAGGTTGCCCTCGGTATCAAATACCAGCGAGATGTTGCCGTACTCGCCAATCGACATCTTCCTGCGCTGGATGCGGCCGCCGGCAGCCTCGACGCGGCTTTCCTCCTGGGCGACGTCCTCGCAGTCGAAGTAGACCAGCGTGCTGTTGCCACCGGACGGGGCGCCGTCCATCTTCACCAGCGTGCCTCCTGCGCCCATGCGGTCCATCTCTGCCGGGAAGGCCTTCATCTCGATCGTCGAGTCGTTCGGGTCGCCCAGCGGCGCCAGTTTCACCTGCAGCACGGCTTCGTAGAACCGCTGCGCGCGGGCCATGTCCTGCACGTAGATCTCGAACCAGACGATGGGGTTGGTTTTCATCGGTAGTGCCTCTTTCGGGTGGGATTACCTGTGCGACGAACGGGAGCGCCGTGATTCGACATCGGCCGCAACCGCGCCAGGCCGAAATTGTTAGCATTCCAGTCACCGCAGTCCAAGGGGAATGGTCGATGGCACTGGATGGAACCCGACACTCATGATCAAACCCAAGGTCAAGCGCAAGCTGCACCCGATCGTCCGGCTCGACTACATCGTCCGCTTATCGTGCTTCCCGCCGTTGATCGCGATCTTCTACGCGGTGTTCCATGCCAGCGGGCGATCCAGCCAAAACCTGATCATCCTGCTCGCGCTGTGGGGGCTGGTGTGGCCGCAGGTGGCGTACCTGCTGGCGCGTTTCAGCCGCGATTCCAAACGCGCCGAACACCGCAACATGCTCATCGACTCGGTGTTTACCGGGGCGTGGGCCGCGGGCATGCATTTCAGCCTGTGGCCGTGCGTGATGCTGCTGACGGCGGTCAACCTGGGCAACCTGGGCGTGGGTGGCGCACGGCTCGCGATTCGGGGCTGGGCCGGCATCGCGGTGGGGATCATCGGTTGCGGGCTGTCGTTCGGGTTCGAGTTCAATTTCGATGCGCCGCCGCTGCCGACCGCAGCGAGCATTGTCGGCATCTTCCTCACCAGTTCGGTGTTCGCCTTCCACTCGTACCTGCAGAGCAAGCGCTTCGTGCGTAGCCGCAAGTTGCTGGAAGAGCAGAACCTGGTGATGGAGGAGAAGAGCCGGCAGCTGGCCCAGGCCAAGGAGGAGGCGGAAGAGGCGAACCGCTCCAAGAGTGTGTTCCTGGCCAACATGAGTCATGAGTTGCGCACGCCGCTGAACGCGATCATCGGTTACAGCGAACTGCTGGTGGAGGAGGCTACCGACATCGGCAACGATGCGCTGATCCCGGACCTGGACAAGATCCATATCGCCGGCAAGCACCTGCTGGGCCTGATCAACGAGGTGCTGGATCTGTCCAAGGTCGAGGCCGGCAAGATGGAGCTGTCGCTGGAACAGGTGGAGATCGGCCCGATGATCGAGGACGTGAAGAACACCACTGAACCGCTGGTACACCAGAAGCACAACCGCCTGGTGGTCGAGGCCGGCGAGTTGGGCAGCATGCTGACCGACGTCACCAAGGTGCGGCAGATCCTGTTCAACCTGCTCGGTAATGCCGGCAAGTTCACCGAGGATGGCACCATCCATTTGCGCGCACGTCGTGAGCCGGGTTCGTCGCGCGACTGGATCGTGTTCGAGGTCGAGGACACCGGCATCGGCATGACGCCGGAGCAGCAGTCGCGGGTGTTCGAGCCGTTCGCGCAGGCCGATGCGTCGACCTCGCGCAAGTACGGGGGCACCGGCCTGGGCCTGGCGCTGACCCGCCGCTTTGCCGAAATGCTCGGCGGCAGCATCGGTATGCGCAGCAGCGAGGGCGTCGGGACTACGTTCACCGTGCGTATTCCGGCGAGTGCTGAGGTGGCTGTGGCGGGGCCGGACGACGAGACGTCCCTTGTATCGCCCGGTTCGACGACGGCGGCGAGTGCCGGCACCGTCCTGATCATCGATGACGACGGCGCCGGCGCCGAAGTCATCGGCCGCATGCTGACGCGCGAGGGTTACCGCGCGGTGCCGGTCGGCAATGGCGAGGACGGTCTACGGCTGGCGCGTGAACTGCAGCCGGACCTGATCCTGCTCGACGTGCTGATGCCCAACGCTGACGGCTGGAGCGTGCTGTCGCAGCTGAAGGCCGACCCGGCGCTGGCTCGGATCCCGGTGATCATGATCTCCGTCACCCGTGACAAGAGTCTCGGCTTCGCGCTCGGCGCGGTGGACTATCTGGTCAAGCCGGTCGATCAGAAAACCCTGGTGCGTGCCCTGCACAAGCACCTGGCCGGCAGTCCCGGCCGTCCGATCCTGGTGATCGACGACGACGAGACCACGCGCAGCATGTTGCGCCGGTTACTGGAGCGCCAGGACTGGAAAGTGGTCGAGGCGGTCAACGGACGCGATGGCCTGGCCAAACTCCAGGAGGTGCGTCCGGCCGTGGTACTGCTGGATTTGATGATGCCGGAGGTTGACGGCTTCGGCTTCCTCGACGCGCTGCACGAGCAGGGGCTGAGCGGCAGCGTGCCGGTGGTGGTGCTGACCGCCAAGGAGCTGACCCGCGCCGAGCAGCAGCACCTGGCCGGCCACGTGCAGGCTGTGATCGAGAAAGGCAGCTACACGCAGAGCGAGCTGGAGCAGGAAGTGCGTCGCGCCATCGAGTCGCACCCGGTTAACCCGTAGCCCTCCTCCACACCATTGGATTGTGCCGACGATGAAGATCCTGCTGGTTGAAGACAACGAAATGAATCGCGACATGCTGTCGCGGCGTCTCAAGCGTCGCGGCTACGAAGTGGCCATCGCCATCGATGGCCAGGCCGCGCTGGACGAGGTAGCCAGCGAGATGCCGCAACTGGTGTTGATGGACATGAGCCTGCCGGTGCTGGACGGCTGGGAAACCACGCGGCGCATGAAGGCCGACCCGCGCACCGCAAACATCCCGATCATCGCGTTGACCGCGCACGCGATGATGGAAGACCGCGAGCGCGCACTGGCCGCCGGCTGCGACGATTTCGATACCAAGCCGGTCGACCTGGAACGGCTGGTCGGCAAGATCGAGGCGCTGGCCGGTTCCGCGATGCCGCCATGACAACCTCGCCGCCGCCCACTGATGCGTCCGTGTTCCATGCCTCGGGAATGGCCGACCTCGCCGGGCTGATGGAATTCGTCGACCGCGCCTGCCGCGATGCCGGTGCCAATGACGACATGCAGTTTGCGGTGCGGCTAGCGGTCGAGGAGGCGTTTTCGAACATCATCACGCACGGTTATGGCGGCCAGGAGGGCCCGGTCGCGGTCAGTATCGATGCCGATGCGCGGCGCCTTGCCGTCACTCTGGTCGACCAGGCACCGCTGTTCGATCCAGCAGACGCGCCGGCAGCGGATCTGAAGGCCTCGCTGGATGAGCGCGAAATCGGCGGCCTTGGCTGGCATCTGGTGTATCAATTCATGGACGAAGTCGCGCATTCGCCCAATGGGGCGCGTGGTAACGTTTTGGTGATGGTCAAATTCTTTCCGGGCGCGGATGCCCGGTAATGGGAGCAGGTCTGTGGAAATCGATATCCAGCGGCGGGATCATGTCTCGGTCGTCGCCATCAGCGGCAGCGTCGACAGCCTGACCGCCGAGACGTTGCTGGCCGCATTGCACGAGCATGTCAGCGCGGGCAATGCCTACCTGGTCGCCGATCTCAGCGCGGTCGAGTACACCAGCAGCGCCGGCTTGCGCGCGCTGCTGGCGACGGTCAAGGAAGCGCGCAGCAGCGGCGGCGACCTGCGTCTGGCCGACATCAATGCGCAGGTATTCAAAGTGCTGGAACTGAGCGGTTTCACCACCATCCTGAAGCTGTACGACAGCGTGGACGCTGCGGTGGACAGTTACGCAGCGCTGGCTCCGCAGTAGCCGGGACAGTTCACCAAGGGGTGGGGGAGGCCATGGACGCAACAACAACCAGGAAGAAGCGTGTTGCACTGGTGATCGGTGCCGGCAGCGTCAAGTGCGCCGCCGCGCTGGGCTTGTGGAAAGTGCTCAAGCGCGAAGGCATCGACATCGACATGCTGGTGGGCTGCAGCGGCGGCAGTCTGTACGCGGCGACGATGGCGCTGGGCTACGACGTGGAGACCAGCGAGCGGCTGACGCGCGAACTGTGGACCCCGGCGATCACCAAGCGCCGCGACATGCGCTCCATCCTGGGCGCCTTCATGCCGGGCCTGTTCGGCTTCGACGGCCACTTCGGCATGGTCCATGGCGAGCCAATGATGCGTGCGCTGGAGCGACCGTTCGGCGGCCGTGACTTCGCCGACGCGACGATACCGCTGCACATCGCCGCGACCGCCCTGGACAATGGCGAGCGCGTGGTCCTGAGCAAGGGCAGCGTCCGCGACGCGGTGCGCGCCAGCATCGCCATCCCGTACATATGGAAGCCGATGTGCATCGACGGGCGCTGGTTGCTGGATGGCTGCATGTCCGACCCGCTGCCGATCGACATCGCCATCCGCGAGGGCGCCGACGTCATCCTGGCGATGGGCTTCGAGAGCCCGTATCCGAGCCGCATCCGCTCGGCCACGCGCTACGCGTTTCAGGTCAACAGCATCTATACCAACAACCTGCTGCGCGCCAATTACGCCTTCCACAACCTGGCGCACCACGCCGAGATCATCCCGATGCTGCCGGACTTCGACCGCCCGATACGGTTGTTCGACACCGACCAGTTTCCCTACGTGATCGAGCAGGGGGAGCGCGCGGCCGAGGCGCAACTCGGCTACCTGCGCAAGGTGCTGGATCGGGCCGATGCCTGAGTCGGTGGTCCGCAGCGTGCCGGCTGCCGGCGCGGCGCGACGGCCGCGGCTGGCGGTGGTGGTCGGTTCCGGCGGCATCAAGTGCGTGGCCGCGATCGGTATGTGGAAGGTGCTGCGTCGCGAAGGCATCGATGTCGACATCGCGGTCGGCTGCAGCGGCGGCGCCCTCTACAACGCGACGATGGCGCTGGGCATGTCCATCGCCGAAGCCGAGGAGTACAGCCTTGGGTTGTGGGGCGGGCTGTTCAAACAACTGCACTACCGCTCGCTGGTACGCAGCGTGCTGCCGAGCTGGTTCGGCTTCAACGAGCGCTCGGGCCTGGTCAACGACCGCGCGGTGGGCGACGCCATGCGCACGCTGTTTGGCGATGCCACCTTCGCCGACACGCAAATGCCGCTGCACCTGGCGGCGACCGACCTGCACAGCGGCGAGCGCGTCGCCCTCAATACCGGGTACATCGGTGATGCCGTCCGTGCCAGTATCGCCATCCCGCTGCTGCTGCGGCCCTGGCCGGTCGGCGGACGCTTGCTGGTCGACGGCGGCCTGTCCGATCCATTGCCGGTCAGCATCGCGATCCGGGAAGGGGCCGAGATCATCCTGGCGATGGGGTTCGAGACGCCACCGACCGAGCGCCTGAACTCGCTGCTCGGGGTCGGAGGGCAGTCGATCTCCATCACCGTCAATCACCTGCTGCGTGCCACCTATGCGTTCTATAGCGCCGCGCACCACGCGGAGATCATTCCGCTGATGCCCAGTTTCGATCAGCCCGTGCATATCAACGACACCCACCTGATCCCGCACCTCATCGAACAGGGCGAGCGTGTCACCGAGGCGCAACTGCCGTACCTGCGCCGCCTGCTGGCGGCGGGCAGCGTGGCGCGGGGTGCATCGTGACCGCAGTGTTGCCGGCTGCCGTCGAGCCGGCGCACATCCTGGTGGTCGACGACAACGAGGCCAACCGCGACCTGCTGGTACGACGTTTGCACCGCCAGGGGCACAGCACGGAGATGGCCGCCGACGGTCGCGAGGCGCTGGACATGCTCCGGGTACGCGCGTTCGACCTGGTGCTGCTCGACATCATGATGCCGGTCATGAGCGGCTACGAGCTGCTCGAGCACCTCAAGGCGGACGAGGTGCTGCGGCACCTGCCGGTGATCCTCATCTCGGCGCTCGACGATACCGACAGCATGGTCAAGGGCATCGCCATGGGCGCCGACGACCACCTGCCCAAACCATTCAACCCGCACATCCTGCGCGCGCGGGTGGGGGCCAGCCTGGCCAGGAAACGCCTGCACGACCGCGAGCAGATGCATGCCCGCAGCCTGGAGCGCGAGATGGACATCGCGCGCGACATCCAGGCCGGCTTCCTGCCCGAACGGTTGCCGGCCACCGCCGACTGGGATCTTGCGGCGTGGTTCCAGCCGGCGCGGCGCGTGGGTGGCGACTTCTACGACGCCTTCGAACTGCACGGTGGCCGCCGTATCGCGATCGTGGTGGCCGACGTGTGCGACAAGGGCGTGGGGGCGGCGTTGTTCATGGCCCTGTTCCGCAGTCTGGTGCGCGCGCTGGCCGAACGCATGCTCAGCGTCGACGGCGACCCGATGATCGAGTTGCGGCAACTGGTCGACAGCGTCAACGACTACATCGCCCGCACCCACAGCAGCGCGAACATGTTTGCCACGCTGTTCCTCGGCACCCTCGACCCGGCCAGCGGCGAGCTGGTGTACGTCAATTGCGGACACGAGGCGCCCGTTGTATGCGGACCTGCTGGCGTCCGCGCACGATTGGCACCGACCGGCCCGGCCGCGGGCATGTTCCCGGCGATGACGTTCCACGCGCGGCGCGAAACACTGGCCGCAGGCGAAACGCTGGTCGCATTCACCGACGGCGTCACCGATTCACGCGATGCCAGCGGTGTGATGTTTTCGGAACCGCGGCTGTTGGCGCTGTTGTCACCGCCACCCGGTTCCGCACAGGCCACCGTCGAACACATCCGCAACGCCGTGCAGGCGCATGCGCGCAACGTCGCCCCGTTCGACGACATCACGCTGTTTGTCGCGCATCGGAATCAGGGAAAGATCTGAACAACCCTGCGTTTGCTCGTCATCCCTGCGCTTTTGCGTCGTCATTCCCGCACTGTGCTCGTCATCCCCGCACTGTGCTCGTCCCCCGCACTGTGCTCGTCATCCCCGCGAAGGCGGGGATCCATGGACTTTGCGCAATCCCGATCCGGCAAGCTTGTCACCTGGCGTTGTCGTGCGATGTGCATCCTTACCCCTGTCTTCCTGTTGTGGAATTAGCTCATGCCCCTGCGAAATGCACTCCTCCTGCTGTGCCTGTTCGTGCCCGCGCTGGTGTCCTGCAGCGATCAACGCAGTCTGCCGGACGGTGGCAGTCCCGGCGGTGAAGCCGTCGCTGTTGCGGACGATGCGGCAGACGAGACCGGCCCAGACGTGCAGCCGACAGCGGACGCGCCGGTGGTCCCGGCCACGGAGGGGCCGACGCGTGGCGGCGACGGCTCGCAGATCGCGTTGCAGCCGTTGAGCGCCGACCAGTTGGACGGCGTCGATCTGCCAGGCGAGCTGGCCTGCAGTTTTGCCGATGCCGGCGGCGCGATGCTGCTGTTGGCGCGTGCGGACGTGGTTCCCGACGGGATGGTTCGCGGCGTGCTGAACAACAATGGGTATGTGGAGATGCTGGGCAACGGCCGGGCGGGTGGATTCAACGACCTGGCTGATGGCATCACCCTGTCCGGCAAGGGCCTTGTGGTGGAGCTCCAGCGCGGCGATTCACAGCCCACCGGCAACGAGGCGACGCAGCATGTTGCCACCCTCAAGGTGCAGCGGGCCGACGGCGCCGAGCGGAGCTATGACGGTACGCTGACGTGCGGCCCCTGAAGCGGGAACGATCAGGCTTGTTGCGGAATTCATCTCATGGCAACGGCGGGCGTCGAACAATGGGCGGAAAATTCCCCACACGGAGCGTCCACATGAATACCCGGATCACTTTTCTGACAGCCGCTTGCGCACTGGCTCTGGTGGCCTGCGGCGACAAGGCGCCCAGCACCACCGACACCACGGCCGATATCACCGCCGATACGCCTGCTGCGGTGGAAACCGCGCCGGCCAACACGCCGCCACCGGCCGAGACTGCCGGCGCAGCGCCGACCCCGGCCGCGGCTGCGCCGGGCAGCGACAAGCCTGCCGCCGTGGTCAGCGACTGCGCGACCGTGATAGAGGGCAATGACGCGATGCAGTACAACGTCGGCTCCATCACCATTCCCGCCTCGTGCAGCGAGTTCAAGATCACGCTGAAGCACACCGGCCAGATGCCGGTCGCCGCAATGGGCCATAACGTCGTGATCACTGCTGCAGCCGATATGCAGGCGGTTGCCGCCGACGGCATGGGTGCCGGCGTGGAGGCCGACTACCTGAAGCCGGGCGATGAGCGCGTCATCGCGCACACTGACGTGGTCGGTGGCGGTGAAATCACCTCGGTGAGCTTTCCGGTGAGCAAGCTGCAGGGCGACGGCCCGTACGAGTTCTTCTGCAGCTTTCCTGGCCACTCGGCGGTCATGAAGGGCGTTATCGCGGTCGAGTAACCGGGTACCCGCGCTCCTGCATGATCTGCAGCACCTCGTCGGCCGGCAACGCGCCGACCTCATGGCCGTCGCGGCCGGTCATCGTCTCGGCGTGGAACAGCGAGTTGAGGATGGCTTCCTCGGTCGCTTCAATGGCAGCCATGAACAGCGGCGACATGGCGTCGTTGCGCAGGACAGCGATCTCGCGCAGCGGGCTGTCGGATTGGTAGGGCACGCGCACCGATTCGTTGGCCGAGAACGCGATCACGTAGTCGCCGCTGCCATTGGACGCGATGCCGCCGGTCCGGGCCAAACCGAGCATCGCGCGCTTGGCCAGCCGCTCCAGGTTGCGTGCGTCCAGCGGCGCGTCGGTGGCGACGATGATCATGCAGGAGCCGTCGGGCGAGTCGTTGAGTTCGTCGCTCAGGTAGTACTTGCCCAGCGACTTGCCGATCTGCACGCCATCGACACTCAGCACGCCGCCGAAGTTGGTTTGCGCGAGTACACCGACGGTATGGCCACCGAGGTTCTCGGGCAGCTTCCGCGACGACGTACCGATGCCGCCCTTGAAGCCGAATGCGACCGTCCCGGTGCCGGCACCGACGTTGCCTTGCGCGACCGGACCGCTGGCGGCTGACTCGATCGCCTCCAGTACGTCGCGCCTGGTGACATGGCGTCCGCGGATGTCGTTGAGGTAGCCGTCGTTGGTTTCCCCGACTACTGGGTTGACCGAGCGCACGTTGCCGTTGTCGGGGAAGGAAAATACGTGGTCGATCAGCGCATCGGCCGCGACCGGCACGCTGAGGGTATTGGTCAGGATGATCGGTGTCTCGAGGGTGCCGAGCTCCTCGATCTGCGTCGTCCCGGCCAACTTGCCGAATCCGTTGCCCACGTACACGGCGGCGGGAACCTTGCCCTGGAAGATATTGCCGGCGTGCGGCAGCACTGCGGTGACGCCGGTGCGGACATCGTCGCCACTCACCAGCGTCTTGTGGCCGACCTCGACGCCCGGCACGTCGGTGATCGCGTTCCACTGCCCCGGCTGCAGCACCCCGATGGTGATTCCGTACGCGCGCAGGTTTTTCTGTTGCGCATCTGCGGGCGTCCATGCAGACAGCAGCAAGGCAACGACAAACAGGCGAAAACACATGGTTGATTCCCTCGCGGAGTGCTTGGGCACAACGATACTAGTTGTTCTCCAGCAGTGGCTTGCGCGGCAGTCGCTCCTCGCGCATGGCGGCGTGGTAAACGAATGACGCGACGATGGCCGCGGCCTGCTTCAGATCCTCCGGCTCGACGTGGTCCCAGGTGTCCAGGTCGGTGTGATGGACGTTGCTGAAGTAGTCCAGATGGTCCTGGATGAACTGGAAGCCGGGCAGGCCGACGTGATCGAAGGATATGTGGTCGGTGCTGCCGGTATTGCGCGTGGTCACTGTGGTGGCGCCGACGTCCTGGAATGGTGCCAGCCAGGCCTGGAAGATCGGCACCGCCGCCAGGTTTTCCTGAGCGTAGATGCCGCGGAAGCGACCCGAGCCATTGTCCATGTTGAAGTAGGAGGAGAAACGATCGTAGTCGCGCGTCTTCTGCAGGGCGCCGGTCGGGTCCCGCAGCGACGTCGGCAGGGCTTTCTGCCCCGGGTCGGTGGGCTCGGGGTAGGCGGCGAAATGGTCGGTGACGTAAGCCCGCGACCCCACCAGCCCTTGCTCCTCGCCGCTCCACAATGCGACGCGGATGGTGCGGTCGGGCTTCGCGTCGACGGCCTTGAGGATGCGCATGGCTTCCATCATCACCGCGACTCCGGCCGCATTGTCGGCCGCGCCGGTTCCGGTGTGCCACGAGTCCATATGGGCACCGAGCATCACGATTTCATTGGCCTTGCGGCCGGTGCCCGGGATCGAGGCAATGGTGTTGTAACCGGGCTGGTCGGTCTCGTCGGTGAAGCGCGCCTCTACGTTGACCCGCAACCTGACCGGCTGTTCGCGCTCGGCCGCGCGCGCGAGCTGGTTGTAGTGCTCGGCCACCATCACCAGTGCCGGCACGCCGACCGATTCGCCGGCCTTGCGAGAGCCACCGCCGGTGGCACGAATGATGCCGTTGTCCCGGCTGCTGATGCTCAAGGTGGCCAGCACGCCTTCGTCGACAAAGAACTTGTTGCTGGCCTTGCTCAGTGCCAGGCGTTCGGTGTACTTCTTGATCCGCTCGGCGCGATCTTCCTTCTTGTCCTTGGGTACGGCGAATACCTCCAGCTCGACCAGACCGCTGTCCTCGTGGCGGCTCGAATCGGGCTTGTCGCCGCGTTTGTAGTCGCGTGCTTCATCCAGCAGCAGGATCTTGCCCGCCAGCTTTCCCTTGTACTTGTCCAGGTCGGCCAGCTTCTTGATGGTGACGGCCATCACCTCGCCGTCGACCGGTCCGTCGGTGCCCGGGGTCCACGCCTCAGGCAGCGCATGCAGTGGCAGCGTGCGCGGACTGAGCATCTGCACGCTGGCGTTGTTGAACTCCCAGCCACGGCCGAAGTCATCGAAGGCTTCGTCGTGGACGTCAGCCAGGCCCCAGTCGGTGAACTGCTCGCGGGTCCAGGCATTGGCCTGGGCCATCTGCGGGGAATTGGTGAGCCGCGGGCCGATGGTTTCGGTCAAGTGGCTGAAGGTCGCCATCACCTGCGAACGGTGGAATGCCTCCTGTCGGATGCGGTTGACCATGTCCAGGTCCACCGGCTCCTGGGCCACGGTTACGCCGTTGATTCCCAAACCCATCAACAACACGCATATCGGCAACAGGCAGCGATTGATCACTTCATTCCCCAAAGAGTTGGCGCGACATTGAAGGGTTGAAGTTTAGTGGGCCACGCTTCCATGCTCGCCGGCCTTTAGTCATGCGGCCGCTGCATGCTCACGACCCTACGCCTTGGCTACGGCGTGCTGGGCGTCGGACGGATCCGGCAGGTCATCGGCGAACGACGACGGGCGACCCAGCAGGTAGCCTTGCCCGAGCTCGCAACCCAGTGCGATCAAGATCCGGTGCTGTTCTTCGGTTTCTACGCCCTCGGCGACTACCACCATGTCCAACGCCCGGGCCAGTGCGATGACCGCCGACACCACCGGCGCGGTGTTGCTCTGCTTACCGAGTGCGGCGAGGAATGTCCGATCGATCTTGAGCATTCGCAGCGGGAAGGTGTGCAGGTAGCTCAGCGATGAGTATCCGGTACCGAAGTCGTCCAGCGCGGTTCGGACTCCCGAAGCCAACAGGTGATCCAGTACTGCCCGCATGTGTTCAGGGTCGTCGAGCAGCGAACCCTCGGTGATCTCGATCACCAGACGCGTCGGTGACATGCCGGTATGCGAGACCAGCCGCAATAGACGTTTGGCGAAGTCCTTTTGGCGCAGGTGGCGCGGGGCAACGTTGATGGTCAGATAGGTGTCATCGTCCATCGCCGCCATGTGCACCATGCTGCGTTTGAACACGCGCCAGTCGATTGCCTGGATCAGGCCGCTGTCCTCGGCGACCTGAAGGAAGTCGCCCGGACACAGGACGCCGCGCCGCGGATGGTTCCAGCGCAGCAATGCTTCGTGGCCGACCACCTTGCCATCGGTCAAACGCACGATCGGTTGCAGGTAGGGCTCCAGTTGATCCAGCAGCAGCGCCTGGCGCAGCTCGGCTTCGATCGTCAACACGTCGACGGCCGACCGCTGCAGCGAATCGTCGAACATCTGCCAGCGCTTGCGACCCAGCGCCTTGGCGCGATACAGGGCGGCGTCGGCGTCGCGTATCAGCTCATCGGCCTGGGTGTGATTTTTGTTGCCGATCGCGATCCCGATACTGGCCGACGGTTCCAATGTGCGGCCGGCGATCTCCATCGGCGCGGTGATCAGGTCCAGTACCCGCTGGGCGACGGCCGTCGGCGTCGACCGCGGACTCCCGCCATCGGGCGGGATGTCATTCAACAGCACCGCAAACTCGTCTCCCGACAGCCGCGCCACCAGATCCGGCTTGCGTACCGATGCCTGCAGCCGGCACGCGATCTCGCGCAGGAACGCGTCCCCGGCCAAGTGTCCGAGACTATCGTTGATGACCTTGAAGCGGTCGACATCGAGGTACAGCAGGGCGCAACGACGCTTGGGCTGGCCCGCCATCTGGGCCAGCGCCGCCTCGATCCGTTCGCGCAAATGGCTGCGGTTGGGCAGTCCCGTCAGGGCATCGTGCATGACCTCGTGACGCAATTGCTGCTGGATCCGCTCGCGCTCGCGAATCTGCTCTCGCAACTCGACGGTGCGTTCATCGACCCGGTCTTCCAACTGTTCGTAGGCTTGCTGGCGGAACCGGGCAACGCGGCGACGATGCAGGCTATTGGCGATCTGGGAGGCAACAAAGCCCAGCAGCTCCTGGTCGGGCAGGTTATAGGAAACCGCCGGATCGTAACTCTGTACCGCGACCAGGCCGATGGTCTCGTCGCCGGAAATCAGCGGTACGCCAAGCCAGCTTTCCGACGGGAAGCCAAAGCCGGGATGGTGCTCGATTTCGCCCCTGTGCTCGAGCTCGCGTAGCAACGTCGCCGTCGCCAGCAACGGCTGGCGGGTACGCAGCACGTACTCGCTCAGTCCGCGCGCCAGTGGTCTGCTCATCGACCAGTCTTTGGAATGCGGGTCGACGTGATAGGGAAACTCGAGCATCGAGCCGTCGTCGGACAACAATGCTATGAAGAGGTTTTCGGCGTTGAGCAGCTGTCCGATGATGCCGTGGATGCGCCGGTAGAACTGATTCTCGTCGATGTCATCGACGGCGAGTTGGGCGATCTGGAACAAGGCCGTCTGCAGTTGCTGGGTGCGCTCGCGCTCGGCCACTTCGAACTGCAGGTCGCAGTTGGCCTGCGCCAGCTCCTGGGTCCGCAGTTTGACGCTGCGCTCGAGAAGCTCTGTGCTGCTTTTTCGTTCCAGCGTGGTCAGGATGTGACTGGCGACGAATTCCAGCAGGGTTTGGTTGGCCTCGCTATACCCGATACCCTGCTGGTAGCTCTGGACCACGATGGCGCCATGGGCGACGCCCTCGCGCAGCATTGGCACCCCCAACCAGGCCGGGCTGTCGGAGCCGACCAACCGCATCGGTCCGCTGGCCTGGGCCCTGAGACGCTCATTGTCTCCACGCAGCGCCTTTCGATCACGAATGACGTACCAGGTCGCGGAATGCTTGACTTCGTCCAGGGGGAGCTCATCGAACGGCTGTGGATCCTTGACGTCCGCGAAGTAGATCAAGCGCAGGGTATCGAGTTCCAGGTCGCGCATGACGATGAAGAAATTCTCGGCATGCATCAACGTGCCGACAATGCGATGGATACCCCGCAGCACCTCGGCCATGTCGCGGTCGGACCCGGCGAGCTCGGAGATCGCGAACAACGCCCGCTGGACCTGCTCGGACAATTGCAGCCGGACCACTTCGCCCTCCAGCTCGGACATCCGCAACCGCCTATCGAGCTTGCGGTCGACAACCCGCAGTGCCGAGGCCAGCTGCGCCGTGATGGCGCCGATGTCGACGCTGGGCGCCAGTTCCAGCAGCATCACCGCGGTACTTGCGGGCAGGGGAATCGCAAGGTGGCGGCCATCTGCACTGGTGCTGGGCGCTCCCGTCGCGCCCGCGTCATCCATCAGTGCGAGCTCCCGCGGATCGGGGGCGGGCACTTGGTCGACCATCGGCTGCGAGAAATCGAGCTCCCAAAACAGCCTTGCGCGGCGGACGCCAGGCAGGCTGCCGGCCCGTCCGACCAGCACCGATGCCACTTCCAGCACGGTCACGGCTTCCACCATGCGTGTCCGCCAGTCCGCCGCGTTACCGGCGGCCCCCGGCAACGTGCCTGGAAACCAACTGTCGAACATGGGACATCCGTGACCGGTCGGGAATGCCGGTGCGCATGTTCTATCGGCCGTGCCGGAGGATTCTTTAGGGTTGCCGCGATTGATATCGCAACTGGGTAACGGCAGGGCGCGGGCTTGAATAACTGCCCGGCATGGATCGGTCAGCCAACGGCCTTGCTTGCGGCCTTGTCGGCGGTGGCGCTTGGCTTGCGCGGGGCATTGCCCTTGGAGCGGAATGCGGTGACGTTGGCTCGAAGCGGCGTATTGCCGAGGACTTCGATGCGGCCACCGCGTTTCTTGAAGGCCGCGAGCTGGTCGGCGATATGGTCACTGGTGATGCTGCGGTTCTGGTTCTTGCCGCTGCTGGAAGCGAACAGGTGTGACGGATTATTGGACTTGCCGGCGTTCTGGCTGGACATTGCTACTCCTTGTGCGGGTCCGCCGTGGCAGGCATCTGGCGCGCCACGGCGTGACGTTCGGCGAAGGGCGTTCGACGCCCATCGCGGATCGATGACTTACTTCCTTCCCCGGCACGGCTGAGGCGTGCGACAAGGCCCAGTGATAAGGGCAAGAGGAGGAGGGAAGGCGCATCATACAGAAACGTCTGTGAACAAGAAGTTATGTTCGCCTAAGTTCGGCGAAAATTACTGCGCCAGCGCGAAATCGATCGCCGCACGAACGGCCGCCACCTGCGCGGCGTTGCATTGTGCCGCCGTTGCCTGTGGACTGTCGGGGTAGACCTCGGTGGTGGTCTTGTACGGCGCGTTGGTGACGCTGGCGCATAACCCGAGTTGCTTGAGTGGGTAGGCGATAACTCCCGGGCCGACCATGGGCGAGCCGATGAGTTGGCCGTTGCTGTCCGCCGGGGCGATGTGGGTGACTTTCGCTACCGCATCGATCACGGCCTGCTGGAACTCGGGTTGCGGGTTATCGCTGTCGTCGACCAGGTAAAAACCGTCGGGGATCTCGCCCGGCTCAATGGTTATCCCGTCGCGGGCGGCCAGCGCCGGGCGGAACTCGGACTCGTCGGTATCGGTGGTTTCATGCAGGTCGATATGCACCAGGAACCGGTCGCGGAAGGGCGCGACCAAATCCATGAGCGCGGCCGATTCCTGCGCCGGGCTGTCGTCGCGGAACGAGCGGTTCGGGTCGATCGCATCCTTGTTCCAGCGGTGGATCATCTCGTAGGCCCAGGGGCTGACGCATGGGGCGACGACAAGGTTGACGCGGCCCTCATAGCTGGCGGCATGTTGGTCGAGAAACTGCAACGCGCCATGCACGCCGCTGGTTTCGTAGCCGTGCACGCCGCCGGTGACCAGCGCGCACGGGAGTTCGTCGCTCCAGTTGCGGGTCTTGACCGCAAACAGCGGGAATTTGTCGGGGTGGTAGTCAAGCTGGCCGTAGTGCACCACGTCGAAGCGTGTCCGCAGGGTCTCGATGACGCTCAGTACGTCCGCTTCATAGCTGCGCTTGGGGGTCTGCTGCGACAGCCAGGTCGCCACTTCGGCAGGGCCCCAGGGCTGTCCTGGCGTGCCGATCGGATAGGGTGCGGGGGTCTTCGTCATGGTGCTCATTTCGCGATGGCTAAAGAAGGCAAGGCACTGTAGCACTGGCCCAGATGACCCAAAAAACCCAAGATGGCGCGAACCGGCCGATCAAAAAGCAAGGCGTGACACATCCGAATCCTTAGCCGTCAACCGATGGATCGCGAGATCCTGCGCCTTGCCGTTCCCGCGTTTGGTGCGCTGGTGGCCGAGCCGATGTTCCTGCTGGCGGATTCGGCGATGGTGGGGCATCTGGGCGAGGTGCCATTGGCCGGTCTCGGGTTGGCGAGCGTCATTCTGCAAACCATCATCGGCCTCATGGTGTTCCTCGCTTACAGCACCACCCCTGCGGTGGCCCGATGGTTGGGCATCGGCGACATACAGCGTGCGGTGGCGGTGGGCATCGACGGGTTGTGGTTCGCGTTGGGCCTTGGCATCGTCCTGGCGGGCGCGGGTTGGGCTGCAACGCCCGGTCTGGTGGCCGCATTTGGTGCCGACGCTGGTGTCAATGCTGCGGCGGTGACCTATCTGGGCATCTCTATGGCCGGTATCCCGGCAATGCTGCTGGTGTTTGCCGGCACCGGCCTGCTGCGCGGACTGCAGGACACGCGCACACCGCTGATCGTGGCGGGGGGCGGGTTTGCCGCCAATATCGTGCTCAATTACTGGTTCATCTACGGCCTTGACCAGGGCATTGCAGGTTCCGCCGTCGGCTCCGTGGTCGCGCAATGGGCGATGGCGGCGGTCTACCTGGTGGTGATCGGCCGCCACGCGAGACGTGAGGGTGCCAGCGTCTGGCCCAAGCGCGCTGGGATCCTGCTGGGTGCGACCTCGGGTGGCTGGCTCTTCCTGCGCACGGTCACCATGCGCATCGCGATGGTGCTGGCGGTATACGTGGCGACCGGCCTTGGGTCCCCGCAGCTGGCGGCCTTCCAGGTCGCGATGACGATTTTCGCAACGCTTGCCTTCGCGCTGGATGCACTGGCGATTGCCGCCCAGGCATTGGTGGGTCGAAGTCTGGGGGCGGGCGATGTCGCCAGCGTCAAGGCGATCCTGCGCCGCTGCCTGGAGTGGGGCGTGCTCGCGGGCGTCGTGCTCGGGGTACTGCTGATTGCCACCAGCGGTGTGCTGGGCCGCGTTTTTACCAATGCGGAGGAGGTCTCGTCATTGCTGCCGCCGACCCTGATCATTCTCGGCATCTCGGTTCCGCTGGGCGCCGTTGTGTGGGTGCTGGATGGGGTTCTCATTGGCGCCGGTGACCTTCGTTACCTGGCCATCGCCGGGGTCATCAACCTGGCGGTGTTCGTGCCGCTGGCCGCTGCCGTCCTGGTGGCCGCGCCGTCGGGTGCGTCGGGGCTGGCGTGGCTGATGGCGGCATTTGTCTTCGGCTTTCTTGGTGCGCGGTTGGTCACGCTGGGTCTGCGCGCCCGTCACGACCGCTGGATGATCGTCGGCGCGCGATAGGCGGCACCAGAGCTCCGAGGGGACGATGACGTGCGCTGAGGACGGGCGAACTCGGGGGTTGTTGACGGTAAGATGCGGTTGGTTCCGATTTTTCCTGTCCATGATGCCAACGCCATTGCTTCTGCTTGCGGGTCTTGCCGTGGTGCTTGTCGCCGGCTTTGCGCTATGGGCGGTCCGCCGGCGGGCAGCAGCGGCGCCTGTGTCGGAATCGATCAGGACGGATGTTGAGCACGCAGGCAACCGGCCCGATATGGGCGCTGAGGAGGGCGCTGATGAACGCATCGGGGTGCCTGGCAGGGGCTATCCCGAGGACCGTGAGGTACTCCATCAGCTTTACGCCATTGCCTTCGACGCCACGACGTTCAGCCGCGGCGCGGTGGTGGCCGGCTCTGCACACGCCGCTGTGGTGGCGCGATCGGTATCGCTGCTACAGAAGATCGAGACACAACCGCGCTACACGCCCCGCCGGCCGCAGGTGCTGCCGCAGTTGATGCGCACCGTCAATGATCCCAAATCCTCAGGACGGATGATGGCGGACATCATCGGCAAGGATCCGGTACTGGCCGGGAACCTTTTGCGCATCGCCAGCAGCCCGCTGTATTGCGTGCAGTCCCGGCCGGTGGAGGACTTTACCCATGCCGTGGCGATGGTTGGCACCGATGGCATCCGCCACCTGATCGCGGCGGCGGTGATGCAACCGGTGATGGGGACGAGCGACGTTGGCGCGTTTGCTGCCTTCGCGGACCTGATCTGGGAGTACACGTTGCTGTCGGCGGCCGCGGCGACCGATCACGCAAAGCTGGTCGAGCGTGACGATGCGTTCGCCGCGCAACTGCTGGGCCTGTTGCAGGGGCTGGGCTTGATCATCGTCGGCAGGGTGGTACGTGACCAGTACAACCGGCAACCGGGGTTGGTTCCGGATGCGGATGTGGTCACCGCACTGCTGGATGCATGGGCGGCTCCGGCGGCGTTTCGGGTTTCAGGGACGTGGGAGCTGCCGCCACGGGTTTGTCAGGCGTTGGATCACTCTCGCCATGGGATTACGTCTGACTCGCTGGGTCGGTCATTGCGGTTCGGGAGACTGGTCGGCGCGCTTGCCCTGCTGTGCAAGCACGGCCGAATGGATGAGACGCATGCGCTGGCGATGCTGGCGTCGGTTGAACCCCGGCAGCATGCGACAGCCGATATCTGGAAGCGCGTGCGCCGAAGCGTCGATTCCGCAGGATGATCCGGCCACTGACCAACGCGTCGGCTGGAGGCGATGCGCGAGTAGGCGTGTTGCGGATACAGGTGGCGACGGGTTGCACTTGCGGTGCATCTTTTCTAGGCTGGTGGGGTAGCACCCACTCTCGCCGTGAATCGACCGGCACATCCCCTGACTATCCCTAAGAGAGGTTTCCCATGGAAATCGAAGAACGACGCGTTGCCGCTTTTCATTACACCCTGACCAATGACGCTGGCGAGGTGATCGACAAATCCGCCACGGATACGCCTCTGGCCTATTTGCATGGTGCCGGCAATATTGTCCCGGGCCTGGAAAAAGCCTTGCTGGGCAAGAAGACCGGTGACAGCCTCACCGCCGATGTCGCGCCCGAAGAGGCCTATGGCCCACGCCACGAGGGGCTGATCCAGACCGTGCCGCGCAGTGCGTTTGAAGGCGTGGAGTCGGTGCAGCCCGGCATGCAGTTCGAGGCACGTACCGAGAAAGGCCCGCTGCTGGTGACCGTGACCAAGGTGGACCCTGAAGAAGTGGTCGTCGATGGCAATCACCCGCTCGCCGGCCAGCAGCTGCACTTCGCGGTCGATGTGGTTGAAGTGAGGGAAGCGACCGAGGAAGAGTTGAACAACGGGCACGTGGCCTCGGCTGCCTGATTACCCGGCAAGCCATCCGCGGACGCGCGTGTCTACGCGTCCGCGGACTGATGTTTCGTAAGGTTGTTTTTTAATACTGCCGCAACGTTTGTGGCGATTTGTCAGGCTGCTTTAGCTTCCTGCGCCAGCGCCGTCCCCACCAGGTGGCCGAACAGGTCCTTCGGGTCTTCCATCACCGGCACCAGGTCAATCTTGCGGCCCAGCTCCAGCTCGACGGCGCAATCGCGCATCAGGCGCAAGGAGGCGTAATCCTCCAGCGCGAAGCCGACCGAGTCGAAGATGGTGACATCGGCGTCGCTGGTGCGGCCCTCGGCTTCGCCTCCGACCACGCGCCAGAACTCGGTGACCCGGAAGTCCTCGGTCATGTGCTGCAACTCGCCTTCGATGCGGCTTTGCGGTTCGAACTCCACATAGGTGCGTGCGTCGTCGCGCAGCAGGATCTGCGGATCCAGCTCGGTCTTGCCCGGGCAGTCGCCGCCGACGGCGTTTACATGCATGCCCGGCTCGATCATCGCCGCGCTCAGGATGGTGGCGTTCTTCTTGTCGGCGGTGACGGTGGTGACGATGTCGGCGCCGCGCACGGCCTCGGCGGTGCTGCTGCAGCGGACCACACGCAGGCCGGGTGCGGCGCTGGCGAGGTTGGCGGCGAGCTTGTCGATGGCGCCCGGGTCGACATCGAACAGACGCACTTCCTCGATACCCAGCAGGTGGTGGAAGGCCAGCGCCTGGAACTCGCTCTGGGCGCCGTTGCCGATCAGTGCCATCACCTTCGAGTTCTTGCGGGCCAGCCGCTTGGCGGCCATCACCGAAGTCGCGGCGGTGCGGATCGCGGTGGTCAAGGTCAGCTCGCTGAGCACGGTGGGCATGCCGGTGTCGACATCGGCCAGGGCGCCGAACGCCATCACCGTCGACAAACCGTGCTGGTAGTTGCCCGGGTGTCCGTTGACGTACTTGAAGCTGTACTCCTTGTCGTCGGCGACCGGCATCAACTCGATCACGCCGACCTCGGAGTGGGCAGCGGTGCGCGCGGTCTTGTCGAAGTCGTTCCAGCGGCCGAAGTCGGCTTCGATGTACTCGACCATGCGACCGAGCATCGTCGGCAGGCCGTGGGTGGCGACAATCCTGGCGACATCGTGGGTGGTGAGCAGGGTGGTCATGGAGACTCCTCTTGGACATGTGGGATTGAGCAGGGGGACGCACGGCGTCCTGACCCGATCCATTGTCCGGACTTCGGCGTCAGAGCGAAACGGCAATAACGTACGCTTTACGCCATATTTATAGCAATTCGTCATAATAATCTGACACTATGCGTATATGGACGACCTCGACCACCGCTTGATTGCCCTGCTGCGCCACGATGCCCGCACCCCGGTCGCGCAGCTCGCGCAAGTGCTTGGCGTCTCGCGCGGCACCGTTACCAACCGCATGGCACGGCTGGAACGCGACGGTGTGGTCGTCGGCTACACCGTCCGGCTGCGGCCGGATGCCGCGCCCGAGGAGATCCGCAGCTGGACCAGCATCGCGGTGAAGGGCAACCAGCATTCGGTGATACGTGCGCTGCTGGGCGAGCCGGGCGTGGCCGAGCTGCACGACACCAACGGGCGCTGGGACCTGCTGGCCGAGCTGCGCGTGGGCGACCTGGCCGAGCTGTCGAAGGTGCTCGAGCGCATCCGCAAGATCCCCGGCATCAGCGCCAGCGAGACCAGCGTGCACCTGCAGACCTTCCGCGGGTAGGACACCTCACGTTTGCCACGGGCCAACTCTTGGCACTGCCCGGCATGCTCCCGGCTAAGGTAGAACATCAGGTCGGCCCAGGGCCGCCCGCTCATTCCAAAGAGAAACCACATTGAACAAGACCCTGCTTTGTGTCGCGACCGCGGTCGCGCTGACGATGGCTGCACCACTGGCCGCCCAGGACCGCTGCGTCGATGACGGTTGCGAAATCCAGACCCTGTTCGAGGCCAGCGATAACACCGGTGGTGGTGATGCGGCCATTGCCGCGACGCGTTTTGGCACCTGGGGTATCGACCTGGCCGGCATGGATACCAGCGTCGACCCGGGAGCGGACTTCTTCGGTTACGTCAGCGGCAACTGGGCGCAGAACACGCCAATCCCGTCCGATCGGTCAAGCTACGGTTCCTTCCTGGTGCTGCGCGACTTGTCGGAGGCGCGTCTGCGCCAGCTGGTCGAGGGCTACGCGCTCGGCGACCCGGCCACCGGCGGCGATGCGGCCAAGGTCGCCGCGCTGTACCGCGGTTTCATGGACGAGACGGCGATCGAGGCGCTTGGCGCCGCGCCACTGCAGCCGCACCTGGACGCCATCCGCGCCGCCAATGACAAGGACGCCATTGCCGCCCTGATGGGCCAGCGCAACGCCGGCTTTGGCGGCAGCTTCTTTGGCGCTTACGTCTCCGACGACCAGAAGAGCCCCGACACCTACGCGCTCTATCTCAGCCAATCCGGTCTGGGCCTGGGCGACCGTCAGATGTACCTGGATGAGAAGTTCGCGCCGCAGCGTGAGCGCTACGTCGAGTACATCGCGCAGATGCTGGAACTGGCCGGTTGGGAGCAACCGCAGGCCAACGCCGACGCCATCATGGCAATGGAGACCAGGATCGCCGAGGCGCACTGGACCCGCGCCGAGAGTCGCAACCGCGACAAGACCTACAACCCGGTGATGCTGGCCGACATCGACGCCACTGCGCCGGGCTTCCCGTGGGCGACGTTCTTCAAGGCCGCCGGCGTCGACTATGCCGATCGCGCCGTGATCCGTCAGGACACCGCGTTCCCGGTGATCGCGCGGATCTTCGCCGACACTGACCTGGCCACCCTCAACGCCTGGCAGGCGTTCCAGACCACCGACAACGCCGCGCCGCTGCTGTCGAAGGCGTTTGTCGATGCCGAGTTCGGCTTCCGCAGCAAGTTCCTGTCCGGCCAGCCTGAGCAGCGCGAGCGCTGGAAGCGTGCCGTCGCCTTCGCCGAGTCGGCGATGGGCGAGGCGATCGGTCGGGACTATGTCGAGCTGTACTTCCCGGCCGACGCCAAGGCCAAGATGGACGACCTGGTCGCCAACGTGAAGGCGGCGATGGGTGCGCGATTGGACCAGCTGGCGTGGATGAGCCCCGCGACCAAGGCCGAGGCCCACAAGAAGCTCGCCAACTTCGGGCTGAAGATCGGCCACCCCGACACCTGGCGCGACTACGCCGCATTGCAGGTCGCCAACGACGATGTGTTCGGCAATGCCGAACGTTCCTACGCCTTCGAGTGGGAGCACGACCGCGTGCGCATCGGCAAGCCGGTCGACAAGGGCGAATGGGGCATGACCCCGCAGACCGTCAACGCCTACTACTCGTCGGTGAAGAACGAGATCGTGTTCCCGGCCGCCATCCTGCAGCCGCCGTTCTTTGACCCCGATGCCGACCCGGCGGTGAACTACGGCGGCATCGGCGCGGTGATCGGCCACGAGATCATCCATGGCTTTGATGACCAGGGCCGCAAGTCCGACGGCAATGGCCTGCTGCGCGACTGGTGGACGGCCGATGATGCGGCCCAGTTCGACGTCCAGGCCGAGCGGCTCGGCGCCCAGTACGAGGCCTACGAGTTTCCGCAACTGCCGGACATGCACATCAACGGCAAGGTCGCGATGGGCGAGAACATCGGTGACCTCGGCGGCCTGACCATCGCGCTGGAGGCCTACCGCCGTTCGCTCGACGGCAACGCGGCACCGGAGATCGACGGCTTCACCGGCGAGCAGCGCCTGTTCATGGGCTGGGCGCAGGTCTGGCGCACCCTGTGGCGCGACGACGCCCTGCGCCAGCAACTGGCCAACGGCACCCACTCACCGGGCCAGATTCGCGCCTTTGCCCCGCTGCGCAACATCGACGCCTGGTACACCGCGTTCGATGTCACCGAGGACGACGCACTGTGGATCGCGCCGGCCGATCGCGTCAGGATCTGGTAAGCCGCTGCACGGCAAACCGGTGAGTCCGTTGCGCCGGCGGTTGGCCTGTCCACCCGCCGGCGTCATCATGGTCGGCCACCGGAGTTGAATCACCACCATGCACGAACCCATCCAGACCCAGTTCGATCTCAGTGAGCTCGACCTGCCGGACATCCTTGGCACCATTAATGAGGAGGTTCGCGCCCGTTTCGGCGAAGGCAAGCAGGCCGACTACATCGACGCGCTGGCCAACGTGCCGATGGACCGCTTCGGCATGGCACTGGTGACCCGCGACGGCAACGTGCACGAGGTCGGCGACGCGCGCGAGCGTTTCTCGATCCAGAGCGTTTCCAAGGTCCACACGTTGACCATGGCGCTGGAGGCGGTCGGCGATGCGCTGTGGGACCGCGTGGATCGGGAGCCGTCCGGCGACCCGTTCAACTCGTTGATCCAGCTCGAATACGAGATGGGCATCCCGCGCAATCCGTTCATGAACGCCGGCGCGCTGGTGGTGGCCGACGTCATCCTGTCCAATTACGCGCACCCCGAGCAGGCGCTTCTGGAGTTCATGCGGGCACGCTCGGGCAGCGTCGAAGTGGGCGCTGACGAGGTGGTCATCAGGTCCGAGCGCGAGAGCGGTTTCCGCAATATCGCCACGGCCAATTTCATCCGCAGCTACGACAACATCGTCAATGATGTTGACGCCGTGCTCGACTTCTACTTCCTGCAATGCTCGCTGCGGATGAACTGCGTGGATCTGGCGCGCAGCGTGCAGTACCTGGCCCGACGCGGTCATTGCGGCATCTCCGGGACGCGGGTGGTGACCGATCAACTGTCCACCCGGATCAACTCGTTGATGATGACCGCCGGCACCTACGACGCCGCCGGCGACTTCGCGTTCTACGTCGGCCTACCGGCCAAGAGCGGCG
The DNA here is from genome assembly GCF_054072675.1 of Lysobacter sp. A289. NCBI lineage: Bacteria > Pseudomonadati > Pseudomonadota > Gammaproteobacteria > Lysobacterales > Lysobacteraceae > Lysobacter > Lysobacter sp. A289. Next base: position 621,791 of record NZ_JBSVRN010000001.1, read on the forward strand.
TCGGTGGCGGCATCGTCGCGGTGGTGCCGCACGTGATGAGCCTGTGCGTCTGGTACCCGGGACTGGACGAGAAGGGCAACTCATTGCTGGGCGGCTATGCGCTGCACCGCTTTGCTTACATGACCGGGCTGTCGGTGTTTTGAGGCGCCTGCGCTGGGGTGCCACCCTCGGATTGCTGCTGGTGCTGGCCGGTTGCGTGACTGCGCCGCGGCTCACCGGGCCCGCGGCCGATGTGGTGCGTGCCGATATCGCCCGGCGGATCCCGGCCAAGGTCGACGACCGCGCCGGCTGGGCGGCCGACATCCAAGCGGCATTCGCGGCGCAGGAGATCGATCCGATCGAGGAGAACATCTGCGCGGTGTTGGCGGTGATCGAGCAGGAATCCGGCTACCAGGCCGACCCGCCGGTGGCCAACCTGCCGGCGATTGCGCGTGCCGAGATCGTACGGCGTGCCGCGGCGGTGCACGTGCCGAAATTCATGGTCACGGCCGCGCTTAAACTGGACTCGTCGGACGGCCGCAGCTACGACGAGCGGCTGCGCGCGGCGCGCACCGAACGCCAGCTGAGCGAGCTTTACGAAGACCTGACCGGTCGCGTGCCGCTGGGCGAGCGGTTGTTCGACGGCTTCAACCCGGTGCAGACGGGCGGCCCGATGCAGGTGTCGATCCCGTTCGCCGAGTCGCGCGCTGACGGCTATCCGTACCCGACCGGCGGCAGCATCCGCGACGAGGTATTCACCCGTCGCGGCGGCCTGTATTTCGGCATCGACCACTTGCTTGGTTACGCCACCCCGTACACACGCAAGGTGCACCGCTTCGCCGACTTCAACGCCGGCTGGTACGCCAGCCGCAACGCCGCATTCCAGAACGCGGTGGCGCTGGCGAGCGGGCAATCCTTGGCGCTGGACGGCGACCTGCTGATACCGGGCGCGTCGCTGGACCGGCCGGGCGAGACCGAGCGCGCGGTGCGTGCGCTGGGCGGTCAACTCGGCATGGACGACCACGCCATCCGCGACGCGCTGGAGCACGGCGACCGGCTGGACTTCAACAGCACCACGCTATTCGAGCGGGTGTTTGCGCTCGCCGAGGCCCGCGCCGGCAAGCCGCTGCCACGTGCGATGATCCCCGGCATTACGCTGGACAGCCCCAAGATCACCCGCGAGCTGACCACCGCGTGGTTTGCGAACCGCGTGGATGACCGTTACCGGCGCTGCATGGCGCGTTGATCGGAGAGTCTGACCAGCCATGAAAACTGCAATCACCATCGCGGCCTTCCTCGTCTTGACGTCGTGCACGTACGGGGAGCCGACAAGCAGGCTCGAGCTTGACTACGCCATTGCCGATGACGAGTCGAAGGTAGCCATATCGGCAGAGCGCTATGTTGTGCAGCGGGCCACCGGAATTTCTGCACTCCCCAGCGGCGGCTTCGCAAAAATCACCGCCCAGATGGTGGATGTGTATGTCGTCGACCTGACGTCGGGGAAGATCCTGTACAAGCACGCGGTCGATCCGCCAGGGGAGAGGAGCATGACCGCGCTCGAGACTTGGCTGCTGGGCTGGAAGGGTGACGATGTCTACCTGAAGATGACCGGTTGTGAATCGGGTTTCCGAACAAGCTACAAAGGGTGCGGGCCGGAGCGACGGAAGACGTATGTCTACAAGGTGTCGAGACATGATGTGGAGCCAGCCGGCGTGCCCGTGCCGCGACTGCGTCGACATCGGGTATTTGGCGGCATCGCGGGGGCCGACTCCCCGGGTGGGACGCGCTCATATCTTTCGACGACCGAGACCGATGGCGTGTGGATCCACAGGGGCGCACGAGGCCCGCGTGAGCCGCTCCTCCGGGTAAACGGGCATGAGCTTGAGCAGGTTGCCGATTGAGTTAAGTGGCGCGGCGTTGATCGGCTAGAACACCGGTGACCTGGTCGCGGTTACCATCGCGCTGGAGGCTTAAACCATCAAAGGAGCACGGCATGACCATCGCCCCCGCATTGACCCTCTACCACCATCCACACTCCCGTTCCGCCGGCGTCCGCGTGATGCTGGAGGAGTTGGGCGTCGACTACCGGATCGAGCTGGTGAACCTGCAGGCCGGTGAACAGCGCCGGCCGGAATTCCTCGCGCTCAATCCGCTGGGCAAACTGCCGACGCTGGTTGACGGCGACACGGTGGTGACCGAGCAGGTCGCGATCTACCTGCACCTGGCGGACCGCTTCCCGCAGGCGGGACTGGCACCGGCCATTGGCGACCCCGAGCGCGGCAGCTACCTGCGCTGGATGGTGTATTACGCATCGTGCTTCGAGCCTGCCGTGGTGGATCGCTCAATGAAGCGTGAAGCCGCGGCGGCGATGATGTCGCCGTACCGCGACTACGACTCGATGTTGGCGGTGCTGGAAGCGCAGCTCGCCCGCGGTCCCTGGATGCTGGGCGAGAACTTCAGCGCCGCCGACGTGCTCTGGGGCGTCGCGTTGTCTTGGACGACCGGCTTTGGCCTGGTGCCGGAGAGCCCGGTGATCAAGCAGTACATCGAGCGCGCGAAAGCCCGACCGGCGTTCCAACGTGCCGCGGAACTTGATACGGCGTTGTTGGCTGGTGGCTGAAACAAACGCGTATCCTGCTAACTGCATTACAAAACCGCAGGGCAGGGGACCCATCGTGGCCGACGACGCAGATAACCGATCTTCTGACAACGCCGCCGCCGATGCCTTCATCGACCCGCCACACTGGCCCGTAGGCCAGGCCCGCGCCGTCGCCGACGTCCTCGCCAACAGTCCCGTTCCGCTCTCACTTGATGAGATTACGACAAGGTTTACCGCGGGGGGGCTTGGAAAAAGCGGCTGCCGAAAATGGTTGAGATGCTGAACGCGCTAGGGCTGGCACCGGAACAGGATGGGACGATCGGGGCCGCTTGAGTTGCGTTATGAGGCGGAACCTATTGATAACCATAGTTAGGCCTTACAGGGGACTTCGATGCGACTCAAAAAAAGCACATTAGACGTTCGGTTCTCTCTCGTGCTCTTTGCGGTGGGCATAGCAACTTTCGCAGTTCATGAGTTCGCGCATTGGATAACTGGAGTCGCCCTAGGATACGAAATGATGGTCGGTCCGAATCATGCTTGGCCGAAGGGCGACCTTACACATGCGGATGCGATCCTCATTTCAGCTGCGGGACCGATAGTAACGATTGTGCAAGGCGTGATCGGATTCATTCTTGTCTATAATCGACGGCTTTTGTTTGGCTTCGCACTGCTTTATATCGCGTTCTTTATGCGTTTTCTCGCCGCCATCGTCAGCATCTTCAACGCAAACGATGAGGCTCGGGTCAGCTCAGACCTTGGCCTTGGTCTATGGACCATTCCAACGCTTGTGGTCGCCACGCTTTTCATGCTCACCTATTTGGCAAGCCGTCGATTGAAACTTTCATTCCGTGACCAATTCCTATGCTACGTGGTGGCGTCTCTGGTTGTCAGTTTGGTCGTCGGCATTGATCATTTCTACTTTGGCAAGGCCTAGCAATTCGTTCAAGCAGGTCGCTTAACTCATGCGTTATTGATTCGGGGAGAAGTCGTGGACGAACCCGCCAAAGAGCGTGACTGGGGCAACGTTCGGTTCCGCCGCAGTAGCCGCACCCCCGACGGGTCGCCGGACGACAACGCCGACCCCCGTTTCTGGGTCGGGCTTGTGGTCTTCCTGATGGTGGCACTGGCCTATCCCTGGTACTCGTATTGGGTTCACGCACAGCTGTTGTCACGTAGTTTCCAGGAGGCGGCCGACTCACTGGGTCGCGAGCTGGATGTGGCGGAACGGCAGACCCGGCAGGAATTGGCCGCCAGTGCGGCGCGTGTGTAACAGCACCGGGGCAACCAACCGGCAATGAGCGTCGGTCACATTCGCTGCTGAGGCCCCACGCGCTGGTCAGAAAACTCTGATCCCGCGTTGATACGTGGTCTACTTCCTACGGGGACTTTCGGGTTAACACAGGGGATGGAAATGACCGGATTGATGACCGGAGGCGTGGGCCTCGTCGGCGCACTTTTTTGCAGTGTTTTTTGGGGAATCCAATGACGGACAACAGCCTTGAATACGTGGGGTTCTGGCCCCGGGTCGGCGCTTCACTGCTCGACACCATCATCCTCCTGCTTCTCACTTGGCCGGCTCTGTTCGCAATCTATGGCACCGGCTACCTCACCGACCCGGATGCGCCCTTCATCGCAGGCCCGGCGGACTTCTTGATCTCCTGGGTGCTGCCGGCGGTGGCGGTCATCCTGTTCTGGCTCTACAAGCAGGCCACCCCCGGCAAGATGGCGGTGTCCGCGCGGGTGGTGGACGCCAAGACCGGTGCGACCCTGACCACGGGCCAGGCGGTCATCCGGTACCTCGGGTACTTTGTCTCGTCGATTCCCCTGGGCCTGGGCCTCTTCTGGGTGGCGTTCGACCCGCGCAAACAGGGCTGGCACGACAAAATGGCGGGCACCGTGGTTGTGCGCTCGACGCAGCGCGGGCCGGTGCCGGTCCGGTTCGAAAGTTGAGGGCGGATGCATGAAACCGGAACAGCTCGAGAAGTGGAAGGAAACCCGACAAAAGGGAATGTTGCGGTTCGTGCTGGTGAACGGCGTACTGGCCTATGGACTGATCATGTTCATCGTCATGACGTTCGTCGTGCATCGGGACAAACTCAGCGTCAACTTCGTTTGGATTTCTGCGATTGTCTGGTCCATCGGGGGCGCGCTGTTTGGCGTTCTCATGTGGATCATCAATGAGCGCAAGTTCCACAAGATCAATGGCGCCGATGCGTAACGGAAACGCCTGAAAGGGCTAAGCCGCCAGAGCGCGATCAGGAGAATACGATGGCAAAAGTTACCGGAATCGGCGGGGTCTTCCTCAAGTGCAGGGGCGACAGCACCGCTTTGGCCGCGTGGTACCAGAAGCACTTGGGCTTGCCGCTGGAAACCTGGGGCGGCGCGGTACTCAAATGGCCCGACGACAAGGCCGAGGACGGTGGCCTGACCGTGTGGAACCTGGCGGACAAGGACAGCAAATGGTTCAGCCCGAGTGATTCCGCCTTCATGATCAATTACCGGGTCGACGACCTCGACGAACTGCTTGCTCAACTGCAGGCCGCCGGCATCGCGGTCATCGACGGTCCGCAGTCGCACGAGAACGGCAAGTTCGCATGGATCATGGATCCCGACGGAAACAAGGTTGAACTTTGGCAGCCGATGCTTTGGGACGACAAAAACAAGGGTGCGTGACACATGACCAGCAAGCGTCCGACCACGATCGCCGAATACATCAAGGCCGCGCCGCCCGAAGGCCAGCCGCACCTGCACCGGCTGTACACGATCCTCAAGAGTGCCGCGCCAGAGGCCGAGGAGACGATCAAGTGGGGCACCCCGTTCTTCGTGGAGCCCCGGTTCGTGTTCGCGTTCTCCGCGCACAAGGCGCACCTCAGCTTCGCGCCGACAGCGGCGGCGATGGTGCACTTCCGCAGGCAGCTGAAAGTGCACCAGACCACGAAAAACTTCCTCAAGGTTCCCTACGGCCAGCCGCTGCCCGAAGCCTTGATCCGGGAGATCGCGGAGTATTGCCTTCGGGAGCTAGGCAAGCGGAAGGATGATGCTTTTTGGTAGGGCTACCGGTTACCAGCGGTAACTGACCTTCCCGTAGACAAAGGCACCCTGGGAACCGAACGGTGAGCTGCTCGGGTATGGGAATATGCCGTGGAAATCGCTGCCTGCGGGCGCCTTTTGTGGATAGGTATCGAGTATGTTGTCGGCGCCCAGGGTGAATGTCCAACGATCACGATAATAATCAACGGCAGTGTTGATAATCCATTTGGCCGGGTATATGTCGTCGTTGGAAGCGTCGGTAGAGCTGTATTCGGTTACGCCTCCGTAGCGCAGGACGGTGCCGGTGATTCCCCAGTGGTCCTTCTTGTATGTATTGGTCCAGATGAACTTGGAGCGGGGCATCTGGTCGGCGAGTAATCCCTTTGTCTGGCTGCGGGTGATGCGGTTGAAACCGACATCGCCCAGCGCCTCAAGTACCGCAGGGTTCGGACGAACGCCGGTCACCTCGTTCTTGTGGTACGACCAGTTGACGGTTGTCTCGAATTCCCCGCCGTTGGCAAGTTCCGTGAAGTAATTGGTGACCATGCCGATACCCCGGATGCGCATTTGCGCAGCGTTGGTGAAGTAGGCAAGGGCAACAAACTGCGGGTCGGAAACACCGTTGTCCGCCAGGTAGTCCTGGACCGAATCGGCCACAAGCGACATCGAACTCGACATCAGGATGCGGTCATCGAGGTCTATCTGGTACAGATCCACCGTTGTGGTGAGTGCAGGGATCGGGTTCCAAACCGCACCAATGGTGAAGCTCTTCGAGGTTTCCGCCTTCAGAGGCTCACTGCCAAGCAGCACGGCCAATTCGTTATTAACCGGTACCAGTCCACGCAGGTAGATTCCCTCGGGCAGGCCCAGCGAGTTGCCTTCTGGATAGGACACGGAGGTGGTTGCCGAGCCATGCTGTTGTCCCAAGCCCGGGGCGCGGAACCCGGTGGAAACCGTCCCGCGCAGGGCGAATCCGTTGTCAAAGTCATAGCGTCCGGACAACGCGTAGGACACGTTGGTCCCGAAATCCGAGTAATCCTCATGGCGCACCGCAAGGGAAGTACTCAACCGCTCCGTAATATTCCCTTCCAACTGCACGTACTCGGCAATGGAGTTTCTCGAATTGTCGCTCGCGTCCTGTGGCCCCCAGCCGGCAAAACCCTGGGCAGCGCCGGTGACCCCGGAATTGCCCACGTACCACGAGGCAAGGTCACCCTCTACGATCTGGTATCTCTGGTGCAGGTACTGCACACCAAAGCCAAGATCCCAATTGTCCCCCAGCGGCTTGGCAATGGCGACATCAAACGAGGACTGTGATGAAGTCAGGGTTCCGTCGTGAATATCCGTGGGGCTATAGCCAAAATCGTTCCAGTAGGCGAAGTTGACTGTATTGAAAGTGCCGTATGACACGCGGTTGGCGCCCCAGTTGGCACTGACATCCCAGCTCCAGCCGCTATCGGTATAACCACGCAGCCCCGTGACGAAGCTCTTGTCCCTCGACTCGCCGTGTTCCACCGGTTGAAAGCCATCGCCATCCGGGAAGATATACTGCATCAGGTCATCTTTCGGTATCGGTGCATTGGCGCCATAACGGTAAAACGCCATGGGCTCGGCCATGAGCATGCCGTAATGCCCGGAGCCATACAGACTCACACTCGGCGTGAAATCATATCCCCAGTTGAGGAAGGTGTTGTAGCTCTCGGATTTCGGGATGCCTACCTGGAACTTCTTTCCCAGTTCGGTAAAGCCTGGCCTGTTATCCAGTCCCGCACGGTTGGTGGGCTGCTGATCGCCCACCTCCGCAGAAAGCCGCAGCCATCCATCCGCACCAAGTGCAAACCCGATGTCGGCCTGGATCCGGGATCGGTCACCGTCGCCAGCCGAGTACTTGCCGTAGCTGGCTTGCACTTGGCCGCCGTCCGGCCCCTTCTTCAAAATGATGTTGATGACGCCCGCAAGGGCATCCGAGCCGTACTGTGCCGAGGCGCCATCACGCAGCACCTCGATGTGGTCGATGGCACCTATGGGGATCGTGCTGATGTTCACGCCTTGGGAGCCCTGGCCGACCTGGCCGAGCGTCAACATCAGCGCACTGGAGTGCCAGCGTTTGCCGTCCACCAGTACCAACACCTGGTCGCTGTTGAGGCCGCGCATCTGGAAGGGCCGCGTGAAAGCGAACGTATCGGACATGGACGCGAGCGGGAAATTCAGCGACGGAACAACGAGGTCGAGTGCGCTGCCCAGGTCGATGGCGCCGGACTGGGTCAAGACGTCGCTGGGAATCACGTCGATCGGTACCAGCGACTCGGCCTGCGTGCGATCGCTGATACGCGTCCCTGTCACGATGACCGTGGCCATGTCCAAGGCTTTGGCGGTTGCCGCAGCTTCGGACTTGGTGTCCTGGGCGGTGGTTGTCTGGTCCGCGTTTTCCAGATCTTGCGCGGTTGCCATACCGGCCAGCGCAAGCAGCACCGACGCGGCCAACAAAGTGGGAATATTCCGACCCAGGCGATCATTCATGCAAAGTGCTCCCAGCGTTACGTGTCATGAAACCACCACGGCCAAAAGCAGTCACATCATCTTGACCGTGCAACGGATGCCCCCCAACAGTCGGCCATGGAACCGGTTCAAGCAGCGCGCGAACCTGCGCCCCGACAGCGGCACATAGTGGTCGGGCACGGGGTTCTTCCGTCCATGACACGGCCCGAGCTTAGGCACAAGCCGCCAAAGTCCGCCAATAGAAAAACGGGTGTGAGTCATAACCGCAGGTTGTGGTTGGCGCGGCTGAAACCCCGCCTACGACGGCGGTGCCGCCAACGCGTCGTAATGCGCTTGCCATGCTTGCGGTGTCTGTGGCTTCACGAACAGCGCCACGACCTCCGGATGCTCGGTGCGCACGGTGGCCTCCAGCCGATCGATGCAGCTCTCGATCTCCGGTGTGGCGAGGGTGTCCTCGAACTCCACGCTGAGTGCGGCGACGACGCTCTTGGGCCCCATCTGCGTGCTCAACACGCCATTGGCGCAACGCACTGCAGGGTCTTCATTGGCGATGCGCATGATTGCCTCGCGCAGCTTCGGATGTGCCGACTCGCCCAGCAACAACGCTTTGGTCTCGCGCGCCAGCAACGTTGCGGTGGCGACCAGCAACAGGCCGATGCCGATGGAGGCGTAGCCGTCGAATGCCGGGTCGTCCAGCACCAGCGCCAGCGTGATGCCCACCAGGCCGAACATCAGCCCGATCAGGGCGGCGCTGTCCTCCAGCAGTACGGTCAAGGTGCTGGCGTCCTTGCTGGACTTGAACGCCTGGAACCATCCCTGGTCGCCCTTGGTGGCGCGGAACTCCTTCACCGCCACCGACCACGTGTAGCCCTCGAACACCAGCGAGGCCCCGAATACCAGATAGTTGATCAGCGGCCGGACGATCGGCTCGGGGTGCTGCAGGTGGCTGATGCCCTGGTAGATCGACACGCTGCCCCCGAGCGCAAACACCAGCAGTGCCACGATGAAACTCCAGAAATACAGTTCGCGCCCGTAGCCATACGGATGGCTCTCATCGGCCGGTTTTGCGGCGCGTTTGAGGCCGTACAACAGCAGCAGTTCGTTGCAGGTATCGACCAGTGAATGCACGCCCTCGCTCAGCATCGCGGAGCTGCCCGTGACCGATGCGGCAATGAACTTGGTGACGGCAACCGCGCCATTGCCGAACAGGGCGGCGATGACAACCTTCCTGCTGCTGCCGGATGTCTTGGCCATGGGGTGTCCTCGCATGTGGTCGGCGCGCAGTACGCCTGCGCAGACCGCCATGGTCGTTGCCATGGCATGAAGGGCTTGTTCGCAGGGACCTGCCCGGAAGACTATTCGCTGCGTTAACGGTCGCTTGTCAGTGCTGTCAGAACCGGTAGTTCATGCTCGCGAACCAGGTGCTGCCAACCTCGAGGTTCGTACGGAACAGGTCGTTGTGCGGGCCGGTTGCGCGTCCGCGCTCCTCGCCGAAGATGTTGCGTCCTTCAAGGCGAAGCTGCAGGTTCGGGTTGACCACCCACTTGGCGCTCAGGTCGAAGGTGGTGAACGGTTCGATCCAGATGTTCTGCCAGGGGTTGGCGGCAAACGACTCGAGGTACTCGCCCTGGTGGTTGACGGACAGGCGCAGCTCCGACCCGCGGTCGAAGGTCCAGAAAACTGCGGCGTTGCCGGCGATCTCGGACTGGTATTGCAGTTGGTCAAGCTCGTGCGGGGTTCCGTTGTAGATGTAGGATGACTTGCCATCGACCAACATCAGGTTGAACGAGGCGCCCAGTGGGGACAGGGCGGGATGCATCTGCACGAAGCTGCTGTTGACGACGCCGAGCTCCAGGCCTTTGTACGTGGTGTCATCACCGTTGACCGGTGCGGAGACCGTCCAGGTATCGCCATCGATGACTTCCTGCGAGGAGACGTCGAGGATGTCGTCCTTGACGCCCTTGTAGAACCCGGTCAGCGTCAACATGCCCAGGCCGTCGTTGAAGTAGTACTCCATGCCCAGGTCGAGGTTGGTCGACTGCCGTGGCTTGATCAGCGGGTTGCCGCGCGAGATGGTGAGGTCGTCGTAGTTGAGGTTCTCGACCGTCGCGATCATCTCGGGGTTGGGCCGGCCCAGTGTCTTTGACGCCGAGGCCTTGATCCGGAAGTCGGGTGACAGCGACCAGATCGCGTTGAGGTAGGGGAGGACCTTGGTGTCGTCGCCCAAGGCACGGGCCTTGTCGGGCTGGACCACGCCGCCGACCGTCTTCGCCATTTCCGCGTCGAAGTCCGAACGGTCCATGCGCAGGCCACCGCTGATACGCAGGTTGTCGGTGGCGTAGACGCCGTTCACGTAGGCGGCCAGGATCTTTTCGCGGTACTTGTAGTCGTTGATCAGCGAGCTCTGCAGGGACTTGTCCTCGTCGATCGCGATGCCCGGGATGACGTCGTTCCAGAACGCCTCCGGCTTCTCCAGCCACATCGCCGGCCAGCTGTAGCCGGGCGTGTTGAAACCCGGGAAGTAGGACAACCCGTCCATCGTCACCTGCCCCTTCTCATAGTAGGTGGCGGTGTTGTCACGCTCCATGTCCATGACCCGGTAGTCGAGGCCGGTGGAGAAGCCCCAGCCACGGTCCGAGGCCGCGTTGTTCAAGCCGTAGTCGACCTTGGCCTGGGAGACGTAGGACCACGCCTCGCGCCGGTCCTGGTAGGTGTTGCCATTGCTGAAGTTGGCCGGGTCGATGAACGCATTTCCATCGTCCGGAATGAAGATCTGGCCCGGGTTGGACAGGTCGTAGTTGATTCGCGTGTTCGGGTTGTAGAGGAAGGCCACGAACGGGCGGTCCGAGCTGTACCAGGCGCGGGTCCGGCTCAGGTCCACGCTGAGGTTCCCCTTGTCCTGGAAGTCCCACGCGGCATGACCCTGGATGCCCATCTGGTCACGGTTGAAATCGTTGGAGCGCCACTGGGAATCCATCGCGCGGACGTTGGCGGTGCCGGTGTGCTCGGTCAGGTCACGGTGCTCGTTCAGGCTGTAGACGCGGTTGGTGTTGCGGGTCTCCTGCTCGTCGGAGAAGTACGCGTAACCGAACAGGGACGCCTGGAAGCGTTCATTCGGACGGAAGTCCAGCTTCGCGGTGCCGCCGTGCTTGGTGAACATGTTGGTGTAGTTGTGCGCGACGAACCCGTCGGGGGCTGCGAAGCCATTCCAGCCCTCCGATTCCGGAGTGGTCAGGGTGCCGTCATCGTTGTAGTAGAGGCGGTTGGGGATCGCGGCGTTGGACTGGGTGCGGGGGCGCTGCTCGTAGATGCCGGTCACCATCAGGCCGATGGTGTCGTTGGCGAAGGTAGGCGCCCACGAGAACTGGCCCGAGCGGCCCCACGGAGAGTCCTTGGAATCACGGCCGAAGCTGTTGTCGTCGGGTACGTCCATGTAGGTCGAGTAGCTGGTGCCCAGGTTGAAGCTGAACAACGGCTGCCCCATGTCGAACGCGCTGGTTGGCACGATGTTGATCAGGCCGGCGACCGCACCGGCGTCGAGCTCGGGGGACAGCGACTTGTAGGCCTGCAGCTGATGCACGGCACTGGACGGGATCACCTGCAGGTTGACCTTGCGGGTGCCTTCGCCGTGGTCGCCGGTGGTCGCGATCGTAAGGCCGTTGATGGTGACCGGGACGAAGTCGGGGTGGGAGCCGCGAATCGACGCGAACTGGCCGATGTCGTCGTTGTAGACCGTGGTCACGCCGGTGATGCGTCGCAGGGACTCGGCGATGGTGAGGTCGGGCATGGCGCCGATCTCGTCGCTGGACAGCGTGTCCACGATCGCGGGTGCTTCACGCCTGGCCTCGATCTCCGACCTGGCCTGCAGCCGCGAGCCGGAGACGACCACCGCATCCAGGTTGGCGACATCCAGAGTGATCTCGATGTTGGCCTCGGGTGCCGCCTCATCAGCGGCGAGGGCGGCGGTGTGCATGTCCTGGGCGAAGGCCGGGAACGCCACGGCGGTAATGGCTGCGGACAGGGCCAGCGCCAGGACGCGGTGTTGCGGCAGGCCGCGCTGGTTGCGATGAAGGGTCGATGCGGTGACGGGGGACATTTTTGGCAAATCCATGTTCTGACCGTGGCGGTCGCAGGCAAGCTGCGACCGCCACGGTCGGTCGGGCAGTGGGGAAGACGCGAAATTTCGCGTGCCGGGCGCGCGGCCTAAGGCATTACGGGCGTGCGTTATCGAATCGTTCGTGGAAACCGGTCAGCTCGACCACGAAGTCGTCGCGCTCCATGAACTCGGCATCCGGGGTGTCGGCTTGCCTCTCACCGGCCTTGTACCAAGCGGCGTATTCGGGGATTTCCGAGCTGAACTTTCCGTAGTGCGTGGAATAGGTCCGCACGTGGACGCTGGGTTGCGGGCTGTCGAGGTTGAAGGTCAGCAGGCGCAGCCAGCCGTCGCCTGTCTGGGTGTTGTCCGGATACCGGTTTTCCGGGTCCCTCGTCTTTGCCACGTGTGCCCGCGGCTGGTAATCGGACAGCATCTGGTGCACTTCGTGGCCATTGTCGTTGTAGTCGATGCCGTGACCTTGGCCGCCGATGTGGCCGCTGAGCACCAGGAAGATCTGGTCGTGCTGGCTGATGAACTCGTCCCAGACCATCTGCGGGTTGTTGTCCTGCCGGTCGATCAGGCTCATGTCCAGCGTCCCGCCGACCGCATGCCTGCCGTCGCGCCCCGTGTACTTGTGGGTGGTGACGATGGTCGGCAGGCCGGGGTTCTGATTGATCACGCGTCGCGCCCATGCCAGCGAGGAATCCGGGGCGTCGTACTGCAGGCCGAGGTGCAGGAACTTGCACTCGCCTGCGGTAAACACCTGGGCACTGTCGGCGCCACCGTCATTCGAGGCTATGTACCAGGGCTGGTCCCGGAAGAAGTTCGACTGCTCGGAGAAGGCCGACAGGAAGCCGGTCAGTCCGCCGAAGTGGCGGATCTCCGGTGCCATGGGGTCGGACTCGGCCTGCGGCGGATGGGCCGGGTCGGTCCAGACGGCATCGTAGTCGTGGTTGCCCGGAACCACCGAGAACGGTAGGGCGTTGGCGATGATCTCGAATCCCTTGACCGCCGTCGGGATCTCGTGGTTCGGCACTTCCTCGGGGTAGAGGCCCGGCTTGCCGCCAGTCACCGAGTCGGGCAGGGCCTTGAAGCCACGCGCGGCGTGCCCCGGGTCGATACGCTCGACGCGGTTCTGCCAGATGTCGCCCAGGTGGGTGGCGAACACGATGTCGCCGCCGTTGCTCCGGGCGTTATCGGCGATGTAGCGCATCTGCTCGAAGTACAGTTCGGCGGCATCGATGGGGAACCCGTGGGACTTCTGGTGGCTGAAGTCCATGTAGTTCTGGGTGTCGGGGATGGCGGCGATGGTGAAGGTGCCGCACTCGCCCTGCCGGTACTGTTCAGCCTGAGCCTGAGCCTGCGATGCGAGCGTGGCGCCCAGCAAGGCAATGGCCAGCGCCGCCTGGAGCGGTCGGGCGGAGGAAATATTTCCAATCAGTTTCATCAAATTACCCGTGTCTGGTGCCGCCGCCCGTGGCGGGCCGAGGAATGTGATGATTCGGCCACTGCGATGCTTCACGCACGTGACAAGACGCCCGGCCGGCGCAATCGGCGCACCGGCCCGCCAAGCTGTGCAAAGGTGAGCGTGTCGGGGCAGGCGCCGGATACATCGAGGCCCCCCCGAAGGCTGGTTACCGCTCCAACCGCAGGAAACGTGCGGCGTTGTCGTGGAAGATCGCGCGCTTCTGCGCCGCATCCAGGAACGGAGCGCTGTCGACGCCCTCGAAGGCTTGGCCGATCGCTTCGGGCCAGACCATCTGGTCGGAGCCAAACATCAGCCGGTCGCCAAAGCCCGCAGTGACCAGCGCCTGCAGGTACTGGTGGAACTCGGCGCGCGGGATGATCCAGTCGATCACCGCGACATCGGCGTAGACCTGCGGGTACATGTAGAGGATCGCCTTGGTCTCCTGCAGGTACGGCCAGCCGGCGTGCATCAGCCACACGCGCAGCTTCGGGTGGCGCTTGAGCATCGGCTCCAGGATCGCGGGGTTGCCGAGGCCGATGCTGAAGTCCGGGCAGCACCCGTAGGCGGCGCCGGGCGGGGCGAGGCCGGTGTGGATGCCGACCGGGATATCGAACTCCTCGGCCAGTGCCAGGTAGGGTTCGAACCATTCGTCGCTCGGGTCCAGCCCGTGGTACTGCGCGCCGATTTCGCCGAGCACCTTCAGTTCACCGGAGGCGAATGCAGCGCGCAGCACCTCGGGCGGTGGCAGCGGGTGGCCGCCATCGTCGAGGAACGCACCCGCCCAGATCCGCTCGCCGCCGGCGTCGCGCATGCTTTTCATCGCGCCATCGGGCCCGCTAACCAGGCCCAGCACCACGTTGTGCTGCCGCAGTTGCTCCAGTGTCAGCCGCTCGCGCTCGGCATCGGTGTTGGCCGTGGTCGGCTGGCCGGTGGCCGGGTTCGGCGCGCCGGGCGCGGCCGCGCCGACATGCAAGTGCACGTCGATCACCGGGCCGGTGTAGTGCTGCGCGTGTGCCGGCGGCGTGCACGCCAGCAGCAGGACAGCCAGGATCGAGGCCGTTGTTTTCATCGGCGCGCTCCACAGGAATGTGCCCGGGATAACGCGGAAAGCATGGGGCGTCGGACTCGCCAGCATTCTCCGGGCGGCCCGGGTTCGCGCTGACCCTGGCGAAGCTGCTTGAGCGAGGCTGACTATCGCGTTCGGATCTCGCAACGCGCCTGGGCGTGAGTCCGGCGATGGTGACCAAGATCCTGGGGTTCCCGGAGGAGTCGCTGGAGGACTGGCATCGGCGGCAGGGGTTGTGGGTGCTTGATGCAGACCTTTGCGGGTGCGGAAAAGCGGTGCATTGTTAATGCACCCTATGACCGACCGTTGACCGGATGTAGGGTGTATTAGGCGGAGCCGTAATACACCGCCTTGCCGGGCATGGACATCCACTACACGTGGGGGAGGGTGGCCGGCTTTTCCATTCGATAACAATTGGCCCGATATGCTCGGACTGCGGCATACGCCAGTCCCGGAGAACCCCATGTCAAACCGACCCCGCTCAAAGGCCAGCGACTTCGATCCCGAGGTGCTGCGACTGTTCGACAAGTACGTCCACGGGGTGATCGATCGCCGCGGCTTCCTCACTGGGGCGGCGCGGCTTGCGGTCGGGGCAGCGACCGCGACCGGGCTGCTGGCGGCGCTGAGCCCGCAGTTCGCGCAGGCGCAGCAGGTGAAGCCGGAAGACCCGCGGCTGTCGGCGGAGTACATCGAGTTCGATTCTCCGGAGGGCTACGGTACTGGTCGCGGTTATCTGGTGAAGCCCGTCGACGCGAGTGGTCCGCTGCCGCTGGTGCTGGTGGTGCACGAGAACCGTGGCCTCAATCCGCACATCGAGGACATCGCGCGGCGGATGGCGCTGGAAGGCTTCATCGCCTTCGCGCCCGACGCGCTGTTCCCGCTGGGCGGCTATCCGGGCGATGAGGACGCGGCCCGTGCGCTGTTTGGCAAGCTTGACCAGCGCAAGACCCATCAGGATTTCCTCGCCGCCGCCGACATGCTTGGCAAGGTCGAGGGCGGTAACGGCAGGATGGGCGTGGTCGGCTTCTGCTACGGCGGTGGCATGGCCAACTTCCTCGCCACGCGCTTGCCGGGTCTCGCCGCCGCTGTGCCGTTCTATGGCAGCGCACCGCCGCTGGAGGACGTGGAGGCGATCAACGCCGAGCTGCTGGTGGTACTCGCCGCCGCCGACGAGCGCGTCAACGCCACCTGGCCAGGCTACGAGGCCGCGCTCAAGGAAGCCGACGTGGACTACACCCTGTACCAGCCCGCCGGCACCGGGCATGGTTTCAACAACGACACCACGCCGCGTTACGACGAAGACGCCGCGCGTGAGGCGTGGCGCCGCACGGTCGCGCTGTTTGATCGCACGCTGCGGGACGACGGGGTGACGCCCGCTACGTAGCCGTCGGATTCTGGCGGGGAATCGGGGGATCCGGCGACGCCTTCGCGCTCGCTTCGCGGTCGCGATGCCAGCATGGCAGCACCTGTTTTCAACGGAGTGCCATTCATGAATACCTTAGCCAGACTTGCCGCCGCATTGGGTGCCGGGGCGGCCCTCATGTACTTCCTGGACCCGGCGACAGGACGGCGGCGGCGTGCCTTGGCGCGCGATCGTGGGGTGTCGGTCGGCCATGACGCAGAACATTTCGCGCGAGGCAAGACCAAACGCGTGATCGATCGTGCGCACGGCGTAGTGGCGCGGGCACGGGCCGGACTGTCCAATGCGCCGGTGGAGGATGGCCAACTGCACGGTCGCATCAGCACCCGGCTCGGGCGCCTGCTCGCGCAACCCGGTGAGGTCAATATCGAGGTGAACGAGGGCCACGTCGTGCTGCGTGGGCGCGCCTCGGCGGCCGAGATCGACGCGCTGACGGCGGCGCTGGAATCGATGCAGGGCGTCACCGGGGTCGACAACCGGATGTCGGCGGTCGCCAACCAGACGCCCAACTGACCGGTACAGCGGGCGCAGTCGGGCCGTCGATCAGTGCGGCACCGGTAGCCGGCCGGTGCCGCCTCGTTCCAGCATCACGGCGAAGGCTTCCGGACTCATCGGATGGGCTATTGCGAAGCCCTGCGCGCGGTCACAACCGGCGTCGGCCAGCCAGGCCAGCGTCGCCTCGTCTTCCACCCCTTCAGCGGTGACCTGCACGCCGAGATCGTGGGCGAGATGGATCGTCGCATGCACGATCGCCTGGTCGGAAGGCGACTGCAGCAATCGCGTCACGAAGGTGCGGTCGATCTTCAGTTCGTCGGCGTCCAGCAAACGCAGGTTGGTGAGCGAGGAGTGGCCGGTGCCGAAATCATCGATCGAGATGCGGATGTCGTATGGGCGCAGCCGGGCAATTGCGTCGACAACCTTGTCCGGATCCCGCATGACGTCGGTTTCCGTGAGCTCCAACAACAACTGCGAGCCGAGGTCCCCGGTGGCGGCAATGACTGACGAGACCAGTGCCGGGTCGGCCAGGTCGTTGGCGGACACATTGACGGCGATCGTGAGCGGATGGCCTTGCTCGCGCCATTGGCGACAGTGCTTGAGCGCACAGCCCACCATGTACAGGGTCAGCTCGCCGGTCATGCCGGCATGTTCGGCCAGCGGTATGAAGTCGTCCGGTGCCAGCGGACCATGCCGTGGGTGATGCCAGCGGACCAGCAGTTCGACGCCGATCCAGCGGTGATTGTCGAGGTCGAGTTTTGGTTGTAGCGCATACCCCAACTGCCCGTCGGCGATGGCTTCGCGAAGCTCTGACAGCAGCGTCAGCTGGCGAGGATCGGGCTCCAGTCCCGCGTGATAATAGGTGCCGACCGTGATCTGCTTCCCCGCGGCTTCACAGGCGATCCGGGCGGCTCGGGTCAAACCGGTAGCGTCGGTGGCATCGGTGGGATACAAGGCGGTACCGATCCGGGTGCGCAACTCCACCGGCAGGTCACCAACCTCGAGCCGTGCGGCCAGGCACGCGGTCAGCCGGTCAATCATCCGGGTGACGGCCGCCTGGTCGGAAACGCCGTCGACGACCACCCCGAAGTTGCCGAATCCCAGCACGGAGACATGCTCGACACCCGATACCTCCCGCAGCCGCGACTCGCTGCTGCGCCAGATGCGCTGACTCGCGGCTTCCCCCGCGATATTCTCGATCAGATCCAGGCCCAGCAGCCGGATTTCCGCCAATGCAAAGCTCGCACCCGGCCGGCGGCGGATGCGGCGTCCGAGCCACGCCACCAGGTCGCGGCGTCCATTGGTCTGGCCAGGCCAGGGCATGACACCACCCGATGATCGCCACCAGGACAGTGCGGGAATGAGTAACACCAAGCATAGGCCGGACAGCACCAGCACCGCGAGCACCCACGACTTGTCGGCGTTTTCGGTGACGTGTCGACCCAGGGTCGCGGCTTCGTACAGTCGTTCCCGCTCGCCACTTGCGCGGACCCGGTCCAGCCCGGCGTCGATGATGGGCACCAGCTCTGCCCGGCCGGGTCGGACCGCGAAGACGTATCTGCGCTCGAGCAGGGGTGGGCCGAGCGCGATGATGTCGGTCATGCCGCCGTGTGCGGTGGCGTACAGCCCGATCCCGGTGGGCACAAGGGCGTAGTCGGCTTCGCCTCGTTTCACCGCGGCCAGGGCGTCAGCTTCGACATCGACCTGGATGATCTCCACATCAGTGAGCGGGAGTGCACTCAGGGCTTCCAGGGCAAGACTGGCGTGCTGTACAGCGACGCGGTGTCCGGACAGCTCCTGCAGCGACAGGATGAGCGGAGAATCGCGATGGCCGAACACGACGTGGTAGCGCAGCATGTACGGCTTGGTGAACAGAAAGCGTTTGGCGCGCTCCGGCGATGTGAACATCGGCACCACGTCGACTTCGCCGCGATCGAGACGCTCCAGTGCGATGTCCCACTCGCCCAGCTCGACGCGGACCGTCAGCCCCTGAGGTTCGAGCGCTGCACGGATCAATTCGACGTCGAACCCATGTGCATCGCCTTGGTCGTCGAGGAACTGGAACGGCGGGTAGTCCTGGTCACCACCGACGATGACGGTCGGTGCCGAGGGCTGCGCGGGGATGGGCGCGCGGTCGTGCGTGTCGGTGGAGGCGGCGGCCGTCACTCCCGCGAGCAGGCACGTGGACAGGGCGAGCATGGCCACCCGCGTCGCCATCGTCGCGCTTCCGTGACTTCGCCTGGACAGTGATTCCATTCGACCCCCTCGAACGCGCCGTTTTGGGCATCGGATCCATCCTACCCCGGGTGGCGGCCGGCGGGGAGTGGGTGATGGGGTTTTAACGGTAGCCCTGCGCCTGCAGCGAAAACAGGTGGGCGTAGTGGCCGTCGGCGGCGATCAACTGCTCGTGGTTGCCACGCTCGATGATGCGGCCGTCCTGGATGACGATGATCTGGTCGGCCATGCGCACGGTCGAGAAGCGGTGCGAGATCAGGATCGCGATGCGGTTTTTCGTCAGCTTGCGGAAGTGCTCGAAGATGGTCGCCTCGGCAGCCGCGTCCATCGCCGAGGTGGGCTCGTCCAGCACCAGGATGTCGGCGCGCGAGCGCATGAAGGCGCGGGCCAGGGCGATCTTCTGCCATTGCCCGCCGGACAGCTCGCGGCCCTCGCGGAACCACTTGCCGAGTTGGGTATCGAAGCCGGCCGGCAACGTCTCGATGAAAGGCGTGGCCATGCCCATGTCGGCGGCTTCCTGCCAGCGCTCGCGGTTCTCGAAGTGCTCGACGTCGCCGGCGCCGACGTTCTCGCCGACGCGCATCTGGTAGCGCGCGAAGTCCTGGAAGATCACGCCGACGCGTTGCAGCAACGTGGTCTCGTCCCACTCCTGCAGGTCGCGCCCGTCGAGCAGGATGCGCCCGGTGTCGGGCGAGTACAGCCGGGTGAGCAGCTTGATCAGGGTGGTCTTGCCCGATCCGTTCTGGCCAACCAGCGCCAGCGACTCGCCGGGACGGATGTGCAGGTTGATGTCCTGCAGCGCCGGCGTGTCGGAGCCGGGGTAGGTGAAGCCGACGTTCTCGAAGCGGATGCCGTCGGTCGGTTCTGGCCCTTCCTGGGCGGCGCCCTGGGTGGTCGGAACCGGAGTCTCCAGGTACTCGTACAGCGTCGACAGGTACAGGTTGTCCTCGTACATGCCGCCGATGGCCGACAGGCTTGCCGACACCGCCGCCTGACCCTGGCGGAACAGCATCAGGTACATCGTCATCTGGCCCAAAGTGATGCGCCCGACAATCGTGGTCATCGCGATCCAGCCGTATGCGGCGTACAGCGTCGCGGTGCCGATCAGGCCCAGCACGAACCCCCAGCCGTCGCGGCGGATGGCGAGATCCCGGTCGGCACTGTAGAGGGTGCGGAAGATGCTGCGATAGCGATCCAGCAGCAACGGGCCGAGGCCGTAAAGCTTGACCTCCTTGGCATGGTCCTCCCGCGCAAGCACGGTCTCCAGGTACATCTGCATCCGGGTTTCCGGCGAGCGCCAGCGGAACAGCCTGAAGGCGTCACCGGAGAACCGCGTCTCGGCCAGGAACGCCGGAAGGCCTGCCAGCAGCAGCACCAATACCGCCCATGGCGAAAAGGCTGCGAGCAGGACGCCATAGCTGACCAGCGAGATGGCGTTCTGGACCAGTCCGAAGGTTCGGGTCACCAGTGACAGCGGCCGCGACGAGGCTTCGCGACGGGCACGGGTCAGCTTGTCGTAGAACTCCGAGTCCTCGAAATGCGCCAGCTGCAGGGTCAGCGCCTTCTCCAGGATCATCACGTTGACCCGTTGGCCCAGTTGCGCACGCAACAACGACTGCGCCAACGACAAGCCTCGCTGGGTCCCGGTCAGGGCCATCACCAGGGCGGCTTCCACGGCGATCAGCACGAACACCGGCTCCAGTACCAACGGCTCCCCGGCAGATACCGCGCCGCTGGCGGCGACCACAGCATCGATGATCAGCGCGCCGACATAGGCCACGGCGGCAGGCAGCAGGCCGGCGACCAGGGTCAGCAGGCCCAGCGCCACGGTCAGCAGGCGACTGGTACTCCAGACCAGCTCCAGGGCGCGCCCGCTGAAACGGAACACACCGAGGAAGCTGCTGGTCAGATCGCTGGCGCTGGTGTCGGAGGAGGGAGGTATGGATGGAGGCAAGGGGGCGTTGTCCAGGCGGATGCTGAATTGGCGATATGGGGTCGGTTACCCGCTTCCTCAAACCGCCGACATGGTCGGCCGTATTCAGTTACTTACGCAGTTGCGGCCCTGGTTCTTGGCTCGATACAGCGCGTTGTCAGCGGAGTTGAGCCAGGCACGCAGGTCTGCATCCACGATGGGGAAGGGGGCCAGACCGATGCTGATGGTCGGCCGCAGGTCGGGGTAGTCGTGCAGTTGCAAGGCTTCAACGGCGACGCGAAAGCGCTCGGCAACCTGCCTAGCTTCGTGCTCTGAGGTATTGGGCAACAATACCGCGAACTCGTCGCCTCCGATTCGGCCAACGCGGTCGTGGGGACGTAGCGTCTGGCGCAACTGGCCTGACACCTGGCGTAGGACCTCGTCGCCGGCACCATGGCCGTGCAGGTCGTTGACTTGCTTGAAGTGGTCGATGTCGATCAACAGAATGCAGGCGTGCCCGTCGGTTGCCGGGTGGCTGGACAGCAACCGTTCCGCCTGCTCCTCCCAATCGCCGCGCCGTGACAGGCCAGTGAGTGTGTCGATGCGCCGTATCTGGTCCAGGACGGCGTTTTGTTGGCTGATCTTGCGGATCAGTTTGTTGCTGCCCCAACTGACCGCGATGGTGTGGATCAACAACACCGGCAAGCAGGCGACAAGCACGCTCATGGTGGTGGTCGGCGCAAACGCGGCGCCAGTGAGTGCGGTGGTGGCCGCCAGCGCCAGCAGCAATCCGGGCATCGAGCGGATCCACAGGCCCGGGATCCCGGTGCTGATTTTATCGACCGTGGCAAGGGTGATGATCAGCACGCTGGGTAGCAGGTTGAAGTGCATCAGCGGTGCCAGTGTCCCGGCGATGGCGGAATCGATCAGCAGGTTGCGCGTCTCGGCGCGGTGGGGGTCGGCGCTGGACACGGCCATCCGGTAGGCCAGGTGCGGCCACAGCAGCGAGCTGAATGCCACGAATGCCCAAGCACCCGGCGACGCATTCAGTTGGTGGAGCACAGCCGCCGCAGCCAGCCCGCCCAGCCCCATGCCCAGTATCCGGAAGGGGTATATGCGCCGGGCCAGCAATGCCCGTCGGGGCGTTGCGTGGTTCGTCATCGGGCGCCTATATGCCCCGCGCGGTAGCCGTGGCGAATGCGGTGTCGCGGCTGTGCGTGCGTGATAGATAAACCATTCAAGACGTCGCCCCCCCGAGCCTCGGTTTCGGTGAATCATACCTGTGGATGGATGACGCCATGCCGGCATCGGCGTTGCCCGGCGTTTCCGCGTCGAACCCATGTGGGAGCACTCGACGGTCTTGCCTTACCTTGCTGCGGGGTCACGCAGACCTCCACCGGAGCGCGATATGATCGCCGCTACTTTCGTGCACCACGGTTTGGAGGCTCCCATGGCAACCGGATGGGCTGGCGATGGCGCCGTGCAGGATCAGATCGACGCGACCGTCGAAGATGCCGTCAAGCGGGCGCGCAGCAAGCTGGCAACGGGGCCGGGCTTGATCCATTGCGAGGAATGCGATTGCGTCATCCCCGAGGCGCGGCGGATGGCGGTTCCGGGCGTGCGTCTGTGCATAACGTGCCAGCAAGCGCTGGATCAGGAGCAGTCTGGCGCCGGATACAACCGGCGCGGCAGCAAAGACAGTCAGCTACGTTGATCAAAAGGATCCTCCATCATGGTTTTCTGGATTTCGCTAGTACTGTTGGGCCTGCTGGTGCTGGTGGGTGCGCTGGCACCCGATCAGCTGGAAGTGCTGACCCAACAAGCGCTGGATGTCACCGTCGGCGGCGCCGGCTGGCTCTATCT
Source organism: Lysobacter sp. A289 (assembly GCF_054072675.1). Lineage (NCBI taxonomy): Bacteria > Pseudomonadati > Pseudomonadota > Gammaproteobacteria > Lysobacterales > Lysobacteraceae > Lysobacter > Lysobacter sp. A289. Next base: position 644,453 of record NZ_JBSVRN010000001.1, read on the forward strand.
GCTGGTCGTGTTCTTCCTGGTCACCTTCCTGATCTACCTCGCTTGCAGCCGGTTCGCACGGCTGCGTATCGGCGGCGAGGATGCGACGCCGGATTTTTCCCTGACGACGTGGTTCGCGATGCTGTTCTCGGCGGGCATGGGCATCGGGCTGGTGTTCTGGGGTGCGGCCGAACCCATTTCACATCTGGCAATGCCACCCGCCGGCCTGGAGCCGATGAGCAACCAGGCGGCGAGGGCTGCACTGCAGTACTCGTTCTTCCACTGGGGCCTGCACCCGTGGGCGATCTACGCGGTGCTCGGCCTAGCCATGGCGTGGTTCAAGTTCAATCGCAATGCCCGCGGGCTGATCAGTGAGCTGTTGAGGCCCATCTTCGGTCGGCTGGTGGACGGAACCCTGGGTTATGTCGTGGACATTCTGGCCGTCATCGCAACCGCTGTTGGTGTTGCCACGTCGTTGGGTTTCGGCGCGCTGCAGATCGGTGCAGGCCTCCACCACGTCTTCGGTGTGCCGCGCACTGCCGCCACCCAGTTGAGCATCATCGGCGCGGCAATGGTGCTCTACTTGCTGTCGTCGACGACAGGGCTGCATCGCGGGATCAAGTGGCTTTCCAATCTCAACATGGTGTTGGCCGGGACGGTGTTGCTGGCGTTCCTGTGTTTCGGGCCCACCGGATTCCTGTTCGAGGATTTCACCAACACGCTGGGTGGTTACCTCAACCAGCTACCTGCCATGAGCTTGCACATGACGCCGTTCACTGAAGGCACCTGGGTGGCGGACTGGACGATCTTCTACTGGGCCTGGTGGATCAGCTGGGCGCCGTTCGTGGGGTCGTTCATCGCCGCGGTATCGCGCGGACGCACCGTGCGCCAGTTTGTCGTCGGCGTACTTGCTGTACCGACACTGGTGAGCTTTGTGTGGTTTTCCGCACTGGGGGGCACCGCGTTGCACTTGCAGATGTTTGATGGTGTGGACCTTGTGGGAGCTTTGCAGCAGGCGCCTGAGCAGGTGCTGTTCCAGGTGCTCGATTTTCTTCCCGGTGCCGGCTTCCTGGCCCTGTTGACGACCGTACTGTTGCTCACTTTCTTCGTCACCTCGGCCGATTCGGCGACACTGGTGCTGGCAATGATGACCTCCGGCGGCATGCAAGAGCCCCCGATGTGGAAAAAACTCGCCTGGGGCGTGTTGATGGCGGCGGTAGCGGCGGTACTGGTGGTTGCCGGGGGGCTGCAAGGCCTGCAATCGATGGCGGTGATCACCGCCGTCCCGTTTGCCGTCATCCTGCTACTGGTGTGCTTCTCGCTGATCCGTGCACTGCGTGAGGAGGAGGATCGGTTTGAGTCCGAGGAACTCGCGTTCCGCCACGCACTGCGGCGGTGGTTGGCGCATGAAGACCGGAAAGGGGCGGATACGCCGATTGGAAAGGCCGAGTGACCGACGAGGCAACTATCCGGCGTTGCGGGCCGGCGGTGGCTTGACTCGCACGCAATCGAGGTGGGTCAGGTACAAGCGCAGGTCGAATTCGAGCTGGTGGTAGTCCGGCGCCATGTGGGTGCACAGCTGGTAGAAGGGCTTGTTGTGGTCGCGCTCTTTCAGGTGCGCCAGCTCGTGCACCACGATCATCTTGAGGAACTCCGCGGGCGCGTCGCGGAACACCGTCGCGATGCGGATCTCACGGCTGGCTTTGAGTTTGCTCCCCTGCACCCGTGACACCGTGGTGTGGGTGCCCAGCGCGTGTCGTACTACCTGCAATTTGTTGTCGTACATGACTTTGTTGAGCGGTTCGGTCTTGCGCAGGTAACGCTCCTTCATGGCGACGGTGTACTCGTACAGCGCCTTGTCGTTGCGCACGTCGTGTAGTTGGCCGTACTTGTCACGCAACCACCCGCCCAGACGGTCACGGGCGATCAGCTCGCGCACTTGCGAAAGCACGTTCTCGTTGTAGCCGGTCAGGTATTTCAGCGTGGTCATGGCTGGCACGATACGGCAGTCTTTGCGCTAAAGTCGGGCACCGATTGCCTATGTGGATCCCGATGTCGAACAACAAAGCCAACGCTTCCAGCGAGGCACTCGACCGCATCGTTGCCCAGGCTCGCCGCGACGCGGAACAGCGCGGCAAGGGCTATCGCGAGCGGGCGTTGAAGATGTACCCGTGGATTTGCGGACGCTGCGCGCGGGAGTTCACCCGCACCAACCTGTCGGAACTGACGGTGCACCATCGCAACCACGACCACGACTTCAACCCGCCCGACGGCAGCAACTGGGAGTTGCTGTGCGTCTATTGCCACGACAACGAACATTCGCGCTACGTGGACTACACCGGCGGCAGTGCGCTGGATGCCGAGGAAAAGCTGCCAGCCGCCACCGGTAATCCGTTTGCCAACCTCAAGTCGTTGCTGAAGCGCGAGTAGTCGCCGGCTGTTTCCGCCGCATCTTCAACGCTGCAGCCGCTGGAAGGAGAACAGACTCGCCAGCGGGTGTTTACGCCGCTCGATCAACGCGCGCAGCAGGCCGGCGCCGATCATGCTGTAGGTGATGCCGTTGCCGCCGTAAGCCATCGCGAAATGCAGCCGCGAACCGTACTGTGCGTGCGGGCCAAACAGCGGCAGGCCATCGGCGGTTTCAGCGAACGTGCCTGCCCAGGCAAACGACGGTATCGGCTGCAATCTCGGGATCGCGGCGTGGATCTTCTTCACCAACTTGCCGGCCTTGCGGCCCACCTGGGTATCGCGGCGGGCGGGGATGTCTCTATTGTCGTCCTCGCCGCCGACCAGCAAGCGGCCATCGGCCGTGCCACGCATGTACAGGTACGGGCGTGCGGACTCCCAGGCCATCGTGTCTGCAAACCGGCCCAGGGTCTGGGCATCCAGCGGGTCGGTGATGAATGCGTAGGTGCTGCGGTTGCGGGCGACGCGTTGCTTCAGCCACTGCTGGCTCTCGTATCCGGCGGCCATCACCACATGGGCGGCGCGCAGCTTGATGCCGTGGCTGGTGTGCAGGGTGATGCCGCGCGAAGTGGGTTCCAGCCGGTCGACCTGGGTACGGTCAAAGACGCCAGTTCCGCGCCTTTCCAGCCGAGCGAGCAAGCGGTAGGCGAAACGGTATGGGTCCACACGTGCGGCGAGTTGACTGAGGATTGCGCCGTGCGAGCGGATGCCGAACTCGTCCAGCACGGTCGCGCGATCGAGCCAGTCGACCTGGAAGCCGTGTTTTTTTCGCAGGCCCAGTTCCTCCTGCATGACCGGCACGTCGCCCTTCGCGCTGGCGTAATACAGACTGCGGTTGCGGGCGAAACCGACATCGCGCAGGTCGCTTGCCAGCGCCTGCAGCATCGGGATCGCCTCGCCGCACGCACGGTAGGCGAGGGCGGCATCGTGTTCGCCGTATTGGCCGGCAAGATCGATCAGCAGAGTGTCGATCTCGTACTGCAGCAGCGCCGTGCTGGCCGAAGTACTGCCCCAACCAACGTCCCGGCGCTCCACCACCACGACCTCGTGACCGTGACTGGCCAACTCGTTGGCGATCAGTGCGCCGGTGATGCCGCCGCCTACCACCGCGACATCGCAACGCCGGTCGTGCTGCAGCTGTGGGAAGGCGTGCATCAAGCCGTTCTTGATCGCCCAGAACGGATAGCCACTTTTCAGGTCCATGGAATGGGATCGTAGGGATCGCGCAGGTCGCGTCGTCGCCAGCGTACGACGGGCGACTTGCAGGCCGTGTGCATGGGTTGCCCGGCGGGTGCGTTCAGCACAATTCTGTTTTTCGCATCCCCGTGGTCGCGTGCGGTGACCGGTCAGAACCTTGTCGTCGACGGCGGGCTGGTCAAGGACTGAGCATCGCTACCGGCTCCCGGATCAGACCGTGTCGATGACGGTCAACGGGATTTCGCGGTCGTAGCGGTGCGCGTAGGCCTTCCGTTCGCTGCGGCAGTAGCCACTGCCCATGGTGAACTTGCGGCAGATGGCCGGACGTTGCTCATAGATGCTGCAGCACATGCGGTTCTGGTCGACCGCGACGCACCAGCCGTCCTCGTCGCGGGCCATGACTTCCAGGCCACGCTCGGTGCGCTCAACCAGGTGGCGAGGCACGTTGTCCTCGGGCATGACCACGACCGTCAATCGGCAGCACACGGCGTCGCACTGCTCGCAGGAGACCGTCGGGTCGACCACGTGGTCGTCATCGTGGGCGTCGGGTTGACCGTCGGTGTGGAGCGGGAAACTCATTGCCTGCTCACGGTAGAGGCGGGGATCGGGTGGAAGGCGGGTACCGCGCCGCGGTGGTAATGCAGCAGGCGACCACGGAATGGCGGCAGGTCGTCGTCGTTCATCGGTCCGCGGGTCTCGGTCACCACGAAGCCCTGTACCGCCAAGGCGCGGGTGAATGGTGCGCTGTTGCCGCGGCCGGGGTCGGTGATCAGGACCTCGGCCTGCTCATTGGCGTGGCGCCCGACCAGGGCCGCCAGCAGTTCAGCGTGGGTGCGCTCGTAAAGCACGTCGCTGCCGATGATCAGGTCGAACCGGCCCAGGGTGGGCAACGGCACGGCCCAGCGCAGTTTTCGGTACGGGACGGAGGGCAATGCGTTGAGGGCGGAGTTGTACGCCAGGAAGGGCTCTGCCAATGGGTGGATATCGCTGGCGACGACATCCGCGCCGCGTCTTTGCAGCACCAGGCTTGCCAGGCCAAGTCCACAGCCGATCTCGAGAATGCGTTTGCCTTCGATGTCGAAATCGCTCATCGCGTTGGCCAGCAATCGGCCCGCGGGCCAGATCTGACCGAACAGGCACCATTGGGCCGACGAGATGCCAAGCCTTTCGGCGCGGCCATCCGGATCCGAGAACTGCTGGCGATCGCTGAGTGAGCGGATGCGATAGTCATGCGCACCCAAGCGCAGGTGCTGCTGGCGAGTGGTATAGCCGGGCATCGGAAACCTCCGGGAAAAGCGTCACCGCTGAAACTGGGTGATGGCGCATGGAGGGGCGGTCCGGGGATTGGAACGGGCCGCGAGAGGAGCTATTGACGAGGACGTACCGGGACATGCTACGCGTTGGTGGGGGCAACAGCGCATGGCACGCCGTCGGTCGGGGTTCCGGTTCAGCGATGGAACCGCCGGCAGGGCGGCGCCGCACCCGTTGGTGGCCATCCGCGACGGCCTATAATCCGGTGCCCGCTCAACGACTCTCCTGGACGGACTCATGCCCGATATTCCCGCGTGCAGCCAATGTGGCCTGGAAAACACCTATCCCGATGGTGACAACTACGTCTGCGCCGATTGCGCCCATGAATGGCCGATTGCCGGTGGTGCCGCAGCCGACGAGGCCGCCGTGGTCAGGGATGCCAACGGCAATGTCCTCAGCCAGGGCGATACGGTGACGGTGATCAAGGACTTGAAGGTGAAGGGTTCGTCGATCCCGCTCAAGCAGGGCACCGTCATCCGCAACATCCGACTGGTGGAAGGCGATGCCGAAAACATCGAAGGCAGCTCCGACAAGATCAAGGGCCTGGTGTTGAAAACCTGCTTCCTGAAGAAAGCCTGACGCCAAAATCGCGCTAGCATTGCGGTCATGCGCAGCCATGGCCGATCCGGATATCCTCGCTCCCCAGACCCGGGCCCGGATGGAACGAGTGCGTCGGAGGAGCTCGCCAACGCGCTGACCCACGGCCTGGGTGCGACGGCGGCGCTTGCCGGTGGAGCGGTTCTGATCACTTTGGCCGCGTTGCACGGCAGTCGCTGGCAACTGGCCAGTGCGATCGTGTTCGGCATCTCGTTGCTGCTGCTGTACGTGGCCTCGACCCTGTACCACTCGGTGCGCCATCCGGTGCTCAAGTCGCGGTTGAAGGTCGTCGACCACTGTGCGATCTACCTGCTGATTGCCGGCACCTATACGCCATTCACCCTGATTGGCCTGCGCGGACCCTGGGGCTGGTGGATGTTTGCCACCATCTGGACGCTGGCCATCGCCGGCGTGGTGTTCAAGTTGTTCTTCACCGGCCGCTTCAAGCGCCTGTCCACGATGATCTACATCGGCATGGGCTGGCTGGTCGTGGTGGCGGCCAAGCCGATGTGGAATGCCCTGGACGGCTGGACGCTGGGCTGGTTGCTGGCCGGCGGCATTTCCTACACCGCCGGCACGTTCTTTTACCATCGCCCGACGCTGCGCTACTCGCATGCGATCTGGCACATGTTCGTGCTCGGTGGCAGCCTGTGTCACTACGTCGCGGTAATGGCCCACGTAGTCTGAGCGACACGTAGTCTGGGCTGGCGCCGTCACGGCGCGCTGCCGAACCGGAGACCCACGATGCTTTGGGAAGGATTGACCGCAACGCGGGACCTGGGCCGGGTGTATGAACTCGCCTCTATCCTGGTCCGTTACGGCTTTGGCGACATGGTGCGCCGGCTCGGGCTGGCAAAGTTGCTGGCTGGCGCGGGCAGGGTGCTTCCGCTGGGTCACATCGAGGCGTCGGTGGCGCTGCCTGCGCCGGTTCGGGTGCGGCGCGCGCTGGAGGAAATGGGTCCGAGCTTCGTCAAGATGGGCCAGATCCTGGCTACCCGCGTGGATCTATTCGCCCCGGAATGGATTGCCGAGTTCGGCAAGCTCCAGAGCCAGGCACCGGCGGCGGCGCCGGAGGCGATCCGCAAACAGCTGTTGGAAGACCTTGGTGCGCCGCCGGAAGAGGTGTTCCTGCAGTTCGATCCAGCCCCGTTGGCCGCCGCGTCGATCGCCCAGGTTCATCGTGCGCGCCTGCATGACGGCACCGAGGTGGTGGTCAAGGTACGTCGACCGGGCATTCGCCCGACGGTCGAGGCCGACCTGCGTTTGCTGCAGCGCGCCGCGCAGGCGATCGAGGCGCGATTCCCGGAGCTGCGCCAGTTCCAGCCGACCGGGATGGTCCGTCAGTTCAAGGCATCGCTGACTCGCGAGCTGGACCTGGCCGCCGAGTGCCGTCACGCCGAACGGATTGCGGCCAGCTTCATTGATAACGACCAGATCGTGGTGCCGCGAGTGCATTGGGACTACACCGGCCCGCGGATGAACGTGCAGGATTTCGTCGACGGCATCCCAGTCTCGGATCTGGTGATGTTGGACGCTGCGGGCCTGGATTGCGGCTTGATCGCCCGTCGCGGCGCCCAGGCGGTACTGAAGATGATGTTCGAGGACGGCTTCTTTCATGCCGACCCGCATGCCGGCAACGTGTTCGTGCTGCCCGGCAACCGCATTGGGCTGATTGACTACGGCATGGTTGGGCGGTTATCCGACTCCAGGCGCGCGCAGGTGGTCGGGTTGCTGGATGCGCTGGTTCGGCGTGACTCGGAGCGGGTGACCGACATGTTGCTGGAGTGGAGCAGCGCAGTGCAGGTGGATGAGGCCCAGTTGGCCCAGGATATTGACGGGCTGGTTGACCATTACCACGGCGTACCGCTGGGGCAGCTTGACCTGGTGGCGATGCTGATGGAGGTCACAGCGTTGTTGCGCGCCAACCAGTTGGTGTTGCCGGCCGACCTGGCGTTGATGATCAAGGTGTTTGTCACCCTGGAAGGGCTGGGGCGCAAACTGGATCCGGATTTCGACATGGCCGGTGAGGCAGAACCCTTCCTGCGTCGGGCGATGCTGGCGCGCTACGCACCGGGCGCGGTCGCACGCGACGGGTTGCGGGTGTTGTCCGATACTGCCGGCATCCTGTCGGTGCTGCCGCGTGATCTTCGCCGCCTGCTGCGTACCGCGCGCGGCGGCAATCTCAAGCTGAGGCTGGATGTCGATCACCTGCAGCGGTTCGGCACCCAGATCGACCATTCCGCCAACCGGCTGACCGTGGGGGTGGTTCTGGCGGCATTGATCATCGGCTCGTCGATCGCGCTGACCGTGGATGCGGGCCCCACTTTGCTCGGGCTGCCGGCATTCGGGTTGCTGGGTTTTCTCGGTGCGGCGGTTGCCGGTGCCTGGCTGGTGTTGTCGATCTGGCGGAGCGGGGGCGGCAAGTAATCAGCCAGCGTGTGGATGGCCAACGCCTAGTTCGTTGATGCAGCGCCCGTCACGGCGATGGCATTGGAGCGGCAGTTCCGGACGCGTAATACGGGAACTGGGCGAAGATGGCGTTGATCGCACGGTCGGCGGCCATGATGCGTTCGGGTGCGGTTTTCTGCGTCACCCTGCCGATGGCGTCGCCGGTCCAGACCAGCCGGTTCTGGTCGGCGTCCACGAGGTCGACCGTCAGCGTGCCCTCGGTGTATTGGTTGACCCGGGTCTCGTCGTACCACACCGGCACGGCCACGTAGGAGCGCGCGCGGTAGCTGTAGAACCAGCGCACATCAGAGCGGGGGACGTCGTATACCGAAGTGCGCTCGCGGATCACTCCCTGGAAATTCACCCGCAGGTCGGGGTCTGCCGGGTCGAAGCGATAACCACGCGCTTCCATCTCGCGGCGGATGCTGGTCTTGATCTGCGCAGACAGATAGGAGCTGTAGCCAGAGGCCTCCATTGCCAGCGGTTCGTAGAATGCGTACGTCTGGTAGGCGGCGAAGTTGGCTTCCGGATCAAGGTCGGTCCGCACCCGGGGCCCGGTGGAACAGGCGACCAGGGTAAACAGGGCAAGCGCGACAGCCAGCCCGCGAGCGGTGCGCTGGAAGCGTTTCTTCACGGTGCGCCTTCACTGGTGTGGGTTGCTGTCGACGCTAGCACCCAGCCCGGATGGGGGCGTGAATGCCGGCCGCTGCGATCGCCTGAAACCACGCGTCTCAGGGGACCACAGCCGTCCAGTCGACGGACGCGAACTTGTCCCTGGCAAGGACGGCGGCGCGGTCCAGCTCGTCGGCGGTCAGGGTGTCCGGGCGCAATCCATGGCTGCGCTGGAAGGTCTGGACCATCCGTTCGATCACCGCCTCGCGGCTCAGGCCGGTCTGGCTGCGCAGCGGGTCGACCCGCTTGGCCGCGCTCGCGGTGCCCTTGTCGGACAGCTTCTCGCGGCCGATCCGCAGCACTTCCAGCATCTTGGCCGCATCGATGTTGTAAGCCATGGTGACGTGGTGGAGCACCGCATTGCCGCGACGCGCCTGGGCGGCGCCGGCGATCTTGCCGCCGGGCGAGGTGATGTCGTTGAGTGGCTGGTAGCTGGCGCGGATGCCGAGCTCGCCGAGTGCCTCGATGACCCAGGAGTCCATGAGCTGGTAGGACTGCTGGAACGACAGCCCTTCCACCAGCGTCAACGGCGCGCAGATCGAGTAGGTGATGGTGTTGCCTGGTTCGATGAACATCGCACCGCCGCCACTGATCCGGCGAACCACCTCGATGCCATGACGGCCAGCAGCCTCGGCGTCGACCTCGTTGCGCAGCGACTGGAAGCGGCCGATGACCACCGCCGGGCTCGCCCACTCCCACACCCGCAGGGTCGGTGGGCGACGGCCGGCGGAAACTTCCGTGGTCAGCACTTCGTCCAGGGCCATGTGCATGCCGGGCGACTGCGCGTCGGTATGGATCAGCTGCCAGTCGTGCTCGCGCCAGGACGAGCGGCTCACGAATGGTCTCCGCTGCCCAATGCCCGGGTCACGGCGATCGCCACGCCCTCGGGCGTGATCCCGTAAAGGCTGACGCCATCGCCCAGCGCGGCGTTTACCGCGGCGGCGAGCGCGGCGATGTCGGTATCGTCGGGCAAGCCGCGCAGCGCGATGTTGATCGATTCCAGCGCGGAGTCGGGCTCCAGGAAGAAGTCGCCGCTGACCTGGACCTCGGCGAGGCGACCGCCGGTGGTCTCCAGGTCTACTACCACCAGCTTGCCGCCGGGCACTTTGTATTCGCCATGCATGTGAGTTGGCTCCCTTGGATTGGTCCGGTCGTCGGTGACGACCATGTCGGTATACATGGTTGGGGTTGTGCGGGCTGCTGACAATGACATGGGTCAGGGCGGCATGGATCCGCCACACGCGCATCCTGCCCCGGTCTCGGCGACAATCAGCAGTTGCGCCGTTATCGGACGCAACCGCTGCGGGGCTTCGGTCGCGCGATGATTTCCATTTCCGTCGACCGACCAGGTACCCATGCCAAATTCCAGGTTCCGAACTTTTTTCGTCTCGCTGCTGTCCCTCAGTTTGGTCACCCAGATCGTTATCGGCCTGGTCGCCGGAACCCTGCTGGCGCTGGTATCTCCAGCGGCGGCGGCATCGGCGGGCCTGTTGGGGACGATCTTCATCGCTGCCCTGAAGGCCGTGGCGCCGGTCTTGGTGCTGGTGTTGGTGGCGGCGTCAATCGCCAACCATCGCCAGGGCCAGCGCACCCACATCAAGCCGATCCTGGTGCTGTACCTGGTGGGCACGTTGGCCGCGGCGCTGGTGGCGGTGGTGGCGAGCTTCCTGTTTCCCACCACCCTCCAGCTCGCCGTCGTCGAGATGACCGGACTGAGCCCACCCGATGGTATCGTGGAAGTACTCAAGACCCTGTTGTTGCAGATCGTCGACAACCCGGTCAACGCGTTGGTGACCGGCAATTTCATCGGCATCCTGGCCTGGGCGGTCGGTCTGGGCATTGCCCTGCGCCATGCGGCCGACAGTACCCGGCAGATGGTCGGGGACCTGTCCAACGCGGTTACCTGGCTGGTCCGGCTGGTGATCCGGCTGGCACCGCTGGGCATCTTCGGACTGGTGGCATCGACGCTTGCCGAGGCCGGGCTTTCGGTATTGCTGGACTATCTGCATCTGTTGGCGGTGTTGATCGGTTGCATGTTGTTCGTCGCCCTGGTCGCCAACCCGCTGATCGTGTTCGTGACCACCCGGCGCAATCCGTATCCGCTGGTGTTCACCTGCCTGCGCGAAAGCGGGATCACCGGGTTCTTCACCCGCAGCTCGGCGGCCAATATCCCGATCAACATGGAACTGTGCCGCAAGCTGGGGCTGCACAAGGAGACCTATTCGGTATCGATCCCGATCGGGGCGACCATCAACATGGCCGGCGCGGCCATCACCATTACCGTGCTGACGATGGCTGCGGTGCACACTTTGGGCATTTCTCTGGACCTGCCTACCGCGTTGTTGCTCAGCGTGGTGGCGGCGATTGCCGCGTGTGGTGCCTCCGGCGTGCCAGGTGGCTCGCTGCTGCTGATTCCGCTGGCCTGCGGGTTGTTCGGGATATCCACGGATATCGCGATGCAGGTGGTCGCGATCGGCTTCATCGTCGGTGTGGTTCAGGACTCGGCGGAGACGGCATTGAACTCATCCACCGACGTGCTGTTTACAGCGGCAGCGTGCCGGGCCGCCGCGGATACCGTTGATGTCCGCACTTGACATGTGCGCGCTTGACATGAATCAGGGTATTGGCCGGGAGACTCGCTAACGTGTTGGCAATCATCCAGGAGTACCCATCATGAATATTCGAGACTTTGCCGTCGCAGTGGCGGTCGTTTCCCTGCTGCTTGGCAGCGCCGGTTGCAGCGACGACGCCGACGTCGATCCGTCGGCGCACGCCACTGCCGACGAGGTTGGTGCCAGCGCCACGCCGGATGCGACACCTGCCCACGAGCAAGCGGCCGACCACGCCGACCACGATCAAGCCGCGCCGGTGCTGGCCGAAGGGCAGCGCTGGGCAACCGATGCGCCGCTGCGGGCAGCGATGACCCGGATCCGCGATACCGTCGCGGATAACTTGCCCGCCTACCACGAGGGCCGCCTGCAAGTGGAAGACGCCGACGCGCTCGCGATCGGAGTCGGGAACGATATCGATTACATGGTCGCCAACTGCGAGCTTGACCCCGAGCCGGATGCGGCACTGCATGTCTTGATCGGGCGGATGATGGGCGCGACCGGCGCATTGAAGACCGATCCGGCTTCGGTGGAAGGGATGCCGCAACTGGTGGCGGTCGTCAACGACTACCAGGCCACGTTCGACCACGAAGGCTTGCAGCCGCTCACTCATGAGTAAGTAGCAAAGCAGGCAGCAAATCACCAGGTCACGCGAGTTTCACGGCGCCCCTTCAAGGGGCGTTTCGCATTGTCCGCAACCATTGCCAAGGCTGGCTGTCAGCTGAACATACGGTGGCGTTTGGTTTGGCTTGACCCAAGTCATGGAGCAAGTCGTGCGCGCACCCTATGTTGACTTCCAACAGCTGCATTTTTGTAACCGGAAGGAAGTCCACGATGAAAGAGCTTGTGTTGTTGTTTGCACTGGCAGGAGCTGCGGGATTCGTACCCCAGGCAATCGCCGCCAATGAATCCGTTACCCCGGTGGCGGATGTCACCTTCACCCTGAAGACACAGATCCATGAAGGCCAGTTGGTCTTTGTTGGCGATGCCGGTTCGATCAAGGGGCAGATCAATCCCGACTTGAAGGTGGCCGAGGGCGCGGTGGTTGCACTCACCGTGATCAACGGCGACGGCGCAATGCATGACGTCGCGGTTCCCGAGTTCAATGCCCAGTCCGACAACCTGGTCGGGGTGGGCTCGGCGACCACGATCGTGTTCCGCGCCACTAAGGGCGGCACATTCGAGTACGTGTGCACGATTCCGGGGCACCGGGCGGCCGGCATGTTCGGCAAGCTGATCGTCGGCGATGTCGTGGAAGTGGCCAGCACCGCGCTGGACGTGGCCAAGGATCCGAGCCAGGTCGGTGAGCCGGTCGGGGATCGGGCGCCGCAACACGTCAACTACGATTTGCTGACCACCGAGGTGGAAGGACGGCTGTCCGATGGCAGCACCTACCGCTACTGGACCTTCGACAACACGGTGCCAGGCCCGATGCTGCGCATCCGTCAGGGCGACACGGTGACCATCAACCTGAAGAACGCCGAGGACAGCATCAACATCCACTCGGTCGACTTCCACTCCGTGACCGGGCCTGGTGGCGGCGCGGCGGTGACCCAGGTGGCTCCGGGGCAGACCAAGAGCTTCACTTTCAAGGCCCTGCATCCGGGATTGTTTGTCTACCACTGCGCCACGCCGATGATTGCCCAGCACATCTCCAACGGCATGTACGGCATGGTCCTGGTCGAGCCTGAAGGCGGTTTGTCCGAGGTCGACAAGGAGTTCTACGTGATGCAGGGCGAGCTCTACACCGCGCAGAAGCATGGCTCGTCCGGCCTGCAGGAATTCTCCCTGGAGAAGCTGCTGGACGAGAAACCCGAGCACCTGATGTTCAACGGCAGCATGGACGCGCTGACCAAGACCTTCAACATGGAAGCCGAGGTGGGCGAGACGGTGCGCATGTTCTTCGGCGTCGGCGGTCCCAACCTGACCTCCAGCTTCCACCTGATCGGTGAGGTCTTCGATCGGGTCTACAACCTCGCCTCGTTCACCAGCCCGCCGCTGACCGACGTGCAGACCACGATCGTGCCGCCGGGCGGGGCGACGATGGTCGAGTTCAAGGTGGATTATCCGGGTCGTTACATCCTGGTCGACCACGCGCTGTCGCGGACCGAGAAGGGTCTGATCGGGTTCCTGAACGTCAAGGGTGACGCGGATCCGGCGATCTTCCAATCCAACGAAGCGATCGATCATTCCTCCGGTCACTGACCAACGCGGCGTCCGCCATGGCTGAACGCCAGGCGGATGCGACAACCCAGGCCAGGTCCGCAGCGATGCGGATCTGGCTTTTTCATGGTTCTGCGTGATAGCCTCGCCGGCGAAGGGGAGTAGCTCCCAATCGCTGTCGCCGTCATTACGGGCATTTGCTCCGGTGCAGCAGCAAACCGTCCAGCGGTTTGCGGGCAAGACCTTCGCCTCTCCATGGCGAAGGTGCATCCATCCGATGCATTTCCGATCGTGGTTTTTTATACCTCGCTGGAACATTTGGAATCATCATGGAATTGCTCGCCAACCCGGAAATCTGGGTCGCATTGCTGACACTGACGGCGCTGGAGCTCGTGCTCGGCATCGACAACATCATCTTTATCTCGATCCTGGCCGGGAAACTGCCCGTCGAGCAGCGCGCCATGGGGCGTCGCATCGGCATCCTCATGGCGGCCGTGACCCGTTTGATGTTGCTGTTTGCGATCGTATGGATCGTCGGACTGACCGCACCGCTGTTCTCGCTGTTCGATCACGTTTTCTCGTGGCGGGACATGATCTTGATCGGCGGTGGCCTGTTCCTGATCGCCAAGGCCACGCATGAGATCCATCAGAAGCTGGAGGGCGCAACCGAGCAGGTGGCGACGGGCGCGGCGACCGCGACCTTCGGTGCGGTCATCATGCAGATCATGGTGCTCGACATCGTGTTCTCGCTGGATTCCATCATCACGGCGGTGGGGATGGTCGACGAGCGCTGGGTGATGGTGACCGCCATCGTCATTTCGATTGCCTTCATGCTGGCGTTTGCCCGGCCGATCGGGGAGTTCGTCGAGCGCCACCCCACGGTCAAGATACTGGCGCTGGCCTTCCTGATAATGGTCGGCCTGGTACTCGTCGCCGACGGGTTTGGCCAACACATTCCCAAGGGTTACATCTATGTCGCGATGGCGTTCTCGGTGTTCGTGGAGATGATCAACCTGTGGATCCGGCGGCGCAGCAAGGAGCAGGCCGCACCGGTGGAGTTGCACGAAAAATACACCGAGGGCGGTAGCAGTCGATCTTTGCCGGCCGATTAGATTGCGACGTTGCTACCGTCCATACTGAACGCCGTGCCTGGCCATCCTCCCAACCTGATTCCGCCGCCGGTTCCGATGCAGAAAAGCGACGACCCGCCGCCGTTGCTGCCCGAACGTCCACTGCCCATGGATTGTTGTGACAGCGGCTGCGAGCGTTGTGTATCGGACATCTATGCCGACGAGATGAAACACTACGAGACCTTGCTGGCGGCCTGGCGCGCCCGAAACCCCGGGCGTGATCCGGGCCCCGGTTGAGTCGCAAGGCCCGGGTGTATCGCTCACGTGTCCGGGAGCGTGGCATTCTATGGCGCCATTCCAGTGAGCGCGGGCTGCCTTGGACCTGAATTCCATCATCACCGTGATCGACCTGGTCGGCACGTTTGCGTTTGCGATTAGTGGCGCGACCCTCGGGGTACGCAACCGGCTGGACCTGTTTGGCGTGCTGGTGCTGTCATTCGCCGCGGCCGCCGCAGGCGGCATCACCCGCGACCTGATGATTGGTGCGACACCACCGGTCGCATTGGCGAACTGGCATTACCTGGCGGTGAGTTGCCTGGCGGGTATCGTCACTTTCTATCGTTATGCCGATATCGAACGGTTGCACAATCCGGTGCGGTTGTTCGACGCAGCCGGATTGGCGCTGTTTGCAGTGATCGGCACGATCAAGGCGTTGGATCACGGGCTGGGGCCGGTGGGCGCGGTGCTGTTGGGAATGCTCAGTGGCATCGGCGGGGGCATCGTGCGGGACATGATGGTGGCGCGCACGCCGGTGGTATTCCAGTCTGATTTGTATGCGGTTGCGGCGATGATCGGCGCAATCGTGATTGTCGTCGGGGATTTCCTGGGCTTGCCGGTGGTGCCGGTGATGGTCGTGTCCGCGGTGCTGTGCTTTGGGCTGCGTTACATGGCGATCCGCTACGACTGGCATCTGCCGGTAGCCCCGCAACGGGAACAATGATCCGTGCAACTGCTATGTTTCGATTGGGGGGTGGGCCGAGACGACGAAGGGTACGAAACGATGACGACGATGATTGCGCGGACGATAATTACGCGGTTCCGAGCTTCGTGGCGATATCTCCCCGCCGCAGCGCTTCTGGTCGTGCTGTCTGGCTGTGCAACGGTTTCGCTGGGATCCAAGGCGGGATACCCGGAGTACATGGCCGAGGCGGATGCCGCCGTTCGCGACGACTTGCCTGAACAGGCATTGCAGGCCTACCGACAGGCGGCTTTGGCCGACCCGGCGCGCAAGCAACCATGGCAGCAGATTGCGCTGCTCCAGGCCCAGGCTGGGCAGCCCGAGGCGGCGCTGGTGGCCTGCCAGGAAGTGCTGCGCCGCGACCCGGCGGACCAGCAGGCCGGCGAGCTGTTCATCGACAGCGGTCTGGACATAGCGCAAGAGACATTGCGCCGATTGCGCGCCACTGACGCCGCGCAGGTCGAGCCGCGGCGCAAACCGGCGGAAGCACTGCTGGCCCAGATAATCGAGGTGTTTGGCGAGCAGGCGATTCCCGCCGGGATACTCGACCGACATGCAAAAAAGGCGATAGAGGCGTACAGGAGCCGGTTGCCCCGACGCTCCGTCCCGCTTCCTGGTGAGCCGCTTCCCGATCAGCCGGTTGCCGACCCACTGGACGTGCTGGGAGTAAAATGAACCGTCCGGCACAGCCGCCCGCCGGTATGATGGCCGGATGTCAAAACTGCTGCTCAACCTGCGCCTGGTACTGGACGACGAGATCGACGACGTGCGGGCGATGCTCGATGAAGCACGGATCGAGTATTACGAGACCCAACCCAGTCGCTGGGGGATCTCGCATGGCGGTATATGGCTGAGCCATGACGACGACCTGCCCAGGGCCAAGCGGCTGATGGCGGAGTATCAGGCCAAGCGGCAGGCGAACGCGCGCGCCGAACATGAAGCTGCGCAGCGCGACGGCACCGCCCAGACGTTCAAGGACGTGCTGCGCGAAGAGCCTGGCCGGGTGCTGTTGGCGGTCGTCGCGACTATCGTGTTGCTCGGTCTGGTGGCGCTACCGGCGATCCTGCTGCGCGGATAGCCCCTCGGCGGCGGGCTGCGGCGTTGCAGCCGCGTTCCGACGTGGGTCGAACCACGGCAGCATCAGCTGGATCAACGGCCCGATTACCAGCATGTAGGCCACCGTGCCGATGCCAAACGTGCCGCCAAGCAGGAAGCCCGATACCAGCACGCTGCCTTCGATGATGGTGCGCACCAGGCGAACGGATCGGCCGGTCCGTCGTACCAGTCCGGTCATCAACCCGTCGCGCGGGCCGGGACCGAAGTGCGCCCCCAGGTAGGCGGCCGTCGCCGCCCCATTGAGCACGATGCCGCCAATCAGCAACGCCGTGCGCGATGCAATGGAGGCTTCGAGCAGCCGGTCGCCAATCAGAGCATTGACGGCGTCGAATACCAATCCGATTACCACCGCGTTGCACAGGGTGCCGACGCCCGGCTTCTGGCGGATGGGGATCCACATCAGCAACGTCGCGAAGCTGACCGCAATCGTGACCCGGCCCATCGGCCAGTCGCCCTGCAACGCGATGCCCTGGTGCAGCACGTCCCATGGCATCAGTCCCAGGTCGGACTGGAGCATCATCACCATCGACACCCCGTAGGCGATCAACCCCAGGAACAACTTGAGCACGCGACGGGGCATTGGATGACCGAAAGACGACAAGGCCGTCAATTCTAGAGCGCCACGGCCAGCGCCGGGTGTGCAGGGATGGAACGTTGAGGTAGAGCGGCTACCATCAAGGTTTGTCCCTTCAGAGAATCCCGATGACCATTTCCATGCACGCCGCGTCCGTCCCCGTGTTCAAGCAGATGCTCGGCAGTCTTGCCGCGATCCTGGAAAAGGCCGAGGCCCACGCGTCCGAGCGCAAGATCGACCCCGCCGTGCTGCTGCAGGCACGTCTGTTTCCCGACATGCTGCCGCTGGTGCGCCAGGTGCAGATTGCCTGCGACTTCGCCAAGGGGGTCACCGCGCGGTTGGCCGGCGCCGAGGTGCCGGTTTATGACGACAACGAGCAAAGCATCGAGCAGCTGCGGGCCTTGCTGGAGCGCACCATTGCCTTTGTCGACAGCTTTGATGCCGCGCGCTTTGACGGCAGTGAGACACGCGAGATCGTGACCCGTCCCGGTACCCCGAAGGAGCGTCGCTTCACCGGCCAGGATTACCTGCTGACCTATGGCTTGCCGCAGTTCTTCTTCCACGTGACCACGGCTTACGCCCTGCTGCGTCACAACGGACTGGAGATTGGCAAGCGCGATTACATGGGCGCGTACTGACCCGCGATCAAACGTGATCAGAAGCGATCGGTGACCGGCTGGTAGCGCCACTGGCCCGCCGGCATCTTGTTCAGGCCGATCCGCCCGATCCGCAAGCGGCGGATCGCCACCACCTCAAGGCCCACCTGCGCGCACATGTCCCGCAGCTGCCCGGGGCGCACGTCCTTGATGGCAAAGCGCAGGCGGATCTCGTTCTGCCAGCTGACCTTGCATGGCCCCAGCACGCGTCCCTGGTAGCTCAGCCCCCGTGCCAGGCGGCTCAGGGTGTACGGGCCGGCCTGGCCGCTGATCTCGACCAGGAATTCCTGCTCGAGCTTCGCGCCGTCTTCCTTTAACCGCCGCAGGACGCGTGGGTCCTGGCTCAGCACCACCAGACCACTGGCGTCACTGTCCAGCGGCATCGATGGCGTCAGGTGCGAGAAATGGCGCTGCAATACGCGAATGCCGCGGCGGTGGTCACCCTCGACTCGGCTGGATTCGATGATCAATGGGGCGCTGTCTTCAAATGCAACGCCCGCCGGTTTGTGCAGCAGCATCGTCGCCGGCTCGGCGGCTTCCAGCTCTGCGTCGGGATCCAGCTCCACGCATTGCCCGGCAACCATGAATTGCGGTGACTCGACCACCTCGCCGTCCACCCGAACCCAACCCCCGGCGATGTACTGCTCGGCTTGCGCGCGTGAACATGCCGCCAACGCCGAGACCCTGCGCGATAAACGCTCGGATGACGGTGGGGCGTCGCCCTGGGATGGATCGGACATCGATGGAACCTGCATTCGGCGGGCCAGTGTAGAACGGTCCGGCCGCAATGACCGGGTTACGCCGCCGGGACCGGGTCGATGGGTTCTGCAGAAAACCTACATCGACTCGCCGGAGGGGGCGTCGGCCAACTGCAGGTCGTCCGCCTGGGCAGCGTGGCGGCCTTGGCGCTCCGGCGCGGCCAGCTTGCCCAGGGAGCTGGCCAGCAGCCGTTGCAGCTTGCCGGTCGCCCCGGTGATGGCCGCACGCATGGTGCCGGCCTGGTGGGTGACGGCCATCGGCTGGCGGCCTTCCAGTCGCGCCTCCATCATGCATTGCTTGTCGCCGCCGCCGCCCTTGGCGGCATTGAGATCGCTCAGGTGGACCTCGACCCGCGTGACCTGGGTGCTGAACCGCCCCAAGGCATCGGTGACGACCCCCTCGACGTGGGCGGCGAGGGCATCATCGCCCTGGATGTTGCTGTCGGTATTGAGCTGGATCTTCATTCGGTAGTCTCCGGTGGGTTGGGGATGTCGTGCGCGCGGAATGCAAACGCGCAGGCCTATGGACACGTTAGTGATGGCAACATTTACAGGATGAGAAGGGATCCGACCGCCATGCGCTTACAGCGTGGTCGCGGTTAAAATTGGCGGATGATCCTGAATGTCGCCGCCTACCATTTCACCGTCGTTGCCCAGCCCGACACCCTGGTCGACGAGCTGCGTACCCGGGCCGAGGACGGCAACCTGCGCGGCACGGTGCTGGTCGCGCCCGAGGGGATCAACCTGTTCCTGGCCGGCGCGGAAGCTTCGGTGCAGTCTTTTTTGGCAAAGCTGCGCGAAGACCCGCGCTTTGCGGACATGGTCGTGAAGTCCAGTCGCAGCCACGCACAGCCATTTGCGCGGCTGAAGGTGAAGCTCAAGCCGGAAATCATCAGCTTCCGTCGCGACAACGCCTCGCCGTTGGCGACCGGCCGCGCGCCGGTGGTGGCGCCGTCAGACCTCGCGCGCTGGATCGAGCAGGGCACCGACGATGCCGGCAAGCGGCTGGTGTTGCTGGATACCCGCAACCGCGAAGAGGTGGGTTACGGGACATTTTCCGGCGCACTGACGCTGCCGATCGACAACTTTACCGAGCTGCCCGAAGCCCTTGAGCCGCATCGAGACGGGTTGAGCGACGCCACCGTGGTCAGCTTCTGTACCGGCGGTATCCGCTGCGAGAAGGCCGCGCTGTGGCTGCGTGCCGATGGCATGGATAACCTGCTGCAACTCGACGGCGGCATCCTGGGCTACTTCGAGCAGGTGGGCGCGGTGGGCTATGACGGCCACTGCTTCGTGTTCGATGAGCGGGTTGCGCTGGATCCGGCGTTGCAGCCGTTGCTCGAACCGGGGCCTGCAGGGTAGGGAGTTATCGTCATTCCCGCGAAGCCGGGAAGCGCTCCACAACAGCCCAAAGGGCTGGTCATCCATGGACTTCAAACCGTTGATCTGACCGGGCTGGTTTGGCCCGGCCTGGCCCGGCCGATTACAGGCGATACAAGTCCGTCGAGTTGGCGGCGGAGAGTGATGCAGTTGACCTTCCCACCATGGGAAGCTGCAGAATAGTCCGTAAGCCAAGCTTCGGAGTCCGCATGTCAACCCCTGCCATCGATGCAAACAACCCGCGCACCGTGCGCTTCGACGTCCTCGGGATGTCGTGTGCGTCCTGCGTGGGCCGGGTCGAGAAGGCGCTGGCCAAGGTGCCGGGCGTGCAGGCGGCCAGCGTCAACCTGGCCACCGAAAGCGTGGAGATCCTGGCTGGTGAGGACGTGCCGATATCGACTCTTGTCGCCGCAGTACGCGCCGCCGGTTACGAAGTCGCGGATAAATCGCTCGATCTGGCGATCGAAGGCATGACCTGCGCATCGTGCGCCAGCCGGATCGAGAAGGCACTCGCGGCGGCGTCCGGCGTGCTGGAGGCCAACGTCAACCTGGCGACCGAGCGCGCCACCGTGCGTACGGTAGGCGGCACCGATCCGGCCGCGTTGATCGCCGCAGTCACCCGGGCCGGCTACGCCGCGAGGTTGTCGCAGGACGAGTCGACAGGCGACACCACCACTTCGACATCGGGCGAGACGGCGGCAGCGAACCCGCGTCGCTCGCGCGAGCTGCGCCACCTCATCATCGCGATCGTGCTGTCGGCGCCGTTGATGTTGCCGATGTTGGCGATGCCGTTCGGCCGCGACTGGATGCTGCCGGGCTGGCTGCAGTTCGCCCTGGCGACGCCGGTGCAGTTCTGGCTGGGTGCGCGCTTCTACCGCGCCAGTTGGGGGGCGCTGAAGGCACGCACCGGCAACATGGATCTGCTGGTTGCGCTCGGTACCAGCGCGGGTTATGGACTGAGCGTGTTCCATCTGCTGGCCGACGCGGGACACGGCGGCGGTCATCTGTATTTCGAGGCCTCGGCGGTGGTCATCACCCTGGTCCTGCTGGGCAAGTGGCTGGAAGCGCGGGCCAAACGTCAGACCACCGAGGCGATCCGTGCACTGCAGGCGCTGCGCCCGGCCACCGCGCGGGTGCTGCGCGACGGCGTGGAGCATCAGCTGCCGTTGGCTGAGGTGGTCGTCGGCGATGAGGTCAGCGTGTTACCCGGCGAGCGCATTCCGGTCGATGCCGAGATCATCGAAGGCCGCAGCCACGCCGACGAGTCGCTGATCACCGGCGAGTCGCTGCCGGTCGCCAAGCAGCCCGGTGACCGGGTGACCGGTGGTGCGGTGAACGGCGAGGGCCGGCTGCGGCTGCGCACGCTCGCGGTCGGCGCGGAGACCGCGCTGGCCCGGATCATCCGGCTGGTCGAGGACGCGCAGGCGAAGAAGGCGCCGATCCAGCGCATGGTCGACAAGGTCAGCGCGGTGTTCGTGCCCGTGGTGGTCGGCGTTGCCGTGTTGACCTTGCTGGGCTGGGGCGTGCTGGGTGGCGACTGGAACGTGGCGATCCTCAATGCGGTCGCCGTGCTGGTGATCGCCTGTCCGTGTGCGCTTGGGTTGGCCACGCCGACCGCGATCATGGCCGGCACCGGCGTCGCCGCTCGCGCCGGCATCCTGATCAAGGACGCCGAAGTGCTGGAAACCGCGCGCTCGTTGCAGGTGATCGCCTTCGACAAGACCGGCACCCTGACCGAAGGGCGGCCGACCCTGGCCGAACACGTAGCGGTCGATGGCGACCACGCCGCCCTGCTGCGACTGGCGGGCGCGTTGCAGTCGGGCAGCGAGCATCCGCTGGCGAACGCAGTGGTCGAGGCCGCACAGCCGGCCGGCTTCCCGCAGGCGAGCGGGGTGAGGGCGTTGGCCGGGCGCGGGCTGGAGGGCGATGTCGAAGGCCGCGACCTGCTGCTTGGCAACTCCCGGCTGATGCAGGAGTCCGGCGTCGATATCGGTGCCTTGCAGGCGCGCGGCGATGAGTTGGCGGCACACGGCCATAGCGTGTCGTGGCTGGCCGAGCGGCATGTGGGTGAGGTTCGCCTGCTCGGGCTGCTCGCGTTCCGCGATGAGCCGCGTCCGCAGGCACGTGCCGCGATCGCCACCCTGCATCGGCTCGGCCTGCGCACCGCGATGATCTCCGGCGACAACCGGGGCGCGGCACAGGCCGTCGCCGACGCGCTTGGCATCGATGACGTGCGTGCCAACGTGCTGCCCGGCGACAAGGCCGAGGCGGTGCTGGAACTGCGCTCGCACGGCCCGGTGGCGATGGTCGGCGATGGCATCAACGACGCTCCGGCGCTGTCGGCGGCCGATGTCGGCATTGCAATGGGCGGCGGCAGCGATGTCGCCATGCACGCGGCCGGGATCACCCTGATGCGCTCCGACCCGCGGCTGGTCGCCGACGCGATCTCGGTCTCGCGCCGCACCAGTGCGAAGATCCGGCAGAACCTGTTCTGGGCCTTCATCTACAACGTGGTCGGGATTCCGTTGGCGGCGGCGGGCCTGCTCGACCCGGTGGTGGCCGGCGCGGCGATGGCGTTCTCCAGTGTCAGCGTGGTGGGCAATACCCTGCTGCTGCGGCGCTGGAAGCCGCAGTCGGCGGTTGCGCTTCAGGAGCAGGATTGACATGGCCAAGACCGATCGCGAACTCCATCCGCAAGCCGGGCCGGCGCTGGCAGCCGCCCCAGGGAGGCACCAATGAGCAGCATCGCCCAGCCCCGCTCAGCGTCGCCACGCGCGCCAAAGCCCGAACTGGCCGATGCCCTTGCCGACGGCCTGCACAACATCGGCCAGGCCGCCGCGCTCAGTGGTGTGTCGGCGAAGATGATCCGCCACTACGAAGCGATCGGACTGCTGCCGGCAGTGGCACGCACCCAGGCCGGCTACCGGATCTACGATGAAATCGCGCTGCACCGTCTGCGCTTCATCCATCGTTCCCGCTCGCTGGGATTTCCGATCAAGCAAATCGAAAACCTGCTCGCGCTGTGGGACGACCGTGCGCGAGCCAGTGGCGAGGTGAAACAACTGGCGCTGGCGCACGCCGCCGAGCTGGCGAAGAAGGTCGAGGAGATGCAGGCCATGCAGCGCACGCTGGAACAACTGGCACGTCGCTGCCACGGCGATGACCGGCCGGACTGCCCGATCCTCGACGACCTGGCCGGTGACGCGTGAATCAAGCTGTGCAGGCGCTCGTATCGCTACCTGTTCGCGGCTGAAGCCGCTCCTACATTGGAGCGGCGTGGGTTGAATGGGCTTGGTTCGCACGTAGCCACTCCACGGCACCCAAGCCTGCGCGTCGGCCGCTGGCGAAGCATGCGGTCAGCAGGTAGCCGCCGGTGGGGGCCTCCCAGTCCAGCATCTCGCCAGCGCAGAAAACGCCGGGCAGTCGGGTGAGCATCAGGGCCTCGTCCATCGCTTCCAGCCGCACCCCGCCGGCGCTGCTGATGACCTCGGCGATGGGCCGCGCACGGCGCAAGGTCAAGGGTAGTCGTTTGATTGTCTGCGCCAGCAAGGCGTCGTCGCTGATGCGCTCCTTTCCCAGCACCTCGTACAACAACGCCACCTTGGCACCAGCGAGCCTGGTCTGGCGGCGCAGGTGGTCGCTGACGCTGCGGCCGTTGCGTGGCTTGCCAAGGTCGATCTGCAGCCGTTCCAGCGTGCGGCCGGGGGCCAGGTCGAGTGTCAGTGTGGTCTCGCCGTCGCGCGCGATCGCCTCGCGTAGTTGTGCAGACAGGGCGTACACCAGGCTGCCTTCGATCCCCGTTTCGGTGACCACGCATTCGCCCTGCAGCGCGTGCTCGCCATCGGCTTCGCGCCAATGGGCGACGACCGGCTTCAACGGCGCGCCCGCATGACGGCTGGAAAAGTGTCCGCTCCAGTCGATGTCGAATCCGCAGTTGGCCGGTGCCAGAGGCGCGACATCCACGCCGCGATTGAGCAGCCAGGGTTGCCAAGCACCATCCGAGCCCAACTGCGGCCAGCTGCCACCGCCCAGTGCCAGCAGCGTCGCCGATGCGTGGATCTGGCGCTCACCGTCTGCGGCCTGGAAACGCAGCGCGCCGTCTTCTGTCCATCCTAGCCAGCGGTGTTGCACATGGAAGCGCACGCCGTCCTCGCGCAGCCGTCGTACCCAGCCGCGCAGCAAGGGCGCCGCCTTGCGGTCAAGTGGAAATACGCGCCCCGAACTGCCGACGTAGGTCTCCACGCCCAGACCACGTGCCCAGTTGCGCACGGCGTCGGCGTCGAAGTCGTCCAGCCAGTTGGCCACCGTGCCACGGCGCTCGCGATAACGCGCGTCAAAGCCCGGTCGCGGCTCGTCGTGGGTAAGGTTCAGTCCGCCCTTGCCGGCGATCAGGAACTTGCGCCCGACCGAGCCCTTGGCCTCGAACAGGTCGACCTCGATGCCGGCCGCGCGCGCGACCTCGGCCGCCATCAGGCCGGCGGGGCCGCCGCCAATGATGACCAGGCCGGGCAGGGCAGTTTGTTTGGGCATGCTCACGTCAGTGAAGTGCTCGCGCGGGGACAAGGTGCGCAGTGAAAAGTGTCGGGGGATCCAGTGTGATGCCCGGCCCGCATTATGCCGTGTCCGGCAGAGACTGCCGGGCAGTGCATCGGTGCGGTATCGTCGGCGTTTCGCATCGAACGGGAGCAGGGGCAGCATGCAGATTGACACCATCCCACGCCGGGGACTGGCGGTTGCGGTGATGTTTGCCGTGGCCATGACCGCGCCTGTTGTCGCGTACGCACAAGCGGCTACCGCGTCGCACGTGGGCGAAGTGACGTCGGCGACCAACTCGACCGCGGCGTTGCCCGCGCAGTTGCAGGACTTCGACGCGTATATCGAGGACGTGCGCCAACAGTTCGACGTGCCGGCGATGGCGGTGGCCATCGTGAAAGACGGAAAGGTCGTGCTTGAACGTGGTTACGGCATGCGCCAACTGGATGGCACGCAGCCGGTAGACGAGCACACGATGTTCGCGATCGCCTCCAACACCAAGGCGTTCACCGCCGCCTCGCTGTCGATGCTGGCCGATGACGGCAAGCTGGAGATGGATGATCGGGTGATCGAGCACCTGCCCTGGTTCCGTATGTCCGACGCGTACGTGACCGCCGAGATGCGGATCCGCGACCTGCTCGCGCACCGCAGCGGACTGGGTCTGGGGGCCGGCGACCTGCTGTACTGGCCGGGCACCGATTACAGC
Organism: Lysobacter sp. A289; assembly: GCF_054072675.1. NCBI lineage: Bacteria > Pseudomonadati > Pseudomonadota > Gammaproteobacteria > Lysobacterales > Lysobacteraceae > Lysobacter > Lysobacter sp. A289. Next base: position 669,706 of record NZ_JBSVRN010000001.1, read on the forward strand.
ACCGAGGAGGTCGCGCGCCGGCTCAAGGATGTGCCGCTGGATGCCAGCTTTCGCGCCCAGTATGCCTACGACAACATCCTGTTCGGGGTTGCACAACTGGTGGTCGAGGCGGCCAGCAGGCAAAGCTACAAGGACTTCCTGCAAACGCGCATCTTCAAGCCGCTGGGCATGGATGAGACACGTTTCAACAGCGACTATTTGAAGCCCGGTGACAACGTCGCCACAGGCTACTCAAAGGCCGACTTCACGACGCTGGTGGAAGCGCCAAAGCTGTCCTGGGGCAATGTTTCCGGAGCGGGCGGCCTGTACTCCAGCGTCCACGATCTGACCAAGTGGGTGCAGGTGCAGCTCGACCAGGGTGTGATTGCAGCGGCCGATGGCGCTGGTCAAGACGGCCAGAAGCCTGCCCGGCTGTTCAGCGAGAAGCGCCAGCAGGAAATGTGGTCGGTGCTCACACCGATCCGGGTCCGCGAGCCTTCGGTTCCCGAACTGGCCGCCGCCACGCCCAACTTCATGGGCTATGGCGAGGGCTGGTCGTTGTCCGACTACCGTGGCGAGAAGCTGGCTTGGCACACCGGCGGCTGGCCGGGGTATGTCTCGCGCATCACCATGGTCCCCGAACAGGAGCTGGGCATCATCGTGTTGACCAGTGCCGAGGCCGGTGGCGCGTTCCAGGCGGTGACCATGCGCGCGCTGGATGCCTACCTGGGCGCGTCGAAAACGGACTGGACGGCGGCCTACATCGCTGCCCAGGGCAGCTCGCAGGACAAGGCCGCCAAGGACTGGCAAGCCCACCTGGATGCGCGTGACGCGGAATCCAAACCCTCGCTGCCATTGGCGGATTATGCCGATACCTACCGCGATCCCTGGTATGGCGACGTGGTGATCAGCCAGGACGACGGCAAGCTGCGGATCCGCTTCATCCATACCGCGGCGTTGGTGGGCAGCCTGGAGCCGTGGCAGAACGACACCTTCGTGGTGCGTTGGGACGAGCGCTGGTTGAATGCCGACGCCTTCCTGAGTTTCACGCTGGATCCCGATGGGAAAATCCGCGAGGCGCGGATGGAAGCGATTTCACCGGCGACCGATTTCAGCTTCGATTTCCACCATCTGCGACTGGCACCGGTGGAGAAGGACAAGCCGTCACCGGGCTAAGGAGCCCGAACAACTCGATCTTTGCTCGTTCAGACGCACAGAAACACTTTTACGCTGGTGACAGGAGGCCGTTGCCCGTGCCGTTTTCCGGCTGCTCGAACACCACCACGTGTTCCAGATCCAGTCGTATGCCGATGGCCTGGCCGATGGCGTGGTCGTGGTGCGAGGGCACCAGTGCTTGCACCAGTCCGCCGCCGTCGAGTTGCAGGGTGTAGAGGAAGTCCGCGCCGCGGAAATGACGGCGCACGATCCGTGCCTGCAGCGGTGCGTCGTCGTCATGGATGACGTCGTCGGGGCGCAGCAGCATTTCCACGTCGGTGCCGGGCGGGTCGAGCAGTTGATGGTCGGCGGTGAGCACGCCGAATTCGGTGGCGACATGGCCGTCGTCGACGACCCGTGCGGGCAGCAGCACGCCCTCGCCGACGAAGCCGGCGACAAAGCGGTTGGCGGGGCGGTGGTAGAGGTCGTAGGCGCTGGTCCATTGCTGCAGCCGGCCGTGGCCGATCACGCCGACCCGGTCGGCCATCGCGAACGCCTCGGCCTGCGAGTGGGTGACCAGCAGCGCGCCGATACCAGTTGCCTTCAGGGCCTCGCGCACCTGCAGGGCCAGGCGCTCGCGCAGGTCGGGATCGAGACTGGAAAACGGTTCGTCCAGCAACACCAGCCGTGGTTGCGGGGCGAGGGCGCGGGCGACGGCAACACGTTGTTGCTGACCGCCCGACAATTGGTGCGGCTGGCGCTTGGCAGTGTCGGCCAGGCCGACCAGATCGAGCATCTCGCGGGCGCGTGCGATCGCTTTCGCGCGCGGCCAGCGGAACAACCCGAATCGCACGTTGTCGAGCACGCTCAGGTGCGGCAACAACGCGTGGTCCTGGAACACCATGCCGATCTGGCGTTGCTCCGGTGGCAGTCGCACGCCGTCGCCGACCAGCAGTTGGCCATCGGCGCGGATGCGGCCCCGCATCAGTGGCTCGAAGCCGGCCACCGCGCGCAGCAAGGTAGTCTTGCCGGCGCCCGAAGGGCCGAGCAGGCAGCCGATCTCGCCATCGGCCAGGGTCAGGCTGGCGCCTTCCAGCACGATGCGGCCGTCGTAGCCGACTGCAGCGTCGTCGATATCAAGTTGCATGACGGCTCCGCCGTGTCAGTGCGATCACCGGGATCAGGCCGGCCAGGGCAATCGCCAGCGAGGGCAGGGCAGCGCGGGCGTATTCGCCTTCGTTGGTCAACTCAAATACCCGCGTGGCCAGGGTGTCCCAGCCGAACGGCCGCATCATCAGGGTAATTGGCATTTCCTTCATCGTGTCCACGAATACCAGCAGTGCGGCGGTGGCGAAACTGCCGCGCAACAACGGCCAGTGCACCTGCTGCAGCTGACGCGCGCCGGTCACGCCGAGGCTGCGGCTGGCTTCCAGCAGTTGCGGGCGGATCCGCAGCAGGCCGCCGGCTACCGGAGTGTGGGCCACGGCCAGGAAGCGGATGCCATAGGCGACCAACAACAGCAGCAGGCCGCCCTCCAGCGGGACATCCCAGCCGCGGGTTTCCATCAGCCAGGTCGAAAATTGCGCGACCGGCACGTACAGACCAATGGCCAACAACGCCCCCGGCAAGCCGTAACCGAGGGTGGTGATGCGGGTGATGGCGGTGGTGAGCAGGCCGGGTTGCTCGCGTGCCGCCAGTGCGATCGCGAACGCGGCGGCGGTGGTCAGCGCGGCGGCCATCGCCGACAGCGACAACGCATTGCGCAGGCTGGCGAGGTACCGCAGGTCGAGGTCGGCCAGATGGGCCAGGCCATCCCAAGCCAATTGAGATAGCGGCAAGACCAGCGCCGCGAACAGCACCACCGCGCAGCCACCAGTGGCCCACCAACCACGGCGACCCAGCTGAATCCGGGTGGCCTCGGCCAGACCGACGCGGGCGAACGATTGGCGCTTGCGCGATGCGGCCTCCAGTCCGACCAGCACCAGCACGCCGATCAGCAGCACGGCGGCGATCTGCAGCGCGGTATCGGTGGAGAACAACGCGAACCACGCCTTGTAGATCGCGGTGGTGAAGGTCTCGTAGTTGAACGCGGACACGGCACCGAAGTCGGCCAGTGTCTCCATCAGCACCAGCAGGGTGCCGCCGGCGATCCACGGTCGGGCCATTGGCAGGCTGGCGTGCCAGAACGCGCGCCACGGCCCCATGCCCAGCGCGCGGGCCGCTTCCATCGCCCGTGCGCCCTGGCTGGCGAAGGCCTCGCGGGCGACCAGGTAGACGTAGGGATACAGCGCCAGCGTCATCACGGCGATCAGGCCACCGCGCGAGCGGATGTCCGGCAGCTGCGTCCCGGCGAATTCACGCAGGAAGGTGGTCAGCGGCGCGCTGTAGTCGAACAGCCCGATGAAGGCCACGGCGAGCACGTAGCCCGGTACCGCCAGGGGCAGTACCAGCAGCCAGGCGAACACCCGCCGGCCGGGAAATTCGCACAAGGCGACCAGTGCCGCCAGCGCCGTGCCGATTATCGCCGTGCCGGCGCCTACGCCCAGCAGCAACCACAGGGTGTTGCCGGTCACCTGTGGCAGTACGTACTGCCACAGGTGCTGCAAGGTGTCGCCGTCGGGTCGTGCCAATGCCGCCAGAGTGGCGGCCAGCGGGATCAGGCTCGGCAAGCTCAACGCGACCGCGAGCCAGGTCCATCCCCGCAAGCCGATCACCTGGTGGACGCGCCCGGGAGCGTGCCGACGTTGGAGCGGATCAGCGATAGCCGGCACGGTCCATGAGCTTGACGGCTTCGGCCTGCATTGCGCCGGCCTGGGAGACGTTGATCAGATCCTGGCGATAATCGCCCCAGGCCTCGATCAGCGGATCCATGGCGACCGCAGGATTGGCCGGGTACTCCAGGTTTTCGCCCGCAAACAGCGCCTGGGCCTGGCCATCGGACAGCCACTCGATAAACGCAATGGCGGCTTCGGGGCTCGGCGCATGCCTGGTCACGCCTGCGCCGGAGACGTTGACGTGCACACCGCGTTCGCCCTCGGCCTGGTTCGGCCAGAACACGGTGACCGGCAGGTCGGCGTCCTTGCGCAGCGCGCGGCCCAGGTAGTAAGTGTTGGTGATGCCCACCGCGCAGCGCCCGGCAGCAATCGCGTCGATCACCTCGTTGTCGCTGGCCATCGGTGCCGCGGCCAGGTTGGCGACCCAGCCCTTCACGACCTGCTCGGTTTTCTCCGCACCCAGGCTGGCCATCATGGTGGCGACCAGGCTCTGGTTGTAGACCGAGTTGCTGGTGCGAAGGCACAACTTGCCTTTCCACTTCGGATCGGCCAGGTCTTCATAAGTCGACAGCGTGTCGGCCGGGGCGGCCGCAGGGTTGTGGATGATCGTGCGTGCACGCACCGACAGGCCGAACCAGCGATTGTCCGGGTCGCGCAGGTTCGACGGGATGTTCTGCTCCAGCCGCGTCGACGTGATCGGCTGTAGCAGATCCAGATTGGTCGCCTGCCACAGGTTGCCGGCGTCCACGGTGATGAACACATCGGCGGGACTGCGACTGCCTTCCGCCTTCAGTCGCTCCATCAGCGGCGGTGCCTTGTCGGTCAGGTAGGTGATCTTGACGCCGGTCTGCTCGGTGTACTGGTCGAACAACGGTTTGAGCAATTGCTCGTTGCGGGAGGTGTAGACCACCAGCTCCGCCGGTGCCGCATCTCCGGCGTCGGCGTCGGTGCCAGAGACAGTGGATGGCGATTGATCGGCGGAGCACGCCGCCATGGAAACCAGGATAGCGACGGACAAGGACAGCAATCGCACGGTGAGCACCTCGAATGGTAGTAAATGAGAATCGTTATTATCCACGAATCGCCGCAGCCCTGCATGGAGAATCCGTTGCAAGGCCCCATATCTGAAGTTCATCCTCAGCTTGGTCTTCAAATGACTCCCTATTCATTGCTCGACCTGGCGCCCGTTACCGAAGGCAGCGACATCCGCCAGGCATTCGCAAACACCCTGGATCTGGCGCGCAACGCGGAGCGCCTTGGCTATAACCGCTACTGGCTCGCCGAGCACCACAACATGCCCGGTATCGCCAGCGCCGCGACCGCGGTGTTGATCGGCTACGTGGCGGGCGGCACGTCGACGATCCGGGTGGGCGCAGGCGGCATCATGTTGCCCAACCATTCGCCGCTGCAGGTGGCCGAACAATTCGGAACACTGGCGTCGCTGTATCCCGACCGGATCGACCTGGGACTGGGGCGTGCACCCGGCACCGACCAGGCGACTGTGCGTGCCTTGCGCCGTTACCACGAGGGTGCCGATGCATTTCCACATGATGTAGCCGAACTGCTGGGCTACTTCCGTCCGGCGAAGCCTGGCCAGCCGGTGCGCGCTGTGCCAGGCGCCGGGGTCGAGGTGCCGGTGTGGCTGCTGGGCTCAAGCCTGTTCAGCGCGAGGCTTTCTGCGGCGATGGGCCTGCCATTCGCCTTTGCATCGCACTTTGCGCCCGGCTCGATGGATGAGGCGTTGGCGCTGTATCACCGCGACTTCACCCCGTCGGCGCACTTGTCGAAGCCCCACGCCATGCTCGCCCTCAACGTCGTGGGGGCGGAGACCGATGCGGAGGCACGGCGGCTGTTCACCAGTCAGCAGCAGTCGTTCGTGAGACTGCGCCGCGGCGACATCGGACTGGTCCCACCGCCGATCGATGACATAGATTCGTGGTGGAGTCCGCAGGAGAAGTTGGGGGTGGAAAGCGCGCTGTCCTGCTCGGTGGTCGGCAATGCCGAGACGCTGAAGCAGGGGATCTCGGCTTTCATTGACCGCCACCGTCCCGATGAGCTGTTGTTGACCGCCAACATCTTCGACCATGCGGCGCGGGTACGCTCGTTCGAGATCGCCGCCGAGGTCATGCGATCGATTTGACCGGGCGGTAATGGCAGTGGCGGGTTGCGATCCCCGGTCAATCCTGCTTTTGCACAGCCATCAGCTCGACCTCGAATACCAGCGATGCGCCCGGCGGGATCACCCCGCCGGCGCCCTTGCGTCCATAGCCATAGGCCGCCGGGATCAGCAATGTCCGCTGCCCACCGACCCGCATGCCGGCCACGCCTTCGTCCCAGCCGCGGATCACCCGGCCGGCACCAAGCAGGAAGGTGATCGGCTCGCCGCGTTCGCGTGAACTGTCGAACTGTTTTCCTTGCTGGTCGGGAGCGTCCTGGTCATACAGCCATCCGGTGTAGTGGACGTCGACGGTGTCTCCGGGAGCGGCCACCTCTCCGCCGCCGGTCTTCAGGTCGATGCGTTGCAACTCGTCCACGCTTCCTCCAGCGGGTGGCTGGGGCGGTGTGCAGGCGGCCAGCATCGCGATGATCATGGTGAAGATGGCGAGGCGGGGAATCATTCGGCGCATGGGTGGGAGACTGAAAAAGCGGAACCCGGAGCCTAGCCGATCTGCTGGGCGTGCGGCCGCGACCGGGGTCGGTTTGGGGCGGCGGTTAAACCGGAGGGGAAAATCGCCCATACTGCTTGGTCCTCCGAAGGCCGAACGTCAATAATGAAGACTCCCGCCGGCTTGCAGCCGTTGATCGATGAAGGTGTGATCGACGAGGTGCTGCGCCCGCTCAAGAGTGGCAAGGAAGCATCGGTCTACGTGGTCCGGTCCGGCCACGAGATCCTGTGCGCCAAGGTCTACAAGGACATGGCGCAGCGCAGTTTCCAGCAACGCGTGCAGTATCAGGAGGGCCGCAAGGTCCGCGGCAGCCGGCAGGCGCGCGCGATCGGCAAGGCGACCAAGTTCGGCCGCAAGGAACAGGAGGCCGCCTGGAAGAATACCGAGGTCGATGCGCTGTACCGGCTGGTCGACGCCGGGGTGCGGGTCCCGCACCCGAAAGGCTATTTCAACGGCGTGCTGGTGATGGAACTGGTAACCGATGCCGACGGCCATTCGGCAGCGCGGCTGGGCGAGGTCGAGCTGGCGCCGGACCAGGCGCGCGGTTTCCACCGGTACCTGGTCCGCCAGGTCGTGAAGATGCTGTGCATCGACCTGATCCACGGCGACCTGTCCGAGTACAACGTCCTGGTCGGCCCGGAAGGCCCGGTGCTGATCGATTTCCCGCAGGTGGTCAGCGCTTCGGGCAACAATGCCGCCCGCCAGATGCTGCAGCGCGACGTCAACAACCTCACTTTGTGCCTGGGCAAGATCGCCCCCGAATTGCTGTCTACCCACTACGCGGAAGAAATGTGGGCCTTGTACGAGAAAGGCAAATTGCGGCCCGACAGCGAGCTCACCGGCGAGTTTGAATTCGACGAGTCCACCGCCGACCTGGACAGCGTGCAACTGGCGATCCGCGATGCCCGCGAAGAGGCTTTGATCCGCCAGCAGGGACGCGAAGCCGCCGCCGAGGCCGACTGACCGTCGGCCCTGAATCTTGGCCGTGGTTAGACCGCGCTGCCCGCCGCGTGACCCGAGGCCCAGGCCCACTGGAAGTTGTAGCCTCCCAGCCAGCCGGTGACGTCGAGCACCTCGCCGACAAAGTACAGCCCCGCGACATGCCGGGACTGCATCGTGCTGGAAGAGACCCCGTCGGTATCCACGCCGCCGAGGGTCACCTCGGCGGTGCGGTAGCCTTCGGTGCCGCTGGCAACCAACGGCCATCGCTCCAGTAGCGATGCGACCTCGCGCAGCTGCGGCAGGTTGAACTGCTTCATCGGTCGCGCCGGTTGCAGGTGCGCCAGCCAGATCTCGCACAGCCGCTGGGCGAATCGTTTGGGCAGCAAATCACCCAGCACGGTCTTGAGTTCGGCCGCCGGGCGCTCGGCCTGCAGCTGCTGCAAGGTTGCCAGTGCGTCGCGCCCGGGCAGCAGATCCAGCTGGAGCTCGTCGCTTGGCTGCCAGTAGGACGAGATCTGCAGGATCGATGGCCCGCTGATGCCGCGGTGGGTGACCAGCATGAAGTTGTTGAAGTCCTGCCCGTTGCAACTGGCGGTAACCGGCAGCGCGACGCCGCTGAGGTCGGCCAGGCGTTCCTGGTGCTTGCCGCTGAGGGTCAGCGGCACCAAGCCGGCGCGGGTGGGAAGGACGGCGTGGCCAAACTGCCGCGCCAATTCGTAACCGAAGCCGCTGGCGCCCATGCTCGGGATCGACAGGCCTCCGCAAGCGACCACCAGTGCCGGTGCGGCGAATGTCCCGCGAGCGGTGTGCAGCCGGAACGTGGCTTCCTCGGACACGCCATCCCCGCCACGCACCACGCGGTCAATACCGCATGAGGTCTCGATCCGCACCCCAGCGTTGCTGCACTCGTCCAGCAGCATCTTCACGATCAGCTTGGACGACACGTCGCAAAACAGTTGACCGAGCTCCTTCTCGTGGTACGCGATGCCGTGGTGCTCGACCATCTCGATGAAATGCCACGGCGTGTAGCGGGCGAGGGCGGACTTGCAGAAATGTGGGTTGCCCGACAGGAAATTGTCGGCGGTGGTGCCGGTATTGGTGAAGTTGCAGCGGCCGCCGCCGGACATCAGGATCTTCTTGCCGACCCGGTTGGCATGTTCGATAACCAGCACTCGCCGGCCGCGCCGGCCGGCAGTGATCGCGCACATCAGCCCGGCGGCACCGCCACCGATGACCAGGACGTCGTAGTGCTCCATCGCGTCGCGCGCTCCCGGCTTAGCGCGGCGCCATCCGCACCGTGGGCCGCAACGACGTGCTGCCGCGCTCGCCCATCAGTTGCAGCTCACCATCCTGGATCAGCACGTTCAGGCGCATGCCACGCTCGCCGATTGCCGGCAATGCGTCCACCACCTCGGCCGGGATGTCGATCACGGTGAGGTTCTTCAAGCGCGTCAGCGAGCTGGCGGTCTTGTCCCACCAGATATCCGACGCGCGTCCGCCGTAGTTGACCACGACCACTTGCTGGGCCCGTCCGCAGGCTTTCTTGATCCGCGATTCGTCGGGATGGCCTAGGTCGATCCACAACTCGATCTCGCCGGTATAGCTGCGCCGCGACAAACCCGGCTCCTCCTCGTCGCTGAGGCCGCGTCCAAACTCCAGCCGTTCGTCGGCATGCAGCGCAAAGGCGAGCACCCGCACCATCAGCCGCTCGTCGGTCTCGGACGGATGTTGGGCGAGGGTGAGGTTGTGGGTGGCGTAGTAATTGCGATCCATGTCGCTGATCTGCAATTCGGCCTTTACGACGGTGGATTTGAGCGCCATGGGGACATGGACTGCCTGACGAAGGGGATCGCCATTCTAGGCGCTGCAGGCGCCGTCGGGACAACCGCCTCAGCCGTCGCCCTGCAATTGCTGCGCGTGTTCGCGATGCGCGGCGACGATATCGCGCGTCGCCTGCAGGTGCTCCCGGATTGCACCTTCGGCCATGGTCTCCAGGTGCTCATCAATCAATGCCAGCGCATCGGTGTGGCTGTCCACCATCGCCGCAAGGTAGGCGGCCGCGTACTGCTCGCCCTCCAGCGTGCCCAGTTGCGTCAACGTTTGTTCGGTTTCCCCACGGTAGGTTTTCAAGGGCTCCGAATCGGTGATGTCCACGCCCGAGGAGTCTGCCAAGGCCCGTGTCTGGCTGAGGTTGCGACGATGCTCGATATGCATTGCATCGGCGTATGCGCCGACCTCGTCATCGACCTGCTTTTCAATGGCCTGGGATGCGGCCGTAATTTCGTACTGGTCGATCGCGATGAGCCAGGCCAATGTCTCACCGGGCGTGGCGGCCGTTTGCGGCGTGGCGGTGTCGGTAGTGCTCGCCGTGGACGAGCGTGGATTATCGGTATCGGATTGCATGCATCCTGATGTTGCAACTGCGAGGGCTGCGGCAATGGCGAAGGAAAGCTTCCTGGGCATGGTCGTACCTCCAACGGTTGTCGAACCGCGCCAGATGCGCGGAGATGACTCACCTGCGACCCTGAATCTAGATGAACCGGCAGCACGCGGCGTGAAGGCCACGCGAAGATCCTGCCGCTGCCGGTTGTGGTCGCCGGCTAAGCTGAGCGGATGAAGACGGCACCATTCAATGCTGATGGCGTGGCAGCCAGCCGGCTGCAATTGACCGCCGGCCCCTGGCCGACGGTACTGGACGCGCTGTGCGCCAGGTTCCCGGCCATTGGTCGGGACGCATGGTTGCAGCGCTTTCAGCGCGGCTTGGTGCTGGATGCTGACGGGACACCGCTGATGGCCGCTGCCAGGCATCGCACGGGAGCGGTGATCCAATACTTCCGGGAAGTGGTTGATGAGCCACGCATCCCGTTCCAGGAGACCATCGTCCATCTCGATGAGCATATCCTGGTCGCTGACAAGCCCCATTTCCTGCCGGTCACGCCGGCCGGTAGATTCGTCGCAGAGACCCTGCTGGCACGGCTGATGCAGCGCACGGGGATAAGGGATCTGGTGCCGTTGCACCGCATTGACCGCGCGACGGCTGGCCTGGTGCTGCTGTCGACCAATCCCGGGAGCCGCGGCACCTACCAGGCGCTGTTTCGGGAGCGCCGGATCAACAAACGCTACCAGGCACTGGCGCCGCCACTGCCGGACACGGCGTTCCCGTTGCGCAGGCGCAGTTGCCTGGCCACGGGTGATCCGTTCTTCCGGATGGCTGAAATCGAGGGCGAACCCAATAGCGAAAGCCGTATCGAGGTAATCGCACAGTCGGCGACGTCATGGCGCTACGAATTGGAGCCGGTCACCGGCAAGAAGCATCAGTTGCGCGTGCACATGGCCGCACTGGGTGCCCCCATCACCAACGATGGCCTCTACCCGGTACTGCGTGACTACGCGGCAGATGACTACTCGCGCCCACTGAAATTGCTGGCCAGATCGCTGGCTTTCGTCGATCCGCTGACCGGGCGCCAGCGGAGCTTTGAAAGCCAGCGGACATTGTCAGAGGCTGGCGCGCCGGTCAGCGCGGCTTGAATGGCTTGCGTGGCGCGAAGCCGGCAGGTTTTCCATCCCTGGGACCGGACGACCGGCCCGCGGGCCCCGAGTGTGGCTTTCCGGGATGCGGCTTTCCGGCATGCGGCGGTCGCGGTCCGCGTGGGCCCGGGGCGCGCGCGGCGACGTTGGCACGCGGGCCACTGCGACCGCCTCCGGCGTCGCCAGCGTCGGCATGGCGGATGCGCAATGGCTGGCCAGCGACGTAGACGCGCTTGAGGTGCTCCATCAGTTCGTGCGGCATGCCCTGGGGCAGATCGACCAGGCTGTAGTCGTCGCGGATGTCGATACGGCCGATGTAACGGCTTTCCAGGTCCGCTTCATTGGCAATCGCGCCAACGATGTTGCCCGGTTGCACGCCGTGATCGTGACCGACCTCGATGCGGAAGGTTTCCATGCCGATGTCTTCCGTACGCGGTGCGTTGCGTTCCGGCGGACGGCGCTCGGTGTTGCGCGGCTCCGGGCGCGGCTCTGGGCGTGAGCCGGCGCGATGCGGCGGCGCGGCGTTCTCCGAGAACATGGCCTCCGCGGCGTTGATCGACGGGTTGCGATCGGGGAGCGGAGCGCTGGAACGCGGACTGTGGCTGGACGCTGCCGGCGGGTTGCCGAAGTCGCGTGGTTCGCGGGGCTCACGAGCCGGTGGCGCCACGTGGCGCTCGTCGAAGCTGCGCGGGGCGGCATCGCGATCCGTGCGTTGCTGACGCGGCGGGCGCGGCGGCTGGCCCCGATGGCCAACATCGCGGGGACTGGCTCCGCGCGGATCCGGGCGCGGCTCATACTTCGCGCGCGGCGGCGGCGGGGCCAGCAGCAGAGGATGGTCACCCTGGAACAGCTTGGCCAGGGCCGCAGCGATCTCCACCGCAGGCACATTCTGCTCACGTTCGTAGCGCTCGATCAGCTCGCGGAACATCCCCAGGTCATTGTCGGCCAGGGTGTCGGTGATGCGGTCGAGAAATTTGGAGACGCGCTGCTCGTTGACCGTCTCGATGGTCGGCAATTCCATCTGCTCGATCGGTTGCCGGGTGGCTCGCTCGATCGAGCGCAGCATGCCGCGCTCGCGCGGGGCGACGAACAGGATCGCCTCACCCTTGCGCCCCGCGCGACCGGTGCGGCCGATGCGGTGGACATAGCTTTCAGTGTCGTAGGGAATGTCGTAGTTCAGCACGTGGCTGATCCGCTCCACGTCCAGGCCACGCGCGGCGACGTCGGTGGCGACCAGCACGTCGATCTTGCCGTCCTTGAGATTCTGGATGGTCCGTTCGCGCTGCTGCTGTTGCACATCACCATTGATGGCCGCGGCGGAAATCCCGCGTGCGGCAAGTTTGGAAGCCAGCTCATCGGTACCCAGCTTGGTGCGGGCAAACACGATCATGGCGTCGAACGGCTCGGCTTCCAGTATCCGGGTCAGTGCGTCGAGCTTCTGGACACCGCTGACAGCCCAGTACCGCTGCCGGATGTTGGCGGCGGTGCTGGTCTTGTTCTTGATCGCGATCTCGACCGGGTCTTTCAGGTAGGTCTGGGCGATGCGCTTGATCTGCGATGGCATCGTGGCCGAGAACAGCGCGACCTGGCGCGTTTCCGGGGTCTTCTTCAGGACCGTCTCGACGTCGTCGATGAAGCCCATGCGCAGCATCTCGTCGGCTTCGTCCAGGACCAGGCAACGCAGTTCGGACAAGTCCAGCGACCCACGCTCCAGGTGGTCAATCACCCGCCCTGGCGTGCCCACGATCACCTGCACGCCGCGCTTGAGCGCCTGCAACTGCGGGTAATAACTCTGGCCACCGTAAATAGGCAGCACGTTGAATTTGCGCAGGTGGACGGAATAGGTCTGGAACGCCTCGGCGACCTGGATGGCCAGCTCGCGCGTGGGTGTCAGCACCAGCGCCTGGGGCTTGAACTGGTTTGGATCGATACGGGCCAGGATCGGCAGCGCAAACGCCGCGGTCTTGCCGGTACCGGTCTGGGCCTGACCAATCACGTCCCGGCCGGCCATCAGGGGCGGAATGGTCGCGGCCTGGATGGGGGAAGGTGACTCGTAGCCCAGGTCCGCGATCCCGCGCAACAGCGCGTCCGACAGGCCCAGATCGGTGAAGTTCGGTGAAGTTGAGGTTGGAGTGTCGGGGGAAGCGGGCGTTTCGGCGCTCATCGCAATTCTCGGCAGCGCCGGCAAGGCCGGTCGGGTAGACCGCCTAGTTTAGCGCTCACCGGCAGTGTGCGTGTGACTTTCGCGATCAGCTGCTCCCGCCCGGTTATGAGGCGGTCACCCGGTTTCCGCATATTCGACCCGCGGCAACGCGGTCAGCCCGCTGGTTCAGCCCTGAGCAGGGGTGTGGCTGGTGCCGGTCGGGGTGCTGGTCGGGGTGACGGCTGCGTCGCCGCCGGTATCGGTCGTATCGGTTTTTGCGGGTTGCTTGCGGGCCAGCTTTTCTTCTTTCTTCTTCTTTTTCGCGATCTCGCGCTGCCGCTTCTCAAACGAATAATTCGGCTTTGCCATGGGCATCTCCTTGCGGGTGAATGCGACCAGTCTAGGGCATGCAGCTTTTTCGTGGCGGCGGCGGTCACCGCCAGTCGCGGCCAGTGTGTTTACGATGGGGTGTTTCCTGGCTTTCCGAGTGACATCCATGATTACCGTTCATCATCTCGACAATTCGCGTTCACAACGCGTGCCATGGCTGCTGGAGGAACTGGGCCTGCGCTACGAGCTGGTGCGCTACCAGCGCGACCCGAAGACACTGCTTGCGCCGCCGGAACTGCGCCAGATCCACCCACTGGGCAAGTCACCGGTGCTGGAAGAAGACGGTCTGGTGGTGGCCGAGTCCGGCGCGATCATTGACTACCTGATAGAACAACACGACCAGGCCCATCGGCTATCGCCCGCGCCGGGGCCGGCGGATGATCCGGAGCAGCTTCGGTACCGCTATTGGCTGCATTACGCAGAAGGATCGGCGATGCCGCCGTTGCTGCTCAGTCTGGTGTTCTCGCGGCTGAAGCAGGCACCGATGCCGTTCTTCGCCAAACCGGTCGCGCGCGCCATTGCCGAAACGACCCTGAAGGCGTTCGTACGCCCGCAGATCAAGCTGCACATGGACTACATCGATGCCGAGCTGGCCAAACAACCGTGGTTTGCCGGGGAGCGCTTTACCGCCGCCGACATCCAGATGAGCATCCCGATCGAACTGGCCACGGCGCGTTCCGGTGGAACCGTGTGGCCCAACCTGCAGCGTTTCCTGGACCAGATCCACGCACGACCCGCCTACCAGCAGGCATTGGAGCGTAGTGGTGGACTCGAGCCGGTCCGATGAGCGCGATGCGGTGAGCGCCCTGCCATGCTGAAGCTTGAATTTGACAACGTATTCCTGCGCGAGATGCCCGGTGACCCCGAGTCCGGCTCGCGGGTACGGTCGGTCGAGAACGCGTTGTGGTCGTCGGTCGAGCCGACCCCGGTGGTCGCGCCGCGGCTGCTCGCCCACTCGGCTGAAATGGCCGCAACTCTTGGCTTCACCGGACAAGACGTCGCGTCGCCGCAGTTTGCGCGGATCTTTGCCGGCAACGAGCTGTTGCCAGGCATGCAGCCTTTCGCGTCCAACTACGGTGGTCATCAATTCGGCCATTGGGCCGGGCAGTTGGGCGATGGTCGGGCGATCAGCCTGGGCGAGGTGGTCACCGCGACTGGCGAGCGCTGGGAGCTGCAACTCAAGGGCGCCGGCCCGACCCCATACTCGCGCAACGCCGATGGTCGCGCGGTGTTGCGCTCATCGGTGCGGGAGTTCCTGTGCAGCGAAGCGATGCACCACCTGGGAGTGCCGACCACGCGGGCGTTGAGCCTGGTCGCCACCGGCGAGGCCGTTGTCCGCGACATGTTCTACGACGGCCACCCCGCGCCGGAGCCCGGCGCGATCGTGTGCCGGGCAGCGCCATCATTGCTGCGCTTCGGGAACTTCGAGTTGCCTGCCTCGCGGGGGGACATCGATTTGTTGCGGCAACTGGTCGACTTCTGCATCCGCCGCGACTTCCCGCATCTGGAGGGCGAGGGCGAAGCGCTGTACGGCGCCTGGTTCAGGGAAATCTGTGAACGTACCGCAGTGATGATCGGCCACTGGATGCGGGTCGGCTTCGTGCATGGCGTGATGAACACCGACAACATGTCGGTCCTGGGGCTGACCATCGACTACGGCCCGTATGGCTGGATCGACAATTTCGATCCGGATTGGACCCCCAACACCACCGATGCCCAACGCAAACGCTACCGATTTGGCCAGCAACCGGCCGTGGCGTACTGGAACCTGGGCCGGTTTGCCAGCGCGCTGGCGCCATTGTTCGACGGGGTGGAGGCGTTGCAGGAGGGTTTGCAGGCCTATGCAGATACCTGGAACGCCACGAGCCGCGACAACACCGCACGCAAACTGGGCCTGGAAGAGTGTCGCGATCAGGATGTGGCGCTGATGGAAGCGTTGCAGGAGCTCCTGCATGAGGCCGAAGTCGACATGACGATGTTCTTCCGGGAGTTGATCGACTTCAAACCGGACGCGCCTTCACCGGAGCGGTTTGCGGAGTCTTTCTACGACCCCGCCAAGCGTGCAGCCGCGATGCCGGCGCTCGAGGACTGGCTGGTGCGCTACGCACGACGCCTTGGCGAAGATGCGCTGGAGCCACTGCAACGACAGGCCCGGATGCGTGCTGCCAACCCGCGTTACGTGTTGCGCAACTATCTGGCCCAGCAGGCGATTGACCGCGCGACGGGCGGCGACATGGGCGCAGTGGAGGAATTGCTGGAGGTCATGCGTCGCCCGTATGACGACCAGCCCGGCCGCGAGGCATTTGCGGCCAAGCGACCTGACTGGGCCCGCGACAAGGCCGGGTGCTCGATGCTGTCATGTAGCTCGTGAGCGCGCGGACCGCAGGTTCACAGGCGTGGAGCGAGGCAGGCTCCCTCCAGTCGGAGGGCCCTGTCAGGCTCGGTTCATCGAAGCGCCCGCGAATGCCGGGATCAACATTGCCGCTCAAGTCGGCGCGAACGCCTTGCCAGCCTTCTTGTCGCGTTTTTCAGCCTTCTTTTCCTTCATGGTCTTGGCCGGTTTCTTTTTCTCGCTTTTTTTCTGGTCCATGCCCTTGCTCATGCCGTTCTCCTGGGTGCTGCAGTTGGGTCGACGCGGACGTTGGACGCCGCACACTGCAGTATGCACTTTGCCCGGCCGGAAACGTCCTCCCGGCAGCGCCAGCCAAGTAGAATGGGCGGATGTCATTGATCACCCTGAATAGCGTCGACTACAGCGTCGGCGGCCCGCTCCTGCTCGAGAACGTCGAGTTGTCCATTGAATCCGGCGAGCGCATCGCCCTGATCGGTCGCAACGGCGCCGGCAAGTCGACCTTGCTGCGCCTGCTGTCGGGCACGATCCATCCCGACGACGGCGAGATTCGCCGTGAGAGCGGCCGCCGGATTGCCCGGCTCGAGCAGGAGGTTCCCAAGGACGCGACCGGCAGCGTGTTCGACGTGGTCGCAGAAGGGATGGGCGAGTTGGGCACCTGGTTGGCCGAATACCACCGCATCAGCCATGCCGACGTGTTCGACGGTGACGCCCTGGCTGACGTGCAGACCAAGATCGAGACCGCCAACGGCTGGGGCGCCGACCAACGGGTAGTGGAGACGCTGAACCGTCTCGGCCTGGATGGCGATGCGGCCTTTACCGGCCTGTCAGGTGGCATGAAGCGTCGGGTCCTGCTGGCGCGCGCGCTGGTCTCCGCACCCGACCTGCTGTTGCTGGACGAGCCCACCAACCACCTGGACATCGAGGCGATCGACTGGTTGGAGGAATTCCTCAAGTCGTCGTGGAAGGGTGCGTTGGTATTCGTGACCCATGACCGGCGGTTCCTGCGGGCATTGGCGACCCGGATCGTGGAAATCGACCGCGGCCAGGTCACCAGTTGGCCAGGCGACTGGGCCAACTACGAGCGCCGCCGCGAGGAGCGATTGAATGCGGAAGCGCAGGAGAACGCGCGCTTCGACAAGATGCTGGCGCAGGAGGAGATCTGGATCCGCCAGGGCATCAAGGCCCGGCGCGTACGTGATGAAGGCCGCGTTCGCCGCCTCAAGGCGATGCGCAACGAACGCATGGAGCGCCGCAACCACGTCGGTAACGTTCGCATGGACCTGGCCCAGGCCGAGTCCTCCGGCAAGAAGGTCGTGGAGGCCAAGCACGTCTCGTTCGACTTTGGCGGCAAGCCGCTGATGCGCGATGTGTCCACCACGATTTTCCGTGGCGACCGGATCGGCCTGATCGGTCCCAACGGCAGCGGCAAGACCACCTTGCTCAAGGTGTTGCTGGGTGAGTTGCCGCCTCGCGAAGGCGAGGTGCGGACCGGAAGCAACCTGCAAATCGCCTATTTCGACCAATACCGCGCGACCTTGCGCGAGGATTGGAGCGCGCTGGAGAACGTGTCGGAGGGGCGTGAGTTCGTTGAGGTCGGCGGCAAGCAGAAGCACGTCATCGGTTACCTGCAGGATTTCCTGTTCACCCCCGAGCGGGCCCGCGCGCCGATCACCCGGCTGTCGGGAGGCGAGCGCAACCGGCTGCTGCTGGCCAAGTTGTTCGCCCAGCCGTCCAACCTGCTGGTGATGGATGAGCCGACCAACGACCTCGATGTGGAGACCCTGGAGTTGCTGGAAGAACTGTTGGGTGACTACCCGGGCACCTTGCTGCTGGTCAGCCATGACCGGGACTTCCTCGACAACGTGGTGACCTCCACCCTGGTCATGGAAGGCGACGGACGCGTGGGTGAATACATCGGCGGCTACAGTGACTGGTTGCGCCAGCGGCGGGTCGAGTTCACCGCGCCGGCGTCGGCCCGCTCGGCCTCGATGCCGGTGTCGCCGGTCGCTGCCGCAGTCACTACGCCATCGGCGCCCAAACGCAAGCTCAGTTACAAGGATGCGCGCGAACTGGAACAGTTGCCGGCGCTGATCGAAAGCCTCGAGGCCCGGCTGGCCGAACTTACCGCGCAGATGAACGAGCCCGCGTTCTACCAGCGCGACAGCACCGCGATCAACGCCCACAACGCGACCATCGCCAGTACCCAGGTCGAACTGGAAACTGCGTACGCGCGCTGGGGCGAGCTGGAGTAGGCCGGTTGACGCAGGCGCCCCAGCGCTCGCGCTGACAAGGTTTTTTCCACGTGCGATGCTGGGCTGTCACCATCCACGAGACCCATGAAGATGCAGACTCCCGACCGCGAAACTATGGAACAGGCCGCGCGCGATGGCGACGACGGCGCGCGGATCGAGTTGGGCAATCGCCTGTTGAGCGAACACCCGTATGGCGCCGCCGAACACGAGCGCGGCCTGGGCCTGCTCAAGCAAGCGGCGCAAGGCCCGCGGGGCCAGCAGGCGCAGTGGTTCCTCGGTGCCTATTTCACCCAGGTGCCGGTGCGGCCGGACGCGCAGGTGCACGCGGCGCACTGGCTTGGGCAGGCCGCGAGCGCCGGTTTCGCGCCGGCGATCGACCGCCTTGCCGACCTCCATCTGCAGGGTGCGGGCGTCGAGCGATCGCCCCGGCGCGCGCTGGAACTGCAACGCCGCTTGGCCGATCACGGTTTCCAGCGGGCGGCATGGGAAGCCGGCTACCTGATGTCGCAGGGTGTTGGCGATGCCACCGAGACGACTGCGACGGTTGCGTTCGCCCGGGCTTGCGCCCTCGGCTACCCGCCCGCGTATTACTCGTTGGGCCTGCGTTTCGTGCTCGGCGTCGGAGTGGCGCGCGATGGCGCGTTTGGCCGGGCGCTGCTGCACCGCGCCGCCGATGGCGGTTTTCCTGATGCACGTGAAGCTGCGGACGAACTCGCCCCCGCGGCTGAATTCGGTGCCGAAGCATCGCAATGGCAGGCTCGCCTGAAGGCCAACCTCGACAGTGCGCCGCTGGAGCGGTTGGTGCCGGGCCGGTCACCGGTGGGGCAGGATTCGAACCCGGTAGTTCAGGTGCTGGAGGCGCATTTCGCCGGGGTTGGTCATCCGGCACTTCGCATCGACGACCACGGCCGTCTCGACTGCGTGGCTGGCGGAGAGACCGCTTTGCAGACGCAGTTGCCCCGATGGGAATGGCTGGCCGAGCGCCCGAAGGTCGGCATCAGTCGCGCTTTCGCGTCCCGCGAGGAATGTGCGCATCTGATTCACAAGATGGCCCAATCATTGAAGCAGGCCAGCGAGTACCGCCGCAGCAGCAGCGCCAACGACGATGCCGAGGTGCTGTACTTCAGCGGGCGCGGCCAGTCGGTCGGAGCGATGCAGGCCGACTCGGTGGTGCGCTGGCTCGAACACCGCATCGCGACGATGACTGACTGGCAGCTCGACGCGCTGGAACCCTGCTCGGTGATCCGCTACCAGCCGGGCGAGGAGTACCGCCCGCATGTCGATTACTTCTCGCCCGGGCAAATCGAAATCAACCGTGCCGAGGGCAGGGACTTCGGTGGCCAGCGCATCGCCACGTTCCTGTTGTACCTGCGAGTGCCCGAACAAGGCGGCGAAACGTTTTACGAGCATGCGGGGATCACGGTGAAGGGCGCGCCGGGCATGGGCGTGCTGCACTACAACGTGACCCCCGATGGCAGCGCCGACGAACAGTCGCTGCACACCGGCAAGCCGGTGCGACAGGGTGAGAAATGGCTGTGGCGTTCGACCCTGCGCGAGCGCTGCCTGTACCGGGCGCCGCAGCGTTGAGTTGGACGAGCTGAGTATCCCTGCGCCCCCCAGCCATTGCGTCCGTGACCGCAGCGGCTTCGTCCAGGTGCGTGGCGCGCGTGAGCACAACCTGCAGGATGTCGACGTCGACATCCCGCGGGATGCGCTGGTGGTCTTCACCGGGGTGTCCGGTTCGGGCAAGTCATCGCTGGCGTTCGGCACACTGTATGCGGAGGCGCAACGTCGTTACCTGGACTCGGTGGCGCCGTATGCGCGCCGGTTGATCGACCAGGCCGGAATACCCGAGGTCGATTCGATCGAAGGGTTGCCGCCGGCGGTCGCGCTGCAACAGCAGCGTGGCTCGCCCAGCACGCGTTCATCGGTTGGCAGCGTCACCACGTTGTCGAACGCGTTGCGCATGTTGTATTCACGCGCCGGCCGCTATCCGCCGGGGCAGCCGATCATCTACGCCGACGGCTTCTCGCCCAACACGCCGCAGGGCGCCTGCCCGCAATGCCACGGCCTGGGCAGCGTGCACGAGGTCACCGAGCGGTCGATGGTGCCCGATGACTCGCTGAGCATCCGCGAACGTGCGGTGGCCGCCTGGCCGCCGGCCTGGCACGGGCAGAACCAGCGCGACATCCTGGTCACGTTGGGCTACGACATCGAAGTTCCCTGGCGCGAGCTGCCGCAGGCGCAACGCGACTGGATCCTGTTCACCGACGAGCAGCCGGTGGTGCCGGTCTACCGCGACCTGACGCCGGCGCAGACGCGCGCGGCGCTCGATCGCGGCGACAACCCCAGCTACAAGGGCACGTTCTCCAGCGCGCAGCGCTATGTACTGCACACCTTCGCGCACACCCAGAGCGCGATGATCAAGAAGCGCGTCGCGCAATACATGGTCAGCACCACCTGCCCGCTGTGCGAAGGCAAGCGGTTGCGGCGCGAGGCGCTGTCGGTGACCTTCGGCGGGCTGGATATCGGCGAGTTGTCACGGCTGCCATTGAAACAACTGGCCCGATTGCTGCAGCCGGTCGCGGAGGGTACCCCGGTCGATGTGCAGCAGGCCAAGGCGCACCCCGAGCAGGCGGTGGTGGCCCAGCGCATCGCGCACGACCTGCTGGCGCGGATCGGGATCATCGTCGAGCTCGGACTGGGCTACCTGACGCTCGAGCGCACCACGCCGACCCTGTCGCCGGGCGAGTTGCAGCGGCTGCGGCTGGCGACCCAGATCCGTTCCAACCTGTTCGGCGTGGTCTACGTCCTCGATGAGCCGTCCGCCGGCCTGCATCCGGCCGATACCCAGGCGCTGCTGGCGGCGCTGGAGCAGCTGAAGAACGCGGGCAACTCGCTGTTCGTAGTCGAGCACGAGACCGATGTCATCCGCCGTGCGGACTGGCTGGTCGATATCGGCCCGGCGGCGGGCGAGCACGGCGGCCGCGTGCTGTACAGCGGGCTGCCGGATGGGCTGTCGGGCGTCGCCGACTCGCAGACCGCGCGCTACCTGTTCGACCGTGCGGCTGTGCCTGTGCGGGTACCGCGTACGCCGACGGGCTGGTTGCGGCTGGAGGGCGTCAGCCGCAACAACCTGGACGGGGTCGGCGTCGGATTCCCTCTGGGCGTGTTCACGACCGTCACCGGCGTGTCCGGCTCGGGGAAATCCAGCTTGGTCAGCCAGGCACTGGTCGAACTGCTGTCCGGGCACCTTGGCCAGTCGGTGCGCGCCGACGCGGACGATGCCGAGCAGCTCGAGCCGGCGCCCGTCACCAGTGGCGGTCGCATCACCGAAGGCCTCGACCAGATCAAGCGTCTGGTCACCGTTGACCAGAAACCGATCGGTCGTACCCCGCGCTCGAACCTGGCCACGTACACCGGCCTGTTCGACCATGTGCGCAAGCTGTTTGCGGCGACACCCCAGGCGCGCGAGCGCGGCTACGATGCTGGCCGCTTTTCGTTCAATGTTGCCAAGGGCCGCTGCGACACCTGCGAGGGCGAGGGCTTCGTCAGCGTCGAATTGCTGTTCATGCCAAGCGTCTACGCGCCTTGCCCCAGTTGCCATGGTGCCCGTTACAACGCCCAGACGCTGGAGGTCAGCTACCGCGGCCGCAACATCGCCGAGGTGCTGGCGTTGACCGTGGATGCCGCCGCCGACTTCTTTGCCGGCGACCCGCCGGTAGTGCGGCCGCTGAAGGTGCTGCGCGAGGTCGGTCTGGGCTATCTGCGTCTGGGCCAGCCGGCCACGGAGCTGTCGGGCGGCGAAGCGCAGCGGATCAAGCTGGCCAGTGAACTGCAACGTGCGCACCGGCGAGGCACGCTCTACCTGCTGGACGAGCCGACCACGGGCCTGCATCCGGCCGACGTGGACGTGCTGATGCGGCAATTGGACGGGCTGGTCGAGGCGGGCAATACCGTCATCGTGGTCGAGCACGACATGCGCGTGGCTGCGGCCAGCGACTGGATCATCGACATCGGTCCTGGCGGCGGTGACGAGGGCGGCAAGGTGGTGGTGCAAGGCACGCCGCAGGAGGTCTGCCAATCGCGACAGGGCCGGACTGCGCCCTTCCTGGCCGCGTGTTGCGGTTTGAGCCGGGTTACGGCTTGAGCAGCAGCGGTACGATCTCCCGCAACGCCGTTGCCAGAAGCGCGCGTATAGCGCC
Source organism: Lysobacter sp. A289 (assembly GCF_054072675.1). Lineage (NCBI taxonomy): Bacteria > Pseudomonadati > Pseudomonadota > Gammaproteobacteria > Lysobacterales > Lysobacteraceae > Lysobacter > Lysobacter sp. A289. Next base: position 692,093 of record NZ_JBSVRN010000001.1, read on the forward strand.
TACACGCTGCTGGGGCAGTGGCCGCTGCGGCAGGCTTGAGCGCGCCGGCTTCCGGTGCTCAAAACGCCCGACTGATGGTGAAGCTCCCATACGCAGGACGGTTGCGCTGACCCTCGAACTCCCGGGTACGGAAGTAGCGGGCGAAAGCGAACTTGGTGCGGCCATACGTCATGGCGACGCCGATCGCGGCTTCGGCGACCAGTGGCTCCTTGTCGACGCTGTGGCTGCTGCGGAACGTGTTGCCATCAAGGGTCAGGTCGCGCAGCACCCACCGCGCATCGGTGGCAAGGAACGCATGCCAGGACCAGCCCCGTACCATCCTTTGATCAATGGTCGGCGAGGTGTTGTTGCCTGCCGGCCGCACCGGGCTGGAGCCGAAATCGTCCGGCAGCCTGTGGCCGAGCCGCAACTCGACCCCGGCGTTCGCATGGGTGTGTAGATTGCCGATCGCTCCGCCCCAGTGCGAAATTGCATCCCATTCCAGGTAGCCATCGCCGATCGTAACCGCCGGCTGTCGGCGTGACCGTTCGTGGACAAGGTTCAGCACCGGCTCGTTGTGCAGTTGGTGTTCCCAACCGTGGAACTTGTCCCCGCTGACGATGTCGTGGATCAGGTCCTGGGTGCGCTCGGCCAGCGAAGCGGGACCGACCATGCCCACCAGCAGCTGCGTGGTGCGTAGTTCGTGTTCCTTGCGGGCGTTGTAGCCGAAGCCCACCAGCAGCGCGCCCGCGTATGGCCGGTCGTCCTCGATCAGATCCGTCCGTGTGTGGTCCCCGGGGGTGAATATCCCTTGGGCGACAGTGACAACCATATTCTGCTGGTCGAAGCCCTCGGGCTGGATGCGCTGCAGGTATCCGTTCAACCAGCGCGCCGGCGCCGGCAGGCACGGGTCGTCGACATAATCCTTGAGATTGGGCGAGACCATGGTCAGCAGTACGCCACTGGTGTAACCCTCGTCCCGGTTCGCGAACAGATCGTTGTCCACCCGCAAGCTGACGACCGGCGGGTAGGCGGCCAGGGTGGAGTCCTCGGGGCAGACGGCCTGCGCGGCGGCAAGGCCAGGCAACACCGCGCCGAGCGCCAGCACGCACCAGTGGCGCAGGAGGCATCGCTTGGCCGCCACGGGGCGACTTTACGCGCTGGCGCTATCGAGCAGGGCGGTGTCGGTCGCCGGGAGCGCCAGTTGGGTTGCGCGAACCAGACTGTCGAGCTGCTCGATTGTGGTAGCGCTGGCGATCGGTGCGGTGACGCCTTCACGCGCGATCAGCCAAGCCAAAGCGACTTCGGCCGGCGTCGCGTCGTGGTTTGCCGCCACCGTGTCCAGTGCCTGCAGGATCTTCAGGCCACGCGCGTCGAGATACCGGGCAATGCCCTGGCCACGCACGCTTTTGCCCAGATCGTCGCTGGAGCGGTACTTGCCCGACAAGAAGCCCGAGGCGAGGCTGTAGTACGTGATCACGCCCTGGCCTTCGGCGATGCAAAGATCGCGCAGTCCGGCCTCGTAGCCGGCGCGGTCGTAGAGGTTGTACTCGGGCTGCTGAACCTCGTAGCGTGGCAGGTTCTTTTCCGATGCCACCGCGAGAGCCTCGCGAAGCTGTGCCGCATCGAGGTTGGAGGCGCCGATGGCCCGCACCTTGCCCTGGGCGATGAGCTGCTCGTAGGCGCGCAGGGTTTCCTCCACCGCCGTATCCGGATCCGGTTGATGGCTCAGGTAGAGGTCGATGCGGTCGGTCTGCAGCCGGCGCAGCGAGTCTTCGGCAGCCGTAATGATCCATTTCGCCGACAGGCCCTTGCGGTCGGGGGCCATCTGCGAGCCGACCTTGGTGATGATGACGGTCTTCTCGCGCCGGGCGGGGGCTGCCTTGAGCCAGTTGCCGATGATGGTCTCTGACTCGCCGCCCTGATTGCCGGGCACCCAGGTGGAGTACACGTCGGCGGTGTCTATGGCGTTCAGGCCGGCATCGATGAAGCGGTCGAGCAGGGTGAAGGCGGTCGGCTGATCCACCGTCCAGCCGAATACGTTGCCGCCGAATACCAGCGGTGCGATCTGCAGGCCGCTACGGCCAAGGGGACGCTTGTTCATGGAGATTCCTTTTGCGTGTTTCTGCGGATGGCCAGGCCCGCGGATCGATCCCGGTTAGGGGCTGAGCAGCAGCGGCACGAAATCCTGCAAGGCCTTAGCCAACAGTGCCCGGTCCAGTTTGGGCTCGCGGGTCTCGCGCACTTTCAGCCCTTCAAACAGCAACTGCAGCATCAGGGCGCGGGACGGGGCCAGATCGGCTGACAACCCGAGCCCGCCGTTTTCGGGGCTGTCGCTCAGCCACTCCGTCATTACCTTGCGCAATACGGTGTCGAAACCGTCCAGCGCGGCGGCGATGGAGGGATCACGGGTGGCCTCGGCAGACATCTCCAGCAGCAGCGCCGGGCTCATGCCGCGCGGACCCCTGCGGCAGGTGGTGCCGAAACTGCCGATCATCTCGGCAGTCATGTCGACTTGGCGGTTGAGCTGGACGTCGTGCAAAAACAGCTCGAGCTGGTGCTGCACGATCGCCAGGATGATTTCGTTCTTGCTCGCGAAATAACGGTAGATCAGCCCGGCGCTCATGCCGGCGGTCTCGGCGATGTTGGCCATGCTGGCGCCGTGGAAGCCGTGCTCGATGAAGCACTTCTGCGCCGCAGCCAGGATCCGTTCGCGCTGGGCTTCGACGCGGGCTTCGCCCTTCGCCGTGACCAGTGCCTCCTCGCTCATGGCCAGGGGGTCAGGGGTTTTGCTCATACCACCCGCCGCCGAGCACCTTGTATAGCGTGATCCGGTTGGCCTGCTCGGACAACAGGGTCGCCACCAGGGATTGGCGGGCTGCATACAACGTCCGCTGGGCATCGAGCAGGATCAGGTAGCTGTCCCGTCCGGCGTCATAACGGGCCTGGGAGAGTTCGTGCGCACGGGTCGCCGCCTCCAGCAGGGCCTCCTGTGCAAGCCGCTGGTCCGCCAGAGTCGTGCTCAGTGCCAGCGCATCGGCGACTTCACGGAAGCCGACCTGGATCGATTTTTCATATTGGGCCAGTGCGATATCACGGTCCGCGGTGGCCATGCCCAGGTTGGCGCGCAGGCGGCCACCCTGGAAGATCGGCAGGTTGATCCGCGGCACGAAGCTCCAGATGCTGGTGCCACCATCGAACAAGCCAGACAACTCGGTGCTGGTGGAGCCAATGCTGCCGGTCAGGCTGATCGACGGAAAGAACGCCGCGCGGGCAGCGCCGATGTTGGCATTCGCGGAAAGTAACTGGTGTTCGGCGGCCATGATGTCGGGCCGGCGCAACAACACTTCCGAGGGCAGGCCGGCGGGCAGGGCATCCAGCCCGCTCACCTGCGGCTGGAACGCGTCGGGCAGAAATTCCGTACCGATGGGGTTGCCCACCAGCAAGGTCAGCGCATTGGTGTCCTGCGCCACTTGGCCGGCGAACCGGGCCACGTCGGAGCGCGCGGTTTCGACCACCGTACGGGCCTGGTTGACCTCCAGTGCGGACAAGGCGCCGAGCTCATGACGCTGTTGGGTCAGTTTGTATGAAGCTTGGTGGCTTGCCAGCGTCGCTTCTGAGATTTGCAACAGTTCGCGGTCGGCCGAGAGGGCGAGGTAGGTGTTGGCGACCTGCGCGATCAGTGCCAGCTGGGCGCTGCGACGGGCTTCCTCGGTGGCGAAGTACTGCTGCAATGCGGCGTGACTGAGGTTGCGCACGCGTCCGAACAGATCGAGTTCGAACTCGGCGATTCCCAGGTTGGCGGAGTAGGTCTCGCTGGTCGTTACATCGCCGCCGATCCGCTCCATTTGTCCGGTCACGCCGAGCGATGGCATCCGATCGGCCCGCTGGATCCGGTACTGGGAGCGGGCGCGCTCCACGTTGAGCATCGCCACCCGCAGGTCGCGGTTGTTCTCCAGCGACAGAGCGATCAGCTGCTCCAGCGCGGGATCGACGAAGAAGTTGCGCCAGCCAATATCGGCAACCGGGAGCGTAGTGGAGGCTCCGGTCACCGGCGTTGGTGAGCTTGTCGAGGTGGTCGGCGGCAACGGCCAGTCGGCGGCAATCGCCGGTGCCGCCTCAGGTACCCGGGGCTCGAGCATGGCGCAACCGGAGACGAACAGGCTCGTCGCCAGCGCCAAGGCGGTGATCAGTGGCTTATGCATGGTTGTCGTCTCCGGCGAGAGCGGCAGCGGCGGGTTTGCGCAGGTCGCGGTTGAACAGCAGTTCGACCACCAGGAAGAACAGGGGAACGAAGAACAGGCCCAGTATCACGCCGACGATCATGCCGCCGAGCACACCGGTACCGATCGCATTCTGTGCGCCCGAGCCCGCACCGTTGGCGAGGGCCAGCGGCAGCACGCCCATGCCGAACGCCAGCGAGGTCATCAGGATCGGCCGCAGACGGTCGCGCACAGCCTGCATGGTGGCTTGCACCAGTTCCATGCCTTCGGCCATGTAGTCCTTGGCGAAGGTGATGATCATGATCGCGTTTTTGCTGGTCAGTCCCACCGTGGTCAACATCGCCACCTGGAAGTAGACGTCGCGTTCCATGCCACTCAACGAGGCCGCCAGCACGGTGCCCAGGATCCCCAGTGGCGCCACCATCAGCACTGCGGTCGGGATCGTCCAGCTCTCATACAACGCAGCCAGGCACAGGAATACGATCAGCAGCGACAGCGTGTAGAGCAATGGCGTCTGCGCACCGGCCTCGCGTTCCTGATAGGACAAGCCGGTCCATTCGATGGCGAACCCTTCCGGCAGTTGCGCGGCGAGCGTCTCGATGGTGTCCATGGCCTCGCCCGAGCTTTCCCCTGGCGCGGCCTCACCCTGGATCTGGACCGCGGACACGCCGTTGTAGCGTTCCAGACGCGGCGAACCATACGCCCACCGCGAGGTGCCGAAGGCGGAGAACGGCACCATCTCGCCGGCGTTGTTGCGCACCGACCACTGGTTGAAGTCCTCGGGCACCATGCGGAATGGCGCATCGGCCTGCAACATCACGCGCTTGACGCGGCCACGGTCGATGAAGTCATCGATGTACTGGCCGCCCCAGGCCGCCGACAAGGTGGAGTTGATGTTGGCGGTCGACAGGCCCAGCGCGCTGGCTTTTTCCTGGTCGATATCCAGTCGCAACTGCGGCGAGTCCTCCTGGCCGTTCGGACGTACGTTGACCAGCACCGGACTCTGGGCGGCCGCGCCCAGCAACTGGTTGCGCGCCGCGATCAGTGCATCGTGCCCTTGCGCGGCGTTGTCCTTGAGGTAGAAGGTGAAACCGGCGGCCGTGCCCAGCTCGGGGATGGCCGGCGGGGCGAAGGCGAACGCGAATGCGTCCTGGATGCCGGCAAGCCCGACCATCGCGCGGCCGGCAATCGCGGTGGCACTGGCGTCGTCGCTGGTGCGCTCGCCCCAGTCCTTCAACTTGACGAAGGCCATGCCGTTGTTCTGGCCGGTGCCGCCGAAGCTGAAGCCCTGCACGCTGAACACCGATTCGACGTTGTCCTTCTCGTCCTCCAGGAAGTAGTTCTCCAGCTTCTCCATGGACTCCATCGTCCGCTCCTGGGTCGCTCCCACCGGGGCCAGGATCTGGGCGAACAGGATGCCCTGATCCTCCTGCGGGAGGAACGAGCTGGGCAGGCGCACGAACAGCAGGCCCATCACCACGACCAGGGCCAGGAAGATCGCCAGGAAACGCTTGGAGCGGCCCATGATGCCGTATACGCCGCGCCGGTACTTCTTGCTGCTGTTGTCGAAGTGGCGGTTGAACCAGCCGAAGAAGCCGGTGGTCTTGCCGTGCTCGCCCTTCTTGATGGGCTTGAGCATGGTGGCGCACAGCGCCGGGGTCAGCACGATGGCGATGAGCACCGACAACCCGATCGCCGACACGATCGTGGCGGAGAATTGTCGGTAGATGATGCCGGTCGACCCGGACATGAAGGCCATCGGCACGAATACGGCAGACAGCACCAGGCCGATGCCGACCAGCGCGCCGGTAATCTGGGTCATCGATTTGCGCGTCGCCTCCAGTGGCGACAGGCCTTCCTCGGACATCAGCCGCTCGACGTTCTCGACCACCACGATGGCGTCATCAACCAGTAATCCGATTGCCAGCACCATCGCGAACATGGTCAGCATGTTCACCGAGAAGCCCAATGCCGCCAGGATGCCGAAGGTGCCCAGCAGGACTACCGGCACCGCGATGGTGGGAATCAATGTCGCGCGGAAATTCTGCAGGAACAGATACATCACCAGGAACACCAACACGATCGCTTCCAGCAAGGTGATGATGACGCCCTTGATCGCCACCTTCACAAACGGCGTGGTGTCGAACGGAACGACTGCCTTCAGGCCTGGCGGGAAGAACGGCGTCAACTCATCCAGTGTCGCCTTGACGCCTGCGGCTGCATCGAGGGCGTTGGCGCCGGTGGCCAGCGAAATGGCCACGCCGGTTGCGTTCTGGCCGTTGTAGCGGGAGATGAACTCGTAGTTCTCCGAGCCCATCTCCACCCGTGCGACGTCGCCCAGCTTGAGCACCGAGCCGTCGGCATTACTGCGCACTACGATGTCGCGGAACTGCTCCGGCGTCTGCAGCCGATCCTGTGCGGTGATGGTGGCGTTGATCTGCTGGCCTTCAACCGCGGGAGCGCCACCCAGCGAGCCGACCGCGACCTGCGCGTTCTGCGCCTGCACCGCGGCGGTGATGTCGGCGGGAGTGAGGTGGTAGGTGTCGAGCTTGTTGGGATCCAGCCAGATTCGCATCGCGTACTTGGAACCGAACACCTGGATGTCGCCCACGCCGGGTACCCGGCTGAGTGGATCGACCATGGTGGCGCCGACGTAATCGGAGATGTCGTCCTTGGACATGCTGCCGTCCTCGGACACGAAGCCGATCACCTGCAGGAAACCACTGGACGACTTGCTGACGTTCACGCCCTGGCGTTGCACTTCCTGCGGCAGCAACGGCATGGCCGACTGCAGCTTGTTCTGCACCTGCACCTGGGCGGTGTCGGGGTCGGTGCCGTTCTCGAACGTCAGGGTGATCGAGGCGCGGCCGCTGGCTTCACTGGTGGATGAGAAATACAACAGACCGTCCAGGCCCTTCATGTTTTGCTCGATGATCTGCACCACCGAGTCCTCGACCACCTTCGCCGAGGCGCCGGGGTAGGTCGCGCCAATGGATACCGTGGGCGGCGCGATGGTCGGGTACTGGGAGATCGGCAGGGTGAAGATCGCCAGTCCGCCGGCCAGCATGATGATGATCGCGATGACCCATGCAAAGATGGGGCGATCGATAAAGAAATGTGCCATGAAGTTCTCCGCTTACTGCTGCGAGGCCGGGGCATCGGCCGCCGGCGTGGCCGCATCAGCGGGGTTGGCGGCGTCGGGGTTGGTGACCTCGGGCGTGCCGGGCTCTGGTTTCGCAGTCGCCGGCTCGGCATCCTCGGGCGCAGCTTCGCCGGTGGCCTGTTCGGCCTGCTCACCGGCCTCGGTAGCGTTCACCGCGGCATCGGGCTGCACTTTCTGCAGCCCGGTGATGATCACCTTGTCGCCGGCAGCCAGGCCGCTTTCGACCAGCCATTTGTTGCCGACGGTCTGGCTGACCGTGACCGGGCGCACCTCGACCTTGTTCTCGGCGTTGACCACCATCGCGGTGGCATGGCCCTTGGGGTCGCGGGTGATGCCCTGCTGCGGCACCAGGATCGCGTTCTGGCGTACTCCCTTTCCGATCACCGCCCGTACATACATGCCGGGAAGCAACAGGTGATCGGGGTTGTCTACCACCACGCGCAATAAGTAGCTGCCGGTGCCGGGATCGACGCTGACCTCGGCAAACGCCAGCTTGCCCTGTTGGTCGAACGGCGTGCCATCCTCCAGCAGGATCGTCACCGGCAGGTCGCGCGCGCCTTCCAACGTGCCCGCCGCCAGCTCCTTGCGCAATTGCAGCAGTTCGCTGGCCGATTGGGTCAGGTCGACGTAGATCGGATCGAGTTGCTGGACGGTCGCCAGCGCTTCGGGCTGGTTGGCCGTCACCAGGGCGCCCTTGGTGACCGAGGACTTGCCAATGCGGCCGCTGATCGGCGAGTTGATCCGGGCATAACCCAAGGTCACCTCGGCACTTTGCACCGCGGCCTGGGCAGCGGCGACCTCGGCCTTGGCCTGGCTCAGCGCCGCCGTGGCGTTTTCATTGTCCTGCCTGCTGATGGCATCGATCTTGACCAGTTCGCCCGATCGGGCGGCGGTCAGCTTGGCCGACACCAGGGTTGCCTGCGCGCGTGCGAGCTGCGCCCGGGCACTGTTGGCGTTGGCTTCGTAGGAGGCATTGTCGAGCTGATACAGCGCCTGTCCCGCCTTTACCAGACCGCCCTCGGTGAACAGACGCTTATCGACGATGCCCGACACCTGGGGGCGAACCTCGGCGATCTGGAAAGCGTTGATCCTGCCCGGCAACTCGCGCGTCAGGGTCGCCGTTTCCGGCTTCATGGTGACCACGGTTACCGCGGCGGGCGGTGGCTGTTGCGATGCCTCATCGCCGCCGCAGGCAGCAAGGGCGACGGTGAGTGCCAACGGCAGGAGAACCAAGCGGCGTGGGGACCTGGACATGGGAGTAGGCTCAATGGAGTGAATAGAAAGAGGGCGGTCAAGCCGCCCGAACCGGAGAAGAATGAACGATCATTCTTTTTATGTCAATGGAGTGATCGCGTGAAACTGAATGCGCGCGTGACGTTCCGTGAGCCATCACACACTTTCGATCGCCGGTCTCGCGCGGGTTCGTTTTGAATGGCGCCCGGAAGCCATCTGGCGATCATGTTTGACGAGTTTCTGTGCGCATAGCGCGCGCAAGCATTGCAGCTGCCGGTTGAAGCTCATGTGAGCGCAGGGCTTCGTTGGAAATGGCGGTCTGGCGGACTGTCGCGATGACTTGATGTGCTCGACAAAAGTCCAGAAACACCTATACTTCAATTATTGAAGTAACTAGGCGTCGGCAATATGAAAGTGAAGTCTTTCGCGGGAATGAGGTGCTCCATCGCGGGCGCACTCGAGCTGATCGGTGATCGCTGGACACTGCTGCTGATCCGCGACCTGTCGTTCGGGCTCGGTCGCCATGACGAGTTGCGTGACAGCACTGGAATTCCCACCGCTACGCTGGCTGCGCGCCTCAAACATCTGACACAGCACGGCATCGTCGAACAGTCGCGGTATCAGGAAAGGCCGCCACGCGTCGAATACCGGCTGACAGCCAAGGGCCGCGACCTGTGGAAGGTCAGCGTTGCATTGCGCGAATGGGGCGACCGCTGGGATGCGAGCGGTTTTGGCGCGCCGACCGTGGAGATGGTCGATGGCGAGACCGGGCGACCGGTCGTCCTGGCGCTGGTCGATCCCGAGACCGGCGCTGCGGTTCCTCGGGACCGCGCCCAGCTTCGCCCCGGCCCCGGGGCCGACGACCGCACCCGCCACCTTCTCGACAACCTCGCCACAGGAGCAGCCCAATGACCCGATCGATCGAACTCTTCTACGATTTCCGCAGCCCGTACAGCTACCTTGCCTTCACGCAGCTACGCGAGATGGGCGTCGACATCGCACTCAGGCCGATGATGGTGCTGAAGCTGATGGAGGAGGTCGGCAACGTGCCGACCACGCTCACCTGCGCCGCCAAAGGGCGCTACGCCCGCGACGACCTGGCGCGCTGGGCGCAGCGCTACGGTATCGCGCTGAACCCATCCGACATGCGCGCGAACGATGGCAATGCCTGTTCGCGTGCGGTGCTGGCGGCGGCGTCGCCGGCGGATGCCGCGACGATCACGCTGGCGCTGTACCGCGCGTGCTGGAGCGAGGGCAAGACGCTCGCCACGAAGGACGACATCCTCGCCGTCATCGCCGCGGCCGGGATTGACGCCGACGCGATCGCCAAGCGGATCGACGTGCCCGAAACGATTGCGCAACTCGACGCCAACACCGGCGAAGCCGCCGAACGCGGCGTATTCGGTTCGCCGACCATGTTCGTCGGCGACGCGATGTTCTTCGGCAACGACCGTCTCGACTTTGTGCGCGAACACATCGCGCTCCTGGAGGAATCAGCATGACCAACAAGACCACCAAACCACTCGCCCTCGTGACCGGAGTCGGCCCCGGCACCGGCGCTGCCCTGGTGCGGCGCTTCGCCGAGGGCGGCTACCGCGTGGCGATGCTGGCGCGCGATGCGGATCGCCTCGCGGCGCTGGAAAGGGAGATCCCCGACACCATCGCCGTGCCGTGTGACGTGACGGACGTGGCCGCGCTCGAGCAGGCGATCGCCGACGTCGGCATGCCGAAGGTGGTCGTCCACAACGCCGTGGGCGGTGCGTTCGGCACGTTCATGGAGATCGAGGCGGAGACGCTGCAGAAGAACTTCGACATCAACACGATGGCGCTGTTCAACCTGGCCCGGCTGACCGCACCGGCGATGGTGGCGGCTGGCGAGGGTGCGCTGATCGTGACCGGCAATACCTCCGCCCAGCGTGGCAGGGCGGGCTTTGCCGGGTTCGCGCCGACCAAGGCGGCGCAACGGATCCTGGCGGAATCGCTGGCCCGCGACCTGGGGCCGAAGGGTGTGCACGTCGCCTACCTCATCATCGACGCGGTGATCGACGTGCCGTGGCAGCGCGAGCGGCTGCCCGATGCGGCGGACGATTTCTTCATCTCCCCCGCCTCGATCGCGGGCGAGGTCTTTCACCTGGCACATCAGCCGCGCGACGCGTGGTCGTTCCTCGCCGAAGTCCGGCCCTTCCACGAGCCGTGGTGAGCGCCGTGGATACGTGGGGAGACGGCGCGCTCAACGGCCTCGAGCAGCTTCGCGTCCTGATGGTGGCCGGAGCCAACCAGCCGCCGATGGGCGAAACGCTCGGCTTCACCCTGGTCGAGGTCGATCGCGGCCATGCCGTGTTTGAAGGCGTGCCTGATCGGACCGTCTACAACCCGCTCGGCTCGGTGCACGGCGGCTATGCGGCGACACTGCTCGACAGTGCCTGCGGCATTGCCGTCCACAGCCAGCTCGACGCCGGGCGCGGGCACACCACGCTCGAACTGAAGGTGTCGTATCTGCGTCCGCTGACCGACAACAGCGGGACGGTGCGCGCGGTCGGCCGTGTTATCTCGATGGGGCGACGCGTCGCTTTCGCCGAGGCGACGCTGCATGACGGCGAGGGCCGGCTGTGTGCGACGGCCACGTCGACGCTGCTGGTATTCGACATTAAGCAGCCCCAATGAGGTGGCAGAGATGGACAAGGCGATGAATGGATTGGAATTGCGATCGCTGGCGACGTCCGAGGGACAGCTTCGCCTGAGTCTGGAGACGGTCACCCTGGATGAGCCCGGCCCGGATGAGCTGGTGGTGCGGGTCGAGGCCACCCCCATCAATCCATCCGACCTTGGGCTCCTGCTCGGCCCTGCCGATGTATCGACCGTCCGGGCCGAAGGCACGCCGGAGCGGCCGGTGCTGGTCGCCGACATTCCGCAGCAGCGTCTGGCGGCCATTCGCAGTCGGCTGGATCAATCGCTGCCGGTTGGCAACGAAGGCGCGGGCACCGTCGTCAAGGCGGGCCGCGATGTGCAGCATTTCCTTGGCAGAAAGGTCGGGATGCTGGGCGGCGGGATGTACACGCAAGTGCGCAAGCTGCGGGCGCAGGACTGCATCTTGCTGCCCGATGACGTGGACGTCGCGGACGGCGCGTCGATGTTCGTCAATCCGCTGACCTCGCTTGGCTTCACCGAGACGATGAAAGCTGAGGGGCACAGCGCCATCGTGCAGACCGCCGCCGCTTCGAACCTGGGCCAGATGCTCAACAGGATCTGCCTCACGGACGGTATCGGGCTGGTCAATATCGTGCGCAGCAAGGCGCAGGCGGCGATTCTGCGCGAGATCGGCGCACCTCACATTGTCGACAGCAGTTCGCCCGACTTCCAGACCGAACTGACCGAGGCGATCGAGGAAACCGGCGCAACGATCGGCTTCGACGCCATTGGTGGCGGCACGCTGGCCGGCCAGATCCTGCAGGCGATGGAAACGGTCGCCATCCGCGGCGTCAGCACCTACAGCCGCTACGGCTCGGACGCGTTCAAGCAGGTCTATATCTACGGCGCCCTGGACACGGGCCCGACCGTGATCAACCGGACCTTCGGTTTTTCATGGAACGTCGGCGGATGGCTGCTTTTCCCGTTCCTGCAGAAGGCGGGTCAGGAGGTCGCGGCGCGGATGCGCCAACGCGTCGTGGATGAGCTGACAACGACTTTCGCCAGTCACTACACAAAGACCATCAGCCTCACCGATGCGCTCCAGCCAGAGATCCTGGCCGCGTACCAGCGCAAGTCGACCGGCGAGAAGTATCTGATCAACCCGTCCTTGTAGGCGGGGTTGTCCTGTCCGCTTTCATGATCGAAAGCGGACAGCCTGGAGCTGCGAACGCGGTCAAGGTCTGAAGATGGCTGCGGGGGAAACCTCTGACTCTGACGCCGGTTTCCGTCATGTGTCCGTCCGCTGCGGGCCGCCGTCGAGCCAGGCCGGCTCCTCGGCATACATCTCGCCGATCAAGCGTTTCACCAGGTCGATGTCGCGCGAGTGGTCGTTGGCGCGGTAGCTGATGATGATCGGCGAGGTGGCGTGATCGTCTGCCAGGTCGCGATAACACAGGTCGGTGCGCAGGATCCGCACCGAGCTGGGGATGATGCAGGCGCCCATGTCCGCCGCCACCAGGCCCAGTGCGGTCTGCAGTTCGCGGACTTCCTGGGTTTCTTTTGGCCGCAGGCCCTGGTCGGCGAACAGCGAGAGCACTTGGTCGGCGAAGCTGGGGCGGGGTTCCTTCGGGTAGACGATCAAGGTTTCGCCGGTGACCGCACTCAGCGATAGCGGGCCGGTGCCGCCTGCCAGCGGACTGGTCGGGGGCAGGGCGACCACCAGCCGCTCTTCGCGCATCACGATGCGCTCCACCGCCGGGTCGATCGCGCGGACGCGGCCGAACCCGACGTCGATGCGCCCGGTCTTCAAGGCCTCGATCTGATCCATCGACATCATTTCTAGCAACTGGATGTCCAGCTCCGGGCGCTGCTGGCGCAATCGGCGCACCAGCAGCGGCATGCCGCTGTAAAGCGTGGAGGCGACGAAGCCGATCGCGAGCACGCTGCGCTCGTTCCGGCCAGTGCGCTGGGTCGCGGTTTTCATCTGTTCCACCCGGGCCAGGATTTGCATTGCCTGCTCGCGGAATACCCGCCCCGCGTCGGTCAATCGCAAGGGCCGGCTGTTGCGCAGCAGCAGTTGCACGCCCAGTTCGTCCTCCAGCTGCCGGATCTGGCGGCTGAGTGGTGGCTGGGCGATATGCAACTGCTCGGCCGCCCGGGTGAAGTTGCGCGTTTGGGCGACCGCGACAAAATAACGTAGCTGGCGGAGCTCCATTCAGCTTTACCTTCGACTGGGGTATGGGGTGGATGCTGCAGCGCAATAAACACTGCATTCGGGCGTTATGCAGTTAGATCATACCTTTTGGGTATGAAATAAGACTGTAATAGTCTTGGACTTGGCACGCGGGAGGGCCGAAGAATCGGGGCATGCCACATATTCCCCACTTCCGCCAGACCCAGGTTCGCGTCGAACGCGTCGAGACCCTGCTGCTGGATATCCCGACCATCCGGCCGCATCGGATGTCGGTCGCGACCATGCATGCCCAGACCCTGATGCTGGTTCGGATCCACGCCACCGACGGCAGCGTCGGCATCGGCGAGGGCACCACCATCGGCGGCATGTCGTACGGGCCGGAAAGCCCGGAAAGCATGAAGCTCGCCATCGATACCTATATCGCGCCACTGCTGAAGGACGCCGACCTGTCGCAGGTGCGTCTGCTGATGGCGAAGATCGGCAAGCACGTGAAGGGCAACCACTTTGCCAAGTGCGCCGTCGAGACCGCGTTGCTGGATGCCCACACCCGCCGGCTGGGCATACCGCTGTCGGAACTGTTCGGTGGCCGCGTGCGCGATCGCCTGCCGGTGGCGTGGACGCTCGCTTCGGGCGATACCGCACTCGACATCGCCGAGGCCGAGCAGATGTTGGCGCTTCGCCGCCATGACGTGTTCAAGCTGAAGATCGGCATGCGTGCGGTGGCCGACGACGTCGCCCACGTGGCCGCGATCAAGCGTGCGGTTGGCGACCGCGCCAGCGTCCGCGTCGACGTCAACATGGCCTGGAGCGAGACAGCCGCCGCGCGTGGATTGCCGGCGCTGGCCGATGTCGGCTGCGATCTGGTCGAGCAACCGACGGCGACCGCCGCTTCGCTGGCGCGGTTGGCGCGACGCTTCGCGATTCCGCTGATGGCTGACGAGTCGGTCGGTACCCCGCACAGCGCCTACGAGCTGGCGCGTGCCGGCGCGGCCGATGTATTTGCGATCAAGACCGAGCAGGCCGGCGGCCTGTTTGCCGCGCAGCAGATTGGCGCGATTGCCGACGCTGCCGGCATCGAGCTGTATGGCGGCACGATGCTGGAGGGATCGGTTGGCACCGCTTCCGCGGCGCATGTCTTCAGCACCTTCCCGAACCTGCAGTGGGGCACCGAGCTGTTCGGGCCATTGCTGCTGACCGAAGAGATCCTTGTCCAGCCGCTGGATTACAGCGACTTCCAACTGACCGTTCCGACCGGCCCCGGCCTGGGCATCGACCTAGACGAGGAGCGGGTGCAGTTCTTCCGCCGCGACGCGGTACGCCGCACGCTCAGCGTCCCCGCCGCGATCGCACCTGTTTCCACCACCTCATCCCAAGGAGCCTGACCATGCTTTTTCATGTCCGCATGGATGTGCGCATCCCGCGCGACCTTCCCGCCGACACCGTCGCCACGCTCAAGGCCGACGAGAAGGCGCTGTCGCAGCAACTCCAGCAAAGCGGCAAGTGGCGCCACATCTGGCGCGTCGTCGGCCAGTACTCGAACGTCAGCATCTTCGACGTTGAAAGCAACGCCGAGCTGCACGAGCTGCTGATGGCGCTGCCGCTGTACCCCTACATGCAGATCGAGGTGATGCCGTTGTGCCGTCACCCGTCCGCGATCCGTGACGACGACCGCTGAATCGGTCATCGCATCACCCCCAGCTACTCGCCACAACCCCAGCAAGACGAACCGAAAGAGGGCAACACCATGACGGTCAAACTCATCGACACCGCCGAGCTGCGGGATTTCCTCGAGACCTGCAGCGGTCTGAAATCGGCTGAAGGCAAAACGCCCCAAGGCAACCTGCGCACCAAGCAGATCCTGCACCGCGTGCTGGGCGACCTGTTCCGCACCATCGAAGATTTCGACGTCACCCCGGACGAGTTCTGGACCGCGGTGAACTACATCAACGAGCTCGGTGCTGCCGGTGAAGCCGGTTTGGCCGCCGCCGGGTTCGGCTTCGAGAAGTACCTCGACATGCGCATGGACGCGGCCGATGCCGCGGCCGGCATCGCCGGGGTGACCCCGCGCACCATCGAGGGTCCGTTGTACGTGGCCGGCGCGCCGGTGAGCGAAGGCAAGGCCCGCCTGGACATCGATCCGGATCCGGATGGCCAACTGCTGGTCATGCACGGCCAGGTGCGCGACGCGGGCGGCAAGGCGCTGCCGGGCGCGACCGTCGAGATCTGGCATTGCAATACCAAGGGCATGTACTCGTTCTTCGACTCGACCCAGAGCGCGTTCAACCTGCGCCGCACGATCCGCACCGACGCCGACGGCAACTACGAGTTCCGCAGCGTCGTTCCGGCTGGTTACGGTTGCCCGCCCGGCGGCCCGACCCAGAACCTGCTCGACGCAGTCGGCCGCCACGGCCAGCGCCCGGCGCACATCCACTTCTTCATCAATGCCGATGGCTGCCGTCACCTGACCACGCAGATCAACATCGACGGTGATGAGTACCTGCACGACGATTTCGCCTTCGCCACCCGCGACGACCTGGTGCCGGCGATCAAGCAGGTGGACGACGCCGACGCGATCAAGGCGCGGGGCCTGGAAGGCCCGTTTGCCGAGATCGAGTTCGACTTCGTGCTCGTGCCCAAGACCGAGTCCGTGCCCGACAGCGTGGTCGAGCGCAAACGCGCCGCCGCCTGATCTTTCAAGTCAGCCCTTGAAACCCCGGCAGATGCTGCCGGGGTCTTGTCCAGTCCGGTACCCGCGAGTCGTCTCGCGTGGCGCCGCACACGCCACGCACGTCGCTAACGTGCAGGAGCTCGCCATGTCCGCCGTCATCGAGAATTCCCCCCGCGTTTCCCGGTTGATCGACGCCGCCCTGGTCGAAGACGCCGACAGTGGCGTGTACCGCGCCCGCCGCGACATCTTCACCGACGAAGCGCTGTTCGACCTGGAGATGCGCCACATCTTCGAGGGCAACTGGGTGTATCTGGCCCATGAAAGCCAGATCCCGGAGAACAACGACTACTTCAGCACCAACATCGGTCGCCAGCCGGTGATGATCACCCGCGACAAGCAAGGCGAGTTGCACGCGCTGATCAACGCCTGTGCGCACCGTGGCGCGATGTTGTGCCGCCGCAACCGCGGCAACAAGGGCAGCTTCACCTGTCCGTTCCACGGCTGGACCTTCAGCAACAGCGGCAAGTTGCTCAAAGCCAAGGACGCCAAGACCGGCGCCTATCCGCCGGGCTTCAACACCGACGGCTCGCACGACCTGAAAAAGGTGGCGAAGTTCGCCTCGTACCGCGGCTTCCTGTTCGGCAGCCTCAACGCCGACGTGTTGCCGCTGGAGGAGCACCTGGGCGAGACCCGGGTGATCATCGACCAGATCGTCGACCAGGCGGCGGACGGGCTCGAGGTGCTTCGCGGCAGCTCCAGCTACACCTACGACGGCAACTGGAAGCTGCAGGTCGAGAACGGTGCCGACGGTTACCACGTCAGTTCGGTGCACTGGAACTACGCCGCCACGATGGGCCGGCGCAATTACGAGGAAGGCGGCACCCAGGCCGTGGACGCCAACAGCTGGTCCAAGGCGGTCGGCGGCGTGTACGGCTTCGAGCACGGCCACCTGCTGCTGTGGACGCAACTGCTGAATCCGGAAGTCCGGCCGGTGTATGCGCATCGCGAGGCGCTGGCCGAGAAGCTGGGGCAGGACAAGGCCGACTTCATCGTCAACCAGACCCGCAACCTGTGCGTGTACCCGAACGTCTACCTGATGGATCAGTTCTCCACCCAGATTCGGGTGGTGCGCCCGATCGCGGTCGACAAGACCGAGGTCACCATTTACTGCTTCGCGCCCAAGGGCGAGAGCGCGGACATGCGCGCGCTGCGCATCCGCCAATACGAGGACTTCTTCAACGTCAGTGGTATGGGCACGCCCGACGACCTGGAAGAGTTCCGCGCCTGCCAGCAGGGCTACCAGGGCATTGCCGCGCCATGGAACGACCTCAGCCGCGGCGCCGACGGCCACTGGATCGACGGCGCGGACGACAACGCCACGGCGATGGGCCTGAAGCCGCTGATCAGCGGCACCCACCCCGAGGACGAGGGGTTGTACCTGAAGCAGCACAGCTACTGGTCGGAGGTGATGGCGCGCGCGCTCGCCGCGGAGCAGGCCGATGCGGAGGTGTCGGCATGAGCCTGACGCATGAGCAGATCGCCGCATTCCTGTATCGCGAGGCACGCCTGCTGGACGACCGCGACTTCGACGCCTGGCTGCAGTGCTATTCGCCCAAGGTGGAGTTCTGGATGCCGGCCTGGGACGACGACGACACCCTGGTCGAGAACCCGCAGACCGATATCTCGCTGATCTACTACCCCAACCGCGAGGGGCTGGAAGACCGCGTGTTCCGGATCAAGACCGAGCGTTCCAGCGCGAGCCTGCCGGAGACGCGTACGGGCCACAACCTGAGCAATATCGAAGTGCTGTCGCGCGAAGGCGACCGCATCGACCTGCGCTTCAACTGGCACACGCTCAGCCACCGTTACAAGACCACCGACAGCTATTTCGGCACCTCGTTCTACACCCTGGATACGAGCAGCCTCGATACCAGCGGTGGCGAGCCCTTGATCGTGCGCAAGAAAGTGGTGCTGAAGAACGACTACATCCACCAGTTGATCGATATCTATCACATCTGATCATGCTGAATTTAAGCCGGCCGAATTTGAGCTGGCCGCCTGCCGCATCTGCGAGGTAAATCCATGAGTCACCGCATCGCTCTGAGTTTCGAGGACGGCGTCACCCGTTTCATCGATTGCCGCGCCAATGAGACCGTGCTGGATGCCGCCTACCGGCAGCGCATCAACCTGCCGATGGACTGTTCCGATGGCGTCTGCGGCACCTGCAAGTGCCGCGCCGAGCAGGGTCGCTACGACCTCGGCAACGACTACATCGAGGACGCGCTGACCGAGGACGAGGCCGCCGAGGGCCTGGTACTGACCTGCCAGATGGTGCCGTCGTCGGACTGCGTGATATCGGTGCCGCTGCCGTCGACCGCGTGCAAGACCGGCACGGCGACGTTCGAGGCGACGCTGGTGGCGATCACCCCGCATCAGGACGCGGCGCTGGAAGTGGCATTCGAGGTCGCCGAAGGCGCCGAGGCGCCGGTGTTCCTGCCGGGCCAGTACGTCAATATCGCCGTGCCGGGAAGCGAACAGACCCGTTCGTATTCCTTCAGTTCGGCCCCGGGCGCACGCCGGCTGTCGTTCCTGGTCAAGCAGGTGCCGGGCGGCCTGATGACCGGCTACCTCACTGAAGCGGCCATCGGCCAGACCGTGTCGTTGACCGGCCCGCTGGGCAGCTTCTACCTGCGCGAGGTCAAGCGGCCGTTGCTGCTGCTCGCTGGCGGCACCGGGCTGGCGCCGTTCCTGTCGATGCTGGAAGTATTGGCGGTGCAGGACAACACCCAGCCGGTGCAGCTGCTCTACGCGGTCACCCGCGACGAAGATCTGGTGCTGGTGGAACAACTGCAAGCCTATGCGCAGCGCCTGCCCGGCTTCGCGTTCGCCACCATCGTCGCGGACGAGGCGTCCACGCATGCGCGCAAGGGCTTCGTCACCCACCACCTGCCGGCCGATGCGCTGCATGGCGGCGAGGTCGACGTGTACCTGTGCGGGCCACCGCCGATGGTCGATGCGGTGCGCCGCCACCTCGGCGAACTGGGCGTCACTCCGGCGAGCTTCCACTACGAGAAGTTCACGCCCAGCACGCCGGGCCTGAAGGAGGCCGCGTGATGGCACGCGCCGACCGTTTCACCGGCAAGTCGGTGGTGGTCACCGGCGCGGCCCAGGGCATCGGCCGTGAAGTGGCGCTCGACATCGCCCGTGAGGGCGGCCGCCTGGTGCTGGCCGACCGCGCCGCCTTCCTCGACGAGGTGGTGGCCGAAGCGCGCGCGCTGGGCGCTGATTGCGAAGGCCTCAATGTCGATCTGGAAACCTGGGCCGGCGCGCAGGCGGTGATGGATTTGGCGATCGCCCGTTATGGCCGCATCGATGTGCTGGTCAACAACGTCGGCGGCACCATCTGGGCGCGCCCGTTCGAGCACTACGGCGAGGCGCAGATCGAGGCCGAGATCCGCCGTTCGCTGTTCCCCACCCTGTGGTGCTGCCGTGCCGCGTTGCCGCAGATGCTGGAGCAGGGCGCCGGCGCCATCGTCAACGTGTCCTCCATCGCCACCCGCAGCATCCACCGCGTGCCATACGCCGCGGCCAAGGGCGGCGTGAACGCGCTGACCGCTTCGCTCGCGTTCGAGTGCGGCGGCCGCGGCGTGCGCGTCAACGCAGTCGCGCCCGGCGGCACCGAAGCGCCGCTACGCAAGGTGCCGCGCAACACAGAATCGCCCACCGCGCAGGAAGCACGGTGGTACCAGGCCATCGTCGAACAGACCACCGACAGCACGCTGATGAAGCGCTACGGCACACTGGCCGAGCAGGCCGCGGCGATCCTGTTCCTCGCCTCCGACGAGGCCTCCTACATCACCGGAACCGTGCTGCCCGTTGGCGGCGGCGACCAGGGTTGAGCGCAAGCCGGCCCCCACACAGCGATATGAAGGTTATCCATGGCTGATATCTGTTCACTGCGAGAAGCCGTTTCCGGGCTGATCCACGATGGCGACACCGTGGCGATGGAAGGCTTCACCCACCTGATTCCGCACGCGGCCGGTCATGAAGTGATCCGCCAAGGCAAGCGCGACTTGGCGCTGGTGCGCATGACTCCGGATCTGATCTACGACCAGTTGATCGGCGCCGGCTGCGCGACGTCGCTGCGCTTTTCCTGGGGCGGAAATCCCGGCGTCGGCTCGCTGCACCGCCTGCGCGATGCGGTGGAGAAGGGCTGGCCGCACAAGCTCGCCATCCGCGAGCACAGCCATGCCGACATGGCCAACGCCTACGTCGCCGGCGCGTCCGGGCTGCCGTTCGCGGTGCTGCGCGGCTACATCGGCTCTGACCTGCCCAAGGTCAACGACAGCATCAAGTTCATCGATTGCCCGTACACCGGCGAGACGCTGGCCACCACGCCGGCCGTGCGGCCCGATGTCACCGTAATCCACGCCCAGCAGGCCGACCGCCAAGGCAACGTGCTGCTGTGGGGCATCCTTGGCGTTCAGAAGGAGGCCGCGCTGGCGGCGAAGAAGGTGATCGTCACGGTCGAGGAGATCGTCGACACGCTCGACGCCCCGGCCAACGCCTGCATCCTGCCGAGCTGGGTGGTGAGCGCCGTGTGCCACGTGCCGCGCGGGGCCACTCCGTCCTATGCGCATGGCTACTACGAGCGCGACAACCGGTTCTACCTGGCGTGGGATCCGATCGCCCGCAGCCGCGAGGCGTTCACGACCTGGATCCAGCGCCACATTCTGGACACCGAAGACTTCGAGGGCTTCCTGCGCGTCCATGCCGAAAGCCAGCAGGAGGCGAACGCATGAGCACCTACACCACCAATGAAATGATGACCGTCGCTGCCGCCCGCCGCCTGAGCGATGGTGCGGTCTGCTTCGTCGGCATCGGCCTGCCATCCACCGCCGCCAACCTGGCGCGGCTGACGCATGCCCCGGATGCCACCCTGATCTACGAATCCGGCCCGATCGGCGCCAAGCCGACCGTGCTGCCGCTGTCCATCGGCGACGGCGAACTGGCCGAGACCGCCGACACCGTGGTCTCGACCCCGGAAATATTCCGCTACTGGTTGCAGGGCGGCCGGGTGGACGTCGGCTTTCTCGGCGCGGCGCAGATCGACCGTTTCGCCAACCTCAACACCACCGTGATCGGCCCGTACGACGCCCCGAAGACGCGCCTGCCCGGCGCCGGCGGCGCGCCGGAAATCGCCGGCTCGGCCAAAGAAGTGTTCATCATCATCCGCCAGTCGAAGCGCGCCTTCGTTGACACGCTCGACTTCGTCACCAGCGTCGGTCACATGGACGGCGGTGATGCGCGCCAAAGGGCCGGCCTGCCGGGCAAGGGCCCGCAAGTCGTGGTCACCGACCTGTGCGTGATGGAGCCGGACTCGGTGACGCGCGAGCTGACCGTGGTCTCGATCCACCCTGGCGTCAGCCGCGAGCAGATCGTCGACGCCACCGGCTGGCCAATCAAGTTCGCCGATAACGTGAGCGAAACCGTGCCGCCGGAAGCTTCGGTGCTGGCGACGCTGCGCGCGCTGCAGGCGCGTACCGATGCTGCCCACGGCAAACAGCAAGGAGACGAGTGATGACTGACGCATTCATCGTCGACGGCATCCGCACGCCGATCGGCCGCTACGGTGGCGCGCTCGCCGGCATCCGCGCCGACGACCTCGGCGCGGTGCCGCTGAGAGAATTGCTGGCGCGCAATCCGGCGCTGGATCCGACACTGATCGACGACGTGTTCCTCGGCTGCGCCAACCAGGCCGGCGAGGACAACCGCAACGTCGCGCGCATGAGCCTGCTGTTGGCCGGGCTGCCGGCCGACGTGCCGGGCGTGACCCTCAACCGCCTGTGTGGCTCCGGTATGGACGCAGTGGGCAGCGCCGCGCGCGGCATCCGTGCCGGTGAGCTGGAACTGGCGATCGCCGGCGGCGTCGAATCGATGTCGCGCGCGCCGTTCGTGATGGGCAAGGCGGCCTCGCCGTTCGCCCGCAATCAAGTTCTCGAAGACACCACGATGGGCTGGCGCTTCGTCAATCCGGCGCTGGAAGCGCTGTATGGCGTCGAATCGATGGGCCAGACCGCCGAGAACGTGGCCGCGCAGTACGGCATCTCGCGCGAGGATCAGGACGCGTTCGCGCTGCGCAGCCAGCAGCGTTACGCCGCAGCCAAGGCGGCCGGTTTCTACGACGGCGAGCTGGTGCCGGTGACGGCGCCCGGTCGCAAGCGCGGCGAGACGGTGCAGGTCGCCGAGGACGAGCATCCGCGCGCCGACACCAGCGCCGAGGCACTGGCCAAACTGAAGGCGATCTTCGCCGCCCCCGGCACCGTCACCGCCGGCAATGCCTCGGGCATCAATGACGGTGCCGCGGCGCTGCTGCTGGCCTCGGCCGCTGCGGCGCAGCGCCATGGCCTGACCCCGCGTGCCCGGGTGCTGGGCATGGCCACCGCAGGCGTGCTGCCCGGCGTGATGGGCACCGGCCCGGTTCCGGCCACGCAGAAGCTGCTGGCCCGGCTTGGCCTGACCATCCACGACTTCGACGCGATCGAGCTCAACGAGGCATTCGCCGCGCAAGGGCTGGCGTGCCTGCGTCAGTTCGGGCTCGCCGACGATGCCGCCCACGTCAACGCCAACGGCGGGGCGATCGCGCTCGGCCATCCGCTGGGCATGAGCGGCGCACGTCTGGCGCTGACCCTGCTGCGTCAGCTGGAAGCCAGCGGCGGCAAGCGTGGTCTGGCGACGATGTGCATCGGCGTCGGGCAGGGCATCGCCTTGGCCATTGAGCGGGTGTGAGGACAGCTATGGAACCAACCCCCACCTTCGCCACCGTCAACGGCGTGCGCCTGCACTACCGCGTCGACGGTCGCGCCGACGGCCCGTGGCTGGCGTTCTGCAATTCGCTGGGCACCGACCTGACCATGTGGGATCGTCAGATCGAAGCGCTCGGCGAGCACTTCCGCATCCTGCGTTATGACCGGCGCGGCCATGGTCGTTCGGCCACGCCACCCGCGCCGTACTCGATCGACGACCTCGGCCAGGACGTGCTCGGGCTGCTGGATTCGATGGGCATTGCCAGCACCCATTACTGCGGCCTGTCGATCGGCGGGCTGGTCGGGCAATGGCTGGCGGTCAACGCCCCGGAACGGCTCGACCGGCTGGTGCTGTGCAGCACCGCCGGCAAGATCGGCACCGAAGACGGCTGGCTGGCGCGCATCGACCAGGTTCGGGCGAACGGCATGGAGTCGATCGCCGAAGGCACGGTCAGCCGCTGGTTCACGCCGGCGTTCGCCGCAGCCGAACCGGAGGCGGTCGAGCAGACGCTGGAGCGCTTGCGGCAGATCCCGGTAGAGGGCTACGCCGGTTGCTGCCATGCGCTGATCGGTGCCGATTTCCGCGACACGCTGGCGGGCGTCGCGACGCCGGTGCTGGCGCTGGCCGGCAGCCAGGATCCGGTGACCACGCCGGCCGACCTGCAGGCCATCGCGCACCGGGTTGCCGATGGACGCTACGCCGAAATCGAGGGGCGCCATATCTGCAGCCTGGAGTCCCCCGATGCGTTCAACCAGGCGCTGATCGGCTTCCTGCTGCCATAGCTATTGACCGCGGCGGCGGCCGCGGCGCTGTGCTGTGCGTACTGGCGGCCAGGTGGATCAGATACCCTTGGCGGATGCCTGCTGGAAAGCACCACGACATTGAGAATCGGCTTATGAGCAACACGTACTGTCCGTCGGCACGATGCAGGCGGCGCCTGCGGCTGTCTTGGCTCGCACTCCTGCTGGTGCCGGGGATTGCGCAATCGCAATCATCCTCGCCGCCGCCGCCATCATCGAAGGTTGATACGCAGCTGGCCCCGGTGGTGGTCACCGCCACCCGCATCCCGGTGGACGCACTGGTGGTGCCCGCGGCGATCGACGTCATCAGTGCCGATGAGATCCAGCGTGCGCAACCGAAAATCGACCTGTCGGAAACCCTGCAGCGAGTGCCCGGCGTGGTTGCCCGCGACCGCCAGAACTACGCCCAGGATCTGCAGATATCGATCCGGGGCTTTGGCGCGCGTGCCACCTTCGGCGTGCGCGGTGTACGCCTGTACACCGATGGCATTCCGGCCACGATGCCCGATGGGCAGGGGCAGGTGTCGCACTTCCCGCTGGAATCGGCCGAACGTATCGAGGTGCTGCGCGGACCTTTCTCGGCGTTGTATGGCAACGCATCCGGTGGTGTCATCTCGCTGTTCACCGCAGACGCACCGCCGGACCCGCTGCTGCGCGCAGGCATGGTTGCCGGTGAAGACGGACTGCGGCGCTCGGCACTGTCGTTCCACACGCCTTGGGGCCAAGACGAGCAGGGCAGCTTCCTGGTCGACCTGGTCGACGTCGAGGATCAAGGCTATCGCCACCACAGCGCCGCGCGCCGGCGCACCGGCCAGGCGCTGCTGAAGGGGACGTATGGCGATGGGGGACGCTACACGGTGCTGTTCAACGGACTGGACCTGCAGGCGGACGACCCGCAGGGTCTGACCGCGCAGCAACTGCAGGGAGACCGGCGCGCCGCCAGCGACGGCGCACTGGCTTACGACATCGACAAGTCGGTACGCCAGAGCCAGTTTGGCGCGCATGTGGTGCAGCCGATCTCAACAGACCATGAGTTGGCGGTGACCGCTTATGGCGGCAATCGGGCGACCGCGCAGATGTTGTCGGTCCCTGCCGCGGTCCAGCGCAATACACCCTTGCACAACGGTGGCGTGATCGACCTGGACCGGGACTATCACGGCATCGATGCGCGCTGGCGTTGGACGACCGAGTTATGGGAGCGGCCGTTCTCGTTGACCTCGGGGGTCGAGTACGAGGTTTCCGAGGAACGCCGTCGAGGCTACGAGAATTTCGTCGGCGACCAGCTCGGTGTGATCGGGGCGCTACGTCGTGACGAGATCAACCAGGTGTCCGGGCGTGACGTCTACCTGCAAGCGAACTGGGAGCCGGCGGACCGCTGGCGGATCAACGTGGGCGCGCGTCGCAGCCAGGTACGGTTCCGATCAAGCGATCGCTTCATCACCGACATCAACCCCGATGACAGCGGCGCGTTGTCCTACTCGCGAACCTCACCAGTTGCCGGTGTGCTCTATCGCGCTACCCCGTGGATGAGCCTGTACGCCAATGCCGGTGGCGGCTTCGAGACGCCAACCTATTCGGAGTTGGCATACCGCAGTGACGGGTTGAGCGGCTTGAACGATACCCTGGCACCGGCGCGTAGCCACAACTACGAGATCGGCCTGCGCGCGCGCCGGGATCGACTGCAATATTCCGCTGCCGCGTTCGTCAGCCGTACCCGGGACGAGCTGGTCGTGGTGGCCAACCTGGGCGGACGCAGCGTGTACGACAACGCCGGGCTTACGCGCCGTCGCGGGGTGGAATTGGCGTTGTCGGGAGAACTCTCCCCACGCTGGCATTTTTCCTCGGCCTACACATTCCTCGACGCACGCTATCTGAGTGATTTCGCTGTTTGCGCCACGCCGCCTTGCGCGCCCGGTGATGCGCGCGATGAGCTGCTGATCCAGGACGGACGGCATATCCCGGGACTGGCGCGGCATGTCGCCTGGGCCGAGTTGCGCTGGAGTCCGCAGGAGGCCATCGACGTCATGCTGGACGGTCAGTTCGTGGATCGCGTCTATGTCAATGACGACAACAGCGAATTTGCTCCGGCCTATGCCAGTTTCGCCCTGGCCGCCGAGCGCCGATTCCAACTGGGTGGCTTCGACTGGCGAGGCTTTGCCCGGGTCAACAACCTGTTCGACCGGGACATCATCGGTTCGGTGATCGTCAACGCCGGTGGCGGGCGCTATTACGAGCCATCACCCGGACGCAACTGGATGCTTGGCCTGGACGTGACCTGGTCGTTCGACTGACCAGGCCGCGCCGGTGGCCCGTGCGTTACCGGGGCAGGGTGTCGATACGCAACACCGGATAGAGGTTGTAGCGCTGGTCCCACGAGGAGTGGCGGCGGTAGAAGAAGTCCAGCCGGGCACGCGGGCTGGCGGCGAACTCGGCATCCTCGCGCAGGCGCTGGTCAAACACGGCCTTCAATTCCGGGTCCGCCGCGAGCATCTCGCGGGCGACCTGTTCGGCGACATAGGGCTCCATGTATTCCTTGCGCTCGAAGGCATTGTTGAACTCGCCCCATGCGGCCAGCGAGTCCGGCGCCTGCGGCTCCAGGATGTGCATCACCAGTCGCGCCTTGGGCTGGGCGATGGGCACCAGCAAGGCACCGGCGTTGACATCGCGCGTCTCCGGCTGCCATTGCCCCTCGAGGTCAAGACGCTGGTGGCCTTCATAGGACGACTCACCGAACTTGGTGGCCTGCGCCCGGAAGGTTTCGACTTTCGCATTCGGCAAGCCTTGTTCAAGCCGGCGGTAGTCGATGTCGTGCCGGTCGAGCCGCTTGGCGACCCAGCCGGCATGGGCGGCCGGTACCAGGTAGCCCCCCTTGGGCGCGTTGACCACCAGCGCGGGACGGAGCTCGTCGCATAACGGCACCTTCCAGGTCTGCGGCTGGTTCTCGTCGTAGCGGGTCATGGTCGCCCCGGAGATCTCCGATGGCGTGCGGGTATAGGCGTAACCCTCGAAATCGATGGTGTGGCAGTTGGCGCTGGCATCGAAGGTGAGCGGTACCGGATCACCAGCCAGGGCAAGCGCGCGCGTGTCGGCGGCGCTGGCCAACTGTTGCCACTGCCCACCGTGTTGGGCGACCTGCTGCAGCACCGCGATGATCGCGTCATGGGTGGTCTTTACCCGGTGCGAATAGTCCTTCCAGGAGTGGGTCTCGACCAGCATCCCGAGACGGTTGCGCAGGCGCATGTAACCCTGCGAGAACCTCGGGGTGGCAACGCCGTCGACAAAGCCGGAGGCCGGGTTGTCTTCTTCCACGAACGAGGGATAGAACGGCAGCGGCATTGCGCCATGGTCGGCGAGATAATCGATGGTGCCCTGGCGCAGCGCACTGCCGGCCTTGCGCAGTGCCTGGTCGCCACTGTTGACCGGCTCCACCTGGATCGACACGTCGTGCTGGAACTTCGCGCCGTTTGTGACGTGAAGGTCGACATACACCAGCGGATCCCACTGGTTGATCAACGCCAGCATCGCCTGCATTTCCGGCGCGTCGGCTTTCACATAGCCACGATTGAGGTTGTAGTTCTGCGCGGTGGTGCGCCAGCCCATCTGCTCGGGCCCGCGTTGGTTGGGGCGGTTCCATGCACCGAATCGCTCATGACCATCGACGTTGAACACCGGCACGAACAGGAACACCTGCTGCTTCAGTACATCGGGGGCAATTTCACCGTCGAGCATCTCGCGCAGGGCCAGGAAGCCGGCGTCCTTGCCATCGATCTCGCCGGCGTGGATGCCGCCCTGGATCAAGGTCACGGGCAGGCTCTGGTCGCGCGCCGCCTCGGCGGAGAACGCGCCGCTCTGCGACACCACCAGCAGCTTCATCGGCCGACCTTCCGGCGTGGTGCCGAAGGTCTCGCAGCGCACTGCGTCCGGGTAGCGCGCGACGAACGCATCGCACAGTTCCAGCACCTCCGCATAGCGTCCGGTCTGGATGAAGCCGCTGCGTTCGGACACCGTGGTCAACTGCGCAGTGGTCAAAGATGTTTGCTGGGCGAAGGCAGGAAGGGCGGCGGCCAACAGCAGGCAAAACAGGGCGGGACGGAGTTCGCGGGAGCGGGTCATCGGCAGGCTTCGTGTCTTGGATCGGTCAATGTTACCCCGCGACCGTGGCGAGTCGGTTAGCCTTGCCCCTTCGCCAAAAAGACTCAAGCAGGATTTCCTGACCCATGCTGACCCTCATCCTGATCGCAGTAACCGTGCTGGTTTCCTGGCTGGCGTTTGACCGTCCGCGCCTGCTTGATCGCCTGATCCTGTGGCCGCCGGCGATTGATCGCCAGAAGCAGTACGACCGGCTGCTGACCCATGGCTTCATCCACGCGGACTGGCAGCACCTGCTGTTCAACATGATCACCCTGTTCTTTTTTGGGCGGGCGACCGAGCGTTTGATCGTCGAGATGATCGGCCCACTGGGCTTCCTGCTGTTTTATCTGTCGGCGATCGTGATTGCGATCCTGCCGACCTACCTGCAGCACCGCAACGACGCGCACTATCGCAGCCTGGGGGCCTCGGGCGCGGTATCGGCGGTGTTGTTCGCCTTCATCCTGGTGCAGCCGTGGTCGCTGATCTTCGTGTTTTTCCTGCCGGTGCCCGCCATTGTCTACGGCGTGTTCTTCGTCGGCTATTCGTACTGGATGGATCGCCAGGGTGGCGGTCGCACCAACCACAGCGCGCATTTGTCCGGCGCGATCTACGGCGTGTTGTTCATGCTGTTCATGGAGCCGCGAATCGGCCCTTACTTTCTCGAGCGACTGATGAGCCCGTCGTTCGGTTGATGCTCAATCAGTGACGGCTTCGTCGTCGTGGCCATAGGTCTGCAACAGTCGCTCGTAAACCAGCGCATCGATGCGGGTGAGTTCACCGCTGTCGTCGTTGTCGCCAAGTTCGTAGAGCCGGGCGACCAGTGCATCGTCGCTGCAGGCATCACTCGTGGCGGGGCTCAGGGCATCCATGGCTATCTCCGTGAAGTGGCCGCATCAGGTTTCCGGTGATCGGAACTTTGTACCCAAGAGAAACGCAGGTTCCATGCCATCAGCGCGGTCAGGAGGATCCAGTGATGTGTGACACGGTGAAATGACCTTCTGCGTCACACTCGGCCGTGAAGGTGCCGGCGTTGCCGTCGGCGGTCGATGCTCACTCCGTACAAATACAATCCGTGTTATCGATCAGCCGTCACACCACAGCGTGACGTGACGGCGCACACCGACCTTCGTTGGCGCGCCCCTCGACTATCCCGATGGAGGACTGTATGGCCACGACCTCAGCGCGAAAGCCCACCGGCAAGGTGGTAACGAAGAAGACCGCGGTAAAGAAAACGGCTGCAAAGAAGGCTGCCGTGAAAAAAACGGCCGTGAAAAAAGCCGCTCCGAAGAAACCGGCTGTGAAGAAAACGGCAGCGAAAAAGCCGGCTGCGAAGAAAGCTGCGGTGAAGAAACCGGCGGCGAAGAAAATGGCAGTGAAGAAAGCAGCAGTGAAGAAACCGGCTGCGAAGAAAACGGCTGTGAAGAAGGCTGCGGTGAAGAAGGCTGCGGTGAAGAAAGCAGCCGTGAAAAAGACGGCCCCGAAAAAGACGGCCGCGAAGAAGCCAGTGGGGAAAGCCGTGGCGAAGAAATCGCCAGCCAAAACAGCGACAGCAAAGAAAAGCGCCAAGCGACGCCGGATCACTCCCGAACGGGCGCTTGCCAATACCCGCGAGCTTCTTGAGGCCAAACAGGCACGCGACCGCGAGCCACAGCCGTGGCAGGCGCTGGATCCGGAGCACGAACATCAGCCAGGCGTGGGTTTCCAGTCACCCGCCGCCGCGGATCGCGCCGAAGAGTTGCACGCGGGCGAGAGCCGGATGTCCGCCATCCAGGGCAGCGTCAGCACGCATGATCGACACAATCAGGGCAAACGCGACAACCGTTGACGCATGCCGGAGCATTTTCATCCAGTGGGTAGCACAGACATGTCCATTTCCAGTCCCAGTCCCGAAATGCCGACGGTGGTGGTTCGCCATGACGTCGCCGGCTCACGCTTTGTCACCACCGTTGATGGCGTCGATGGGGTGCTCGACTATCAGCGCCGCGGCGACTTGATGGTGCTCACCCACACCGGCGTACCCGAGGCGATAGGCGGGCGCGGCATCGCCGGGAAACTGACCTTGAAGGCGTTCGAACACGCCCGCAGCGAGGGCCTGAAGGTACGTCCAGACTGTGCCTACGCCGCCGCGTGGGTCAAGCGCCACCCCGAGTACAGGCAGTTGTTGGCGTAGACTGGCCGGCCGCCAAACCCTGTGCAACCCACCATGCGTCTGAACAAACACATCAGCGAGAGCGGTTTCTGCTCGCGCCGCGAAGCTGATCGCCTGATCGCCGAAGGGCGGGTCACGGTCAACGGATTGCGCGGCAGGGTCGGCTCCGAGGTGGGCGAGGGTGACGAAGTCAAGGTCGACGGCCAGGCATTGCGCGTCCGCGCGGTCCCCAAGGGGCAGCGGAAGCACGTTTACATCCTGCTCAACAAGCCCGTTGGCATTACCTGCACGACCGAATCCGCGGTGGACGGCAATATCGTCGACTTCGTTGGCCACGAACGCCGGGTTTTCCCGATTGGCCGTCTCGACAAGGATTCCGAGGGTCTGATCCTGTTGACCAGCAATGGCGATATCGTCAACGAGATCCTGCGCGCCGAAAACAAGCTTGAGAAGGAATACCTGGTCGCGGTCAACCATGAGGTGACCGCCGAGTTCCTGCGCGCCATGGCCAAGGGCGTCCCGATCCACGGTCAAACGACGTTGCCCTGCAAGACCAGCAAGTTGGGTCGGTTCGGGTTCCGTATCGTGCTGGTGCAGGGCTTGAACCGGCAAATCCGGCTGATGGCGACGTACTTCAAGTTCCGGGTCAAACAGTTGATTCGCGTGCGCATCGGCAACGTCAAGTTGGGGCGGATGAAAACCGGCCAATGGCGCAACCTCACCGACGCCGAACTGCACGGACTGCTGCCGCAACGCACTGACTGGTAACGATACGTTCGCTTTATCCCGTCTGCATCCGGGCGTCACATGAATGGCGTTAAGGTTCCGTCCAATCAGGAGGGGCCAATTTCATGCGACAAATCAGGATCAATGGTGTTTTCGCGGTCGCGTTGATGGCCTCGCTTGCTGCCTGTGACCGTTCGCCGCAATCGCCAGCCCCGGCGGCGGGTTCGACGGCAGGGCCGGACACCCCATCGACACCCGCGGCTGATGCGCCGGTGGCAGACGTGGCGCTTGAGGACGTGATGGAGTCGACCGGGGACTACATCATCGGTATCAGCTATCCGTCGTCGGCCGGTAATTACCCCGAGCTGGCGGCACTGCTCAAGGCTTACGCGGAGGCGGCCCGCACGCAATTGCTGCAGGCGGTGGCGTCGCGTCCCCAGGACAGCAGTGCGATCTACGATCTGTCGCTCGGTTTTACCGAGGTGCTGGACAGTCCCGGATTGGTTGCCTACGCCGCGGATGGCAGCAGTTATACCGGTGGCGCCCACGGTGTGCCGTTGCTGGAGCGATTCGTGTGGTTGCCCGACCAGGCTGAGCGACTGACGGCGGCACGGTTGATTCCGGACGCCGAAGGTTGGCAGGCGGTTTCCCGACAAGTGCGCGAACAACTGCATGCCGCTTTGTCACAACGCGCCGATGCCGATGAGCTGCCGTCTGGCCAAAGGGCCGAGCTGGCCCGCAGTGCAGGTGGGATGATCGATGAAGGCACCACCGCGGATCCGGAGAACTTCGCGCAGTTCGAACCGGTTGCCGGAGCCGATGGCAAGCTGGTTGCGCTGCGTTTTGTCTTCCCGCCCTATCAGGTGGGGCCGTATTCCGACGGCGTGCAGACGGTGGAGATACCGGCGACTGTATTGCTGCCCCATGTCGCACCGCAATACCGCCGGTTGTTCCAGGACGGCGCCCTGCGTTAAGCCTTTGCGATCACAAAAAAAGCCGCCCGGATTACGCCGGGCGGCCTTGGTCATGCAAGCGGATCGTTACTGCTTCGGTGTGTCTGGCACCACGGCGTCATCCGATACCGGGGTGTCCAAGCCGCGACGTACCAGCAGCGACTGGATCTGCGGCTCATGGCCGACGAAGTCGCGGAACAACTGCAGCGCGTCCTTGCTGCCACCCTGCGAGAGCAGGGTTTCGCGGAAATGGTCGCCGTTCTCGCGAGTCAGGCCACCGTTGCTCTTGATGTATTCCACGGTGTTGGCGTCCAGCACTTCCGACCAGATATAGGCGTAATAGCCGGCGGCGTAACCCCCCATGATGTGACTGAAGTACGGGGTCTTGTAGCGCGGCGGAACCGGCGCGTAGTCGGTGCCGTTGGCTTTCAGGGCAGCGGCTTCGAACGCCATCACGCCATCGGCCTCGGGGATCTTGTCCGCACCGATCTGATGCCAGCTCTGGTCAAGCATTGCCGCACCCAGATACTCGGTGGTGGCGAAACCCTGGTTGAACTTCGAGGTCGCCAGCACCTTGTCCAGCAGTTCCTGCGGCATCGCCTCACCGGTTTCGTAGTGCTTGGCGTAGTTGGCCAGCACCGACGGCCAGTCGGACCACATCTCGTTGACCTGGGACGGGAACTCGACGAAGTCGCGTGGCACGCTGGTGCCGCTGAAGTACGGGTACTTCACGTCGGAGAACATGCCATGCAGGGCGTGGCCGAACTCGTGGAACGTGGTCGTGACTTCATCCCACGTCAACAGGGTGGGGCCGTTGATCGGCTTGGTGATGTTGAGGTGGTTGGCGACCACCGGCAGGTCGCCGGTCAGCTCGGACTGGTCGACATAGGAGTTCATCCACGCACCACCACGCTTGGTGTCGCGTGCATACATGTCCGCCAGGAAGATCGCCAACTGGGTTCCGTCAGCTTCGAACACGTCGTACACGAGCACATCCGGGTTGTAGACCGGCAGGTCGGTGCGCTGCTTGAAGGTCAGTCCGTAAAGCTCGCCGGCAGCATAGAAGACGCCGTTTTCGAGCACGTTCTTCATCTCGAAGTACGGCTTCAGCTGGGACTCGTCGAAGTTGAACTTCTCCTGGCGCACCTTCTCGGTGTAGTACGCCCAATCCCACGGCTGCAGCTCAAAGGTCGGCTCGCCCTTGGCGGTCTGTTCCTTGTCGATCATCGCCTGGATGGCAGCACCTTCGCGCTTGGCGTTGGCCACCGCAGCTGGTGCCAGCTTGCCAAGCATGTCGTTCACCGCTTCGGTGGTCTTGGCGGTCTCGTCGGCCAGCACGTAAGCGGCGTAATTGGGGTAGCCCATCATCGTCGCCTTCTCGGCGCGCAACTTCAGGACATTGGAGACGATGCCGGTGTTGTCGAACTCGTTGCCACGGCTGCCACGTGCGACCGAGGCCTTGAAAATGCGCTCGCGCAGCTCACGGTTTTCCAACTGTGCCAGCGGCGGCTGGCCCGTGGTGTTGAGCAGGGCGACGAGGTACTTGCCCTCCAGGTCACGACCCTTGGCGGCAGCCGCGGCGGCGGCGATCTGCTCGTCGGTCAGCCCGGCGAGTTTGTCCTTGCTGTCGACAACGACGGCGGAGTCATTCACCTCGGCCAGCACGTTCTGGTTGAACTGGGTGCCGAACACGGCCAATTCGGAGTTGATCTCCTTCAGGCGGGTCTTGTCGGCATCGGACAACTCGGCGCCGGCGCGGACGAAATCGGTGTGATAACGCTCGATCAGGCGCACACCCTCGGGCTCCAGGCCCAAGCTGTCGCGGGTTTCGTACAGCTTCTGGACACGGGCAAACAGCTCGGGGTTCAGCGAAATGGCGTCGCGATGCGCCGACAGCTTGGGCGCGTACTCGGCCTGGATCGCCTTGCGTGCATCGTTGGTGTCGACACCGACCAGGCTGAAGAATGCGGTCGCGGTGCGCTGCAGGATGTCGCCGGATTTCTCCAGCGCGATGATGGTGTTGTCGAACGTGGGCGTTTCGTCATTGCTGGCGATCGCCTCGATCTGCTTGAGGTGCTCGGCCATGCCGCGATCGAAACCGGGGCCGAAGTCGGCGTCATCGATCTTGTCGAAGCGCGGGTAGTGCAGCGGCAAATCGCTTTCGGTGAAGAACGGGTTGCTGGCGTCGGTCACGGCGGTATCGGCCTTGGATTCGGACTGGGCGGTGTCGCCCTTGGCAGCGTCAGACTGTGCGCAGGCGGACAAGCTGGCGGTCAGCGCTATGGCCAACGCCAGCGCAAGTGGATGCTTCATCGGACATAACCTCGTCAGTGGGAACCCGAAGCCTAACGCATGCCGCCGGCTGCCACCCATGGCAAAAGCCACGGGCGCACCACCGTCGTGCTCAGCGGCTGTCCTTGGCGCGGGCGAAGGCGGCGGCCAGTGCGTTGTTGGCCGGCGGTGCAGACGCCGGCTTGGCCGGGCTGGACCGGTGTGGCTGGACCGGAACGTTGCGAGGCTGGCGGTCCCGAGGTTGGCGGTCTTGGTGCTGCGGCGCCGGTGGGGCAGCGTCCTCCAGGCGGCAGGTCAACGCGACCCGCTTGCGTGGGATATCGACTTCCAGCACTCGCACCTTGATCACGTCGCCGGCCTTGACCACCTCGCGCGGGTCCTTGACGTAGCGGTTGGCCAGCGCCGAAATGTGCACCAGCCCGTCCTGGTGGACGCCGATATCGACGAACGCGCCAAACGCGGCGACGTTGCTGACCACGCCTTCCAGGATCATCCCGACCTTGAGGTCCTTGAGTTGCTCGATGCCGTCGGCAAATCGCGCGGCCTTGAACTCGGGCCGTGGGTCGCGACCGGGCTTTTCCAGCTCTTTGAGGATGTCGCGCACGGTCGGCAAGCCGAATTTGTCGTCGGTGTATTGCTCGGCGTGCAAGCTGCGCAGGAACGACGCATCGCCGATCAGCTGCTTCACCTCGCGCCCGCATTGCTTGACGATCCGCTGTACCACCGGATACGCCTCTGGATGCACCGATGAGCCATCCAGTGGCTGGTCGTCGTTGGCCACGCGCAGGAAACCGGCGCACTGCTCGAAGGTCTTCTCGCCCAGCCGCGGCACCTTCATCAGCTGCTTGCGGCTGTCAAACGCGCCGTTCTGGTCGCGGTAGACCACGATGTTCTCAGCCACGGTCGCACCAAGTCCCGACACCCGGGCCAGCAAAGCGGCCGAGGCGGTGTTCACGTCGACACCCACGGCGTTCACGCAATCCTCGACCCGCGCATCCAGCGCGCGTGCGAGCCGGTAGCCGTCCACGTCGTGCTGGTACTGGCCGACACCAATGGCCTTGGGCTCGATCTTGACCAGTTCGGCCAGCGGATCCTGCAGCCGGCGGGCGATCGACACCGCGCCGCGCAGCGACACGTCCAGTCCGGGAAACTCCTTGGCCGCGAATTCCGACGCCGAATACACCGACGCACCTGCCTCGCTGACGACGATTTTCTGCATCTTCAACTCGGGTGCCAACTTGATCAGATCGCCGGCCAGCTTGTCGGTCTCGCGCGAGGCGGTGCCGTTGCCGATCGCAATCAGCTGCACGCCGTGCTTGGCGCACAGGGCCCGCAACACATGCAACGAGCCGTCCCACTGGTTGCGCGGCTGGTGCGGGAATATCGTGTCGGTCGCGACCAGCTTGCCGGTCGGATCCACGACCGCGACCTTGACCCCGGTGCGCAGGCCAGGATCCAGCCCGAGCACGGCCTTCGGCCCGGCAGGAGCCGCCAGCAGCAGATCCTTGAGATTGTCGCCGAACACCGCGATCGCCTCGGCCTCGGCCTTCTCCCGGGCTTGGCCGAACAGATCCAGCATCAGGTGCAGGTGGAGTTTGGCCTTCCAAGCCAGGCGGCAGGCGTTGTGCAGCCAGGCATCCGCTGGCCGGCCCTGGTCGCGGATACCGGCATGGTGTGCCACCCGGGCGATGGCCTGGGCGTGGCCGGTCTCGGCGTTCGTGCCCGGGTCCAGCTCAAGCTGGATGACCTCTTCGCGACGTGCGCGAAACAGCGCCAGTAGCCGGTGCGAGGGGATTTTCGCCAATGATTCGGCGTGATCAAAGTAATCGCGGTATTTAGCGCCGTCGTTTTCCTTGCCCTCGATCACCCGGGCGCGGATGACGCCAACCTCGGTGAGCCAGCTACGCAGCTCCCCGACCAGCGCGGCGTCCTCCCCCCAGCGCTCCATCAGGATCGCGCGTGCGCCTTCCAGCGCCGCCTTCGCGTCGGCAACGCCCTTTTCGCCATCGACGAAGCCGGACGCGAATCCCTCGGGCACCTGGCTGGGGTCGGCGAGCAGCCCGTTGGCGAGCGGCTCCAGGCCGGCCTCACGCGCAATCTGGGCACGGGTCCGGCGCTTGGTCTTGTAGGGCAGGTACAGGTCCTCAAGGCGCGACTTGCTGTCGGCGGCCTCGATGTCGGCGCGCAGTTCATCGGTCAACTTGCCTTGTTCATCAATGCTGGACAACACGCTGGCACGGCGATCCTCCAGCTCTCGCAGGTAGATCAACCGGGTTTCCAGGTTGCGCAGTTGGGTGTCGTCCAGGCCCTCGGTCACCTCTTTGCGGTAGCGGGCGATGAACGGCACCGTCGCACCGTCGTCCAGCAAGCCGATCGCAGCGATGACCTGGCTGGGCCGGGCGTCAATTTCGCGGGCGATCAGGTGGGCGATCTGGTTCGGAAACCGGGAGCTGAGTTCTGACATTGAGGAGACGACCTTGGGGAAAGACGGGCCCATGCCGGGCGGGGTGGTCGATTGTGGCGGCGGATGCGCTGCGGGGAAAGGCGTTGACAGCCGCGATGAAGGCAGCAACATAAACGCCTGGTCGGCGCTGTCTGAGGTTTTGACGCGATGGGAACAAGGATGATTTAGAGACATGGATCACAAAAACGAAAGTGCGCCGAGCACATCGCTCATGTTCGACCTCGCTCGGCCGTTGTTGCAGGCATGAGTAAATGGGTTCTGCCTCTAGCGATGTTGTTCGCAACGGCGACGGCCTTTGCGGCTCCAGCGTATCGCCCCGTCGCGCCTATCTCCACGGCGACCGGAGAGTCGGTCGAGACTGTCCTTGAAGATCAGCGCCTGCATGGCTACGAGTCTCCGATGCGCGCCATTGCGCGTTTGCGTGCAGCGCACGCGCGACAGGGTGGCCGCCTGTCAACGGATGTGGATAGCCGATATTGGGCGGCGATTGCCGGATTGTCCCTGACCGGTCGTGACGCGGAGTCGATGCGCGATGCATTGGTGGCGGCCGAGGAAATCAGCAAGCGCGGCGACTGTGCCGGTTGCCGCGCCCGGTTGCTGGTTCTGCGCGCCGGTGACGCGATGCAGCGCCTGGACTACGAGCTGGCCGGGGACCTGCTCGTCCAGGCGAAACCGCTGGTAGGCTCGAACCCGCAATTGCGCCTGGAAATGCTCAGGGCAAAGGTCAGGTTCCAGGAGATGATCGGAAACCTGACCGCTTCGATCTCCGGTTCGTTCGACGCGCTGCATTTGGCCCAATCGCTGGGAAACACCGCGGACCGGGTCGAGTTGTTGAACCGGCTTGCGCGAATGAACGCGAATCTGGGTAACGAGGTCGAGGCGCTCGCGTTTACCGAAGAAGCCTTGGCCATCGCCGAGTCGATCGGTTTCGTCCATGCCATTGCTGCGTTGCACATCACCCGGAGCCATGCCCACGCCAAGACCGGGCAAGGCGACAAGCAACTCGAGGCGCTCACGAAAGCCCTGGCGATCACGCAGGCTCACGAGGGGCTGATTGACGCCGAAGTCACCATTCTTTCCAACCTTGCCGACCATTACCTGAAACCCGGTGGCTACGCACAGGCGCTGGCGTATGCGAGCCGCGCCGCCGCTCTCGCCATGAAGACGGGCAACGATAACGGCCTTGCCGTCGCGATGGCCAACCAAGGCATCGCGATGAGCGGGCTGGGCGATGTGGAAGGAGGGATCAGCAAGCTGGAGCAATCGGTGGCATTGGCCAGGCACCATGGCAATATCGTCTACGAGATCGTGATCTCCAATGAACTGGTGCGGATCCTGGAGCACGCAGGGCGCTACCAGGAAGCCCTGCAGGCCGTGCATGCAGCGCAGGCGGCCAACGACAGGCTGACCCTCCAGGAGCGCGAAAAAGCGGTTCTGGAATTGCAGGTCAAGTACGACCAGGAACGCAAGAACAATGAAATCCAGCGCCTCTCCGCGCAGGCCGAACTGCGCAAGGCCGCCGTCGCCGCGCGCAATTGGCGCCAGCGCCTGTGGGTCGTGGTGGCGATCGCGTCGATTCTCGCTGCGCTCTTGCTGGTGCAGCGGCTGCGGCGTACCCGGCATGCAAATCGACGACTCGCTGTGGACAATGCCAGCCTCACCGAGAAATCGGTGCGCGATGAGCTGACCGGCGCATTCAACCGGCGCCATTTCCACGCGCTGATGGCGCGGGTGGCAACGAGTCGCAACGGTGCCTTGCAGGAGCAAGGAGCGCGCTCCGGCATTGGCCTGATGTTGTTGGATGTCGACCATTTCAAGACGATCAACGATACCCATGGCCACGCCGCCGGTGATGCGGTATTGGTCGAGCTGACCCGGCGTCTGCAGTCAGGGTTGCGCGAGCAGGATGCGTTGGTGCGTTGGGGCGGGGAGGAGTTCGTGCTGGTTTTGTCGGGCGTTCCGGCAGGCGGGATGGTCGTGCTGGCGCAGCGGATGTTGCTGGCCATCGCAGGTGAGCCGGTCGAAGTCGGCAGCGATGCGATCAGTGTCACCGCGTCGCTTGGCGGAGTTGTGTTTTCCGGCGCCAGCGAACGGCAATGGCAGGATGCCTTGCGGCTGACCGATGCGGCGATGTACCTGGCCAAGCATCACGGACGCAACTGCGCTATATGCCTGGACGTCAGCCAGGGCAACATCGAGTCGTGCGATATCGATGAGATCTGCGAGGACCTGGGCGCCGCGGAACGGGCGGGGAAGGTCAAACTGGTGACCTTGTTGGGAGATCGGCAAAGTCCGTCATCGGGTCTGCCGTCACCTCTGCTGGTGCCAGCTCCGGGCAAGTTGCGCTGAGGCTCCCGGCTACTTCTCCACGAAGGCCCGCTCGAACACGTAATGGCCCGGCACGCCGATGCGGGGTGCGGCGACGAAACCCCGGCCGTCCAGCAGGGCGCGAAAGTCGGCCAGCATCTGCGGGCTGCCGCAGATCATTGCCCGGTCGTGCTCCGGGTCGAGCGGCTCCACGCCGAGGTGCTCCATCATTTGCCCCGTGGCCATCAAGTCGGTCATCCGGCCGCGATGGTCGCACCCGTCGAACTGGAAGCTCTCGCGGGTGACCGCCGGGTAGTAGCGGAGTTTCTGCGCGATCGTCTCGCCGAGAAAATCATGCCGCGGCAACTCGTTGAGGATGTAGTCGCGATAGGCGAGATCGTCGGCACGCCGGACACCGTGGGTCAGGATCACCCGGTCGAAGCGTTCGTAGGTTTCCGGGTCCTTGATCACCGACAGCCATGGCGCGAAGCCGGTGCCGGTTCCGAGCAGGTACAGGTTGCGACCGGGGTGCAGGTCGTGGATCAGCAGTGTCCCGGTCGGCTTGCGGCCGATCCGGATCGTGTCGCCCGGCTTGATGTGCCGCAACCGGGACGTCAACGGGCCGGAGGCGACCTTGATCGAGAAGAACTCCAGTTGCTCCTCCCAGTTCGCGCTGGCAATCGAATACGCGCGCATCAGGGGCTTGGTCGAGCCGTCGGCTTGCGGGATATCCAGGCCGATCATGACGAACTGGCCGTTGTCGAAACGGAAGCCGTTGTCGCGGGTGGTGGTGAAGCTGAAGTAATCGTCCGTCCAGTGACGGACGTCCAGCACGGTTTCGGTGCCGAAGGCAGGGGACATGGCGGATTTGCTGCGTGGGGACAGCGCATTTTAGCCGATTGCGGCAAAACGTTCCGGAAACCCCAAGCGGCCATGGTTGCTGGTTCCATCGCCGCTCGGCGACCGAATGATTCCCCCGTCAATGTCACTTCACGGGCGGCAGCGCATCCTGTCCGCATGGATGGGCAGAACCACACGTTGTGGACGATCGGCCACTCGACCCGCGACTGGGACGTCTTCGTCGGCATGTTGCGTGACGCCGATATCCGCGTGCTGGGCGATGTGCGCCGGTTTCCCGGCTCGCGCCGAAACCCGCAATTCTCTGCCGATACCATGGCGCGCGAATTGCCGCCGACCGGAATCGCCTACCTGCCGATGACCGGGCTCGGAGGCCGTCGCAAGGTCGATCCTCATACCCGCAATACCGCTTGGCGCAACGCCAGTTTTCGCGGCTATGCGGATTACATGGAGACCGCCGACTACCAACGCGCGAGAGACCATCTCGCCGAGCTGGCAGCAAACCAGCGCGTGGCCGTCATGTGCGCCGAAGCGGTCTGGTGGCAGTGCCATCGGGGGTTGATTTCAGATGATTTCAAGGCCCATGGCTGGGACGTCATTCACCTGATGGCGCCTGGGCGCAGTGACGAACACCCGTACACCTCGGCGGCCAGGATCGTTGATGGAAAACTGGACTATTCCGCGCCCGAGCCGCCGCAGGCCACGCTGTTCTGACGCGGCTGGTAACCGATACGGTATCTGCGCTACGCCTGATCCTGGTCAAGGCAACGCGACCCGATTTCCGCGACTCTGGCGACCAGCGCTCCGAAGACCATCGGGGCATGCCACCAAGTATCAGGAGTGCCGAAACCATGTTGCTCGATGTAGAAGAAATTACCTGCGACAAGTGCAGTGACGCCATAACGACCGCCATCCTGGCCCAGGATCCCACCGCCCAGGTCACCGTCAATGTCGACCACAAGCAAGTCCGCGTGGAAGGGCTCCTGACCCAGCAACAGGCCATCGACGCGCTCGCGACCGCCGGGTATCCGGCCAGCAATGCGGCGCCCCATAGCGGTGAAGGTAGCGACTGCTGCGGCGGTTGCTCCTGATCGGGACCATCGGGATTGGGGAGTGGCGTGTCGCTTGGCGGCGCGTCGCTCCCGTGTTCGGGGCCTGATTCGCCACCGGGCCGGCTCCGATCGCTAGAATATGGCTTCCGCAACCAGCACCGAAGCCTGCCGTGAGCCCTGTCGCAAGTCCGATTTCCGCCCGTCAACCCGTCTCGATCCGGCAGGAGGACTTGATCCAGTCAGTCGCCGATGCCTTGCAGTACATCTCGTACTATCACCCGGTCGATTACATCAAGAGCCTCGCCGCCGCCTACGAGCGCGAAGAGAGCGTCGCCGCGAAGGGTGCGATCGCGCAGATCCTGATCAACTCGCGCATGTGCGCCGAAGGCCACCGGCCGATCTGCCAGGACACCGGCATCGTCACCGTGTTCCTGGAAATCGGCATGGACGTGCGCTGGGACGACGCCACGATGGGCGTGGAAGACATGGTTCACGAGGGCGTGCGCCGCGCATACGCGCACCCCGACAACAAGCTGCGCGCGTCGGTGCTGGCCGACCCGGCCGGCAAGCGCGTCAACACGAAAGACAACACGCCTGGTGTGGTCAACGTCAAGGTGGTGCCCGGCAACACCGTCGATGTGATCGTCGCGGCCAAGGGCGGCGGTTCGGAGGCGAAAGCCAAGTTCGCGATGCTCAACCCGTCCGATTCGGTTGCCGAATGGGTGCTCAAGACCGTACCGACCATGGGCGCCGGCTGGTGCCCGCCGGGCATGCTCGGCATCGGCATCGGGGGCACCGCCGAGAAGGCGATGTTGCTGGCCAAGGAATCGTTGATGGAGCCGATCGACATCACCGAGCTGAAGGCCCGCGGCCCGTCCAACCGCGCCGAAGAGTTGCGCATCGAGCTGTTCGACGCGGTCAATGCGCTGGGCATCGGCGCACAGGGGTTGGGTGGGCTGACCACGGTGCTCGACGTCAAGGTCAAGGATTATCCGACCCACGCCGCCAACCTGCCGGTGGCGTTGATTCCCAACTGCGCGGCCACGCGGCATGCGCACTTCACCCTTGATGGCAGCGGCCCGGTACAACTGGATCCGCCATCGCTGGAAGACTGGCCCGAGCTGACCTACGACACCTCCAATGGCCGGCGCGTCGACCTCGATACCGTGACCCCGGCAGACGTCGCCAGCTGGCAGCCGGGCGAGACGATCCTGCTCAACGGCAAGTTGCTTACCGGTCGCGATGCCGCGCACAAGCGCATCGTCGGCATGCTCGACAAGGGCGAGCCGCTGCCGGTCGATTTCAAGGGCCGGTTCATTTATTACGTGGGCCCGGTTGACCCGGTGCGAGACGAAGTCGTCGGCCCCGCCGGCCCGACCACGGCCACCCGGATGGACAAGTTCACCGAGCAGGTGCTGAGCCAGACTGGCTTGCTGGGCATGGTCGGCAAGGCCGAACGCGGTCCGGTTGCGATCGAGGCGATCAAGAAGCACAAGTCGGTTTACCTGATGGCGGTCGGTGGCGCCGCGTATCTGGTGTCCAAGGCGATCAAAGCCTCACGCGTGGTGGCTTTCGAGGATCTGGGCATGGAGGCGATCTACGAGTTCACCGTGCGCGATATGCCAGTGA
The DNA here is from genome assembly GCF_054072675.1 of Lysobacter sp. A289. Lineage (NCBI taxonomy): Bacteria > Pseudomonadati > Pseudomonadota > Gammaproteobacteria > Lysobacterales > Lysobacteraceae > Lysobacter > Lysobacter sp. A289. The sequence goes on from NZ_JBSVRN010000001.1 coordinate 734,349, forward strand.
CGGTGGCGGTCGACAGCAGCGGCGAGTCGGTCCACCAGACCGGCCCGCGCACGTGGCAGGCGCGCATCGGCAAGATTCCCCTGCTGGTCGAGCCCGCCTGACCCGTAGGGTGCATTAGGCGCCAGCCGTAATACACCATGGCCGGCCTACAACCGCTCCACCAGCGCCTTCAGTTTCTTGCGTGTGCCCGGCAGGGCCAAGTAGGCCGTTGCCAGCTTCTCCAACGCGGCGATGTTGACCGCGCTGGTGTCATCCAGGTCATCCAGGCCGGCCAACAGTTCCGCCTGCATCCTGAAGTAACTGTCACCAACCAACTGTCGGGTGATGTAATCCACCGACTCGGCGTTGCCGTCGAACAACACGTCGATGATCGGCACGGCCCACTCCAGCGCGCCCCATTCCCGGGCGGACTCCAGACTGATGGGCCGGGTGCGCTCCCCGGTGCCGATCGAAAGTACCACCAGGTCGCCGCATTGGTGGGCATCGCGGTCATAGCGCAAGGCCTCGGCAATCGCGCACATGGTCGGGTTGTTGGCAACGACACCGCCGTCGATCAGCGAGCAGGTCTTGCCTTCTATTTTCATCGGATGTGCGGGGAAATAGGTGGGGGCGGCGGTGGTTGCGCGGCAGACTTCCCAGACCAGCAAGTCCCGGTGGCTGGGCTTGAAACTCTTGAAGATCACCGGCTTGCGCGAGATGGTGTCGTAGCTGGGGATCACGGTCGGCAGCTTGAGCTGGCCCAGCGTGGTCTTGCCAAAGACCTTCTTCAGTATCTTCTCCAGCCCCTTGCCGTCGTACTTGGGTGCGGACGGCCCGGCGCTGAAAAATCGTCCGGCGCGTGACCACAGGCGGTCGGTCATCCCCGGGAAAATCTCGTCGCGCTGGGTGCGGTAAACCTCGGCCATCATCTCGGGGCCCAGGCCGATACCGAGCCCGCAGGCCACCAAAGCGCCGGTGGAACTGCCGGCGACCAGGTCGAAGCTGTCAAGCAGTCCGGGCTTTCCTGCCCGTGCCAGTGCGTCCTCCACGCCGCCAAGCCAGGTGCAGCTGACCAGGCCGCGGATGCCGCCGCCGTCGAAGGACAGGATTCGTTTGGCCTGCATCAGAACCACTCCAGCAGCGAGATGCCCAACCCGATCTGGGTGGATCGATGGTCATAGTCAATCAGGCTTTCGCCATAGCCGTCGAATACCTGCAGATGGCCCCGCAGCGTGCGAGTCAAAGGAAAGCCCCAGTCGAACCGCACCGCGCCGTGGGATCGATCGCCGCTGCGCATCGAGTGTCGCGCCATCAGCGCGAACTCATGGCCGCCGCGGGTGTGCACCAAGGTGACGTCGCCGCGCCCGACGTAGTCCTCGATGTTCGGGTTTTCGTCCTCGCTGCCGTCGGATATCCGCCACCACGGGCGCACCATCAGGGCCCAGTTTTCCCGGTCCAGGCCGAAATTCATTACCACCCGGTTCCAACTGCGCGACAGGGGGTCGGCGCGACCGTTGGACTGGTGGTTGATGCCGATACCGAGCATCCGGCCGCGCCAGTGCTCGCCCAGGCCGTAGTTGTTGCGGAACACCAGCATCACTTCCGGTTCGTAATTGGACTCGCGGAAGGGACGCGAGTTGTCGCCTTCGTAGACCTGCCAGTGCGAGACTTGGGTGTACCCCATCCAGATATCGCCGTTATCGCCAAACAGGTTCTCGACCGCCTTGGTCTTGAAGCTGATCTGGAACTTGGTTTCCACGTCCTTCAGTGATAGCGGCTGTGCCGGCATGACCGGGTTGGAGCTGGTGGGAAGTTCGTTTGGATGGCTACTCCACACGGCTGGGAGCAGGTAGACGGGCTTGTAGGCACGCAGATTGAAAATGCCCAGCTTGGAATCGCGAGCCAGTTCCCAGCGGCTGTCCAGCAAGCCGCCTTTGCCGGCGTTGGCGATGCTTGCATCCAGCGGGTTGGGCGGGCCGTTCTCGGCGCGGAACAGGTCACTCAGCCCCTGCCGCAGGCGTTCGCGCCGGGGCAGGTCTGCGCGTCGGCTGCGCTGCTGTGCCGCGCTGGCGTCCTTGAGCTGCCGCGCCTGGAGGGCCTGTGCGTCGGCGACGGAAGGGCCCTCCGGGTGACGCCCAACAGCGGCGTCGTAGCAAGCCAGGCGCTCCACGTCGATATTGAGCGCCGCGCAGGCCTCCGGGTGTGCCGGGGCGTCTGGTGACAGAAAGTCCTGCGCCAGCGTCGGACTGGAGGTCAAGCCGATGAGCAATCCGATCGACCAACAGCCTGGCAGCAGCGCCCGGCGGCGTGTCGGCGCGGGAACCAACATCGTCTGGTCGCCCGGCTTCACAATTGTGACTTGATTGGCAACAAGACCCGCTCGGCAATTTTTTCCGTCCACGGCCGTTCCTGCCAGGTTTGGTAGGTGTAGCGCTTGCTCGACTCCAGGTCCCGCTCGAACACCCTGGTCATCCGCTCCGCAAGTTCATGGTCATAGATGTTCAGGCTCGCCTCGTCGTTGAGCTGGAACGAGCGGATGTCGAAGTTGGTGGAGCCGACCGAGACCAGTTCCTGGTCGATGACCAGCAGCTTGGTGTGGATCATCGTGGGTTGGTATTCGTGGATTTCGACGCCCGCGTCCAGCAATGGCCCCCAGGTGGACTTGGACGCCAGTCGTACGGCGTTCGCATCGATATGCGGGCCCGGCACCAGGATCCGGATTCGCACGCCGCGTTCGCGAGCCGCCACCAGCGCGCTGATGATCAACGAGTCTGGCACGAAGTACGACGCGGTCAGGTCGATCGACTGCTCGGACGCGGCGATCGCCATCAAGTACATCAGATGCATGCTTTCGCTGCCACCGGACGGAGAGGCGGTGAGCATATGCGCGTCGATATCTCCGGCAGGCGGCAGTGCGGGGAAATACTTCGGGCCGTTCAACACCTCGCCGGTGCTCTTGATCCAGTTGTCGTTGAACGCCGCCTGTATTTGCCCCACCACCGGGCCTTCCACCCGGAAGTGCATGTCGCGCCAGTGATCGGGATCCTGCGCGTGGCCCTGCCACGGGTCCGCAATACCGACGCCGCCAGTGAAGCCGATCTTGCCATCGACCACCAACAGCTTGCGGTGGGTGCGGTTGTTCATCCGGCTCAGGTTGTACCAATGTAAGGGCCGGTAACGCTCCAGCCGAACGCCTGCGTCGCGCATGCGATCCAGCAACTGCTGATCCATCTTGAGGCTGCCGACCCAGTCAATGGTGACGTGCACCGGGATGCCTGCCCGCGCACGCTCTGACAGCGCTTCGGTGAACTCTTTGCCAATCGCTCCGGACCAGTAGATGTAGGTCTCAAAGGTGATGGAAACCTGCGCGCTGCGGATTGCCTCCAGCATCGACGGAAAGATTTCGTCACCGTTGTTGAGGGCTGTGACCTGGTTTCCAGACAACACCGATGGACCCAGCATCACCGACATTTCCCGACGGAATTGCGGGTCGCTGATTGCGTAGCGATGCTCGATTTTGCGGTCGAGCTGCTTGGTCGGGGTGGCGAAGTTGAGCCCGATGATCACAGCCAAGGCAGTGATCAGCACGGTGGCTAGGATGATCCAGGTCATGCGTTGGCGACTCCATCGTGGCATTGATGCTCCCCACACCCCATCTGAAGGTGCCTACTTTGCCCGTTCATGGTCAAAGTTGGTGTGAACGTGGCATGGGTGCCAGAGGGTCAAATAAACCACGCAAAGGCAAAAATTCCCAACATCGCGAACGCCAGCCCAACCTTGAGCACGGTGCCGACCAGGATGCCCAGCCAGGTACCGAAACCGACCCGGGCCGCCTGGCGGACTTGTCTGCCGTGGATCAACTCGCCGACCAGGGCGCCAATAAAGGGACCCGCCAGTACACCGATGATGCCGAAGAACAAGCCCACAAGGGTGCCAACTACCGCGCCCACCAAGGCCAGTCGGCTGGCGCCGACTCGCTTGGCGCCCATCGCAGTGGCAAGCAGGTCGACGGCGATCGACAGCACGGTCAGCACGCCCAGCACGACCACCACCCACCATCCCACCTGTTCGAAATTGCCGGCCCAGGCCGCCAGCAGCATGCCAGCGAACATCAACGGCACCCCTGGCAGGGCAGGCAGTACTGTGCCGGCCAGGCCCACCAGAACCAGCAACGCGGCGATGAGGTAGTAGATATTCACCAGATCCATGCCAAGTCCCCACCAGTTTTACTGGATACGTTATTGCGTTTTCACACTGTACGGGTTAGTTTCAGGCCGCTGTTTGTCAGGGTCACCGTGAATCTTGGCTCGATGCGCTGATCCCATGATCGCTTCATCGTTGTACCTCGCTTCCTCCTTGCAACCAGCACCGTGCAACCGCGCTGTTGTCAATCAAATGTTCCAAGGAGCAAGTTAATGTCCAACCGTGAAACCGGAACCGTCAAGTGGTTCAACGATGCCAAGGGTTTTGGCTTTATCAGCCGTGAAAATGGCGAAGATGTGTTCGTCCATTTCCGTGCCATCCAGTCCGAGGGCTTCAAGAGCCTGCAGGAAGGCCAGCAGGTCTCGTTCGTCGTGACCCAGGGTCAGAAGGGTTTGCAGGCTGACGAAGTCCAGGCCGTATAAGACGCGAACCCCGGCACCCGCCGGGATTCGGCTGTCGAAATAGAACAGGCGGTCCGCAGTTGCGGGCCGCCTGTTTTTTTACGGGAACGTTTTTTTGTTGGAATGTGGCACTTGGGGCGCAGCCGCGCGCGCAGCTGTCGGACAGCGCGTATCAGCGCGCCCAGGCCCGCCCGTTGTATACGCGCACGTACGAGCCTTGGCGGATGCCGCCCAGGTCGTCCTGGCTGACCACGGTGGTGCGGCCGTTGTCCATGCGCACATGGACGTTGTAGCCCGCCCCGCCGACCCGGTTCTGGATGGCGTTGCCTGCCACCGCGCCTGCCACCGCGCCTGCAACGGTAGCGGTGTTGCGACGACCCTTGCTCTCGTCATCGGCCAGCTCGCGGCCCGCAGCCGCACCTACCAGACCACCCAGAACCGCACCGGTGGCATTGGGCACATTGCTGTTGTTGCCGACCTGCTCGATACGAACCACGGTGCCGCAGTCCTGGCAATTGGCGCCGTTGTTGCCGTAGTTCGGCGACGGTGAGCCGTAGTTGTTGCCGTAACCCGGGGTGGCGCAACCGGCCAGAGCAAGGCTGGCAGCGGCGGCCACACCGAACAATTTGAGGTTCTGGATATTCATGCGGATCTCCTGCGAAGGCGGGGTGTCACCGGATGATGGGCCCGGTTGCGCCCTCAACTTATGCGCTGGATCGTGAACATCCGGTCAACCGCGAAAATCCTGATGACAGGCTTTGCATGACTCACCGATGCTCTTGGTGACCTTGGCCAGGCCTTCGCAGTTGAGCGGGGGACTGGCAAGTGCTGAATCCAGCGTCGCACGCAGGTCGCCTGCGTGCTCGACGAAACGCTTGTCGTCGCGCAAGCCAGGAAGGGCAGGCTCCAGGTCATTGGCGACCGTCCGTAGTGCCTGCAGGTGCGGCAGACTGTCAGTCGCGGCGCAGCGGTTGGCCTTGACGCTCCCGCCCAGCTGTGCGGCGTGGGCCTGCATCATATGCATTGCCGCATGTGGGAAGTGATCCTGCCAACCCTTCCGGCTCTCGATCGCGCGCAATGCCATGACCGTTGCGAGCACGCCGATGACCAAGCCCAGCAGCAACAGGAAAATGTACTTTGACCCATTGGTGGTCTTGGGCGTGGGGGTGGTCATGGTCGCGCTCCTGTGAATTTCGCCGAACGATAGCACGCGTGTCGCCGGTCTCGTGCTCGGTGGCACTTACAATGCCCGGATGAATACTGCTTCGCTGGACCCGGCTTTGCTGGAACGTTTTGGCGGGATCGACCGCTTGTATGGTGCCGGGGCGCTGGCGCGGTTCTCGGGCAGCCGGGTTGCCGTGATTGGCATGGGCGGGGTTGGCTCGTGGGTGGTGGAGGCCTTGGCGCGTAGCGGGGTCGGACACTTGACCCTGGTCGATGCCGACGATATCTGTGTGTCCAACAGCAACCGCCAATTGCCCGCGCATGCCGGGCAGTTTGGCAAGGCCAAGGTCGAGGCGATGGCCGAGCGCTGCAGGGCTATCAATCCGTTGCTGGAGGTGGAACCGGTCGCAGACTTTCTGGTCGCCGGCAACATGGCCCAATTGCTGGACCGCCGATTTGACCTGGTGCTGGATGCCTGCGACAGCTTCCGTAGCAAAGTCGAGTTGATTGCATGGTGTCGACGACGCAAGTTGCCACTGGTGGTGTGTGGCTCGGCAGGCGGGCGGGTCGATCCGACCCTGGTGCGGGTGCGGGACCTGTCTCGTACCGAGCACGACGCGATGTTGGCGCTGGTACGTAAAAAATTGCGGAGCGAGTTCAATTTCCCCAAGAGCCTGCAGCGCTATTTCGGAGTGCCGGCGGTGTACTCGCTGGAGAACGTGAGGTATCCGCAAGCCGATGGCAGCGTCTGCGGCTTGCGTCCGTCGGTCGCTGGGGACGCGGCGCTCAAGCTCGACTGTGGCGCCGGTCTGGGCGCCGCCACGCACGTTACCGGCGCGTTTGCGTTTGTCATGGTGGGCAAGGCGCTGGAGCTGCTGTTGAAGCCGCCGCGGGTGCTTCCACCCGCCTAGGTCGGTTTCCGGGTCGGTGGCAACCGGAACAATCGTTCGGCATTCGCTGTCGTTGCGGCGGCCACCTCTGCTGGTGCGACCTCGCGCAAGTCGGCAATGGTCTGCAGTACATGGGTCAGGCGGGCCGGCTCGTTGCGCTTGCCGCGATGGGCGGCGTCGGGTTGGTCGGGTGCGTCGGTTTCCAGCAGCAACCACTCCAGCGGCATGGTGGCGGCCAGTTTGCGCAGCCGGTTGGCGCGCGGGTAGGTGACCGGGCCACCAAGGCCGAGCAAAAAGCCTTGTTCCCACAGATTCTCGGCCTGCTGCTGGCTGCCTGAAAAGCTGTGGACGACGCCGCGCAAGCCACCGATTGCACGGATCGCCATCGTTACCGCATCCACCGCCTTGCGGGCGTGGACGATGACCGGCAGATCGAACTCACGAGCCAGAGTGAGTTGGGCCTGGAAGCAGGTCATCTGGAGGTCACGATCAAGTCCGTCGACGAAGTAGTCCAGTCCGCACTCGCCGACCGCTACCGGGCTCTCGCGCTCGATCCACTGGCGCAGCTCGTCCAGGTGCCTGGGGTGATAGGAGGCCAGGAACATCGGATGCAGTCCGTAAGCCGGGTGCAGCCGATCATCGGCCTCGCATACCGCGCGCAATTTCGGCCAATCAGCGGCAGTCACTGCAGGCACGATCTGTCGGGTGACACCGGCCTGGATGGCGCGCGCGATCACCTCGGCGCGGTCGACATCAAACTCCGCGGCGTCCAGGTGGCAATGACTGTCGACCAGCACGACGAACCGTTACCGGTCGCGGTCGCGAGGTGCCGGAGCCTGAATGGTGTCCTTGCGATTTTTCCAGTTAGCCAGCAGCAAGGTGCCCAGGCCCAGGACGATTTCATCGATGAACGGAAATGGATCGGGTATCAAGACAGTGATTACGAACAAGGCCGCGGTCAGCTTGAACAGCGTTGGGTAGCGCAGCTTTCGCGCCCAGCTGAGTAGCGGCAGGAGCAAAGGATTGGGCATGACCATCTCGCGAGTCGGATAACCGGGAAGCTAGCACGCGCTGATCGGGCGGACTTCACGGTTTGGCGGTTGTGGTCTCGGCTGGCGGCCTCTGTTCAGCATCAAGGTGCTCAGATACCGACATCTGAAATGGCGGAATGCACCGCTTCACGAAGGAGAGCGACGTAATGAACAAGAACATGCTTGCCGTGGCGCTCGCCGCCCTGCTGGTTGGTGGCGTGGCCGTCGCCGCCTACAACAGCTTCAGCGGCACCGATGCCGGTGAATCGGCACTGGTTGCCAATGGCGACGGGTTGACTGCCAATCTGTCGGGCGACGTCGACAGCGCCGGTGCGATCAAGCCCAGCGGCAACCTGGAGTATGCCGACGTGGTCAACGTTGATCCGATCCTGAAGAAGCAGGAATTGTTTGCCAGCGTGATCGGCACCGACCCGATTCGCGAGACCAGCACCACCTCGACCCCGCGTCAGGTTTGCGAGGACGTGGTCGTGCAACAACGCGCACCCGAGCGCGATGGCAACGTTGGCGGAACGGTCGCCGGTGCTGTGATCGGCGGTGTGTTGGGTAACCAGGTGGGCGGAGGCAACGGCAAGAAGCTCGCGACTGCGGCCGGCGCCGTTGCCGGCGGTTTCGTCGGCAACCGGGTCGATCGCAACCACGTGGGTGGCCAGGTGAGCCAGCGTGTCGACACCCAGTGCCGCACCGTCTCCGACACCTCCAAGTCCACCAAGGTCATTGGATACAACGTGACGTATCGCAATCCCGACGGCACCACCGGCACAATGCGTACGGGCAGCAAGCCCGGCGAGAAGATCTCGCTGGGCAGCGAGGACCAGGTGGTCGCCTACGACGTGACCTATCGCTACCAGGGACAGGATCAAACCGTGCGTCTGGACGATGAGCCCGGCAAGCGCTTGCCGGTGATCGATGGCCAGGTAGTCACCCAGACGGCCTCGGCGAACACTGGCGCCGATCGCGGCTGATTTCACAAGCGCGAACAGGCAACAACCCGAAGGGGCCGGAATTTCCGGCCCCTTTTTGTTTTGCCGCGGATTGCTTCGTTGCGATGTTCCTGATGCTTTCCTTCAGGGCGCCTGCTTACAATGGGAGCTTTCCAAGTACGAGTTCACCATGGCCCTGAATCCCTACGACCTGTACGACACCCGTTCCCTGCTGACCGAAGAGGAGCGCGCCGTGCAGGACACGGTGGCGCGGTTCACCGACGAGCGGGTGCTGCCGATCATCGGTGACGCGTTTGATGACGGCCGCTTCCCGAAGGAGCTGGTGCCGGAGATCGCAGAACTCGGCCTGCTGGGTGCGACCCTGCCGGAGCAGTACGGCGGCGGTGGCCTGAACTCGGTCAGCTACGGCCTGATCTGCCAGGAGCTGGAGCGCGGCGACAGCGGCATCCGCAGCTTCGTCTCGGTGCAGTCCTCGCTGTGCATGTACCCGATATTTGCCTATGGCACCGAAGAACAGAAGCAGCGCTGGCTGCCCGACATGGCCGCCGGCAAGGTCATCGGTTGTTTCGGCCTGACCGAAGCGCATGGCGGCTCCGACCCGGGCAACATGAAGACCCACGCCAAAAAAGACGGCGGCGACTGGGTGCTCAACGGCTCCAAGATGTGGATCACCAACGGCAACCTGGCCGACATCGCGATCGTCTGGGCGCAGACCGACGACGGTATCCAGGGCTTCGTGGTCGAGAAGGGCATGGCCGGTTTTGCTGCCCAGGAGATCAAGCACAAGATGAGCCTGCGCGCGTCGGTGACGTCGTCGCTGTTCTTCGACAACGTGCGCGTGCCCGAAGCCAACCGCTTGCCCAACGTGAAAGGCCTGCGCGGTCCGCTGGGCTGCCTGACCCAGGCCCGTTACGGCATCACCTGGGGCCCGATCGGCGCGGCGATCGCATGCCTGGACGAGGCGCTGAACTACTCCAAGGAACGCATCCTGTTCGACCGTCCGGTGGCGGCGACGCAATCGGCCCAGCTGAAGCTGGCCGACATGGCGCGCCGGATCACCATGGCGCAGTTGCTGGTCGTGCAGTTGGGCCGGCTGAAGGACGCCGGCACCATGGCGCCTACCCAAGTCTCGCTGGCCAAGTGGAACAACTGCCGGATGGCGATCGATATCGCGCGCCAATGCCGCGACCTGCTGGGCGGTGCCGGCATCACCACCGAGCATTGCGCGATCCGCCACGCACTGAACCTGGAATCGGTGATCACCTACGAGGGCACCGAGACCGTGCACCAGTTGGTGCTTGGCCGCGAGCTGACCGGCATCAACGCGTTCTAGGAACCCGATACCCCATGACCGTTCACCTCGGACCTACGCTTGAAACCGAACGCCTGATCCTGCGCCCACCGCAACGTCCGGATTTCGAGGGCTTCGCGGAGTTGATCGGCGACGAGGAGGCCGCCCGCTACATCGGTGGCGCCCTGCCGCGTGCCGCCGCTTGGCGCAAGTTCCTGCAGATGCCCGGAGCGTGGGCGATGCAGGGCTTTGCCATGTTTTCGGTCATCGACAAGACCAGCGGCGAGTGGCTCGGCCAGACCGGTCCGTGGCAGCCCGAAGGTTGGCCGGGGACCGAGGTGGGCTGGTCATTCAAACGCTCATCGTGGGGACGTGGCTATGCGCATGAGGCGGCGATTGCGACGATCGACTGGGCGTTCAACCATCTGCAGTGGTCCGAGGTAATCCATTCGATCGATCCGGACAACCGCGCTTCGCAAGCACTGGCGGCGCGACTGGGCTCGACCAATCGTGGGCCGGGCCGGTTGCCGCCCCCATTGGAGGATCATCCGATCGAGATATGGGGACAGACCTGTGAGCAATGGCAAGCGCGGCGCGCGAAGCCTCCGTCCTGAGTCAAATCGCCATCACTGCCGCGAGATCCGGTGCCTTTCCCCCATTTGAAGCCTTGCTTGACGGTGAGGCGGAGCCTGTCGATGTCAACATTGTCCAACCCCATCCCCGCGCGCATGAGGGGTCTTAATCGCGCCGAGATCTGTGATGTCAATTTCACCGAGTTCGTGCGCGACTGGGACGGCGCGATCGACGCGCCACCGGCGCCGCATGAGCCGATCGTCGAAGGCAGCGCGCTGGACGCACAAAGCTTCATCGAACTGTTCGAGTCGCAGCTGGTCAGCCGTCACCTCGACCTGATGGCGCGCGTGTTGCGGGTGCAGAACAAGGTCTTCTACACCATCGGTTCGTCCGGCCATGAAGGCAATGCGATGGTGGCCCGGGCGACCCGGCATACCGATCCGGCGTTCCTGCATTACCGCAGTGGCGGCTTCATGGCCGAGCGCTTCCGCAAGTTGCCGGGCATGGACCCAGCGATGGATTCGGCACTGAGCTTTGCGGCCAGCAAGGATGATCCGGCCAGTGGCGGCCGGCACAAAGTCTGGGGTAGCAAGCCGCTGTGGGTGCTGCCACAGACCTCGACCATCGCCTCCCACCTGCCCAAGGCGCTCGGCACGGCGATCGCGATCGAGGCCGGCAGGCGGCTCGGCCATGATCTGCCAATCCCCGATGACAGCATCGCGATCTGCTCGTTTGGCGACGCCTCCAGCAACCATGCCACCGCCCAGACCGCGTTCAACGCCGCAGCATGGACGGCGTACCAGAAGCTGCCCGCGCCGGTGCTGTTCGTCTGCGAGGACAACGGCATTGGGATCTCGGTAAAAACTCCGAACGGCTGGATCGCGCAGAACTTCTCGCAGCGGCCGAACCTGGATTATTTCACTGCCGACGGGCTTGACCTGGCGACCGGCTATGCCGACGTCCAACGCGCCGTCGAGCATTGCCGCCGCACCCGCCGGCCGACCTTCCTGCACCTGCGCACGACCCGGATCATGGGTCACGCCGGTACCGACTTCGAGATCGAATGGCGTTCGCTGGAGGAATTGTGTGCCGTCGAAGCGACCGACCCGCTGCTGCGCTCAGCCGCGATCGCTCTGGAATCGGGCCTGATGTCGAAGGACGAGGTGTTGGCGCTGTACGAGGCCACCCGTAAGCGCTGCTTCGCCGCCGCGGAGGAAGCCGATCGCCGGCCCAAGCTCGACAAGCTTGAAGACGTCATCGCACCGTTGGCGCCGTATACGCCGGCGACGGTCAAGGCCGAGGCCGAACGCGCCGATTTCGGCCAGCGCCGGCTGGAAGTGTTCGGCGAGGAGTCGAAACTGCCGGAGAAACAGCCGCCGCGCCACCTCGCAATCCAGATCAACCATGCGTTGCACGACACCTTCGCGAAGTATCCCGAGGCCCTGCTGTTCGGCGAGGATGTGGCCCAGAAGGGCGGCGTCTACACGGTGACCAAGGGACTGCAGAAGGCCTTCGGCGCGCGCCGGGTATTCAACACGCTGCTCGACGAGACGATGATCCTTGGCATGGCACAGGGGTTTGCGAATGTCGGCATGCTGCCGATCCCGGAGATCCAGTACCTGGCGTACTTCCACAACGCCTGCGACCAGCTCCGCGGCGAGGCCGCAAGCCTGCAGTTCTTCAGCAATAACCAGTACGCCAACCCGATGGTGGTGCGCATCGCCGGACTGGGTTACCAGCGCGGATTTGGCGGCCATTTCCACAACGACAACTCGATCACCGCCTTGCGCGACATCCCCGGCCTGGTCGTGGGTTGTCCGTCACGTGGCGACGATGCGGTGACCATGCTGCGCACCTTGACGGCATTGGCGAAGGTCGATGGGCGGGTGAGCGTGTTCCTGGAGCCGATCGCGTTGTACATGGCCAAGGACCTGCACGAGCCGGGCGATGGCGGCTGGTTGACCAGCTATCCCGCACCGGGCGAGGCAATGACGCTGGGCGAGGGCAGGGTGTACGACGCCGGCCACGACGACCTGGTGATCTTCACCTACGGCAACGGGGTGCCGATGAGCCTGCGCGCCGCCCGCGCGATCGAACAGAAACATGGCTGGAAGACGCGAGTGGTCGACCTGCGCTGGCTGGTGCCGCTCAATGACGGGTTCATCGTCGATCACGCACGTGATGCGAAACGAATCATCGTGGTCGACGAGGGGCGTCGCAGTGCCGGTGTCGGCGAGGGCGTGATCACCGCGATTGCCGAAGGCGGACTGGGAGCCATTCCGTTCCAACGCGTGGTCGGCGTCGACACCTACACCCCGTTGGCCGGCGCGGCATTCCTGGTGATCCCGGGCGAGGAGGACATCGTTGCGGCGGCGGACCAGTTGGGTGACACGAAAATCTGACGGGCGCGCTTCGCTCGTCGTGGCTTAACTTCAGCGAGCAAGGCCGTCCATCAGGATGCCTTCGCGCGCAGTGGTGCCGTCCACGCTCAATCTCGCCGCCTCGCTCCCGCGCTCCAGCGGCAGCACGGCGAGGCTGACATGCCGCCCGCCATGGGTGGCAGCGGCCGCAATGCGACCCAATACGGTAGTGACGCCGTCTGCGGCAGTGCTGGTCACGTCACTGCCAGATGCGGTCGCAGCAGTGGCCTCCAGCAGAACCAATCCACGCTTCGCCTTGCCGAGAAAATGCGTGCGCGCGACGATCTCCTGGCCCGGGTAGCAGCCCTTCTTGATGCTGAAGCCGGACAAGCGTTGCAGCGACAATTGCTGCGGCGTCCATTGTTCTGCCTGTGATTCCGGCAGCCGTGGCAAGCCGTGCTCGAGATCGATCAGCCGCCAGCGCGCGGCCCCGTCGGTGTTGGCGGACGCGGCGTCTGTGGCCGACGTCGCTGCGGCAATCCGCAAGCCTCGCGGGCCGCCCTCGGCGCTCATGTCGAACTCGACCGACCCGTCGTCAGCAATTTCGGCCAGGTTCCCGCTTGCCGTTTTTGCCGCTGAGAACCGCCCGCTGACCTCCAAATCGTCGCGCACGCTGATCGTGACCTTGCTGCGGAAAAGGAACCCGCGCAAACGCTCGGCCAGCGCTCTGGGGTCGGCATCGGGCAATAGCAGCCACACACTCTCCTCGTCCAGCTTGAGCAATGCGAACAGCGCAATCACGCGACCCTTCGGCGTCAGCCAGCCGTTCCATTGCCATTGTCCGGTAGCCAGCGCATCAAGGTCATTCATGAATTGGGCCTGCGCAAACCCGACGGCGTCCCGTCCCTGGAGCATGACCACGCGGTGCCCGGACAACGTGAAGCAGGCGTCATCGTCGTATTGCGACTTGTCAGACAAGGGGCCGAGTCCTAAGATTGGGGTCTGTGATGATAGGCCAAACCACTTCCGAGACCGATTCCGAGGCGTCGCCCGGGACACCCGCTCCGCGGGCCCCCGAGACGACAGCAACGCCATTGGCACCGGTCGAACACGGCGGTCGCAGCGGACCCGACCCCACCCGCTATGGTGACTGGGAGAAGAACGGCCGCTGTATCGATTTTTGATCGTCACCGTAACGAGTTCTGATCCACCATCAGTCGAGTCTTCGGGCGTGCCCGAAGGCCTGCAATTCCTGCCACGCGGCCACGCCGCCCAGCCCAGAGAGCGCCGTTGCCATGGCCAGCCGCCCACGCCCGATATCACCGCACATCCAGGTCTACAGCTGGCAGGTTCAGATGGTGACCTCGATCCTGCACCGCGCCACCGGCATCGTGTTGGCGTTGGGCACCCTGCTGTTTGCCTGGGGGCTGGTGGCCATCGCCGCCGGTCCGGCGCAATGGGCCGACTTCAGCGCCTGCGCACGATCCGGTCTCGGATTCGTCGTGTTGTTTGGCTGGAGCTGGGCGTTGTCCTATCACCTGGTCAACGGCATTCGACACCTGCTGCAGGATGCCGGTTGGGGATTCCAGATCAGCACTTTCATCCGTAACAGCTGGACCACCATCATCGTCAGCCTGGTGCTCACGGCGCTGATCTGGTTCGCGGCAATGCAGCAGTGGGGTGGCGCATGAGTAACAGCAATCCGCAGGTAGACCTGCGCAATCCGCTCAAGCGTGCCCGCGGTTGGGGTTCGGCAAAAAGCGGTACCCACCATTTCATCATCCAGCGGATCACTGCGGTCGCCTTGATCTTCCTGTCGATCTGGGCCGTTGTGCTGTTGCTGTCATTGATCGGCGGTGACTACACCAGTGTTCGCGCCGCCGTTGCCGACCCGGTCAACGCTGTGCTGCTTGCCGCCTTCATGATCGCCTCGTTCTGGCACGCCAAGCTGGGCATGCAGGTCGTCATCGAGGATTACGTACACACGCCGTGGATTGCGGTCACCCTGCAGTTGGCGGTCATCTTCATTTGCGTCCTCGCGGCACTCGCCAGCGTGTTCGCAGTCATTCGCATCACGCTCGGGGGCTGACGTGCCGGCTTACAAGATCCAGGAACACAAGTTCGACATGATCGTGGTGGGTGCCGGTGGCGCCGGACTGCGCGCGACCTTCGGTTTGGCCCAAAAGGGCCTGAAGACCGCCTGCATCACCAAGGTTTTCCCGACCCGCTCGCATACCGTGGCAGCCCAGGGCGGCATTGCCGCGGCGTTGGGCAACATGGGCGAAGACAACTGGCGGTACCACTTCTACGACACCGTCAAAGGGTCGGATTGGCTGGGTGACCAGGACGCGATCGAGTACATGTGCCGCGAGGCGATTCCGGCGGTCGTGGAGCTGGAGCACCAGGGCGTGCCGTTCTCGCGCACCGCCGAGGGCAAGATCTACCAACGTCCGTTTGGCGGCATGACCACCAAATACGGCGAAGGCCCCGCCGCCCAGCGCACCTGCGCGGCAGCCGACCGCACCGGCCACGCGATCCTGCACACGCTGTACCAGCAATCGCTGGCCCATCACGCCGAATTCTTCATCGAGTACTTTGCGCTCGATCTGATCATGGATGCCGATGGCACCTGCCGCGGCGTGCTTGCGCTCGACATGGCGGAAGGCACGCTGCACCTGTTCCGTGGCCAGGGCACGGTGCTGGCCACTGGCGGCTATGGCCGCGCGTATTTTTCGGCAACCTCGGCCCATACCTGCACCGGCGACGGTGGCGGCATGGCGTTGCGTGCCGGCCTGGGTCTGCAGGACATGGAGTTCGTGCAGTTCCATCCGACCGGCATCTATGGCGCCGGCTGCCTGATCACCGAGGGCGTCCGGGGCGAGGGCGGGATCCTGCGCAATGCCACCGGTGAGCGCTTCATGGAGCGCTACGCACCCACCGCCAAGGACCTGGCCTCGCGTGACGTGGTCAGCCGTGCGATGACGATGGAGATCCGCGGCGGGCGCGGCGTCGGCGAGCACAAGGATCACCTGCTGCTCGACCTGACCCACCTGGGCCCCGAAGTGATCCACGAGAAGCTGCCGGGCATCGCCGAGTCGGCGCGCATCTTCGCCAACGTCGATGTCGAGAAGCAGCCGATCCCGGTGATCCCGACCGTCCACTACAACATGGGCGGGGTGCCGACCAATTATCGCGGGCAGGTCGTCCAGTTGAAGGATGGCGACCCCGATTCGGTCGTTCCCGGGCTGTACGCCATTGGCGAGGCGGGTTGCGTATCGGTTCATGGCGCAAACCGCCTGGGTTCCAACTCGCTGCTCGACCTGGTGGTGTTCGGTCGCGCCGTGGCCAACCACTGCGCCGAGACCATTACTCCCGGGGCAAGTCATGCAGACCTGCCTGGCGATGCGTGCGAAGCACCGCTGGCGCGTCTGGACAAGCTGCGCAATGCCAACGGCGGCACCCCGACCGCGATTATCCGCGACCAGATGCAGCGTGCGATGCAGGCCGATGCCGCGGTGTTCCGCACCGAAGAGACATTGGCCGAGGGCGTAAAGCGTATTCGCGAGATCCGGGCGTCCTTCGACGACGTCAAGGTCAGCGACCGTTCGCTGGTCTGGAATTCCGACCTGGTGGAAACGTTCGAATTGGCCAACTTGCTGGACCAGGCGCTGGCGACGATCGTGTGTGCCGAGAACCGCACCGAATCGCGCGGCGGTCATGCACGTGACGACTTCCCCGAGCGTGACGACGTCAACTGGCACAAGCATTCATTGTGCTGGGTCGATGAAAACGGCAATACCAAGATCGATTACCGCCCCGTGCACATGTACACGCTGACCGACGACGTGGAAGTGGTTCCACCGGCCAAGCGCGTGTATTGATTGACGCCGCCGCCGCAAGGCAAGACGTCAAACGTTCGAGGTGGTCTGGTTTTCCCCGGCGCCCGCTCCTTGTGGAACGGGCCGCCCCTGATACGGAACTGGTGCAGCAATGGCCGAATTCGCGCTTCCAAAAAATTCCCAGATTCAAAAGGGCCGGCATTTCGACTCGCCGGGCGCGAAACAGCCGCGCACGTTCCGGGTTTACCGCTGGAACCCCGATGATGGCTTGAATCCGCGCCTGGACACCTATGAGGTGGACATGGCGACGTGCGGGCCGATGGTCCTGGACGCGCTGATCAAGATCAAGAACGAGATCGATCCGACCCTGACCTTCCGCCGCTCGTGCCGCGAGGGCATTTGCGGTTCGTGCGCGATGAACATCGACGGCACCAATACGCTGGCCTGCACCAGGGCAATCGAGGATTGCAGCAGCGGCGACGTGCCGATCTATCCGTTGCCGGCGATGGAGGTGGTCAAGGATCTGGTTCCCGACCTGACCCATTTCTACGCCCAGTACGCATCGATCAAGCCCTGGATCCGTACCCAGAGCCCGGCACCGAGTGACCGTGAGCGCCTGCAGTCGCCAGAGGATCGCAAGAAGCTCGACGGGCTCTACGAATGCATCCTGTGCGGTTGTTGCACCGCCGGTTGCCCGAGTCACTGGTGGAACGGCGACCGCTACCTCGGCCCCGCCGTCCTGCTGCAGGCGTATCGCTGGATCGTGGATAGCCGCGACGAAGATACCGGTAGTCGGTTGGATGACCTGGAAGACCCGTTCAAGCTGTACCGCTGCCACACCATCCTCAACTGCACCCGCACGTGCCCGAAGGGATTGAACCCGGCCAAGGCCATTGCTGAAATCAAGAAGTTGATGGTCGCGCGTAGCGCCTGAGTAGATCGCGTCACGATCCGGTTGATGCTCACGATTCAGTAGATGCAATGGGCGCGCTTTCCAGGCGCGCCCTTTTTTTTGGGAGAGCCTGTCCATGAGCGATGTCGATGATCTGGAGCTGCGCCGCCTGCGCTGGAAGTGCCGCCGTGGCATGCGTGAGCTCGACCAGTTGCTGGGACGTTACCTGGACCAGCAATGGCGACAGGCATCCGAAGCCGAGCGCGGCGTTTTCCTACGGCTGCTGGCAAGCGAAGACGATAAGCTCTGGCACTGGTTCATGGGCCAGGAGACCCCCGCCGATGACGAGCTGTCCGCACTGGTCCAACGCATCGGCAACCTGCCGCCTTGAGTGGCGCCCGTCGCATTGGCTGTTGGGCTTGCTGGTGATGCTCGGGTTGTTTGCCGCGGTTTCGGTGCTCGTCTCCGACCTGCCACCCGTGGCCGCCTGGCCATGTGCGGGTCTGGTGGTGCTCTGGGCCGGTTGGCTGGCCCGACGGGAAGCGAGTAGGCCGGCCATCGACTTGCAGGTCCGTGATGGTGTCGTCCGAGTGGATGGCAGCGCGGTGACGCGGTTCCAACTGCAGTGGCGAGCGGCGTTGGTGTTTGCCCGTTGGCGCGACAGCGACAATCGCCAGCGGCGGCTGGTCTGGTGGCCCGACACGCTTGGCCCGGCCGGTCGTCGTGAACTGCGGCTGGCTGCGCCGGTCGAAACTGCTGCGCAACCCCCACGCTCAATGGCACCATAGCCCCCTATGTTCAAACCCATCCCTGTTGCCATCGGCCTGCGCTACCTGCGCGCCAAGCGCCGTAATGGTTTTATCTCTTTTATTTCCATGGCATCCATCCTCGGCATCGCGCTGGGCGTGGCGGCGCTGATCACCACCCTGGCGGTGATGACCGGGTTCCAGAAGGAGATCCGCGACCGCATGCTGCAGATGGCCGCGCACGCCACCGTCAGTGCCTATGGCGATCCGCTTACTGACTGGCAACAAGCGGTGGATATGGCACTGGCCGATCCGCGAGTGGCCGGGGCGGCACCCTACGTGGAGAAGGAGGCCCTGCTCAACGGCCCGCGCCAGCAACCGGCGATGGTGCGCGGCGTAGTGCCGGCCGATGAGCGCACCGTGTCCGTGCTGGGCGACAAGATGGTTCAGGGTGAACTGGAATCCCTGGTCCCGGGCAGTTTCAACATCATCCTGGGACGGGAACTGGCGGCCTGGCTCGGTGTTGGCGTCGGCGACAGCGTGGTGATGACCATCGCCGAGTTCAACAGCACCCCGGTGGGGGCGATGCCGCGGGTCAAGCGCTTCACCGTCAGCGGCGTGTTCGAGGTCGGCTACAACGAGTACGACCGCGGCATGGCATTCACCAACATGGCGGACATGCAACGGCTGATGCGAATGCAGGAGGGCGTGACCGGCGTGCGCCTGCGACTGCACGACATGAACCTGGCCTGGGATGTTGCCCGCGACCTGGCCGTGAAGCTGGGCGGCTACCAAGTCAGCGACTGGACCACCGACAACGCCAACATGTTCCGGGCATTGAAGATGGAAAAGACCCTGATGGCGATCCTGTTGTCGTTGATCATCGCCATGGGCGCGTTCAACCTGGTGTCCTCGCAGGTGATGCTGGTCACCGACAAGCAGGCCGACATCGCCATCCTGCGGACCCTGGGCCTGTCGCCGCGCGGGGTGATGCAGGTGTTCATGGTCCAGGGCAGCCTGATCGGGATCATCGGTACCGTGATCGGCGTGATCGGCGGGATCGTGTTGACCCTGAGCCTGGAGGACATCCTGTTCGCGATCGAACGCGTGTTCGGGGTGACCTTGCTGCCCGAGGACGTTTACTACATCACCGGACTGCCCACCGAGATGAAGCCAAGCGACGTGATGGCGATTACGGCGGTCGCCTTGGTGATGGCGTTCCTGGCCACGATCTACCCGGCCTGGCGCGCCGCGCGTACGCCGCCGGCGGAGGCTTTGCGTTATGAGTGAACCGATCATCAGCAAGCCCGTCACTGGCGAGGCGACGACCAGCGAGCCGGCGTCCGGGTCGCGCGCCGGCCTGGTCCTGGGATGCACCAACCTGGGCATGGTGTACGCCGAGGGCAAGATGCGCACACCGGTGTTCGACGGGTTGCGACTGGACGTGCACGAGGGCGAGACCGTCGCCATCGTCGGCGCTTCCGGAGCCGGTAAGAGCACGTTGCTGCACTTGCTCGGTGGCCTGGATACGCCGTCCACCGGCGAGGTGTTCGTCGGTGGACAGAAGATGAGCACGCTGTCGGATACCGCCCGCGGCCAGTTGCGCAACCGCGCATTGGGTTTTGTCTACCAGTTTCACCATTTGCTGCCCGAGTTTACGGCGATGGAAAACGTTATGTTGCCGGTACTGCTGGGCGGCGCCCGGATCCCGGACGCTGAGCAACGGGCGCAAGCGCTGCTGGAGGCCGTCGGCCTGGGGCACCGGCTCCAGCACAAACCCGGGGAGCTTTCCGGTGGTGAGCGTCAGCGTGCCGCGGTCGCGCGCGCGCTGGTCAACCAGCCGGCATGCGTGTTGGGTGATGAGCCCACTGGCAACCTCGACGAGAAGACGGCCGGGGTCGTCTTCGACCAGATGCTGGAGTTGAACCGGGAACACCGCACCAGTCTGGTGGTAGTCACCCACGATCGCCGCCTGGCGCGGCGGCTGGACCGGGTGCTGGAATTGCATCAGGGCAAGCTGCGGGAATTGGCGACGCGGGATATCTGATTCGGGCAGTACTCGACTGAAGGGATGAACCATGAGCGATGCGGCAAGGATGCCGCCGTCCACGCCACCGGGAGACAGCCTCCCCGGCGGGACGGAACAGGACAGGACGGGGCGGCCAGCAAGCCCGGTGTGGCTGGCTCCATTCGGGATCGCGAGCGCCGCAGCGCTGCTGGCCGGCGTGTCGATGTGCTTGTGGCTACCGCGGTTGCCGCCGTTCTGGCTGCTGGTCGCGATCGCGCCCTTGGCCGTTCTGCTCTGGTGGCGCGGGCGCGCCGTTCGCTGGATGGGCCCCTTGCTGCTTGGCTTCGCGCTGGCCGGGTTGCATGCGGGGTACGCGCTGTCGGTCCAGCTGCCGGCGGCCTGGGAGAAGCGTGAAGTCACCGTTGCCGGTCAGGTCGTCGAGCTTCCCAAGCACCACGCGCGTCGAACCAGCTTCGGGTTTCGCGTCGACGATGAGCTGGCGCAACCGGAACCGCTGCGTGGTCGCTTGCTGCGCTTGTCCTGGTACGACGATTTCGACGGCAGCGCGACCGGACGCGACCGCCTGCGGGCGGGGCAACGCTGGCAACTGACCGTCCGCGTGCGGGCGCCGCGCGGGCTGCGTAATCCCGGCGGGTTCGACAGTGAAAAGCACGCACTGGCCGACCGGCTGACGGCGACGGGGTATGTCCGTGCCCCCGAGTCGGCCCGGCTGCTGCGCCCGGCGCAAGGACTGAACGCGTGGCGAGAGCGCATGTCGGAGCAGATCGCGACCGCCATACCCACGTCCACGTCGCGATTTATCCGTGCGTTGGCACTGGGCGATACCCGTGACCTGGACGATGCTGACTGGCAGGTCCTGCGAGCCAATGGCCTGACCCACCTGGTAGCCATTTCGGGTTTCCATGTCGGACTGGTGGCCGGCTTTTTTGCACTGGTTATTGCGGGCCTCTGGTGGCTATGGCCGCGGCTGGGTCGCCGTTGTCCGCGTCCCGTGGCCGCCGCCCTTGCCGGTCTGGCCGGCGCCATGGTGTACGCCGCGGTTGCCGGTTTTGCGCTGCCGACCGTACGCACGGTGTTGATGATCGCGGTCGTGGCAGGGGTGCGGGGCCTGCGGCGCAGCTCGAGTGCATTCGACACGTTGGCGCTTGCGGTGGTGGTGGTTCTACTGGTCGATCCACTGGCGGTGCTGGGTGCCGGTTTCTGGCTCAGTTTCTTTGGCGTGGCCTGGCTGCTCTGGTGCCTTCCACACGCCGGGCGAAAACCGCTCCGGGACCTGGTTTCCGCCCAGGGCGTCGCGACCTTGGGCTTGTTGCCGCTGACCGCGGTGCTGTTTGGCCAGGCCTCGCTGGTGGGGCCATTGGCGAACCTGCTCGCGGTGCCGTGGTGGAGTCTGGTGGTGGTGCCACTGGCGCTGATCGGGACCGGGCTGGAGTTCCTGCATGACGGGTGGGGTAGTTGGCCGTGGCAGGCGGCGTCCTGGTGTTTCGAGCTGAGTTGGCCGCTGTTTGACTATCTGGCCGGTAGCGAACTGGCGCTGTGGTGGTTACGCGAATCGCGCTGGTTTGCGTTGCCGCTGGCGATGTTCGGCGCGTTTTGGCTGTTGCTTCCACGCGGCTTGCCGGGACGGCCCCTGGCGCTGCTGTTGTGGTTGCCGCTGCTGTGGCCGGCCCGCAACCTGCCGGCGCTTGGTGAGGTCGAGTTGCGGGTGCTGGATGTTGGTCAAGGCTTGTCGATCCTCGTACGCACCGCCAATCACAGCCTGCTGTACGACATGGGGCCCGCCAGCCCGGATGGCTATGACACCGGCGAGCGCGTGGTGCTGCCTGCGCTGTACGCCCTTGGGGTACGCCGGCTCGACCGCGCGGTCGCCAGCCACGCCGATAACGACCATGCCGGGGGTCTCGGTGCCGTCAGGCGCACAGTTACGGTGCCGGTGGTCAACTCGCCGCAGGGTTCGGGGCTGGTGGGCACCCGGCCCTGCGTGGCGGGGGAGACGTGGCAATGGGATCGGGTCGATTTCCGCTTCCTGCATCCGCCGCGCCACTTTCCCTACCTGGGTAACGAGGCCAGCTGCGTGCTGCGGATCGACACCGAGCACGGCAGCGCATTGTTGACCGGGGACATCAGTGCGGTGGTTGAGCGCGAGCTGGTACGCCGAAGCCATCTGGACGAGGCGGCCGGCTTGCACGTGCAGGTGGTCGTAGTCGCCCATCACGGCAGTTCCAGTGCCTCCGATCCCGCGTTCATTGCCGCCACCGGTGCGCGACATGCACTGGTTTCCAGCGGACACGGCAACCGGTTTGGCCATCCCAAGCCCGAAATACTCGCCCGCTGGCACGCCAGCGGCGCACAAACGCTGGATACCAGTGAAGGCGGCGCCCTGCACGTGCGGTTCCAGCCCGGCGGGCCAAGCGTGGAAACAAGACGGCGCGCACACCCACGGGTCTGGGATGCGGCTCGCCGCGCGAGCGAATCGTCGGCTGGGGCGGCCGCTGGGCTATCCTATCGACCGGATTGAATCGGCCCCGGGCCGGAGGTTAGCGAGTGCTGGAGCTGGTCAAGGCCGGGGGATGGCCGATGATTCCATTGTTGCTGCTGTCGGCGCTAGCGCTGGCATTGATCGTCGAGCGGGCGTGGGCACTGCGGCGCAGTGAGGTCTTGCCGCCAGGACTGGGCAAGGAAGTTCGCAGCTGGGCCCGTGGTGGCCAGCTGGATCCGACGCATATTGATTCGCTGCGGGCTACCTCGCCACTGGGCGCGTTGCTCGCAGCGGCCCTGGACGTGCGCCATCGCCCGCGTGAGCAGGTCCGCGAGCGTATCGAGGACGTGGGCCGCCATCTGGTTCACCGGATGGAGCGTTATCTCAACACTCTGGGTTCGATCGCGTCGGCGGGTCCCTTGCTGGGCCTGTTTGGCACGGTCGTCGGCATGATCCAGCTGTTCCTCGGTATCCTCGACCATGGTATTGGCGATGTGAACCAGTTGGCGGGAGGGATCGGCAAGGCGCTGGTATGTACCGCGGCTGGCATGATCGTGGCGATCCCGGCGTTGATGGCGCACCGCTGGTTCCGTGGCCGCATTGCCGGCTATGTCGTGGAGATGGAGCACGAAGCCATGCAACTGCTCGACACGCTGGAGGAGACCGCCCGGGACGGGACTGCCCAGGCGGCGCCGGCTGCGCGCCAGCCGCGTGCCACGGCTGTGCCGTCGGACGCCTGACCGCTCATGCGTATCCGTGACCGCCACACCGGGGATGAGCCGGAAATCAGCCTGGTACCGCTGATCGACGTGATCCTGGTGATGATCATCTTCTTCGTCGTCACTGCCACCTTTGATGCGCGCTCGGTGATCCAGATCGAGCTGCCGCGCGCCACCGGGGAGCAAGTCGATGCGGTGCAGCCGCTGGTGGTGCTGGTCAATGCCGACGGCCGCTATTTCGTGGGTGACCGCGAAGTGCTGCGCACCGATATCGAGTCGCTCAAGGCGACCATCAGCGAGGTGGCGGGCAGCGACCGCGAGCGCCCGGTGATGTTGCGCGTCGATGCACGTACACCCTACCAGGCAGTGGTAACCGTGTACGACGCGCTCGGTGGCCTGGGTTTCAACCGGATCATGATCCCGACCGCACCGCCGACAGGCGCCGCAGCTCTCCCGGGTGGCGAGTCCGGCGCTTCGGCCACCGGAGCCTCGCAGTGACACCACCGATCACCTCCTGGGCCACCTACCGGCGGTTGCTGGGCTTTGCTCGCCCGTATCGGCCGCTGCTGGGGTTGGCGGGGGTGGGGATGTTGCTGGAGGCGCTGGCAGGCGGCGCGTTCACCAAGCTCATGGAGCCGGTGATCAACGAGACCTTCATCACCAAGGACGCGGCGTTCAGCCTGGTATTGCCGTTGGCGATTGTCGGCCTGTTCCTGCTGCGCGGTGCTGCAGGCTACGTGGCCGACATCTACATGGCCAAATCCGGGCGTGGCATTTCCCGTGACTTGCGGGTGCAGGTACTGGGCAAGTATCTGCGCTTGCCTGGACTGCAGTTCGATACCGAACCGGTGCCGTCGATGCTGGTTCGCCTGGGCTCGGACAGCGACCAGGTCGCGCAGGCTGCGGTCGACGCGATGAAGGTGATGATCCAGCAGGCGCTGCAGGTGCTGGTGGGCATCGGCGTGATGCTGTGGACCAGTTGGCAGGTAACCATTGCGATCGTGCTGCTGGCGCCGCCACTGGCCTGGGTCATGAACACGGTGGGTAAACGCTATCGCCGGATCAGCCACAAGATCCAGGAGAGTGGGTCGCAGCTGATGCAGTCGGCCGACCAGGCGCTGTCCAGCCACCAGGAAGTCAAGATCTACGGCGCCCAGGGTGTCGAGATGCAGCGCTACTCCGCGCAGGCGGACCATCATCTGAAGCTCAGCCTCAAGGTCGAATCGACCCGCAGCATCTCGTCCGCGCTGGTGCAGTTGATGGGCGCGATCGGGTTGGCACTGCTGCTGTTTTTTGCAGGCCGCGAAGCCGCCGCCGGTCGTCTCGGCGCAGGTGGCTTCGTGGTGTTGATGATGGCGATGATGGCGATCATCCCCGCGCTCAAGCAACTGACCAACGTGCAGGGCATGCTGCAGCGTGGCGTGGCCTCGGCCGAGCGGCTGTTCCACATCCTGGATGCCCCCGACGAGCACGACACCGGTAGCTTGCCGTTGGAGCGCGCGCGCGGCGAGATCGAGTTTCGCGACGTAAGCGCGCGTTACCCGGATCAGGGCCAGGCGGCACTCAGCAACGTCAGTTTCAGTGCCAAACCCGGGACCGTCACCGCCATTGTTGGCCGCTCCGGCAGTGGCAAGTCCACCCTGATCAAGCTAATCCCGCGTTTCTACGAGATCGAGTCGGGACAGATCCTGCTCGATGGCCATCCGCTGCGCGACTATCGACTGGCCGACCTGCGCAAGCAGATCGCCCTGGTGGGCCAGCAGGTCATGCTGTTTGACGGCAGCATCGCGGCCAACGTCGCCTATGGCGAGATGGAGCAGGCCACACCGGAGGAACTGGATCACGCGATCCAGGGTGCCAACGCCACCGAGTTCGTCGAGCGTTTGCCGGACGGGGTGGACGCCGGTATCGGCAGCAAGGGCGGTCGCCTGTCCGGTGGCCAACGCCAGCGGTTGGCCATTGCCCGGGCGATGTTGAAAGACGCGCCGATCCTGATCCTGGACGAGGCCACCGCCGCGCTCGACACCGAATCGGAGCGGCTGGTGCAGGATGCGCTGGAACGCCTGATGCCGGATCGCACCACGTTGGTCATTGCGCACCGACTGTCGACCATCGAACATGCCGATCAGGTACTGGTGCTTGACGAGGGCCGCATCGTCGAGCGCGGTACCCACGCCAGCTTGATGGCCCTGGACGGCCTGTACGCCCACCTGCACCGCATGCAATTTCGCGAGGCCTCATGAACGCAGGACCCGGTGGTCGCCGCGAGCACCAGCCACCCCATTGGTACGGCAACGCGCCGGTGCCGTTCTATACACGGCTGCTGGCGGCGGTCTATGCCGCAGTCAGTGGTATCCGGCGCTGGCTCTATCGCGTCGGCGCGTTGCGTACCCGCCATCCGGGCATCCCGGTGGTGGTGGTCGGCAACATTACCGCTGGCGGTGCTGGCAAGACCCCGCTGACCATCGCGCTGGCTGAACGGCTGCGCCGCGAAGGCTGGAACCCGGGCGTTGCCAGCCGGGGTTACGGCCGCGCCGATGCGGGTAACCCGGTGTGGGTCCACGCCGATACCGAGCCCGCCGTCGGCGGCGACGAGCCGGTGCTGATCGTCCGTCGCACCGGGGTCAAGCTGCGTGCCGATCGTGACCGTGCCGCGGCGGCGAAGGCATTGGCGAAGGCCGGTTGCGACATTGTCATCTGCGACGACGGTCTGCAGCACTACGGACTTGAACGCGACGTCGAGATCGAAGTGGTCGACGGCCGCCGTCGTTATGGCAATGGTCGGCTGCTGCCCGCTGGACCGTTGCGCGAGTTGCCCGAGCGGGGAGCGCAGTGCGACTTCCGAGTTATCAACATTGCCAATGCGCCAGCGGGCAACAGCAGCGGAACCGGCTTTGGCGAATGGCCGATGCGCCTGGTTGCCGACAGTGCCGTGCCGGTACTGGGCGGCCGGTCGAGACCGCTGGAGTCGTTTCGCGGCCATCGGGTCCATGCGGTCGCCGGGATTGGCAACCCGGAGCGGTTCTTCTCGATGTTGCGCAGCCTGGAGATCGCGGTGGTGCCGCATGCCTTTGCCGACCACCATCGCTATCGTGCGTCCGACTTCGAGTTTGGCAGCCCGCTGCCGGTGCTGATGACCGAAAAGGACGCCGTCAAGTGCGCCCGGTTCGCCACCGAGGCGTTTCATAGCGTGGCCGTCACCGCCGAGCTTCCGGAAGCCTTCTGGGTCTCGTTGCTGGACAAGCTGGCGCAAGTTCGGCTGGCAGAGGTCCGGCAGCGATGAATGCCGCCCTGGACTTCGTGGTGGCGATCCCTGCGCGTCACGCTGCCAGTCGCCTGCCCGGCAAGCCACTGCGGCTGCTCGGCGGGCAGCCCTTGGTGTTGCATGTGGCTCGGCGCGCGCTGGCCGCGGGTGCGCGCGAGGTGTGGGTGGCGGCCGACGACGAACGCATCGCCGCGGCGTTGGCGAATGCCGGCGTACGCGTGGCAATGACCTCCGTCGCGCATGCTTCCGGCACCGATCGGCTGGCCGAGTGCGCGCGAATCGCCGGCTGGAGCGATGACACCATCGTGGTCAACCTGCAGGGCGACGAACCTTTCGCGCCGGCTGCGGGGGTTCGTGCGGTGGCGGCATTGTTGCGCGACAGCGGCGCCGAGATGGCGACCCTGGCCGCGCCGGTGACCGAGGTTGGCACGTTGCTGGATCCCAATGCGGTCAAGGTGGTGTGTGCCGACAATGGTGATGCGCTGTACTTCAGTCGTGCGCCGATCCCGTGGCCGCGCGATGCCTTCTCGCGCGACCCGTCCCGCATGCCGGAGGGCCAATCCTGGCTACGGCATATCGGCATCTACGGGTATACGGCGGGGTTCCTGCAGCGTTTCGCGGCGATGCCCCAGGGCCGGCTCGAGCAGGTCGAGTCACTGGAGCAACTGCGCGTGTTGGAGGCCGGTTACCGGATCGCGGTCGGGTTGACGCCCGATCCGTTCCCGCCCGGCGTGGACACCGCCGAAGACCTGGCCCGCGCGGAAAAATGGCTTGCCGGAAACGGCTGAGCCGTCGCGTGAGCTGGTGGCCTCAACCGAGCGTCGCCATCCAGCCAATGACGTGCAGCAGGCCAAACAGCAATCCACCAATCAGCGCGCCAATCGCGGTGCCGTTGTAGCGGATGTACTGCAAGTCGCTGCCAACGCTCAACTCCAGCTCACGGACCAGCTCGCGGGTGTCCCAGCGCGCGACCCGCTCGACGATGAAGTCGCGGATGCTGCCTCGATACTTCTCGATCATCGGCTCGACGGTGGCCATCACCCATTGGTTGACCCACGCCTGCATCGCCGGATCGCCGCTGAGCTTTTCGCCGATCAGTTCCGCGCCCTGGGTCGCCTTCAACGCAATCAATGAGTCATTGCGCTGCAGGTCCGTGCGCAGCCAATCCAGGACTTCCGACCACATCTCCCGGATCTGGCGGGGCAGGGCGGGGTCATCGATCACCCGGTCACGCAGTTCTTCACACTTTCGGCGCAGCACGTCATCGGTCTTCAGGCGCTGGGTGAACTGGGTGACGTAATCATCGAAGCGCAGGCGCAGCTCGTGCCGGGGATCGTCCGCCATCTCGGTGAGCAGGTCGCTGACGCCGGCAACGACCTTGGCGGCAAGCTTGTCGGCTACGGCGTCGTCGAGGCGAGCCAGGCGCAATACCGACCATAGCTGCGGCGTGATCTTGCTGGCGACCAGGTCCTGGGTGTCCGGGTCACCCAGCACTTCGCCGACGTCGCGCAGCAGGTTGTCCAGCAGCACCTGGTGGCGGCGGTCGTGGGTGAGCACCTCGAGCACCTGGCTGCCCAACGCGGCAACATCAAGCCGGCCCAGCTGCTCACGGGCCAGACCATGCAGGAAACGGTGCAGGCGGTCGCTGTCCAGCAGTTGCACCAGATGCGGTGCCAAGGTCACCACGAACCCTCCCACCTTGCTTGCGTGGGCAGGATCGGACAGTGCAGCAGCGAGTCGCCGGCCCGGATCGAACTGGCGAACCTTTGCAAGCACTTCCTGGTTGTCGAGGAAGTGGTCGCAGATGAAGTTGGCCAACGCACGGCCCAGTGCGTCCTTCTTGTTCGGGATGATCGCGGTGTGCGGGATCCAGCGTTGTCCCAGCGGATGGCCGAACAGCGCCACCACCGCGAACCAGTCGGCCAGCCCTCCGATCATCGCCGCCTCCGCCATCGCCACCAGCAGCTCGAATGCCCAGTGCGGGTGGCTCATCCGCAGCCAGCTGCCGGCCACGAACACCAGCGCCGCGACTACCAGCATGGTCACGGCGGTGCGCTTGCGGCGCCTCAACGCGGCCGCACGGTCGGGACGCAGGTCGTCGTTGATCGTGTCGTGGTCGGGTTCAGCGCTCATCTGGGGCAGAATAACCGGTCGGCATTGTGGGTAATGATCCGGGAAGACTTGCGGTGACGCATAATTTGCCCCATCCATGGAGTTGATGTGCGTATTTCCTGCCCGGTGTCGTCATGACTGAACTGCTGCCGGTATTCGACGGCAAGGCGTTCGCCAAGGCCCTCAGTACCGCACCGGGTGTGTACCGGATGATCGCTGCCGACGACAAGATTCTTTACGTCGGCAAGGCCAGCGCGCTGCGCAACCGGGTCTCCAGCTACTTCAACGCGACGCCCAAGTCGACGCGGATCATGACCATGCTCGCGCAAACCGTGCGCATGGAGGTCACCGTTACCCGTACCGAGACGGAAGCGCTGATCCTCGAAAACGAGCTGATCAAGTCGCTCAAGCCACGCTACAACGTGTTGCTGCGCGACGACAAGAGCTATCCCTACGTACTGCTGACCCATGGCGAGTGGCCACGGATCGGGATGCACCGGGGGCCGCGTTCAGTGCCGGGGCGCTATTTCGGGCCTTACGCCAGCGTCGGCGCGGTACGCGACACGCTCAACCTGATCCACAAGCTGTTCAAGTTGCGCAGCTGTGAGGACAGTGTCTTCTGCAGCCGGACGCGGCCCTGCCTGCAGTATCAGATCGGCCGCTGCAGTGGTCCTTGTGTCGGCTTGGTCGAGCCCGACGCGTACGCGGAGAGCGTTCGCCGCGCGGTGTTGATGCTGGAAGGCCGCAGTGACGAGTTGACCAACGAGATAGGCGCACAGATGGAAACGGCCAGTGCGCGCCTGGATTTCGAGCAGGCCGCCCGTCTGCGTGACCTGGTGACCTCGATCCGCACCCTGCAGGCTCGCCAGTACGTGGACGGCCGCGCCGCCGACCTGGACGTGCTGGCGGTTGCCATGCAGGGCAGTGCCGCCTGTGTCGTGCTGTTGGCGTTTCGCGACGGCAGGAACCTTGGTACCCGCTCCTTTTTCCCGCGCACCAATGGCAGCGAGAACCCCGAGGAGGTGCTGGCGGCGTTCGTTTCGCAATACTACGGTGAGCAGGTTCCGCCGGTGGAGATCGTGCTTGATCGCGACATCCCCGACCGCACATTGATCGAGCAGGCGCTGTCCAACAGCGGCGCGCACCGCGTGCAACTGCGTTTCAACGTGCGTGGTGATCGCGCCGGCTACCTCGACATGGCCAGCCGCAATGCGCGGATCACCCTGGAGACCGAACGCACCAGCCATGAGGCCCAACTGGCGCGCGCGCAAGACCTGCAGAAGATGCTTGGCATGGCCGCGTTGCCGGGACGGATCGAGTGCTTCGATATCAGCCACACCATGGGCGAGGCGACGGTGGCGTCCTGCGTGGTGTTCGATGCCGAAGGCCCGGTTCGCAGCCAGTACCGACGTTACAACATCGCCGGTATCGAGCCCGGCGACGACTATGCGGCGATGCACCAGGCGCTGCACCGGAGGTTCAAACGGGCAATGGCGACCGACGACAAGCCCGCCGGCGTGCTGCCCGACGTCTTGCTGATTGACGGTGGCGCCGGACAAGTTGCCCAGGGCCGCGCCGTACTTGATGAACTCGGTATCAGCGGCGTGGTGCTGGTGGGCGTTGCGAAGGGTCCGGCGCGACGTCCCGGCGACGAGGACCTGTTGCTGCCCGATGGCCGCAGCCTGCACCCCGGTGCGGGCTCGCCGGCGCTGCAACTGATCCAGCAGGTCCGCGACGAGGCGCATCGGTTTGCCATTACCGGCCATCGCGGACGTCGCCAGAAGGCGCGCAATACCAGCCGTCTGGAGGACATTCCGGGGATAGGACCGCGTCGACGCGGTAACCTGTTGCGACATTTCGGCGGGTTGGGCGGCTTGAAGGCCGCTGGCGTGGAAGAAATTTCACGCGTAGATGGCATTAATGCAGCGCTCGCCGAGCGCGTCTATGCGACCCTGCATGGACTGGAAGCCGGTGAAGCCGGATCGCGTACCAATGGCCCACGGAGTGACGGATGAAGTTGACGGTTCCCACCATGCTGACGCTGCTGCGGATCATGTTGATCCCGGTGTTGGTGATGGTCTTCTACCTGCCGTTCAAGTGGACCAGCGTCGCGGCCGCCGCGATCTTTGCTTTTGCCTCGCTCACCGACTGGGCGGATGGCTGGATTGCCCGTCGCTATAACCAGTTCTCCACGTTTGGCGAGTTCCTGGATCCGGTCGCCGACAAGTTGATGGTGGCTACTGCGTTGATGCTGACCGTGCAGAAGCACCCGACGGTCTGGATGGCGCTGTGGGCGGCGGTGATCATCGGACGTGAGATCGCGGTCTCCGCGCTGCGCGAGTGGATGGCCGAGCTGGGGCAGCGGGCCAAGGTCAAGGTCGCTGCCATCGGCAAGATCAAGACCGTCGTGCAAATGGTCGCGCTGATCTTCCTTTTGTACCGGGTGCCGCTGTTCGGGATGCCCATCCACGCCATCGGCGAGTGGCTGTTGGCGGCGGCCGCGCTGCTGACGCTGTGGTCCGGTTTTGCCTACCTGCGGGCAGCATGGCCTTCGCTGAAGGAAGATGCGAACAGGTAGTTGACAGTTTGTTTGTTATGCCTAAAATGGACGGCTCATCAGCGGGAATAGCTCAGTTGGTAGAGCACGACCTTGCCAAGGTCGGGGTCGCGAGTTCGAGTCTCGTTTCCCGCTCCAGATTCAACGCTTCGGTTCGCCGGGGTGTTTGTTGAGACAAACCCCGTTATCGGGGTTTTGTTTTATGGGCACGTCATCCGGCCGGGTGGCAGAGTGGTTATGCAGCGGACTGCAAATCCGCGTACGCCGGTTCAATTCCGACCTCGGCCTCCATGTTCAAAGTCAAATCCCGCAACGGTTCGCGCCTTGCGGGATTTTTCTTTTAGCCCGCAAGATGGGAGAGGGCGGTATTATTCCGCGCGGCACGCCCGGATGGCGAAACAGGTAGACGCAACAGACTTAAAATCTGTCGACCGCAAGGTCATGCCGGTTCGATTCCGGCTCCGGGCACCAACCAAGTCAACAATTTATCTTCGTTGGCTTGTGATCGTTACTGTCCTGCGGGACAAATTCGGACTTGCATCGTAGGGCTGCTCATGACAGCGCCGTCACCAGTGCCATATAGGCTTGATGCATGATCTGGAGACTTCTTCTGCCGACTCTGTTCGTGCTGCCCACGCCCTCGTTGGCGCAAGCCACGTCACCGCCAACCGTTCCGGCGGATGCATCGTCGGCATACGATGTCGCCGCCTTCGACCGCTGCCTGGACCGGCTGCAACAGCAGTTCGCCAGCAAAGGCGTGGAGAAAGCCGTGTTCGACCGCAACGTCCGCGCGATCGTGCCGGACACCTCGGTATTGAAGCTGCTGGACAATCAGCCCGAGTTCAAGACGCCGGTCTGGGACTACCTCGCCGGACTGGTGGATGCGGAACGGGTTGCCGATGGGCAGGCGATGCTCCGCCAGCACGCCGCCACCCTGGCCAAGGTCGAGGCGCAGTACGGCGTCGATCCCGCCACGGTGGTGGCAATCTGGGGCGTGGAAAGCGACTTCGGCAAGACCTCGGGGTCACGGCCGCTACTGAATTCGCTGACCACCTTGTCATGCATGGGGCGCCGGCAGGAATTCTTCCGTGGCGAGCTGGCCGCGACATTGCAGATTATCCAGTCCGGTGACATCGCCGCGGACGCACTGGTCGGTTCCTGGGCCGGCGCATTCGGGCAAACCCAGTTCATGCCCTCCACGTACCAGCGGATCGCGGTGGATTTCGACGGCGACGGCCGCCGCGATCTTGTCGGCACCGTACCCGACGCACTGGCCTCCACGGCAAACTACCTCGAGCGCTCCCACTGGCGCACTGGCCAGCCGTGGGGGTACGAGGTGAAGTTGCCGGACGGATTTGATACCGCCATCTCCGGGCGCACCACGCGCCGGCCATTGTCGTACTGGATCGGGCGCGGAATCTCTCACGTCGATGGCGGTGCGATCGCACCATCGGATACGGCAACTGCGCTACTGCTGCCGGCTGGCAAGGCCGGTCCGGCGTTCCTGGTGTTCAAGAATTTCGACGCGATTTATTCGTACAACGCCTCGGAAAGCTATTCCCTGGCGATTGCGCTGTTGTCGGACCGTTTGCGCGGGCAGGGAGGGCTGGTGGCGTCCTGGCCCACGGCGGATCCGGGATTGTCGCGACGCCAGCGTCGTGTGCTACAGCAACTGCTGCTGCAACGTGGCCATGACATTGGCGAGGTGGATGGCTTGATTGGCAGCGCGACCCGCGCGGCCATCAAGATCGAGCAACAGCGTCTTGGGGTTGCGACCGACGGGCGCGCCAGCCAGTCGCTGCTGCAGGCATTGCAGGTTGCGCCAATCCAGGGCGCAAAATCGGGTCCGATTGGTCCGGCTGATCCGCCCAGATCCGACTGACCAGCATCGTCTTGATTGGGCCAGGGCTCACCTTGGCTCGGCACCGCGGGTATCCTTTGGGCTGATGACTTCCCCGGAGCCCGCATGACGCGTTACACGTCCTACATCACCTGCGTTGCGCTGACCGTGCTGACGGCCGCACTGACCATTTTCGTGTCCCCTGGCTGGGGCTGGGCATTGGCCATATTCGGCGCATTGGCGGTGTTGGGGACGATCGACCTGTTGCAAAAATCCAGCACCTTGCGCCGCAATTATCCGTTGATCGCGCACTTTCGCTACGGGCTGGAATCGATTGGTCCGGAGATGCGCCAGTACTTCATCCAGGCCGACAACGCCGAAGTGCCGTTCTCACGATTGCAGCGGGCACTGGTGTACCAACGGGCCAAATCGGTCAACGACACTCGCCCTTTCGGCACCATGCAGGATGTCTACGCCAATGATTACGAGTGGATCAACCACTCAATGGTCCCGACGCCGCACGGGAGCCCGGACTTCCGCATCTTGGTGGGCGAAAAAACCGCCCAGCCTTACTCGGCCAGTGTGTTCAATATCTCCGCGATGAGCTTTGGGTCGTTGTCGGCCAATGCCATCCGGGCGCTCAACAAGGGCGCCAAGATGGGCGGGTTCTACCACGACAGCGGAGAGGGATCGATCTCCTCTTACCACCGCGAGCACGGTGGCGACCTGGTCTGGGAGATCGGCTCGGGGTACTTCGGATGCCGCGACGCGGACGGCGGGTTCGATGCCGAGTGTTTTGCGAAAAACGCACGCGACCCACAGGTGAAGATGATCGAGATCAAGCTGTCGCAGGGCGCCAAGCCGGGACATGGCGGCGTGCTCCCGGCGGCCAAGGTCAGCATGGAGATCGCCATGACTCGCGGCGTAACCGCTGGCGTGGAATGCGTATCACCGGCGCAGCACAGCGCATTCTCGACGCCGATCGAGTTGCTCGAATTCGTTGCCCGGTTGCGCGAGCTGTCGGGTGGCAAGCCCACCGGGTTCAAGTTGGCGATTGGCCACCCGTGGGAGTGGTTCGGGATCGCCAAGGCGATGCAGGAAACCCGCCTGTTGCCGGATTTCATCGTGGTCGATGGCGCCGAGGGCGGCACGGGCGCATCCCCGGCGGAGTTCATCAACCACGTCGGGGTGCCGATGCAGGAAGCCTTGATGCTGGTCCACAACACACTGGTGGGGCTGGGCTTGCGCGACGACCTGCGGCTTGCGGCGGCCGGCCGCATCATCAGCGCGTTCGACATCGTGCGGACCATGGCCATGGGGGCCGACTGGTGCAACGCCGGCCGTGGCTTCATGTTTGCCGTTGGCTGTATCCAGGCCCAGGTCTGCCATACCGATCGCTGCCCGACCGGCGTCGCCACCCAGGATCCCAAGCGCTGGCAGGGGCTGGATGTTACCGACAAATCGATACGGGTCCACGGCTTCCATCGCAACACCATGACCGCCTTGCGCGACCTGTTGTGCGCTGCCGGGCTGACCGACCCGCGCGAGGTCGGGCCCGAACATATCCTGCGGCGCGTCTCGCCGGTGGAAGTGCGTTCGCTGGCAGCGCTGTACCGCTTCCTCGAGCCGGGACAACTGCTGGATGAAATTCCGGACCATGCCGTATTCCAGACCTATTGGGCGAACGCCCGCAGCGACTCGTTTGCCGCCCCCCACCACGTGCGGTCGATGCGCGAGAGCAAGTCCTTCTGACTCCTGCCTGCCAATTGCGGTGATGGCGCCGCGGCGGTAATGGTCACAACAGCTCAAGCACCTTCTCGGGCGGGCGGCCAATCACTGCGCGTCCCGCGTGGACGAAGACCGGTCGCTCGATCAAGCGCGGATGGCTTGCCATGGCGTCAATCAGCGCCGCGTCGGTTTTGTCCGGATCGGCCAGCCCCAGCTCGGTGTACTCGGTCTCACCGGTGCGAAGCAGTTCGCGTGCCGGCACCGCGAGCATCGCCAGCAGCTCGCGCAACTCGGATGCCGAGGGCGGGGTGTCGAGATAGGTGATGACCTCCGGCTCGATCCCGCGCTCGCGCAACAACTCCAGCGCGCCGCGCGACTTGGAGCAGCGTGGATTGTGGTAGATGCAGGTGTCGTTCATGGAGGGCTCCAGCGGTGGCGGTCAAGCCGCCATCGTATCGCGGCGCCAGACACAAAAAACCCGGCACCAACCGGGATCCGCTGAAACTCAGGTTTGCAACCTGGTGGGCGGGTGATCTTCTACGACGCGTGCGTCCTCGGCCATGTAAAAATCAGAACAGGCTTTCGTCGAGATAGGGCGATTCTCGCTGCCGACGTTGGGCATCAGTTCTGTCTGTCACGCTCCTGTCCCGATCCCGCTGATCCTTGAATGCCATACCCAGTGCCACGAGCACCACCAGGCCGATCAGGCCGAAACCGATGACCACGGCGATCGACCATGACCACCGTGCAAGTGATGCGAACACTGCCGCGGTGATCATGGCAATGCCGACCGATGTCCCGATGCGCTGGCCGGTCTGCATGATCGCCCCCGAGCTTCCGGCATATGCGAGCGGCACCTCCGCCAGCGTCAGCGTCTGGTTCGGACTGATCACGGCCCCTTGCGCGAGTCCGATGAAGGACAGTGACAGCACCAACCACCACACGCTCAGACCAAACCGCTCGTGCAGGAGGACGACGGTGATGCTCGCGACGAGGCCGAGCAGGGCCAGGAACAGTCCGCCGATCACGATCTTCCGACCGTACTGGTTTACCCGGCGCCCCGACCAGTGAGCGGCATAAGCCGATAGAAGCGCACTTGGAATGCCGAACAGGCCGGATTCAAACGCGGTTTTTCCCTGACCGTCCTGCACATAGAGTGCGACCAACACCCAAACACTGGTCATGCCGGTGAAATAAAGCGTCATGATGACCGTGCCGTTGGTAAAGCTGCTGGTGCGGAAGATGTCCAGATCGACCATCGGGGTGTGACCCAGGCGCGGGCAACGCTGCTCCCATCGCACCCAAATCCAGACCAGCGCGATGCCCACCGGCAGCAGCGCCCACCAGAGCGTCGAGCCACCCGATTCCATGAACGGATAGAGGATGGCCAGCAGCGCGAGCCCCAACAACACCGAGCCGATCGGATCCAGCGACCATAGCCAGCCGGCAGGCCGCTGCGCTCCGTTCGGCGCACTCTGCGGGGGGCGGCGGAAAAGGGGCTTCGGAAACCACTTCATCCCTAAAATGATGGCTACGATGCCAATGGGCACATTCACCAGGAATGTCAGACGCCAGCCAAGGTCGGCACCGCCAGCCTCGATCAGCACACCGCCCAGCACCGGACCGATGGCAACGGAAAATCCGACCACGATTCCGAAATAGCCGAAGGCCCGACCGCGCTCCTCACCACGGAAGTATTGCTGGATCATCCCGATGGCCTGCGGACTGAGCAGCCCGGAGCCAAGTCCCTGGACCAACCGCGCCGTATTGAGCCACATCGCGTCAGGCGCGAGTCCGGCGGCGATGGAAGAGAGGGTAAAGAGGGCAACGCCGACAAGAAAGATGCCGCCTCGCCCCAGAATATCGCCAGCGCGCCCCGCGGCAACCAGAATGATCCCGAAGGTGAGTGCATAGCCCGACAGCACCCATTGGAGATCGGACTGGTCCGCCCCCAGGCCCCGCTGGATCGAGGGAAGGGCGACGTTGACGATGCTCACCCCGATCAGCGACATGAAAACGATGCCAAGCAGCACCGCCAGGATGCGCCAACGAGCCGCACCCTCTACTGCCGTGCTGTCGGGTTGCACTGGAGTCTTCAGGTTGTCAGAGCGCGGCAACGGCGTGCGGAACAGATGAATCCCCTGCAAGCAGTTCGAACTGTTTGCCGTGCGTATTGCTGGCGTCCAGCACCTGCAGCAGCACCGCAGCAACATCGTCGCGCGGGACGCTGCCTTGGCGCCCGAGATCCTCCGACACTTCTACCTTGCCCGTCCCTTGCTCATCGGTAAGGGAGCCCGGGCGTACGATGGTGTACCGAAGATCACTCGCCCGCAGATGCTCGTCGGCTCTCTGCTTGGCATGCAGGTAATGCTGCAGACCCTCCGGGCCTTTTTCCGGCGTGTCCGCACCCATGGATGACACCATGACGAAGCGCTCTACGCCGGCCTTCTGTGCCGCGTCGATCACGGCAATCGCGCCATCGCGGTCCACCGCATCGGTCTTCTCGTGGCCGCCTTTGCCCCCGGAGCCCGCCGTGAAAATGACGGCATCGCAGCCATCCAGTGCGGTCTGGATATCGTCTTCGAGGTCAGCGACCACGGTCGCATCGGCGCCAAGTTCGCGCAGCCCTGCGGCCTGCGCCGCGCTGCGGATCATGGCCTGGGTCTTATGTGGGCCGGAAGCCATCTGCTTGACCAGACGACGACCAATCTGGCCGTTGGCACCTACGATGAGAACGCGCATGAGAAGTTCCTTGAGAGAGTGGAAGTAAGGGGGCCGGGATGCGCGATCTGTTCTACGGCAGTAGGTGTCCAGTTGGCGTGTGCGGACACATCCAGAACCGGGCGCAGCGATGGTCGCCGCCGGGTTAACCTTGAACACCACGTTGGTCGACGCGTTGCTGTTACCACGCAATTACCAAAGCAAAAGGCCACCCGGTTGAGGCGGCCTTTGTGTGCTGTAACCCTTTCTGTGTATGGGTTCTAACTGGTGGGCGGTGCAGGGATCGAACCTGCGACCCTTGCCGTGTGAAGGCAATGCTCTACCGCTGAGCTAACCGCCCCAAGAGGCCGCGCAGTATACAGCGGAAAGGCCCCTTTTTTGCAAGTGGTTCGCTGCGGTGGCAACTCCCTGCGTGGACAAGAAGTTGCCGCCGCTGGGCTTCTTCACGCGTTGATAACGCCAGGCGCCGTCAGCTTGCCTAAACCCAAGGGGAGCTTGCACATGATCGACACCCTGATCGACCGACATCGCGATGCGCTGATCCTGCTGGCCCGTCTTTTGTTGATGCTGCTCTTCCTCATTTCGGGCTGGTCCAAACTGATCGATTACCAGGGAACGGCCGCGTATCTGGCGTCGATCGGCACGCCGCTACCATCGATTGCCGCGGCGGTTGCGGTGATCATGGAGTTCTTCGTCGCCCTCGCCCTGATCGTCGGCGTGTGCGTGCGTCCACTGGCGCTTCTGATGGCCTTGTTCGTGCTGGGGACGGCGCTGATTGGCCATCCCTTCTGGTCCATGGAAGGCGCCGACCGTGCCATGAACTTGACCCAGTTCTACAAGAACGTGGCGATTGTCGGTGGCTTGCTGCTACTTGCCGTCACTGGGGCGGGTCGCTACGCGTTGATGCGGCGTCAACCATAGGCGCTGATCGGAACCTAGACTGATCGGGAGAACGACCATGCTGGACTGGAACAAGTACCGGACGGATCTCAAGAAGCGCATCTCGGACATCGGAAAACTGTCCCCGGACACCGTGCGTGGCTATGCGACGCTGGGCAATGCCGGTGCGCAGACCAACCACCTGGACGCCAAGACGCGTGAGTTGATAGCCCTGGCCGTGGCAGTGACTACGCGTTGCGATGGTTGCATCACCGTCCATGTCGATGCCGCGCTGAAGCAAGGTGCCACACGTGAGGAGATCGCCGAGGCACTGGGAGTGGCGGTGGCGCTCAACGCCGGTGCCGCCCTGGTTTATTCCGCCCGGGTCATGGATGCCGTCGACGCCCATCAGTAGCCCTGGGGGCTAAACAAGGGGCCGGGCCGCGTGGGGGGACGCCCATGGATGTAGCTGGCAAGGGCGGCGTGTGCATCGGCCTTGGGTGTCGTGGACACCGACCGCTGGCGTCCTCGTTCTTGAGCGTGGCAAAGAAGCCCTCGGCCACCGCGTTGCCCCTCCAGCTCATGCTGGACACGAAGCCATGCGGGAAATATCGATCTCGCCTACAGCGGTAGATCACCAGACCAGGACGGGGCACCGGCCCAATATTAAAGTGCTGGAGGGAAGGGCTGCCCGGCCATGAATTTCCTGGGGTTGTCCATCTCACCTTCTGAGACGCGCCCGTAGTACGTTGACGCAGCAAAATAACCGCCAATCGATCACGACTTCTGTCCGGTCCACATGGGTGGGCCGGGCAAGCAGCCAGTCAGGTCGGCCAGTCCGTTTTGATACACAGGGGCCCCCATTGGAAGAGATCCACAGTGGACTCATCGTCTACCGCGCCAGTCGCTTGGAAGGCCTGCTTGAGGCG
The DNA here is from genome assembly GCF_054072675.1 of Lysobacter sp. A289. Classification (NCBI taxonomy): domain Bacteria; kingdom Pseudomonadati; phylum Pseudomonadota; class Gammaproteobacteria; order Lysobacterales; family Lysobacteraceae; genus Lysobacter; species Lysobacter sp. A289. The sequence continues at coordinate 773,938 of NZ_JBSVRN010000001.1, forward strand.
TTGACGTATTTCGTCGACAAGCATCCACCGAGCCAGGTGCTCGCGCCGCAGACGGTAATCGCCGCGCATCCGGGGATGAAGCATTGGCTTTCCGCGGAGTTGGCGCGCAAGCGTTGTGAGGGTGGCGCCAGTGGGATTGCCGCCAATCTGGACATCGTCCTGCCGAGCGCCTGGCTGGATCGGTTGGCGATGGAGCTGCAAGGCGAGTCCGCGGTGGCGCTTGCGCCGTATCAGCGCGGGGGGCTGCGTTGGCGCATCCACGAGATCCTGCCGACGCTGGACGACGAGCAGGTGCGCGCCTATCTGAAAGGCAGCGACCAGGCGCGTCGACGGTTCCAGCTGGCCGACCGGCTGGCGCGCATCTACACCCAGTACATCGTGTATCGACCGGATTGGCTGGATGCGTGGGCCGCCGGCAAGCGCGTGCCGCTGCAGGAAGGCACCGGGTCGCGCGAGCACGATCTGCTGGCGTCGCTGTGGGCCACGCTGCGCCAGCAGATCGGGCTGCCGCATCGCGGTGAGCTGCTGGCGCAGATGCGGGCCGGGTTGGCGTCCGGGCGGCACGTCATGGATGAGGCCGAGCCGTTGCACGTGTTTGGCGTCAGCCATCTGGCACCGTCCGAGTTGAGCGTGCTGGCGGCGGTGGCGCGGCGGAGGCCGGTGGTGCTGTACGTACCGGATCCGTGCCGGGAGTACTGGCTCGATCAGCGCAGCGACCGCGAAGAGCTGCGGCAACGGGTCGAGACCGCGCCCTACGATCACGAAACTGAAAGCCTGTTCCTGCAGCTACGCCATCCGTTGCTGGGTGCCTGGGGCCGGATGGGCCAGCACTTCCTGTTGGCGCTGGAAGGCTTGGACATGCAGGTCGATATCCGCCATTGGGGCGACAAGTCGGAGGCGACGCCGGCTGCACAGCGACTGCCGCGGCTGCAGGAAAGCATCCGCCGGTTCGATCCGTCCCTGCTGGCACCGGTCGGAGATCTGTCCAGCCAGCGCGCCGACGCGTCGCTGCGGGTTCACGCCTGCCATACCCGCCTGCGCGAGCTTGAGGTGCTGCGCGATGCGTTGCTGAAGGCGCGCGTCGATCAACCGGACTTGCGGCCGCGCGACATCGTCGTCATGGCGCCCGACATCCAGGCCTACGTGCCGCTGCTGCCGGCAGTGTTCGGCGAGCCCGGCGAACACCAGGGGCCGCTGCCGTACCACATTGCCGACGTGTCGATTTCGCGCTCGCACTCGTTGCTGGAAGCCTTTCGGCGGCTGCTGGACTTCCCCCAGTCGCGGATCACTGCGCCGGAAGTCGTCGACCTGCTGGGCGTGCCGGAAATCGCACGCCGCTTTGGCCTGGCCGATGCGGATACCGGGGTGCTGGTCGGCTGGCTGCGTAACAGCCGCGTTGCCTGGGCGCTGGATGAGAAGTTCCGCGCGGGTCTGGGTGTGCCGGCCATCGCGGAGCACACCTTTGCCTGGGGCATGGATCGGATGATGGCCGGCTACATCATGGGGGCTTCTGCCGACGTGGAGGACAACGCGGTGACGCTGCCGGACGGCAAACAACTGGCGCCGCTGGCCGGCATCCACGGCCCGCAAGCCGCGCTGCTGGGCGCGCTCGACGGCCTGCTGGTGCAACTGGCACGCCTGCACGAAGTAGGCAGGCAAACACTGTCTGCAAGTGAGTGGGCCAAGCAGCTTGAGCAGGTGTTTGATGCCTTGTTCCGCATCGACAAGTGCGACGCCGACGCACGCGATGCCGAGACGCTGGTGCGCCAGTTCATCCGTTCAATCGCCGGCGAGCCGCAACAGAGCGGACTCGATCCGGAGCTGGAGTTCAGCGTCGTGCGCGAGCTGCTACTGGAGCGTCTGACGGCCGCGCCGGAACGCCAGCGCTTCCTGATGGGCGGTGTGACGTTCTGCGGCATGGTTCCGCAACGGGCCATTCCGTTCCGTGTCGTCGCAGTGCTGAGCCTCAACGATGGCGACTTTCCGCGCGCGGGCAGCGATGGCGGACTGGATCTGATGACGACCCATCGCCGCCTCGGCGACCGCGACGTGCGCAGCGACGACCGCTACCTGTTCCTCGAAACGGTGATGTCCGCACGCGACATGCTGCACCTGAGCTACATCGGCGAAGGCGTGCGCAACGGCAAGCCGCGCAACCCGGCGGCACCGCTCGCCGAACTGCTGGAGGCGCTGGAAAATGCGGCCGGGCCGGATTCGGACGATTCGACAGTCGATCGCCCGTGGCTTGTCAGACATCCGCTGCAACCGTTCGACGTGCGCTATTTCGACCGCAGTGACGCAGCGCTGTTCTCGTTCAGCCAAGGCCATGCGGCCATGGACAGGCGCGGCATCGATTTGTCTGCAGCGCCACCATTCGTGGGCAAGCGTCCGTCGTCACTGCCGCAGCGCAACGCCGACACGCCGCCACCCATCGCTTTGCGACCGGTGTTCGCCTACTTCTGCGATCCGGCCAAGCAGTTGCTGGCCAGCGGGCTCAACCTGCGGCTGGACGCGCTGGACGAGGATCGACTGCGTGACAGCGAGCCGTTGGAGGCCAAGTTCGAAGGGCTTGATCAAGTGGCCAGACGCGTGTTCAACGCCGTCGTCGCGCAGGCCGTAAAAGCCGTCCCCGACGAGGCGCCGGACTGGATGCGGCTGAGCGGTCTGATGCCGCCGGGGGCAGTGGGTGAGGAGGCCTGGGCCAAGACACGCGAACAGGTCGCGGATCTGTTGAAGGTCATTGGAAATTACCCGTTGTTTGATCCTTCGTTGCCCGATGCGACGCCGGTCCTGATCGATCGCCAACTGACAGGGCAGGGCAATTCCCGCCTCCAGGGCGAGCTGCACCGGGTGTACGACGTGGACGGCACGCGCTGGGTTTTCGACGTGTTTCCGGGCAAGACCGAGGATCAATTGGACTTCAAGGCGCGTGTGGGCTTTTTCCTTGAGTGGGCATTGGTTCGGCTCGACGACCCATCCGGTCAGCGCGAAGTCCGTGCTTGCGTGCTGGCCGCGCCGAAGAGAGGGGTTGGGACTGGCGACTGGCAAGGCAGCTTCGACGTCTGGAGCGACACCTTCATGCAGGCCGTCCGCAATGGAAACGAGGCGTTGCGCCGTCAGATGATAAATGAGCTGGAGCGTCAGGTGACGGGGCTGATCGATTTCTACCAGGACGCCCAGCACGCACCGTTGTGGTATTTCCCCAAGACCTCGTGGGCGGCCGCCGAATCTCCGCAGAAGACGCGCGAGACGTGGGTTGGCGGTTACAACATGGGTGAGCGCGACTACTCGCCGGGCTACGGACGCCTGCTGGCCGGCGAGCGTGAGTTCGATGAAACGGGTGATTACGAACAACTGTTGGAGACGGCCAATCGGCTGCGTGCATTGATCACGCTCCTGCCGCAGGAGGCAAGCGCATGAGCATGCAAGTCTCGACGTTGCATGCAAAAACGGAAGACTGGCGCACGCTGTCATTGGATGCCGGTGGCCGCAGCCTGATCGAGGCCAGCGCCGGCACCGGCAAGACCTGGACGATCTCGGTGCTCTACCTGCGCCTGTTGCTGGAGCAGACGCTGTCGCCAAGACAGATCGTGGTGACGACGTTTACCGATGCCGCCGCGGAGGAGTTGCGCGAGCGCATCCGTGCCCAGTTGATCCGAGCCGAACGCTACGGTCGCCAGTTGCAGGCCGTAGGTGTGCAGTCCGACGGCGCCGAGCCTGCCGACCTGCAATGGCTGTACACGCACTGGACCGCTGCGGAGGCGGATGCCGAGGACAAGGCACCGGAAGACCGCATCGCCAGTGACATCAACCGCTTGCGTCTGGCCCAGGCCGAACTCGACCTCGCTCCCATCAGCACGTTGCACGGGCTGTGCCGGAAGATCCTCAGTGACTTTCCGTTCGAGAGCGGCAGCGCCTTCGGTCTGGGCGAGATGGTCTCCTCCGAGAGCATGATGCAGACGCTCGCCGAGGACGTGTGGCGGCAGCAGACCCAGACGTCGGAATCGGGCCAGCCGGCGCTGGATGTCACGTCGATCGACACGCTGAAGAATTACCTCAAGGCGTACTCGGCACCGGGTGTTTCGGTGCGGCTGCGGGCGTTGGACGTTACGCCTGAGGTTGCGCTATCGGTGGAGTGGGTGGAGCCGATACGGCAGTTGGTGGGCAGGAAAGTGTTTCGTGGAAGAGCCACGAAACTCAAAAACGCATTGACCCAACTTGCCGATTACCTGGAATCGCAACCTCGTGATCCCGGCTTGCTCCCGACGAAGCTGGACAACCTCGTGCCGGAGCCGGTATCGGATCAGATTGGCGAGGAGCACCTCGATGATTCTGAAGTGCAGAAGGTTCTGGCCATCGCAGCCGACGCCGCCCAAACGCTGGAATGGCTGGCCGCCGAACATCGGATTGCGGCCTGGCACCACTGGGTCGAACAGATCAAGACCTGGCGCGAGCAACGCCTGACCGCCAGCGGTCAGATCACCTTCGACGAACTGATCGAGCGGGTCGCCCGCGCGTTGCCGGAGGGTGGAAGCGCGCTGGCCGACAGCCTGTTCAAGGCCTGGCCGGTGGCGCTGGTCGACGAGTTCCAGGACACCGATGCGTTGCAGTACGGCATCCTCGACCGGATCTACCGTGACTCGACCGGCGAACCGCGCGGCCGGCTGGTGATGATCGGCGACCCGAAACAGGCGATCTACCGCTTCCGTGGCGGTGACATCCACGCTTACCTCAAGGCGCGAAGCGATGCCGGCAGCCGGTTGAGCCTGGACACCAACTACCGCTCCTCACGCGCGATGGTGGCCGCCAGCAATGCGTTCTACGAATTGGCCGGAGCGCAGCTGAGCACCGATGCCGATCACGCCATCCGCTACGAAGCGGTCAAGGCCAGCGCACGTTGTGACGACGCGCCGTACGAGGTGGACGGACAGCCCTGCACCCAACCCTTGCAACTGCATTACTGGGCCGACTGCCCGGATGACGCCGAAAGCCGTCGTAGCGCTGCGCTGAAAGGCTGCGCCAACCAGATCGTCGAGCTGCTGAAACCCGGGAAGCATTCCATCGGTGGAAAACCCTTGGTGCCCGGCGACATCGCGGTGCTGGTGCCGGGCAATAACGACATCATCCGGCTGCGGCGGCTGTTGAACGATCGCAACGTGCCTTGCGTGTCCTCGGCCCGGAGCAGCGTGTTCGAGTCCGACTGGGCGCGTGAATTGCAGATTGTGCTGTACGCCGCCCAGCATCCACGCGACGAGGGTGCCGTGCATGCGGCGTTGGCGACGCGGCTGGGCGGCAAGACCTACGAGGATCTGCGGACGCTGCGTGACCAGCCGGAGCATTGGCAGGCACTGTCCGCCGGCTACGTGCGCCTGGGCGAGATCTGGAAGACGCGCGGTGTGCTGGCGTTGATCCAGGAATTGACCCGGCAAGCGACCCCGCGGTTGTTTGCCGCTGGCGACAGCGAGCGCTCCCTGACCGACCTGCGCCATCTGGGCGAGCTGCTGCAAACCGCCAGCGAGACCTTTGCCGGTCCCGAACAGTTGCTGGGCTGGCTCGCCGAAGAGCGCGGCCGCCGCAAGGCCGACGATGGTGATGCCGCCGACGAGATGCGGCTGCGCATCGAATCCGACGCCGCACGCGTGCGCTTGATGACCGTCCACGCCAGCAAGGGGCTGGAGTTCCCGGTGGTGATGTTGCCGCTGATGTGGGCCAACACCCAGGTCACCAAGGACACAATCCAGATACTGCATGACGCGGAAAGCGGAGAGCGCATCCCCGGCTTCGGCGAGGCTGACAAGACGCGCTACCGTCAGGAGGGACAGGACGAGCGCTTCCGCTTGCTGTACGTCGCGCTGACCCGTGCCCGGTATGCCTGCCACGTCTATGTGCTGCCTCCGGGTCGCGCGAAGGACAAGAAGGGTGGGGCGGCGGATACGGATCCGCACCGAGCACCGCTCGACGGCATGATCGAGCGCATGTTGCCCAAGTTTGATGTGACTGCATCGCAGGCGTCTCTGCATGAGCACATCGTCTGGAACGCCAACGACTGGGCCTGGCCGGAGGGCAGGTATCAACCGCCTGTCGATACCAAACCAGTGTCACGCGTGGCCCTGTCCGAACCCCATACCACCGCGTTCGAGTTCAAGTGGAGTTTCACCAGTTTGACCAAGTCGCAAACCAGAATCGCCAGCTTTGAGGACGGTTCGGCCGCAGACGAGAGCGAGCAAGACGCAGGCGAACCGATCCCGCTGCCCTCACCCCAGTCCGTTCCAGGTTCGGCTACGCCTCACCAGGAACCCCCGGCCACGGGCATTGCCCGTGGCGCTCGGCAGTCCATGTCCGCTGGCGCGGCCATAAGCGGACAGCCTCACCCCGCAAGCGGGAGAGGGGGAGCAGCAGAGTCCACCCCGGAACCGAACGAAACCCCCCGCCGCGAACTGCTCGATCTGGTTCCCATCGCCGGCGCCGACTTCGGCAACGCGCTGCATGCGATGTTCGAGTTCCGCCAGATCGGCCAGCCGATGTCAGCGCAGCACGACCTGATCCGCCATCACCTGCTCGACAGCGGCGTGCGTCTGGGCGAGATCGACCTGGAGACGCTGGTCCGGCAACTGGCGCACCGCATCCAGACCACCCTGGACACACCGATGGCACTGGCGGACGGCCACACCGTGCGGCTGGGAGACCTGCCCAGGGAACACCTGCGTGCGGAGATGGGTTTCGACTACGTGCTCGATGGCGTGACGATGCAGCGCCTGCGCGATGCCTGCGCCCGCGCGGGCGAGCCCGACCTGGTGCCCAAGGCATCGCCCCGTTACCTGCGCGGCATGATGAACGGAAAAATCGACCTCGTGTTCCAGCACGACAACCGCTTCTACGTGCTCGACTACAAGGGCAATCGACTGGGCGAGGCCGGCCTGTTGTCGCCCTACGCGCCCGCGCAACTCGACGAAGCGATGGATCGCAGCCATTACCGCTTCCAAGCCCTGCTGTACGTGGTCGCGGTCGACCGCTACCTGCGCCAGCGCATCGGCCCGGGATACGACCGCAGCGCGCAGTTGGGCGAGGCAATCTACCTGTTCGTGCGTGCCGTCGGTCTGGCACCCGGCGCCGGCATCTGGGCGCGCCGTTTCAGCGACGGGTTGATCGACGCCATCGATGCCGCACTCGCCGGCCGTGAACAGGAGGCCGCATGAGTTACCGCTTCGAGTCGTTGCCCGCCGAGTCCGCCGTCGAGGCCTGGCGTCCACTGGATCGCGCGCTGTACCGCTGGGTCATCGGCCACGGCGGTTCGCCATTGCTGGCCAAGGTCGCGGCCTGGGCCAGCCTGGCCGATGGCAATGGCCACACCGCCTTGCGCCTGTCCGACGGTGTCGATGGCGACAACGCAATGCCCGCCTTGAGTCAGGACGAGATCACTGCGCTTGCCAACCAGCCGATGGTCGGTAAACCGGATGCCGATGCCGCCGCGCCCGTGCCGTTCGTGCTCGATGCCGACGGCCGGTTCTACCTGTGGCGCAACCATCAGCACGAAATCGCGGTGGTCGATGCAGTCAACCACCGTCGCGGCAATGCGCGTGCCGTCGAAGTAGCGGAAGCGGACATCGACGCCTTGTTTCATGGCATCAATGACGACACGGTCACGCTGCAGCGGCACGCGGTTCGCTCGGTAGTCGGGCGCAAGCTGTTCGTGCTCACCGGCGGCCCCGGAACCGGCAAGACCACCACCGTGCTGCGCATGCTGCTGATGCTGATGCTGATGCTGCAGCGCCAGTCGCCCACGCCACTGGCGATCCAGGTCGCCGCGCCCACCGGCAAGGCCGCGCAACGGCTGGTGCAGTCCCTTCGCAAGGGCAAGCAGAACCTGCTGCAGCATCCCGCCAAACCGCTGCCGCAGGAGTGGCACCCCCTGCTGGAAAACGTGCCCGACCACGAGGCCCTCACCCTGCATCGCCTGCTCGGTTACCGGCCGTACGACAACGTCTTCGCACGCAACGCGAAAGACCCGATCCCCGCTGACGTCGTCGTGGTGGACGAGGCATCGATGGTCGATCTGGCCATGCTTCGCAGCCTGCTCGACGCGGTGCGACCCGACGCCACCCTGATCCTCGTCGGCGACGCCGATCAGCTGACCTCGGTCGCAGCCGGCTCGGTGCTGATGGATCTGGTCAGCGCGATGAGCGTGGAAAACGACGGGGCCGGCGCAGGCGATCTGGTGAAACTGCAACACAGCTTCCGCGCCGAGCAGTACCTGGTGGACATCAATCAGGCCATCAACGGTGGCGATGCGGAACGCCTGAGCGAAGCGGTTGCCGCCGCCGGAACGCACGCAACGCGCATCGCCGTTGATGACCTGAAAGCGCTGGGCAACCAGATCGACCGTTGGGCGGAACAGATCGGCAAGGGAAGTACTGATCAATTCGCTTTTGATCGTCACTCCCGCGTAGGCGGGAGTCCAGGGACGTTGCCAATCAATGGCTTGAAGTCCATGGATCCCCGCCTTCGCGGGGATGACGACAATTTTTCAGACCTTCCCAAAGCCACCGCGCTCCGTGCCCCAACCGACAGCGTCGTCGACCCCGCGGAACCGACGACAACGCCGGCAGACACCGGCCCGGTCGAGGCCGCACTGGACGCACTCGCCCAGCGCCAACTGCTGTGCGCCCTGCGCGAAGGCCCCTACGGCGCCATAGCGGTCAATCTGGCCATCGAGCAGCGGCTACGCAGGCACTGGAAAATCGAACGCGACCGCGAGTGGTACCCCGGCCGCGCCGTCATCGTCATCCGCAACGACTACACCGCCGGTCTGTTCAACGGCGACGTGGGCATCTGCCTGGCCGATGCGGAAGGCCACCTGCGGGTCTGGTTTGAAGGCAGCCCCGGTAGATCGACGGATGGCGAAGACGCAGGATTTACCCGCACGCTCCGCAGCTTCGCCCCCAACGCATTGCCACCGCACGAAAGCGCGTTCGCCATCACCATCCACAAGAGCCAGGGCTCTGAATACGCCCACGTCGCCGTGCTGCTGCCGCCCGATGCCGAAAGCCGGATCCTCTCGCGCCAACTGCTCTACACCGGCGTGTCCCGGGCCAAGGTGTCGGTCGAGCTGTGGGCGGCCGACGACGCACTGGCCACGGCAGTCACCCACACAGTCCAGCGACAGGGCGGGGTGGCTGCGAAGCTGGCCCCAACAACCCGTCATCCCCAATAGCCCGTCATCCCCAACAACCCGTCATCCCCAACAACCCGTCATCCCCAACACCCCGTCATCCCCGCGCAGGCGGGGATCCATGGACTTCAAGCCGTTGATTGGCAGAAGCGACTTGATCAGAACTTACCTAGTGGGGCGCGGTGCCCACCGGATGACGGATGCGATCATGCAGTGATTTTTCGCCGCGTCTCGTCCCGACGCGGCACGCTACTGTGCATATGCAATCATTGCAATTGCAACGATCGCCAGGACAATCGCGGCGCGGTTCCAGCGGCTGGTTTTCTCGCCGAACACAGCCACGCCGACCAGCGTGCCCAGTACCACCACACCGATGTTCATGGCCGCGAACACCACCGCCGGGCTGTCCGGCAGGGCCTGGTGGGCGTGGACGTAGAACACGATGTTGCCGAAGTTGAGCAGGCCCAGCAGCAGCCCGGCACCGAGGTTGACCACGCTGAACCGGGCGGTGCCGCGCAGGTGGCGGGCGATCTGCCAGCCCAGCATCAACACGAACGCCAGCGCGAACGCGACCTGCAACGATGCCATCGACGAGGTGCCGGACTGGGCGATCAGTTTCAGCAGCACATCGACCAGTGCGAAGCCGACCCACACCGTCAACAGCGGCAACCAGGCCTTCGTGCTGGACGCGGCAGTGTTGGACGGCCGCACGACAATCCCCGCCACGGCAATCAGGCCCAGTGCCAGACCAGCCAGTTTGATGCCGCCGGCATGCTCGCCAAACACGGTGAATGCCGCCACCAGCGACAGTAGCAGCGACAACCGCTGGGCGACGTCGGTACGCACGATGCCGGCCTGCCGCACCGCCGAGGCCAATACCAGAAACAGCGACGGCAGCAGCACGGCCAATCCCAGCAACACCAGCCACTGGGTGCCGCCGTCGCGCAGGCCGTCCAGATCCGGCCGCAGCAGCAGAGCGCACAGCACCGCGGCGGCCAGGTAGTTCCAGGTGACCATCTGCGCCACGTCCAGCCGGCCGCGGGGCGCGAGCTTCAGCACTACCGAGACCAATACGCTGCATACGGCGCTGAGCAGGATCAGATGCATGGGGGCGGCCACGGAAGCATTGCGAACCAGACCGGTGTCGTAGCAATAAGGGTCGGGATATCGATGGGCATGGCTCTGGTAGCGACGTGGGGCGAGGCGCGAAGCGATGGATTCTACCGGTCGACCTCTGCGGTGACCTGGGACCGCCTGCGGCTGCTATTCCCGTCAACCTGCGCGACAATAGGCCGTCGGCCTTCGCTGGTTGTCTGATCCGCAGCGGTGCATCCGCCGTCAGGCTGGGCCTCATACCCATAATTTCCTTATCAGGAGCTGGACATGTTCAGCCATTTGCCGCTTTACGCCGGTGACCCCATTCTTTCGCTGCAACAGGCGTATCTCGCCGAGCCACGCGCCGACAAGGTCAATCTGGGCATCGGTGCCTATCAGGACGAGAACGGGGCGATTCCGACCCTGCGCTCGGTGGCAGCGGTGCGTCCCGCGCTGGCGGCCGAGATGGGCCCGGCGCCGTACCAGCCGATTGCCGGCTCCAAGCCTTACCGCGACCTGGTCACCGAGTTGGTGCTGGGCGCCGACCGCTATCAGAAGGTCGGCGAGCGCACGGTGGCGATCCAGTCGCTGGGCGGCTCGGGCGCGCTGCGGGTGGGTTGCGACCTGTTGAAGCGCTACTTCCCCGATTCGCAAGTGTTCATCAGCGCGCCATCGTGGCCGAACCACCAGGCGATCTTCGAGGCCGGCGGTTTCAAGGTCGGCTCGTATCGTTATTTCGACACGGCAACCAATGGCGTCGATTTCGACGGCATGCTGGCCGACCTGCAGGCAATGCCGGCGCGCAGCATCGTCATCCTGCATCCGGCCTGCCACAACCCGACCGGCGCCGACCTGACCCGCGACCAGTGGGATGCGGTGATCAAGGTGATCGCCGAACGCAATCTGTTGCCGTTCCTGGACATGGCCTATCAGGGCTTTGCGGAAGGCATCGACGAGGACGGCTACGCGGTTCACGCGATGGTCGATACGGGGATTTCGCTGCTGTTGAGCGTGTCGTTCTCGAAGACGTTCTCGTTGTACGGCGAGCGTTGCGGCGCGCTGGTGGGCGTGTCTGCGAATGCCGATGAGGCCAAGCGCCTGCTCAGCCAGATGGAGATGTCGATCCGGGCCAACTATTCCAGCCCGCCGACCTTTGGCGGCCAGATCATTGCGCGCGTGCTTGCCGATGCGGCCCTGCGCCAGGACTGGATGGACGAGGTCGGGGAAATGCGCACGCGCATGCTGCAGATGCGCCAGCGCCTGCACGCCGGCATGAAGGCGCGCGCGCCGTCGTTGAACGTGGACTATCTGCTGAGCCAGCGCGGCATGTTCAGCTACACCGGCATGAGCGCGGCGCAGGTCGAGCGGCTGCGGGCTGAGCACGGTATCTTCGCGGTCAATTCCGGGCGCATCTGCGTCTCCGGGCTGCGCGATGACAACGTGGACCGGGTGGCCGAGGCGTTCGCCAAGGTCATGCACGACCCCGGGCAAGACTGATGGGGAAGCCGCGCGGCCAGGTGAAACTGGAAGGGTTCAACCACCTCACCAAGGAGTTGAGCTTCAATATCTACGATATCTCCTATGCCATGTCGGAGACCCAGCGCCAGCGTTACATCGAGTACATCGACGAGGAATACGACGCCGACCGGTTGACCGAGATCCTGCTCAAGGTCGCCGATATGATTGGTGCGACGGTGCTCAATGTCGCGCGTCAGGATTACGACCCACAGGGCGCGTCGGTCACTGTGCTGATGTCCGATCGCCCGGCGCTGTCGACCGACGGCCCGGCGTCGACCCGCGCGGCGGCGCACCTGGACAAGAGCCACGCCACCGTTCACACCTATCCGGAGATGCATCCCGACAACGGGATCGCGACCTTCCGGGTGGACATCGACGTGGCGACCTGCGGGTTGATCTCACCACTGGAAGTGCTGGACTACCTGATCGAGCAGTTCGATTCGGACGTGGTGATCATGGATTACCGCGTGCGCGGCTTCACCCGTAACGCCAAGGGCAAGAAGCTTTTCATCGACCACAAGATCAACTCGATCCAGGAGTCGATCTCAAAGCGACTGCTGAACAAGTACGAGTTCCGCGACGTCAACGTCTACCAGGAAAACATCTTCCACACCAAGATGCATCTGAAGAACTTCAACCTGGACGACTATTTATTCAGCGCGATGGCACACCTGTTGCCGTTCCGCGAGCGGATGCGCATCGAACACCTGCTGCGTAAGGAAATCATCGAGTTGTACCAGGGCTACGCCGAGGGCTGAGGCAGGGGCGTAAACTGGGCGGGTTTCCCCGGTTTCGGATGCGCCATGTTTGAGCTCGATGCCCTGTTGCTGTCCAGGATCCAGTTCGGCTTCACCATCTCGTTCCACATCATCTTCCCGGCAATCACGATCGGGCTGGCCAGCTATCTGGTGGTGCTGGAAGCGGCCTGGTTGCGCACCGGGAGGTCCGTCTACCTCGACATCTACCACTACTGGATCAAGGTGTTCGCGGTCGCGTTCGGCATGGGCGTGGTCTCCGGCATCGTGATGGCGTACCAGTTCGGCACCAACTGGAGCGAGTTCTCCCGGTTCGCCGGTGGCGTCACCGGGCCATTGCTCGCCTATGAGGTGTTGACGGCGTTCTTCCTGGAGGCCGGCTTCCTGGGGGTGATGCTGTTCGGCATGAAGCGGGTCGGCCCTGGGCTGCATTTCCTGTCCACCTTCATGGTGGCCCTCGGCACGCTGATTTCCTCCACCTGGATCATCGCCTCCAACAGCTGGATGCACACGCCGCAGGGTTACGAAATCATCGACGGCCGGGTGGTGCCGGTCGATTGGGTAGCGGTGATCTTCAATCCGTCCTTTTTTTACCGGTTGCCCCACATGGTGACCGCCGCGTTTCTTGCCGTGGCGCTGATCGTGGCGGCCAGCGCCGCCTGGCACATGTTGCGCGGACGTGCCGACCCGGCGATCAAGACCATGTGGTCGATGGCGATGTGGATGGTGCTGTTCACCGCGCCAATCCAGGCGGTGATCGGGGATTTCCATGGTTTGAACACGCTGGAGTACCAGCCGGCCAAGATCGCGGCGATGGAAGGGCACTGGGAGCATCCTCCGCGGGGCGAGGGCGTGCCGTTGATCCTGTTCGGGATCCCGGACATGGAAGAGGAGCGAACCAAGTACCAGGTGGCCATTCCCCGGTTGAGCAGTCTGATCCTGACCCATAGCCTGGATGGCGATATCCCGGCATTGAAGGACTTCCCGGCGGCGGACCGGCCCAATTCGCTGGTGGTGTTCTGGACATTTCGGGTGATGGTGGGCCTGGGAACCTTGATGATTCTGCTGGGCTTGTACGGGGCGTGGTCCCGATGGCGCGGAAGGTTCCACGAGTCCAGGCTGCTGCTGAAGTTCGCCCTGGCCATGGGGCCGGCAGGGCTGGTTGCGATTCTCGCCGGCTGGTACACCACCGAGATCGGCCGCCAGCCGTGGATCATCCACGGAGTGATGCGGACTTCGGAGGCCGTGTCCGCGCACAGTGCGACCCAGGTCGGCCTGACCCTGGTGATCTTCATCGTGGTGTATTTCGCGTTGTTCGGTGCCGGCACCGTCTATGGTTTGCGGATCATTGCCGCCGGCCCGGACCTGACCGATGACAACGCGTCGCCCGATGGCGGCCCGGGCCAGTCACGCCAGCCAATGCGGCCGATGTCGGCGGCGACCGACGGCGAAACGGATCACGACATGCACCGCAGCAGCAAGCATCCCGGGAGGGTGGACTGATGGGTATCGACCTGCCGCTGGTGTGGGCCGTCGTGATCTTGTTCTCGATCATGATGTACGTGGTCATGGATGGATTCGACCTGGGCATTGGCATGTTGTTTCCGTTCATCCCGGAGACCGAACACCGCGACGTGATGATGAATACCGTGGCGCCGATCTGGGATGGCAACGAGACCTGGCTGGTAATGGGGGGGGCCGGGTTGCTGGCGGCGTTTCCACTGGCCTATTCGGTGGTGCTGACCGCGTTGTACCTGCCGTTGATATTGATGCTGGTGGGATTGATCTTTCGTGGGGTCGCGTTCGAGTTCCGCTTCAAGGCCGTACTGGGCAGGCGGCGCAAGTGGGACCTCTCGTTTGCACTGGGCTCGTATGCGGCGACCTTCTTCCAGGGCGTGGTGCTGGGCACCTTCATCAATGGGCTGGAGGTGCGCGATGGGCGCTTCGTCGGCGGAGCCCTGGACTGGATCGCGCCGTTCCCGCTATTCACCGGACTGGGGCTGGTGGCCGCCTACATGTTGCTGGGCAGCACCTGGCTGCTGATGAAGACCGAAGGTGCCCTGCACGATGAGATGCGGCGGCGGACACGCCATTGGCTGTGGACGCTGTTGGTCACCATCGCCGGGGTAAGCGTCTGGACCGCACTGGCGCACCCGCAGATCGCCGAGCGCTGGTTCAGCCTGCCCAATCTGTACTTTTTCGCGCCGGTGCCGGTATTGGTCGTGGTGGCGTCGTACTACCTGCTGCGCGAGCTGCGCCGTGACGCCCACGCCTCCCCGTTCCTGCTGACGCTGGCCCTGGTGTTCCTGGGTTACAGCGGGCTGGGAGTCAGCCTGTGGCCGAACATCATCCCCCCCGACATCTCCATCTGGGAGGCGGCCGGGCCACCCCAAAGCCTCGGCTTCACCCTAGTGGGCGCGTTGCTGGTGATCCCGATCATCCTGGCGTACACGGCACTGAGTTACTGGGTCTTCCGTGGCAAGGTCCGCGCCGAGGACGGTTACCACTGATGCCTCGTGAGCCGGGTCGTCGTTGGTGGTCGCGCATCGGATGGCTGGCGCTGATCTGGGTGTTGAGCGTGGCGAGCCTGACGCTGGTGGCTTTACTGTTGAAGCTGGTGATGCGCTCGGCGGGAATGACGACCTGACCGCGACCCAGCCGGTTGTCCGGCGGTCATTTCATTGGGCGGCATTGAAGGAACCGGACCGGTGCGTCGCTGCTTGGTGGCGGCTGTAGCTGTACCCGCACGCTGTGGATGCCGTTGCGCTGGAGCGTGCCGCAAATCCGGTCGACCTGCTCATCGTTCGCATTCGACTGCAGGTGAACCAGAAACGTCGACTGTGTCGCCCAGGAGGCGCGCTCGATGCCGGGCAGTGTCGATACCTGCGTCGCGGCGTTTAAACGCTGCGCCGGTGCGTCTTCATCGGCCTCGGGACTCGCGGTTCCGGACGCCGCTGGCTGAGGTGCATTGGCGAGGTTGCCGGACGGTCGCGCAGGGCTCGCCGACGATGATGCAGCGGGCAAAACGACGGTGTCGCCCGCGTCGCTGGATTGGGTCGACAGAGCCATCGCCACACCCGCGCCCAGCAGCAGCGCCACCAGCCAGACCAGCAGGGTTGCCCGGATCGTCCGGGCGCGCGCGCGGTTGTTCAGGTCCTGATGCAGGCTTGGCGGCAACAGCGGCTCGATCAATGGCCACAGGGTCGCGCCGTCGATCAGCTCGATCCCCTGCGGGTGCTTGCGTGCGTTGGCCTGGATGCTGCCGAGGGTGGCCAGGATGCCGCCACTGGCCTGGCTGTCGTGTACCGCGCGGGCCAGCTGGTCGACCATGGCGTCGTTGATGCGGTAATTGACTCCCTGCTTGCAGCTCAACAGCCAGACCTGGTCACCGCGGGTGAGCAGCAGGTCGGCATTCTGTCCGCGGTCAGCGTCGGGTGCCAACCGGCTGGCATTGAACCCCTGTGCCTGCAAGGCTTCGATAACAAAGCGCGAGAACTCCCGCCAACGCATGGCCGCCAACGTTCGCAGGCCCGCGGCAGCCACCAGTTGCTGACGGTGAACCAGCCACAACCAGCCCGTGGCTGCGCCGCCGGTCAGCAGCGTTATCACCAGCGCAGCGATGGTCAATGAAACGGTTGACATTCGTGTCCTGACATTGCAATGACGCCCCAAGGCTGGCGCGTCCAGAGTGGCGAAATATACGTCAACACCGGTCGACAAAAAGTGAGCTGTGGCTCGCCTGGACGAGCAGTGGTCACGTTAACCAAAGCGCCGCTCCAGCACGCGGCGAATCTCCGCTTCGATCGCGTCCTTGAAGGCTCCGAGCATGAATCCGAGTTCCGCGGTGACATGAATTTCTTCGGCCAGCAGCGCGATGTGTCCGTCGATCCCGGTGCGGGTAAAGCTGAGGATGTCGCCATCCCAGTCGCACTGCACCCCAAAACGGTCGACCAGCTTGTCGGCGACTTCCTGCATCCCAAGGCGAGCCTGGGCCGGGGCCATGGAATGGGGATGGGTGATATCAATGCTGGCCATGCGGCTCTCCCTGGACGAGCGCGTATTGTGGACTTGGATTGCGTTGGTTCAAAGTACGCGCTGCGGTCAACAATCGTGCTGGACCGATAGGCGTGGATGCCGCGCCGTGCTAGATTGCCGCCGCGTGGATGCCCTCAGACTGCAATTCCCAAACCGTGACCGTGACGACCTGGTGTTGAGCCAGGGCGTGCATGCTATTGGGCGTGGCGCGGATGGACAACTTTGCCTGGTTGATCATCCCGACCAGGCCGCTATCCAGTTTTGTGTTGACCGTCGCGGCGTCTGGCTGCAACTGCGCGAGGGCGCGCAGGGCCTGCATGTCAATGGGCGTCCGGTGCGTCGCATGGCGATGCTTCGCGCTGGCGATGCGGTGCACATGGATGGTGTTGAGTTGACCCTGCTGGGGCGCCGGCCCGAGCCGCTGCCGGTTGATCCGACTACCAGCGCGTCCGCTGCGCGCCACACCGTCTTGCGTGGCGTCGGTGGTATCCACCATGGGTGTTGTTTCACGCTCGACGCACCTTGTACGGTCGGTCGCCAAGCCGGATCCGATGTCCATATCGGGGAACCGGGAATTGCCGAGCAGCATGTCCGGCTGGAACCTCACCGCGATGGCATCGTGCTGCGTGACCTGGACTCCAGCGATGGCAGCGTGGTCAACGGTTATCGCGTCCGCGAAGGCTTGTTGCGTCCGGGCGACCAGATCGTTTTCGGTGCCAATCATCGTTTCGTGCTGGAAGCGCCGCTGTCCTCCACCCGTACGACGGGACCACTGGACGTCGAGGTGGAGCCGGCCGAAGCCGCTGCGGCGGATCCGTCGACGCGCTCCCCGGTAGAGTCATCCCTGCGACGCCTGCCTTGGCTATTGCTGGCCGCGGCGTTGTTGGCGGGCGCCTTGGCGTTGCTGTTGCTTTACGGGGCACGATAGCCGGCCGTCACTGCCGGCAGCGCCAGGTGGTTGCGATGTTGGTGCGGTGCGGCATACTGCGCCATCACCTCAGCGGAGCGTCCGATGTCGCGCGCTTACAACTTCAGTGCCGGTCCCGCGACACTGCCCGAGACGGTATTGCAACAAGCGCGCGAGGAGTTGCTGGAATGGCGTGGCGCGGGTGCGTCGGTGCTGGAGTTGAGCCATCGCGGCCCCGAGTTCATGCAGGTTGCCGCCGAGGCCGAGGCCGATCTGCGCCGCCTGTTATCCATACCGGACGACTACGCGGTGTTGTTCCTGCAAGGCGGAGCGACGACCCAGCAGGCGCTGATCCCGCTGAACTTCGCAGCCCCCGGGCAAATTGCAGACTACGTGGTTACCGGCCATTGGGGCGTCACCGCCATGAAGCAGGCGCAGTGCTGCGTGGACGTTCGCATCGCCGCCGATGGGGCGTCCGGTGGGTTTCGCGCCATTCCCACCCGAGACCAGTGGCAGCTGTCCGACGACGCGGCGTACGTTCATTACACCGCCAACGAGACCATCCACGGCGTCGAGTTTCCCGGTATTCCGTCGGTGGGTGATGTGCCGCTGATCGGTGATTTCAGCTCCAGCATCGCCGCCGAGCCGATTGATGTATCCCGTTTCGGCGTGATCTACGCGGGCGCGCAGAAGAACCTGGGGCCGGTGGGACTGACCGTGGTGATCATCAGGCTCGACCTGTTGGAGCGCGCAGGCCAGCCCCGCGCGCCGATCCTCGACTACCGCGAGCATGCGGCGTGTGGCTCGATGCTCAACACACCGCCGACGTTCAACTGGTACTTGGCTGGTCTGGTGTTCAAGTGGATGCTGGCCGAAGGCGGCGTCGCCGAATTTTCCCGGCGCAACGCACGCAAGGCGGCGTCACTGTACGCCGCCATTGATGGCTCGGATGGCTTCTACCGCAACACGGTGGAGGAGGAAGCGCGTTCACGGATGAATGTGGTGTTTTCCCTGCGCGATCCGGTGCTGGAGCCCATTTTCCTGGAAGAAACGGCGCAAGCCGGTTTGATTGGGCTGCGCGGGCACCGGGTCGTGGGCGGTGTCCGGGCGTCGATTTACAACGCGATGCCGGAAGCGGGAGTGCAGGCGCTGGTCGAATTCATGAATGACTTCAGCAAGAGGAATGGCTGAGATGGTTGCCAAAGCCAAGACCCCAACGTTGGGCGTATTGCGTGAGCGCATTGACGGTATCGACCGCACGATCCAGGAGTTGATTGCCGAACGCGCTCAATATGCCAACCAGGTGGGCAAAGCCAAGGGCGACCTTGCCGCGGCGATCGATTATTACCGCCCCGAGCGCGAAGCACAGGTGCTGCGCCGGGTGGTGGACCGCAATGACGGCCCGCTCGACAACGAGGTTCTGGTACGCGTGTTTCGCGAGATCATGTCGGCCTGCCTGGCCCAGCAAGAGCCGCTCAAGATCGGTTACCTGGGCCCGGAAGGCACGCACTCGCAGCAGGCGGTGTACAAGCATTTCGGCCATTCCATCCACGGCCTGCCGCTGGGCAGTATCGAGGAGGTTTTTGGCGAGGTTGAATCGGGCGCGGCGGATTTCGGTGTGGTGCCGGTGGAAAACTCCACCCAGGGCACGATCCAGTCGACCCTGGATACCTTCCTGGGCTCGGAGGTGAAGATCTGTGGCGAGGTCGAGCTGCGCGTGCACCAGCACCTGCTGTCGCGCAGTGGCCGGCTTGAGGACATCGAGCGGGTCTATTCGCACCCGCAGTCGTTCGCCCAGTGCAAGGCATGGTTGCGCCAGTACCTGCCGCATGCCGAGAAGATTCCGCTGGGCAGCAACGCCGAGGCCGCGCGCCGCGCCCGCAATGCCGATGATGCCGCGGCCATTGCCGGTATCAGTGCCGGCACCGTCTATGGCCTGAAAGCGGTTGCCGGCCCGATCGAGGATCGGCCGGACAATACCACCCGGTTCCTGGTGCTGGGCCGGGAACTGTTCCCGGCGTCCGGTAATGACCGCACCTCACTGCTGATCTTCATCAAGGACCAGCCCGGCGCGCTGCATCATGTACTGGCACCGTTCGCGCGGCATGGTTTGAGCATGAACCGGATTGAATCGCGCCCCGGCCATACCGGCCGTTGGCAATACGCGTTCTTCGTCGATGTCGGCGGGCATATCGAGCAGGAAGCGATGTGCAAGGCGCTGGCCGAGTTGGATGAATTTGCCGAGCAGGTCCGGGTGCTCGGTTCCTACCCGGTGGCGATCACGTGAGCGATGCGGCACGCGAGGACTGGGTTGGCCGGCATGGCCATCCCTTGCGTGGCAGCGTGCGGGTTCCCGGAGACAAGTCGGTCTCGCACCGAGCGGTGATGTTGGGTGCGCTCGCCGATGGAGAGACCCGGATCGAGGGCTTCCTGCAGGGCGAGGACACTCGTGCCACTGCGCGCATCCTTGGCCAGTTGGGGGTACGGATCGAAAACCCGGAGGAGGGCAGCTGTCTCGTCCACGGGGTCGGACTCCACGGCCTGCGTGCAAGCGCCGAGCCGCTGGACTGTGGCAACGCGGGCACCGGCATGCGCTTGCTGGCGGGGTTGTTGGCCGGACAAGCGTTCGATAGCGTGCTTGTCGGTGACGCTGCGTTATCGCGACGACCAATGCGTCGGGTCACCGATCCGCTGGCCGCGATGGGCGCCCGGATCGACACCGAATTCGATGGCACACCGCCGTTGCGCATCACCGGTGGTGCGCCCCTGCAGGGGATCGACTACGCGTTGCCGGTGGCCAGCGCACAGGTGAAGTCCGCGCTGCTGCTGGCCGGCCTGTATGCAAGCGGCCCGACGGTAGTGCGCGAGCCTCGGCCCACGCGCGACTACACCGAGCGCATGTTGGCGGCGTTTGGCTGGCCGGTTCAGTTCGAGCCCGGCCTGGTGCGCCTGAGCGGCGGCCACCGCCTGCAGGCGACACCCGTGGTGGTGCCGGCCGATTTCTCGTCGGCCGCGTATTTCCTGGTTGCCGCCAGCGTGGTGCCAGGCTCGGAATTGCGGCTGGAGGCTGTCGGGATGAATCCCCGCCGTACCGGTCTGTTGCAGGTGCTGCGACAGATGGGTGCCGACATCCGCGAAGAGCAGCGCAGCAATGCCGGCGAGCCGGTCGCCGACCTTGTGGTCAGACACGCACCCTTGCATGGCGTCGAGGTGCCGGTGTCGCTGGTGGCCGACATGATCGATGAGTTCCCGGCGCTGTTCATCGCCGCCGCCTGTGCCCGGGGGCGCACCGTGATCCGGGGCGCGGCCGAACTGCGGGTCAAGGAGTCCGACCGGATTGCGGCAATGTCGGTAGGCCTGCGGACGCTGGGGATTGCAGTCGAGGAGACCGCGGATGGCGCGACTATCGACGGCGGCAGCTTCGGCGCCGGCGTGGTCGATAGCCACTCGGATCACCGCATTGCCATGAGCTTCGCGGTTGCCGCGCAGTTGGCGAAGGGCGAAGTGGAAATCACCGATGTCGCCAACGTCGCAACGTCGTTCCCCGGTTTTGTCGAGATGGCCGGCCGCATCGGCATGGGGCTGCAGCCTCGTTGCGGACGCACGGACGGGCCGCCCACGCAGTGCGACTGAGAACGCGGCAGTCCGGGCGTGTTATGCTCGCCGACGGTCAGCGGTTCGGCGCAAATTCGATTGGGATGTTCACCGTGCCGACCGTCGGTTGACCATCCTGTCGCGCCGGATGGAATCGCCAGCGTTCGACGGCATTCACCGCAGCGCGATCCAGGTCACGCGAGCCACTGCCGTTGATTACCTCGACCGAAGTCGGGACGCCATCGGGTCCGATCCGCGCGCGCACCAGTACGACGCCGCTTTCTCCACGACGCAGCGCACGGCGCGGGTAGCGGGGCGCCGGCATGCTTCCGGCGATGGGGCTTGGCTGGCTTGAAACGCCGGCATCCGAACCGGAAGGCGGCGGGGCCGGCGACGTGCTGATGGGCGCCGGAGCCGCAGGTGGTGCTACCTCGACCAAGCGTGGCTGGGCATCCTGGTCGTCGCCGTCCTCGGCCCTGCCTTCGTCAGGATCCAGACCACTGGCTTCGCGGTTGCCGGCAGTGGAGGGGACCGGCAGCGGGCGGTAATCAGGTGCGCTGGCGGTCGGTGGTGTCTCGCCGGCACGGAAGAAGTCATCCTGGTTGCGGTCCGCAGACCAGACCCACGCGAACAGCAGCACACCGGCCAGGAATGCCAGCCCGACCCACAGCAATGTGCGCCAGGACGGCAGCCAACGGGAGTAGTCCCGGTGCGGTGGTCGCGGGTTGGGGGATGACTCTGGCATGGCTGATCCGATGACGATGACCCGGATATTGTGCATGGATGTCGTTAACGCGTTGCCAACCGGTCCCGCCGACGGGCGATCCACGCGATAATCGGACTCCCATCCACCACCCGGTCCCGACATGCTTGACCCCAATCTGCTGCGTCAACAGCCCGCCGAACTGGCCGTCCGCCTGCGCGAAACGCGTGGCCACGATCTCGATCCCGACGCGCTGCAGGCGCTGGAGATCGAGCGCAAGCAGATCCAGATGCGTACCCAGGAGTTGCAGAACCTGCGCAACACCTGCTCCAAGGCGATCGGCCAGGCCAAGGCGAAGGGCGAGGACGCGGCGCCGCTGATGGCGCAGGTTGCCGGGTTTGCCGATGAGCTGAAGGCGAGCCAGGCGCGGCTGGACGTGCTCAAGTCCGAGTTGGACACGATTGCCCTAGGATTGCCGAACCTGCCACAGGATGGCGTGCCGGTCGGCGTGGATGAGAGTGGCAATGTCGAGCAGCATCAGTGGGGTACGCCGCGCGCGTTCGATTTCAAGGTCAAGGACCACGTCGAACTCGGCGCCCGCAACGGCTGGCTCGACGGCGATACCGCGGCGAAACTCAGTGGCGCGCGCTTCACCGTGCTGCGCGGACAGCTCGCCCGGCTGCATCGCGCGCTCGCCCAGTTCATGCTCGACCTGCACACCAACGAGCACGGTTTTGAGGAGACCAACGTGCCGCTGCTGGTCAACACCGACAGCATGCTGGGCACCGGCCAGCTGCCCAAGTTCGAGGACGACCTGTTTGCGACCGAGATCGGCGATGCCGCGTCCGCGAGCAGCCGGCGCTACTTGATCCCGACCTCGGAGGTGCCGCTGACCAACACCGTGCGCGACGAGATCCTGGATGACGCGGTGATGCCGCTGCGCATGACTGCACACTCGATGTGCTTTCGTGCCGAGGCCGGTGCCTACGGCCGCGATACCCGCGGCATGATCCGCCAACACCAGTTCGAGAAGGTCGAGTTGGTCAGCATCGCCCGGCCATCGGAGTCCAATGACGAGCACGAGCGCATGACGCGCTGTGCCGAAGTGGTGCTCGAAAAACTGGGCCTGCCGTACCGCCGCATGTTGTTGTGCTCGGGTGACATGGGTTTCTCCGCCGCCCGGACGTTCGACCTTGAGGTCTGGCTACCGTCGCAGGAGACGTATCGAGAGATTTCCTCGGTCTCCAACTGCGAGGCGTTCCAGGCCCGGCGCATGCAGGCCCGCTGGCGCAACCCGGCTACCGGCAAGCCCGAGCTGGTGCACACCCTCAATGGATCAGGCGTCGCGGTAGGTCGCGCATTGATCGCCGTGATGGAGAACTACCAGCAGGCCGATGGCAGCATCACCGTCCCCGAAGCGTTGCGCCCGTACATGGGAGGCCTGGAGAAGATTGCCTGAGCGGGTGTCGAAATCGTCAGGGCAATTTCCGGTGCCGCAGCACACCTGACCCGAAGCCGAGGCCCAACAACGAAAACAGGAACACGAATGCCGCACGCCAACGCGCCGACGGCGGGCTGATTGCCCCCAGGTCGGACAACGATGGGAACGCCCCGGGGTCGATAAAGGCCCACAACCCGATGATTGCGCCGCAAGCACCACCGACGATGAGCGCCAGGCGCAGGATCATCATGACAATTTTCATCGTTGCCGTACTCCCTTGGACATCGAGCCATTCAGACATTTCCGGATTGCGCTGTCCAATGTGCATCCCGTGGACGGTTGTTGCACCGGCGTGACCAAGCTGATCAAATATAAGTCGATGTTCTGCTGGTGGAATTGCCGCGCATGCATGATTTGAACGATCTTTACTACTTCGCGTTGGTGGTCGAGCACTCCGGCTTTGCTGCCGCCGAGCGTGCGATAGGCATTCCAAAGTCTCGCTTGAGTCGTCGTATCAGCCAGCTGGAGACCGATCTGGGCGTCCGCCTGCTGCAGCGCTCGACCCGCCGCTTTGCCGTCACCGATGTTGGTAACGCGGTCTATCGTCATGCGCAATCAATGTTGGCCGAAGCGCAAGCGGCGAGGGAAGTGGTCGACCGTCTGAGCGCGGAGCCGCGCGGCGTGGTTCGGGTCAGCGTACCGGTCGGTGCGGCCCAGCAGCAGATGCCGAAATTACTGCCCGAGTTTCTTGCCCGTTACCCCCAGGTCCGGGTGCAGTTGCTAGTCAGCAATCGGCGCGTGGACGTGATCAACGAGGGGATCGACGTCGCCCTGCGCGTGCGTACCAAGCTCGATGACGACGGCAGCCTGGTGATGCGCAGCTTCGGCCAGATCCAGGAACTGCTGGTCGCCAGTCCCGACTACCTGCGCAAGATGGGCCGACCACAGACGCCCGAGCAATTGGCCGAACACGTCACCATGAGCATGAGCGAGGACGATGCGCGCCAGCGATGGGAGCTGCATGGTCCCGATGGCGACGTGCAACGCATCGAGATCAAGCCGCGGGTGATGGGGTTCGACCTGCCGATGCTGTTGTCGCTGGCGATCCAGGGCGTTGGCATCACCTTGCTGCCGGAGACGGTCTGTGCCGACGCGGTCCGATCGGGCCAGCTAGAGGTCGTGCTGCCGCAGTGGCGCTTGCCGCAAGGTATTTTCCACGCCGTGTTCGCCTCGCGCCGCGGCATGTTGCCGGCGGTACGGGTGTTCATCGACTTCCTCGCCGAGAAGATCCCCGCGATGGTCGACAGTGCACACCTGGGTTGCGCCGACATCAAGGGCCAACCCTGCAGCGAAAGCGAACTCAAGGCGTTCCGGCTGTGACGAATCCGCGCCCACTCGTGCGAGAATAGCGCCGCGCCGGATCGCAGCCACGCGATCGCAAACGCGCAATAGCAGCGCACAACAGCATACGGAGAGATGGCCGAGCGGTTTAAGGCACCGGTCTTGAAAACCGGCGAAGGGTCAAACCTTCCGTGGGTTCGAATCCCACTCTCTCCGCCAGTTGCCACTTTCCCAGGTTGCACCTGAACAGCCCGCCGCGTAGCCTCCGGTGACGGAGTGTTCTGTGAGGGAAAGGGATGACCATTACTGTATTCATCGTCGACGACCATGCCTTGGTGCGTACGGGGATGCGCTTGATCCTGTCGACAGGCACGGACATCGAAGTGGTTGGCGACGCCGAGAGCGGTGAGCTGGCCTTGCCGCTGATCCGCAAGCTGAAGCCCGACGTGGTGCTTTGTGACCTCCACCTACCGGGCGTGAGTGGCCTGGAGGTGACCGAACGTGTGGTCAAGGGGGATCACGGCACCCGGGTCATCATCGTGTCGGTGCTGGAGGATGGGCCATTGCCGCGTCGCTTGCTGGAGGCGGGTGCGTTCGGTTATGTCGGCAAGGGCGGTGATGCAACCGAACTGCTGCGGGCCGTACGCGAGGTCGCGGCGGGCAGACGCTATCTGGCCAGCAACATCGCGCAGCATCTGGCGTTCTCCGGTCTCTCGGGGAGCGAGACACCCTTTGACGTGCTTTCTCCACGCGAGCTGGAAGTGGCGCTGTTGCTGGTCCAGGGGTTGCGACAGGAGGAGATTGCGCGGCGCTTGAGCCTTAGCGCCAAAACGGTCAACACCCACAAGACCCGCTTGTTTGACAAGCTGGCGATCACCGACAGCATTGCCCTGGCGCGACTGCTTGGGCAATACGGCGTGGCGGAACCCGCAACCGCCCTGTAACAAAAAAAAAGGGGCCGCTCGATTGAGCGGCCCGCCTGGTTACAACAACCGCTGTAATCCGACGTCAGGCGCTGTGTTCGTCCTCTTTGCGAGGCGCGTCCTGGCGCTCCGGCTTGTCGGACGTCGCATCCGCCACGGCCTTTGCGGCCGCTTGTGCCGGGGAGGCGGGAGCCGGGGCGGGCGAGGCATCGAACAGGCCTGCGGTCATCGGCTGGGTGGTGCCATTGCTGGCGGCGGGCAGGACCTCCGCGGGCGACGCAGCTGGCGTATCCACGACCACAGCGTCGGCGACGGGGGCCGGTTGCGGAACCGCCGGCGTGTCCACCACCACCGGTGCCGGGATGACGGCCTCGGCAATGGGTGCGGCAGCCGGAGTCGGATCGACTACAGCTACCGGTTCTGGCGTCGTCGGTGCTGCGGGTGCTGCCGTCGCTGCCGGGGCCGGGGCTGCCAGGACTGCCGTTGCTGCCGGTGCAGCTGGTGCAGTTGGGGTTGCCGTTGCTGCCGGGGCTGCCGCAGCTGCGCTTGGCGGCGACGGCGGCTCAGCCGGGTTGCTGGCTTCGACCTCTATCACCGGAGTTCCGGCGATATACCCGGATCGCTTCTGGCCAGATGAGTGGGAGCCGGTGGTAACCGAATCGTAAGCACTGGTGCTGGCAGAATCGACGGTAGGCTGATCGGTCACGGCCTCGTCGGTTGCGGCAACTGTCGATTTCGATCGGGCCGGGCGCGGTTGGCGCGGCGTCCGGGGCTTGCGTGGCGGGCGTGCGCTGGTGGCGTCTTCCGGCACTGAGGATTCGTCGTCCTTCGCAAGCTCATTGCCTGGCTCGCTGGCAGCGGCTTGGGCTGGCGTGTCAGCCTTGTCCGCCTCGTCGGCTTTATCCGACTTGTCAGACCTCTCCGGCGTCTCCGATTTTTCAGTGGGGCTGGCGTTGCCGTCGATTTCATCCTCGAAGTCGAATTCCGGCTGCGACCGGCTGACCACCGCGACGGTGGCTGCTTCAGTGTCGGCGCCTTCATCACCCAGTACGCCGGTGTTGAGCGATTGATCCTCGGCGGCACCATCGGCTCCACCGCGACGGCGGCGGCGGCCACCGCGACGGCCACGACGCCGCCGTCCGGTACCTTCGCCGGCAGCATCGTCATTGCTGCCGGAGTGCCCGGAATCGTTGTCGGCCTGGACGCTGCCCTTGTCAGGTCCACGGTCTGCGTCGTTGACCTGGTTGCTGGCAGCATCGTCGCGGTTCGCCGACACGGCTTCGGCACCCGCAACTCCGACCGCGACTGCAGGCAGTACCACGCCCGTGTCACTGGTGGGGCTGGTCACATCCGTCGCAACATCGACCGCCTTCGACGAGGGCTTCTCGCCACGCGGGGCGCGGGGCTGCCTGCCTGGATTTGCAGTGTCGCCTTGCTGGCCGGCCGAGGCGATCTGCTCTTCGGTTTGCGGGCGGGGTTGGCGTTGCCTGGGTGGTTTGGCGTTGCGACCCGGCTGGGTGGATCCGTTTTGCGCCTGCGATTTCTGCGCGCTGTCGTCCCGTGCCTGGCCATTGCCACGGCGGGATTCGTCGCGGCGCTGACCGTCGCGGCCCTGCTTGCCACCACGACGCTGCCCGTTGCGTTCGCCGCGCTCGGTGCGCTCGCCACGATTGCGGTTGTCCTGCTGCTTCGTCGCTGGCTTCGCCTGCTCCGTGGCCGGTTGGCTGCCGCGGAAGAAGCGCATGACCCGTTCGACCATTCCGATCGAATGGGTCGGAGCCACCACGGCGGCGACCGGCACCGGAGCCGGTGTGACGTCAGCCTCGCGTGGTTCGCGTTGCGGAGCCGGCTGAGTCGGCTTGACGTTGGTCACGGCCGGTGCTGCCGGGACGTTCAGGTTGGCCTTGGTCAACGCATGGGTTGGCAACTTGCGCGGGGTGCCCCGGTGGTAGCTCGGCCGACTGCTTTCTTCGCCCAGTTCGTTTTCGCGCAGGCGGGTGACCTCGTAGTGCGGGGTCAGCAATTGCTCGTCGGCGACGATCACGATCGGCGCGCCATGGCGCTGCTCGATCTCGCTGAGCGCGCGCCGCTTCTCGTTGAGCAGGTAGTTGGCGATCTCCGTCGGTGCCTGGACCAGCACCTGTCCGGTGTTCTCTTTCATCGCGTGCTCTTCGCTCACGCGCAGGATCGATAGCGACAGCGACTCAACGCTGCGCATCCGGCCATGGCCTTCGCAACGCGGGCAGACCAGTTGGCTGGATTCCCCCAGGCTGGGACGCAGGCGCTGGCGGCTCATCTCCAGCAAGCCGAAGCGGGAGATGCGGCCGACCTGGACGCGTGCGCGATCCTGCTTGAGGGAGTTTTGCAGACGGTTCTCGACGTCGCGCTGGTGCTTGTTGGACGACATGTCGATGAAGTCGATCACCACCAGTCCACCCAGGTCACGCAGGCGCATCTGGCGGGCGACTTCTTCGGCCGCCTCCAGGTTGGTATTGAGCGCTGTTTCCTCGATGTCGCTGCCGCGGGTCGCACGGGCGGAGTTGACGTCGACGGCGGTCAGGGCCTCGGTCTGGTCGATCACCAGCGCGCCGCCGGATGGCAGCCGCACCTCACGCTCGTAGGCGTTCTCGATCTGCGATTCGATCTGGAACCGGTTGAACAGCGGGACGTCGTCGGTGTAGTGGCTGAGCTTGCGCAGATTGTGCGGCATCACCCGTTCGACGAACTCAAGTGCCTCGTCATACATCTCCTGCGTATCGACCAATACCTCGCCGATGTCGGGACGCATGTAGTCACGCAGGGCGCGGATGATCAACCGCGATTCCTGATAGATCAGGAACGGCGCCGGTTTGGTCAATGCCGCGTCGGCCACCGACTTCCAGACCTGCAACAGATAGTCCAGGTCCCATTGCAGCTCTTCCGCGTCACGGCCGACGCCTGCGGTGCGGATGATCACGCCCATGTCATCGGGAATGTTCAACGCATCCATGGCGCGCTTCAGCTCGGCACGATCCTCACCCTCGATCCGTCGCGATACGCCGCCGGCAGTCGGGGAGTTGGGCATCAGCACCATGTAGCGGCCGGCCAGCGAGATGAACGTGGTCAGGGCAGCGCCCTTGTTGCCGCGTTCTTCCTTGTCGACCTGAACCACGACCTCCTGGCCTTCGCGCAGCAGTTCCTTGAGACCAGCCTTGTTCGGGTTGACCCCGGCGGCGAAGTAGTCGCGGGAGATTTCTTTCAGCGGCAGGAAGCCGTGGCGATCACCACCGTACTCCACGAAAGCCGCTTCCAACGACGGCTCCAAGCGGGTGATCTTGCCCTTGTAGATGTTGGACTTTTTCTGTTCTTTCGAAGGTTGCTCGATATCGATGTCGTACAGGTTCTGGCCATCGACAATCGCGACCCGCAGTTCTTCTGCCTGCGTCGCGTTGATCAGCATGCGTTTCATTGTTGCGTTCCTCGCGCTCAACCGCGCGGAACGCCCTGGCGTTTCGCCTCTGGACACTGCGTCCCGTCGCCGCGGCTTTGAACCCTGCATAACGGCAAGCCGTTGTGCGCGCGCTGACGTGACCTGACAATTTCCAGCGCTTCAACACCACGGCGTGCCGCGGGAGCGCTTGTTTTGTTGCTTTCAAATTTTTCTGGGCCGGCGGCACGTCAGGCAAATGCCCTGGTGCCACGCGGGTCGTGTTTATCGAGCAGTCCTTGTGACAATAATGATGTGACAAGAACGGACGAGCCGAGGTTCCGCCGGACTGTCGCTGCTAACATGGCCGCCCCAAGGGCAGGGGTTAGACGCAGACCGGAATCGCAGGTCGGACTTTTGGCCCAGGCCCATGCCACCACTTGGATGACAGGGGCAACTCCCTGCGAAATCAAAACCTTATCTCGCGTCGCGAGTGTATCAGATAAGCCATAGCGAATGACCCATTCAGAAAGCACTGAAAACCATGCCGGCGCGCGTACGATCGCAGTGCCCGAAGACCGCGATGGCCAACGCCTGGACAACTTTTTGCTGGGCATCCTGAAAGGGGCCCCCAGGTCGCTGGTTTACAAGTTGGTCCGCTCCGGCCAGGTGCGTGTGAATGGGGGCAGGGCGAAGGCGGAACGCAAGCTGGAAGGCGGCGACAAGATCCGCATCCCTCCGGTTCGCATCAACGAGGTGGGTGAGAAGCCGGCCCCGCCGCAGGGATTCATGAATGCGCTCGATGCGGCCATCGTCTACGAGGACGCCCGGCTGCTGGCGTTGAACAAACCGTCGGGGGTCGCCAGTCACGGTGGCAGCGGGATCAGTTTCGGGGCGATCGAGACCTTGCGGGCCTTGCGGCCGGGCCACACCCTGGAGCTGGTGCATCGCCTTGACCGGGATACCTCCGGGATCCTGGTGATTGCCAAGAAGCGCTCGGCGCTGACCGAGATGCAGGCCTTGATGCGCGAAAGCAGTGGCGGTGCGGGCGGGATCCGCAAGCGCTACCTGGCGTTGTTGAGCGGACGCATGCCCGACGGAGTAATGACCGTGGATGCGCCGCTGCACGTTGGATTACGCCAAGGGGGAGAGCGCCATGTCCAGGTCAATCGCGCAGGCAAGGCATCACTGAGCCACTTCCAGGTGCTGGAGCGGCGCGGCGGGCAGTCTTATTGCGAAGTCCGGATCGAGACCGGGCGTACCCACCAGATCCGTGCGCACGCCCGGCACATTGGCCATGCGGTGGCCGGCGATGACAAATACGGCGACCCGCTGGTGAACAAGCGCCTGCGCGACCAGGCTGGACTGAAACGCTTGTTCCTGCATGCCTCCACGCTGGAATTTGCACTGGACGCCGGCAAGACGCCTTACATTCTCAGCGCGCCACTGGCACCGGAGCTGCTCGAGGTTCTCGACCGACTGACGTGATCTTCGGCCGGCGCCAGTGTGGCTGCCTCAAATGCAGGTGGATCAGCGTTGCTCATCCAACTGGAAGCACATCTGCGGGCGCATCTTGGGTGGGGTGAACGTCACCGGCACGCGCAAGTCGGATTCCACCGGTTCGCCGCGGCTGGTGGCCGGCTCGAAACGCCAAGTCTTGACCGCCGCAACGGCCGCCTCGTCCAGCGCCGTATGGCCACTGCCGTTCTCGACCCGGACATCACTGATGTGGCCATCGGCGGTGATTTGCATGATCAGGCCAACCTCGCCGCCCACGTCGGCGCACGCCAGCTCCGGTGGATAGGTCGGCGGTGGGGTGTCGACGGCCAGCGGTTGGGTGGGCATGACCCTCGGTATCTGGACGGTGGTGTCCGGGTCGCAAGCGGTCAGCAGTACCAATGACAAGGTTGCTGCAATGAGCACGGCAATGGAGCGGCGTGGGGTCGTGATTGCAGGAGCCTGGGTTGCGGGCATGGGTGGCATGGGCATCGGTGACATGGACATCTGTGACATGAGCATCACTCCGTGAGTGCCTGCGTTTTGGCCGCGCAGATGAAGTCGTTTTCGCTGAGTCCGCCAACATCGTGGGTCGAGTAACGCACGACGCAGCGGTCGTAATGGACACTCAGGTCCGGGTGGTGGTCCTCGCGATGGGCAATGAAAGCCAAGGCGTTCACGAATGCCATCGTCCGGTAGTAGTCCTTGAACTGGAACGTCTTGCACAGGGCGCGGCCATTTTCGGCCAGTTCCCAGCCCGGAACTTCGATCAGCAGTTCGCGCACCCGCACATCGCCGAGCTTGTGTTCACTGCCGCGACGGGGCGCGCAATGGGCGTGGGCGAGGGGGATCATGTCGTTCATCAGGGCTCCTTGGCTCGCTAACGGTTGTATAGCGTATAGACCGTTAGAATAGCGGCATGATCCAGATATCAGAATCCGCCCAGACCCATTTCCGTAAATTGATCGAACGAGAGGCACTGCCTGAACTTGGCGTGCGTTTGTCGGCGGTCGATCCCGGCACGCCGCGCGCGGACGTGCGGCTGGAGTTCACCCAGCCGGGCGACCTGCAAGGTGACGAATGGGCGATCGATTGCCGCGGCTTCACGTTGTGGCTGGAGGCAGCCAGCGTGGAGGTCCTGGATGGGGCGGAGATCGACTACGAGAACCAGGCGACGGGCGGCCAGCTGCAGATCCGCGCGCCCAAGATCAAGGGCGTGGCACCAGGCGAGTCGGCCTCACTGGTGGAGCGCGTGCTCTACCTGGTGGAGAACGAGATCAATCCGCAGCTTGCCCAGCACCGGGGCAGTGTTTCAGTGTCGGAGGTAACGGCCGAAGGGGTCGTGGTGCTGCGCTTCGGCGGTGGTTGCCACGGATGCGGAATGGCGGACATGACGTTGAAGAACGGCATCGAAAAAACCCTGCTGGAAAAAGTCCCGGGGGTAACTGCGGTGCGCGACGCGACCGACCACGAAACTGGCGCGGCGCCGTATATCGCCCGCGAAAGCGGCGCCTGAGCCTGGCGATGCATCGTTGACGGTCTCGGTCGACGCATGGATCCACGCATTACAGCTTCGCCTGAAGCTGATTGCACCGCATCGGCGCATGCCGCCGGGCGAGTTCCCGTCCGGATGGCAGCAATGGTTTGCATCGATGTCGCCGCGCGCCGGCGCGGTGACCGGCGCCAGCGCCCGGTCGATCGCGGCGGCAATGGCCGAGCGTCCCTTGAAGGCGCCGCCGCGTGCGTCGGCACCACTGAGCCAATGGCAGGCACTCACGGCGCTGGGTCGCCAGCAGTGGGAGCCAGCCCAACGTGACGAGCGTGGGCTTCGCTGGTTCGCCACAGTTACTTCGGTTGGCTGGCACGTGTTGCTGGCGGCAATACTGGTCTGGCTGATCTACCAGCAATCCGTCAATCCGTCCCATCCTCCACCCAAGGGCGAAGAGATGGTGGTGCAGATCGAGTATGTCGGAACGGGAACCCCTGAGCAGGTGGGCGGTGGGCCGGCCTCGGAACCCGAACAGCAGCAGAGCACCCCCGTACCACCGACGCCGGTTGACGATGTCCCTGACGCGCCGACGACCAGTGCGTCGCCACCGCCGGAAGCGCTCGAGCCGCCGACCCCGGAACCGCCTGCGGTTCTCCCGGCTCCGCCGCCGGCACCGGCTCAGGTGCAAGAAGTCGCGGAAATGGCGGCAACAGAGGCCAACCAGCCACTGACGGTCAGCGAGCCGATCGGCGAGGTCAGCGACTTCGTATTGCCGCCGACCGCCCACCGCCTGGATGCACCGGAACTGATGGTGCCCGAACTGCAGATGTCGATACCCGCCGTCGAAGTGGCGGAGGTGCCGGTTGCGCCGCGCCCGACCGTGTCGGTCATTGAAGCATCGCCGTCGGCACCGCCGGTTCTGGAGCAGCGTCCTGCCGAAGTGGTCGTGCGCGAGATCCCCATTGCCCTACCAAGCAGGCCACTGCCAAGCGTGCCGGTACCGAGCATCCCGCCGCCCCGGTCGTCACCGTCAACCGTGGTGCGACCCGCGCTGGTCGCCCCGCCAAGCGAACTCCAGGCCCCCGCATTGCAGGCACGGGAGATTCCTGCCATCACGGCAGCCCCTGCCGTGTCACCCAAGCCGTCGACTACTGCAATGCCGACCGTCAGCCAGTCTGCTGAGCCGGCGGCACAACCACTCTCGCCGGCGATCAAGCCCCCTGGTGCCGCTGATCAACCCGGCGTCAGCTCCAATGCGGGTCCAAAGCAGACACCCACCCCCGGCGGTTGGCCTGATCCGAAGCGTGGCGACGACTGGGGCGCAGATGCGCAAGAGCGTCCGGGCCAGCAACTGGGCCAAGCGGACGGTTTGTACAACAGTGATGGCAGCGCGAAGCTGGCAGAAACGCCTGGCTCGGCATCGCCGGGCAAGCCCCCGGGCACGGTCACCGATGAGATCGTCAACCTCGACCGCAACGGTACCTGGCTCAAGCGCGCGCCAACCGATTACGAGCCAACCGCCTTTGATCAGTACTGGCGTCCGACCGAAACGCTGCTGGAAGAGTGGGTCCGCAAGAGCGTTAGTACGATCCGCATCCCGATCCCCGGTACCAGCAAGCACATCGTCTGCCATACCGTGCTGTTGGCGCTTGGCGGAGCATGCGGCATCAGCGACCCCAACCTGGCCGACCAGCCAGCGACGGCGCGGCCATCACCGGATATCCCATTCAAGCCGGAGTTGCAGGACGATAACGGCAGCGTGCCGGCCGGCGACTGACGGGCCTGGTAGCAATAAAAAAGCCCGCGTCAAGCGGGCCTTTTTACTGGTGACGGTTTCCTGGTGGGAAGCGGCAGGTTGGCTACTTGTCGTGGGATCCAACCATGTTGACCAACTTGCTGTCCCGCGATCCAAAATACGCGCTCAAGTTGGCGATCTGCTGATCGGTCAGGTCCTGGGCCTGGGACGACATCAATACATGCTCGCGGCTGCCGTCGCGATAGCCTTGCAACGAGTGGGCAATGTAGTCCGCGTATTGCCCACCAATGATCGGATACGTCGGGTCGATCGGTGCGTTACCTTCCGCTCCGTGGCAATCGATGCACGATTGGCCGGTTGCCGCACCCTTGACCTTGGCCTGTTGCTCGCCCGCGGCGATGTTGCCGTTGGGCAGGCCGGCCGAGGATGAGCTCAGTGCGGCATGTTCGCCATCGGCAGGAGCGTCTGATGAACACGCCGACAGGGCCAGCATCGTGGCGAGCAGAACAGGTGCGATGGCGAAATTGCCGCGGATCGTCATTGACATCTGTTCTCTCACTTCAAGTTGGAAAGGAATGCGGTGATATCGGCAATGTCCTGGTCCGAGAAACCCCGGGCCTGGGCCTGCATCGTGGGATGGCTGCGCGTGCCGTCCCGATAGGCGTGCAATGCATTGCTCAGGTAAACCGCGGACTGGCCGCCGAGCTTTGGCACGTGGTAATTCGGATAGGCGTTCTTGTAGCCATCGATCCCGTGACAACCTTGGCAGGTGTAGGTCAACAGGAAGCCACGCTCGGCAGCGCTGGACGAGTCGTTGGTCCCGGCAGTGGCGGGATCCTGGGCCATCGCCGGGGCGGCGAGGAGGGTGAGCGCCAGGCAGGCGGCAATAGTCAGCGGTCGCATCATGGTGTAGTCCGCAATCTCTGTGGCTGGATAGGTGTTTAGCGGGGCAGGTGGACTTACGCGTATCCACGGTGCTCGCGCATAATCTACAAAGTATAGCTCGCGTTCATCGTTCCATGAAGGCCTGGCCATTGGCAACCGGGTTCCTTCGATGCCGGGTATCGCCGGACAAGTCGGCGTGACCTTCGGGGGATAGGATCCGGTCAGCTATACTGATATACATAGCTACAACACCGGCATGCAGTCGATGCGTCACATGCACACACACATTCCTCGGGGTCACTTGATGCGCCAGCCTATTTTTCCACCCACCGGTAGCGGCCTGCGCGTCGCTGCGTTGGCACTGCCCTGTTTGTTGCTGCTGGCGGCCTGCTCCGGTGGCAAGCCAGACCCGGGTGCCGACAAGACAGGCAGCGAAAAAGTCGTCGAAGCGGTGCCGGTGGAGGTCGCTGCTGTCACCCAACGACCGATGGCCGCGAGCTACACGGGGACCGCGCCGTTGGAGGCGCCCACCGAATCCCAGGTGGTTGCCAAGACCTCCGGTGTGGCCCTGGACGTGCTGGTCGCCGAAGGCGAGCACGTCCAGGCGGGCCAGGTTCTGGTGCGGCTGGATTCGGACCGGGCGCGACTGCAGCTGGCACAAGCCGCCGCGCAGCTGGGCAAGCTGCAGAACCAGTTCGAACGGGCGAAGACACTCGCGGCCGAGCAGTTGATTGCCGCATCCGACTATGACCAGATCCGCTACGACTTGGCCAATGCCAAGGCCGCCAACAAGATGGCCCAGTTGGAGCTGTCGTATGCCAGCGTCAAGGCGCCGATCAGCGGGGTGGTGGCGTTGGTCACGCCCAAGGCAGGCAATTTCGTGCAGATCAATACCCCGATCGTGCGGATCGTCGACACCTCCAGGCTGGAGGCCACCCTGAACGTGCCCGAGCGGGAACTGTCGGTGCTGAAGCCCGGCCAGGAGGCGCAGTTGCGGGTGGACGCATTGCCGGGCAAGAGCTTCGTCGGCATCGTCGATCGTGTCTCGCCGGTGGTTGATGCCGGCAGCGGCACCTTCCGGGTTATTACCCGGTTTGATGGCGTCGGCATATTGCGGCCGGGCATGTTCGGCCGTATCAGTATCGATTACGACCAACGTGCCAACGCCTTGGTGGTGCCCCGTATTGCATTGCTGGAAGACCAGGGCGACCCGGCGGTGTTCGTCCTGAAGGACGGCAAGGTGGCGCGCACGCCGGTGCAACTGGGTTACATGGACGGTAGCTGGGCTGAAATCCGTGGCGGGCTGGGACTGGGCGATCGCGTGGTGGTTGCCGGCAAGAGTGCGTTGCGTGACGGCAGCGCCGTGGCGGTGGTCGACGCGCCGGCCGATGAACAAACGCCGGTTGCCGACAGCGCGCCGACCCAACAGCCGCCGGCTCCTGCGCCGACGGCGGCGACCGACCAGTAGGCCGGGCCGAACGTGAGCGACGACATCAACAATCCTTCCCGCCCGATGCCCGACCCGCATCGTTCCGCCGGTTTCAGCCTGGTCGAGTTTTCCACTCGTCGCCGGGTCACCGTGGCGATGGTCACCATCACCTTCCTCCTGTTCGGGTTGATCGCGCTGGGCAACCTGAAGGTCAACCTGCTGCCCGACCTGAGCTATCCGACCCTGACCGTGCGCACCGAGTACGTCGGTGCGGCGCCCACCGAGATCGAGACCCTCATCACCGAGCCGGTAGAAGAGGCGGTCGGCGTCGTCAAGGGTCTGCGCAAGCTCAAGTCGGTCTCGCGCACCGGCCAGAGCGATGTGGTGCTGGAGTTTGCCTGGGGCACCGACATGGACCAGGCCGGGCTGGAAGTGCGCGACAAGATGGAGGCCTTGCAGCTGCCACTGGAAGCCAAGCCGCCAATACTGCTGCGCTTCAATCCCTCCACCGAGCCTGTTATCCGGCTGGCGCTGTCCACCACGGCCGACGACGACAGCCTTCGCCACCTGTCGGTGCTGCGTCGCTATGCCGAAGAAGACCTGAAGAAGAAACTCGAGCCGGTGGTGGGCGTTGCCGCGGTCAAGGTCGGCGGCGGCCTGGAGGATGAGATCCATGTGCTGATCGACCAGCAGAAGCTGGCCCAGTTGAACCTGCCCATCGAGACGGTGATCCAGCGACTGGGCCAGGAGAACATCAATATCTCCGGCGGCCGGCTGGAGCAGGGCAGCCAGCGTTATCTGGTACGTACGGTCAACCAGTTCGCCAGCGTCGAGGAAATCGGCAACATGCTGGTGACCACCAGCAGCGGTGGCGACAATGCGGCGCAGGACGCGGCCGCACAGATGGCGCGGGTCGCTGCGGCGTCCGGATCCGCCGATGCGATGGCGGCGGCGGCCTCCGTGCAAAGTGCGTCGTCCGGCAACTCCGGCGCGATCGCCGGAGGCAAGGCGGTCCGGCTCAAGGACATCGCCGAGGTCACCCAGGGCCACAAGGAGCGCGAGTCGATCATCCGCGTGGATGGCAAGGAAGCTGTCGAGCTGGCGATCTACAAGGAAGGCGATGCCAATACGGTGGCCACCGCCGATGCCGTGCACAAGCAACTGGTACTGATCCAGGAACAGATCCCGCCCGATATCGGTCTGACCGTTATCGAGGACCAATCGACGTTCATCCGCCACGCCATCAGTGACGTCAAGAAGGATGCGGTGATCGGCGGCTTGCTCGCGATCCTGATCATCTTCCTGTTCCTGCGCGATGGCTGGAGCACGTTCGTGATCGGGTTGTCGTTGCCGGTGTCGATCATCACCACCTTCTTCTTCATGGGGCGACTGGACCTGAGCCTCAACGTGATGTCACTGGGTGGGCTGGCGCTGGCGACCGGTCTGGTGGTGGATGACTCGATCGTGGTGCTGGAATCGATCGCCAAGGCACGCGAACGCGGGTTGGGCATCCTGGAGGCAGCGATCAAGGGTACCGGTGAGGTCAGCATGGCGGTGGTCGCGTCCACCTTGACCACGATTGCGGTGTTCCTGCCGCTGGTGTTCGTGGAGGGTATCGCCGGCCAGCTGTTCCGTGACCAGGCGTTGACGGTGACCATTGCGATTGCGATCTCGCTGGCGGTGTCCATGACCCTGATCCCGATGCTCAGTGCGCTCAAGGGACGGCCGCCGCTGGCCTTCCCGGAAGAGGCGGCGCACCCGCAGTGGAAGCCGGAGTCCCGGTTGGCGAAGCCCTTGGCCATGGCCGAGCGTGGCGTCGGCGCCGGTGTACGCGGCGGCTTTTTCGGACTGACGTGGGTGGCGGTGCGTTTGTGGCGTGGGCTCTCCGCCGTGGTCGGCCCGGTGATGCGCAAGGCCAGCGACCTGGCGATGAAACCCTACGACCGTGCCGAGCGCGGTTACCTGAGGCTGTTGCCAGCGGCATTGGCGAGGCCGCTGGTGGTGCTGGGAGCGGCGGCGACGGTGTTCGTGCTGTCGCTGCTGCTGGTGCCGTTGCTGGGTGCCGACCTGATCCCGCAACTGGCCCAGGACCGCTTCGAGATGACCGTCAAGCTGCCGCCGGGCACGCCATTGCGCGAGACCGATGCGTTGGTGAGCGAGCTGCAGGAAAAAAATGCCGACGCGCCGGGGATCCGGACCATGTATGCGGTCAGCGGCAGCGGCACGCGGCTGGACGCGAGCCCGGCGGAGAGCGGTGAGAACATCGGCAAGCTGAGCATCGTGATGAGCGATGGCGGCAGCGAGCAAATCGAGGCGGCGACCACCGAACAACTACGCAAGACGATGCAGTCCCATCCCTCCGCGACGGCGGATTTCAGCCGGCCGCAGTTGTTCAGTTTCTCGATGCCGCTGGAGATCGAACTGCGTGGCGGTGACCTGGATTCCATCAAGACCGCCGGCCAGGAAATGGCGGCGATGCTGCGGGCCAGTCCGCATTACGCCGACGTCAGCTCCACGGTCGAGCAGGGTTTCCCGGAGATCCAGATCCACTTCGACCAGGAGCGCGCGGCCGCCTTCGGGCTGACCACCCGGCAGATCGCCGACGCGGTGGTCGCGAAGGTGCGCGGCGAGGTGGCGACCCGTTACAGCTTCCGCGACCGCAAGATCGACGTGCTGGTACGCGTGGAGGAGACCGATCGTGGCTCGGTGGAGGACATTCGCCGGCTGATCGTCAACCCGGGCGGTGCCGCGCCGGTACGGCTGGCGTCGGTCGCTGATGTGGTTGCGACCACCGGTCCCAGCGAGATCCATCGTGCCGACCAGGTGCGGGTCGCGATCGTGTCGGCCAACCTGCGCGACATCGACTTGGGCAGCGCCGTGGTCGAGGTACAGCAGATGGTCGAGCAGAACCCGTTGGGGGCCGGAGTACAGATGCATATCGGCGGCCAGGGCGAGGAACTGTCCAGCTCGATTCGCTCGTTGAGCCTGGCGTTCGGGCTGGCGATCTTCCTGGTGT
The DNA here is from genome assembly GCF_054072675.1 of Lysobacter sp. A289. Lineage (NCBI taxonomy): Bacteria > Pseudomonadati > Pseudomonadota > Gammaproteobacteria > Lysobacterales > Lysobacteraceae > Lysobacter > Lysobacter sp. A289. Next base: position 812,897 of record NZ_JBSVRN010000001.1, read on the forward strand.
ACCTGGTGATGGCATCGCAGTTTGAATCGTTGCTGCACCCGTTCGTGATCCTGTTCACCATTCCGTTGGCGATGGTGGGCGCGATCCTGGCGCTGTTCCTGACCCGCTCACCGGTGTCGATCGTGGTCTTCATCGGCTTGATCCTGATGGTCGGGCTGGTGACCAAGAACGCGATCATCCTGATCGACAAGGTCAACCAGTTGCGCGAGGCGGGCGTGGCCAAACACGAGGCATTGGTGGAGGGCGCGCGCTCCCGGTTGCGGCCCATCGTGATGACCACGATGTGCACGCTGTTCGGCTTCCTGCCGCTGGCGCTGGCGTTTGGCGAAGGCGCCGAGGTGCGCTCACCGATGGCCATCACCGTCATTGGCGGCTTGCTGGTCTCCACGCTGTTGACGCTGGTGGTGATTCCGGTGGTGTACGACCTGTTGGATCGGCGTCCGGACCAGTATTACCGCACTCGCGCGCACCGCACTGAGCCCCACCCGGAGTCGCTGGGGTGAACATCTCCGAGATGAGTCTGAGGCGCCCGGTCACCACGATGATGCTGTTCGTGTCGATGGTGGTGATTGGCCTGATCGCGGCGGTACGGTTGCCCCTGGAAGCGCTGCCGGCGATCTCGTTCCCGGCCGTGTTCGTCAACTTGCCGTATCCGGGTTCGACGCCCGAAGAGGTGGAACGCACGGTGCTGCGCCCGGCCGAGGAAGCGTTGTCCACGATGAGTGGGCTGGAAAGCCTGCGTGGCACGGCGACCTCGGATGGTGCAAGGCTGCAGGTGATGTACTCGGACTGGGACACCGATGTGCAGATTGCCGCGTCGGAGGCGCGCGAGCGACTGGATGCCATCCGCGACGAGTTGCCCGATGACCTGCAACGCTATTTCGTCGGCAACTGGTCCAGCAGTGATGATCCGATACTGGAGATCCACCTGGCCGGCGACACCGACCTGAGCCAGGCGTACGACCTGATCGAGCGCGAGTTCCAGCGTCCGCTGGAACGCGTCGACGGCATCGCCAATGTCGATATCGGCGGCGCGCCGGCCAACGAGATCGAAATCGCCATCGACCCCGACCGGTTGACGGCCCACGGGCTCAGCCTCAACGAGCTGACCCCGCGCCTGCAATCGTTGAACTTCTCCATGGCGGCGGGCGAGATCGAGGTGGAGGGGCGACGCCTGCGGGTGCAGCCGGTCGGTGAGCTGACCGACCTGGACGAGTTCCGCCAGTTGGTCATCAACGACGCCGGGGTGCGGCTGGGTGATATCGCCGAAATCCGCATCAAGCCCGAACGCGTCACCGGCGCGCGCCAGCTCGACGGGCGCCCCTCGGTGACCCTGGACATCTTCAAGGAGCGTGAGGCCAACCTGGTGGATGTTTCCCGGCGCGCGCTGGAGGAGCTGGAACGGATCCGCCAGCAGCCGGCATTGAGCGGGATCGAGATCAAGGTCGACGACAATCAGGGCAAGGAGGTCACCAGTTCACTGCTGGAGCTGGCCGAAGCCGGTGGTATCGGCTTGCTGCTGTCGATCGCGGTGCTGTACTTCTTCCTGCGCCACTGGCCGTCGACATTGATGGTGACCCTGGCGATCCCGATCTGCTTCGTGATGACACTGGGCTTCATGTATTTCGCCGGCGTCACCCTTAATGTGTTGTCGCTGATGGGCTTGCTGCTGGCGGTCGGAATGCTGGTGGACAATGCGGTAGTGGTGGTGGAAAGCATCTACCAGGAGCGGGAGAAACTTCCCGGACAGCCGGTTCAGGCCTCGATCGTCGGTACCCGCAACGTCGCCATCGCATTGTCGGCGGGCACGTTGTGCCATTGCATCGTGTTCGTCCCCAACCTGTTTGGCGAGGCCAATGACATCAGCATTTTCATGTCGCAGATTGCGATCACCATATCGGTGTCGCTGCTGGCGTCATGGCTGGTGGCCGTCAGCCTGATCCCGATGCTGTCGGCGCGGATGAAAACGCCGCCGGCAGTAAGCAACGAAGGTGGAATCATCCATCGGCTGCAGAAGCGCTATGCCCGTTTGCTGCGGTGGACCCTGGATCATCGCGGCTGGAGCGTGTTCGGGATCGTGTTGATCATTGCCGTCAGCATCGTGCCGATGACCCAGACCAAGATCGAGATGTTCGGTAGTGATGACGGCAAGGAGGTCGAGATCTTCTACAAGTGGCAAGGCAGCTACACCAAGGAGCAGATGGGCGAAGAAGTCCGACGTGTCGAGCAATACCTGAACGAGAACCGTGAGCGCTTCCATATCGTCCAGGTGTATTCGCAGTATCGGGAGCAGGGCTGGGCCGAGACCGAGGTGTCGTTCGACGACTCGGTCGAAGATCCATCCAAGCTGGGCGAGATCATCAGCAAGGAGTTGCCAAAGTCGGCGCGCGCGAAACTGGGTGTCGGCCGCAGCCGAGGTGACGGCGGGGGCGCGGGCAATATCGAAGTGCACCTGGTGGGTGACTCGACCAAGATATTGGAGAACCTGGCCGAGGATGTCGTGCCGATCCTCGCCCGCAATCCGGAGCTGCGCGACGTGCGCGTCGACAGCGGCGACCAGAACAACGAGTTGACGGTGCGCGTTGATCGCGAACGTGCCGCAGCGTTCGGTTTCAGCACCCAGGACGTTTCCCGCTTCGTATCGTTGGCATTGCGCGGCGCACAGCTGCGCGAGTTCAAGCGTGACCAGACCGAGATCCCGGTATGGGTGCGCTTCCAGGGCGCCGACAACTACGGAATGGAGGACATCGCGGCGTTCACCGTGCGCGCACCCGATGGTCGCACCGTGCCGCTGATGGCGATGGTCGATGTCAACGTGCAGGAGGCGGCGACCGATATCCGCAGGACCAACCGGCAGACCCGGTTGACCATCCAGGCCAACCTGGCCAATGACGCCACCGTGCCGCGCGCCCGTGAGGTGATGGAGCAGACCCTGGACGGCGTTGCGTTCCCGCCGGGTTATGGCTACAGCTTCGAGGGCAGTGCCTTCCAGCGCGATTCCAAGGCCCAGAACCAGATGATGTTCAACCTGGTCATCGCGCTTGTGATGATCTACGTGGTGATGGCGGCGGTGTTCGAGTCGCTGTTGTTTCCCACCGCCATATTGAGCTGTGTGCTGTTCTCGGTGTTCGGCGTGTTCTGGCTGTTCTGGATCACCGGCACGACGTTCTCGGTGATGGCGTTCATCGGCATCCTGGTGTTGATGGGCGTGGTGGTGAACAACGGGATCGTGATGATCGAGCACATCAACAACCTGCGCCGCCGCGGCCTGTGTCGCACCGATGCCCTGGTCGAAGGCAGTCGCGAGCGCCTGCGGCCGATCCTGATGACGATGGGCACGGCGATCCTGGCGATGGTGCCGATCGCGCTGAGCGAGACCCAGGTGTTGGGCGGGTTGACCTACTTCCCGATGGCGCGTGCGGTTGCCGGCGGTCTGGCGTTCTCGACCGTGGTCAGCCTGCTGTTCCTGCCGACCATCTATGCGCTGCTGGATGACCTGCGTAACGGGACGGTCAGGATCGTACGCAAGGCAAGGGGAGCAACGCCTGCGCCGCTGGCGGGTGGGCTCAACGAAGCCTGACGGGTTTCGGCAACGTTGCCGGCCCGTCTGGCCGGCAAGTTGTATCCCGGTCGCCACGACACGGGCGCGACCCGAACGGGATGTGACGGCGCCGTATCAGAACACGGTGCTGAGTATTTTCAGCCCGCCGACCCATACGCCAATCGCAGTGCCCATGCTGGTCAGGAAAAAGTTCAGCAGTATCCGCGCCACCCGGTTGCGCCACCAGCCGCGCATGGTCTGCACGTCCGCGCGCAATGCCATGAAATCGGCGTAAGTCGGCTTGCGCAGCGTGGCCTCGGTCAACGCGCTGAGCATTCCCGACCCCAGCGCGGGGTGCAATGGGGTAATCGGGGACACCAGGAATGCGACCAGGATGCTCAACGGGTGCCCGCCGGCGATCGCGCAACCTGCCGCGCCCAGCAAGCCGGTCGCCAGCACCCATTGCAGCAGCAACTCCGAGCCGACATCCAGGCCACCCTGCGAGAAGCCCCAGGCGAAGCCGCCGATCACGATGGCACTCACCACGATGCTGACCCACGGGATTCCGCTCTTCTTCGGAAGCGACTCCAGCTCCTCGCGGATCGCGGTCGGTGCGGCGGTCTCCTCGCGCAGGTGCCGGGCCAGCCCCTGCAAATGACCGGCGCCGACCACCGCCAGCACCTCGCGTGAGCCGTCGTTGTTGGTGTCCTGACGGATCTCGCGCAAGCGCGCCGCCATATAGCGATCGCGTTCGGCAATCACTGTCTCGTAGACGGCCGGGCTTTCGCTGGCGAACTCATTGAAGCTCGCCTCCAGCATGTCGCCCTGCTTGAGTTTCTCGATCTCCTCGCTGCCGACCTCGTCATCGGCAAGCAGGCTGACCAGCAACCCGCCGCCCAGCTTCGCGCGGCCCCAGAACCCGAGCCGGGACGAGGCGCGCTTGAAGGTCAGGCCGACGTCGCGATCAATCAGGTGCACGGGCAATTCGCGTGCCCGGGCTTCCAGTACCGCGCGCTTGAGTTCGGCGCCGGGTTCCACGCCCAGTTGCTCGGCGAGCCGGCGTTGGTAGGCGGACAGGGCCAGGTTGGCGGCAAACATCGCGGTCTTGCCGGAACGGATCACCTGGACCAGGTCAAGCTTGGCCATTGAGTCCGCATCAGTGAGGGCATTGAGGCGGGGGGCGTCCAGCTCTACCGCGACCGCATCGTAGTTGCCGCTGGCGATCGCGGCGGCAACCGCCTCAACGCTGGCCCGCGATACGTGGGCGGTGCCCAGCAGGGTGTAGCGCACGCCGTCGCGCTCGACGACTTGATGTGGCTGCCCGCGCAGGAAGTCCGGGGTAATGTCGTCCACGGTGGTATCAATCATCAAGCGGCAACCAGTTGGAGCAAGGGGGAATGTGACGGCGGCACTGTGCCGGGTTGGACGCGCAGCGCCGGGGAAGGTTCAATCCCGGTAGCGCTTGAGCAGGTCGCCGTAGGCATCGATGCGGCGATCACGCAGGAACGGCCAGATCCGCCGGACGTCCTCGCTGCGTTGCATATCGACTTCGGCCATGAGGATTTCCGGGTCACTGCCAGCCTCGGCGAGGAACTCTCCCTGTGGCCCCAGCACATGGCTGTTGCCCCAGAAGTCCACTCCCGACGTCCCCAATGGCGACGGCTCGTGGCCGACGCGGTTGCAGCTCAGCACCGGCAGGCCGTTGGCGACCGCATGACCGCGGTGGCTGATGATCCAGGCATCGCGCTGACGATCTTTTTCGGCCTGGTCGTCGTCGGGGTCAAAGCCGATCGCGGTCGGATACAGCAGCAGCTCGGCGCCCGCCAATGCCATCAACCGTGCCGCTTCCGGGTACCACTGATCCCAGCACACCAGCACACCGAGACGACCCACCGAGGTATCGATCGGCTCGAAACCCAGGTCGCCCGGGGTGAAGTAAAACTTCTCGTAGAACCCCGGGTCGTCCGGGATATGCATCTTGCGATATTTGCCGGCAATACTGCCGTCGGCTTCAAGCACCACGGCGGTGTTGTGGTAAAGACCAGCCGCGCGACGCTCGAACAATGAACTGACCAGCACCACGCCGTGCTGTTTCGCCAGTTTGCCCAGTCGCTCGGTGCTGGGGCCGGGGATCGGCTCGGCAAGGTCGAACTCGTCCACCGATTCGTGCTGGCAGAAGTAGGGGCCGTTGTGGATCTCCTGCAACAGGATCAACTTCGCACCCTGCCTGGCAGCGTCAGCCACGCGCTGTTCAATCAACCCCAGGTTGGCGTCGGCGTTGCCGGCGCCCTGGTCGATGATGGCGCGCTCCTGGATCAGCGCGACGGGAAGGGTCTTGTTGCTCATGATGATTCCATTGGCTGGGATCGCTGCCGGACGGCAGGAGGAACCAGCCCCGCCGGCAGCTGCATGGTGATGCAGTGCAAGCTGCCGTTCTGCCAGATCAGCGAGCGACACGGAACCTGGACGATTTCACGGCCCGGGAATGCCTTCGACAATACTGCTGCGGCGGCCGTATCGGCGATGTCATCGTAGGCGGGCATCAGCACGGCGCCGTTGATCACCAGGAAGTTGGCGTAACTGGCGGCCAGGCGACGTCCGCCGTCAACCACTGGTCTGGGCCATGGCAGCGGGAAAAGCCGGTAAGGCTGGCCGCTGCGAGTGCGCAAGGCTGACAGCTCGACGCCCATCGCCTGCAGTTCGGCGAAATGGGAGTCATCGGGGTCGTCGCACGCCTGATAAACGATGGCATCGGTCGCGGCGAAGCGGGCGAGGGTGTCGATGTGGGCGTCAGTGTCGTCACCCTCCAGATAGCCGTGATCCAGCCACAACACCCGATCCTGCTGCAACCAGCCAGCCAGTTGTTGCTCCAGCGAGGACCTGGACGCATCCGGGTGGCGTTCGCTCAAGCACGTCCACGTGGTGAGAAGCGTGCCGGCACCATCGGTTTCAATGGCGCCACCTTCAAGTGCAAAATCAATGGCTTGCCGGGAACTGTCAATGAAGATTCCGAGGTCACTCAGGGCTTCCACCAAGCGGTCGTCGCGGCTGGCCTGGAATTTTCCGCCCCAACCGGTGAAGCGGAAATCCAGCAGCCGGTAGCCATCGGTGGTCACCAGGGTGATGGGGCCGGAATCGCGTAGCCAGGTGTCGTCGTAGGCAACGGCGATGAACCTGACCCGCTCCATCTCGACCCGTGCCGAGGCCAGCCGGGCGCGCGCATAGGCTTCGACATCATCATCGGCGACGCAGACAAGCACCGGCTGGAAGCGGGTGATTGCCGCGACCAGGGCGATATACGTCTCTTCGACGTCGCCCAGACGCTCGGCCCAGTCAGTACCTGCGTGCGGCCAGGCGATCAGGATCGCCGATTGGGGCTCCCACTCGGCCGGAAAGCGCAATAAATCAGTCATCGATCACGTCGGTTCATATTGTGCGGTCACAAGATCGCCGGCTTCGGGCCGATCTCGCTGGCGTCGGCCTGGTTGGCAACCACGTCGATCACGCGGTTGTTCTCAAAGTAGACGGTAAAGGCGGGGTAGGCCCAGCGGTTGATGGTCGGCCATTGCTGCTTTTGCCCGCCACGTGGGTCCAGCCGTTGCGCGGGGGCTCCGAAGCGGGCCTCGACCTGTCCCATGCTTTGACCACGGGCCGGCACGGTCGCCGGGTTTTGCTGCTGGACGCGCTCGATCAGCAAGGTTTCTGCCGAAGCGGTACTGCCCAAGGTCAATAATGCGAGCAACGAAAGTGCGATAACGCCGGTCTTCATCATCATGTCCCCATCCCCCATGCAAGAAGGCTTGGATTGTAAGCGCAAGGCCGCCGCAACTGGCAGCGCACGTCACGGATCGACGACGCCGGCTTCAAGGCGCCCGGCTTCAACAAGCCCGGCTTCAACAAGCCAATTCCAACTTGGGAAAGCCCAATGCAAGAAAGCCGCCCGGAGGCGGCTTTCTCGACCAAGCGCAGACGCGCCCGCAGAATCAGCGCTGACGCGCCTTGAAACGCGGGTTCGACTTGCAGATCACGAAGACCTTGCCACGACGGCGAACGACTTTGCAGTCGCGGTGACGGGTCTTCGCCGACTTCAGGGAGTTCACGATCTTCATGACAAACCTCAGGCAACGGATGGATAAACGAGTAAGCCGGCAATTCTAGCGGGTCTTTGCGTGGCGGATCAAGGGGGTAGGGCGCTTTTATCCAACAGGTGCCGGCGAACGCTTGCATCCACGCATAATAGGGCATGACCAAAACACCCAACATCGCAAATGACCCCGCCGCATCGCCGGTGCTGACCATCGACGGCCCCTCCGGATCGGGCAAGGGCACCATCAGTCGCCTGGTCGCGCGCCGGCTTGGCTGGCACTACCTCGACTCCGGCGCGCTGTATCGCGCCATCGGCGTTGCCGCCGGCTGGGGCGACATCGACCTGTCGGATCCTTCCGCGCTGGTGCGCTGTACCTTTGACACCGAAATCGGCTTTCGTGAGGTCGATGGGGAGTTGCAGGTATGGGTGAACGGTACGGACGCCACCCACGAGCTGCGCACCGAAACCGCGGGGGCCGCCGCGTCTGCGATTGCCGCCATTCCCGAGGTGCGTGCGTCGTTGAAGGATCGCCAGCGCGCGTTTCGGCAGCCCCCGGGACTGGTCGCAGACGGCCGCGACATGGGTACCGTCATCTTCCCCGATGCCGCCCACAAGGTATTCCTTACCGCCAGTGCCGAGGAGAGGGCGGGCCGGCGCTATAAGCAGTTGAATGACAAGGGGGTTTCCGTTACCTTAAGCGGTCTGCTACGGGAGATTTTGGCCCGTGACGCCCGTGACGCGAGTCGTGCGGTGGCGCCGCTGCGACCGGCCGATGACGCCGTGACCGTCGACACCACCGGAATCGGCATCGATGAGGTTGTCGAGCATGTCCTGGGCCTGATGACCGCGTAGCAGGGATCATCGCTTCAAATTTACCTGTTCCAGATTTACCTGTCCCAGATTTACTCGTTCCAACTCTACCCGTCGCAATCCCGCGGCGGATCAACCAACCGACACATGGTGCAGCTGCATCGCACCACATCAACGGGTGGGTCGACCACGTGCTGCTTGCGTTTGCCTCTGCGGGAAACGATGCCAGCCGGTGCGGCCCGTGTGTTCAATCGGATATTTTCCAATGACCGAATCATTTGCAGAACTGTTCGAACAAAGCGAGCAATTCCTCGCGAAGCTGAAGCCTGGCTCCATCGTGGTTGGCACCGTCGTCGAAGTTCGTACCGACGTGGTCGTCATCAATGCCGGCCTGAAGTCCGAAGGCATCGTGCCGATCGAACAGTTCCGTAACGACGACGGCGAGATCGACGTCGCCGTGGGCGACCAGGTAAAAGTCGCCCTGGATGCCATCGAGAATGGCTTTGGCGAGACCGTGCTGTCGCGCGAGAAAGCCAAGCGCGCGATGGTGTGGGACGAGCTTGAGGAAGCGCTCGAGAAGAACGAGACCATCACCGGCCGCATCAGCGGCAAGGTCAAGGGTGGTTTCACCGTCGACATCAAGGATGTCCGCGGCTTCCTGCCGGGTTCGCTGGTCGACGTGCGCCCAGTGCGCGACTCGACCTACCTGGAAGGCAAGGAGCTCGAGTTCAAGCTGATCAAGCTGGACCGCAAGCGCAACAACATCGTCGTCTCCCGCCGCGCGGTGGTCGAGAGCGAGCACTCGGAAGAGCGCGAGCAGTTGATGGAGAAGCTGGTCGAGGGCGCGATCCTGAAGGGTGTAGTCAAGAACCTCACCGATTACGGCGCGTTCGTGGACCTGGGCGGCATCGACGGCCTGCTGCACATCACCGACATGGCCTGGAAGCGCGTGCGCCATCCGTCCGAAGTGGTGGAAGTGGGCGCCGAGCTGGACGTGCGCGTGCTCAAGTACGACAAGGAGCGCAACCGCGTCAGCCTCGGCCTCAAGCAGCTGGGCGAGGATCCGTGGGACAACATCGCGCGCCGCTACCCGGCCGACACCCGCGTGTTCGGCAAGGTCTCCAACGTCACCGATTACGGCGCGTTCGTCGAGATCGAGCCGGGCGTGGAAGGCCTGGTCCACGTGTCCGAGATGGACTGGACCAACAAGAACGTCAACCCGTCCAAGATCGTGCAGGTCGGTGACGACGTGCAGGTCATGGTGCTGGACGTGGACGAGGAGCGTCGCCGCATCTCGCTGGGCATGAAGCAGGTGTCGTCCAACCCGTGGGAGACCTTCGCGGTCCTGCACAAGAAGGGTGACAAGGTCGAGGGCCAGATCAAGTCGATCACCGACTTCGGCATCTTCATCGGCCTGGACGGCGGTATCGATGGCCTGGTGCACCTGTCCGACATCAGCTGGAACACCACCGGCGAAGACGTCGTGCGCGAGTTCAAGAAGGGCGACACCCTGGAAGCGGTGGTTCTGGCCGTCGACCCGGAGCGCGAGCGCATCAGCCTGGGCGTCAAGCAGATGGAGCAGGATCCGTTCGGCCAGTACATGGCGTCGAACACCCGCGGTTCCATCGTTACCGGCAAGGTCAAGGAAGTCGACGCCAAGGGTGCGACGATCGAACTGGCCGACGGCATCGAGGGCTACGTGGCGGCGCGCGACATCTCCAAGGATCGCGTCGAGGATGCCAGCAAGGTGCTCAAGGTTGGCGACGAGGTGGAGGCACGCTTCATTGGTATGGACCGCAAGGGCCGGACCATGCAGCTGTCGATCAAGGCGAAGGACGAGGCGGAGATGCAGGAAGCCGTTTCCGACTACAACCGTGCCAGTGCCGATGCGGCCAGCGGCACCACCAAGTTGGGGGCGCTGCTGCGCGAGCAGCTCAACAGCAACAAATCCGAGTGATTTCGGTTGCGCTGCCTGATCCAGGCAGCGCATGGGTCCTCGCCAGCGCTGTCGCTGGTGTTGGCCACCAGGACGGCCCGGCCTTGGCCGGGCCGTCCTTCGTTTGGGTGCCGTCGATGATGGCGTCACCGCCTTCGACCTGATTTCCGCGCGTCTGGAAACATTCCTTCAAGAGCACCCGCATTGCCCATGACCAAGTCAGAGCTAATCGAGATCCTGGCCCAGCGCCAACGCCACCTGAAGGGCGAAGACGTGGATTTGGCGGTGAAGGCACTGCTGGAAATGATGGGGGGCTCGCTGGCCGATGGTGAGCGCATCGAGATACGTGGTTTCGGAAGCTTTTCCTTGCACTACCGCGCGCCACGCATGGGCCGCAACCCCAAGACCGGCGAGTCGGTCGCACTGTCGGGCAAGCATGTGCCGCACTTCAAACCCGGCAAGGACCTGCGCGAACGCGTTTGCGACGCCACGCCGCTGGAAGAAGGCGACTAGGATCGGGCGGTACTTTCTGTACACGCGCTTGCGTACACATGGTGGCTGTTCAGCTAAGCTGTACGCCAAGCAGGAACCGACCGGAGGCTGTCATGCGTTTGATCCGATTGCTCATCGCAATTGCGTGTCTGGTACTGGGCGCCATTGTGGGAGCGCTCAATTTGCAGCCGGTAAGTATCGACGTGGGTTTCAGCCACATACCTGCCAACCTTGGCATCGCGCTGATCGTGGCGCTGTTGCTCGGGGTGGTGATCGGTGGGCTTGCCCTGAGCGCCAGCGTGATATTGCCGCTGCGCCGTCGCCTCGCACTCGCTGAGCGCGGCCGCGACGTGACGACGTCACTGGATGGCGGGAGCTGACCGGTGGAGTTCATCAACGAGTGGTTCTGGTTCTTCCTGTTGCTGCCCATTGCGGCGGTAAGCGGTTGGGTGGTCGGCCGCCGGGGGGGCGAACGCCATAGCAGCACCCAGGTCAGTCGGCTTTCGACAACGTATTTTCGCGGACTCAACTATTTGTTGAATGAGCAGCCCGACAAGGCGATCGAGCTGTTCCTGCATATCGCCGAGCTGGACAAGGAAACTTTCGAGACCCAGGTCGCACTGGGCCACCTGTTCCGCCGTCGCGGCGAGGTCGACCGTGCGATTCGCCTGCACCAGGCACTGGTGCAGCGTCCGGGCCTGAGTGACCAGCAAAAGGTCCAGGCCCTGCTCGCGTTGGGCGAGGACTATATGCGTTCGGGCCTGCTGGATCGGGCCGAGACCGTTTTCAGTGACCTGGTGAACCTCGACATGCGGGCGCCGCTGGCGCTGCGTCACCTCATCAACATCTATCAATCCGAGCGCGACTGGGACAAGGCGATCGAGAACGCGCAGCGTTACGAGTCCGCCACTGGCGAATCAATGGGCAAGTTGATTACCCAGTTCGAATGCGAACTGGCCGACCGACATCGTGCCGCCGGCGACGTCCAGGCCTCTCGCGCCGCCGTTGCCCGTGCCTATCAAGCCGATGCGAACTCGGTGCGCGCGGGCATGCTCGAGGGCCGACTGGAGGTAGAGGCTGGCAACGACGCCGGCGCCATCCGCGCGTTCGAGCGAGTCGCGCGAACCGATCCGGACTACCTGCCCGAGGTCATGCCGGCGTTGCTGTCGTGTTACGAGAGAGTGGGTGATGGCCCGGGCGCACGTGCTTTCCTCGCCGAAATGTGTGAGCACTATCGCGGCATCGCTCCGGTGCTGGCCCTGACCCGGATGGTCGAGAGTCAGGACGGTGTGGCTGCCGCGCGCGCCTACCTGGCCGAAGAGCTGAAAGATCGCCCTTCGGTCCGCGGCGAAGCGGCACTGATGGAGCTGAGCATTGCCGAAGGTGCGGATCCGCTGGCAACCTTGCACGACCTCAAACACATCACCGACCAGTTGCTCGTACGCAACCCCAGCTATCGATGCAATCGCTGCGGCTTTGGCGCACGTAGCCATCATTGGCAATGCCCGAGCTGCAAAGAATGGGGCACGGTCAAGCCGTTGTTGAACTACGCTGTGGTCTGACACCGTGCTGACCTGGTTGTTCCTGCACGCCTCGGTCGCCGCCGCTGGCACCTGGTTGGCGCGCCGCTATGCGGTTCAGCGTGATCTGCTCGATCATCCCGGCGAGCGGCGTAGCCATCATGTTGCGACTCCGCGCGGTGGTGGCATCGCGATCGTGGCAGCGTTGCTGGTGGCGTCGGCTGCATTGGCGTTTCGCGACCCGGCCTACCGGATACTGCTGGCGGCTTTCGCCAGTGGCCTGGTACTGGTGGCCGGTGTGGGCCTGGTGGACGATCACCGGCCGCTCTCGCCCTGGTTGCGACTTGCTGTACATGGGTTGGCAGCGGTGTTGTTCGGCTTTGCCATCCAGCTGACATCCGGCAACCCCTGGCTTGGCCTGGCCGCGGTGGTGCTGGTGATGGTTCTGACCAATGTCTGGAACTTCATGGATGGGATCAACGGCATGGCGGCCAGCCAGGCGCTGTTACTCGCCGTCGTACTGGCATTGCTGCTCGGTGGCGTGTGGGGCTTGTTGGCCGCGGCGCTCGCCGCCGCGTGCCTGGGGTTCGTGCCGTATAATTTTCCCCGCGCCCGGATATTTCTGGGCGACGTGGGTAGCGGCGCCATCGGGTTCTCGATTGCCGCGTTGGTCGCAGTCGGCGTCGCACGGATCGGTACGCACTCCGGTTGGCTGCTGCTGCCGTTGTCGGCATTCCTGGTCGACTCTGGACTTACCCTGCTGCGTCGCATGCTTCGCGGCGAGCGCTGGTGGACCCCGCATACCCAGCACGCCTATCAGGTGTGGGCGCGCCGGGATGGTCATGTGATTGTCACAGTGGCTTACGCAAGCTGGACGGCGATTGCAGCTATTGCGGTGGTCGTCATGTTTGGAGCCAGTACAATCGTCCTGTTGTGCAGTTGCGTGGCGTGGTATGCGTCCGCCGCTTTTGCATGGTGGTTATTGCAACGTATCGAATCGGCGCCCCCGATTCCGACCAAGAAGGATAGTGAATGAGCGCATGGAAGGATCGTTGGTCGTCGTCGGCACCGCGGATAGCGGTGGTATTGCACGACCTCGCGATGGTCTGGGTGGTGTGGCAGGGCCTGCACCGGTTGCGTTATGGGGTGATGTCGAATCCGCCCGAGATCGCGTGGTGGTCCACCGAGATTGTGTTGGTATTGGCCGCCCAGGGGCTGGTGTTCTGGCAGGTAGGCCTCTATCGCGGCCTCTGGAGGTTCGCCAGCGTTCCGGATTTGTGGAATATCTTCAAGGCCTGCGCGCTCGGTCTGTTCGCAATCGTTCTGGGGCTGTTTCTCTACAATCGGCTGAATCTTGTTTCGAGGACCGTGTTGGTTCTGTACCCATTGGTTCTGATGGGCATGCTCGGTGCACCGCGACTGTTGTATCGCGCATGGAAAGACAGCCGGATGGATCGGGGACATGGAGCCTCGGTACGGATCCTCATTCTTGGCGCTGGCGGTGCCGGTGAGGCATTGGTTCGCGACCTGCGACGCATCGGCAACTACCAACCCGTGGGCTTCCTGGACGATGCCTCGCGCCTGCGTGGCTCCAAGGTGCAGGGCGTGCCGGTGTTGGGCCGGGTGGGAGACGTGGCCGAGATCGCCCGCGAGACCGCCGCACGCTTGCTGGTGATCGCGATGCCATCGGCAGATGCGAAATCCATGCAGGCCGTGGTGGCGTCTTGCGAACGCTCGGGTTTGCCGTTTCGGATGGTGCCTCGTTTGCTCGACACCCTTGAGGGTCGTTCGCTGCCGGGTGAACTGAAGGAAGTGGCCATCGAGGATCTGCTTGGTCGCCAACCGGTGCTCCCGGACTGGAAGGCCATCCGCAGTTGGCTTGGTGCCCGCTCGGTGCTGGTCACCGGCGCCGGCGGCTCAGTTGGTTCGGAGCTGTGCAAGCAGTGCGCCCGCCACGGTGCGCGTCGCATAGCACTGGTGGAGCAGGACGAGTTGGCGCTGATCACCGTGTTGGCCAACCTGCGCCGGGATTTCCCAGACCTGGAGTACATCCCGGTACTCGGTGATTGTGGTGATCCGGCCGTCATCGATTACGCACTGAGGGCTGCCGAGCCGGAAGCCGTGTTCCATGCGGCCGCATACAAGCACGTGCCGCTGCTGGAGACCCAGTTGCGCGAAGCAGTCCGTAACAACGTGCTCGCTACCGAAACGGTGGCCCGAGCCTGCCGTCGGGAGGAAGTCGGGACTTTCGTGTTGATCTCCACCGACAAGGCGGTCGATCCCGGCAACATCCTCGGTGCGACCAAACGCCTCGGCGAGATGGTGTGCCAGTCGTTGGTTGACCATCGCAGCACCCGTTTCGTGACGGTGCGCTTCGGCAACGTGCTCGACTCCGCCGGCAGCGTGGTGCCGTTGTTCCGCGAGCAGATCCGCCGCGGTGGGCCGGTGACCGTTACCGATCCCGAGGTAACCCGTTACTTCATGACCATCCCCGAGGCCTGCCAGTTGATCCTGCAAGCCTCGGCGATCGGCACCCATGAGGCAATCTATACGCTTGACATGGGTGAGCCGATACCGATCCGCTTGTTGGCCGAGCAGATGATCCGGCTTGCCGGCAAGCAGCCTGGGCGGGACGTATCGATCGTGTATACCGGCCTGCGCCCGGGCGAGAAGCTGCACGAAGTGCTGTTCCACGCCGATGAATGCTACCGTGCCACCGCGCATCCGAAGATCCTGCAGGCGGAGCCGCGTGCGGTTGTTGCCACCGACATCCATGCCGCGCTGAGGCAGTTGCGCGACGCGTGCGGAAACTACGATCTGGACCGTCTGGATGCACTGGTGCACTCGACCGTCCCGGAATTCCAATCCATCGGCTTGCATCCACAAGCCACGGTCGCGCCCTCCACCGTAGTGGCGTTCCCCTCGCGCACGGCAAGGAAAGTTTGATGTCGCAACGTATCCGCAAGGCAGTGTTCCCGGTGGCGGGGCTCGGAACCCGGTTCCTGCCCGCCACCAAGACCGTTCCAAAAGAGATGTTGCCGATCATCGACCGGCCGTTGATCCAGTACGCGGTAGACGAGGCGATCGAGGCGGGCTGCGACACGCTGGTATTCGTCACCAACCGCTACAAGCATGCGGTCGCCGATTACTTCGACAAGGCTTACGAGCTTGAGGAAAAGCTTGAACGTGCCGGCAAGCTGGAGCAGTTGGAGCTGGTCCGCAACCCGTTGCCCAAGGGAGTGCGGGCGGTGTTCGTCACCCAGACCGAGGCGCGCGGGCTGGGCCATGCGGTGCTTTGCGCCAAGCCCGTGATTGGTGACGAGCCCTTTGCGGTGCTGCTGCCCGATGACTTGATCTGGAACCGCGGTCCGGGCGCACTCAAGCAGATGGCTGATGCCGCCGAGGCCACCGGCGCCAACATGATCGCGGTGCAGGACGTGGAGCGCGAAAAAACCGCCAGCTATGGCATCGTGGCGACGGAGGATTTTTCCGATCGTCAGGGACGCATCCGCGCGATCATCGAAAAGCCCAAGCCGGCTGATGCGCCCAGTACGCTGGCGGTGGTCGGTCGCTACGTCCTGAGCCCGCGCATCTTCGACTTCCTGGAAACCACCTCGCCGGGGTCGGGCGGTGAAATTCAGCTGACCGACGCGATCGCGCGGTTGCTGGTCGATGAGGCCGTCAACGCCTACCGCTTCCAGGGCACACGCTTTGATTGCGGCACCCATATCGGCCTGATCGGGGCGACGATCCGTTACGCGCTTGATCACGAGAAGCTGAGCGTCGCCGCCCAGACACTGATGAGCGATGCGCTGAAGGAAATGGGTGTCACCGAGCTGGAGTAGTCATCGTTTGACTTTTCACGCGCCGGTCGGCTGACTGGCGCGATGGCCCTTTCCTACTACCAAGCCACGCTTCCGGCGCTGGCCCCCCGTTATCCGGCATTGCAGGGCGCACGCGACGCGCGCGTATGCGTGATCGGCGGTGGATTCGCGGGACTCAATACCGCGCTCGGCCTGGTCGAGCGTGGCGTTGGCGGCGTCGTGCTGCTCGAAGCCGACCAGATCGGCTTCGGTGCTTCGGGCCGCAACGGCGGCTTTGTCTTCGGGGGGTTCTCGCTGGGTGAGGCATCCTTGTTGGCGCGGGTCGGGGCACGGCGAGCGCAGGCGATGTACGGCGGCACGATGCAGGCGGTGGAGTTGATTCGCCATCGCATTCATCGCCACCGGATTGATTGCGATGTGGTCGAGGCCGGGGTGATCTGGGCCAACTGGTTCCGCGATCCCTCGGTGCTCCGGGCACGACAGCAACTGCTGGCCGAGCACTATGGCGTTGACTGGCAGTGGTTGCCGAAATCCGAACTGCGCAATCTGGTTCATAGCCGGCGCTATGGCGATGGCCTGTTCGAAGCCAATGCCTTCCACTTCCACCCGCTCAAATACGCCCTCGCCCTGGCCCGCGTCGCTGTCGAAGCAGGGCTGGTCGTGCATGAGCGCAGTCCGGCAGTGTCGCTGCAGCGCAAGGGGGCGGGGTGGCGGGTAACCACGCCGGAAGGGCAGGTCGACGCCGAGCAGGTTGTGCTTGCCTGCGGTGGCTACCTGGCCGGTCTGGATCGCAGGGTCGATGCCTCTGTCATGCCGATCGCCACTTACGTGATGACCACCGAGCCGCTGGGATCGCGCATGGACGAGATCATGCAGACCCGCGCGGCGGTCTACGACAGCCGTTTCGCGTTTGATTACTACCGGCCGTTGCCTGACACGCGGCTACTGTGGGGTGGGCGGATATCGGTGCGGGATCGTTCGCCGGAGGCGGTGAAGCGGTTGCTGTACCGCGACATGTTGAAAGTCTTTCCGCAGTTGGGAGGCGTGGCGGTCGATCACGCCTGGTCCGGCCTGATGAGTTACGCGCGCCATCAGATGCCGCAGATCGGACTGGCCGACGACGGTCTCTGGCTCGCCCAGGCGTTCGGAGGCCATGGTGTGGCCCCGACCACGTTTGCGGGCGAACTGGTGGCGTCGGCGATTGCGCAGCGAGATGTGCGCTGGCGTGAATTCAACGAGTTCGGTCTGGCTCCGGCATGGAAGCCGGCCGGTCAGGTAGCGGCGCAATTGAGTTACTGGTGGGCCGGCCTGAAGGATGGATGGAAAGCGACAAAAGAGGGCAATCGATGAGTGGCGTTGAATCCATAAGCTGGGACGACTTCGAGAAGGTAATGCTGTGTGTTGGCACGGTGATGCGTGTCGAGCCATTCCCGGAAGCGCGGAGGCCTGCCTGGAAGCTCTGGGTCGATTTCGGCATCCACGGCATCCGTAAGACCAGCGCGCAGGTACGCGAGCTTTATGAACCCGAAGCGCTGCTGGGAAAACAGATCGTCGGAGTGCTCAACTTTCCGCCCAGGCAGATCGGACCTTTCATGTCGGAGTTCCTGTTGACGGGATTCCCCACGGAGACCGGCGTCGTAATCACCACGGTCGACCGCACGGTTCCGGACGGCACCCGAATGGCCTGAGCATCGCAACAAAAAACCAGGGCCGCAGTGGCGACCCTGGTTTCTGCTGCAATCCGATAGTGCTCAGAGCGACTCGAAAATACCCGCCGCGCCCATGCCGGTGCCGATGCACATGGTCACCATGCCGTACTTCTGCTGGCGGCGACGCATGCCATGCAGGATTGTCGCGGTGCGTACCGCGCCGGTCGCGCCCAGTGGATGGCCAAGAGCGATGGCGCCGCCCAATGGATTGACCTTGTCCATGTCCAGGCCGCAATCCCGGATCACCGCCAACGACTGCGCGGCAAAGGCTTCGTTGAGCTCGATCCAGTCCAGTTGATCCTGGGTCAGACCGGCTTGCTTGAGCGCCTTGGGAATGGCTGCGATCGGGCCGATGCCCATTACTTCGGGCCGCACGCCGGCGACCGAGAAACTGACGAAGCGCGCCAGCGGGGTCAGCCCGTAGTCCTTGATCGCCTGCGCCGAGGCAAGCAATACCGCACCGGCACCATCGGACATCTGCGAACTGTTGCCGGCGGTCACGCTGCCGCCGAACTGGCCGTTGCGGAACACCGGACGCAGCCTGGCCAGTCCTTCGATGGTGGATCCCATGCGCGGACCTTCATCGGTATCGACCAGGACCTTCTTCTCGCGGATGGTGTTGCGCTCCAGGTCGGGCAGGTGGGAGACCACTTCCAGCGGGCTGATTTCGTCCTTGAATTCGCCGGCCTCGATCGCAGCCAGCGCCTTGAGGTGTGACTGGAGGGCGAACGCGTCCTGGTCCTCACGACTGATCTTCCATTCCTCGGCAACCTTCTCTGCGGTGATGCCCATGCCGTAGGCGATGTTGACGTGGTCGTCCTTGAACACGTTCGGTGAGAGCGCCACCTTGTTGCCCATCATCGGCACCATCGTCATCGACTCGGTACCGCCGGCAAGCATCAGGTCGGAGTTGCCAAGGCGGATCTGGTCGGCTGCCAACGCGACCGCCTGCAGGCCCGATGAGCAGAAGCGGTTGATGGTCTGTGCGGCGATGGTGTCAGGCAACCCGGCCAGCAGTACGCCGATGCGGGCCACGTTCATGCCTTGCTCGCCTTCGGGCATCGCGCAGCCGATGATGGCATCGTCGATGCGGTTCACGTCGATCCCCGGTGCCTGGGCAATCACCGCCTTGAGCACATGGGCGAGCATGTCGTCGGGACGCGTGTTGCGGAACGCGCCGCGCGCCTTGGCCACCGGGGTGCGGGTGGCGGCGACGATGTAGGCGTCTTGAACTTGTCTGGTCATTTGGTTTCCGGCCTCTGTTATGGGGCGAAACGGTTTGGCGAAGAATCACTGGTTCCCTGCTTTCGCGGGGATGGCGAGTGAGGGTCAGTTACGCAGCGGCTTGCCGGTCTTGAGCATGTGCGCCACGCGCGCCTGGGTCTTGGGCATCTGTGCCAGGGCGACGAAGTGCTCGCGCTCCAGCTTCAGCAGCCAGTCCTCATCGACGAGCGAGCCGCGCTCGACCTCGCCGCCGCACATCACGGTGGCGATGCGGGTGGCGATCTCGTAGTCGTGCTCGGAGATGAAGCGGCCCTCCAGCATGTTCACCAGCAGCATCTTGAAGGTGGCGATGCCGACGTCGCCGGCGACCTGGATCCTGCGCGCCGGCAATGGCGGACGGTAGCCGGACTCGGCCAGGGCGCGCGCCTGGGACTTGGCGACATCCAGCAGCTCGAAGGCGTTGAATACGACCACGTCGCTCTTGCGAGCCAGTTGCAGCGATTTGGCCTCCATTGCCGAGGTCGCGACCTTCGCCATCGCGATGGTCTCGAACACGGTCTTCAGCTCGGCGAACACATCGCCGTTCGGGCCGGCGGCGTCGGACGCGCGGACGGCCAGCTCCTTCAGGCCACCTCCGGCAGGCAGCAGGCCGACGCCGGCCTCAACCAGTCCGACATAGCTTTCCAGCCCGAGCACCGTGCGGGCTGCGTGCATCTGGAACTCGCAGCCGCCACCCAGGGCGAGGCCGCGAACCGCGGCCACCACCGGCACCAGTGAATACTTGATGCGCTGGCTGGTGCGCTGGAAGTTCGCCACCATCGCATCGAAGCCCTTGATGTCGTTGGCCTGCAACAGGCCCAGTGCGCCGGACAGGTCGGCGCCGGCGGAGAAGGGCTCCTTTGCCTGCCAGATCACCAGCCCTGAGAAGTCCGTCTCCGCACGTGACACCGCTTCCTGCAGGCCATCCAGGACCTGGTCGGACACGGTGTTCATCTTGGTCTTGAAGCTGACCACGGCGATGTCGTCGCCTTCGTCGGCCCACATCCGCAGGCCTTCGTTCTCGAACACGGTGCGGCCCTGCGAGAACTTCTCACCCAGCAGCGCGTCCGGGAACCGCTGCCGGGCGTACACGGGATTGGCCGAGCGGGCAACGACGGCGTCGCGTCCGGGGCTGTAGCTGCCATCGGTCGAATGCACGCCATCGCGGCCGTCGAACACCCAGTCGGGCAGGGTGGCATTGCTCATTGTCTTGCCGGCGACGATGTCCGCCGCGATCCATTCGGCGACCTGCTTCCAGCCGGCGGCCTGCCAACTCTCGAACGGACCCACCGACCAGCCATACCCCCAGCGCATGGCGAAGTCGACGTCTCGCGCGGTCTGGGCGATGTCCTTCAGGTGGAAGGCGCTGTAATGGAAGGTGTCGCGGAAGCAGGCCCACAGGAATTGCGCCTGTGGATGCTCGCTGGCGCGCAGGGCGGCGAATTTCTTCGCCGGGTCGCGTTCCTTCAACAACGTGGCAACTTCAGGATCGAGTTCGGCCGCTGACGGACGGTAATCCCGGGTCTTCAGGTCCAGTACCAGGATGTCCTTACCGCGCTTGGTGTAGAAGCCAGCGCCGGTCTTGGCACCCAGCGCACCCTTGTCGACCAGTCCGGACAGCCATTGGGGCGCCTTGAAGTAGTCGTGCCATGGGTCGTCGGGCAGGGTGTCGGCCATGGTCTTGATGACGTGCGCCATGGTGTCCAGCCCGACCACGTCCGCGGTGCGGTAGGTCGCGGACTTCGGCCGGCCGATCGACGGGCCGGTCAGCGCGTCGACGGTATCGAAGCCGAGCTTGAACTGCCCGGTGTGATGCATCGCGGCCAGCATCGAGAACACACCGATGCGGTTGCCGATGAAATTCGGGGTGTCCTTGGCGATCACCACGCCCTTGCCCAGGGTAGTGGTCAGGAACGTCTCTAGCCCTTCCAGCACGGCGGCATCGGTGCTGCGAGCCGGGATCAGCTCGGCCAGGTGCATGTAGCGCGGCGGATTGAAGAAGTGCACGCCGCAGAAGCGGTGGCGAAGCTCCTCGGGCAGTACTTCGGCCAGCTTGTTGATGCCCAGGCCGGAGGTGTTGCTGGCGAGGACGGTGTGGGCCGGTACGTGCGGGGCGATCTTCTTGTACAGGTCCTGCTTCCAGTCCATTCGTTCGGCAATCGCCTCGATGATCAGGTCGCAATCCTCCAAGTGTTTCAGGCCGGTCTCGTAGTTGGCCGCCACGATCCTGCCGGCGAGCGCCTTGTCGGCCAGTGGGGCGGGGCTGAGCTTGGCCAGGTTGGCGATGGCCTTGGTGACGATCCCGTTGGGGTCGCCTTCCTTGGCCGGCAGGTCGAACAACACCGTATCGACCCCGGCATTGGTCAGGTGCGCGGCGATCTGTGCACCCATGACGCCGGCGCCAAGAACCGCTGCACGGCGGACAAGTAGTTTGTTAGACATGGCTTGTAACTCCTTGAAAATAATATTTTTATGGGGTCAATTCTTGAAGCCAGCGGCGGCGAACCGTATCAGCTCGCGGGCAGCCCGCTCGCGGTGGGCCTTTTCCAGTACGCCTGAGGGCCGTTTGATCAAGCCGAAATCGGCCATGGCATAGGTCAATGCGCCCGCCAGGAAGTCCAGGCGCCAGTACAGCTCGGCCTTGCTCAGTTCCGGCAGGCACACGGCAATTGCCTTGGCAAAGTCACGCAGGACATGGCCGTAGCGCTCGGACAGGAACTTGCGCAGGCTGTCGTTCTTCTCCGCATAGGCGCGTGCGACGACGCGCACGAACGCCGCGCCGCCATGGCGATCCTGGGCAATAGCCAACGCCGGTTCCACGAAGGCCGCCAGGATTGGCTCCAGCTCCCGCGGTTGCAGCTCGACGGCGGCTTTCAAGGCCGCCAGGCGCTGCGCGCTCATGTCATCCATACGCCGGCGAAACACCTCGTTGACGAGGTTTTCCTTGCTGCCAAAGTGGTAATTGACCGCGGCCACGTTGACGTCGGCACGGCTGGTGACCTGGCGGAGTGACGTACCCGAGAAACCGTGCTGGGCGAACAGCTCTTCGGCGGCTCCGAGAATTCGATCCTTGGTTGAGAACTGGGTGGTCGGAATCATGCGAAAGCCCTGTCGGATGTAACCGGAAATGTCGTCTAATCAAACGCTTGTTTGATCCTAGGCCTTGCGATATGAATCGTCAACGCCGATAGCGCCAGGATGACGGCCCAAAGCACGTTTCCCGGTCGGATTTCCGTTAGAATCACCGCAGTCACACAAGCCAAACCCGCGTTCAGGCGCGGGTTTTTCTGTTACCCTCGGGCGTGGATCTTTCCAACCTTGCATAAGGTCGCCGCCCGCCCAATCGGAGATATCCCATGGCGCTGGAGCGCACTCTTTCCATCATCAAGCCCGACGCAGTTGCCAAAAACGTGATTGGCGAGATCTACGCCCGGTTCGAGAAGGCCGGCCTGAAAATCGTTGCCGCCAAGATGAAGCACCTGTCCAAGGCCGAGGCCGAGGGCTTTTACGCCGTCCACCGTGAGCGCCCGTTCTTTGCCGCGTTGGTGGAGTTCATGATCTCCGGCCCGGTGATGGTGCAGGCGCTGGAAGGGGAAGGTGCGGTACTCAAGCATCGTGACCTGATGGGCGCGACCAACCCGAAGGACGCGGCGGCCGGCACCATCCGCGCCGACTTCGCCGACAGCATCGACGCCAACGCGGTGCACGGTTCAGACAGCCTGGAGAATGCCGCGACCGAGATCGCCTACTTCTTCCCGGCCACTGACATCCACACCCGTTGATCCACCGGCATCGGGTCCGACTTTACGGATCCGGTGCCTGCTCCGCTCATCAAAACCACAACGCCATGACCCCGACCCGCGCAAACACCATCGACATCATCCTCGCCGACGCCAGTATCCCGGCGGATGCGACGTCGCCGGTTTCTGCGCCGGTCTCGGCCGGCGCAGCACCGAGGAAGAATATCTTCGACCTCGATCGAGTCGAGCTGGAAGACTTCTTCGAAGGAGTCCTGGGTGAGAAGCGCTATCGCGCGCACCAGGTGATGAAGTGGATCCATCACCGCTACGTCACCGATTTCGACCACATGACCGACCTTGGCAAGGTCTTGCGCGCCAAGTTGCAGGAGCACGCCGAGGTTCGGGCGCCCGAGGTCATCCTGGAACAGCCGTCGGTTGACGGTACCCACAAGTGGTTGATCGGCATGGATCCGAAGAACGCCATCGAGGCGGTGTTCATACCGGACAAGGGTCGCGGCACCTTGTGCGTATCCAGCCAGGTCGGCTGCGCGCTCAACTGCTCGTTCTGCTCCACAGGTACCCAGGGCTTCAATCGCAACTTGACTACCGCAGAGATCATCGGGCAGGTGTGGGTGGTTGCCCGACACCTGGGCAACCTGCCGCACCAGCGTCGCCGCCTCACCAACGTGGTGATGATGGGGATGGGCGAGCCACTGATGAATTTCGACAACGTCGTGCGCGCCATGAGCATCATGCGCGACGACCTTGGTTATGGACTGGCCAACAAGCGGGTCACCCTGTCAACCGCCGGCATGGTGCCGATGATCGACAAGCTGGGCGAGGTGAGCGACGTGTCGCTGGCGGTCTCGCTGCATGCGGCCAACGATGAGTTGCGCACCCAGTTGGTGCCGCTCAACAAGAAATACCCGATCGACCAGTTGATGGCGGCGTGCCAGCGCTACGTCATGCGCAAGCCGAAGTCGTCGATCACCTTCGAATACACCTTGATGAAAGGCATCAACGACCAGCCCGAGCACGCACGCCAGCTGGCCCGGCTGATGCGTCAGTTCGACAACGCCACCCAGATGAAGGACGCGGCGAAGGTCAACCTGATTCCGTTCAACCCGTTCCCAGGCACCCGTTACGAGCGCTCGACCGAGACCGATATCCGCGCGTTCCAGAAGCTTCTGCAACAAGCCAGGGTGCTGACCACGGTGCGACGAACCCGTGGCGAAGACATCGACGCGGCTTGTGGCCAGCTGAAGGGCCAGGTGATGGATCGGACTCGCCGCCAGGCAACGTTCCGCAAGGAGCTTGCAGCGCAGGGGATCACCGATGCCAATGCCTGAGTGCAGGGCCAGGTATCGGATGTGCGGCAAGGCGATCCTCGCAGCGGTAGTGCTGGCGTTGGTCGGGTTGTCCGGGTGCAGTCGGCTGACTTTCGTCAAGCCTGACGTCAGTCGAGGCGGCCCCAAGTACGTCAAGCCCGAAGTCTCGATGACCCCCGACAGCTACGACAAGGGTAGCGCTGCGGCACGTATCGAGGTGAACAAGGCTCAGCAGGCCTTGCGTGCTGGCGACTATTCCGGTGCAGCCGGGGCCACGAAGGAAGCCCTGCGCCTCGCTCCGGATTCCGCGCCCGCCCACACGCTCGCTGCGCTGATCGCAGAGCACAACGGCGATGACCGCAAGGCCGGGGGGCACTATCAGAAGGCGCTGGAACTGGCGCCGCTCCAAGGCGGCATGCATAACAATTACGGGACATGGCTGTGTAGCAATGGCCGTGCCGAAGAGTCGCTGCAATGGTTCGACCAGGCGCTGTCCGATCCCACCTACCCGACTCCTGCGGTGGCGATGGCGAACGCAGGCGCCTGCGCCCAGAAGGCTGGTCAAGCCGCGCAGGCCGAACGCTACCTGGAGCGGTCGCTGGAGCTGGAGCCTGAGAACCCGGTTGCGCTGGCGGCGATGGCGCAGCATAAATTTCGCACCGGTGATGCGTTTCATGCCCGTGCATTTTCGCAGCGCCGGTTGGCGGCCGCACCGGCGGATGCGGCATCATTGTTGCTAGCGTCACAAATTGAGCAGAAACTTGGCGACACAGAAGCCGCAGCAGCGTACGTTCAGCGGCTACGGGGGGAGTTCCCGGGCACGTCGGGATCCGGAACGGGGGTTGACGGAAAGCAATGATGCAGTCCAAACAGGTCGCTTCAAGCGATGTCGAAGGATGTGGCGCACGCCTCAGGCAGGCGCGCGAGACGGCAGGGTTGACGATCGAGGAAGTCTCGTCGCGACTGAAAATGCCACTCAGGGTAATACGTGCCCTTGAAGTCGACGACTGGAGCCAGGCGGGGGCCCCGGTCTTCGTGCGCGGCCAGCTGCGGAGCTACGCAAGATTACTGGGCATCAATCTGGACTTGGACCTGCATCGGGCCGAGATCGACGATAGTGCTCCGCCCGAACTGATCAGCCACACCCACACGCCGCGTTATCGGCGGGTGCTGGAGCAGGCAAGCCGACGGGCGGTGTATATCGCACTGACCGCCGTGATTGCATTGCCCGTCTGGTTGACCACTCGCCCGCATTTTTCCGGTACGCCACAAGTCGAGTCGCTGGAGATTCCGGCGATGGCAACACTTTCAGTGGATCCGATGGATATGGAGCCAACCACTCCGTCGCCCCGACGGACCCCATTGATCGCTTCCATGGGGTCGCTGCATGCACCCGCAACCGTCGATGAGGCGGGGTTGTCGTTGCGTTTCAATGATGACAGCTGGGTTCAGGTGTTCGATCCGGATGGACGGGTGCTCGAGCAGGGCTTGATCGGCAGTAACGAGCGTCGCAGCTATGAGCCTGGCCAGGTGAGCCGCATCGTGCTGGGCAATGTGTCGGCAGTCGAGGTTCGCAACCACGGTGAATCCGTCGACCTGGCGCCGTTCAGCCGCGCGAACGTGGCACGCTTTACGCTATCCTCTGAGGGTTCGCTCGCGCCGGTCACCGACTGACCGGTTCACGCGTTCGATTATCTCACGGCCCGTCACCCGGGCTCGTCCGCAAACCGACGGTTCCGGCGTTGTTCGTCGGGGCTGGATAGCATGGCAGTCCTTCGATGGCATTAGACGATCCACTAGACGAACACGAACAAAGCGAACGCGTGCTGGAATGGCTTCGCACCAATGGCCTGGGTCTGGTCGGCGGCCTGGTTTTGGGGCTGGCCGCCATCAGCGGGTGGAAGTGGTGGCAGCAGGACCAGCATAATCAGGCGTTGGGCATGGCGGACCAGTACCAGGCCGCGGTTACCGCGATCGTGGGCGACGACGACACGTCCGCTGCCAAGGTGACGGCGCTCGGCGACACCGTTTACGCAAACCTGGCCACGCTGCAGCTGGCGGCCTCGCAGGTCGAAGCAGGTCAGGGTGATACCGCGATCGAGACCTTGAGCGGGATCCAGCCGAGTGACCCGGCGGTGGCCAGCATCGTCGACCAGCGGCTGGCGCGATTGCTCGTGGGTGCGGGACGGGCTGACGAGGCACTGACCTTGCTTGCTGACGCGTCCAGCCCCTCGGCATTGGAAACGCGGGGTGATGCCCAGTACGCGCTTGGCCAGACCGACAAGGCCAGTGAGGCATACAGCCAAGCACTGGTCGCGCTGGATGTGGCATCACCGCAACGGCAAATACTCGAGCTCAAACTTACCCAGGTCGGGGGTGTGGCCGCGACGCGTGATGCAACCGGTTCCGCGGCCGCCAACCCCGCGCCCGCCAATCCCGAGGCGCAGTCTTGATGAAGCCTGTTTTGATGGAGTCCGACCCAATGAAGCAGCTTTCAACAAAGCCCGTTCCGAACCAGCGCCCACGCAATGGCATGGCCCGGGCCGTGCTGGTGCGTGGCAGTGCGGTATTGCTATGCGCGTTGGCGCTCTCGGGCTGCAGCACGATCAAGGGATGGTTCAGTAGCGACAAGGAAGACGCGCTCAAGCCAGCAGCGTTGGTGGAGTTCAGTCCGTCGGCCACGGTGACCAAGCTGTGGTCCGCCAATGCCGGTAAAGGCGAGGGAGTACTGGGCGCGCGTCAGGGCCCTGTCATCGCCGATGGCAAGGTCTATGCGGCGGCGGTCGAGGGCGGTGTGCATGCGTTTGACCTGCAGACCGGCCAGAGCATCTGGAATTACCCCAGTGAGTTGGAACTCAGTGGCGGCCCCGGCGTGGGTGACGGCGTGGTTGCCGTCGGCAGTCTGGAGGGCGACGTGATCGCGCTGGATGCGGCGAACGGCGCGGAGAAGTGGCGGGCGAAGGTCGGCAACGAGATCATCGCCGCTCCTGCGGTGGGGCTGGGCATGGTGTTCGTGCGCTCCAATGATGGCCGCATCACCGCTTTCGATATCAACAACGGCGAACGGCGCTGGTTCTGGAATCATGACGTTCCGATGCTGTCGGTGCGGGGTAACGATGCCCCGGTGATCGGGCCAGGTTATGTGTTTATCGGCAACGACGATGGCAGCGTCTCGGCGTTGGCCGCCGACGATGGCGTCGAGTTGTGGCGCGAAGTGGTCGCCCCACAGGATGGCCGTACCGAACTGGATCGCATGGCGGACATTGATGGTGCTCCGGTGTTGGATAACACCACCCTGTACGCGAGCAGTTTCAAGAACAAGACGAT
This sequence comes from Lysobacter sp. A289, assembly GCF_054072675.1. Taxonomy (NCBI): domain Bacteria; kingdom Pseudomonadati; phylum Pseudomonadota; class Gammaproteobacteria; order Lysobacterales; family Lysobacteraceae; genus Lysobacter; species Lysobacter sp. A289. The sequence goes on from NZ_JBSVRN010000001.1 coordinate 840,474, forward strand.
GGCGATCAACGCGCCCAACGGACAGCCGATGTGGCTCAGTGACCACGGAGGCGCGGGCAAGATCGCCGTCGCCCCACAAGTGTTGGTCATATCCGACAACGGTGATGCGGTGATTGGCCTGTTCAAGCAAAATGGCGCGGCCATGTGGACCCAGGCGGCGCTGGCTCGGCGCAAGTTGACCTCTCCGGCGATCCAGGGCGACTACGCCGTGGTTGGCGACTTCGAGGGCTATCTCCACTGGTTGGCGCTCGATGACGGCGCGTTTGTTGCCCGCACCCGGGCCAGCCGCGATCCCTTGCTGGCCACGCCACAGGTAGCCGAGGGGATCCTGGTAGTGCAGGACACCGACGGCAATCTGAGTGCGTTCCAGCTGGGGCAGTAGCACTTTTCTTCCTTTTTGATCGGACAACTCCAATGCTCCCGCTAGTCGCCCTCGTGGGTCGTCCCAACGTCGGGAAGTCCACCCTGTTCAATGCGCTCACGCGCACCCGCGACGCGCTTGTCCACGATCAGCCCGGAGTCACCCGTGATCGCCACTACGGCGTGTGCCGGCCCGAAGGTCAACGGCACTTCGCGGTGGTTGATACCGGTGGTATCGCTGGCGAGGCCGAGGGTCTGGTCGGCGCGACCACGCGCCAGGCGCGCGCAGCGGCCACCGAGGCGGATCTGGTGTTGTTCATCGTCGACGGCCGCGAAGGCGCATCGACGCTGGACGACGATATCCTCGCCTGGCTGCGTAAGACCGCACGGCCAACTTTCCTGGTGGTCAACAAGACGGACGGGCTGGATACGCAGGCGGCGTTGAACGAGTTCGCCCGCTACGGTTTCAGCGATGTGATTGCCGTGTCCTCCGCGCATCGCCAAGGCATCGACGAGCTGATCGAACAGGTGCTGGAACGGGTGCCTGACGAGGGCGAGTCCGCCGAGCTCGACCACGATCCCGCGCGTATCCGGGTCGCCTTCATCGGCCGGCCCAACGTGGGCAAGTCGACACTGGTCAACCGCCTGTTGGGAGAGGAGCGGATGATCGCCTCCGATATACCCGGCACCACGCGTGATTCAGTTGCGATCGACATGGAGCGCGATGGTCGCTTGTACCGGTTGATCGACACCGCCGGCCTGCGTCGCAAGTCACGCGTCGATGCGGCGGTGGAAAAATTCTCGATCATCAAGACCTTGCACGCCATTGAGCAGTGTCAGGTCGCCGTGATCATGCTGGACGCCAACGAAGGAGTCACCGACCAGGACGCCAGCGTGCTCGGATATGCGCTGGACGCCGGCCGCGCGTTGGTGATCGCGGTCAATAAGTGGGACGGGCTGAGCGATTACCGACGCCAGCAGGCCGAGTCGCTGCTGTCGCGCAAGCTGTCGTTCGTCGAATGGGCGGAAGCGGTGCGGATCAGTGCCCAGCACGGTTCTGGCCTGGGCGAGCTGTTCAAGGCGGTTCACCGGGCACACGCGTCGGCCATTCATGAGTTCAGCACCAGCGAAGTCACCCAGGCCATCGAGGCGGCTTATGTGGCCAATCCGCCGCCGGTGGTTCGTGGCCATGTCGCAAAGCTGCGTTATGCGCACCCGGCTGCCAACAATCCGCCGACCTTTGTCGTCCATGGCAACCGGCTACGCACCTTGAGCGACAGCTACAAGCGCTATCTGGAAAATTTCTTCCGCAAGCGCTTCAAACTGGTGGGCACTCCCGTGCGGTTCATCTTCAAGGAAGGTGCGAATCCTTTCGAAGGCAAGAAAAACGTGCTTAACGAGAAGCAGATTGCCAAGCGGCGTCGGTTGATCCGGCACGTCAAGCGCGGATAGGGCGCTGCAGTAAAGGCGGATAATGGCGCCCATGGCTATCGAAACCATCACTCCCACCGAAGCCCGGCGTCGGCAGCAGTCCGGTGCCGTGTTGATCGATGTACGCGAGACGCACGAACGGGCGTTGGGCATGGCCGAAGGTGCACTGGGCATCGCGCGCAGCGAGTTGGAGTCGCTACCCACTGGCAGCATCCCTGATCGGGATACCTCGGTGATGCTGATCTGCGAAGTAGGTGGACGTTCACTGCAGGTGGCGGAAACGCTGCTGGACGCCGGCTATGCCCAGGTCGCCTCGGTGGAGGGCGGTACCCAACGCTGGCGCGCGGATGGCCTGCCGTTGGTCCAGCCGGCGGGCGATCACGACTTTTACGAGCGGTATTCCCGCCACCTGTTGTTGCCCGAAGTCGGCGAGGTCGGCCAGCGCAAGCTGCAAGCCGCGCGGGTGGCCATTGTCGGTGCGGGTGGGTTGGGGTCACCGTCCGCGTATTACCTGGCAGCGGCCGGGGTTGGGTCGTTGGTATTGGCTGATGACGACGTCGTCGACCGCAGCAACCTGCAACGCCAGATCCTGCACACCGACGCGCGGATCGGCATGGCCAAGGTTGATTCGGCGCAGGTCGCGCTGTCGGCATTGAACCCGAACATCACGATTGACACGTTCGCCGAGCGCATCACCAGTACCAACGTGGAGCGGCTGATCGCCGACGCGGACGTGGTGCTCGATGGTGGCGATAATTTCCCCGTCCGCTATCTGCTCAACGATGCCTGCGTAAAGCTCGGCAAGCCGATGGTGTATGGCGCAGTACATCGTTTCCACGGGCAGGTCAGTGTGTTTGATGCCGGCCGCCGGCGTGGCGAGGCGCCATGCTATCGCTGCCTGTTCCCACAGCCGCCATCACCCGAATCGGCGCCCAATTGCAGCGAAGCCGGAGTTCTGGGCGTGCTGCCTGGCGTGATTGGCATGTTGCAGGCCACCGAGGTGATCAAGCTGCTGCTGGGGATTGGTCAATCGCTGTCCGGGCGGTTATTGCAATTTGATGCGTTGGGCATGCAGTTCCGCCAGACCCGGCTGTCACCAGACCCGGACTGCGCCGTCTGTGCACCCGGGCAGGCGTTTCCCGGGTATATCGATTACGAGGCATTTTGCTCCGCCGGATAGAGCGCAAGATCGGCGATAATACCGGCCCCAGCTGCACTCAGGCCGAGATATTTGAAGACTGTCGCAACGCCCCAGACCGCCCGGATCCTTGATGGCAAACGCATTGCCGAGGATCTGCTCGACAGCCTCAAGGTGCGGGTCGATGCCCGCATTGCCACCGGCAAGACCCCTCCGGGCCTTGCTGTGGTATTGGTGGGCGGCGATCCGGCCTCGGCGGTGTATGTGCGCAACAAGCGCCGCGCGGCCAGCAAGGTGGGCATTCGCGCGATCGATTTCGACTTGCCGCCAGACACCAGCGATGAAGAGTTGCTGGCGCTGATCGACAGGCTCAACGTCGATCCCGACGTACACGGCATCCTGGTCCAACTGCCGCTACCGGATCGGCGCGACCCGTCGGCGCTGATCCATCGCATCTCGCCGGCCAAGGACGTCGATGGCTTCCACCCGGAGAACGTCGGCCACCTGGCGCTGCGCGAATTCGGGTTGCGTCCCTGTACGCCACGTGGCATCACCACCTTGCTGGCTTATACCGATCGTCCCGTACGTGGCGCAAGCGCGACCATTGTCGGCGTGTCCAATCATGTCGGCCGGCCGATGCTGCTGGAGTTGCTGATCGCCGGTTGCACCACTACCAGTTGCCACAAGTTCACCCCGCCAGAGGTGCTGGAAGCTGCCGTGCGCGGCGCGGACATCCTGGTGGTAGCGGTCGGACGCCCGCAATTGATCCCCGGCGAATGGATCAAGCCTGGCGCAGTAGTGATCGATGTGGGGATCAACCGGCTTGATGATGGCCGCCTGGTGGGTGACGTGGGCTTTGCGGCAGCTTCCCAGCGCGCCAGCTGGATCACCCCGGTTCCCGGCGGGGTAGGGCCGATGACGGTCGCAACCCTGATGGAGAACACCCTGGAGGCAGCCGAAGCCAGTGACCCCGGATCGCGCCAGCCGGCCTGGAACGCAGTACAATGACGGGCTTCACTCCCCCCGGTCCCGCCCATGTTGCGCATCCAGGCTGAAGCACTCACTTACGACGATGTATCTCTCGTTCCGGCGCATTCGATTGTCCTGCCCAAGGACGTATCGCTCTCCACCCGCCTGACCCGCGACCTGAATTTGCGGCTGCCGATCCTGTCGGCGGCAATGGACACCGTCAGCGAGGCACGTCTGGCGATCGCGTTGGCGCAACTGGGTGGCATCAGCATCATCCACAAGAGCATGACCGTCGCCCAGCAGGCCGCACACGTCGCTCAGGTCAAATCCTTCGAGGCCGGCGTGATCAAGTCGCCGTTCACTGTCGGGCCGGAAACCACGATTGCCGACGTGCTCAAGCTGACCCGCGAGCGCAACATCTCCGGTGTGCCGGTGGTGGACGACGGCCAGTTGGTCGGCATCGTCACCAGCCGCGACATGCGCTTCGAGACCAAGCACGACGACCCGGTCCGCCACATCATGACCCGCAAGGATCGGCTGATCACGGTCCACGAGGGTGCCAGCGACGAGGAAGTCGTCGGCCTGTTGCACAAGCACCGCATCGAGAAGGTACTGGTGGTCAACGATGCCTTCCAGCTCAAGGGCCTGATCACGGTCAAGGACATCCAGAAGAAGTCCGACAACCCCAACGCGGCCTACGACAGCAGCGAACGCCTGATGGTGGGTGCGGCGGTCGGGGTCGGTGGCGATACCGAAGCGCGCATCGAGGCGTTGGCCGCCGCCGGAGTGGACGTAATCGTGGTTGATACCGCACACGGGCATTCGCAGGGTGTGCTGGATCGCGTCAAGTGGGTCAAGAAGAACTTCCCCCAACTGCAGGTCATCGGCGGCAACATCGTCACCGGTGATGCCGCGCTGGCGCTGATGGATCACGGCGCCGATGCAGTCAAGGTTGGCATCGGTCCCGGCTCGATCTGCACTACCCGCATCGTCGCCGGCGTCGGCGTGCCGCAGATCAGCGCGATCGACATGGTGGCCGAAGCACTGCAGGACCGCATTCCGTTGATCGCCGATGGCGGCATTCGCTACTCGGGTGATATCGGCAAAGCCATCGCGGCTGGCGCTTCCACCGTGATGGTCGGCAGCCTGTTTGCCGGTACCGAGGAATCCCCGGGCGAGAGCGAGCTGTTCCAGGGTCGCAGCTACAAGAGTTACCGAGGCATGGGTAGCCTGGCCGCGATGGAAAAAGGCTCCAAGGACCGTTATTTCCAAGACTCTGAGGACGCGGACAAGTTGGTGCCGGAAGGCATCGAAGGCCGGGTTCCCTACCGTGGGCCGCTGCGCAGCGTCGTCCATCAACTGGTTGGGGGACTGCGCGCCACCATGGGATACGTGGGTTGCGCGACCATCGAGGAGATGCGCAGCACGCCGCAGTTCGTGCGGGTGACTTCCGCCGGCTCGCGTGAGAGTCACGTCCATGACGTGCAGATCACCAAGGAACCGCCGAATTACCGGGCGGTGTGACCGCCAACACGGGTAATGACCTTCACGCACGCCTGGCTGGGTGCATTGCGTGCCGTGCAAGACATGCCGATTCGAGTAGACGATGACCGACATCCATAGCGACAAGATCCTGATCCTCGATTTCGGCGCGCAATACACGCAGCTGATTGCCCGCCGTATCCGTGAGCTGGGCGTCTATTGCGAGATATGGGCATGGGACCATGACCCGACCCGGATCGCCGGCTTCGGGGCGAGCGGCATCATCTTGTCGGGCGGGCCGGAATCAACCACGACCGAAAACTCACCGCGCGCACCGCAGGAGGTGTTCGACTCCGGCTTGCCGATCCTGGGTATCTGCTATGGCATGCAGACCATGGCCAAGCAGCTCGGCGGGGAAACCGAGGCCGCCGACCAACGCGAGTATGGCCACGCTGAAGTCGCGCTGGTCGCCCATGACCGCCTGTTGGACGGGCTGAAGGACCACCCGGGTTCCCCACCGCGGCTCGACGTGTGGATGAGCCATGGCGATCACGTATCCCGGGCTCCGGAAGGATTCGTGGTTACCGCGAAGACCGACCGTATTCCGGTCGCGGCGATGGCGAATGACAGCAAGCGCTGGTACGGCGTGCAATTCCATCCCGAAGTCACCCATACCAGGCAGGGCGGTGCGCTGCTGAAACAGTTCGTTACTGGAATCTGCGGTTGCCAGGCGTTGTGGACTCCCGCGCTGATCATCCAGGATCAGATTTCCCGCGTGCGCGATACCGTCGGTACCGACGAGGTAATCCTTGGCCTGTCCGGCGGCGTCGACTCATCGGTGGTCGCCGCGTTGCTGCACAAGGCGATCGGCGAGCAGCTGACCTGCGTTTTCGTCGACACCGGCTTGCTGCGCTACCAGGAAGGCGACCAGGTGATGGCGACGTTTGCCGAGCACCTGGGTGTCAAGGTGATCCGGGTCGATGCGGCCGACCGCTACTTCACGGCGCTCGCAGGCATCACCGATCCGGAAGCCAAACGCAAGATCATCGGCAACCTGTTCGTGGAGATATTCGACGAGCAGTCGAGCAAGTTGAAGAACGCGAAATGGCTCGCCCAGGGCACGATCTACCCCGACGTGATCGAGTCGGCCGGCAGCACGACCGGCAAGGCGCACATGATCAAGAGCCACCATAATGTCGGCGGTTTGCCCGAGTACATGAAGCTGGGGCTGGTGGAACCGCTACGCGAGTTGTTCAAGGACGAGGTGCGCCGGATGGGCGTCGAGCTCGGCTTGCCAGCGGCAATGGTCAATCGCCACCCGTTCCCGGGCCCCGGACTTGGCGTGCGGATCCTCGGTGAGGTGAAGCGCGAATACGCCGAACTGCTCGCCCGCGCCGACCACATCTTCATCGACGAGCTGCGCAAGGCCGATTTGTATGACAAGACCAGCCAGGCATTTGCAGTGTTCCTGCCGGTCAAATCGGTCGGCGTGGTGGGCGATGCCCGCGCCTACGAGTGGGTGATAGCCCTACGCGCGGTGGAGACCGTCGACTTCATGACTGCCCACTGGGCACACTTGCCGTACGAGTTCCTTGGCAAGGTTTCCAACCGTATTATCAATGAGTTGCGGAATGTTTCTCGCGTAGTTTATGACATCAGTGGGAAGCCGCCCGCGACGATCGAGTGGGAATGAGCGACGACGAACGCTGGATGCGTCACGCGCTCGCTTTGGCCGACCGGGCCGAGCGTGAGGACGACGAAATCCCGGTTGGAGCCGTGTTGGTTTCGGCTGACGGTGTTGTCGTCGGAGAAGGGTGGAACCGCAACATCGTCGAGCATGATCCGAGCGCGCATGCCGAAATCGTCGCGATGCGGCAGGCGGGTCGCCGCCTGGGTAATCACCGCCTGACCGGCAGCACCCTGTACGTCACCCTGGAACCCTGCGCGATGTGCGCGATGGCGATGGTGCATGCACGGGTCGCGCGGGTGGTCTACGGTGCCAGCGATCCCAAGACCGGCGCTGCGGGCAGCGTCTTCAACCTGCTTGCCGACCCGCGCCACAACCACCGGGTGGATGTAGTCGGCGGCGTGCTGGGTGAAGAGGCTGGCATACGGCTGACCAGCTATTTCCGGCGCAAGCGGGGCAAGCCCGTCTGAGTGTGTCGAGACGGTGGCCTCAGCCCTTGTGCACGACCGGGGCGGGAGCGTCCCTGTCCAGTTCGGCCTTGAGTTCGCGATCAAGCATGCGCAGGCTGATCCTGGCCTCGTGTCCCAGACAGAGCGAAGCCGCAAACATCAGCAGGACGCCCAACACCGCGAGCAAGGTCGGCAGGAACCCCAGTTGATAACCGAAGAAAGCATCCGTGGCGATTCCGATACTCGTGCAGACGAACGCGCTCAGCGCGGCATACAACATCCTCAGCGCGGCCAACACCAGATAGGAGCGCTTTCGATGGAAGCCGATGCGGGTCTCCAGCTCGGTCCTGGCCGGGCCTCGCGCCGTCGCCCTCAGGTTCTCGATCTCCTTGCGCATCCGGTCGACCACCCGTGCGAGCCGATTGTTGGAGGAAATCAGCAGGGAGCCCGTCGCGGTGAGGAAGAACGCCGGGGTGATCATTGCCGAGATGACGGCGTAATGGTTTGGGTCGGCGATGAGGGAAGGGGTCATGAAGGCGTCCGTGGCAGGCTGACGGTATGATGCCCGCCACTTCATGATGACACGAGCGCATGACCTCGAACGGCTCCCGGAACGCTGGAAACCTGATCTGGATCGACCTGGAAATGACCGGGCTGGACACCGACAACGACTCCATCCTTGAGATCGCGACCGTGGTGACGGACAAGCAGCTCAACATACTGGCCGAAGGCCCGGAGCTGGCGATCGGGCACCCGCTGGCGCAGCTGGAAGCGATGGACGACTGGAACCGCAACCAGCATCGCAAGTCCGGCTTGTGGGACAGGGTGCTGAACCAGGGTGTGTCAATGACCGAGGCCGAACAACGCACGCTCGCCTTCCTGGCCGAATGGGTGCCGGCGAATGCATCACCGATATGCGGCAATTCGATCTGCCAGGACCGTCGTTTCCTGCATCGCCTGATGCCACGGGTGGAGCGGCACTTCCATTACCGTAACCTGGATGTCAGCACACTCAAGGAGCTGGCGCATCGCTGGGCGCCCACGGTGCTGGCCGGGTTGGACAAGCAGTCCCGCCATACGGCATTGAGCGACGTCCACGACTCCATCGCCGAGTTGCAGCACTACCGCGCATTCATGGGTCAGCTGGGCGGTCTGGATTCGCCTCAGGCTTAGCCTTCATCGAAGTGATGGCCCTGCGTCTGCCGGTGCCATCGCGTTGATAGATATTGACCTCGCGCTGCGGGAATGGCGGGCTGACGCCGGCCTTGTCGAAGGCCTTCTTGATCAACTCCAACAGCTCGCACTTGGTCGCGAAGTTGTCGGCGTTGTTGGTATGGCAGCGCACGCCCAGATCCACGCTGTTCTCGCCCAGGGCGTACACCAGCACGCTGGGTTCGGGATCGGCAAAGACGCGCTGGTCGGCATGCATCAATCGCAGCGCAATATCACGTGCAACATCGATGTCGGCGGTGTAGCCAATGCTGATGACCAACTCGACCCGACGCATGTTGTCGGGGGTGAAGTTGATGATCGATTCGCTGGTGATCAGGCTGTTGGGCAGGATGATCGTCTGGTTGTCCGCGCCGCGCAGACGGGTCTGGAAAATGCTGACCGCCTCGACCGTGCCACTCTCATTGTTGATGTTGACCACATGGCCTACCCGGAACGGCCTGAGCGTCACCAGCATCACGCCCGAGGCGATGTTCGACAACGAGTCCTTCAGCGCCAGGCCGATCGCCAGGCCGGCGGCGCCGAGCACCGCGATCATTGAAGTCATCGGCACGCCGATCACCTGCAACGATGCCAGTGCCAGGACGACCGTCATCAGTACGGAGGCGAGCTTGCTCAGGAACATCGCCGCGGTCGGGTCCATCTGGGTGCGATTCATGCCGCGTGTTGTTGCAGCGGTGATCCAGGCGATGAGATAGCGCCCCGCCAGAAACAGCAACAGTGCCAGCCCCAGGCGGATGCCGATCCCGACGAGCGCTTCGGCCCATTCGCCGGCACGTGCGTGCGCGATCCAGCCGGTTGATACCTGGATTGTGGCGGTCGGATTCATTCCAGCTTCCTCATATGCGACGCCCCGCATCAAGCGGGGCGTCCAGTGTCGTCTAAGCCCAGCGGCTACGCCGTTAGCAGGCTGTCAGTTTTCAGCCGGCCTTGGCTTTTGCCTTGGCCAGGCGCAGCCAAGTGTCCACGACTGTATCGGGATTCAGCGATACCGAATCGATTCCCTGTTCCATCAACCATTGGGCCAGGTCGGCGTGGTCGCTGGGGCCCTGACCGCAGATGCCAACGTACTTGCCCTTGGCCTTTGCGGTCTGGATCGCCATCGACAACAACTTCTTCACCGCCGGGTCGCGCTCATCGAACAGGTGGGCGATCAGCCCCGAGTCGCGATCCAGCCCGAGGGTCAACTGGGTCATGTCGTTGGAGCCGATCGAGAAGCCGTCGAATATCTCCAGGAACTCCTCGGCCATCAGTGCATTGGACGGCAGCTCGCACATCATGATGATCTTGAGTCCGTCCTTGCCCTGTTCCAGCCCATTGGCGCGCAGGACCTCAACCACTTTGCGACCCTCATCCAGCGTGCGGACGAACGGGATCATCACCCAGCAATTGATCAGCCCCATCTGCTCGCGAACCTTGAGCACCGCTCTGCATTCCAGCGCAAACGCAGCGCTGAAGCTTGGGTCGAGGTAACGGGCAGCGCCGCGGAAGCCGATCATCGGATTTTCTTCATGCGGCTCGTATCGCGAACCACCAATCAGGTTGGCGTACTCGTTGGACTTGAAGTCCGACAACCGCACGATCACCGGCTTGGGGGCGACGGATGCGGTAATCGTCGCGATGCCCTCGGCCAGCCGGTCGACGTAGAACTCGACCGGATCACCGTAGCCGGCGATCTTGTCGTCGATCTTGCGCTTGGTCTCCGCATCCTGTTGGTCGTATTCGAGCAAGGCCTGCGGATGGATGCCGATGTGGCTGGCGATGATCATCTCCAGCCGGGCCAGGCCGATGCCCGCGTTGGGCAGCATGGCGAAGTCGAATGCACGGTCGGGGTTGCCGACATTCATCATTATCTTCAGCGGCGCTGGCGGCATCTTGTCCAGATCGGCGACATGGCGCTCGAAGGGCAGGGCGCCGTCGTAGATGAAGCCGGTATCGCCCTCCGCGCAGCTCACGGTGACCGTCTGGCCGTCCTTGATCGTGTCCAGCGCGTTGCCGGTGCCGACCACGGCGGGGACACCCAGCTCGCGGGCGATGATCGCCGCGTGGCAGGTACGGCCGCCACGATTGGTCACGATCGCGGCCGAACGCTTCATCACCGGCTCCCAGTCCGGATCGGTCATGTCGGCGATCAGGACGTCGCCGGGCTGCACGCGCGCCATGTCTTCCATCGAGCGCACCACGCGAGCCACGCCGCTGCCGATGCGCTGACCGATCGATCGACCCTCGCAGATCACCGGCCCGCGCTCACCGAGTTGGTAGCGCTCGATCTGGGTGGCTTTTGCGCGTGATTTAACGGTTTCCGGGCGCGCCTGGACGATGAACAGCTTGCCGCTGACGCCATCCTTCGCCCATTCGATATCCATCGGCCGGCCGTAGTGCTTCTCGATCACCAGCGCCTGTTTGGCCAGCTCGTGCACTTCCTCGTCGCTGATGGAGAAGGTACCGCGCAACTCCGCGGGAGTGTCTTCGGTGCGTACACGCTCGCCGGGCTGGTCGGAATACACCATGCGCAGCTGCTTGGCACCAATCGAGCGGCGCAGGATCGCCTGCTTGCCCTGGGCCAAGGTGGGTTTGTAGACGTAGAACTCGTCGGGATTGACCGCGCCTTGCACGACCATTTCGCCCAGACCGAAACTTGAGGTAATGAACACCACTTCTCGGAAGCCCGACTCGGTGTCCAGGGTGAACAGCACGCCGGACGAACCGACATCGGAGCGCACCATCAATTGCACGCCGGCGGACAGGAATACGTCCTCGTGCTTGAAGCCGTGATGCACGCGGTAGGCGATCGCGCGATCGTTATAGAGGCTGGCAAAGACTTCCTTCACCTTGACCACCACGTCGTCCTCGCCGGTGACGTTGAGGAAGGTCTCCTGCTGCCCGGCAAAACTTGCATCCGGGAGGTCTTCGGCAGTGGCCGAAGAGCGAACCGCGACGGCGACATCGCCGCCACCGTTCTCGGAACACAATTGCCGATAGCCGTGGCGGATGTCGGCATCGAGCGATGGCTGCAGCGGCGCACCGATCACCCAATCGCGGATCTGCTTGCCGGCCTCGCCAAGCGCGCCCACATCCTCGACGTCCAGCGGCGCCAATCGGTCGAAGATGCGTTGCTCCAGATCGTTATGGGCGATGAAGTCCTTGAACGCCTCCGACGTGGTCGCAAAGCCACCTGGCACCGATACCCCGAGGTTGGCCAGGTTGCCGATCATCTCGCCCAGCGACGAATTCTTGCCGCCCACCCGGGCGAGGTCGTCAAGGCGCAGCGCATGCAACCACAGGATGTTGTCGTTCAAAACGGGGTATCTCCGTAGACTTTGAAGCGCGTAGGGCGCGGCGAAGCCGCTATGATCGCCCTTGCGCCGGATGCACACAAGGTTGATCTGGCCAGCATTTTCGTATGGATGACCAATAACGACAGGGTGAGTGATGGCAGAGGTACGACCGGTTTTCTATGTTTCCGATGGCACCGGCATCACCGCCGAGACAATCGGCCACAGTTTGCTGACCCAGTTCAACGGGACGCGCTTTGAAGGCGAACGTATTTCCTTCGTGGACTCGGTGGCTCGCGCGGAAGACGCCGTTGAACGTATCCGTGGGGCAGCGGAGCGTTCTGGCACCCGGCCGATCGTCATCAATACCTGCGTGGATGAGACCGTCAGCGCTACCCTGGCCAACAGTGGCGCGCTGATGCTGGATGCATTCGCTCCGTTCATCAAGCCACTGGAGCGCGAGTTGGGGCACGCACGCCAGCACCACGTCGGACGTGCCCACGCGATCGTGGATTTCGACAGCTACCACCGCCGCATCAACGCCATGAATTACGCGTTGACCCACGATGACGGCGTTGCCATCGACTACAGCGATGCCGACGTGATCCTTGTGGCCGTGTCGCGCGCCGGCAAGACGCCCACCTGCGTCTACCTGGCGATGCAGTACGGCATCCGCGCCGCCAACTATCCGCTGACCGCCGAAGACCTGGATCACGACCGTCTGCCGGCCCGGTTGAAGGCGTCCCGCGAGAAGCTGTTCGGGTTGACCATCGATCCCGTACGGCTGCAGCAGATCCGCCAGGAGCGCCGGCCGGACTCGAGTTACGCCAAGCTGGAGACCTGCAAACGCGAGGTGGCCGCCGCCGAGGCATTGTTCCGCGGGGAGCGCATCCCGACCCAGAGCACGACCAATACCTCCATTGAGGAAATCTCCAGCAAGGTGATGTCGACATTGGGCATTCGGCGGGAGATGTACTGACCTGCCACGTGTAGCATCGGGGCATGGACGCACAGGCAACCCGCAGCACCCACATCCCCACGCTCAGCCGCTTTGGCTGGTTGATGGGGCTGTACACCGAAAACCATGTGCGGCTGGGACGCGTCATCGCGCCCGCCGAGCTGGAAGTAGGGCGATACATATCCAGCGTCGGTGACGGTCTGGACCTGCAAGTAGACGTGTTGGAGCAGCACCGTTACACCACCGAACTGCGCCTGACCTACGGCATGCCGGACCCGGTGACCGGACAGCCCGACCCGTCGGCCTATCTGCGCCAGTACCATGACGCCCGGCAGCTGGAGGCGACGCATTGCTACATCGGTCGCCGTTGGCAGGATGTCATCGGCATGCATCCGCTGCCCGCCGAATTGATCAGCCACCGGATGCGGATGAATACGTTTTTGGGGAAGTGGCTGCAGTACCTCGCCGAGCGCGGTCATTGCGTCGCCACATTGACGGCAATTACGGCCGGTCGTGAGGGAAATTCACACGAAGTAGCAAACATGGCTTGACGGTTTCAGCAGGCGCCTCTAAGCTTGTCGACTTTCCAGCCCGTGGGGCCATAGCTCAGCTGGGAGAGCGCCTGCATGGCATGCAGGAGGTCGGCGGTTCGATCCCGCCTGGCTCCACCATTTTCAAGGTTCTTCGTTACTCGACCGAGTGAAAGCGGTCGGCAAAAGTCCGAAGTTCCCGCGTGTCCCCATCGTCTAGAGGCCTAGGACACTGCCCTTTCACGGCGGCGACAGGGGTTCGAATCCCCTTGGGGACACCATTTTTACCCAACGCACAAGGCCACCTTCGGGTGGCCTTGTGCGTTGGCGTGTCGGCAGCGCTGGCGTCCAACGCCAGTAATGGACTTTAACAACCAGAAGCGACCAATTGATGCCGGCCCGTAACGAGAAAACCCCGTAAGGCGCGAGCCTTGCGGGGTTTTCGTTTCGCACTTCTGAAAATGGTGGAGGTGGGGGGAATTGAACCCCCGTCCGAAGGCACTCCATCCCCGGCCCTACATGCTTAGTGCTCCGTTAAGTCTCATCCCCGGACAGCACGGCGCACAAAGCGCATCCGGGGACCAGCCTGCTTTAGGTTAACCGGGTGCTGACAGGCAGCCACTCCCGGCGATTCCGTGATGATAACCCTACGTCGCGAGCACGGACACAAGCGATTTCGGGGCTTAGGCCTTAAGCGGCCAGTGCGTAGTTGTCGTCGTTCGCAACTAGAGTTTTGCAGCTGGATTTACGAGGAAAGCTACCCCCTCGGCATGCGCCAAGCGATTTCGCGACCCCCGTCGAAGCCAGTGCACCCCCGGGGACTACAAGATTGCTGACACCCGCAGTATAAGACGCAAAGGTCGTTGCACAAGGTTTCCTCGTGAATTTGCTCCGCTGCGTTCAGCTGCTTCATCTGTAGCGACGAGCCGGCGGCGTCCTTGTATGCTTGGCCACAATGGATAATGCGCCCGGTGATAGCCCCAAACGCTCCGTTGCCAGCCGGTTGAGACCGTTACGCGGTCACCTGCTGGCGTTGGTCGTGTTGTTGGCGTCGCTGGTGTCGGTACTGCTGTTGTGGCGGGCCGCCTACGAGCGGGAGCTACGCAGCAGCGAGATCACCTTCAGGAGCGAAAGCAACGATATCACCGAGCTGCTGCAGCAACGGATGATCAACTACGAGCTGGTTGCCGGCGGCGGTATTTCGCTGTTTGCGGTCACCCGGCCGACACCTGAGCAGTGGGCCAGCTATGTGGGGGGGTTGGAGTTGTCACGCCGTTTCCCCAGTTTCGTCGGGCTGGGCTTTTCGGGATACCTGCGCAAGACGCGCATGGTTGACCTGCAGCGGGAATGGCAAGAGGCAGGTTGGGGCCAGTTGGACGTGCGTCCGCAGGGTGCTCGGCCGACGTACGGGCCGATCCTGTTCCTGGAGCCGCGCACTGCTGCCAACTTGGAAGCCATTGGCTATGACATGTTGTCAGAGCCAACCCGCGGTGCGGCGATGACGGAAGCAATGGTGACTGGCCAGTCGGCATTGTCGGGGCCGGTACACCTGATCCAGGACGGGGCGACGCAGAACGTCGGTCTGTTGCTGTACGTACCGGTCTACCGCGGTGTCCAGCGGCCCGACACGCCGGCTGACCGACGTGCCTCCATGCTCGGCTGGGTATACATCCCCTTCCGGCTGGAATCGCTGGTGTTGGAGGCGGTCGGCGACCGGCAATCCAGATTCCAGATACTCGACGTCACCGATGAGGATGTCGAATTGCTGTATGTCACACCCGGAGAATCATCGGACCAGGCACCCGCGTTCCGATATCACACCACGATTGAGAGCTATGGACGGCAATGGCGGTTGGAGTTCCAGTCCAAACCGCTCGCCTCGGCGGTGCCGCGCCTGCAGGGCTTGCGGAACATGCTGGTCTTTGGCCTGCTCGCCTGTTTGCTCATGTACGGCGTTGCCTGGATGCTGGCGCGCACCGAGTCGAGGGCTCAGTCGATTGCGCTGCGGATGAACGAGAATTTCCGGCGCAGCGAGGAGCGCTTTCGTACCGCCATGGCGTATTCGGCAATCGGCAAGGTCCTGCTGGATAGCCACCACTGCATCGTCGAGGCGAACGCGGCATTTGCCGCGATCGTGGGTCGCAGGTCCGAGGAACTGGTCGGCACGAAGCTGGAGTCACTGCTGGAAGACGAGGTGGAATCGGGCGATGGCGCCACGCCTCGACATCGTGGGGATGCAAGTGGCGTGCGCCGTGAGACGCGTCTGGTACGTCGCGCAGACGGAGAACCACGCCATGTCCATCTGACGCGTGCGCCGATACCGGGCAGCGTTGGCACCGATATCGCCGGTCTGGTCCAGGCCGAGGATGTGACCGAACGTCTGCGCGCGGAAGCCGCAGTGCGGGCCCTGAACCGGACCCTGGAGGCGCGCGTCAGCTCGCGCACGCGCGAGCTGAGCCAGGTCAACCAGGAGTTGGAGTCGTTCGCCTACAGCGTCTCCCATGACCTGCGCGCACCACTGCGCGCGATTGCCGGTTTCAGCAAGATACTGACCGAGAAATATGGCGACCAACTGGACGAGGCGGGGCAGGGTTACCTGATGCGGACACGCAATGCCGCCGGTCGCATGGGTGAGCTGATCGACGCACTGCTGCGCATGTCGCGACTGAGCCGCAGCGAGCTGACAATTGAACCGGTAGCACTGAGCCAGGTGGCGGCGGAAGTCATCGATGACCTGCGGGGCGCGGATCCGGAACGCAAGGTCGAGGTTGAAATCACGCCTGGACTTCGCGTCAACGGCGACCCGAGCTTGCTGCGCAACCTGCTGACCAACCTGTTGGCGAACGCATGGAAGTTTAGCGGCGACCGGGACCTGGCCCGGATTCAGTTCGGCCGTGAAGGCGATGAGTTCTTCGTCCGCGACAACGGCGTCGGCTTCGGCCAGGCCTATGTGCAGAAGTTGTTCCGCCCGTTCCAGCGCCTGCATGCGCAGTCGGCATTCGAAGGCCATGGCATCGGCCTGGCGTCGGCGCGACGGATCGTCGAACGCCACGGCGGCACGATACGTGCCGAGGGTCGGGAAGGGGAGGGCGCGAGCTTCTACTTCACCTTGCCCGGTGCCACCGCGGAATAGCTGGCGACTGCCGGCTGAGGACGCGCCGGCGTCCCGCGGTCAAGCGTTCTTGTTGTGCGAGCGCATGGTGCGTTGCTTCTCGCGCTGCCAATCACGATCCTTGTTGGTCTGGCGCTTGTCGTGATCCTGCTTGCCCTTGGCCAGCGCGAGCTCGATCTTGACCTTGTTGCCCTTCCAGTACATCGAGGTGGGCACCACCGTGTACCCGTCGCGTTCGACCCGACCGATCAGGTTGTCGATCTCGCGCCGGTGCAACAGCAGCTTGCGGGTGCGCAGGGCCTCGGCGACGACGTGGCTTGAGGTGGAGATCACCGGAGTCATCTGGGCGCCGAACAGGAACATCTCCCCACTTCGGATCACCGCGTAGCTCTCGCCGATGTTGGCGCGCCCGGCACGGATCGATTTCAGCTCCCAGCCCTGCAGTGCCAAACCGGCTTCGAAACGCTCTTCAAGGTGGTAGTCATAGCGGGCACGCTTGTTCAGCGCGATGGTGCCCCCGCCTGCCTTTCCTTTATCCTTGCCAGCCTTGTTGTCTTTATTTTTTGTCATTGCGCCTATTGTGTCCGATCCGGGGCGCCGCGGGCGACATCGGTGACGTCAGTTGCATGCCATGACCACTATCCAACGTTCCGCCCTCGTCGATCACTCCAGCAACCGCATGTTCGCGCTGGTCAGTGACGTGGCCGCCTATCCGCGCCGGTTCGACTGGTGCAAGGACGCCCGGGTGCTGGAATCCTCCGATACCCACATGGTCGCGCGCCTGGACCTTGGCTTGGGCGGGCTGAGCACCTGGTTCACCACGCGCAACACCTATTCGGCACCACACCATATCGACATGACCCTGGTGGACGGGCCGTTCCGAAAGCTGACTGGCCGCTGGGAGTTCCACGCCCTTGACGAGTCGGCTTGCAGGATCGGGCTGACCTTGAGCTTCGAGCCGACGGTGCGTTTGCTGGGTCCGGCAATGGCGCTGGGCTTCCAGAAGCTCGCCGACCGCATGGTCGATGATTTCGTCCGTGCGGCGGACCGCGGCGCCCAATGAAAGTCGAGGTCGTTTGCGCATGGCCGCAGCGGTGCCAGCGGGTGGCACTCGAACTGCCGCCCGGCGCCTGCCTTTCGGAAGCCGTGCGGGCAGCAGGCATGGATCGCATCGAGGGCGTCAGCGCTTACGCGGTATTTGGCACCAACGCACAACCAGACACGCGGCTGCGTGATGGGGATCGCGTCGAGTTGCTGCGGCCGTTGCTGATCGATCCAAAGCAGGCACGCCGACGTCGCGCTCAAGACGGTCGAAAGCAAGGCAGTGGAAAGTAGCCCCGGTACTCGTTAGTTGCTCTTGTCCTTTGCCAGGTTTGGCCCGAACTGCTTGCGGGAGTTCTGGGAGATCTCAAGATCCTGTTCCGGGAAGTACTCGCCCTCCCAGGTCACCAACGCGTCGTTCTCGAACCACAAGGTCAGGTTCTTGACGTGGGTGTGGGCCAAGCGGTCCAGACGTTGGGTGGCGGTGTAATCCCAGCGGTCATGGTGGAACGGGTCCTGGACGGACGGCGTGCCCAGCAATCCGAGTACCTGCTGCTTGCCCATGCCCTCTTGCAGTTGCTCCACCGCGGTCGATTCCAGCAGGTTGCCCTGGTAGATCGGCTGGCGGTAGACGATGCCGCAACCACTGGCGATCAAGGCGACGGAAAGAGCGAGGAGGAAAGTACGGATCGGGTGCTTTGGCATCGGTTTCTGCGGCAGGCGGATGACGACGGCGATGATACACTGACACCCTGCCGTGCGTCCGTTCCCGTTGCTGCGTTCAGCCGGTGTTGCGGGACGCGTGACACCGCAACGGACCCCGCCAGGAGCCCACGATGGAAACAAAAAATCTCAGGGACGTCGGACTAAAGGTGACCCATCCACGGATGCGGATACTGCAGTTGCTCGACAGCGCCAGGCCCCGGCACATGACCGCTGAGGACATCTATCGGTTATTGCTCGACCAGGGCGAGGATATCGGCCTGGCAACGGTCTACCGGGTGTTGACCCAGTTCGAGGCGGTCGGCCTGGTGCTCAAGCATAATTTCGAGTCCGGCCAGTCGGTCTATGAGCTCGATCGTGGTGGCCATCATGACCACATGGTGGATGTCGATACCGGCAAGATCATCGAGTTCGAGAGCGAAGAAATTGAACGCCTCCAGCACATCATTGCGGAGCGTTACGGCTACCTGATCGAAGACCATTCGCTGGTGTTGTACGTCCGCAAGAAACCCTGAACGGCGGATCCTGAACGGCGCGTCAGACCACGTCGCTGAGCAACCGCTTGGCCGCTGCACGCGCTTCGTGGGTCAGTTCCACCCCGCCCAGCATGCGCGCGAGTTCTTCCTGCCGTTGTTCCATATCCAATAGCTGCACCTGACTCTGGGTGACGCCGTCTGCCGCAGCCTTGCTGACCCGGTAGTGCGCGTGGCCCTGCGCCGCGACTTGCGGCAAGTGGGTAACGCACAGCACCTGGCGGCTGGCACCAAGCGCACGCAACTTCTGGCCGACGATATCGGCCACGGCGCCGCCAATACCCGAATCGACCTCGTCAAACACCATGGTGGGCACGGCGTCCAGGCCCAGCGCGGCCACCTCGATCGCCAGCGAGATGCGCGACAGCTCGCCGCCCGACGCGACCTTGCGCAGGGCGCGTGGCGGCTGGCCAGGATTGGCCGCGACCAGGAATTCGACTCGCTCACCCCCCTGCGGGTCGGGCTTGTCGCCCTCGACCGCCTCGATCGCAATCTCGAAAAGCCCGCCACCCATCCCCAACTCGGCAATCAGCTCGGTGGTGGCCTGGGCCAGAGTGAGCGCTGCCGCACGGCGCTTGTCCCCAAGCGCATCCGCCGCCTTGCGCCAGTGGGTGCGGACGGTGTCGATTTCACCATCGAGCTTCTCTAATCGCGCTCCGGCACCGCGCAGTTCCTCCAGTTCCAGGCCCAGCGCTTCGCGTCGGGCGGCGAGTTCCTCGGGGAGCACCCGATGCTTGCGCGCCAGTTCGTGCAGCCGTCCAAGACGCTGTTCGATGGCGCCAAAGGTGGACGGGTCGATATCCAGGTCGCCCCGGATCCGGTCCAGCAGCGCGGTCGCCTCGTCCAGTTGGATCGCGGCGGCGTCCAGCATGGCGTCGACCTCGGTCAGCCGGGGCTCGTGCTCGGCCACGCGTCGCAGTTCGCTGCGCACCTGTTGCAGGTCGTGGGAAATCGATGCGCCATCGTCGCCGCTCAGCTGCGCGAACGCGGCGTCGCTGGCATCGATCAGGTCACTGGCATGGGCCTGACGACGGTGATCGAGCAGCAGTTGCTCAATCGACTCGGGCTCCAGGGTCTCCCGGTCCAGCTCGTCGTGCTGGTGTTCCAGCCAATCGATTCGTTCGGACAGGTCGCCTTGCGCGGACAGCTGGTCGCGCTCGCGCAGCAGGTCGATCCAGCGTCCGGCGGCATCCGCCACCTTCCGTCGCTCGGCGCCGGTACTGGCGTACGCATCCAGCAAGGCCAACTGACTGGGCCGCGACAGCAACGCCTGGTGCTCATGCTGGCCGTGGATCTCCACCAGCAGCGTGGCCAGTTCGCCCAACTGGCCCAATGTCACCGGATGACCGTTGACCCAGGCCCGTGAGCCGCCGTCGGCGCGGATCACCCGCCGGATCAGGCAACCGGCACGTTCACCATCGGACGGATCGTCGAGCTCATGGCGATGCAACCAGTCTGCCGCTGCGGGCACGTCGCCCAGCGAAAACTCGCCCGCCAGCTCGGCGCGTTGCGCACCGTGACGAACCACGCCGCTGTCCGCGCGCAGGCCGGAAAGCAAGCCCAGGGCGTCGACCAGCAAGGATTTCCCGGCACCGGTTTCACCGGAGATGACGGTCAGTCCGGGGCCGAAGGTGAGTTCGGCCTGGCTGACCACGGCAAAGTGCTTGAGTGAGAGGTGAGCAAGCATGTGGCGAACAATCTGGTTGTGAAGGGATGTTGCGCGGGGATAAAGCGTGGCAGAACCGGGTCTCGCATGCTGAGCCACCGGCATTTTGGTTGCCAGCATCTTGAATTGCGAATCGCCGACCCCAATTGCTGGTGCAGTCACGGATAACGCGCCCGAAGGCGCCAGGACCAGAGCAAAGCATGTCCACTGAACCCAATCCAGATCTGGCCAACCAGGCCGCTGAAACCGACCCGTCCATCGACGACGACAATCCGATGGCCGTCGAACTGGCCGCCGCACAAGCAGAACTGGCACAACTGCGCGAGGGCACGTTACGCGACCGCGCCGATATCGAAAACCAGCGCAAGCGCCTGACCCGCGATATCGAGGTGGCGCGCAAGTTCGCCAACGAGCGTCTGCTGGCCGCGCTACTGCCGGTTATTGACAGCCTGGAGGCCGGTTTGGGCGCGGCCCATGGCGATGCCAACGCGCTGCGCGAGGGTATGGAACTCACTCTCAAACAGTTGCTGAAGGTTGCCAGCGACAATGGGTTGGTCGAGGTGAACCCGGTCGGGCAGCCTTTCAACCCCGAGCACCACCAGGCGATGAGCACGGTCGGCAGCGATGAACACGCGCCGGGGCACGTGGTGCAGGTTTACCAGAAAGGCTGGCTGCTTAACGAGCGTCTGTTGCGTCCGGCCCTGGTGGTGGTGAGCGAGCAAGGTTGACGAAGCCATTGCCGCCGTTCCTGACTCCCGGGCCTGAGGGTTATCGGTCCGGTTCTTGAACTGCCGCGCAGTAACCCCCAGATAACAGTCATTGGCAGCATCACCGCCACAAAACATTCGCAGTACATCCAGGATTCCAGAGGAAACAAGACCATGGGCAAGATCATCGGTATCGACTTGGGCACCACCAATTCATGTGTGGCAGTCATGGAGGGCGGCAAGGCGAAGGTCATCGAGAACGCAGAGGGTGACCGCACCACGCCATCGGTTGTCGCCTACACCAAGGACGGCGAGATCCTGGTGGGTGCATCGGCCAAGCGCCAGGCCGTCACCAACCCGAAGAACACCTTTTATGCCGTCAAGCGACTGATCGGCCGCAAGTTCACCGACGCCGAGGTGCAGAAAGACCTTGACCTGGTGTCCTACGGCATCGTGGCGCATGACAATGGCGATGCCTGGGTGCAGACCGGCGACGACAAGAAGATGGCGCCGCAGCAGATCTCCGCCGAAGTGCTGACCAAGATGAAGAAGACCGCCGAAGCCTATCTGGGCGAAACGGTCACCGAGGCGGTCATCACCGTGCCGGCGTACTTCAACGACAGCCAGCGCCAGGCCACCAAGGACGCGGGCAAGATCGCCGGGCTGGACGTCAAGCGCATCATCAACGAGCCCACGGCGGCCGCGTTGGCCTACGGCATGGACAAGAAGGGCGGCGATCGCAAGGTGGCGGTATATGACCTGGGCGGCGGTACCTTTGACATGTCGATCATCGAGATCGCCTCGGTCGACGATGAAATGCAGGTCGAGGTGCTGGCGACCAATGGCGACACGTTCCTGGGTGGCGAAGACTTCGACAAGCGCGTCATCGACTATCTGGTGGAGCAGTTCAACAAGGATCAGGGCATCGACCTGCGCAAGGACCCGTTGGCCCTGCAGCGACTGAAGGACGCTGCCGAGCGCGCCAAGATCGAGTTGTCGACCGCGCAGCAGACCGAGGTCAACCTGCCGTATGTCACCGCCGACGCGTCGGGCCCGAAGCACCTCAACATCAAGCTGACCCGCGCCAAGCTGGAGTCGCTGGTGGAAGACCTGATCAAGAAGTCACTCGAGCCGTGCCGTATCGCGCTCAATGACGCCGGCCTGCGCGCCAGCGACATCAACGAGGTGATCCTGGTCGGTGGCCAGACCCGGATGCCCAAGGTCCAGGAAGCGGTGACCGAATTCTTCGGCAAGGAGCCGCGCAAGGACGTCAACCCCGATGAGGCGGTTGCCGTGGGTGCCGCGATCCAGGGCGGCGTGCTGGCCGGCGATGTCAAGGACGTGCTGCTGCTCGACGTGACCCCGCTGAGCCTGGGCATCGAGACCCTGGGCGGCGTATTCACCAAGATCATCGAGAAGAACACCACGGTGCCGACCAAGGCCTCGCAGACCTTCTCCACCGCTGACGACAACCAGTCCGCTGTCACCGTGCACGTGTTGCAGGGCGAGCGCGAACAGGCGCGCTACAACAAGTCGCTGGCCCGCTTCGACCTGTCCGGCATCGAGCCGGCGCCGCGCGGCATGCCGCAGGTCGAGGTGTCGTTCGACATCGACGCCAACGGCATCGTCCACGTGACCGCCAAGGACAAGAAGACCGGCAAGGAACAGAAGGTCGAGATCAAGGCCGGTTCCGGCCTGTCCGAGGAAGAGATCCAGAAGATGGTGCAGGACGCGGAGGTCAACCGCGAGGAGGACCAGAAGTTCCACGAACTGGTGCAGGCCCGCAACCAGGCCGATGGCTTGATCCACATGGCCCGCAGCACCATCAAGGAACATGGTGAGAAGTTGCCGGGTGACGCGATTGGCGCCACCGAGACGGCCATCGCCGAGTTGGAAACGGCGATGAAGAATGACGACAAGGATCAGATCGAAGCCAAGAGCAAGACGTTGGAAGAGTCGGTCCAGGCATTGCTCGCCGCCGTACAGGGGCAGCCCGGTCCGGATGACGCCGCCGCGGGCGCCAACGCCAACGCCAACGCCGCCGCCGACGATGTGGTCGATGCCGAGTTCACGGAAGTCAACGACACCGACGACGACAAGAAGTAGGTCGACCCGGTCTCTCCGCTGGAGGGGCCTGACGCGAGGGTTCGGGATCGCCAGGCGTTTCCGGACCCTTCTCGTTTCACCAACACCGCACCCCGGGCTGCCGTCGGATGCGGGGGAAACCGTAGCAAATGAGCAAACGCGACTATTACGAAGCCCTGGGTGTAGCCCGCAACGCCGATGGCGATGAGCTGAAAAAAGCCTATCGTCGTTGTGCGATGAAGTATCACCCCGACAGGAATCCGGGGGATGCGGCCGCCGAAGCTTCGTTCAAGGAGTGCAAGGAGGCCTACGAGGTTCTCTCCGATAGCTCCCGTCGGCGCCTGTATGACCAGCATGGCCATGCGGCATTCGAGCACGGAATGGGCGGCGGTGGCGGCGGTGCGGGCCAAGCCGACATGGGCGATATTTTCGGTGACATCTTTGGCAACATCTTTGGCGGCGGCGGCAGTGCGCGCGGTCCCAGGCGCGGTGCCGATATCGGCTACGTGATGGAGTTGTCACTGGAGGAAGCGGTCGGCGGCGTCGAGAAACAGATCCAGATCCCGACCCTGGACGAGTGTGATCACTGCAACGGCAGTGGCTCGGCCGATGGAAAGCTGGAAACATGCGCCACCTGCAGTGGCCGTGGCCAGGTTCGATTCCAGCGCGGTATTTTCTCGATGCAGCAGGGTTGCCCGCATTGCGGCGGTCGTGGCCAGACCATCGCCAATCCATGCGGTGATTGTCACGGACAAGGCCGGATCGAGAGCACCAAGGACCTTCAGGTCAAGATTCCGGCCGGGGTCGACAACGGCGACCGCATCCGTCTGGCCGGGGAGGGTGAAGCAGGCCCCGCCGGGTCGCCGCCGGGTGACCTGTACGTGGAAGTACGTGTGCGTGAGCACGACATATTCCAGCGCGATGGCGATGACCTGCATTGTGACCTGCCAATCCGCCTGGGCCAGGCTGCCTTGGGCGACATCGTGCGGGTCCCGACGCTGGGCGGCGAGGTCGAGTTGAAGGTGCCAGCCGAGACCCAGACCGGCAAGCTGTTCCGGGTCCGCGACAAGGGTGTGCAGTCGGTGCGCAGCCGTCGCCCCGGTGACCTGTACTGCCGGGTCGTCATCGAGACCCCGGT
Source organism: Lysobacter sp. A289 (assembly GCF_054072675.1). Taxonomy (NCBI): domain Bacteria; kingdom Pseudomonadati; phylum Pseudomonadota; class Gammaproteobacteria; order Lysobacterales; family Lysobacteraceae; genus Lysobacter; species Lysobacter sp. A289. Next base: position 864,988 of record NZ_JBSVRN010000001.1, read on the forward strand.
GAACCTGACCGGTGAGCAACGTGAGTTGCTGGAGAAGCTTGAGGCGACCTTCACCGGTGAGGACGCGCGCCGCCATTCGCCACGATCATCGACATTCATCGATGGGGTCAAGGGCTTCTGGGATCGCATGACTTCCTGAGTCATCAGTGCTTGTCGCCCCACTGCCAGCCCGATAGCCTGCGGTAATGAACAACGCACCCGTCCGCATCCTTATCCACGGCGCTTCCGGTCGCATGGGCCAAGCCTTGTTGCGCCTGGCACCCAGCCATGACCGGTTGCAAGTCGTCGCCGCGGTCGCACCCGACAAGCCTGGCCAGCGGGTGATTGATGGCATCCCTCATTTCTCGGTTCATGAACTGAACGGTGTGCCGGAGTTCGACGTCGCCATCGATTTCAGTCTCCCGGCCGGCTTCGACGCCGTCCTGGCGCTGTGCGCCGGGCGTGGTGCGGCGCTGGTGTCGGGCACGACCGGACTGGAACCGGTGCAGCGCGAGGCGATGGAAGCGGCGGCGGCGCGCGTACCGGTACTTTGGGCCGCCAACTTCAGCCTTGGCGTAGCGGTTCTGGCCGAACTGGTGGAACGCGCCGCACAGGTCCTTGGGGGCTGGAGCTGCGACATCGTCGAGTCCCATCACGCGCAAAAGCTGGATGCTCCTTCTGGCACTGCGCTGGCGTTGGGAGCGCGCGCGGAGCAGGGCGGCGCGCAGCCTCGTTATGCGTCTTTGAGGGCCGGTGACATCATCGGTGAGCACGTGGTCCAGTTCACCGGATTTGGCGAGCGCCTGGAGTTGACCCACCGCGCCACCAGTCGCGACGTCTTCGCCCGCGGCGCACTGCAAGCCGCCGCGTGGCTGGCCAGCCAGGGTCCCGGACGCTATTCGCTGCGCGACCTGTTGCCGCCTGCTGCACGGCAGGAAACGGACGAAAAGCTGGCGCTGGACCCACTTCATCGCTAGAATTCTCGTTCGCCTGAACTCCATTTGTCGGACCGGCCCCCAGCCGCGTCCGCGCTTTGCTGCAGCCTGAGTTTCGACCCGCGCCGCGCTTGATGGAATCAGCATCCCCTGGCAGCCAAGGCGATCACCGTGACCCAACCCGCAATTCTCGCGCTTGAAGACGGCACCATCTTCGAGGGCATTTCCATGGGCGCACCCGGCCTGTCGGTCGGGGAAGTGGTGTTCAACACCGCGATGACCGGTTATCAGGAAATCCTGACCGATCCATCGTATGCGCGCCAACTGGTAACACTGACCTATCCCCATATCGGCAATACCGGCATCAATGACCAGGACGACGAGTCGAGCCAGGTCTGGGCGGCCGGGCTGATCGTCCGCAACATGCCGCGGCGGCCGAGTAGCTGGCGTAGCCAGCTGTCCCTGCCAAGCTGGTTGTCCCAGCGCGGCGTGGTCGCGATCGCCGACGTCGACACCCGCAAGTTGACCCGCATGCTCAGCAGCCATGGCGCCCAGAGCGGTGCGGTGATGGCGGGCGACAACATCGATGCCGAGCAGGCCATCGAAGCGGCACGCAAGTTTCCCGGCCTGAAGGGCATGGATCTGGCGAAGGAAGTCAGTACGCGCGAGCGCTATGAATGGACCGACGGCCAGCTCGACCTCGACAACAACGTGTTCTCGAAGACCGACGGCAGGTTCCATGTCGTTGCCTACGACTTCGGCATCAAGCGCAACATCCTGCGCATGCTCGCCGAGCGTGGCTGCCGGATCACCGTGGTGCCGGCCCAGACGGCGGCTGCCGACGTCCTGGAGCTCCAACCCGACGGCATCTTTTTGTCCAATGGTCCGGGCGACCCGGAGCCGTGCGACTACGCTATCAATGCAATCCGCGAATTCATCCAGCGCAGGATCCCGATGTTCGGCATTTGCCTGGGGCATCAGTTGCTGGGACTGGCCAGTGGCGCGCGGACGATGAAGATGAAGTTTGGCCATCATGGCGCCAACCACCCGGTGCAGGATCTTTGCGGCGATGGTCATGATGGTGGCCGGGTAATGATCACCAGCCAGAACCATGGTTTTGCGATCGACGAGGCCACGTTGCCGGAACACGTCCGGGTCACCCATCGTTCCTTGTTCGACGGCTCCAACCAGGGCATCGAGATCCCGGGTGCACCGGTGTTCGGTTTCCAGGGTCACCCGGAGGCCAGTCCCGGCCCGCAAGATGTCTCACCTTTGTTTGATCGCTTCATTGCGCTGATGCAAGACCAACACGCCGAGAACCACTGACATGCCAAAGCGTACCGACATCAAGACCGTCCTGATCATCGGCGCCGGTCCGATCGTTATCGGACAGGCGTGCGAGTTCGACTACTCCGGCGCGCAGGCCTGCAAGGCCCTGCGTGAGGAGGGCTACCGGGTAGTGCTGGTGAACTCCAATCCGGCCACGATCATGACCGATCCGGAAATGGCCGACGCGGTCTATATCGAGCCGATCAACTGGCAGACGGTCGAGAAGATCATCGCCAAGGAACGCCCCGACGCGTTGCTGCCGACGATGGGCGGTCAGACCGCGCTGAACTGCGCGCTCGACCTGGCCGATCACGGCGTGCTGGAGAAGTACAACGTCGAGCTGATCGGCGCCAAGCGCGAGGCCATCATGATGGCCGAGGATCGTGAGCTGTTCCGCGTCGCGATGGCCGAGATCGGTCTGGAATGTCCGAAGGCGGCGGTCGCCAGGACGTTCGAGGAGGCGGTCGAGATCCAGGCGACGGTTGGCTACCCGACCATCATCCGCCCGTCCTTCACCCTGGGTGGCAGCGGCGGCGGCATCGCCTACAACCGGGAAGAGTTCGAGGAGATCATCAAGCGGGGCCTGGAGCTGTCGCCGACCAACGAGGTGCTGGTCGAGGAGTCGGTGCTGGGCTGGAAGGAGTTCGAGATGGAGGTGGTCCGCGATACCGCGGACAACTGCATCATCGTGTGCTCGATCGAGAACTTCGACGCGATGGGCGTGCACACCGGCGACTCGATCACCGTTGCGCCGGCCCAGACCCTGACCGACAAGGAATACCAGCGCCTGCGCGATGCCTCCATTGCGGTGCTGCGCAAGATCGGCGTCGACACCGGTGGCTCCAATGTCCAGTTCGGCATCAACGCCCAGACCGGACGGGTGGTGGTGATCGAGATGAACCCGCGCGTGTCGCGTTCCTCGGCGCTGGCGTCCAAGGCGACCGGTTTCCCGATTGCGAAGATCGCGGCCAAGCTGGCGGTCGGCTACACACTTGATGAGTTGCGCAACGACATCACTGGCGGCGCAACCCCGGCGTCGTTCGAGCCGTCGATTGATTATGTCGTCACCAAGATTCCGCGATTCGCGTTCGAGAAATTCCCCCAGGCCGACTCCCACCTGACCACCCAGATGAAGTCCGTGGGTGAGGTGATGGCGATGGGCCGGACCTTCGGTGAATCGCTGCAGAAGGCGCTGCGTGGCCTGGAAACCGGCAAGGTTGGCCTGGACCCTACCGGCCTGGATCTGGGCAGTCCGGAAGGCATGGCCGAGGTTCGCCGTGAGCTCAAGGAACCCGGCCCCGACCGCGTGTTCCATATCGGTGATGCGTTCCGCGCCGGCATGAGCGTGGAAGACGTGCACGCGTTGTCCTTCGTGGATCCGTGGTTCCTGGATCAGATGGAAGAGATCATCTCGGCGGAGACTGAAGTCGCCAAGGCCGGCCTGTCGGCGCTGGATGCCACTCGCATGCGCGCGCTCAAGCGGCTGGGCTTCTCCGACGCGCGGCTGGCACAGCTGACCGGCACCGACGAGACCGCCGTGCGTTCCCTGCGACGCGCATTTGGCGTGCGGCCGGTCTACAAACGCGTGGATTCCTGCGCCGCCGAGTTCGCCACCACAACTGCCTACATGTACTCGACCTACGAGGACGAGTGCGAGTCCAAGCCGACCGGCCGCGACAAGATCATCGTGCTCGGCGGCGGCCCCAACCGGATCGGCCAGGGCATCGAGTTCGACTACTGCTGCGTGCACGCGGCGCTGGCACTGCGCGCGGATGGTTTCGAGACCATCATGATCAACTGCAATCCGGAAACCGTGTCCACCGATTACGACACCTCCGACCGGTTGTACTTCGAGCCGCTGACGTTGGAAGACGTGCTGGAGATCTGCGACCTGGAAAAGCCCAAGGGCGTGATCGTCCAGTACGGCGGCCAGACGCCGCTGAAGCTGGCCGAAGCCTTGGAGGCCGCCGGGGTGCCGATCATCGGCACCAGCCCGGACAGCATCGACCTGGCCGAGGATCGCGAGCGCTTCCAGCAGTTGGTCGACAAGCTCGGCCTGAAGCAGCCACCCAACCGCATCGCACGTAATCCGGAGGAGGCCTTGCTGCTCGCCGGTGAAGTGGGCTATCCGTTGGTGGTCCGTCCCAGCTACGTGCTTGGCGGCCGCGCGATGGAGGTGGTGCATTCCGACGCCGACCTGGAACGCTACATTCGCGACGCGGTGCGGGTCTCCGAAAAGTCGCCGGTGTTGCTGGACCGTTTCCTCGACAACGCGATCGAAGTCGACGTCGACATCATTGCGGACAAGGACGGCAACGTACTGATCGGCGGGGTGATGGAGCACATCGAGGAAGCCGGGGTGCACTCGGGCGACTCGTCGTGCTCGCTGCCGCCGTACTCGTTGTCGGCCGATACCCAGGCCCGCCTGCGCGAGCAGGTGGTCGCTTTGGCCAGGGCGCTCAACGTGGTCGGGCTGATGAACACCCAGTTCGCCATCCAGACCAACGAGGCGGGTGAAGACACGATCTACCTGCTTGAGGTCAACCCGCGTGCGTCGCGTACGGTGCCGTTCGTATCCAAGGCCACCGGCATGCCACTGGCGAAGATTGCCGCGCGCTGCATGGCCGGCAAGACACTGGCCGAGCAAGGCACAACGGTGGAGATCATTCCCGGCTACTACTCGGTCAAGGAAGCCATCTTCCCGTTTGCCAAGTTCCAGGGCGTCGACCCGATCCTGGGGCCGGAGATGCGTTCCACCGGCGAGGTCATGGGTGTGGGCCTCAACTTTGGTGCGGCAATGGCGCGTGCCCAGGAGGCTGGCGATATCAAGGCGCTGCCCAGCAGCGGCAAGGTGTTTGTTTCCGTTCGAGACCCCGACAAGCAGCGGGTTCTTCCGGTGGCGCAAGACCTGGTTCGTCGTGGCTATTCACTGGTGGCCACCGGCGGCACCGCCCGGTTCCTGCGTGATCAGGGCCTGGAGTGCCAGTTGGTGAACAAGGTCAATGAAGGCCGCCCGCACATCGTCGACCTGATCAAGAATGGCGAGATCGTTTATATCGTGAACACCACCGAGGGCCGGCAGGCGATCGCCGATTCCTTCTCGATCCGTCGCGAGGCCCTGCAGCAGCGGGTGACCTATTCGACCACGATCTCGGGTGCCCGCGCATTGCTGTTGTCGCTTGATTACCGCAACACCGGTCCGGTGCTGTCGTTGCAAGACCTGCATGGCAAGGTCGCCGACACCGTCTAGCTTTGCCTCGCGCGATCCGGGCACAATCGTCGCTGCGAAACCACCGATTGTCGGACTAACTACCGGCAGCCCTGCGGCTGCCAAGGATCCATCAATGCAACCACCAATCACCAGCAAGGGCGCACAGCGCCTGCGCATCGAGCTCGAAGAGCTCAAGTCGGTCCAGCGCCCCGCCGTGATCCATGCGATCGCCGAAGCACGCGCCCACGGCGATCTCAAGGAGAACGCCGAGTACCACGCCGCGCGCGAGCAGCAAGGGTTCATCGAAGGCCGCATCAAGCAACTCGAAGGCGAGCTCTCCAACTCCCAGATCATCGATATCAGCGCCCTCAACGTGGGCAGCAAGATCGTGTTCGGGGCCACGGTCGACTTGGTGGACCTGGATACCGAAGAGCAAAAGACCTACCAGATCGTTGGCGACCTGGAGGCGGATATCAAGCTGGGCCTGATTGCGATCTCCTCACCGGTCGCGCGGGCGCTGATCGGGCGCAACGAGGGCGACGAGGTCAGCATCGAGGCCCCGGCCGGCACCCGGGAGTACGAGATCGCCGCCGTACGCTACATCGATTGAGATGACCACCAACACGGTCACCTTGCTGCTGTCGGCACGAAGCCGATTTGGTGGCCAGCGGTTATCGGAAAGCGCCGGTCGATGGTTTGGGCGCGCTGATCAGTCGCGGGTCGAGGGCGATCAAGTGGCACGTCAGTTCGACATTCTGCCGCGGGGTTGGCCGGTAGCAGCGGTAACCCGCCAGGTCGACGCTGGCGACGCAGTCGGATCCGCATGGCTTCGGGCCGACCCGGTCTACATCCAGCCCGACATCAATGGTGCCCGGCTGCTGTCGCATGGGAATGCCTTGTCGCTGAGCGCGGCCGATAGCGCCGCGTTCCTGCCGGCGCTCAAGCCACTGTTTGGTGACATCGGTTTTCCGATCGATGCACCGCATCCGAGCCGTTGGTACTTGCAAATGCCAGCGGGCGCACCGCTGCCGGTGATGGCGTCGCTGGACCAGGCACTTGGTGCGGACTTGTTCGATCAGTTGCCGGAAGGCCCGGAAGGCCGTCGTTGGCGTGCCTTGCTGAGCGAAGCGCAGGTAGTCCTGCACAATCACCCACGCAACATCGAACGTGCGTCGGCGGGGTTGGCACCGGTCAACTCGTTGTGGTTCTGGGGGGCGAGTCGCGTTCCGCATTCCGTCCGAACGTCCCACGCAAGCCTGTTCAGTGACGACGACACCCTGATCGCCTTTGCGACCGCCGCCGGTACCCACAACGGGCCGTTACCGTCGTGTTGGCAGGCGGGCGAGGGCGGGCAGCTGTTCGACCTGCGTCACCTGCGCGACCTGGCCGTGTTTGATCGCGATTGGTGGTTGCCCCTGCTGGTCGATCTGCAGGCCGGCAAGCTGACGCGCGCCACGATTGATTTCGCCGATGGCCACCAGCTTCTGCTGACACCCCGGCAGCGCTGGCGGTTCTGGCGTCGTCCATGGCGCTCGTTCGTGGCCGCCCCATCGGCCACGTCGGAATGACGCCCATCAGCAAGTTGCGCCGCCGGCCGGTGGTGGATTCCAACTCGTGGCCAGCACAGGTTCCGCCGTTATTGCAGCGCATCTACGGTGCCCGCGGCGCAACCTCCATTGACCAGGCTCGTCCGAAGCTGGCCAACCTGCTGCCGCCCGATACATTGCGCGGGCTGGACGCGGCAACCAGGCTGCTTGCCGACGCGATTGCGGGTGGCCGCCAGATACTGGTGGTCGGGGATTTCGATTGCGACGGCGCCACCGCGTGCGCCGTCGCCGTGCGCGGCTTGCGGATGCTGGGCGCCCGCCATGTGTCGCATGCCGTGCCCAACCGGATGACTCATGGTTACGGGCTGTCGCCGGGGTTGGTAGCCGATCTGGCCGCGCTGCAGCCCGACCTGCTGGTCACCGTTGACCACGGCATCGCCTGCCACGCCGGTATCACGGCTGCCAAGGCGTTGGGTTGGCAAGTGCTGGTAACCGATCATCACTTGCCGGGCGACACGCTTCCCCCGGCCGATGCCATCGTCAATCCGAACCAGCCCGGCGATGGTTTCCCCAGCAAGATGCTGGCCGGCGTCGGGGTGATGTTCTACGTGTTGCTCGCACTGCGCCGACGGTTGCGCGATGCCGGAAAGCTGGATGTCGGCATGGACGGCAATGGCCCCGATCTGAGCCGGCTGCTTGATCTGGTCGCTGTGGGCACCATTGCCGACCTGGTGCCGCTGGATGCGAACAACCGTGCCTTGGTGGCCGCCGGCCTGCGTCGCCTGCGCGCCGGGCAGGGCTGTCCCGGCTTGCGTGCGCTGATCGACGTCGCCAAGCGCGATCCCGCCCGGCTGAGCGCGAGCGACATCGGCTTTGCGATCGCGCCGCGCCTGAACGCCGCGGGCCGGCTGGAAGACATGGCGCTGGGCATCGAATGCCTGCTGACCGATGACATGAACCAGGCCCGCGAGATCGCCGATACCCTCAACCGGATCAACACCGAGCGCCGCGCCGTCCAGCAGCAAATGACTGAAGAGGCGGAAGTAGCCTTCGCCCAGGTGACGCTGGACACCGTGACGCCGCCGCTCGCGGTCTGCCTGTTCGACCCGGATTGGCACCCCGGAGTGGTGGGGTTGGTCGCATCGAAAATGAAGGAGCGCCTGCACCGTCCGGTGATCGCGTTCGCCCCGGCTGAACCCGGTGGCGCGACGCTGCGCGGCTCCGCGCGCTCGATTCCCGGCTTCCATATCCGTGACGCACTGGCGATGGTCAATGCGCGCCACCCCGGTCTGGTCGAGCGCTTCGGCGGTCACGCAATGGCGGCTGGCTTGTCCTTGCCGGCCGCGTCGATGGGGGCGTTCGCGCAGGCATTCCGCGACTGCGTCGCCGCGACCCTGGATGCCGAACTGCTGCAGGCCGAGATCCTCAGCGACGGTGAATTGGCGAGCGACGAGTTCACCCGTCGTAGTGCCGACGCACTGCGCGATGGCGGGCCGTGGGGGCAGGGCTTTGCCGAGCCGCAGTTCGATGGAGAATTTGACGTGCTGCGTTGGCGCGTGGTCGGCGAGCGCCACCTCAAACTGGAGCTCGGCCTCGGACGCACGCGCCTGAACGCCATCGAGTTTGGCGGCTGGATCGGCGAGCCGCCGTCCGCACGAGTCCGCATCGCCTACCGGCTCGAAGCCGACGACTACCGCGGCGGCGACGCTATCCAATTGGTCGTGGTGCACCGCGAAGCCGCTTGAGCGATGTCGGTGGCCGTTTGAGGCCGAACAGCGGCCGCAACACGGCCGTGCGTCGGATCACGAACTCGTGCAATACCAGGCATCCGGCGATCGTCGACAGGATGACCAGGATCGGCTCCAGCCAGGGCCCGAGCCTCAGCGGGATCAGCCAGTACGCAGCCAGCACGATCAGGCTCTGGTGCAGGATGTACCAGGGGTAGACGGCTTCGGTGGCGTACGGCAGCCAGCGCATCGGGCGATTCAGGTACGCATGGCCCCAGCCGAAGATCGCCAGTAGTGCCGTCCACATGTACAAGGCGCGTGCGGCGCGTTCGATCAAGCCCCACGGTAGCGGTTGGAGCGCAGCCGGGATTTCCCCAGCCGGCAAGTACTGGCTGGCCGCTTTCAACGACAACTCCACCAGGATCGCGGCGATGGCCAGTCTCGTCATCGGCCACCGCAATTGTGCCAGTCGCTGCCAGAGCGCCGATTGGTCGGCAATGATGTAACCAAGCAGAAATACCGAAAAATATTCGGCATGCAGGTACCAGTCCCCAACGAGCGCGTGGTTCTCCGGAAACCGGGGCTTCAACACCACCAGGTACGCGAAAAACAGGGCCGTAGGTACCAACAGCAGCAGTCCATGGCGCGGACGACCCAGCCAGGCCAACGTCCGCTCGCCGTGGCTGGACCGCAGCACCGGCGCGAGCGTCATCAGGGCCAATGTGTATACCCACAGGTAGGCCAGGTACCACAGATGGTTCCAGGTGATTCCATGCGACGCTCCGGTGAACGTCCCTTCTGGCCAGGGTCGTACTTGCAGGTAACGCCATTGGAAGTTCCAGAAGCCCGGTGCCAATGCGCCCTTGCTGACACCTTCGCAATACGCCTGGACCGATACGATGAACAGCATGCCAAACGTCAGTGGCAGCAACAGCCGCCAGGTCCGCAGAAGTGCGAAGCGGACTGGGCTCTTGCCCGGAAACGAAAGACCGATGGCGACACCGGAAATTGCGAACAGCAACGGCATGCGCCAGCGGTTGAACACGATCCGGACGTAGTCCAGCCATTGGTTCTGGTAACTGCTGACGATGTGGAAATCCGCATCGACCTGATACACGCCGCTGACGTGGTAAAGGATCAGGATGGCAAACGCGATGACGCGCAAGGCGTCGATGTCGTGTCGGCGAGGCATGCGAGAGTCCGCTATCGAGTCCACCAACCGTATCCGCAGGACAACCGCCAAACCGTCGGCAAGTGATTGATCGCGCGGGGTTTGTGACCAACAGTGGACTACAGGGACGAACCGCGGCGTGCCGGCGCGGTGGTTCCGTATGATGCGCGGATGCAGGATGCCTCCGCCAACACTTTGAGCTCAGCCGAACGGTATCTCGCTCACCGCCGACCATTCGAGATCGGCTATTGGGTCGTGAGCTGCTGCCTGAGCGCACTGGGCGGCAGCTACGCGAAATGGGCCGATTACCAGCGACTGGAGTTGGCGCTGGACTGGTGGGAGCCGCTGACGTGGTCATGGAGCAGCGGGTTGCTGCAGTTGGCACTGGTGCCGGTGCTGCTCTGGTTCACCCGGCGCTGGCCACTGCACCTGGACACCTGGCGCCGCCACCTTGCGTGGTATCTGCCCGCCAGCGTCGTCTGGTCGGTGTTGCATGTTGCGGGCATGGTGGCGGTTCGAAAACTGGTGTATCTCACCCAAGGTTTCAGCTACGACTTCGGCAACTGGCCGGCCGAGCTGCTTTACGAGTACTCCAAGGATGTCCGTACCTTTATCGGCATGGTGTTGTTGATCCACGGCTACCGGCTGCTGGTGTTGCGATTGCAAGGCGAGGCCAGCGTGCTGGATGTACCCGACGGCGGACTCGCGGTGGAGCCGGTCGAGCGCCCCGAACGCTTCCTGGTGCGGAAACTCGGGCGGGAATTCCTGATCGCTGCGGCGGACGTGGAGTGGCTGCAGGCTTCGGGCAACTACGTCAATCTGCATTTGGACGGACGCGACTACCCGCTACGCAGCACCATTGCCGGCATCGAGTCGAAACTTGACTCCACGCGGTTCGTGCGTATCCACCGCAGCTACATCGTCAATTTCAACCAGATCGCCTCGATCGAACCGCTCGATAGCGGGGACGCGCGGGTACACCTCAAGAACGGTGCGCCGCTGCCGTGCAGTCGTCGTTATCGCCAGACACTCAGAGAGCGGCTCGACCCCGGTACCGGGACTTGATGGCCACTTGAGCGTTGGATAGACCCAAGGCGCCGGCAAGCCTCGCGCCTGCTAGAATTGGCGGTCATCATTTGCAATGAAATCACGGACATGATCGAACTGAATCCCGTCCACGAGCGCATCGTCGATCTCAAGGATCGGCTGGATGCGCTCAGGGGGTATCTTTGACTTCGACATCAAGGTCGAGCGTCTTGAAGAAGTAAACCGGGAGCTGGAAAGCCCCGATGTCTGGAACGATGCCGAGCGTGCCCAGGCACTGGGTCGCGAGCGCGCGTCGCTAGACAAGGTCGTCAACGGCATCCGCCGCCTGACCGAGAGCGTGACCGGCGCGGAGGAACTGCTGGAGCTGGCGGAGCTGGAAGGCGATGACGACACTGCCCAGGCGGTGATTGAGGACATCGAAGCCTGCGCCAAGGATGTCGATGAGCTCGAGTTCCACCGCATGTTCTCCGGGGAGATGGACAACGCCGCCGCATTCGTCGACATCCAGGCCGGCGCCGGCGGTACCGAAGCCCAGGATTGGGCCGAGATCCTGCTGCGCATGTATCTGCGCTGGGCCGAGTCGCGCGGCTGGAAGGCGGAGCTGATGGAGGTCAGCGGCGGCGATGTCGCTGGGGTGAAGTCGGCAACGTTCCGGGTCGAAGGCGACTTCGCCTACGGCTGGTTGAAGACCGAGACCGGCGTGCACCGTCTGGTGCGCAAATCGCCATTCGATTCCGACAACCGCCGTCACACCAGTTTTACCTCTGTGTTCGTGTCGCCGGAAGTCGACGACAACATCGAGATCGACATCAACCCGGCCGACCTCAAGACCGACGTGTATCGCTCCTCCGGCGCCGGTGGACAGCACGTCAACAAGACCGAGTCGGCGGTGCGCATCACCCACGTGCCCACCGGAACCGTGGCTGCCTGCCAGACCGAACGCAGCCAGCACGCCAACCGCGACCGTGCAATGAAGATGCTGTCGGCCAAGTTGTACGAGTTGGAAATCCAGAAGCGCAATGCGGTACGCGATGCGGTGGAGGCAACCAAGTCCGATATCGGCTGGGGCAGCCAGATCCGCAATTACGTGCTTGACCAGAGCCGGATCAAGGACCTGCGCACCGGCGTGGAACGCAGCGACACCCAGAACGTACTTGACGGTGACCTGGACGAGTTTGTCTCGGCCAGCCTGAAGGCGGGGCTCGAAGTCGGCGCCAAACGCAGCGACGCGAGATAGTGTTTGCCTGCCTGCAAGCTCCCTTATCCGTAACTTGAAATGACCATGACCGACACCGCCATGCCCCACGATGGAAACCAACAGGCCGACGAAAGCCGGCCGGACGAGAACAAGCTCATTGCCGAGCGCCGCGCGAAATTGACCGCGCTACGCGGGCAGGGGATTGCGTTCCCGAACGACTTCCGTCGTGCGGACTATGCCGGCGACCTGCAGGCGGAGTACGCCGATGCAGGGCAGTGGGCCGCCGAGGCTTTGGAGGCCAAGGGTCATCGCGTCGTCGTTGCCGGCAGGCTGATGCTCAAGCGCGTGATGGGCAAGGCCAGCTTCGTGCAGATCCAGGACGAGTCCGGACGGCTGCAACTGTTTCTGCAAGCCAATGTGTTGGGCGATACCTACACCGCATTCAAGGGCTGGGATGTCGGCGACATCATCGGCGCGCATGGCGTCCTGACCCGTACCCGCACCGGCGAGCTGTCGGTCAAGGTCGACCAGTTGCGGCTGCTGACCAAGTCGTTGCGCCCGTTGCCCGACAAGTTCCATGGCCTGGCCGACGTGGAGCAGCGTTATCGCCAGCGGTATGTCGACTTGATCGTCTCACCCGAGGCGCGCGAGGTGTTCGTCAAGCGCAGCAAGATCATCCGCGCGATGCGCGAGTGGCTCGACACCAGGCGCTTCCTGGAGGTGGAGACGCCGATGATGCATTACATCCCCGGTGGCGCCACGGCCAAACCGTTCACGACCCATCACAACGCGCTGGATCTTGACCTGTACCTTCGCGTCGCGCCGGAGTTGTACCTCAAGCGGCTGGTGGTCGGAGGGCTGGAGCGGGTGTACGAGATCAACCGCAACTTCCGCAACGAGGGCGTGTCGACCCGGCACAACCCCGAGTTCACCATGCTCGAGTTGTACGAAGCCTATGCGAGCTACAACGAGGTCATGGATCTGACTGAAGCCCTGATCCGCGACATCGCGACGTCCGTGCTCGGGACCACCCAGTTGGAATGGGATGGGCAGTCAATCGACATCGGCCCGGCGTTCCGGCGCTGGACGATGAGCGACGCGGTGCTGGAGCACAATCCCGAGATCCGGCGCGAGGAATTGCGTGACATCGACGCCATGCGCGCCCATTGCACGCGGTTGAAAGTCGCAGTCAAACCCGGGTATGGCTGGGGCAAGCTGCTGCTGGAGATCTTCGAGAAGACCGTCGAGCACACCCTGGTCCAGCCGACCTTCATCACCCGCCATCCGGTCGAGGTCAGTCCACTGGCCCGCGCCAGCGATGACGATGCGGGCATGACCGACCGTTTCGAGCTGTTCGTGGGTGGCAAGGAACTGGCGAACGGCTTTTCCGAACTCAACGACCCGGAAGACCAGGTGGCACGCTTCCTGGCTCAGGTCGAGGCGAAGGAGGGCGGTGACGACGAGGCGATGCATTTCGACGCCGACTACATCCGCGCGCTGGAGATCGGCTTGCCGCCCACTGGTGGTCTGGGCGTGGGTATCGACCGGCTGGTGATGTTGCTGACCGGCTCGTCGTCAATCCGCGACGTGTTGTTGTTTCCGTATATGCGGCCTGAGGGGTGAACAGGAAAAAAAATCCCCTCATCGAGAGGGGATTGGACAGTCGCGATTTTGAATCAGTCGATCACTCGGTCGGCTCGTCGCGCAGCTCGCGGCGCAGGATCTTGCCGACGTTGGACTTGGGCAATTCGGTCCGGAACTCGATCACCTTGGGCCGTTTGTAGCCGGTCAGGTTCTCGCGTGCGTAGGCGGTGATCTGCTCGGCGGTCAGCGACGGATCCTTTTTCACCACGACCAGCTTGACGACCTCGCCGGAGTGCTCATCGGGCACGCCGATGGCAGCCACTTCGAGCACGCCGGGCATCATCGCAACCACGTCCTCGATCTCGTTCGGATACACGTTGAAACCCGAAACCAGGATCATGTCTTTCTTGCGGTCGACGATATAGAAGAACCCCTTCTCGTCCATCTTTGCGATATCGCCGGTATGCAGCCAGCCATCGGCGTCGAGCACCTTGGCCGTTTCCTCTGGCAGCTGCCAGTAGCCCTTCATTACTTGCGGGCCCTTGATACACAACTCGCCAATCTCGCCGGTGGCCAGGGTGTTGCCGTCTTCGTCCTTGATGGAGGCGTCGGTGGACGGGATCGGCAGGCCGATCGCGCCGTTGAATTCACTCAGATCCATCGGATTGATGCAGGCGGCCGGGGAGGTCTCGGTCAACCCGTAGGCTTCGATCAAGGTGCATCCGGTGGTCTTCTTCCAACGCTCGGCGACAGAACGCTGTGCCGCCATGCCGCCAGCAAGGGTGAGGCGAAGCTTGGAGAAATCGACCTCATCGAAACCCGGCGTATTGAGCAAGCCGTTGAACAGCGTGTTGACGCCGGTGATGGCCGTAAACGATACCTTCTTGAGCTCCTTGACGAAGCCGGGCATGTCACGCGGGTTGGTAATCATGTAGTTCAAGCCACCGAACTTCATGAACACCAGTCCGTTCGCCGTCAGCGCGAAGATATGGTAAAGCGGCAACGCGGTGATGATGACTTCCTGGCCCGGCACCACGTTGGTTCCGACCCACGCGGCGGCCTGCTGCATGTTCGCCACCAGGTTGCGATGGGTCAGCATTGCGCCCTTGGCCACGCCGGTGGTGCCACCGGTGTACTGCAGGAAGGCGATGTCGCCGGGCTGTACCTCGACCGTCGGCAGGGGGTGCTTCTGGCCCAGCTTCAGGGTCGTGGCAAATCGTACCGCGCCGGGGATGTTGAACTCGGGCACCATCTTCTTGATGTACCTGAGCACGAAATTGACCATTACCCCCTTCGGGCCAAGCATGTCGCCCAGGCCGGTGGTGATGACGGTCTTGATCTTGGTGTCGCCCAGCACTTCCTCGACGGTGTCGCCAAAGTTGTCCAGCACCAGCAGCACCGTCGCACCCGAGTCCACCAGCTGATGGCGGAGCTCGCGCGCGGTGTACATGGGGTTGGTATTGACCACCGTCAATCCCGCCCGCAGCACGCCAAAGGTCGCGATCGGGTATTGCAGGCAGTTGGGCATCATGATCGCCACGCGGTCGCCCTTCCTGAGCTTCAGCTCGCCCAGCAGGTAGGCGGCGAACTGTGCACTCAGGGTGTCGATCTCGGCGTAGGTGAGCGTCTTGCCAAAGTTGGCGAACGCGGGGCGATCGCGGAAATTGGCAATGGCGTTTTCCAGTACCGCAACGATCGATGGATATTCGTCAACATCGATCTGCTCGGGAACCCCGGCTGGATACTGGTCAAGCCACGGACGTTCGACACTCATCGCGATCCCCTTGTCTGCACTGCGTTGTTGGTACTGGTCGTCCAAAGATTGGAGCATGACGGGGGTCAAAGTTCCAGCAGCGGTTGAATCTGTTCCAGGTTGGCTTGTAGCTGTTCTTCACGGCCGCTTTCGCACAACAGCACGAACACGCGGTCCAGCAGGTGCTGCAATGCCGACTGATAGAGCAGGGGCTGGATGTGCACGCGATCATCGTGCGCAGATACCAGCAGGCTCAGGTCGGCATACGCCCGCAACGTATTGGAGGTATGCCGGGTTACCGAGATCACGGTGCCTCGGCGTTCACGAAAGCAACGGGCCAGATGGCATAGCGGCGCTGCCTTTCCATGCTCGGAAAGCACCAGCAGCACATCACCGGGCGTGGCGGCGGAAACGCTGGCAGCCATGTGGGCTGGGTCAAAATTGTGTACGGCAAGGATCCCCAGCAGGGAGAGCTTGAGGGCGAACGCGCGAGCGCGGATATCGTCGGCGCCCAATCCGATCAGAAACACCTTGCCACCCTCGGCCGCGGCCGCTATTGCGGTAGCCACCGCGGCAACCGATTGCGGCGGATTGATAGAGCGGGTTTCCTGCTCCGCTTCGGTCTTGCGCTGCCACAAGTCGCCCGCTGCCGAGCCGTCGGGATCCGCGTCGCTCCCCTGGTCATCAACCTGGTTGTCGCCATTGCTGGCCCGGACGATGGCTTCGCCGACCGAATACTTCAGGTCCGGGTAACCCTTGAACCCCAGCTTCTGGCAAAACTTGACCACGCTGGACTGGCTGATCCCCAGTGCGTTGGCGATCTGCTGGGACGAGTAATCGCGCAGCAGTTGCGCGTTGTCGAGGACAAAGTCGGCAATGCGACGCTCGATCGCCGACATCTGGTCGCGCTCGGCACGAATCTTCAGCAGGGCCGACACGGCTCAGGCCGCCACGACATCGCTGCCAATCGGCTCCATCCCGCGGATTTCGCGAATCCCCAGTCCGGGTGCGTCGGTGATCGAGATTTCCGACTCGTTGAAGATCACGCCGCCCTCGACCGGGTTGAACAGGCACAGCGACGGGCCGTCCAGGTCGACCTTGGTGATCACGTCGGCCTTGGCCACGGCAACATGCACCGCTGCCGCCACGCTGATGCTGGTTTCCAACATGCAGCCGATCATGCACTGGATCTGGTGCATCGCGGCGATATCGGCGATGCGGATGGCATTGGAGATGCCGCCGGTCTTCATCAGCTTGATGTTGATGATGTCGGCCGCGCGCATGTTGATCAGCTTGATCACCTCCATCGGCCCGAACACGCTTTCATCGGCCATGATCGGCGTGTGCACGCGTTCGGTGACATAGCGCATCCCCTCCAGGTCGCGGGCCTTGACCGGCTGCTCGACCAGCTCCAGCCGCACGCCCGCATCTTCCAAGCCGCGGATCGCGTACACCGCCTCCTTCGCCGTCCACCCCTGGTTGGCATCCAGTCGCAGCAGGGCGCGGTTCTCGACCGCGGCGTAGATCGCCTTGATCCGTTCGATGTCGACGCCGATGTCCTTGCCGACCTTGATCTTCAGCGAGTCGAAACCGCGCTCAACCGCGCTGATGGAATCGGCGACCATCTTGTCGATGGTGTCGACGCTGACGGTGATGTCGGTGGTGATCACCGGGTCGCCGCCGCCGAGCATCTTGTACAGCGGGGCGTTGTAGAGCTGGCCGAACAGGTCGTAGACGGCGATCTCCACCGCCGCCTTCGCGCTGGAGTTCTTCTCCATCGCGGTCTGGATCAGGCGGGTGATCCGGTTGAGGTCGGCGATGTCCTCGCCGATCACACGCGGGGAGATGTAATGGCGGATCGCGTCCACGATCGAGCCGTGCGTGTCGCCGGTGATCACCGCCGTCGCGGGCGCCTCGCCGTAGCCGACATGGCCGGTGTCGGTGTGCACCATCACCACGATATCCTCGACTTGCTCCACGGTACGCAAGGCGGTCTTGAACGGGGTCTTCAGCGGTACTCGGAGCATGCCGAACTTTATTTCAGTGATCTTCATGGGGTTCGTGCCCTGGTTCCGGTCAGTGGGTTTTCGTTTTCGGCGGCGGCGCCAGCTTGCCGCGCACGTCGTGGGGACGCACGATGCTGGTGATGCGGTCGACGTAATCCTGGTTTTTGTTGAACATCATCGGCAGCAGCGGGGTTACCGACACGCCGTTGAGGGCCATCGACTGCAATGTGCCGTCGGCGCCCAGGTAGCTGCCGCCGTGAGTGTCATGAATCATGTAAGGCGCGCCGTCGATGCGGCCGATCATCATCATCACGTGACCGGGGATGTAGACCAGGTCGCCGACCTGCAGTTCCGCCACCGCGGCCATGCGCGCGGCGCGGTTGTCATCCTGGTCGAACAGCACGTGATGCAACGCCGGGCTGACGGCTTGCGCGCTGGTGTTGCGCGGCATCTGTACACCCATGCTGCGGTAGATCTCGGACACGAAGCCACTGCAATCGCGCGTGCCGTAGGCGTGTCCCCAGCCATAGCGCTCACCCAGGAACTTGAAGCCCTGCCGCACCAGGTTGGACGGAGTCAGGGGCAGGTAATCCGCGGCGCTGTCGGCGCGTTTTGGCAGCAGTGCAGCGAAGAACTCCAGCGTGCCGTCGGGGTCGCGAACCGGCAGGCGAAGCACATGGGCGGTGTACGGATGTTGGCCATTCACGGGCCGGTTCTGCGGCACATCCGCTACTGGCAAACGAATCCCCATGTCGAGTTGCAGCCCGGAGACTCGCGGCTCCTCGCGGGTGAAAACGGTGTGCTCGGTGCCGCCGGTGATGACCCGGTACGGCGTGTCATCGACATAAGCAAACACGTCCGCGGCACTGCCTTCGGCGATCTGCCGCTTCTCGATCCACGCCGCGTAGCGCGGGCTGACGACGAACAGCCAGTCGCCATCGGCACTTTGGTGGGCGATCACCACCGGCGTGCCCGGGAACAGCGCGCTCTCCTGCAGACGGTCGATATCGGTATCACCCTGGCGGCTGAACATCCGCTGCGCGGTAGGAAAGCCGCGCAATGCGGCACGATGGACGACCAGTCCATAACGCGTCGGCTGTGATTCCGCGATGGCCTCCAGTGCGAGGTTGTCGACCATCGCCTCCAGCGTCGTGGGGGCAACCGGTACGCCGTCGACATCCCAGCGGCTCGTGGTCGGGGCGGTCGAGATGGCGTCTATCCAGCCGCGCACCGTGGCCCGATCCAGGTTCAGGGGCAGGGCGCGCAAATCATGCATCGACGGGTCGAGCTTGAACAAACGATCGTTCTGGGCGCTGATAGCATCGCGTCCGGCCAATACCCGGTCGGGATGATCCATTCGTGCGACCCAGAACCCGGGGGCCAGGTAGGCGTCCTCAACCCCGATTACACCGTGGGCCGGGATGCCGTCGGTCATCGGCGCAACCGCCGGCGCGTGAACCTCGCGCGCCGGCAACGGGCAAGCAGCAAGCGCGATGGCGACGCCGAGCGCAAGGGAAATGGACTGCAATCGCATCGTCATACCTTCATGGACTGGTCGGGGTGAATGGGTCGGGATGATCGCGTCAAACACCTATTGTGCACTGCGGAATACATCATTCTTATATCACGATAGTCGAGAATATATTATTGCTTATCGGTGGGGGCCGTGCTAAACAGCTCTCCATGGGGGTCAAGGCAGGAGGGGTTTTAGGGATGGGTCAGGTTCTGAACAAGCGCGCGTCAATCAGCACGGAGCGAGGCCGTGAGCAAGCCTGTGGGCCGTGGTTGGGAGCCGTGCTGTTCGCCTTGCTGCTGGTGCTGCCCATGCTGGGTGTCGCCGCCGAGGCGCCGGATAAATCAGCACAGGATGAACCAGCATTGCCCGCGGTCATCGCGATGGTCGACGACGGTCACTTCCGCGAGGCCGAGGCCGCCATCGTCGCAGCGCTGCGGGACGACTCCATTGACGCCGGCACCGAGCAGGCGTTGCGGTTTGAACGCGAGCGCATGCGTCGCATCCTGATCGACTTCCATCTGCAGGAGGAGGAAGTACTGGAGCGCCTCCGCAAGCAGATACCCGACCTGCAAGCCGATGAGTTCGCACGATGGAAGCAGGCCAACCTGATTGAACACCGCGTCATCGACGCAGAGACCTGGTACTTCGACCGCGCGGTGCCAAACCTGTTCCGGCTCAGTGACCAGGCGGCTGCGCGCCGCGCCAATCCCAAGCCTTTCAGCGAAGGCCCGATGGAGTCGGCCAACGCCCATCACGCGGCCATTCGTGCCCAGGCGCAGGCCAGCAACCAGACCAGCGTGCTGCCACGCCGGGTACGGGTAACCCAGAAATTGAGCGTGCCCGCCGATACCGTCCCAGCCGGTGAGATGGTTCGTGCCTGGATCCCGTTCCCACGCGCGATTGCCGGTCAGCAGGAAGCCATCGACCTGCTGGACAGTGAGCCCGACGACGCGGTCATCGCTCCCGATTCGGTTGCCCAACGCACCGTCTACCTGGAAAGGCCCGCACGGGCCGGGGAGCCGACGAATTTCTCGATTAGCTACGAGCTCACCTTGTACGCGCAGTACCACGCGATCGACCCTGACCAGGTCCAGCCAGCGCCTGTAACGACCGAGCTGGCAGCAAGCCTGGGTGAGCGCCCCCCGCACATCGTGTTCACCCCCGCCTTGCGCGAGTTCTCGCACAAGGTCGTTGGCGATGAGACCAACCCGTACCGGATCGCCCGGAAGCTGTTTGCTGCCGTCGACGAGATTCCCTGGGCCGGTGCACGCGAATACTCGACCATTTCCAACATCAGTGATTACGCGCTGCACGCAGGCCATGCCGATTGCGGGCAACAGACGCTGTTACTGATCAGCCTGCTGCGGCTCAACGGAATTCCGGCGCGCTGGCAATCGGGGATGGTGTTCGAAGGTGGCGAAGGCCCCGACGACGACTACTGGAACCTGCACGACTGGGGCCACCTGTACCTGGCCCCTTATGGCTGGATGCCGATGGACGTGACGACGGGGCGGTTGCAGGGCGCCGTCGACGACCAGGGCAACAGCCTGGAGTGGTTCTACCTCGGTGGCCTGGATGCCTACCGGATCGCCTTCAATGACGATTTCGGCGGTGATTTCTATCCTGAAAAACAGTTTTTCCGTTCCGAAACGGTCGACTCACAAAGGGGGGAGGCCGAGTGGAGCGGAGGCAATCTGTACTTCGACCAGTGGGATTACAGCTTTGAGGCACAGTTGCTGCCGCAACCTGATGCAAGCCCGTAAATACGCTTGACAAACAACTTTTTGCCGGAGGGGTCATGAATAACAAGAAAGTGTTACGAACAAAAGTACTGGTAGCCGCGTTGGGTCTTTGCCTGGCGTCATTGGCTCCGGTGGCCATGGCCCAGAGCGTCACTGGTGCCGTCGCGGGTAGTGCCGAAGCCGGCACGCAGGTCACTATCACCAACACATCGACGGGGTCGTCGCGCTCCGCGACGGTGAGCGAGGACGGCAACTATCGCATCGGCCAATTGTCGCCGGGCCAGTACACCCTGACATCCGGATCGGGAGCCCCGGTTTCCGTCAGTGTTTCCCTGGGTGGGACCACGACCGTCAATCTGACCAGCGACGGCGCGGTGAACCTGGCCGCTGTGCAGGTGGTCGGTTCCAGAGTGGTCAACCGCGTGGACGTCAATTCCACCGAGTCCTCGACCAACGTCAACCGCGAGGAGCTTGCGCGGCTGCCGGTGGACCAGAGTCTGGGTGCCGTTGCGCTATTGGCGCCAGGCGTGGTTGCCTCGGGCGCCAGCTTCGGCGGTCTGTCCTTCGGTGGCTCGTCGGTGGCGGAGAACGTCGCCTACATCAACGGGCTGAACGTTACCGACCCCTATCGCCGCCAGGGATTTTCATCGGTCCCCTTCGGGTTCTATGAGGAATTCCAGGTCAAGACCGGCGGCTATTCGGCGGAATTCGGCCGTAGCACCGGCGGCGTCATCAATGCCGTGACCCGCTCCGGCGGCAACGAGTTCAAGGCCGGCGCCGAGGTGACGATGGAACCGGCGGCCTGGACATCCTCGAGGAAGGACCGGTACCACAAAGACGGCACCCTCGATGAGCGCGATCGCATGAGCCGAGACGACGGGTCGTTCTACAAGGCCAACGTCTGGGCATCCGGCGCCCTCGTGCAGGACAAGTTGTTCTTCTTCGCGATGTACGAACAGCGCGACAGCAATCCGAGGGACATCGACACGATCGAGGCCTGGTACACCGACAGCAACAACGACTTCTGGGGCGGCAAACTCGATTGGCAGATCAATGACAATCACTCGCTGGAACTGCTGGCCTTCTCCGACAAGGCCGAATCGGCTACCAGCAACTATGATTACGACTGGGATAGCGCCACGCGTGGCGCAAAAGCTGGTGAAAGCTATGACGGCTCCGGCGGCGACAACTGGTCGGCCACCTATACCGGGCACTTCGGCCAGAACTTCGTCGCCAAGGCGATGTATGGCGTGAACGAGCGTAGCGCCACCGGCGGCAGTCCATGGGACGGGGGCTGCAGCATCGTTACGCGGACTGGCGGCTACACCGACGCGTTCGGTCCGGAAACCACGCGGGAAGGCTGCCACCCGAGCAACAGCAGCATCAGTAGCCGGTTCGACAAGCGCGAGGCAGCGCGCCTGGACTTCGAGTGGACGATGGGCGACCACCTGCTGCGCTTCGGCGTCGACCAGGAAGTCTCGGACTCCAACAGTTCCAGGGTGTATCCGGGCGACGGCGTGAGCTATCAGGCGCAAGCCGCTACACCAGGTGGCGTGCTTCCCAATGGCGCGGTGATTCCCGGTGGCGTCACTCGGATCATCGATGCGCGCCACTACATCACCGGCGCCCCGGTCTCGACCAAGGTGCAGGCGATCTACGTGGAAGACAACTGGAATGTCACCCCCAACCTGCTGCTGAACATCGGTGTGCGCGCCGACAAGTTCGAGAACACGCTGGCTTCGGGCGCGACCTTCGCCAAGGCCGATTTCAGCGACATGATCTCGCCACGCCTAGGCTTCAGCTGGGACGTCCAGGGCGACGGCAGGACCAAGGTGTTCGGTAACGCGGGCCGCTACTACACCCCACTTACCAACAAGCTCACCGACTATTTCGGCGGCGGATCCACCGATGAGCATACCTACTACGAGCTCAATGGATGGGTCGAACGTACCGACCCGGTCACCGGTGGCACCTATCTGTTCCCGGACATTGGTGCCCAGCTCGGTGCGGTCAACACCGATGGCAACGTTCCCGCGCCCGACGACGTCCGCACTGCAGTCAGCCGGGACCTGAAGCAGGTATTCCAGGACGAGTTCATCCTGGGCTTCCAGCAGGCGATCGACAACGCGTGGTCGTATGGCGTCAGCGCCACCTACCGCGAGATGACCCGCGCCGTGGAAGACGCGCGCATCAATCATGTAGAAGGATGCCCTTGGTATTCCGGTGACTGGCCCATCATCAATCCCGGCGAAAGCAATACCCTGTGGTGCCCGGACACGGAGGAGTGGGTTGAATTCGACAGCTCCAAGGACGGCTATATGGCGCTCGGCAGCGGCGCCATCATGGGCTACAGCAAGCCCAAGCGCACATACAAGGCCCTAGAATTCCAGCTGGATCGCGCCTGGGACGACAAGTGGGCATTCAATGCCAGCTACCTGTGGTCCAAGTCCGAGGGCAATATCGAAGGACCGGTCAACTCTGACACCGGCTACAACGACACCAACCTGGTGCAGTACTTCGACCACCCGGCCGTCAACGAGCGTTACGGCGTCCTGTTCAACGACTCCCGCCACCAGATCAAACTGCGCGGCAGCTACAAGCTCAATGAGATGTGGAGCTTCGGCGGCACACTGTCCGCACGGTCCGGCGGCCCGATCACCGCTTTCGGCGTGCGCTGGCCCAACGATGATCGCAGTGCCGGCGGGCCCGGTGAGTACAGCGGCGGCGGTTCTGGCTGGCTGTGCGTGGCGAACTGTGACGACTGGCAGACGCGGGAACTGGTGTTCACCGAGCAGGGTGCATTCGGCCGCATGCCCTGGGTCACCAACCTGGGTGCCAGCGTGACCTGGACGCTGCCGTCGGAAAACGTTGACCTGAAGGCACGCTTCTCCGTCTTCAACCTGTTGAACAGCCAGACCGCAACCCGGGTGCATTCCCGTTACGAAAGCACCCCCGGCAACGAGATGCCGTACTTCGGGGAAGCGCTTGGCTGGCAGTCGCCGCGTTACGCGCAGTTGGTCGTGACCTACGCATTCTGAGTCACGCCCCAATCGGCGGCCCGCTTGTCGGGCCGCCATCCGCTCAAGGCCACCAATGATTTCACCATGCTTACGGACAAGTAAGCATCGGCAAACGCCCGGCCGAGGCCGGAAGGAATACATGAATACTCGTACTGGCATAGTTTGCGCGGCGCTGGCCGTCTCACTTGCGGGCTGCGCTCAACAGCCCGTCCTTACCGCGTTACCCGGTCCGCTGACTATCGACACCCACGTCGATATCCCGCTGGACTACATGCGCGACTCGCGCTTCGACGTCGGCACCGACACCGAGCTGCGAGTCGACCTGGGCAAGATGGAACGTGGCGGCCTGGATGCGGCGTTCTTCGTTATCTATACCGAGCAGGGGCCATTGACCGACGCCGGCTATGCCGACGCGATGGCGCAGGCGGAGCGAAAGTACTCGGCGATCGAGATGATGCTGGAGCGATACCCCGACCGCATCGCCCTGGCGACCACGCCCGAACAGGTGCGCCAGCACAAGGCCGACGGACTGCTGTCGGCGATGATCGGCATCGAGAATGGCTACTCGTTGGGTGATAACCTCGACAACCTCGACGCGGCATATGCACGTGGGGCGCGTTATCTCGGTTTGACCCACGTCGGCCACAACGCCATCTGTACCAGTTCCAGTGGGCGTCCGGAGTTCGGCGATGCGCCGCCCGGGGACGTGGGCTTGAGCACCTTCGGGCGCTCGGTGGTGCAACGCGCCAACCAGTTGGGGATCATGGTCGATGTCTCCCACACCTCGGATGCCTGCGTGCGCGACGTGCTGGCGGCATCGACCGCGCCAGTGATTGCATCCCACTCCGCAGTCAACGCGCTGACCGACAACCCGCGCAACCTGGACGATGCCCAGTTGCGGGCCATCGCCGACCATGGCGGCGTTGCCGACATCGTCGCCTACACCTACTTCCTGAAGTCCGACCCCGCACGCGAGGCGGCCGAGGACGCACTGCAGGCGGAAGTTGCCGAGCAGGCCGGCGCGGCGGAGTTCGACAGTGAGCTGCACGAATCCCTGCCCGCGTACCAGGCCGGCATCAAGCGTATCAAACAGCAATTCCCGATCGCCGACCTGGACGATTACCTGGATCACATCCAGCACGCCGTCCAGGTCGCCGGCATCGACCACGTCGGACTGGCCTCCGACTTTGATGGTGGTGGCGGCATCACCGGGTGGAACGACGCCTCGGAGACCGCGAACGTAACGGAAGGATTGCGTCGCCGTGGATTCACCGAAGCACAGATCGCCCAACTCTGGGGCGGCAACCTGTTGCGGGTCTGGAGCGAGGTCGAGCAGGTTGCGCAGCAGATAAAGGCCACGGATGACTGAGTCCGTGCACCATTCGCGATGGTGGGCGATGGCGTTGTCGGCTGTGGCATTGCTGGCTACCGCGACGTTGCCGGCCGCAACTGCAACTGGCGACTCGCCGCCGTCAGCGATGGATGAGGCAAGACCGGTCGCCGATCCGGCCCCGAGGCTCGACCGCGTTTTTGATGCCGTGATGGATCGCTATCAGTTGCCAGGGCTCGCGGTGGGCGTCATTGAAGACGGCCAGGTCGTCTACGTGCGCACCGCCGGCGAGTTGGCCGAAGGCTCCGGTCAACCGGTCACGCCCGACACCCTGTTCAAGATCGCTTCCAACACCAAGGCGATGACCGCCGCCGTGCTGGCGCGGCTGGTCGATGCCGGCAAGCTGCGCTGGGACGACCCGGTGGTCAAGCACCTGCCGCAGTTCCGCATGCACGACCCGTGGGTCACCGAGCACATGCAGGTGCGCGACCTGCTGGTCCACAACAGCGGCCTGCCCGAGGGCGGCGGCGACCTGATGCTGTGGCCGCAGCCGAACCTGTTCGATCGCGACGACATCATCAATGGGCTGGCCCACATCAAGCCGGCCTACGGCTTCCGCTCGGGCTATGCCTACGACAACCTGCTGTATGTCGTCGCCGGTGAAGTGGCGGCCGCGGTGGGTGGTGCATCTTACGAGGAGATGGTCCGGCGCGAGGTGTTCCAGCCGCTCGGGCTGGACCGGTGCAAGGTCGGTGAGATCGATCGCGCGGCGGTCGGCAATATCGCCCAGCCACATCGCCGGGAGGACGGTCGCAATATTCCGGCCGCGGTCGACGACGAGATCATCCCGGCGATCACGTCGGCGGCCGCCGGCGGCATCCGTTGCAGCGTCGGCGACATGCTCGACTGGGCACGGAACTGGCTGGTGCCGACCGAACAACAACTGCAATGGTTGTCACCGGAGCAGCGCGAGGCGATGTGGGCAGCGCGCACGCCGATGCCGATCTCACAGCGCAGCCGCGACTGGAACAACACCCATGCCTACGCCTACGCATTCGGTTTCCGCCTGGCCGATGTCGATGGTGCCTGGACGGTCTCGCATACCGGCACGCTGTCGGGCATGTACTCGGTGATGACCCTGTTGCCGGATTTGGATTCCGGCTTCGTGGTGTTGATGAACGGTAATGCCGGCGAGGCCCGGACGGTGATCAACGAAGTGCTGCTGAAGCACTTCACTGCCCCGCAAGAAAATCCTACGGTCGCTGACTATGCGGCGCGCATCGCCAACCAACCGGCGTCGGCCGGCGATTCGGTGATGCCTGACACCTCCGCCCGTGTCCCAGCCACGGCCGCGACGCTTTCCAACCATCTGGGCCGTTACACCGATCCATGGTTCGGCGAGGTCGCGGTATGCAAGGGCGACGGTGACGTGCGCTTCACCGCGGTCAAGTCGCCGCGCATGCGCGGCCAGGTGATGGAAGTGGGGGAGCGACTGCTGGTCGACTGGGACGGTCCGGGCCTGGATGAAGCCTGGCTCGACTTCGCCGATGCAGGCGCGTCGCCCGCGCTCTCGATGGCCAAGGTAGATCCGAATGCCGATTTCAGTTCCGACTATGAGGACCTCGCCTTTGAGCGCACCGGTGATTGTGACTAGAACGCTACTGCGACTCGCAGCCACGGCCTTCGTGGTGGCGATCGTTGGCGCCTGCGCTTCGACCGCCTCGACGCCGCAGCTGTCACCGGCGCAGACCCACGCCGAAGCCGGCCTGGTCGACATCCGCAGCCTCGTCCCCGACATGGCCCAGGAAATCCGCTACGCCGGCAGCGAGAACTTCGTCGGCGTGCCGATCGACGGTTACCAGGCCCCGCGGTGCTACCTGCTGGAACCGGTCGCCGAGGCGTTGCAAAAGGTCGAGCAGGAGCTGCGCCAGCAGAACCTGCGCCTGAAGATCTTTGACTGCTACCGGCCCACCCGCGCCGTCGCGCACTTCGTCCGCTGGGCCAACGACCCGGGCGACGTGCGCAACAAGGCCGACTACTACCCCGACATGGACAAGCCCGACCTGCTGAACGGTTACATCGCCTCGGTATCCGGCCACAGCCGCGGCGCGACGGTCGACCTGACCCTGCTGCAATGCGAGGGCGAGACGTGCGAAACGCTCGACATGGGCACCGGTTTCGACTTCTTCGGCCCGCGCGCCAACACCGATTCGTCGCTGGCCACCCCGGCCCAGCGCGCCAATCGCGAACGCCTGCGCGAGGCGATGGGCCGCCACGGCTTCGCCAACTACCCGATGGAGTGGTGGCACTACACGCTGCGGCCCGAACCGAGCCCGACCCTGATGTATGACGTACCCGTGTCCCAACCCACGGCCGACCAGTTGATGGGCCGCTATGACGGCGACGTGCCCGGCGCATCGCTGCTGGTGATCAAGGATGGCGAGCCGGTGGTGCGACGCAGTTACGGCCGGTCGGATCTCGAGCGCGGCTTCGAGGCCGGCCCGGCAACCAATTACCGGCTGGCATCCATCACCAAGCAGTTCACCGCCGCCGCGACCCTGTTGCTGGCCGAGGACGGCACGCTCGACCTCGACGACCCGCTGCGGCAGTGGCTGCCGTCGCTGCCGGACGCCGCCGACGGCATCACCCTGCATCACGTGCTCAGCCATACCTCCGGCCTGATCGACTACGAGGACGTGATTCCGCCGACCATGACCGGGCAACTCCATGACGCCGACGTGCTGCGCCTGCTCGAAGGGCAGGTCCAGACCTACTTCGAGCCCGGTAGCGATTATCGCTACAGCAACAGCGGCTACGCCCTGCTGGCGTTGATCGTGGAGCGCGCGTCGGGCCGGGACTTCCCCGCGTTCCTGCGCGAGCGGATCTTCCTGCCGCTGGGCATGCACGACACCCTGGCCTACGTGCAGGGCGGCCCGGAAGTCCCCAACCGGGCCTTTGGGTACAGCCAAGTCGACGGCCAGTGGACGCGCACCGACCAGAGCCAGACCAGCGCGGTGCTCGGCGATGGCGGCATCTACTCGTCGATCGACGACCTCGCCAAATGGGACGCCGCGCTGTACGACGACCGCCTGCTCAGCGATGAGTCGCGCCGCCTCGCATTCACCGCGGTGACCCCGACCGATGATCCCACGGTCGAATACGGCTACGGTTGGCGCATCACCGGCGACCGCCTGTGGCATTCCGGGGAGACCATGGGGTTCCGTAACGTAATCGTGCGTAACCCACAGCAGGGGTTGACGGTGGTGTTACTCAGCAACCGCAATGATCCCGAACCGTATTCCACAGCGCTGGAGATTGCCGAGCTGTTCAAGCGATAAGCAAAAAAAAGCGGCCGAAGCCGCTTTTTTTCAGGTCGGAAAGGCCTTATGCAGCCTTTCGGGCCAGGTCGCGCAGCACGTAGTGCAGGATCCCGCCATTGCGGTAGTACTCGGTTTCCTTCGGCGTCAACAGCAATACGTCGACCTCGAAGCGCTTCTCACTGCCGTCGGCCTTCTTTGCGACCACTGTGGCGGTCTTGGAAGCGCCGTCCTGCAGGCCAATCACGTCGATGACCTCCGAGCCGTCCAGGCCGTGGGTACGTGCGGTTTCGCCATTCTTGAACTGCAGCGGGAGCACGCCCATGCCGACCAGGTTGGAACGGTGGATGCGCTCGAAGCTTTCCGCCACGACGGCCTTTACGCCCAGCAGGATGGTGCCCTTGGCCGCCCAGTCACGCGAGGAGCCGGTGCCGTATTCCTTGCCGGCAAACACCACCAGCGGGACGCCGTCGGCCTTGTACTTCATCGCCGCGTCGTAGATGTCCATCTGCTCGCCGGCACCGCCGTCGGTGCCGTAGTACCTGGTGAAGCCGCCTTCCACGCCGTCCAGCATCAGGTTCTTGATGCGGATGTTGGCGAAGGTGCCACGAACCATCACGTCATCGTTGCCGCGACGCGAGCCATAGCTGTTGAAATTGGCATGCTCGACGCCGCGCCCCAGCAGGAAGCGCCCCGCAGGTGAGTCCTTCTTGATCGCACCGGCCGGGGAGATGTGGTCGGTGGTGATCGAGTCGCCAAACAGGCCCATTACGCGGGCGCCATGCAGGTCATCGATCGCGGCCACATCCATGGTCATGCCATCGAAGTACGGCGGGTTCTTGATGTAGGTCGAGGCCTCGTCCCAGGCGAAGGACTCGCCGTCGGGCGACTCGATCTCGTTCCAGCGGGCGTCGCCCTTGAACACGTCGGCGTAGTTCTGCGCGAACAGCTCGGGACCGACCGTGGCGGCGATCATGTCGCCGATCTCCTGGTTGGTCGGCCAGATATCGCGCAGGTAAACGTCGTTGCCGTCCTGGTCCTTGCCCAGCGAATCATTGACCAGATCCAGGTCGATGCTGCCGGCAATCGCGTAGGCGACAACCAGCGGTGGGGAGGCGAGATAGTTCATCTTCACCTCGGCGTGGATGCGGCCTTCGAAGTTGCGGTTGCCCGACAACACCGCCGCGACGGCCAGGTCGTTCTCGGCGATGCCCTTGGACACGGCCTCGAGTAACGGACCGGAGTTGCCGATGCAGGTCGTGCAGCCATAACCGACGATGTAGAAACCGATCTTCTCCAGATCCTCCAGCAGGCCTGCCTTCTGCAGGTAATCGGTCACCACGCGCGAGCCGGGACCGATCGAGGTCTTGACCCAGGGTGCGGCCTTCAGGCCCCTGGCTGCCGCCTTGCGCGCGACCAGGCCAGCGCCCAGCATCACCGCCGGGTTGGAGGTGTTGGTGCACGAGGTGATGGCGGCAATCACCAGCGAACCATCGCTCAGGGCATGGTCCTGGTCGTCCAGGCGGATATTCGAGATCGGCTTTGCCGCCAAGTGTTCGGCCTGCGGCTGGGCACCACCTTCGTCCTTCAACTCTTCCACCGCACAGCCCACGCGGTTGGCGGTGAAGCCCTTCACGTTGGTTGTGAAGTTTTCCTGCATGTCGCTCAACAACACGCGATCCTGCGGTCGCTTGGGGCCCGCCAGCGACGGCTTGACCCCGGACATGTCCAGTCCGATCACCGAGGAATACTCGGCCTCGGGCTGACCCGCCTCGTGCCACATGCCCTGGGCCTTGGCATAGGCCTCCACCAGTGCGATCTGCTCCTCGCTGCGGCCTGACAGGCGCAGGTACTTCGACACCTCGGCATCGATCGGGAAGATACCGCAGGTGGCACCGTACTCCGGCGACATGTTGCCGATGGTGGCGCGGTCGGCCAGCGGCAAGTTCTGCAGGCCTTCGCCGAAGAACTCGACGAACTTGCCGACCACGCCATGCTTGCGCAGCATCTGGGTAACGGTCAGCACCAGGTCGGTCGCCGTTGCGCCCTCGGGCAGCTTGCCGGTCAGCTTGAAGCCGACCACCTGCGGGATCAGCATCGAGGACGGTTGGCCCAGCATCGCGGCCTCGGCCTCGATACCGCCAACACCCCAACCCAGCACACCGATGCCATTGATCATCGTGGTGTGGCTGTCAGTACCAAATACCGTGTCCGGGAACGCCATCAACTCGGTCACGCCCTGGTCATTCGTGACCTCAGTGCCCATCACCACGCGGGCGAGGTTCTCCAGGTTGACCTGGTGGACGATGCCGGTGCTGGGCGGCACGACCTTGAAGTTTTCCAGCGCCTTCTGGCCCCAGCGCAAAAATCCGTAGCGCTCCTTGTTGCGTTCGAATTCAATCCGGCCATTGATGTCCAGCGCGTCGGGACGGCCATACACGTCGACCTGCACGGAGTGGTCAATCACCAGCTCGGACGGGATCTGCGGGTTGATCTGGCTCGGGTTTCCCCCGAGCTTGGCGACGGCATCGCGCATCGCGGCCAAGTCGACCACGCAGGGCACGCCGGTGAAGTCCTGCAACACCACGCGGGCGGGCATGAAGGCGATCTCGCTGGAGGTCTCCGCCGCCGGATCCCATTGCGCGACTGCCTCGATATGCTCTTTGCCGACAGTGATCCCGCCATCTTCGTTGCGCAGCAGGTTCTCAAGCAGGATCTTCATCGAATAAGGCATCTTTGCCAGATCGAAGCGCTTGCCCAATGCGGGCAGGCTGAAATAGGTATAGGACTTGCCGTTGACGTCGAGTTGCGCGCGTGTGGCGAAGGAGTCGGCCATGAGGAGCTCCGTAGCTGGAAAAACATGGGGGAGGGCAGCGCGACAGGCCCTTGGGAAATGATCACGCCCAGGACAGCCGCCGCAGTACGATCTTCTTATTATGCCGGAAATCGCTATTTATCGCCTGCGGCGGCCCGTTGGGAGCGGGCCATGATCGCCTAGCGCAGCAACGTTTCCACCTGTGCCGCCATGTCACGACGGCGCAGCAGGAAGTCCCACATGCTGCCGCCCAGCTGCCGCCACAACACGGCCGAGCGCACCGCGGCAAGCAGCACCGCGCGCACTTCGGCGACGACGGCGGGCTGGCCCAGGTAGTGGGGGTTGCCCTGCACCAGGACCCGTGGACGCAGGTGGCTGAAGGTGTCGGCGTACAGGCTTCCCAGTCCCGACAACACATCGGGATGACTACGGCCAAGCCGTTGCGCGGCTTCGGCCTGGACAAGGATTCCCTGCTGCACGCGCTGGGCCATGGCACCGTCGGCGACAAAGCGGCGTTCAAGCTGGATTACGGCCAACGCCAGCCGGGGCAGGTGCTCATCGTGGCTTTTCTTCTTGGCAAAATAGTCGCGCAGCAACGTCAGCCCCGGACGCAGCGACGCGCGTCCGCCATAGACTTCCTCGGTGGTCGAGGCATCTATCCGGAACACCGAATCGAGCATGGTGTCGACCACGCTGGCGTTGGATTGCCCGGTGTCGGCAATGCGGCGCACCTGGGCCAGTGCCTGGAGCATGCCGGCCAGCGCGAGTACGCGTTCGCCAAGGGGGTTGTCACGGTGATCAGTCATGCAGCATTGGCCCTCAGGCGTTGTTCAAGTGGAGCGTCAGTGGTCGCGATGATGGCACCGCCCAGGCAGACCTGTCCGTCGTAGAGCACCAGCGACTGGCCCGGAGTCACCGCACGCTGGGGCCGGTCAAAGCAAACCGCCAGGGTGCCGTCCTCGTTTACCGTGACCTCGCACTCCTCTTCGGTTTGGCGATAGCGGGTCTGGGCGGTGCAGGTGAACCGCGACGCTGGTGCGCCCCCGGCAATCCAGTGTGCGGCTTCGGACCATAGCAACCGCGACGCCAGCCATGGTGTGTCGCTGCCCTGGTCGACATACAACACGTTGTTGGCGATGTCCTTGCCCACCACGTACCACGGTGCCTGGGCAAACCCGCGTACGCCACCGATGTTGAGGCCTTCGCGCTGGCCCAGGGTGAAGTAGAACACGCCGGGATGATGACCGATGCTTTGCCCGGCAGGGGTGCGCAGCTCGCCGGTGCGGGCAGGGATATAGCGTCCGAGGAACTCACGGAAGTCGCGCTCGCCGATGAAACAGATCCCGGTGGAGTCCTTCTTGGCGGCGGTGGCGAAGCCGGCATCACGCGCCATCTGCCGCACGTCGGCCTTGTCCAGTTCACCCAGCGGAAAACGGGTGGCCGCCAGTTGGGCCTGCCCGAGCTGGTGCAGGAAGTAGCTCTGGTCCTTGTTGCGGTCTACCGCCCGCAATAGCTGGCAGCGCCCGTTATCGCGGGTGATGCGGGCATAGTGTCCGGTGGCGATGAAGTCCGCACCCAGGTCGCGGGCCGCGTCCAGGAAATGCTTGAACTTGATCTCCCGGTTGCACAGCACATCGGGATTGGGCGTGCGCCCGGCGGCATATTCGGCAAGGAAATGTTCGAACACGCCGTCCCAGTACGCGCCGGAAAAATCGCGGAAGTGGATCGGGATACCAAGCCGCCCACACACTGCGACTGCATCGCGACGGTCGTCCTCGGCCCGGCAGTCGCCACTGCCATCCTCCGCCCAGTTCTGCATGAACAGCCCGGCGATGGGTTCACCGGCATCGCGCAACAGCAAAGCGGCCACCGACGAGTCGACACCGCCTGACATGCCCACGATGGTGCCGGGAGTGCTCACGCCAGCTGCTGCACCAGGGACAGCGGATGACGGCGGCCAGCGAGGTAGTCGACAACGGCGCGCCAGACCAAAGGGCTGCGGTGGCGGTCGAGCTGGTTCTGCAGGTCGGTCGGGGCCAGCCACAGTGCCCGCGCGATACCGACATCCAGTTTACGGTCGGGATCATGGGCGACCGGCTCCGCGGCAAACGCAAAGCGCAGGTAATGACGGCCCTCGCCACCATTTGGGCCGGGTGGCGCTTTCCACTGATACGCGCCGATGAAGCAGGTCAGACGCACGTCCCAGCCGGTCTCCTCGCGTGTCTCGCGCAGCGCGGCGTCCTCCAGGCTCTCGTCGGGCTCCAGATGCCCGGCAGGCTGGTTCAGCACCAGGCGTCCGCGGGAAGCTTCCTCGACCATCAACAACTGCCCGTCACGGACCACGACGGTGGCCACGGTCACGTCGGGTTGCCAGAAGCGGCCTTCGCGATAACTCAAGATTCATTCAACCAATGGTGTTTCGCCCATTTTGCCGGTGCTCCGGCCGGGCGTCCATCGTCCGGCCGTCCTCCCACCGCGCGCGCGAGCATTTACAATGCGGCCATGTCCAGACCTGCCGAACACGAACACGACCATGGCCACGGCACGATGGTCGAGGCCGCCAAGCCCGAAACCGCCCGCCCACCGCTGTACTCGGTGATGCTGCTGAACGACGATTACACCCCGATGGATTTCGTGGTCGAGGTGCTGATGCGGTTCTTCCCGATGACCGCCGAGAACGCCACCCAGATCATGCTCCACGTGCACACCCGTGGCCGTGGCGTATGCGGTGTGTTCACCCGGGAAGTGGCCGAATCGAAGGTAGCGCAAGTCAACGAATTCTCCAGGCTGAATCAACACCCGTTGCTATGTACGATGGAGAGGGCGTAACCGATAGCCGGCATGGAAAAGCGGGCTGGCATCCCCATCTTGGGTAGCAGTAGCTTTTCGGAGGCATCGCTTCATGTTCAGCAAGGATCTCGAGTTCAGCATCGGCCAGTGCTACAAGCGCGCCCGTGAGGCGCGCCACGAGTACATGACGGTCGAGCACCTGCTTCTGGCACTGCTTGACAACCCCTCTGCGGAGGCCGTGCTCAAGGCGTGCGACGCGGACGCTCCGCGCCTGCGCGGCGATCTGGAACAGGCCATTGCGACCTCGGTCTCGGTGTTGCCCGACGAGATCGATCGCGACACCCAGCCGACGCTGGGATTCCAACGCGTACTGCAGCGCGCCGTGTACCACGTGCAATCGTCGGGCAACAAGGAGGTCACCGGCGCCAACGTGCTGGTGGCGATCTTCGGCGAGAAGGATTCGCACGCGGTCTACTACCTCAACCAGCAGGACATCGCGCGGCTGGACGTGGTCAATTACCTGTCCCACGGGATTGCCCGCCAGGGCGACGATGGCGACAGCCAGCCGGTCGACGGCGAAGCCCGGCCGGCGGACGGCGATGCGGATGCCAAGGCCGAGGCACTGGACGAGTTCGCCGTCGACCTGAATCAGCTCGCCCGCGATGGCAAAATCGACCCGTTGGTGGGCCGGATGGACGAGGTGGAACGCACCATCCAGGTGCTGTGCCGCCGCCGCAAGAACAACCCGTTGTATGTCGGTGAGGCCGGCGTCGGGAAAACCGCTATCGCCGAAGGGCTGGCCAAGCGCATCGTCGACGGCGACGTGCCCGAAGTCCTTGCCGACGCGACCATCTATGCGCTGGATCTGGGCGCATTGGTCGCCGGCACCAAGTACCGCGGCGATTTCGAAAAGCGCCTCAAGGCGGTTCTTGCGCAAATGAAGAAGCACCCCGGTGCGGTGCTGTTCATCGACGAGATCCACACCATCATCGGCGCCGGCTCCGCGAGCGGCGGCACGATGGATGCGAGTAACCTGATCAAGCCGGCACTGTCCTCGGGCGACCTGCGTTGCATCGGCTCGACCACGTTCCAGGAGTACCGCGGCATCTTCGAGAAGGACCGGGCGCTGGCGCGGCGCTTCCAGAAAATCGACATCGTCGAGCCGACCATTGGCGAGACGGTCGAGATCCTGCAAGGGCTCAAGGCGCGTTACGAGGCCCACCACGGGGTCACCTACGACGATGACGCGCTGCAGGCGGCGGTAGATCTGTCGGTCAAGCACATTGGCGACCGGCTGCTGCCTGACAAGGCGATCGACGTAATGGATGAAGCCGGCGCACGCCAGCGCCTGCTGCCGGAAGGCGTGCGCAAGGTGACCATCGACGTGGAGGAGATCGAGATGATCGTCGCCAAGATGGCGCGCATCCCGGCCCGGCAGGTCTCGGCAACCGACAAGGACGTGCTCCGCAACCTTGAGCGCAACCTGAAGATGGTGATCTTCGGCCAGGATCCGGCCATCGATTCGTTGACGTCGGCCATCAAGTTGTCACGTTCCGGCCTGGGCAGTCCCGACAAGCCGATCGGCAACTTCCTGTTTGCCGGCCCGACCGGTGTCGGCAAGACCGAGGTGACCAAGCAGTTGGCGCTGCAGTTGGGCATCGAGTTGGTTCGCTTCGACATGTCCGAGTACATGGAGTCGCATTCGGTGTCGCGCCTGATCGGTGCGCCTCCCGGCTACGTCGGCTTTGACCAGGGCGGCTTGCTGACCGAGAAGATCGTCAAGACCCCGCATTGCGTGTTGCTGCTGGACGAGGTGGAAAAAGCCCATCCGGACATCTTCAATATCCTGCTGCAGGTCATGGACCGCGGTGCGCTGACCGACACCAACGGCCGGGAGGCGAACTTCCGCAATGTGATCGTGGTGATGACCACCAATGCGGGGGCCACTCAGGCCGCCAGGCGGACGATCGGCTTCACCAAGCAGGATCACAGCACCGATGCGATGGAGGCAATCCGCAAGGGTTTCAGCCCCGAGTTCCGCAACCGGCTGGACGCCGTGGTTCAGTTCGATGCACTCGGTTTCGAGCACATCCTGCGCGTGGTCGACAAGTTCCTGATCGAGTTGGAAGCCCAGTTGCACGAGAAGGGCGTCACCATGACGGCGACCCCGGAAGCGCGCGAATGGCTGGCCCAGCATGGCTTCGACCCATTGATGGGTGCGCGGCCGATGACCCGGGTCATCCAGGACAAGATCAAGCGACCGCTGGCGGACGAGCTGCTGTTCGGCAAGCTGGTGGCCGGTGGCCGGGTAACGGTCCAGGTGAAGGACGACGAGCTGGTGATCGACGCGCAAGCCGAGCCGGAAAAGCTGCTGCCCGCCACCGTGGAATAGGCGGGTACGGAGCAGACCTCCAAACGAAAAAGGCGACCCATGGTCGCCTTTTTTACGCATGCACCACCGCGATTACTTGTTGCGGTAGGTGATCCTTCCCTTGGTCAGGTCGTACGGGGTCATCTCCACCTTGACCTTGTCACCGGTCAGGATGCGGATGTAGTTCTTGCGCATGCGCCCGGAGATGTGGGCGATGATCTCGTGCCCGTTTTCGAGGCGCACGCGGAACAGGGTGTTCGGAAGGGTTTCCGCCACCGTGCCCTCAAATTCGATCACGTCGTCTTTTGCCATGTGTTTCCTGCGTTTGTTGCGGGCGGCGCAAAAATGCAGCCGCGAAGCCGAGCATCATGACACGCTTGCCGTGTCGACGCAAAATTCGGATGTCGTGGATATACCCGGCGTGTCTCAAGCCAATGGCAGCGCAAGTTCCCGAGCATGGAGCGTGCCAAACCGCTGCGTCCACGACGTCGCCGCCACGGGGCGCGAGACCAGCAACCGGACCTGGGTGAGGAACCGCTCGCGTGGCCACGACATCCCGCCCAGACTCAGCAAGTGTGGATTCTCAACCTGTGCATCGAATAGCGGCCAGCGCCATTGATGCAGGCGGGCGGCGAGGGCGGCCAAGGCGACCTTGGAGCCACCCGACGCCAGGCTGACCATGCTTTCGCCAAAGAACATCCGGCCGATCGAAACGCCGTACAGGCCTCCGACCAGTTCCGAGCCGCTGCGCACCTCGATGGAGTGTGCGTGGCCGAGGCGGTGCAGCTCACTGTAGGCCTGGCGCATCGCCGCAGTGATCCACGTCCCGGGCTGGCCCGGACGCGGCGCCCGGGCGCAGGCCCGGATTACCTCGTCGAACGCGCCATCGGCGGTGACCTGCCAGTCGGACTGGCGCAGCGATCGCCGAAACCGGGAGGACAGGTGCACCGCGTCGGTACGGAATACGGTGCGCGGGTCCGGCGACCACCACAGCAACGGTTGGCCATCGGAGTACCACGGGAAGATCCCGCCCGCATAGGCGTTGAGCAGCCGCTGTGGGGACAGGTCGCCACCCATCGCCAACAAACCGTCCGGTTCCCGCAGGGCCGTGCGCGGGTCGGGGAAGGGCGAGCAGGGGTCAGTGGCCAGTCGGGGCAGGTGGATCGGCATGGTCGATATTGTCGCCGGACGGCTGCTTGAACGGCGAGCGGCCGGCCAGGGTCGTCGCATGCCGATTGATCACGGCGCGCTCCTGCTCGCACCAATGGCCCAGCGCGTTGCGGAACGAGGGATGAGCAATCCAGTGGCGGCTGCGCACCAGCGCGGGCAGGAACCCGCGCGCCAACTTGTGCTCCCCTTGTGCACCCGGCTCAAACCGGGTCAGCCCTTCGCGCAGGCAGTAATCGATGCCTTGGTAGTAGCAAGTCTCGAAGTGCAACCCGGGAATCGCCTCGGTCGCGCCCCAGTATCGGCCGTACAACGTATCGCCACCGCGCAGGCACAGGGCGCCGGCCACGGGACGCCCATCGCGCTCGGCAAAAAACAGCACCAGTGAGCGCGGCATGGCCTGCGCCAGGTGGCGAACGAACGCCAGGGTGATGGTCGGGTGGTTGCCGTAATCGGCGAACGTGCACAGGTAGAACCGGTGGATGTCGGCCAGGTCGGCAGCACTGGCGTCACCGCCCTCGACCACCCGGAAGGTCACGCCCGCACGGGCGACCTTGGCGCGCTCCTGACGGATGTTCTTGCGGTGCTTGTGGTCGAACGCGGACAGATAGTCCGAAAAATCGGACCAGCCGGCGCGGTTATGCCAGTGGTACTGGATGTCGATGCGTTGCAACCACTCACCGCTGGCACCTGGTCGCGTGAAGCTTACCGGTTCGAACGCCGCATCTTCGTCCTTGTCGTGGAAATTGACGTGCGCAGAAGACACGCCTTCGTGAGCAGCCAGCTTGGCCATCGCCTCCAGCAGCAACGACCGATGCGCCGGATCGCGCACCAGCAGGCGCGGTCCGGTGACGGGCGAGTAGGGCACGGCGCACAGCCACTTGGGGAAGTAATCCAGCCCGTGCTGGGCGTAGGCATGCGCCCAGGCATGGTCGAACACGAACTCGCCATGGGAATTGTCTTTCAGGTATCCCGGCGCGGCGGCGAGCAGCTCATCGCCTTGCCACAGCGTCAGGTGCCTGGGCGACCAGCCCCACTCCGGGCGCACGACACCGTGTTGCTCCATGCCCGCCAGGAACGCATGGGCAACGAACGGGTTACGGCCGTCGTGCAGCGCGTCCCATTGCCCGGCGGGGACGTCGTTGAGGCTCGCGACGATGCGGGTACGGCTACTCACCCTGGTCGAGGAACTTCTCCGCATCCAGCGCTGCCATGCAGCCGAAGCCCGCCGAGGTGATTGCCTGGCGGTAGACCTGATCGGCCACGTCGCCGGCGGCATATACCCCGGGGACCGAAGTCTGGGTCGCATTGCCGTCCAGTCCCGACTTGATCTGCAGGTAACCGCCCTTCATGTCCAGCTGGCCCTCGAACAGCGAGGTGTTCGGGGTGTGCCCGATGGCGACGAAGAAGCCGTTGACCGGAATATCACGGATGCTCTGGTCGCCCTTGGTCGAGCGCAGGCGCATGCCGGTGACGCCGCTGTCATCACCCAATACTTCTTCGACGGTGTGATCCCAGACCAGCTCGATCTTGCCGGCCTGGGCCTTGGCGAACAATTTGTCCTGGAGGATCTTCTCAGCCCGCAGGCTGTCGCGACGATGTACCAGGTACACCTTGCGCGCGATGTTGGACAGGTACAGCGCCTCTTCAACCGCAGTGTTGCCGCCGCCGATCACTGCAACTTCCTGCTCCTTGTAGAAGAAGCCATCGCAGGTCGCGCAGGCCGAGACACCCTTGCCCATGTACCTGGTCTCGGACTCGATACCCAGGTACTTGGCACTCGCGCCGGTGGCGATCACCAGCGCATCACAGGTGTATTCGCCGCTGTCGCCGATGAGGCGGAACGGCCGCTGCGACAAGTCGGCCGAATGGATCTGGTCGAACACCACCTCGGTATCGAAACGCTCGGCATGGGCCTGCATCCGCGTCATCAGGTCCGGCCCCTGCAGGCCGTGGGCATCGCCGGGCCAGTTGTCGACGTCGGTGGTGGTCATCAACTGCCCCCCCATCTGCAACCCGGTGATCAACAATGGCTTGAGGTTGGCGCGGGCAGCGTAGACGGCCGTGGTCCAGCCGGCCGGGCCGGAGCCCAGGATGATGAGACGGGCATGCTTGCTTGGGGTCATGGGTATAATCGCAACGGTTGGGAGTGCGCCGCATCGGCGCAGGACAGGGCCGCATCGGCGACCGGCATGGCCCATAGCTTGGAGGCGGCGTCCCGGCAACACAAGGCGGACACGAAGACGCAGCGTTGCAGTGGGGCCGTGCGGGGCAGGGGTCGGTTGACAACGGTTTTTCGCGTATATTCAATGACTAACACAACCTAGCTAAGGCAGAACATCACGGTGGCGCAAGCGTCCACAGCAGCACGCAAGAAAAAAGCGACGACCACTCCGAGGGCGGACGCCACACCGTCGCCACGGCGGCAGCGGTTGATGCGCGACATTGCGATGATCGTGATCGCGCCGCTGTTGTTGTACCTGCTGGCGAGCCTGGTCACCTTCTCACCCAATGATCCGGGCTGGTCGCAGTCCGGCAGCATCACCGCACCACTGCACAACCTGGGCGGCCGGGTCGGGGCGTGGCTGGCCGATGTGTTGCTGTATTTGACCGGCTACGTCGCGTTCCTGTTGCCGGTGATGCTTGCCCTGGTGGCGTGGATCGCCTTGTTCGGCATGGACGTGGATGGCGATGGCGACGCCGACCTCGGTCCGGCGTTGCGACTGGTCGGCATTGTCGGCTTCCTGGTATCGGCCACCGGGCTGCTGCAACTGCGCGTGGGTTCGGTGATCGATTTTTCCGCCGGCGCAGGTGGCATCCTCGGGCAGCTGGTCGGCCGCTCGTTGTACAGTGGCTTCGGCCCGGTCGGAGGCAATCTGTTCCTGCTTGCCTTGCTGCTGGTGTCGGTGACCCTGGCGACCGGGATCTCGTGGTTGAACGTGATGGACCGGGTGGGCCAGTGGGTATTGGCGCTGGGGCCCGTGCTTTCGCGCCTGTTCCGCCGGGGCAGCCAACAAGCCAGCGAGTGGCAGCAGACCCGGACCCTGCGCGAGGAGCGCGGTGAAGTACGCAAGGTCGACAGCGAGCTGCGGGCCAAGCGCGCGCCGGTGAAGATTGAGCCACCGGCACCGGCCGCCGTGGAACGTAGCGACCGCGCCCAGCGCGAACAACAGATCCCCCTGCTCAACGTCAGCGACGGCACCGGCATTCCGCCGCTGTCGTTGCTGGACGATCCAAAGCCGCAGCCCAAGGGCTACAACGCAGATACGTTGGAGACCCTCTCGCGGCAGATCGAGTTCAAGCTCAAGGATTTCCGCATCGACGCCACCGTGGTGGGTGCGTATCCGGGCCCGGTGATTACCCGGTTCGAGATCGAGCCGGCGCCGGGGATCAAGGTCAGCCAGATCAGCTCGCTGGACAAGGACATCGCGCGCGGGCTGTCGGTCAAGTCGGTGCGCGTGGTCGACGTCATCCCGGGAAAAGCGGTGATTGGCCTGGAAACGCCGAATACCCGGCGCGAGATGATCTACCTGTCCGAGCTGCTGCGTTCCAAGGAGTACGACAAGGCAAGCAGTCCGCTGACGATCGCGCTGGGCAAGGATATCGGGGGCCGTCCGACGGTCGCCGACCTGGCCCGGATGCCGCACCTGCTGGTTGCCGGCACCACCGGCTCGGGCAAGTCGGTCGGTGTCAACGCGATGGTGTTGAGCTTGCTGTACAAGGCGTCCGCCAAGGACGTGCGGATGTTGATGATCGACCCGAAGATGCTGGAACTGTCGGTATACGAAGGTATTCCGCACCTGCTGGCGCCGGTGGTCACCGACATGAAGGAGGCCGCCAACGGCCTGCGCTGGTGCGTGGCCGAGATGGAACGGCGCTACAAGCTGATGAGCGCGGTGGGGGTGCGCAACCTGGCGGGTTTCAACAAGAAGGTGCGCGAGGCCAGCGACGCCGGGCAGCCGATGAGCGACCCGCTGTTCAAGCCCAACCCGGAGATCAACGAGGTTGCGCCGCTGCTGGAGCCGTTGCCATTCATCGTGATCTTCATCGACGAATTCGCCGACATGATGATGATCGTCGGCAAGAAGGTCGAGGAGTTGATCGCCCGCCTGGCGCAGAAGTCCCGCGCCGCCGGCATCCATCTGATCCTCGCCACCCAGCGCCCGTCGGTGGACGTCATCACCGGTCTGATCAAGGCCAATATCCCGACCCGGATCGCGTTCCAGGTATCGAGCAAGATCGATTCGCGCACCATCCTCGACCAGTCCGGCGCCGAAACCCTGCTCGGCAACGGCGACATGCTGTACCTGCCGCCAGGCACGGCAATGCCCGAGCGCGTGCATGGCGCGTTCGTGTCCGATGAAGAAGTCCACCGCGTGGTCGAGTTCCTGAAGCAGACCGGTCGCACCGACTACATCAACGGTGTTCTGGAAGATGTGCAGACGATGGGCGATGGTGTCGTGGTGGGCGCCACCGGCCTGCCCGAGACGGCCAGCAGCGGGGACGAATCCGATCCGCTGTACGACCAGGCCGTGCGGGTGGTCACCGAGACCCGGCGTGCATCGATTTCCGGCGTGCAACGGCGGCTGAAAATTGGATACAACCGTGCGGCGCGCCTGGTCGAGGCCATGGAAGCGGCCGGCATCGTCACCCCGCCGGAGCACAATGGCGACCGCAGCGTCCTGGCACCGCCACCGCCCCGCGATTGACTCCCGTCCGGCCGCGCCACGCTGAATGTTGACGATCACGTCGAGCACGCATTCAGCTTGACCACTACACACTCGTAACCAGACTACGACTGGAGATCGACTGCATGAACCAGATGATTCGCTGGAGTACCGGTTTGCTGCTGGGCACCGTCGTTGCGGGCAGTGCACTGGCTGGCGCGCGCGATGATCTCGATACGTTCACCAAGGGTTTGAAAGGGCTTGATGGCCAGTTCACCCAGCAGGTTTACGACACCCAGGGCAAGCTCAAGGAAACCTCCACCGGTTATGTGCAGCTGTCCGTGCCGCATCTGTTTCGCTGGGAATACTTGAAACCCTATCCCCAATTGATTGTTGCCGATGGTGAAAAGGTCTGGATCTACGACCCCGACCTGGAGCAGGTGACGGTGCGTCCGCAAGGCGTGGAAGAGCGCAGCAGTCCCTTGGCGGCATTGTTCGAGCCGGCCAAGCTGGACAAGCAGTTCGTGGTCAAGGAGCTCGGCGCCACCGATGGCCTGGAGTGGTTGAGTCTGGCACCCAACGACGACAACCAGGCCAGTTTCCGCTCGGCCCGGCTGGGTTTTGACGACGGCAAACTGGTGCAGATGGAAGTGAACGACGCCGTCGGCCAGCGCACCGAGATCACCTTCAAGCAGTGGCAGCGCAACCCTGGCTTCCCGGCGGACACGTTCCGCTACACGCCTCCGGAAGGCGTGGATGTAATTGGGGAGCGCTGACGAAGCCCTTGTTTGTTCCGTGAGCCCGGTGTGAACAGACAAACCGTTCATATTCAATAACTTGGCGTCACGAGCTGTCGACGGCTACAGCGTCATGCTGGCTTCCAAGGTATCTCCCGGATACCGCAGGAACCGCCAGATGCGCCATCACTTCGCCCACTTGTATATCCGCCCGCTTGCGGTTGTCGCGATGACTGCCGCCGGGTTGTTCTGCACCACGGCCCTTGCCCAACGCCCTGTGCCGGTGCCGGTCGTACCTCAGCTTCAGGCGCAGGCGCTGCATGCCCCCGAGTCGCGTGGTGAAGGCGGGCAGGCGATGGATAGCGCGGTGGCAGCGGCACTGATCGGCGCGATCAGCGATCAGTTCGGTGCGCGCAGGGTTGAGGTCACCCTGGACAAGGTTCATGTCGCACCACTCAGCGTGCGCGACCGCAGCGTGTCCGGCAGCGGTCGCTTGCGCATCGGCGATGCAACCGACTGGATCGCGATGAGCTTCGACGCGTTATACGACACCGCCACCGCAAGCGTGAGCCGTCCGGTGCTGGTGCTCAACGATGGCCAGGCCGGCGAGGTGCTGCAACTGGATTCCGATCTCGCGCGCGCACTGGACCGCAAAGTGAACTCCGCCCTGGCCAGTGAATTTTCCCAGCAATCGGTGCAATTGCTGATTGAACGCGTTACCACGACCGCTTCCGACCAACGTTTCGTGCAGCTGAGGGCACTGGGCATCGCTGAATTTTCCGGTGAAGGCACTACGCCGGCGCAGGTTTCCGCGTTGTACGACCGCGACACCGGCGAATGGGTGCGCGTGGACTACGAGTTGGGTACGTCTTCAAACTGGGCCGAACAAGCCGAGCCCGCCGTCGCCAGCAACTGACTCAACGGTGGGTGCCAGCGCGCACGCGAGATGCGTGTCCTTTGTTACGCTGGACGGCGTTCACCCGACTCCCTGACTGGCATGAAGTTGCCCAGAACCCGTTCACCCCAGATCGATCTCGCCGGCACCCCTGCAGACCTGCTCAGCGTGGAAAACCGGGCAATGCGACCGCTGGCCGAGCGCATGCGACCGAACACACTGGACGAGATGGTCGGTCAGCGCCGCCTGTTTTCCCCCGGTTCCGCATTACGCCGGGCGGTCGAGTCCGGCCACGCCCATTCGATGATCCTGTGGGGGCCGCCAGGCTGTGGCAAGACCACGTTCGCGCTGTTGCTCGCGCAGTACACCGACGCCGAATTCCGCGCGATATCCGCCGTGCTGTCCGGCTTGCCGCAGGTCCGGGTGGTGCTGGAAGAGGCCGCACAGCGATTCGCCGAAGGCCGCCGCACCGTGTTGTTTGTCGATGAGGTGCATCGGTTCAACAAGACCCAGCAAGATGCCTTCCTGCCGCACATCGAGCGCGGCACCATCTTGTTCGTGGGCGCGACCACCGAGAACCCTTCTTTCGAACTCAACTCCGCGTTGCTGTC
The DNA here is from genome assembly GCF_054072675.1 of Lysobacter sp. A289. Taxonomy (NCBI): domain Bacteria; kingdom Pseudomonadati; phylum Pseudomonadota; class Gammaproteobacteria; order Lysobacterales; family Lysobacteraceae; genus Lysobacter; species Lysobacter sp. A289. The sequence continues at coordinate 909,453 of NZ_JBSVRN010000001.1, forward strand.
GCGCTGTCGCGTGCACGTGATGGAGGCGGTGTCCGCCCAGGACATCGCTGTCGCATTGCAGCGGGCCCTGGATGACGCTGAGGACGGACTGGGCGGACAGGGCCTGAAGGTGTCTGACGAAGCGTTGATGCAGATCGCCGGCGCCGCTGATGGCGACGTCCGTCGCGGCCTGACCTTGCTCGAGATAGCCGCCGAGCTTGCCTCTGGCGAGCAGGGCGAGATTACCGATGCCACCCTGAGCCAGGTGCTGGCTGACCGCACCCGGCGCTTCGACAAGGGCGGCGAGCAGTTCTACGACCAGATATCGGCATTGCACAAATCGGTGCGCAGCTCTAACCCGGATGCCGCCCTGTATTGGTTCACCCGGATGATCGATGGCGGCTGCGACCCGGCCTATCTCGCCCGTCGACTGACCCGCATGGCCACCGAGGACATCGGCCTGGCCGATCCGCGCGCGCAGCAAATGGCGATCGATGCCTGGGACACCTATGACCGCCTCGGCAGTCCGGAAGGCGACCTTGCGCTGGCGCAACTGGTGATCTACCTGGCCAGCACCGCCAAGTCCAACGCGGTTTATGTCGCCTTCAACACGGCCAAAAAAGACGTGCGCCAGTACGGCACCCAGGACGTCCCGCTGCACCTGCGCAACGCACCCACCAAGCTGATGAAGGAGCTGGGTTACGCCAAGGGCTATCAATACGACCACGATGCCGAAGGCGGGATCGCGCTGGACCAGACCGGTTTTCCCGATGCGATGGGCGAGCGCGTGTACTACCAGCCGGTGGCGCGGGGCATGGAGGTCAAGCTAAAAGAAAAACTCGACCGGCTGCGCACCGCGCGCAAGGCGGCGCGTGCGGACCCCGGTGCCGACGAAACATGATTGATCGGAACGCTCAGCGGACATTGGGCGGTAATCTCCGGTGCACGGCGGTTGCAGCAATGGCGGCGTGACCCACCGCGACACTGATCTGGTTGAGCGCACTGACCACGTCGCCGATGGCAAAAACGCCTCGGATTGCGGTTTCCATGTGCTGGTCGACGACCAAGGCGCCTTCATCGTTTATCTGCGCCCCAAGCGCCGACGCGAGCCCCGACTGGACGTTCGCGCCGAGCACCGGGTAGAGCGTGTCGAAACGACGACGGGCGCCGTCATGAAAACAAGCTTCGTACGCGCCCTCAATCAACTCCCAACGCGCCGGCGTGGGACAAAGAGCGATCCCGCCCGCGTTCGCGCGCTGGTGCAAAGCCGTATCGCCGCCGATGTCGTCGGTCGCGATCGCGGTGACACGGCGCGAGAACGTCCGTAGAAATTCGGCATGACGGACGGCATCCTGGCCCGCGGCCAGCACCGCGATCGTATCGTCCTTGGCTTCGTAACCGTCGCACACCGCGCAAAGGCGCATTGCGCCGCTGGAAATTGCGTCCTGCACACCGTCCAGATCCGGCAGGCGGTCGACCACGCCGGTGGCCAGGATAATGCTGCGTGCTCGCCATTGCCGATTCCCGGCGCTGGCGACGAAGGTCTCGCCTTGAAGCTCTAGCACCTCGATCCGTGCGTTCAATAGCGGTACCCGGTACTCCTCGGCATGGGCACGAAACTTCGCCAGCAGTTCATTGCCGGCGACACCGAAGGGAAAGCCGGGGCAGTTGTGGCTGGCCGGTATCAACCCGGCGCGACTATCGCCCGCGTCGACGACCACGATGTTGCGGCGGAACCTCGCCAGGTAAGTAGCCGCGGTCAGTCCAGCAGGGCCGGCGCCGACCACCAGACAATCCAGGCAGCTTGTATCAGGGCTATCTACAGTCATTGCATTACCTCATGGAAAAGGCTGTCGACTGGCGAATTTGCCCCACGCCAACGCGACGGTGTGCGCATTAACGTCGCGATACATGCGGGTTACCGCGCACATACCAGCGCCAGGGTTCGGTGACGGCTCGGGTGATGCCGACGCGTGTGGTCACGAACGGGTTGTCGGGCGGGGGCGTACCGTCGTCCAGTATCCGGTAAGGCCCGGCCAACAGATCGTCGCCGTCCTGCGCCTTGCCGATGCCCATGGCCTGGGTGAGCCGGGCCGGGCCGCTGCACAGGTCGCGCTCGCGCCTCGCCGCCGGCCGGGCGGCATGCATCAGATCCAGCCGTTCCAGCGGCTCCAGCGCGCGCAGCAACACGGCGACCCCTTCGCCCGGGTCGCCACACACCGCGTTGGCGCACCAGTGCATGCCGTAGGTGAAGTACACGTACAGGTGCCCCGGCGGCCCGAACATCGTCGCGTTGCGCGCGGTCTGGCCGCGATAAGTGTGCGCGGCCGGATCCGCCTCGCCGCAATAGGCCTCGACCTCGACAATGCGTCCGCTGCGCCCGTCCGGTCCTGTCAGGACCTTGTTGAGCAGTTCCGGGGCGACCTGACGCGGGTCGCGCCGGTAGAACTTTCGCGGCAGCGCTGTGTGGCGGCGGGCGGGGGCACTCAATCGTGCGAGCTTGGTCGGGTCCTGGTGGGGTCGGGTCGCTTGGCAGCCACGAACGGCGAGACCGGGTCGCTTGCGGGAAAGGTTTCCTCCAAGGCCTCATCCTGGTTCTCGTTCTGGTGTTGCTCGCGTTGCCGGCGCTCCTCCGCTGATTCCGGCGCCTGCGACGGGCGCGGTTTGGAATCGCTCCCAGGCGGGTCTTTCTGGTCTCGATTGCTCATGGGAAAACTCCCGAATGAAATCGATTGAAATTTACGGCAGCTCCCGGAACCCGGGTGTGAAGGTGCGACAGCAAGGCGGCGTTCGCTGGTCGGGAGCGGCTCAGGTCACGAGTTCAAAACGGACCCTGCGCGTCACCGGGTCCGCCTGGGCAAGCCGCACGCGAACCTTGGCTCCCAACGGCAGATCGGAATCCGCGTTCACGCGTCCCAGCACGGCCGGATCGCGCAACATGACCTCACCCTGGCCGGGATTCTTTGGATTGACCTCGACAATCGCGCCGGCGAACGTTTCACCCACGCGCGGCGCCAGCGCCGTCGCTTCGGCCAGGTCAAGCACGGCGTTCTCGTAGCGGCTTGCGCGCCGCGAAGACTCCTGCATCGTCGCCGGCAGGCCGGGCAGGGCATCCAGCACCCACTTCGGCACCGGCGCACCGGCACACAGCGCAACGCAGGTCTCACCGGTGTAACGATCCACCAGCCGTCGCAACGGTGCGGTGACGTGGGTGTATTGGGCCGCCAGCGCCGAATGCCACGAATCCTCGGGCACGCTGCCGGTGAACGCGAGATAGCCCGCTCCGCGCAACACCGAGGTGCACGCGGTCGCCATCGCCACGTCGCGTGGTTGGCGTGGATCGAGCGAGCGGATGAAGTCGGGGTAGGAGAGTGTTTCGGGCCAGTCGATCTCCAGCGCGTCGGCGGTGCGGTGGAGCCGGGCGATGGCACGCGGATCGGCATCGGGCAGGGTGCGCAGCAAACCGACACCGGCCTGCACCATCAGGTGCGCGGCCGCCATGCCGGTCAACAGCGAGATTTGCTCGTTCCAGTTCTCGACCGGATGCCGGGCGCGGAATTCAATCGTCCACGCACCACCGTCAATACGAACCTCCTGCTCCGGCAGTGGCAGGCTGACGCCACCACGACGTCGCTCACGCATCTCCCGCAACTCGCCAATCTCACGCAGGACTGCCCACATCGGGTCAGCCTTGCCGCTGTCGATCTCGTGCTGCACGCCGGCGTAATCAAGCTTTTCCCGACTGCGGACTCGGGCACGATGCACGTCCACGGCGACGCCTTCGCCGCCGGCGTCCAAGTCGATCGTCCACAGCAAGGCCGGCCGCACCTGCCCGGGCAGCAGTGAGGCGGCGTCTTCGGACAACGCCTTGGGGTGCAGTGGAATCTTGCTGTCGGCGCCATACAACGTCTCCCCGCGACGGTTGGCCTCCAGATCGATCGCATCGCCGGCGCTGACAAATGCGGCGACATCGGCAATCGCATAATGGACCCGATAGCCATCGCCGTTGCGCTCGACAAACAGCGCCTGGTCCAGGTCCATCGCGTCGGGTGGATCAATGGTGACCAGCGCGATGTCGGTGCGATCCTCGTCGGGAAGTCGCGCGTTGGCTGCCGCGGTTACGGCGGCGCACTCGACCTCAGGCGAAAACGAGCTCGGCAGCTCGAGTTCTTGCTGGAGCATCCGCATGCCCCGAACCAATACCGGATCCTGCGGAGTACCAAGGCGTAAGCGGCGTGTCGTCGGCACTGGCTATCCTTCTGCTTGAGGTCAGGGTCGGTTCGCAGCGTAGCCGCCAAAACTTCCGGCCGCGCCCGGAAACACTACCGGACTCTCCGCACCGTTTTTGCCGACGGCCGAGACGCCGAAGAAGTAGTTGTCGATGACGACGTTCTCCAGCGTGTGCTCGGCGACGTTGCCTACGTAGATGCTGTGGCTCCACTGCGGTTCGGTCGTGAGTCGCCAGTGGATGCGGTAGCCCGCGAGGTCCGGGGCCTGGTTCGCAGGCGGTCGGGTCCAGCGCAAGGTGGTGTCGGGGCTGACCGCGCCCTCGATCTCGACCTCCGCTGGCGGTGGCGGCGCCCAGGCCATACCGGCCAGACTGACCGCATTCAGGGCCGTCAACTTGGCGGCATAGGCGAAGTCCACGCCATCGATGGTGTCGCCATAGGCGATGCCGTCTTCGGTGCGCAGGTCCTGGTGCTGACGGTGGTAGTTCTCGTTGGTCTCCATCACCCGCACCGCCGGCGCGCCGATATCGTTGAACGGCCGGTGGTGGCCGCCGCGGCCGAAGCGGTCGAGGCGGTAGACCATCATCACGTCCAGGTTCGGCACGTACTGGTCGGCCATGCGGTCGATGTAGCGGGCGAGGTTGCGCGAGGGCGAGTCGACCTCGCCGCCAGTGAAGCGGCGCGCGCGTGCTTCTTCCGGGGTTTCGTTGACCCGCGTGCCCTCGGAGAACACGCGTGCGGTGGTGTTGTCGATGACGCCGTTGATGCCAGCAATGTTGCCGATCATGTCGTTGTTGAGCAGAGCCTCGATCCGCCAGTCGTTCTCCAGCGCGTACTCGGCCAGGATCTTGCCGCCGAACAGGCCTTGCTCCTCGCCAGCAAGCGCGGCATAGACAATCGTGCCGTTGAACTCGTATTTCGACAGCACCCGGGCGGCTTCCAGTGTCCCGGCAATGCCCGAGGCGTTGTCGTTGGCACCGGGAGAATCAGACGTGTGATCCATCACGTCCGATACCCGCGAATCGATATCACCCGACATCACCACCACGCGCTTGGGATCGCTGCTGCCACGCTGGATCGCAATCACGCTGACGACCTCGACCGGCTCGGGAATGCGTTCCTCCCCGGATACGGTGTCGCCAACCACCATTACTTCCAGGCAACCGCCGCAGTCGCGCGAGATCCGCTCGAATTCGGCCTTGATCCAGCGCCGCGCAGCGCCTATGCCACGGGTGTCGGACTCGGTGTCGGACAGTGTGTGACGCGTGCCGAAGTCGACCAGGGTGCGGATATCGGCCTCGATCCGGGTGGGTGAGGGCGCCCGTGCGATGTCGTGCAATTCCGGGACCGTGGCCGGAGGAGTCGTGCCCGTGGCAGCCATCGCTGGCGCACAGGCGAGACTGGCAGCGGCGGCAAGCAAGTATCGATACATGGATGGCGTCCGTGTTGGGTTGTATGAGCTGACTTTTGAACTCTACCGGAGACAGTCCACTCGCCGCACCCGCCAGCCTTTAGCCATGTGGCCGAACAATGCGAACCACGAGCTTGCCGAAATTGCGGCCTTCAAGCAGGCCGATGAACGCCTGTGGCGCGTTCTCCAGTCCCTCGACGACGTCCTCGCGAAACTTGACCTTGCCTTGCTTGACCCAACCGCCCATCTCCTTGAGGAACTCGCCGTAGCGGTCGCCGTAGTCTTCGAAGATGATGAAGCCCTGCATCCTGATGCGCTTGGTCAGCAGCGTGCGGGTCAGCAGTCCCAGGCGATCCGGGCCCGGCGGCAGCTCAGTGTCGTTGTAATGCGCGATCAGACCGCACACCGGGATCCGGGCCTTGGTATTCAACAGCGGCAACACCGCATCGAATACTGCGCCGCCGACGTTCTCGAAATAGATATCGATGCCGTCCGCGCAGGCCGATGCCAGCTGCTGCGGAAAGTCAGTCGCGCGATGGTCGATGCAGGCATCGAAGCCCAACTCGTCGACCACGTAGCGGCACTTCTCCGCGCCACCGGCGATGCCCACCACGCGGCAACCCTTGAGTTTGGCGATCTGGCCGACCACCGAGCCGACCGCGCCGCTGGCAGCGGCCACTACCACCGTCTCGCCGCCCTTGGGCTGGCCAATGTCGAGCAGGCCCATGTAGGCGGTGAAGCCGGGCATGCCCAGCACGCCCAGGGCGAGCGAGGGGTGCGCCATGTCCGCATCAAGCCGGTTGAGGCCGCTGCCGTCGGACAACGCGTAGTCCTGCCAGCCGCCCTGGGCCAGCACCAGGTCTCCAACCCGGTAATCGGGGTGAAGCGAGGCTTCCACCTTCGCCACGGTGCCGGCACCCATCACCTCGCCGATGCCCACCGGCGCGCTGTACGACGGTGCGTCGCTCATGCGGCCGCGCATGTAGGGATCCAGCGACAGATACACGTTGCGCAACACCAGTTGGCCCTCGGCAGGCGTCGGCACTGGAGTTTCCAGCGTCTTGAAGTTGTCGACGGTCGGGGCGCCGACCGGACGCGAGGCCAGCGTGATCTGGCGATTGACGGTTTCGGTGTTGGACATGGTGCTTACCTCGGAGGTCGAAACTGGGACTGGAAAGGCGGCTGGAGTAGATTCTCCTGCATCGGTTCAGAGCAAACCATGAAGAAGCGATCGGTGATAGTTCCGCCGGTGGCACTCGTGCCCGTTCCATGACTCACGGATAATGCGGCACCCAGGAACGGCACGCCCCCCATGTCTGATCGCTCCACCCCCGCCACAATGGCGTCGCCGGCCTCGCCGGCCTCGTCGGCCCTCGAGCCGCGCGTGCTGATCCCGCTAGCCCTGTTCACGCTATACGTGGTCTGGGGTTCCACTTACCTCGGCATCCACTTTGCACTGGAAAGCTATCCGCCGTTCCTACTGGCGGGTTTGCGGTTCCTCGGTGCCGGCGTGGCGTTCTACGCGTTCCTGCACTGGCGCGGGCACGCCACGCCGACCCGCCTGCAGTGGCGCAATGCGGCGATCACCGGTTTGCTGCTGCTCGGGTTTGGCAACGGCCTGGTGTGCTTCGCCCAGGAGCGGGTGAGCTCGGGCATCGCGGCGGTTGCTGTATCCAGCATGCCGCTGTTCGCGGCGGCGTTCTCCGGCATGTACGGACAGTGGCCGACGCGCCGGGAAACCATTGGCCTGCTGGTCGGCTTCGCCGGCGTGATCGTGCTCAACATGGGCAGCGGCCTGTCCGGCGAGCGTCTGGGTGCGATCGCCCTGCTGACCGCGGCGGCGTGCTGGGCATTCGGCTCGGTCTGGAGCCGTCGCCAGGACATGCCGGTCGGACCGATGAACACCGCGGCGCAGATGCTGTGTGCCAGCGTCGCCCTGCTTGGCGTGGGCTTTGCCAGCGGCGAAACGCTGCCGGCCGCGCCGACCCTGCGCGCGACGTTGGCGCTGGTCTACCTGGGGGTATTCGGCTCGATCATTGCCTTCAGCGCCTACCTGTATGTGCTCAAGCATGCACGACCGGCGGTCGCCACGAGCTATGCCTATGTCAACCCGCCGGTGGCGGTGTTGTTCGGCGTGTTGCTGGCCGGCGAACATGTCGGCCGTTATGACCTCGTCGGTATGGCGATCATCCTGGCCGGAGTGGTCATCATTACCCTGTCGAAGACAGCGAGAACCCGCAACGCTCGATGAGGCCGTGGCCAAGGGGAGGCGCTCCGCACTTGGAGTCACGGTGCTTGACGCTCGGGCTCGACGAAGGGGACTGGCTCCACCCGGGTCCCCTCACGGTTCTGGAAAAGCTTGTCCATTCCGGCCCGATCGTCGTTGCTCGACACTTCCAGGGCGAAGCGTTCGGCATCGCGTGCACGGATGTCATCGGATACGGTCTGGGCCGCGAGCACGTTCACTCCAAGCAACTCGAGCGCACGGCGCCCAAACAGCATCGCCGACTCGAAACCCTCCCGGACTTGCACGTCGACTCCGGCGTGGACCAGCTCGCGGGCGTGCGCCCGGTCGTAGGCACGCACCATCAAGATTGTGTTTGGAAATGCCGAGCGCACCAGTTCGGTGATGCGCGTGGCGGCCTTCGGGTCGTCGATGCAGACCAGAACGGCACGTGCCTTTTCGGCGCCGGAAGCCTGTAGCACGTCCAAGCGCGATCCGTCGCCGTAGTAGACCTTGAAGCCGAAGCGCTCGGCATTGCGGATCCTGTCCGCGTCGTTGTCGATGATGCTCACGTCCATGCCGCCGGCCAGCAACGACTGGCTGGCGACCTGGCCGAAGCGCCCGAACCCGATGACCAGCACGCTAGCGCGCAGACTCTTCGCCGGGTCGATGCCCTCGAGCGAAGGGCCCCCGCGACGAAGCAGAGGTCGAACGACAATCAGCATCATCGGGGTGAGCACCATCGACAGAACGACGATCGCGGTCAGGTTGGCGTTGACGCTCGCATCGATCAGTCCGACCCCGGCGGCCGCCGCATAAAGCACGAAGGCAAACTCACCGCCCTGGGCCATCAGCACCGAGCGGTCGAGCGCTTCATGGTGCGAACTGCGCAGCAACCGTGCCACCAGGTAGATGCACACACCCTTGGCCAGCATCATTGCCGGTACCGCAACTGCGATCAGAACCCAGTTGGCTGTCACCACCGTCAGGTCCAGCGACATGCCCACCGCCAGGAAGAACAGCCCCAGCAGCAGGCCACGAAACGGCTCGATGTCGGCTTCGAGCTGGTGCCGAAACGTCGACTCCGACAACAGCACACCCGCCAGGAACGCACCCATTGCCATCGACAGCCCGCCCAGTTCCATCAGTAGGGCAGAGCCCAGCACGACCAGCAGCGCCGCGGCGGTCATCACCTCGCGCGCCTTTGAGGCCGCGAGGATGCGAAACAAAGGATTGAGCAGCCATAGCCCGGCCACAATCAGCGCCAGGATGGCACCGAGCCCCCAAAGCACCTCCATCCACCGGGCTCCCGCTGAAGCTTCGGGCGCGGCGGGCGCCATGAATGCCACCAGTGCCAGAAGCGGCACGATCAGCATGTCCTCGAACAGCAGCACCGAAACCATCTTCTGGCCAGCAGGGGTGGCCAGGTCGCCGCGCTCGCCCAGCACTTGGAAGACGATGGCGGTCGAGGTCAGCACGAAGCCGGCCCCACTGATGAAGGCGACTGCCGGGGGGAACCCCAACGCCATGCCTACGCCAGACAGCGCGGCAACGGCCGCGCCGATCTGCAGGGTACCCAATCCAAAAATCTGTCCCCGCAGCTGCCACAGGTGGCTCGGACGCATCTCCAGTCCGATGACGAACAGGAACATCACCACCCCCAGTTCGGCGATGTGGAGGATGGCGCCCGGATCGGAGAACAGCGCCAGCCCGAAGGGGCCGATGGCGAGTCCGGCTGCCAGATATCCCAGCACCGACCCCAGGCCGATTCGACGAAACAGCGGTACGGCGATCACTGCGGCGGCGAGCAGCGAGACCAGGCGGATCAGGTCACCGGCGCTGTGGCCGGTTTCGATGGTCGCGATATCCATTGTTCAGACGTGCAACTTGCGAGGTACCCGCGGGATGCCGACGTCGCATTCGAGCGCCTGCCGGTCCCATCCGGCCAGATCCGCGGCGGCCTTGTAGGTTGATTGCAGGAAGCGCATCAGGTCGCCCTCGGGATCAGCGCTGGTTCGCACGGCCTCGTAGGGCAGCACGAACTCGCCAAGCTTCTTGTCGAAGCGGGCCGCCGCCGGCTCGACGGCATGGTCGGCAAAGCCGTCGGGCGCTGGATAGGCGTAGGAATAGAACATCGCCTCGTCCACACCGCCGCCGCCTGGCCAGAATCCGGCGGAAGACACCTCATGGCTATAGGCCTCCCGCGTAACGTCATCGGGAAGCGCCGGAACCTTGCCCGGATGAAGGGGCGCCTTGCGGCCTGAGAACCGGGTGACGGCCAGATCGAAGGATCCCCAGAACAAATGCACAGGCGAAACCTTGCCGAGGAAGCCGGTGCGAAACCGCGTGAATACCCGGTCAATCTGCAACAAGGCCTTGTGGAACCGCCGGACCGCCTCCCGGTCGTATGGCCGGCGCGCGGTGTCCTGAGCAAACGGCTTCGCATCCGGGATCTCGTTGGGAGCGCCATGGATGTCCATCCGCCCGCCAAGCCGTTCCACCATGCGGGACGTGCGCTCCAGGAACTCGCTCACGCTCATCGCCTCCAGCGGGAAGCTCTCGCGCCCATCGCGCGTTTCACCCACAAGCGCGTGCTCGTGGAAGTCGAAGGTCAGCGTGAGGTCTCCCTCGCCGTCGGGCACGGCACCCGTCGTAAGACCACGTGGCGTGACGTAGAGCGTGGCGTGCCAAGAGTGATTCACCCACGGCGTGTGCGCGAACCGGTACTTGCCGACGATCTGGGTCCACAGATGCAGGGCGGTACAGGTTTCCGCCCAGACGTCGTAGGGTAGGGAAGGCCAGTTGTTCTGTTGCCGGTTTCGATCAGTCATCCGATCAGCTCCATCGATTGGCGCGCGGGGAAGTCCCCTCAAGTATGTAACTTCTCATCCGGCTGCTGTGCGCGGTAGCACTGTTTCGCGTCAAGCTGTGTTGCACACGCAGGAACACTGGAACAGACAATGGTGTGCCAGACTTTGTCCCGATAAGCGGCCCGCTCCGAAGGAATTCTCATCATGACCAAAGCATCCGATCTCTTCATCCAGTGTCTGGAGGAAGAGGGGGTGGAGTACATTTTTGGGGTTCCCGGCGAGGAGAATCTGGACATGCTTGACAGCCTCAGCCGCTCGACCAGGATCCAGCTGATCCTTACCCGGCACGAACAGGGCGCAGGCTTCATGGCCGCGACCTATGGCCGGCATACCGGCAAGGCGGGGGTATGCATGGCGACCCTGGGGCCGGGCGCGACCAATCTGGTCACCCCCGCCGCCTATGCGCAGCTTGGCGGCATGCCGATCCTGATGGTCACCGGGCAAAAGCCGATCAAGAAGTCGAAGCAAGGCCGCTTCCAGATCCTCGATGTGGTCGGCATGATGAAGCCGCTGACCAAGTTCACCCATCAACTCGCCAGCGCCGACAACATCCCCAGCCGGGTGCGCGAGGCTTTCCGGCTCGCAGAAGAGGAAAAGCCAGGCGCGACGCATATCGAGTTTCCCGAGGATGTCGCCAACGAGAAGACCGAATCTTTGCCGCTCACACGCAGCCACACGCGGCGCCCCACTGCCGATGTGAAGTCGATCCGCGCTGCGGTGCTTGCGCTTGAAAACGCCAAGTCGCCGATCCTGGTGATCGGCGCAGGCGCCAACCGCACCATGACCAGCCGGATGCTGCTCCAGTTCATCGAGAAGACCGGCATCCCGTTCCTTACCACTCAGCTCGGCAAGGGTGTGATCGACGAACGTCACCCCAGGTTTGTCGGCTGCGCGGCTCTGTCAGCGGGCGATTTTGTCCACCGCGCGGTCGAGTCCGCCGACCTGATCGTCAATATCGGTCATGACGTGATCGAGAAGCCGCCGTTCTTCATGCATGCGGGCGGCGCGCAGGTGATCCATGTCTCGTCGAAGACCGCCGAGGTCGATCCGGTCTATTTCCCGCAGATCGAGGTTATCGGCGACATCGCCAACGCGATCTGGCAGATCAAGCAGGACATCGTTCCCAATGGGGGCTGGAAGTTCGACGCGATGCTGGCGGCGCGCAAGGGCCAGGTCGCGCACACCGCGTCGATCTCGGGCGATGCACGCTTCCCCATCACCCCGTCCTTTCTGGTCGAACAGGTCCGCGCGGCGATGCCCGAAGACGGCATCATCTGCCTCGACAATGGGGTGTACAAGATCTGGTTCGCGCGCGACTATCCGGCTTACCGCCCCAATACCGTGCTGCTCGACAATGCGCTCGCCACAATGGGCGCGGGCCTGCCCTCGGCCATGGCCTCGGCGATGGTCTATCCCGATCGCCAGGTGATGGCGATCTGCGGCGATGGCGGCTTCATGATGAACAGCCAGGAAATGGAGACGGCCGTTCGCTTGAAGCTCAACCTCACCGTGCTGATCCTCAACGACAACAGCTACGGCATGATCCGCTGGAAGCAGGCGGACATGGGCTTCAAGGACTGGGGGCTGACCTATGGCAACCCCGATTTCGTCAAGTACGCGGAAAGCTATGGCGCGTTCGGCCATCGCGCTGAAAGCGCGGAGCATCTCAAGCAGTTGCTCGCGCAAACCCGTGACACGCTTGGCGTCCATCTGATCGAGTGCCCGGTCGACTATTCGGAGAACGACCAGATCCTCAACATCGACATCAAGAAGCTGTCGAAAGAACTGTAATAGCTGTCCCGTTCCCCGGCTTTCGCCGGAAAGCGGGGCGCGGCCCCGGAGTTTCGAATGACCAAGCTCAAGTCCGTCTATCCGCTCTATCTCAACAACGTGGCGCAGCAGCCGAACACCGATCTCGCAGTAACTGACAAGTTCACCGGTGAGGTCGCGTTCCGCGTCGCGCGGGCCGATGTCGCGACGATCGATACGGCGATCGCGGGTGCGGTCGAGGCGGCAGAACCGATGGCGCGGATGGCGAGCTACGAGCGCCAGGCGGTGCTCACTCATTGCGTCACCCGCTTCACCGAGCGGTTCGACGAGCTCGCCTACGCGCTGTGCGTCGAGGCGGGCAAGCCGATCAAGGACAGCGAGGGCGAGGTCGCCCGACTGATCGACACCTTCCGCATCGCCGCCGAGGAGTCGGTGCGGATGAACGGCGAGGTCCAGACGCTCGACATCTCGGCGCGCGCCAAGGGCTATCAGGGCATGTGGAAGCGTGTGCCCATCGGACCGTGTTCCTTCATCTCGCCGTTCAACTTCCCGCTCAACCTGGCCGCGCACAAGATCGCTCCGGCGCTCGCGGTGGGCTGTCCGTTCGTGATGAAGCCGGCGAGCCGGACCCCCTTGGGCGCGATCATCATCGGCGAAGTGCTTGCCGAGACCGACCTGCCCAAAGGCGCATTCTCGATCCTGCCCACCAGCCGCGACGGTGCCGACCTGTTCACCACCGACGACCGGCTCAAGCTGCTCTCGTTCACCGGATCGCCCGATGTCGGCTGGGATCTCAAGACGCGCAGCGGCAAGAAAAAGGTGGTGCTCGAACTCGGCGGGAATGCCGCGGTGATCGTCGATGCTGATGCCGATCTCGACGATGCGCTCGAGCGCGTCATCTTCGGCGCCTTCTACCAGTCGGGGCAGAGCTGTATCGGGGTGCAGCGCATCATCATCCATGCCGATGTCTACGACCGCTTCCGCGACATGCTGGTCGCCAGGACGGAGACGCTGGTGGCGGGCGACCCCAAGCAGCGCGACACGTTCATCGGCCCGATGATCGATGTCAAGGAAGCGACACGGCTCGAAACCTGGGTCAACGAGGCGATCGCCGCCGGCGGCACTCTGCTTTGCGGCGGCAGCAGCGACGGCGCGATGCTCGACGCCACCCTGCTCGAAGCCGTGCCTGCTGACACCAAGATTGTCATCGAAGAGGCGTTCGGCCCTGTTGCAGTGCTGTCGAGCTTCACCGATTTCAGTGCCGCACTCGCCGAGGTCAACGCCTCCAAATTCGGATTGCAGGCGGGCGTCTTCACCCGCGACCTGTTCAAGATGTTCGACGCCTGGGATCATCTCGATGTCGGCGGCGTGGTGGTCAACGATGTGCCCAGCTACCGCGTCGACAACATGCCCTATGGCGGGGTCAAAGATTCGGGCCTGGGCCGCGAAGGCGTGCGTTTCGCGATGGAAGACATGACCGAAATCCGCAACTTGGTGATTCGCCGACCGTAAGGCGCGCCTGCGGGAGCGAAATTCAAGGCAGCAGGGCTAATGTCTTGGCGAATATCAGAACCGATCAGGCGATTGCGCCACCGTCGGCGGTCAGGATGGCGCCCGTGATCACGCTCGCCGCGGGACTTGCAAGAAAGACTACGGCGTTCGCGATTTCGCGCGGCTCGCCATAGCGCCCCAACGACGTCAGGCTTCGCTGGAGATCGGCAGCCGCGCCGTCCGCCGGATTTGATTCCGTATTGGTCGCCCCGGGCTGCACGAGATTCACGGTGATGCCACTGGGACCAAGTTCGCGCGAAAGGCCGCGGGTGAAGGAGGTAAGTGCCGCCTTGGACATCGCATAAAGTGTGATGCCCGGGAACGGAACCCGCTCACCCAGGGCCGAACCGATGGTGACGATGCGTCCCCCTTCGGAGAGGTGCGGGATTACCGCCTTCGCAAACAGCACTGGCGCTCGTACGTTGATATCCATTACGGCCTGATATTCGCTCACATCAAGGTCGGCGATCATTCCGTTGTGGCCGATGGCCGCGCTGTTGACGAGAATATCGAGCCCGCCGAGCGCTGAGACGGCTTCGCTCACGGCGCGCGTGATGGCGTCCGGATCGGCGCTATCGGCCTGGATGGGGATTGCGCGCCGCCCTGTGGCCTCGATGGACTTGGCCAGCGCTTCAGCTCTTTCGGCCGAGCTCTGGTAGGTGAAGGCGACGTCGGCGCCGTTCTCTGCGAGCCCCAGCGCGATCGCGGCACCGATGCCCCGTGATCCACCGGTTACCAATGCACGCTTTCCATTCAAATCGATCATAGGTTCGTCCTTTTCAACATGGTTGGTTCAAGGGCCCACGTGAGTTGTTCTCGCTGTGGGAAGGTTGATGGGTGAACCTTCTCATCCAGCTGCTGTGCACGGTAGCCCTGTCTCTCGTCAGGCTGTGTTGCACACATGGGAACGCTGGAACGAACAACGACTTGTCAGACTGGATCCCAAGTAGTCGAACTACTGCCGTCCCTGGAGTAGGTGACAGGACGCATCGTGCCGGCGTGGGGGAACTTCCCCTGACGATAGGCGGAATAGTAGCCGGCCAGTTCCTCCTGGGACCCGGCGATGAACGGTCCCTTTGCAACCACCGAAATGTTTTGTGGCTGTCCGGCGTAGAGCAATACTCGAGCGCCACCTTCACCCGCCCGCAACGCAAGCAGGCTGTCGCCGTCGCCCATGGGTCGCGTCCAGCCCACCGTACCTTTGGCAAGTATCTCGGCTGTGACGCCGGCCTCCACCTCACCGTCGATCACCACCACAAACGCGTTGTAGGAGGCAGGGAGATGCGATGCGAAGGTGGCCCCTGGCTCCAACCGGATATCGATCAACGTCACCGGAACAGCGTTCATCGCAGGTGCCGCCGCGTCCCCTGACTTGCCGCTGTAGACCGTTGCCAGGACGCCTGGCTCAGCGTGCACAGGCATCTCGGCGCGGCGCAGGATCTGCACCCGTGGCGGCATGTTGCGCTGCGCCTCAGGCAGGATCAGCCAAAGCTGGAACAGACGCATCCCGGTGGAGACCATCGCGTTCTCGGAATGGACGATGCCGCTGCCAGCCGTCATCCATTCGACATCGCCTTCCTCCAGCCGCCCGCCGGTGTCCTCCATCGTGCCGTTGAGCATGAAGGTGACGGTCTCGAGCCCGGCATGGGGGTGCGACTCCCCAAACCTTCCCTCGCGCGTGATGTTGTCATCGGCCATGAGGAAGAAGGGATCGGTTGCGGGCAGATCACCCGGTGCAATCACCAAAGTAGCCTTATGCCTGTCGCCGCCGAAGCCTGGGCCCAGCGCGGGTATCCGGATGACACGATCAATCGATCTCTCAAACATTGGCCAAGTCCTTCTCGTGGTTCAGGGCGTTCTCGCCGAGCCGGCACCGCCCCGGCATGAGTGCCCATCGTCGCTGACCTGCCTCACATGATTTAGAGGCACGATCGACAACCCTGCTTGCTCAATGCGCAACCTGAAACTGGCGGCCGGCAACAACCACCGGAGGTGCGTGTCATGCCGCCTCTGCTGCAAGACGCGTGTCGATCGCGACACCACTCTTGATCGCCAGCGTCACCGGCGTGCGTTCGGCGATATCGGCGAGCTTCGCCCGTTGTGGGTCGTCCAGTCCGACGATCTCCAGCACCCGCTCGATGCGATCCGCACCGTCCTCGCGCGGCCGCAGGTAGCGCAGTTGCACATCCAGCGCGACCAGCGGCCACTGTTTGCGCTCGGCATACATCCGCAGCGTCATCAACGTGCATGCGCCAAGCGCACCGAGCAGCAGGCCGAACGGGCGGGGGCCAGCGTTGTGCCCGCCCAACGCCTCGGGTTCGTCGGCGACGATCGCGTGCCCATCGATACGCATCGTCACCGCATAGGGCACATCGCCGATACGGGCCTGTGCCCGGCCGAGGGTGAGGCTGGCATGCCGTGCCGTGTCGTCTTTCATCGCAGGCCTCACGAAATGGCGGGCGCGGGAGGCGCGGGAGGCGCGGGATCGTCGGGCAGGGGGATGAACTCGGCGTCGTCGGCATCGGGCAGCTTCATGCGGCCGGCCTTCCAGTCCGCTGCAGCCTGCGCCAGCCGCTCCTCCGATGACGACACGAAGTTCCAGTAGAGGAAGCGCTCGCCGACGGGCTCCCCGCCGAGCACCATCACCGTCGAATGCTCCACGGCCCGCAGCCGTGATGCGCCCTTGCCCAGGACCAGCATCCTGCCGGCGGTATAGGTGACGCCGTCGAGCTCCACCGCACCGGTGGCGATGTACACGGCGCGCTCGGAATAACCGGTGGGGATTTCCGCCGTCGAGCCTGCGTCCATATCGAGGTGCGCGTAGAACTGCGGCGAATGCGTCGCTGCGGCCGCGGTGAGGCCGTAGGCGGTGCCTGCGATGAGCTGCCCGTGCACACCGCCGTCGCTCCACTGCGGCAGGTCGTCGCCGGCGTGGTGCGAAAAGCCAGGATCCACCTCTTCGTACTCGGCCGGCAGCGCGACCCAGGCCTGAATGCCGTGCAGGTGGTCGCCCTGTGCCCGCGCGCGCTCGAACCGTTCGCTGTGCGTGATGCCGCGGCCGGCGGTCATCCAGTTGACTTCCCGCGGGCGGATCGCCTGTGCGTACCCCAGGCTGTCGCGATGCATCATCTCCCCGGAGAACAGGTAGGTGACGGTGGACAGGCCGATGTGTGGATGCGGGCGCACGTCCGCGCTGCGGTCCACACCGGCCGGGATGTCCATGGGACCGATATGGTCAAAAAAGATGTACGGTCCGACCATACGGCGTTCGGCGAAGGGCAGCACGCGGCCGACCTCCATGCCGCCACCAAGCTGCCGGCGCCGTTGTTCGATGATCAGTTCAACCATGTCGTGTCTCCGTTCGCACGTCGCCGGCTAAGTACCGGCCTCTCTGGATGCGCAAGCCAGCTCCTCGTACCTGCTCAGGTCATCCCGCGCTGCCAGCGACGGGCGTATCGAGCAGCTGCTGTTCCCACAGGAACGCAATGCCGCTACCCGCGGCGTGATGCTGGAGCACCTTCACGAACTCGGCGGCGTGCTCGGTTCGTGCGTGGTCGCGATACCATTCGGACGCAAGCGCCAGCCAGGTCATCACATTGGCTCCGGCGGCGATCATGCGCTGGATGGCCACCTCATGGGATTCGACGGAAACCCCGCCGCATGCATCGGTGACCACCGTCACGTCCCAACCTTCGCCGAGGGCCTGAATCACCGGCATCGCGACGCAGATCTCGGTGTAGAGGCCTGCGATGATCAACTGCTTGCGGCCGGTTGCCTTCACGACATCGACGACCTTCTTGTCTTCCCAGGTGTTGAGGGTGGTGCGATCAATCACCTCCTGGCCGGGGAACACATCGGTGATCTGGGGGAAGATGTGGCCGCCACGGTCCTCGACCACGCTGGTCAGGATGGTCGGCACGCCGAATGCCTTGGCGGACTTGGCGAGCGCCGCGGAGTTGTTGACCACCATGTGCGGGTCGTGACTGTTGAGGTTCGCCAGTTGGAAGGGCTGATGGTCGATCAGAACGAGCACCGAGTCTTCGGGACGAAGTAGAGAGTCAAGACCGTTACGGAAGGGCATGCTTACATCCTCTGCAGGTAGAGTGGGGGAGACTGATTTTTCCCCAAGGCGTGCGCGGACTGGTGCGCTGCCTCAGGGGAGATACGTTGTCACCCCCCTTCGTGGATCGGTAGCCCGTTCTCGCGTCATGCTGTGTCGCATAAGCCGGAACGCTGGGCTGGTACTATCCACGTCAGCCCGAGTCACGAGATCGAGAGAAGCGAGGTGGACATCGAAGATCTCAGGACATTCGTGGAAGTCGCCGATGCGGGAGGGGTTTCCCCAGCAGCGCGCCGGCTTGGCGTTTCGAAGTCCATCGTCAGCCGGCGATTGGTCCGGCTTGAGGCGGAACTTGGTATCCAGCTGCTAGCACGCACCACGCGTGGCGCGGCGCTTACCGAAGCCGGGAGTACGTTTCGGGATGCTGCGGCCAAAGCCTGCAGCGAGATCGACCTGGCCAGGGAAACCATCCTGCCCGACGGGGACCTGTTCGGGCGTTTGCGCGTCGCCGCGCCGCTTTCTTTTGGCCCGGCGCACTTCGCGCCGGTGCTCGCGCAGATGGCGCAACACCATCCGCAGCTCCACATCCATACCAGCTACACCGATCTGATGGTTGACCTTGTCGCCGAGGGTTTCGATTGTGCCATCCGGGTTGGCTATCTCCCGGACTCAAACCTGATAGCAAGACGCGTCGGGCCGGTTTATGGAAGCCTTGTGGCCAGCCCTGAATACCTCAAAGCTCACGGTTCCCCTGAGGCGCCCGACGATATCCTGGCCCACGAGGCCCTCATGCAGGGAACCGAAGCTTGGAAGTTCATGCATGGCGATGAGCTCGTCACGGTGCATCCGAGGGGGCGTTTCAAGGCCGACAACGCGACTGCGCTCGTTACCGCCGCCGTAGCAGGACTCGGTATCGCGTGGCTACCCGATGCGATCATCAGTGAGTATGTGGCGTCCGGCAGGCTTGTCCGGATCATGCCGCGCTATCCGCTGCCTCCGGCAGGCATTTTTGTTGTCCGCCCGCCAGGTAAGCATCCAGCACGGAAAGTACGGGCTCTGACCGAATTGCTCATCGAGTGCTTTGATCAGGCGTCGCTGGTGCCGGAAACTGCCCCTGCCTGAGCGGTGCGATGCACCAGGCCGACTGCGCCGGTGCCGGAGTTGACCCCGGTCATCGCGCAGACCTCGCTGCGGCGCTACCGCCGCCTGCGCAGGAGCTTGCGCCGCAGTTCCCGGCTGATCGTGCTGGGCGAATATATGCTCTCAGCCGGCCCCTTGGTGTGTGCGATTAGGGAGCGTTATCGGGGTAGGGAAGGGCAGCTTCCGACCCTGCCGGCGAGATCGCCGACGCATCGACGGCGGAGTTCCTGGGCAACTATCTCAAGGAACTCCACGAGTTCATCGCCCGCGTCCTGACAGTGTTGCCGCGCGGCGCCTGAGGGCCGCAATCCGGTCCCGCGTTGTGCGTTGGCAGGTTCCTATGACGTTTCGGCGTCGTCGGAGGAGGTGGCCATGTCGCGCGCGTGCTGCCCCGGCTTGTCGGCGACTCCATCAGGCATGGCTTCACCGAGTTCGGTTTCCACCGCAGCGCCCCGTTCCAGGGTCCGGTGCACGGGGCATTTGCCGGCGATTTCCACCAGTCGCTGCCTCTGCTCGGCGGACAGGTTGCCTTCCAGCAGCAAACGCCGCGTGAACAGGTCCGAGGGCTCGGTTCCGCGTCGGCGGCTATGGCCGACCGTGACCGTCACGCGGCCCAGTGAGAGTTGCTTGCCGCGCGCGTACATGCGCAGCGTCATCGCCGTGCACGCGCCGAGCCCGGCGGCGAGCAGATCGTAGGGTGTGGGACCTGACCCGAGGCCACCGACCTCGGGCGGCTCGTCGGCAAGAAAATGGACGCCGCCGGCGCTGACCTCGACCTGGAAGTCGCCTTCACCGGTCTCCGCCACGGTCACCACGCCGGACTGCGCGTCGCTGCGCGCCGGCAGTGCACTCTTCAGGGAGCGCGATGACCAGGCAGCAATGATGGTGGCGGCAAACTCCGCATCCTGGCGATCGGTGAGCAGGTGATCCGCGCCGTCCAGCGAGATGAAGCTCTTGGGATGGAGCGCCGCCTTGTAGATCGCCGTCGCATTGTCGATGCCAACGATTGAATCCTGCGGCGAATGCAGGATCAGCAGGGGTTTCCTGAGCGCCCGGATCCGCTCCCCCTGGTCGTGGGATGCAAGATCGTCGACGAAGGACTGGCGGAGCCGGAACGGTCGCCCGCCGATCCGGACTTCCGCCTCGCCCTTCTCGCGCAGTTCCTCGATGCCGCCAGCGAAGAGCCGCGTGACATGGTCGACATCGAAAGGTGCGCCAATCGTCGCCACAGCCCGTGTTTCAGGTATCTGACCGGCGGCCGCCAGAACCGCGGCGCCCCCCAGGCTATGGCCGATCAACAATGCCGGCGGCCGCCCCGCCTGTCGCATCGCATCGGCGGCGGCGATCAGGTCGGCGATGCTGCCGCTGAAGCTGCTGTCAGCGAACTCGCCGCCGCTTTGCCCGAGGCCGGTAAAGTCAAAGCGAAGCACGCCATAGCCAAGCGCGGTCAGTGCCTTGCCGAGCCGAACCGCAGCGAGCGAGTTCTTCGTGCAAGTGAAGCAATGGGCGAACAGCGCATAGGACGATACCGGACCCTCCGGCAGGTCCAGCATGCCGGAAAGCTGTTGGCCATCCGCGCCGGTGAAATCGAATGGTTGTGTCGACATCGTTTCTGCTCTTCCGGGTTTTTATAAACGGTACATCATGTGCCGCGAAGCTCCGTCTCGATCGGCACGCCGGATTTGAGAGTGAGGGTGACGGGTGTGCGTTCGGCAATATCGGCCAGACGCGCGCGCTGCTCATCGGTCAACGTGCCTTCAAGCGCGATGATCCGCTCGATGCGAGCAGCGTCGCCATGGCGGATGAAGCGCAGTTCGACACGCACCCGCTGCAGTTCCCACTGCTTGCGTTCGGCGTACATGCGCAGGGTGATCGCGGTGCAGGCGCCGAGGCCCGACAGAAGATGCTCGTAGGGTGTCGGTCCGCTGTCACTACCGCCATGGGCCTTGCGCTCGTCTGCGACGAGGGTGTGGTGGCCAGCCGCTACATCGACCCGGTAATTGTCGGTGCCGATAGTGCTTGTCGCCCGAGCAATAAGGCGATCGCCTGCTGGAAGTTCATGGTCGCTCATTGCATTGCTCCTCGAAGTCGCGTGGCGCGGAATTGCGAAGTCTCATCATGCGCTTGTCTATGATGGGTTTGGTCGTGGTTGAAGATTCCTGCAGCCGGACGGGGCATCGTTCGCTATTGCTTAAAGCCCGAGCTGTCCACCGTCGACGGAGGCTTGGCGTTCGCTCGGTCTGCTGATCGAAGCTGCCTTGTCAGGTATCTGGGAGGGCCCGATCCACCTGCATGCAGTTGGTGCGATAGTTGGAGCACCACGGACCCGCTCGGTTCAAGACTGGAGTCTTTCGATGATCGAACTCATCATTCAGCAGTGCCGCCGCGACCTCGGTAGCTTCGAGGTGGGCCGCATACTGCCGTTCGCCAAACGACGCATGGTCGGGCCTTACATATTCTTCGACCGCATGGGCCCCAAGGACCTCGCGCCAGGACTGCCGCGAAAGGCAGAAGTTCGCCCGCATCCGCACATCGGGCTGTCGACCATCACCTATCTGTTCGACGGCGAGATCGTGCACCGCGAGAGCCTTGGCTCGGAGCAGGAGATCCGCCAGCAGGGCTAGGGATTTGCGGCGTTGGCGCTTTCAATCGTGGATTGGGAGTGTGGAGCACTTTTCACGCGTCGATAACGCCAGCGGTGGTTTGTTTGGGAGAACCAATGGGGAAATTCCACATGATCGACACCCTGATCGACCGGCATCGCGATGCGCTGATCCTGCTGGCCCGCTTTCTGCTGATGGTGCTCTTCGTCATTTCGGGCTGGTCCAAACTGATCGATTACGAGGGAACGGTCGGGTATCTGGCGTCGATCGGCACCCCCGTACCACCGATTGCCGTGGCGGTTGCGGTGATCATGGAGTTCTTCGTCGCCCTCGCCTTGATCGCCGGCGTGTGGGTGCGTCCCCTGACGCTCCTGATGGCCCTGTTCGTGCTGGGGACGGGGCTGATCGGCCATCCGTTCTGGTCCATGGAAGGCGCCGATCGTGCCATGAACATGACCCAGTTCTACAAGAACCTGGCGATCGTCGGCGGCTTGCTGCTGCTTGCCGTCACCGGAGCTGGTCGCTACGCGTTGATGCGGCGTCAATCGTAGGTTCCGTCCGTGAGTCGTCTGCCGCAAAGCGGTGCTGGGACCCGGTGGGTGGTACCGGTCGTAGGCGCGCTGACGCTGTTAATCGGGGCGTTCATGGCGATCGGCGGCGGCCGGCTGCTGATGCTCGGCGGCAGCCCGTATTTCGTGCTCGCGGGCATCGGCCTGGTGGTCGCGGCGGTGCTGATGTTCCGCCGCCGGGCCGCCGGCACCTGGCTGTATGCGTTGGTGATGCTGGCGACGCTCGGTTGGGCGTTGTGGGATGTGGGCCTGGCGTTCTGGCCGCTGGTGTCGCGGCTGTTCGCGTTCGGCGTGCTGAGCCTGCTGGTCGCGCTGGCCTGGCCCGCGCTGACGGGTACCCGCAGTCGCGGCGCATGGATCGCCGCCGCCGTGCTCGCCGTGGCCCTGCTCGCCACTGCCATCCGCGCGTTCCAGCCGAGCCCGATGGTGCAGGCCAGCGGCCCGTATCCGGCGGTGACGCCGGTATCGCCGGCGGCGGCACAGAAGGAATGGCGGCATTGGGGCAACACGACCGCCGGCACGCACTTCGCGGCGCTCGACCAGATCAACCGCGACAACGTCGGCCAACTGCAGGTCGCGTGGACGGCGCGCACGGGCGACATCCCCGAGAGCACGGGCTCCGGTGCCGAGGATCAGAACACGCCGCTGCAGATCGGCGACACGCTGTATGTGTGCACCGCCTACGGCAAGGTGTTGGCGCTGGACGTGGACACCGGCGAGGAGGCGTGGCGGTTCGACCCGCACGCCACCGCGCCCAACTGGCAGCGCTGTCGCGGTCTTGGCTACCACGAGCAGCTGGCTGGCACGGTCGCACCTGACGCCCTCGACGAAATCGGCGAGGCCGCAGCAACGCCGGCACCGGCCACTCCAGCCACCGCCACCGCCACCGCATCGGCATCGGCATCGGCATCGGCCAGCGTCGATCCGGTCGGACGCCAGGCTCTTGCCTCGACGAGCTGCAGCAAGCGCCTGTTCCTGCCCACCCTCGACGCCCGCCTGATCGCGCTGGATGCCGACAGCGGCCAACCGTGCGCGGACTTCGGCGACAACGGTACGGTCGACCTCAGCATCGACATGGGCGAGATCAAGCCCGGCTACTACCAGCAGACCTCGACCCCGCTGGTGGCCGGCGACCTGGTGATCGTCGGCGGCCGCGTCGCCGACAACTTCTCGGTCGGCGAACCGCCCGGCGTGGTCCGCGCCTACCACGCAGTCACCGGCGAGCTGGCCTGGGCCTGGGATCCGGGTAACCCCGCCACCACCCTGCGCCCGCCCGAAGGCGAGACCTACACCCGCGGTACGCCCAACGTGTGGTCGGCGATGGCCTACGACCCCGCACTGGGCCTGGTGTACCTGCCGACCGGCAACGCCACCCCGGACTTCTGGTCCGGCCATCGCAGCGAACTCGACGACAAGTATTCATCGGCGGTGGTCGCGGTGGATGTCGCCACCGGCCGGCCGCGCTGGCACTACCAGATGACCCACCGCGACCTGTGGGACTTCGACATCCCGGCCCAGCCGCTGTTGTACGACGTGCCCGACGGCAACGGCGGCACCCTGCCGGCGCTGGTGCAGATCACCAAGCAGGGCGAGATCTTCATGCTCAACCGGGTCACCGGCGAGCCGATCGCCGAAGTCGTCGAAAAGCCGGTGCCACAGGGCAACCTGCCCGGCGAGCGCTATTCACCGACCCAGCCGTACTCGGTCGGCATGCCCTCGATCGGCAACGAGACCCTGGTCGAGTCCGACATGTGGGGCGCCACCCCGTTCGACCAGTTGCTGTGCCGGATCCAGTTCAAGTCACTGCGCCACGAGGGCGTGTACACCCCGCCGGGGCTGGACCGCTCGCTGCAGATGCCCGGCTCGCTGGGCGGCATGAACTGGGGCGGCGTCTCGGTCGACCCGACCACCCACACCATGTTCGTCAACGACATGCGCCTGGGGCTGGCCAACTACATGGTGCCGCGCGCGGACGTCCCGACCTCCGCCAGCGGCATCGAGATGGGCATCGTCCCGCAGGACGGCACGCCTTACGGTGCGATGCGCGAGCGTTACCTCTCGCAGCTCGGCATCCCCTGCCAGAAGCCGCCGTTCGGCACCATGACCGCGATCGACCTGGCCAGCCGCGAGATCCTCTGGCAGGTGCCACTGGGTACCGTGCAGGACACCGGCCCGTTGGGCATCAAGATGCATCTGCCGATCCCGGTCGGCATGCCGACCCTGGCCGGCTCGCTGGCCACCCAGTCCGGCCTGGTGTTCTTCGCCGGTACCCAGGACTACTACCTGCGCGCGCTCGACGGCCGCACCGGCAAGGAATTGTGGAAGGCGCGGTTGCCGGTCGGCAGCCAGGCGGGGCCGATGACCTACGTCTCGCCCGATACCGGCCGCCAGTACGTGGTGGTGACCGCCGGTGGTGCCCGCACCTCGCCCGACCGCGGCGACTATGTGATCGCCTATGCGTTGCCGCAGGGTCGAACCGATGGCGCCCCCGACTGACAGGATCAGGACCGCCACCACCGGGATCCAATCCATCGATACCCGGGGCTGCGGACGCAGCCATCGGCGTCGTCCGGCGCTGGCGATGGCCGTCTGTGCACTCCTCGCCTTGTGCGCAGCGGGCACGGGCATACCAGCGCATGCGCAGGAAACCACCGACTGGCGCGAACGCGACACCCTCAGCGGCGATTGGGGCGGCGCCCGCACCCGTTGGAATGACGCCGGTGTCATCTTCAATGCAGGCTATGCCGCCGAAGTGGCCGGCAACCTGTCCGGCGGTGACAAGCGCACCGCACGCTATACCCAGCAGCTCGAACTCGAGACCCTGCTCGACATGGAGCGCTTGGCCGGGATCGACGACGCGCGCGTGCAGATCACGCTCAACCACCGCACCGGGCGCAGCCTCAGCGCCGATGTCCTGCACAACCAGTTTTCGGTGCAGCAGCTGTACACCAACGCGCAGATCCTGCGCCTGAGCCAGCTCAACTGGCTGCAGCACTTTGACGACGGCCGGCTGACGGTGCAATTGGGCTGGTCGCCGCTGGGCAACGACCTGGCGCGCCTGGATGCCTTCTGCAAGTTCCAGAACGTGGTCATCTGCGGCCATGCGAACGCGATGACCATCAACAGCGGCGCGATCAACGGCCCGGTCAGCCAGTGGGGCGCGCGCATCAAGTACTGGCCCACCGACCGCTTCTACATCAACACCGGCGTCTACCGGAACAATCCCGATGGCGGCACCGACGACGGCTTCGACCTGTCGCTCGACAACGACGGCAACTTCTACCCCATCGAGCTGGGCTGGCAGCGCGCGCCGGACAGGCTGGAGGGACTGATTGCGATCGGCGTCTACTACAACAGCGCAACCACCCCGGACGTGCACACCGACATCGACGACGGCCCGGCCGGCCTCACCGGGCAGCCTTTCCTGCAGCACGGCGGGCGCCACGGCGGCTATGTCATGGGGCGCCAGGTGGTGTACCGACCGGACCCCGGCAACCCGGACCGGGGGCTGTCGTTCGGGGGCATCGCCGGCGTCGGCGACAGCGCGACCGCGCGGTTCCGCCATTTCGCCATCGTGGGCGGCCTGTACCGCGGGCCGTTCGCGTCACGCCCCAATGACTACGCCGCCTTCATGGTGGCCTGGTCACCGACCAACCTGCGGCTCATGCGCTACCAGCAGGATCGCAATCGCATGGTTCCGGGCAGTGTGCCGGTGCAGCACTGGGAAACGGTGATCGAGGTCGACTACGGCATCCAGGCCACGCCGTGGCTGCTGCTGCAGCCCAACCTGCAGTACATCGTGCAGCCCGGCGGCAACGACGATCGCAGCAATGCCCTGGTGCTGGGGCTGCACATGGTCATTCGGCTCTGACGCCTGTACGGACGAGCCGCCCCATGTTTCGCGCTGCGGCGGAAAAGATGCCCCACGTTTAGTCAGTCTCGATCCGCAGACTGTCCCGACCTACTTGCGCGTGGAGCGCGTCAGCCCCGGGGGAGCTAATTGGCTCCCCAGAAGCAGAAGGGCGCTTGATAAGTTGATTCAGACGACGCTTCTCAAGTCTCCGCCAGGCTTTGGTCTCCGAGATCCTAAGCGCGGGCTGAGTAAAGCCTGGGCCGGCATGCTTTGTGGCGTCACCCTCGACGGATCATCCGGACAAAGCAAGGCCGTCGCTCCTCATGGATACGACGGCCTTGTCCACAAGCAAGTTCGGTTACTGGCTCTGTTTCGGCACAGATGCTTCCGTAGTGATGCGCAGTTGCACTTCGTCGCTCACGTTCGGCGCGAACATGCCCAGATCGAAGTCCGTGCGCTTGATCGTGGCAACCGCGTCGAAACCCGCGGTCGGCTGCCCGTTCATCGGGTTCTCGGCGATCTGATTGATGCTGGCATCCAGCACCACGGACTTGGTGATGCCCTTGATGGTCAGGTCACCGGTAACGGCCAGCTTCCCGGCGCCATTCGCCTTCACGGACGTGCTCTTGAAGGTGACGTGGGAGAAGTTCTCGGCGTCGAATAAGTCGGCGCTGCGCAAGTGGTCGTCGAAGGCGGCCACGTGCGAGGACAGTCCGGCCAGCGGCAGCACGACCTCGACACTGGAAGCAGCGACATTGTCCGGATCGTAGGTGATCGAACCGTCGACCTGGCCGAAGTGCGCGATCGGCTTGGAGAACCCGAAGTGGTTCCACTGGGCCACGACGTCGGTGTGGGTCGGGTCGATCTTGTAGGTCACCGGCGCGGCAAACGCGTAGACCGAAGAGGCGAGCAGTGCGACGGCGAGGATGCTGCGGGAAAGACGGTTTTTCATGGAAAGCTCCAGTTGTGTGGTTTAAGACGGGTGGCGATAGGTCGAGACAGCAGTTGCCGACCACTTGGACAAGGATATTGTTCTCGTTTCGTGGATAAAGCCGCTTACTGGAACAAGAATGTCCCTAAATCGGAGTCAATGGCCGTGGACTTGCGAGTAAGCGTTGGGCGCGCCACGCAGGCGGGGTTGTCATGAAATAAGAAACAATGATGTTTCTTCCCGCCTCTTTATCGTCCCCTTTGAGACACTGAGAATGGCTTCGTCGCGGATCAGCCGCCTCGATCAAGACGGAGCAGTCCATGCAACTTCGTAATTCCAACCGCCGCTGGGGCGCCATCAGCCAGCTGATGCACTGGGCCATCCTGGTGCTGATCGTGTGGCTGGCCTGGCTCGGTCTCACCATGGTCGACATGCCGCCCACGCCGGCCAAGATCAACGCCTATGCGCTGCACAAGTCACTGGGCCTGACCCTGCTGGCCCTGGTTGCGCTGCGCCTGGTCTGGCGACTGTTTGCCGGCGCGCCGAAGCCGGTGACCGGCACGCCGACCTGGCAGGCACGCATCGCAGACGCCACCCACATCGCGCTGTACGTGCTGATGTTCGCGATCCCGCTCAGCGGCTGGGCGTTCAACTCCGCCTCGGGCTATCCGCTGCAGTGGTTCAAGAAGTTCAACCTGCCGGCGATTGCCGGGCGCAGCGAGGAACTGGCAGCGCTATCCATCCAAGTGCACGAATACGGCTTCTGGCTGCTGCTCCTGCTGGTGCTGGCACACGCCGGCGCCGCCTTCTATCACCACATCTTCCAGGGCGACGAAACCTTGCGCCGCATGCTCCCCATCCTGCGTCGTTCTGCCACGCCCACCGAACCCCTTCCGGAGAACTGAAATGAACATCCGTAACCGCATCCTTCCCTTGGCGCTGGCCGCCGCCTTCGCCACCAACGCGGCCCCCGTCGCCGCTGCCGACTACGTCCAGTCCTCGGGCGCACTGACCTTCGCCAGTGAGTACCAGGGTGAGACCTTCGTCGGCCTCTTCCCCGAATTCCAGACCAGGTTGAGTTTCGATCCGGCCGCGCCGCAGGACGCGAAGCTCGACGTGACGATTCCGCTGGCGACCGCCGACACGAAGAACGCCGACCGCGACGGTACGCTCAGGACCGCGGCCTTCTTCAACGTGGCGAAGTTCGCCACTGCCCGCTACACCGCGAGTGGCTTCCGCAGCCTGGGCAATGACCGCTACGTCGCCGACGGCACGCTGGAGCTGAGTGGGGTCAAGAAGCCGGTGAGCCTGACCATCACTTGGACGCCGGGCGATCGCCCCGTATTGGCCGGCAAGGCCACGGTCAAGCGCCTGGACTTCGGCGTGGGCGCGGGCGACTGGGGCGATCTGTCGATCCTCCCGAACAACGTCGCCGTGTCGACCAAGGTGACCTTCCGCTTGGCGCCCTGAGGCCATCTCTCCTGTGGGAGCCGCCATAGCGGCGCCCACAAAACGAACGCTGACTGGAATTACGCCATGACCGACTTCAATGCGCTGCTTCTACGCCTGCTTGCGGCAGCGGTCCTCGTTTCGATCGAGCTATCGCATCCGGAGATCCTCAACTGGGTCGGCGCTCTGTTCCTCCTGGCCGGCTTCAAGACCCGGTATGCCGCTGCCGTGCTTGGAGTGCTCGGACTGTCGGCGCTGGCCGTGCAGCCTTGGGACTTCATCTCACAGTCGGCATTCCTCGAGTTCGCCGGCACCAGCGTGTTCACCATGGTCCTGTTCGTGATCGCGGTGCTCGGCGCCGGAGGCTTCAGCATGGATGAATGGGTCCATTCCCGAAGGATTGCGGGGGCGGAAACCGCTTGCAGGACCGCCAATGGGCACGCGGCCGGCAACCCGCAGGGGTCGCTCGAAGCAACGGTCAGCAGGTGCATGGACATCAAGCTTCAATCCAGCTCCCGCCTACGAGCGTGGCTGGAATCACCGTCGAATCCGGAAATCCACACGCGTTAGCCGCAGCTTGGCAGCCTGTCATATGCAGCTATTTGCACTCCAAAGATTGCACACAAAATAGGAGCATCCCGTGGGCCTGTTGATTGACAAGCTGGCTCTGCTCGGAGCCATGTCATCACCCGGGTAATCACTCATGCCGGGCGTTTCCTTCCAATCCACCGAGGACAAACAATGATCCAGTTCAAACAAATGTTGATCGTGGCTGCCATCGCCGGAGTGCTGACCGCCTGTGGCAGCAATGTCGGCGAAGAGGCCGCAGTCGTAACGCCGGCGCAGACCGCACCGGCGACACTCCCCGCACCTGAAAACGCAGCGGCCAGCAGCTTCGCCACTGCCGAAGTAACGAAGTTCAACACCCCTTGGGCGATGACTTTCCTACCTGACGGCAGTCTGCTGGTGACCGAGATGGGGGGCACGCTGCGCCTCTACGACCCGGCGACCAGCAAGACCGGCAACATCAGTGGGGTGCCGGAGGTGAAGCATGTGGCCCAGGGCGGTCTGGGCGATGTCGTCCTGCATCCCGGGTACGCCGAGAACGGACTGGTCTACCTCAGCTTCAACGAACCCGGCGACGGGGGCCTGATGGGTGCCGCGGTTGCGCGCGGCAAGTTGATGCTCGATGGTCAGGGTGGTGGCGCGCTCGAGAACCTCGAGGTGATCTGGCGCCAGGACCCGAAGAAGAGCGGCGACGGCCACTTCGGCTACCGCATCGCCTTCGGCAGCGACGGCAAGCTGTTCATCAGTTCGAGCGAGCGCAAGGAGTTTGACCCGGCGCAGGACCTGGGCACCAACCTGGGCAAGATCGTGCGCCTCAACGACGACGGCACGCCTGCAGAGGGCAATCCATTCGCCGACCAGGGCGGCGTGACCGCGCAGATCTGGACGCTGGGCCACCGCAACATCCTCGGCCTGGCCTTCGACGCCAGCGGCCAGCTGTGGGCACAGGAAATGGGGCCCATGGGCGGCGATGAACTCAACCGCATCGACAAGGGCGCCAACTATGGCTACCCGATCGTTTCCAATGGCGACCACTACGACGGCACCGTGATCCCCGACCACGACACCCGCCCGGAATTCCGCGCGCCGGTGGTGAGCTGGAATCCGGTGATCTCGCCCGCTGGCCTCATGATTTACAGCGGTGACCTGTTCTCGGCGTGGAAGGGCAACGGTTTCATCGGCGGCATGTCGTCGAAGTCGCTGGTGCGCATCGAGTTCGATGGCGACAGCGCACGCGAAGCGCAGCGATTCGACATGCAGCGGCGCATCCGCGAAGTTGAACAGGGCCCCGATGGCGCCATCTGGCTGCTTGAAGACGGCACCCGCCAGGGCGAGGGTTGGTTGTTGAAGCTGACGCCGGAGCAAGCAACGTCGGCGACCGAAAGCTGACCCTTCCAATCATGCAGGGCGAGGTTTGACTCCGGGAATTTCGTGGTCAAACCTCGTCAAAGCGGCATCAGACCTGTTCTGGCGTGGCAGACACGGAGTCCTTCAGCGACGTGGTCGGCCGGCCGATCAGCTTCGACAGGACACGGCCGTCATCGAACAGGGCGTCCTTTCATACGCAGCTGTTCGCATTCCAACGATTGCACACAACGCAGGAGAATCCCGTGGGCCTGTTGATTGAAGGCAAATGGCGCGACAAGTGGTACGACACGGCTGAGGACGGCCAATTCCGGCGCGAGGAGGCCAGCTTCCGAGACTGGCTGAGCGCCGACGGTGGCGTCGGACCGGATGGGCAGCGTGGACACCGCGCCGAGCCCGGTCGCTACCGGTTGTACGTCAGCTACGCCTGCCCCTGGGCGCACCGCACCCTGATCGTGCGCGCCCTGAAAGGGCTCGAGGAGCTGGTGCCGGTGTCGGTCGTGCACTGGCGCATGCTCGAGCACGGCTGGACTTTCGCCAATGGCACGGGGGTCACGCCTGATCCGGTGATGGGCGCGGAGTACCTGCACCAGCTCTACACCCGGGCACTACCCGGGATGACGGGTCGGGTGACGGTGCCGCTGCTCTGGGACCAGGCCACGGACACCATCGTCAGCAACGAGTCTTCCGAGATCATCCGCATGTTCAATGCGGCGTATGACGTTCTGGGCGCGAAGCCGGGCGACTACTATCCGGCGCCACTGCGCGAGGAGATCGACGCGGTCAACGCGCGGGTCTATGCGACCGTCAACAACGGGGTGTACCGAGCCGGCTTCGCCACCACCCAAGACGCGTACGAGGACGCGGTGCGGCCTCTGTTCGAAACACTGGACTGGCTCGAGGAGCGTCTTTCAACCCGGAACTGGCTCGTTGGCGACCTGATGACGGAGGCCGACATCCGCCTGTTCACGACCTTGGTGCGCTTCGATCCGGTCTACCACGGACACTTCAAGTGCAACCTGCGCAGGATCGCCGACTACCCGGCCCTGCATGCGTTCACTGTGCGGATGATGGAAGTCCCCGGGGTCGGCGAAACGGTTCACTTCGACCACATCAAACGGCACTACTACGAGAGCCACCCGACCATCAATCCGACCGGGGTGGTGCCCCTGGGGCCGCTGCAGCCGTTCTGAGCATGCCATCCCCGGGAAGCACGAGGCCGGCCCGTTTCGGGGCCGGCCTCGTGAGCAGGTGCCTTGCAGCCCGATCAGAAATCGAACCGCACCTGCACCTGCGCCAGGTCAACGTCGACATCGTCCAGCTCGAAGCGGCTGTACTCGCCGCGCAGCGCGACGGTGTCGTTGAAGCGGTATTGCAGGCCCAGGCCGTAGGTCGGGTCGGTACCGTCGTCATCGGCGCGGCCGATCCCCGGGGCGCTGACCTCGGCGTCCCAGCTGTGGAAGCCGGCCTTGGCATAGCCGGAGAACTTGTCGGTGAAGGGCAGGGTGCCGACGGCGACCAAGGACCACGTATCGGCCTCGAGCTTGCCGACGTTACCGCTCAGGTCGACCTCGCCGAAGTCGGTGTAGGCCGCCTCCATCCCGAAGTAGGAATTGAACTGGTAGCCACCGAACACCTGGTAGCCAACGTCTTCATCGTCGACGAATGATTCGTCGACCATCGCCTGGCCGACGCCGGCCCCCGCATAAAACCCGGTGGGCTCGGCGGCCTGGGCGCCCAGGGACAGCGTGCCAAGGGCAAGGGCGAGAACGGAAGCGGCGAGGATGGGGGTCTTGCTCATTTTGGAAGCTCCTTCTTGGGATTCTTGCGAGGAATCTCGCTGACAAGAAGGATGGAGGTTGCGAATAGCGAAACAAAGACGACAAAAACGTATTCATTGTTTCCGAAAACCAGCCAATCCATTCCCAAGCTGATCAGGACATCGGTTCCGGCGCCGCCCCAATCTTGGGCGGCAGCGGGATGAACTCTTCGTTGTCCAGGTCGGGCAGCTTCATCCGGCCCCCCGCCCAGTCGGCGCGCGCCTGTTCGATTCGCTCCTTGGACGAGGACACGAAGTTCCAATCGATGTAGCGCGATCCGACGGGCTCACCACCCAGCGCCATGACCACTGCGTCGCGGAGCGCTGCAACCGTCGCCGCCTTGCCGGGTGCGAGGACAGCCATGCTTCCGGCCTCGACGCGCTGGCCAGCCACTTCAACATCACCCCTGGCGACATAGACCGCACGCTCGCTGTATTCCGCCGGCAGCGTCACCCGGGATCCGGCAGGCACCTGCCAGTGCACGTAGAACTGCGGGGAATCGATCTTCACCGGTGACTCAATGCCCGCCAGGCGTCCAGCGATCAGGCGCCCGACAATGCCGTCCCCGTCGAACACGGGCAGCGCCTCGCTCGGGTAATGCCAGAAGCCTGGGTCCACCTCCTCGCGCTCGTTCGGCAGCGCCACCCAGGCCTGGATGCCATCCATCGGGCCGCCGTTGGCGCGGAGTTCTTCAAAACGCTCGGAGTGGGTGATCCCACTGCCGGACGTCATCCAGTTGACCTCGCCAGGCCGGATCGGCTGTTCGGAGCCAAGGCTGTCGCGATGCATGATCTCGCCGTCGAACAGGTAGGTGATCGTCGACAGGCCGATGTGCGGGTGGGGCCGGACATCGGCTTCGCGAGGCAGGCCGCGCTCGATCTGCTTGGGGCCCATTCGATCAAAAAAGATGTAGGGACCGATCATGCGGCGCTTGGAGAACGGCAAGACGCGGCCGACTTCAAAGGCGCCCAGGTCGCGGCGGCGCTGCTGGATGATGAGTTCAATCATGGGAAACCTCCTGACAGGGTGGGCGAGCTGCAGTGGACGACGATTGCAGCAACGGTATGTGGCGGTGGTTAGGCGTCATCCGGTTGAGGCCGGAGGGTCTCCATTGGCAGGCCGTGCAGACGCCAGGCTTCCAGTCCACCCGCCAGCGGTCGTACGCGGCCAAAGCCGAGCTGCTTGAGCTGGCTGGCCACGCGTGCGGCTGAAGCTTCGTTCGGGCAGTCGCAATAGACCACCACTTCGCCGCTGACGCGAGACACCAGATCGGCTACCCGGGTCGCGTGGACCGCGCCGGGAATCCATCCGGTTTCGGCACGTTCGGCGTCGGTGCGGACGTCCACGACGAGCGGCCTTTCGGGATGCTCCATCAACGCATGCAGCTCGGGCACGGAGATACGTTCCATGCGCAGTTCGCGCAGGAACAGGTGGCGCTTCCAGACTTTGCGCAGGACGAACACCAGCAGCGCCACCAGCACAAGGCCAATTCCGACGCGCCCCAGAGACTCCAGGGTCAGCAGTGCTTCGTTGACTGCGTCGTGGAACACCACGCCCGTGGCGATCGCGACACCGGCCCAGAGCATGGCCCCGGTGCCGTCATAGATCGCGAAGCGGCCCAGCGGCGTGCGTTGGTGCCCGGCCAGCGTGGTGCCGACCGCGGCGAAACCGGGGATGAACTTGGCCAGTATCAGCGAGGGCGGACCCCACTTCGCGTAGATCGCGCGCGTGCTGGACACGCAGCTGTCGGGAGAGAGCGAGACGCGGCAGATCAGGCGCAGCATCCGGGCGCCGTGCCGACGCCCGGCGAAGTACCAGAGCATGTCGGCCAGCAGCGCCGCCACCGTGGCCGCAAGCAGAATGGGCCACACGGGTTCCAGGCGCTCCGTGGCCTGCGCGCTGGCGACCACAAGCGGCGGCCAGGCGGGAATCGGGATCCCGCCCTGGTCGAGCAGGACGACGATGAAAACGAGCCACAGACCGTAGATCGACAGCAGTTCGTTCAGTGCCTCCATGGTCGGGCCCGTGCCACCTCCGTCATGTCCGCGGGCGCATCACGCGCCGCGCGGAAGAACTGTCAACACGCGCGCAACGAATTCGTGGAACTCCTTGAGATAGCCGCGCAGGAACTCGGCGGTTGATGCATCGGCGACCTCGCCGGCGTCGTTGAGGAAGCCGTCAGTGAACTGGATGTAGGCCTCCGGCGAGTTCATTTGCGGCGAATTGAGGAAGCCGAGGATGCTGCGCAGGTGCTGCTGGCCCACCGCGGTGCCGATCGCGCCGGGCGAGGTGCCGATCACGCCCGAGGGGATGTTGGCGAAGGAGTTGGTGCCCCAAGGGCGGCTGGCCCAGTCGATCGCGTTCTTGAGCCCGCCGGGGATGGAACGGTTGTACTCCGGGGTCACGATCAGGATCGCATCGGAGCCTTCGATGGCTTTCTTGAACTTGCTTCCGACCTCGGGGTAGTCCGCGTCGTAGTCATAGCTGTACAGCGGCAGGTCCTTGTAGGAAATCTCGTGGAACTGGAGCTGCTGCGGCGCAAGCTTGACCAACGCCTGGGCGAGCTTGCGGTTGATCGATTCCTTCGCGAGGCTTCCGATCAGGTAGCCGACTTTGTATGTTTTCATCATTCGTCTCCTTGGGCTGCAACGCGACCTTATGGTCGCGTTGCAAGTTATACCGCACCGGTCACGATCAGCACGGACTCGATGTGGGCGGCAGGCGGTCAGGCCGCGGTATCGACCAGCACGAGCTCGGAATCCTCGAGGGCCTTCACCCTGATGCTTTCCACTTCGCTGATCGCGGCGCCATCGCGTGCATCGAGGACAACGTCGTCGACTTCGATCTTGCCTGTGGCAGGTACCAGGTAGCCGAAGCGGCCGGGGCCCGCAAAGTGGTACTCAGTGGTTTCACCGGCCTTGAGCGTCGCGCCAAGCACCCGTGCGTCGGTGCGGATCGGCAACGCATCGCCATCGCCTTCGATGCCGCTGGCGAGGGTGATAAAGCGTCCTGAGCGCTCGCCCTTGGGGAAGGGCTTGGCGCCCCACGAGGGCGGGCGTCCCTGCTGGTTCGGGATGATCCAGATCTGGAAGATCCGTGTGGTACCCGGTTCGTGGTTGTACTCGGAGTGGCGGATACCGGTGCCCGCGCTCATGACCTGGACGTCACCGGCCTCGGTGCGCCCCTTGTTGCCCAGGTTGTCCTCGTGGGTGATGGCACCTTCGCGGACGTAGGTGATGATTTCCATGTCGGCGTGTGCGTGGGGAGGGAAGCCGGTACCCGCCTGGATGGTGTCGTCGTTCCAGACCCGCAGCGCGCCCCAGTGGACGCGTTCCGGGTCCTGGTACTCGGCAAACGAGAAATGGTGCTTGGCGTCAAGCCAGCCGTGGTTGGCTCCGCCGAGGGCGTTGAAGGGGCGACGTTCAATCATGGTGTTTTCCTGCATGGAGTGGATTCGATGATTGCAGTCTAGGTTTCCAGAGGCGTGGTAAAAACCGGGCAAATATCATTTCATTGTTTCTGAAATTGATACGATCACTTTCCGTTATGCATCGGGGTTATCCGTCGTAATGCGCTGCAACGACACCCATCATCCGTGCCGAATTTTCCGACGCCGCACGAGCGCTCAGCGTGACGAAAGGCTTCCCTGAGAGTCGCTCTGCGCGGTGGCATCCCACATGGTCATGGCCAGGTCGATCATGCTGTCGAGCTCTGGCAGTGATGCCCCATCACGGGCCTGGATCGAAATGCCATTGAGGAGCGTAACGACGAGCAGCGTCAGGGCTTCGGCGTCGGTGCCGCGTGGCAACGCTCCAAGCTTGGTCGCCTTGAGTACACAGTTGTGGACCAGCGCTTGCGTACTCGCACGCTCGTCCGTCATCGACTGACGAACATGATCGTTGGCAGGGGAGCAGTTCAGTGCCGACAGCACGACCATGCAGCCATACGGGTGCTCCTGAGCCGTCTGGATCCTGGCCGCGCTGCGGAGCGCGCGTGCAATAGCTTCGCGCGGCGAGCTCGAGGCGTCCTCCAGAGCAATACGGACCGCACTGCCGTCCGTCGACAGGTACAGCTCGACCGTTTCCCGGTACAGGGCTTCTTTCGAACCGAAGGCCGCGTAAAAGCTGGCCGCCGAGAGTCCGCCCATGGCCGAGCGTAGCTGTGCCAGGGAGGTTGACTCGTAACCATGGCGCCAGAACGCGTGCATGGCGTTTTCCAGCGCTTGCTGACGGTCGAAGGTGCGTGGTCGGCCGAGGGTGGCCATGGCTGTCTCCAAGGGCGGAACGAATTCGGTACTGATCGTTCTATAATTCTACACCCAAGGCGGATCGGCACTCTGTACAGTTGTGGAACATTCGATCCATAACTATCGAGGCAGCACCAATGACCACTCTTTTCGATCGCTACAACCTGGCGGGCCTGGCGCTGCGCAATCGCGTCGTCATGGCGCCGATGACCCGTTCCCGCGCCGCCGACACCGTGCCCGATGCGGCGACCGCGGCGTACTACCAGCAGCGTGGGACCGCGGGTCTGATCGTCACCGAAGGCTCGCAGGTCTCCGACGAAGGCCGCGGCTACCTATTCACGCCCGGGGTGCACACCCCGGCCCAGGTCGAGGGCTGGAAGAGCGTAACCGACGCGGTGCATACACGGGGCGGCGCGATCTTTGCCCAGCTCTGGCACGTCGGGCGTGTATCGCATGTGTCGGTGCAGGCCGAAGCTCGTGCACCGGTCAGCTCGGTCGCCAAGGTCGCCGAAGGCACCACCGCCTTCGCCTATGACCAGCAGGGTCAGCCCGGCCCGGTGCAGGCCAGCATGCCACGCGCTCTGGAAACCGCGGAGATCCCGCGGATCACGCAGGACTTTGTCGCTGCCGCCCACAACGCTGTGGCCGCCGGCTTCGACGGAGTCGAACTGCATGGCGCCAACGGCTATCTGCTGGAGCAGTTCATCAACGCAGGGCTCAACACGCGTGATGACCGCTATGGCGGCGCGACTATCGAGGATCGCCTTCGCTTCACCCTCGAGACCGTGGACGCCGTCACCGCAGCGATCGGCCCGGGTCGCGTCGGCATCCGCTTGTCCCCGTTCAACCGCATCTTCGACATGCCCGCGTTCGAGGACGAGGCGGACACGTGGCTGGAACTGGCGCGGCAGCTCTCTTCACGGCAGCTCGCCTACGTGCATATCAGCAACCGCGACGTGCTGGTGGCGACCGATGAAGGCAAGCGTTTCCTCGAAGCATTCCGCCAGGCCTATGTCGGCACCCTGATCATTGCCGGCGGCTACACCCGCGAGACCGCCGAGGCCGACCTTGCTGCGGGACTGGCGGACCTGGCGGCGTTTGGACGGCCGTTCATCTCCAATCCCGACCTGGTGGCGCGGCTGCAGCATGGATGGCCCTTGGCCGAGCCCGACCGTGACACCTTCTATGGCGGTACCACGGTCGGATATGTCGACTACCCGGAGTACGCCGCGGAAGAAATGGCGCCGGCCTCATGAGCACGCCGCTGGAGATCGACTTCGTCATGGGCATTTTCTGCCCCTGATGCGCCATCGCACTGCCACTGCTTGAACACGCGGTGGACAGTGCAGCGTTCGATGTAACACCCCTGGCGCCATCCCAAACCGTTCAAAAGCCCCGATCTGAGGAAGCCTTTCGCGGCCTCTTGGCCGTTGGGGGACTTCCTGTATCGAGGGATTATCACAATGCAGCGCAAGCCGGACGGCTTGGTGCCAGCTACTGCGACTTCTCCGAACCTTGTCGAAGGAGGAGCCGCCGTTGCCCGAACAGAAGAATGGCGTCTGGTGAAACAGCCCGCATGGGTCCTGATTCTGCTGTTCGCCATCACGTTCAATTTCATCACCGCAGAGTTGCTGCCCATGGGCGTGCTCCAGGTGATGGCCAGTGATCTTGGGCAAACCGAAGCACGCATCGGCTTCCTTGTGTCGATCTTCGCGTTCGCAGTCGTTGTGACCTCTGCACCGCTTGCCGGCATCATGGCAAGACTGCCGCGGCGACCGCTGCTGGTTTCGATCCTGACCGTCCTGTCATTAGGCAACATCGCTGTTTCGTTCAGCGACAGCTACGCGCTGGATATCGTCATCCGCTTCGTCACGGGCATCATGCATGGCATTTTCTGGGGCATGATCGGCTCACTGGCCACCCGCATGGTGCCAGTGACGCAGCGCGGACGCGCGCTGTCGGCGATCTTCGCTGGAAACGTCGCGGCCATGAGCCTCGGCATCCCGTTGAGCGCAGCGGCTGGGCTGCTGATCGGCTGGCGACCGTCATTCGCCTTGGTTGGCGCGGTGGGCTTGATCCTGGCGCTGCTGGCCTGGAGGACTTTGCCGCCTTTGCCAGGTGCCGCCACATCGCCCCACCTGTCCTTACGCAAGGTGCTTCGCACGCCTGGTGTCATCGCCATTTCCTTGGCGACCCTGTTGATCTTCACTGCTCACTTCGCGTTGTACACCTACGTCACGTCTTCGTTACGCCAGGCCGGCGTCCCCGTCGGCGCCGTTGCCCCCATCCTGTTTGCCTTCGGAATCGTCGGGATTGCCGGCGTATGGGCGATGAGCAGGCTTGTTGATAGTCGTCTTCGCCTGGCTGCCCTGAGCACGCTCTGGTTGTTCTTGTCCACCATGGTGGTGCTGGTCTTCACAGCGCGCCATGAGATCCCGCTACTGGCTATCGCCGCCACGGTGCTGTGGGGATTGGCATGGTCGGCGGTTCCGATGCTGTTCCAAGCCGCCATGCTGCGCGCCGCTCCCAACGCACCGGACATCGCTTCCACGGTCCTGTTCACCGCCGTCAACCTTGCGATCGCCTCCGGGTCTTTCATCGGCGGCAAGACGCTGGATTGGCTGGACGTGAGTTGGCTTCCGGCGCTGGCTTTGTTGCTGGTGGCGGGCGCGCTGCTGGTCGTGCTTGCTTCACGCGGCGGCTTCCCTTCGGCAACGCAGACGCTGCAAGCGGCAACCTCTGTTCCCCATTGAATAGGAAAACATCATGTCCAAGCCCCTGAGAATAGATTTCGTTTCCGACATCTCCTGCACCTGGTGTGCCATCGCACTGCCGACGCTCGAACGTGCAGTCGAGAATGTCGTGATGGATGCCACAGCCGACTTCAACTTCCAACCGTTCGAGTTGAACCCGCAGATGCCACAGGGCGGCCAGAACCTCATCGAGCATATGGAGCAGAAGTACGGCCTGGGCATCGGGCAAGTCCACCAGCACTTCGACATGACACGCCGACGTGGCGAAGAGGTCGACTTCGTCTTTGATCTCGACGATGACAGTCGCATCTACAACACCTTCGACGCCCATCGCCTGCTGCACTGGGCCAAGCTGCAAGGCCGCCAGCGCGAGCTCAAGCATGCTCTGTTCGACTCCCACTTCACCGACCGCCAGGACCCCGGCGACAGTGAAGTACTGACCGCTCTGGCGGAATCCGCCGGACTTGATCCCGCCGAAGCGCGGACGGTGCTGGAGAGTGACGCCTACTCGGCCGAAGTTCGCGATGCCGAGCGTGAATGGCTCAACCGAGGTGTGCAGGGCGTCCCGGCAGTGATTTTCAATGGACGGGTCGCCGTCTCCGGCGCCCAGTCGCAGGACGTCTTCGAGAACGCCATCCGCAGTGCTTTGGCTGACGCGCTCGATGAAGGCGCCAAGAACATCTGATACGGCAGGAAAGCCCATGGAAACTACTGACAATTCCTTCGCCGGTTGGATCTCGATGGGCGACGATGCTGCAGGAAGCTGCGCCAATGGGGTTTGCACGCTGCCGGACAACGCGCCAGAGCATCCGCTATTCCGGCCACTCGTGCTTGGTTCGCTGACTTTGGCCAACCGCTTCGTCATGGCGCCGATGGGCCAGGAGCGGTCTCCAGGTGGTGTGCCGGGTCATGAAATGACAGAACATTACCGCCAGCGCGTGGCCAATGGCGGTGTTGGCCTGGTCATCACCGAAGCCACCTACATCGACCATCCTTCGGCAGGAGACAAAACAAGCGTTCCGCGCCTTGCGCCCGGCGCGGAGGCCGGGTTTACGGCAATGACCGAAGCCGTCCATGCCGCCGGAGGCAAGATCTTTGTGCAGCTGTTCCATCAGGGTGCGAACGACGATGGACGCGTCGATGCCGAGCTTGCTTACAGCCCTTCAGGGATATCCGCGGTCCGGGGAAGTTACGGTAAGGCGATGACGCTGGACGACATCGACAGCGTCGCCGCCTCTTATGCACGGGCGGCGGTGTACGCGCAGTCGGTCGGCTTCGATGGTGTTGAAGTCCACGGTGCGCACGGCTACTTGATCGACCAGTTCCTGTGGGCACATACCAACCGGCGCAAGGATGCCTATAGCGGCGGGGCGCGCAGCCGCGCACGCTTCGCGGCGAAGGTCGTAGCGGCGATACGCCAGACAACCGGGCCCTCGTTTCCGATCTCGTTCCGGCTCTCGCAGTGGAAGGTCGGCGCCCGCAATGCCGCTATCGTGACCAGCCCCCACGACCTGGAAGAACTGCTTGGCCCGATCGTCCAGGCGGGTGCCACCCTGCTGCATGCATCGGATGGACATTTCGATCGCCCGGCCTTTTCAGGATCGGATCGCAGCCTGGCCGTGTGGGTCAAGGAACTGACGGAGCTTCCGACCATCGCCGTTGGCTCGGTTGGGCTTGAGCCAACTGGACTGCCGAGTAGCGGGCCGGACTTGAGGCGCCTGACCGAGCGGATCGAGCAAGAGGAGTTCGACCTGATCGCGGTTGGCCGTCGGCTGTTGGCTGATGCTGCCTGGGTATCACGCCTGGCCCGGAATCCTGCTTCAGTGGTCGCTACGTCACCGATGGTGGTTGAAAGCCCGGCTGCCTGTGTATCCAGGTAGCCGGGTCCACGGTCATCGTGCGCCTGCCGGCGCGCGTCTGCTCAGCTCTCGCCCATGCCCGCTGCCGGCTCGGGAGCACTCCCGGATCTCACCTTCTGCTCGATGCGCGCACCCACGCCAGGGTCGACGCTCTTCCAGTATTCGAACGCGCGTTCCAGCACCGGGCTGCGGACGCCGCCGAGCAGGCTGCCGGCGACCTGGTCGACGAACTGGGCGCGTTGGGCGTCGTTCCAGACCTCGCGCACCAGGGTGCCGGGTTGGCCGAAGTCGTCGTCTTCCGCGTGCAGGGTGTAGGCGCTGCGGACCATCTCGCCGTCGGTCTCCCAGCCGTCTGCCACCGGGCCGGTTTCATCCGCCCAAGTGCGGCCGCCGCTGTTGGGTACGTACACCGGTGCGTTGCCGCTGTGGTGGTAAGTCATCTGGCCATCGAACATGTACGTGTTGACCGGCACCTTGGGCTGGTTGACCGGCAACTGGTGGAAGTTGGTGCCGATGCGGTGGCGCTGGGCGTCGGCGTAGGCGAACGCGCGACCGAGCAGCATCTTGTCCGGCGACAGGCCGATGCCCGGCACCGTGTTGCCCGGTGAGAACGCGGCCTGCTCGATCTGGGCGAAGAAGTTCTCCGGGTTGCGGTTCAGGGTCATGGTGCCGACCTTGATCAGCGGATAGTCCTTGTGCGACCAGGTCTTGGTCAGGTCGAACGGATTGAAGCGGTAGGTCTTGGCGTCCGCGTACGGCATCACCTGCACCGACAGGATCCAGCTGGGGTGCTCGCCGCGCTTGATCGCGTTGAACAGG
Organism: Lysobacter sp. A289; assembly: GCF_054072675.1. NCBI lineage: Bacteria > Pseudomonadati > Pseudomonadota > Gammaproteobacteria > Lysobacterales > Lysobacteraceae > Lysobacter > Lysobacter sp. A289. Next base: position 951,521 of record NZ_JBSVRN010000001.1, read on the forward strand.
TCGCCGCGGTGGAAGTCGGCGTCCTGGCCGGCCATCGCGGAAGCTTCGGCGTTGTTGAAGAACGCCATGCCCTGCTCGGTGTGGAAGTGATACTTGACCCAGAACTTTTCGCCGGCAGCGTTGATCCACATATAAGTGTGCGAGCCGTAGCCGTTCATGTTCCGCCAGGTGCGCGGCAGGCCGCGCTCGCCCATCAGGTAGGTGACCTGGTGCGCGGTCTCCGGATTATTGGTCCAGAAGTCCCACTGCATGTGGTTGTCGCGCAGGCCGGAGTCGGGCAGGCGCTTCTGGCTGCGGATGAAGTGGGGGAACTTCATCGGGTCGCGCACGAAAAATATCGGGGTGTTGTTGCCGACCAGGTCGTAGTTGCCCTCGTCGGTGTAGAACTTCAGCGAGAACCCGCGCACGTCGCGCCAGGTGTCCGGGCTGCCCATTTCGCCCGCGACGGTGGAGAAGCGCGCCAGCATGTCGGTCGAGGCGCCCTTCTGGAACAACGCCGCCTTGGTGTACTTCGAGACGTCCTCGGTGGTCTGGAGCACGCCGAACGCGCCGGCACCCTTGGCGTGCGGCTGGCGCTCGGGCACCTTCTCTCGGTTGAAGTGCGCCATCTGCTCCAGGAAGTGCACGTCGTGCAGCAGGATCGGGCCGTCGGCGCCGATGCTCAGCGAGTTGCGGTCGCTGGGCGCGGGCGCACCGGTGCTCATGGTCGAACCGGTCGCGTGCTTGTCGTCTTGTTTTGCCATGGGAATATCCTCATGAAGAGCGTGTGTGGATGTTGCCTCTGGTTGTGTTGCGGTTCCGCGACGTCGAGCCGGGGGCACCGGCGCCTTTGCTCCTGCGGATCATGTCGCGGCCAGCAGTATCTTCAGCAGATGTCACGGACCCTCGTTCTGATATCCACCGAAATGTGCCACCGGCGACCAGGCGGGGCTCACTGCAGGAAGCTCAGGTGGCGCAAAGTCATCAAACGGTCCTGCCGCGTAGACCACTTTTCCGCCCACCACGGTGAGCAGTGACTCCAGGTTCTTGATGCGCTCTTCCGGAACGGTCAGGTAGTCCTCGGTCAGGATGGCGAAGTCGGCGTACTGGCCGGGGGCGATCCGACCCTTGACGTCCTCTTCCTGGCTGAACCACGCTGCGTTCGCGGTGAACAGCCGCAGGGCTTCTTCGCGCGACAGCCGGTTTTCGTCTGCGAACAGCTGCGTGCCGCCCATCGTCTTGCCGGTCACCAGCCAATGGATGGCCGGCCACGGGTTGTAGCTGCTCACGCGCGTGCCGTCGGTTCCACCGCCGACCACGATTCCAAGGTCGAGCATCTTGCGGACCGGTGGGGCGTTCAAAGCCGCTTCCTTCCCGTAGCGTTCGGCGAAGTATTCGCCCGCGAAGCCCATGCGGTTCTGGATGGCGATGCCGCCGCCCATGTCCTTGATCCGCTGCAGGTCCTCGTCGGTCACGGTTTCCGCGTGGTCGATCGCCCAGCGCGGCACGAACCGGCCCTGTTCTTCCTTCACCCGCTCGAAGACATCCAGGATCCGGCTCACGCTCTCGCCGTAGGTGGCGTGCTGCCGCAGCGGCCACTGCTTCTCGACCAAGATGGAGGCGACCTCGTGGAGATCGGTGTCCCAGTCGATGCCGCGCGCCTTGCGCTCGTCGAGGTCGGGCTTTGCCGCCATGAAGTTTTCCCAGTCGCCAACGCTGTGCGCCAGGAACTCACCCGCACCCTCCAGCTCGTAGCCATGCTCGAGCGCTTCGTGCTGGTTGTCGTCCAACCCGTAACCGTCGGCCCAACGGCGAAAATCGGCCGCCTCTTGGCCAGCGGTCTGCGCAAAGAGGTAATAGCTCACGCGCAGGGGCAGCTTGCCGTCGGTCGCGATTTTCAGGCTGGTGGCGTAATCGTCGGGAAACAGCTGGCCGCCACCACCTGCATCAACGGCGCTGGTCATGCCCAGCCGGTTGAGCTCGCGATAGAAGTGCAGGGTGGAGTTGACCTGGTCGTCGGCCGAGAGAGCCGGCGGCTTGGCGATCATTGAATAGAGGATGGCGGGGTTCGGTTCCGCATGCAGGATCGCGCCGCCATCGACAAACTCGTACCTACCGCCGTCCGGTGCCTTGGTATCTTCCGTCAGGCCAAGAGCCTCCACGGCGGCCCGGTTGATCATGCCCTGGCTGTAGAGGAATACGACGACCGTTGGCGTATCGGGCGCCGCCGCGTTCAATTCCGCGATGGTCGGCATCCGCTTTTCTTCGAACTGGTACGGCGACCAGCCGCCGATGACCCGGACCCACTGACCTTCAGGCGTCCGCTCTGCCTGCTCGCGCACCATCTCCAGGGCGCGATCCAGCGAACCGACGCCATCCCAGCGAAGCTCCAGGTTGTAGAAGCGGCCGCCACGGACCACATGGGTGTGCGAGTCGTTCAGGCCGGGAATGACGGTCCGGCCGCCCGCGTCGATGACGCGCGTCCTGTCGCCGCGCTGCGCTGCGATCTCCGCGTCGTCGCCGACAGCTACGATCTTGCCGTCGACCACCGCGAAGGCGCGGGCGCTGGGGCGTTTCGTATCCATGGTGACGACGTTCGCGTTCGTCACGATGAGATCGGCCTGGCCTGCTTGCTGTTGTGTCCCGGATTGTTGCGCCGTGGCAGGCGGCGCCGGATTGGTGCACGCCGCCGCGAATAGCGTCACGGCGAGTAAGAGTAGGTATCGCATGGATGCCTCCTTTATGGCGGGGCCGGACGGGTCGGTCCGGCCCCGCGTTCAATCGCTTCTCGGGGAAGCGTGGACGGCGAGGTCTTACTTCGCAGCTTCCTGGGCCCGCTGGTAGCTCTCGGAAACGGCCCGGTAGTGCGGCACGAGCTCGGAGTAGAGCGCGCCCCACGCGGCGGCATCGTCGCGGTTCCAGGTGCGGTGGGTTTCGCTGAGGATGGTGTTGGTCGTGACCGGAACAACACCGGCATTCGCCATGCGCAGCATGGCCGCGTCGGATGCCAGCTTGCTGACGTCGCCCGAGGCATCCATCACCGCCAGTACGTTGTATCCATCGGCCTCTGCCTGCAGGGCCGGGAACGCGACGCAGACGCTGGTCCACACGCCCGCCATGACGAGGGTCTTGCGGCCGGTGGCCTCGACGGCCTTCACGAAGTCGGCGTTGTCCCATGCGCTGACCTCGCCCTTGCGGCCGACGTAGATCGCATTGGGCGCGGCCTCAAGCAATTCTTCCATGATGGGACCGTTCGGGCCGCCCGGCTCCGATGCCGTGTAGATGACCGGGATACCCGCCTGTACGGCGATCTTTGCCAAGGCCACCGTGTTGGCACGCAGCTCGGCAAGTGGAATGTCCTTTACCGTCTGGAAAAGACCCGTCTGATGGTCCAGCAGCAAGAAGACGGCATCGTCGGGGTCATAGAGCGCCGCGCGTGCCGCCGGCGTCGGCTGGCGTGAAAGCCCTTCGATGGGCGCCTGGGCGCTGGCTTGCTGCGCACTCGCCATGGGCGAATACGCCAGGGGGATGGACATTACCGCGACCATCGCCACGGTGTGGAAGAAATTGCCGAGGAAGTTCGAGTGCTTCATGGTGGTTGCCTCTCGTTTGAAATGAATGACGATGACCGGAGCAAGCTCATCGAACGTGTTGCCCGTGTACCAGCGCCCGAAAGTTCAGTCGTTCGCAGCGCGCCATCGAAGCGTAGATCTCCCCAGGCCCCGCAGATACCGGATGATCGACACTTCATTGTTTCTGGAATTGATACGATCCGAGACCGCGCGGGCGGTCACGAGCCGGGATGGGCAGCCACCGCGTCCATGACGCGAGCCGAGTAAACCAGTGCCGCCCCGGCATTGAGTGCGACCGCAACGCCCAGCGCTTCGGCGATTTCCTCGCGGCTAGCGCCATGCTTGAGCGCGGCATCGACATGCACGGTGATGCAGCCGTCGCAGCGCGTGGTTACCGCGACCGCCAAGCCGATCAGTTCGCGGGTCTTGGCATCGAGGTGCTGGGTCTTGGCACCGGCTCCGCTGAGCGTCGCGTAGCCGCGCACGGTATCGGGGGACAGCTTGCTGATCTCGCCGATCCGGCCCTTGAGTTCATCGCGATAGTTGTTCCAGTCGAGCATGGTGGTTCCTCCGTAGGCGTCGCAATTCGACGCGAGTCATGTGTTTCAGGGAAACGGCTCGGTTCCAGGCACCGGGCGAGGGCAGGGTGCATCTCAGAACTGGTGCTGCAGGGTCAACTCCAGATAGCGCAACGGCTCATGCGGACCGTTGTCGCGTAGAAACGAGCCGGGCCGGGACCAGGCCAAGACGGCGCCCGTTGTCCAACCCGGCGACGGCGTCCAGGTCGTTCCAAATGAGGCGATGGTTGCCACGTGTCGGTTGCTGCTGTCGCCGGGCGTGCGGATCAGCGTCCCGTTGGGCGCGTACGCGCCATCGTTCGTGCTGTGCCGCCAGAACAGATCGAGACTTGCGTTCAGCTCCAGCCGCGGCGTGGGGTGCAGGAAGATTGTGGGCTGGACGTTGAAGAAGTTGCGTGGCCCTAGAGTCGCCTCCTCGCCGAAGTAGTTGCCGCGCGGGTACATCGGATTGAAGGTGCCCAGGCGATTGTCATCGGGGTTACGGTCGCCGCTGGCCACCGCCGCCAGCAGGGCCAGCCGCGGCTGCCACGTGGCATTGGTGAAGCGGTAGCCTGTTTCGGTCGCAACTGTCCAGGCACGGATGCTGGCGCTGCCGAAGCGGCCACCCTGCATCGCGGATTCCCAATTCCAGTCCCAGCCGCCCTGTGTTCCGGACACACGCAGTCCCAGCGTCCAGCGGCGCTCATGCGCATCTCCTTGGACGTAGTGTGCAGTCAGGTCTTCATAATGAAGCAGGTAGACATCCCAGACGCGGTCGACACCGGTCCGGACGGCGTAGATGCCTCGCAGCGCTTGGACGTCCGAATGGCCATCGTCGAAGCTGCCCTGGCGATTCAGCCTTGGCGTTGCCGCGAAGGCGTCAATGCGCCAGTCGGCGCCTTCCACATACGTACGTATCGCGTCGAAGCTTCGGCGCACGTTGGTACCGTCACGCACGTCCATCAGTCGGGCCGATCCGAACCGCATCTCCTGGATGCCTGCACGCAGACCGAACTCCCTGTCGCCAGCGGTCGCTCCGCGCAGTTCGACGAACAGGTTCATCGGGTCAAGCCGGTTCTCGTCCACGGGCGCGGGGCCTCCGGCGCGACCGTTCGCCAGCGAGGTGCCCAGTTGGGCGAAGCCGCGCCAGTGTTCGCCCAGACGCACATCGGCGAACAGCGAGTGGCGCTGCAACCAGGCTCCCCAGTGATCCTGCGGATCTTCACCATGGCCTGGATTGTCGGCGTACTCATAGCGCCAACGCAAATCGCCGCCCAGGCTCAGGTGCATGCCGCCGGCGACCGGCCGGGCTTTCCAGCAGGCGATGCGATTGTCGTCCGCGCACATCTGGCGTTGGGCAATGAAATCGTCCTCATGGCGCAATTGGCGGAAATCCGCCGCGGCGCCCCCGGCTGCCGCCAGCAGTGGCAGCGCGAGCAGGCCTGCTCGGCTCCTCAGCACTGCATTCGATCGTCCCAAAGGATGGCCAGGCATATCGCGGCTATCGCCAATCTCCCTGAAGGCATCGATGCATCTGCAGGAGGATGGTCGGAGGCCGGCATTCGATGCCGAACCCGGCAGCAGTCCGATCAGGAACCTGAGGCTCATACGATCTCCCTGGCACTTTCCGGCGGATGCTCGAGGGCCGCACCCGGTGTGCCGCCCACGTAATGACGCACGCGCGGGCGCTTGGCAGGATCCGCCAGCAGAGCCATGATCTGCTCCTGCAGCACCTGTTCGTCCTCGGTCACCCGCTCGTGCTGGCGCAGGTGTTCCACCCACGATGCGTCGAGGAAATACTCCAGATAGGTGCCCGGCTCGGTGGTGTCTTCGGCCACGCCCCACTGCACCGCGCCATCGCGACGACGGCTGCGCCCGAGCAGACGCATGCTGCGGAGGAACTCGACGCGCTGGTCCAGCGCGATCCGGTATTCGATGGTGACCAGCACCGGACCACGGTCGCCGGCAATCTCCTCCACCAGAACCGGTTCCGGCCAGTGCCCGGATGGAGTGACGTTAACGTTCGCCGCCTCGCCCAACCGGTAGCGCAATGCGAACAGCGAAGCCAGCGCGGTGCCTGCGGCAGCGACCATCAATGCGACGGGCGTGCTGGTCTGCTGCGCCAGCGTGCCCCAGCCCAGGCTGCCGACCGCCATGCCCGCGGAGAACACGACGATGTACAGCGAGAGCGCGCGGGCGCGCACCCAGGCCGGGACCGACGTCTGTGCGGCGATCTGCAGCGAAGACAGCACGGTGATCCAGGCGAAGCCGTTGGCCAGCGACACCACGTAAAGGACAGGAATGTTCCGGACGAGTGCGAGCGCAAGCATGCAGGCCGCGTAGACCAGGGTCGCAACCAGCACCAGGCGGTCGGAATCGTACTTCGCGCGCAGCTTCGGCAACAGCACTGCGCCGGTGATCGCGCCGATGCCGATACAGCCCAGCAGCAGGCCGTAGGTGCCGGCGCTGGCTTGCAGTTCACGGTTGACCACGATCGGCAGCAGCGCTGTGAGCGCGCTGGCGAACACGAAGAAGCTTGCCGCCTTGATCAGCACGGACTTCAAGACCGTGGCCTGGGTGGCGTACCGCAGTCCTGCACGAAGTGCCACGCCAAACGATTCGGGTGGCAGGGTCGACTTGCCGGGCTCCCGACGCCAGGTGACCAGCACTAGCACCACGCCGAGAAAGCTCAGCGCGTTGATCGCGAACGCCCATTCGATTCCCGCGCTCGCCACGATCAGGCCGCCCAGGGCAGGTCCGATGGAGCGGGCGATGTTCATGCTCAGTGAACCCAGTGCGACTGCCGGACCCAGCATGGCCTTGGGAACCAGTTCCGGCGTCGTTGCTTGCTGCGCCGGCATCGCCATGGCGGCACCGATCCCGAGCGCGAAGGTCAGCGCGACCAGGAGCCATGGCGTCAGCATGTCCAGGTGCGCCACCAGCGCGAGGGCACTGGCAACCAACACCATCCACAGTTGGGCGAGGATCAAGTACTTGCGACGATCGACGATGTCGGCGAGGGTGCCGGCGATCACCGCCAGCAGGACGACTGGAAGCGTGGTTGCCGACTGCACTGCCGCGACCATGAACGGCGAGCCGGTGTTCTCGGCCATGATCCAGGCCGCGGCGACGTCATGAATCCAGGTTCCGATGTTGGCGACGAGGATCGCCAGCCACAGGTTGCGGAACGTGGACTGGGTCAGCGGCGTCCATGGGCCGGTAGCGGTCGGGGCTGCCTGTGGTGCGGGTTGGCTCATGGGATGTTCTTTCTTGTGTCCCTCCCGTCTGGGCGGGGAAGGGAACCGGCATCGTTGATGATCAGACTATCTGGCCATCCTCTCCGCCGAGCTCGGCGACCAGGAAATCGACGAATCGGCGCAGGCGCAAAGGCATGTTGCGCGACTGCGGGAACAGTGCATGCACCGCGATTGCAGGCGCGCTCCAGTCTTCCAGGACGCGAACGAGGCGCCCCGCGTCCACCGCATCCTGAGCGATGAAGTCTGGAAGCAAGACAACGCCCAGCCCGGCTAGGGCCATCTCTGCGAGGAAATCACCGTTGTCGGCCATGACCGATCCCCGCGTACGCACGCGCTGCATTTCCTTCCCACGGGTGAGCTGGATGGTGATGCCACCCTGCAGGCAGCCATAGTTGAGGAAGGCGTGCGACGCCAGGTCCTCCGGAACGCCAGGCACCCCTTGTCGGGCAAGGTAGTCGGGCGAAGCCAGCAGGCTGCGCGGTGCCGGCATGATCTTGCGGGCGGCGAACGATGAGTCAGGAAGGTCGGCGATACGGATGGTGACATCGAAACCTCCCCGCACCGGATCGATCAGATGGTCGGTGAGCGAGATCTGCAGCTCGATGTCCGGATACTTCTCCAGAAAGCGCGGAACCAGCCCGGAGAGGACACGCATCCCGAAGGACACCGGCACATTGCACCTCACGATGCCGCGGATGCCGGAGGTTCCCCGTGCCCGCTCCTCGGCCTCGTCAATCGCGGCCAGCACGTCCTGCGCGTCTTCGTAGTACGTCGCGCCGGCCTCGGTCAGGTGCAGGCTACGGGTGGTCCTCATCAACAACTGGACACCGAGTGCCGCTTCCAGCGACTGGACCTGCTTGCTCACCTTGGAGCGTGGAACGTCAAGTGTGCGCGCCGCCGCGGCGAAGCTTTCCGCCCGCACGGCCTCGACGAAGGCGCGCATGCATTCCATCCGATCCATCAACAGCTCCAGCGCATGATTGGTCGGGCATTGTTCCCACAATAATGGCGGTACCGCAAGAAAAGTGGTCGTTTGTATCGTTATTGGAAACAGTAAGATTCCACCTGAGTGACTATTTTCATTTCACCGCCGCGGCTACGGTCGGACGCCTTAACCACTGTGGAGACGACAATGAGCAAAATCCTGGTCCTTTACTACTCGGCTTATGGCCACATCGAGCGCATGGCGCAGGCCGTGGCCGAAGGGGCGCGCGAGGCCGGCGCGACCGTGGACATCCGCCGCGTGCCCGAGCTGGTGCCCGAGGAGGTCGCGCGCGCATCGCACTACAAGCTCGACCAGGAAGCACCGGTTGCCAAGGTGGACGAACTGCCGGATTACGACGCGATCATCATCGGCACGGGCACGCGCTACGGCCGCATGGCCTCGCAGATGGCGAATTTCCTCGACCAGACCGGCGGCCTCTGGGCGCGGGGTGCGCTGCATGGCAAGGTCGGCTCGGCGTTCACTTCCACCGCCACGCAGCATGGCGGCCAGGAAACCACGCTCATGGCCATCCATACCAATCTGATGCACTTTGGCATGGTGTGCGTCGGCCTGCCCTACAGCTTCCAGGGCCAAATGCGGCTCGACGAGGTGACTGGCGGTACACCCTACGGTGCCTCCACCATCGCCGGCGGCGACGGCTCGCGCCAGCCGAGTGAAAACGAACTCGAAGGTGCCCGCTTCCAGGGTCGCCTGGTGGCCGAGGTCACTACCAAGCTCGCTGGCTGATCCGGGCTGTCGGACGCACAATGCAGGATCCTCGCGATCCTGCATTGGCGGAAGGCATGGAGCATCTGAAGCACCCAAGATCACCATCACGAAGGAACTGGAGCCGCTGGCTCATCCTGGCGGTCATCCCGCTGTTGGCCGGCGCCTGCTCAACTCTTCGGGTCCACGACAATGCCGCGCTGCGCTCGCGCATGAGCTTGGATGGCTTGGCACTCGCGGGTCATCTTTCCAACACCACGAATGAAGTCGTGTCGATGCTGGATCTTCGCACGACGTGTTCCCGCGCGAGCAACGAATGCGCCTCACGGATTATCGACGCTACGGGCACGATCCGCGAGGGCACGCGGTTGATCGCCGCTTCCGACGTCCTCTATCAAGCGGCCAAGCACGGCCCCCAGGACACCCGGGTCGCGCACTGGCGCGCCTGTGCCCACCATACCCATCGCTACCTGCACGCCCCGATGCTTCCGGGACGGCAAGGGCCAATCACCGCGCGGACGCAGTTGGCACTCCGACTGCACAATGCCTGCACGGCCGGGCTTGCGCTGAACGCGATCGCAGTCCGGGGGCCCGAGGGCTTCGAATGGGACGTTGAGGCCGCCCACTTCCCACGTGCGGCGGTCACGAACGTCGTGCTGGCGAACCAAGTCAAGGTGCGCGGTCTCAGGACACGCCATGTCGAGGACGGCATCGGGGTCGCAGCGATCGCCAGCGGACGTACTGACGCCGCCATCGGGTCCTTTCCCCCACAGCCCTTCGCTTTGGCCATCAACATTCTGTTCGAGCCTCTTGCCAGCGGGGGGGAGCGGCTCGTCGCTCGTGACGCATCTCGGGCGGGCTCCATCGACACCGCGTTCGGTCCAATCACGCTTTCGCGCGACATGAGCGCCGCCTACGCGAGGGCCGCGGTTGGCTTCGAGAATGAGCTTGGCTATCTGAGTGCGCTGTTTGCTGCCGAAGCGGGCCGCGACGACTCCCAGATCCGGCTCTTGGCGCCCGTGGATCCGAACAAGACGCCGGTGATCCTCGTGCACGGCTTTGCGAGCAGTCCGATGACTTGGGCGAACATGGTCAACGAACTGCTCGGCGATCCCGACATCTCCGAGCACTACCAGTTCTGGATGGCGCGCTACTCGACCGGCATGCCCGTGCTGATCAACCGGCAGCAACTGGCTGGGACGCTGCAGGACTTCCGCAGCCGAGCCTCAGCAGCTTCCGGTGGTTACCGGCATGCGGTGCTGGTGGGGCACTCCATGGGAGGCGTGATTTCACGCCTGTTGCTGACGGATCCTGGAACCGCGCTTTGGAACGCCGCCTTCACTGCCGATCCCGACACCTTCGACCCAGGTGAAGCCGTGGATCGCGCGCGCGAACTCTTCGTGTTCCAGCCGATCCAGGGCGTGGACGAACTGGTGATGATTGCTGCTCCCCACGGTGGTAGCACGCGGGCTGAGGGACTCGTGGCGCGCCTGGTTCAGCGTTTCATTCGCTTGCCGGTCGACACCATGGACTACCTGGTCCAGTTGGCGGTCGAGCATCCAGAGAGCGTCCAGCCTTCAGTGCTCGACAACTATCGTCAGGGTGGTCCGACCAGCCTGGGGACCCTGTCGCCTGACCAGCCAGTGATACATGCCGCTCGGGCCTTGCCAGTGATCGATGGCGTCGCGATCCATTCGATCGTCGGTATCCAGGACCCCGCCAGGCCGGAAAAAGGCGACGGTGTAGTGTCGCTGGAAAGCGCGACCTGGACGGCCGGGAGCGTGGATCACGTGACTGCCGGTCACGACTTACAGACCGAACCCGCGACAATTTCTATTTTGAAGCGGATTCTGCTTAAGCGGATCAATACTGCCCCTCTTTAGAATGACCGGCTCAGAGTGAAGCTACCAAACCGCGGGCTTTCATGCTGTCCATTGAACTCGCGCGTGCGGAAATATCGCGCGAAAGCCAGCTTCCAGGGACCGCGGTTCACGGTGAAGCCCAGTGCCGTTTCAGCGACGATAGACTTTTTGTCGACGTCATGGCTGTCATGGAACAGATTTCCGTCCAGTGAAGGGTCGTAGATTGACCAATATGTATCCACGGCGAGGAAGACATGCCACGCAAAGGACGGATCCCTGCCGTTCGATGCCGGTGCCGTGTTGTCGCCTGCGGGCCGGACTGGGCTTGAACCGAAGTCATCCGGCAGGTTGTGTCCAACGCGGAACTCGAAGCCCCCGTTGATGCGGGTCATTGGGTTGCCCAACGCGCCGCCCCAATGGCTGATGGCATCGCCCTGCAATCCGCTTCGCCCCAGGTCGAAAGCATTCGTGCGGTAGGACCGCTCATGGCGGACGCCAACAAGGATCTCGTCCTTCAGTTGGTGGTCCCATCCGGCGAACTTCTCCGACCCGGTCAGGTCGTGGATCGCATCCTGCGAACGCTCAGCCAGCGAACTGGGCCCCAGGATACCGACGCCCAGCAGAGTCGTTCGCAAGGTATTGCCCTTGCGCGCGTTGTAGCCGGCCACCGCCATCAGTGTTCCAGCATAGGGACGGTCGCCAGTGTCCAGGTCGCTGCGGAGCGGGTCAGTAGGTGTATAGATACGCTGCTCGATGCGCAGCACCATGTTCTGCTGCTCGGCCCCCGCGGGCTGCATGAACTCGAAGTTGTCGTTCAACCAACGGGCGAAACGCGGCAGGTTCGTGTCGGCAGTGTAGTCGGCAAGGTTTGGGGAAACGACGGTGAGCTGTATACCGCTGGTGTAGCCACGGTCGCGGCTGGCGAACAGATCGTTGTCCACGCGCAGGTTCACGGTCGCCGCTGGCCTGGTTGGCGGTTCTGGCTCCGACCAACCCTCCACCGCCGCAGCGGTGAGAGGAATGGTGCCCAAAACCACGGCGAGCAGGATGCGCACCATGCTGATCCCGCTCAGACTGCCGCGATTCATGGCAGTTCCGGCAGGTCGAACACCAGCAGCTCGGCGCCGGTTCCGCGTTCGACGAGCACCTCGTCTTCGTTCGAGTACAGCAACGCGTCCCCGGCGGATACCGTATGGCTGTTGATCACGGCCGATCCGCTCACCACGTGCACATAGCCCAGGCGACCCGGGGACAGGCGGAGCGTATCGGTCTCCGCGCCGTCGAACAGGCCGACATACATCCGCGCGTCTTGGTGGATCGTCACTGATCCGTCTGCGCCGTCAGGGCTGGCCACCACCCTGAGCCGGCCACGTTTCTCCGATTCGGGAAATGCCTTCTGTTCATAGCTGGGCGGAATGCCCGTGAACCTCGGGATGATCCAGATCTGCAGGAAGTGGGTCACGCCTTCGCGATCGTGGTTGTACTCGGAGTGAGTGACGCCACGGCCCGCGCTCATACGCTGTACCTCACCCGGGACGATCGATGCGCCGTTACCCATCGAATCCTTGTGGCCGAGCGCACCGCTGATGACGTAGCTGATGATTTCCATGTCGCGGTGGCCGTGGGTACCAAAGCCCTGGCCCGGTTGTACGCGATCCTCGTTGATCACGCGCAGCGGACCCCAATGCATATGGAGGGGGTCGTGGTAGTCGGCGAACGAAAAGCTGTGCCGGGACTCGAGCCAGCCATGGTTTGCATGGCCGCGCTTGTTTGCAGGACGAAGAGTGATCATGTCATCGCCCCCTTCAAGCACGGGCAGGGAAGCGAGTGCGAGCAAGGCGCAACACACGATCAAGGCTGTAGTCACCTGCACCCTGCGTGGTGAGCAGCAGGAAGCCGCCGGCAATGGCGATGTTCTTGAACAGGTTGTTGAACTGGTTGGCGTCGCCCAGGTCGAAGTGGAACAGGAAGCCGCTGGCCAACGAGAACGCACCCAATGCCAAAGCCGCCCAGCGTGTGAAGAGACCTGCGAGGACAGCAAGGCCGCCGCCCACTTCAAGCAGAATCACCAACGGAAGCAGTCCGCCGGCTATGCCCATGGAGTCCATGTAGTTTTGGGTGGCGGCATAACCACCGATCTTGGTGACGCCCGAGAGGATGAAGATCAAGGCTAGGCCGGTGCGACCGGTCAAAAGTGCAGTGTTGTTCATGGTGAAAGATCCCGTGTGGTTGAAGGAGGCGCCCAACAGCGCTGATTGACGGGGTCAGTATCTATCGCAATAAATACGGGACAAAGGCATGAAAACTGAAAGCATTGATTCAAAAAATGCGACATTGAGCGCGAAGCGCTGTTGCATCTCCGACTAGACGCGCCGCTAGGTACATGACGAATTACATGGCGCCGGGCGTGTATGAAGTTGTGGCGTCGGAGGAAGCGGCTACGTCGTGCGAGTGCTGTCCCGGCTTGTCGGCGGCTCCAGCAGGCATGCTCCCGCCTGGTTCGGTTTCCAGCGCGGCGCCTCGTGCCAATGTCCGGTGCACGGGGCATTTGTCGGCGATTTCCATCAGTCGCTGCCTCTGCTCGTCGGACAGGGCGCCTTTAGCAACAAACGGCGCGTGAACAGATCCGACGGCCCGGTTCCGCGTCGCCGGCTATGGCCAACCGTCACCTGATCCAGCGGGAGTTGCTTGCGGCGCGCATTACATGCGTAGCGTCATCGCCGTGCACGCACCGAGACCTGCGGCGACCAAGTCATAGGGTGTTGACCGCCGACCTCGGGCGGCTCATCGGCGAGAAAATGGACGCCCCCGGCGCTGACCTAGACTTAGAAGTCGCCTTCGCCAGTCTCCGAGACGGTCACGACGCCGACTTGCGCATTGCTCCGCGGTGGCAGTGCACTCTTCAGGGAGCGCGATGACTAGGCAGCGATGATGTGGTGGCGACAGATTCGGTACCCTGACGATCGGTGAGCAGGTGACCGCGCCATAAAGCTCTTGGGATGCAGCGCTGCCTTGTACGATGCCGGCGATCGCATCCTGCGGCGGATGCAGGATCAGCAGAGGCTTCCTGAGCGCGTGGATCCGCTCGATACGGGCAGTGTTGCCATCGCGGATGAAGCCCAGTTCGACGCGCACCTGCTGCAGCTCCCCACTGCTCGTGTTCGGCGTACATGCGCAGGGTGATTGCGGTGCAGGCAACGAGGCCCGACAGGAGATGCTCGTACGCTGTCACTGCTGTCACTGCTGTCACTGCTGTCACTGCTGTCACTGCTGTCATGGGCTTTGCGCTCGTCTGCGACGAGGACGTGATGACCAGCCGTTGCATCGATCCCGTAATTTGCGGTATCCATGGTGCTTACCACCGGGGCAACGAGGCGATCATCAGCCTCAGGCCTTTCGTTCATCGGGCCCGGCCTGCTGGCCAAGAACCTGCTCGGCGCAATCGCCCCGGATGAGGCTGATGACCGACTCACCGCTGATCAGGCGTTTTGCCACGGGCACCATCTGCTCTCCGAGTAGCATGCCAAAAAGGCCAATGAGGGCGATGGTGGGAGGGGCCGGCGATCGGACTTTGAGTGTTGCATAGATAACGCCGACCAAAAGGCCGACCGCGAGCGAGATGACGTAGGGCTTCATTCCGCCTCCATTGGAAAAGTGGATTTCGACCTTAACCCCGGCCGGCAGTTGCCAATAGTCGCGAGGTTGGAATCACCTTGTTTCCTTGCAAGCACCAATAAGCCTTGTTCCTTGCTACCCGGGAGCAGCTTTGTGAACAATGCGGCCCCGATACAAGCCGAATGCTGATGGATCGGATCGAGTGCATGCGAGTCTTTATCGGCTCATCGACCTCGGTGAGGCATTTCGCGCTCCCTTGCAAAGTGATGTTCCGGCGCTGTTCATCAGCGGCACGCTGGATGGCCGCACGCCGCCGGGAAACGCGAAAGCACTGATGCCCGGCTTCAGCGACGCCGCACACTTGTTAGTGCATGGTGCCAGTCATGATGACGAGCTGTGGCGAGGTGATCTGGATATAGCCGCACGTATGCCAATTTCCTTGCCAGCCGATTGGTGAGTGATGCTGAGTTCGAAGTGCCGCCACCGATTTTTTCGAAAAGAAAATTTGGTTTGCGGGTGCAAGTGCTCGGTATCGGTCCCGGGACGGCACTGGCTGCGCTCGGAATACTGGCTGCATTGCTATTGTTCGTATTAGCGCTGGTGCGGCGGTAGCGTCCAAGTCGCGGATTCGCCGTGGAACTTAGAGGAGGCGATTAGGGCTTTTTTTCGGGGGGGGGGGTAGGGCGGATGGCTGCTTCCGACCCAAAGCGGACCTTCAGTAGCACTGCAAACCACTACTCGGGAACTGCTAGCGCCTCCACGTTCGCTACGCCGAACAGCTGCGTGGCCGTCGTCAATGCTGTGGCGGACAAAGTCTGCGTCGCCAGCACCGCGAGCCGCTTCATAGGCCTGGAGAGTGAGACGTAAAAGAGATTGCGTGCGCGGTAGAAACCCTTGGTGTTCGCTGTGATGAGCGCCTTGGTCTCGATAAGTTCCAAGAGCTTCGGCCAGTTGTAGTGGTTCCACCCGCCACCGAGCACGACCAGCACGTTCTCGAACTCCGCTCCCTTCACGCTGTGCTGGGTAGCAAAAGGTGTCTGCTTGTCGATGAACCGAGCCAACGCCGTCATTTCGGAGTAGGCAACATCGCGCAGCGATCGATGGCGCTGCAGTCCCGTCGCGTCCGCCGCTATCGGCTCGCCATTCAACTGTCTGAGCTCTTCCTCGCGGCGAAGCACGCGATCGGGAAGCGCAGGTCGCTTCGTTGCCTGCAGGTGATCAAGGACTCCGCCTATGGTGCCCTCGTTCCTTAGCGTCATTAGCGCGTCCATGTCGTCACGCCAAGACTGCTTGTCCGCCTGCGTGTTGATGGCAGGACGCGCACCGTAGAGACGGAAGAGCTCACCATAATTGGATGCCTGATACGCCTCCGCCATCGGCTCAAGTGTCTCAGCGAAGAACTTGATCGAGGGATCTTCCTTCCTCGCGAACGCGTCGTTGCGTCCGGAAAACACTTTGGCAATTGAGGGGTAGCCCTGCTCTGCCGCCAGCGTGTTGTGGGTCAGCATGAGCACCTTGGTTTTACCCAGATCCCATCCTTCACCTTGCAGGCGCTGCATGAGCGACTCCCGTACCGTGCGGGCGAGCTCGGGAAAGAGATCGGCCTTCGAATGCGGCGTGTTCGTCCTCGCGCCAGTGAACAGATTAGTGTGGAAGAACCTTGCCTCGCCGGCCGCTTCAGGGTCGGCCACTGCCTGCGTCAGTTCCGGCCGGAGCCGATTGAGCACGTCAACGATGGCGGGCGCCGAACGGAAGTTCGATCCCTTGTCGATCGCCTCAATCGGGTAGGCGGCGAGCTCGTACTCGCTGTTGTATATCGTCTGCCAATGATCACCAAACAGCCCGATGAGGGGACCCTTTTTGGGCGTAAAAAAGTAGTCGGTGATAGCCGTCATGAAGTCGCGGTCGGTGTCTTGGTATTCGTCGATGAAGACGATTGGAAACTGTTGCTGGAATAGGAGCTGGAACTTGGGCTTCGCGAGAAGCTGCGACATGTACAGGGGAATGTCGTCATGGGCGAGCGTGATGCGCTTGTCGTCCACACCGAAGAAGCCAAGTTCGTATTCCACCAGCTTCGACCCGACGCCGCCCGCCTCTTCTAGCTTGCCACTTCGGCTCTCCGATGCTGAGACGAGTTCGCGAAGCGCCTTCTGGTACTGGCGTAGAAAGGCCCAAGAGAATGCGTGGATGGTCTCGACAAGGATGGCGGGATGACCTTCCACCTCACGCGCGATTTCCTCGCGCGCGACCTCCGTATAGGTGATGCAGGCGATCTTGCGTCCGCTTTGCATCAGCTCGGTGCCTCGCTCTTCGATCATCCGCTTCAACGCGGCGACAAGGGAATAGGTCTTGCCGGCCCCTGCGCCCGCTTCCAGCCGGAAGCTGCAGCCTTCATCCAAACATGTCTCGATCTTTGCCTGTGCCCGTTTGGCAGCGGCGAGAGCAGGGCTGTCCTGGACTCCGTTCATGCTGCCGCCTCCCCGGCAGCAGCTTGGACGGGCGGCACGACCGGTGGATTTTCCGCTGCGGGCGGAGGTGGTTCAGAGAGCCATTTCAGGCCATCGATCATGTACCGCGGCACCTTCCAATTCTTTTCGCGGATCGCGAAGCGCAACGCTGTTTCTGACTTGGGTAGGTCCTGCGCGATATCCCAAGCATCCTCTGCTTGACCGTTGCCGTCGGCAAGCTGAAAAATCCGAGGATTCGCGAGCACCAGCGCATCCTCATAGGTGCGCGCACAGATGTTTGATCCGGGCGTTTCCGGCACCTGGTAGGCGATGCGGCGATAGCCGGAAAGCTTCTCGGTGTCGGTTTTGGCGAGCAATGTTTTCATGTCAAAGTCGGGAGCAGGCCTGGCCTCGGCTTCGCCTTCGTCCTTCTCGCCAGCTGGCTTGAACCACTCACGGATTGCTGCATTCGATGTCCTTTCGCCCAGCGCGACCGGGCATTTCTCCCACACTTTTCGATCATTTCCTTTCCTGTCCTTCTTGGTAGCTGACCGTACGGCATCGAGGTCAGTGACGACCAGCGTCTTCAGCTCAAGGAAGTCCAGCAGTGGATAGAAGATGTGTGCATAGGCGCCGCCCACCTCGACTGTGGTGATGTACTGCTTAGCCAACTTATGCTCTTCATCCAAGTCGCCATCGACAATCTCGCAGAGTCTCGGCATCAGCACCCGCTCGGTCGTACCTTCCACGAGGATCGCCTTGTCCGCGAAGTAGAGGTCGCACTTGGTAAGGGTCATGTACTGGTGCAGGAACTCCTGCTCGGGCTTCGAGATCGCCGCCATGCCCTTCTTGAAATCCTTCACCTTCGTCCGGCGCCCCGATGCCGGCACCGGTTGCTGATTCAGGAAATAGCGTATCGCTTCAAACGGCGCGGCATTCGCCACATGCGAGGAATGCGTCGTAATGACGAACTGTACCTGCCATGCCGGCTCGTCTGGATATTTCGCCGACAGCTTGCCCACCGCGGCGTTCAACTGATTGATGAACACCTCCTGCATCTGGGGGTGCAGGTGCGCTTCGGGTTCCTCGATAAAGATGAGATGGGTTGCTGGGCGTGTCGGTCGCGCGCGGTAGAGTTTATGGTGACTCTCCAGCTGCAGTAGCATGTAGATCAGGTTGCGTGTGCCAAGCCCGTTATAGCCTTCAGGCAAATGCACGCCGTCGGCGCCGGCATAGACCACCTTGGTATGGTCCGACAGAAGCGCATCGACATTGAGCGATGTCTCCGGCTGCAACACGGTGTCGTTCATGCTCGGAAAGCCCAGCACGTTCATCGCTGGCAGCAGTGCTTTCAGCATCGTATCGAATTCCGACTGCACCTCCCGTTCGATACCCTCAACTGAGGATTTCAGCTGGGCCGCGAGCTGCTGGTCTGCTGCGGCTGCAGTCGGAGTGGATGCGGTCTTGAACAAGGTGCTTAGCAGCTTGCCGATGACATCGGTGTCGCCGTGCTTGGCATGATCGAGCGTGCGTTGGGCGCGCACCAGGTTGCATTGGAGCAATGCGGCGAGGTGTGTCGTCCCTTCGAACTGCCGAACATTCGCTGGGTCCGTTGGATCGATAGCACTGATCTGGACACTATAGGCCTTGGGTATCGCCTCCTTGAGATGCCTCATGAAATGGACTTTCGGGTCCACGCCGTCAGGAGCCTCCGCAACCTCGAGCAGCTGCTGCAGCGATGGGAGGGTGGGTGCGTACTCCAGTTTTGCGATGGCGGCCGTCGAACCCATATCGAGGTCGATGATGAATGCTGATAGTGGCCCTAAGGAGTGGGCGGCACTGTCATAGGCGAAGGTCAGGGTGACCGTGATTCTCGGAAGGGTGGAGAGGACCTTGTCCAGGTCTTCCCCTTTCTGCCTGAGCTCCTTTGCTTCGAAGAATTTGCTGCGGGCGCCAGCAGAAAAATCCTCAAGCCTGAACTTCGCGCCGACGTCGCCAGCGAAACGCTCGAACACGTCGGTGAGGGATGTTTTTCCGCTGTTGTTGCGACCCACGATAACCGTCGATCCCGGCTCCAGCATGAGCTCGACATCCTGAAGCAGGCGAAAGCCTTCGACTCTGACCTTCTGTATGCGCATGTCTCTCCTCCCCAAAGGCTGAGGAGAGCCTAATTCATTCTTTCGTCGGGCACGAAGCAGGCCGCTCCGATCGGAACCCAAGTGTCCCTGCGCTTGGGCAGACATTGGTCCGTTCCAGCGGGTGTTGAGCCATCGGCCACTCCTCCTGTCAGTGACTGCTAATGGCCGGAAGCCGACGTTCGCGCGGGTGGCCGCTTCCGACCGGAGCGGTCATTTCAAATCACCGGGGCGAACTGGTTTGCACAGAGCGGCAAGTGATGGGATAGGGAAGGTAGAGCCCGCCGGAAGGTGGTCCTTTTTTCGACTCTACGGTCAACCGTCTCAACAGTCTCAACCGGTGAGATGGGTCAGTGCGACGCTTCAAGTCCCTTAGTCCCGGACACCTGTTATGCCTCGCCGCCGCACCATCGTCTGTGACCATTGCGGGTACTTGCAGCTCAAGCGAGACACGGAGTGCGATCAATGCGGACGCATGACGCGTCGCGAACGAAACCGATGGATTGCCAAGGGCATCCAGTTGGCAGTGATTTTGCTCGTCGGCGCATATGGGTACGTCAAGATCAAGGGACTCATGCCCCAGTAGGGATCGGATCTCCTGATGCCTCGCTTGAAACGGCCGGCGCGCGGACTTACAACTGCTGACGGGTCAGACAATTTTGTCACCCCAATGATATCGCTGACGAACGTGATCGTGGAATACCCCCGATTCGCTTCCATCCTTCTCACGGAGTTTTTCACAATGGCACAGCCTAGCAACCCGAACAAACCTGAGCATCCGGAGCATCCGGGACACCCCCAGCATCCGCAGCACCCAGAACATCCGGAGCATCCGCCTCGGCCGGAAGGCCCGCAAAACCCGCCCAAGCCGCCGCGCCCACAGGTAGGTTGATCGTGAACGGCACGTCGCTCGAACCCGAGTGGGAGCGCGTGTTTCCCGGCTACATGGCCTGGGAGCTCGCCTCTCTTCGGCGCCGGGCGCGTGCCGTCAAGATCGATACGGAAAAGTTGGCACAAGGCCAGTTGGAGGTGACCTTTGACTGGCCATTGCGCGACAAGTGGATCCCGCTGCATGCGGTTTTCCAGTCCACCCATCCCTACGTCCGGCCCCAGGTGATGTTGCGCACGGCACCGGAGGACTGGCCCGAGCGACATGTCGCGCCAGATACGGGGAACATCTGTTTGCTGGGACGCGACTCGGCTCAGTGGCAACCTGAGTGGAGCCTTGCGGATCTGCTGGAGCGTCAACTCGAAGGCTCGCTCTTTGGCGGTAGCGAAGAGGACCCACAGGGCGAGCCGGCCGAGTACTGGTGGAACGTGATAGGACGGTCCCAGTTGCGCGACTCCTATTGCTTGGTTGACTCGGATTGGGACTTCGCCTCCACCGCAGGCGGCGATCTGGAGCTCGTTGTTTCATTCGAGCCGCCGGCGCCACGCGGCGTGCAGCCGACCGCGCCGCAGATTCGGGCTTATGTTCGGCGGGTTTTCAACAAGAACGGCGAAACCGTCGCCGAATGGACAATGCCACTGCCGCCAGCCTTGGCCAGTGGACGTGTCGTCCGCGTTCCGTGGCACCGCCACGACAGCGTGCTCCTACCGCGACCGAATATTGGCCATCGAATTACTGAGCTCCGGCGAGAGCACTTCGGTGGACCGGGCAGACGCGAGGCACTGCCGGGCGGGGTCAATATTCGCCCATTCGTGTTTCTGCACCCAATCGAGCTTGACGAGACCCGCACCGGCGATGGTTGGCTAGTCGGATTGGAGTGGGGCGATGCGAAAGACTTTCGCGATCGACCTGGCGCGGCGCCCAAGGGTGTAGTGATTCCCATCTTGCGCGCAGGTCGCTCCGACCTGGGCGTACGCGTTCCAGCAATTGCTGCGTTGGCCGGGCGCAAGGTCACGGTGGTTGGAGTGGGTGCGCTGGGCGCGCCCATCGCGATCGAGCTGGCTCGAAACGGCGTAGCGCGACTCACACTCATTGACTTCGACGTTGTCGAACCGGGCAACAGCGTTCGCTGGCCGTTGGGTGCGCCCGTGTGGGGTAAACCAAAAGTCAATGCGTTGAAGGAGCATATCGAGGCGCACTTCCCGGGCTGCCAGATCGAGCCACGACCGCATGGCCTTGGCATGAGCTCGAATCCGACCGATGACGAGCTGTTCACAGACGTCCTCGCCGACACAGACTTGCTGATCGATGCCTCGGTTTCGCACAGCGTCAATCGCCTGCTCTGGGACAGGACCCAGCGTCGCGATGTGCCGATGATCCAACTGGGCGCCACGCCAGAGGTGCGGGGGGGAACCGTCGTGCACTATCCGGTCGGTGGACCGTGCGTGCTGTGCCTGCAACACGCGCGGATTGCAGGGACAGTGGACGAGCCAGCCGGCAGCGATGACGAGAGACGGGTACAGCCCGCTGGCTGCGGAGAGCGCACTTTCGTCGGCGCGGACTACGACCTGCAGGAGCTGTCAATGCAAGCGATTCGCCAGGCGGTTGCAGTCGTTTCGGGTAGTCTCGGCGCGAGCGTCGTCGACACCTTGGACCTTGCCGCCGACGGTGATCGCTCAGCCCCGCCCGTGTGGCGTCGGCAGACGCTCGAGTCCTCTCCGGAATGTAACTGCTGGAAGATCCGTGATGCGCCCGCGCCTAGCCCTGCCGCACAACCTAATTGAAGCGTGCCGAGTTGAGGCGTCTCGGACATTCCCGGAAGAATCCGGCAGTGTGCTCATGGGCGAGAGACTCAGCCCAGATAGCTGGCGAATTGACCATGTCATTGGGCCCGGTCCGGGTGCGCGGCATGATCGCTACCGATTCACTCCTGATCCGGCGTGGCAGCACGAGCGGATCGCAGAGCGCTTCCAGGCGACCGGAGGGCGATCGACGTATTTGGGGGACTGGCACAGCCATCCGGAGGCGCGCCACGGGCGCCTGAGCTACATCGACCGTGGCGCGGCACACACTATCCTTCGTTCGGCAGATTCCCAATGCGACCGAGTGCTGATGGCAATTGTCTGGGGACGACCGGACGATTGGGACATGGATGTATGGGCGTGCGAGCTTGGCCACGGATGGTTTTGGAGCAATGGGGTGGTGGTCGCGTCGGCCGAGATTGATTGAAGTGGACCGTCCGGGCGCGTTCGTGTGGCAGCTATTGGTTAAGTCCGCTTCTGGCCGAGAGCGGACCAAGCCGCTACCGCCCCGAGGCGGACCTCAGCCCCTCGGCATCGACTCTCGTGACAGATTCCGAATTACGGCGCTTTACGGGGAGTCTCGTAAGTTACGAGAAACTAGCGCCCTTCCCGTAATCCGTCCTAACGTATTGTTTCCATGGACATTATTGAAACATGGAAACTGCGCGTGTCAGGGAGCAGGCTTCGGGGCGGTGCACGATTGGCGAAACCGTGGAGCGGCGATTCCATGACGAAAACGGCAGGGTGGACGGCGTTGATCGCCGCCCCCGTGCGATCGGCGATGTCTGGCTTAATGCAACAGGCCGTCGTCTCCAGGTTCTGCACTGCCCTTCGCATCGGAGCCGCACAACACGATCGACTGAACAATCGCGGCACGTGTGCGAGACGCCGATGCCTCGGTTAGCATGGCTGTGATGAATGATCCGCTTGCCCGCGCCCTCCTCCAGCTGGCTCATCGCGAAGACGCCAACGAAAACCTCACGACGGCACGCGGTGACGGCTCTTTGATGGCAGCCGCCATCCTCGAGAATCTCGCCGCCGGCAGCCGCAACGCCTACGATGCACCCCACGCCTTTCAGGTCTTTATCCGTGGCGGGGGCAATCCCGGACTTTACAGCGCAACCAGTAGCGCATTGGCCTCGCTGTACGGGCAACATGCTGTCAGCTCACTTCTCGATATCGGGGCCGGCGACGGCATGGCCCTGCTGCCGGCCCTGGCACACGCATCCGTCGCCCCCGGCAGCGTTGACGTTGTAGAACCCGCAGCCGGCCTGTTAGCGACGCTAAGGCCGAAACTTCCCCCCGGCAACGCGTGGCCGCTGACGCTACAGGCGTTCCTGTCGAAGATCGCACCCGGAGATTTCTGGGATCTCGCCCAATCGAGCTTCGCCCTCCAATCAATTCCGCCCATTGAGCGGCTTAATTCACTCAAGCAGCTGCGCGGGCACGTGGCGCGAATTGCCATCGTTGAGTTCGACGTCCCCGAACACAACAATGAAAGCGAACAGGTCGTTTCGATGGCACAACGCTACGAGCGAGCGGCGCAGGAATATGGTGAGGACGGCCCGCTGGTTGCCGGCGGATTTTTGGCCCCCATGCTGCTTGGACAACTACGGGCCACGGCACCGTCGAACTTTGAGCAGCCGGTCTCTGCTTGGTGCAAGGAACTCGAAAGTGCCGGTTTTCGAGTCCGATCGAGCGCCCATTTGTTTGATTACAGTTGGGCACCAGCCTGGCTCATCGTTGCCGACGCCTGAGCCAGCCCGACGACGCGTCCCGGGAGGCGGGAACGCCCAACCACCACCGTTTTGCTACAAGACGGCTGGTAGCTCAGGCGGACGTCCTGGCAACGCCTGGAAGCGTGGGCCGTTCGTACCAGCGATTGCGGCTCGCCCAGTTTACGAAGGGTATCTTGACCACTCTGGGCAGCTTTCGTCGGTAATGAGCGTCCGCGAAGGTCTGCTTGCGCGGCGCCGGATGGAACGGATGAAGGCGACGCCATTTCCAAGGCCCTATTCGACGAGATCGCAGACCGGCTCGGGGGAGAAAACTCCAAGTCAGCGAAGGCCCGCGCCGCCTCGTTTCGGCGTTACGGCTCTCTGATCACCGGCGCTAGCGTAGCCGAGCTTCCTACGCCTCCAAGCTCGTGGGTCGAGCGGGTGTTCGATGTCAAAAGGTGGACGCCTATGCCCAAAGGCGGGCACTTCGCTGCCATGGAACAGCCGGAGCTCCTGGCGGAAGAAATCCGCGCGTTCTTCCGTCCGTTGCGGTGAGCGGCTGCCCGCGTTTCATTTCTACATAGCGCCGTGTTTAAGCCGATGGGTACGACTTCGGCCCGTTGCTCGACGTTATCCGCCTCAAGCCCGGCTCGAAGGTTGGGGGCCTGTCAGCGTGCGCACGGCCCAACTGCAATGTCCGCTTCAGGCCGATAGCGGACCAAGGCCACGCAGCGTGGCTTGATCGAATGACCGCTTCCGACCCATAGCGGACGCTAATGGTCTGCCAGATTCGGAGGGCGGCGCGTATGCTGAGATTCACCGATGACGGAAGAGGCATGCCGATGAAGTTCTTGCAGTTCCTCCTGATGGTGCTTTTGACGCTCCCATACGCTGTCGCTGTCGAGTCGAAGTCCTCTGTTGGTCATGCCGAGCAGGCCTTTCACATGTGGCTGGCCGCGCATAACGCCGGCGAGCGCCAGCTATTTGAAGCCTTCAAGGCGAAGTACAAAGATAAAGACGACGTTCAATGGTTCGTCGACTTTCGAGAGTCGCAGGGCGCCTTTCAGCTGGTGGAGGTCAAGTCGAGTACGCCCACGTCCGTGGAGGCGCTGGTGGTGTCCGAGTGGGGAAATGCGCTGCTGGCCAGAATTGTCCTCAAGCAGGGCGATATCTTGGAACTGAGCAGCATGGGGTTCGAAGGCGTGCCGACCCCCGATGCGTTCAAGCCCGAACCCATGGAGTTGAACGCGCTGGTGGCAAGGACTAGAGAGCGGCTCAATGCACTCGAGTCCAAAGGCAAGCTCTCGGGCAGCTTTCTGTTGGTGCGCAACGGCCAGCCCGTCTTCGCATGGGTTGGCGGCCTTGCGGACCGCGAGGCGACTGTCCCGGTGTCGGCTGAGACCCAACTCCGCATGGCGTCTCTCGGGAAAATGTTTACGGCCGTTGCCATCCTGCAACTGGCGGAGGACGGCAGGCTGTCGCTCGATGATCCTTTGTCGCGCCACCTGACCGACTACCCGAACCAGGAGCTGGCTCACGCGGTTACCCTGCGGCAGTTGCTGAACCACACGAGCGGCACCGGCGACATTTTTGGGGATGAGTTCCCGAAAATATCGGCTTCGCTAAGGACGCACAAGGACTACTGGGGCAGATTCGCAACTACGCCGCTCAAGTTCGAAGCAGGCGCGAAGGATCGATACTCAAACTACGGATACATTCTTCTCGGGTCAGTGATTGAGGCCGTCAGTGGCCAGAGCTACTACGACTATGTCGACCAGCACATCTACCGTCCTGCGGGCATGACATCGACGGGCTCCAAGCCAGAATCGGAGTCTGTCCCGGCACGTGCGTATGCCTACACCAAGGTCAAGGGGAAGTGGACGAGGGAGACTGCTACATTGCCGTGGCGCGGGATGGCCGCTGGCGGGGGATACACCACCACCCACGACCTAGTGAGGTTCGCCACCGCATTGGCCGATGGAACATTGATCTCGGCGGAGTCGCTGGAGGCCGCGACCCGCCCGCAGAACAACAAGGGCTCGTATGGCTACGGATTCGGGGTCAGCGGCGAGGGCGCCGAGCGCGAGTTCGGCCACGCAGGCGGGGCTCCCGGGGCGAATGCCGTCTTCAGCGTGATGCCTGTCAAAGGCTATACGGTCGTCGGACTGAGCAACTTTGACCCGAGCACCATGGGCGATATGGTGAGGTTCGTTACTCGGCGGCTCCCTTAGGACCGTCCTGCCAACGCGTGGCCAAAGCACTGCATGAGCCGGGCACCCGCCTTTGATCGGAGAACCCGGGTGGCGCGGACTTGCGGAAGTAGCCGCTCGTTCCGTGGTACGCATTCCGGTCACTTGTCACCTGGGAATGGAGTCGAAGAAGGATCGAGACCTATGACGTGCAAGCTCACCCCACGAAAATTTCTTGGCATGAATCCAGCGTCAGTCAAAGCAGGAGCGTTGACTGGCTCGTTCGCTTTGCTCACAGCATGCGCGGCGCCCACACGAGTTTCGGAACCGCTGGAGTCCCCCGACCAGCTTCGTCAAGGAGAGGTTCAAGCGAGATTGCTGGATGCTTCAGCTTCAGAGCGTTACCAACGCATCGAGGGTGTTGAATACGAACAGCCGTGGGCACTGCCCGGCAACCAGGTCCCGGCGTATCCCGCTTCTCAGGTGGCCAATCGGCTACCACCCGTCAAGGTAGTGGTACGACTGATCGTTAGCGCTGAAGGACGGGTTACAGAAGTGCAGCCGATCAACGCGGCTGCCACACCCGAGTTCGACGCCTTCTTCCCCCGCGTTCGTGAGTCGGTCCAGACTTGGAAGTTCTATCCGCTAGTCAAGGTAACGCTTGGCCCAGTGCACGGCACGGTACGTGTCGGCGACATCTCCATGACTTACAAGGGTGAGGTGACACCTTTGCCTTTTCATCAGGACTACGCGTTCGATTTTACTCAGCACAACGGCAAGCCAAAGGTCACGGTGGAGTAGAGACGGTTGGTGGAGAGCTGATGGCGGCGTCAAAACCAGCTCCCACTTTTTGCGCACGCGGATGTCCGCTATTGGCCGGAAGCGGACATCGGCGGGTAGAGGATTAGGGATGTTTGTCGGGAGTAGGGAAGGGGCACCTTCGACCCAGGACGGACCTCGATCCCAATGTATCCGTCAAGGTAAAAGCACGAAAGAGTCCGTAGTCGATAGAAGTAAGCACGATACTTTCTTGGTAATCACGGCTGGCTGGAATCACTGGATTTTGCGCTTCGTTTCGTAAGGGAGATCATCTGAGTTGAATCGGCTAGGACGATAGAAACGTTTCCATTACTCACGTTGTAGAAGATGTACTCACCGCCAAGACGCCCAACAAACCGCTGGTTGCCTTTGGGAAGCCCAGTGCCGATGGAAAGGTCGGGCTGCATGTAAAGGGCGCTATCGGCTCGAATGATGTAATCCGCCTTTCGTTGCCCGTAGTAGTGCGATGCCATGGGAACATACGCAACAGCCAACGCAATGTATGGAACCGCACGTAGCTTGGTGATGCTCTCAGGAAGATCGGGTGACCGATGTACAAGCCAGATCATGCCCCATGTGAGTAGCATTCCGATCAGTAGGTAGATACCAAAATCCACGAAGAACGCCAACGCAACAAGACCGGAAATAAACCCTACGGATGCGGCCAGTAGGGCCCACCGATGCGCCGCCACATACGGTTCTATTTTGTGGCTGATATAGCCCCCGAACAGCGCGGCACTCATCATGAAAATAACAGTCACACCTATTCCAGTGAGCCCGACGATTGCCAGGTCGCTAGCACTGTTGAACTGAAAAGGATCAAGGCCGAATCTGCCCCAATACGACTTCAGGTAGATCACGCCTTGAGTGACGCCAAAGCCGAGCAGTATCGAACCCCAGGCAATGACCTGCGCCGCGTTGATCGAAGTCTTCTGGGTTTGCATGGGGGCCTGTTCCATCGAGAGCAAGGTTTACCGCGACTTGACCCGCAGAACCGCCGGGTAACGCTCGCCAACTTCCAGCACTTGTCGTTGCAGTCCAGTAACCCCAGTAAGGATGGATGCCTGCATAGCGGCCAGCATCAGCATGCCGTTGACGTTGAGCAACGCCTCACGGATCAGAGCGGGTGGATAGCCTTCCATGTGACGGCGGAGGGGATGAATGCCGGCATGTACGTGGGAATTCAGAGCCTTCCAGTTGTAGTCCATGAACTCGCGTAGGGCTTCAACGGGCGAGTCAGGGGCTTTCTTGACCAGCTCGGCCATCATGGTGGTAGCGCTGGGTAAGTTCTTGGCAGCCTGCTCCGCGTCCAGCGTGAGGCTGTTGGCTAACTTCTCCACGTCCCCATCGCTGGCCGCGTACATTGACCAGATCGAGCGCATCACCGCTTCAAACTGGGCCCGGTGGATCACTAGGGCCGAGGACATCAGGCCTGCCGCAAGCAAGGTCCTAGCACTGTGGGCATGCTCCATGGATAGCGAGCACAAAAGGTCGCTGACCTGCAAACGGTTGCTCTCGTCATAGAGCGGACGCCCGATTACCTGGATCACCTCGGCGGCCAAATCGTCCGATTGATTAAATAGCAGATCGAAGTCCATCACTCCCCCAGTCAGCCGGCATGATGCCGGTCGGGGAGGGAAGGGTCAAACCGTTAGAGGAGTGCACTGAGGGCGAGCGTGCCCAAGGTGACGGCGAAGGATACCGCGATGGAGATGGTCCAGCGGGTGACACGCTTGGTGATGCTGACAGTGTTGTTATTGAAGCAATTGGTGCAGTTGAAATTTATGTTCATAGCGTCTCCTAATATTTGCTATGAACGTATTTAGTGTTTCCGAATCTCTGCGAGCGGCCGAACTCAGGGGTAATGGCAGGATGGCTGCGTGAGCACGTCAGGATGTGGCTGGGTCTCTCCGTATTGAAGAACAGCACCCATTCCCTGGCATAGGGGGCGGATGGGATTAGGAAAATTTATCGGGGGTAGGCAAGGCCGAAATTCGACTCGATGCGGACATTGGGCGTCCACGAGGCTCTGGCCGGTCCAGTTTTTAGGCGATGAGAGTGGATCGCAATGCGGCCGGTGTTGGGGAGTAGGGCACTCCATTGCCAACATCGTCCCATCGTCTCAGGTGGGGAGACGGACGCCCCGTAAATTGCCGGAATGGATAACCCTGTCCCATACGTGCCGGCGTCGAAGCGATCCCATGACCTAGTGTGGGACCGGGTGAACGGTGACACACTCTCCCTGGAAAAATTCATGGAGGGGCGCGACTACGGCGAAGTCGTGAGGGATGGGCGCTTGGCGGCAGAACTCGAACTTCTCGACGGAACGCCGCGCTATGTCTGCCCGCATTGCGAGGACGCGATGGGCGTCAGGTCAAAGGCCATTCGGGCGCGCAGCGAGATCCGCTTCTACTTCGATCACCTCACCGCCCGCCACCGGGAATCCTGCACCGGCCGCAAGGGTCACTCCCCCAAGGCCATCCTAGCCCGCAAGTTCGGGCTGCATAAGGAAGGTGCCCTCCACAAGACGTTCAAGCAATGGGTGAGGGACAGCCTGGACGCCGATCCGACCTTTGCCGGCACGGACACGGAGGCACGATGGTGGGACGTGGAGCACTACAAGTGGCGTCAGCCCGATGTCCAGACAACCCGGGAAGGGAATCGCTGGGCCATTGAGATCCAGCTCTCCACCACGTTTGTCCACGTCATCGCGGAACGGATGAAGTTCTACCGTGAGAACGCCGGACACATGCTTTGGCTGTTCAAGGATCTGGATCTGGAGGCGTTCCGGCTGTCGGAGGATGACCTGTTCTTCTCCAACAACCGCAACGCGTTCCGGGTCACATTCGCCACGGTGGCCCGCTCGCAGCGTGAAGGCCGCTTCGTCCTTGAAGGGGCCTGGCTGGAATCGCGCCTGGCGAATGGGGCGATCAGGGAGGTGGAGGTGCGGCGAGAGGTTTTCTTCGACGAACTCACCTTTGACACTTGCAGCCGCGGCATCCCGCGGGTCTATGCCTTCGACTACGAGGGTCACAAAGCCCGGGTGGAGAAGGAGCGGGCGACGTGGCAGGAAGAGCAGGTCTGGGCCCGGCGCCGAGACGCCTTCGATGCCTTCTACGTGGCGATGCTCCAGGGCGAGTTCACCGACTACAAGGAGAGGGATCGCCGCTGGAATGAATTGCGGCGATCGTTCGCCCAGGTGGGCATCCAGTTGCCGAAATATCCGAAGGACGACACCGACCTGGAGCGGTTACTGGTGGTGGGTTACTCGGCCAAGAATGGTCGAGGCAAGCCCATTGGAATCGGGTTTGAGACCCTGGCCGAGCTGGGCCACCACGTCCACAAGGTGTGGCCCAAGGCCCTCTGGTTCTACCGCTGCATGCTACGGACACACGGCCAGTTGAAGACCGTGGTGAAGCAAGACCGAACCAAGAAGCTTCAAGGCAAAATGAAGGACGTTCTGGTCAGCCTCGCGAAAGGAGAGCCGGCCTTTGAACCACAGCGCACCTGGGATACCTTGTTGGTGCGGCTGTTTCCCGAAGTGGCGCAGATCTGGTCAGCCGACGCCGCGCGGGTGGCGAGCGTTGCCCTTCAAGCGTCCAGGAGAAAACCTCGCAGTGTGGAGGGGACCGTGGCATGAGTAGTGACGCCTTGAATCAGGGCATCCAGATAGCTTTGGGTGCCCTGCGCCAACGCCGGCATCCCACGGCCCAAGACATCTCACAGGAAGCAAGCGAGGCCCGAGCAGCCTTAGAGGCCAACATGGGAGGCATGGCGCAGATCAGCATCCCACCCGACAGCGAGCGCCACTGGGTGACGTTCCAGCTGCTTCGGGCGTCCATGGATTACGGCCGGGCGCTGCTTTTCCTGCTCGAAACCCATCCGATTGACTTGCCCGCGGTTGCGTTGGGGTTGCATCGCTCGCAGACCGAGCAGTTCCTGCGCGCGGTGTTTGTCCAGTTCATCGCCGACGAGGAGCAGTTGCAGGACTTCCTCAAGGAAGACCGCGGGCCCCGGCAGAAGAACGAGAAGGGGAAGTGGGCAGCCATCCCATTGAAGGACTTGGCGACCGAGGTCGAAACCACCATTGCCCGAATCGGCCAAGACAACGGACCGCAGAAGCTGGCTCGCACGGTGACCAATTCTTGGGATCCCCTGTGTGGGCTGGTCCACGGGGGCAAGGCCATTCGGGTGATGTATGAGGATCCCAACGGGCAGATCGGCGCGCACGTGCCCGCCGCTATCCTCTTCCAGACCACGGTCAACACTGTGGCCACGACCAACCTCTGCGTCATCGCGGCGCTGACGGCCACGGGGGTGGGGGCCTACGACCTCAATGATGTGGTCGCGCACGCCGCCTCCCACATGACCCGATACCTCGAGCAGCGGAAAGCCCGGATGGGCCATCTGGCGTTGTAACGCCCATGGGCCTAATCCGGTTAGCCCGCTGCAGGCTTCATCAGCTCTTGAACCAAAGCTTCGCGCTTTTTCATCGGCAAGTCGGTGAGCGATTCCAGAACGGCGCTCAACTTCGATTGCTGGCTGCTGCCGCACGATAATTGACGAGGAGGCCGAGGAGTGCGGCCCTCACCGTTACCAGGGCTTTGCGCCGCGGCTACCATGACGGGACGACAAGGGGGAAGAGCGGGGGATGGAGAAGTTCGATTGGTCGAAGGTTGAGTTCGCGCGCACGCGCTGGCGCAGTCAGGTCATCCCTGACGCGCTGCCCATTCTCATCCGGTGGGCACAGGAGGGCGAGGCCCATTCATACAGCGACCTGGCCCAAGAGCTGCACGACAATTACGGGCACGAAATCAAACCCCGAAAAGACCTCTACGGCACCGTCGCCGGTGGCGTGGCGCAAGCCCTGCAATGGCTAAGCGAGCAGTGGAAGCAGCCCATTCCTCCGCTGCATGCCATCGTGGTCAACAAAGCTACCAAGCACCCTGGTGAGGGGGCGATCACCATCTCTCCTGCTTACTTCGCGGGTAAGAAGCTGGACACAGAGGACGAGCGCCGTGCGCACCTGCGGGAAGCGATGGAAGACGCTTTCACCTATCCGGACTGGGATCGGGTCGCTCGCGCCCTGGGCGCCACCATGCTGACCCCAGCGGCCGGACAGATGGAGGAAGTCGCAGCAGATGCACTCATCCCCCTCCCGAAGGTTCAGCAGGGGGGTGGCCCTGAAAGTGCCGAGCACCAGGCACTCAAGCGGTGGGTGGCTTCTCACCCGGAAGAACTGGCGGACTTAGGAAACTATCTCGCGGGCACCAACGAGAAATTGCTGAGCTCTGGTGATCGGCTGGACGCGCACTTCGACAACGGCAAGCAACGTCTTGCGGTGGAGGTGAAGACTAGCCGGTGCAGCGAGGACGAGTTGCAGCGGGGCGTCTACCAAGCCGTCAAATACCGCGCCATCTTGCGGGCGGAACAGAAGGCCACCCGCCACGTGCCCAATGGGGAGGCTGTGTTGGTCTGCACGCGCGCTCCCAATGCGGAAACCCGTGCCCTCATCAAACGCTTGCAGGTGCGGTTTCAGCAGGTGCCGTTGGAGGCAGAGGGATGACGCCTGAAGATCTGGACCAACGTGTTCGGCAAATCGACGGATACATTCGGGTACTCACACAGGAATGCCACATCCTGGATGAGCGCCGGCACATTCTCGCGCCTCTCATCCAAGACGCCGAGATCCAGGCGGGGTTGAAGGCCAAGCTGGACAAGACTCCGGGTGCCAACGCCTGGAACCACCTGACCCCGCTGTTGGGGCAAGACCTAGTGCGCGACCAGTCCCGGCTTTTCCTAGACAAAGATTCGAGGTCCGGCAGCCTGCCGAATCTCTGGCGAAAACTCCATGCGGATCCCGCGATCAAAGAATGCTACCGGGACCGCTACGGAACAATGTTCGATCACCTTCACGAGGACCCGATCAGCGATCTGCCCCCGGAAAGCTCCGCCGTTATCCAGGAGCGCTTCAGGGAGCAAGACAGGGCCACGAACTACGCGCAATTCGACACCCGTCTAGCGAAAGTAGAGGCAGACATGGCGGCACTGAAGGCGCACCCGGCGGCCGACAAGATCAAGACGATGCGCGACAAGCACCACGCCCACCTGGAAATGAGCAAGTTGGACGATGAGCCAGCTGCTTTCGACATCAACACGCTTGGCCTGACGTTCAACGAGTTGCTGGCCTTCGGCGATCGATGCCAGGCCATCGTGGCCGAACTGGGCTTGCTGCTGACGGGCACGAATTGGGATCCGAAGCAGTTTGCGTCGGTCCATGAAAAGCAAGGCAAGGCGATGTGGCGCACGTTGGCCGGTCTCTAAGCTCCTTTCCAGTTTCCTTCCCGACGAGCGATCCGAGCGCCCAGTGTCCGTTTCTGGTCGACAGCAGAGGCTTGCGGACAGGGGGTTAGGAAGATCTATCGCGAGTAGGGGGCAGCTTTCGACCAGAAACCGATATCCAGCTGGCGTGGGCTCGCGAGCGCCGCCCGGAGTACATGATTGGGCTATAGGATTGGCGCACGGAGCAGTTGGTTCGTGCTTTCCCGGCCAAGGCTTAGTGCACGGCACTGATACAAGGGGTAGCTTGGTAGCCAGTGGTCCCACAGGGCCGGGCCAGCTGGTGCAGACGGGACCCGGCCAAGAGACTGCTGAGCAACGGAGCAGCAACGATGGGTGCGGTGCACGACGAGTATTTTCGATACATGCAATGGCTGGGGGCCACGGAAGAACCTGCTGACGCGAAGCGGATTGCGCGAATCGTCCAAGACAACCTGGATGCGCTGATCCCCACGGTGAACAACGGGGGGCAACGGGCGACTGTGCTGACGCCCATGCTGCGTCGGGATCTGGACAACACGCCCGACGCGATCGAGCCGGCACAGGTCGACGCCGCCGCTGCCCAGCTTCCCTGGACACGGTTGAAGAAGCTGAAGGTCGGACCATTTCGCGGATTCCGGCGCGAAGAAGAATTCGACCTGTCGCACAACATCGTACTGGTCCAGGGCCCCAACGGCAGCGGCAAGAGCAGCCTGTGTGAGGCCCTTGAGTTTGCGCTGCTCGGCTATGTTGAAGAGGCTTCCGCAAAGCGCATCGAGGATCTTGGTCAGTATTTCAACAACATCCACGAAGGCAGGTATGTCGCGCCGCAGCTGCTGGCGACCGGTGGGGCCAATGGGGTTCCCGTTGCGCCCAATGCCGAACTGCTGCGTTTTGCCATCGTGGAGAAGAACCGCATCGAGGGCTTCGCGCGGTTGGCCGCTCGCACCCCAGCGCAAGCCGGTGCTCTCATTGCCACATTGTTTGGGCTGGATGGCTTCAACACGTTCGTCGGCAATTTCACGGCAAGCGTAGACAACCAGCTGCGGCTAGGCACGCCCAAGCAGGAAACGCTGACGCTCGTGCGCACGACCCTTGAGGTCGCACGGCAAAAGCTCGATGGCAGTGCCGAGGCGCAGGCTGCCTTTGATGCCGCGCAAACCCAGCTTGCCAATGGCTTTGAAGAGGGCCTGACCTACGAGCTGCTGCTGCGCCGCCTCGGCATGGACGGACAAGAAGGGCGGCTGCAAGAGGTCAATGCCGCCCTGCAAGAACAGATCCCTCCGCAGTCGGGGCTGGCGGTTGCCTCGTTTGCGGCCCTGCGCAAAAGCTTGCGTAAGAAGCTTGCCGAGGTGGCCAGAATGCAGGCGGATCTGGATGTCCGGGCCGGCGAGGTCTCGTTCCTTGCACTGTATCGAGCGGTAGAGGCACTTGCGGCGGAGACCCCCGACAAGTGCCCCGCCTGCGACACGCCATTGGCCAACGTGGTGCGGGATCCATTTGTTCGTGCACATGACGGGCTTGAACTACTGGCAGACCTTGCCGCGCTTGAGGCATCGAAGGCGCGCCTGGTCCAGGAATGCAGCCAGCTGTCCTCCCAGTTGCATGGGAAGGTGACGGCAGCGCATACCTACGCGCCCCTAGGCGGTGGGGGCCTTGCGCCATTGGTGCAATGGGTGGAGCAAGATCAACCAGTCGAGGCCTGGACAGAAGGCTTGCTGACCAAGGCAACCTGGAAAGCGCTGTTGGCGAAGGTTCGCGCACTTGAGGAAGGCGACGCGGACATTCGTGCAAGGCAGGCGCGTGGTGCACCACTGAGGGAAGAGCAGCAGGCGCTGCAAGAGGTCAAGGATCAGGTCGATGCCCTCCGACTTCGCCGCTCGATGCATGATCAGCAGGTGGTGGATGAGAAAGCCAAGATCGATGACTTCGAAGAAGCCAACGCGGAACTGATTGCCGAAGCGGCTGCAGAAGCAGCTACCGTGGCCTTCGAGAAGCGGATCCAAGACGGATATTCGCCTTTCCTTGACAGTCTGAAACGCTTTCGCGACGGGCTTCCGGAAGGTTTGCTGGCAGACTTGAACGAGACGGCCCAGGAACTCTACAACCTGTTCAATCTAGAGGACCACGACCATGACAAGCTCGCCAAGCTTGATCTTCCGCTTCGTGGAGGCGAGCGGATCCGGGTTGCCTTCGTGGGGAGCCAAGACCAACTGCACGACGCGCTGCACGTATTGAGTGAAGGGCATCTGCGATGCTTGGGATTGGCTATCCTGCTGGCCAAGAACATCAAACTTGGCTTGCCGTTGCTTGTGTTCGACGATGTCGTCAATGCCATCGACCATGACCACCGCAAGGGGATACGCGACACGTTGTTTGGCGATCCCAGGCTCAATGGCAAGCAGATCGTGATTACCTGCCATAGTCCGGAGTTCATCACCCAGGTTCAAAACGGCTTGGGACAGGAAGCTTCGATGCTTTACATCCTCAAGCATCATGGCGGCGATCACCAGCCCATCGTCAGAAACGGAAGCGATCGCCACTACCTGCGCCGCGCCCAAGAGAGACTTGACGAGGCTGATCAGCGGCAGGCATTGGCATCCTGCCGACAGGCACTGGAGAACCTGACGACCCGGGTCTGGAGAGCGCTGAGCAATGCCGACGATTCACTAGCGCGGATATCACTGGTTTTGCGCAGGCCCGATGGCGATCCTGAGCTACGCAACCTAGTGCAAGCCCTGTCCAGGGCCGTCAACAACGGAGTTGATCAGGGGCGACTGGCAACAGCGGCCTGGACGCAACGCAAGGAGGCGTTCCAAGAGCTGCTGGCTGTGCCTGAGGCTGCGTTGGCTTGGAAGTATCTGAACAAGGGCACGCATGACGGGGATGGGGAAGACTTCGAGATTGGCATCGTCCAGCAGATCCTGGCGGCTCTGACGAAGATGAGCGCTTCTTTTGGCAACTAGCGGCAGGTCTTTACCTCCTGTCTCCCAGCTGCGGGTAAAAACGACTCAGACGTGGTTAGTCCTCCAAGAGTCGAGCGGCAGGATTATCTGAGGCGCCACCCGCTTGGAAGTACCCAATCACACTCGACACCGCCCGATGCTCGGTCAGCTGCATGATGGCCGGCAAGGACACCCCTTGGCGACTGGCCTCGGTGACGAACCCCGAGCGCAGGCTGTGCCCGCCAAAATCCCCCTCCAGTCCGGCCAGGCGTGCGCGGCGCTGCACGATCTCGCCCACGGCCGCCGGCGACAGGGCAGGGCCCACACGGTTCTTCCACAGCCGCCGGAAGATCGCCCCCTCGGTGACCCCCGAAGCGTCCAGCCACTCTTCCAGCGCCAGCGCGGCGCGATCAAGCACCGGCTTGTCCGGGGTCGAAGACGCGGTAACGCCCGCCTGCTGGGTCTTGCTGTGCTCAAGCCGGTAGATGTACCCCTTGTCGCCGATCCGGCGCAGATCACGCAGGTCTGCCGCGGCAATTTCGCTCCGACGGCGCCCACCGCTGGCAAATCCGAAGCAGAGGAGGGCGCGGTCCCGCAGGCCTTCCAGGCTGTCGTCACAGGTGGCCAGCATGGCTTCGAGTTCCGCCAGGGTGATGGCGGTCTTCTTGCGGGGTCGCACGCCGCGTTTGACCGCGGCCCGGGCGGCCCGGCTGAGCACGGTGCGCACGGCCGGCTGTTCGCAGGGATTGGCGACTTGCTTGAGCCGGTGCGCGGTGGACAGGACCGCGACCCGGTGCCGGACCGTGGCCAGCGTCCACGGCCCGGGCTTGGCTTTCAGACCCGCGGCCACCAGCGCCTGATCGACCGCCAGCGGCAGTTCCCAAGCCAGCTCGCCGTCGGCGGAGCGGCGCTGGACATGGTCGACCACGAACTGCAGCACGGCAGCCTCGGGTACCGGTAGTGTCAACTCGAGTCCGTAGCGCGCCGCGTGCCAGCCGGCCCAGTAGCGCAGGGCGGTGGCGTAGCTGCGGGTGGTGTTGGCGGCTGCGGCTTCGGCCAGCAGTTCGCGCACTGCGTCGGTGGCCTGCTGGGCCAGCTGATCGGGCAGGACCAAGCCGGACGCGGCTTGCGCGAGCACCGGAAGTGCGTGATTATCTTTCATAGTATGTATGTTTTAATACGATTGTGACCGTCTAGCCACGATAATCATCACTTATCACCAGTACGGAATCAACAGAGTAGGGCGCCCGCATAGGAGGCCGCAGCATGGCAAAAGGCATCACCGAATCCGACGTCCACGCCGCGGCTGACGCGCTGGTCGCCGCCGGCGAACGGCCGACGATCGAGCGGATCCGAGCGCACCTGGGCACCGGCTCGCCCAACACCGTGACCCGGTGGCTGGAGACCTGGTGGCAGGCGTTGGGTGCTCGACTGCAGGGACATCAAGCGCGTCTGGCGGTGCCCGAAGCACCGGAAACGGTCGCCTCCTTGGCAGCGGACTGGTGGGCCTTGGCGCTCAAGCACGCTACTGGCATCGCCAGAGAGGTTCATACTGCCGATCGCGCGGCTCTACAGGCGGATCAGGCGGCACTTCAGCTAGATCGGGAGAACTTCGCCACCGAGGCGGCAGCACTGCGTGACCAAGCGGACGCCTCTGCGCATGCGGAACGACTCGCCTCATCCCAGGCTGTCGAGCTGCAGCGGTTGACCAGCCAGCTCGAGGGACAGGTTGAGGAAGTCGCCGCGCAGCGCGATTCCGCGCTCGCGCGCACGACCGAAGTCGATGTGGCCCGGAACGCTGCAGAGGCCCGTCTTCAGCAGCTGCAGGATGCAGGTCGAGCCGAGCGAGAAAGCTTGGCGCAGCATGTGCGGACCGTTGAAGATCGCGCTCACGCAGAGATAGATCGCGCCCGCCAAGAGACCAAGGAGCTCAAGAATCGTCTGGTGGCTGCGACCAGAGAGCAGGCCGCCATTGAGAAATCGCTTCATCAGGCTGCCGAAAAGGCCAAGGTCGCAGCAACTAAGGCGAGTCGGGACGCTGGTATCGAACGTGCACGCGCTGATGCCTTGGAGAAGCAGTTGGCCAAGCTTCAAGATCTTCCGGCTGCTCTGGAGGCGGCGATGCGCAGGAGTGAGACGCCAATAAAGAAGGCTCGCTCGCCCGGCAGTAAACGTGCCGTTCGTGTGTTCGGGAAACGCGCTAAAGTCTCGGAAGAAAGCTAGCTGGGAGCTGCACGAGTCAACGAGATACTTGCCAAACCCAGCTGGCTTTGGGCTGCGGCCGCGGCCTTCAGAGAAGCTCTGTTCGAAGCAGCTAACCTAGATTTGCACAGGCCGGAGCCTTGACTAAGGCACGTTTGGACACAATACATTGAAAATCACGTCTGCCACCGGATGATCCAGCCCGCAATGATCAGTGAGAGCGAACTCGAAGAACGCCTGGAGCGTGCTCGTGGGAATCCGGAAGAAGATCAGGAGTTCTTTCGATACCTGCTTGAAGCCACCGTGTACGCCCATGTCCCAATCTCAGACGACTCGGCAAAGCTCCGACTGATCCAGTTCAAACACCCTGATGGCTTCGACGCTCTGCCGTTTTTCACATCCGAGTCTAAGGCGGCAGCCGCGGCCGGCCGTTCAGCGCGTATCGTGACCTGCGTGGGTCGCGAACTGTTTGAGATGACGCGCGGAGCCACTTTGATGCTCAACCCGAACGATGGTGGTGCCGTGTTGTACCCGGAAGAGATTGAGTCATTACTGACCTCGGGGACGGTCGCTCAGGTCAGGAAGGACACGTGGCATGGAGGACCAACTTGGTTCGGCTCACCCGATCAACAACCTCCCTGGCTGGTTCCTGTTCTTACACAGACACTAACGAAGCAAACATTCGTGGAGTCTGCATACTTGATCCAAACCGCAACTGCAGCACATCCAGAGGTGGTCTCTCTGCTCATTGTGCTAGGTGTAGCACCCGAATATTCGGAACGCGCAGCGCGTGCGTGCATGACTTCGATGCAACCCGCGATCCAGCAATCTCCGCCGGACCAAACGATCGATCTAACGGTGTTTGATCCGGCCGAAGGGCTGCCGGCTTACATCGCTGAAAGCGACGTGGAGCCATTTTACATGGGAACCACAGAGGCCCGGAAGATCTGATTTCACCGGGAGCAATGGCCACGCTCCGCTTCAGCAGTTGGGCCAAGCTGGTGCTTACAACAACCAGGTAACCCATGGATATTCCTCAGTCCTCCACGGTCATTGATTCGGTCATTGCCAAGTTTGTTCACCGGTTGTTCCCGAGCTATGTCAATCCTGCATTTGTAGCTTGCCCGCCGGATTGCACGAAGGCCTTCTTAGGAGCGCTTGCACACACGGTTGCAGATCGTGGGGTGGAAACCGAAGTCATTGATCTCCGTCCATCACCTGCGACCACCTTGGGCCAAGTTACCGACCGCATTTACCTTTCTAACCGTCAATCTGGGGAACCAGCATGCCCACGCTCTCTCGTGGTGCTCCTCGGGTTTGACTTGTTAGAGGGGCACGACCGGGAAGAGCCAATCTATCCGTTTCGGTCGGAATTTCAGTTCGATGAGCGTCATATGTGGCTGTTTTTGGGCCATGATCGCAGCAGATTGGCTCGATTGTTCCACAATCGAAAGCTTCCTCTGTATTTGGCGGCAGGTGACCTTA
Source organism: Lysobacter sp. A289 (assembly GCF_054072675.1). Lineage (NCBI taxonomy): Bacteria > Pseudomonadati > Pseudomonadota > Gammaproteobacteria > Lysobacterales > Lysobacteraceae > Lysobacter > Lysobacter sp. A289. The sequence goes on from NZ_JBSVRN010000001.1 coordinate 991,023, forward strand.
CGCCACAGGAGTGGCGCTGACAGACATGATCACAGGAGTCGGGTTAGTCGGTACACGTGAATATTGCGACAGCGACTATCAGTGATTGTTCAACGTGGGGAGACAAGACCGCTTGCGGTGGAGGCTGTAGCCAAATCTCCTCAGCGATTGAGGAGTGTTAAGCCATGTGCTGGGTCCAAAGCTGGGCTTACAGCAACTGGAGCAATGGCAGAGCTCATCTTCAGCAACGGACATGGCACTGGCCAGCGTGCGATGCGGAGTACTCTCTGCTTTGGGCATCCAGAGAACGCCACGGTTCGGCATTAGTTCAATTGTGAGCATGTATGACTGCGTTGCTCAGAAAAATCCACACCGATGAGTGCATCACTAAACCAGTGGGCATGCATGACTGCGTGCAATGGGCACTATGAGTGCGTGGTCAGGGCACACAAGACTGCGGTGCCCAGCTGGGTATGGATAACCGCAGGCGTTGCAGGCTGGATAATCAAGACCGCTGCAATTGCGTAGGGTTGCCGCATACGTTGGGTGCTCAGCAGTGCGCTCAACAACAACCGCGCCGGACAGTCCGACTAACGAAAGCGGATCGCTTGCAGTGGCAACCAATGCCGCATAGTCCGTATTAGCTGACGATGGGCCATCGTGGAACGCTTTAGTTGACGCCGGTGAACGGGTTAAATGCGTTGGTGGTACGCATCGGCTGACAGATCAACAAGATTTCTGAGCGATTAGCAGGACACACGTGGGTCAGATTTCACCGATCCCAGTGCTCAAGAGGCCAGAAATTTCAGCGTACATGTCCGGTGATGTCCTTAATCTCCGCCTCTGTTCGTCTTGGTTAGACCTGTCTGCCTCCAAAGAGCACAGTTTCTACTTGTGGCAAGCCGAATTTTCCGGGGAGAACAGCGGGGGAAATCAAGACCGTGGCAATTGTGTAGGGTTGCCGCATTTTCCGGGGAGAACAGTTCGTCAGAGGCGTACAGGTGTACCCACCTGAGTGCAGAGCGCCGTCGCTGTACCCACTTGAGTGGTCGTTCTGTACCCGAGATGTGCAGAGTCCTGACCCACTTGAGTGCGCTGAGCAAATGCGTTGGTGGTACGCACCGGCTGACTATCAACAACCGGATATTCTTGTGGTGAGCGCTCTACGTGGAGTTCAAAGCTGAGTAGAGTTTTCGACAGCTGTCCTACGCTGGGTAGTGACGTCTACGTCAGTTGGGCACCTTATCCGCGGGGACTGTTTAGAAATCTCTGCGATGAACACATCAGGCGGGCCAACAGGCGATGCAGGAAGCGGGCCAGTCTCTGCAACTTCGCATAATGCATATTATGTAAATAGATGTAACAAAGGTTTCACCTGCATGTTCCCTTCCCGTCACCTCGTGCAACGACCATGAGCCCTGTTCATGTAGCGGCGACCGCAACATACCGCGCACCGCCTCAAGTCACCGGCTCGGATTGATGGGTGCCCCCGGGCAGCCCTGAGGGAAACAACAGATGAAAATTGGAACTCTTGCCTGCGGGCTGTTACTCGCGGGTCTGTCTGGTTGCGGCCTGCATCAAGGCCAAGTGCGTGGAGCCACCGGTGCGGCGGACCCGGTCTTCGATACTGGCGAGCGGCGCTGGCTGGCCGGCGATCATCACATCCACAGCGAGTTCAGCGCGAAGTACACCGACAACGCGGACTCCGGCCAGCCGCCCACACCGGTGTTCGGCGCCGACGGCCGCTATTCCATCACCGACAACGCGCTGAAGGCACGCGCGCACGGCCTGGCCTGGATGGTCTCCACCGACCACGGCGGCCCCAACCACTCCAAGATCAACCACGATGACGCCTGGCCCGCGCTGCAGCAGGCTCGGCGGGAAGTGCCCGAGGTGGTGCAGTTCTTCGGCATGGAGTTCGATACGCCGGGCGGCGACCACAGCAGCCTGATCATGCCGCACAGCCACGACGAACGGAGCCACCTGCACACGATCGAGTCGCGCTGGTCGCAGCGCGATGCCTGGCCGCGCGACCCGTCCCGCGACGCCGAGCCGAAGATGCTCGAAGCGCTGGAGCACATGCGCCAGCTGGAGGCACCGCCAGTGCTCATCGCCAACCACCCCTCCCGCTCGGCGACGGACGTGGGCGTGTACGGCAAGTACGCCCCGGCCGAGTTCCGGGCCTGGAACGACACCGCGCCGCAGGTCGCAGTCGGCATGGAAGGCGCGCCCGGCCACCAGGCCGCGGCCATCGATCCGGATGGCGGCATCGACCCCGAGGGCGCTCGCGGCGGCTACAAGAATGCCCCGACGATGGGCGGCTTCGACCAGATGACTGCGCGCCTGGGCGGATTCTGGGATTCGATGCTCGGCGAGGGCCGGCGCTGGTGGGTCACATCGACTTCCGACGCCCACCGCCACTGGCGCGACGGCGGCAGCGATTTCTACCCCGGCGAGTATTCCAAAACCTACGTGTTGGCCGAACACGGGCACGACGACATCCTCGACGGCATCCGCAACGGCCGCGTGTTCGTCACCACTGGCGATTTGATCTCGGAGCTGGACGTGGTCGTGCGCAGCGGCGCCGAGCCGGGCACCCGCGCCGGCATCGGCGGCAGCCTGCACGCCCACTCCGGCAGCGACGTCGAGGTCGCGATCCGGGTTCGCGATCCGGCCGGCACCAACCACGGCGGCCACTCGCCGGAGGTTGCGCGCATCGACCTGATCGTCGGCGAAGTCACCGGCTCGGCCGTTGACCGCAGCAACGACTCGAATCCGACCACCCGCGTGGTGCACCGCTTCACCGCCACCGACTGGGTGCGCGACGGCGAGTACCTGACGATGACCCGCACCCTGCCCGCCATCGCGACGTCGAGCTACCTGCGGGTGCGCGGCACCAGCACCACCGACCTCGAGCCGGCCGCCGACCCGCGTGGCGAGGATCCATGGACGGACCTGTGGTTCTACAGCAACCCGGTGTTCATCGACGTCCATTGACCCGGGCGGTCTCCACGACTGCCCCGCCCTCTCCTACCGCACTCCGCATCCCCGCTGGTCACCCGATGACCGGCTCCACTTCCGCACAACTTCACTCCAGGGAAAATCACGATGTTCAGGACCACCTCGCTCGCCACGGCGCTGGCTATCGCGCTGACCATGCATGTCCAGGCGCACGCCCAGACCGTTTCCGGTCCGTCTCCGGATCCGGCCGGCATGGGTGACCCAGCCTCCCGCGCCGAGAGCGGCACCATCTCCGGCGTGGTGTCCGACAGCGGTCGCGGCGGCTACCTCGCGGGTGCCGAAGTCCGCGTGAGCGGACTCAACGTGGTCGCGGTCACCGGTTCGGACGGCCGCTTCACCCTGCACCGCGTGCCCGCCGGCCAGCACCAGCTGACCGTCAGCTACGTCGGCCGCCCGGACGTGCGTGAGAACGTAACCGTCACCATCGGGCAGACGACCTCGGTCAGCCTCGACGTGGCCGCCAATGGCAACGCCACCGACCTGGACAGCGTGGTAGTCACTGCGCCGCGCCCGATCGCCGAATCCGAGTACGCCGCACTGCAGGCTCAGCGTGCTTCGACCTCGCTGGTCAACGTGGTCGCCGCCGACTCGATCGGCCGCTTCCCCGACCAGAACGTCGCCGCTGCGCTCAGCCGCCTGCCCGGCATCGCGGTCGAGCGCGATCAGGGCCAGGAACGCTACGTCAACCTGCGTGGCGCGCCGTCGCGCTGGACCACCATCGCCTTCGACGGCGTCAACGTGATCAGCCCGGCCGGCCGCACCGCGCGCCTGGACACCATCCCCTCCTCGATCGCCAGCCAGGTCATCGCCCGCAAGGCGATCACCGCGGCCATGCCCAGCGAGACGCTGGCCGGCAACATCGACATCATCACCCGCAGCCCGTTCGACTATGAAGGCCTGAAGGTGGGCGCCGACATCGGCATCGGCTACAACGACCTGGGCGGCGGCAAGCAGTACAACTGGGGCGGCTTCATCTCCAACAAGTTCGCCGACGACCGTTGGGGCGTGCTGCTGTCCGCGTCCAAGTACTCGCGCGACATGGTCACCGACAACTTCGAGTCCGATCCCGAAGTCGCCAGCGAGGACCAGGAGCCGGGTGGCGATGAGCGTGTGTGGTTCGACGCCCACCAGAACAAGCTCTACCGCCTGACCCGCGAGAACGAGTCGGTCAGCGGCCGCCTCGAGTTCCGCCCGAACGACGACCACCGCTTCTTCCTGAGCTCGATCTACACCGAGTTCAGCGACCACGAGATGCGCAATGCGATGGAGTTCGACCTGGACGCGAACGCGGTCAAGACCTCCGATACCCGTCCGCAGTCCGAGGCGCAGCGCACTGGCTATGCCGACGTCCGCACCGGCAACACCCCGTGGAGCGGCACCGTGCATGGCGTGGAGATGGACAGCACGCTCAACATCAACAACACGGTGCAGAGCATCTTCACCACCACCCTGGGCGGCGACCAGGACTTCGACGCCTGGCGCACCAGCTGGCGCCTGAACTACACCAAGGCCGAGGAGGACAAGGGGCCGTCGTTCAACTCCAGCTGGGTCAGCCCCGCCGAGCGCACCCTGCGTCCGACCGTGGACTACGACTTCACCAACCGCGAGCTGCACCGCGTGACCCTGTGGGACACCATCCGCAACGCCGATGGCTCGTTCTCCAAGGGCAACCTCAAGCGTTCGCTGGACTCACACGACTACAACTTCGTCAATCTGCGCAGCAACCGCGGCCTCGCGGTAACCGACTCCTATAGTGGGCGCATGGACCTGTTCCGTGACACCGAGCTGTTCGGCCGTCCGACCGAACTGCAGTTCGGCGTGCAGTACGACGACCGCACCAAGGAGAACAACCAGAGCCGCTTCGAGATAACCGCCGCGCAGCTGTCCGCGATGGGCATCACTCAGCCGACCATAGCCGACTTCGCTTCCGACAAGCCCTACAAGGGCAACCTGCCGCTGGGTTACAGCTTCCGTTACCACGACGAAGGACGCGCCTGGGACCTGCTTGACGACCTGCGCGGGCAGGGTGCCGGCCGGATGGTGGACAGCGTGGCGATGGACGAGTGGTACGAGGTTTCGGAGAAGATCGGTGCCGTCTACGGCATGGCCACCACCCACTTCGACTGGGGCAACATGGTTGCAGGCGTGCGCGGTGAGTACACCCGCAACGAGTCCTCGGCGTTCATGGAGGACGACAACGGCTACGAGCGGATCACCGTCAGCGATAGCGGCGTGGAGTTCTTCCCCAGCGTGCATGTGAACTGGGATCTCAACGACGAAATGAAGTTGCGCTTCTCGGCTAACACCGGTGCCGCGCGCCCGGACTACACCGACCTGCGGCCGAACTTCGCCATCAGCGACGAGGACCAGGAGATCGACGGCGGCAACCCGTATGCCGACACCGAGAAGTCGATCGGCTTCGACGCCTACTTCGAGTGGTACATGCGCCCGCAGGGCTTCTTCTCGGCCGGCGTGTACTACAAGGATCTGCGTGACGTGCTGTTCGACGTGGCGATTCCGCAGTTCGGCAGCAACGACCTCAACACCCCGGACATCGACCGTTCCGAGTACACCTATTACACCCTTGCCAACGGTGGCGAGGGCTACCTCCAGGGCCTGGAGCTGGCCTACTCGCAGAAGTTCGGAGGGCTGGCCGAGCGCTTCAACTTGCCGATGTGGGTCGGTGACTTCGGCATCACCGCCAACGTCAACTTCAACGACAGCGAGGCCACGACCCCGGACGGCCGCAAGGTGTCCCTGCCGGGCACCTCGGACGTGATCTACAACGCCTCGGTGTACTACGAGGCCTACGGCCTGTCGACCCGCCTGAGCTGGCAGCACCGTGATGAGTGGATCGACGGCATCGGTGAGGGCGGCGTGATGGGCGACGAGTATTGGAGCGACGTCGGTCGTCTCGACTTCTCGCTGCGCTACGCGTTCAACGACAACGTCGAGATGTACTTCGACGCCAACAACCTGCTCAACGAGTCGGGCATCCGCTACCAGGGCGATCGTCAGCGCACCACCGAGTTCGAGCAGTTCGGCAAGCGCTTCATGGTCGGCGTGCGGATGAACTTCTGATCCGATCCCGCGCCTCCTTCGGGCCGGGCCGGGCGGTGGATGCCGCCTGGTCCGGCCTTTTGCGTATTTCGCGACACCCGCTATGGAGACCTCTGATGAACCTGCACCCCACCCTGCGCTCGCTGCTTCCCACCGCGCTGGCCATCGGCCTGCTTGCCGCCTGCTCGCCCGCACCCGACAGCGGCGCCACGCCGGAAGTCACCGCGGTCGTAGCGGCCAATGCCGGCGCCGAGGCGGCGACTCCGGCCACCGCCGCGGTTGGCGCGATCCGCGCGCGCATGCTGCAGCAACTGCCTGCCGTCGACCTCGCCGATGCGGGCGTGGACGACGTCCTGCCCTTGCTCACGCCGGACGAGCTGGAACTGCTTTCGACCGGCTTCCTGCGCTTCACCGTCGACGCGCCGGCCAGCATCTACGTGATGCAGTCGCCGGACTCGGAGGCCGAGCCGTTCTGGCTTGAAGCCCAGGGCTTCGAACGCACCGCCCTGGATGCCGTTGTCGATGGCGACGACACCTACAGCGGGTGGCGCAAGCAGGTTCCGGCCGGTTCGGTCGACCTGGGCGTGCCGTCCATCGAGGGCGGGATCAAGCCCTACTTCGTGCTGGTCGGCCCGGCCGAAACCGGCGGCGCCGCGCCTGCAGTCGCTGCGCTGCAGCCTGCCGCGATGTCCTTGGGCACCGCTACGGTCGGGGAACCGGTCTACGCCGACGAGGAGGACGCGCTCGACCGGATCGATCCGGCACTGGACGGCCTAATCCTGGTGCGCACGTTGGAAGATCGCGAGGACGAGGCGCGCCTGCTGGGCTGGTTCCGCAACACGCCTCACCCGAGCAGCGCCGATGCCGACCACGTGGTGTTGACCTGGAACGGCGACCCGCGCACCACCCAGTCGGTGCAATGGCGCACCGCGCCGAGCAGCGCCAACAGCCGCCTGCGTTACACCGTGGAAGGCAGCGATGCCGCCCCGGTTGTGATCGAAGCCGATAGCCATGAGATCCACACGCCTGACGTGGCCAACGACCCGAAGGTCACGCGCCACACCGTCGCGTTGCAGGGTCTGCAGCCGGGCACCGCTTACCACTATGCGATCGGCGACGGTCAGGCATGGGGCGAGACGCGTCGCTTCACCACCGCACCGGCGCAGGACGAGGCCTTCAGCTTCGTCTATATGGGCGACGCCCAGAATGGCCTGAATACCTGGGGCGGACTGGTTCGCAAGGCCCGCACCGCGCACCCGGAGGCCGCGTTCTACGTCATGGCCGGCGACCTGGTGAACTGGGGCGAGCGCCGCGACGACTGGGATCTGCTGTTCCAGAACTCCGGTGGCGTCTACGACAACCGCCCGCTGGTGCCGGCGATCGGCAACCACGAGGTCGACCAGGGCCGCGCCGCGCTCTACGTGGACCAGTTCGACCTGCCGCGCAACGGTCCGACCGGCGTCGAACCCGAACGCGTCTACGCGATGGAGTACGGCGGTGCCCAGTTCGTGGTGCTCGACTCGAACCTGCCGCCAGAGCAGCAGACCGAGTGGCTGGGCCAGACCTTGGCCGCCTCGGACGCACAGTGGAAGTTCGTGGTCTACCACCACCCGCTGTACTCGACCAAGCCCAATGACCGCGGCCAGCCCGCGCTCAAGGCGGCCTGGGCACCGGTATTCGAGAAGCACGGCGTCGACCTCGTCCTGCAAGGTGATGACCACGCTTACCTGCGCACCTTCCCGATGAAGGGCGACCAGGTGGTGTCCTCGCCGGCCGAGGGCCCGGTCTACATCCATGCAGTGGCGGGCACCAAGATGTACAAGCAATCCGACGCCCCGTACATCGCCAAGCGCTTCACTGACACCTCGACCTATCAAGTGATCGACATCGACGGCGGTCGCTTGGCTTACAAGGCCTACGACATCCAGGGCAACGTGCTGGACGAATTCACGATCGAGAAGTAACAGCGGCATTGCTGGCGGCCTCTCTCATCGTCAAGACGATGCTTCGGGCCGCCAGTTCATCCGATCCTTGCCAATGCGCCACCGCCTGTATGGCTTGAAGCCAACTACGGGATCGGTTTCCCGCCAAGCAGAAAGCGCGCCTCAATACCACGGCGTCGTTGTGCAGTTCGTCATGCGCCGAGTACACGAGGGTGATGGGACCTTAACCGAAGGAGGCGATCACACCATCGGAGGATCGGTCTCACGCTCGGGGTGGCGATGACGGGCAACAGCGCTGATAAAGCTTTCAATGCTTCGTCCAAGCTTCTTGCCACCGCCGAGCACGATCCCGGGATCGTCTTCGCCTGTCGGCAATGTATGGGACACTCCGGCGCCCTCCAGAAGCGCCAGCGATTCACCCAATGCCAGGATCGCCTTGCCGTGACGGTACTGGTCCTTGATGAATTCGGCCGTGTGCCCGTCCTGTTTCAACGCTGCCAGCCCGGCGGCACCATCGGGCAGCACCAGCGCGTCGAACAACACCGCCGGCTCATTCTCCATAGATGCATCCGCGTCGAGCATGTCGCCCGCCACAGTCTTGAATGGACCGATGCGGCTGCCGACCAGACGCGGCACCGCGCCGGCCGCAAGCAATGCCGCCTGCACGGCGGCCACGGCCTCGCCGTCAATGCCGTCGGCGACCAGCAGCGCGATCTTGCGCGTGCGGATGCCGCCATCGCCCGGGCGCGCCAGCAGTGACAGCGCGGGCGACCGATCTACTTCGGGCTTGGGCGGTTTGGCCAGTGCTCGCGGCATGGGCGCCGGCATTGCCATGCCCAGACCCTGCGCAACACCATTCGCCAGCGGGTCGGACACGTTGCGCAACATCGACACCACGCGCTCACGGATCGCCGGCACGGTACATTTACTCAGCTCGAAACGGAACGCGGCGATGATGTGCGCCTGCTCGGGCGGGCTCTGGCTGTCAAAAAACAACGCCGCCTGGTTGTAGTGTTCGGCGAACTTCTCCGGCTTGCCGCGTATCTCATCCTGCTGCACCGGTTCCGGGAACGACACGAAACCCGCGGTACCCGCCTGGAATGGACAACCGCCGCCGAGGCTGTTCGGCTCGTAAGCGGCAGCGCCACGATGGATCGCCTGCCGATGCATGCCATCGCGCTGGTTGTTCTGCACCGGTGCGATCGGCGCATTGATCGGGATCTCGTGGAAGTTCGGCCCGCCCAGTCGCGTCAACTGGGTATCGACATACGAGTGGATGCGACCGGCCAGCAGCGGATCGTTGGTGAAATCAATGCCGGGCACGACGTGCGCGCTGCAGAACGCGACCTGTTCGGTCTCGGCGAAGAAGTTGTCGGGATTGCGGTTGAGCGTCATGCGCCCGATCGGCGTCACCGGCACCAGCTCTTCAGGCACGATCTTGGTCGAGTCGAGTACGTCGAAGCTGAACTTGTCGGCCTGCTCCTCGGTGAATACCTGCACGCCCAGTTCCCACGATGGGTACTCGCCTGCTTCAATCGCCTCCCACAGGTCACGCCGGTTGTAGTCCGGGTCCGCGCCGGCAATCTTGACCGCCTCGTCCCAGACCAGCGAGTGGGTGCCGAGCAGCGGGTTCCAGTGGAATTTCACGAACACCGACTCGCCGGCTTCGTTGACGAAGCGGAACGTGTGCACGCCGAAGCCCTGCATCATCCGGAAGCTGCGCGGGATCGCGCGGTCGGACATCAGCCACAGGATCGTGTGCATGGACTCGGGCATCAGCCCGACGAAGTCCCAGAACGTGTTGTGGGCCGAGGCGGCCTGTGGCATCGCGTTGTTCGGCTCGGGCTTGACCGCGTGCACCAGGTCGGGGAACTTCATCGCGTCCTGAATGAAGAACACCGGCATATTGTTGCCGACAAGATCCCAGTTGCCTTCGTCGGTATAAAACTTGACCGCGAACCCGCGCACATCGCGCGCAGTGTCCTTCGAGCCGCGTTCGCCGGCGACGGTGGAGAAACGCACGAACACCGGCGTGGTCTTGCCAGCGGTCTGGAACGGCGCCGCGCGAGTGAGTTTGGTCAGCGGCTTGTAGCACTCGAACACCCCATGCGCACCGGAGCCGCGCGCATGCACGACGCGCTCGGGGATGCGTTCGTGGTCGAAGTGGGTGACTTTCTCGCGCAGGATGAAATCCTTTAGCAGCGCGGGGCCACGTAGGCCGGCCTTGAGCGAATTCTGGTTGTCGGCGACCGCCACGCCCTGGTTGGTGGTCAGGCGCTGGCCGCTGCCATCCACGCGCACGCGATCCAGCGGACCGACGGTTGGGTTGTTGCCCGCTACGGCCGGATTGCCAGTCTTGCTGGAGCGGTTCGCTTCGGCCAGCGTGCTTGCGCCGACGAGGTCGGATGGTGGTTCGACATGCAGGCCTTCAGGTGGCGCGAGTGCATTTTCGTGACCGTGTTCGGCAGCCTTGTTGGCGTTGTGCGGCATAGCCGCGACGGTGGCCTCGACATCTGCCGCCCGCTGGGCGAGCGCGTCGCCGGTGCCCGAAGGCGGCGCAGTCGAGGCGCCGCTATCGGACGCTCGCGCTGCCGATTTTCCGGCAACCTTCTTCGCCTTGCCGTTGGAACGGGTACGCTTCGAAGTGGTCATTGGATTGATCCTTTGCGCGTTCCTCTGGAGTACCAGAGTCGGTGACGGTGCACTCAACTTGAGCGGCTGGGCGTGACGCCAACGCGAAGCATTGCAACGGGGTAACGACCGCAGGCATGCCCCATTACCCTGGGTGAAATGGACCGGGCAATTCAGCCCAACTGAATACGCACCTGGTGCTCCGCGCCGTCGTCGACCAGGGCGATCACCCCACCCCGCTGACCGTCTTGTTGCGATGGCACGACGACACCATCCAGCTCCGCCGTGGCAACGCCGTGGCTGACCCGATCCGGATTCTCCACGTTGATGACATACCGCGACGCGCCATGCCGATAGCGGATAGTGAACCCCGGCCAGGCGGCGGGAATGCACGGGTCGATCAGGAGATGGTCGCCGCGCAGGTGGAAACCCAACATCGCTTCCAGGCCGGCGCGGTACAGCCATCCACCCGAGCCGGTGTACCAGGTCCAACCGCCCCGCCCCGCCAGTTCGTCAACCGAGTACACATCGGCGCAGGACACGTAGGGTTCGACCTTGTAGTGTTCGGCAGCGGCTGCGGTTTCGCTGTGGCGGATCGGGTTGAAGATGTCGAACAGTTCGCCGGCCTTGTCGCCGTCGCCCAGTTTCGCCCACGCAAAAATCGCCCACAGCGAGCCATGGGTGTACTGGCCGCCGTTCTCACGGATGCCCGGCAGGTAGCCCTTGATGTAGCCAGGGTCGTGCGTGGACTTGTCGAACGGCGGAGTGAACAGCATCGCGACCTGGTGCTCCCGGTCGACCAGGTGCTCGTCCACCGACGCCATGGCCTGCGCGGCATGGGCCGGGTCACCCATGTCCGAGATGACGCTCCACGATTGGGCGATGGTGTCAATCCGGCACTCCTTGCTGGTGTGCGAACCCAACGGGGTGCCGTCGTCGTAATACGCACGGCGGTACCACTGTCCGTCCCAACCGGCGGTCTCCAGCGCGGCCTTGACGGTCGCAGCGCAATCACGCCAGCGTGCAACCCGTTCGTGGTCGCCACGTGCTTCGGCGATCGGCGCAAAACGCTGGATATTGTCCAACAGGAACCACGCCAGCCAGATGCTCTCACCCCTGCCCTGCTCGCCCACCCGGTTCATGCCGTCGTTCCAGTCGCCGGTGCCGATCAGCGGCAGGTCATGCGGGCCCAGCGACAGGCTGACATCCAGTGCCAGTGCGCAATGTTCGTACAGGCTGCCGTGCTGCCCGGATTGCGTGGGCTGGAAGAACCCCTCGTGCTGCCCTTCTTCCAGCAGCGGCCCTTCCAGGAAAGGCAAGTCCTCATCAAGCACGCCGGTATCGCCAGTGGTGTCCATGTAATGCATCGCGACAAACGGCAACCAGATCCGGTCATCGGTCATTCGCGTGCGTACACCCTGCCCCGATGGTGGCAGCCACCAATGCTGCACGTCGCCTTCCACGAACTGCCGGGCGCCTGCGCGCAACAACTGTTCGCGGGCGATATCCGGCCGGGTGATGCACAGCGCGGTGACATCCTGCAGTTGATCGCGGAACCCGTAGGCGCCGCTGGACTGGTAGTACGCCGTGCGCGCCCACATCCGGCACGCCAGGGTCTGGTAGAGCAACCAGTCGTTGAGCAGGATGTCCATCGCCCGGTCCGGCGTCTGCACCTGCACCTGGTCAAGCACGCCGACCCACAATGCCGTGACGTCCGCCAGCACGCGTTCGATGTCCTGGTCACGGTAGCGGGCCACCAACTGCCGCGCCTCGCTGGCCGATGCCGCGTCGCCGAGCAGGAACATGACATCGACCTGTTCGCCAGCGGCAAGCTCGATGCCGGTCTGCAGCGCGGCACAAGGATCCAGCGCGGCGCCCACACGACCTGACAGCGCCGCATCGGTCGTCAGCGCGGCGGGCGCATCTACCGATCCCAGCCGGCCCAGGAACTCGCCGCGGTCGCCAGTCCACGATGTCTGCCGGCCGCCCAGGTCGGCATAGGCAACGCGTTCGGCAAACTCGGCGCGCCAGCGGTTGCAGGCAAACACCGCGCCGGTTTCGTCGTCGTGGTGGATGACCACGTACGGTGCCGGCACTTTCCCGTTCGGCCCCAACGCCCATTCGACGTAAGCGGTGATCGACAATCGCCGTGCGTGGCCCGATGGGTTGCTGATGCGCAGTCGCGACAGCTTGATCGGGTCTGCTGTCGGCACGCATTGCAGCAATTCGATTTCCAGCTCGTAGGCGGTATGGGTGTAGCGGGTCCAGCCTTTGCCGTGCTCGCTGGTGTAGTCCGCACCCGGTACCCGGATCGGAGACGGCGTCGCGCTCCACAGCTCGCCGCTGTCCAGATCACGCAGGTACAGCACCTCACCGGGCATGTCGCTGACCGGGTCGTTCGGCCACGGCGTCAGCGGGTTCAGCTGACTGGTTCCCGAGAACGTGTGCCCGCCCCCCTCGGCGGTTGCCATGAAGCCGAAGTCGGGATTGGCGATCACGTTGGTCCACGGTAACGGCGTGCACCGGCTGCCGGACAGACGGATTGTGTAGTGACGACCCTTGCCGGTGAATCCCCCGTATGTGTTGTCGAACTCGACCCCGGCAATCGGCGGGGTAACCGACCGGGGTTCTGGTTGGGTGTCAGATCCAGACGTGGCCTGGCGTTGGTCGCTATCGCGTAGGTGCCCGTCGCCGGCTCGGCTGGGCTGTGCCCTGGACTGACCTGCCACGGCAGGACTCGCTTCTGCGCGATCCAACTTGGCCGCATCGCGATGTTTGCCACCCGTACCGGCGTCCAGGATCACCCGCGCAGCCGTGGCCAGGTTGTCGCGCTTGGCCTGGTCGGTCTGGTCGCCGCGCACGAGGAACACACTGGCATCGACACTGCGACCCGCCGCCGTGGCCTCGGATTCCAAAGCCGCGGCTTGCGTCTCGATCCTGCTGGCGAGGGATTCTTGCAGCGTGTCGCCGTCATCGCCGGAGGCGCCTTTCAACAGCACGATATCGGCGCCGAGTCCCTGCCAATGCAGGTAACGCTGTACCCGCAGCAGTTGCTCGATCCCTTCCAGGTCGGCCGCGCTGGAAACATGCAGCAACACGATGGGCCGGTCGCCGGATATGCCCAATGGCCACAGGCTCGGTTGGCCGCCAGCGCCCCGCTCGATCTGCTGCGCTGGCGCACGCCATGCGGGATCGGTATACAGCAACGGCGACGCAAGCTCACGGGCGCGATTGCCGGCGGCGTCATCGATACCGAACCGCTCGCGCTGCTTGCGCGCCTGGGTAACTGCCGCCTCCATGATCTGCTCGCACCGTTGGCGGCTGCCGATGCCATCGGCGAGCCTGCGCGCGGTTTCCAGCACCGCGTCCCGGTTCGGCCCGACGCAGGTCCAGAACGTGACCCGCGCCGAGGAGCCCGGCTCGACGGACACTCGTCGGCGCAAGCTGAACACCGGGTCCAGCACCGAGCCGGCGGTGTTCGACAACGCCACGCCATCCTGCATTGCCGCCGCATTGCGTAATGTCCGGCCGCGGCCGAGGAACCGGGCGCGATCGCTCTCGTATTCACTGGTCGTGCTGCCCTGCCCTTCGACCACTGCCACGTGTGCCGCCCAGGTTTGCGACTCACCGGCATCGCGGAGACGCCGGGTCGCCAACAGGATGCCGGCATCGGGCAGCCATTCGGTCTGCACGAACATCTTGGAAAACGACGGGTGCGATGCGTCCCCTGCCGCCGAGCCAAGAACCAGTTCCGCATAGGAGGTCAGCTCGACAACGCGCGCTTGATCGCCGGTATTGACCAGTGTGATGCGACGCAGCTCTGCATCGACACCTTCCGCGTCGAACCCGGCCGCGACGGCAACCTGCAGGATCGTGTCCAGGCTCCCATCGCGTCGTTCAATACGGAACATGCCATCTTCCGCGAACGTCTCGTAGCTATCCGGCCGGCCCGCGCAAGGCTGCAAGCCGGCCGACCATGAGGTGCCATTATCGGCATCACGCAACAGGATGTAGCTGCCCCACGGGTCGCGGGTCGGGTCTTCCCGCCAACGGGTGACGGCCAGCCCATTCCAGTGGCTGAAACCCGACCCGGCGTCGGTGACCATTACCGTGTAACGGCCGTTGGACAGCAGGTTGGCGCGCGGCGCGGCGGCGACAGGCGGCATCGTTGGCATGGCAATCGAACCTCCACGGAACCCGCTTTCCATCCTACGCGGCGGCCGTGACGATTCCTTGCACGCCACTCCGCTACGCTCCGTGGATGGCGAACTTCGCTCCCGACGACGATGCGTTGCTGGATCAGTTGCAACACGCGGCGTTCGGTTACTTCCAGCAAGCCTTCAATCCGCTCAATGGGTTGGTAGCCGACACATCTCGACCCGGCTCTCCCTGCAGTATTGCGGTCGTGGGATTCATGCTTTCGTCCTGCCCGGTTGCGGTCGAACGCGGCTGGATGGACCGCAGCGAAGCCGCTCACCGCTGCCTGGCATCACTACGGTTTTTCGCTGGCAGCGACCAGAGCGGGAGCGAGACGGCCACCGGCTATCGGGGCTTTTATTACCATTTCCTGGATATGGATACCGGCGCTCGCATGTGGCGCTCGGAACTGTCGACCATCGACACCGCCCTGCTGATGGCCGGCGTATTGCTCGTAGCGGAATACTTCGACGCGGACAACCCGGATGAGACCGAGTTGCGGCAGCTCGCCGACAACCTGTATCGGCGCGTGGACTGGGCGTGGGCACAAGGCGGCAAGGCCACCATCCGGCATGGCTGGAAACCCGAATGCGGGTTCCTTCACTACGGCTGGGATGGTTATGACGAGGGCATCATCCTGTATATCCTTGCACTCGGATCACCCACGCATCCGATTGACCCGAAGCACTACGACGCGTGGACGGCCACCTACCAGTGGGAGAACCTGTACGGCCATGAATTCCTGTTCGCCGGGCCGCTGTTCGTGCATCAGTTCTCCCACACCTGGATCGATTTTCGCGGCATCCAGGACGAGTTCATGCGCCAAAAAAATTGTGATTACTTCGAGAACACGCGACGAGCGGTGGCGGTCCAGCGTGAGTACGCATGGCGCAACCCGCGCTGGTTCCGGGGCTACGACAGGGACTGTTGGGGCCTGACCGCTTGCGATGGACCCAACGAGGGCACCGCCGCGGTCGTCCAGGGAGTGCAACGCATGTACGGCTATGCCGCCCGCGCCGTGCCGTATGGCCCTGACGACGGCACCTTGAGTGGCTGGGCTGCGATAGCCTGCATGCCCTTCGATCCCGCCGCCTCGCTGGCCGCGGCTCGTCATATGCTGAAACGCTATCCGGAGATGCTGACGCAGGGTAAGTACGCGAGCAGCTTCAACCCGACCCTGGGCGGCGAGCAGCCGCCAGCGTGGACATCGGATGGGTACTTCGGACTCGATCAGGGCATCGTGGTGCTGATGATCGAGAATTATCGTACCGGCCTGCCCTGGCGGCTGATGCGCGACTGCGACTATCTACAGGCCGGCTTGCGCCATGCCGGATACCGTGGAGGCTGGCTGGAATGAGCACGATGCAAACGCCCAGCGTCAACGAGCGCGATCGGCTCGACAACCTGCGCCCGCCGGATTGGCGTAATCCCCCACCGGCGACGCGGTATGACCTGGTGGTGATCGGCGCGGGGCCTGCCGGTCTGGTTGCGGCCCAGGAAGCCGCGGCACTCGGGGTGCGGGTCGCCCTGGTCGAGCGCGAAATGCTCGGCGGCAACTGCGTGAATACCGGTTGCGTGCCGTCCAAGGCAATCCTGCGTACGTCGCGGGTGTACGCACAGATGCATGAGGCGACCCGATATGGCGCGCAGGTGCCACCGGAGATGCCGGTCGATTTTGCGGCGTTGATGGAGCGCATGCGGGGGGTTCGCGCGCGCATCAGTCGTGCCGACTCGGCGCACCGATTGGCGCATGCCGGCATCGATGTATTCTTTGGCCAGGCACGCTTCCGTGGCAACGACTCGGTCGAGGTGGACGGGGCGACACTGCGGTTCCGCAAGGCGATGATCGCAACCGGCGCGCATGCGCTGATCCCCGACATTCCGGGTCTCGCGGCGGCCGGTTACCTGACCAATCACGATGCGTTCGAGATCACCGAACTGCCTCGCCGGCTGCTGGTCATCGGCGGCGGCCCGTTGGGTTGCGAGCTGGCGCAAGCGTTCTCCCGCTTCGGCAGCCGGACCACGATTGCCCAGCATTGGCCGCTGTTCCTGCCCAGGGAGGAGCGCGACGCCGCGCAGGTCCTGTCCAGCGTACTGGCCCGTGACGGGCTGGAGATCCGGCTCAACACCCGCGCCGTCCGGGTTCGGGTGGAGGCGGGACGCAAGCTCATCGACCTGGTCAGCGACGATTTCGAAAGCACGGTGGAGGCAGATGTCATCCTGACCGCAACCGGCCGCGTACCAAACGTCGAGGGCCTGGAGCTGGAAGCCGCCGGGGTTGAATACGACCCGGACCGGGGGATCCATGTCGATGACTTCCTGCAGACCACCAACCCGCTGGTTTATGCCGCCGGTGATGTTTGCCTGGAGCACAAGTTCACCAATGTCGCCGAGGCTTCGGCGCGGATCGCACTCCACAATGCCCTGCTCGATGTCGGCGAAAAGTTGAGCGGGCTGGTCATCCCCTGGTGCACCTACACTGATCCGGAGATCGCCCACGTCGGCCTGCACGTGCGCGATGCCCGCGAGCTTGGTATTCCGGTGACCACGTTCACCGTCCCGATGCACGATGTGGACCGCGCGATTACCGACAACGAAGAGGTTGGCTTCGTGAAGATTCACGTCCGGGACGGCAGCGACCTGATCATCGGCGCGACCATCGTCGCCCGCCACGCCGGCGAGATGATCAGCGAGATCACCCTGGCCATGGTGGCAGGGATTGGCCTGGGCACGCTGTCCCGGGTCATCCACGCCTACCCCACCCAGGCCGACGCGATCAGGAAGGCCGCCCAGGCCTACGTCGCCGGCCTGGCCACCACATCGACAAGGAGACAATCATGAAACTGGGAATGATCGGATTGGGAAAAATGGGCGCCAACATGGCCGAACGACTGATGCGCGGTGGCCATGAAATCGTCGGCTTTGACCCCAGGCCCGAGGCGCGCACCGAACTGGAGGGCAAGGGTGGGCAGTCGGCTGCCTCGCTGGAGGAGATGGTCGAAAAACTCCCCGCGCCCAGGACCGTGTGGATGATGGTGCCGGCCGGCGACATCACTGAAAGCACCGTCACTGCCCTGTTGAAGCTGCTGCAGGCTGGCGACATTGTGGTGGATGGGGGCAACTCCAATTACAAGGACACCCTGCGTCGCGGCCAGCTGACGGCCGACAAGCAGATCCACTACGTCGACTGCGGCACCAGCGGCGGGGTCTGGGGGCTGGCGGAAGGATTCAGCCTGATGATCGGCGGCGAGAAGGAGCCGGTCGAGCGATTGCGAGGTGTGTTCGAAGTGCTCGCGCCGGGCAAGGACCAGGGTTGGGGCCACGTCGGCCCGGTTGGTGCCGGTCATTTCACCAAGATGGTCCACAACGGCATCGAGTACGGAATGATGCAGGCCTACGCCGAAGGCTTCTCGATCATGGAGCACAAGAAGGATTTCGGCCTGGACCTGCACCAGGTGGCCGAGATCTGGCGCAGTGGCAGCGTGGTGCGCTCCTGGCTGCTGGATCTCACCGCCCGCGCGCTGGACAAGAACCCGAGCCTGGACGGGATCGCACCATGGGTCGACGACTCCGGCGAGGGACGCTGGACGGTGGCCGAAGCCATCGACCTGGACGTCTCGGCACCCGTCATCACCTTGTCGCTGTTGCAGCGTTTGCGCTCGCGCGATACCGACTCCTACTCCGACAAGCTGCTGGCGGCGATGCGCCACCAGTTCGGCGGTCACACGGTAAAAAAAGAATGAGCATCGTCGATGTAGCCGGCCCCCTGCCCCAGCGGGTGCGCTGGCATCAGGTCGAAGGCTCGGCGGTACTCACGCAAGCGGCCTGCCTGTGGGTGCTGGACGCGTCAAAGCGCGCCATCGCCGCACGGGGACGGTTCGTACTCGTCCTGTCCGGGGGCCGCACGCCACAGGATGTCCATGCGCTTCTGCGCACCGCCGACACGGACTGGTCACGCTGGGAAATCTGGTTTGGTGACGAGCGTTGCCTGCCGGTGGACGACCCGGGGCGCAACAGTCTCATGGCCAATGACGCCTGGCTCTCGCATGTCCCGATACCGTCGGGCCAGGTCCACGTGATGCCGGCCGAACTGGGTGCCGAGGCAGCCGCGCGCGCCTACGCCGAAGCACTGAAAGCGCCAGGGCAGAACGGATCGCCATCGGCGAGTGCCGAGCCATTCGATATGGTGATGCTGGGCATCGGCGAGGACGGGCACACCGCCAGCCTGTTTCCGGGGCACGACTGGGGAGTACCGGACAATGCCGACGACGTACTGGCCGTCTTCGACTCGCCCAAGCCGCCGTCGCAGCGGGTGTCGCTCAGCGCCGCCCGTTTGAGCCGGGCTCGCGAGGTGCTGTTCCTGATCGAGGGAGATTCCAAGCGCGATGCCGTGGCCCAGTGGCGGACCGGCAATGACTTGCCGGTCGCAGCCATTTGCCCACCCGCCGGAGTCGATGTGCTGCTGGACGCGTCGTTGCTGCCGGCGGCAGGAGACCCGGCATGAACTGACGAGTGGTCAAGCTACGATCAGCAACGGTACGGTCATACCTTGTCGAGATCATGGCTGCAGCCAACTGGTTACGACGGTTGCCATGCCTTGGAGTGCAGGCAAATTGAGGGCCAAGTGAAGCAATGGCAAATATCAGTACGAACCAGCTCTTCCTGCCGGCGGTATTGGGCATGCTATTGGCGACACCAAGCTTCGGATCCGAGCGTATAGCGCCTGCTGGCAACTGCCTGGATACCCGATTGGTCAATGAAGTGTTCCAGGCGGATGAGCGCACTCTTGCAGTGGCGGCGTCCGACGGGCTGCGTTATCGATTGAGCTTCACGGATGCTTGCGGTGACGTCACGACCGCCTCCGACGCGAAGATGCTGGCCAAGGACGGGTGGATGTGCGGTACCGGCAACGAGTTCATCGCGATGAACGATCGCCTCTGCCCAGTAGACAGTGTCGCCAGGATCAGTGCTGCCGAGTATGCCGAGCACGCCCGAGCCAGTCATACCAGCCCTGACGGCACCGTAACGCTGTCCACCGTCAGGGTACAGGGCGAACGGCGACGTGGATTCGCAGCCTCTTCCAACTACTGTATCAACCCTCGATATATACGGGGCTGGTCGGAAGACCCCGAAGGCGTGGTTGTGGAAATGGACCCACGCCGCTCTGGCGGTAACCGATTCTATCGGGTGGAACTGACCGGTTCATGCCCTCAACTGTCAGGCGGCAGCGCCATGTCCATGCGTTCCGGCATGGGTATCGGTCTGGTTTGCGGAAACCCGGGGGACACGATCCAGACTGGAACCCGCGCATTTGCCGGCGGTAGGCCACCGGATTTCCTTATGACGGGAAGCGACCGACTGCAGATATTGGGGGCAAAGTTTGGATGCCCTGTCCGATCCGTCTACCCTATGGATGCCCACTGATTCGAGCGATCTGCAGTCGGCGCGATACATCAGCGCCGCAGCGCCAGCGCGTGCTTACAGACGTTGTCCACGGTCAGCCCGTACTCGCGCGCAATGTCGGCCGCCGGTGCCGAGGCTCCGAAGCGATCGACACCGATCACGTCGCCGCCATCACCCACGTAGCGGTGCCAGCCGAGGGAACTGCCCGCCTCTACCGCCAGCCGCGCCGTGACCGTCGGCGGCAGTACACCATCGCGATAGTCCTGCGGCTGCTTATCAAAAAGATCCCAGCTGGGCATCGAGACACACCGCACCGCTATGCCCTGCTGGCCCAAGCGGTTTGCCGCTTCCACGATCAAGCCGACTTCCGAACCGCTGGCGATCAGGATCAACTCGGGCTTGCCGTCGTCGGCGTCGCTCAACACGTAGGCGCCCTGCCGTAACCCGTCGGCGGATGCGAACTGGTCGCGATCCAAGGTAGACAGGTCCTGCCGGGTCAACACCAGTAATACCGGGCGTTCCTTCGCCTCTATCGCGACCCGCCAGGCCACCGCGGTCTCGTTGGCATCCGCGGGGCGTATCAGGGTGAGGCCGGGCACAGCGCGCAAGCCGATCAATTGCTCGACCGGCTGGTGGGTCGGCCCGTCCTCGCCGAGCAGGATGCTGTCGTGGGTGAACACGTGGATGACGTGCAAACCCATCAGCGCCGCCAACCGGATCGGTGGCCGCATGTAATCGGAGAAGATCAGGAACGTCGCGCCATACGGGATGAACCCACCATGGGCGGCCATGCCATTGACGATGGCGCCCATCGCATGTTCGCGGACGCCGAAGTGGACATTGCGCCCGGTATAACTCCAACCACCACCGTCCGACCCCTGCAGGTCTTCGCCGGCGGTGGCGGGTGGATTGAAGTCGCCCAGACCTTTGAGCGCGGTCTTGGTGGACGGGTCCAGGTCCGCCGAACCGCCGCTCAGGGCAGGCAGCTTGGGGGCGATGGCGTTCATGACCTTGCCGCTGGCCGCACGAGTCGCCATGCCCTTGGCGTCGGCTGGAAACACCGGAATGTCCGCATCCCAGCCCGATGGCAATTGGGCGTGCAAGCTGCCCTGCAGTTCCTTCGCCAGCTCGGGAAACGCTTGCGCGTAGGCCTCCATACGGCGGTTCCATGCTTCCTCCTCGGCCGCGCCGATCTTCAGCGCCTGGCGCATGTGCGCCAACGCCTTGTCGGGTACCAGGAATGGCGGCTCGGTCGGCCAGTCCAGGTTTTCCTTGGTCAGGCGCACTTCCTTCTCGCCCAGCGGTGAACCGTGCGCCTCGAAAGTGTTGTGCTTGTTGGGCGAGCCGTAGCCGATCACGGTGCGCACCAGGATCAGTGATGGGCGCGCCGATTCCTCGTGCGCCGCCTTCAGTGCGGCATCGATCGCGGCCACGTCGTTGCCATCGGCGACCGACACGGTATGCCATCCGTACGCCCGGAAGCGCGCCGCGCGGTCTTCGGAAAACGTGATATCCGTACCGGCAGCCAAAGTGATCTGATTGTCGTCATACAGGCAGGTCAGCTTGCCCAGCTTCAGGTGCCCGGCCAGCGAGGCCGCTTCTGACGCCACACCCTCCATCAAGTCGCCATCGCTGGCCAGGACATAGCTGCGGTGGTCAACGACCGTGTGGTCTGGACGGTTGTAGCGAGCGGCCAACTGCGCCTCGGCGATTGCCATTCCGACTGCGTTGGCGAAGCCCTGCCCCAACGGCCCGGTGGTCACTTCCACGCCGGGCGTATGCTCACGCTCGGGATGGCCCGGCGCCTTGCTGCCCCATTGGCGGAAGGTCTTGATGTCATCCAGTGACAAGTCGTATCCACTCATGTGCAGCAGGCTGTAAAGCAACGCCGAGCCATGTCCTGCCGAGAGCACGAAGCGATCGCGATCGGCCCAGGCCGGGTTACGCGGATTGTCCTTGAGCCATCGCGTCCACAACACGTAAGCCATCGGCGCGGCATCCAGCGGCAGCCCGGGATGTCCGCTCTCCGCCTTCTGCACCATATCCACGGACAGGAAGCGCAGCGTGTTGATGCACAGTTGGTCGAGTTCGGCGGACATGGCGGAATCCTCTTGTGTGGTTACGTGTCGGTCAGTGCAGCGTCCACGATCGCTTGGGCCTCCTGCAGCAGGCGTTGCAAATGGGCCTCATCACGAAAACTTTCTGCGTAGATCTTGTAGATGTCCTCGGTGCCCGAGGGGCGCGCGGCGAACCAGCCATTGGCGGAGGTCACCTTGATGCCACCAATCGGCGCGTCGTTGCCCGGCGCCTTGTCCAGCACGTCGACGATGGGATCGCCTGCCAGTTCGGTCTGGGTGACTTGCGCCGACGCCAGCTTGGCAAGTACACGCTTCTGGGCCGGGTTCGCTGCCGCTTCGATCCGGTCTGCGAACACCTCGCCGTAGCGATTGCACAGGTCCCGGTAGCCGGTCGCAGGGTCCGCGCCGTTGCCGGCGGTGATCTCGCCAGCCAGCAATGCCGCGGCGATGCCGTCCTTGTCGGTGGTCCACGTCCGGCCGTCGCGGCGCAGGAACGTGGCACCGGCGCTCTCCTCGCAGCCGAAGCCCAACGAACCGTCGAACAATCCGTCCACGAACCATTTGAACCCGACTGGGACCTCATGCAGACGGCGACCCAGGCCAGTCGCGACCCGATCGATCATCGCGCTGCTGACCACCGTCTTGCCGACCGCGGCGTTGTCGCTCCACTGCGGCCGGTGCCGGAACAGGTAGTCGACGGCCACGCTGAGGTAGTGGTTGGGCGGCATGAGGCCAGCCTCGGGGGTGACGATGCCGTGGCGGTCGTGGTCGGTATCGCAGGCGAACGCGATGTCGTAGTGATCCTTGATACCGATCAGACGTTGCATCGCATACGTCGATGAAGGGTCCATCCGGATGCGGCCATCCCAGTCCAGGCTCATGAAACCGAACTGCGGATCGAGCTGCTCGCTGACGACCGCCAGGTCGATCCGGTAATGCTCGGCGATGCGGGCCCAGTAGTGCACCCCTGCCCCGCCCAGCGGGTCCACGCCCATGCGCAGGCTGGATGCGCGGATCAGGTCGAAGTCGATCACGTTGCCAAGGTCAGCGACGTAGGCGCCGAGGTAATCGTGTTCGCGCGTGCTGGATGCAGCACGCGCCCTGACAGCCGGGATGCGTCGCACGTCTTTCAGCCCGGCCTCCAGGATGGCGTTGGCGCGCTGCTGGATCCAGCCGGTTACCTGGGTGTCGGCCGGGCCACCGTTGGGCGGGTTGTACTTGAACCCGCCGTCGGCGGGCGGGTTGTGCGATGGCGTGATCACCACGCCGTCGGCATGCCCGCTCGTGCGTCCCAGGTTGTGGCACAGGATCGCGTGGGAAATTGCAGGGGTCGGCACATACTCGCCGCCCTGCGAGAGGCGGACTTCGACCTCATTGGCGGCCAGCACTTCCAGCGCCGTGTCCAATGCCGGTGCCGACAATGCGTGGGTGTCGATGCCGATGTACAACGGCCCATCGATCTTCTGGCCAACGCGATACGCGCAAATCGCCTGGGTGATGGCGAGGATGTGATCCTCGTTGAAGCTGCCATCCAGCGATGAGCCCCGATGCCCCGAGGTGCCGAACGACACTTGCTGGGCGGCAGTCCCCGGGTCGGGCTTCACCTGGTAATAGGCATCCACCAGCTTGCCGATATCGACCAGGTCTTCCGGGCGCGCGGGATTACCGGCACGTGGGCTGACATCGGTGCCCATCAACGCGGCCTCCGCGATGTTCTATAGCGGGATGTTCGATAGCGGCGGATCAAGGTGTTGCTGGAGCTGTCGTGGGACAGCTCAGGCTCGGCTTCGGCGGTCAGCTCGGCCGCCGTCGCCTTCGCCAGCTGCTTGCCCAGCTCAACGCCCCACTGGTCGAATGAATCGATGTTCCAGATCGTGCCCTGCACGAACACACTGTGCTCGTACAGCGCGACCAGCGTCCCCAGCGAGAACGGCGTGAGCCGTTCGGCGAGGATCGTGTTGCTCGGCCGGTTGCCCTCGAACACCCGATGCGGCACCACCGCGTCCTCGGTGCCTTCAGCGCGTACCTGGGCCTCGGTCTTGCCAAATGCGAGTGCTTCGCTCTGCGCGAACAGGCTGGCCATCAGCATGTCGTGCTGATCGCCCTGGGCGGTCGGCAGCGGGTTGAGCGGCTGGCAGAACCCGATGAAATCGCAGGGGATCAGCCGCGTGCCCTGATGGATCAGCTGATAGAACGAATGCTGGCCGTTGGTTCCCGGCTCGCCCCAGTAAATGGGGCCGGTCTGATAATCCACCTGCCGGCCATCGTTGGTTACGTGCTTGCCGTTGCTTTCCATCGTCAGCTGCTGCAGATAGGCGGGAAAGCGCTTGAGGTATTGCTCGTACGGCAACACCGCGACGGTATCGGCGCCCAGAAAGTTATTGTTCCAGATCGCCAGCAGGCCCATCAGCACCGGCAGGTTGCGTTCCAGCGGTGCGTCGCGAAAGTGCTCGTCCATGGCGCGGAACCCGGCCAGCATGTCCCGGAATCCATCCGCGCCGATGGCCAGCATCGTCGACAGACCGATGGCAGAATCCATCGAATAGCGCCCGCCCACCCAGTCCCAGAACTCGAACATATTGGCGGTGTCGATGCCGAATGCCTGCACACCGTCGGCGTTGGTGGATACGGCGACGAAATGTTTCGCGATTGCCGCCTCGTCACCCAAACCCTCCAGGCACCATCGGCGTGCGGCATGCGCATTGGCCAGCGTCTCCAGCGTGGTGAAGGTCTTGGAACACACCACGAACAGGGTCTGGGCCGGGTCGAGGCCACGGGTCGCTTCCACGAAGTCGGTGCCATCGACGTTGGACACGAAGCGGAAATCGATATCGCGCTGGCTGTAATCGCGCAGCGCCTCGTAGGCCATGACGGGGCCGAGATCCGAGCCTCCGATGCCGATGTTGACCACATGGGTGATGCGCTTGCCTGTGTGTCCGGTCCACTCGCCGCTGCGAACCTTGTCGCTGAACCCTGCCATCCGCTCCAGCACCGCGTGCACGTCGGCAACCACGTCGTGACCTTCGACGCGGATGCTCGCGTCGGCGGGTGCGCGCAGGGCGACATGAAGCACCGCCCGCCGCTCGGTGGCGTTGATGACCTCGCCGCCGAACATCGCATCGCGGCGTTCGGCCACGCCGCATGCGCTCGCCAGCTGCAACAGCAAGTCGAGCGTCTCGTCCGTGATCCGGTTCTTGGAATAGTCCAGGTACAGCCCGGCCGCCTCTGCCGCCATGCGTTCACCGCGTTGCGGATCCTGGGCAAACAAGTCGCGCAGGTGCCGGGGTTGGGCCTGCGCCAGGTGCTGCTGCAACGCCGCCCATTGCGGTCGCGCGGTAAGTGGGACTGGTGTCACGCGTCGCCCTTCCCCGCCAATGCCTGGCCCTTGGATTCGATGCAGCCCATGAGCTCCTGCCATGAGTCGACGAACGACTGCGCACCTTCGTGCTGCAATTGCGTTGCCAGGGCGTCGATATCGACTCCGGCCTTGGTGAACTCCGCCAACGTCGCTTCCGCATCGCCGCCATCCACGGCCATCTCGCCACCGAGCGTGCCGTGATCCTGGAACGCGCGCAGGGTTTTCTCCGGAATGGTGTTGATCGTGTCCGGTGCGGCGAGCGCCTCGATATACAGGGTGTCGGACGCCTTCAGATCCTTGGTCCCGGTGCTCGCCCACAGCAGCCGTTGCGGCAACGCCCCCTGCCCGGCCAGCCGCTGCCAGCGATCGGATGCCAGCATCTCGCGGTAGGCGCGATAGGTGCGTTGGCCGACCGCGATACCCAGCTTGTTGTGCAGGCTGTCATCGACTTGGTCGGCCACCGCCTTGTCCCAGCGGCTGACGAACAACGAGGCGACCGATGCGACCTTGGGGTCGAGACCGGCCTGGAGTCGGCGCTCGATGCCGCGCAGATACGCCTCGGCGGACGCCAGGTACTGGTCGGTCGAGAACAACAGGGTCACATTGATCGGCACCCCGGCGAAGATCGACTCCTCGATGGCAGGAACGCCTTCCGGCGTGCCTGGAATCTTGACGAACAGGTTCTCGCACGCCGCGTCGGCGTGGATCCTGCGGGCGGCGGCGACGCTGCCCTGCGTGTCGGCGGCCAACAGCGGCGAGACCTCCATCGAGACCCAGCCATCAACACCATTGGTCGCGCGATGGATCGGCTGGAACAGCTTGGCGGCCCGTCGCAGGTCCTCCAGCGCGAGCTCGATGAACAATGCCTCGCCGGACTTCCCCGATGCCACCTTCGACCGGATTCCCTCGTCGTAGCTATCGCCACCACCGATCGCCTGGTTGAAAATGCTCGGGTTGGAGGTCAGGCCGGTAATGGAGAAGTTCTCGATGTAATCGGCCAATCCGCCGTTATCGAGCAGCTCGCGGGATATGTTGTCCAGCCACAGGCTCTGGCCCAACTGGTGCAGTCGTTCGGTGGTGGTGATGGGTGCATTGATCGTGCTCATGTGTCCTCCGGTGGATGCCGTCTGGACCCATGGTAGATCACGCAATGACGACTGGAAGGTTACGCCTGGCCATCAGCATGGATGGCTGGTCTCGGGCTTGGGGTCATGCCAGCCTTCGTCGCCGACGACAATATCCGACGCCGTCGACGGACCCCAACTGCCCGGCTCATAGATAGTGATCGGGGTTGCGTGATTGCCGTGCGAATCGGACAGCACCGGGCCCATCACGCGCCAGGCCTCCTCAACCGAGTCATCGCGGGTGAACAGCGATGCATCGCCGCGAATGGCATCGCCCAGCAGTTGCTCATACGGTGATTTGCCCGCATCGGGGCGGCTGCGCGCGACGAGTTCCACTTGCTCGCCGACCATGGCTTCACCGGGCTTCTTGACCTGTGCGCCAGTGGCGATCACCACCTCCGGGCCGAGCCGGAAGCGGAAGTAGTTGGACTGTTCGACCGAAATTTCATCGAAGATCGGCAGCGGCGGGCGTTTCAGGTCCACCACCACCTGGGTGCTCGTCAGCGGCAGGTGCTTGCCGGCGCGAATGTAAAACGGCACCCCGGCCCAGCGCCAGTTGTCGATATGCAGCCGCAGTGCGACGAAGGTCTCCACCTGCGAATCCGGCGCGACACCCACCACATCGCGGTAGCCGGCGAACTGACCGCGCACCACCTCGTCCGGTTTCAGCGGCCGGATGGCGCGGAACAGTCGCAGCTTTTCCGCGCGCATGGAGTCGGGGTCACCGCCAACGGGTGCGTCCATCCCGAGCAATGCAATGACCTGCAGCAAGTGGTTCTGGACGACGTCGCGGACCGCACCGACCTCATCGTAGAAGCTGCCCCGGCCTTGCACGCCAAAAGACTCGGCCATGGTGACCTGGACACTGGCGACATAGTTGCGGTTCCATATCGGCTCCAGGAAGGCGTTGGCGAAACGGAAATACAGCAGGTTCCGCACCGCTTCCTTGCCCAGGTAGTGGTCGATGCGGAACACCGACGACTCCGGAAACACTTCATGCAAAGTGTGGTTGAGGGCCGCGGCGGAGGCCTGGTCGCGCCCGAAGGGCTTCTCCACGATCACCCGCGCGTCGTGGGTGCAGTCTGCCTGGGCCAGCCCTTTGACCACGGTGCCGAACATGCTCGGCGGAATCGCCAGGTAATGGATCGGCCGCGACGCGTCCTTCAGTGCCTGCTTGATCCGGGCGAAGGTCGACGCATCGTTGTAGTCGCCGTTGATGTATTGCAGTTGTGCGGACAGCTGGGCGAACGCCGCAGGATCCACGCCGCCGTTGTCGCGCAGGCTGTCATGCACGCGTTGGCGCAGCTTCTCCAGTGTCCAGTCGCCCCGGGCCACGCCAATCAGCGGCATCGACAAGCCACCCTGCTTGATCATCGCCTGCAGTGCCGGGAATATCTTCTTGTAGGCAAGATCGCCGGTGGCACCAAAAAACACGAAGGCATCCGAGCTGGGTATCGTCATACCGATTCACCTGATAGTTGGCTGACGCAAACTACAGTCTGCCCGGTGGCGCGTGATGAAATCCGAAAAAATCGCCCCCGGCCAGGCTGGCGCTGGTCATCGGACGTAAGCTGTCATCCATTGATAAAAGGGGGAGCCCGCATGTCGATCCAGTCCAAAGCCAAACGTGACGCGAACCGGAAGAAAGCGGCCCGCCAACGGGTGGTTACCGGCACCCTGCGCCCGGCGATCGAGGCACATGCCGAGTTGCGCCACGAAGACGGCACCCTGCTTGGCGGCATTGCCAGGCGCGATGGCGATTGGGAACTCGGGCTGGACGGCAAGATGGTTGGCGGTTCCACCAGCGCCGCCACGATCCTGGCGATGATCAAGCGCGCCGCGGCGATGCTTGAGCGCTCCGGCACCAAGGTCACCCTGAATTTCTCCGATGCGCTGCGCGACGCCGCCAACGAGGAGGCGCGTGCGCAGGGCCTGAGCCTGGAGCAGTTCGAGGCACGACTGGACGACGACATGACCGGGAGCCGGCCGGCCGCGACATCCGAGCAATCCGGATCCGCGGCCCACTGAAGTCCAGCCCGAGCGGGAGCTGTGCGGTGCGCGGCCTGCACCACCCGGCGAGACACGTCAGGCAGCGACCTCCAGCTCCTCATCCTCCTCGGCTGACGCCATCGATGCGGCTTTCCCCTGCCGCGCCTCCATCGGATCAACCGCCTTCTGCTCCCCGCATTGGCGACGATTGGGACACAGGGTCTGCATGTAGTCGGCGTCGAAGTTGAGGCGTTCGACCAGGAAGTCGACGAACGCGCGGACCTTCGGCGAGGTCACCTGGCCGCGAGGGAACAGCGCGTTGAGTTCGAGTTCCGGGCCGGTCCAGCCGGCCAGCACCCGGCGTACATAACCCTTCTCGGCGTAGTCCTTGACCATGATGTCACTGGCCAGCATCAGGCCTTCGCCGCACACCAGTGCGCCGCGCACGCCGGCCGGGTCATTGGCGATCATGATCGGATCGATGCGGTACTCAACCGTGCTTTCGCCATCGCTCAGCGGCCAGTGGAAATGGCCGTTGCGACGCATCTTCTGCATGCCCAGGGTTCGATGGTGCTGCAGGTCGTCCGGATGCAGCGGTTCGCCGTGGCGTTCGATATAGGCGGGGCTGGCGTAGACCTGGGTGCGCAACACCGCAAGCCGGCGTGCGACCAGGTTGGAATCAGGCAGGGTGCCGAGCCGCAGGGCGACGTCGATCTCCTTGCCGATCAGGTCCAGCGATTCGTTGGCCAGCAACATCTCCACCCGCACCTCAGGATGGCGGGCATGGAACTCGCCCAGCAACGGCGCGATGCGTTCGATGCCCAGCGAATACGGGGCGGTGATGCGGAGCCAGCCGCGTGGGCCGCCCTGCAACTGGCCGACCGCGTTCTCTGCTTCGGCGAGGTCGCTGGCAATGCGCTTGCAGTGTTCGTAATAGATGTTGCCGGCCTCGGTCAGGCCAAGCTTGCGGGTAGTGCGGTGCAGCAGCTGCGCACCAAGACGGGATTCCAGTTCCTGCACCTTGCGGCTGACGGTGGTCTTGGGCAGGCGCAGCGACCGGGCCGCGGCGATGAAGCTGCCGTGCTCGATCACCTGCACGAAAATCAGGGTGTCGTTGAGATCGCGGGCCATGAGGGACTCCAGTGATACGCGCCGGCATTGGCCCGCAGTCGGGACAATTATTCCCCGATTTGCTGACTAATCAAGTGCCGCGCTCACCCCTAGTCTGTGTCGCATCCGAACAGGAAGTGCCGCAGGCCGTCTCGTGAACCTTATCCCGCTCAACCAGTTTGCCCCCACCGGCTCCATGCCAGCGGAGCTCGTTCTATGCGTCGCTCGACGCTGGAACGGGTCAGCAGCGGGTTCTGCCGTCCTCGACGGGCATCGGTGGCGGACATCGGCACCGCTAGCCAACCGCGGGGATTCTGGCCTTTCGTGTCCGCCAAATCATCTGCCGATGAAATATTCCGCTTCAATTTTGGGAGAGAAAATCCCGGGAGTGGGACAATGAGACCAGCCTTCGTCATTCTCGGCGCGAGCGGCGGCATCGGCCGAGGTGTGGTTCAGGCCGCGCTCGAGCGCAAGCATCCGGTGATCGCGGTGGCGCGCAGCGCAGATGCCCTCGACGCTTTGGCGCTCGAAAACCCGGGCACCGACCTCACCACCCTGCCCGGCTCGGTTGCCAGCGATCTCG
This sequence comes from Lysobacter sp. A289, assembly GCF_054072675.1. Classification (NCBI taxonomy): domain Bacteria; kingdom Pseudomonadati; phylum Pseudomonadota; class Gammaproteobacteria; order Lysobacterales; family Lysobacteraceae; genus Lysobacter; species Lysobacter sp. A289. Next base: position 1,021,499 of record NZ_JBSVRN010000001.1, read on the forward strand.
AAGGCGCCACCTTGGCCGATCGGCTGCGTGAGCTGCAACGCCCATTCGCCGGCATCGTCGCCTCGGTCTGCGGCAGCGCCAGCAGCGGCCGGGTACTCGACCAGCCCGCCGCATTCCTGCGCCGCAAGCTCGACGAGGACCTGCTGCCGCACCTCGCCGCGGCCCGACATCTGCTGCCATTGCTGTCTGAGGCCGGGCACGGCAATTACCTGCTTATCGGCGGCCCCGGCAGCGAGAACCCCTGGGCCGGCTACGGCCACCGCTCGATCGGCGCGGCGGCGTTGCGGATGCTCGCCTGCGTCCTGCACGACGAGGCCCGCGCACTGGATGTGCGGGTGCAACTGCTGACCGTCGACATGCCGGTCTGCACCGGCGCCAACCGCAAGCACGCCTGCGATCGCTGGCCCAGCGCGCTGGCGATCGGCCAGCAGGCGGTGGCGCTGATCGAACGATCCCCGCCGGACACCCCAGTGGTGCGTTACGCACCATCACCCGAACCCTCTTTTCACTTTGGCCCGGACAGCGCACCTCCCCCACCGGACAGCTGCCCCTCCCTCGTCGCCGTCCGCGCGCTGCTGGGCCGTTTTTCTCCCCCTGGTTCCAAAAAGGATATTTAGTCATGAGCTCCCCCCTGATCAAAAAGCACGTCGCCCGGTTGAACCGCAGCGCCCTGCCCGAACTAACCCTCGCCATCGTCGCCGCCTTGTTGGCCCTGGGCCTGTCAGGTTGCGGCAGCCAAGCCGCCCCTGTTGACGCCATGCCAGCGCCTGCCGTCAGCGTCGCCCAGGTGATCGAGAAGCCCGTCCAGCAATGGGACGAATTCACCGGCCGGATCGAAGCGGTGAAATCGGTCGAGTTGCGCCCGCGGGTCAGCGGTTACGTCGAACGCGTTGCTTTTGACGAGGGCGAGGAAGTCGCCAAGGGCGACCTGTTGTTCGTGATCGACCCGCGCCCGTACAAGGCGGCGCTGGCGCAGGCCCAAGCCAATCTGGAACGCGCGCGCAGCGAAGCCGGACTCGCTCGGGCACAGAGCAAGCGCGCACAGACGCTGGTGGAAGCCAAAGCGATCTCGCGCGAGGAAGCCGAAGCCCGCCGGGCCGGTGCAGCCCAGGGCAATGCCGCAGTGCGCGCCGCCGAGGCGGCGGTCGCCACCGCGCGGCTCGACCTGCAGTTCACCGAGGTTCGATCACCGATCGACGGCCGCGCGGGGCGCGCGCTCATCACCGCCGGCAACCTCGCCCAGGCCGATGCCACGGTGCTGACCAGCGTGGTCTCGCTGGATCCGGTCCACGTGTATTTCGGGGGTGATGAGCAGACCTACCTGAATTATCGCGAGTTGACCCGCAACGGCGACCGCGCCAATTCGAGCAACCCGGTCCGGGTCGGTCTGGCCAACGAGACCGGCTTCCCGCATGAGGGCACGGTCGACTTCGTCAACAACCAGGTCGACCCGGCCACCGGCACCATCCGCCTGCGCGCGGTGCTGCCCAATCGGGAGCACGTGTTCACCCCGGGCCTGTTCGCCCGCGTGCAGTTGGCCGGCGGCAACAAGTCCGAGGAGCTGCTGATCGACGACAAGGCGGTCATGACCGACCAGACCCGCAAGTACGTCTACGTGCTGGGCAAGGACAACAAGGCTGTGCGCAAGGACGTGCAACTGGGCGACAAGGCCGAGGGCCTGCGCGTGGTGACGGCTGGGTTGACTGCGAAGGACAAGGTAATCGTGCACGGGGTGCAGAAGGTGTTCTTCCCCGGCATGCAGGTCGATCCGAAGACCATCGCGATGGGCGGGCCACCGGCCGGAAAGCCGGTCGTGGAGCCGGTCGACCAGGTGGCCACCACCGCCGGCTCAAAGTGATGCCCTCGCCCGCCTGACTTCCGTCCTCACCGTCATCCCCGCGAAAGCGGGGGCCCAGTGACTTTGGCGCTCGACGTGGCACTGGATTCCCGCCTTCGCGGGAATGACGGCCCTTCGCAATGACGACCCCTTCGCAATGACGGCTCCTCCGCTTTCGCTGAGGCACTGAATTCCGCTTTTTCCCGGCAACGACGGCTCCTCGCTGACACCACAAGCCCGAAACAGGACATCCCCCATGGATTTCTCCAAGTTCTTCATCGACCGGCCGATCTTCGCCGCGGTGCTGTCGATCGTGATCTTCGCCGCCGGCCTGATCGCGATCCCGCTGCTGCCGGTCAGCGAATACCCCGACGTCGTGCCGCCCTCGGTGCAGGTGCGCGCGGTCTACCCCGGCGCCAACCCGAAGGTGATCGCCGAGACCGTCGCCACGCCATTGGAAGAGGCGATCAACGGCGTCGAGGACATGATGTACGTCAAGTCGGTCGCCGGCTCCGACGGCGTCCTCGTCACCACCGTGACCTTCCGCCCCGGCACCGATCCCGACCAGGCCCAGGTGCAGGTGCAGAACCGGGTCAGCCAGGCGCTCGCCCGGTTGCCCGAGGACGTACGCCGGCAAGGCGTGACCACCCAGAAGCAGTCGCCAACACTGACCATGGTGGTGCACCTGATCTCGCCGGACGGCGAGTACGACTCGCTGTACATGCGCAACTACGCGACCTTGAAAATCAAGGACGAGCTGGCGCGCATTCCCGGCGTCGGCCAGGCCGCGTTGTTCGGTTCCGGCGACTATGCGATGCGGCTGTGGCTGGACCCGGACAAGATCGCTTCCCGCGGCCTGACCGCGAGCGACGTGGTCAACGCGGTGCGCGAGCAGAACGTGCAGGTCTCGGCCGGCCAACTCGGCGCCGAGCCGACTGCGAACGACAGCGACTTCCTGATCTCGATCAACGCCCGCGGCCGCCTGCAGACCGAGCAGGAATTCGGCGACATCGTGATCAAGAGCGGCAACGACGGCGAGATCGTGCGGTTGTCCGATGTCGCCCGTATCGAACTGGGCGCCGGCGACTACACCCTGCGCGCGCAGCTGGACAACAAGGACGCGGTCGCGATCCCGATCTTCCAGTCACCCGGCGCCAACTCCATCGAGCTGTCCGACGCGGTGCGCGCGAAGATGGCCGATCTATCGACGCGGTTCCCGGAAGGCATGGAATACAAGGTCGTCTACGACCCCACCGTATTCGTGCGCGACTCGGTCAAGGCGGTCATCACCACCCTGCTCGAAGCGGTGCTGCTGGTGGTGCTGGTGGTGATCCTGTTCCTGCAGACCTGGCGCGCCTCGATCATCCCGCTGCTGGCGGTGCCGGTGTCCATCGTCGGCACCTTCGCCGCGCTGTACCTGCTGGGCTTCACGATCAATACGCTGACCCTGTTCGGGCTGGTGCTGGCCATCGGCATCGTGGTCGACGACGCGATCGTCGTGGTCGAGAACGTCGAGCGCAACATCGAGGAAGGCAAGACCCCGCTTGAAGCCGCACACCAGGCCATGCGGGAGGTCTCCGGGCCGATCGTCGCGATCGCGCTGGTGTTGTGCGCGGTGTTCGTGCCGATGGCGTTCCTGTCGGGCGTGACCGGGCAGTTCTACAAGCAGTTCGCGGTGACCATCGCGATCTCCACGGTGATCTCGGCGATCAACTCACTGACGCTGTCACCGGCATTGGCGGCGATACTGCTGAAGCCGCACAGCGCCGCCAAGGACGCGCCGACCCGCCTGATCGACCGGCTGTTCGGATGGATCTTCCGGCCGTTCAACCGCTTCTTCGGCAAGAGCTCGGAGCGTTACCAGAGTGCGGTGTCGCGGTCGCTCAACAAGCGTGGCGCGGTGTTCGCGGTGTATGCGGTGCTGCTGGTGGTCGCCGGCCTGATGTTCCAGGCGGTGCCCGGCGGCTTCATCCCGACCCAGGACAAGCTGTACCTGATCGGCGGCGCCAAGCTGCCGGAAGGTGCCTCGCTGGAACGTACCGACGCGATGATCCGCAAGATGAGCCAGATAGCATTGGAGACCGAAGGCGTCGATTCCGCGATCGCATTCCCCGGCCTCAACGCGCTGCAGTTCACCAACACGCCCAACACCGGCACCGTGTTCTTCGGCCTCAAGCCGTTCAGTGAGCGCGACCGCACGGCCGCCGAGATCAACGCCGAGCTCAACCAGAAGATCGCCGGCATCCAGGAAGGCTTCGGCTTCTCCATCATGCCGCCACCGATCCTCGGTCTCGGCACCGGCTCGGGCTATTCGTTGTTCATCCAGGACCGTGCGGGCCTGGGCTACGGCGCACTGCAGGATGCGGTCAGCGGCTTCCAGGGCGCAATCTCGCAAACGCCGGGCATGGGCTTCCCGATCAGCAGCTACCAGGCCAACGTGCCGCAGCTCGACATCGAGATCGATCGGGTCAAAGCCAAGGCACAGGGCGTGTCACTGACGAACCTGTTCGACACCTTACAGACCTATCTCGGCTCGGCCTACGTCAACGACTTCAACCGCTTCGGCCGCACCTACCAGGTGATCGCGCAGGCGGATGGTCAATTCCGCGATGAAATTGGCGACATCGCCGACCTGCGCACGCGCAACAACAACGGCGAGATGGTGCCGATCGGCAGCATGGTGAAGATCAGCCGCACTTTCGGCCCCGACCCGGTGATCCGCTACAACGGCTATCCGGCCGCCGACCTGATCGGTGACGCGGATCCGAGCGTGCTGTCGTCGAGTGAGGCCATGGAGACCCTCGCCGCTATGGCGCCGCAGGTGCTACCCAACGGCATGGAGATCGAGTGGACCGACCTGAGCTTCCAGCAGGCGACCCAGGGCAATTCGGCACTGATCGTGTTCCCGCTCGCGGTGATGCTCGCCTTCCTCGTGCTGGCCGCGTTGTACGAGAGCTGGACACTGCCGTTGGCCGTGATCCTGATCGTGCCGATGACCCTGTTGTCGGCCCTGGTCGGCGTGTGGATGACCGGCGGCGACAACAACGTGTTCGTGCAGGTCGGGCTGGTCGTTCTGATGGGGCTGGCGTGCAAGAACGCGATTCTGATTGTCGAGTTCGCCCGAGAACTGGAGATGCAGGGCATGGGGATCGTGGAGGCCGCGCTGGAAGCGTGCCGCCTGCGCCTGCGCCCGATCGTAATGACCTCGATCGCCTTCATCGCCGGCACCATCCCGCTGGTCCTGGCCACCGGCGCCGGCGCGGAAGTCCGCTCGGTCACTGGAATAACCGTCTTCGCCGGCATGCTCGGCGTCACCCTGTTCGGCCTGTTCCTGACCCCGGTGTTCTATGTCGCCCTGCGCAAGCTGGTGTCGCGACGTGCCGGCAAGCGGGCGCACAGCGAACTGAAGGAGATCACCCATGCGTAACTTCAACCCCGCTGCGCGAACCGCCTCGCGCGCCTTTGCAATCGCGCTGCTGCCAATCGCCCTCGCCGCCTGCATGGTCGGTCCCGACCATGTCCGCCCCACCCTGTCGGTGCCAGAGCAGTTCGTCCGCGACGACACCAATCCCGTCGCGGTCGCGCCACAGCCCCAGCCGGATGCGGACTTCTGGAACGCCTTCGACGACTCGATGCTGACCCGGCTCGTCGATGAGGCGCTGGTGGCCAACTACGACCTGCGCATCGCCCTGACCCGCTTCGACCGCGCCAATGCCCTGCTGCGCGGCTCAGGCTTCGACCGGTTGCCGACCGTTACCGCCGGCGCCGAGGCGAGCGATGGACGCGCCAGCGCCGACCAGGCGCCGGGCCTGTCGCGCGAGCAACGCGACAGCGAAAGCTACTCGGCAGGCATCAACGTGGTCTGGGAACTCGACCTGTTCGGCCGCATCCGCCGTGGGGTCGAGTCGCAACGCGCCGAAACCGCCGCGACCGCGGCCGACCTCGCCGCGCTGCAGGTCGCCATCGTCGCCGAGGTCGCGCGCAGCTACATCGATCTGCGCGGCCTGCAGGAGCGCCTCGATGTCGCCCGCGAAAACGCCGACAACCAGCGCGAGACCCTGCGCATCGTGCAGGTCCGGCTCGACGCAGGTAGTGCCACCGGCTTCGATCGCGCCCGCGCCAGCGCCCAGTTGCAGGCGACCCTCGCCCGCGTGCCGGCGCTGGAGGCCGACGCCGCGGTAATGATGCACCGACTCGCGGTGTTGACCGGCAAGGCACCGGGCGCTCTCGTCGTCGAACTGGAACAACCCGCCAACCTTCCGGCCCTGCCCGCCCCGATCGATCCCGGCACCCCCGGCGAGTTGCTGCGCCGTCGCCCCGACATCACCGCCGCCGAGCAGCGCCTGCACGCCGCCACTGCGCGCATCGGCGTCGCCACCGCCGACCTGTTCCCACGCTTCACCCTGGGCGGGCTGATCGGCAGCCAGGCCATCGACACCGGCAACCTGTTTGAACGCGACAGTGAAACCAGCCTGATTGCACTGGGCATCGACTGGTCGTTCCTCGACATCGGCCGCGTCCGCGCCCGCATGGCCGCCGCCGATGCCGATGCCGCCGGTGAGTTGGCGGCATACCAGCAGACGGTGATGCTGGCGCTGGAGGAAACCGAAAACGCGCTGGTCCGCTACGCCCGCACCCGCACCGAGGACGAGCATCTGCAGCAGGCCGCTACCGACAGCGCTCGCGCCGCTGAACTGGCCCACGTCCGCTACGACGCCGGCGCGACCAGTTTGCTGGAAGTGCTTGATGCCGAGCGCACGAAACTGCAGGCACAGGACGCGCTCGCCGATGTCCGCACCCGGGCAGCGACCAGCGCGGTAGCGCTCTACAAGGCCATGGCCGGGGGCTGGCCGAGCCGCATTCCGCTGCGGGAGGATGTGGCAAGCGCCGATTGACGCTGAAGTGGCGAGTGCACCGCTCCGTCACATCGTTCATGGAAGATGCCCGCATGGAGGGCGGCAATCGTGTACATCCGGCACAAGGGCGATCGAGCGGTGTCGTGGGCCCTGGCGGCAATGGCCCTGTGCTTTGCCGGACAGGCGAGCGCCGCTGACGATCACTACCTGCTGGGTGATTGGGACGGCGCGCGCGGCCGCCTCGCCGATACCGGGATCACCTTCGACATCGGATACGACAGTGAGCTGGCGCACAACTTCAGCGGTGGCGAGCGGCAGATCACGCGTCACGCCGACCAATGGAAGTTCGGCACCGACCTGGATCTGGAAAAACTCTGGGGCTGGAATGGCGCCAGCTTCCAGGTAGTCATGACCCACCGCAACGGCAATGACCTTGGCAGCGACGCCGGGATAGGCAACAACCAGCTATTGCAGGAGGTTTACGGCCGCGGCCAGACCTGGCACCTGACCGTTTTCGCGCTGGAGCAGTCGTTCCTGGCCAACCGGTTGCAGTGGCGCATTGGCCGGATGACGGCGGGCGGCGACTTCGCGGCGTTCTCGTGCGACTTCCAGAATCTCACCTTCTGTGGCTCGCAGCCGGGCAACCTGGTGGGCGACTACTGGGTCAACTGGCCTACCAGCCAGTGGGCCACGCGGCTCAAACTCGACATCAGCGAGCGAATGTACCTGCAGGTGGGCGCGTACCAGGTCAATCCGAAATATGTCGATGACCAGTACGCGCGCGAGAACGGCTGGAAACTCGACTTCCCCAGCGGTACCACCGGCGCACTGGTTCCTTTGGAGTTTGGCTGGTTGCCCACGACCGACGGTCGACCCGGCAGCTACAAGATTGGACTGTGGTACGACACGTCCGGCGGTCCGGATCTGTTCCTGGATACCAGGCATCAGCCGCTTGCGATCACCTCTGGTGACCCCCTGCATCGCGACGCGCGCTACGGTGGTTACATCAACTTCGAGCAACAAATCAGTGGCGATGGCGGCCAGTCCGGGGCGACCGTGTTCCTCAACGCAACGCAAGCCGATCGCGCGACAGCGACCACCGACCGGCAGATCGCATTGGGCGTGCAATATGCCGGGCCATTCGGGCGGGACCAGGACACGGTCGGTTTCGCCGTCGGTGCTACCCGTCCCAACGGTCGCGCCGCCGACCATCAACGGCTACACAACCAACTGCACCCGGAGGATCCGGGGTTGGTGCTGGATGGCAACGAGTATGCAGCCGAGTTGATCTATGTCTGGCGTCCCATCCCGGGGCTCACGCTGCGGCCGAATCTCCAATACGTCGTCCACCCGGGCGGCAGCAGCCGCAACAGCGACGCGCTCGTGGTCGGACTCAAAAGCAGCCTCGTCTTCTGAGCATCGAGCGCTTGTATACATCTCGCAGACGTTCGCTGCGGGAAGCTTGCAGGGCCATCACCGGAGGAAATCACCGTGCCAGATACCCAGTCGTATCGCGCCCCCATGATCACCGGCGCTGTTTTCCTGGTGATCGGCTTGGCCCTTGTGGGCGGCGGCGGGTGGCTGGTGCTGCTTGGCGGGTCCTGGTATTACCTGCTCGCCGGCCTGGGTTTCGCATTGGTAGGCGTGCTTCTGTGCATGCGCCGCCGGATGGCGCTGATCCTCTATGCCTTGTTGATGCTGGCCACGCTGGTCTGGGCGTTGTGGGAGTCTGGGCTGGACTGGTGGCCACTGGCCAGCCGGCTCGGGGTGCCTTTCCTGCTCGGTATCTGGCTGTTGCTGCCCTGGGCCCGCCGCGGGCTGGATCAGCACCACTCCAGGATCACCGGACCTGACCGACAACCGGCTCCGCGCAGCTCCTGGATACCCTTGGCGGCCGTCGTCATCGCGACCTTGTTGCTGTCGGTTACCTCGTGGTGGAACGACCCGCATCGCATCGAGGGCAATGCACCCGGTTCGCGACCCGCTACCGGTGCCATCACCGAGGCCGTGCCGGCCGACGAGTGGCATGCCTACGGACGTACCCAGCAGGGCCAGCGCTACTCGCCACTGACCCAACTCACCCCGGCCAATGTGGCCGACCTGGAGGTCGCCTGGACGTACCGCACCGGCGATTTTCTGGGCCAGCCCGGCGACCCGGTAGAAACCACCTTCGAGGTCACGCCACTGAAGGTCGGCAATCGCCTGTTCCTTTGCACGCCGCATCAGTCCGTCATTGCCCTGGACGCCACCACCGGCGAGGAGGTATGGCGGCTGGATCCGAAGATCCAGGGCAAACTCGCACTGCAGCACCTGACCTGCAGGGGGTTGTCGTACGCTGCCAAGCCCGCTGACACGGGAGATAACGTGGATAACGCGGCGACTAGCGCAAACCCGGGCGACCATCCGGAACTGGCTGATGATGCGCTCGCCGCCAATGATGGCACCTCGCCTGTGTCCGGCACGCAAACCGATGCTGGCAATGAGTCCGCGACGTCGCAGCGCACCCCCTCCGGCGCGCCAGTAGCCGTCACCCATCTGCCGATAGCCGACAGCTGCAGCGCTCAATTGTTCATGCCCACCGCTGATGGGCGCCTGATCTCGATCAATCCCGAAAATGGCAAGGTCTGTCCAAACTTCGGCGACGGCCGCGGCCAGATCGACCTGTGGCAGAACATGCCGAACGTCAACCCGGGTTCCTATTACTCCACCTCGCCGGTGGTGGTGACCGACTCACTGGTCATCGTCGGCGGCACGGTACTGGACAACGTGAGCGTCAACGAAGCGTCGGGCGTGATCCGCGCGTTCGATGTCGATACCGGCGAGCTGGCGTGGAACTGGGATTCGGGCAACCCCGACGACACCGCGCCGCTGGGCCCCGGCGAGAACTACACGCCTTCCTCGCCCAACAGCTGGTCCATCTCCAGTGTCGACGAGGCGCTGGGGCTGGTGTACGTACCGCTCGGCAACCAGCCGCCCGACCAGTGGGGCGGCGATCGCAGCGAGTCGGTCGAGCGATTCTCCTCCGCCGTTGTCGCGCTCGATCTCGCTACCGGACAGGTGCGTTGGGTGTTCCAGACCGTGCACCACGACCTGTGGGACTACGACGTACCCGCCCAGCCGACGCTGATCGACCTCACCATGGATGGCCGCACCGTTCCGGCGCTGGTGCAACCGACCAAACAGGGGGATTTGTTCGTGCTCGACCGCCGCACTGGCGAGCCGTTGTTGCCGGTCACCGAGATGCCCGCGCCACAAGGTGCCGCGGAAGGCGACTGGACGGCCTCGACGCAGCCGGTGTCGGCGCTGTCGTTCAATCCGCCGCCACTGACCGGCGCCGACATGTGGGGCGCGACCCTGTTCGACCAGCTCGCCTGTCGGATCGCGCTGCGCAAGCTGCGTTACGAGGGTCGCTACACCCCGCCGTCCGAGCAGGGATCGCTGATCTACCCGGGCAACTTCGGCGTCTTCAACTGGGGTGGCATAGCGGTGGATCCGGTGCGCCAGATCGCATTCGCCATGCCGACCTACCTGGCGTTCACCTCCACCCTGGTTCCGCGCGAAGATGACGAAACGCTATACGTACAGCCAGGCGGCGCGCCTCCACATGGCGCGCTACCCAGCCTGAACGAGAACTTCGGCGCGCCATTCGCGGTCGAGATGGGGCCATTCCTGTCGCCCGTCGGCCTGCCCTGCCAGCAGCCGCCATGGGGCTACGTGGCCGCCGCAGACCTCACCACTGGCAAGGTCATCTGGCAACACCGCAACGGCACCGTGCGCGACCTCTCGCCGGTGCCGCTTCCCTTCCGGATGGGCGTGCCCGGTATTGGCGGTCCGATCATGACCGGCGGCGGCGTGGCCTTCCTGTCCGGCAACCTGGATGATTACGTGCGCGGTTACGACGTCACCACCGGCAAGCAGTTGTGGCAGCAGCGCCTGCCCGCCGGCGGTCAGGCCACGCCGATGACTTACACCGGAACGGATGGGCGCCAGTACCTGGTGGTGGTCGCCGGTGGGCACGGCTCGCTGGGCACCACGCCGGGTGATTACGTGATCGCCTACGCGCTGCCGTCTGCTCAATGAACCCTTGAACCCCGGTTCGTCCGGGCGTCATGGGTTCTCGACCGCTCACATACAAAAACGGGCTCCCTGGGGAGCCCGTTTGAAGTTGCGCTGCCGGGGCAAGCCCGGCAGACACGCCCGGTAAATCGGTCAGGAGCGCAACGGCACCAACGTGATCTCGACGCGGCGGTTCTGCGCGCGACCCGAATCGGTGTCGTTGCTGGCAATCGGACGGCTCTCGCCGGCACCGGTGATGATGAAGCGATCGCGCACCACGCCCCTGGCCATCAGGTAATCGCCCACCGCGTCCGCCCTACGCACGGACAGTTGCTGGTTGTAGGCATCGGTACCCTTGCTGTCGGTATGGCCGGCGACCTCGATGATGGTCTGGTTGTACTGGGTCAACGTGCCGGCCAGGTTGTTGAGCACCGGATAGAACTGGGACTGCAGCGACGAGCTGTCAAAGCCGAAGGTGATGTTGTCCGGCATGCTCAGGGTGATGTTGTCGCCCTGGCGCACGATATCCACGCCGGTGCCCGCCATCTGGTCGCGCAGTGCGCGCTCCTGACGATCCTGATAGTTGCCGATCGCACCGCCGGCCAGGCCGCCGACACCTGCGCCGACCAGCGCGCGCTGGCGACGTTCGGTGGCGTCACTGCCGCTCAACAGGCCGGCGACCGCACCCGCCACGGCACCGATGATCGCGCCCTTCTTGGTGCGGTCATTGCTGGGGTCGGACTGCTGTGCATACGGATCCTGCGGCTGGCCATAGTACCCGCCGCCGCCGGTAGCGCAACCACCGAGCAACGCGGTCGTCATGGCAACGGCGAGTACGATCTTGACTGGGTTTTTCATGGGAGTGTCCTTCCTGACAGTGGGCCTGAGAAACATACGGCGAAGCTAACCACGTTCCTGTATGAACAAGGTGATGGCAAGTTTTACCTGTTCAGCTTTCGGCAGGCATCGCAGCCGGCAAGCTATTCGAAGCTGCCGATGGAGTCGTGCGACAGATTGTCGAACCGCGTGTACTCACCGAAGAACTTCAGCTTCAGCGACCCGGTCGGGCCGTTACGCTGCTTGCCGATGATGATCTCGGCCAGACCCTTGTCGGGCGAGTTTTCCTTGTTGTAGTAGTCATCGCGGTAGATGAACATGATGACGTCCGCATCCTGCTCGATCGCGCCGGACTCCCGCAGGTCGGCCATCACCGGACGCTTGTCGGCGCGGGTTTCCAGCGAGCGGTTAAGCTGCGACAGCGCGATCACAGGCACGTTGAGTTCTTTGGCCAAGTGCTTCAGGGAGCGTGAGATCTCGGAGATCTCGGTGGCGCGGTTTTCGGTATTGCCCGGCACCGCCATCAGCTGCAGGTAGTCGACCACCACCAACCCCAGGTCGTGCTCGCGCTTGAGGCGACGGGCCTTGGCGCGCAGTGCGTCCGGCGACAGGCCGGGCGTGTCGTCGATGAATATCTTGGATTCCTTCAGCATCCGGATCGCGCTGGTGACCCGGCTCCAGTCTTCGTCCTCCAACTGGCCACTGCGCAGGCGCTGGGCATTGACGCGTCCGTTGGAGGAAATCAGGCGCAACGCAAGCTGGCTGGCCGACATTTCCATCGAGAACACGGCGACCGCCTTCTTGCTCTTGATCGCGGCGTACTCGGCGATGTTCAGCGCCAGCGTGGTCTTGCCCATCGCTGGACGCGCCGCCAGGATCAGCAGGTCGGTCGGCTGCAGTCCGGCGGTCATCTCATCCAGCTCGGTGTAACCCGTCGGCAGGCCGGTGACCGTGCCGCCGGCGGCGTAACGCGTCTGCAGGACATCGAAGGCTTCCGACAACGCGGAGTTGATGGCGGTGAAGTCGGTACGGCCCCGCGCACCGGCCTCGGCGATCGCGAATACCTGCTGCTCCGCCGAAGACAGCAGCTCGCTGCTCTCGCGGCCTTCGGGCTGGAAACCATCGTTGACGATGGTGGTGCCGACCTCGATCAGTTTGCGCAGCACGGCCTTGTCGCGGACGATTTCGGCGTAAGCCTTGATGTTGGCAGCCGATGGCGTGGTGCTGGCCAGCTCGATCAGGTAGGCACCGCCAGCGACCTGCTCGCCCTCCCCCATCGATTCGAACCACTCGCCAAGGGTGACCGCGTCGAAGGGTTTGTTTTTTTCGGCCAGCTCGCGGATCGCGCGGAAGATCAGTTGGTGGTCGCGCCGGTAGAAGTCATGCTCGGCGAGGCTGTCAGCGACCTGGTCATAAGCGTCCGGGGCCAGCATCAGGCCGCCCAGCACGGCCTGTTCGGCTTCGATCGATTGTGGCGGAATCCGCAACTGATCCAATCGTTGCTCGGAGCGGGTCTCGAAGCGCGAATCACTGCGCTGTTCACCGCGGAAGCCGGGGCGTGCACTCATCAAGGACAGGTTCCTGGCAGTGGCCGTGCGGCAGGGGCGCGCGCAGGTCGAACAAGCATCCTAGTGCCGGATGCGCGTGGGGGTTGCAGACAAGTCTGTGGATAACCGGTGGATAGCGCGGGACAAGTCGGCAAAAACACGAAAGGCGCCTCGCGGCGCCCCTCGCTTTATCAGACAAACGTGCCCAGCGTGCGGACCGGGGCGAACCCCGGGCCGGCGGCAATCAGGTGACGTCGCCTTCGACAATCACCGTAACGGTGGCTTCGACATCGGTGTGCAGGTGCACCACGACTTCGTAGGTGCCGGTGTGGTGGATGGCACCCTTGCCCATGATCACCTCGGACTTCTCGACCGGCTGGCCCAGCTTGGTCAGCTCCACGGCGATATCGTTGCTGGTGATGGAGCCGTACAGCTTGCCTTCGGCGACGGCGTTGGCGTGGATCGTGATGGACACGTCCTCGAGGCCGGCACGACGGGCTTCGGCGTCGTCATGACGCGTCTTGGCCTTGGCTTCGTACTCGGCACGACGGGTCTCGAACTCCGCCAGGTTGGCGGCGGTAGCCGGCGTGGCCTTGCCCTGGGGAACCAGGAAGTTGCGCGCGTAGCCCGGCTTGACGTCGACCTTGTCGCCGAGCCTGCCGAGGTTCTGCACGTTTTGCAGGAGGATCAATTGCATGGTGTTGCTCCGTATTCGTTAGCGGGGCGCGAGGCCCCGCAACTGATGGCTGTCCGAATGGGCTCAGGCGTGGTGGTTGTCGGTGTACGGGATCAGGGCCAGGAAACGGGCGCGCTTGATCGCGGTCGCCAACTGACGCTGGTACTTCGCCTTGGTGCCGGTGACCCGGCTGGGGACGATCTTGCCGGTCTCGGAAACGTTCTGGCGCAAGGTATTGAGATCCTTGTAATCGATCTCCTTGACGCCTTCGGCGGTGAATTTGCAGAACTTGCGACGGCGGAAGAATTTGGACATGGGTGCGCTGCTCCAGGAGGGCGTGATCAGGCGGTTTCGGTGCTGTCGTCGGACGTGGCTTCCGGCTCAGCTTCAGGCTTGGCGGCGGGCTTGTCGCCGGCGCCGTCGTGGCTGCTGCCTTCGTCGTCGCGACGACGACGATCGCCACGGTCGGGCTTGTCACCCTTCTCGTCCTTGAACTTCATGATCAGCGACTGCTCGGTGTCCGCCTCGTCACGCTTGATGACCAGGTGGCGCAGGATCGCGTCGTTGAAGCGGAAGCTGTCGACCAACTCGGCCAGCACGGTCTGGTTGCACTCGATGTTCATGAGTACGTAATGGGCCTTGACCAGGTTCGCGATCGGGTACGCCAGCTGACGCCGACCCCAATCCTCGAGGCGATGGATCTTGCCTTCGCCGCCCTCGATCAAGCCCTTGTAGCGCTCGATCATGGCCGGCACCTGCTCGCTCTGGTCGGGATGGACCAGGAACACGACTTCGTAATGACGCATGGTGTTGTCCTTGTGGATATCGGCCTTGTTGGCCGGTCAGCCCCCCGTGGCCGTGGCTCGACACGCGGTGGGGCAAGGTTCCTGCGGCAAGATGCCGAAGGAAGCCGGCGATTATCGCAGTTTTCCGGCATGGGAACCATAGGCGCGCTTCCGCCCGGCAACCCGGCCCGCATGGCGAGCCGCTCCGGTACTTTCGTGTGGGTTCCGGCGCGCGCGGTTTCGCCTAGGCGAGGTCGGCGCTGGTGGTAAAACTTTCCCCACAGCCGCATTCGGCACTGGCATTGGGGTTGCGGAACAGGAACTGCTCGCCCAGGCGCTGCTTGACCACGTCAATCTGGGTTCCATCGACTTGCGGCAGGCTGAGCATGTCCACGTAGACACGCACGCCGTCCTGCTCGAACACGGTGTCGCCGGGACGCTCTTCGGTGGCCAGGTCAGCATGATGCTGCCAACCCGAGCACCCGGTTTTGGCGGCTCCGAAACGCAGACCGATCGCATCCGGGCTATCGCCGAGGAAGCGCTGCACGCGAGCCAGCGCGGCCGGGGTCATGGTGACGCTCATAAAAAAACCTCCGTTGATGCTGCCATTATAGGTGAACGGCAACGCGATGCCTCGCAAGCACGCCGGCCCACCCGTAAACTCCAACTCCCAACCATATCGGCCCCCAAGGGCAAGGAATCAAGGCATGACGGCGGTTTGCGCATGACGATAACCAGCGTCCAGCACGCGCTCGCAGGCCAACTGCCGGTCGGTGGTGAAATCACCGTCCGCGGCTGGGTGCGCACCCGACGTGACTCCAAGGCCGGCCTGAGTTTCGTGAATGTCAGTGACGGCTCCTGTTTCGCGCCGATCCAGGTCGTCGCGCCCGCCACCTTGTCCAATTACGAGGACGAGGTGAAGCACCTGACCACGGGCTGCTCGGTGATCGCCACCGGTGAGCTGGTCGCCTCCCAGGGCCAGGGGCAGGGGTTCGAGATCCAGGCCCACAAGCTCGAGGTGGTCGGCTGGGTCGATGACCCGGAAACCTACCCGATCCAGCCCAAGGCCCACTCGCTGGAGTTCCTGCGCGAGGTCGCCCATCTGCGCCCGCGCACCAACCTGTTTGGCGCCGTCACCCGCATCCGCCACTGTCTGGCCCAGGCCGTGCATCGGTATTTCCACGAGAACGGCTACTTCTGGATCAGTACGCCGATCATCACCACTTCCGATGCGGAGGGCGCCGGGCAGATGTTCCGGGTCTCGACCCTGGACGTGGCCAACCTGCCGCGCGACAAGACCGGTGCGGTCGACTTCAGCCGCGACTTCTTCGGCAAGGAGACCTTCCTGACCGTGTCCGGCCAGCTCAATGCCGAGGCCTATGCGCTTGCGCTGAGCAAGGTGTATACGTTCGGGCCGACCTTCCGTGCCGAGAATTCCAACACCACCCGCCACCTGGCCGAGTTCTGGATGGTCGAACCGGAGATCGCGTTTGCCGACCTGATGGAGAACGCCCGGGTCGCCGAGGACTTCCTCAAGTACCTGTTCCGAGCGGTGCTGGACGAGCGCGCGGACGACATGGCCTTCATCGACCAGCGTGTGCAGAAAGGTGCGGTGGATCGGCTGGAAGGATTCATCAACGCGCCGTTCGAGCAGATCGATTACACCGACGCAATCAAGTTGCTGCAGGACTCCGGGCACAAGTTCGAGTTCCCGGTGGAATGGGGCCTGGACCTTCAGACCGAGCACGAGCGCTGGCTGACCGAGCAACACGTCGGCCGGCCGGTGGTGGTGACCAATTATCCCGAGCACATCAAGGCCTTCTACATGCGCCTGAACGACGACGGCAAGACCGTCGCCGCGATGGACGTGCTGGCGCCGGGCATTGGCGAGATCATCGGCGGCAGCCAGCGCGAGGAACGGCTGGACGTGCTGGACGCGCGCATGCGCCAGTTCGGGCTGGATCCGGAGCATTACCAGTGGTACCGCGACTTCCGTCGTTATGGTTCGGTGCCGCACGCCGGCTTCGGGCTCGGGTTCGAGCGGCTGGTGGTCTACGTCTGCGGACTGAGCAACATCCGCGACGCGATCGCCTTCCCGCGCGCGCCGGGCAACGCCGAGTACTGAATGCCAATGACCAGCCGAGGTGGTGATTCGTGATCCTGTTCTTTGCCCTGCTTTGCCTTGCCGTCGCCATCGCCGGCGCAACGGCGTTCGTCATCTTCTGGCCGCTGACGCTGGTGCACATGCGTGATCGCCAGCCGGAACTGCTGGAAAGCTTCGGCCCCAACGCGTTTGCCCGCCCGCCGGCGTGGTTGTGGTTGCTGCGCGGCCACTATCGCTCGGCCGCCGACCACAACCTCAATGGCCTTGCCACCCCGGCACGGATCGCACTGCTGACCATCGTCGGCGGCTTGCTGAGCTCCGGCGTGTTGACGCTGGTCGCCAAGGCCGCGTCATGAGCGCCGGACAGTGGTGGCTGGCGACGCTTGGACGCACGGTGGTCTGGGCCCGGATGCGGGTACTGGAGGCCGGCACCGCCGAGATACTCGACAGCGATGGCAATACCCTGCCCTTCGACAGTGAGGACTCCGCCCGATCGACGTTGATGGATGCCGAGTTCGCGGAGCTGTCCGGCATGGACGAGGACGATGCCAACTCACGGGGCTTCATGCTTGCCGAGCTGATTGCGCCCCAGGCCGACGATGACGAACAACTGCGAGCGCGGATGGTGCAGACGCTCGCATCCAAACCGAAGGGAAACTGACATGGACATGGATCTCGGCGGGAAGCACGCGTTGGTGTGCGGTGCCAGCCAGGGCATCGGATGGGCCACCGCCAAGGCGTTGGCGGAGCTGGGCGCCGATGTCACGTTGCTGGCGCGCCGCGAGCCGTTGTTGCGTGATTTGACCGCGCAACTACCCATGCCTCGCAGCAGCCAGCAGCATGGCTGGATTGCGGTCGACGCCGCCGATACCCAGCGTTTGCGCGCCCAGGTCGAATCGCTGGTTGCCGCCAGGCCGGTGCATATCCTGGTCAACAACAGCGGCGGGCCGCCACCCGGAGCCGTGCATGGCGCCGACGTCGCCGCGTTCGAGTCGGCACTGCGCCAACACCTGCTCGGCAACCATGTGCTCGCCGAGGCGGTGATCCCGGGCATGCAGCGCGACGGGTTTGGCCGCATCGTCAACGTGATCTCGACCTCGGTAAAGGAACCGATCAAGGGCCTGGGTGTATCCAACACCACCCGCTGGGCCGTCGCCAGCTGGGCCAAGACCCTGGCCGGTGAGCTGGCACCGTCCGGCATTACCGTGAACAACGTGTTGCCCGGCTCGACCCAGACGCCCCGCATCGAGCAGATCATCGACGCCACCGCGACCCGTAGCGGCCGCCACCGCGAGGAAGTCGTCGCCGACATGGTCTCTGCCATCCCGATCGGGCGCTTTGCCAAGCCGGAGGAAACGGCTGCGGCAATTGCGTTCCTGTGCTCTCCGGCGGCCAGCTACATCACCGGCATCAACCTGCCCGTGGACGGCGGCCGCACGCGGTCCCTGTAACCCGGCTGTCGCTGGCGGTAAGCTAGCCCAATGCACCTGACCCACTGGATCGACGGCAAACCATCCGGCCCTGCTGGCGATGGCGACATCGATGTGTTTGATCCGGCAACGGGACAGGTTTTCGCCACGGTTGCCGGCGGCGACAGCGCGGTGGTCGACACCGCCGTCAGCGCCGCGCAAACCGCGTTCCCCGCTTGGGCGGGCCTGCCCAATTCCGAACGATCGCGCTGGCTGGAAAAGCTCGCCAACGCACTGGAAGCGCGCGCCGAGGATTTTGCGTTGGCCGAGTCACGCGATGCGGGCAAACCCATCGCACTGGCACGCGAGGTGGAAATCCCACGGGCCATCAGCAATCTGCGCTTCTTTGCGCATGCCGCGACCCAGTTCGCCAGCCAGTCCCACCACGGCCAGGCCGGATTGAACTACACCCTGCGCCCGCCACTGGGCGTGGTGGCGACCATTTCACCGTGGAACCTGCCGCTGTACCTGCTGACCTGGAAGATTGCACCGGCGCTGGCCGCGGGCAACACCGTGGTCGCCAAGCCCTCGGAGATCACGCCTGTCACGGCCAGCATGCTGGGTGAACTGGCTGCGGACATCGGCTTTCCTCCGGGTGTGCTCAACATCATCCACGGGCACGGCACTGCAGTTGGCGAGCCGTTGGTGATCGATCCCCGTGTGAAGGCCGTGTCGTTCACCGGCAGTACCGCGGTCGGGCGCCGGCTCGCCGGCTTGACCGGCCCACTGTTGAAGAAGACCTCACTGGAGCTGGGTGGCAAGAACGCGACCCTGGTATTTGCCGACAGCTCCTGGCGTGAAGACCTGGACGTGCTGGTGCGCTCCGCGTTCCAGAACTCCGGCCAGATCTGTCTGTGCGGTTCGCGGATACTGGTCGAGCGCGGCATCCACGACGAGTTTCGCGATGCCTTCGTCGAGCGTGTACGCCAGCTGCGGATCGGCGAACCGGCTGCCCGGGACACCCAGGTTGGCCCGCTGGTCTCCCAGGCCCATTTCGACAAGGTCGTGGCTGCGATCGAATGCGCACGCCAGGAAGGTGGCTCGATCCTGTGCGGCGGGCATGCGCTCGACCGCCCCGGCTGGTTCGTCAGTCCGACGGTGATCGAAGGCCTGCCGCCCGATTGCACAAGCAACCGCGAGGAGATCTTCGGCCCCGTTGCCACGCTGCAAACGTTCGACGATGACCAGCAGGCATTGAACCTCGCCAACGCAGGCGACTACGGATTGGCCGCCTCGCTCTGGACCCGCGACCTCAACCGCGCCCATCGCCTGGCCGCCCGGCTGCAGGTCGGCATGGTCTGGATCAACACCTGGCTGCAACGCGACCTGCGCACGCCGTTCGGCGGCATCGGCAACTCCGGGCTCGGCCGCGAAGGCGGTTTTGAGGCCATGCAATTTTTCACCGACGCCAAGAACGTCGGTCTCCACATTGGATAACCCTGTATGAACTCATTGAAAGAACTGCTGCACAAGAACCGCGAATGGGCCGACCGCGTCAGCGCCGAGGATCCCGGGTTCTTCGAGCGCCTGTCGCGCCAGCAGGCGCCGGAATTCCTCTGGATCGGCTGCTCGGATTCGCGGGTGCCGGCCAACCAGATCATCGACGTCTCGCCGGGCGAGGTGTTCGTCCACCGCAACATCGCCAATGTCGTCGTCACCACCGACCTGAACTGCCTGTCGGTGATCCAGTTTGCAGTGGACGTGCTCAAGGTCAAGCACATCCTGGTGGTCGGGCACTACGGTTGCGGCGGCGTGCACGCGGCGCTGCATGACCAGCGGCTCGGACTTTCCGACAACTGGGTGCGACACGTCGCCGACGTCGCCGAGAAGCATGAGGCCAGCCTGCTCACGTTCGACGACGATGAAATGAAGCATGACCGCCTGTGCGAGCTGAACGTACTGGAGCAAGTGGTCAACGTCTGCCACACCACCATCGTGCGCGATGCCTGGGAGCGTGGTCAGTCGGTATCCGTGCACGGCTGGGTCTATACCCTGCGCGACGGTCGCGTGCACGATCTGCGCGCCGACGTGATCGCTGCCGAGCGCCTGCCGTCCGTCTATGCCGACGCCTTGGCGCGCATCCGCGCCGACCGGGAGGATCGATAAAATGACCGGGGCGATACACGCCGCCAGCGCGCCCCGACCGGTCGGCCAGTATCCACACGCGCGTCGTGTCGGCAACCTGCTGTTGCTGTCGGGCATCGGGCCGCGCGATCCCGTCAGCAATGCGATCGTCGGCAACGTACATGACGCCGACGACCGCCTGGTCAGCTACGACATCGACGCCCAGACGCGCGCGGTGTTCGCCAACGTGCGCTCGGTGCTGGAGGCCAGTGGCGCGCATTGGCGGGACCTGGTCGACGTGACCGTCTACCTGACCGACATGGAAGCCGACTTCCCACGCTACAACGCGGTCTGGGCCGAGTACTTCCCCGACATCGACACCGCACCATGCCGCACTACCGTGGGTATCAGCGCCTTGCCGACGCCGATCGCCATCGAACTGAAGTGTATTGCTGCCCTGAAGGAGTAAGCCATGCTGCCCAACCCACTCAACCTGCACGCCTGGATCGAGGAGCATCGCCAACTGCTCAAGCCGCCGGTCGGCAACAAGGTGGTCCACGATGGCGACTTCATCGTGATGGTGGTCGGTGGCCCCAACGTACGCAGCGACTATCACTTCGACGAGGGGCCGGAATGGTTCTACCAGATCGAGGGCGAGATGATCCTGCGGATCCAGGAGGCTGGCGCGGACGGGGTTTGCGCGGTGCGCGACATCCCGATCCGCGCCGGTGAGATCTTCCTGTTGCCACCGCGGGTACCGCATTCACCACAACGCATGCCCGGCTCCATTGGGCTGGTGGTCGAGCGCAAGCGCCTGGCCCGCGAGGACGACGGGCTGATGTGGTTCTGCGAGCGCTGCAACCACAAGTTGTACGAGGAATTTTTCCACCTGGAGGACATCGAGACCGATTTTCCGCCGGTCTTCGAGCGCTTCTATGCCTCCCGCGAGCACCGTAGTTGCAAGCGCTGCGGCCACCTCAACCCGGCGCCCGACAAGTACGTCATGGCCGACACCTGACCTGCACGGATAGACTGGACTCATGCTCAAGATCGATACCCACGCGCACTACCTGCCACGCGACTGGCCCGACCTGGCGCGCAAGTACGGCGAGCTGCGTTTTCCGGTGATCCACCACACCGAAGACGGACGGCACCGTATCTACAAGGATGGCAAGTTTTTCCGCGAGATCTGGTCCAACACCTGGGATCCGCAGGAGCGCGTGGCGGACTACTCCAAGTTCGATGTGCAGGTGCAGGTACTGAGCACGGTGCCGGTGATGTTCTGCTACTGGGCGCGGCCGCACCACGCACTGGAGCTGCACCAGGCGCTCAACGACCACATGGCCTTGACCTGCCACGACTATCCGCGACATTACGCCGGCATCGGCACGGTACCGATGCAATCACCGCGGCTGGCGGTCCAGGAACTGGAGCGATGCATGGACCAGCTTGGCCTGCAGGGCGTGCAGATTGGCAGCCATGTCGGCGACTGGAACCTGGACGCGCCGGAGCTGTTTGAATTTTTCCAGGCCGCCAGCGAGCTGGGTGCGGCAATCCTGGTGCACCCTTGGGACATGATGGGCACCGACAGCATGCCCAAGTACTGGCTGCCGTGGCTGGTCGGCATGCCGGCGGAGCAATCACGCGCGGCCTGTTGCCTGGTCTTTGGCGGCGTGCTGGAACGACTGCCGAAGCTTAAAATCTGTCTAGCCCATGGCGGCGGCAGCTTCCCGTACACCATCGGCCGCATCGAGCACGGCTTCAACATGCGCCCGGACCTTGTCGCCACCGACAACCCGCGCAACCCCCGCGAATACCTGCGCCGGCTGTATTTCGATTCCTGGGTCGCCGACGATGCCGCCTTGCGCTATCTGCTCGACGCCTGCGGCGCGGACCGGGTGATGCTGGGCACGGACTACCCGTTCCCGCTGGGCGAGCAAACACCGGGCGCGGGCATCGATGCGCTTGGGCTGGATGAAGTCCAGCAGGCCCGGCTGTACCACGGCACCGCGCTGGAATGGCTGGGACTGCCAAAGTCGCGTTTTGCATGACCGCCACTGCCCGCCTTCCTTCTTCGAGGACCCTGACCAAGTGACCGATATCCAATCCCCGGACCATGCCCGGGCGCTCGATGCCGCCGATCCGCTGCCCAGCCTGCGTGACGAGTTCCATATCCCGCAGCACGAAGGCGGTGACCAGGCCTATTTCGTGGGCAACTCACTCGGCCTGCAGCCGCGAGGCGTGCGCGCCCAGGTCGATGACGTGCTGGACAAGTGGTCGATGGAAGCGGTCGAAGGCCATTTTCGCGGCAATTCGCAATGGATGAGCTACCACCAGCTGATGCGTGAGCCCTTGGCGCGCATCGTTGGCGCCCAGCCCGAGGAAGTGGTCGCGATGAACTCGCTGACCGCCAACCTGCACCTGATGATGGCCAGCTTCTACCGGCCAACGCGGCAGCGACCGGCAATCTTGATCGAGGCCGGCTCGTTTCCATCGGACCGCTATGCGGTGTCCTCGCAGATTGCACTGCACGGATTTGCCCCCGAAACCGAGCTGATCGAACTGGAGGCCGACCAGCCCGGCGGCGTGTTCTCCATGGCGGCGATTGAACGGGCGATCACCCAGCACGGCCATCGCCTGGCGCTGGTGCTGTGGCCCGGCGTGCAGTACCGCACCGGACAGGCTTTCGACATCAGCGAAATCACCCGACTCAGTCATGCGGCCGGTGCAGTGTGTGGAGTCGACCTGGCCCACGCGGTCGGCAACACTGAGCTCGCCTTGCACGACAGCGGGGTCGATTTCGCAGTCTGGTGCCATTACAAGTACCTCAACAGTGGCCCGGGCGCCGTCGGCGGCTGCTTCGTCCATGAGCGCCATGCCCACGCAAGCGTCCCGCGCATGGCCGGTTGGTGGGGCCATGAGCCCTCGACACGCTTCCAGATGGGCCCGCAGTTCGTGCCCACGGCCGGCGCGGAGGGATGGCAGTTGAGCAATCCGCCGATCCTGGCCCTGGCGCCGCTGCGTGCGTCGCTGGATCTGTTCGATCGGGTCGGCATGCACGCGTTGCGCGAGAAATCACGGCGGCTGACCGGCTACCTGGAATCGCTGATCCAGCACCATCTCGACGGCGTGTTGCAGATACTGACGCCCATGGACCCCGCGCAACGCGGCTGCCAGTTGTCGATCCGGGTCCGTGGCGGTCGCGAGCACGGTCGCGCCTTGTTCGACCACCTCGCCGCCAACGGTGTGCTGGGTGACTGGCGCGAGCCCGATGTCATCCGCATCTCGCCGGCGCCGCTCTACAACACCCATCAGGACGTCTTGCGCTTCGCCCACGGCGTCGAGACCTGGCAGCAGGCACGCTGACGGCACACCGCTTCGAAAGGCAGGCCTTCCCCAATGTCAGACTTCGATCCGCCCGATTCCACAAAACACCTGACCATCATTGGCGCCGGCCTTGCCGGCGCCCTTCTCGCCACCCTGCTTGCCCGACGTGGCTGGCAAGTCGACGTTTACGAGAAACGCGGCGACCTGCGCGAACTGGGCTACGAGCGTGGCCGATCGATCAACCTCGCCCTGGCCGAACGCGGACGCCATGCGCTTAGACAGGCCGACGCGGACGATGCGGTAATGGCGCAGACGGTGATGATGCGCGGCCGCATGGTCCATTTCGACGATGGTCGCGTCGACCTGCAGCGCTATGGCCGCGACGACAGCGAGGTGATCTGGTCGGTTCATCGTGGCCAGCTCAACGAGGTCCTGCTGAACATCGCCGAACAGGCCGGCGCCCGTATCCACTTCCACCACCGGCTTGACAGCGTCGACTTCGACCACTGCGTTGCCCGGTTTGGTGACGACCGTGGTGACGGGATCCGCGAGATCCCGTTCCAGACCCTGGTGGGTGCCGATGGGGCCGGCTCATCATTGCGACAGGCGATGGCCGCTGCCACCGACCTGGGCGAGCGCGGCGAGTTCCTCGACCATTCCTACAAGGAACTGGAGATCCCGCCCGGCCCGGACCAGGGCTTCCAGATCGAGCCCCATGCGCTGCACATATGGCCTCGCGGGCGATACATGTGCATCGCGCTGCCCAACAGCGAGTCCACGTTTACCGTGACCTTGTTCCTGCCCAACCACGCGACTGGCGAAACTCCCGGGTTCGACACCATCCGCACCGGCGCCGAGGCGCGGGCCCTGTTCGACCGGGACTTCGCAGATGCCTCAAAACTGATCCCGGAGCTGGAACACGATTTCGACCACAACCCGACCGGCGTGCTGGGCACCCTGTATCTCGACCGCTGGCACCTGGATCACCGGGCGGTACTGATCGGCGACGCCGCCCACGCCATGGTCCCGTTCCACGGCCAGGGCATGAACTGTGCCTTCGAAGATTGCGTGTCGCTGGCGAACCACCTGGCCCGCAGCGAGGAACGCAACGACGCCTTCGCTGGCTTCCAGGCCGAACGCCTGCCCAATGCCCGCGCGATCCAGCACATGGCGCTGGAGAACTACCTGGAGATGCGCGACCGCGTTGACGATGAGGATTACCTGTTGCAGCGCCAACTCGAACATCGGCTGGCCGAGCGCCACCCCGCCCGCTTCGTGCCCCGCTACGCGATGGTCACCTTCCGCCACATGCCCTACGCACTGGCGCTGGAACGCGGCAACCTGCAACGCGAATTGCTGGTCGAACTGACCCGCGGTCGCGAAAACCTCGAAGGCCTGGACTGGGACGCCGTCGATGCCGCCGTCGTCGCACGCCTGCCACCGCTACCGCCGGAAGACTGAATCGATGCCCGCGACGTTCCTATTCTACGACCTGGAAACCTTCGGCGCCGATCCTCGCAGGACCCGTATCGCCCAGTTCGCCGCGATCCGCACCGACGTCGATCTCAACCCGGTCGACGAGCCGATCAGTATCTTCGTCAAGCCCGCGGACGACCTGCTGCCCTCCCCCATCGCGACCCTGATCACCGGCATCACCCCGCAGCAAGCGCTGCGCGAGGGGATGCACGAACGTGATGCGATGGCGTTGATCAGCGAGGAAATGTCGCGCCCGGAAACCTGCACGCTGGGCTACAACTCGCTGCGTTTCGATGATGAATTCGTGCGCCATGGCTTCTTCCGGAATTTCCTTGACGCCTATGAACGCGAATGGCGCAGTGGAAATTCGCGTTGGGATCTCCTCGACGTGTTCCGCTTCGCCCACGCGCTTCGCCCCGAAGGCCTGGTCTGGCCAAAGCGTGAGGACGGCGCCACCTCATTCAAGCTGGAGCACCTGGCCGAAGCGAACCACGTGCGCGAGGGCGATGCGCATGAGGCCCTGTCCGATGTGCGCGCGTTGATCGGCTTGGCCCGAAAACTCAAGACCGCCCAACCCCGGCTGTGGGACTACGCGCTGCGGTTGCGCGACAAGCGCCATGCCGCCAGCCTGCTCGACGTGGTCGCGATGACGCCGGTGTTGAACGTATCCCAGCGCTTCCCCGCCAGCCGCCTGTGCGCCGCACCGGTGATCCCGCTTGCGCGACATCCGTATATCGACAGCCGGGTGCTGGTGTACGACCTGACCCAGGATCCCGAGGCCCTGCTCACACTGGATGCGGACACGATTGCCGCGCGCCTGTATGTACGTGCGGCGGACCTGCCCGAGGGGGTGGAGCGCATCGCGCTGAAGGAGATCCACCTCAACCGTAGCCCGGCCCTGTCGGCCTGGGATCACCTGCGGCCGACCGACTTCGAGCGCCTGGGCATCGACCGCGAACTGGCCGAGCAGCGGGCCCGGCGTTTGCGCGACGCCGGCCCGGCATTGGTGGAGAAGGTACGCGCCGTGTTCTCCCGCGAGCGCGAGCGCGACACGCCTGACGTCGATGCCAGCCTGTACGACGGGTTTGTCGACGGTGCCGACAAACGATTGTTCTCCGACATCCGCAACACAGCCCCGGAAGCGCTGGGCGCGCGCAGGTTCGACTTCCGCGACCCACGCCTGCCGGAACTGCTGTTCCGCTACCGCGCCCGCAACTTCCCCGAGCATCTCGATGCCGACGAACGCATCCGCTGGGACGACTATCGCCGCTCTCGCCTGCAATCGGGGTCGGGATTGTCGGAATACAGCTTCGCCAGTTTTGATGCCGAGCTGGCAACCCTGCGCGATCAGCACTCGGCTGATCCAGCTCGACTGGCGTTGCTGGGCCAGATCGACCAGTGGCGTCAGGATATCGAACGCAGTTTGTCGCCCGCCGGCACGCCGCCGCGGCCCGCCGCACCCGCATGAACGCCTATTTCAGTCCCGCCACCTTCACGTTTTTCCGTGGTCTGGCGCGCAACAACTCACGCGACTGGTTCCATGCCAACAAGGCCCGCTACGAGAAGCATGTACGCGAGCCGTTCCAGCGCCTGCTGGACGACCTGCAACCCGTGCTGGCCGAGCTCAGTCCGCATTACCGCTCGGAAAGCCGGAAAGTCGGCGGCTCGTTGTTCCGTATCCATCGGGACACCCGCTTCGCCAACGACAAGTCGCCCTACAAGACCTGGCAAGGGGTGAAGTTGTTCCATGAGCGCAGCCGCCAGATCGAAGCGCCTTCGTTCCACATCCATGTGCAGCCCGGCCGTTGCTTCATCGGCAGTGGCCTGTGGCACCCCGAGTCGGACACCTTGCGTCGGGTGCGCAACTTCATCCTCGACAATCCCGCCGGCTGGAAGGCCGCCGCGCACGGTACAAGCTTCCGCAAGCGATTCACCTTGGACGACAGCGAGATATTGATACGGATGCCGCGGGGTTTCCCCGCCGAGTTCGAGTTTGCCCAAGACCTGCGGCGCAAGAATTTCATCGGTTCGCGGGCACTGGAGGACAGCGTGGTCACTGGCCCCGACCTGTTGGAAATCCTCAAGACCGACCTCGCCGGCCTGGCCGGCTTCACCGATTACCTGTGCGCCGCCGTCGACCTGGAGTTCTGAGTCATGAGAAAGCTGCTTGTACTGGCGGGTCTGCTCGCAATCGTGTTGCTCGGCTATGTCGCCGCCGGCCCGTACCTGGCGTATAGCGCCATCCGCGACGCGGTGGAGACCAAGAACATGGCAAAGCTCGACAAGCATGTCGACTTCCCCGTCCTGCGCGAAAACCTCAAGCTGCAAATCGATGATTACGTGGTGCGTCGGGCCGGACCGGACCTGCAGTCCAGCCTGCTGGGCGCGGTCGCCACACGCATGGCCAGCGGCATGGCGGGGGTGGCCGTCGACACCATGGTCAGCCCAGCGGGACTGGCGGCGTTGCTTGAGGGCCGCAGCACCTGGCATCGGATCGTCGGCGATACCGGCGACAATGCCTTCACCCCGGAGCCACCGGCGAACCCGCTGCGCGAACCCAGCTACCGGTTCCAGTCGCCATCACGCTTCACTGCCACCGTCCACTCAGACGGCGGCGAGCCCATCCGGTTTGTCCTCACCCGGGATGGACTGCGCTGGAAGCTGACCGATATCCGCCTGCCCCTGGACGGCGCGGAAATGCGGCACTACTGAACGACGCAGCTCGCGCGCGCGCGAACTGTCGTCAGTACGGGTTTGCAACCCCATGCGGAACGTGACCGGCGGTAACCAGTCCACGCGCAGATTCGATGTTGTGCTCGGAATCGTCGAAGAAAATGTCGGCGCCGAACGCTTCCAGGAAGGGCCCTTTCGAGCGTCCACCCAGGAACAGTGCCTCGTCGAGTCGGATACCCCAATCGCGCAGGGTGCGGATTACCCGTTCGTGCGCCGGTATCGAGCGTGCCGTTACCAGTGCGGTCCGGATCGGCGCGTCTTCTCCCGCCGGGAAGGCCTTCTGCAAACGCTGCAGGGCATCCAGGAAGCCGCGGAATGGCCCGCCCGACAACGGCTCCCCGGCATGGCTGCGCTCATGCTCGGCGAACGCGAGAAGGCCTCCTTCCCGCGATACCCGCTCGCCCTCATCACCGAAGATCACCGCATCACCATCAAACGCGATGCGCAGTTGGTCCTGTCGCTGCAACAGCGCCTTGGCCGGCAACAAGGTCGCCGCGGCCACCCCGGCGGCCAGCGCATTGCGCACATCCTCGGCATGGGTGGACAGGAAAAGATCTGCGCCGAATGGGCGGATATAGGGGAACGGCGGCGCGCCATTGCTGAATGCCGCACGCTGGATCGACAAGCCGTGGTGCGCAATGGAGTTGAAGATCCGCAGTCCGGTGTCGGCCGAGTTGCGCGAGATCAGGATCACCTCGACCCGCGGCGCCTCCGGTGGTGAGCCATCGTTGAGCCCCAGCAGCTTGCGCACCAGCGGGAACGCGACGCCGGGCTCCAGCAGATCGTCTTCGTGGCTGCGCTGATACGTGGCGTAGGCTTCCAGGCCCTGGCTTTCGAACAAGGCGTGGCCATCCTCCAGGTCGAACAGGGTCCGCGAGGAGATGGCAACGATCAACGGGTCAATCTGGTCTAGCATGACCCCATTGTGCGCGATCCCCGTCGCAACCGATGAGATCGTCATCCACTGATGAACTGCTCAGCCAGCATCCGCTCCTCAAGATTGTGTTCGGGGTCGAACAGCAGGGTGACGGTGCGGTCGTGCGATTCGCGGATGGTCACCTCCACCACGTCCCGGACCTCGTGCGAATCCGCGGTCGCGCTGACCGGCCGCTTGTACGGATCCAGCACCCGGAAGCGAACCTCGGTGTCGGCCTTGAGCACCGCTCCGCGCCAGCGACGCGGCCGGAACGCGGCAATCGGGGTCAACGCCATCACGTTCGCGCCCAGTGGAAGGATCGGCCCGAGGGCGGAAAAATTGTAGGCGGTGCTGCCGGCCGGGGTTGCCACCAACACGCCATCGCAGATCAACTCCTCCAGGCGAATCTGGCCATTGAGCTCGATCGACAGGTGCGCGGCCTGACGGGTCTGGCGCAACAGGGACACCTCGTTGTAGGCCAGCGAGCCCACCGACACGCCGGACTCGGTGTGCACCACCATCTCCAGCGGTCGCAGCACAGCGGGCTCGGCGGCATGGATGCGCTCGACCAGCCGATCCATCTGGCAATGGTTCATCAGGAATCCGACCGAACCCAGTTTCATCCCGTACACCGGCTTGTTCAGTCCGCCGTGGCGATGCAGCGTCTGCAGCATGAAGCCGTCACCGCCCAGGGCCACCAGCGTGTCGGCTTGCTCGGGCGGATGGTCGCCGTGGATCGCGGCCAGCCGTTTGCACACCGCTTGCGCCTCGGCGGTGGGACTGGCAAGAAACGCAATGCGGGATGT
This sequence comes from Lysobacter sp. A289, assembly GCF_054072675.1. NCBI lineage: Bacteria > Pseudomonadati > Pseudomonadota > Gammaproteobacteria > Lysobacterales > Lysobacteraceae > Lysobacter > Lysobacter sp. A289. The sequence continues at coordinate 1,050,988 of NZ_JBSVRN010000001.1, forward strand.
CGCGGTCATCGGCGGCTCCGGAAGGTCGCCTGCAGGATAGCGCGAGTGGTGTCATGACCAGAAAAAACGGCGGCCCTGAGGCCGCCGCTGCGTGTGCATCATCAAACAAACCGCTTACGCGCCGGCTGCGGCTACCTGCGCCAGCCGACGTACCGCGACCGAGACGGTCGGGTAATCCAGGGTCTTCTGGGTAGTCAACTCATCCAGCATCGACTGGGCAAAGCGCAGGCTGGCGTCGTCGCGTTGCAGCCAGGCAGCCACTTTCGACGCGGCAGGCTTCTTGCCGCCGCTGGCAAGAATCTGGCTGGCCAGGACGCGTTGCTGGGTCGCAAGCTCGTCACGCAACGCCCCCCGCGCCAGCGCCTGCCAACGACCGTCCACCGGCAATGCATCGATCTGCTCGTGCAACCAGGGCAGGTTCAATGCCGCACCCAGATCGAAGTACGCCTGCGATGCCTCCACCGGGGACAACTTGCGTGCGTTGGCGATCTCGATGATGTCGCAACCAAACTCGAGTGCCGGCAGCGCCGCCAGTTGTGCCGCCAACGCGCTCGGCACACCCTTGGCCTTCCACTCGGCCAGATGGGTGTTGAAGGCCTCCTGGCGAACCGGAGACATGGTGTCGGGCAATGCCGCATGCACCGCCTTCAAGCCATCGCCAAAGCGAGCCATCGCCGTGGTGATCTCGGGCATCGGGCCGGGACGGGACAGCAACCAGCGCGACACCGAACGCAGCAGGTCCCAGATCGTCTGCAAGGCATCGATCTGGACCGATTCCAGAACCTTGCCATCCATCGCGTCGATCTTCGCCCACAACGCCCGCGCATCTACCGCCTCGCGGGCGATGGTGTACGCCTCGGCGACCTCACCAGCGGAACGACCGGTGTCTTCCTGCATGCGCAAGGTGAATGTGGCGCCCATCCGGTTGACGATCGAGTTGGTCACCGCGGTGGCGATGATCTCGCGCTTCAGGCGGTGGTCCTGCATCGCCTTGGCATACTTGTCCTGCAATGGCACCGGGAAGTAGCGCACCAGTTCCTTGGACAGGTACTTGTCTTCCGGCACGCTGGAGTCGACCAGTTGCTGGAACAACACCAGCTTGCTGTATGACAGCAGTACGGCCAGCTCGGGCCGGGTCAGGCCCTGTCCGCGTGCCTTGCGTTCGGCCAGTTCCGCATCCGAAGGCAGGTACTCGATCTGGCGATCCAGCAGGCCTTGCGACTCCAGGGTCTGGATGAAGTGCTGCTTGGAGCCCAGCCGTGGCGCGCTCATGCGCTCCATCAGGCTGATCGCCTGGTTCTGGCGGTAGTTGTCCACCAGCACCAGCCCGGCCAGCTCCTCGGTCATCGAGGCCAGCAACTTGTTGCGCGCCGGCAGGGTCAGCTTTTTCGACTTGACCAGCTCGTTGAGCAGGATCTTGATATTGACTTCGCGATCCGAGGTACCCACCCCGGCCGAGTTGTCGATGAAGTCGGCATTGAGCAGGGTGCCCGCATGGGCCGCTTCGATCCGCCCCAACTGGGTCATGCCCAGGTTGCCGCCCTCGCCGATCACCTTGCAACGCACATCGCGGCCGTCGATACGCAAGCCATTGTTGCCGCGGTCGCCAACATCGGCATGCGACTCGCTGCTGGCCTTGATGTAGGTGCCGATGCCGCCGTTCCACAGCAGGTCGACCGGCGCCTTCAGGATGGCGCCCATCAACTCGTTGGGGCTCATCGCGGCGACGTCCGGATCGATGCCAAGCACGGCCTTGACCGGCGCGGTCAGCGGAATCGACTTGGCGCTGCGCGGGAACACGCCGCCTCCCTTGCTGATCAGGTCCCGGCTGTAGTCATCCCAACTGGAGCCGGGCAGCTTGAACAAACGCTGGCGCTCCTTGAACGACGTCGCAGCCACCGGATCCGGATCAAGGAAGATGTGGCGATGGTCGAACGCGGCCACCAGGCGAATGTGTTTGGACAGCAGCATGCCATTGCCGAATACGTCACCTGACATGTCGCCGATACCCACCGCGACGAAGTCTTCTTTCTGGGTGTTGACCCCGAGCGAGCGGAAGTGGCGCTTGACCGACTCCCACGCGCCGCGGGCAGTGATGCCCATGCCCTTGTGGTCATAACCCACCGAACCGCCGGACGCGAATGCATCGCCCATCCAGTAGTGATGGTCGGCAGAGATGGCGTTGGCGGTATCGGAGAAGCGCGCGGTGCCCTTGTCGGCGGCGACCACCATGTACGGGTCGTCGTCATCGTGACGCACCACGTCATCGGGATGCACGACCTTGCCGTCCACCAGGTTGTCGGTGATGTCGAGCAAACCGTTGATGAACATCTTGTAGCAGGCCACGCCTTCGGCTTGCAGCTCGGCGCGATCGGGCGGCGGACGCTTGACGATGAAGCCGCCCTTGGCACCGACCGGCACGATGATGGTGTTCTTGACCATCTGCGCCTTGACCAGGCCCAGTACCTCGGTACGGAAATCTTCGCGACGGTCCGACCAGCGCAAGCCACCACGGGCCACGGGACCAAAGCGCAGGTGGATGCCTTCCACGCGCGGACCGTAGACGAAGATCTCGCGATACGGAACTGGCTTGGGCAGGTCGGGGACCAGTGCGGAATCGAACTTGTAGGCGACGTAGCCACAATCGGCGCCGCCAATAGCGTCCTGGTAATAGCTGGTGCGCAGGGTTGCTTCGATCACGTCCATGAAGCTGCGCAGGATGCGGTCCTCATCAAGGCTGGAAACCTGGTCCAGCAGCAATTTGAGGGCCGTCCTGGTGGCGTCCAACTGGACGGCCCGGCTGCCGCTTCGTGCGCTGACAACCGGCTCCAACGCGGCGCGCAAGGCCTGGTCATCCCCACACAGGCGTCTGAGCTGGCCCTTGAACCGCTCTATCCCGGACTTGACCTCGGCCTTGGACTCGCGACCGGTGGAAGGATCGAAGCGGGCTTCGAACAACTCCACCAGCAAGCGCGCCAGGGCCGGATAGCGGGCAAAGGTCTCTTCCACGTAACTGTGTGAGAACGGCACGCCCACTTGCTGGATGTACTTGCTGTAGGCACGCAATACGGACACCTGGCGCCAGGTCAGGCCAGCGGCCAGGATCAGGCGGTTGAAGCCGTCGTTCTCGGCATCACCGCGCCAGATCCGCCCGAATGCATCCTCGAAGTTCTCACCGACGCCCTCGATCTCGGTATTGGGGTTGCTGGTCTCGACCTCGAAATCCTGGATATACATCAGGTTGGTGCCGGCATACATCCGGTAGGGGTGCTCGGAGATCACCCGCAGGCCCATGTTCTCCATCAGCGGCAATGCGTCGGAAAGGGAGATGTCCTCTTTGTGGCGATAGAACTTGAAGCGCAGGCCGCCGGGTCCGGGACTGCGACGGTACAGGCTCAGGCGCAGGTCATCGGGGCCGTCCAGTGCGGCCAGGTGCTCCACGTCGTCGGCCGCGATCGCCACCGACACGTCCTCGATATAGCCCGCCGGCAATGCACGGCCGTAGGTTTCGGCCATCGCCAGACCGCGCTCTTCGCCGTGACGCTGCACCAGCAATTCGGCCAGGTCGTCGCGCCAGTTGCGCACGATCTCGGCCAGCTCGACCTCAATGGCGGCGTTGTCGACCTTCACCATCCCGCCCGGACCGGACTGACCGGTCTTCGGCCGTACCAGCAGGTGCAGCTGTGCCAGCGGTGACTCGCCCAGCAGGACGGTGGTGTCGATACGTTCGCCGTGCAGGACACGCTTGAGCATCGCCTCGATACGCAGGCGCACATCGGTGTTGAAACGCTCACGCGGAATGTAGACCAGCCCGGAGAAGAACCGGCCGTAACGGTCGCGACGCAGGAACAACTTGCTGCGCACGCGCTCCTGCAAGCCGAGGATGCCCTGGGCGGTCTTCAGCAGCTCCTCTCCAGATGACTGGAACAGCTCGTCGCGCGGCAGGGTTTCCAGGATGTGGCGAAGCGCCTTGCCACTGTGGCTGTCCTCGGCCAGGCCGGACTGCTTCATCACGTATTCGTGGCGCTGGCGCACCAGCGGAATGTCCCATGGCCGCCGGGTGTATGCGCTGGAGGTATACAGGCCCAGGAAGCGCTCTTCGCGCGTCGGCTTGCCGTTGTCGTCGAAGCTCAGCACGCCGATATAGTCCATGTACCCGGGGCGGTGCACGGTGGCGCGCGCGTTGGTCTTGGTCAGGATCAGCGCATCGACCGATCCGGAATGGGGCATGTAATGCGCGGCCAGGGTGGCCAATGCACGTGGCTTGCCCGTGTCCTTGCCGCGCAGCAGACCCAGCCCGCTGCCCTTGACGGCGCGCAGCAGATCCTCGCCGCCCTGGTCGACCACGTCGTACTCGCGGTAACCCAGGAAAATGAAGTGGTCGTCGGCGGCCCAGCGCAGGAATTGCTGGCCTTCCTCGCGACCGGCCTCGCTGACCGGAAGCTTTCGTTCCGTCAGGTCGTCGGCGACCGAAACCATCTTGCCGTGCATTTCGGCCCAGTCGCTGACGATTGCCCGCACATCAGCAAGCACGCCTTGCACCGCCTTCTCGATATCCGGCATCGCCTCGCGCGGCAGGCGGTCGAGCTCCAGGTGCATCATTGATTCCGGCTCGCCCTCGCCCACCTTCACCAGCTTGCCGGTCTTGTCACGGGAGACCTGGATGACCGGATGGCCAAGCACATGCAAGCCGATATTCTGCTCGGCCAATGACATGGTCACCGAATCGACCAGGAACGGCATGTCGTCATTGGCGATCTGCAGCACCGTGTGCGGCGATTCCCAACCATGACTGGCCCGGGTCGGGTTGAACAGGCGCACCAACGCCACGCCAGGCTTGCGCTTGCGCGCGAAATCGAGCATGTCCGCAGCCAGTGCCGCCCAGCCCTCAGCAGTATGTTTGGGCAGCTCGTCATCACCCATGCGCTGGTAGAAAGCCTTGGCGAAGGCCTCGCCCTCGGCATGCTGCGCCTTGGGCAGGCGTTTGCGGATTGCGGCCAGGATGGGCTCCAGCGTCACGCCGTCGCTCTGGTTGCGCGATGCGGTCTTTGCGGTCTTGGTCGCGACTGTTTTCTTGGTGGCGACGGTCTTGCCGGCAGCGGCGCGCGCGGGGGTTTTTCGTTGGGTGCTCATGCGATCGTTGGGTCCAATGCAGTGAGGCCCACGCAATTGCGTGGGCCAAGGCTCGGGAATCAGTAGACAGAAAATGGCATGCAGGCAGCGTCCGGGATCCGTAAACGGACCCCATTGCCAGCTGCAACGATCGGGATATCGCGGCGATCGCAGCCGCGCTGCCCATGGAAGGCAGCGGTCAAACGACAGTTATGGAAGTGCCGGGTCTGCATGTCAGCGCAGACCGGTCTCGTTGCGCGCAATCACCAGGCGCTGGATCTCGCTGGTGCCCTCGTAGATCTCGGTGATCTTGGCGTCGCGGAAGTAACGCTCGATCGGCATCTCCTTGGAGTAGCCCATGCCGCCGTGGATCTGCAACGCCTGGTGGGCGATCCACATCGCCGCCTCGGACGCGGTCAGCTTGGCGATCGCGGCCTCATTACTGAAGCGCGCCCCGCCGTTGTCGAACTCGCCCTTCTGCCATGCCGCACGCAAGGTCAGCAACATGGCGGCGTCGAGCTTGCACTTCATGTCGGCGATCTTCGCCTGGGTCATCTGGAAGGCACCGATCGGCTGGCCGAATGCCTTGCGCTCCTTGACGTAGTCCAGGGTGGCCTCGTACGCCGCACGGGCGATGCCGATCGCCTGGCTGGCGATGCCGATGCGACCGGCGTCCAGCACCGTCATCGCGATCTTGAAGCCCTCGCCTTCCGCGCCCAGCACTTCGTTGGGCTGGACCACGTAATCGTTGAACTCGATCTCGCAGGTCGCCGAGGCGCGGATGCCCAGCTTCGGCTCCGTCTTGCCACGATGGAAGCCGGCACGCTCGCCATCGATCATGAAAGCAGTGATGCCCCGCGCGCCCTTGTCGGGATCGGTCATCGCGAACAGCACGAAGTACTTTGCGACCGGGCCGGAAGTGATCCAGCTCTTCTTGCCGTTGACCACGAAGCTGCCGTCAGCCTGTTTGGTCGCCTTGCAACGCATCGCCGTGGCATCGGAGCCCGATTGCGGCTCGGTGAGCGCGAACGCGCCTATCTCCTTGCCCTCCGCGATCGCACGCACGTAAAGCTGCTTCTGCTCCTCGGTGCCAAACTTGAGGATGCCGTTGCAGAACAACGAGTTGTTGACCGAGACGATGGTGGAGTGCGCGGCATCGGCTGCGGCGATCTCGATCATCGCCAACACATAGGAGATCGGATCCATGCCGGCGCCACCGTACTCGGTCGGCACCTCGATGCCCATCAGGCCGTTCTCGCCGAGGGTGCGGATATTGTCCAGTGGAAATTCGCCGGTGCGGTCGTGGTGCTCCGCGCTGGGTGCGATCTTTTCGCGGGCGATACGCCGCGCGACATCCTGGATCATCAACTGCTCTTCGCTGAAACGAAAATCCACGCTGATACCTCTGCTGGTCACGAATGCTGCAATTGTAGCCCTGCGCGAGAATTAACCGAACCCACAACCGGACTCGTGACTGAACTCCTCGGCGCGTGCGTTGCTTGACCCGGGCCCCGTCGCGGCAGCAAACTTATCGCTATATCGCGATAGGTGCATATGTATGGATCTGGAAGGCTGGTCATCTCGCCTCAAGGTATTTGCCGACGCCACCCGGGTTCGGCTGCTGGCGCTGCTGGAGAGCGAGGAGCTGACTGTCGCTGAACTGTCGGCCATCACCCGGCTGGCGCAGCCGCGCGTTTCCACCCACCTGGCCAAGCTCAAGGAGGCCGGCCTGGTGCGTGATCGCCGCGCCGGGGTGTCGGCGTATTACCGGTTCGACGGACCGGCTCTGGATCCGGCGCAACGCGCGTTGTGGACGACCCTGCGTGAGGGTAGCGACGACCCGCTGCTGCGGCAGGACGCGGAACGGGTGGCAGATGTGCTGGCGATGCGCGCGGCCGACCAGAACTGGGCCGATACCGTGGCCGGTGACATGGAGCGCCATTACTCGCCCGGCCGCACCTGGGAGGCGATGGCACGCTCGGCGTTGCCGCTGCTGGAGCCCGGCGACGTGCTCGACGTCGCTTCCGGCGATGGCGTCCTGGCCGAACTGCTGGCGCCGCATTCCAATCGCTACGTGTGCCTGGACTCCAGCACCAAGGTGGTACTTGCCGCCTCCGAAAGGCTGCGCAAGCTGGAGAACGTGGAGGTGCAGGAAGGCGACATGCACGAACTCCCGTTTGCCGACGCCAGCTTCGACCTGGTGGTGTTGATGCACGCACTGACCTACGCCGATCATCCCGCCCACGCCGTCGCCGAGGCAGCGCGTGTGCTGCGTCCCAACGGTCGCCTGTTGTTGACCAGCCTGGCCAGCCACGAGCATCGCTCGGTGGTGGACGCGTATGGCCACGTCAACCTGGGTTTCAGCGAGAAGGAGCTGAGCCGGTTCGCGAGCAAGGCTGGCTTCGCGATCGAGAGCTGCGAGTCGGTGACCCGAGAGCGCCGCCCACCACATTTCGAGGTGATTGCGCTGCTGGGCCGAAAGCCTGCCGACGGCAAAAAACCCAAGTCGATCAAAACCACCGCGCCCACCAAACGTTAGCCAAACGAGACAACGCGATGACGACCCTGCCCTGGCTCAACCCCGACCGTGCCGAAACCCTGCAACGGATCCTGCAAGAACGCATCCTTGTAATCGACGGGGCGATGGGAACGATGATCCAGCAACACCGATTGGAGGAAGCCGACTATCGCGGCGAGCGTTTCGTCGATGGCTTCGACCGCGATCATTCGATTGATGGCCACGCCCATGGCCCCGATTGCGGCTGCGTCCGCGACCAACGCGGCAACAATGACCTGCTGAGCCTCACCCGACCGGACCTCATCGGCGCGATCCATGCCGAATACCTCGATGCCGGTGCCGACCTGGTCGAGACCAATACCTTCAACTCAACCACCACGTCGCTGGGTGACTACGGCCTGCAGCATCTTGCCCGCGAGTTGAACCAGACCGGCGCGCGCCTGGCCCGTGACGCCTGCGACGCCGCCGAGGCGAAGACGCCGGGCCAACCCCGGTTCGTGATCGGCGTGATCGGGCCGACCAGTCGCACCGCGTCCTTGAGCCCCGACGTCAATCGTCCCGGCTTCCGCGCGGTCAGCTTCGACGACCTGCGGATGGCCTACCGCGAAGCCGCCGATGGCCTGATCGACGGCGGCGCGGACGTATTGATGGTGGAAACGGTGTTCGACACACTCAACGCCAAGGCCGCACTGTTTGCGATTGCCGAGGCGTTCGAGGCACGCGGCGCCCGCCTGCCGGTGATGGTGTCGGGCACGATTACCGATGCCTCCGGGCGCACGCTCTCGGGCCAGACCGCCGAAGCGTTCTGGTACTCGTTGCGCCATGCCGAGCCGCTGTCCATCGGCTTGAATTGCGCCCTGGGCGCCAAGGAGCTCCGCCCCCACGTCGATACCTTGTCGCGGATCGCCGACACCTGTGTCAGCGCCCACCCCAATGCCGGGTTGCCAAATGCGTTCGGCGGTTACGACCAGACGCCCGAAGACATGGCCGAGATGCTGGGCGAGTTTGCCCGCTCCGGATTGTTGAACCTGGTAGGCGGCTGTTGCGGCACCACGCCGGCCCACATCGCCGCGATCGTCGAGGCCGTGCGCGGCGTTGCGCCGCGGCGGCTGCCGGGCCTGGCCGACGCGGCCGTCCCGGCATGACGACCCACGAGGCACCTGGAATGCAACCCACCATCGCCCGCCAGACCCGCCTCAGCGGCCTGGAACCGCTGCAAATCACGCCGCAAAGCAACTTCATCAACGTCGGCGAGCGCACCAACGTCACCGGCAGCGCGCAATTCAAGAAACTGATCAAGGACGACCGCTTCGACGAGGCCGTCGCCGTCGCCCGGCAGCAGGTCGAAAACGGCGCCCAGGTGCTGGACGTCAACATGGACGAGGGCCTGCTGGATTCCGAGCAGGCGATGGTCACCTACCTCAACCTGATTGCCGCCGAACCCGACATCGCCCGCATCCCGGTGATGGTCGACAGCTCCAAATGGAGCGTGATCGAGGCCGGGCTGAAATGCCTGCAGGGCAAGGGCATCGTCAACTCGATTTCGATGAAGGAAGGCGAGGACGAGTTCCTGCGCCAGGCGCGGCTGGTGCGTCGTTACGGCGCGGCCGTGGTGGTGATGGCGTTCGACGAGGAAGGCCAGGGCGACACCGTACAGCGCAAGGTCGATATCTGTTCGCGCGCCTACCGGCTGCTGACCGAAGAGGTCGGGTTCCCGCCCGAGGACATCATCTTCGACCCCAACGTGTTCGCGATCGCCACCGGCATCGAGGAGCACAACGACTACGCGGTCGCGTTCATCGAAGCCGCCCGCGAGATCAAGCGCCGTTTCCCATACAGCCACATCTCCGGCGGCGTCTCCAATGTCAGCTTCTCGTTCCGCGGCAACGAGCTGGTGCGACAGGCCATCCACGTCGTGTTCCTGTACCACGCGATCAAGGCCGGCATGGACATGGGCATCGTCAACGCCGGTGCGCTGCCGCTGTACGACACCCTCGACCCGGAGCTTCGTCACGCGGTCGAGGACGTGGTGCTCAACCGCAACCCCGAGGCCACCGAGACGCTGCTGGCGCTGGCCGAACGCTATCGCGGCAAGAAGGGCGAGAAGCGGGTCGAGGATCTGTCCTGGCGCGAGCAGCCGGTGCGCGCGCGACTGAGCCATTCACTGGTGCAGGGCATCGACCAGTGGATCGTGGAGGACACCGAGCAGGCGCGCGCTGAAGCCACCCGCCCGCTGGACGTGATCGAAGGCGCATTGATGGACGGCATGAATGTGGTCGGTGACCTGTTCGGCGCTGGCAAGATGTTCCTGCCGCAGGTGGTCAAATCGGCGCGGGTGATGAAGAAGGCCGTGGCCTACCTGCTGCCCTTCATCGAGGCCGAAAAACTACGCACCGGCGACACCGGCAAGACCAACGGCAAGATCGTGATGGCCACGGTGAAGGGCGACGTCCACGACATCGGCAAGAACATCGTCGGCGTGGTGCTGGCCTGCAACAACTTCGAGGTGATCGACCTGGGCGTGATGGTGCCTTCCCAGGTCATCCTGGATCGCGCCATCGCCGAGAACGCCGACATGATCGGCCTGTCCGGCCTGATCACCCCCTCGCTGGAGGAAATGGGCCACGTCGCCCGCGAGATGCAGCGCCAGGGCTTCACCATGCCGTTGCTGATTGGCGGTGCGACCACGTCGCGGGCGCACACCGCGTTGAAGATCGACCCGTTCTACAAGCCGGCCACGATCTGGGTGAAAGACGCCTCGCGTGCCGTCGGCGTGGCCCAGACCATGATCAGCGCCGAACAACGCGCTGCCTTCGTGGCCACCACCGCATCCGATTACGCGGAGATCCGCGAGCGCCATCGCAAGCGTGGCAACGGGAAGCGGCTGGTATCGCTGGAGAAGGCGCGCAGCCAGCGTTTCCAGGGTGGCTGGGACGACTACACCCCGCCCGCACCGAAACAGCCCGGCCTGCATGTATTCGACGACTACCCGTTGACCGAACTGGTTGAGTTGATCGACTGGACCCCGTTCTTCCAGGCTTGGGAACTCGCGGGCCGCTATCCGGCCATCCTCACCGACGAGGTCGTCGGTGCGTCCGCCAGCGACCTGTTCCGCGATGCGCAGGCGATGCTCAAGCGGATCATCGACGAGAAATGGCTGACTGCGAAGGCCGTGTTCGGACTATGGCCAGCCAACAGTGATGGCGACGACATCGTCGCCCAGGTCGATGGCAAGCCGGAAACGATCCATTGCCTGCGCCAGCAAGTCGACAAGCCCGTTGAGCGCCCGGATTTCTGCCTGGCCGATTTCATCGCCCCACAAGACAGCGGCAAGCAGGACTGGATCGGCGCTTTCGCCGTGACCGCCGGGATCGGAATCGAGCCGCATATCCAGCGCTTCGAGGCCGACCACGACGACTACAACGCGATCCTGCTCAAGGCGCTGGCCGATCGCCTCGCCGAAACCCTGGCGGAGCGACTGCACCAGCGGGTGCGCACCGAGTTCTGGGGCTACGCGCCGGATGAGTCACTCGATGCCGAAGCACTGATCGACGAGAAGTACCTCGGCATCCGCCCCGCCCCCGGCTACCCGGCGTGTCCCGAGCACAGCGAAAAGGCGACGATCTTCCGCCTGCTCGACCCGACCACCAACGCCGGCATGACCTTGACCGAAAACTTCGCGATGACGCCGGCCGCGGCGGTCTCTGGCTTCTACTTCAGCCACCCGCGCAGCCAGTACTTCGTGGTCGGCCGGGTGTCCAAGGAACAGGCAGTCGATTACGCCCGCCGCAAGGGCGTCGACCTGGCCCAAGCCGAACGCTGGCTGGCATCGAACCTCGACTACGATCCGGAATGATGTTCCTCGCCCGACGGGCCTGCGCTTCTGGAACCACCGCCACGCTGGAACGACGGGTGCGAATGCCCTTGGGTGTGAAATAAAGGAGGAGGCACCGGCTTCATCGGTGCCGGGGGACATTCGCACACAAGGGCATTCGTTCCCGGCGCCCCGGCCACCCCGCAGATGGATCGAATCGGAGCTGGAGTATCACCAGACCAGGTCGTCAGGCACCTGGTACTGCGGGTCGGCGTAGGGACCGTCGGCGACAGGCGCATCGGGATCGACCTTCAGGGCGACCGATGGCGCAAAGACCTGCTCGGCCTGTGCCAGCAACTCGGCGGTGACCAGCAGGTAACGTCCGTCCATCTGCAGCACCCCCAGCTCACCGGCATTCAGCGCCTTGAGCTGGTCGGCGGTCACGTGGATGCGCTTGATCTTGCCGCCGTAGGGGAAATGCCGGGCGATGTCGGCCGCTTCGGCATTGAGGGCCATGCCTTTCACCATCTCGGCCAGCTTCGCGCGCGCCTCTCGCCGCTGGCGCGCTTCGTCCTGCTTGGCTTTCTCCGCCGCGATACGCTCGTTCTTCTCGCGCTGGGCGCGGATCGCGTACGCCTTGGCCAGATCGATGTCCTCGCGCGAGCGCGGACTCCCCGGCTTACCTTGCCCTGGCTTACCCTGCCCGCCACGGGATTGCCCTGCCCGGCCAGGCCCCGGACGGGCTGCTCCGGAAGGAGGTGGACTGGACGGTTTCCCAGACCGGTTCGCTGCGGTGCCCGAGCGGTTCGGCGCACCTGGGCGCCGCTCGCCACGGGCATCCGATGCTTTTCGATCCGGGCGGCCGTCGCGCGGGTGGCCTGCAGAACGCTTGGGTTCGGGCGCAGGCTTGAAGCCCAGCCCCAGCAGCTGATCGCGAAGAGTGTCGTTCATAGGGGTCGTCGGGTCCGGACGGAAGCCCGGACGCGGCCTTCAATAATGGGGTGGTGGTGGTTCGCTGGATGGATCAGCTGAAAGCGGATTGGCGGCAACCGAGACCCGCAATTGCCGCAGCTCCTGCAACGCACGATGCAATAACAGCGCATTGCCTGCTTCCTCGTCGCGAGCCGCCGCCAGGGCATCGCTGAGTTCGCCAATGCTGTGCTCCTGGAACGACAGCCGCGTTTCCAGCTCGACCAGCCGTTGCTCGACACTGGTGCCAGGACGATCGCTCATCGGCGCACCCTGCCCGCTTGACCTGCATCCTGATCGCCCGCCGCCAGAATCGAGCGGCCACGACCAATGCCGTAATAGGCGATACCCGCCGTTTCCACTTCGTCTGGCGGATACAGGTTACGCCCGTCGAAAATGACCGCGTCGGCAAGTTCCTCGCTGAGGCGGGAGAAGTCCGGGCTGCGGAACTGCTTCCACTCGGTCACCACCACGAGCGCATCGGCACCGGACAACGCGGCGTACTCCGAATCGCACAACAGCAAATCCTCGCGATCGCCGAAGATGCGGCGAGTTTCGGCAGCCGCCTCGGGATCGAACGCCTGCACCTTCGCACCGACCGACCACAGCTGCTCCAGCAATCGACGGCTGGGCGCGGCGCGCATGTCGTCGGTATTGGGTTTGAACGCCAATCCCCATACCGCCACGGTCTTGCCCGCCAATGCATCGCCATAGTGACGTTGCATCAACTCGAAAAGATGATCTTTCTGGCGCTCGTTGACCTTCTCGACCGCATTCAGCAGCCGAGGCTCATGACCATATTGGTGGGCAGTGCGGGCCAATGCCTGCACATCCTTGGGAAAGCACGAGCCGCCGTAACCGGCGCCGGGATAGATGAACTGCCAACCGATACGCGGATCCGAACCGATGCCCTGGCGCACCATTTCGACATCCGCGCCGACCCGTTCAGCGATGTGGGCGATCTCGTTCATGAAGGAAATCTTGGTCGCCAGCATGGCGTTGGCGGCGTACTTGGTCAGCTCGGCAGAGCGCACGTCCATCACCACGAAGCGGTCGTGACTGCGCACGAAAGGCGCATACAGGTGCCGCATCTTATCCACGGCATCGAGATCATCGGTGCCCAGGATGATCCGGTCCGGCCGCATGAAATCGTTGACGGCATCGCCTTCCTTCAGGAACTCGGGATTGGACACAACCTCGAAATCAATCCGGACGCCGCGTTTGTCCAGCTCGGCCGCGATCGTCGCGCGCACGGTGTCCGCGGTGCCTACCGGGACGGTCGACTTGTCGACCACCAACGTCGATTGCGACAGGTGCTGGCCGATGGTCGCCGCCACTGCCAGGACGTACTGCAGGTCCGCGCTACCATCCTCGTCGGGCGGCGTGCCCACGGCGATGAATATCACCTCGCCATGAGCAATCGCATCGACCGCATTGGAGGTGAACTGGAGTCGGCCGGCCGCGTGGTTGGCTTGCACCATCGGGGTCAGGCCCGGCTCGAAGATGGATACCTCGCCGCGGTTAAGCCCGTCCACCTTGGACTGGTCGATATCGACGCAGACCACGTCGTGACCCACCTCCGCCAGGCAGGTACCGGTTACCAATCCGACGTAACCGGTCCCGAAAATACTGATCTTCATATACGCCCCGTTCGACACCGCTGCCGCAGCGGTGGTGGCTCATCTTATTCGGTCGGTGCCTGGACGATTTCCTGCAGCTCGACCTCGAACACCAACACCGCGTTCGGGCCAATCGGGCCACCCGGGGTGCCAGTAGCGCCATAGCCCAGCTCACCGGGAATCCAGAAGCGGTACTTGCTGCCCACCGGCATCAATGCGATCCCCTCCTGCCAACCCGGCACCACCTGCTGCAACGGGAAGACGGCCGGCTCACCACGATCGTAGGAACTGTCGAAAGTCTCGCCATCCAGCAAGGTGCCCTTGTAATGCACCTTGACCAGGTCATCAACGGTCGGTTTCGGACCCGTACCCTCGGTCAACACCTGGTACTGCAAGCCCGACTCGGTCGTCTTGACGTCCGGCTTCTTGGCATTGGCGGCAAGAAATGCGGCGCCCTCGGTCTTGTTCTTCTCGGCCGTGGCAGCGGCTTCCGCCTCACGTTGCGCCTGCAGGCGCTCGCCGAACGCCGCTGCAACCTCACTCGCCTGCTCGTCGGTCATCAGCGATTGCCCCCCATCCAGATGGGTCTTGATCGCTTTGGCGAGCGTGTCGACGTCGATCTCGTCCTTGATCTGCTCCAGCGACTTGGCCATGTCCATGCCGATCATGTAGCTGACCTGATCCTTCTGGGTGGGCAGGCCCTTGATCTCCGGTGTCTCAGCCGATGCGCCGTCGGCGGCCTTGTCAGCGGTCTCGGCGGTGGTCTTGTCCTCCGGCTGGCACGCGGCAATGGCGAGGGTCAGGCTGGCGGCGGCCAGTAGGGCTGTGGCGGGACGGGCAAATCGCATCATCGGGTCGTAACTCCTGGTGTCAAAAGGCGCGGGCGGCGTTGTCGCCGACGCGCGCAAGCGTCGTACTGTGTCGCCCCGGGGCTGAACAAGCCCCATCGGACGACCGCGTTGTCATACCTGGATTGCTAGTCGAGGATCGACTGCAACTCGACATCGAACACGAGGGTCGCATTCGGGCCGATCGGACCACCGGGCGTGCCCTGGCTGCCGTAAGCCAGGTTGCCGGGAATCCAGAAGCGGTACTTCGCACCCACCGGCATCAGGCCCAATCCCTCGGTCCAACCCGGAATCACCTGGTTCAGGCCAAACTGGGTCGGCTCGCCGCGCTCGTAGGAGCTGTCGAATACCGTGCCGTCAAGCAACTTGCCCTCGTAGTTGACCTGTACCCGGTCGCTCGGCTTCGGCCGTAGGCCCGCGCCCTGGCGCAGAACCATGTACTGCAAGCCGGATGGGGTGCTGAAAACCCCCTTGACCTGCTTGTTCTGGGCCAGGAACTTCTCGCCTTCAGCCTGGTTGGCGCCTGCCTGTCGCTCCGTGCGTGCCGCCATCTCACCTTGCATCCGCTGCGCGAACGCGTCGCGCACGCTGGTGAGTTGGCCCTCGTCCAGCAACAACGTTTCACCAGAGAACGTGGCGCGCACGCCCTGCAGCAGCACCGGCAGGTCCAGCTCGTCCTTGATCGTCACCAGCGAGCGGCCGACATCGGCACCGACCAGGTACGCCACCTTCTGCTTGTCGACCTCGGGGATCGTCGCATCCGCCGGCGCCTTGCCGGCCCGCGAGGCAATACGCATCATCAGCGCGCGCCCGGTCTCCTGCGCCTCGCCCTGGTCGATCAGCGGCTCCTTGCCCTGGAAGGCATTGCCAATGGCACGCTCGAATGCCGCCAGGTCGATGTCCGGTGCGGCCGGAGTAATCGAGCGGGCAATGTCATGGCCAACCATGTAACTGGTTTTTGCGCGATCGGTGCTGAGCACGGCGTTATCCTGGGTTGAGACGCCCTGCGCATGGGCGGTGGTGGCGGAAACCATCGCAACACAGGACAGCGACGCGGTGGTCAAAAACACGGCAACGCCGCGTAGGAAGGGTGTCATCCGGTGTGCTCCTGTCGAATCGCAAGAATGGTGACGAAGGTGGCGACGCAAAGACGCCATTGTCGCGGCCGGAGACGATACCCGCAATCGTGAACGATAAACGGATCCGCGCGCCCCTCCCGAAAAACATTGTTGACAAGGCGTGTTCTGGTGTTATAGTTGCATACAACACCGACTAACCAAAGGCAGTGTCCCATGAACCGCAAGCTTCACAACACGCTTCCCGCGCTGACGGCCAGTGCTGCGTTGCTGGTGTCGGGACTGATTGCCATGGCGCCGGTGATGCAGCCGGAGGCGTCGGAAAACGCGACGTCAACGCTCGATCCCGCCGTCACGGTACAGACGGACGCCGATTCGCCGCGTACCACCACAACCAAGTCCAATCACCTGCGGATGTTCGCAATGCCTTATTTCTCATTTATCCCGCGGGGTTGACCCAATGACCGCATTCCAATGGAGCGATGGCGCTCCGATCTATCGCCAGCTGAAAGAACGCGTCGTGGCAATGATGCTCGACGGCGTGCTCAAGCCCGGCGACGCCCTGCCCTCGGTAAGGCAGGTCGCCGCCGAGTACCAGCTCAATCCAATCACCGTCTCGCGCGCCTACCAGGAGTTGGTGGACGAGGCACTCGTCGAAAAACGCAGGGGTCTGGGCATGTACATGACCGAAGGTGCGGCAAAAAAACTGCTGGCAAGCGAGCGCGATCGCTTCCTTACCGAAGAATGGCCCCTGGTGCTGGAGCGCATCGCGCGCCTGGGACTGGCTGTGGAAGAGTTGCTGGGCCCAGGTCTGTCCAAGGAGAACGCGCAATGAGCCCCTCATCCTCTCGCTCGGCTGTGGCAACGACCGAGCCGACGTTGGCCGGCACCGTGGTCAGCGCACGCAACCTGCGCAAGGCCTACAAGAACAAGCTCGCGCTCGACGACACCACGTTCGAGATCCCGGCCGGACGCATCGTCGGCCTGATCGGCCCCAACGGCGCCGGCAAGACCACCGCACTCAAGGCGATGCTCGGCCTGATCCCGTTCGAAGGACAGATGACCGTGCTCGGTCGCGACCCTCGCACCTCGCGTGACGAGTTGATGCGTGATGTCTGCTTCATCGCCGACGTTGCCGTGTTGCCTCGCTGGATCCGGGTGCGCGAGGCGATCGACTTTGTCGCCGGCGTCCACCCGCGCTTCGATCGCGCCCGCTGCCAGCGCTTCCTGAAAGGCACCCAACTCACACCGAAGATGCGCGTGCGTGAAATGTCCAAGGGCATGATCGTGCAGCTGCACCTGGCGCTGGTGATGGCGATCGACGCCAAGCTGCTGGTCCTGGACGAGCCGACCCTGGGCCTGGACATCCTGTACCGCAAGCAGTTCTACCAGCGCTTGCTGGAGGACTACTTCGACGAGGACAAGACCATTGTGATCACCACCCACCAGGTCGAAGAAGTCGAGCACATCCTGACCGACGTGATGTTCATCAGTGACGGCAAGATCGTGTTGAGCAGCGAAATGGACGCCGTCGGCGAGCGCTTCACCGAAGTGCTGGTCAACGCCGACCATGCCGATGCGGCCCGCGCGCTGACGCCGCTGGATGAACGCTCCCTGCCGTTTGGCAAGACCGTGATGCTGTTCGACGGCGTACCACGCGAGCAGTTGGCCGGCCTCGGCGAGATCCGCACTCCGGGCCTGGCCGACCTGTTTGTCGCCACCATGAAAGGGACCTACGAATGAACGCTGTCGTCCAAACCCAAGCACCCCGGCCCAACCCACCGGTAGCGGCGTCCCATACCACCCATAAATTCAAGTTGTTGCTGCGGCGCGAATTCTGGGAGCACAAGGGCGGATTCCTGTGGGCCCCATTGATCGCCGGCGGCATCTCGTTGTTGTTGACGTTGATGGCGGTCATCGTCGCCGAGGTCGCCGCTCGACGCGCCCTGGGCCGGGGCGACCTGATGATCGACGGCGATATAGTCGTCAACGGGTTGGACATTGGCGCGCTGACCGGCAAGCTCGATGCCGGGCACATGCAACAACTGGCCCAAGGGCTGGATTTCTCATTGCTGCTGTCGTCGTTCTGGCCTTTCGTGGTGCTGTCGTTCGTGGTGTTCTTCTACTGCCTGGGCGCGCTTTACGACGACCGCAAGGATCGCAGCGTGCTGTTCTGGAAGTCGCTGCCGCTGTCGGACACCCAGACCGTATTGTCCAAAGTCGCCAGCGCCACGATCGTCGCCCCGCTGCTGGCCATCGTGATGGCATTTGCCACGATGGTCGGGTTCATGGTGCTGGTGAGCGCGCTGGTGCTGCTGCACGGCGGCAATCCGATCACCCTGTTGTGGGGGCCGGCTAACCCGTTGTCGGTCAGTGCAAGCCTGTTCGCCGCCCTGCCCGTCTATGCCTTGTGGGCGATGCCGACCGTCGGCTGGCTACTACTGTGCTCGGCATGGGCCCGCACCAAACCGTTCCTGTGGGCCATCATGATTCCGCTGTTCGCGGGCATCTTCGTCAGCTGGTTCGACCTGATGGAACTGTTCGACTTGGACAGCTCGTGGTTCTGGTCCAACGTCGTGGGTCGCATGTTGCTGGGTACGATGCCCGGTATTGATCTGGCTTATCGCAACAATGTGCTCGATGTTTCCGGGCCGGACGGCGCCCAGGCGTTGTTGCATGCCTTCTCCGCGCAGAACGTCCTGTCCAGCCTGGCCATGCCCGGGTTGTGGATCGGCGTGGTCGCCGGCGCGGTAATGATCTTCGCCGCGATCCGCCTGCGCCGCTGGCGCGATGAAGGCTGATCCGATCTCAACACAGAGAACCATGACATGAACCTATCCGTCATCAATTTGAGTCTCGCTGCGGCACTGGTCGCAACCCTCGCCGCGTGCGAGCCGTCACCAACGCCGGCACAGAATGCGCCGGCGCCGGCACCGGCCGCCGTCACGATGCCCGATGGCGCGCCGCAGACCGTGATCGGCAAGGCCGCCCAGCGGGCAATCGAAAAGGCGCGTGACGAACTGGCACGCTCCAACATCAACCTCAACAACGAGTTCAGATACGACGGCGACCGTGGCCAGACGGTCGCCAAGACCAGCGACAAGGATCCGGCCGATCCACGCGCCAACGCCGAACTCACCCCGCAAGGCGAATTGCTGCTCGATGGCCGCAAGGTCGAAACCACCCCTGCGCAGCACGCATTGTTGGTGCAATACCGCCAGCAGATCATGGACGTGGCCGAAACCGGCATGGCCTTGGGCGTGCAGGGCGCCGATCTGGGCGGAAAGGCGATCCGCGAAGTCGTTAATGGCCTGCTGAGCGGCAATCCCGAGCAGATCGACGCCAGGATCGAGGCCGAAGCCGCCAAGCTTGAGGCCAATGCGATGCGACTGTGCTTGCAACTGCCGGCGCTGCACGAGACCCAGCAGCAACTAGCCGCCGCACTGCCGGAGTTCAAGCCGTACGCGACCCTGGCGAAGGAAGACCTCGAGGATTGCCGCGGCGGCAGCTTCACCACCCAATGAACCCCGCCCGGGCTCCATTTCCCAGCTTTATCCCAAAGGAGAAAACCATGCGCAAGACCCTGCTTGGCTGCGTGCTGATGTTGCCACTGGCGGCCTTCGCCCAACAGAAGTGCGAGCACACACGGGCGTTCGAACTAAGCCCCGACCTGGCCGGCATCGAGACCGTGGTGTTCGAGGTCGGCGGCTTCGATCTCGACCTCAAGGCCGCGGCCGGTGCGTCGGCGCAACTGCAAGGCAAGGCCTGCGCATCCAGCGCGGAGAAGCTGGAGCAACTGCAATTCCAGCACCAGCGCCACGGCGACAAGCTGGTGGTGTCGATGGACGGTGACGGTGACGGTGACGGTTGGCAGTTCAGCCTGTTCGGCAACAACTACGCCTACATGCAGCTGACGGCCACCCTGCCCGACGATGTGGCGGTCCAGGTCGACACCGGTTCCGGCGATGCCGACATCGACGGCGTGGCCAGCCTCGACCTGGTGGTCGGTTCCGGCGATGCCGATGTGCGCCGCGTTCCCGGATTGGTGAGCGTGGTGGTCGGCTCCGGCGATGCCGAATTGGCCGGTATCGGGCCGCTGGAAGTCGGATCGGTGGGGTCGGGCGACCTGGAGGCCCGCGACGTGGCCGGCGACGTCAAGATCGGCAGCATCGGTTCCGGCGACATCGACCTGGCCCGGGTGAAAGGAAGTGTCCAGGTCGGCACGATCGGTTCGGGCAGCCTGGACGTCGATACCGTCAGCGGCGACCTGCGCGTACGCAGCATCGGCAGCGGCGACGTCAATCACCGCGATGTGGCCGGGACGCGCGACCTGCCGGGACAGGGCTGACTAAACAAGCCCGGGTAAACCAGCCTGACTAAACCAGAGCTGATCGTTGTAGGCGCGGCTTCGGCCGCGACCTGCCTGTCCCGCAACTATTTGTGGATACCGCCGCGGGTCAGCGCGACCGGATCCAGCAGCCGGCGCAGCGCCTGCTCGGTCATGCCGGTGACTTCCATCGCCACCTCCAGCACCGGACGCTGTTGCTTGTAAGCCTGCTTGGCAATGGCCGCCGCTTTCTCGTAACCGATCACCGGGTTGAGCGCGGTGACCAGGATCGGGTTGCGTTGCAGCGCTTCGGCGACGACGTCGCGACGCACCTGCAGGCCGGCGATCACGTTGTCGGCCAGCAACCGCATCGTGTTGCCCAGCAGCCCGATGGAGTCCAGCAAGTCCAGCGCGATCAGCGGCAGCATCACGTTGAGCTGGAAGTTGCCGCTCTGCCCGGCCACGGTAATGGCGGTGTGGTGACCCATCACCTGCGCGCAAACCATGCAGGCCGCCTCCGGGATCACCGGATTGACCTTGCCCGGCATGATCGAACTGCCCGGCTGCAAGGCCGGCAATTCGACTTCGCCCAGCCCCGCCAATGGCCCCGAATTCATCCAGCGCAGGTCGTTGGCGATCTTCATCACCGCCACCGCCAGCACACTGAGCTGCCCGGACAACTCCACCGCATCGTCCTGCGATGCCAACCCTTCGAACTTGTTCTCGGCCGACTCGAACCGGGTTTTGCTCAGCGATGACAATGCCTTCGCCATCGCCTTGCCGAAGCGCGGATCGGCATTGATGCCGGTGCCGATGGCCGTGCCACCGATGGGCAGCCGTCGCAGACGCTTGAGTGCGTCCTCGATCCGCGCTTGCGCCGAGGCCAGCTGCGCCGACCACGCGCCGAACTCCTGACCGAAGGTCAATGGCATCGCATCCATCAAATGCGTGCGGCCGGTCTTGGTGACCTTGCCCAACGCCTTGCCGCGACGGTCGATCACCCGTCGCAGGTGCTTGAGCGCCGGCAGCAACGACTCGACCGTCGCCAGCTGCGCCGAAACCCGCAGCGCGGTCGGAATCACGTCGTTCGAGCTCTGCCCCAGGTTGACGTCATCATTGGGATGCACCGCCTTGCCACGCACCGAACGCGAGGCGAGCGTGGCGATCACCTCGTTGGCATTCATGTTGCTGGAAGTGCCGGATCCGGTCTGGAACACGTCGATCGGGAACTGGGTGTCGAACTCGCCTTCGGCCACCGACAGGGCCGCCTTGCGGATCGCCGCCGAACGTCCCTTCGGCAGCAGGCCCAGATCACCATTGACCTGCGCCGCCGCCGCCTTGACCAGCCCCAGTGCGCGGATGAAGCCGCGCGGCATCGGCCGGCCGGAGATCGGAAAGTTCTCTACCGCGCGCTGGGTCTGCGCGCCCCACAAGGCATCGGCGGGCACCTGGAGCTCGCCCATGCTGTCGTGTTCGATGCGGTAATCCTGCTTGGCCATGACGTCCTCCGTATGAGAAGCCGAGGATACGCCGCCGCGACTCCCGCCTCGCGCTAGAATGCGTGACTGCCTCCCACACGCCCCAAAGCCATGCCCGCCAACGTTGAATCCCAACTGCTCGCCCTGTCTCCGCTCGATGGCCGTTACGCCGGCAAGGTCGATGCGCTGCGGCCGATCTTCTCCGAGTTCGGCCTGATCAAGGCACGGGTCAAGGTCGAGGTGGAATGGCTGCTGGCACTGGCCAATGAACCCGGCATCGAGGAACTCGCGCCGTTCTCGGCCGAAGCCACCGCACGGCTGCGCGAGCTCGCCGACGGGCTTTCGGTGGAGGACGCGGCGCGGGTCAAGGAAATCGAACGCACCACCAATCACGACGTCAAGGCGGTCGAATACCTGATCAAGGAGCGACTGAAGAACGACGTCGAACTGGGCCCGGCGCTGGAGTTCGTGCACTTCGCCTGCACCTCCGAGGACATCAACAACCTCAGCTACGCGCTGATGCTGAACGAGGCGCGGCAAACGGTGCTGCTACCCAGGCTTGACCAGTTGATCGAGAAGCTGCGCGCGATGGCGCACGAACACGCGGCGTTGCCGATGCTCTCGCGCACCCACGGACAGACCGCGTCGCCGACCACCGTTGGCAAGGAGCTGGCCAACGTCGTCGCCCGCCTGCGACGCCAGGGCGAGACTCTCGCTGCCGCTCCGATGCCGGGCAAAATCAACGGCGCGGTCGGCAACTACAACGCCCATGTCGCCGCGTACCCGGACGTCGACTGGCCCGCGTTCTCGCAACACTTCGTGCACTCGCTGGGCCTCAATTGGCAGCCTTACACCACCCAGATCGAGCCGCACGACGGCATCGCCGAGATCTGCGATGCCCAGCGTCGCATCGACACCATCGCCATCGACCTGTGCCGCGACATCTGGGGCTACATCTCGCTGGGCTATTTCAAGCAATCGGTGAAGGCCGGCGAAGTCGGCAGTTCGACCATGCCGCACAAGGTCAACCCGATCGATTTCGAGAACGCCGAGGGCAATTTCGGCATCGCCAATGCCCTGTTCGGGCATTTCGCGGTCAAGCTGCCGATCAGCCGCTTCCAACGCGACCTGACCGACTCGACTGTATTGCGTGCGCTGGGCACCGCGTTTGGCCACGCCCTGATTGGTTACGACGCATTGCTGCGCGGCCTCGACAAGCTGACCGCCAACCCGGAGCGCCTCGCCGCCGACCTCGATGCGAGCTGGGAAGTGCTGGCCGAGGCCGTACAGACGGTGATGCGCCGTCACGGCCTGCCCAATCCCTACGAACAGCTGAAGGCGCTCACCCGCGGCCACGGCATCAACGAGGCCTCGATGCGCGAGTTCATTGATGGTCTCGAGCTGCCGGCCGATGCCAGGCAACGCCTGCGCGATTTAATCCCCGCAACTTACATTGGCCTTGCAGAAAAACTCGCAAAGGAAATCTGACGCATGCGCGCTGCATTCGCTCTTGCTGCGCTGCTCGCGTTGCCCGCCTGCGCAGATTCCTCACCGCAACCTGCAGTCGATCCTGCGCTACCGACTGTCACACCGGTCAACGTTCCGGAATGCCCTGCTGATGCCGGCGTGATGGACGGTTGGAACGACCGTGCGCCACCACGCAAAATTTTCGGAAACGTGTATTACGTCGGAACCTGCGGCATCACTGCATTGCTGGTGACTTCGTCCCAAGGCCACATACTGCTCGACGGCGCCACCGAGCCAGGCGGCCCGGCGATTGCCGCGAACATCGAAGCGCTGGGCTTCAAGCTCGCGGACGTGAAATTCATCCTCAACTCGCACGAGCATTCCGACCATGCTGGTGGCCTTGCCTATCTGCAACGCGTCACCGATGCGCTGGTTCTGGCGCGCGAACCGTCCGCTGCGACGCTGGAACGCGGAGCGAGCGATCGCGGCGATCCTCAGTTCGGTGTGCTGGACAAATTCCCGCCGGTGGCGAACGTGCAAGTGCTGCCCGACGACCAGACCGCCCGCATCGGCGATCTTGCACTAACCGCACACGCCACCCCAGGCCACGCCCCGGGCAGTACCAGTTGGACGTGGGCTTCCTGCGAGAGCTCGCATTGCCTGCAGATGGTTTATGCGGACAGCTTGAGCGCGGCTTCGGACAAGACCTACCGTTTTTCCGATCACGCGGATTACCTCGCCGCGTTCCACCGCAGCATCGACACGGTTGCGTCACTGCCCTGCGACATCCTGATTTCGCCGCATCCACTGGTCTCCGACCTGTTCACACGCTTCGACGGCAAGGCGCCGTTGATGGATGCCGACGCATGCAAGCGCTACGCCGAAGACGCGCGCACCAACCTCGAACAACGCCTGCAAGACGAAAAGCACCACAGCGTCCCATGATCGAAGTCCACGCCACCGCAAAGCATTTCCTCGGTATGCCGCCAGCGAAGTTCCTGCGCGAGTACTGGCAGAAGAAGCCGCTGCTGATCCGCAACGCATTTCCGGATTTCGACTCGCCGATGCAACCCGATGACCTCGCAGGCCTGGCCTGCGAGGACGGCGCCTTGTCGCGGCTCATCTCCCACGACAAGCCCAATGACCGGTGGACGGTCAGCCACGGGCCATTCCCGGAGGAGATGTTCCCGGGCCTGCCGCACCAGGACTGGACCTTGCTGGTACAGGACGTGGACAAGTGGGATGCGGACGTCGCCGAACTGATCGGACACTTCAATTTCCTGCCGCGCTGGCGGATCGACGACGTGATGGTGTCGTTTGCCGCGCCTGGCGGTTCGGTGGGCGCGCATGTCGATCAGTACGACGTGTTCCTGCTGCAGGCGGTTGGCCACCGCCGCTGGGAGATCGATGCGAGCGACAGCCCGCCGATGGACTTTCGCGACGACGTCGAGCTGCGGTTGCTGCAGCAGTTCACGCCCAGCCACGATTGGATACTCGGCCCCGGCGACATGCTTTACCTGCCGCCGGGAGTACCCCATCACGGCGTCGCCGAGGATGCCTGCCTGACGTTTTCGTTTGGCATGCGCGCACCGTCGGCTTCGGAGCTGCTGGGCGACCTGGCCGACACGTTGACGGTGGATGCGGACGAATCACTGCGCTACCGCGACCCCGACCTTGCACCCGCCGATGACCCCGGCGAGATCGATGCGACCGCGATGGCGCGGGTACTGGCCGCGCTTGATCAACTGCGCACCAACGACCCCGAGCGGCTGGGCGACTGGTTCGGCAACTTCATCACCGTGTACCGCAACGCCGTCGACGTGGCCCCGGCGCAACTGCCACCCGGCGAGCTTCCCCGCTCGCGGATCGAGGTCGAATGGGACCTTCAGCACGGCGCGACCCTGCATCGGCATCCTTACTCGCGCATGGCCTGGCGCAAGACGACCAGCGGCGCACGATTGCATGCCAATGGCGAAGGCCACTGGCTGCCAGCCGCCGACGCGAGCCGGATTGCCAATACCAACGTCCTGGATGGCGCGACTTACGCCGCCCTGTCCGAAGGCGGCCGCAACTGCGTCCTCGGCCTGATGGAAGCCGGCCACTACCACCTCGCGCTCCTGGAGGACGAAGACGAGTGAGTCCGACACCGGCTTTCCACGTCGAGGCGATCGATTACGCCAGCGGCCTGTCCGACCTGCGCACGGTCCGGGAATCCGTGTTCGTGCACGAACAGGGCGTTCCGCTGTCGCTGGAATGGGACGAGCTGGACCCGCGCTGCCACCATGTCATCGCCCGTGACCTGGAAGGCAAGCCGATCGGCACCGGCCGGCTCACCCCGGATCATTGCATCGGCCGGATGGCGGTGTTGAAACACTGGCGCGGATGCGGCGTTGGTGACGCACTGTTGGGCGCCCTGATCGAGCAAGGCCGGAGCCTGGGCTGGCGCGAGCTGTCATTGCATGCCCAGGTACAGGCGATCGACTTCTATGCGCGCCACGGTTTCCTGCCGCACGGCGAACGGTTCCAGGAGGCCGGCATCGAGCATCAGGCGATGCGCGTCAGTCTCGCTAACTGAACAGGGGCGAACCCAGAGCCGGCGTTATCGGCAACACCGCGTCTTTTTCGTGCCTGTCAAGGGCCTCCCCGCGGGTTCTAACGGCTATAATTCGAAGCCTTGGGTGTCTGAATAGCCGCAATCAGGCCAATCCGGCGCTCTCAACTTCCCTCCCTGACGAGTTTCGCGACGCCATCGTGGCCAATCTCCTGAAGCAGTTCTCGCAGTCATCACAACTGGGCGCCAGCGGCGCATACATCGAAGACCTCTACGAGCAGTATCTGGTCTCACCGGAAAGCATCGAACCTGGTTGGAAAGCCTATTTCGACGGCTTTCAGGGTCGCCAGGCGGGTGACGTACCACATTCGGCCGTCATCGCCAGCATCACCGAGGCCGCCCGGCACGCCGGCAAGTCCAGCGCCACTGGCGCCGCAGACGAGCGCGAACGCTTCGTGGGCAAGCTGATCACGGCGTATCGCTCGCGCGGCCACCTGGGTGCGAACCTGGATCCGCTCGGCTTGTTGCAAAAGCCCGATGCGCCCGACCTGAACCTCGGCTTCCATGGCCTGTCCGGCAGCGACCTGGCCGACGAGTTCAGCACCGGCGGCGTGGCTGGCCAGGATCGGATGAAACTGGGTGACCTGCTCAGCCTGCTGCAGGCGACCTACACCGGCTCGATCGGCAGCGAGTTCATGCATATCGCCGATGCCGAGCAACGGCGCTGGCTGTACAGCCGGCTGGAAAAAGCCGCCGGCAAGTACCACCGCAGCACCGAAGACAAGAAGCGCATCCTGGAGCGGTTGACCGCCGCGGACGGGCTGGAGCGTTACCTGCATACCAAGTACGTCGGCCAGAAGCGATTCTCGCTGGAAGGTGGCGACGCGCTGATCCCGCTGATGGACACCGTCATCCGTCGTGCCGGCGAGCAAGGCACCCAGGACGTCGTGATCGGCATGGCCCATCGCGGCCGCCTGAACGTGCTGATCAATACGCTGGGCAAATCCCCGCGCAAGCTGTTCGACGAGTTCGAAGGCAAGTTCGACCATGTCGAGCTCGCCCACACCGGCGACGTGAAGTACCACCTCGGCTTCAGTGCCGACGTCGCGACTCCCGGCGGTCCGGTGCACCTGGCGCTGGCGTTCAACCCCTCGCACCTGGAGATCGTTGACCCGGTGGTCGTCGGTTCGGTTCGCTCGCGCCAGACCCGCCGCAGCGACACCGGCCGCACCCAGGTGTTGCCGATCCTGATCCACGGCGATGCCGCGTTTGCGGGACAGGGCGTGGTGATGGAGCTGTTCCAGATGTCGCAGGCCCGTGGTTTCCGGGTCGGCGGCACCGTCCACATCGTGATCAACAACCAGATCGGCTTCACTACCAGTGACCACGAGGACGCCCGTTCCACGCTGTACTGCACCGACGTGGCGAAGATGGTCGGCGCGCCGGTCCTGCACGTGAACGGTGATGATCCCGAGGCGGTGGCATTTTGCGCCGAGCTCGCGCTCGACTTCCGTAACACCTTCGCCAAGGACGTGGTCATTGACCTGGTCTGCTACCGCCGCCACGGTCACAACGAGGCCGACGAGCCTGCCGCCACGCAACCGGTGATGTACCAGGCGATCCGCCAGCACAAGACGCCGCGGGAGCTGTATGCCGACCGGCTGATCGCCGAAGGCACCCTGAGCGCCGACGATGCCAAGGCCGTGGTCGACCAGTACCGTGACAAGCTCGATGCCGGAGAGGTCACCACCGACCTGGTCACGGTCAAGCCCGATGAGTTCACCGTCGACTGGACCAAGTTCCTCAAGGGCACTCTGGCCGACATCGTCGACACCACGTTCGATCGCGACAACCTCAACCAGCTGGCCAAGCGGATCAACACGATCCCCGCCGACGTCAAGCTGCACCCGCGCGTGGCCAAGATCTACGAAGACCGTCGCAAGATGTCGGCCGGCGAGCAGGCCGGTGACTGGGGCTTTGCCGAAAACCTGGCCTACGCGTCACTGCTCAGCGAGGGTTACAAGCTGCGTCTGGTCGGCCAAGATTGCGGTCGCGGCACATTCTTCCATCGGCACGCCATCCTGCACGAGCAGACCAGCGACGAGTACTACCTGCCGCTGCGCGAGCTGGTGCAGAACCCGCTGGACGTGGAAATCATCGACTCGCTGCTCAGCGAGGAAGCGGTGATGGCATTCGAGTACGGTCACGCCACCGCAGACCCGGACACCCTGGCCATCTGGGAAGCGCAATTCGGCGACTTCGCCAACGGCGCCCAGGTGGTGATCGACCAGTTCCTGTCCTCTGGCGAAGCCAAGTGGGGCCGGCTGTGCGGCTTGGCGCTGTTCTTGCCACATGGTTACGAAGGCCAGGGCCCGGAGCACAGCTCGGCACGGCTTGAGCGGTTCCTGCAATTGTGTGCGCTGGACAACATGATGGTGTGCACGCCGACTACCCCGGCGCAGGCGTACCACATGATCCGCCGCCAGATGCGCATGCAGACCCGCAAGCCGTTGGTGGTGATGACGCCCAAGTCGCTGTTGCGCCACAAGCTGGCGGTATCGTCGCTGGACGAGCTGGCCACCGGCAGTTTCCAGACCCTGATCCCGGATGCCAAGGCCGATCCGAAGAAGATCAAGCGGGTCGTGGTGTGCGGCGGCAAGGTGTATTACGACCTGCTGGAAGATGCGACCAAGCGCGGCGCCGATGACGTGGCCATTATTCGCGTGGAACAGCTGTACCCGTTCCCGCGCGAGGCACTGGCCGCCGAACTCAAGCGCTTCTCATCGGCCCGGGAAGTGATCTGGTGCCAGGAGGAGCCGCAGAACCAGGGTGCGTGGTATCAGATCGGCCATCACCTGACCTTCTGCCTGGCACCGAAACAGACCTTGCACTATGCCGGTCGCCTGCGATCACCCTCACCGGCGGTCGGCCACATGAGCGATCATCTCGCGGAACAGGCCCAGTTGGTCGCCGACGCGTTGGTGAATCCCGCCCAGGGCAACCCGGCTCCCGAATAACCGCATGCTTGTTCCGCTACTCTCAACCCTTCGCCATTCGTCCCACTTTCAAGTTACCCAGGATGTCTTTCCATGAGCACCGAGATCAAAGTTCCGGTCCTGCCCGAGTCCGTCTCCGACGCCACCATCGCTACCTGGCACAAGAAACCAGGCGATGCGGTCAAGCGTGATGAGAACCTGGTCGACCTCGAAACCGACAAGGTTGTATTGGAGGTTCCCTCCCCGATTGATGGCGTGCTCAAGGAAATCAAGTTCGACACTGGCGCGACGGTGACCAGCGAGCAGGTACTGGCGGTCATTGACGACGCCGCGGCGCCCGCGGCCGACGCCGGCGACAAGAAAGCCGGGAAGATCGACAGCAAGAACGATGCCGCTGCGACCGACGTGGCCCAACCGGTACAGCCCAAGGACGAGGCACCCAAGGCGGCCAAGGCTCCTGCGGCCGCCGGCAAGTCCGCGGACCTGCCTCCCGGTGCACGATTCACCTCGAACAAGGAAGGCATCGATCCGGCCAACGTCGACGGCACTGGCCGCCGAGGTGCCGTGACCAAGGAAGACCTGCTCAACTACGCGAAAAATGCCGGCGTCGGCAAGGCCGGTGGTGCGCGTCCGGAAGAGCGTGTCCCCATGACCCGGATGCGCGCACGCATCGCCGAGCGCCTGATGGAATCAAAGAATTCCACCGCGATGTTGACCTCCTCCAACGAGGTCAACATGAAGGCGGTCATGGACATGCGCAAATCCCAGGGCGAAGCGTTCAAGAACGCCTACGGGATCAAGTTGGGCTTCATGAGCTTCTTCGTCAAGGCTGCCGCCAACGCGCTGCAGCGCTACCCGCTGGTCAACGCATCGGTAGATGACAAGGACATCATCTATCACGGTTACGCGGATATCTCGATCGCAGTGTCGACCGACCGGGGCCTGGTCACGCCGGTGCTTCGCAATGCCGAGTCGATGAGCTTCGCCGAAGTCGAGCAGGCCATCGACGGTTACGCCAAGGCCGCCCGCGAAGGTGGCCTGAAGCTGGAGGACCTCCAGGGCGGCACCTTCACCATCACCAATGGCGGCACGTTCGGCTCGTTGTTCTCGACCCCGATCATCAACCCGCCACAAAGCGCCATCCTGGGCATGCATGCCATCAAGGAACGCGCGATCGTGGAGAACGGCCAGGTGATCGCCGCGCCGATGATGTACATCGCATTGAGCTACGACCATCGCATTGTCGATGGCAAGGATGCGGTGCTGTTCCTGGTCGACATCAAGAACCAGCTCGAGAACCCGCATCGCATGCTGCTGGGCATGTAACCAAAGGATCATTTGAGATGAGCGAACAACAGAATTTCGACGTCGTGGTGATTGGCGCCGGTCCCGGCGGCTATGTGGCCGCGATCCGCGCCGCGCAGCTCGGCCTGAAGACCGCGTGCATCGACGCCGGAGTGGGCAAGGACGGCAAGCCCGCGCTGGGCGGGACCTGCCTGCGGGTGGGTTGCATCCCGTCCAAGGCATTGCTGGACAGCTCGCGCCAGTTCCACAATCTGACCCACATGTTTTCCGACCACGGCATCTCGGCCGACAAGCCGAAGATCGATGTCGGCGTTATGGTGGGGCGCAAGGACAAGATCGTGAACCAGTTCACCGGTGGCATCACGATGCTGTTCAAGGCCAACAAGGTCACCCCGTTCTACGGCTTCGGCACCCTGCACCAGGGCAACGTGGTCAAGGTCAAGCAGCACGACGGCTCCGAGGTCGAGCTGAAGGCCGCCAACGTCATCATCGCCGCCGGTTCGGACTCCATCGAGTTGCCGTTCGCGAAGTTCGACGGCGACAAGATCGTCGACAACGTCGGTGCGCTGGATTTCGACAAGGTACCCAAGCGCTTGGGCGTGATCGGTGCCGGTGTGATCGGCCTGGAGCTGGGCAGCGTCTGGAAGCGCCTGGGCTCGGAAGTCACCATCCTGGAAGCCCTGCCCGGCTTCCTGGCGGCCGCCGACGCCGACATCAGCAAGGTCGCTGCGCGTGAATTCAAGAAGCAGGGCCTGGATATCAAGCTCGGCGCGAAGGTCAGCAAGGCAGAGATCAAGAAGGATGGCGTCCACTTGTCCTACAACGACGGCAAGCAAGAGCAGTCGCTGGTGGTCGACAAGCTGCTGGTAGCCGTTGGTCGCCGCGCGGCAACCAAGGGCCTGCTGGCCGACGGCACCGGGGTCAAGGTCAGCGAGCGCGGCCAGATCGAGGTCGACGAGCATTGCCACACCGGCGTCGATGGCGTCTGGGCGATAGGCGACTGCATCCGCGGCCCGATGCTGGCGCACAAGGCATCCGAGGAAGGTATCGCAGTCGCCGAGCTGATCGCCGGCCTGCCCGGCCACGTCAACCTGGATACCGTGCCGTGGGTCATCTACACCGAGCCGGAAATTGCCTGGGTCGGAAAGACCGAGGCCCAGTGCAAGGACGAAGGTATTCCCTACAAGACCGGCAGCTTCCCGTTTGCCGCCAACGGCCGTGCCGTGGCGATGAATGAACCCGCCGGTCTGGTCAAGGTGATCGCCCATGCCGAAACCGACCGCATCCTGGGCATGCACCTGTGCGGCCCGAGCGTGTCCGAGCTGGTCCACAGCGGCGTAATCGCGATGGAGTTCAATGGAGCGGCCGATGATCTGGCACGGATCTGCTTCGCGCATCCGGCGCTGAGTGAAGTAGTGCATGAGGCTGCCATGGCAGTCGAAAAGCGCGCCATCCACAAGGCAAACTGATCGCGTCATCATTGATCTGCGAACCAGAACGGCGCACCCAGGTGCGCCGTTCTGGTTTGGAAGCCCCCACCTTCGGAGCAAATACCACCATGCGGTCCATCTGCGTTTACTGCGGATCCAATCCCGGTGCCCGCCCCATCTATGCCGAGCGCGCCGCACTGCTGGGCACCCAACTGGGAAGCCAGAACCTGACGGTCGTTTACGGTGGTGGCGATGTCGGCTTGATGGGTATCGTCGCCGATGCCGCGCTGGCGGCTGGCGGCGAGGTGATCGGGGTGATCCCCGAGCAACTGGTCAACCTGGAGGTCGCCCATCGCGGCCTGACCCGGCTCGACATCGTGGCCAACATGCACGAACGCAAGAAGCGGATGTTCGACTTGTCCGATGCCTTCGTCGCCCTTCCCGGCGGTTTCGGAACCATGGACGAGATGTTCGAGATGCTGACCTGGCGACAACTCGGCATTGGCGACAAGCCATGCGCTTTCCTTGACGTGGATGGATTCTTCGCTCCGCTGATCGCAATGATGGATCGCATGGTCGCCGAAGGCTTCGTCCACCCCGGGCAGCGACAGGATCTGTGGCATGGCGAGGACATCGACACGATGTTGGACTGGATGTGCGCCTATACGCCCGCTCATGCAGAGAAGTGGCTGGAAGCGAAACGTCGCAGCGCCTTGCGCTAGCGCCATCGGGATATGATCCGGCAGACCTGTCCCACGCAGTAACCGGCGGTTGCCGGAAGGAAGAACCACATGACGATCCCGGCAACCTTCAACGCCTTTCGCATCCATGACGATGAGGCCGGCTATCGCAGCGGCATCGAGCCGATCTCGCTGGATGACCTCGCTCCCGGCGAAGTCGTGGTCAAGGCCGTGCATTCCTCGGTCAACTTCAAGGACGCGCTGGCGGGCACTGGCAAGGGCAAGATCCTGCGGCGATTCCCGCTGGTCGGCGGGATCGATGTTGCCGGCCATGTGGTGGCCTCCACCGATCCGTCGTTCAAGGAAGGCGACGCCGTGCTGGCGACCGGCAGCGGCTTGAGCGAAACCCGCGACGGTGGCTACGGACAGTACGTACGGCTGGAGGCGAAGTGGACCATTGCGTTGCCCGATGGCCTTGACCTGCGCGAGAGCATGATCCTGGGTACTGCCGGCTTTACCGCGGCACTGGCGTTGTTCCGCATGACCGAGAACCGGCAGCGACCCGAGATGGGACCGCTCGCGGTAACCGGCGCGTCCGGCGGCGTGGGCTCGCTGGCAGTCGATATTTTCACCCGCGCCGGCTTCGAGGTGCATGCCATCAGCGGCAAGGCCGATCAACATGCGTACCTGAGGGAGATTGGTGCCAGCCAGGTCCTGGGGCGTGACGCGTTGGCCACTACCCGGCCGATGGAATCGGCGCGGTTCGGCGGTGGCCTGGACAATGTCGGCGGTCCGATGCTGACCAGCCTACTTGCTCAATGCGCGCCGTACGGCAATATCGCCAGCGCCGGGCTGGCCGCGTCTGCCGGACTCGATGCCACGGTAATGCCGTTCATCATTCGCGGCGTGTCACTGCTTGGTGTTGCCTCCGCCGGCACCGCACGTGCTATCCGTGAGGCGGTCTGGCAACATCTGGCCAGCGACTGGAAACCGAGGCACCTTGATCGCATCTGCACCCGCGAAGTGTCTTTGGCCGAGTTGCCACAGGTATTTTCGAACATGCTCGGCGGCGGTTCGCTGGGGCGCACGCTGGTGACGATGTGAGCCATTTGCGGCGTCGTCATACGAAGCTACAATCAAACCGATCTCCTGGGGGAAATACATGGCGCGCATCCTGATCGTCGACGACTCACCGTCACAACTGATGGGCATCCGCCGCATCGTCGAGAAACTGGGCCACGAAGCCCTGACTGCCGAAGACGGCGCCGCCGGGGTCGCCGCGGCCAAGCAGGAACTTCCGGATCTGGTACTGATGGATGTGGTGATGCCCAACCTCAATGGGTTCCAGGCCACCCGGGCGATTTGCCGGGACGTCGATACCAAGCATATCCCGGTCATCCTGGTTACCACCAAGGATCAGCAAACCGACCGCGTCTGGGGCATGCGCCAGGGTGCGAAGGCCTACATCACCAAGCCGTTCAGTGAGGCCGATCTGGCCGAAGTGCTCGGCCAGCTACTGCCCGGTTGAAGCAAGCCCGGTTGCAGCAAGTCCCCGCGCCGAGCGAGCGCTACTCTCGGCGCCAATCCTCGCCGAACGCATCGCGCATGGTCTGATAGGCGTCGGTCTGTGCGTCGGTATGCGGTCGTGGCGCCAGCACTTCCAGCTCCACGATCTGGTCTCCGGCATCCGGCTTGGCCGGCAGACCACGGCCGCGCAGGCGAAGCTTGCTGCCGGCTTCCGAGTTGGCCGGGATCTTCAATTCCACTGACCCACCCAGGGTCGGCACGCTGATCGTCGCGCCCAACGCCGCCTCCCACGGCGCGATCGGCAGGACATGGATCACATTGCGGCCGTCGACCTCGAACTGTGGATGGGCCGCGTAATCGATTTCCAGCAGCAGCGCACCGCCGTTGCTGCCCTGGCCACCCAACCGGATCGATTGCCCTTCGCGAATGCCCTTGGGCACGCGGACGTCCAGGGTCTTGCCGTTGATCCCGATCCTGACGCTTGCGCCGGAATACACCGTCTCCAGTGGAACCGAGAGCTTGGCGCGGGTATCGGCGTGCGGATTTGCGCCCGGGCGCGGGGCGAATCCGCCATTGGCGCCAGCCGGGCCTCCTGCTCCGCCCGGCCCACGACCGCGTCCAAACAGAGTCTCGAAGAAATCGCTGAAACCACCGCCCGCCCCACCGCCGGCAAATATCTCTTCGAAATCGACCCCCGAGCCACCCTGCCCGCCAAAGCCACCGGCCGGCTGATGCACCTCATCGCCCGGACGATAGCCGCGCGTGCGCAACTGGTCGTAAGCCGCTCGCTTCTGCGGATCACGCAAAGCCTCGTAAGCCTCGTTGACGGCTTTGAACTTCTCCTCCGCACCCGCCTCCTTGCTGACATCCGGATGGTATTTTCGCGCCATCCTGCGATAGGCGGTCTTGATCTCGGCATCGCCCGCGCTGGGTTCCACGCCGAGGGTTTGGTAATAGTCCTTGAAATGCATGGATACTCCGGAAATGCCCTTGACCGCAGCGTTGCGGGGCGTATGAATTTCAACGAGCGTTGACGTGCATTCTAGAAGCGTAGCCCTACACTGTCACTGCGTACATGCGCCAATCCGCGCGCCAGACAAGGAAACAAGATGACCATCCAGGTGGGAGAACGCCTCCCGGAAGCTCCGCTGCAACGTATTGCCGATGGCGTTGAAACCGTTGATGCCTCGGTACTGTTCAACCAGAAAAAGGTGGTGATATTCGCCGTCCCCGGCGCTTTCACCCCGACCTGCTCGGAGAAGCACCTCCCCGGATTTGTCGCCCATTACCAGCAGTTCCGCGACAAGGGAATCGATGTGGCCTGTGTGTCGGTCAACGACCCGTTCGTGATGCAAGCCTGGGGAAAGAGCCAGGACGTGCCAGAAGGACTGATGATGCTGGCCGATGGCAACGCCGAGTTCACTCGCGCCCTGGGTCTGGAGCTCGATGCCAGCTCCTACGGCATGGGCGTGCGTTCCAAGCGCTTCGCGCTGTATGCC
This sequence comes from Lysobacter sp. A289, assembly GCF_054072675.1. Classification (NCBI taxonomy): domain Bacteria; kingdom Pseudomonadati; phylum Pseudomonadota; class Gammaproteobacteria; order Lysobacterales; family Lysobacteraceae; genus Lysobacter; species Lysobacter sp. A289. Next base: position 1,086,204 of record NZ_JBSVRN010000001.1, read on the forward strand.
GAGGACGGCGTGGTGAAACAGCTGTACGTGGAGGCACCGGGTGAGTACCGGGCATCCACCGCCGAGCACATGCTTTCCCAACTGGCCTGACCCGCACCAAGCCCCGAGCGCCGGTAGACCCACGAAGAAACGCCGCCCTCAAGGGGCGGCGTTTCTTCTTGTCAGGCCGATCAGTCCGGCGACTCTGGGGTGTGCGCGTCGTCGGCACGCGGGCCAACTACCAACGATGGGCCGGTAGCCGCCGCAATCCCCTCGTCGTCGACCGTCCCGTCACCGAGTTCGTCGTCCAGTGATGCATCCAGACGTTCAACGGCCTGCAGGGTCTCGTTGGCCGCCAGCTTCATCAAAGTCACCCCTTGGGTGTTTCGGCTGACCTGGGATATCTCCGATGCGTGGGTACGCACCAAGGTACCGCCGTCGGATATCAGCAATACCTCGTGGTCGTCGCTGAGCTGGATCGCACCGACCAGCTTGCCATTGCGCTCGGTGGTCTTGAGTGCAATCACGCCCTGGGTGCCACGCCCCTTGCAGGGGTATTGCTCCAGCTCGGTGCGCTTGCCGTAGCCACGCTCACTGGCGGTCAGGATATCGCCGTCGCCCTCGACCACGATCAGGCTGACCACCTTGGCGTCCTCACTCAGGCGCATGCCACGCACGCCCCGGGCGGTACGTCCCATGGAGCGCACGTGGCTCCCGGCGAAACGGACCGCCTTGCCCGCACTGGAGAACAGCATGATGTCGCAGCTGCCATCGGAAAGGCCGACGCCGATCAGTGCATCGCCCTCGTCCAGGTTGATGGCAATCTTGCCGCGTTGCAGGCGATAGGCATATTCCGTCAGCGGAGTCTTCTTGACGACGCCATTGCGGGTCGCGAAGAAGACATACCGACCACCGTCGTAATCGCGCACCGGAACCACGGCCTGAACCTGCTCGTCAGGTTCCAGCGGGATCCAGTTGATGATCGGCCGCCCGCGGGCATTGGGGCCCGCGTCCGGCAGCTGGTACACCGGCAGCCAGAACACCCGGCCGGCGCTGGTGAACGTCAGCAAGGTGTCGTGGGTGTTCACCAGCCACAAACTGTCGATGAAGTCCTCATCCTTGGTCGCCGCCGCGTTGCGCCCCCGGCCACCGCGCTTCTGCGCGCGGTAACTGCTGACCGGCTGGCGCTTGGCATAGCCGGAGTGCGACAACGTCACCACGACGTCCTCAGGTGCGATCAGGTCGAGGATATCGAGGTCTTCCTCACTCTCGCGGATCTCGGTGCGGCGCTCGTCGCCGAACTCCACCTTGACGTTGTCCAGCTCGGTGCGGATTACGTCGAGCAGCACGTTGGGGTCTACCAGGATCTCGATCAGGCCACGGATGGCCTCCAGCAGCAGCTTGTATTCGTCGGTCAGCTTCTCCTGCTCCAGCCCGGTCAGGCGGTGCAGGCGCATCTCCAGGATCTGCTGGGCCTGGATTTCAGTCAGCTGGTATCGGCCATCAACCAGGCCGACACCCTTGGGCAAGTCGTCCGGACGCGAGTCCTCCGCCCCGGCCGCGCCCAGCAGTGCACCGACCAGCCCGGGCTCCCAGGTCTTGGCCAGCATGCGCTCGCGGGCTTCGTTGGGATTGGCCGAGGTCTTGATCAGCTCGATCATCTCGTCGATGTTGGCCAGCGCGACAGTCAGGCCTTCCAAAATATGTGCACGTGCGCGAGCCTTGCGCAGCTCGAAGATGGTGCGACGGGTCACCACTTCGCGGCGATGGCGAACGAACGATTGCAGGATCTGCTTGAGATTCAGCAGCTGCGGGCGGCCGTCTACCAGGGCCACCATATTGATGCTGAACGACGACTCCATCTGGGTCTGCTGATAGAGGTTGTTGAGCACCACGTCGGCCGAGTCGCCACGCTTGATCTCGATGTAGATGCGCATGCCGTCCTTGTCGGACTCGTCACGCAGCTCGCTGATGCCTTCGAGCTTCTTTTCCTTGACCAGCTCGGCGATCTTCTCGATCAACCGCGCCTTGTTGACCTGGTACGGGATCTCGCTGACCGCGATCGCCTCGCGACCGTTGTCGGCCACTTCAATCTCGGCCCTGGCGCGCATGCGCACGCGACCGCGACCGGTGTGGTACGCGTTGATGATCCCGGAGGTGCCGTTGATGATGCCGGCGGTCGGGAAATCCGGACCGGGCACGTGCACCATCAGCCCATCGATGTCGATCTCGGGGTTCTCGATCAACGCGATCGTCGCGTCGATGATCTCCGACAGGTTGTGCGGCGGGATGTTGGTCGCCATGCCGACCGCGATACCGGCCGAACCATTGATGAGCAGGTTCGGGACGCGGGTCGGCATGACCGTCGGTTCGGATTCCTTCTCGTCGTAGTTCAGCTGGAAGTCGACGGTGTCCTTCTCGATGTCCGCCATCAACTCATGGGTGAGTTTGGACATGCGCGCTTCGGTGTAACGCATCGCCGCCGCGGAGTCGCCATCCACCGAGCCGAAGTTGCCCTGGCCATCGACCAGCATGTAGCGCAGCGAGAACGGCTGCGCCATGCGCACCAGCGTGTCGTAGACCGACTGGTCGCCATGCGGATGGTATTTACCGATCACGTCACCAACGATTCGCGCCGACTTGAAGTACGGCTTGTTGGCGTGGGCGCCGAGCACGCTCATCGCGTACAAAACGCGCCGGTGCACCGGCTTGAGCCCGTCCCGAACATCCGGAAGCGCGCGTCCGACGATCACGCTCATGGCGTAATCGAGGTAGCTGCGACGCATCTCGTCTTCGAGGTTTACCGGGATGATTTCCTTGGCAAATTCGGCCATCAGGTTTCCGTGTTTTGACAGGGGTTAGAGCGATATCGATCGCCGCCCGCGCCTATCGGAAACCACCCAAGCAATTCTTCCTGCGCGGCGATTTCTCGATCCGCGACAAGCAGATGAAAAAGACACTGAATCATAGCACAAAACGCGCTCTGACGCCCCGCTATTTTCCCCGGAAACAATGACTTAGCGCGGTTTTACGGTCGAATCGGGCGCTGACGGAGACTCGCGCCGCTCAATCAGGAAATGCGAGCCGCATCGCAGCCTCGTCCGGACGCTCGATCACCCCACGCTCGGTAACGATGGCGGTGATCAGATCATGTGCCGTGACGTCGAATACCGGGTTCCAGGCACGGATACCATCGGCCGCCGTACGGGTCCCGGCGAGGCCGAACAACTCGTCGGGGTCGCGCTCCTCGATATGGATAAAGTCGCCCGACGCGGTGTCCATGTCCACCGTCGATGACGGGGCCACCACCATGAACCCGACCCCGTAATGCCATGCCGAGATGGCGAGCTGGCAGGTGCCGATCTTGTTGGCGACATCACCGTTGGCGCAGATGCGGTCCGCCCCCACCACGACCCATTGCACCTTGCCGGTTTTCATCAGGTGCGCGGCCGCCGCGTCGGCGATCAGGGTCGGGGCAATACCGTCCTGCTGCAGTTCCCATGCGGTCAGTCGCGCGCCCTGCAACCATGGGCGGGTCTCGCCCGCATACACCTGCTCGATTCGCCCCTGGGCGACGCCGGCACGAATCACCCCCAGCGCGGTGCCGAAACCGGCGGTTGCCAGCGAGCCGGTGTTGCAATGGGTCAGGACGCTGCTGCCGGGCGCGATCAGGGCCGAACCAAGCACACCCATCTGCCGATTGGCCGCCAGATCCTCGCGGGTGATTGCCTCGGCCTCGGCGGCGAGGATCCCGCGCCACTGCTCACCGGCACCGGTGAGGACGCGCCGCATCCGCGCCAACGCCCAGGCAAGGTTGACCGCCGTGGGCCTGGCCGCATTGAGGTGGGCGATGGTCGGAGCAAGCTTTTCTGCAGCCTGGCGACCATCGGTCGCGGTAATTTCACGGGCCGCCAACACCAGTCCCCAGGCGGCGGCAATGCCAATGGCAGGCGCACCACGAACGACCAGTCCGCGGATCGCGTCGAATACCTCGTCACTGGTGTGGCAGGTGACGTATTCCACCTGGAAGGGAAGCTTGCGCTGGTCCAGCAGCTCCAGTGCGTCACTGGTCCAGCGGATGGGCCGGACCCGGTCATAACGGTCAAAATCGAAGGTATCGGTCATGGCGTTCTCAAGCTCGGAAGAAGTCGAATGCCAGCACGTCGGCGATCCGGTCGGTACCCAGCATCGACATCATCAGCCGGTCGACACCGAGGGCGACCCCGGCGCAATGGGGAAAACCGGCGGCCAACGATGCGAGGAAGCGCTCGTCCAGTTGAGGCACGATATCGCCACGACTCGCACGCACCTGCTGGTCCCGCTGGAAACGCGCCGTCTGCTCCACCGCATCGGCCAGCTCGTGATAGCCATTGGCAAGCTCCAGCGGCCCCAGATACAACTCGAAACGTTCGGCGACCGGTGGCTCGCCATTGCCATCATCGCGCAGGCGCGCCAACGCGCATTGGCTGGCCGGGTAGTCGTGGATCGCCAGCATCTGGTCGTCGCGGAAATCCGGCTGCAACCGGTGAGTCATCAACAGGTCCAGCCAATCGTCGCGCACCAGCCCGCGCGGATCGATAACGGCCTCACCCAACGCGTGGCGCAGCTCGTCTTCGCTGGCGGTCATCGGGTCCAGGCCCAGCCGGTCGCGGTAGAGGTCGCGGTAGCGAACCTGGACCAACGGAACCTGGCGACCGACCAGCGCCAGGGCGGCATTGATCGCCTCGGCGGTTTCCGCAATCAGCGCACGATGGTCCCAGCCCAGGCGGTACCATTCCAACATGGTGAATTCCGGATTGTGGCGGACCCCGGCCTCACCATCGCGAAACACCCTGCCCAGTTCGTAGCAATCACCAAAACCGGCCGCCAGCAGACGCTTGAGCGGGTACTCGGGGGACGTACGCAACCATCGCGTTCGCGGCGCGCCATCGGTGCGTCCGCTGAATTGCAGCGAGAACGACGCGATATTGGGTTCGGTGTTGCCGGCCACCGACATCATCGGCGTCTCGACCTCGGTGACGCCACGCTCGGCGAAGAACGCGCGGATGCAGGCGTTGAGGGCGGCGCGCAGGCGCAGCGCATCGAAGCTCGCGGTTGGCGGCCAATCCGACGTCATGGCGATTTCATTCGTGTGCAGCCAGGAAAGCGATCAGCTTCGCCTCGTCCCAGATTGCAACGCCGAGCTCCTCGGCCTTGGCGAGCTTGGAGCCGGCAGCCTCGCCGGCGACGACAAAGCCGGTTTTCTTCGACACGCTGCCGGCGGACTTTGCGCCCAGGGCCTCCAGCCGGGCCTTGGCCTCATCGCGGGTCATCGACGACAAGGTTCCCGTCAGCACCACGGTCTGTCCGTCCAGCGCACCGGCAACGCGTGTCTCGTTCTGCGGAACCCGCGCCTCCAATCGTTCCACCGCAGCGGCCGACGCGGACAGCAGCCCGGCGTTGCCGACATCCTGCAACCAGTCGAACAGCGCCGTCGCGGTATCGTTCGGCAAACCGGCGGTAACAAAGTCATGTTGCGGCGCCTTCAGCAGGCGCGCCACCGCAGCGGAGGGCTGATCGGCAAGCGGAAATGCCGCTGCCACCTGTTCGGCGCGAATGCGGGTGATCTTCGGGATATCCAGGTCGACCAGCAGGGTCGCCAAGCCCAAGTCATCGCGCAGCTTCGGCGACGGCTCATGGGCATCGTTGATGGTGACGCCGCGCGCCAACAATTCGTCGATAACCTGCTGGTTGCCCGGCTGGCCCAGGAAATGGCCGATGGAACGGGCAACCTCGCCACCAATATCTGTCACACGCTTGAATAACGGCCACGGCAAGTGACGGATTATTTCCAGGTCGCCGAACCAGGTCGCCAACGCCTTCGCGGTGCTCTCGCCGACATGCTGGATGCCCAGACCGAACAGAAAACGCTCCAGCGTCGTGTCGCGGCTGCGGTCAATCGCCTCGATCAGGTTCTCGGCCCATTTGGTCGCGACCTTGGCCGGCTTGCCGTTGGTTGGCGCGGGCACGTCCGCCGGCGCTTCCGGCAGCGCCTTCTGCGCGGCATCACCGCGACGCTTCATCTCCAGCAGGTCATCGAGGGTCAGCTTGTACAGATCGGCAACGGTAGTGACGTAATCCAGATCCGACAGATACTCGATGTAGCGCTCGCCGAGACCATCGATGTCCATCGCCCGGCGCGAGGCGAAATGCCCGATGGCTTCCTTGCGCTGGGCCGCGCAGGTCAACTCGCCCGAGCAGCGCCAAACCACGCCGCCCTCCTCGCGGACGATCTGCGAGCCGCAGACCGGGCACTGGGTCGGCATCACCCATGCGGGCACACCGAGCGCGCGCTGGTCAGGCACGACCCGGACGATCTCCGGAATCACATCACCGGCGCGGCGCACGATCACCGTATCGCCGATCCGCACGTCCAGTCGCGCGATCTGGTCGGCGTTATGCAAGGTCGCCTTGCTGACCACCACGCCAGCGACTTGCACCGGCCGCAAGCGCGCCAGCGGCGTAGCCGCACCGGTGCGGCCGATATTGATATCGATCGCCTCAAGCACGGTCGACTGCTCCTGGGCGGGGAACTTGTGCGCGATCGCCCAACGCGGTGCGCGCGAGACAAAGCCCAACTCGCGCTGTCCCGCGTAATCGTCGAGTTTGTAGACCACTCCGTCGATATCGAATGGCAATCCGGCACGACGCTCGCCCAGACGCTGGTAATAGTCGAGCAAGCCGCTGGTTCCGGCCACCACCGAGCTTTCAGCACTGACCGGCAAGCCCCATTCGCGCAACCGTTGCAATGTCTCCGAGTGGGTTTCGGGCAGCTCGCCGCCTTCCACCACCCCCACCGCGTAGGCGTAGAACGCCAGTGGGCGGCGCGCTGTGATGCGTGGATCCAGCTGGCGCAGCGAGCCGGCAGCCCCGTTGCGCGGGTTGGCAAGCACCTTGCCGCCTTCGGCCAGTGCGCGCTCGTTGTAACGCTTGAACCCGTCCAGCGGCATGTAGACCTCGCCGCGCACTTCCAGCACTTCGGGCCAGTCCGCGCCACGCAGCTGCAACGCGATCGCCTTCACCGTGCGCAGGTTGGCGGTGACATCTTCGCCGGTGGCACCGTCGCCGCGGGTCGCGCCCTGGACGAAGCGGCCGTGCTCGTAGCGCAAGCTGATGGCCAGGCCATCGAGCTTTGGCTCGACCGAAAACAGCGGGTTGTCCCGGCCGGTCTTGTGCTCGATCCGGCGCACGAAGTCCGCCACTTCCTGTTCGGTAAAGGCATTGGCCAGCGACAGCATCGGCACTGCGTGTCGTACCGGCGCAAAGGCGCCTGACGGTGCCGCCCCGACACGCTGGGTGGGCGAATCCTCGCTCGCCAGCGACGGAAACTCCGCTTCCAATGCCTCCAACTCGCGCAACAGCCGGTCGTACTGCTCATCCGCAAGCACCGCATCGTCAAGCACGTGGTACCGGTAATTGGCGTCATCAAGCCGGCGGCGCAGCTCGGCGATACGGTTTTCGGCTTCAGCGGTTGCGGCTGCGGACATGACTTTTATGCACGGGACGGCGGTGCCAGGACACGGCTTACCAGCGCGTCGGCTTGCTCAACGGCGGGGCTTCGCGCTGGCGATCATAGGCACGCAGCTCGTCGCGGATATGGCCGATACGCTGGCGCCCGAGGTTGTTGCGTTGCTCGTCCAGCACGATGCCGTCGAGCAGCTCGGCCATGCGCTCTGCGGTCGGCAGCATGGTTTCCCAGGCGTCCAGCGCGGCAATCGGCGCCGGCAGGGTCAGGAAAAACGCGATCGCCGGGGTTTCCAGCTCCTGGATGTTCGCCATGTCGAAGTTGCCGGACTTGGTGATATTGGCAACGCTGAACACCGGCCCGCGCTCGGGTCGTTGATCAAGCAGCCGGTGGAACACGCTCATGTGGCCGTACACCAGGCCGGCCTTCTCGGCCGCCACCACGATGTCGGGACCGCGGAGCTTGTGGCCGGCGCGGGCCGCCAGGTAAACGGTCACGATCTTGTCGAACTCGTCGCTGACCCGGCGCCCCAGCTCGGCGCTGGCGATATCGGCCGTGCCGTCCAGGCTGCGCTCAAACAGCTCCAGCTCTGCCTGGCTGGTGGCATCACCGGTGGCGGGCAGCTCGCCAGCCAGCTCGTCCTCCAGTTGCTCGCCCAAGGTGGGCTCGCGACGCTCGCCCGTCGTTTTGGCGTCGCGGGGAACCCGCCTGCCCTGTCCGGGTTTGCGTGGGCGACCGAAGAATACGATCGCGCCAATCAGGATCAGGCCGGCGATCAGGATTCCGATCCGCAGCAGGGTCATGTCCGACATTGTTTCGCTACTCCTTGCTGGTGCGGTTGTACGGCAATGGTGCGCTGCCGATCACGCTGCGCCGGCCAGGCGGGTGGCCTCGGCCAGGTCCACCGATACCAGGCGGCTGACACCAGGCTCGCGCATGGTGACGCCAGCCAGCTGATGCGCTGCTTCCATGGTCGCCTTGTTGTGGCTGACGAACAAGAACTGTACCTGTTCGCTCATCTCGCTGACCATCGCCGCCAATCGCCCGACGTTGGCTTCATCCAATGGCGCATCCACCTCGTCGAGCAGGCAGAACGGCGCCGGATTGAGCTGGAAGATCGCGAACACCAACGCCACAGCGGTCATCGCCTTCTCGCCGCCAGACAGCAGAGAGATATTCGATACCCGCTTGCCGGGCGGCCGGGCCATGATCGCCACGCCGGCATCGAGCAGATCCTCGCCGGTGAGCTCCAGGTAGGCGTGCCCGCCACCAAACAGGCGCGGATACAGCTGCTGGACGCCGGCATTGACGCGGTCAAAGGTGTCCTTGAAGCGGCCCCGGGTTTCCCGGTCGATCTTCCGGATCGCCTCCTCCAGGGTCTCCAGCGCCGTGGTCAGGTCGGTGTCCTGGGCGTCCAGGTAATCCTTGCGCTGGGCGGCTTCGGCATGCTCGGCGATCGCGGCCAGGTTGACCGGCTCCAGCCGGCGCAGTTTGGCGTCCAGTTCGCTGACCGTCTTCTCCCATGCCGCTGGTTCCATCTCGTCGGTCAGGGTATTGGCGACATCCTCAAGCACGAAACCGGCCTCAACCACGTCCTCGGCAAGGGATTCGGCCTTCAGCACGATTGCTTGCTGGTCTAGCCGGCGCTGGCCGATCGCCTCGCGCTGCGCCAATGCCTGCTCATCGCGCTGTTGACGGGTCTGCTCGAACCGGCGCAGATCATTGTCGATGCCATCCACCGCAGTACGCGCCGCGGTGAGCTTGTGCTCAACTTGAACCCGCTGTTCCAGGGTGGCTTGTCGCTGCTGCTCAAGCTCCAGCACCGGGTCGTCACCTGCGACCAGTTGGCTGGCCAGCTCACCCAATCGCAGGTCGAGCACGCCGCGTTGGCCGCCCATCCGATCCAGCGCCTGGGCCAGCGAGGTGACCTGGGCGCGTTGCGACTCCAGGGTCAGTGCCAGCGCATGGCTGGCGTCGCGCGACTCATGGGCCAGGTTGCGGGCCTGGTCGCGGGCTTCCATCAGGTGGCGGCGCTCGCCATCCAGCACCAGCCTCGCATCCTCCAGCTCGGTCATCCGCATGACCGCCTCTTCCTGCCGGCTCCGCGACTCGCGACCCTGCTCCCGCGCGTCGTCCAGCGACCCGACCAACTGGGTCAGTTCAACCTCGATCTTCTCGATCCGGCCGCGCGCCGAATCCAGGCGGCCCTGCTGACTCTGCAACCGGCCGGCCATCTCCGAGACGCTGCGATGGGCCGTGTACAGGCTGCGTTGGGCGTCTTCGCGCTGCTGCTCGGCCGCCAGCAGGCGATCACGCAACTGGCTCAGGCCGGAGTCCAGCTCGCGCTCGCGCTTCTGCAAGACCTCGATCTGTTCACGCAGCGACTGGATCTCCTTCTCACGGAGCAACGCGCCCTGCTGGGCCGCGCCCGAGCGCAATACCTGCATCCAGCCGGCGCCCAGTCGTTCACCATTACGGGTGATGACCGACTCGTCCGCAGCCAGTCCAGGCAGCAGCGCACGCGCGGCTTGCAGATCCTCGGCCACATGCAACCGGGACAAGAGGCGGCGAATCGCCACCGGGCCACGCACCTTGGACGCCAGCGAAGTCGGCGCGACATCAAGCGGGTCGGCTTGGGATGACACCAGCGATAGACGACCCTCGCCCAGCTCGCCGATCGCCGCCACCAACGCCTCGGGCGATTCGACCAACACCCCTTCGATCAGTTGGCCGAGCGCGTCTTCCACCGCGTTTTCCCAGCCCGCGTCGACCTCCAGCGCTTCGCCAACACGGGTTGCCGAGTCCAGCCCACGTGCCTGCAACCAGGCCGTCGCAGCGCCCTGTTCCTGGCCCAGCGCGGCATTCTGCAACGCCTCCAAGGACGACAGACGACCACGCGCCGCCTGTGCCTGTTTGCGCACATCGGCCAGCCCGGACTGGGTGGCGCGTTGTTGCTCCTGCAATCCGTCGACGCTGGATTTCCGGCCCTCCACGGCGTCGGTCAGGCTGTCCAACGACAGTTTGTGGGTCTCGTGTTGCTCTTCCAACTCGGCAAACGTCGCGGCCAGCGTGCTCAGGTCCAGGCCGGCGCGTTCAGCGGTCAACGCCTCACGACGGCGATCCGCCTCCAGCGCCTGACGGTCCAGATGCTCGATCCGGGTACGTTCGACATCGGCGGCACGGGTCGCTTCGGACTGGGCACGTGTGTGCTCATCCCAGCGCTGCTGCCACGCTGCTAGCGCGGTCTCGGCTTCGCGCAGGACGTCCTGGCGGGCGACATCCTCCTCGCGCATCTGCTCCAACCGTGGCTCATCACTCTCGATTGCCGCGGCCAACACATCCAGGCGGGATTGATCGCTGCCGATATGCTCGGCGATCTGCGCCAGTTGGGTCTGCGCCTCGTCGCGCGCTTTCTGCAGCCGGGTCGACATCTCGCGTTGGTGCTGGATCTGCTGCTCGATCCGGGCCAGCGCGCCGCCGACCTCGTAACTGTTCGCCTGCGCCTTGCTCAGCGCCTCGGCGGCTTCTTCCCTTCGTACCCGGCCGGTCTCGATTTCACGCTCGGCCTCGCGCTGCTCCGCGATCAACTGCTGCAGGCGGGTCTCCTGCTGGGCCAGCTTTTCGCGTTGTCCCTGCAGCTTGCGGTCCAGCGCGCGATGCTCAAGCGCCTTCCATTCCGCGTCCCGGATTCTCCGGTCGGCCTGGATGGCTTGGTACTGCTCGGCCTGACGGGCCTGGCGGGCAAGATGCTCCAGCTGCTTGCCGACCTCCTCGCGCAGGTCGCTGAGCCGGTCGAGGTTCTCGCGGGTGTGCCGGATGCGGGTCTCGGTCTCCTTGCGACGCTCCTTGTACTTGGAGATGCCGGCCGCTTCTTCCAGGTACACGCGCAGATCCTCGGGCCGGGCCTCGATGATCTGGCTGATCATCCCCTGCTCGATGATCGAATAACTACGCGGGCCGAGTCCGGTGCCCAGGAACAGGTCGGTGATGTCGCGTCGGCGGCACTTGCTGCCATTGAGGTAGTACTGGCTGCCCCCATCGCGGCTGACCAGGCGCTTGACCGAAATCTCGTCGAAGGCGCCGTACTCACCGGTGATGGTGTGGTCGGAGTTGTCGAACACCAGCTCGACGGTGGCCTGCGACACCGGCTTGCGCGCCGAGGAGCCGGCGAAGATCACGTCGGTCAACGAATCCCCGCGCAGCCGGCTGGCCGAGCTTTCGCCCATCACCCAGCGCACCGCGTCGATGATGTTGGACTTGCCGCAGCCGTTCGGCCCGACCACGCCGGTCATGTTGGACGGCAGGTGCAGGGTGGTCGGATCGACGAAGGACTTGAAGCCGGACAGCTTGATCGTGGACAGACGCATGCGTCGCGGGAACCTCTTGAGCGCCACACGGGCGCTTCCGTTAATGCCAAATGAGTTTAACTATATCGCCCAAGCTATTGAATCCTATGAAACAAGATCCTAGAGAAGCCTGCGCCCATCGGCAAGTATAACGGGCCAAGGCAAACGGCCGAACCACAACAAACCGTCATCCCCGCGAAGGCGGGGATCCATGGACTTCAAGCCCATCACCGTCCAGGCGCTCGCCGCTGTCGGGATCAAAGAAGTGGACGCTGCGCGGGGCAAGCGACAAGGGCAGCTTCTCCCCCACCTCGGGCAGTTCCTGGGGCGGACAGCGCGCAACCAGCGCATCGGAACCATGACGCAGGTTGACGAAGATCTCGTTGCCGACCGGCTCAAGCATCTCGATCCCGGCCACGAAACTCGGGCTGGCTCCATCGGTCGCCGGCTGCAGGTGCTCGGGCCGAAAGCCGATCGTCACGTCGCGCTGCAGCCATGGCGTCGGGACTTCGGCGACGGCCCCGTCCAGACCGATGCGATCACCTTCGACGGTGTGTAGCGACAACCCGCCGTCGTCACGCAGCAACCGGCCGTGCAACACATTCATTGCCGGGCTGCCCAGGAACGTGGCGACAAACAGGTTCGCCGGCTTGGCGTACAGGTTCATCGGGGTGTCGATCTGCTGGATCAGGCCATCGTTGAGCACCACGATCCGCTGCCCCAGCGTCATCGCCTCGATCTGGTCATGGGTTACGTACACCATCGTCGCGCCCAACTGGCGATGCAGACGGGCGATTTCCACCCGCATCCCGGCGCGCAGCTTGGCATCCAGGTTGGACAGCGGCTCATCCAGCAGGAACACCTGTGGCTGTCGAACCAGTGCCCGTCCAAGCGCCACCCGCTGGCGCTGGCCACCCGACAGCACGGCCGGTTTGCGCTCCAGCAACTCATCCAGCTGCAGCATCGTGGCCGCCTCACCGACCCGGGCGCGGATCTCGGCCTTGGCCATCCCGCGCAGCTTGAGCCCGAAGCCCAGGTTCTCCGCCACCGTCATGTGCGGATACAACGCGTAGCTCTGGAACACCATCGCGATGTCGCGATCCTTGGGTGGCAGGTCGTTGACCACGCGCTCGCCGATCCGCAATTCGCCGGCGGTCACGGTTTCCAGCCCGGCGATCATCCGCAGCAGCGTTGACTTGCCACAGCCCGACGGCCCCACCAGCACCAGCAATTCACCATCGGCGACCACGAAGCTGGCCTCGGCAACGCCAACGTGACCATTCGGGTAGACCTTGCGCACACGCTCCAGGCTGACCTTGGCCATGCACTCTCCTGCGGTTGTGACCCAAGGTTACCGCGATGGGCCGGCCGGCGGCCCGCCTGCCTCGGCTATCCTGCCACGCAACCCCTTCACGCCTCCCGTCGATCCCGTCGCCGGGCCGCCATTCCCAGAGACCCCGTATTCATGAGCGATGCACGCGTTTTCCCGGACGGCTTCCTGTGGGGCGCCGCCACGGCCGCCCACCAGATCGAAGGCTCGCCGCTGGCCGATGGTGCCGGCCCAAGCATCTGGACCCGCTTCGCCCACACCCCCGGCATGACGGTCGACGGCGCCACCGGCGATGTCGCCTGCGATCATTACCGGCGCTGGAAGGACGACGTGGCCTTGATGCGCGAACTGGGCCTGACGGCCTACCGCTTCAGCGTGTCGTGGTCGCGGATCCTGCCGGACGGCACCGGCCGAGTAAATCAGGCCGGGCTGGACTTCTACTCCAACCTGGTCGACGAGCTGCTGGCCAACGGCATCGAACCGATGCTGACGCTTTATCACTGGGATCTGCCGGCGGCGCTGGACGACCGCGGCGGCTGGCTCAACCCGGACAGCGCCGACTGGTTCGCCGAGTACGCCAGCGTCATGTATCGCGCCCTCGACGGCCGGGTGAAGAAGTGGGTGACCCTCAACGAGCCGTGGGTGATCACCGATGGCGGCTACCTGCACGGTGCCCTCGCCCCCGGCCACCGCAGCCGCTACGAGGCGCCGATTGCCAGCCACAACCTGATGCGGGCCCATGGCGCGGCGGTAAAGGCCTACCGCGACATCGGCCAACACGAGATCGGCCTGGTGGTGAACATCGAGCCGAAATACCCCGCAAGCGACTCACCTGACGACCATGCCGCCGTCGCCCGCGCGCACGCCTACATGAATGGCCAGTACCTGGATCCCGCCCTGCTCGGTCATTACCCGCCCGAGATGAAAGAAATATTCGGCGACGCGTGGCCGGATTGGCCGGCGCAGGACTTCGAGCTGATCCGGCAGGAGCTCGACTTCATCGGCATCAACTACTACACCCGCAGCGTCACCCGGGCCGACGACAGCTACCCGCTCAACGCCGGCGCCGTGCGGCAACCGCTGGGCACCTACAGCGAGACCGGCTGGGAAGTGTTCCCACAAGGCCTGGTCGACCTGCTGTCCTGGGCCAGGGATCGCTACGGCAACATCCCCACCTACATCACCGAAAATGGCGCCGCGTTCTTTGACCCACCGGTAGCCGAGGATGGCCGTGTGCGCGACCCGTTGCGGACCGATTACCTGCGCAAGCACATCGGCGCCGTGCACCAGGCGATAGCAGCCGGCTGCGACATCCGCGGCTATATGCTGTGGTCGCTGATGGACAACCTGGAATGGTCACTGGGCTACACCAAGCGCTTTGGCATGGTGCACGTGAACTACGCCACCCAGCAGCGCACGCCGAAGGACAGCGCCCGCTGGTATTCGAAGGTCATCGCCAGCCACGGCCGCCACCTGGATGAGCCGTTGCCGTGACGTTCGCCCCGACGCCCTACCCCTCTTGTTCGGTAATGTCCCGGACACGCTGCACGCGCCTACGATACTCACCGACGTTGTCGCCATCGATACGTGTCCTCTGCGTCCCTTTCACCTCTTTGACCTTCTGGTCCGAGCCGGTCACCGGCTTGGCTTCGACGGCGGTATCGCGTTCGAAGGCATGAGATTTATCGGTGTTGCGGTAATACCGGTACAAGGCCCAGTACAGGCCGGTGGCGCCGGCCGGGCCGAGCAGGAGCAGCCATAGTCCGCCATCGTCGCTCATCATTAGTTCCCCATCATGATCATGAGTGCAATACCTTCGAGAAAGCTGCCGGCGGTGAGCGCAGCCAACAGAAGCTTCCATTGCTGCACCGGCACGCTGCCCATGGTCTCGCCGGTGCGACCGTTCACCGCGATGTAGTGCAGCATGCCGCCGTTGCTGCCCGGCTGGTGGTACGAGTACAGCCAGACCGGCAGGTACATAGCCACCCAGCGGGTGCCGTGAACGGTGAGGCCTTCCTGCTCCCAGCGCACGCCGCGATCGTAACGGTCTACCGATTTTTCGACCTGGGAGCGGGCGATCGACAGCAACTGGTCTTCCAGGCGTGGGCGCAGGTGCTCCACGTCCCGGTCGCGCTTCTCCGAGCTGAAGCCGGCCAGGAAGGAAGCGTTCCACTTCACGGCGTTCTTCGTGTCGAACGGCAGGATCGTGTTGATGATGTTGTTGGTGTTGGTGCCCGTGTCGAGGTTGCCGCGCTCGGTGGAGGATTCCATTGGCAGGTCATCAACGGTGAAGTCCACGTGCCGATCGATCTGATACACGTCGGCGTCGTAGTAGGTCTCTTTCTTGTCGCCGCTGCCGCGGGTGTAACGGCGCGTCTGGATCTCGCCCTGACCAGTGACGTCGGCGCTCGCATTGCCATCGACGATCATGTACGGCAAGTAGACGCCGACAACGTTATCGGGGGTGAACTGTTCCTTGAATTCCTTCAGCGCGAACATTCGCCGTTTGTCCACGAACTGGCGGATGCGCGCGACCGCGTCGTCCTTGCTGATGTGGAAAGGCAGCACCGCGTCGGGCACCGCGCCGTTGGCCACCTGCTCGTTGACGCCGAAAACGTGACGGCACCAGTGGCAGCGCGCCGTCATCGCGTTTTCGGTATTGATCGTCACCTCGGCGCCGCAGCCGGTGCACTTGAAGCTCATCAGGCTGGCGGCGTCGGCCTCGATCTCCCGCGCACCCGACGCGATCACCGTGCCGGTGAGCTCGTCGAGGCCTTCGCCGAGCCCGAATTCCTCCTCGACCCGCATGGCTTGCCATTGGTGGCGGCAAAAGAGGCAGACCAACAGGTCGCTGCCGGACTTTTGCCGGACCTCGGTGGCGCCGCATTTGGGGCAGCGGTTGAGGCCGTCCTCAAGCTCGGTGGCAGAGGTATCGATGGCGACCGGATCGGGCGCCAGCAATTCGTCTCGGATCGGTTCGGGCAGCGTGGCCGGGTCGACAGGAAAACTGCCGGGTGGCGGCGGCACGTCCTGCGGCGAGCCGGGGCCGGTGTAGGGCGGCACCGGCGGCGGCGTAGTGGTATCGGGCATGGTCGTTCTGCGACTGCGGCCTTACAGGCCCAGTGCCTTGGCTTTGGCCGCGTCGTAGTCCGCCTGCGTAATCAGGCCGAGATCAAGCATTTCCTTCGCCTTCTTCAATTTCGCAATCGGGTCATCGGCGGCTGGCGCGACTGGCGCGACTGGCGCGGCTGGTGCCACCGGTTGCTGCAAGTTGCCGATGCCGCCCATCATTCCGCTCGCCATCCCGATGCCCATGACGCCTGCAGCACCGCTGGTTTCTCCCGCCGACTGGATGCCCTGCGCGACGCTGGCCTGCAGGTTGGAATTGCCGCGCGCACCGCCCAGCGCGTCGGCGCGCTGCACGGTCTTGAGCAGTTCCCGCGTATTCGGGTCGTACTCAATGGAAATGATGGCGGTCTTGAAGATGGCCAGGCCACGGTCGGATTTCCACTGATAGGCGTTTTCCACCGCGTCGGACAGGCTCTTGGCAAAACCAATCGAATCCTGCTGCAGCTTGGTGATGCGATTGCCCTTGCCCGGATCGTTCGTGTACAGACTGAAGGCCGGCGCAAGCGAACCCACCACTTCGTTGAACAGCTGGCTGGCGGCGGCATTGTCGATGTCGGTGAAATCGAAGACCTGGCCCGGCTGGAGATAGGCGGCCGGTACGAAGTTTTTCACGAACAGGATCGGATCGACGATCTTCAGCGTGTAGGTGCCACGCGTCACCGCGCCGACCTGCGTGCCCAGGAAGCCATCGTCCCAATAGATTTCCGATTGGGTACCGAAGCGGTTGTTCGGCAGTTCCTTCAGTGAGACGAAGAAAGCGGCCTGCTGCGAACCGGGCTGGCCGCCGAACTTGAAGCGCTCCCAGCTCTGCTTGATCAGCGAAGAGACAAGACCGTCGCCTGCGAAGACCGACTTCGAGTTGAGGTCATCCGATCGCCATTCATAACCACCCGGCTCGGCCGCGAAACCGGTGATCGCGCCATCCTGGAACAGCAACAGCCCGTATCCCTCGGGCACGATGATCTTCGAGCCGTTGGTGATGATGTTCGAGGACGCCTTGGTATTGGAGCCGCGCCCTGCATTGGTGCCATGCGGCACCGCCGCGAACAACGCCGCAGTCGACGGCAAACCCTCCGGCACCGTATAGAAGTCCTTCCACTGGTCGGCTAGCGCACCACTGACCGAACCCACCACTGCTTGAATAAGCCCCATGCCAACTCTCCCCTGATTCGTTGCCGGGTACTGTACCCGCCATGCTGCGGGCAACTATACCGTCCAGGGGAAAGCGGCGCGCCCTGGCACGTGTGCGTAAGGTGGATCTGGCATTGTATGTACTGACACCACTTCGTCGGTGTCGGAAGGGGAGCTGCTAATGGGTGACCACAAGCGATTGTTCGCGCCGACCTGGCGTATTGCATGCAGGCGGTATTTGCCCGCGCTGGCCATATTGGTGCTGTGGGTGAGTATTGCCGAACCAGCGCTGGCTTTAGACGAGGATCCGGTCGGAATATCGAGCCCCATTGCCGAGGATGTCCTGATTGAGCAACTGCAAAGTCGCGGCTTGGTTCCGCCTTCCGGCAGTGACCTGACACTCGAGGATTACATCTACCGCGGCGCCGGCCAATCCCGGTTCGACGGCACGGTCGGCGTGTGGCTCGGTTCTGACGGGAACATGATTCCGAGCCGCGAGTGGCAAGACCGACATGAGGATCACTGCAAGAACCGTGCGCGCTCCCCGCGTGAGGCTGCCCAGTTACTGTCGTTCGAGATGATGCGGGTCAGGGAGAAAGCGGACGGCAAAGACCGGTCCCAGTACTGGGTATATGGCCAGCTGATCGACACGGCAACAAACCTCATCCAAAAGAAGCACGAAGGGGAAACCAGCGTCATGCAGGCGGACAACACCAGCGCCGGCGTGATGAACAATCCCGATCGGGACGGCTTGCCTCCGGCGATGGATGCTGCCTGGGATGGCCTCAATTTGAATATCGGCGCTCCGGTCGGCCCCTGCGGCGACATACGCGTTGAGCATGTATCAGGCAATGCCGTAGGCGACGAGGTCGAGTTTCTGGCGGGCTACACGGATACTCATGCCCCCAGCCTGACGTACGCATGGGATTTCGGTGATGGAACGACATCCGAAGACGCCGGCAGGCGCCCTCGACATGTGTACGCCAAAAAGGGCACGTATACGGTAACGGTTCGCGTGGAAGGCAAGGTGGACGGCAAGCAGGTGGAGCCGGGTATCGGTTCCGTGAGTGTCGTGATTGACGACAACCAGCTGAAGCTGGTGTTCTCCTCGCGTATCGAGCAGAACTTCCCCAATGGCCGTTTCCTGCAGGAGTTCCAGTCGACGGTACCGCTGGCGATGGGTGCCAATTCGGTTTTTGAGGGACAGGCGGCGCTACGCAGTGTCCAGATGGACAACTCCTATCAAGACCAGATGATGGCCTCGACGGGCTGCACGCTCTCGCCCCGTAAAGGCGTGCTCAAGGTGAGTGCGACGTTGCCGCAGTCGTTGAAGCAAAGCGCCGATGGAATCAAGGTGTCGATGACGGTACCGATGGATCCGGCTCGGTCCATGTTCGAGGCGGTTCCGGGGGTTGACGTCACGTGCCCGCCTCCTGCGGGCGGGCTGGGAATGGCGGTGCTAAAGGGTATGGGTGCCCATTGGTGGATGAGTTTCCAGATGCTGCATATCGATGATCTGCAGGCGCAAAGCGAGTTTGGCTTTGCCGACTGGCAGCCTTCGAACGATCCGGGAGTCATCGCACGCAAGACCTACCGCCGTGAAAAGCGGATTGATGGGGATCAGACCCTGCGTGAGGTCACCACGATGGAGATCCGCGGCAGCGCTACTTCGGCGACACCCTAACCTCCACTTCGGCTTGCAACCGGTCGATTCGCAGCTCGCTTCCCTGCCACGTGCGCGGCTCGCCATCGACGCGTGCATTGCCGCCGGTCATCGGCTTCGGCAGCTGCAGCACTACGCCGCCGGGTGGCAGCCGGATGCCGGGGTGCAGCTTGAGCCGGACCGTGTCGCCATCGCGACGCAAGGTGTAGCCCAGCTCGCCATACGGCGTGCGCAGGCCGTCAATGGTGATCCCCTGCCCGTCCAGCCAACTGGCCGGGATACCGGCGGCGATCACCAGCGATTGGTCGATCTCGCGGCTGTAGGCAAACAGATCCAGCGCGGAACGCACGTAGTCCGATGCCACCCAGGCGTGCGGCAGGTCACCGAGGAAAAACGGCTTGCGCGGCGTACGCGAGACCACCTCGGCCCACTGGTTCCAGCCTGGCGGCTGCTGGTCGGCGAAGAAGAACGCGAGCGCTTCATGGGCACGCTCGCGCCAGCCCAGGCGGACGAAGGTACCGACGGTCCGCAGCTCATACGGGGTGTAATCCTTCCAGTCCCGGGAGCCGTCACGACGACCCACAAACTCGCGCCAGTAACGCTCGAAGGTGTTCTGCAATAGATCTGTTGGCAGCCGGCCCTGCTCTCCACCCGGCGCCAGCGCGATGGTGGTCGAGGTCGCGTCGAAATCGCCGAGCTCGGCCGCGCCGGGGATGTAGTCGATACGGTGTTGGTCGGTCGCCGCCTCGATGGAAGCGTACAGGTCGGCGCGAAACTGGTCGCGCGAGGCCACGAACCGCTCGGCATCGGCATCACGGCCCAGCCATTGCGCGATCAGCACCGCGTCCTTGTAGCCGCGCAGCGTCCAGAAGTTGTCCCAGTACGAGTGCATCGGCTTGGCCGAGTAGCCCTCGTGACTGATCGAGGCCGGCATCATGCCGTAGAACGCCGGGTTGATGGCACGGTTGGCCGCGGTGCGCTCGCTCAGGCGCAACTGGTCCATGTAGGCCACCGCGGCCGCCACGTGGGGCCACAGGTCTTCGAGCAATTGCCGGTCGCGGCGATGGCGGTAGACCTCGGCGATGGTGAATATCAGCTCGCCGTGGCTGTCGTTCTCCGGCACCGGATCGCTGCCGCGGTCGTCGACGCAACACGGGACTTTGCCGCTATCGAACTGATACGGCGCGTACCAGCGCACGAATGCTTCGGCGACATCCCCGCGGCCCAGCCGCAACAGGCCTTCGGAGATCATCGCGCCATCGCGGATCCAGGTTCGGGCATAGGAGCGGGTGCCCGGTTGCAGCCGCGGGCCATTGCGGCTGATCAGCATGTGGGCCAATCCGGTGCGCAGGGTATCGACCACGTGCTGGCCGGCGGCAGGCACCTCCAGGGCCACCCGGTCCAGCTTGTCGTGCCAGCCGATGGCCGCGCGGGCTTGCCGGGCCGCCGCATCGCCGGCCAGCACGCCGTCGACCACAAGATCGCCGGTCAGTGGTGCGCGCCAATCGAAGCTGCGGCTCTCGCCCGCTGCCAGCCGGATCCGGTACAGCATCGCGCCCGACGCCAGGCCGGTGGGGTCGTGCTCGACCCGGGCACGGATGCCGGTCTTGGCGGAATCGTCGCGCAGCTCCGGATCGGCCTGGAATCCGGCAGCGACCCTTGCCGCGAGTCGCTCGACGACCGGGCCGGCATCGAAGGTGGAGGCGATGGTGGCATCGGGTACCTGTGACGGGGCAATCTTGCGTTCGCCATTGACGCTCCAGGCGCCCGCCTGCGCCGACAACGGGCCTCCCGAAGCGTCGAATGCCAGACGGTTGATCGGGCTGACGCCGCCGGGCGTGCTCAGGAACTGGGACGGCGGATTGACCTGCAGCGGTCGCACCGCCAACACCAGGGTGTAGTCGCGGGATTGCCCACTGGTATTGGTAAGCACGTAACGGGAACTCAGCTGCGATTGCCCAGGCTGGCCTTCGGCGAAGGCGGTGATCGCCAGATCGAACTGCGGATGACGCCAGCCGACGCTCGGGATCGGCAGATAGCCATCGAGCAGCGACTGACTGGCCTCCACGTCCGCCCAGCTGACCAGCTCGCCATTGCTGATCACGAACGGTTCAATGCGCAAGCCGCCGCGCGCCACTTCCACCGCGCCATCCTCACCGATCAAGCCCTGCTCGGCGCCGCCGTCGGTTCCGACCACGGTCCAGTACGGTTGCACGCCAACGAAGCCACGCGGGTAATGTCCACGTGGCGCGGTCGCGGCGATGGCGCGGATGAAGTCGTTCGGGGTCGACGCAAACCCGAGTGGTTCGATGGTGATTCCGGCCAGCGCGAACGCCGCGCCCGTGCCGCCCATCGGTCGCAAACGCAGGTAGCGCGCCTCGGACTCCGGCAAGGCGATCCAGTCCTGGCCTCCGTTGCCGTCGGTCACCCGGCGGACGTCGCGCCACTGCCGGCGGTCGCTGGACAAGGCGATGGCGTAATCGCGGGCATGCCGGTCACCCCATTGCAGGCTCAATCCGCCGAACTCGCGGATGCGGCCCAGATCCAGCACCAGCCCGGCGCCATCCTGGAAACGAGCCCGCCAAACGGTTTCGGGGTCATCGTCGGCGACGGCGTTCATGGCAACGGCATCGACCAGAGCCCCACCCTCGCCCACGAGCTTGCCTACCTCGATGCTTGCCGTAGCGGTCAGCGGTGAGCCATCGTCCGGCGTCCGCTCCCGGAACACCAGGCTATCGAAACAAACGGATCCGGCGCCGCCGGCGCTGCTATAGACCGTGAACTCGATGCTGGCGCTGCGGTGCAATGCCGGATCGGGGGACGGCCCCCACGCCCGACTGATGTGGCGCTTCTTGTAGACCACCGGTGTCCACTGCGCCGGCAGCTCGACCTTGGGCCGGTTGACCCACCACACGTTGTCGCCGCTGGCATCCACCAGCTTGAACTGAAGGTCATTGACCGGTGCATCGCCGCGCAACTGGAACGAGAACTGATAATCCGCGGGGTACTCCATCGGCAGCTCACGTTGCAGCCCGACGTAACCGGAGACGCCATGGAAATCGTAGTCCAGGCACAGTGCGCGACCCTGGACGCCATCGACTTCGCGCAAACTGCCAGCGACCTGGTCGGAGGTGACGACGCTCCAGTCGGCGGCATGGTCGAAGCCATCCAGCGTGCGCAGCTGGCCGTGGGCAAGCACTGGCACCGACTGCACCGATACAAGCAACAGGCCGAACGCAAGCAAGACCCGACGGCGAGTCTTCCCGCC
Source organism: Lysobacter sp. A289 (assembly GCF_054072675.1). Lineage (NCBI taxonomy): Bacteria > Pseudomonadati > Pseudomonadota > Gammaproteobacteria > Lysobacterales > Lysobacteraceae > Lysobacter > Lysobacter sp. A289. Next base: position 1,108,554 of record NZ_JBSVRN010000001.1, read on the forward strand.
GATGAATTCCGCATCCACACGACTGGACACATACATTGATCGTGCCTCCTGGGGATTGGTTGTTGGGGCTTGGTTGCTGGCGCTCAGCCCTTGATGCTGCCCACCAGCAAGCCCTGCATGTAATAGCGCTGCAGCACCAGGAACAACACCAGTACCGGCAGCACGGTGACCACTGAACCGGCCATCATCAGTTCGTTGTCCTGCACGTGCTCGCGCGACAACGACGCCAGCGCCACCGGCAGCGTGTACAGGTCGGCATCGCTGAGCACGATCAGTGGCCACATGAAGTCGTTCCAGGCGGCCAGGAAGCTGAAAATGGCGAGCGTCACCAGGATCGGCTTGAGCGCCGGCAGCACGATCTGGAAGAAGATCCGGAACTCGCCAGCGCCATCGATCCGCGCGGCCTCCAGAAGTTCATCCGGGATCGAGCGCGCGTACTGGCGCACCAGGAAGATGCCGAAAATACCCGCCATCCCGGGCACGATCGCGGCGGCATAGGTATTCACCAGCCCGACCTGCTTGAGCATCAGGAACAGCGGCATCATCGCCACCTGCGCCGGGATCACCAGCGCCGCCAGCAGCACCCGGAACACCGGCTCGCGGCCGGCAAAACGCAGCTTCGCGAATGCATAACCAGCCAGGGTGTTGAGCAGCACGGCGATCAGTGTGGTCAGCGTCGCCACCAGGAAACTGTTGAACAGGTAGCGCCCCATCCCGGCCTTGGCGAACAGCTCGTGATAGTTGCCCCACGTCGCCGCAGACGGCAACAACGGCGGTGGAAAGCTGCTGGCCTCCCCGGGCTGCATGAATGACACCGACGCCATCCACAGCAACGGCGCCAGGCTCAACACCCCCAATGCCAGCATCAGGCCATTGACGATGCCCTGGGCGATGCGCGGGCTCATGCGCCCTCCCCGGCCCGCATCATTCGGCTCCCTTGCGTCGCGCGAACCACAGCAGCGCGCTGGTGATGGTGGTCATCAGCACGAACAACAGGAACGCGACCGCCGATGCGTTGCCCAGGTTCCACCACTTGAAGCCCTCCTCGTACATCAGGTACAGCACGCTGACGGTGCTCTGCAGCGGCCCGCCCTGGGTCATCACGTAGGGCTCGGCGAACAGCTGGAAGTAGCCGGCCAGGGTCAGGATGGTGACCAGCAACATCACCGGCCCCAGCATCGGCAGGGTGATGTGCCAGAACTGTCGCCAGCGCGAGGCACCATCGATACGCGCGGCTTCGTACAGATCCTCCGGAACCGCCTGCAGGCCGGCGATGAAGATGATCATGTTGTAGCCGAAGTTCTTCCATACCGCGAACGCGATGATTGTCGGCATCGCCCAGTGCGGGTCGCCGAGCCAGTCGACCGGGTTGATGCCGAGCCCCGACAGCGCCCAGTTCACCACTCCGTAGCGGGTATGGAACAGATACCGCCAGATCACCGCCACCGCCACCACGGTGGTCACCACCGGCGCGAAATACGCCGTGCGGAACAGCGGCTTCAGCAGCCCGAGCTTCGAGTGCAGCAGCAACGCGGCGCCCAGCGACACCGCGATCGACAGCGGCACGCCGACCACCACGAAGTACAGGGTATTGCCCAGGGCCTTCCAGAACAGCGGCGTTTGCAGCAGGTCGATGTAGTTGCCCAGGCCCACGAAACGCAGGTTGCCGATGTCGGCCAGGGCGTAGATGTCGAAGTCGGTCAGGCTCAGCGCGAATGCGGCGAATACCGGCAGGCCGAAAAACAGGCCGATCACGATGAGTGCGGGCGCGGCGAAGATCCAGCCGGCGGTTGATGGCTTCATGGCGCAACCTGCCCCGGGTCGCTGTCGTTGTCGCGATCACTTTCGCGGTCCAGCATCCAGCGGCGCTTCTCCAGTATCGCGTCGGTGCGACGGTCAAGCTCCGTGGCGGCTTCATCCACGCTCAGCCGGCCGGCGACCATGCGTTCGCTGACCACCAGCATCTCGTTGGCGATGCGCTCCCATTCGGGCACCTTCGGCGTGGGTTTGGCGCGTTCCAGCTGGTCGCGGAAGGCACGCGCGTAGACATCCTCGACCAGCGCATCGCTTTGCCATGCACTGCGTCGCGGTGGCAGGTCACCGGTGCGGGCATGGAAACGGGCCTGGATCTCCGGGCGCGACAGGAAACTGATCCACTCCCATGCCGCGTCCTTGTGCGGGGAGTCGCTGAAGATCACGAAGCTGGCCCCGCCGGCCACCGATGCACCCGGCCCGTCGGGGCCGGGCAGCGGCATCGTCATCCACGCCTCCGCCAGCTCGGCCGGCAGACGCTTGCGGAACTCGGCGATATTCCAGGGCCCGTTGATGTAGAAGGAGAAAAAGCCACGCCCGAACTCATCCCAGACGTTGGAAATCTGCGTGTTCGCGACCTGCGGCGCCCAGCCCTTGTCGAACATCTCCTTGTAGAACGCCAGCGCACGCTTGAACCCGGGGCTGCGGAAGTTGCCGTAGCGGCCACCGTCACGCAGCAGCGGCTCGGGCTGTTGCATGGCCAGGTTGAGCAGCGGCTCGGACTCGTTCAGTGGCAGCAGGATCGCGTACCGGTCGGGGCCGACCATCTGCTTGATCGCGGCCATCGCGGTGCGCCATTCGTCCCAGCTGGCGGGCGGCTGGTCGATCCCGGCCTGGCGCAGCAGGTCGCGCCGGTAGAACGGCAGGCGGGTCTCCACGTACCACGGGACCGCATAGGTATGGCCGTCCACCACGCCGCTATCCCAGCCGCCGGGAAAGTAATCCTGCGGGTCGAGCTGTGGGGCTGCCGCGATGTGCGGCTCCAACGCCGTCAACGCTCCCAGCAGCGCGAACTCGGGAATCCAGGTGTTGCCAATCGCGCCTACATCCGGCAAGGAATCACCCGCGTAGGCGGTCAACAGCTTCTCGTGGGCAGCGGTCACGGGCAGTTGCTGCAACGCAATGCGGATGTGCGGGTGTTCGCGCTCGAACTGGGGCACCAGCTCGGCAACGGCTTCGCCTTCGTACCCCATCGCCCAGAACTCGACCACGGTACGGCCATCGTCCTGGCGCGAGCAGGCTGACAGCAACAACAGGGCCAGAGCCAGCGAGAGAATGCCAACGGCGCAGGCCGTATCCGATATCCACCGCTTCATGCTCACCCTGGCTTCTTCATGCCGCTCACGGCACCGGCAACGGCACCGGGGCGGGTTCGGCAGGCGGACGCCGCGAACGTGCCTCGGCCTGCCCCATCGCACGGGCGGCGGCGGCCTCCGGGTCAGCTGGCGCCGGGGCATCCGCAGGATTCCTGCCTTGCCCCTGCGCCTGTCCTTCCTCCGGCTCTGGCTCCGGTGCCAGCCACCCACCAGTAAACCCGGCGCGCTCCAGGCCGGCGCGGATGTACTTGTTGCGTTTCATGACATCCCAGACGAAATCATTGCGGTAGTTCGCGATCATGGTCAGGATCGGCCCCTGGTCGATCCCGATGTAGTCGCTGGAAACCCAGCCTTTCCCCGGCACGATGCGCCCATTCTTCAGCGGGATCTCATAGTTGAAGCTGGGATTGAACGCATCCAGGAACCCATAGCTCGAGTACAGGAAATCGCCGTAGCGCTTGTGCATCTCCACCGTTGCCGGGATCACGATCTCGGGCGCGAACGGCAGCGACGCGATCGCCGCCGTCGGCGCGATCGTGCCGTCGTCGAAGTTGATGCTCAACCCCGCGCCACGGGCGGTGTAATGGTGGAACTGGCGCTGCTCACCGGCATACTCCTGCAAGGTGTTTTGCGGACCGTCACTGGCGGTCAGGCCCCAGACATTCTCGCCATACCCTTTCCAGCCCATCGGGTTGGCAATGGCATAAGCACGGTGGGCGTAGGCGGCGCGGCGGCTGTTCTCGAAATAGTCGATCCCGCGCTCACGCATGTACTCGTCCCGGATGCCGCGAAAGTCGATCCAGACGTGGCTGAACTGATGGCCGAACAACGGCCCGAATGACAGGTATTCCTCGCCCTGATAAACCCCCCAGACCTCGTTGTAGGTCCGCGTCCAGACCGTCCATGCCTCCGGCTCCACCGGGTGGGTGGGCGAGCCCAGCGCCAGCACATACAACAGCATCGCCTCGTCGTAGCCCTTCCAGTCGTACTCGATGAAGCCGCTCTCGGGATACCAGCCCATTGATATCAACGGCGGATTGCGCTGCAGCCAGGTCCATTCGACGCGGCGGTACAGCTCATCGGCGATCTCGCGGATCTCCACCGCCCGCGGATCGTCGCCCTGGTAGTACGACTGTGCAAACAGCACGCCCATCATCAGCAGGCCGGTATCGACGCTGGACAGCTCGACCCAGCTGGAATAGCGCTCACCGCTGTCGATATCCAGAAAGTGATAGAAAAAACCGTGCCATGCGCCGTTGCCCGTCGCCTCCTTTCCGCTGGGAATGTCGCGCAGGAACTTCAGCGTGGTGAGGGTACGGTCGAGTGCCTGGGTACGGCTGATCCAGCCGTTCTCGATTCCGATCGGGTAGGCGGTCAGTGCAAACCCGATGGCGGCAACACTGGAAAACGGGCGCGACGGGTAGCGGTCCGGGGTCAGACCGTTGCGCTCATTGGTGGTGTCCCAGAAAAACTGGAACGTACGCCGCTCGATATCGTCGAACAGCTCGGGCAGCACCGGCTTTTCCGGCACCGCCTCCACCACCGGCTCGGCCGGCGGCGTGACCTGTACCTGTTGTGCCTGCTGGATCTGCTCCTGGCGCGCCTCGACCGAGGTCTTCGGCGGCTCGGCTGGTTTGCACGCAAACAGCAGCAACGAACACAGCAACGCTGCAACCAGCCGGCCCGCGCCGCCACGGCGTGACTCAATGGCTCCCGGCGGCGAAACGGGCGATACCGTCATGCGTTACCAGTCCAGGCCAAACGACAGCTTGAAGGTGCGCGTGGGCAACAGGATGCCGTCACCGTTGCGATCCCCGAATGCCATGTTGGGGTCGTTGGGCCCACCGCGCCAATTGTCGTAATCGGTCCAGTTGCGCCAGTTGAAGGCGTTGATCAGGTCGGCGCGTGCCCACAAGCGCAGTTCGCTGCCGGTATCCCATTCCTTCTGCAACGCCAGGTCGAACTGCTTGAACCCGATCGACTCATCAGGGATGAAGGGATCGAAATAGCAATTGTCGAAGGTCGCCGCCGCGTAGCAGTTGGTGGCATCGCGAGCGACCGGACTGGCCAGACTCAGCTTCGCCGATACGGTGATCCCCCACGGCGCATCGTAGATGCCGGTGGTCACCAGGCGATGCTTGGCGATCCCCACCGAGCGCAGGAACGGCTGCCCCGCCAGGTCGCCGTAGTCGAACAGATAATGCTCGTCGGCATTGGCCGCGTTGAGGCGGTTCTCCTTGGCGTCACTGTAGGTATAGGCGATGGTCACCCCCCAGCCCGAGTCCTGGGTGTAGGGCTTGTTCATCGATACCAGTAGGCTGTTGAGCTTGGTCTCGATGCCATTGCGGGCAATCAGCAGGGTGCCGTAACCCGGGATCGGGTGGCCCCACGGCTGGCTTCCCCAGGTGGCGTCGGGCTTGGCCGGGTCGCGGAAGTCGCCGTTCGGATACCGGTTGCCCAGCGCAAAGTAGATGCCATCGTAGCTGCGGATATGGGCCACGGTGACCGAACTGTCCCAGTCCTGGCCGCCCAGGGTGATCATGTTGCGCATGCCCAGGCTGTACTGATCCGAATAGGGCGTCTTCAGGTCGTTGTCGATCAGGTTGATTTCCACCCCCTGGTTGGGATTTCCCGCCACCAGTTGGGCCAGCCGATCCGGATCCAGGTACGCCGCGTCCCATGCCAGGCAGTTGTCGACGCCAACCACGCAGGGGTGTTGCGCGGTGTCGAACCGGTACTGGTAGCTGGGGAAGGTGTGCTTGGCCTGCTCCAGCGCCAGGTAATCAAACAGGTTGCGGTCGTAGGAGCGGCCGGCTCCGCCGAAGATCACGTGGCGGCTGTCGGCGTTGAGGTCGTAGGAAAAACCCAGCCGTGGCTGCCAGGCATTCTTGAATGCTTCGCGGTTGCTGCCGGTGGCGATGAAATTCTCGATGTCGTAATCCGCGCCGTCGAGGTTCGCCCAGTCGCGCAGCGCCGCGGCGATGCCCGGATCGGTCTGGTAATCCAGGAACCCCGGCGTCTGCTCGTAATCCCAGCGCAGGCCGAGGTTCAGGATCAGATGCTCGTTGACCTCCCAATCGTCCTGCACGTAGATGCCGAATTGCTTGTTGCGGGAGCTGATCGCGCGGTCGCCGGTAACAGTGCTGGCATTGAAGTTGACCTGGTACGGCAGCATCGGGTCGCCGGCGATGTCGTAACGGAACTGCGGGTTGTACGGCTGTTGCTCGAAGGAGCTGACCTCGACGCTCTTGAACTTGATGCCGGCCTTGACCGTGTGGCCGGCCCAGCCCAGGAACGTGAAATCGTTCTGCAGCCCGTACCCTTCCTGGCCCTTGTCCTGGTAGTCGGCGCCACCGCCGGAGGCCAGCACCAACCGCTCCTGTGGATTGCCGGCGTCGTCCAGTGGCCAGGTGTAGAGCAGGTAGCCTGGCGCGATCACGTTCGAGCGCGGGCTCCAGTAGCTCTCCTCATAGGTGAGATGGACGTCATTGAGCCAGTTCTCGGCGTTGAACTGGTGGCGCAGGTCGATCCGCGTCTCCTCGTTGTTGTCGGTCTTGGCGCGGCTGGCGGTATTGACCCCGCTATCGAGCAGCAGGCCCTCCTCCACCCGATGCTTGGCGGTCAACTCGACCAGTTGGCTGTCACTGGCCTGCCAGCTCAGTTTCCCGAAGTACAGGTCCTCGTTGAAGGTGGCCTGGTTGTTGCCAATCAGCGGGCGCAGGTGCGCGGGCAACTGGTCCACGGTGAAGTTCTCGCCGATGCGCACTTCACGTGGCTGGGAGTAATCCTTGGCCTCGTAGGTGACAAAGAAATGCAGCTTGTCCTGGATGATGGGGCCGCCCAGGGCAAATCCGTATTGCTCCTCGCTCGAGGGCACCTTCTCACCGGTCTGGCTCTCGCGCACGGTCGGCGCCCGCCATTGGTCCGACGTGCGATCCCAGAAGAAACTGCCGTCGAACTGGTTGCCGCCGGACTTGGTGACCGCCGTCACCGCGGCGCTGCTGATCTGGTCGTACTCGGCCTTGTAGTTGGAGGTGATGACCTTGTACTCGCCGATCGCCAACTGCGGGAACGGGTTGCCCCGGCTGCTGTCCTGTCCACTGATGCCGCCCTTGAGCACGTAGTTCTTCTGGCCGACCCCATCGATGAACACGTTGATGCCATTGGAGGACTGGGCCCCGCTGCGCAGGCTGGTGTAACCACTCTCCCCGGAGCCCGTGAACTGCATGCCCGGAACCGTGTCGGCGAAGGCCAGGAAGTTGCGCGATACCTGCGGCAACGCCTCGATCTGCTTCTGACTGACGTAGGTCGCCACCTCCGAGGTCTTGGTCTCCACCAGCGCGTGCGCCGTGACCTGCACCGCCGCCATTTCGGTCGCCTCGCCCGACGGGCCGGTCTCGGCCAGCCCACCCGCCGCCAGATCCAGTGTTGCCGTCTGGCCGACCCTCACGGTCACCACCTGGGAATTGCTGCGGTCACCGGCGGTGACTTCGACCCGGTAGTTTCCTGGTGGTAGTCCTGCCAGCGAATAGCGCCCGTCGGCAGAAGACTGGACGCTGCGGGTCAGTCCGCTGGCCAGGTTGGTCGCCGTCACCTGGGCATTGTCGGCCGGAGCCGCATCCAGGGTGACCTGGCCACGGATCGTGGCGGCGGTGCTCTGCGCAAGTACGGTGGGGGCGACGAACGCGAGACAACTGGCCAATGCACAGGCGAGTAGCCTCGGGGTCGGACGGCGGAGACGACGCGGACACGGCTTCATTAGCAGTTCCTCGATCCAGCGTTCAATCGACTCTAACCGTTTTACACCAAATGGTTTCGCCAGATGCGGGGCAATACCGATTCCATGGGCGCGCCCGCGGTCATGGCAGTACCGGGTTGAACGGTCGCACCTCGGTGCGCACGTAGACCTTCGCGCCCACGTAGGGATCGGCCTGCGCCCAGTCACGGGCGGCCTCGAGGGATTCGAATTCGGCCACCACCACACTGCCGCTGAAGCCTGCCGGGCCGGGGTCTTGTGCATCGATCGCCGGACACGGACCGGCCAGCAACAATCGGCCTGCGTCACGCAGCGCAGTCAGCCTGGCGAGGTGTTCTGCCCGCGCCTTCTTTCGTCGCGCCAGCACATCGTCACCGTCATACCCCTCGATCACGTACCACATGGCCTGTATTCCTCCTGGATGTCGCTGAATTGTAGGTCACACTGTCGCAAAAGCCGCTGGACAGCGGTTTCCCCAGCCCGTACCCTACGATCAACCTGAGGCCACTGAGCCGTTTGCCGAAGACGTCCGCGCGCCCAGCGTGGCACTTGTCTTCCACGGCCCACGTTCAACGCCACAGCGCGACACTCCAAGCCCGGGATTTCCGAAACCGTTTGCTGCCACGCTGCCACGTGGTGCGTATACCGGGGTCGCTGGAACGATTTCCCCGGCCGTGTTCCGTTCTTCCGATATTGCAGCGCCACGACCCAGAGGGGGTCGGCCCCGCATGACAAACGATCCCGCGCCCGACGCGAGCATGCAAAATTTGACGCTGGTCCAGGATGGGGACGCCTCACGGTTGGTACCACCGCGCCAGCAGGAAATGCCGCTGGCAATGGTGCATGGCCAGCCGGTGCTGCAGATTCCGCAGGATCTGTACATTCCTCCGGACGCGCTGGAAGTCATCCTCGATGCGTTTGAAGGCCCGCTGGACCTGTTGCTGTACCTGATCCGCCGGCAGAATCTTGAGATCCTCGACATCCCGGTGGCCGAGATCACCCGCCAGTACGTCGACTACATCCAGGCCATGCATCATTTGCGCTTCGAGCTGGCCGCCGAATACCTGGTGATGGCCGCGATCCTGGCCGAGATCAAGTCGCGGATGTTGCTGCCGCGCGCCGTGGCCGAGGAAGACGCGGAAGACGACCCCCGCGCCGAACTGGTACGCCGGCTGCAGGAGTACGAACGCTTCAAGAAGGCGGCCGAAGACATCGATGCCCTGCCCCGTCAGGATCGCGATACCGCACCGGCAAACGCGTACGTGCCGGATCGGGCCTCGATCAAGTTGCCGCCGGAGGTCGACCTGCGCGAGATGTTGTTGGCCCTGCACGACGTGTTCAAGCGCGCCGAGCTGTACACCGAACATGCCATCAAGCGCGATGCGCTGAGCGTGCGCCAGCGGATGGCGGAGCTTCTGGCGCGACTGGAAGATGGCGCATTTCACCGTTTCGAGAGCTTGTTTGAAGTGCACGAAGGCCGGCTCGGCGTGGTGGTCACGTTTCTCGGCCTGCTCACCCTGGCCAAGGAACAGTTGGTCGACATCGTCCAGGAAGCCGCATTGGCGCCCATTTATGTCAAGTCACTGGCGCTTGGTACCGACCCGTCGGAGATCCAGCTCAGCGACGAGTTCGACCAGGCGGCCAACGACGACGCCACACCCTGAGCGGCATCGCCCGCGCACGGCCCCAAAGCTGTTTTTCACCACAGAATCATCGCCATAGAATCATCCATGGATCAAATCCTGATTACCCGAATCGTCGAGGCTGCATTGCTCGCCGCCAGCCAGCCGCTGACGGTGGCCCAGCTCAGCGAGTTGTTTGCCGCAGATCTCGCCACCGGTGAGCCGTCCCCGACTGGCAGCGTCGCCCAGGCACTGGAAACACTGCAGGTCGACTGCGCCGATCGGGGCGTCGAACTGGTGGAGCTGGCGTCGGGATTCCGCTACCAGGTCAAGGCCGACGTCCACCCCTGGGTCGCGCGCCTGTGGACCGAGCGCCAGACCCGCTACACCCGCGCCACGCTGGAAACGTTGGCGTTGATCGCCTACCGGCAACCGGTCACCCGCGGGGAGATCGAGCAGGTGCGCGGCGTGGCGGTCAGCAGCAACATCATCCGGGCGCTGGAAGAACGCGAATGGATCCGCGTCGTAGGCCATCGGGATGTCCCCGGTCGACCGGCCTTGTTTGGCACCACCCGGGGCTTCCTGGACTACTTCGGACTCAAGCGGCTGGACGAGTTGCCGCCGCTGTCGGAGCTGAAGGAAATCGGCGAGCTGGAGCCACAACTGCGCTTCAACGACAAGGACGCGCCCGACCCACCACAGACAATCGACGCCGGAAGCATCGGTGTCGATGCAGACGAACCCACCACCGCCAACCCGGACATCTACGCGATGCCGGGAACCGCACCACTCGAAGAAGACGACGCCTCGCTGGTCTCGTCGGAGCAACAGAAATGACTGAAGAAACCCGCGGCAAGCTTTCCCTCAAACACGGCAACGACGCCGGTGACAACCCCGCTGTGCGCATGCAGGAACGCCTGCACAAAGTGCTCGCGCAGGCCGGCCTCGGCTCGCGCCGGGCACTGGAGCAACGCATCGCCGATGGCCTGGTCAAGGTCAATGGCGAGGTTGCCCTGGTCGGTGTATCCATCGGCAGTGGCGACAAGGTCGAGATCGACGGCCGCCACTTCATCGCCAGCGCGCTGACCGAAGCGTCCCGGGTGCTGATGTACAACAAGCCCGAAGGCGAGGTCACCACGCGCGAGGACCCCGAAGGCCGCCCGACCATCTTCGACGCGCTGCCCGCGCTGAAGGGCGCGCGCTGGATCGCGATCGGCCGGCTGGACATCAACACCACCGGCCTGCTCATGTTGACCACCGATGGTGAGCTGGCCAATACCCTGATGCACCCCTCCTACGAGGTGTCACGCGAGTACGTCTGCCGGGTGCGCGCGCCCGAAGGCCAGGACCATGTGGAAGATGCCATTGCCGATCGCCTCAAACGCGGCGTCGCACTGGAGGACGGCCCGGCGAAGTTCGATGACGTCGAGCGCATCGGCGGTGCGGACTCGCACGACTGGTTCCGGGTCGTGGTGAAGGAAGGACGCAACCGCGAAGTGCGTCGCCTGTGGGAATCACAGGGCTGCCAGGTCAGCCGCCTGAAGCGGATCAAATACGGCTCGGTCGACCTGCCCCGCGAATTGCTGCGCGGCCAGTCGCAGGAGCTGACCACCGAGCGGGTCGAGAGCCTGCGCAAGGGTTTGGGACTGGAAGACGGCGCACCGTCCGCGCTGACCCTGCAGCCGGTGATTGGCCAACGCAAGGCGGCCCGCTCGACCATCAACCTCACTGGCAGGGCACAGAGTCCCGGCTACGTCGGAGGCCATGTCACTTCGGCCGACGAGGGCCGCGAGTTGCGCCGTTTCGACAATGTTCGCGAGGACCGTGGTCGCGGCCGTGGCGCGCCCAAGCGGCATGGCGGATTGACCGTCAGCGGTGAAGCCGCCGCCAAGCAGTCGCAAAAGCCGTTCAAGCAGCGCGCCCCGAAGGGCCAGAAGCCATTACCGGACGGCAACCCCGCCGCATTCCGCAGCTGGTACGTGCCTGACGGCGTGAATACCGGCCCCACCGGTCACCGCAACGCGGATGATCGAGGCGCGAAGCCCTATGGCAAGCCGGGCGGCGGTCGCGGACGTCCCGGCGGCCCCGGCGCTGGCCGTCCGGGCGGTGGCCAGGGGCGCAGCGAGCGTGGCCCGGCCAGCACGCCCAGCTTTCCGTCCGACCATGCCAATCCGGGCGGGTTCAATCCTTACGGCGACAAGTCACGCAGCACGCGCGCTCCCGGCGGTCGACCGGGCAACAAACCCGGTGGCAATCGTTCCGGCGGCCCGGGCGGTCCAGGCGGTCCTCGTCAGGGCGGTCCGCGCAGTGGTGGACGCCCAGGTAGCGGCGGACGCGGGGGTTCGCGCGGCGCCTGATACGCAGTAGTCCCTGATCGAATGCCGCATGGCGGCATTCGATCAACGAGAGATAACGGCGGGATCAGCGTGGAATCGCCAGGTGGCGTGCTTCCAGCGGATTCCCCGCGCCGCGCGGGATGGTCTCGATCACGGCGTCTGCCGGCATCGGCGCTCCTGCTTGCAGGTGCGCCCAGGTCCGATCCAGCGCCTCATGGACGTACGGAAGCAACGGCAGGTACTGCGCGCCGTAGACCGGCAGGCCGAGGAATCCATCGAAATGCTGTGCGTTGCGCACCTGCCAGTAGTGCACGTCGCGGCCAGCAGCCTGCGCAGCGGCGACATACGGCGCGCTGCTGAACGCCGGTGGGATCAGGCCGTCGTCGAGCCCGTGGATCACCATGATCGGCAGGTCAGCGCGCGGCAGGCTGGCGCGCACGGCAGCGATGCCATCGCGTATGCGTTCGGCGTCCGCTCCTTCGCCGTCCCACAACCCGCGCAGGCATTGCAGTTGGGCCAACGGGGCGTCGGGATCGAGCGCCGGCGCGATGATGGCGACACCGGCTCCGGGCGGGATACCACCACCATCCGCCGACCAGGCGGCGCGTTCGACAGCCGTCGCGGGGCGTGGCGTGCCTGCCTGGGCCTGCGCGGCAAACGAATATCCACACGGATGCTCGGCCACGCCGTAGTGACCATAGGTGGAGGCGTAGGTCACCGCCACCGAGCGCCACAAATCGAACGCCACGCTGATTGAGCCGGCCCGCAATGCCGCGTCGGTCCAGCCATTCGCGTGCAGGATGTCGTACGCAGACTTCTGCTGCTCTTCGATGGTCGCGCCCGTCACCAGACCGGCTTCGGCCAACGCCGCGCACTGGGCCGCGGCCGTCGGCATCGGCGGGATGCCCAGCGCTGGCAACGCACAGGGCATCAGCAACGCCGCCTCGGTGGTGTAGTCATACAACGGGCGCGCACCTGCCACTTGCACGTTCGGCTCACCGGCCACCACCGCATCCAGCCAGTCACCGTCAAGCTCGGCCGCGCGCAACACCGCGCCGCCGCCATTGGACAGTCCGACCGCGATCACCGTGGTGTTGTCGAACTGGAACGCGGGCGAGTCCGGGAATGCCCGGTCCAGCGCCAGCAGGGCGAACTCGGCAGCCTGCTTTACGTGCCGGCCCCAATCCGCCTCGGGGTTGTCACGCGAGTGCGCATGCTTGACCGCGACGCCGTGGCCCGTCGCCGGTTCCGGCACGAAGGCCAAGCCCTCGTCCGGGCTACCCATGGTTCCGTCGAGACGGACCCCCAACCCTGCATCCAGGTCAAAGTAATCGTTGCCGGCACCCTTGTCGGTATAGGCAACCGCGCAACCTTTCGGCAACGCCCACGGCCCCGCAACCGCGATCGCGCCCAGCACGCCGCGCGACCCCGACGCCGGCGCCACCACGATGCAGCGGGTCTCATGGTCGAAGTTGTCGGGTACCTGCACCAGCACGCGATGCGGCTGGCTCGCGTCAGTGATCCGTGCGAATGCCTGGTACTCGCGACCCGGTACCGACGCGACGCTGCCGTAAAGCTCGCCATAGCCCCCGCCCGGTGCCAGGTCGGCGATGCCACGCCAATTGCTCCACATCGCACGACGGCGCACTTCCTCGACCGTCGGCGCAGCCGGGTCGGCGAATGCCGGCGGGGTCATCGCGCGCAAGCCGTCCAGCCCAAGTCCTGCGGTCAGCAGATCATCATCGGGGCCACGATGCTCGCTGACCCGTATCGGTCCGAATGCCGTCGCGTCGGACTGGTTGGCGGAACTGACGTCGACAGGCGTGCTCCCGGTGTGATGGGCAGGTGTCGCGCAACCGGCCAACACGGCCAAGGCGGCAACCACGGATAACTCAAGCATGGAAAGGTTCATTTGCCGACCTTAGCAAGACCGGTGCTCGCCGCCATCGTACTTTCGTACCGTCCGCAATTCCCGGCCGCTTGCTAGGCTGAGCTACTACCTGTCCGACAAATCGTCCGATGCCCACCTTGCTCATTGCCGACGACCACCCCCTGTTCCGGGCCGCCTTGCGCGGCGCTGCGGTGGATGCGGTCGAGGATATCTCGGTACACGAAGCCGAATCGCTGGATGGCGTGCTGGCCGTGCTGGAAGCGCAATCCGATGTCGACCTGGTCCTGCTCGACCTGCATATGCCCGGCAACCACGGGTTGGCCGGCCTTGCCGCGATTCGTGCGCAGTACCCGGGTGTCGCCGTCGTGGTGGTGTCGGCCAACGACGATCCACGGGTGGTGCGTCGCGCGCTCGACCATGGTGCCGCGGGCTACCTGCCCAAGAGTTCCGGGCTGGACGAACTGCGCGACGCGATCCGCGCCGTGCTCGGCTGTGAGCAGTGGCTGCCGCCATCATTGCGGGCCGCTGTCTCACGGACGCAAAGCTCCCGGGATGACGCCGACCTCGCCGCGCGGCTGGCGAGCCTGTCGCCGCAGCAGTTCCGGGTGCTGACCCTGGTCGCCCAGGGCTTGCTGAACAAGCAGATCGCCGATCGCCTGGACATACAGGAACGCACGGTAAAGGCGCATCTGTCGGCCATTTTCGAACGCCTCGGGGTACGCAACCGGACCCAGGCCGGCGTGGTGCTGCGCGAGCTCGAGCTGACCGATCCGTCGCGCCGAATCGCGGACTGACGCCCGAAGGAAGTCCCCTTGGGGGACGTCGCTCCTAGATCCTGGCAGCGGGGCGTATCTCGGAGGCGGCAATCAGGCGGTCGAGGACGGACTTCAGTGCCAGCGGCTTGAGTGGCTTGGCCAGCAACGAATATCCCGCTTCCAGCACTGCCCGGCGCACGGCGTGGGTACCATCGGCGCTGAGCAACAGGGTCGGACGCGAACCATGCCGTTCACCGAGGTAGGCAGCCAGCGCGATACCGGTATCGCCGTGGTCCAGGTGATAGTCGAACAACCACAGCGACGCGGGAGCCTCCACCACTTGCCGCTCCGCACTCTCGCGATCCACCGCCGCCGCCACCTCGCAGCCCCAGCCGCGCAACACCCCGGCAAGTGCATCCAGCGCCTGGGGGTCGTTGTCGACCAGCAACACCCGCAGGCTGGCGAGACTGCGCACGGCACGGGGCGCGACCACCGCAGCCGGCGTCGGGGCCTGCACCACCCGCATCGCGAACACCGTGCCCCGGCCCACCGTACTGCGCAACGTCAACGGAGCATGCAGCAACTGTGCGATTCGATCGGCGATCGACAACCCCAGGCCGAGGCCCTGCCCCGGGGCGTTCTCGCCACGCCGGAACTCCTCGAAGATCGCATCCTGCAGCGCCGGGTCGATACCGGACCCGGTGTCATGCACCTCGATCCGCAGGCCGCCGTGGTCGCGGCGAACCCCGAACAGGATGCCGCCGACGTCGGTATAGCGAACCGCATTGGCAAGGAAATTCTGCAGCGCACGTCGCAGCAATTGTGGGTCACTGTGGACCCAGGCACTGGTGCGCACGAAACGGAACCGCAGTCCCCGCGCCGCGGCAATCGCGCTGAACTCCGAGGCCAGCGGTTCGAGCACCTCGGCCAACGGGAAATCCCGTAGCTCGGGCACCAGCCCACCCGCCTCCAGCCGCGACATGTCGAGCAGCCCGGTCAGCAGGTCACTGGTGGAATCCAGCGCACCGCCGATCTGCGCCAGCACGTCGCGCTGGGTTTGCCCCGCAAGTTGGGTGGTCAGCGCGTCGGTGAACAGCTGCGCGGCGTGCAGGGGCTGCATCAGGTCGTGGCCGATCGCGGCGAGGAAGCGGCTCTTGGCATCGTTGGCGCGCTCGGCCTCGCGGGTGGCTACCTGGAGGTCGGCGGTTCGCTCGGCCACGCGCTGCTCCAGGGTTTCGTTGGCTTGCAACAGCCCCGTCTCGGCATGGCGAAAATCAGTGACATCGGTGAAGGTCGCGACGAATCCGCCGCCGGGCATCGGGTTGCCGCGGATCTCGATGATGTTGCCGTCTGGCAGTACGCGTTCGCTCAGGTGTGGGGTACGGGCGCGCATGAACGCCAGGCGTCGTTCAAGCGCCCGCTCGAGGTCGCCCTTGGGAGGCAGTTTCCCCAGCGCCCAACGCGACAGGTCAGCGATTGGCCGGCCCACCTGCAGCAGCTCGGCGGGATACTGGAACAGCTCGGCGTAGCGCCGGTTCCATGCCACCAGACGCAACTGCGCGTCGACCACGCTGATGCCCTGGCTCATATTCTGCAAAGCGGCTTCCAGGACCCGCTGGTTGAAGCGCAGGTCGGCCGAAGCCTCGCCGACGATCGCGGCGACGGTATCCAGGCCGCGGCCGCCCTCACTGCGGGCTGCATCCAGCAACACCCGCGCCGATGCCGAACCCAACACCGCCGCCAGCTCACGTTCGATCCCGGCCTCGATCGGCACTGGCACCGCGCCAACCGCCGGCACGCCATGCAACAACTGCAGCACCCTTTCCCGTGGCAGGAACCGCAGGCTCGCATCCCGGAGCGTCTTCGCATCCAGTCCACGATAGCTTTGACGCGGTGTATCGCGTCGCCAGATCCAGCCCAACACCGTGGCGATCGTTCCCAGGAACAGGCTCGCCCCCACAGCTCGTCCGAGCCGGCTCCAGCCGGTCAATCCAAACAGCCCATCGGGCGACAACAGGGCCACGCCGAAAGGTCCGGACTCGATCCACGCCGGTGGCCTGCCGCCCAGCTCGAACATCGTCGGCAACAGCAGTACCCAGGCCCACGCCGCAAACCCGACCGAGATGCCGATCACGGCGGCGCGCGGCGGCGTCTGCGGTCGCCACACCGCGAACGCCAACGCCGGCGCCAGCGTCGCCAGCGCCGAGAACGACACCGCACCGACGTCCGCCAACGCTTCGCTGCCACCGACCAGGCGGCTGTACCCCCACGCCAGCAGCATGATCACCATGATGCCGCCGCGACGCAGCAGCAACACGCTGCCGCGCAGGTCGCTGCCGTCGTTGCGCGACCACGCTCCACGCAACAATCCCGGCGCGAACCAGTGGTTGCCAATCATCAGGCCCAGGGTCAGCGTGCTGACCACGACCATCCCCGTGGCGGCGCTCAGTCCGCCCAGGAATGCGAACAGCGCCAGCCCTTCGTGGCCCTGCGACAACGGCAACGCGAGCACGTACATGTCCGATGGCACGCTATCGCCCAGCAGCGCCGCACCGGCGGTCGCCAATGGCAGTACCGGCAGAGCGATCAACACCAGGTACAAGGGGAACTGCCAGCGCGCGGTGCGCACGTCGTCCTCGTCGCGGCATTCGACCACGCCGATATGGAACTGGTGCGGCAGGATGAACATCGCCAATGCACCCAGCAGTACCAGCGGCACGAAGCCGCCGGATGGCTCGGCCGGGGTCGCCGCAGGTAGCTGACCCTGCAATTGCTCCAGGCCCGCCGCGGATCCGATATCCAGGCCGAACCAGACGAATACCCCAATGGCCAGCATCGCGGCCAGCTTGAACAACGACTCGAACGCGATCGCCAGCACCAGCCCGCGATTGTGCTCGGTCGCGCTCGCGCGCCGGGTGCCAAACAGCATCGCGAACACCGCCATCGCCAGGGCGACGTACAACGCGCTGTCCTGCCAGGCCGCCGCAGTACTGCCGGCATCGCTGGTGGTCAGCAAGGCGAAACTCATCGCCACCGCCTTCAACTGCAGCGCGATGTAGGGAATCAGGCCCAGCGCGGCCACCAGGGTGACCGTCGCCGCCAGCCACGCATCCTTGCCCAGTCGGGTGGCGATCAGGTCGGCGATCGAGGTGGCGTTGGTCTCACGCGCCAGCCGCACCAGCTTGATCATGAAGCCGACCGCCAGCGCGTACAGCACGATCGCGCCCAGGAACGTCGGTGGCAGCGGCCAACCGTAGCGCGCGGCCTGGGTAACGGTGCCGTAGAACGTCCACGAGGTGCAGTGCACCGCCAGCGACAACGCGTAGATATGCCGCCAGTGCCGCGCGAACGCGGCCGGACGACGCTCGCCGTACAGCGCGGCGCCGAACATCAATGCAAGCCAGGCCAGGCTTGCCAGGGCGACGGTGGTCAGACTCAGCATACGGCGAGGATACCCAAAAACAAAACAGCGACGACGGGCCGAAGCCCGCCGCCGCCGGACCGGGGGTCAGCCGGAAGCGGGTTGCCTGGTGGGTTGCAACTCAGAAGTTGTAGCGCACCGACAGGTAGTAGTTCCGCGGCAGGCCGTAGTAGGCCGTCTGGATGTTGCCGACGCTGGCGAACTCCTGGCCCTCGGTCATGTAGACCTCGTCGGTCAGGTTGCGCACGCCGGCACGGACCTGCCACACGTAGGCCGGAGAATCCCAGACGCCATAGGCGCCGGCCACGGTGTAGGCGTCCTGCTTGAGCACGTCGCGGTTGTCCACCGACAGCCAGGTGTCGGCGCGGTACGAGATGTCCGCGCCCAGGGTCAGCATGCCCGCGCCATCCAGCTGGAAGCCATGCTGCAGCGCGACGCGGCCGGTGAACTCCGGCGAGAACGGCACGTGATCATGGTTCAGCGCCGGGTCGTAGCCGGGGTACGTGGGATCCAGGCGGAAGTCATCGAAGCGTGCGTACTTCGCGTCCAGCCAGCCCAGCTGCGCGCTGAGGGTGGTCGACTCGCCCAGCAACGCGATGCCCTCGAACTCGATACCGCTGATGTCGAGCTCGGCGGCGTTGAGTACCGGGAAGGTGCCGACGTCCTGCGAGACCCGCGCCTGGAAGTCGCTGTAATCACTCTTGAATGCCGCCACGCTGCCGCGCAACCGATTGTCGGCCGAACTCGCCTTCAACCCGACCTCGTAGGTCCAGACGTACTCGGGATCGTATTCGGCGTTCAAGGTGTCATAGACGGTGTTGGCGCGGCCGTTGAAGCCGCCCGACTTGAAGCCACGGTTGGCCGATACGTAGCCCATGACATTGTCGTTGAAGGCTTTCTGCAGGCTCAGCGACGGCGTCACCGCAGTCCAGTCCGCTTCCGCGCTGAAGGCGACACTCTCATCGAGCGCCTGGAACGGCGCGCCCCAGAAGGTGCTGGTGGTGCGGTCATATTCCTTGTTGTCACGGGTCCAGCGCACCCCGGCGGCGAGCGACCAGGTCGGGACAAACTCCCAGCTGGCATGGGCGAACGCGGCCACGCTGGTGCTGGTCAGGTCGTCGTCGATCGTGCGCAGGAAGCTGATCGGCGTGCCCGCCAGCGCAAACAGGTCATCGGCATAGGCCTCCTGGTGCGACGGCACGTTCTCGCGCATGTAGTAGGCGCCGAAAGTGGCCTGCAGGTTGTCGCCGTTGTCGTACTGCAACTGGAATTCCTGGCTGACCTGGTCCTGGTCCAGCGCCACCAGTACGTCGCCGAGCTCGAACTCGGAGGCGTCGATATCGATGAACGAATGGGTCGACAGTTCGCGGTAGGCGCTGATGCTCTTGAAAAGCCACTGGGAATTCAGGTCCCACTCCATCGCCAGCGACGCGCCGGAGTGCTCGAGGCTCTGGCCGTGTCCCGGCGGGGCAAACGAGGTGCGGGAGCGGTAATCCCACTCACCCGTCTCCGCCGGGCGCAGCACGACCGGGCCAAACGCCAGGTCAGTCTGCATCAGCGGCGCCATCGGCCGACCGAGGGTCGGCGCAACGTCCTGCTTGCTGTGATCCAGTGACAACGTGGCGCGGAACCCGTCACTCGGACGGAAGGCGAACTTCGCGCGCAGCGACTGGGTGTCATCGTTGTTGAAGTGACGGCCGGTATCGGGGTCGCGGACGTAGCCGTCGTTGCGGACGAAGGCGCCGGCAAGGCTGGCGGCGACCGTATCGCTCAGCTGGTGGGCGACATAGAAGCGGCTTTCCAGGCGACCGTAGTCACCGGCCGTCAGCTCGACCGAGCCGCCGGTGTAGTCGAACGGATCCTTGGTCGTGACCTTGATTGCACCGCCGGTGGAGTTCTTGCCGTAAAGCGTGCCCTGCGGGCCGCGCAACACTTCAATCTGGGCGATATCGAACAGCGAGAACATCGAGCCGTTGATGCGCGAGTAGTAGATGTCGTCGACATACATGCCGACACCCGGGTCGAAGGTCTGCAGCGCGTCGGGCTGGCCGATACCGCGGATGAACACGTTGGTGCTGTTGGCCGAGCCGCGGCCCTGGACGATATTGAGGTTGGGCACCGCTCCCTGCAGGCCGGTCACGTCACTGGCCTGCAGATCCTTCAGCGAATCCTCGGTGAAGGCGGTAACAGCCACCGGAACGTCCTGGAGCGACTCGGCCCGCCGCCGCGCGGTCACCGTGACCTTGTCCAGCGTCAACGCCTGGTTGTCCGGTACGGCATCCTCGCTCGCCGGGCTTGTGGACGACTGCGCCCAGGCACATGGCGCGAGCAATGCGGCAACGATGGCGACGGTCAATTGCTTGCGGTACATGCGGTGTCTCCCCTGGAAACTGTCGAATACGGATTGCGTGACGGACCCATGCCGTCATGGCTGCAAGATTAGGAGAGGACGCCCGACGGAACAGTTGTACCTTCGGACAATGCCCCGATGGAGGCCCGACGCGGACACTCCATCCCATTGGTCTGGCTTGGGGTGTGGCGTATGGATTTCCTGATCGTGCTGGGCGCACTGGCGTTCCTGATGTTCGTGGCCTACCGCGGTTACAGCGTGATCCTGTTCGCCCCGGTGGCGGCGTTGGGGGCGGTACTGCTGACCGAGCCAAGCCTGGTGGCGCCGATGTTCACCGGTCTGTTCATGGCCAAGATGGTCGGCTTCCTGCAACTGTATTTCCCGGTGTTCCTGCTCGGCGCGATCTTCGGCAAGGTGATCGAGCTGTCGGGTTTCTCCAAGGCAATCGTCGCTGCGACCATCCGAATGTTTGGCGCGAGCCGGGCGATCCTGTCGATCGTGGTCGTCTGCGCGGTGCTGACCTACGGCGGCGTGTCGTTGTTCGTGGTGGTGTTCGCGGTGTACCCGTTCGCCGCGGAACTGTTCCGCCAGAGCGACATCCCGAAACGGCTGATCCCCGGCACCATCGCGCTGGGCGCGTTCACCTTCACCATGGACGCCCTGCCCGGCACGCCGCAGATCCAGAACATCATCCCGACCACCTTCTTCGGCACCAACACCTGGGCCGCACCGTGGCTGGGTACCATCGGCGGCGTATTCATTCTCGCCGTCGGACTGGCCTACCTCGACTGGCGCCGGCGCGTCGCGCTCAAGGCCGGCGAGGGTTACGCGGGTGATGCGGTTCTGGTCAACGAGCCGGTTCCCTTCACCGGCGGCCACCTCGCCAATCCGTTCATCGCGATCCTGCCGCTGGTGCTGGTCGGTGTCGCCAACAAGCTGTTCACGATCTGGATCCCGCGGTTCTATGGCGAGAGTCATTCGTTCGACCCGGCCGTAATCGGCGACGCCGCACCCATCGTGCAGACCATCGCTTCGGTGACCGCGATCTGGGCGGTCGAGGGCGCCCTGCTGGTCGGCATCATCAGCGTGATCGCCTTCGCCTGGAAACCGGTCATTACCAGCTTCGCGACCGGCACCAAGGATGCGATCGGCGGCGCCTTGCTGGCCGGGATGAACACCGCTTCGGAATATGGATTCGGCGCCGTGATCGCCGCCCTGCCCGGCTTCCTGGTCGTCGCGAATGCGCTCAGCACGATCGACGACCCGCTGATCAACGAGGCGGTTACCGTGACGGCGCTGGCCGGCATCACCGGCTCCGCATCGGGCGGCATGGGCATCGCGCTGGCAGCGATGGCAGACACCTTCATCGCCAATGCCAATGCCGCCGGCATCCCGATGGAAGTACTGCACCGTGTCGCCGCGATGGCGTCCGGCGGCATGGACACCCTGCCCCACAACGGCGCGGTGATCACCCTGCTCGCGGTGACCGGTTTGACCCATCGGCAGGCTTACAAGGACATCTTCGCGATCACGATCATCAAGACCCTGGCAGTGATGGTGATCATCGGCGTGTTCTATGCGACCGGGATTGTCTGAGCGGCGCCAATCTGAGAGTCAGGACTTGAGCTGTTGGCAAGTACCAGCGACGTGATATCAACTCATCAACGCGGGCCCAGGACGGTGGCCAGGTCTTCCGGGCGTGGCATCCCGGCGCGGCGCTGCAGCAGCCCTTCGGCATCGAGGAACAGGATTCCGGGTGTTCCCTGGAAACCCATCTCAAGCATCAACAGCTGGTTGGAGTCGAGCTTCTTGCGTACGGCTGCCGGCACCGTTACGGCCGGCTTGATGCCACCGTTCGCGAACGCGCGCTCGTTCTTGACCAATGCCGCTTCGGGTGAAGGCGCGGCAAGTATCGCGGCCACCTTGTTGGCGCTGTCCTGGCGGATAACGCCGACCATGACGTGGCGCAGTTGCACCTTGCCGGAGTCCACCCACGGCCGGGCGGCTTCCCAGAAACGGTTGCAGTAGGGGCAGTTCGGGTCGCTGAAGGTGTAAACCACGCGCGGCGCCGTCGCCTTGCCGTCGGCAATCCAGGTCGAGGCTTCCAGCTTGTCCCAGGAGCGCTCGGTCATCGGCTTCATGACCAGGTCTTTCACCGCTTGCGCACCGACATCCTCACCCTTGGCATTGACCAGAGAGCCGACCAGCGCGTGCTGGCCATCTTCGGTCACGTAGACGGCGATGGGATTCTGGCCAGCCAGGCCGGCATACCCGCTCAGCCCGGATGGCGCGTCGAATTCACCGATGACCTCAAGCCCTTGGGCCTCCAGCGCCTGGATCGGCGCCGGCCGCTCCTGCGCCTGACTGCAACCGGTGACCATCAACAAGGCCGAAGACAGCAACAGCCAGTGTGGGGTAATTCGAGCCATTACGGCATCTCCTCGGAGGGGTCGGCAGGCGCGCCAAGCTCGAAGCGCTGCAGTTTCTGGGTGAGGCTCGCCGCGGACAACTCGCCCATGTGGGTATCGACCAAAGTGCCATTGGCATCGAAGAACAGCGTGGTCGGCAAGCCGCGCGAGCCCACTTCCTGCATCACCGATGAAAAAGGATCCAGCAACACGTTATCCAGCACCAGGCCTTCGGAGCTCAGATAGTCCCGGATCTCGTCGGGCCCTTCGCCCTGATTGACCAGGACGATGCTGACATCGGCGTACTGCTGCTGCGCCTGGGCCAGTGCCGGCATCTCGCGCCGGCACGGCGGGCACCAGGTGGCCCACAGATTGACCACCATCGGCCGGCCGGACATTGCCTGCAGGCTGGTCGAGCCGCCATCCAGGGTGTTGAGCGCCGTGGTTGGCAGTGCTGCCGATGAATGCTGCAGCAGCGTCAGGGCGCCGCCGAGGAACGCCCATGACAGCAGGCCCGCCGCCACACCGGCCGCTAGTGGACGACGCAGTGACGGCAGCTTTCGAATGCGCCAGACACCCCATCCGATCGCTGCGACAATACCGGCCCAGAGGGTAAAACCGCCATCGCCAATGCGTACCATCGACCATGGATCTTCCAGGTATTGCGGCAACCACTGGACGATGAAGGCGACCCGGGCCACGACGACCCCGATGAATGCCATGTCCACGATGATCGAACCTGGATGGGCTGATCCGGAAGGAGTTGATACGGAACTGGCTGATACGGAACCGGTCGCCGGGCCACCATCGACGGTGCGACGGTGCAACCAGCGCGCCGACAGCACGGCGGCCGCCAGCGCAATCAGCAGCACGACCAGTGACATGGGAAATGGACCAACACTAAGCATCCGCCAATGTTGTCGCATGCCGATTAAGTGAGTATTAAATGAGAGTTCTGGTGGTCGAAGATGACGCGCTGATCGCCCGCGGGATCGTCGCGGGCCTGAGGTCGCACGGCATCACCGCAGACGCCGTGGGCACCGCCGGCCAGGCCGAGGCGGCGGCGGCCACCGGGCACCTGGACGTCATGGTGCTCGATCTCGGCCTGCCAGATGCCGATGGCACCGAGTTGCTGCGGCGCCTGCGCGATGCCGGCCATACGCTGC
The DNA here is from genome assembly GCF_054072675.1 of Lysobacter sp. A289. Taxonomy (NCBI): domain Bacteria; kingdom Pseudomonadati; phylum Pseudomonadota; class Gammaproteobacteria; order Lysobacterales; family Lysobacteraceae; genus Lysobacter; species Lysobacter sp. A289. The sequence continues at coordinate 1,132,387 of NZ_JBSVRN010000001.1, forward strand.
CCATCCTGCTGCTGACGGCCCGTGACGCCGTGGAAGACCGCATCGCCGGTCTCCAGGGCGGCGCAGACGACTACATGGTCAAGCCGTTCGATCTGGGCGAACTGGTCGCCCGTCTGCACGTCCTGTTGCGGCGCGTCGGCGGGCGCAGCGTCAACCTGCTCGAATCGGGCCGGCTGGCGATCGATCCCGCCAGCGGCGAGGCGTGGCTGGCCGGTGAGCCCTTGTCCCTGTCACGGCGCGAAACCGCCCTGCTCACCGCCTTGATGGAAGCCGGCGGCCGCTGCCTGTCCGCCAACCAGATCAAGGACAGCCTGTACGGCTATGAGCAGAATGTCGGCAGCAATGCGGTCAACGTCCACATCCACAACCTGCGGCGCAAACTCGGCGCCGGCGTCGTGGAAACCGTCCGCGGCATCGGCTACCGCTTTGGCGGCATACCGTCATGAGCCCGCTGTCATGAGCCTGCGACTGCGACTGGCGCTGGGTATCGGCCTCGCCCTGACGGTGTTGTGGGTAGCAGCGGCGCTATGGATGCTGCGTGACCTCGACCATAGCCTGCAGCGCACCCTGGATGACCGGCTGGCGATGTCCACGCGCATGGTTTCGGGGCTGATCGAGCAATCGCTAACGCTGCAGGAGGGTGGCAACCTCGCGATCGACCAGGCAGTGACGGTGCCCGGCAACCGCAGCATGGCCTGCCAGGTGCGCTCATTACGCGGCCAGGTCATCGCCACCACCCGCGGTGCCGCCGGGTTGCCGCTGGACGGCAGCACACCGGGCTACGACACCCGCCTGGCCGACGGCACCTACTGGCGCACCTACACCCTGCAGACCGACCACTTCAGCATTACCACGGCCGACCGCATGGACGAACGCGACGAGCTGCGCAAGAACATCGCCCTCGCCGCCGGCCTGCCGTTCCTGATCGCGGCCGTCGGCGGATTGCTCGCGCTGTGGTTCGGGGTTGGCCGGGGCCTGGCACCGCTGGAACGGCTGCGTCGCACCGTCGCCGCCCGCGAACCCGATGCCGTTACACCGCTGGATGCCGGTCCACTGCCCAGCGAGTTGCAGCCGCTGACCGACGCCCTCAACCATCACCTGCGCCACACTGCCGAGGCGATGCAGCGCGAGCGCCACTTCACCAACGACGCCGCGCACGAATTGCGCACCCCACTGACTGCGATCGACACCCACTTGCAGGTCGCTCGGATCACCAGCGGCGAGACGCACGAGCAGGCCCTGGAGGATGCGGAAGAAGGCGTGCACCGCATGCGCTCCACGCTGGAACAGCTGCTGCTGTTGGCGCGGGTCGAAGGACGCGTGTCGTTTGACCAGTCCGAAGCCATTGACGCCAACCAGGTACTCGACCACGCGATCGCCGATGGCACCGAGGGCGCCGCCAAACGCATCGTGCGCCGAGCTGAAGGCGCCGGGGTGATGGTCGCGATACCACCGGCGCTTGCCGTCACCGCGCTGCGCAACCTGACTGACAACGCGGTGCGCTATTCGTCGCCCGACACCGCCGTGGAAGTTGTCATCGACACCGCACCGGGCAGCGTAATTTTCACCGTCATCGACCACGGCCCGGGACTCGGCCCGGATGCCACGCGCGTCAAGGAACGCTTCTGGCGTGGAGGCAACACCGGCGCCGGAACCGGCAGCGGCCTGGGCCTGACCATCGTGGAGGCGATCGCCTGCCGCTACGGCGGGTCACTCGATCTCTCGCCAGGGCGCGACGGCGGCACCAGGGCGCGCCTGACTCTGCCGCGCCCATCGATGCAAGCGTAGCCGTTCGCCCAACATGGACGCGGCCAGGTCGTCCTTGGTGCCTGGCGCCGGTCTGCTACCTGACTCGATGACCACTCTGATCGATAACCACTTCGCCGTCTTCCTTGGCGAACGGACGGGTCACTGCCGGCAGAATGTCGAGCACGACCTCCGAAGGTCGGCACAAGCGGGTGCCCAGCGGCGTTTCCACGAACGGTCGGTTGATCAGGATCGGATCGACCAACATCGCATCGAGCAGTTGCTCGTCCGACAGGGCCGGATCGTCCAGCCCGAGTTCCACGTAGGGCGTGCCTTTCTGCCGCACGGCATCACGCACGCTCAGGCCCGCCGCCGCAATCAGCTCGATCAGGCGATCGCGCGCAGGTGGATCCCGCAGGTACTCGATGATCGTGGGCTCGATGCCCGCATGGCGGATCAGCGCCAGCGTGTTCCGCGAGGTGCCGCAGTTCGGGTTGTGATAGATCATCGCGTTCACGGCCGGTTCCTCAGTTGCAGGTCGATGTGGTTCCGCAACATGCGGCTCGCGCGGGCTGAGCGACTTCGGCATCCAATGTGGTCTCCGCCGAGGTTGCGGGCGCGATCGTCATAACCGGGGGCACGGTAACCGCGCCGGAGGCAGCGGCCAGCGTCGCAGCTGCCAGGTCGCCCTTGCGTTCGCTGTAGCGGTTGGTCAGATAGTCGCTGCGGTCGCGCACCAGCAGGGTGAACTTCACCAACTCCTCCATCACGTCGACCACGCGGTCGTAGTACTGCGAGGGCTTCATCCGCCCGTCGTCGTTGAACTCCTGCCAGGCCTTCGGTACGGATGACTGGTTGGGGATGGTGACCATGCGCATCCAGCGACCCAGTTGGCGCAGCGCGTTGACCACGTTGAACGACTGCGAGCCGCCACACACTTGCATCACCGCCAGGGTCCGGCCCTGGGTCAGGCGCACCCCGGCCAGCTCCAGCGGCAGCCAGTCGATCTGGTTCTTGAACACTGCCGTCATCGCGCCATGGCGCTCCGGGCTCACCCAGACCTGGCCTTCGGACCACTGCGACCATTCGCGCAGTTGCTGCACCTTGGGGTGGTCCGCACCCACACTGTCCACCATCGGCAGGTCGTGCGGGTCGAACACCCGGGTTTCCGCGCCGAAGTGGCGCAGCAGCCTCTCTGCTTCCAGCGCGAGCTTGTGGCTGACGGACTGCGGCCGCAACGCGCCGTACAGGATCAGGATCCGTGGCGGGTGCGTCGCCCCGTGAAGACCAAGCTTGTCATGGGCGGGGATGTCCACCGCCGCTGGGACAAGATTGTCGAGGTCGGATGTCGTCGAGGTGGTTGCTTCATTCGGTTTCATTCCAGTATTCTAGAAACATGGAACTAAAGAATGCAACCACCGCATTGGCCGCCCTGGGGCAAACCACGCGGCTGTCCGTCTTCCGCCTACTGGTCGAGGCCGGTCCCGAGGGGCGGATGCCCGGCGAGATCGCCGAAACGCTATCGCTGCCGGGGGCGACCTTGTCGTTTCACCTCAAGGAACTCACCGCGGCAGGCCTGATACAGGGCCAGGCGCAAGGTCGCCACATCTGCTATCGCGCCGATTTCGACGCCATGAATGGCCTGATCGAATTCCTGACGCACAACTGCTGCAACGGCGACCAGAGTCGCTGTCTCCCGGTCTCCCGCCCCTCTCTCAAGGGTGCGCAGAAAGTGGGCAAGGTCTGAGCCGTGCTGGTTGCGCTGCTGATCTTCGTCGCCACCATCGTCCTGGTCATATGGCAGCCGAAAGGTTTGGGCGTTGGCTGGAGCGCCATGCTGGGTGCCGCATTGGCACTACTGACCGGCGTGGTGGGGCTAGCGGATATCGCAACGGTCTGGGGATTTGTCTGGAACGCCACGTTCACTTTCGTGGCGGTGATTATCATCAGTTTGGTGCTGGATGAAGCCGGGCTTTTCGAGTGGGCAGCGCTGCACGTGGCGCGCTGGGGCAAGGGCAGCGGGCGCAGGCTGTTCACGTACCTCGTGCTGCTCGGCGCGGCAGTGGCGGCGCTGTTTGCCAACGATGGTGCCGCGCTGATCCTGACCCCGATCGTGATCGCCATGCTTCTGGCGCTCAGGTTCACTCCGGCGGCCACGCTGGCGTTCGTGATGGCGGCCGGGTTCATAGCCGACACCGCCAGCCTGCCGCTGGTCGTTTCCAACCTGGTCAACATCGTCTCGGCGGACTACTTCGATATCGGCTTTGCCGAATATGCCTCGGTCATGGTGCCGGTCAACCTGGTCTCCGTTGCCGCGACGCTGGGCATGCTGATGTGGTTCTTTCGCCGCGACATCCCGGACAACTACGACGTGACCCAGTTGAAGGACCCTCGATCGGCGATTGTCGACCGCACCACCTTCAACGCAGGCTGGGGGGTGTTGGTGCTCCTGCTGGTGGGATTCTTCGGGCTGGAGAGGATTGGCGTGCCCATCAGCGCGGTGGCTGGCGCCGGGGCGCTGGTACTGCTGGGGGTGGCGGCGAAGGGGCACGTGATATCGACCCGCAAGGTCGTCCGGGAAGCGCCGTGGCAGATCGTGGTGTTCTCGCTCGGCATGTACCTGGTGGTGTATGGCCTGCGCAATGAGGGCTTGACCGACCATTTGGCGAAGCTGCTGGACGTTTTTGCCGGTTACGGCTTGTGGGGAGCGACGATCGGCACCGGCCTGCTGACGGCGTTCCTGTCTTCGGTCATGAACAACATGCCCACCGTGCTGGTTGGCGCGCTATCCATCGACGCCAGCCAGGCCGAAGGGGCCGTGCGCGAGGCGATGATCTACGCCAACGTCATTGGCAGCGACCTGGGTCCGAAGTTCACCCCGATCGGCAGCCTGGCCACGTTGTTGTGGTTGCACGTGCTGGCACGCAAGAACATCAAGATCACCTGGGGCTATTACTTCAAGGTCGGTGTCGTCCTGACGCTCCCGGTGCTGCTCGTGACCTTGGCGGCTTTGGCGATCCGGCTGAGTCTTGCGTGATGCGCCACCTGGCGACTTGAAACCACCTCTTGTACCCATTCCTGGAGATCGAGCACATGAGCATCCGCGTTGGCATCAACGGCTTCGGCCGCACGGGCCGCCTCACCTTGCGTGCGGCATGGGGCGACCCGACCATCGAGTTCGTGCAGATCAATGATCCCGCCGGCGATCCGGCCACGCTCGCGCACCTGCTGGCATTCGACTCGGTGCACGGGCGGTGGGGTCGCGCGATCGAGACCGACGGCGATGCGCTGGTCATCGACGGCCAGCGCATCCCGGTCACGCGCAACAAGGACCTCGCCGCCACCGACTGGTCGGGGTGCGACGTGGTGATCGAGGCCTCAAGCAAGTTCCGCAAGCCCGACGTGCTGCAGCCCTATCTCGACCAGGGAGTGAAGCGCGTGGTGGTGACCGCGCCGGTCAAGGCCGCCGGCACGCTCGACATCGTCATGGGCGTCAACCACGACCGTTTCGATCCGGCCGTGCATCGCATCGTCTCCGCCGCCTCGTGCACCACCAACTGCCTGGCACCGGTGGTCAAGGTGATCCATGAAGGCCTTGGCATCCGCCACGGCAGCCTGACCACGATCCACAGCCTGACCAACACCCAGACCATCGTCGACGCGCCGCACAAGGACCTGCGCCGGGCGCGCTCGTGCGGTAGCAGCCTGATCCCGACCTCAACCGGCTCGGCGACCGCGATCGCGGAGATCTTTCCCGAACTGCGCGGCCGGCTCTACGGCCATGCGGTGCGCGTTCCCCTGACCAGCGCCTCGCTGACCGACTGCGTGTTCGAGGTCGAACGCCCGACCACCGTCGAGGAAGTGAACGCGATGCTGGAGGCGGCCGCTGAAGGCGAACTGGCCGGCATCCTCGGCTTTGAAACGCGCCCACTGGTCTCGATCGACTATCAGACAGACCCACGCTCCAGCATCATCGACGCGCTGTCCACGCTCGTCATCAACGGCACCCAGGTCAAGATCTATGCCTGGTACGACAACGAGTGGGGCTACGTGAACCGCACCGCCGAGCTGGTGCGCCTGGTCGGCAGCGCGGATCGCTGACCATGCTCGCGCGCCTCTCCCCGGACGTGCGCCAGTACCTGCTGATCACCGGCAACTACTGGGCGTTCACCCTGACCGACGGCGCCTTGCGGATGCTGGTGGTGCTGCATTTCCACCAGCTCGGCTACAGCCCGTTGCAGGTGGCGATGCTGTTCCTGTTCTACGAGATCTTCGGGGTGGTCACCAACCTGGTCGGGGGCTGGCTGGGCGCCCACGTCGGGCTCAACCGCACCATGAACGTCGGCCTGGCGCTGCAGGTGGTCGCCCTATCGATGCTGCTGGTGCCGGCGCCGTGGCTGGTGGTGCCGTGGGTGATGGCGGCGCAGGCACTGTCGGGCATCGCCAAGGACCTCAACAAGATGAGTGCCAAGAGCAGCATCAAGCTGCTGGTGCCGAACGACCAACAGGGGGCGTTGTACCGCTGGGTCGCCGCATTGACCGGATCGAAGAACGCACTCAAGGGCGTCGGCTTCTTCCTGGGTGGCGCGCTGCTCACGACCGTCGGGTTCGCACCGGCAATCGCGATCATGGCCGCAGGCCTGGCCTTGGTGTGGCTGCTTAGCATGTCGCTACTCAAGCGCGACCTGGGCAAGGCCAAGTCGAAGCCGAAATTCCGCGACATCTTTTCCAAGAGCCGCGCGATCAACCAGCTGTCGGCCGCGCGCATGTTCCTGTTCGGCGCCCGCGACGTCTGGTTCGTGGTGGCCCTGCCGGTATTCCTGTCCGCCTCGCTGGGCTGGGATTTCTGGCAGGTCGGCGGCTTCCTCGCGGCCTGGGTGATCGGCTATGGCGTGGTGCAATCGCTCGCGCCATACGTGACCGGTCACCGAAGCGGCAAGGTGCCCGATGGCCGCTCCGCGCTGGGTTGGGCGACCGTGCTGGCGCTGGTGCCCGCCGCGATGGCGATGCTGTTGATCCAGGGCGCATCGCCACAACTGATATTGGTCGCGGGGCTGACGGTGTTCGGGGTGCTGTTCGCTATCAACTCGTCCCTGCACAGCTACCTGATCATCAGCTATGCAGCCGAGGACGGCGTATCGCTCGACGTGGGCTTCTACTACATGGCCAACGCGATGGGCCGGTTGCTGGGCACGGTGTTGTCAGGCTGGGTATTCCAGAGTTACGGCATGGCCGCATGTCTGTTGGTGTCCGCCGGGCTGGTCGCGATCGCGGCGCTGGCGTCGATCACATTGCCTCGGCACGACCGCCAGGACGCACCCTCGCGGTGATGCAGGTCTGCGGCGGCTCGCAGTCGTTCAACGTGGTCAACAGCCTGGCCGAAGCGCGCGAGTTGACCAGGCAAGCAGCTGTTACCGAATCCTCGTGAAAACGGGAGCGGCGCGCGACGCCGATGAAACTCCGCAAGCAGGCGTATCGCTCATCAATCCAGCTTGCCGACCTCCTCGCCCAACGCGTTGCCCTGCGGCGTGACCAGATACCACTCGCCCCACTCATCATCGCGCTCGTGCCCCAGCGTGCTGCCCGGCCGCGTGTCTCCCACGTAGTGGTACAGCGGGTGGCCGTTGTAGGTGATCTGTTTGGACCCGTCGGCGCGATCGATGGTGCCGACCAGTACCGGTGCGAGGTTGCCGCTGACGGTCGGCGCGGTAGTCGGCGGGAACAGCGGTGCCCACTGGCGCAGGCAGGCATCGACGCACTGGTTGCCATCGGTATCGCCTTCCAGCAGGTAGACCGCACGACGGCTGTCGTCGGCCACGTAATCGGCCGGCCCGCCGACGGACATCACCGTCAAGCTGCCTGAGGCCGACGCGGCATCGGTCACCAGGGTGCCGCCCTCGCCCACGATTGATGGGGTTTCATCGGTTGCCTGTGCGGGCGACGGATCCCCCAACGAGTTGCCTTCGCCGGGCTCGTTGCAACCGGCCAGACTGATGGCCAGTGCGACGCTCAACCATGCGGCCATCGCGACCGGACCCACGCGGGCCCAGTCCACCTTGCGTGAAATCGTCACGACATCTCCTTGCGCGAACCTCGCGTCCGCCTTGCAACCGACACTGCGGTCGTTGCATCGAGTGATAGACGGGCCGGCGTTAAGACCCGGTCGAGACCCAGTGACCGCTGATGATCACCACGGCTCCCGCAAGGATCAGCCCGCCGCCAAGCAGGTCGAACACTCCCGGCCGCACGCCATCCACCGCCCACAGCCACACCAGCGCGGTGGCGACATACACCCCGCCATACGCCGCATACACCCGACCGGAGGCCACCGGGTGCAAGGTCAGCAACCACGCGAACGCCGCCAAGCTGAGCGCCGCCGGTATCAGCAGCCACGCCGCACCTTCCGGCTTGCGCCACATCAGCACCAGCCAGCAACCGACGATCTCGGCGACGGCGGTCAGGGTGAACAGGCCGAGGGTTTGCAGAAGCGGCATCAGGTTTTTCTCGATGAGGAAGGCGACTAATCGCTTGCCGTGGCAGATGTTTTACGCCGACGCGGCTTGGCCGGTTTGGCGACGGGCAGCAGCGAGGTCAGTTGCTGGTAGCGCTCGAACAGGAAGGCCACGCGCTCCGCGTCGGTGTTGAAACGACGCTTGCCGTAAGCCGCATCCACTGCACGGTCGAGCGCCTGGTGCGCCTTGACCAGCGTCGGCGGCATCGTGGTCGGGTCGTAGAGATCGGCCAGGGTGCTGTCGGGGAAGGCGGCGCGGGCATCGAGCACGGTTTGGGCGGCGGATTCGATTTTCGCAACATGCTTCGGTCGGTCGGTCGGTCGGTCGGTCGGTCGGTCGGTCGGTCGGTCGGTCGGTCGGTCGGTCGGTCGGTCGAGAGATCGTCTGGCCACGGGAAATTGTTGTAGACGATGCCGGCGGAATAGCGGTAGTCGCTTTTAAGACGCCCGCAAACGGCACGCACCCATGCCATGTGCATGGTTGAGTTAAGCACCCCGAAGTGGAACTTGTCTGCGTTCAACGCAACTAGTACCAAATTGCTGCAGAACGTGCTGGCTGGCTCGAACCCGATGGGAATGAAATTTCGGCGTTCAGACGACACCGAAGGAATTACAAGTTGAGGTTCGGTGGAGAATTTTTCTACGTGGAACCGTGTCGGGGTCGCAGCAAGCTGAAGGGCGCTTGTACCGACTTTGATTTCCTTCTCCGGTTTCGCACGTTTGGCACGTCGCTTCCCGAGTCTGAAGTCTCTAACGGCTTCAACGACTTCCCTTGCCTTCGGCATCTGCCGTAGATCGGTTGGTGTTGCGTCTCCCAGCCACAAACACCAGCGATGCCAACCATTGATGAACTCATCCGCGCCCAGCCAACGACGAAAATACGGTTCTGCCTGTGGTTCCTCCCGGAGAAAAGCCACTTTCTCGTCGTCGGTAAACAGGAAATAGCCACCATCGATTGGCTTGTTGCCAATCCCTATCCTTGGCACGTCGCATAGCGGATTGGTTCGGCTCGGCAACACCATGTCAGCCGCATCCACCAGATACGGGTTGATGTTCGCCGCCACGATCTCGTGTGGCTCCGCCCGTAGCGTGGCGTAGTCGAACAACCGTTTCGGGGCCATCTGCTCGCGCCCACAGCCGACGATCACGCAGTGCACCGCCGCCATGCCCCGTGCCTCGTTGTTCCACTGGAACGTGCGATGGGCGAACTGGATGTGGAAACCCCGCGCCAGCATCGCGCTCCAGAGCACCCCAACCTGCTCGCCCTGCGTGATCGAGTTGGTCGATACAAAGGCGCAACGGATATCGCTGCCTTCGGCCACGTAGTCGGCGGCCTTCAGGTACCACGCGGCCACGAAATCCAACACCCCGGCGCCCTTCAGACCGCCGGCTATCGCCAACAGGTCGGCACGCTGGTCCTGCGACATCAGCTTGGAACCCACGAACGGCGGATTCCCCAGGATGTAATCCAGCTCCGCCGCCGGCACCACGTCGTTCCAGTCGATCCGCAGCGCATTGCCGTGCACGATCGTTGCCGACTTCCTCAGCGGCAACCGCTCGAACGGGTTGCCGAACATCTCGCTGACCCGCAGGTTGACCTGATGGTCGACCAACCACAGCGCCAGCTGCGCGATCTGGGCGGGGAACTCTTCGATCTCGATGCCGTAGAACTGGTCGACGTTGCACTTGATCAGCAGCCGCGGGTCGGTGACCTGCCCGGCCTCCTGGTCCTTCTGGTACAGCAAGTCGATGACGTCCAGCTCCAGCAGTCGCAGCTCGCGGTAGGCGATGACCAGGAAGTTGCCGCAGCCGCAGGCCGGGTCAAGGAACGTGAGGCCGGCGATCTTCTCGTGGAATTCGTGCAACCTCGCGCGGCTGGATTTCACCTTGTCGAACTGAGCGCGCAGGCCGTCGAGGAACAGCGGCCCGATCAGCTTGAGGATGTTCTTCTCGCTGGTGTAGTGCGCGCCGAGGTTGCGCCGCGCCTTGGCGTCCATGATCGACTGGAACAGCGCGCCGAAGATCGCCGGGCTGATCTCGCTCCAGTCCAAGCCGCAGGCATCGAGCAGGCGCTCGCGCATGCGGGCGTTGAACGCCGCCGGCGACAGGCGCTCCTCGAACAGCTTGCCGTTGACGTAGGGGAAGCCGGCCAGTTGCGCGTCAAGGTTGTTTTGGCGCTGCTCGGGCGCAGTGTCGAGCACGTCGAACAGGGTGGCAAGGTGACCACCGAGATCGCTACCGTCCTCGGCGGTGCGCTGCTCGATGTAGTCTTGGAAGCGCCGACGCGGCTCGTAGATGCCGGTGTCCTCGGCGAACAGACAGAACAGCACGCGCACCAGCAGCACTTCGAGCTTGTGGCCGGTGTAGCCGTCGTCCTTGAGCGCGTCGTGCAGCTTGCCCATGCGCTCGGCGGCCTTGATGTTGACCGGGTCCTGGTCCTTGAAGACGCGCGACTGATAGCCGGCGACGAATCCGAACAGGCGAATGTTGCGGTGCAGTTCCTTCAGCGCGAAGGCGTGCTGCTCGCCGGTTTCCAGGTCGTGCAGGCGGAAGTGCGCGAAGTCCGAGACCAGCACGTAGCGCGGCAGGTCGCGGTCCTTGAGGCCCGGGAAGTAATCGCGGGCCTGGCCGTAGGCACGGTCCAGATCTTTGCCGCGCGACTTGTGCTCGACCAACAGGATGCCCTTCCACAACAAGTCGATGAAACCGCCGGAGCCGTCCTCGCGCTTGATCGGCACCTCGAAGCTGGCGATGCGGCGACGATGCACGCCGAATACTTCGAAGAACGCATCCCAGAAGGACTTGGCCTCGGCGTTCTCGGACGCCTCCCCTTCCCACTCCTTGGAAAAGGCGATGGCGCGGGTCTTGATCTCGTTCCAGCTCAGCGGCATTGCGGCTCCCCTTGTTGGCCCGAGGATACGTCAGCGCCAATCATGGGGCCGCGGTTCTCCGCGTAATGAACCTGTAAGCGATGCTTACAGGTTGCCTGCATCCTGCCGCTCTCGGAACCGATGAACCGTCAAGGATTGCTTGACAGTTGCCTCCCCGGGAGAGGGGGAGAGCCATGGCCCGACCTCCTGTATGACAGGCGTCAGCATCAATCCAGCGATCAATCTCTGGTGAAAGAAAAACGGCCCGGTGTGACCCGGGCCGCTGTGCTACTACGGACGCGTTGCGTGGGCGGTCAGTCTTGCGCGCTCTGGTAGTGCGTCATGTAACGACTGGCAGCAACCGCATAGGCCGCACGGGTCACGCCCTTGGTCGGATCGAAGTACGCGTGCAGGGTCGGCTCCAGGTCGTACGGCCCCTGCCTGACCACGAAGCGGGCGTTGATCAGCCCGAGGTCGAGCGCCAGTTGCACGTAGCCGCGCAATACCACGGGGATCGACGCGGCATCCTCGACCGGGATGCGCTGGCCAAGGTAGAACGCGGTCAGTTCGCCGCTGAACCCACGCGCTTCCTCCTGCAACGCCAGGCTCTGCACCAGCGAGTAGGCCAGGCTGACCCGGCTGACGTTGTCGTCGGGCCGGAACTTGCCGTTGAGCACGCCCATCACGCCGGCCTGCGACTGGCCCAGGTCGCGCAGTCCACCGCCGGTGGCGACCGCGGACTCCGCGAACGGATATGCCGCGTCGTGGACGCTCAGGTCGGTGAAGCTCGGCTTGCGATCCAGTGGCAGCTGCTGGCGCACGCTGGTACCCATCAGCAGGTACTGCGCCACCTCGGCGCGCTTGAGGAAGGCGTCGGGACGGAAACGGCGGTCGGAATCGCCGTCGACCAGGCGGTTGGCGACGGCGAACTCGATCGCCTTGCGTGCCGGATGGGTGGCGACGTCGTTCATGCCGATGTAGCCACCGCTGTTGAGGAAGCTGATGTCGCCGTTGACGGTTCCCGGCGCGCCGTAGCCGTTGGTGACCTTGGCCGGGTCGAGCGCGAGCCCGGACACCGAACCGACGCCGCGCACGGTGACGCGCCAAACGCCCTCCTTGGCCGGTGCACCGGTGGTGACGGTGTCGCCGAGCACCGGCAACGAGATCGCCGAGCCGTACTGCACGCCGTCCGGATCGATCAGCACCAGCGCCAGGGTGTTCTCGCCGATGGTGGCGCGGACGCTGACGAAGGCGACCTCGGGGCCGACATTGAACGCCTGCTCCTCGACCGGCCCAACCGGGGCGAAGTCGATCGAGAACGGGATCGGGTCGGCGCCCGGGGCGAGCAGCGCGTTGGCGTTGAACTCGCGCAGGCCGTTGACGGTTGCGCCGAAGTCGTTGCGCATGTCGGCGGACTCGGCGACCGCGGCATAGGCGTTGAGGTGACCCATGCCGGCCTCCCACGGCAAGCGGCCGGTCATGTTGGTGGCGGTGCGCTCGATGATGTCCTTGACCTGCGCCGGTGTGAGGTTCTGGTTGGCCTCCAGCATCAACGCGACCACGCCGGCAACGTGCGGGGTGGCCATCGAGGTGCCGCTCATGTGGCTGTAGAACGGCAGGTGCGCCGGCGCCAGGTTGTTGGCGTCGTACTCGGCGGCTAGCGCCGGCAGCGCGCCGGTCAGGGTGCGGGTGGACACGATGTCGACGCCGGTGGCAACCACCGTCGGCTCGTTGATGTAGGTCCACTCGATGCCGTCGGGCATCGTGAAGCTGCCGATCTCGCCGCGCTTGCCGCGCGAGGAGAAGCCGGTGAGCACGCCGTCCTTCTCGCCCGCGCCGACCGAGATCACCCACGGGGCTTGGGCATACGGGTTGTGGGTGTCCTCGCCGGAGCCATCGTTGCCGGCGGCGAACACGCTGACGATGCCGCGCTTGTAGAGCTCATACGTGGCGACGTTGACCGGGTTGAGCGGCGCGAACTTGCCGGAGCTGCCCCAGGAGTTGCTGGTGACGCGGATCGGGTGGTCGTAGCTGAACTGGTTGGTGGCGGCGTAATCGAGCCCGCCCACCGCATCGAGGATCAGCAGCACGGCGCCCGAGCCGTAGCCGACCAGGTCCGCGCCCGGCGCGACACCGCGGTACAGGCCATTGGACTTGGCGCCGGTGCCGCCGATGGTGCCGGCGCAATGAGTGCCGTGGCCCGAACCCCAGTCGGTGTTGGGGACACCCTCGGTGTAGGTGATCGGCAACATCGTGTCGTACGCCGCCAGGTTGGTCACGCCCTGGGTGTTCTGCACCAGGTGCTCGCCAAACTTGATGTCGTCGTGGGTGCCGTCGACACCGGAATCGTTGACCAGCACGGTCACGCCGGCGCCGCTGAACGGGATCGCCCGGTTGTAGTCGCCCGGGCTTCTCACGGCGCGCTCGGCGCCGGAAATCTGCCGTGCTTCCTTGTTGAAATACTGCAGCGGAGCGTTGAAGTAGATCGAGGCGACATCATCGCGCTGGGCCAGCGCGCGGATCTCGGCCGGGGTCGCCAGCGCACCGGCGATCGGCAGCGTGCGCATCAGCACGCCCTGGTCGATGCCGAGTGAATTGAGCACGGCGACCTGGCCGGCCGTGACCGGACCGGACTGCTCGTAGCTGACCACGATCTGCAACTGGTCGGTGGGCAGCGCATCCTGCATGCGCGAGCTCAGTTCCGGGTCGAGCTGGGCGTCGGCGAGGGCGACACCACTGGCAAGCAGGCCGGCGGCGATGGCGCAGATGCGGAAAGTGCGGCGCTGAATGGGGGATCGGGTTCTGGAAGACATGGAGAGCTCCGGGAAAAATCGCCGCAGGTTTGGGGCGAACCCGAGTATTCGCAGCGTTGCGCCCGGTTGCCCATCCGGAATTGCCCCCAGCCGTACTGGGGGAAATCACCCAGCGCACGCGAGGCACACGCCTGAGTGATTTCCCCTAGAGACTCGGGCCACTGATCAGGCTAGGGTAGGCAGGCTGATGCCCTGGAGTAATGACGATGTCGAGATTTTCGTTGGTTTCAAAACTGTTGGCTGTGGCGGCACTGCTGTTCGGCGCCGGCCAGGTCTCGGCGCAATCGATCGCGGTCCCGGTGCAGGTCGACGTCAGCGGCAACACCGCGATTATCGAGATCGGCAGCGGCAGCGAGCCGTTGGCGGAACTCATCCTCACGTTCGACGATGCCAGCGGACTCAGTGCCTCCAGCCTCGGTGTCAGCGCGCAGCTGGTGAACGTCAGCGATCCCACCCTGCTCATCCGCCTGCCCGGCCAGACCCTGACTCCGCTTGATCCGGCGTTGCCGCTCTTGATCACGGTGGAACCGCCGGCCCTGGGCGGGCTCAGCTTCAATCGCACGGTGCGGGCCGAAGTCCACACCCACGCCCTGCCCTACACGGCGGGCAGCTCGCTGCGATTGCTGAAGGCGCCATTGAACGGCGCGTTCCGCGACATCACCGATGAAATCGCGCCGGGCAGCGTGCGCGCGCGCGGCACCACGGGGGGCTTCTCGCAATTCCTGGTGGTGACCGACCTGCGTGAGACCGGTGTGGTGCTGGATCAAAAGTTCTCGTGGTTGCGCGCGCGGATCGCCGCCCTCCCCTCGAGCGAGCGAGCTGCCTTCGATACGTACCTCGATGCTGCCGAGTCCGCCGTCGCCAACAGCGATTACGCCGACGCGATCGGCGCGCTGGACGAGATCCGTGCACGCGCCTCGGCCCGCGCCGGTCATGGCCTGACCCAGCAGTGGCGTGCCACCCGGGACGTGGAAAACCAGGCCGGCGAGATCATCGCCGGTGCCGCGACCCTCAAGTACAGCGTCGCCTATCTACGCGACTACGGGCAGTAGCCGGGACGCTCGCGGCTCCGGGTTCCGGGCCGTCCCCAGGTGGTGCGGCTGCGCGCGCTCCAGCCCCCCGATACCGCGGTAAGATGCCTGAATGCAGGCACGACTGATCGCCTACCCGCCCGACGCCGCCGCCGTCATTCGTCTGGCCCGACCCGACCAGACGCTGCGGATCGGCCGCGTGTGCGAGAACGATCCGGCGGAGTATCTCGTCCTGGACCACCCGTCGGTGTCGCGCGCGCATGCTGAGTTGCATGGCGACGCCGGCCGTTGGCGGCTGGTCGATCTTGGCAGCAAGAACGGCAGCCACGTCGATGGCATCGCGATCAGAAACGCCCGACTGGAGCGCACTTGCTGGCTGCGCTTCGGCGACATCCATTGCGAGTTCGACCTGCTCACCGAGGCCGAGGCCGAAGCCTTCGAACGCGACCGCCACCTACGCCGCCAAGTCGCCACCGCGCACACCACCCGCATCGAGAAACTCACCCGCTTCGGCGACTTGCTCGACGCCAGCCTGAGTGCAGTGCTGGGACTGGCGCATTGCGAACGCGGCTTCGTGCTACTCAACGACGGCACCGACTTCGTGGTGAGCGCGAGCCACTCGCTGGCACCCGCGGCGCTGGCAAGTCGGTCATTCTCCGGCAGCGTAGGCGCCGTGCGGCGTGCGCTGGACCAGCGACGCATCGTGGTCGCCAACGATATCGGCCGCGAGGCCTGGCTGGCAACGCGCGAGTCAGTGGTAGCGGCCGGGCTCAGCGCGCTGGTGTGCCTGCCATTGATGGATGAGGACCGGGTACTCGGAGCGATCTACGCCGACCGCGTCGCGCCCGGCCCGGCGATCAGCACGCTCGACCTGGAACTGTTGCAGGCCTTCGCCGAGAACGCAGCGGTGTGGATATCGGCACGCCGGACCAGCGAACAACTTGACCTCCAGTCCGGTGCGCTGGCCCGGGGGGATGCCGGCCGGAACGGCGCCGATGGGAATCACGCCGGTTGGAGCCGGATCATCGCCGCCCACCGTCAACCGGACGACACAGACGCATGATCCCTCCAGGCGGCAACTCCGACCCGCCCGCCGGCGACGCCCCGGCCAGCAACGCCACCGCCACCGGCGTGTACGCCCAACTGAACCTCGCGCCAGGGATCGTGCTGGCCGACCGCTTCCGGCTCGAGTCGATCCTCGGCATTGGCGGCATGGGCGTGGTCTATCGCGCCACCGACCTGACCCTCGACGTGCCGGTCGCACTGAAGCTGCTGCGTCCGGAACTGGCGCAGCGCGCCGACGCGTTCGACCGGTTCCGCGACGAACTGCTGCTGGCGCGGCAGGTTTCCCACCCGCACGTGGTGCGCATCCACGACCTCGCCCGGCACGGCCAGCACTGGCTGATCAGCATGGACTTCGTCGACGGGACTTCGCTGGACCATCGGATCGACAAGCAAGGCCCGCTCGCGGTGGAGGAAGCCCTGCAGGTGACGCGCCAGCTCGCCGAAGGCCTTGCCGCCGCGCACGCCAAGGGCGTGGTGCATCGCGACCTGAAGCCGGCCAACGTGCTGCTCGACGCGCAGGACAATGCCTACATCAGCGATTTCGGCGTGGCCCGCTCGCTCATCACCAGCGGCCTGACCCAGTCGGGCACGGTGGTTGGCACCCCGGATTACCTTTCCCCCGAGCAGGCCCGAGGCGACCCGGTCGATGCGCGCAGCGACCTGTATGCCCTGGGCCTGATCCTGTACGAGATGCTGGCCGGCAAGCCACCGTTTGGCGGCGGCACCATGGCCGAGGTGCTGGCACAACGCATCGTGAGCACCCCGCAACCGATCGTCCGGCACCGACCCGAGGTGCCGGCGTGGGTCGCGCGCCTGCTCGACAAGCTGTTGCGTCCACAGCCGGCACACCGCTTCCAGAGCGCGGCCGCGGTTGTGCTCGCGATCGACACGCGCGAAGTGCCCCGCGAGCTTCGGCTGTCCCGCGGGGTCGGTTGGGGGCTGGCGGCGATGCTTGCGCTCGCGCTCGGCGTTGGCGGGTGGTGGTTGCAGCACGAGCCCGGCCCGGTTATCGCCGCTTCGCCACCGTTGCAACGCTTGCTTGTATTGCCGATCGAGCATGCGGGCGATGGCAGCTCGTCGGCCGACACGCTCGCACCGAAGCTTGCCGGACTCAGCGCGCACCTGCGCGATGCGCTGGCGGCGATCCCCGGCTTCGCCGTGGTCGATGGCGAACGCACCCAACAGGCCCTGCGCCAGCTCGACCCCGCCGGCGCCGCGCGGCCGGACGTCGCCGGCTTGCGCACCATCGCCGCCGCACAACGGGTGCTGCAACCCACGCTGGTGGCCGAGGACGGCCGCTGGCACCTGCGCGCGCAACTGCATTCCGGAACCGCCGCGCCCGTGGTCATCGATGGACCGGCCGCCGATGGTTCCGCCACCGCGCTGCGCGCGTGGGCCGACCAGGCCAGCACGCGGCGGGCGCTCGGCTTGCGCGACGGCGCTTCCATCCGTCTGACCCTGCCCACCGAATCCGGGGCATTGGACGCCCATGGCGCCGGCCTGCTCGCGCGCCAGGGCGGCAAGCTCGACGAGGCACTGGAGAAGCTGCGCGCTGCCACCACGTCCGCCCCAGGCTATGCCGCCGCGTGGCTGGCGCAGGCCGAGACAGCGCTGGCGATCGGTGAACTCGATACCGCGTTCGACGCGATCGAGCACGGCCAGCGTGCCGCAATCGACGCGCCGGCAAGCCTGCGCCGACGCTTCGCCGCCGAACTCGCGCTGCTTGAAGGCAATCCGACCGCCGCCGTCGCCGAGTGGCGCGCGCTGCTCGCCGCAACCCCGGACGACACCTTTGCCGAGCTGCAACTCGCACGTGCGCAGGGCGCTGGCGGCGACTTCAGCGCCGCCGTCGAAGGCCTGCAGACCCTGGTCCAACGCGATGCCAATGACCCGCGCGCGTGGTTCGAACTGGGCAAATTCACCCTGCTCAGCGGCGACGCCCAGCGAGCGGTCGACGACCACCTCGTGCGCGCGCTGGTGCTCTATAAGCGCAGCCGCGACGCCTATGGCGAGGCCGAGACCGTCAACGCGCTCGGCATCGGTTACGCCCGCCTTGGCCAGACCGCCGATGCCATCGAGCAGTACCGCAAGGCCGTGGACCTGCGCCGCGCCGTCGGCAACCGCCGCGGCGTCGCGACCAGCCTGCGAAATCTCGCCAATGCGCTGGCACTGACCGGGCGGTTCGACGAAGCCGCGGACCACCTGGAGCAGGCCCGCGCGCTGCATGCCGAACTCGGCGACCAGGAGGGACTGGCGGCCACCGAGAACGAGCTGGGCCTGCTGGCCGAGGAACGCGGCGACTACCGCGGCGCGCTCGCGGCGTACCGGCGCGCGCTGCAGATCTGGCAGCGCGCCGGCGACGTGCACGGCAACGCGCAGGCGCTCAACAACATCGGCTTCGCGCATTACCAGCTCGGTGCCTACAACGACGCCCAGGTCTACTGGCAACAAGCCGCCGAGGCCTACGCCGAGCTCGGTTCGCTGACGGGCCAGATCCGCACCGAGCAGAACCTGGGCCTGCTCGCCACCGCCCGCGGGCACTGGGATGACGCACGACGCCGGTTGAAGCAATCGCTGACCAGCGCAGAGCAACAGCAAATGCCGGAGGAGGCTGCGGTCAGCCGCCGCAACCTGGCCGAACTCGAATTGCTGCAGGGCCACCTGGCCGCGGCGATCGAACAGACCCACAAGGCCGAAACGCTGTTTCGCCAACGCGAGGACCAGCGCGGCGTCGCCGATGCCGGGCTGCTCCGAGCCCGGGCGTTGCTGGCGGCCCACGCCGATACCGAGGCGCGGGCGCTGCTCGACGCGCTGCAACCGACCTTGGCGCAGGCCTCGACCGAGCAACGCGCGATCGCGCAATTACTGCGTTCGAAACTTGCCACGCGCACCAACGGCGCGACGCCGGCCACCGCCATGCTGCGGCAGGCCCGGGAATGGGCGGCGAACTCCGGCGTGCGCCATCTACAGTTGCAGATCGCGTTGCACGAGGCACGCGCCGGCATCGTCGACGGCGAAGACCTCGACGCCGCCACCACGACGCTCGGCCATGCCGGCCTGCGGTTGGGCTGGCTCGAATGGGCGATGCAACGAGCGCTCGGCAATGGTGACCCGACGGCTGCGCTCGCCGCCTACCGCGAGGCGCAGGGGTTGCTGCGCGGCGGCGACTTCCAGCACGCCTGGCAGGTCCATCGGCTCGGTGCCGAGGCGCACACCGCCAGCGGCAACACCGCCGAGGCCGGGCACGCACAAGCCCGTTCCCGCGATGCATGGATCAAGTTGCGCGAAGGATTGCCCGAGTCCCTGCGCGCCGGCTTCGACCAATCCGCGCAACCCGCCGAGAAGGAACTGCCGCGTTGAGCGGGAAGGATCTCGATCAGGATCTGTCGCTGCTGGCGATCCGCGAGCAGTACCAGCGCCTGCTGCAGCGACTGGAAGCCAACGAGCGCGAATTCCGCCGGCTCGGGCGCTCGGTGCTGCGCGTGCAGGAGGACGAGCGGCGCCGGCTCGCGCGTGAACTGCATGACGGCATCGGCCAGAACCTCACCGCGCTCAAGCACCGCCTGGCCCAACTCGGCGACGGCCTGCCGGCGGACCCGGCCCTGCGCGCCCAGCTCGAGGCCGCGATCGCCTTGTGCGGCGACACCCTCGACGACACCCGCGAACTGTCGCGCCTGCTGCGTCCGCCGATCCTCGACGACCTCGGGCTTGCACCGGCACTGCAATGGCTGGCGCGCAGCCAGGGCGAAACCAGCCAGCTGTCGATCACGGTCGAGATGGAGCCGCTGCCGGCGCTCGACGACGACCTGCAGACGCTGCTGTTCCGCATCACCCAGGAAGCGCTCAACAACGTCGCCCGGCACGCGCAAGCCGACAACGTACTTGTGCGCCTGGTCGTGCGCGGCGGCTGGTTGCAGTTGCAGGTGGTCGACGATGGCCGCGGTTGCGATCCGGAAGTCGCCCTGCGCAGCGGCGGCAGTGGCCTGGGCGGCATGCGCGAGCGCCTGCACCTGCATGGCGGCCGGCTGGACCTGCACTCGTCGCCCGGCAACGGTGCCCGCATCCGCGCGGTCATCCCGCTTGACGCCGACTGATCACTCACGCACGTTAGCGTGATGGGGAATATCCGCGTCCTGATCGCCGACGACCACACTCTGGTCCGCGAAAGCCTGGTCGGTCTGCTGCAAGCCGATGGCGACGTGCAGGTGGTGGCGCAGGCCGCCAACGGCCTGGAGACGCTGGAGCAGGCGGCGGCGACCCATCCGGATATCGTCGTCACCGACCTCACAATGCCCGGGCTCAACGGGATCGAGGTCGTGCGCCGCCTGCGCGAATCACTGCCGAACACCAAGGTGCTGGTGCTGACCATGCACCAGGAGGACGAGTACGTGCTGCAGGCGGTGCGCGCCGGTGCTTCGGGTTACCTGGTCAAGGACAGCGCGGCATCGGAATTGCTGGCCGCGGTGCGCAGTCTGAAGCTCGGCCGCAGCTACTTCGGCCCGCAGGCGTCGAAGGCGCTGGCCGAGCAACTGCAGCATCCCGAGCGCGTGGTCGACGATCCCTACGGCCGCCTGACCCCGCGCGAGCGCGAGGTGTTCCACCTGATCGCCGAAGGCCTGACCACCAAGGAGATCGCACGCAAGCTCGGGACCAGCACCAAGACCGCGGAGAACCACCGCACCCGCGTGCTGGGAAAACTGGGGGTGCGCAACACCGCCGAACTGGTGCGCTACGCGCTGCGGCGCGGGTTGCTGGATTAGAACGCAGCCCGCCGGCTGTTCGGCGGACGACGCAGCGCGGCCAGCGACAGCGGCAGCCACCGCTCCAGCAGCGCCGCCCCGCCGCGCGCGACGATCAGCTTGCGCGCGACGGCGCGTCAGTCGTTGCTCAACGATGAAAGCAAACGGGCGTCGGAATACGCCGCCCCGTGGGGAGCCACGATATCCCAACCGTTTCCGGATCGACTGCCAGCGATGGAAAATGAGCGAAAAGAAAGG
The DNA here is from genome assembly GCF_054072675.1 of Lysobacter sp. A289. Lineage (NCBI taxonomy): Bacteria > Pseudomonadati > Pseudomonadota > Gammaproteobacteria > Lysobacterales > Lysobacteraceae > Lysobacter > Lysobacter sp. A289. The sequence goes on from NZ_JBSVRN010000001.1 coordinate 1,153,420, forward strand.
ACGCCATCGGGCGTCCTTTCCGGTACCACCAAGCCGCGCCGATTACATCGTCGAGGCGGTCTTCGGCCCGGCGTAATCGACCACCAACGCGACGCGGCGGTTGTCCTGGCCGGCATCACCGGTCGCACCCGGACGGACTTGGCGGTTCTTGTCTTCGCCATAGCTCACGGCACGGACCTGTTCCGCAGGCAAGCCGGCGGTGACAAGGTAGTCACGCACGGCGTCGGCACGGCTTTGGCCGAGACGCTTGTTGAGCGCGGTCGAGCCGGACGGATCGGCGAAACCCTCCACGGTGATCAACGCATCGGTGTGGCTGCTGCTGATCGCGCGCGCGAAGTCATTCAGCAACGGCTCGGCCTGCGCGCCGAGAGTCGCATCACCGACGGCGAAGTAGGCAGCGGTATCCACGCGGGTACGGCCGGCCAGTTGGGTCACCAGGGCGTCGTACTTCTGGCCCAGGGTCTGGATCTGCGACTCCAGCCGGGCATCGGTGGCACGAAGATCGGCGATGGTGGCGTCGAATTCATCGCGTTTGATGAAGCTGCTGCAACTGGCGAGGGTTACGCTTGCCAATGCGACGGCAAGGACGGCTTTACGGGACAGGGAAGTGGCCATGATCTGAATCTCCGGGTTCGGTGTGGCGCCCTGGCGCGAACTGCGCGCGCTAATCGGGGGATGGCGCCGGAACCGAAGCTAGCCGGGTGACTCTTTGCGTCAGGTGAAACGATCAGCTCGCCGTGCACTGGATCGGCGCCATCCGGCCGATCTCAACCGTCAGGTCGTCGCCCTTGCCGCGGATCGTGTTCGGGCCGTTGCTATAGATGAAGCCCGAGCCGCTGGGCTGCTGTTTCAGCTCGATCGCGTCGCCGTGGCGCGTCAGGATCGCAACCTCACGTGACGTGATGTAACGCACTGACAGGGACTCGTTGTTGTCGCAGGAGAATGCCACGTCGTGCACATCGACCGACCCGCTGCCGGGCGGAACCGTACTGGCGCAGCCCGAGCCGATGACCGCCACCATTGCCGCTACGAGGACCTTCATGCCGCGCTCCTTCCGATATTGGGACATCGGTTATAACCGGGCGCATGTCGATCCGCAGTGAGCCTCGCGGCGACGACGACTCATTCGCGCGGTGGCGCTTTCAACCGCGCCAGCATCGGTTCCACCAGATCCAATGGCAGCGGGAAGACGATCGTCGAGCTCCTGTCGCCGGCGATCTCGGTCAGGGTCTGCAGGTAGCGCAACTGGATCGCGCGCGGGTCGGCACCCAGCAACTTGGCGGCCTCGACCAGTTTCTCGGCGGCCTGCTGCTCTCCCTCTGCGTGGATGATCTTGGCCCGACGCACGCGCTCGGCTTCGGCCTGGCGGGCAATCGCGCGGACCATGGTCTCGTTGATATCGACGTGCTTGATCTCGACGTTGGCGACCTTGATGCCCCAGGCGTCGGTCTGGCTGTCGAGGATGGTGCGCACGTCCTGGTTGAGCTTGTCGCGCTCGGCCAGCAACTGGTCCAGCTCATGCTGGCCGAGCACCGAGCGCAGGGTGGTCTGGGCGAGTTGGCTGGTGGCGTCGTAGAAGTGTTCGACCGCGATGATGGCTTTCTCCGGATCAACCACGCGGAAGTACACCACGGCGTTGACCTGCACCGAGACGTTGTCGCGGGTGATCAGGTCTTGCGTCGGCACGTCCATGACGATCGTGCGCAGGTCGACCCGGACCATCTGCTGGACAACCGGGATCAGGAAAATCAACCCCGGCCCCTTGATGCTCCAGAAGCGACCGAGCTGGAACACGACGCCGCGCTCGTACTCACGCAGAATCTTGATGGCGCTGAAAAAAAACAACGCGATGACGATCAGGATCGGGAGAAACACGAGCATGTTCATGGACGAACTCCGGGTTCTGGGGTGTGCACGGCGGGCGATTCGACAACCGGGGCGACCTGCAGGACCAGGCCATCAAGGGCGAGTACCTGCAGCGTTTGGCCACGGGTGACGGGCGTGGTTGATACGGCCTGCCAGATCTCTCCGCGAATCCGCACGTGGCCGTGGCCGTGAAAGTCCGCGATCGCGGTTGCGTGGTGGCCGACCATCTCATCGGCGCCGGTGGTCACCGGTTTGGCGCGTGCGCGCATCGCCAACCAGATCAGGCCCATGAAGCCCAGCCCGCTGGTGACGCCAATCGCGACGATCAGCTGCCCGGGCACGCCGAACCCGGGCACGTCGGTATCGAACATGATCAGCGAGCCGATCATCAACGCAATCAAGCCTCCTATGCCAAGCGCGCCGAAGCTCGGCATCGCGAACTCCAGGCCCATCAAGACGATACCGAGCACAATCAATCCCACCCCGGCGTAGTTCACCGGCAACACCTGCATCGCATACAGGGCCAGTAGCAGGCAGATCGCACCGACCACGCCTGGCAGCACCGCGCCCGGGCTGTAGCCTTCCAGCAGCAGGCCGTACATCCCGGCCAGCAACAGCATGTAGGCAACCGTCGGGTTGGTCAGCACCGCGAGCAACTTGAAGCGCCAGTCGGGCTCGATGCTGGTAACCGGCTGGCCTGCAGTGTCCAGGGTGACGGTGGCGTGGTGCAGTTTGACCTGGCGCCCGTCGGCCTGGGCCAGCAAGCTGTCCAGGTCGTTGGCGACAATTTCGATCACGTTGCGTTGCAGGGCCTGCTCGGCGGTCAGGGTGGCCGCTTCACGCACGGCACGCTCGGCAAAGTCGGCATTTCGGCCGCGCAACTCGGCCAGGCTGCGCAGGTAGGCGGCGGCATCATTGATGACCTTGTGCGCCATCGCGCCGCCGGCACCTGGGGCGGGTTTGGCGGAGGCTGGGGCGCCGTCTACCGGATTGTCTTCCGTCGGACTGTCTTGAGCTGGATTACCCTGACCGGTACCGTCCCGACCAGAGTCGCTCCCTGCGGCACCTCCGGATGGTTCGTCTTCGGATTGCCCATTTCTGTCCCCGGGAACGATGTCCGGCCCACCACCGCCCATCGATACCGGCGTGGCGGCACCCAACGCAGTCGCCGGCGCCATCGCCGCCAGATGACAGGCATACAGGATGTAGGTGCCGGCACTGGCGGCGCGTGCGCCCTGGGGCGCGACCCAGCCGATCACCGGCACCGTGGACGCCAGGATCGCCTGGTTGATGTCGCGGGTGGACAGGTCCAAACCGCCGGGCGTGTCGATCCGCAGCACCACGGCTACGGCGTTCTGCTCGGCAGCGCGATCAAGGCCGCGCCTCACATAGTCGCGCGTGGCCGGGCCAATGCCGCCCTGGATCTCCAACAGCACCACCCCGGCGCGTGTCGTGTTACCCGGCTCGAGCGCAGGCGTCGGCTCCGCCGACTGGGACACTGCGGCCAATGCCGGCATCGAGACTGCCAATCCAACGCTGAAGATCAATAACCAGAACGCTCGTGCGATCAAGCTCATGACGCCCCCGAACCGCGGCGCTACTCCGCCCATGACCCGAGTAGACACTGACAGACGTTAGGGTCCTGACAACGCCGTGAATGCGGACACGCTAATCACCCGAGTCAAGCCGTAAGGCGCAATAACCGAAGCGCATTACGCCGTGCCGAGACGTGCCGGTATTGCGTAAGCCCCGGCTCAGGTGATCTCGAACGCGTCCCCGTCCAGCATTGCCGGAAATCGCTCGCGGTGAGCCTGCAGTTCGGACGCAAGCAACGTCGTGGTGGTGGTCATCTCCGAGTCGGTGCATTCGCTTAACGCGTCACCGACGAAATCAATCACCGAGCTGTCACCCGCATACGCAATGCCGTTGCCATCGGTGCCGACACGGTTGAGGCCAGCGACATAGCACAGGTTCTCGATGGCGCGCGCACGCAGCAGCGTCTTCCAGGCGTAGGCGCGGGCGGCGGGCCAGTTGGCGACATACAACACCAGATCGTAATCCGGCAGGCCCGGGCGCTCCACATCGAAGCGATTGCGCGAGAACACCGGGAAGCGCAGGTCGTAGCAGACCAGCGGACAGATGCTCCAACCCTTCCATTGCACCGTGATCCGGTCGCGACCGGGCGCGTAACGCTTGTGCTCGCCGGCGTAACGGAACAGGTGGCGCTTGTCGTAGGTGTGCAGCTCACCGTCGGGCTTGGCAAACAGCATCCGGTTGAATACTTGGTCGCCTTCGCGGATCTGCACGCTGCCGGTCACGGCGGCGTCCAGGCTCGACGCCTGCTCGCGGATCCAGGCGACCGTCGGGCCGTCCATGGTCTCGGCGTCCCCGATCGCGTCATTTGAGAAGCCGCTGGTGAAGGTCTCCGGCAGCACGACCAGATCGGTCAGTCCCCGCAACGGCGCTGCCAGCGCGCCGTAATAGTCGCGATTGCCGGCAGGGTCGTGCCACAGGGTGAAACCCTGGATAAGGGAGATACGCAGGTTCTTCATAATTTCCTCAGTCGTTCGATGGCCGCATCCAGGGTTGTCTCACTCTTGGCGAAACACAGCCGCACCAGACGCTGTCCCTTGGGCGGCGTGCCGTAGAACGGCGACAGCGGGATCGCAGCCACGCCATGCTCCACCGCCAGCCAGCGGCAGAACTCGGCATCGTCCAGATCGCTGACGGCGGAGTAGTCCACCAGCTGGAAATACCCGCCCGGCACCGGCAGCGGCTTGAACCGGGTGGTCAGCAATTGCTCGCGGAAACGGTCACGCATCGGCTGGTAGAACGCGCCCAGTTGCTCATAGTGCTCCGGCTCGTCCTGGATCATCTCGGCGAACGCAAACTGCGCCGGCGTGAAGGTGCAGAAGGTGTTGTACTGGTGGACTTTGCGGAACTCGACGCTCAAGGTCGGCGGAGCAATGCAGTAGCCGGCCTTCCAGCCGGTGCAGTGGTAGGTCTTGCCGAAACTGGAGACCACGAACGCACGCTCGCGCAGCTCCGGATACCGCAACACCGACTCGTGGCGGGCGCCGTCATACACGATGTGCTCGTAGACCTCGTCCGACAGCAAGATGATGCTGGTGTCGCGCAACAAGTCGCTGAGCTGGCGGATGTCATCGGTGCTGAACGTTGCCCCGGATGGGTTGTGCGGGCTGTTGATCATCAGCATCCGCGTCTTCGGCGTAATCGCGTCACGAACCAGGCCCCAGTCGGGGGCGAAGGTTCGCGGGTCCAGCGGCACATGCACCGCGATGCCGCCGGCCAGCTCGATCGCCGGCTCGTAACAGTCGTAGCACGGGTCGAGCACGATCACTTCCTCACCCGGCCGCACCACCGCATGGACCGCATCCAGGATCGCTTCGCTGCCGCCCGAGGTGACCGTGATCTCCGCGTCCACGTCGGGGCGATAGCCGTAGCAACGCTCGGTCTTGGCCGCGATCGCCTCGCGCAACGCGGGGATACCGGTCATCGGCGAGTACTGGTTGCGGCCATCGCGCATGGCCTGGGTCAACGCCGACGTCAGTCTCTCCGGCGGGTCAAAATCAGGAAATCCCTGGCCCAGGTTGACCGCGTCGTGCTCGGCAGCGAGCTGCGACATCACCGTAAAGATGGTTGTGCCGACCTTTGGCAGCTTGGTCTGCAAGTGGGGCGTCGCCGTATCTGGAGTCATCGGTTGTCGATCCGCGGAGTTGGGCTCCTTAGTCTACGAAATACCGGCCGCCGGGGATTTTGCCGTCCGGCACGCGCCCTGGCCCGCTGCATGTGTTGAAATGCAAGGAAAAAACAAGGTTCCGGACTTGCATCCCGGCCGTGACCGCCAGACACTGCGGAAATGCGAGAACTCACCGTCGTCGACCCCATCGAATTGTCCGCCGCCTACGCTTCAGCGCGATACGTGGTCAAGCTGGACGGCGATACCCTGCCGCTGCAGGTCGGCCATCACGCGGCCGACCTGGAGGCGTATTGGCCCGCCAAGCGGTACCTGTTCATCACCGCCTGGAATCCTGCCTCCGAACCGCGCTCGGACACGGCCAATACAGCAGCTGACGTCGTGCTGGAAACCCGACTCGACGCTATCGGCGCCGCGCGCCTGCGCGCCTGGGCCGAAGCTCCGGACGGCGGCTGGCAGGAACCGGGCTGGCTGTTGGCCGATATCGACGACAACACGGTCGATCGTCTCGCCAGCGAGTTCGGCCAGGCCGCCGTGCTGGCATGGTGCCGTGGCGAACCGGTCCGGTTACGGATGTCGATCGAGCGTCCGCCCGGTCACGATCCCGAGGAGGCATTCGGTTCGCACGTCGACTGGATCGGCGAACGGGTGAACCCAGCGGCGACCGCGTAACATGGTCGTTTCGCATTCCGTTGGCTCCTGTCCCTGTCGATGAGTCCTCCTGATCTATCCGCCCCGCCGCTGCTCGCAGCCCGCGGGTTGTCCTTTGCCCGCAATGATGAACCGGTTTTCGGGCCGCTGGATTTCTCGGTCGATGCCGGCGAGGCGTTGCTGGTGCAAGGTGACAATGGCGCCGGCAAGACCACCCTGCTGCGGGTACTTTCAGGTCTGTTGCGCGCCGATGCCGGCGAGGTGGATATCGACGGTCAACGCGCACGCGTGTCGCGACGTGCCCGGGCGATCGCCTACATGGGCCATCTGCCCGGCTTCAAGGCCGACCTGAGCACGCTGGAGAACCTGGAGTTCCTGTGCGGCCTGCAGGGCCGGCGTCGTAACCAGAACCCGGTCAACGCGTTGGGCATCGTCGGCTTGTCAGGTTACGAGGACGCGCTGGCCCGGCAATTGTCCGCCGGCCAGAAAAGGCGGCTCTCGCTGGCACGGCTGTGGTTATCGCCGGCGCCGCTATGGCTGCTTGACGAGCCCTACGCCAACCTGGACTTGCAAGGCATCGAGCTGGTCAATCGCATGGTCCAGGCCCATCTGCGCGGTGGTGGCGCGGCGCTGGTCACCACCCACGGCGCCTACGCGGCGCCGCCGGTCCGCACCCGGATGCTGACCCTGCTGAAGCCGGCCGCGGAGTACACGGCATGAGTCTCGCGACTCCCGGTCTGGTCGGTTCGGCCAAGGCCCTGTTGCTGCGTGACCTGCGGCTGCTGTGGCGGCGCCGGGGCGATGCGCTGCAGCCGGCGCTGTTCGCGCTGTTGGTGGTGGTGCTGTTTGCACTGGCGCTGGGCGGCGAGGCGGAGACCTTGTCCCGGGTCGCCGCCGCGGTGCTTTGGGTCGCGGTATTGCTGGCCGGCCTGTTGTCGCTGGACACCCTGTTCCGCGGCGATGCCGAGGATGGCTCGCTGGAGCAATGGATGCTGGCACCGGTGCCACTGGGCTGGCTGGTCGCGGTGCGCACCTTCACCCATTGGGCGACCACGGCTTTGCCACTGCTGCTGGCCACGCCGTTCCTGGCCGAACTGATGCATTTGCCACACCAGCAATTGCCGGTGCTGATGGCCTCGCTGGCATTGGGCACGCCGCTGTTGAGCCTGCTGGGCGCCGTAGTCGCCGCGCTGACCGTCGGCATGAGGCGCTCCGGTATACTGGTTGCGCTGTTGGCACTGCCCTTGTACGTGCCGGTATTGGTGTTTGGCGCAGGCAGCGTGGCCGCATCAACCCAGGGATTGGATCCGGTCGGCGCACTGCTGTTGCTGGGCGCCGGACTGGTTGTCGCGTTGGTACTGGCGCCGTTGACCGCCGCGGCCGCGATCCGGATCGCTCTGAATTGAGGCATATGAATCCAATCATCCTGTGGTTCCACAAACTGGGTTCGCCACCCAATTTCGACCGGTTTGCCGCGCGCTGGACGCCATGGGCGTATGCGCTCGGCCTGGCGGTCATGGCCTGGGGCATGTACGGCGCGCTGTTCGTGGTCCCCGCCGATTACCAGCAAGGCGACAGCTTCCGCATCCTCTACATCCACGTGCCCAGTGCCTGGATGAGCCTGGCCGTATTCGGGCTGATGGCGTTTTATTCGGCCATTGCACTGATCTGGCGGATCAAGCTGTGCGAAATCCTGGCCATGGCCTGCGCGCCGATCGGCGCCGGGTTCACCCTGATCACCCTGTTGACCGGCGCGATCTGGGGCAAGCCGATGTGGGGCACGTGGTGGGATTGGGACCCGCGCCTGACCACCGAACTGATCCTGCTGTTCCTCTACCTGGGCGTCATCGGCCTGTACAACGCGATTGACGACCGCCGCGCCGCCGCCCGCGCCGCCGGCCTGTTGGCGATTGTAGGCGTGGTGTTGCTGCCGGTGATCCGTTACTCGGTGGTGTGGTGGAACTCGCTGCACCAAGGCCCGTCGATCCGCCTGTTTGGCGAGTCGACGATGGACGCCAGCATGGTCCAGCCGCTGATCTGGATGCTGGTAGGTACCAAGCTGTGGTTCATTGGCGCGCTGCTGGTGCGGGCGCGTGCGGACAACCTGCGCCGCGAATCCGGCAAGGCCTGGGTGCTCGCGCTGGCCACCGCGAAGCCGTCTGCGCGGCGCGGAGCCGAGCCATGAGTTACCTGAACTACGTCATTGCCGGCTACGCGGTATTCGTGCTGGTGCTGGGCTGGGACTTCATCGCCAGTTGGCTGCAACTGCGACGGGAGCTGCGCAATGCCCGCCGCCGCGCGGCCAGACAGGCGGCAAGACCCGGCGATCAAGCCACCAGCCAACCCCCCATTTCCAATGAGTTGACCCGATGAATCCGATTAGACGTCGCCGCCTGATGTGGATACTGGCCCTGGTGGCAGCAGCTGCCGTTGCGACCGCGCTGGTCGCCATGGCACTGCAGCGCAACGTGGCATACCTGTACACGCCCAACGAGATAATCACCGGTGAGGCCGGTGCCGAGGTCGCCTCTGGCCAAGCCCGGTTCCGCCTGGGCGGGATGGTCGCGGAGGGATCCCTGCAACGCCAGGAAGGAACGCTCGAGTCGCACTTTTCCGTGACCGACGGTGACGCGCTGATGCCGGTCACCTACACCGGCATCCTGCCCGACCTCTTCCGTGAGAACCAGGCGGTCATCGCGACAGGCCGCATGGAAGGCGACCGCTTCGTCGCCGAGGAAGTGCTGGCCAAGCACGACGAGAGCTACATGCCCAAGGAGGTTGCCGACAAGATGGGCATCGCCCACCAGAAGCATGACGTTGACAAGCCTGACGTTGACAAGCACGAAGTCGACGCACCCGCGGCGGGGCAATAACGATGCTGCCTGAACTCGGCCAGGTGGCCCTGCTGCTGGCGCTGCTGGTCGCGATGGTGCAGACGGCACTACCGCTGGTCGGCGCCCATCGCGACATTGGCAGCTGGATGGCCGTTGCGCGACCGGCAGCCTACGCCCAGTTGCTACTGGTCGGGTTGGCGTTCGTGATCCTGACCCTTGGCTTCGTCAACCAGGATTTCTCGCTGCGCTATGTCGCCGAGAACTCCAATTCAATGTTGCCGGTGGGGTATCGCTATACCGCGGTGTGGGGCGCGCACGAGGGTTCACTGCTGTTGTGGGCGATGGTGTTGGCATTGTGGAGCGGTGCAGTCGCGCTCTTTTCGCAGCGCTTGCCGACCCCGGTGATCGCCCGCGTGCTCGGCGTCATGGGCATTGTCAGCATCGGCTTCCTGGCGTTCCTGATCTTCACCAGCAACCCGTTCGAGCGCCTGTTGCCGGCGGTCGTCGAGGGTCGCGACCTCAACCCGCTGTTGCAGGACCCGGGGATGATCATCCACCCGCCGATGCTGTATTTCGGCTACGTCGGGTTCTCGGTCCCGTTCGCGTTCGCGATCGCCGCGCTGCTCGACGGCAAGGTCGATGCGCGTTGGCTACGCTGGGTTCGGCCGTGGACCAACGTGGCCTGGGCGTTCCTGACCTTCGGCATCGCATTGGGCAGTTGGTGGGCGTATTACGAACTGGGCTGGGGTGGCTGGTGGTTCTGGGACCCGGTCGAGAACGCGAGCTTCATGCCGTGGCTGGCCGGCACCGCGCTGTTGCACTCGCAGGCGGTGACCGAGAAGCGCGGCAGCTTCCGCGGCTGGACCTTGTTGCTCGCCATCGCGACCTTCTCGCTGTCGTTGCTGGGCACTTTCCTGGTCCGCTCGGGTGTCTTGACCAGCGTGCACGCCTTTGCCGCCGACCCGACCCGCGGCTTGTTCATCCTGATCTTCCTGGGCATCGTGATTGGTGGCTCGCTGGTGCTTTACGCACTGCGGTCCCCGAGCGAGGCAGATGGCAAGCCGTTTGCGGTGTGCTCGCGCGAGACCCTGCTGCTGGGCAACAACCTGCTGTTGTCGATCGCGTGCGCGATGGTGCTGCTGGGCACCCTGTACCCATTGCTGGCCGATGCGCTGGAACTGGGCAAGATCTCGGTCGGCCCGCCCTACTTCGCCCTGTTGTTTACCCTGCTGATGGCGCCGTTGGTGCTGCTGTTGCCGTTCGGCCCACTGACCCGCTGGCAACGCGACCAGGCCTCCAGGCCGGTGGCGATGTTGTTGCCGTGGGCAGGCGTGGCCGTGGTCATGGGCGTGGGCGCGTTCTTCCTCGCCCCGCAAGGTGGCTGGAAGGTCGTTGCGGGCGTGGTGGGTGCCAGTTGGGTGTCCCTGGGCACGTTGCGCTTCGTGTGGACGCGGCTGAAGGGCCGCGGCACGCGGATGACCGCGGAGATGCTGGGCATGACGCTCGCCCACCTTGGCGTCGCGGTATTCCTGGTCGGCGCCTTGCTGGTGGAAGGACTGGAACAGCAACACGAGACTGCGGTGAGGCCGGGCCAGACCATCGAGCTGGATAAGTACTCGTTCCGCTTCGATGGCGTAGCAGAGCGTAATGGCCCCAATTTCCAGGCCAGCTACGCCACCGTGCAGGTATTCGTCGGCGACAAGCCACTGGCCCTGCTGCACCCCGAAAAACGCACCTATCTCGGTGGCCAGGTGATGACCGAGGCCGCGATCATTGCCGGCGTCACCCGCGATGTCTTTGTCGCCATCGGCGAGCCGTTGGGGGGTGGTGCCTGGGCGCTGCGGGTGCAGGTAAAGCCATTTATCCGCTGGGTCTGGGCCGGCGCCATCCTGATGATGCTCGGTGGCCTGGTGACTGCGGCCGACAAGCGCTTCCGCCGGACCTCCGGCCCGACGCGTGCGACCGGCAACGGACAGGAGGCTGCCAAATGAGCCCCCCAACCATGCAACCGCAAAAATCGGCGATGCGCTGGCTGCCGCTGTTGGTATTCGCGCTGCTGGCCGCGCTGCTGGCGGCCGGGGTGAAGATGAGCCGCAACCAGAACCGCGACGCCCTGCCGTCTGCGTTGATCGGCAAGCCTGCGCCGACCTTCGAACTGCCGGTACTGCATGAGCCAGGCCGGTTGGTATCGTCCGAAGAATTGAGCGGCGAGCCCTACCTGATGAACGTATGGGGTAGCTGGTGTCCGGAATGCCGGGTCGAACACCCGATCCTGACCCGCTTCTCCGAGACCAAACGTGTGCGGGTGATCGGCTATAACCTGAAAGACGAACACGCCGACGCGCTGCGCTGGTTGGAGCAGTACGGCAACCCGTATTGGCTGGTGCTGACCGACTACACCGGCGAGAAGGCGATCGACTGGGGCATTTACGGTGCGCCCGAGACGTTCCTGGTCGACGGCGAAGGCATCGTGCGCTGGAAACATGTCGGCGCGGTCAGCGAGGAGATCATCCAGACCGAGATAGTGCCGCTGTTGGCCCGGATCGAGGCAGGGCAATGAACCGCTACCTGCGAATGATCGTCCTGCCGATACTGCTTGCGCTGCTGCCGACCGTGGCACTCGCCCAGGCCACCGGTGACCGGACGCCAATCGAGTTCAGCGACCAGGGCGAGGCCGACCGCTTCCACGCGCTGACCGAAGAACTGCGATGCGTGAAGTGCCAGAACCAGTCGCTGGCAGACTCCGATGCGCCGATCGCCCACGACCTGCGCCACGAAGTGCTGACATTGATGCGCCAGGACAAGACCGACGGCGAGGTCAAACAGTATCTGGTCGCCCGTTATGGCGAGTTCGTGCTCTACCGCCCCCAGGTCGATGCCAGCACCTGGTTGTTGTGGTTCGGCCCAGCGGTACTGCTGCTGTTTGGCGGTCTGGTGGTCGTCAACGTGGTGCGCAAACGCAGTGGCAGCAACAAGACCGCCAATGAGGCAATCAACGAGGATCAGGAATGGTGACCACCGTGTTCGTGATCGCCAGCGTGGTGCTGGTATTGCTGGTACTGGGCTATGTCCTGCAACCCATCTGGCGGGCCCGGCCCGCGGCCGGGATCGGCGCGATCGTGCTGATCGGCATCAGCGTCGGCCTGTTGTACACCGTGGTCGGCACGCCTCGGGCGCTGGACCCGGCCCAACGGGCGATACCCGAGACCCTGGCCGATGCGATCACCCAGTTGCAGACCGAGCTGGACCGCGACCCCAACCAGGTCGAGGGCTGGCGATTGCTGGCCCGGGCCTACTTGGCCCAGGGCGACATGAGCGAAGCCGGCGATGCCTTCGGCCGCGCCCTGAAACTCGCCCCGGATGATCCGGACATCCTGACCGAGGCCGCGGAGGCGCGCGCATTGGCCTCCGATGAACGCAGCTTCGACCAGCAGGCGGTATCGATGCTGCAGCGCGCACTGTCCTTGCAGCCAAACCACCAACGGGCGCGATGGTTCCTGGGGATATCCCAGCGCCAGGCCGGGGATGCGGCGGGGGCAGTCAAGACCTGGACGCCATTGCTGACCCAGGTCGACCCGGCGACCGCAGCGACCCTGCGACCGCAGATCAACCAGGCGCGGGTCGATGCCGGACTTGACCCTCTGCCAGAGGTGGCCGTGGCGGACGCGTCGCCGGTTCGGATCACCATCAGCGTATCGCTGGATCCGGCATTGGCAATGCAGTATCCGCAGGGTGCCAGCGTGTTCGTGATCGCCCGCCAGGCCAGCGGCGCGCCAATGCCGGTCGCGGTGGAGAAACTGCAGGCGACGCAGTTCCCGTTCACCATCGTCCTTGACGACAACGACAGCCTGATGCCGACGATGAAGCTGTCGCAGCTCGACCAGGTCCAGCTCAGCGCGCGGATCTCCGCCAGCGGCGATGCCAGCGCGCAGCCGGGCGACTTCGAATCGGCCTCGGTGACCATCGATACCGGGCCGGAAGCTGCTGCGGCGCTGTTGATCGACCAGGTCGTTAAATAACCAGGGAAGGCAATCCGACGTGACCGAGTTCATCCCACCAGGTACCCGCTGGATCGACCTGCCCTCACCATTTCCGATGAGGCGTGGCGGTGAGCTGCACGGCGCGCGCATGGCCTACGAGACCTGGGGGACGCTCAACGCGGCACGCGACAATGCGGTGTTGATCGTCCCCGGGCTGTCCCCCAACGCGCACGCCGCGGCCAACCCGGCCAACCCGGAGCCGGGCTGGTGGGAGCCGATGGTCGGCCCGGGCAAACCGATCGACAGTGATCGCTGGTTCGTGATCTGCACCAATTCGCTGGGCAGTTGCAAGGGCTCGACCGGGCCGGCGTCGATCAACCCGGACAACGGCGCACCTTATCGGTTCGACTTTCCCGAGTTGTCGATCGAGGATGGCGCACAGGCGGCGGCCCACGTGGTTCGCCAGCTCGGCATCGAGCAACTGGCCTGTCTGGTCGGCAACTCGATGGGCGGGATGGCCGCACTGGCGATGCTTGCCCTGCAACCAGGCATCGCCCGTACCCACCTGAATATTTCCGGTGCCGCCCGCGCGCTGCCCTGGTCGATTGCGATCCGCTCGCTGCAACGCGAGGCCATCCGGCTGGATCCCAACTTCAACCAAGGCACTTACGACGATGAGCACTACCCCGAGTCGGGCATGCGGATGGCGCGCAAACTTGGGGTGATCACCTACCGTTCCGCGCTGGAATGGGATGGCCGGTTCGGCCGCGTGCGCCTGGACTCCGATGACACCGACGACGAACCGTTCGGGCTCGAGTTCCAGGTCGAGAGCTACCTGGAGGCTCATGCCCGTCGCTTCGTGCGCCACTTCGACCCCAATTGCTACCTCTACCTCAGCCGTTCGATGGACTGGTTCGACCTGGGCGACCATTGCCCGCACGCCAGCGGCGACAACCGGGCGCGCACGCGTTCCGGTCTGGCCACGATCCGGATCGACAAGGCGCTGTCGATCGGTGCCGAGAGCGACATCCTGTTCCCCCTGCAACAACAACAGGAGATCGCCGACGGCCTGGCCGACGGTGGTGCCGACACGCGATGCCTGCCGATGGCTTCGCCGCAGGGACACGATGCCTTCCTGGTCGACTTCGACCGTTATGGCCCCGCCGTGCGCGGTTTTCTCGACAGCCTGTAGGGTTATTCAGCCATCGCCTGTCACGCGCGCCTGTCTTGCGTAGAATCAATGCCATGACCAGCCAAGTCCTGCCCGACGTTGCCTTCACCGGCCGCGCCAAACTCGTTACCGCCCTGGACGCCGCCGTGGCCCACGGCGACGAGCACGAGATCACCGCCGCACTGCGCAACACCTTGTGCCGGATGATCCGCGATCGCGATATCCAGTTGCCCGAGTGCGTCTTCGAACCGATCGAGTCCCACTACGCCCGCCGCGAGATCTATCGCAGCGCCGAGCATGGCTACAGCGTCGTGGCGATGACCTGGGGGCCCGGCCAGGGCACACCGGTACACGACCACTGCGGCCTGTGGTGCGTGGAGGGTGTCTGGGATGGCGGGCTGGAAATCACCCAGTACGAGCTGCTCGAACGCGATGGCGAGCGCTTCCGCTTCCGTGGCGCCGGCGGCATGGTCGCCGGTCCCGGCAGCGCAGGCAGTCTGATCCCGCCCCACGAATACCACTCCATCCGCAACAGCAGCAACGACGAGATCGCGATCTCGGTGCACATCTACAAGGCCCCGATGGAAGCTTGCTCGATGTTCGTGCCCGATCAAGGCGAGTGGTTCACCCGCGCCGCGCAGGCACTGGAAACCGACGAGGCCGGCTGAGACCCACCGCATTACCGCCTGACAAACAAGAAAGGCCTGCGATCGTTCGCAGGCCTTTCTTGTTTGTCTCTGGTGCCGAAGGGGGGACTCGAACCCCCACGCTTTTAAAGGCGGCGGATTTTGAATCCGCTGCGTCTACCGATTCCGCCACTTCGGCCAGCCCGGAAGTATAACGGACGCACGGGGCCACACTCCAGCCTTTTGCCGTACCGCGTCCACGATCTATGTCCGATGCGGCGGCAGCGGCGGTGCCGGCCAGGGCCACCAACCCTGCCCGCTCATGGCGTAGCGATCCGCCGCCCGCTCGAACCGGTTGCGCACGCTTACTGCGCCACACAACAGGTATAGCGGCAGGAACAGCACGCCCAGCGCCATGTACTGGTAGACGTGGGCGCGCTCGTGATCGCCCAGACGCACCGGCGGGTCTTCACACAACCCGGCTCGATGGGCGTAGGTTCGACAAGTGCTGTCGAGGTTGTCGCCGGTATGGATGATCACATTGCCCAGCGTGAGCGCGCCGCCCGGCCCCCAACGCCAGCCATGGAATACCAGCGCCAGCTCAGCAGGTTGCCAATGCACATGCGCGCCAGACGGCATGCCCGCAACACCAAGCAATAATCCGACCAGCGTGTTGGGCGACGTCCACGCCATGCCCAGGACGACCACCGCCCGTCGCCGCCATGACACTTCCGTCAGCCAGCCTCTTCGGGCATCAGCAGCCACAGGATCAGGTACGCCAGGATGCCGGGGAACGCCGCGGAGGCAATCGAGACGATCACGAAAACGACCCGCACCAATGTCGAGCTCCAGCCGAAGCGCCGGGCAATGCCACCCATGACGCCGGCCAGCATGCGGTCGTGACGCGATCGGGTGAACGGACGTGATGAAGATTCCATGCGATTTCGGGGTCAGCGGAGGAGTAAAACGAGTCTAGCGCGGCAAGGTGACGACCGCGTCGCGCCGGAGGATCGTTCGCTACCCACTGCGCGACGCCAGCCAGTCGTGGATCGATTGCGGGACCTCGCGCTGGGCGCGGCTGGAGACGTAGATGCCGATATGGCCGCCGCGGAATGACAGCTCGCTGTAGTCGTCACTGCCGACCAGGCCACCCAGCGCCTGGGACGAAGACGGCGGAACCAGATGGTCGTGCTGTGCGAAGACATTCAATACCGGCATGTCGACGTCGGCCAGGTCGACCGCCTTTCCGCCGATCTCGATCCCCCCATTGAGGAACCCGTTGGCCTGGTAGAACTGCTTGGCGAACTGGCGGAATGCCTCACCGGCCTGGTCGGGCGAATCGAAGATCCAGTTCTCCATGCGCAGGAAATCCTCCAGCGCATCCCTGTCATCGAGGATGTCGACCAGCCCGACGTACTTCTGCACGAACAGCCGCCACGGCTTGAGCGTCAGGTAGGTGAAATTCATCATGTCGGCCGGGATGTTGCCCAGCGCGTCGACCAGCGCATCGACGTCGATCCCACGTACCCAGTTGGCCAGCATGTTGTCGTCGGTGTGGAAATCGACCGGGGTGACCATGGTGACCAGGTTGTGCACTTTCCCCGGGTTGAGCGCGGCGTAGCACAACGAGAACGCGCCGCCCTGGCAGATGCCGAGCAGGTTGATGGCATCCAGTTGGTGCGCAGCGCGCAGATGGTCGACCGCGCCACCGAGGTAGCGCTGGATGTAGTCCTCCAGCTCCAGGTAGCGGTCGGAGCGGTCCGGGTAACCCCAGTCGAGGATGTAGACGTCCTCGCCGCGCTCAAGCAGCCCGCGCACGATCGATTTGTTGGCCTGCAAGTCGACCATGTAGGGGCGATTGACCAACGCGTAGGCGATCAGCAATGGCACCTTTGCAGTCGGCGCGCGCCCGCCCTCCAGCGAGGCACCCTGATAGCGGTACAACACCACCTTGCCGTCGCACCAGACCTCTTGCCTGGGCGTTGCGCCATAGCTGATATCGCCCACCTCATGCAGCGTGTCGAGACCGGCGCGCAACTTAGCCTGCATCTGGATCGCGTCTTTCGTCATCGTTTCGGGGCTGAAGTCGAGCGGGCCGGTGTTGAACATAGTGGGCTTGTCCATGTCAGCGTGCCTTAGCGGCGGACTTGGCTACCCCGCGTCGTGACGCGGACGCGGGCTTGCCGGTGGTGGATTTCGTTTTTTTCGCAGTCGGCTTTTTCGCGGCCGGCTTTTTGGCCGTGGATTTCTTTGCTGGTGCCTTCGTGACTTTCTTCGCCGGTGCCTTCACCGCTTTCTTCGCGACTTTCTTTACTGCCTTCTTCGCGACCTTCTTAGCGACCTTTTTCACGGGCTTCGCTTTTGCGGCCTTGTTCGTGGCCGCCTTCGAAGGCGCACGCCCGCTATTGGGACTGGGCTTTGTCGGTGGCGATCCGGTCGCGCCGGAAGCCAGCTGGTCGCGCAAGCGACGCAGCTCGCGTTCCAACTGGACGATCTTGCGATGCACCGCATCCACCTCGCTGCGGGTGGGCACGCCCATTGCCTCACCAACCTGTTCGATCTCGCGTTGCACCGCGGTGCGCAGCCGCATCTGCGAGTTCACCATCGCGCCGTAGGCCTCACGGAAGCGCGGCGACAACGCGATTTCCGAGTACGTCTCCTCGGCGGCATCAATCCACAGGTCAAACAGTGCCCGCGCGGATTCAAGCTTCTTGCCGGGCTCGCTGCACTCGGTCAGTTTCTCTTCGAAACGCTTGAACGCGTCCTGCAACGCCTGCGCCATCAGTGCCTGGTACGCCCGACCCTGCTGCTGGTGGTCTTGCTGCGCCTGGGCAAGCTGCTGCCAGCGCTGCTGGTGCTCGCGGGTGAATCCCACTGCGGGCGTGCCCAGCCAGGTTTGCCCACCGGCCTGCATTTTCTCCAGCCACGGAGTCACTTGCTCGAACCATTGCTCGAAGCCTTGCTGACCCGGTCCGTGCATGTCGCGCAGCGCATCGGCAAACGGGTTGCCACCCGCGCCTCCGAGGATGCTTTTCCAGGCCTCTGCGATCTCCGGCGCACTTGCATCCTGGCCTGCGAACCGGGCTGCCAACTGCTGCATCTGCGCGAACCAGCCGCATGTCTGGTCGGTAAAGCGGTCGACGGCTGCATCGGCCGGGCTGTTGCCGCTACTGGCCAATTGCGACCACCATGCGGTTGCCTCCTCCCAGCCCGGCATCCCGGCTGCCACACCCGGAGACCCCGCGCCTGCGAAACCGGCACCCGGGAAGCCTCCACCGGGAAACCCGGCAGCCGAGACTCCTGGCGTCGACGCGGGCGCGGCGCGCAACATCTCGCCCCAGCGACTCCAGTACTGCCGTGCCAGCGACTCGAAATCGTCGTTGCCGGAACCGCCGCCGGCACCGCTTCCAAAACCGCCGGGCGGAAAGCCACCCGTACCGAACCCGTGATTGGCCATTTCATTCTCCAAGCGTGAGCTCGATCATAACAACGCTATGTCTGGATACAGGGTGGATGCCTACGGCTTGGGAATGCGCACCGTCTTGCTGACCATCAAGGTGCCCGACAAAGCGAACATCAACACCAGTGGATGGAACTGCCACGGCCCCAGCTTGACCATGCCCAGCCACAGGTTGGCGCCGATTGCGCCCTGCCCGGCCGCGATCCACAACACCACCACCAGGACCAGGCTGGTCGGGATCGGCGTGCCCTCGAAGAACTTGACCTTGCCCTCGGCGCCGGACAACTGCTCGGCTGTGACGTTGTAACGCGCCAGCCGACTGACCCCGCAACCGACGAAGTAACTCAGCACCACCCAGTCCCAGCCACCCTGCAATCCGCAGGCGTAAGCCAGCGCGGCGGGGGCGACCCCGAACGAGATCACATCGGCCAGCGAGTCCAGCTCCCGGCCCAGGGTGGAAGCCGACTTGCGCCAACGCGCGATGCGGCCGTCAAGCGCATCGAAGATGAAAGCCAGCGGGATCAGCGCCATGCCGATCATCAAGTCGAACACGATCCCTTCCTGGAGGAAGCGCATCGCGGCAAAAACCGCCCCGGTGCCGCAGAAGGCGTTGCCGAGGGTGAACCAGTCCGCGAGGGCGAACTCGCGAAGCATCGAAAAATGGCGGCGTTGCTGCATTCACTGACTCCCGTGTGGTTCGCCATCATCGCGCAAACCGAGGCGTCCAGCCTGCCAAATGACGGGTGAAAGCAAAAGCATCCCGTCGCTCCACCCGCATGGCCCGATCGCGGCTGAAGCCGCTCCTACAATAGGTTCCGAAGGACGCTACCCGGAAACAGTATCGCGATGGCCCCACCCCGCAAAATCCTGCATGTCGACATGGACGCGTTCTACGCGTCGGTCGAGCAGCGCGACGATCCTTCGCTGCGCGGTCGACCGGTGGTCGTCGCCTGGCGAGGCGGGCGCTCGGTGGTGGTTGCGGCCAGTTACGAGGCGCGCAAGTTTGGGGTGCATTCGGCGATGCCCGCGACCCGCGCCGAGCGGCTGTGTCCGCAGGCGGTATTCGTACCGCCGGATTTCGTCCGTTACAAGGCGGCATCAAGGCAGGTGCGCGAGATCTTCGCCCGCCACACCGACCTCATCGAACCGCTGTCGCTGGACGAGGCTTACCTCGACGTCACCGAAACCAGGACCGGCCTGCCGTCGGCCACCGCGACCGCCGAGGCGATCCGTGCCGCAATTTTTAATGAAACCGGGTTGACCGCCTCGGCCGGGGTTGCGCCGAACAAGTTCCTGGCCAAGATCGCCTCGGACTGGAACAAACCCAATGGCATCTGCGTGGTGCGCCCGCGGCAGGTCGATGCATTCCTGTTGCCGCTGGCCGTCGGTCGCTTGCCGGGAGTCGGCAAGGTGATGCAGGGCAAGCTGGCCGAACTGGGCATCGCCACGGTCGGTCAGTTGCGCTCGCTGCCGGCGGCCGAACTGGAGTTGCGTTTCGGCCGCTGGGGGCGACGCCTGCACGAACTCTCGCTCGGCATCGACGACAACCCGGTGCGCTCCGAGCGCCCGACCATGCAGATCTCGTCAGAAGACACCTTCGAGCACGACCTGCTGCTGGATGCGCTGGAACCGCACATCCGACGCCTCGCCGAGAAGACCTGGGCGGGTTACCAGCGCGAACGCACCCAGCACCAAGGCCGGCTTGCCCGCACCGTGGTGCTCAAGCTCAAGACCCATGACTTCCGCATCCTCACCCGCAGCCTGACCCCGGCCATGCAACCGACGACACTGGAAGTGCTGGCCGACATCGCCTGCGAGTTGCGCACGCGGGTGGAATTGCCGGCGGGTACGCGCTATCGACTGGTGGGGGTAGGACTGTCCGGTTTCGTCGACCAGGACGATGTGCGCGTCCAGTCGGATCTTTTCGAGCACGACTGACTTCCTCCTTTCGTTATCTTTCGTCTTCGCCGTCTTTGGTGGCGCACGACGATTCCCGGCAGTCTCATGCATTGGGACGGTCGACGGAAATACTGGACTGACGGAGGCGGGAATCCAGAGCCCGTTCCCGGGGATGATGGTCACGTCTCATGTTTTCCGACGCCGGGGATTTTCGCGCCGTTGAGTTGCGTAGGGTGTATTAGCCACAGGCGTAATACACCTTTCCTCCCCGACCCGACATGGCTCCCGGCCCGGCTTGTCCTGACTTTTGGCGCAATGCGCTTTGCTTATTGCGACATACGAATTTACCTTAACTTTAAGTTATAACTCATTGATTTTAAAAATTTCTACTTCTGCCACCTGTTTGTTACTAGAATTAGTACCATGCACTTGACCGATACCCAACGCC
This sequence comes from Lysobacter sp. A289, assembly GCF_054072675.1. NCBI lineage: Bacteria > Pseudomonadati > Pseudomonadota > Gammaproteobacteria > Lysobacterales > Lysobacteraceae > Lysobacter > Lysobacter sp. A289. Next base: position 1,174,073 of record NZ_JBSVRN010000001.1, read on the forward strand.
GCCTGCTCGACTTCCTCCGCGAGCACATCGCCGAGCACGGCTATCCGCCGTCGCAGATGGACATCGCCCGGGCGTTCGGGTTCCGCCAGAACCGTTCGGCGCGCTATCACCTGGAGGCGCTGGCTCAGGCGGGATTGATCGAACTGTCGGCCGGGCTTGCACGCGGCATCCGGCTCACGTCGCCGCGTCGCACTTCCGCCTTCAACGCCGACCTGCTGCAGGTACCTTTGCTCGGCCGGGTCGCCGCAGGTACGCCGATCGGCTCGGACCCCGAGATACGGCGCGAAGTCACCCTCGACCCGTCGCTGTTCCGCCTGCGTCCGGACTACCTGCTGGAGGTCGAGGGCGAGTCGATGCTGCTCGACGGCATCCTGCCCGGCGACCTGATCGGGGTGCATCGCATTATCCAGGCGCGCGACGGCCAGACCGTGGTCGCGCGGGTCGAGGGCGAGCTGACAGTGAAACGGCTAGACAACGGCGGCTTCGAGACCGGCGCCAGGCACCTGCGCCTGCTGCCGCGCAATCCGGCCTATGCCCCGATCGAGATCGATGCGAGCGTCACCGACTTCGCCATCGAAGGGCTGTTTGCCGGATTGGTGAGACCAAGCTGATGGGCGCCGTGGTCGCCCTTGATGCCTTGCTGAAATCGCGCCAGGTCTGGCGTGGCCAGCCAGCGCCGCGCGCACCATCGCGACATCCCACCGGCTTCGCGCTGCTGGACGACGCCCTGCCCGACGGCGGCTGGCCCGAAACCGCATTGACCGAACTGCTGCTGCCGGCCGACGGCGTCGGCGAGTTGCGTCTGCTGTGGCCCACCCTCGCCCGGCTGTCGCGCGCCGACGGCATGGTCGCCCTGATCGCACCACCGTACATGCCGTTTGCCGCCGCCTGGGCAAGCGCCGGGGTGCAACTCAACCGCTTGCAGATAATCCGCACCGACCCGCGCAATGCCCTCTGGGCCGCCGAACAATGCCTGCGCTCGGCCGCCTGTTCGGCCGTGTTGTGCTGGCCACAAAACGCCAACGACCGTGCCCTACGCCGCCTGCAGGTCGCCGCAGAAACCGGCCAGTGCCTCGGTTTCGCGATGCGCCCAATGAAGGCGGCAACGAACCCGTCGCCCGCCGCGTTGCGGATCGCCATCGACGTCGACCCGGCGCAACTGCGCGTACTCAAGTGCCGCGGCGGCAACCCGCCCACGCGAGCCATCCCGTTTGCGCAAGCCACTGTTTTATCTGCCCAACCGCCAGCAGTCACTGCTCTTCCCATCCAGTCGCCCACGACAGTCGGACAGGGGGCGGCCGCCCCCATTCCCTTCCGCCCCCGCGCCCTTCCGACGCAGGCGCAGTGAGCACGACCAATGCTCTGGGCCTGCATCCTCCTGCCGCAACTGGCGCTCGACGGCGTCCTGCGCCGCCACCACGACCCCGACGCCCCGCTGGTATTGGTGACCGGGCCGGCGCAACGCCGCGTGCTGCGCGCAGTCAACACCGCAGCGAAAACCGCCGGTCTGCGCGCCGGCCAATCGTTGGGCGCGGCGCAAGCACTCTGCAGCCGATTCACTGCCGCCGAGCATGATCCGGCCGAGGTCGAGCGCTGGCATGACTTCCTGGCCGCCTGGGCGTACCGCTACAGCTCGCTGGTCAACCGCACCATGCCCTCGGCGCTGCTGCTGGAGGTTGAGGCCAGCTTCAAGCTGTTCGGCCCGTGGCCACGGTTCGAGACCCAACTGCGCGCGGACCTGACCGAACTCGGCTTCCGCCACCGCATCACCCTGGCACCCAACCCTTACGCCGCCCGCGCACTGGCCAACGTGCATGACGGCCTGGCGATTGCCCACGACATGCCGCTGCACAATGCGCTGGGCCAGTTGCCGGTCGAACGCAGTGGACTTGCCCCGGAAGTAGCGACCAGCCTCGCCCGCATGGGCCTGCGCAAGCTGCGGCAAGTCCTCGCCCTGCCCCGCGCCGCGCTCGGCAAACGGGTCGGCAAGGACGCGCTCGCCCACCTGGATCGGCTGACCGGCGCGCTGCCAACGCCGCTGCGCTACTACCAGCCACCGGATTCATTCACCTCACGGATCGAGCTGAATCATGACGTCGAATCCAGCCAGGCGCTGCTGTTCCCGCTACGCCGGCTGACCGGCGACCTGGCCGCCTACCTGGCCGGTCGCGACGGCGGCGTGCAGCGTTTCACCCTGGTGCTGGAACACGAACGCTGCGCCGACAGCGAGCTGGTGGTTGGCCTGCTCGCACCCGAGCGCCACCCGGCGATGCTGTTCGAACTGGCCCGCAGCCGACTCGAGCAGATGCGGGTGCCCGCCCCGGTACGCGGCCTGCGATTGATTGCCTGCGAGCTGCCGCCGTTCGTGCCCGCCGGCCGGGATCTGTTTGACACCCGGCCACAGCAGGCGGTGCCGTGGGAGCAACTGCGCGAACGCCTGCGTGCGCGCCTCGGCGACGAGGCGGTGCATGGTCTTGGCATGCGCGCCGACCACCGCCCGGAACGCTCATGGCAGGCCGAACCGGCACGCGTGATTGATGTCCCCACTACCCCACGCCCCGGCTGGCTGCTGTCGAAACCACTGCCGCTGCGGGACCGCCATGTCCGCATCGTCGCTGGCCCCGAGCGGATCGAGACCGGCTGGTGGAATGGCGACGTGCGCCGCGATTACTACCAGGTCGAGACCAGCCACGGCCAGCGCGCCTGGGCGTTCCGGCAGGCCGGCGATGCCGCCGGTGACGGACACGCCGATGGCTTCATGCTGCACGGGTGGTTCGGGTGAGGCGGGGATCCAGTGCCCCGGTTGCCGGCAGAGCCAACGTCGCTGGGTTCCCGCCTTCGCGGGAACGACGGGGAGCGCGGGAACGCCGGGGGAGCGGACGCACATGGTCCGGACGTACATGATCCCCTTACCCGCCTACGCCGAACTGCACTGCCTGTCCGCCTTCAGCTTCCAGCGCGGCGCCTCGACCGCGCCCGAGCTGTTCGAGCGCGCCAAACAGCAGGGCTACACCGCGCTGGCGATCACCGACGAATGCTCGCTGGCCGGCATCGTGCGTGCGCTGGAAGCTTCCGACCGATTCGGCGTGAAGCTGATCGTCGGCAGCGAAATGCAGATCGAGGACGGTCCCAAACTGGTGCTGCTGGTCGAGGACGCCACCGGTTACACCGCGCTGTGCCGCCTGATCACCCTCGCCCGCCGCCGCGCGCGCAAGGGCGAATATCGATTGCTGCGCGAGGACTTCGTCGACACCGACGGCCTGCTTGCACTCTGGCTACCCGGCGAACAGCCCGACGAGGCGCATGCAGGTTGGGTAAAGACCACCTTCCCCGACCGTGCCTGGCTCGCGGTCGAGCTGCACCGCGGCCCTGACGACGAGACGCGGGCAGCGCAACTACGGCAAGCCGCCGACTGCCTCGGCCTGCCGCTGGTCGCCGCCGGCGACGTCCACATGCACGTGCGCGGCCGTCGCGCGTTGCAGGACACGATGACCGCGATCCGCCACCACGTCACCGTCGCCGAAGCCGGCCACCGCCTGTTCCCGAACGGCGAACGTCATTTGCGCAGCCGTCGCGCGCTGGCCGCGATCTACGAACCCGACGACCAGGACGGATCCGACGACCAGGCCGACCTGCTCGCCGAAACCCTGCGCATCGCCGATCGCTGCCGTTTCAGCCTGCGCGACGACCTTAAATACCAGTACCCGCACGAACTGGTCCCATCCGGCCATGACGCCACCAGCTGGCTGCGCCACCTGGTTGAGCAAGGCGCGCGCTGGCGCTGGCCCGACGGCATGGATGACAAGGCCCACGCATTGATCGACAAGGAACTCGCCCTCGTCGCCGAGAAGCGCTACGAGTCCTACTTCCTGACCGTGCACGACATCGTCCGCTTTGCCCGTTCGCAGGGCATCCTCTGCCAGGGCCGCGGTTCGGCTGCCAACTCGGTGATCTGCTACACACTGGGCGTGACCGAGATCGATCCCGTCCGCATGAAGATGTTGTTTGAGCGCTTCCTGTCGAAGGAACGCGACGAACCGCCAGACATCGACATCGACTTCGAACACGAGCGTCGCGAGGAAGTCCTGCAATACGTGTTCAACCGCTACGGTCGCGAACGTGCCGCGCTGACCGCGGTAGCCACCCAGTACCGTGGCCGCGGCGCGGTGCGCGATGTCGGCCGCGCGCTCGGCCTGCCGACTGACGTGGTCGGCGAGCTGGCATCAACGATGGACCGTTGGGGCGGCCACGCGCCCATCGCCGAGCATCTGCGCGAACGCGGCTTCGATCCCGACTCCTTGGTGCTGCGCCAGGTGATCGCGTTGACCGCCGAGTTGATCGGCATGCCCCGCCACCTGTCGCAGCATCCCGGCGGCTTCGTGATCTCCGAATACCCCTTGCACACCCTGGTGCCGGTGGAAAACGCGGCGATGGACGACCGAACCATCATCCAGTGGGACAAGGACGACCTAGACGAGATCGGACTGATGAAGGTCGACTGCCTCGCGCTGGGCATGTTGACCGCAGTACGCAAGACCCTCGACCTGCTGCGCGACGGCGGCCGCCGCGACATCGCCGCGCTGGCCGACATCCCGGCCGAAGACCCGCAGACCTACGAGATGATCAGCCGCGCCGACACCATCGGCGTGTTCCAGATCGAGTCGCGCGCGCAAATGGCGATGCTTCCGCGACTGCGCCCGAAGACGTTCTATGACCTGGTCATCCAGGTCGCGATCGTCCGCCCCGGCCCGATCCAGGGCGACATGGTCAATCCCTACCTGCTGCGCCGCACCGGCAAGGAGCCGGTCGAATACCCCTCCGAAAAATTGAAGGCCGTGCTGGAACGTACCCTCGGCGTGCCGTTGTTCCAGGAACAGGTGATGCAGATCGCGATGGCCGCGGCCGACTACACCCCCGGCGAGGCCGACCAACTGCGCCGCTCGATGGCGGCCTGGAAGCGCCGCGGCGGACTGGAGCCCCACCGCGAGCGCTTGATGACCGGCATGCTCCGCAATGGTTACAGTCGCGAGTACGCCGAGCGCATCTTCGAGCAGATCAAGGGCTTCGGCGACTACGGCTTTCCCGAGTCGCACGCGGCCAGCTTCGCCCTGATTGCCTACGCCAGCAGCTGGCTCAAATGCCACGAGCCAGCCGCATTCGCCTGCGCACTGATCAACTCCTGGCCGATGGGCTTCTACTCGCCCGACCAGTTGCTGCAGGACGCTCGCCGGCACGGCATCCGCACCCTGCCCGTGGACGTGCGCCACAGCAATTGGGATTGCAGCCTGGAAGGTATCTCCAGGCCCCCGACCCCGCCATTCCCGATACCGTCATCCCCGATGCCGTCATCCCCGATGCCGTCATCCCCGATGCCGCCGTCCCCGATACCGCCGTCCCCGATACCGCCGTCCCCGATACCGTCATTCCCGCGAAAGCGGGAACCCAGCGACTTGGATACCGCGGGCCCGCCAGATACGCCAAAGTCACTGGATCCCCGCTTTCGCGGGGATGACGCACGACAACCTGCGATCCGCCTCGGCCTGCGGATGATCCGTGGCTTCCCGCCCGACGCCGCAGGCCGCATCGAGGTCGCGCGCAAGCAGCGCGTGTTCACCGATGTCGCCGATCTGTGCGCCCGCGCCGCACTCGACCGCCGCCAGCAATCACTGCTCGCCGATGCCGGTGCCCTGCGCGGCCTCGCCGGCCATCGCCACCGCGCCCGTTGGGCGATCACCGGGGTCGAGCCGCAGTTGCCGCTGTTCGCCGACACCCCGGCGACGCGGGAAAGCGAGACGATCGTGTTGCCGCTGCCCAGCGCCGACGAGGACATGCGTGCCGACTACGCGATGACCGGCACCACCCTTGGCCGGCATCCGCTGGCGATGATCCGCAAGCAACTGTCGGCGCGCCGCTACCGGCGTTCCGGCGAGGTCGCGGCAATGCCGCACGGCCGCCACGTCCGCATCGCCGGTCTGGTCACCCTGCGCCAGCGCCCGCAGACAGCCAGCGGCGTTATCTTCATGACCTTGGAGGACGAGGACGGCATGACCAACGTGGTGGTCTGGCGCGACCTCGCCGAACGCCAGCGCCGCGAGTTGCTGGAGTCGCGACTGCTCGCGGTCGAGGGCCGGCTGGAGTGCAAGGACGGCGTGCAACACCTGGTCGCGAAGCGGCTGCAGAACCTGAGCGGACTGCTCGGCGACCTCGACACCCGCTCGCGCGATTTCCATTGATTCCGCGCCTTTTACCCATCGCCTTGACCTCGGCGCCGCCCATCCGTGGCCTGTTTTCCCTTCGCTCCACGTTCGCCGGACAACAGGGAGCTGCGTGTTCAGGAGACAAAGACCATGGCCAACGGCCTCGTACACGACCGACGTCGCGTGACCCCTAGTGATGGGCACAGCTTGCGTAGTTGCCTCAACGAAGCCCAGTGCGGCGCATTGCGTGCCTTGGAATATTTCGGCTGGACGTTGCGTTTTGTACGCAATCCGTCCGCGCCGATACCCGTGATGTTCGCCACCGACAACACCTTTCTGGTAATCCGCGCGGATGGCAGCATCGATGACCGCACCAAGCTCGCGGTCCGGAAGCAGACCGACGGCTGATATCGCCATCGACGCGGCGACCGTGCGCGCACGAAAAAGCGGGCCGAAGCCCGCTTTTCCATGACGATGATGCGTGCGCGGCTTACTCGGCCGGCGTGCCCTCGCCGTCGTTGACCGCCTTCATCGACAGGCGGATACGGCCCTGCTTGTCGACTTCCAGCACCTTGACCTTGACCACATCGCCTTCCTTGAGCACGTCGCTGACCTTCTCGACGCGATCGTTGGAGATCTGCGACACGTGCACCAGTCCGTCCTTTCCGGGGGAGATGGTGACGAACGCGCCGAAGTCCATGATCTTGGCGACCTTGCCTTCGTAGATACGGCCCGGCTCGACGTCGGAAGTGATCTGCTCGATCCGGTCCTTGGCCGCCTGGCCGGCAGCCGCATTGACGGAGGCAACGGTGATCGTGCCATCGTCCTGGATGTCGATCTGGGTGCCGGTCTCCTTGGTGATCGCCTGGATCACCGAGCCGCCCTTGCCGATCACTTCGCGGATCTTGTCGGGGTGGATCTTGATCGTGATCAGGCGCGGCGCGAATTCGCTGAGCTCGCCACGCGGGGCGGTCAGCGCACTTTCCATCTCGCCAAGGATGTGCAGGCGGCCTTGCTTGGCCTGGGCCAGCGCGGCTTTCATGATCTCTTCGGTGATGCCCTGGATCTTGATGTCCATCTGCAGGGCGGAGATGCCCTCGCTGGTGCCGGCGACCTTGAAGTCCATGTCGCCGAGGTGATCCTCGTCACCCAGGATGTCGGACAACACGACGAAGTCGTTGCCTTCCTTGACCAGGCCCATCGCGATACCGGCAACCGGTGCCTTGATCGGCACGCCGGCGTCCATCAGCGCCAGCGACGAGCCGCAGACCGAGGCCATCGAGGACGAACCGTTGGACTCGGTGATCTCCGAGACCACGCGGATGGTGTACGGGAACGCTTCCATCGTCGGCATCACTGCCAGCACGCCGCGCTTGGCAAGGCGACCGTGGCCGATCTCGCGACGCTTCGGGCCCATCATGCGACCGGCTTCACCCACCGAGTAAGGAGGGAAGTTGTAATGGAACAGGAAGTGGTCCTTGTACTCGCCGGCGACGGCGTCGATGACCTGGCCATCACGCGCGGTGCCCAGGGTGACCGCAACGATGGCCTGGGTCTCGCCGCGGGTAAACAACGCCGAGCCGTGCACGCGTGGCAGGATGCCGACCCGCGAGGAAATCGGGCGCACGGTGTCGAGCGCACGGCCGTCGATACGGATCTTGCTGCTCAGCACCGAACCACGCATGGTGCCGTACTCGAACACGCTGAACTGCTTGGACAGGTCAGAGGTCTTCCAATCGTTGGCTTCCGCCTGCGGCGCCAGTGACGCAATCACGTCTTTCTTCAACGCCGAGATGGCGTCCTTGCGCTCCAGCTTGTCGCTGACCGCGAAAGCCTGGGTCAGTCGATCACCAATGGCGGTCTTGAGCGCGTCAACCAGAGCCGGATCAGCGGCCGGTGCGGCCCAGGTCCACTTCGGCTTGCCGGCTTCGGCAACCAGCTCGTTGATCGCATTGATCGCGACCTGCATTTCCCTGTGGCCGAACATCACCGCGCCGAGCATCACGTCTTCCGACAGCACGTCGGCTTCGGATTCAACCATCAGCACCGCGTCGGCGGTGCCGGCGACGACCAGCTCCAGCTGGGAATCCTCCAGCTCGGTCTTGGTCGGGTTGAGCAAATACTGGCCGTCCTTGTAACCGACCTTGGCGGCGGCAATCGGGCCGTCAAACGGGGCACCCGACAACGCCAGCGCGGCGGATGCACCCAGCAGCGCCGGGATGTCGCCGTCGATTTCCGGGTTCATCGACATCACGGTGGCGATGATCTGGACTTCGTTGCGGAAGCCGTCCGGGAACAGCGGGCGGATCGGGCGATCGATCAGACGCGAGATCAGGGTCTCTTTTTCAGTCTGGCGGCCCTCACGCTTGAAGAAGCCACCCGGGATACGGCCACCGGCGTAGAACTTCTCCTGGTAGTCGACGGTCAGGGGGAAGAAATCCTGACCCTCGCGCGCAGTCTTGTTGGCGACGGCGCTGACCAGCAGCACGGTGTCCTCGATGCGAACGATCACGGCGCCGCCTGCCTGGCGCGCGATCTCACCGGTTTCCAGGGTTACCTGGTGATTGCCGTACTGAAAGGTCTTGGTAATTTTCGCCACGTTGGTTTCCTATCGGTGCTGTGCGATCCGGTCATGGCCCTTGCCTTGCCCGGTCGGTCGCCGGCTCGCGACCTGGTGGGTCTTGCGACCCCGAAAACAGTCGCGGCGCATCACTGCGCCGCGAGGGAATACTTCGATCAGCGGCGCAGACCGAGCTTCGCGATCAATGCCTTGTAACGCGTGCTGTCCTTGCGCTTCAGGTAGTCGAGCAGGCGGCGACGACGGTTGACCATCATCAGCAGGCCGCGACGGCTGTGGTGATCCTGCTTGTGCTCCTTGAAGTGGCCCTGGAGCTGCTCGATGCGACCGGTGAGCAGGGCGACCTGGACTTCCGGGGAGCCGGTGTCGTTCTCGCCGCGCTTGTTGTCTTCAATGATCTTGCTGGTGTCAATGGACATGGGTTTGCCTCGTTGATGCGCGACCCGCAGAACGCGTCCGATGCCGGGCAATGCCAGCACCGGCGCACCGCCTGGTCCGCCGCTTGTTTACAAAATTGGATGATGAAACGTGGGTTTGCTTGGGAAAGCCCGCAAATTGTAGCCCTCTGTCCCCGGGACAACAAGGCGCGTCAGCGCCCCCGTTGCAATCAGCCCGCCGCCGGCGTGGCCCACGCGAACAATCGCTGCGGATGCAGCAATCCGGTCTCGTCGACTCGGCCCAGGCCCAGCACCCGGTCGTCCTGATCGTGAACCGCTACGACCACCGGGCCCGGCAGCGCGACGTCCGGGCGGACTGGCTGGCCATGGCCCAGGGATTGCGCTTGTTCCGGGTCCAGGGTGATCCGGGGATAATCGGCCAATCCCGCCTCGATCGGCAACAAGCAGGCATCAAGAAGGTCCGCGCCCTGCCCCGCCAATGCCTCCAACTCGGGGAGTGAATACATCCCGGGATCGGTGAACGGCTCAACCCAGAGCCGACGCAGCACCTCCACATGCGCCCCACAACCCAGCGATTCGCCGATCTCGCGAACCAGGCTGCGCACATAGGTTCCTGAACCGCATTCGATCGACAGCACCAAGCGCGGCCCATCGTGCTCCAGCAGCTCAAGGCGGTGTACCTCGACATCGCGGACTGGCGCGTCGATCGGCTCGCCACGTCGGGCCTTGGCATACAGCGGCTCACCGCCCTGCTTCAGGGCCGAATAGATGGGTGCACGCTGGCGGATGTTGCCACGCAGCGGCGCCAAAGCCACTTCTATATCGACGGCGTGCAATGACGGAACCGGTCGTTGTTGCAACACCAGGCCATCGGCGTCGTCAGTGTCGGTGGTGGAACCCAACACCGCGGTGGTCTGGTAGGCCTTGCGCGAGCCCAGCAACAAACCGGCGATCTTGGTGGCTTCGCCAAAACAGATCGGCAGCAGGCCGGTGGCGAGCGGGTCCAGGCTGCCGGCATGGCCAGCCTTGCGGGCATGAAACAACCGGCGAACCTGCTGCAATGCCTGGTTGGAACTCAGTCCGGCGGGCTTGTCGAGCAACAACAGCCCGTCGACTGGACGGAAGTTGGCACGGCGACGCTTGCTCATCGATCCGATCCGCTCCGATCCATCTGGATCAATCAGGCAGGGTCTTCGGTGTCGCCTACCGGCGGATTCTCGCGCAGCAGGTTCTCGATGCGCTCACCACGATCCACCGAGTCGTCGTAATGGAAATGCAGTTCCGGTACGTGACGCAACTGCATGGCGCGCCCGAGTCCGTAACGCAGCGGCTTGGTGAGCTCTTTCAGCCCTTCCATCGCCTCTTGCGCACGCTCTGGCTGCAAAGCGGTCACGAAAACCTTGGCATGCGCCAGGTCGCGGGTGACTTCAACGTCGGACACGCTCACCGACGGCAGGCCATGCTCGCGAACGGCCTCGTGCACGAGGGTGCCCAGCTCACGTCGGAGCTGGGCGGAAACGCGATCGGTACGATGGAAAGTCTTCATGGCATCACAGCGTGCGCTGGACCTCGATGCGCTCGAAACATTCGATCATGTCGCCCGGCTTGACGTCGTTGTACTGCTTCACGCCGATGCCACACTCGGTGTTGACCCGGACCTCGTCGACGTTCTCCTTGAAGCGGCGCAGCGATTCCAGCTCGCCCTCGAAGATCACGACGCTGTCGCGCAGCACGCGGATCGGTTTGGTCCGCTTGACCACGCCCTCCACCACCATGCAACCAGCGACGGCACCGAACTTGGAGCTGCGGAACACATCGCGAACCTCGGCATTGCCGATGATTTCCTCGCGGATCTCCACACCCAGGATGCCCGAGGCAACCTGCTTCACCTGATCGATCACGTCATAGATGATCGAGAAGTAACGCAGATCCACGCCGTTGGTCTCGATAACCTTGCGGGCGGACGCGTCGGCGCGCACGTTGAATCCGATGATGGTGGCCTTGGAGGTCGATGCCAGTTGCGCATCGGACTCGTTGATACCGCCGACGCCGGAGCCGATGACGTTGATGCGGATCTCGCTGGTGGACAGCGCGGTCAGCGCCTCGCGCAGTGCCTGCACCGAGCCTTGCACATCGGCCTTGATGATCAGTGGCAGGCTGAGCTGGTCTCCACCCTGGCCCAACTGGGCCATGATGTCTTCCATCCGGGTGCCACTCTGGGCAACCAGGCGCGACTCGCGACGCTGGGCATCACGTTGGCCGGCCACATCCTTGGCCAGGCGCTCGTCCTCGACCACGACGAAATCGTCACCGGCATCGGGAACACCCGACAAGCCCAGTACCTGCACCGGAATCGAGGGGCCGGCCGAATCGACCTGGGCACCGGTCTCATCGAACAACGCCCGCACGCGGCCGTACTGCACGCCGCAGACCAGGTAATCGCCCTTCTTCAGCTCGCCCTGTTGGACCAGCACGGTGGCCACCGGGCCTCGACCCTTGTCGAGCGCCGACTCGATCACCACACCGTTGGCGCGGCCTTCGGCGACGGCACGAAGCTCCAGGAATTCCGCCTGCAGTGAAATCGCGTCCAGCAATCCGTCGATGTTCTGGCCGGTCTTGGCGGACAACTCGACGAACTGGGTTTCGCCACCGAATTCCTCGGCAACGACTTGTTGTTCGAGCAGCTCGTTCTTTACCCGCAACGGATCGGCGCCGGTCTTGTCGACTTTGTTGATTGCCACGATCAACGGCACGTTGGCAGCGCGGGCATGTTGCACCGCCTCGATGGTCTGTGGCTTGACACCATCATCGGCGGCCACCACCAGCACCACGATATCGGTGAGCTGCGCGCCTCGCGCCCGCATCGAGGAGAACGCCGCGTGACCCGGCGTATCCAGGAAGCTGATGATGCCCTTGTCGGTCTGCACGTGGTACGCGCCGATATGCTGGGTAATGCCGCCAGCCTCGCCGGTGGCGATCTTGGTGCGACGGATCTGATCCAGCAACGAAGTCTTGCCGTGGTCGACATGGCCCATGATGGTCACCACCGGTGGACGCGCCACCTGCTCGCCATCGTTGTTTTCCACGTGCGCCAACAGGACGTTTTCAACGTCGGCCGCATCGGCGCGGACCACGTTGTGGCCAAGCTCCTCGGTCACCAGTGCCGCGGTGTCATGGTCGATGCTCTGGGTGATGGTGGCCATCACGCCCATCTTGAACAGCGCCTTGACCACTTCCCCACCCTTCAACGACATCTTCTGGGCGAGGTCGGCAACCGTGATGGTCTCGCCGATCGCAACATCGCGCACGATGGGTGCGGTCGGCTTGCTGAACCCGGTACCGCTGCGCGCCTGGTTGCCCTGGCGCCGCGGCGTCGAGCGCCCACGGGTGTTGGTGCTGCGACGCGCACGGTCGGACGCACTCAAGTGCATCTGCCCGGCGAAACGCTTGTCGCGTCCATCGTCGTCAGCGCCGGCGGGAGCGGCATTGGAACCACGCTTGTGGCGTGAAGTCCCGCGCTCGTCGCCAGCCCGCGGCGCGGCGGGCTTCGGATGGCCGTGACCATGGGTCACAGCGGGCTTGGGCTCGCCCTCCACGGCTGCCGGAACCGCGGGAGCCGCCGCCGCAGCAGCCTGCTCAACCTTCAGTTGTGCGGCCTGCTCGGCTTCACGCTTCACCCGCTCGGCCTCGTCGGCGCGGCGCTTGTCGGCCTCTGCCAGTGCCTTTTGCTCGGCGAGGTTGCGCTGCCTGGAAGCTTCCAGCTTGCGCAGGATCTCGGCGCGCTCGTCGGTTGGCTCACCCTGCTTCTCGTCGGGGCGGATCACGGTGACCTTCTTCCGTACCACCACGTCAACCGTGGCGCGGCTTTTCCCGCCTCCGACCGTAAGCTCCTGCTTGCGGCTCCGGCTGAGAGTGATCTTCTTGGCAGGGCCGCCAACGGCGAGGGGCGCGTTGCCCTTGCCATGGGCGCTGCGCAGGAAGCCGAGCAGCTTGCCCTTCTCGGCACTGGTGACCGCCTGGTCAGGCCCGTCGAAGGGCATGCCAGCCTCGGCCAACTGCTCCAGCAGCTTCTCGACCGGCGTATTCACCAGTGCGGCCAACTTGCGGATAGTGGTTTCCTGCGACATTCGGTTTCCGTGTCCTGTGGCACGGACCAATGCCCGTGCGTAATGATGCATTCTAACGGCTGGGTTTCTGGAACCCGTTCAACAACCTTTACCGTTCTACTCGGCGGCCTTGTTCGGCCGTCCTACTCAAACCAATGCTTGCGCGCTTCCATGATCAGTGCCGCGGCCCGGGCCTCGTCCACGTTTTCCAGCTCGGCCAGCTCATCGGTCGCCAGATCGGCCAGATCATCCCGCGTGACCACGCCTTGCGCCGCCAATGCGAACGCCAACTCGTCGTCCATGCCTTCCAGCGACAGCAAGTCTTCGGCCGGATGATGCTCGTCCAGCACTTCCTCGGCCGCCAATGCCTCGTTCAGCAACGCATCGCGGGCGCGGGCGCGGAGCTCCTCGACGATGTTCTCGTCGAAACCCTCCACTGCCAACAACTCCCCGACCGGGACATAGGCGATTTCCTCCACCGTGTTGAACCCCTCGCTGACCAGGATCGCGGCGATTTCCTCATCGACCTCCAGCCTGCTCTGGAACAACTGCCGCGCGACGGCCTGCTCGGTCTCGGTCTTCTCGGTGACCTGGTCCTGGGTCATCACGTTGAGCTGCCAACCCGCCAGGCGGCTGGCCAGGCGTACGTTCTGGCCGCCCTTGCCGATCGCCTGTGCCAGACGATCCTCGGCTACCGCCAGGTCCATGGAGTGCTTGTCTTCATCAACGATGATTGACTGCACCTCAGCCGGCGCCATGGCGTTGATCACGAACTGTGCCGGGTTGTCCGACCACAGCACGATATCGACCCGCTCGCCGTTGAGCTCGTTGGTCACCGCTTGCACGCGTGAACCGCGCATGCCGATGCACGCGCCGATCGGATCGGTGCGGTTGTCATGGGCGAGTACCGCGATCTTGGCGCGATCGCCTGGATCACGCGCGCAACCCATGATCGACACCAGGCCCTGGCCGACTTCCGGAACCTCCAGCTGGAACAGCTCCATCATGAATTCCGGAGCCGCGCGGCTGATGAACAACTGCGGCCCACGTGGCTCGGGGCGCACGTCATACAGGTAGCCACGAACGCGGTCACCGGCGCGCAGCACATCACGCGGGATGCCCTTGTCCTTGGGAATGATTGCCTCGGCGTTGCCGCCCAGGTCGACATAGATATTGCCGCGCTCGACCCGTTTGACGATACCGGTCACCAGCTCGCCGACGCGATCCTTCCATGCGTCGATGACCTGCGCGCGCTCGGCGTCACGCACCCGCTGCACGATGACCTGCTTCGCGGCCTGGGCTGCAATGCGGCCGAAGCCGGGGTTCTCGATCTGCTCGTCGATGTAGTCGCCAACCTCGACCCCTTCGACCTCGTCGATGGCGTCCATCAGGCGCAGCTGGCGGTCAGGCGACTCCATCACCACGTCGTCGGCAACCACTTCCATCCGGCGGAAGGTTTCGTAACTGCCGTCCTCAGGATTGATCTTGACCCGGACCAGCACGTCTTCATCGTGGTAACGCTTCTTCGCCGCAGACGCCAGTGCCGCCTCGATCGCTTCGAGGATCACCGATTCCGGCACGCCCTTTTCATGGGCTACCGCATCAACGACCAGCAACAGTTCCTTGCTCATCTGCTTACTCCGCCGAGGACGGCTTTGCCGCCGGCTTGTTGGTTGGTGTGTTGGTTGGATTCTTGCGCTGTCCCGGTTTGGAGCCGGGCTTGCTGGGCTCGAGTCCCAAACCCGCCCAGTCCGGGACCAGGCGAGCCTTGTCGACATTGTCCTGCTGGATCACCAGCGGCGCGCCGTCGACCAGGAAGGTCATGTCGTCGTCGGTGACCTGTGAAATCACACCGGTCAGGCGACGACGACCGTCTTGCGGCAGCCGCAACGTAACCTTCGCAGTTTCACCGATAAAGCGGGTGAAATGCGCGGCGGTGAACAACGGCCGATCAAGCCCGGGGGAAGACACTTCCAGGGTGTAGTTGCCGCTGATCGGATCTTCCACGTCGAGCTGGGCGGAAACCTCGCGGCTGACGGCCTCACAGTCTTCGATGGAGACCGCTCGTGGCGCACCGTCATCGGTGCCATCGTCACCCACTTGGGCGTCACCGTTGGCCTGCTCGCTCGCGGGCAAGTCGATATACAGCCGGACAACCGCCCCACCCGGGGACGGCAGGTACTCGATGCCCAAAAGTTCGACACCCAACGAAGCCACCGTGGGGGCCAGCAATTGAGAGATTTCGGCCGCTTTGTCCGTCACGCGTTCCTACTCCTGCGATTGGCAACTGGCGCGTCGATCCGCGAGTCAATACTGCAAATGCAACAAAGGGCCCATTGGGCCCCTTGTCCGTACCGCTGGATGTCGGTGTGACGCGCGAGCAGAACGCGTCACCAAGCCCGAGCTGTTGGCCAAAAAAGAAAGCCTCTAAACGAGGCTTTCAGCGAACTGCCCAAACACTGCAGTCCCGGCCGAAGCTGGTAGCGGGGGCAGGATTTGAACCTGCGACCTTCGGGTTATGAGCCCGACGAGCTGCCAGACTGCTCCACCCCGCATCAGGCCGCCCATGATAGCGGCGGACTTTGAACTTCGCAAGCCCGATCAGGCTTTTTCTTTGCTCGACACTACTAGCGCCGATCCAACCCGGGGCCCCATTTCATGGCCTCGCCCCGGTTGGGGGAGGCAGAGCTTAACCGACCCACGCACTTGTTGCAAAACTTGCCGCACAAGCGCGTCCCGCGAGTGCGGAAACGCGGCCAAACCCCGGTAATCAGGGCCCGAATGAGCGCTGGCACCACTCCATGATCGGGCTCCAAGCCAGGCCAAGCGCCAATAGTGCGACGGCATTGACGCCAAACACGATCCGCAACGGACGATTCTGCGACGGCGGCGGCATCTCGCCGACCGGCTCATCGAAGTACATCATCTTGACCACGTGCAGGTAGTAAAACGCGCCGATCACCGCAAACACGATGCCGACGATGGCCAGCCAGAACATGTCGCCCTGGATCGCCGCCTGCAACACCGCCAGCTTCGCCCAGAAGCCAATGAAGGGCGGCACGCCGGCCAACGAGAACATCACTAGCAGGACCATTCCGGCCAGCCACGGGTTACGGGCATTGAGTCCCTTGTAATCGACCAGTTCATCGGCTTCAAAACCACGGCTGGACAGCACCACGATTGCACCGAAGGCCGCCGCGGCCATCAGCGCGTAGCTGATCGCATAGAACATCGCCGCGGCAAACCCGATCGCTCCGGCACCGGCAAATCCCATCAGCAGGAAACCGACATGGGAGATGGTCGAGTAGGCGAGCATGCGCTTGAAATTGCTCTGCATCAGCGCGCCGAGGTTGCCAATCGCCAGCGACAGCACCACCAGCGCGGCCAGCATGATCCGCCAGTGGTCATCGGCCGATCCAAGCCCCTGCTCCAGCAGGCGGAAGGTCATCCCGAACGCCGCCAGCTTGGGCGCCGAGCCGATGAACAGGGTGATCGGGGTCGGCGCACCGTGGTAGACGTCCGGCAACCACATGTGGAATGGGGCGGCACCGAACTTGAAACCGATGCCGACCACCGCGAACACCACGCCGGTGACCAGCATTGTCTGCGACGAGGTGGTCTGCGCGGCAAGCGCGATGGCATCCAGGTCCAGAGTGCCGGTGGCTCCGTAGATCAGCGACAGGCCGTACAGCAGCAGGCCCGATGCCAGCGAACCCAGAACGAAATACTTGATTCCCGCCTCCGAGGCCAGCGGGTTGTCGCGGTCGATCGCCACCAGCGCGTAGGAGCACAACGCCAGCATCTCCAGCCCGACGTAGATCATCACCAGGCTGCCGGCAGAGACCAGCAGCATCATGCCCAGCGCTGCAAACAGCATCAGCACCGACATCTCGCCCTTGTAGATGCCGCGGTCACGCATGTAGGGCCACAGATAGACCATCGACAACGCGGTCGCAATGGCGATGCCGACCTTCAGTACATCGGCCATGGTGTCGCGCACGAACATGCCGCTGAACACCGTGGCGTGGCCGCCGACCCCGCAGGCGATCAGGCCAGCGGTGACCAGCAACAACACCATCGCCAGGACATGAACCATCACCCGGCGGCGGTCGGACAGGAACAGGTCGAGCATCAGCAGCGCGAAAGCGCCGCCGACCAGCACCAGTTCCGGTAACAACGGCATCAATTCGGCGGCGGAGCGTACGTGGATCATTGGCAATCTCTGATAGGTCGGTGCTTATGGCACGAGCGCCTGACTGGGCGTGTCTACAGTTTGGAGGCAGCGATCTGCATCGCCAGGTTGGCGATGGACGGTTCCATCATGTCGGTCAACGGCTTCGGCCATACGCCGATAAACAAGGTTCCGGCCGCGAACACTCCCAGCACGAACAACTCGCGAGCGCCGATGTCCTTCATGGTCTTGACCGGCTCGTTGACCACCGGTCCCCACAGCACGCGCTTGACCAGCCACAGGCTGTAGCCGGCGCTGATGATCAGCGTCAGTGCTGCGCCCAGCGCGATCAACGGATTGCTCTGGAAGCTGGCCAGGATGACCATGAACTCGCCCACGAACGCGGACGTCCCGGGCAAGCCGGAGTTGGCCATCGCGAACAGCACATAGAACACCGCGAACATCGGCATCATTACCGCGACGCCGCCGTAGTCCTTGATGCTGCGCGTGTGCAGGCGGTCGTACAACACGCCGATGCAGGTAAACAGAGCCGCCGAAATGAAGCCATGGCTGACCATCTGCACCATCGCGCCCTGCAGGCCCAGCCGCGCGGCGTCCATGTCGCCGAAGTCGCGCACCAGCCCGAAGGCAATGAAGGTACCCAGGGTCACGAAGCCCATGTGCGCGACCGACGAGTAGGCCACCAGCCGCTTCATGTCCTCCTGCACCAGGGCGACCAGCCCGACATAGATCACCGCGATCAGGCTCAGCGCGATCATCAGCCAAGCCCATTCCGCACCGGCATCAGGCACGATCGGCAGGGCAAAACGCAGGAAGCCGTAGCCACCGATCTTCAACATGATCGCGGCCAGGATCACCGAGCCGGCGGTCGGCGCCTCGACGTGGGCGTCAGGCAACCAGGTATGAACCGGGAACATCGGGATCTTGATCGCGAACCCGAGCAGGAAGCCGAAGAAAATCCAGGTCTGTTCGCCCGCCGACAGCTGCAACTGGACCATGTCGGCGATCTGCCAGCTGCCACCCTTCATGTACAGGTAGATCAGCGCGATCAGCATGAACAGCGAGCCGAGGAACGTGTACAGGAAGAACTTCATCGCGGCGTAGACGCGACGCGGCCCGCCCCAGACGCCGATGATGATGAACATCGGGATCAGCATGCACTCGAAGAACACGTAGAACAGCATCGAGTCCAGCGCGCTGAACACCCCGATCATCAACCCTTCCAGGATCAGGAACGATGCGTAGTACTGGCTGACACGCTTGTCCACACTCCAGGCGTAGACCAGCACCAGCATCGATGTCAGGGCGGTCAATCCGATCAGTGGCACCGAGAATCCGTCAACCCCTAGGTGGTAGCGCACATCGAACGCCGGGATCCAGGCGTTGTTCTCCACGAACTGCATCGCCGCGGTGCCGGAATCAAACCCGGTGAACAACAACACGCTCAACACCAGGGTGACGGTAGCCACCGCGGTGGCAAACCAACGCGCGGCGTTGGCGCGTTCATTGCCCAATGCGAGGGTCAGCAGGCCGCCGATGATCGGCAACCAGACAATCAGGCTCAGCAAAGGCAGCGCGCTGTGTAAAGGCTCTGGGGTCACGTCGCGGTCCTTCTCAGATCAGGTTGCGGATGAGTGCGGCCAGCAACACGATCAAGCCGATAATCATCACAAAAGCGTAGTGGTACAGGAAGCCGGACTGGATCCGGCGGCTCAGGTTGGCGATCAGCTCGACTACGCGAACACTGCCATTGACGGCAACGCCATCGATCAATCGGCTGTCGATCATTCGTGACGCCTTGCCCAACTGGACGCTTCCGCCGGCAAGACCCTTGATCCACAGCGTGTCGAAACCGTATTTGTTTTCCAATACCCGGACCGGCCACGCAAAGACCCTGCGTGCCTTGGCGTGCAGCTCGGGCTTCCACAGGTACATCACCGTGGCCAGCGCGAAGCCGGCAAAGGCGAGCCAGAACGTCGGCGCCTTGAATCCGTGCAGCGCGAATGCCACCGGGCCGTGCCAGACCTGGCTGGCAAGCGTTGCCACCACGTCACGCGCCGCCGCCACGTCGATCGAGCCGAGGAAGAATGGGAGCTGCGCGATATCCCCATTCCAATTGGTCCCGAACAACACCGGACCCGCGGTGAAGAATCCGATCACCACCGAAGGAACCGCCAGCGCGATCAGCGGCACGGTCACCGTCCACGGCGACTCGTGTGGTTCGTGGTTGCCGTGGCCCTCGCCATGGTCATCATGGCCGGCCTCGTGCACTGCTGGCGCATCACGGAACCGTTCCTTGCCGTGGAAGGTCAGGTACAACAGACGGAAGCTGTAGAACGCGGTCACGAATGCGCCCGCCAGCACGGCCCAATAGGCGTACTGGGCAATCCATCCACCATGCTGGCTGGCGTGGTGCGCCGCCTCGATGATGGTGTCCTTGGAGTAGAAGCCGCTGAAGAACGGCGTACCGACCAGCGCCAACGTCCCCAGCAACATGGTCCAGTAGGTGATCGGCATGTATTTCTTCAGCCCGCCCATCCGGCGCATGTCCTGCTGATGGTGCATGCCGATGATCACCGAACCCGCCGCCAGGAACAGCAGCGCCTTGAAGAACGCATGGGTCATCAGGTGGAACACCGCTGCGCTGTAGGCGGACACGCCCAGCGCAACCGTCATGTAGCCCAGCTGCGACAGCGTCGAATAGGCGATGACGCGCTTGATGTCGTTCTGCACGATGCCGATCAGGCCGGTGAAAAACGCGGTCGTCGCGCCCAGGAACAGGACCAGCTGCAACGCGGTATCGGACAGCTCGAACAGCGGCGACATCCGCGCCACCATGAAGATGCCGGCGGTTACCATCGTCGCGGCGTGGATCAGCGCCGAGATCGGGGTCGGGCCTTCCATCGAGTCCGGCAGCCACACGTGCAACGGAACCTGCGCCGATTTCCCCATCGCGCCAATAAACAGGCAGATGCAGATCACCGTCGCGATCGACCACTCGTGGCCGGCGAAGACCGCAATGGACTCCCCTACCAGGCTTGGCGCGTTGGCAAATACGGTCGCGTAATCGAGCGAATCGAAATGCCACGCCACCGCGGCAATACCCAGAATGAAGCCGAAGTCGCCCACCCGGTTGACCATGAACGCCTTGAGGTTGGCGAACACCGCACTGGGGCGCTTGAACCAGAACCCGATCAACAGGTAGGACACCAGGCCCACCGCTTCCCAGCCAAAAAACAACTGCAGGAAGTTGTTGCTCATCACCAGCATCAGCATCGAGAAGGTGAACAGGCTGATGTAGCTGAAGAAGCGCTGATAACCGTCGTCGCCGGCCATGTAGCCGATGCTGTAGATATGCACCAGCAGCGATACCGAGGTCACCACCACCAGCATCATCGCGGTCAGCGTGTCGACCATGAAGCCGATGTGTGCCTCGAACCCGCCGACCTTGAACCAGGTGTAGAGGTTCTCGTTGAACGGCGCCGCGCCCTGCCCGACCAGTTGCCACAGCACCCACACCGACAGCGCGCAACTCACCGCCAGCCCGGCGATGGTGACGCTGTGTGCACCGGCGCGACCGATCCTGCGCCCAAAAAAGCCCGCGATGATCGTGCCCAACAGCGGTGCCAGCGCGATGGCCAGCAGCACCCACTTGGAAATGGCGAACTCCATACCCGACATCCGATCAGCCCTTCAACGAGTCAATTTCGGCGACATTGATCGTGCGCCGGTTACGGAACAGCGTGACGAGGATCGCCAGGCCGATGGCGGCTTCCGCCGCGGCCACGGTCAGGATGAAGAACACGAACACCTGGCCAGACGGGTCACCGAGTTCACGCGAGAACCCCACGAAGTTGATGTTGACCGAAAGCAGCATCAGCTCGATGCACATCAGCAACACGATGATGTTTTTGCGGTTGAGGAATATCCCGGCCACGGAGATGCAGAACAGCACGGTTCCCAGGGTGAGGAAGTGGCCCAGCGCCAAGCCTGAAGCGAACATATCCATTACTTGCCCTCCCCGGGATTGCCCGTGCTATCGACGTCATCCAGCGGTCGCGGCTTGACCGCGTCCATCTTGACCACGCGCAGCCGGTCGGCGGCGCGCACCCGCACCTGGTCGCCGGGGTTCTGCTTCTTGCCGCCTTCACGCGGCGGGCGCAGCGTCAGCGTCACCGCCGCGATCACCGCCACGGTCAGGATCACCGCAGCGGTTTCGAACGGCAGCAGGAATTCGGTGAACAATGCACGCGCCAGCCATTCGGTATTGGGCAGGCCGGCAGCGGCCGCGCCATCGACCGGGAACGGCGTGTCCATCAGCGCTTTCGCGCCAATCAGTACCAGCATCTCCACCAGCATCACTACCGCAACCAGCAATCCGACCGGCAGATAGCGCACATATCCCTCACGCAGCGGAATGATGTCGATATCGAGCATCATCACCACGAACAGGAACAGCACCATCACCGCGCCGACATAGATCAGCACCAGCGCCACACCGAGGAACTCGGCGTCGCCGATGATCCACACGCAAGCCACCGAGAAAAACGTCAGTACCAGCGACAGCGCGGAATGCACCGGATTGCGGACGCTGATGACGGCGGTTGCCGCCGCGATGGCCGCAAGGGAAAAAACAATGAAGGCTATGAAGACAAAATCCATGGGGGCACTCAGCGGAAGGGTGCGTCGGTGGCACGACGTTCTGCGATTTCAGCTTCAAGCCGGTCGCCGATGGCCAGCAGCTGCGGCTTGGTGAGGACGTTCTGGCCGCGCTGGTCGAAGTGGTATTCGTGGATATGGGTTTCCACGATCGAATCCACCGGGCACGACTCCTCGCAGAAGCCGCAATAGATGCATTTGAACAGGTCGATCTCATAGCGCGTGGTGCGGCGGCTGCCGTCTTCGCGCTTCTCCGAATCGATCGTGATCGCCAGTGCCGGGCATACCGCCTCGCACAATTTGCAGGCGATGCAACGCTCCTCGCCGTTGGGATACCGGCGCAGCGCATGGATGCCCCGGAAGCGCGGCGACTGCGGCGTCTTTTCCATCGGGTACATCAACGTGTACTTGGTCTTGAACGCGTACTTGAGCGTCAATCCCATGCCACGCAACAGCTCGATGAGCAGCAGGCTTTTGAAGAAGGAAACGATGCGATTCATGGCTCTACCTTATTGCCCCGGCTCGAAGACGCCGAAATACGCCATCAGCGCGACCACGACGATCCAGAAGATCGCCAGCGGAACGAATACCTTCCAGCCCAGGCGCATGATCTGATCGTAGCGATAGCGCGGGAACGAGGCGCGGAACCAGACGAAGCAGCTGGCAAAGAAGAACACCTTCGCAAACAGCCACCACCAGCCATCCACCGACAGCAGCGGAATGCCCCAGCCCTGCAGCGGGCTCAGCCAGCCACCAACGAAGAAGATCGAGACCAGGAAGCTGATCAGGATCATGTTCGCGTATTCGGCCAGGAAGAACAGCGCGAAACCGGCACCGGAATACTCGACCAGATGGCCACCGGTGATTTCCGACTCACCCTCGACCATGTCGAACGGCAGCCGGTTGGTCTCCGCCACGCCGGACACGAAATAGATCACGAACAACGGCAGCAACGGCAGCCAGAACCACTCGAACAGGCCCGCATTACCAGACTGCGCCATCACGATTTCGGTCAGGTTCAAGCTCCCGGCGGCAACCATCACCCCGACCAGCGCGAAACCCATTGCGATCTCGTACGCGACCATTTGCGCCGCACCGCGCATGGCGCCCAACAAGGCGTACTTCGAGTTGGTTGCCCAGCCGGCGAGAATCACTCCGTAGACCCCCATCGAGGTCATGGCCAACAGGTACAGCAGGCCCGCGTTGGCGTTGGACAGCACGACCTGGGCGTCAAACGGGATGACCGCCCACGCCGCCAGCGCCGGAATCAGCGCCAGCATCGGCGCCAACTTGTACAGGAACGGCGAGGCCGCGGCCGGCTGCAACAACTCCTTGAACAGCAGCTTGAACACGTCGGCGAACGTCTGCAACAGACCGCCAAAACCGACGTATTTCGGCCCGACGCGGACATGCATCCAGCCGATCAGCTTGCGCTCCCAGAGCACGTAGAACGCCACCGCGATGATCAGTGGCACCGTGATCGTCAGGATCATCAGTACCAGCCAGGCCACGGTCCCTACCGCCCCGAACGAGCTCAGCCAACCGTGGAACGGAGTGATCAGGTCATTCATCACGCTCACGCTCCCCGTACCTTGACGCGCCCGGCGCCCATGGGTGCGGTGGCGCCGTAGCCGCTCTCAATCCACACCGTGCCGGCGGCGACCTGGTCGCTTACCAGAACAGGCAAACTCGCAATGCCGGCAGTGGTATCGAACTTGCCGGTGGCACCATCTTCCAGTCCCAGTTGCCCGGCGTCGGAAGGATGGATCATCGCTCGCGGACCCACGTTGAGCGGATGGGCCTGCAGCGCGGAAGCGCGGCGCACCACAGCATCGCAACGATAGATCGCCACACTGGTGGCAATCTCCAGACCCTCACCGGAAGCATCGACGGACACGCTCTGGCCGGCGACCGGCTTGACCTCGCGTTTGACCAGGCTCGCGCGCAGACCCGCCAGATCGGTGAATTCAAACCCTTGCACCGCGGTCTGCCCGCCAAGTTGACCGCCCAGGGCACGCAACACGCGCCAGCCGGCACGCGCCTGGCCCGGGAGCTTCCCAGCAGCTACCGCCGCTTGTTCGCGGCCATCGACGTTGGTCAGGGTGGCGTCGATTTCGGGCAATAGACCGATCGGCAGGATCACGTCGGCGACCGCACGGGTCGACTCGCACGCAAAGTGACTGAACGCGACGACCTGCGCGCTGCCCAACGCCTTCAAGGCGGCGGCGGTATCGGCAAAATCCAGGCCCGGCTCAACCCCGTACAGCAGGTAGGCGGTACGCGGCTCGCGCAGCATGGCGCCGGCGTCGCGCGCGGTGGGCAACACGCCGTGATCGGCCAGCCCGACGGCATTGGCTCCCTGGGGAATGCGGCACAGGCGCGCGCCCGTGGCTGCCGCAAAATCAACTGCCGCAGTCCGGATCGCGGAGGCATGCGGGCTGTTCTCGGCCAGCGCGCCGATAAACACCACGGCGCGCGAAGCCGTCTTGGCCGCATCGCGCAACCCGGTATCGGCAAGCGCTGCCGCCAACCTGGACGGCGCCACGATCTGCTTGCCCGCAAGGTCGAAGGTCTGGTCGAAATCAACCGGATTGACCACATGCACCTTGGCGCCGTTCTGCCACGCCTTGCGTACCCGTGCATTCACCAGCGGCAGTTCATGCCGCAGGTTGGCACCGACGATAACCACCAGATCGGCCTGTTCGACATCGGCAACCTGCATCTGGAAGACATCGGCGATCGCGGCGTCGGACAGGTCGCGCTGACTGAGGCGGTGGTCGATATTGCCCGTCCCCAGCAAATCGCCAAGACGGGCCAGCAAAGCACCCTCCTCATTGGAGGTCGCAGGGTGCACCAGCATCCCCAACTGGTCGGCCGCGTTGTCACGCAGGATGGTCGCGGCTTTCGCCAGCGCCTCCTCCCACGTGGCATCACGCCAATGGCCACCGTCCTTGATCATCGGCTCCAGCGCGCGGTCACTCGCGTACAGGCCCTGATGGGAATAGCGATCGCGATCCGACAGCCAGCACTCGTTGACCATGTCGTTGTCGCGCGGCACGGCGCGCATCACCTCGCTACGGCGCACGTGCAGGAACAAGTTGCTGCCCAGCGCGTCGTGGTAACCCAGCGACTCGCGCGCCTGCATCTCCCAGGCGCGGGCGCGGAACTGGAATGGCTTGTTGGTCAGCGCGCCGACCGGGCATACATCGATGACGTTGCCGGACAACTCGGTCGTCAACGGCTTGCCGTCGTAGGTGCCGATCTGCAAGTCCTCGCCTCGATACATGCCACCCAACTCGTAGGTCCCGGCGATCTCGGCGGTAAATCGGACGCATCGCGTGCAGTGGATGCAGCGGGTCATCTCGGTCGCCACCAGCGGCCCGATGTCCTCATCGGCGACCACGCGTTTGCGTTCCGCGAAACGACTCACCGAGCGGCCGTAGCCGAGCGACAGGTCCTGCAACTCGCATTCGCCACCCTGGTCGCAGATCGGGCAGTCCAGCGGATGGTTGATCAGCAGGAACTCCATCACGTTGCGCTGCGATTTCAACGCCTTTTCGCTGCGGGTGCTGACCTTCATGCCATCCATGACCGGCGTGGCGCAGGCCGGCGCGGGCTTGCCCATCTTCTCCACGTCCACCAGGCACATCCGGCAGTTCGCCGCGATCGACAGTTTGTCGTGGTAGCAGAACCGCGGGATCGGAATGCCGACCTTGTCCGCGGCCTGGATGATCATCGAACCCTTCGGCGCGGTGGTGGCGACGCCATCGATCTCGATCGCGACATGCCCTTCCGGCACTACTGGGGCGACGCTGGTGTTTTCCGCTTCGGCGCTCATGCCACCTTCTCCACGCGCCCGTCGCGCTGGTCATCCACCAGGAAACGCTTGTTCACGATGGCGTACTCGAACTCCGCCCAGTAATGGCGCAGGAAGCCCTGCACCGGCCATGCCGCGGCTTCACCGAATGCACAGATGGTGTGCCCCTCGATCTGTCCGGCGGATTCGCGCAGCACCTGGAGATCCTCCACGGTCGCGCGCATGTCGACGACGCGGCTGATCATGCGGTACATCCAGCCGGTGCCTTCGCGACATGGCGTGCATTGACCGCAGCTTTCCTTGTAGTAGAACCGCGCGATGCGTTGGCAGGCGCGCACCATGCAGGCGGTCTCATCCATCACGATCACCGCGCCGGAGCCAAGGCCGGAGCCGGCCTTCTGCAACGCGTCGTAATCCATGGTCAGGCCCATCATGGTCTCGCCCGGCAATACCGGCATCGAGGATCCACCGGGGATCACCGCCTTGATCTTGTGGCCTGGACGAATGCCCCCGGCCAGCTCCAGCAGTTCCGAGAACGGCGTGCCCAGGCGGATCTCGTAGTTGCCCGGTTTGGCGACGTGGCCGGACACCGAGAACACCTTGGCGCCACCATTGTTCGGCTTGCCCAGGTTGAGGAACCATTCCGGACCGTTGCGGATGATGGTCGGCACCGAGGCGTAGGTCTCGGTGTTGTTGATCGTGGTCGGCTTGCCGTACAGGCCGAAGTTGGCAGGGAATGGCGGTTTGAAGCGCGGCATGCCCTTCTTGCCTTCCAGCGACTCCATCAATGCGGTTTCTTCACCACAGATATAGGCACCCGCACCCAATGCATTATGGATGTCGATGTCGATGCCCGAGCCAAGGATGTCCTTGCCCAGCCAGCCGTTGTCGTAGGCTTCCTTCAGCGCCTGCTCGATACGCTCGAACGGCTCATGGTGGAACTCGCCGCGCAGGTAGTTGTAGGCCACCGTCGAGCCGGTCGCATAGCAGGCGATCGCCATGCCCTCGATCACCGAATGCGGGTTGAAACGCAGGATGTCGCGATCCTTGCAGGTGCCCGGCTCGGATTCGTCGGAATTGCACAGGATGTATTTCTGGACCTCGTCGCCCTTGGGCATGAAGCTCCACTTCAGGCCGGTCGGAAAGCCCGCGCCACCGCGTCCCCGCAGACCGGACTGCTTGACCATCTCGACCACGTCGGCCGGCGCGATCTTCTCGTCGAGGATCTTGCGCCAGGCGCTGTAACCACCGGTCTTGAGGTAGTTGTCATACGACCACGGCGTGTCGTAGTGGAGCGTCGTGTAAACGACACTGTGCTCCTGCGGAGCAGGACCGACCGGACCGTAGCCCTTGGAATAATCGTGGTGCGCCATGTCCCCTCTCACTCCAGCCCGTCGAGCAGCGCGTCGACCTGCGCCGCATCGAGCTTCTCGTGGTAATGGCCGTTGACCAGCATCACCGGTGCGCCGCAGCAGGCAGCGACGCACTCTTCCTCGCGCTTGAGGAAGACGCGGCCGTCGGCAGTGGATTCACCCAGCTTGCAACCGAGCTTGTTCTCCGCGTGGGCGACCAGGTCTTCGGCGCCGTTGAGCCAACAGCTGATGTTGGTGCAGAAAGCGACGTTATTGCGGCCCACCGGCTGCAACACGAACATCGAGTAGAAACTCGCCACTTCGTAGGCATGCACCGGCGGCAGGCCCAGGTACTTGGCCACCGCGCAGATCAGCTCGTCGCTCAGCCAGCCGTGGTTCTGCTCCTGGGTGGCGAACAACCCCTGGATCACGGCCGAACGCTTGCGCTCGGGCGGGAACTTGGCCACCCAGTGATCGATCTGCGCGCGGGTGTCATCCGACAACGCAACCATCGGGTCGACGTTCTTGCACGCCTCGAAATTTCCAGTCGCTTTCATGCTTTCAAATCCTCAGCGATCGCCACGATCAGCGATCCACCTCGCCGAACACGAGGTCATAGGTACCAATCATCGCCACGGCGTCGGCCAGCATATGGCCCCGAACAACCGTGTCCATTGACGACAGATGCGCGAAACCAGGCGCGCGCAGTTTGACCCGGAAAGGCTTGTTGGCGCCGTCCGATACCAGGTAACAGCCAAACTCGCCCTTGGGTGCCTCCACTGCGCAGTAGGTCTCGCCGGCGGGCACGCAATAACCCTCGGTGAAGAACTTGAAGTGATGGATCAACGCTTCCATCGACTCCTTCATTTCCTCACGTTCTGGCGGCCGCACCTTGTAGTTGTCGACCATCACCGGGCCGGGATTCACCCGCAGCCATTTGACGCACTGCTGGATGATCCGGGTCGATTGACGCATCTCGGCGATACGCACCAGGTAGCGGTCGTAGCAGTCACCTTCGGTGCCCAACGGGATATCAAAATCCATCTCGGCGTACTTCGCGTAGGGCTGCTTCTTGCGCAGGTCCCAGGCAACACCCGAGCCGCGCAACATCACCCCGGTCATGCCCCAGGCCTTGGCCAGCTCCGGGCTGATCACGCCGATTCCGACCGTGCGCTGTTTCCAGATCCGGTTGTCGGTCAGCAGGGTTTCATACTCGTCCACGCGATGCGGGAAATCGTTGCAGAACGCTTCCAGGTAATCGAGCATCGAACCATCGCGCCAGTCATTGAAGCGCTTGAGCTTGGCACCCTTGCGCCACGGCGACTCCTTGTAGCGCGGCATCTGCCCCGGGAGGTCGCGATAGACGCCGCCGGGCCGGTAGTAAGTCGCGTGCATGCGCGCCCCGGAGACCGCTTCGTAGCAATCCATCAACTCCTCGCGCTCGCGGAACGCGTACAGCATCACCGCCATCGCACCCAGGTCGAGGGCGTTGGAACCCAGCCACATCAGATGGTTCAACAGGCGGGTGATCTCATCGAACATGGTGCGGATGTACTGCGCGCGCTCCGGCACCTCGATATCCAGCAGGGTCTCGATCGCACGCACATAGGCGTGCTCGTTGCACATCATCGACACGTAGTCGAGCCGATCCATGTAACCGATGGACTGGTTGAACGGCTTGGATTCGGCCAGTTTCTCGGTACCGCGATGCAGCAAGCCGACATGCGGGTCAACACGCTGCACGACCTCGCCGTCCATTTCCAGGATCAGGCGCAGTACACCATGGGCGGCCGGATGCTGCGGGCCGAAGTTCATGGTGTAGTTGCGGATCTCCGGGCTGTCCTTCAACCCGGAAATGGGGCTGGGGTCGAGTCGGGTCTGGTTGACCAGCGGCATCTGGTGGGTAGGCGTGCTCATGGCTTGACCTCGCGACGGGCCGCCGATTCACCGACAGCGGTCTGGTAGCGCGCGTCGTCGCGGATCACACGCGGCACCAATACCCGCGGCTCGATCGATACCGGTTCGTAGATCACGCGCTTCTTTTCCGCGTCGTAGCGGACCTCGACGTTGCCGATCAGCGGGAAGTCCTTCCGGAACGGGTGGCCGATGAAGCCGTAATCGGTAAGGATTCGGCGTAAGTCCGGGTGGCCCTCGAAAATGATGCCGAACAGATCGAACGCCTCACGCTCGAACCAGTTCGCGCCCGCCCAGACCGAGGTCAGCGAGTCCACGACCGGCATCGCGTCATCCGCGGCAAAGGTACGCAGGCGGAGCCGTCGGTTGTGCTGATAGGACAACAGGTGGGCGACCGCGGCAAAACGGCGATCCGGCGCGTCGGCCGCACCGTTGGGCGACTCGCCCCAGACAAAGCGCCCCGGGCCTTTGCCTTCGACGCCGCGCGAGAATCCCTCGAACGTGGCTTCGGTATTCCACTCATCGCTGCCGTAGCTCAGGTAGTCGACGCCGCTGACATCGGTCAGCTGCTCGAAACCGAACTCGTCGCGCAACGCCAGCGCCGCCGCCAGCCACTGCGTCGGATCGACATCCAGGGTGATCTCGCCACGCGGCTCGGCCACCGTCACCAAGCTATCGGCGAAACGCTCGCGCAAGCGATCGGCATACGCTGCAACCGACTCACTCATCCCGCACACCCTGCTTGGCCCCACCAAAGTTGGTGCCACGACGGATCTTCTTCTGCAACTGCAGGATGCCGTACACCAGCGCCTCGGCCGTTGGCGGGCAACCCGGCACGTAAATATCCACCGGCACGATACGGTCGCACCCGCGCACGACGGAATAGGAATAGTGGTAATAGCCGCCGCCATTGGCGCAGCTGCCCATCGAGATCACCCACTTGGGGTCGGGCATCTGGTCGTAGACCTTGCGCAGCGCCGGGGCCATCTTGTTGACCAGTGTGCCGGCCACGATCATCACGTCGGACTGGCGCGGAGACGGGCGGAAGATCACGCCGTAACGGTCCAGGTCCAGGCGCGCCGCGCCGGCGTGCATCATTTCCACCGCGCAACAGGCCAAGCCGAACGACACCGGCCACATCGAGCCGGTTCGCGCCCAATTCCACAGCGCATCCAGGTTGGTGGTGACGAAACCCTGCTGCATCAACGGGTTGTCAGCCTCGGGAAGCAGGATGTCATCAAGGCGCCCTACCGGCACCGGATTGTGCATCAGACCCGAGATGGTCTCACTCACTCCCATTCCAGCGCTCCCTTCTTCCATACATAGATGAAGCTCAACAGCAACATGCTGACAAAGATCGCCATCTCGACCAGGCCGACCAGGCCAAGATCCCGGAATACCGTTGCCCAGGGCACGATGAAGATGATCTCCAGGTCGAAGATGATGAACTGGATCGCGATCAGGTAGTAGCGCACGTCGAACTGCATGCGCGCATCTTCGAATGCTTCGAATCCGCATTCGTAGGGAGACAGTTTGGCCAGACTCGGGCGCCTGGGGCCGAGCACGTAGCCGGCGACCAACAGCACCACGCCAATACCGGTGGCGACAATAAGGAACAACAGGGTCGGCAGATATTCGCCCAGCACTTCCGTTCTCTCTCGGCTACGCCGCGCGAACGCGGACCTGGCTCGGCGGCACCAAACTGCGTAGGTACCGTTGACTAATGCAAACTGGAGTGGTGCCCAAGGGGGGACTCGAACCCCCACGACCTAAGCCGCTACCACCTCAAGGTAGTGCGTCTACCAATTCCGCCACCTGGGCACAATCTCCAAAACCTCCTTCATCCGTGATTCCGCGCCCCATCACTGGGCAACGACGGTTTTTGGTCATCATGACCGGACACCCGGCGCTCCATGCCGGACGTCACTTTGCTCCAATTGTATCGCGCTGCCTCAGTTGCCGACGGGTTTCGGTGTCTCTGCGTCGGCGGGGATTGCTGGCACGCCGTCGGCATCGATCGGGGCCTGCACGGGCACGGGTGTCGCCTGCTCCGGCGTTGCGGGAATGGCCGCATTCTCCTGGGGCAGTGCGGGCGCAACCGGCACCTGCGACATCACGCCAAGATCCTGAGTTGCCGCGGTTGGGCCGAGCACTTTGGTTGCCTGCCACGCCATGAACATGCTGATGCAGAAAAACGTGATGGCCAGCCATTTGGTCGACTTGGACAGGAAACTCGATGCACCGCGCGCGCCGAACACGGTCGCCGACGCACCGCCGCCAAACCCTGCGCCCGCTTGCGCACCTGCGCCGCGTTGCATCAGGATCATGGCGATCATGGCGATCGCGATAATCAAATAGATGACGTTGAGGAACAACAGCATCGGAAAGCTCTTCAGTCAATCGTCCGGGGTGAACCGGAACCGGTCAGGGCACCAACGCAGCCGCGATGGCGTTGAAGTCGGCAGCTGCCAGTGCGGCGCCGCCAATAAGGCCGCCATCGACGTCCGCTTGTGAAAACAGTGCGGCGGCATTGTCGGCCTTCACGCTACCGCCGTACAGGATCGGCAGCGAGTCAGCGATTCTAGCATCGTGGGCAGCGACTTCGCTACGGATGAATGCATGAACCGCCTGCACCTGCTCCGGAGTCGCGGTCTTGCCGGTACCAATGGCCCATACCGGCTCGTAGGCCACGATCGCGCCATCGAACGCACCGGCTCCGTCCTTGAGCAACGGAGCCAGCTGTTCTTGCAGCCGCCACTCGGTCTGCCCGTCCTCCCGCTCGCTCAGGCTCTCGCCGATGCAGAGGATCGGGGCAAGCCCGGCAGCCTTGGCCGCAAGGAACTTCTCGGCGACCAGTTCGCTGGTTTCATTGTGGTACTGGCGACGTTCCGAATGACCCACCAGGCCATAGCGCGCGCCGATATCGACCAACATTGCCGCGGAAACCTCACCGGTGTAGGCGCCTTTCTGGTTGCGACTGACGTCCTGGGCGCCAAACGCCAGTCCGCGGCTTGCATAGCGCGCCACCAGTTCACCCAGATAGGGCATGGGTGGCAGGATGATCCGCTCGACCCCGGACGAAACGCTCGCAGCGCTGATGGCATCCAGCAATTCCGCGGCGAAATGACGATCACCGTGCAGCTTCCAGTTCCCTGCGACGATCTTGCGACGAGCCATGCCAACTCCGATGTTGAAAGCCGCGATTGTAAAAACCGCGATTTTGAAGACCGCGATTCTACCCCAGTACCCACTGCGCCGGTTGCGGGACTAGCCAGCGACGGGACTACTTCAAATTGATTTCACGCAAACGCTGGTCCAGGTAATCCTGCGCGCTGATCGGCTCGGGATAACGGCTGGGGTTGTCGGCGGTGATCGTGCCGGGCAACACGTCGATCAGGAAGTCGGGATTCGGGTGCAGGAAGAATGGAACCGAGTAGCGTGGCTGGCGCGCCGCCTCCCCCATGGGGTTCACCACCCGATGTGTGGTCGAGGGATACACGTGGTTGGTCAAACGCTGCAGCATGTCGCCAATGTTGACCACGATGGTGTCGGCCTCCGCGGTGAATGGCACCCACTGCCCGCCGCGCGAGAGCACCTCCAGGCCTGCGGCGCTGGCGCCCACCAGCAACGTGATCAGGTTGATGTCTTCGTGCGCACCCGCGCGCACGTTGGGCACCTGGGCGGAGGTGATCGGCGGGTAATGGATCGGCCGCAGGATCGAATTGCCGGAGTCGATCTTGTCGTCGAACCAATCCGCCGGAAGGTCGATATGCAACGCCAACGCGCTGAGCACCTTCGCGCCCAACCCGTCAAGCGACTGATACAGGCCATAGGCGATCCGATGCAGCTCGGGAATCTCCGACGGCCAGATATTGGGCGGCATGACGCCTGCGTGCCTGGAGTCGCGCGGGATCTCGCGACCGATATGCCAGAACTCCTTCAGGTCATGATGGACGGCACCCTTCGCGGTCTCGACTCCGAACGGCGTGTAGCCACGCGCGCCGCCGCCGCCCGCGACGTGGTACCCGCGTTTGACGTCGTCGGGCAGCGCAAACAGGCGCTGGAACACGTCGTAGCTTTCGGCGATCCGGTCAGCCGGGATGCCATGGCCGCGAATCCCGGCGAAACCCCATTCGCGGTAGGCATCGCCGAGCTGCGCGACGAATCCGTCACGTTGCGCCGGATCATCAAAGCGTCGGATGTCAAAAACGGGAATGCGGGTCTGGCTCATGTCCTGTCCATTGCAATGAAGCGCTGTGTGGAACGCAGCGCGAATTACTTTTCCTGGGGGCTGCCCTGCTTCGCGGCCTGGCGCACGGCCTCGGCCAGGCGGTCGAGCGTGGATTGCACGAGTTCGGCGCCATCGGCCTCGACGGTGACCCGAACCACCGGCTCGGTGCCCGAGGGCCGCAGGAATGCACGTCCGCGCCCTTTTACCGCCAGTTGCGCGTCGGCCAATGCCGCCTGCACCGATGCCGCCTCGGCAGGACGGGTGCCATTGCTGAAGCGGACATTGACGGTCCGCTGGGGCACCTTTTCCAGCCCGGCCAACGCTTCGGCCAGCTCGACACCACGACGATGCAGCACCTCCAGCACCTGCAACGCGCTGACGATGCCATCGCCGGTGCCGCTCTGGTCCAGGCACAGCAGGTGGCCCGAAGCTTCCCCGCCCAGCACCCCGCCATGCGCGACCAGCTGCTGGTGTACGTGACGGTCGCCCACCTTGGCCCGGACAAAACCAATCCCTTCACTCTCGAACGCGCGCTCCAGTCCGTAATTGGTCATCACCGTACCGACCACCGGACCGCGCAGGCGACCGCTCTGGCGCCAGTCATTGGCCAGCACGTAGAGCAGGTCGTCACCATCGCAAACCTCGCCCTGGCGGTCGACGAACATCACCCGGTCACCGTCACCATCAAACGCAATGCCCAGCACCGCGCCGGTCTCGCGCACCCGTCGGGCCAGCGCCTGCGGGTGGGTCGAACCGACCCCGTCATTGATATTCAGGCCGTTGGGCTCGACCCCGATTGCGTCAACCTGGGCGCCCAGCTCACGCAACACCAACGGGGCCAGCTGGTAGGTCGCACCGTTGGCACAATCCAGCACGATGCGCATGCCGCCCAGGTCGAAACCCCTGGGCACGGAGTTCTTGCAGGCCTCCACGTAACGACCGATCGCGTCGCGGGTGCGCTCGGTCTTGCCCAGTTCCTCCGAGGGAACGGTACTGAAAGGCTCCTCCAGCGATGCCTCAATCGCCAACTCGGTAGCGTCGTCCAGCTTCTCGCCATGTGCGGAGAAAAACTTGATGCCATTGTCAAAATGCGGGTTGTGCGACGCGGAGATCACGATCCCGCCGTCAGCGCGCATCGAGCGGGTCAGATGGGCGACCGCCGGGGTCGGCATCGGCCCCATCAACTGCACATCGACGCCGGCCGCGACCAGACCCGCCTCCAGCGCGGCCTCGAACATGTAGTTCGAGATCCGGGTGTCCTTGCCGATGATCACCACCGGCTTGCGCCACGCGCGCTCGCCCTGCGCCGCGCGCTTGAGCGCAAAGCCGTAAGCGTTGCCCAGCCGCAGCACGAAGTCGGCGGAAATAGCGCCCTCGCCGACCCGGCCACGGATGCCGTCGGTACCAAAATATTTACGACTCATCAGATTTCACTCACGTCATGCCACGCGACGTCATGCCACGTGACGTCATGCCACGACTTCGGCATCGTCCTGCGGCTGGGGTTGTTTCATCATCATCGCCAACAAGTCGGCAAGCCGGTCGCGCATCTCGCGACGGTCGCAGATCTGGTCGATCGCACCGTGCTCAAGCAGGAACTCGGCGCGCTGGAAGCCCTCAGGCAGCGTCTCGCGCACGGTTTGCTCGATCACGCGCGGGCCGGCGAAACCGATCAACGCCTCCGGCTCGGCCATGTTGATGTCGCCAAGCATCGCGAACGACGCCGACACGCCGCCGAAGCTGGGATTGGTCATCACCGAAATGTAGGGCAGCCCGGCTTCACGCAAGCGCCCCAGCGCCGCGGAGGTCTTGGCCATCTGCATCAACGAGAACAGGCCTTCCTGCATGCGCATGCCGCCACTGGAGGAAAAACACACCAAGGGCGAGCCATCGGCCAGCGCCTGCTCGGCGGCGCGGGCGAAGCGCTCACCGCCGACCGAGCCCATCGAGCCGCCCATAAAGGCGAAGTCCATCGCGCAGGCGACCAGCGGGCGCTGTTTGAGCGTGCCGCGCAAGGCCACCAGCGCGTCGCGCTCACCGGTGGACTTGTGTGCGGCCTTGAGCCTGTCCGAGTACCTCTTTTGATCCCTGAACTTGAGCACATCGACCGGCGCAAGCTCGGCGGCGATCTCGCTGGTGCTGTCAGGGTCGAACAAGGCCTTGAGCCGTACCCGCGCACGGATCGCCCGGTGGTGGTTGCACTTCGGACAGACCTCCAGGTTCTCCTCCAGTTCCGGCCGGTACAGCACCGCGCCGCAACGGTCGCACTTTTCCCACAAGCCTTCGGGCACGCTGCGACGCTTGGCAGCAGCGGCATCGGTCCGGATGCCGGACGGCATTAATTTCTTGAGCCAGGACATGCGTTTACGAGATTTCCTGTAGCGGGTGGCGGGAGCCGGGATCGCCGGCCAACATGCGAGTTTAGCGCAGCGCGCCCTCAGGCCGGACCCGATCCATCGATAGCCTGCCGCAACGGCGCCAGGAAGGCGCCCGCGCGCCGCGCCGCGTCGGCCGGGTCGTCCGCCCCTGACATCGCCGCGACCAGTGCGCTGCCGACCACGACACCGTCGGCCTGGCTCGCCATTGCCGCAGCGCTGGCCGCATCCTTGATGCCGAAGCCGGCCACTACCGGCACCGTGCCGCGTGCCCGGATGGCACCCAGACGTTCACTGGCCGCGCCCGAATCCAGATGGTCGGCCCCGGTGACGCCGGCATAACTGACGTAGTAGAGATACCCGGTCGCCAGCTCGCACAGTTGATCCATGCGTGCCGACGAGGTCGTGGGTGCCGCCAGCAGGATCAGGTCCAGGCCGCACGCGGCAAACGCGAGCCGGTACTCGGCGGCTTCCTCGGGCGGCAGGTCAACCAGCAACGCACCGTCGATGCCGGCGCTCACCGCCTGCGCGGCGTAGCGCTCGGGCCCACGGACCTCGACCGGGTTGAGGTAGCCCATCAACACCACCGGCGTCTCGTCATCGGTTTCGCGGAACCGCCGCACCGTCTCGAAGACATAGTCCATTCCGGCCCCGCGGCTGAGCGCACGCTCGGAGCTGTGCTGGATGGTCGGTCCATCCGCCATCGGGTCGGAAAATGGAACTCCGATCTCGATCACGTCAGCACCGGCTGCCACCAGGGCGTGCATCACCGGCAAGGTCGCCTCCAGCGACGGATCACCGGCCGTGATGAATGGCACCAGCGCTTTGCGGGCGTCGGCTTTCAACTTGGCAAAACGGCTTGCAATACGGCTCATAGCACCATCCCCTCGCGCGCCGCGATGGTGTGCACGTCCTTGTCGCCGCGACCGGACAGGTTGCACAGCACGGTCGCGTCCTTGGGCAGTTCACGCGCCAGCTTCACCGCCTGGGCGACCGCATGGCTGGACTCCAGCGCCGGCAGGATGCCTTCGGTACGGATCAGTTGGTGGAAGGCCTGCAGCGCCTCGTCGTCGGTGACGCCAATATAGTCGGCGCGCCCGGTTTCCTTCAGGAACGCATGCTCCGGGCCCACGCCCGGGTAGTCCAGGCCGGCCGAGATCGAATGGGTGGGGATGATCTGGCCATCGTCATCGCACAACAGATACGTGCGGTTGCCGTGCAGCACCCCCGGCCGTCCCGCGGCCAGGGACGCGGCATGGCGACCGGTGTCCATGCCCTCGCCCGCCGCCTCGGCGCCGACGATCCGCACCCCCGGATCATTCAGGAATGCATGGAAAATCCCGATGGCGTTGCTGCCGCCGCCGACGCAGGCGGTGATTACATCCGGCAGGCGACCGTACTCGGCCAGCATCTGCTCGCGCGCCTCGCGCCCGACGACCGCGTTGAAGTCGCGCACCATGCGCGGGTACGGGTCGGGCCCGGCCACGGTGCCGATGATGTAGAACGTGTCGGCGACATTGGTGACCCAGTCGCGCATGGCCTCGTTGAGGGCGTCCTTCAAGGTCGCCGAGCCGCTGCTCACCGGCACCACGGTCGCGCCGAGCAACTGCATCCGGTAGACATTGATCTTCTGCCGCTCGATGTCGGTCGCGCCCATGTAGACCACGCATTCCAGCCCCAGACGGGCCGCCACGGTGGCCGATGCAACGCCGTGCTGGCCGGCGCCGGTCTCGGCGATGATCCGGGTCTTGCCCATTCGGCTGGCCAGCAGGGCCTGGCCAATGGTGTTGTTGATCTTGTGCGCGCCGGTGTGGTTCAGATCCTCGCGCTTGAGCAGGATGCGTGCGCCGCCGACCTCGCGGCTCAGCCGCTGTGCGTGGTAGATCGGGCTGGGCCGGCCAACATAATGGGCCAGGTCGCGCTCGAACTCGGCCACGAAAGCCGGGTCGATGCGGGCGGCGTCATAGGCGGCCGCCAGCTCCTGCAAGGGGCCGACCAGGGTCTCGGCCACGAAACGCCCGCCGAAGCGGCCGAAATGTCCGGATGCGTCCGGGAAGGCGTGGTAATCAACGGCGTCAGGGATCGCCGAAGAGGTGGGGCTGGTAGGGTTTATCGCCGCGTTGGCAGCGAACCGACCTGGGGGAGATTGGAAGGGCATTTCTCGCTCGTCTGTGGGCCGGCGTCACCGCCGGGAGGGTAATCGGCCACCGCGCCAGCTGGCGCAGGTCAGTCTGGCTGGTATCACTCTGGCTGGTAACAGTCGGCACGCCGAACCTGTTCCACGAAATGTCGCATCTTGTCGCCATCTTTCACACCCGGCGCGCTCTCGATGCCGCTGGACACATCCACGCCCCACGGCAAGGCGGCCTGGATCGCGTCGAATACGTTGTCGGCCGACAAACCGCCGGCGAGTACGAATGGCTTCTGCACACCGGCCGGAATCCGCCGCCAGTCAAATACCTTGCCGCTGCCACCGGCGCCGCCAACATCGTGGCTGTCGAACAGGAATCCGGCGGCGGCGGGATAGCAACGATGCAGCATCACCGGATGCTCCCGCGCAATCGGACTGCCCATCGGGATCGCCTTCAGGTACGGGACGCCAAAGGCGCTGCAGAAGGCGTCGTCCTCGCTGCCATGGAATTGCAGCAGGCTCGGGCGGACCTGGCGCACGACCTGGCGGACTTCATCGGCCGGGTTGTCACTGAACAACGCGACCGCGTCGACCAGCGGCGCCAGTGCCTGGCGCATCGCACGCGCCTGCTGCGGCGCAACCCGACGCGTGCTTTGGCTGGCAAACACGAACCCGATCGCATCGGCACCCAGCTCGCATGCCAACCGCACGTCACCAGGGCGGGTCAGGCCACAGAACTTCACGCGGGTGCGGAACAGGATGCGGCTCAAGATACGGCCCTCACAATGTGACTTCGGCAGGAAGCAACCATTGTGCAGGGTAGCGCGGCCCGAGAAACACCAGCCCGGCGGACGGGGCCGTCGGGCCGGCCAGCGCACGATCGCGGCCGGCCAGCAGCTGCGCGATCCATTCTCCAGGCCGCTCGCCACGGCCTACCGGCAACAGGCTGCCGACGATATTGCGGACCATATGGTGCAAAAATCCATTCGCCTGCACCTCGATCGTCACGATGTCGTCGTGTCGGGTGACGCTGATGTCCTGCAAGTCACGTCGCGGATGCGGGGCCTGGCAGTGCACGGTCCGGAACGCAGAAAAATCATGCATACCCCGCAGCGCCTGGGCCGCCTCATGCATCGCCTCAGCGTCCAGCGGCAGGCGCTCCCAACTCAGGTATTGGCGATGCAGGGCCGGTCGCATCGGGCGGTTGAGTATCCGGTATTGGTAGCGCCGGGCGCGTGCACAGTAGCGGGCATGGAACTCAAATGGAACCGGCACGCACCACCGTACGCAGACCGAGGGCGGGAGCCGGCTGCTGGTGCCCAGTACCCAGCTACGGGGTTCGCGCTCCGCGGGACCATCAAAGTGAACCACTTGGGCGGACGCGTGCACTCCGGCGTCAGTCCGGCCCGCGCAGACCGCCGTGATCGGCACGTCGGCAACAAACGACAAGGCCTTCTCCAGCGCGGCCTGGATGGTTGGCTCGCTACGTCGCTCGGGCTTGCCGGGCTTGTTCAACCGCTGCCAGCCGGAAAACCCGCCACCGTCGTACTCGACACCCAGCGCCCAACGTTGCAACGAGGTCGGTAACGGCTCCGGAATCACCGCTCCTGGCCGGTCTCGCGCAGCAGTTGCTCCGCCTGCTGGCTGGTAGCCACGTCCCCGCTGAGCACCAGTTCGTCCAGCAGTTGGCGGGCGCTGTCGCGGTCACCCAGCTCAAGGTAGGCACGAGCCAGCTCCAGTCGTTCCAACCCGGGCGCGTCGACGTCGAAATCCGTGTCGGTAGCGGGCGCGGACGAAGGACGATTCAGCTTTTGATCGTCGGATCCCGCATGCCAGACCGGCACTGCAGCGGCCCCGGCCATCAACGACGAGTCACTTGAACCCACCGGCACCTTCGACGGCGACGGCTCGGAACCGGCGGCCGCATTGTCGTTCAGCGGTTTCGGCTCATCCGGCGCACTATCGGATCGGGATGGACTCCGGCCATCGGGGAAACCGCTGGCCAAAGTCGATGGCGCCTGGGCCGTGGTCGAAGGCACACGGAACTTCGGTACCGCGACGGCACGCCGACGCGACCACCAGACGCCCAGCAACACCAGCACCAGCAACCCAATGCCGGCCAGGATCCAGGGCAGCCCGGAAACCGCGCCGCCAGCCTCGGCCGCCTGGGCCTGTGCAAGTTGCTGCTGCACCGCGGTCAACTCGCTGTCCTTCATGGTCAGCAATTTCTGCTGGTCGAGCTGGAGTTGTTCGAGTTCAGCGATCCGGCTCTCCATGTCTGCCAGCTGCGCATCGCGTGCGGCCAGCGTCTCGGTTGTCTGTTGCAGTTGTTGTCGCACCATGTCGCCTTCGCCTCCGGCACTGATGCCCGATTGTGGCCCCGTCCGGGTCGCGTCGCTGGCGCCCGGCGGAACGATTTGCAGCCGCGCACCGCTGGCTGCGGCCGACGTCGTCGTTGCCTCTGCGGTGGAGGCCGGGTTGGGTTCGCCTTCACCGTCGACCAGGGTCGGTTGTGGCACCGGCTGGCTGGCCATACGCCAGGCCCGGGTCTGTTCGCGGACCTTCGCCATCGCCTGGGCAGCGTCGATGTCCAACACCTCGGCGGCATCGGGGATCCGCAGTACCACGCCTTGTTTGAGCAGGTTGATGTTGCCGCCGATGAACGCCTCCGGATTGGACCGCAACAACGCGATCATGGCCTGGTTGAGATTGCCGCCAAGATCCAGCTGCTGTGCGATCTCCGACAACGTGTCTCCGGCCTGGACCTCGGCGGGGTTGCGCCTGGTGGCAGGCGCAGCGGGCACGGCCGTCGTGGTCGCCACGGACGTGGGCGTCGGTGCGATCGCATTGGCCGGCTCTGCCGGCTCCGCGGCCGTGGCATTCGCACCGGCATCCGGAGCCTCGCCCTGCGCCGCGGATTCGGGCGGACGCAAGATCGTGTTGGAAGGCGTCACCACCGGTGCATCGACCTGTGGCTGCAACGGTGCCGACACGGTGCGCGGCGCGTCCAGCAGCGTCGAGTACTCACGAACCATCCGACCCTGGCCCCAATCGACCTCGACCAGGAAAGTCAGCAGCGATTCGGTGATCGGCTGGGAACTGGTCACCCGGATCACCGGGTTGCCGGCAGCGTCCAGCGCAGACACGAACTGGAGTCCCGCCACCACCCCTTCGGGCGGGCTGAGCCCCACGCGGGCGAACGTTTCCGGCGACGCCAACCCGACCCGCAACTGTTCCAGCTCGCCGGGATCGTTGGAGATAATTGAAATCTCGGCCAGCAATGGCTCGCCCAGCTTGGACTTCACCTCGATCTGGCCCAGACCCAGCGCAGCCACCGAGCTGCTGGCCAGCGCCAGCATCATTACCAGCACCACGCGCATGAATCGCTTCACCGTCACCCCCGACTAACCGTTGATCGCGACTCTAACGGCCGCACGCACTGGCGGCAATGCAACCTCCTATTCACCCGACGCCTGCTCGGCCATGACCAGCTCGGCCAGTTGCACCGCATTGAGCGCCGCACCCTTGCGGATATTGTCCGCGACCACCCACAGCGACAGCCCGCGCGGATGGGAGATGTCCTCGCGGATGCGACCGACATACACCGGATCGGTGCCGGAGGCGTGGGTCACCGCCGTCGGGTAACCGCCATCCACCGGCTCGTCGACTACTTCTATCCCGGGTGCGTCCTGCAGCAGCTTGCGCGCATCTGCCGCCGTCAGCTTCGAACCGGTCTCGATATGCAACGCCTCGGAGTGGCCGAAGAACACCGGCACCCGGGCCACGGTCGCGTTCACCCCGATCGAGTCATCGGCGAGGATCTTGCGGGTTTCCCAGACCAGCTTCATCTCTTCGGTGGTGTAGCCGTTGTCAGTGAACTCACCGCCCTGGGGAATCACGTTGAACGCGATCTGCACCGGGTAGACCTTCGCCTCGACCTCGCGAAAATTGAGCATCCCGGCGGTTTGCCGGCCCAACTCTTCCAGTGCATGTTGACCGGTGCCCGACACCGACTGGTAGGTAGCCACGTTGATGCGCTCGATGCCCACGGCGCGGTGGATCGGCGCCAGGGCCACCAGCATCTGCATGGTCGAGCAGTTCGGGTTGGCGATGATCCCGCGTGGCCGGCTGCGCGCGGCCTGCGGATTCACCTCGAACACCACCAGCGGCACGTCGTCGTCCTGGCGGAATGCCGATGAGTTGTCGATCACCACCGCGCCGGCAGCAACGAATTTCGGCGCATGGAGCTTCGACACCTCGGCGCCGGCGGAGAACAAGGCAATATCCACCCCGGCCGGATCGAACGTGGCCAGGTCCTGCACGACCAGTTGCCGGGCGCCGTACTCGAGCTTCTCGCCGGCGGAGCGCTCACTGGCCAATACATGCAGCTGACCGACCGGGAACTGACGCTCGGCAAGGATCTTCAGCATCGCGGTGCCGACAGCGCCTGTGGCGCCAACGACAGCTACGTTCACGGTCTTGCTCATCGAATTACCTGGGAAGTAGGGAGGAACATCATTCGGACGGGGCGCCCGGGATACGCGGTGAAACGTCGCCGACATCGCCGCACTGCGCACGGTGGCGCAGCGCCTGGTCGATCAGCACCAGCGCGACCATCGCCTCGCAGATCGGCGTGGCACGGATACCGACGCAAGGGTCGTGGCGGCCGGTGGTGACCACCTCCACCGGGTTGCCGTGCACGTCCACGCTGTCCACCGGCAGGCGCAGGCTGGAAGTGGGCTTGAACGCGACCGAGCAACGCAACCGCTGGCCGGTACTGATGCCGCCCAGGATCCCGCCCGCGTGGTTGGATTCGAACCCGGACTGGCGGATGGCGTCGCGATGCTGGCTGCCCTTCTGCCCGACACAAGCGAAACCGTCGCCAATCTCCACGCCCTTGACCGCGTTGATGCCCATCAACGCGCCAGCCAACTCGCCATCGAGCTTGCCGTAGATCGGCTCGCCCCACCCCGGCGGCAACCCGTCGGCGATGACGTCTATCCGCGCACCGACCGAATCACCGGACTTGCGCAGCGCGTCCATGTACGTCTCCAGCGCCAGCACCTGCGCGGCATCCGGCCAGAAGAACGGGTTGTCTTCGACCACCGAAAAGTCAATGGCGCCGGGCGTGATATCGCCGATCTGCGACAGGAATCCCTGCACCCGCACGCCATATCGATCAGCCAGCCACTTCTTCGCGATCACCCCGGCGGCGACCCGCATCGTGGTCTCGCGCGCGGACGAGCGACCGCCACCGCGCGGGTCGCGGATGCCGTATTTCTGCCAGTAGGTGTAGTCGGCGTGACCGGGGCGGAACTGCTCGGCGATCTTCGCGTAATCCTTGCTGCGCGCATCGGTGTTGCGGATCAACAGCGCGATCGGGGTCCCGGTGGTGACGCCTTCATGCACGCCCGAGAGGATCTCGACCTCATCGGCTTCATGCCGGCCGGACGTATGCCGGCTCTTGCCGGTGGCGCGACGGGCCAGGTCGTGGCGGAAGTCGTCCGCGGCAATCGCCATGCCCGGGGGACAGCCATCGATCACGCAGCCGATCGCCGGCCCGTGGCTTTCGCCGAAGGTGGTGACCGCAAATAACTTCCCGAAGGTGTTGCTGGCCAATGGCTACTCCGCGCTGACCCGACGCCGGACATCGGCCAAGGCCTTGATCCTCGCATGGTGGGCGAGCAGGTCCGCGCGCTCGGCCACGAAGATGCCCATCTGGCCCACCTTGAACTCGACCCATGCCAGCGGCAATTCCGGCAACAGCGCCACCAGCGCACGCTCAGCTTCTCCCACCTCGCACACCAGCAGGCCAGCCTCGGAGAGGTGCCTGGGCGCATCGCACAGGATTTCTAGTACGAGGTCCAGGCCATCGTCGCCGGCCCGCAGGCCCAGCTCGGGCTCGTGGACGTACTCGGCCGGCAGCGCGTCGGTCTCGTCGTTGGTCACGTAGGGCGGGTTGGTCACGATCAGGTCATAGACCTCGCCGTCCAGGTCACGGAACAGGTCCGACTTGCGCAAGGTGACATTGTCGGCCAGCAGGCGCGCCTTGTTCTCGGTCGCCAGCGCCAGCGCGTCGTCGTCGATGTCGACCCCGTCGACGTGCCACTGCGGATGGTAGTGGGCGGTCGCAATGGCGATGCAGCCCGAGCCGGTGCACAGATCGAGCACGCGGTTGATCTCGCGCCCGCCCAACCAGGGCTCGTAGCTGGCTTCGATCAGTTCGGCAATTGGCGAACGCGGCACCAGCGCGCGCGGATCGCTCTTGAAACTCAGCCCGGCAAACCACGCCTCACCGGTCAGGTAGGCCGCCGGGATACGCTCGTTGACGCGACGCTCGAACAGCGCCAGCACCTCGCGCTTCTCGTCGCTGGTCACCCGCGAGGCGCCATACACCGGGCTCAGGTCGTGCGGCATCCGCAGGACATGCAGTACCAGTTGGGTCGCCTCATCCAGTGCGTTGTCGTAGCTGTGGCCGAACGCGAGGTCGGCGTGGCCGAAGCGGCTACCGCCAAAACGGATCAGGTCGATGATCGAGACTTGCTCGAAGCAGGCGGAGCCGAAATCGGCGCGTTCGACGGTCATGGCGAGGGGTTCGACGGATGGGCGGCAATTATAGCCGCTGCGGCCCGCTATCATGGGCGTTGCCTTCGCCTCAAGACGGTCAACCATGTTCAACCGCAACACCATCATCATCCTCGTCATCGCAGTCGCCATGGGGCTGGGCTTGTGGGCCTCGCAAAGCTATTTCAGCCAGTCGGGTTCTCCGTCCTGGCCGGAGACCCGGGCGGTGAGCCTGTTCGATCCGCCACGCAACCTGCCCGACTTCAGCCTGCGCCAGTCCGACGGCACCCAGTTGGTGCCCGGCGAACTGAAGGGCCACTGGACCCTGGTATTCCTGGGTTTCACCCACTGCCCGGACGTGTGTCCGTTGACCCTGACCCAGA
Source organism: Lysobacter sp. A289 (assembly GCF_054072675.1). NCBI lineage: Bacteria > Pseudomonadati > Pseudomonadota > Gammaproteobacteria > Lysobacterales > Lysobacteraceae > Lysobacter > Lysobacter sp. A289. The sequence goes on from NZ_JBSVRN010000001.1 coordinate 1,218,970, forward strand.
TGGCGCAGGCGCAGCAGCAATGGGAGTCGATCCCCGACGCGATCCGCCCGCGGGTGCTGTTTATCTCGGTCGATCCCGAGCGCGATACCCCTGACCGGATTGGTGAGTACGCCAATGCCTTCCACCGCGACACGCTTGCCGCCACCGCGGACATCCCGGCGCTGGAGAACTTCGCCCGCTCGTTGAGCCTGGTGTTCGTCAAGGTGGCGCCGGAAGATGGCGCGCCCGCCAATCAATACTCGGTCGATCACAGCGCCACGATGGCGGTGCTGGATCCCCAGGGACGCATGGCCGGTGTACTGCAACCACCCTTCGAACCCAATGCGATCGCCGCCGACATGGCCGCGCTCACCAGCGCCGCGGCACCCTGAGCGATGAGCCTGGCCACCCGCATCACCCACCTGCTGCCGCATCGCCTGCTGTCCGGGCTGGCGCGACGGATCGCCTACTCCGACCATCCACGCACCAAGCAATGGCTGATCGACACGGTGACCCGCAAGTTCGGGGTCAATCTAGACGAGGCGCTGCAGTCGGATCCGAGTGCCTATCCGACCTTCAATGCATTCTTTACCCGCGCCCTGAAGCCGGAGGCCCGACTGCCCAATCCCGATCCGCGTGCGTTGCTGATGCCGGCGGACGGGCGCATCAGCCAATGCGGGCAAATCGGCAGCGCGGGTGAGGATGCCGGCAGGATCTTCCAGGCCAAGGGCCAGTCATTCACTGCCGCGGAACTGCTGGGTGACGAGCAAGCGGCGCGGGCATACGACGGCGGCCTGTTTGCGACCGTGTACCTGTCGCCGAAGGACTACCACCGCGTGCACATGCCATGGAGCGGCCGGCTGCGCGAGACCGTGCACGTGCCGGGAAGGTTGTTCAGCGTCGGTCCGGCCGCAGTGCAACACGTACCGCGCCTGTTCGCCCGCAATGAGCGGCTGGCCTGCCATTTCGACACCGACTTCGGCCCGATGGCCATGGTGATGGTCGGCGCGATGCTGGTGTCGGGGGTCGAGACCGTGTGGAGCGGCGAGGAGATCCCGGCCTATGGCCGCGCCATCAAGCACAAGGACTACCGCGGCGAGAACATCACCGTGGCGCGCTTCGAGGAGATGGCCCGGTTCAACTATGGCTCAACGGTGATCGTGCTGCTGCCAACGGGGGTCGCCGAACTGGCGCCGGGCCTGTCGGCGGAATCCCCGGTACGGCTTGGCCAGCGGCTGGCAACCCTGCGCGGCTGAGTTTCCGTCAGCCGCGACAACCAGCGAGCACAAGTGATTGCCCGGGACTAAGCCGATGTTGCGGGCCCTTGATGTCGTTGGCCCGCACCAGTTCACCCACGTCACACTGGAACTTCTTCGCAATCGAGGCCACGGTCTCGCCGCGCTGGACCTGGTAGTGCCGCGGCGCGTCCGCTGCCGGGAGCGCTGAAGAAACCGCGGCAGGCACCATCGGCCCCACCTGGACCACAGGCGCAACCTGCCCGCTCACGATGGCCATTGCCGGGTCACTGGCCACCAGCTCGCGCGCCATGTCCGCAAGCCGGCCATCCACGCACTGGCGCTTGTACAAGCCAACGATCCGGTTGGTGGCCTCCAGGACGGTGCCGGCGGGCAGCCAGTCATCGGCGCGATAACGCGGGTTGAGGTTGCGCAATACTCGCATGTAGCCCTCGCGCGCGCGCCGATTGCCCAGGCAAATGGTCAACTGGTAGATCGACGCAGGCTGTTCCAGCCGCAGCTGTGAGGGCTCCGGGTCAAGCTTCGACAAGGTCAACCCATACTCCCTGGGATGCAGGAACAGCCAGGCGGCCGCAATCACCATCGGCACGTAGTCCCGTGTCTCCGGCGGAAACTGATGGTAGACATCCTCGTGCCAGAAGCTTTTGCCGGGGTTGGCCTGGTGGATTCGCCGCGCTCGCCCTTCGCCGCCGTTGTACGCCGCCAGCGCCAGTTCGATATCACGATTGAGCTCACCCATCCGCTCGTTGAGATAGGCGACGCTGGCCTCGGAAGCCGCATATGGGTCGTAGCGCGTATCGAAGCCGGTGCCGTCGTCGCCCAGGCCAAAACGCTGGCCGGTGGCATACATGAACTGCATCGGCCCGGCCGCGCCTGCGCGCGAAGTCGAATGCACGCGGCCGTTGGACTCCTTGGCCAGGATGCCGAACAACAACGCTTCCGGCAGCCCGGCACGCTCGTACTGCGGCCACATCAGGTGGCGCATGTACTGGTAATTTTCGTAACTGGTCAGGAACGCGCCGCGCATATCGGTCAACCAGCGGCGGATCCCCTCCTGGACGGCCGGGTTGTACTGGACCATCCGGTCAAAGTGGTGGCCATTGTCGGCCCCCAGCAAGCTGGCAGCGCGGGCGGCTTCCGGCACGTCGCCGGACACCGTGCCGGGGGCGGTGGGCAGAACCGACGGATCGATATGGTGCCCGATCTCCCGCTGCGCCAGAGACTCCTCGGCCAGCAAGTCCTCATCGGCTTCCAGGTCGGCGTTGAGCTTGAGCAGGCGCTCGTAGGACGTCAGCAATGACGGTACCGAGCACCCCCGCTGCGCGGCGCAGGCCACAACCACGTCCTCCATGTCTTCCAGCGCCGTATTGGCCTGTGCAGGACCCGCCGGGTCGGCGTTGCCGATCTTGACCAGCGCGTCGCGGTAGCCGGACTCCGCCACTTGCATGCGCTGATGGATGTCATCAACGGCCGCCTGGTCCCGACTGGAAATCGCGCCTGCATCAAACGGGACCAACACCAACAAAGAGACGACAAGCAGCGCCGCAGCGCGCGGAAAACAGGCATTCACGGACATGGATGGCAACAAGAGGGATTCGTGCTTCAGAGTAGTCGGGCCGATGGGATGCCGCAATTGCAGGGACGCAGCAATTCCGGTGACCCGTCACAAGCCATAGAATCAACCGCAATCCATCAAGGAAGTCGATATGCCACCCATCCCCGCGCCGATCCTGGTCGGCAAAGCCGTCACCACGCCCGATTCATTGCCCGAAAGCCGTGGCCAGGTATTTCTGCAGCCGCGGCTCGCCAATCGCCATGGCCTGGTCGCCGGCGCGACCGGCACCGGCAAGACCGTGACGCTGATGACGCTGGCAGAGGGGTTTTCGAGGATCGGGGTGCCGGTGTTCATGGCCGACGTCAAGGGTGACGTGGCCGGCCTTGCCATGCCCGGCACGACCAGCGAGAAGCTGCAGGCCCGGCTCGACCAGATCGGCATCAACGATTACGCCAACGAAGGCAACCCGACGGTGCTGTGGGACCTGTTCGGCAAATCCGGCCACCCGGTCCGGGCGACCGTGAGCGAAATCGGCCCGACGCTGTTGTCGCGCATGCTCGAACTGAACGACACCCAGTCCGGCGTGCTCGACATCACCTTCAAGCTGGCCGACGACCGCGGGCTTTTGCTGCTCGACCTGGCCGACCTGCGTGCGCTTCTCAACCTGGTGTCCGAGCAGCGCAAGGCCATCTCGACCGAGTACGGGCTGGTCAATACCGCGTCGATTGGCGCGATCATGCGCGCGTTGCTGCGACTGGAATCCGACGGCGGCGAGATGTTCTTCGGCGAACCGGCGCTGGAACTGAGCGACCTGATCCGCACCACCACCGACGGTCGCGGGGTGATCAACATCCTGTGTGCCGAGACCCTGATCCTGAAACCCCGGCTGTACTCCAGCTTCCTGCTGTGGCTGTTGTCGGAGCTGTTCGAGCAGTTGCCCGAAGTCGGCGACCTGGACAAGCCCAAGCTGGTGTTCGTGTTCGACGAGGCACACCTGTTGTTCGAGGATGCGCCCAAGGCGCTGCAGCAGCGGGTCGAGCAAGTGGTACGGATCATCCGTTCCAAGGGCGTGGGCGTGTACTTCTGCTCGCAGTTCCCCGACGACGTGCCCGACGACATCCTAGGCCAGCTCGGCAACCGGGTGCAGCATGCCCTGCGCGCCTTCACCCCGCGCGACCAGAAGGCGGTGCGGACTGCGGCGCAGACTTTCGTCAGCAACCCGGCATTGGACGTTGCCGAGGCGATTGGCCAGCTGGGCACTGGCGAGGCACTGGTATCTACGCTGCAGGACAAGGGCATCCCGATGCCCGTGGAACGCACGTTGATCGCGCCCCCACGCTGCCGCATGGGCGCGCTCAGCGAACTGGAACGCACCCAGGTCCGTGCCGGCAGCCCGGTCGGCGCGAAGTACGACCAGCGCGTCGATCGCGAATCGGCGATGGAAATACTGGCCGGCAAGGCGGAAGCGGCGACCGAGCAAGCCGAGGCGCCGCCGGCCAAGGCGGTCGAGGATGATGAAGGCGGTTTCGGCACGGCCATCCGCAACGCCGTGTTCGGCACCAAGCGTCGCCAGGGCATGGTCGAAACCATGGCCAAGCAGACCGCGCGCACGGTCGGCAACCAGATCGGCCGCAAGATCCTGCGCGGCCTGCTGGGCGGCATCTTCGGCGGCCGCCGCTGACGTCGGCGTTTCATTCACTTACGCGCAAGTACGTTCACCCGCACCAAGTTCCCACCGAAAGGAGTCACTACATGACCAAGTCGCTGCTTGCCCTCGCCTGCCTGACCGTGCTCACTGTCGCCGCCTGCAAACCCCAGTCGGCCGAGCCGGCCGCGGACACGCCTGCCGTCACCGAAACCACGCCGGCCGCAGTCGATGTCGTTTCCACCGGCGACAACCAGCCCTCCGACAACGCCAACTTCGACATGCGCGGTTTTGCCGGCACGTTCAGCGCCACCCTGCCGTGCGCCAGCTGCCCGGGCATCGACACCACTCTGGTGCTCAACGCCGACGGCAGCTACGAGTTGAGCGAGACCTACCAGGACGAGGACGGCGCACCGGTCAGTACGGATGGCACCTGGACGGTCCTGGCCGAGCAGATCCGCCTGGATCCCAACAGCAAGTCCGAGCCGGACTGGCTGTTTGCGATCACCTCACAGCAGGAGATCACCTTGCTTGATGCGTCGGGCAACCTGGCGGAAAGCGGACTGGATTACAGCCTCGACCGCCAGGCCGCAAACTGACGGCGACTGCGTGTTTCCAGACCAGCTGATGCCAGCGCCTGCCAAGGAGTGAAACCCGTGCAACCTGCCCCCGTCCCTCCCGCGCCCGCGGTACCCTTCTGGCATCGCCTGCGCGAAATCAGCTCGTACCCGGTGCGCGGAGCCGCGTTATACAGCCTGCTGGCGTTGACCTTTGCCAGCTTGCTCGGATTGATCCCAGTGATCGGCTGGGTGGTTCTGATCCTGGTCTGGGTTGGCGCCTACAAGTACGCGTTCGAGATCCTGCAGGCCACTGCCGACGGACGCATGGAAGCGCCCGAGGGGATGCTGGGGGTCGACAACGGCGTCGTCCTGCGACTGCTGCTCATGCACTTAGTCTTCCTGCTGGTAATCATGATCGCGATGGAGGTTGGCGGCCCGGGCATCGGCCTGGCAACGATCGCCTTCATCGCGTTCCTGCAGCCCGGTTGCGTGATGTCATTGGCCATCGACGGCAGCCTGCCACATGCACTCAACCCGGCGACTCCCTTGCGCCTGGTCCAGCGGATCGGCTGGCCATACCTGGCGGTGGTCGGCTTGCTGTTCGTGATCCAGGCCAGCAAATTCACCGCGACCGTCTGGCTCGCCAAAGTAATGCCGCCGGTGCTGGTCGACCTGGCAACGACTGCGGTCGCGTTCTGGGGTCTGTTCGCCGCCTTCCACCTGATGGGTTATCTGGTCTACCAGTACCACGAAGTACTGGGCTACCAGCCAGTTGGCCCACAGGCGCTGCCGGGTCGCCACACCCCTGACGCCGACCTTCTGGCCGAGGCCGAAGGCTACGTGCAGGACGGCCAACTCGACACCGCGCTGGAACTGTTGCGTGGCGAGATCCGCAGCCGTGCGGTCAGTGTTGAAACCCACGACCTGTACCGTCGCTTGCTGCTCCGCAACGGCGATGCTGCCGCAGTATCGGAGCATGCGCGCGAGTACCTCAATGTGCTGTTGCTGGAGAAGCAGGATCGGCGCGCACTGGGCTTGTTGCGCGAGTCGCTCGACGCCAATCCCGATTTCGTGCCAATGCAGGTCGAACATGCCGAGCACCTGATCGAGCGTGCCCGCCTCGCCGGCCAGAACCAGCTTGCGCTCGATTGTCTGCAGCCGCTGCTACGTGCCCATCCACGGCACCAGGCTGCACCGCGCTGGGGCCTGGACGCGGCGCTGTTGATGGTTGACAGGATGGACCGCGACGAAGAGGCACGCGCATTGCTGCAGCAGGCGCGCGACCGCTGCCAGGACAGCGGGGACGACGGGCTGCTGACCAGGATCGAAGCCGCTCTGACTGCCTTGCAGGTGCCGGCAAACGGCTAGGACCACCCGGCAGTCATGCCGTGGACGTCCCATCACCATGGCCCGCCGCCTGGCCGGCCAGCAGGAACTGCGCCTTGGTCGCCTGCGGCTGTTGCGGGTAACGCTTCACCAGCATCCGCAGCGCCCGGGCATGGGCCTCGGCCTGATGCTCATCGCGCCGGGCCAACGCCAGCTGGAACCACAGCCGTGCCTGCTCCGGTGCGTCCGCGGCCGAGCCGATGGACGCCAGTCCCGCCTCGGCAGCGTCGAGTTCACCGACCTCCAGCCAGCGCCGCACGAGCGTCGTGCGCAAGCCCGGGTCCAGGACGATCCCGGCATCGTCCAATTCCAGCAGCACGGTGCGCTGCGCCGCGACTTCATCAGCATCGACAACAGGGAGCTGGAGCAGCCCGGTCGCGCGCTGCGCCACTGCCTCGGCTTGCTTGCCATTGCACGCGACCCGATAAAGTGCCAGCCGCACCTCGAACCGTTCGGGTTGTTCCCGCGTCAAATCAAGCAGCAGCGTTTCGGCCTGCAGCAATCGCATACGACCAAGATCGGCTTGCGCGCGCTCCCAGCGATCATCAGGTAGTGCGGCCGCATCATCCTTGCCGATGAACCCGTTGCGCACCTGACCCAGGCCCACCAGCACCATCCCCATCAGGGCGCCGCTGATGATCCCGCCCGCGTGGGCGTCGAACCCGACCCCGAGATCTTCATTGACCAGCAGGTTGTAGACCTCCCAGCCCAGCCACAGCGGCAGCAACCAGATTGCCGGCGCGCGCACGTAGTCGAATACCACCCCGAACCAGTAGAAGAAGCGCACCGGCTGGCGGCCCCATACCACGCAGAACGCGCCCATCAACGCCGCCACCGCGCCCGATGCACCCAGGCCGCCACTGGCTTCGCCCCAGCGCCACAACAGCGACACTGCACTGGAGGCGAGCGCGCCAAGCAGGTACACGCCCATGAAGCGACCCGAGCCAATCGCACCTTCGACCAACAATCCCAGTGCAAGCAGGAACAGCATGTTTCCAACCAGATGCATCAGCCCGCCGTGCAGGAACGCCGAACTCAACATCCGCCACGGGTCGACCTCGGAACTTCGCAGCAGGTGGCGCAGGGTGAATACGTCGCCCAGCAACGCGTCGTACTCCACCCGCAGCGGCTGCCACGCCTGGAAGTCGGCAACCTGGTCGAACCCCTCGCCCGACTGCAGCATGGCGACAAATACGACGTCGGTCAGCGTGATCCTGGCCACGTAGGCCGGTCGCGCCGACGTCGACACCCGCTCGAATTCCGCCAGCGCATCCGCCTGGCTGGTCCCGAGCAAGTGGCGCTCGTAGGCCGGGACTTCGTAACGTCCGAGATCCGCATCCAGGTAATGTTGCTGTGCGCGCAGCATCGTGGCGTTGTCGCCGACTTGCCAGCCAAGGAACACCAGCACATTGATCGCGATCAACACCACCGTCACGAACGGGAACGTGGCGCGGGTGAGCGGGCGATGGAGTGGCAGGATCAGCATGAAAGACGACAATGGCCGGGCAGGACGCAAGATTCCGCGATTCGACCGTCAAAGCGCAAGCCACCGCGCCGGGATGATCGTCCGCCCTGCAAACCTTCTTCACCGACCGCATGGAGTCCTGATGGGCCGTTGGCGTCCTCCCGCAGCAAGCAGTACTGCCCTGATCACCCGCCAGGGCCATGATCGGCTCAAGGCCGAGCTGGAGCAGCTGTGGCGATTCCAGCGCCCGGAGGTGGTCAAGGCCCTCGCGGCTGCCGCGGCCGAGGGCGATCGCTCGGAGAACGCGGAGTACACCTACCGCAAGAAGCAGCTCGGCGAGATCGACCGGCGCGTCCGCTACCTCAGCAAGCGACTGCCGGCACTGCGGGTGGTGGAATCCACGCCATCCAACCCGGACGCGGTGTACTTTGGCGCCACGGTCGATGTCGAAGGCAGCGGCAGCGGCAGCGGCGAGACCTTCCGCTACCGCATTGTCGGCCCTGATGAAACCGACGCGAAGCTGGGGTGGATCAGCATCGATTCACCGCTCGCCCGGGCAATGCTGAAGAAGTGCCTGGACGACGAGATCCAGGTGCAACTTCCGGCCGGTCCGCAGCATCTGGTGATCGTGCGGGTGCAGTACCCGGACTGACCGCAGCAGCTCCGCGCCCACGGCCTGGAGGCTACCCGTCTTGCACCATCGTGCGTGTTTCACGCCTCAATGTTTTCAGTCGCTCGACACGAGCATTTCCCACCGGCCCTCAAGCTCGAATAACGTCAGCGGGTCCGGCGTGCCGGACAGATATATCGGCGCAGCCAGCCGGACAAAGCGCAATTCGGGGCCGTAGACGTAGACCTGCTGGCCGTTATCGAGCGTCGCCGGCTCGCTACGCACCACCACCTGCTCGCCGGCGTCCAGATCCCAGCTGATACGCAGGGTTCCCTGCCCCGCCGCATCGTCGTACTGCTCGACGGACAACTCGACCAACCGCAGCTTTTGCACGGCGGCATCATAGCGATAGCGGTAGCTGCTCACGCGGACGGAGCCCTCACCAGCGAACTGTTCCACCACCAACTGCCCGTTATCAAAGCTGAGCGACACCGAGGATTGTGGCGTGGCCGCCAGCGGGGCCTCGCCCAGCAAGTGCGCACCTAGACGTGCGGGTTCCCCGCGACCTTCGATGACGCCCAGCACCCGCTGGTTGCTGTCGGTGGCGACATAAACCAGCTCCGCCCGCCCATCGCCAGTGAGGTCCACGTCCAGCCGCGCCCCCAGCTCCAACGCGCCCAGATAAACCCGAAGGTCCTCATCGCCGATGGCCGCCGCGCCGTACGCCAGCGCCGGCAACAGCAGACCGGCACAGCAGGCCACACAGGGCACCAGCAACCACTTCATGCTGCCTCCACGGCATGCGGTCGGCACGCGCCAGGCCGTGGCCCGGTGCGTGCATTGTCGACCCTACATAAGCAGATACGCGGTGTGCGCCCGTGTCAGGCCACCGGTAGTTCAATCCCCGAAGGAAACCTCGCCGAACAAGTCGTGCTCGTCGCTGCCCATGATCTCCACGTCGGCAAAATCACCCGGCTTCAGGCCGGCGAAGTAGCCGTTCTGGATTTGCACCACGCCGTCGATTTCCGGCGCATCGGCCATCGAGCGGGCAATGGCCAGTTCGCCATCGACGGCATCAACGATGCAACGCTGCACGCTGCCGACCTTGGCCTCAAGCTTCTCGGCGGAGATCCCGGCCTGGCGCTGCATGAAACGCGCCAGCCGCTCCTGCTTCACGTCCTCGTCGACCGGGTCCGGCAGCTCGTTCGCCTTGGCACCGGTAACCGGCGAATAGGCAAATGCACCAACGCGATCAAGCTGCGCCTCGTCGAGGAAGTCCAGCAACTCCTCGAACTCCGCCTCGGTCTCGCCCGGGAAGCCGACGATGAACGTCGACCGGATCGTCAGCTCGGGGCAAACCCTGCGCCAGTTCTGGATGCGCGCCAGTGTCTTGTCGATCGCTCCCGGGCGCTTCATCAGCTTCAGCACGCGCGGGCTGGCGTGCTGGAACGGGATATCCAGGTAGGGCAGGATCTTGCCATCCGCCATCAGCGGAATGATGTCGTCCACGTGCGGGTACGGATAGACGTAGTGCAGTCGCGTCCACAGGCCCAGCTCGCCCAGCCCTTCGCACAGCGCTTTCATCCGGGTCTGGTAGCTCTTGCCGCGCCACTCGTGCTCGGCATAGCGCACGTCCACACCATAGGCCGAGGTGTCCTGCGAGATCACCAGCAGCTCCCTGACCCCGCCCATCGCGAGCTTCTCGGCCTCGCGCAGCACCTGGTCGATCGGCCGCGACACCAGGTTGCCGCGCATCGAGGGGATGATGCAGAAGCTGCAACGGTGGTTGCAGCCCTCGGAAATCTTCAGGTACGCGTAATGCTTCGGGGTCAGCTTGATGCCAGTGTCCGGCACCAGGCTGATGAACGGATCGTGCCGCGGCGGCACGGCGGCATGCACGGCGGTCAGCACGCTGTCGTAATCCTGCGGGCCGCTGATCGACAGCACGCCCGGGTGCGCCTCGCGAATCACCTCGGCGCGCTTGCCCAGGCAGCCGGTCACGATGACCTTGCCGTTCTCGGCCATCGCCTCGCCAATCGCGTCCAGCGACTCGGCCACGGCCGAATCGATGAAGCCGCAGGTGTTGACCACCACCACGTCGGCATCGTCATAACTGGGCACCAGGTCGTAACCCTCCACCCGCAGCTGGGTGAGGATACGCTCGGAATCGACCAGTGCCTTGGGGCAACCAAGGCTGATGAAGCCGACTTTCGGGGTTTTGGACAGCGTGTCTTGCAGGGGCATGTTGCGACCAGGTAGCGAAGGTTTTCCGATGCGAGAGGCGACGGCAAAGGTGAAGTGCGAATTATAACCTTGGCGTTAGAATCAACCCGAAAGACCACCCAGCCAAGCTGAACGGAGCCGACATGAACCGTTGGATTGATCTGGAAACCCCCCACGGTCCCGTACGTGCGTGGCGCTGCGAGCCGGCCGGACCGTCACGCGGCGCGGTGGTGGTGATTCAGGAGATCTTTGGTGTCAACCGCCATATCCGCCATGTTGCCGAGCAGTTTGCGCAGGACGGCTTCATCGCCATGACCCCCGCGTTGTTCGATCCGGTCGAGAAAGCGGTGGAACTGGATTACGACGCGGCGGGCATCGCCCGTGGCCGAAAGCTGGCCAACGCCGTGGGCATTGAGGCGGCAGTCGACGTAGTCGGCACCGCCGCCGACCAGTTGCACAGCGAGGGTTTGCGTACCGGCGCGGTGGGATTTTGCTGGGGTGGCACCGTCGCCCTGCTCGCCAATACCCGCCTCGGGCTGCCTGCGGTCAGCTACTACGGGGCCCGCAACGTGCCGTTCCTCGATGAGCCGCTACGCGCCCCCATCCAATTCCACTTCGGCCAGCGCGACCGCAACATCTCCGCCGCTGACGTGCAGCTGCACCGCGACAAGCACCCCGGCGCAACTATCCACGTCTACCCGGCCGGACACGGCTTCAACTGCGAGTTGCGCGATGACCACGAGCCTGCCAGCGCAACCCTGGCCTGGCAACGCACCACCGGATTCCTGGCGGAGAACCTGCGATGAGCCACCGACAAGACCACGGCTGGCAGCTCGATCCACGGCTGGCCGATGACACCCACCCGGTCGCGATGCTGGGGCTGAGCGAGTTGCGCCTGATGGACGATGCCAACCACCCCTGGCTGATCCTGGTGCCACGGATCGAACACATGGTGGAGTGGATCGACCTGGACCCCGACCAGCAAACGGAACTGACCCGCGAAATCGCCCTCACCAGCCGGGCGCTGCAACAGGCCTTCCGCCCCAACAAGCTCAACGTCGCCGCCCTCGGCAACCAGGTCTCGCAATTGCACGTGCATGTGATTGCACGTTTTGAAAGCGACATCGCGTGGCCTCGGCCGGTCTGGGGCACGGTCAGCGCCAAGCCCTACTCGCCTGAGTTACTGGTCGAGCGCGTGAAGCGATTGCAGGCCGCACTGCAAAGCTGAGAGCCATCGCGCTGTGACGATTCGACGGGCCGGCTGGGGATCACTTGCGTCACATTTCTGCTAGCTTCCAGACATTCCCACCGTGGGGCACGGGTGCGGAATTTCAGTTACGTAAATAATGAACAGGGGAAGGGGACGCATGAAAAACTGGAACATCCTGAGGGCGCTGCAGGTCGGGTGTATCGCTTTACTGGCGGGCACCGCGAACGCTGGCGAACCGATCCCGATCGACGACTTCGCCCGCGTGCCGGCCATGCAATCGCCGTCAATGAGTTCCGACGGCAATAACCTGGTCGCAATCGTCGCATCGCCCGGCAGTGATTATCAGGAAACCGCGCTGGCCACCTGGAGTCTCGACGATCTTGCCGCAGGTCCGACAATCACGCCGTCCGGAGACCGCATGAAGTTCATCGCGGCCAACGCACTCAAGGCGAACCAGGTATTCGTATTGGCACGCCAGGAGTGGACCGGCCAGCTGGGTGGTTGCGGCGAGGGCAAGACCACCGGCGCGACCAAGACGTTTGTGGTCAAGGCGTATTTGACCGACACCAGCCACGACGAGTTCAGTGAAGCATTTGCCGACAACACCCGAACCATCGGCATCAGCAAGCAAACCAAGCGCTGTCTCGAAATCGCCGGCACGGCATCGCTGGTCCATACGCTGCCACTGGATCCGAAGCGGGTAATCGTCTCCCAGCTCAACGAACTGACGCTGTCCTCCAATTACTACAAATACAACCTTCGCACCGGAGAAACGGAGCTGCTGTTTCGCGGCAGCGGTCGCAGTAGTCCCGGCCTGTTCCATCCAGGCACCGGCGAACTGCTGACCCGTGTCCAGATCGATTCGGCCGGGCGGGACGAGTACCAGCAAAAAATACTGATCCGCAATCCTGAAAGCGGAAGTTTCGAAGAACACCCGGCGCTGATGACGAATCTCACCGATCGTTACACCGTCGAAATTGTCGGCATCGACGAAGCCAGCGGCAAGTTCTACGTATTGAGCGACCTGTCATCCGACCGCGTGCAGGCGAAGATGTACGACCCGCAAAAACGCCAGTTCGACGACGAGCCACTTGCGGCGCATCCGGAGTTCTCGATCGGGGCGCTTATCTTCGGCAGGCAACCCCATAACTTCAACCGCGTACTGGGTTTCGTGGTGGACGGGCCACAGCGCAAGGCGGTCTACGTCGATCCGGAGATGAAGGCCGTTCACGACGGCCTTCAACAAGCGTTCCCGGGACAAAGCGTCAGCATCATCGATTACAACGACACCATGTCCCGTGTGTTGTTCAGCGCCAGCAGTGCAAGCCACCCACCGTCGTATCACGTGCTGACGGACAAGAAGCAGGTGGTTTCGCTGGGAGGCCAGCGCCCATGGATCGATCCGGAGCAGATCGGCGAGCAACAATGGGTCAGCTATAAAGCGCGCGACGGCCGTGAGATTCCTGCTTTGCTGGACTTCCCGGTGGACTGGAACAAGGGCGATGCGCCACTGCCGGCGATTGTTCTCCCACATGGCGGACCTTGGGCTCGTGACTATGGCGGTTGGGACGGATCGGGATGGGTCCCGTTCTTCACATCACGCGGCTATGCCGTATTACGTCCCCAGTATCGCGGTTCGACGGGGCTCGGTCGGGATCTGTGGATTGCCGGTGATGGCCAATGGGGCCTGGCGATGCAGGACGACAACGACGATGGCGCCGAATGGCTGGTCTCGCAAGGCATTGCCGCCGCGGACAGAATCGCGATCTTTGGCTACTCCTATGGCGGGTTCGCCGCTGCAGCGGCCGTCGTGCGCGATGACTCCCCTTATCAGTGCGCCATTTCCGGTGCGCCGGTCACCAATCTCGCTCGCCTCGGGACGTCATGGAGCCAGAATCGCCTGCAGCGGATCCTGCAGGCCAGCACCGTGAAGGGAATGGACCCGATGCAGCACACCGACGCCGCACAGCTCCCGGTACTGCTGTATGTCGGCGACCGCGACGTCCGCACGCCGTCGTTCCACGCCCGCGACTTCTACAACGCGGTCAAGGACAAGGTGCCGGCGCAATTCAAACTGGTCCCGGACATGCCGCACAGCATGCCGTGGTACCCACGACACCACACAACGACGTTGACCCTGATCGAGAACTATCTGTCCGAGGACTGCGGCCCCCAAGGGCTGTGACCTGGCCGCAACTCCGGCTAGGGGCGCGAAGCAGAGTTCTGGCGGTAAGTTGTACTTGCTGAACGAAAGATATATGTTCGGTTAACAAAAGCCTAACGAGGGGAAGGAAATGGGACGGAAGTCGATTGACATGAAACGTTTGCCACTTGCGGCGGCGGTGCTGATATGCCTGTACGCATCCAGTGCACTGGCACAGGACACGACCCCGGCGACCGATGCTGAACAACTGGATGAGCAGGGACAACAGGAGCAGCAAACGCAGCCGGAAGCAGCATCCGCCGATCCCGTCGAGCTGGACCGGGTGACGGTTACCGGGTCACTGCTGCGTCGCACCGAGTACGTATCAACTTCCCCGGTCCAGGTCATCACTGCCGATACCAACGTGGCCATCGGACAGGTCACCGCCGCCGAGTGGCTGCAGAAATCAAGCGTGGCTTCCGGCTCGACCCAGATCAAGAACCAGTTCAGCCGATTCGTGGTTGAAGGCGGTACCGGCGTGGAGACCTTGTCGCTGCGCGGCCTGGGTGCCAACCGTACGCTGGTCCTGCTCGATGGCCAGCGCCCTGGACCGGCCGGAACCCGCGGCCAGGTTGGCGCGTTCGACCTGAACGTCATCCCCTCGTCCATCCTGCAACGCGTCGAGATCGTCAAGGATGGCGCGTCGTCCATCTACGGCTCCGACGCGGTCGCCGGCGTAGTCAACATGATCACCCGCAAGAGCGTCGACCGGCCGGAGCTTTCCATCACCGTTCGCCAACCGTTCGATAGCGGCGGCGAGGTGTACTCGGTCTCCGGCGCCACCGGCTGGAATTTCGACAGCGGCAGCATTGTCCTGGCCGGTGAGGGTTATCTGCACAAGGAACTGACCCTTGGCGACCGCGACTACTTCAAGTGTGCACAGGACCTGGCTTTTGACGGCCCTGGCGGCAAACGCCTTGACCGCGAAGACCGCTCGATCATTGGCGGCACCGCGCTGGGCGGCTGCAGTGCCGGAAACCTGTACGCAAACACGGTGATCGATGCCGGATACGGCACCCGTTATATTCCTTCCCCCGACGGCGTCACGATCGGAATGATCCCGGGCTACCGGCCGCGGAACAATCCGAACTATGCGAACTCCGACCAAGCCTATTTCGAAGATGTGTTGAACTACGATTTCATGGGTTCGCAGCAGGTAATCGACAAGCAGGAGCGCTTCAGTATTTACGGCGCGACCGACTTCGGATTTGACAAGGTCAATTGGAAGACCCAGTGGCTGTACAACAAGCGCAAGACCACCACCCACTCCTATCGCCAATTCTTCCCGCTGGTCGGTGGCGCTTCGTCCGTCGAACCCTTCGGCACTACCGCGTACACCTACGCCAATTCGCCGGATTATGTCAGCCCGGTTCTGTCCGGCCTCGCCCAGCCGATCATGCCGTTCATGTCGGACAACGAGATCGAGGTCGACTATTTCTACGGCGCCACGAAGCTCGATGGCCTGTTCTCGGCCACCGATACCTGGGGATGGCAAGTCAACGGCAACTACAGCCGTTCCGACGGTGACTACAGCAACTTCGGGATCGTTGCGTCGCGGTCCGGTGACGTGCAATTCGACGACACCGCCCCGCGCGTCGACTACTACGACCCGGGCTTCCTGAGTGGCGAGCGGATGGGCGAGCTGGCCGATACGGTTGGTCAATGGCATACCGGCAACACGGTTTACGATCAAGCGACCGTCAATTTCATCGTCACCGGTGATCTGTTCGAGATCCCGGCCGGCGTGATCCCGGGCGCATTCGGCATCGAGTACCGCCGCTACAGCATCGACGACCAGCCGAGCGACCTGTCACGTAACGGAGACCTGTGGGGCTCAAGCTCCGCCCAGGTGACCAAGGGTGATGACAGCGTCCGCGAGATATTTGGCGAAGTCGAGGTGCCATTGCTGACCGGCAAGCCCGGTTTCGAGTCGCTGTCGCTCAATGCGTCGGCGCGGGCGTTCGAGTACGACTCGGTCGAGGGATCGGACAACGTGTGGAAGTTGGGTCTGAACTGGCAGGTCAACTCTGTGATGCGTCTGCGCGCCACCCGTGGCACGTCCTTCCGTGCGCCTGGCCTGTACGAGCTGTACCTGGGTGACCAGACCGGCTTCCAGTCGCAGCTCGCCATCGACCCGTGCATCCTCTGGGGCGAAAGCAACAACGACTTCATCAGGGCCAACTGTGCAGCCACCGGCATTCCGGACACCTATACCGGCGCGGCATCGTCGGCCACGGTCGTCTCCGGTGGTGGTTATGGCACGCTCACTCCCGAAAACTCCAAGGCATTCACCGCGGGGATAGTGCTCACGCCATCGTCCTCCAACTTCAGCGTAGCGCTCGATTACTTCAACTATGAGATCCGGGACCAGATTGGCCAGCTGTCGACCGGAACTATCCTGTCCGGCTGCTACGGCGCTCCCATCTTCCCGAACAACTTTTGCGACCTGTTCGATCGCAACGCGGCGGGCCACCCTACCGAGCCATTCAAGATCGAAGAGGTTCGTAACCAGTACATCAACATCAACCGTCAGCAGGTCCGTGGCTACGACCTGCTCCTGAATTACGACAATGATTTCTCCTTCGGCAAGCTTTCCCTGGAGAGCCAGATCACCTATACGATGGAGGACGTATCACAATTTTTTGATACGGCAGAGGAGAGCGGCTTCAGCTCCTCCAACCTGGCCGGTTACATCGGCCGTCCGAAGTTGACCGGCAACCTGGGTGCCCGTCTAGAACGGGGCGACTGGACATACTTCTGGAACACGGAATACATCCACCAAACCAAGAACCGGGATCTGACCCCAACCTACACCTACCAGGGGCGGCCGAACGCGTGGCGCGACATCTGGGCCGACAAGGCCTTCTACCACGATTTTTCGGTCCGCTACAGCCAGGACGACTGGTCGATTCTGGTCGGTATCCGCAATCTGCTGGACAAGGATCCACCGCGTATCTCGGGTGGCGTAGGCACGACCACCGGCAACGTACCCACGTTCGCAACCCAGTATGACTATTACGGACGCACCGGTTTCGTGCGCATGGAGTACAAGTTCTGACCGGGAACCGGCCTTAAACAATAAAAAGAGAGGGTGGCATGCGCCACCCTCTCTTTTTTTGTACCACCGAAAAAACCGCCAATCAGGTGCGCGGTAGCGTGACTCCGCGCTGGCCCTGGTACTTGCCACCGCGATCCTTGTAGGACGTCTCGCAGACGTCGTCGGCGTCAGCCTGAAAAAACAGCATCTGCGCCACGCCTTCGTTGGCGTAGATCCGCGCCGGCAACGGGGTGGTGTTGGAAAATTCCAACGTCACGTGGCCTTCCCACTCCGGCTCCAGCGGGGTCACGTTGACGATGATCCCGCAACGCGCGTAGGTGCTCTTGCCCAGGCACACCACCAGGGTGTCACGCGGGATGCGGAAATACTCGACCGTGCTGGCCAGTGCAAACGAGTTGGGCGGGATGATGCACTCGTCGGCCTCGATGTCCACGAAACTGCGCGGGTCGAAGTTCTTCGGGTCGACGATGGTGGAATTGATGTTGGTGAAGACCTTGAACTGGCGCGAGCAGCGCACGTCGTAACCGTAACTCGACGTGCCGTAGCTGACGATGCGCTCGCCGTTCGCCTGCTTCACTTGACCGGGCTCGTATGGCTCGATCATTGCCTGCTGTTCGGCCATCTGCCGGATCCAGCGGTCGGATTTGATGCTCATGCAGTACTTCCCCGTGCGATCGGGCCAAGCCCCGGGGCAACCCCGTCGGGCGAAAGCAGATGATTGTAATGCCTATAGCAGCGACGCCGAGATTGACGGAGTAACCCGCGGCCGCATGGCCAGTCGTATCGCGATCTGCCGGGCCGCATCGCGATACGCCTTCGCCGCCGCCGAGTCCGGTTGGGCGAGCACGACGGGCACGCCGGCATCGCCCTGCTCGCGTATCGAGCGCTCCAGCGGCAAGCTGCCCAGCAACGGCACGTCGTACTGGCTGGCCATGCGCTGCCCGCCACCTTCGCCGAATACGTGTTCCGCATGACCGCAATTGCTGCACACGTGGACGGCCATGTTCTCGATCAGGCCCAGCACCGGCACCTCCACCTTCTCGAACATCTTCAGTGCCTTCTTGGCATCCAGCGTCGCCACATCCTGCGGTGTGGTCACGATGACCGCACCGGCCACCGGGATCTTCTGCGCCAGGGTCAACTGGATATCGCCCGTACCCGGCGGCAAATCGACGATCAGGTAATCCAGGTCGCTCCAGCGCGTTTCGTTGAGCAACTGGGACAACGCCGAAGTCGCCATCGGCCCGCGCCAGATCATCGGGGTGTCCTGCTCGACCAGGAAGCCGATCGACATCGCCTCCACGCCATGGGCCCGCATCGGCTCGATCGACTTGCCGTCCGGGCTGTCCGGGCGGCCACTGATGCCCAGCATCATCGGCACGCTGGGGCCGTAGACGTCGGCATCCAGCACCCCGACCTTCGCGCCATCGGCCGCCAATGCCAGCGCCAGGTTCACCGCCGTGGTCGACTTGCCCACACCGCCCTTGCCCGAACCCACCGCGATCACGTTGCGAACCTTCTGCAACGGCGACAACTTCGGCTGCACAGCGTGGCTGCTGATGCGCTGGGTCAGCTCCAACCGGGTCAAGGACAAGTCCTGCTCGGCCAGCAGCGCCTTGACCGCCGCCTCCAGTTCATCGTGCAGCCAGGCGATCGGCACCCCGAGGTCAATCGCCACCGCGACGCTGCCATCGGCCTGCGCCACCCGTACGCGCGCGCCAGTGGCAGCCATCGTGGTGTCGGTTCCCGGCAGCGGCAACGCGCCGATACGGGTCTGGAGTGAATCGGTCACGGCGGGCCTCTTTATGGAGTCATGTTCTGGTTGCCTATTGTGGCAGCGCCACGGCAAGAGTCACTGACATGGATCAATCGCGACACTTGATGAACCGCAGCGGCAGGTTATCGCGGATTACCGGCCGGATACGGTATAAAGATCGGCACTGTCCCCTGCTTCCGGAGGAAACCATATGCGTATGAAGTTGCTCGCGTTGCTGCTGGTACTGCCGATGTCTGCACTCGCCCAGCAAACCCCGATTGGCACCTGGACGACCATCGACGATGACACCGGCAAGGCCAAGTCGACGGTAGAGATCTACCAGGCCGACAACGGCACGCTCTCCGGCCGGGTGCTCGAAGTGATGCAGTCCGCACAGGGCGACAACCCGGTTTGCAGCGAGTGCGACGGCGAACGCAAGAACCAGCCCATCGAGGGAATGGTGATCCTGTGGGATGCCAAGCAGGACGGCGCCGTCTGGAAGGGCGGCAAGATCCTCGACCCGGCCAAGGGCAAGGTCTACTCATTGAAATTGCAGCCGGTCGATGACGGCGCCAAGTTGGAGATCCGCGGCTTCATGGGCTTCTCGCTGCTCGGCCGCACGCAGACCTGGGTTCGCAAGTAACGCCGATCGCAAGCGTTACGCGCACGGCTTGTACCCCTCGACGGCCCGCTCTTGCGGGTCGTCTTCGTTGGCGCGGGTGCCGGACTGGCGGGCACGAACCGGCCGTAGCCTGACGGGTGGGGCAGCCGCTGGCGCATGCAATAATGAAGGTTCTGTCACCGCCGATCCCACCCATGTCCCGCGAGCTCCTCGTCACCTGCGCCCTACCCTATGCCAATGGCCCGCTGCATCTGGGCCACCTGGTCGGTTACATCCAGGGCGACATCTTCACCCGCGCGCAGCGCCTGTCCGGAAACACCGCCCACTTCGTCTGTGCCGACGACACCCACGGCACGCCGATCATGCTGGCGGCGGAAAAGGCCGGAATGACACCTGAGGCCTACATCGCCGGCATCCAGGCCAGCCATGAGCGCGACTTCGCCGACTTTGGCGTGGCGTTTGACCATTACGACTCGACCAACTCGCCGCGCAACCGCGCCTTGACCGAGGCGATCTACACCAAGCTCGACAACAACGGCCACATCAAGCGGCGCTCGGTTGCCCAGCTGTACGACCCGGCCAAGGGCATGTTCCTGCCCGACCGCTTCGTCAAGGGCATCTGCCCCAACTGCAACACGCCCGACCAGTACGGCGACAACTGCGAACACTGCGGGGCGACCTATTCGCCGACCGAGCTGAAGGAGCCGCGCTCGGTGGTCAGCGGCGCGGAACCGGAGCTGCGCGAGTCGGAGCACTTCTTCTTCGAGGTCGGCGATTTCGACGCCTTCCTGCGCGACTGGCTGTCCGGCGATGTCGCCAATCCGGGAGTCAAGGCCAAACTGCAGGAATGGCTGGATGCCGAGGGCGGCCTGCGCGCCTGGGACATCTCCCGCGATGCGCCCTACTTCGGCTTCCAGATCCCCGGCCATCCGGGCAAGTACCTGTATGTCTGGATCGACGCACCGATTGGCTACCTGGCCAGCTTCCAGGCGCTGTGCGAGCGCGAGGGGCTGGATTTCTTCAGCTATCTTGCCCGCGACAGCCAATCGGAGCTTCACCACTTCATCGGCAAGGACATCGTCAACTTCCACGGCCTGTTCTGGCCGGCCGTGCTGCACGGAGCGGGTTTCCGCGCGCCGACCCGATTGCACGTCAACGGCTACCTGACCGTGGACGGCGCCAAGATGTCCAAGTCGCGCGGCACCTTCGTGATGGCGCGCACCTACCTCGATGTCGGCCTGGAGCCGGAAGCGCTGCGCTACTACTTCGCGACCAAGACCTCCGGCGGCGTGGACGACCTGGATCTCAACCTGACCGACTTCACCGCGCGGGTGAACGCCGACCTGGTCGGCAAGTTCGTCAACCTCGCCAGCCGCTGCGCGGGATTCATCAGCAAGCGCTTCGACGGTCAGCTCGCCGATGCCTTGCCCGACCCGGCGATGTACGCGCGCTTCGTCGAACAACTGGCGCCGATCGCAGCCGCCTACCACCGCAACGAAGCTGCCACCGCGCTGCGGATGACGATGGCCCTGGCCGACGAGGCCAACCGCTATATCGACGAGCACAAACCGTGGGTGATCGCCAAGCAGGAAGGCGCGGATGCGCAACTGCAGGCGGTGTGCAGCCAGGGCCTGAATCTGTTCCGCGTGCTCAACACCGCGCTCAAGCCGGTGCTACCCCGGGTCACGACGCAAGCCGAAGCATTCCTCGATGCGCCGGTAGCCGATTGGCGCACGCTGGACGCGCCACTTGTTGGCCACCGCATCCACTCCTATTCACCGTTGTTTACCCGGATTGACCCGAAGCTGATCGATGCCATGACCGAAGCCAGCAAGGATTCCATGAAAGCACCCGATGCCCCGCAAACCCCGGCGAACGTCACGCCGACATCCATCGCCCAGCCCGCTCCGGCCGCTACGGCGAAGCCGGCAACGCCCGATGCATCGCAGGCCGCCACCATCGGCATCGACGACTTCGCCAAGCTCGACCTGCGCATCGGCAAGGTGCTGGTCTGCGAATTGGTCGAAGGCTCGAACAAGCTGCTGCGCTTCGAGCTCGACGGCGGCGATCTGGGCACCCGGCAGATCTTTTCCGGTATCCGCGCGTCGTACCCGGAGCCAGGCAAACTGGTCGGCCGCAACGTGGTGTTCATCGCCAACCTCGCGCCGCGCAAGATGCGGTTCGGGATGAGCGAGGGCATGATCCTCTCCGCCGGTTTCGACGCCGACGCGCTGGCCTTGCTGGATGCCGACAGCAGCGCGCAGGCTGGCATGCCGGTGCGTTGATAACGTTCCAGGTAACGCCATGGCCGACCTGACCGAGCGACTCGACCGCCTGTTGCCGCAAACCCAGTGCGGCCAATGCGGTTATCCGGGCTGCCGGCCGTACGCCGAGGCGATGGCGGCAGGCGATGCGGATATCGACCGCTGCCCTCCCGGCGGCGATGCCGGCGCACTAGCGCTGTCCCGGGCGCTCGGCGTCGAGCCCAAAACCTTCGACCGCCATCGCGGCGAGCACACACCGGCCCAGGTCGCGCTGGTCATCGAGGACGACTGCATCGGTTGCACCAAATGCATCCAGGCCTGCCCGGTCGATGCGATCGTGGGCGGCGCCAAGTACATGCACACGGTGATCGAGCCGCTATGCACCGGTTGCGAATTGTGCGTGCCTGCCTGCCCGGTGGATTGCATCACGATGGAGTTTGTGGCTCCTCTAGCGGCGGAATCGAGTCGCTGAGCGCGGCTTCACAAGCCGAGCAGATACGCTCGACCTGATAACCGTGATCGCGCAGCAGCTCCACGACGCCGTCGTCCCCGAGCAGGTGCAAGGCACCGACCACCACCATGACATCATCATGATGATTCTCATCGAGCATCTGTCGTAGCTGGGGCAGCCACGACAGGTTCCGCTCCTGGTTGATGGCCCGGTACGTCTGCGGGGTCTTTTCCAGCATTTCCTGCCGGGTCAGGGCATCCAGCGCTTCAATGTCACCGTCGCGCCAGACCTGGTGCAGATCGGCCAGCATCGCGGGCATCTCCTGCGGGCGGTCGATAAAATCCTTCAGCCCGATCACCTGCTCGTGCATCGGTGCGGCGTCCAGCGCCTGCAATTGGTCATCAATCGACTCAAGCCCGGAGGTCGGCTTGCCGGAGCTGGCCGCGCGCTCCATCAAATGACGATCCAGCCCCAGCTCGGCGCTGAAGCCCAACGATCGTGACAAGCCCAGCATCAGCGACAAATTCACGAACCAGGGGTTGTAGTGGTTCACCTGTTCGAGCCCGCTGCCCTGCCGGGCCAACAATCGGTGCAGCTTCTCGCGCAGTCGCGGCGGCAGCACGTCGGCGAGCACCCGTCCGTCCTCATAGCCGGCGGCCTCAAGGAATTTTTGCCCCGTCGTCGGGTCATCAAGCTCGGCAGGCGCAACCTCGAATACGATCCGGTCCGCCAGCTCATACGCGGCATCAATGTCGCCCGATAGCGGGTAGTCATCCTGCTTCAGCAAGTGGAACGATCCCAGCAGGTAGATCGCATTGTCGGCATCGGAGACTTTCCACAGCAGCGGCACGGGCGGGCTGTACGGCGGCAGCTCGGCAATCTCCACCCCGGTCGGCGGCGGCAAGGTGTCCTGCAGCGCCTCCACGGTACCGACGGCTCCCGCCGACACCGTGGCGCACACGGCCAGCAGCCCGGCCAGCACGATCCTCACTGGTTGCATGTCGCTACTCGGCTTGTGGCGCGGCTGGGTTTCAGGGAGCCTCCCCGACGACATAGGATTTTTCGCCGGCGGTCACCGCCAGGTCCAACCGGTTTTCCAGCGGCGGCAACGGGCAGGTGGCAAATGCGGTGAAGGCGCAGGGCGGGTTGTAGGCCTGGTTGAAGTCAACGACCAGTCGGCCGTCAGCGTCGGGCTTGGGGACATACACAAAGCGACCGGCGCCGTAGCTGCCGTGCCCGTTGGTGCGGTCGGCGAAGACCAGGAACAATGTGTCACCGCCTTCGTCGATGGCTTCCAACTGGTAGCTCACCCCGTCACGCTCGAACTCGACCAGTCCCGGATTGTCCACCTCATCGAATGCACCGATGATGTTGGCAATTTCCATCGTCTGTCCTGCCGGGTGCGGAACGAATCGCGCCGGCACCACCCATTCGGGGTCTGCCGGCCAATACTCCAATCCGGCAAACCCGGTTCTTGTGGGCGCCTGGGCATGACGGACGCGTAGCGCAAGCCGATCATTGCGCTTGATTACCACCGCGCGCCCATCACCACCGTCGAACCCCAGCGTGCTCGGGCCGGCCGGATCATCGTCCGCGCGCAGCCAGGCCTCACCGGTCAACGGCTCACCGTCCACCGTCAACGCCACGCCGGCCTCGGGCACCAGACGGACGCGGTTGTCACGCAACTCGATCATGCCGATGTGCTCCGGACCCATCGCCAGGCGCATGCCATTGTCCGCATCGCTGCCCAGATAGTGCGCGCCCGGCTCGATCCAGTGCAGGCCCACCAGGCTGGTCCAGCCGTCAGCCGCAACCAGCCCGGCACGACGCTGCTCACGCCAGGCTTGCTGGCTTTGCTTGAAGGCAAACTCTTCGGCGGACATCGAAACCTCATCATTGGTGGAAGACAGATTATTGCGCTCGCAGCCACCCAGGGCCACGCCGAGGGTGGCCAGGCACAGCAGCACGAGCAGTTGGTGGAGTTTTGTCATATCAGCGTCCGCGCAGGAACCAGTGATCGATCTGGGACAAGTTGAACGCCGCCCAGGTGGGCCGGCCATGGTTGCACTGGCCGGATCGTTCGGTGACTTCCATCTCGCGCAGCAACGCGTCCATCTCCGGCAGGGTCAGGCGCCGGTTGGCGCGCACGGCACCGTGGCAAGCCATGGTCGACAACAATTCGTCGCGCGCCGCGGCGACCCGTATCCCGCCCAGTGGCGAAGCACCACCATGCTCGCGCAGGTCGCCGATGACATCGCGCAACAACGCCTCGACATCCCCGTGGGCCAGCAGCGCCGGCACCGATCGCAAGGTCAGCGACTGCGGACCGGCGCGGGTCACTTCAAACCCGAGCGCGTCCAGCGTCGCCGCTTCGCTCTCGGCGACATCGGCTTCTGGCTCCGATACCGCCAGCGTCGCAGGCACCAGCAGCGGCTGGCTGCGCAGGCCTTCGCCATCGTGCGCACGCTTGAGCCGCTCGTAACCGATGCGTTCGTGGGCGGCGTGCATGTCGACCACGATCAAGCCGTCACGCGATTGGGCAAGGATGTAGATCCCGTGCAACTGGGCGATCGCATGGCCCAGCGGTGGCAGCGTCGCCTCGCTGCTGGCCGGCAGGGAGCCGCCGGCCGGGAAGGTCGATCCCGGGGACTGGGCAACAGGGAACGCCGATGCAGCGCCCGATTCGCTGCTGCCATAAAGCGCGGCGAAACCGGCACGCGCTTCGGCCACCTGCAGCCCCAGCGGTGCCTGCGGCGGGTGCCAGCGCTGCGCAAACCCCTGGCCCTGTTGGGCACCGGCCGCCGCGCCGCCATCGCCCTCCGCTGATGCTCCGGTCATGGCCGAGCCTGCCAGGCCGGCACGCGTCCCGGCGAGGGCGGTCTGCACGGTCCGGTAGACGAAATCGTGGATCAGTCTCGAATCGCGAAAACGCACCTCATGCTTGGCCGGGTGCACGTTGACGTCGACCCGGACCGGGTCAAGCTCCAGGAACAATACGTAGGCAGGTTGGCGCCCATGGAACAGCACATCGGCGTAACCCTGCTTGACCGCATGGGCAATGCTGCGGTCACGGATCGCACGACCGTTGCAGTACAGGTACTGCTGGTCGGTACTGGCCCGGTTGTAGGACGGCTGCGCAATCCAGCCATGCAGGCGCAAACCGGCCCCCTGGTAGTCCAGTGGCAGGACGTTATTGGCAAATTCCTCGCCCAGGGTCTCGTGCAAACGTGCGTCCGACAGCCCGGCCTTGTCGAGCATGTCCACATCGCCTTTCCAGCGCCGTGACGGCTTGCCGTTGTGCGACACACGCAACTCGACATCGGGGCGGGCCAACGCCAGTTGCCGCAGCCACTCCTCGATATGGGACAACTCGGTACGTTCGGCACGCAGGAACTTGCGCCGCGCCGGCACGTTGAAGAACAAGTCGCGGACCTCGACGGTGCTGCCTTGCGGGTGCGGTTTCGGGCCGACTTCACCAACCCGGCCACCGTCGACTTCCAGCATCGAGCCGTGTTCGGCCCCTGCAGTCCGGGAGACCAGGATGAATCGGCTGACCGATGCAATCGATGGCAACGCCTCGCCGCGGAAGCCCAAGGTGAGCACGCGCTCCAGGTCATCGAGGGAGGCGATCTTGCTGGTGGCATGGCGCGAGATGGCCAGCGCCAGCTCTGCGGCGGGGATGCCCGCACCGTCGTCCCGAACCCGGATCAGCCGGGCGCCGCCTTCCTCAAGGTCGATGTCGATCCGCTGGGCACCGGCGTCAAGAGCGTTCTCTACCAGCTCTTTCACCACCGAGGCGGGACGCTCGACGACCTCGCCCGCCGCAATCTGGTTGATCAGTGTGTCTGGAAGCGGCTGGATCGGCACTGTGGCGGTGGGTCCGTGAGTGGGCTGGCAGACCTTCGATCATAACCGAGTGTCGCCGCCAACCGACCCCGTCCGGAAGCTACGGACTGCCGCCAGCGGCTCCCGCCGAAGCCGTCGTGACGGCCGCCCGAGCGGCATACATCGTGCCTGGCGGTGGCTGCCGGGTGAAGAATGTATTGACGCCGTCGAGCACCGCGCTCGCCAACTTGCGCTGGAACGCGGGTTGCTGCAGACGGATCTCTTCGGCCGGGTTGGAGATGAAGGCGGTCTCCACCAGCATCGCCGGCATGTCGGAGGTCCGCAGCACGGCGAAGTTGGCGCGTTCGATGTGCGGCTTGTGGATGTTGCCTACCCGCTTGAGGCCATCAAGGATTTCCTCGGCGGCGTCCGCGGAGGCCTTCATATGACCACTCTGGGTCAAATCGAGCAGTACCGAAGCCAAAGTATTGTTGGTCTGGGCCAGGCGCACCCCGCCCACCAGGTCGGAGGAGTTTTCCTTGTCGGCCAACCAGCGCGCGCGCTGCGAAGAGGCACCGCGCAGCGACAACACGTAGACCGAGGAGCCATCAGCCCCGCGGTTCTCGGCGGCATCGGCGTGGATCGAGATAAACAGGTCGGCCTTCGCCGCGCGCGCCAGGCGGGCACGCTTGTTCAACGGAATGAACACGTCGTTATCCCGGGTCAGGTAGGACTTCAGGCCGGGCGTGGCGTCGATCTGGCGCGCCAGCTCCTTGCTTATCGCGAGCACGACATCCTTCTCGCGCGTACCATTCTTGCCGATCGCGCCGGGATCCTGGCCACCGTGCCCGGGATCGATCGCGATCACCAGCGGGCGCATGCCGCGACCCTGCATGATCTGCTCCAAGGTCTTGACCGGATCGCTCGCCGCTCGGGCGGGAGCCGCTGGGACCGCAGGCTTTCCAGTGGCAACCCGGGTAGGAATGCCGGTGGCCACCGTGGTCGGAACCGCGGCTGCGGCTGCGGCCGCGGTCGTCGGTTCGGCAGCAGCGACGCGCGCCGCAATTTGCGATATCAAGCGACTGGTGGCCTCGGCGGATGCTGCCGTCTGGTCTACCGCTGGCGCGTCGGAAACGGGAGCGGCCACAGCATGGGCAACGACAACATTGTCGACCACTGTCTGCGGCTCGACGCCGGGCTTGTTGATCGGCGCAGGAGTAGACGCAAGCGCCGCCGCACCGTCGCCCGGCCATTGCACTACCAGACGCGGGCCTGAAGGACCCGATTCGATCCGTGGCGTGATCGCGGTAATCGATTGGCCAAGATCAAAGACAATCCGGACAGTGCCGGGAACCGGCTGACCGGTACGGACAGCCGTGACCACGCCGGTGCCGGCCGGAACCAGCAGGTTTGCCGCCAGCGAGGATGCCGGCAGGTCGATCACCAGCCGGTCCGGGCCGGCCAGGCTGATGATGTTGAACTCACCTGCCTTGTCCAACGCGATCTCGGCACGGGTGCCGGTCGCACCATTGCTCAACTGCACGCCCTGAACCTGGCTGGCGCCCGCGATGCCCCAAGCCGACGCCGATACCAGCGTCAAACCCAGCAGGAAATTCTTGAAGGTGGCGCCATCGACTCGCATGGGCGGTAGTCAATCACTGCTTCCCCTCGATTGCAAGCACTTTTTCCCTTAAGAATCCGACACCTGCCGCATACTCTTGTGGAAACGTTCAGGAGTTGATCATGATCGGGGGGTGATTTTCCATCCGATCCAGCCAAGCCTGCCCCACCGGCGTTTGCGGCAGCAACTGCACGCTCCGGCCATCGTTCTCCACCGCCAGCTCGATCAACAGGTCCGGCGACGGCAGGTGACCGCTGCCACGTTCCGGCCATTCCACCAGCCATAGAACCGGCTCTTCACCATCCAGGCCCAGGTATTCCAGTTCGCCGGGATGGCCAATCCGGTACAGGTCCAGGTGCCAGGCCTCACCACCGCTAGACAACGGATACCGCTCAACCAGGGTGTAGGTGGGGCTACGGATTGCCCCCTGCACGCCGAGCCCCCGCAGCAGGGCACGGGCAAGACTGGATTTGCCGGCACCCAGCTCTCCGCGCAGGTGCACCACCGCTTGCGGCGGGAGGGACGCCGCAAGCGACCGGCCAAGCTGATCGGTACTGGACGGGTCGGGCAACCAGAGCAGGCTCATCGTGGCAATTCCGGATTGGCGAGCTCGCGCAACCAGGGCATCAGGTCGCTCGGCAACAGTCCGCGCTCACCGTCCCGGGCGGCGGCAGCATCTCCGGCAGCGGCATGCAGCAGCGCGCCACAACTGGCGGCATCGAAGGCCTCCAGGCCTTGCGCGCGCAACGCGGCGATAACCCCGCTCAACACATCGCCCATGCCGCCAACTGCCATCCCGGGATTGCCGGCATCAATCAGGCGCGGCGTCCGGCCTGGTGCGGCAACGATGCTGCCGGCTCCCTTCAGTACCACCACGGCGTCGAACTGCGTCGCCAGCGCGGTGGCGGCGGCAAATCGATCCCGCTGGATATCGGCGGTATCGCAATCCAGCAAGCGCGCCGCTTCACCCGGATGCGGGGTAAGCACCGTATTGGCTGGGGTCGCAAGCGACTGCTTCGCGATCAGGTTCAGCGCGTCGGCGTCCAGTACCAACGGTTTGGGTGATTGCAGAACCTGTTGCAGCAACGCACGCGCCCAGTCGCCCTGCCCCAGGCCGGGACCCGCCATGACCACGTTGGCACTGGCTAGAAAATGGCTATCCAGCGCGTCGGCATCATCGGCATGACCGTGAACCATGGCCTCGGGCAACCTGGCCAGTAGTGCAGCCACATGCGCGCTGCGGGTCACCACGTCGACCAGGCCTGCACCACTGCGCAGCGCCGCCTCGGCGGCCAGCATGATCGCCCCGCCATGGCCGTGCTCGCCGCCGATGCACAGCACCCGGCCATTGCGGCCCTTGTGGCTGTCGCGGCGGCGCGGCGCCAGCCACCGCTGCAGATCGATGGTCAGCAGACGCTCGGCCATCGGGGTGATCCCGTCAAACAATCCGTCGTCCAGCCCGAGGCAGGAGCGCTGCACTTTGCCGACGTGATCGCGTGCCGCGCCGGTGCGCAGGCCCGCCTTGGAAGCGATGAACTCCAACGTGCATGCGGCATCAACCGCTTCGCCCGCCACCGCGCCGGTCGCCGAATCCACGCCGCTGGGCACGTCCAGCGCAAGCACCGGCGCCGGATGCTGGTTGATCGCCCTGATCAATGCCACCGCCAGCGGGTCGGGTGGGCGAGCCAGGCCGATTCCGAACAACGCGTCCACCACCAGCTCGGCCGCCGGCAATGGGTCTTCAAACTCGACGACGGTGCCACCACCGGCGAGATAGGCCGCGCAAGCGAAGCGCGCCGGGTCGGTCCTCGGCGAATGGCCTGGCAACCGCACCACCTGGACCTGCCTGCCCGCTTGCCTGGCATGGTGTGCGAGCACGTACCCATCACCACCGTTGTTGCCTGGGCCGCATACCACCAACAACGACTGGGTCGCCGGCCAACGCTGCAGCACCACTCGCCATCCGCCTTGACCGGCGCGCTGCATCAACTCCGCACTGTCGCCCAACCCGGCCATCGCGCGGGCCTCGACCTCGCGCACGGCGGCGACGGAAAACAGGGCGGCGGCAGCAAGCATGCAGCGATTCTATACTTGGCAAGCCGTGACCCATACCCGACTGCCCACCGCCCCGCCCCCGGCCACGCCCAGTGACGCTGCGCCGGCGCCCGACTACTCCGCAGTCGCCCAGCGTATCGGCGAGCTTGCCCGCGAGTTCGGGTTCCAGCACTGCGGTATCAGTGGCATCGAACTGGGTGATGACGAGGCCCACCTGCGTGACTGGCTCGCAAAGGGCCTGTATGGATCGATGGAATGGATGGCGCGCCATGGTGATGCACGATCACGCCCGGCCGAGCTGATTCCTGGCACCTTGCGGGTGGTATCGGTCGGCCTCGACTACGGACGTCGCGACGACGAAGAGGCCTGGCAAACCCTGGACGATGGCGAGCGCGCCTACGTTGCCCGCTACGCGCTGGGCCGCGATTACCACAAGCTCATGCGCCAACGCCTGCAGCGGCTGGCAACGCGGATCGCCGACCTGGTCGGCCCCTTTGGCCACCGGGTGTTTGTCGACTCCGCCCCGGTGCTGGAGCGGGCACTGGCGCGGAACGCCGGGCTGGGCTGGATCGGCAAGCACACCTGCCTGATCGACAAGGATGGTGGCTCGTGGTTTTTCCTGGGCGAGATCTATCTCGACCTGCCGCTGCCCATCAGCGAGCCGGCTACCGCCCATTGCGGCACCTGCACGCGCTGCATCGATGTCTGCCCGACCGGTGCGATCACCGCGCCCTACCGGCTCGACGCGCGGCGCTGCATCTCCTACCTGACCATCGAGCACGAAGGGTCGATCCCGCTGGAGTTTCGCGAACCGATCGGCAACCGCATTTTCGGTTGCGACGACTGCCAGCTGGTGTGTCCGTGGAACAAGTTCGCCAAGCGCACCGACGAGCCCGATTTCCGCGCCCGCAACCATTTGGACCAGGCCAGCCTGGCAGAGCTGTTTGCGTGGACGCCGGAAGAGTTCCTGCAACGCACCGAAGGCTCGGCAATCCGCCGCAGCGGGCACCGACGCTGGTTGCGCAATATCGCTGTCGCGCTGGGCAACGCACCGTCGACACCACAGGTGCTGGCCGCGCTGGAATCACGCCGCGACAGCGAAGACCCACTGATCCGCGAGCACGTCCAGTGGGCATTGCAGCAGCACGCCGCCCGGGCGCAGACCATGGCGCCCGACTGACCGACTCGGCGACAGGCGTGCTACCGCCGCAACAAGCCCGTCAGGCAACCGCCTGGGGCGGAATCGAGTTGTTGGTGTGGGTCAGCCGGTTGTCACTGTCGACATAGACCAGGGTCGGCTTGTACTTCGCCGCTTCGGCCTCGTCGAACTCGGCGTAGGCACAGATGATCACCAGATCGCCGGGCTTCGCGCGATGCGCGGCCGCCCCGTTGATCGAAATCACCCCACTGCCTTCCTCGCCACGGATCGCATAAGTGATGAAGCGCTGCCCGCTGTTGATGTTGAAGATGTGGATCTGTTCGTACTCACGGATGCCGGAAATATCCAGCAACCGGCCGTCAATCGCGCACGAACCTTCGTAATGCAATTCGGCATGGGTGACGGTGGCACGGTGGATCTTGGCCTTGAGCAGGTTCAGTTGCATTGCGATGACTCCAACGCGGCGCGCAGGTGGGCGCGCAGGTGTTTCAGGGGATTGAAGTTTACCAGTCGATGGCGCGGCGCAACATGAGTGCGCGCCAAACACTGCGCGCCAAGCACCGGTTGCGATCAGCGCCTGAATTCGAGGTTGTCGATCAGCCGGGTGCTGCCCAGGCGCGCGGCAACCAGCGCGACCCGGGCATCCGGGTCATCGGTACCGGGTGACTGCGGCGACTGCATGGGCGTCGGCACGGTCAGGTCGGGGCGCCTGAGGACCGCGTAATCCACTTCGAAGCCGGCCTCGGCAAGGCGCTGCACGGCATCGGACTCCACCGTTTCCCGAGCCTGCCCGGCCTGACTGGCGTGCCGCATCGCCTGCAGGCACGACTGGATCTGCGCCGCGACCGGACGCTCACTGGTCGACAAGTACTGATTGCGCGAACTCATCGCCAGCCCGTCGGTCTCCCGCAGGGTGGGAGCCGCCAGCAGCTCGACCGGAAATGCCAGGTCACGGACCAGGTAACGGATCACCGCCAACTGCTGGTAGTCCTTGCGTCCGAATACCGCCACGTCCGGCTGGACCTGATTGAACAGACGCGACACCACGGTCGATACACCGTCGAAATGGCCCGGGCGACGCGCACCCTCCAGTACTTCGGTCACGCCGGGTACCCGCACCTGCACGGTGGCCTCGACGCCGTACGGGTACATGGTCGGGACCGATGGCAGCCACATCAGGTCGGCGCCAGCAGCGTCCAGCCCGGCCGCATCGGCATCGGCGGTACGCGGGTAGCGATCGAAGTCCTCGTCGGGACCGAACTGGGTCGGGTTGACGAACACACTGGCGATCACCCGGTCGGCACTCTGGGCGGCGAGTTTCACCAGCGAATGATGGCCGGGGTGCAGGTTGCCCATGGTCGGCACGAAGCCGACCCGCAGGCCCGCGCGCTTCCACTCACCGACGCGCTCGCGCAGCGCGGACAGTTCCGTGACGGTCTCGATCATCGCGTCTGCAACCCGTCAGGCGTAGGAATGCGCGGCGTCGGGGAACCGATCTTCGCGTACCGCGGCCGCATACGCCTGCATCGCGCCAAGGACGGATCCACCCTCGGCAAGAAAATCCTTGACGAACTTGGGCCGACGCGAGCCGCCTGCCAAGCCGAGCATGTCATGCAGCACCAACACCTGGCCATCGCATTGCGGGCCGGCGCCGATGCCGATGGTCGGGATTTCCAACTCGGCGGTGATGCGTGCTGCCACAGGGGTTGGCACGCACTCGAGCACCAGCAACTCCGCGCCGGCGGCAGCAACGGCGCGTGCATCCTCGAGCAACTGCTCCGCCGCTGCGTCATCCCTTCCCTGCACCCGATACCCGCCCAGCCGCAGCACCGACTGCGGGGTCAGGCCGAGGTGGGAACACACCGGTATCTCGCGTTCCACCAGGTAGCGGATCACGTCAAGCTTGGGCCCCGCGCCTTCGATCTTGACCATGGCCGCACCGGCCTGCAGGAACCGGGTCGCCGCATCCAGCGCACGCAGCGGCGTGGCGTCGGACTGGAACGGCATGTCGGCCACCAGCAAGGCGGTCGCCAAGCCGCGTCGGACGCAGGCGGTGTGGTAAGCAATGTCATCGACCGTCACCGGCAAGGTGCTGTCGTGCCCCTGTACGACCATCCCCAACGAGTCGCCAATGAGCACCAGGTCGATACCTGCAGCGTCCATCACGCGGGCAAAACCCGCGTCGTAACAGGTCAGCATCACCAACTTGCGGTCATCGTTCTTGGCCGCTCGCAGCAACGGTACGGTCCAGGGCTTGCGGTCAGCCGGAACGGCGGCGGAGGTATACATGATTGCGCTCTTCGCTTAACGAGCCGCGTCAGTTTGCGGCGGGAGTGCATACGGTAGCGCTTCGATGTCGTCGGTGGCCATCGCGGCGAGCAGCTCACGCGCCAGGCCCCGGCCGGGAATCCGGGCATCGGGCGCTATCTCCACCAGCGGCAGCAGCGCAAACGCACGCTCATGCAGGTGCGGGTGCGGAACCTGCAGGCCGGGTTGATCGATCACCTGGTCGCCATATAGCAACAGGTCGAGATCCAGTGTGCGCGGGCCCCAGCGGTCGCCGCCATCATCGCGGCGTGTCCGGCCGGCGTCGCGTTCGATGCCCAGCATCGCCGCCAGCAGTGATTGCGCGGCCGATGTGGTTTCCAGCAACGCCACTGCGTTGAGGAAGTCCGGCTGCGCGGTCAGTCCCCACGCCGGGGTGCGATACAGGCGCGAGGCCTTCAATACACGGGTGCCGGGCAAGGCGTCCAGCGCGCCCAGGGCGGACCCGATGATGGCGGCGCTGTCGCCCAGGTTGCTGCCAAGGCCAACGAACACCGCGACGCCGGAGTTCATTCGTCGGCAGCCGCCGTGCGCCGACTGCGCCGTCGTGGCCGTGGCTTGGCGGCCTTGCCGGCGTCGGCCGAGTCACCTGCGTATGGTTCGTCGTCCCCGTCGTGCTGGGTTGCCAACAACGGCCCGTACTCCTTTTGGGCCTGGAGCCAGAAATCGACATCCTCGGCGTGCTCGTCCGACACCCCGAGCCGAAGCGTGAGGAAGTCGAACGCGGCGCGAAAACGCGGGTGGGAGAGCATCCGCGACACCCGCTTGCCCTGGCGAAGTGAGAAACGCGATTGCAGCAGCCAGATTTCCTGCATCGGGATCGAGAACCGGCGCGGCAAGGCGACCATCGCCAGCTCGTGCACGGTGACCCGGTCGGCGGCGCGGCGCTGGGCCTCGATCGCCTGCACCCCTTGCGCTTGCAATGCCATCAGTGTCCGGCAATACGCCGGCCAAAGAAGCAAGGCAAACAGGAACGCCGGCGACACCGGCTCGCCATCCGCGACACGTTGGTCGGTTCCGCGCAGGCCGTCGAGTACCATCTTGCGCAGCGCGCCACTGCGGTTGGCCGTCAGTGCGGCAGCGCTTTCGGGCAACAGCATCGGCAGCAGGCCGTGTTTTTCCAGGCCCAGGAAGCTCTCGACCGCGTGACCGGACAAGAACAGCTTCAAGCACTCCTCGAACAAGCGAGCCGGTGCCGAGTCGGCCAACAGCGGTGCCAGCGGCCGGATCGGTGCAGCGGTGGCGGGCTCGATCTGGAAGCCCAGCTTGGCGGCCAGCCGGACAGCGCGCAGCATCCGCACCGGATCTTCCCGGTAGCGTGTCTCCGGGTCGCCAATCAGCCGCATCAGGCGGTTCTGCACGTCCTCGAAGCCGCCGGTGTAATCGCGTACCGAAAAATCCTCGATGCCGTAATACAGCGCGTTGGCAGTGAAGTCGCGGCGGACCGCGTCGTCCTCGATGGTGCCGTAAACGTTGTCACGCAGCAGGCGGCCGCCTTCGTGCTGCTCGCGGTCGCCGCTGCCATCGTCGGTGTTGGCGCGGAAGGTGGCGACCTCGATGATCTCGCGACCGAACACCACATGCGCCAGCCGGAACCGGCGACCGATCAGGCGGCAGTTGCGGAACAGTTGCTTGACCTGTTCGGGTGTCGCCGCGGTGGCGATGTCGAAGTCCTTGGGCGCGCGGCCGGCCAACAGGTCGCGCACGGCGCCGCCGACCAGGTAGGCAGCGAAACCACCATCGCGCAGGCGGTAAAGCACCCGCAGGGCATTGGGACTGATGTCCTTGCGCGATACGTTGTGCTGATCGCGAGGGATGATCCGCAGGGCGGGAACGGGAAGTTGATTTTTGTCTGGCATCGGGCGGGCGTCGCCGCAGTTGGGAGGACAGTTGGGAGGATCGGGGAACTATTTCATGAATAGCCGTTGCCGATGGCTACGGCGCGCCATATACTAGCAGGCCGCACAACGGTGAGAGTCCGGTGCGGGCTTGCTCCCTTCGTCTAGAGGCCTAGGACGTGGCCCTCTCACGGCTAAAACACGAGTTCGAATCTCGTAGGGAGCACCAACACCGAAAGCCCGTGCAGCGATGTACGGGCTTTCTTCTTTTCCGCCCTTGAGCCCGACCAAACGGGGAGTCCGATCAATGCCCTTCGTCGTCACCGAGAGCTGCATCAAGTGCAAGTACACCGATTGCGTGGAGGTGTGCCCGGTGGACTGCTTCCACGAGGGTCCAAATTTCCTGGTGATCGACCCGGACGAATGCATTGATTGCACCTTGTGTGAACCCGAGTGCCCGGTCAATGCCATCTATCCCGAAGACGACGTCCCTGGCGGGCAGGAGGAGTTCGTGCAGCTCAATGCCGAGCTTGCCAAACAATGGCCGGTGATCTCGATGCGCAAGGACGCCCCGGCCGACGCGGCCGAATGGGACGACAAGACCGGCAAACTGCCACTGCTTGAGCGCTGAGGCGGCCGACAAGCGCCGCCCTCGCTTGCGCCTCGGTTACTGGCCGCCCAACGCCGCCTTCAACGCGGTGATCAGCGCTACCGGCGCCTCGTCGACCGCCGGCATGCCACGCGGATCAACCGCGGACACATACGCACCGGCTTCGGTTTCACTCACCCGGACCAGAAAGTTGCTGTCGCGGTAGTTCACGTCAAACGCCCCCAGCAACTTGGCCCGGCTGGCAACGGTAACCCCGTCGACTTCAGCCAGCGCCGCGTCGACCTGGGCGAAGACCTCGTCACGACTGCCCGGGACGACAAACCCGGCTCCCGCCGAGCCCATCTGCGCCGGTGCCGCAGTCGCGGCCGAACCCGGACTGGCGGCCGCTGCCGCGACGGTTTCCGACGCCGTTGCCGAGCCAGCCGGCATTTCCAGCGCCGCGCCGGTACGCGGCAAGTCAAGGTCGGGCGGCACTTCCAACGGGCGGGTTTGCTGGGCATACAGCTCATCGGTCTTGGAAAACCAGCTGCAACCGGAACCGGCGGCCAGGCCAACCAGCAAAATGCCGGCGACGGCGGCTTGGGACAACGAAATGGTGGAACGCATGGGCAATCTCCAGGTCAGTCCGCGACGGGGTCGCAGGCCAGTTCAAGTTCGCGGATGATCGCAGCAATCCTGGCTGCAGTCTCATGATGGGATGGCGATAGTGGCAGCAGTGGCAGGCGCAGGCCGCAACCCACGCCTTGCGCGGCAAGCAGGGCCTTGATCGGGATCGGGTTGGACTGCACGCCGAGGAATTTATACACCGCCGCCATCCGCTCGTCCCAGGCCTGCGCCGCCGCCTGCTTGTCGTGGCGCGCCAACTCACACAGGCGCCGGAAGGCACGCGGCAATACATTGGAGGCGACCGATACAACGCCGTCGGCACCGGCCAGCATCGCCCGGCAAGCGGTCGGATCGTCGCCGCTGAACACCACAAAGTCCGCCGACTGCAGGGCCAGCAAGTCCGTCATGCGTTCCGGCTCCGGCTGTGCCTCCTTGACGCCGATGATGCGCGAATGGCCGGCCAGCGCCGCCACGGTCACGGGCAACATATCGCTGCCGGTGCGTCCCGGTACGTTGTAGAGCATCACCGGCAAGGCGCCGTCGTCGGCAATCGCACGGTAATGGGCGACCAGGCCGGCCTGGGTCGGACGGACGTACGGGGGAGTCACTACCAATGCCAGGTCGGCGCCCAATGCCTCGGCGCGCCGGGTCTGCTCAATCGACTTGGCGGTGTTGGACTGCCCGGTGCCCGCGATGACCGGGACTTGCCCGGCAACCACTTCCACGGCGGTGCGCAACAGGAGGTCGAACTCCGCGTCATACAGCGCGGCCGCTTCCCCGGTCGAGCCGGCCACCACGATCGCCTGGGTCCCGGCTTCCAACTGTGTCCGGACAAGGCGTCGCCACGCATCCAGGTCAAGTTCGCCATCGGCGCCAAAAGGTGTCGCCAACGCGGTGATACTGCCGGAAAGTCGCAAGTCTCGATGTCCTGTCATGGGCTAGTGGCGAGGTGCCATCAAAAAGGGCTGTCGCAAGTTGATGTTACTTGCGGCGCGAAAGCACGGGCAAGTATGCTGCTTCCAGCCCCGGCCCGTTTGCGGTCCGCCGTTCAGCCTCCGGGCGATGCAGTCCGCGCGTCGCGCCGAAGCCAGTCACCTTCCTTGCAGGCGATGCCTTGACCGACCCCAACCCCCGACCGTCACCGAACGAAAACCACCTGTTGATCAACGCTTGGTCGACGCACCCGGAATCCCCCCTGTTGCCGGTCTCCCGGCGGATCAACGACAGCGGCTGCAACCTGATCGATGCACGTCTGTCGACCGTGGGGCGCGATGTCTCGGTGACGGCGCTCGCGCTGGGCTCGTGGGACGCGGTGGCCAAGCTGGAAGCGATGCTGGTCCGGTTGGAGCGCGAGGAGAAAATCAAGCTGGTCTGGTATCGCACTGACGAGAAGCAGGTACAGACCAACTTGCTGCCTTATATCGTCGAGGTGGTCGCGGCCGACAAGCCGGGCATCACCTTCCAGCTGTCGGATTTCTTCGATCGCCAGGGCATCACCATCGAGAGCCTGCACTGCACCCGTTACCGGGCGATGCAAACGGGCGCCGAGATGTTCTCCGCGCAGATCACGATCGGGGTGCCGGCGAGCATGCACATTGCCGCGCTACGTGATGACTTCCTGGAGTTCTGCGATCACCTGAATCTTGATGCGATCCTCGATCCGATGAAGTTCTGACCCGATAAAGTCCTGACCCGATGAAATCCTGAGGAGTCACATCGATGCTTGATACCGGTGACAACGTTCCCGCCGACCTGCCGTTGAAGCTGTCCAGCGACCAGACCGTGAGCCTTGCCGATTATCAGGGCCAGTGGCTGGTGCTGTATTTCTATCCCAAGGACAGCACCCCGGGCTGCACCACCGAGGGCAACGACTTCACGGCACTGCTGCCGGAATTCGCCAAGCTCGGCGCGACCGTGCTCGGAGTGTCGCGCGACACGGTGAAGTCGCACCAGAACTTCCGTGCCAAGCAGGGTTTCACGTTCGACCTGGTCAGCGACCAGGACGAGGCCCTGTGCAACGCGTTCGGCGTGATCCGGGAAAAGAACATGTACGGGCGCAAGGTGATGGGAATCGTGCGCAGCACCTACCTGATCGACCCGGAGGGTGTCATCGCCCGGTCATGGCAACCGGTCAAGGTGCCCGGCCATGCCGCGGCCGTACTCGACGAGCTCAAGGCTGCCGTCACCCGGTGACCCGTCCCGCTTCATGCCACGTCGCCACCCCGCCTCGCGGGCTTGTGCCGTCATTATTTCCCACCCGGAGCTCGCGATGACAAAAGGCAAGCGGATCTACGTGCTCGACACGAACGTGCTGATGCACGACCCGACCGCGCTGTTCAAGTTCGAGGAACATGACGTCTACCTGCCAATGCAGGTCATCGAGGAGCTGGACAACGGCAAGAAAGGCACCACGGACGCCAGCCGCAACGCGCGCCAGGTAAGCCGCTTCCTCAACGAGTTGATCGAGGCCGAAGGCAGCGACAGGATTGCGTCCGGGATCCCGCTGGTGCAACCGCACGGCTTGAAGCTGCGTGACGCCGGCAACATCGGATGCCTGCGCTTCCAGACCGGCAATTTCGATGCCGGCAAACGTTTCGGCGCGGTAGTACCCGACAACGCGATCCTCGGCGCGATCCTGGCATTGACCGAGGCCGAGCCGGAAGCGTCGGTGGTGTTCGTATCCAAGGACATCAACCTGCGGATCAAGTCCGCCATTGCCGGCATCATCTCGGAGGACTACGAGAATGACCGCGCGCTGGATGACTTCAGCCTGCTCTACACCGGCGCAACCGAATTGCCGGAGGATTTCTGGAAGCGCTACGGCAAGGACCTGCGGTCCTGGACCGACGGCGGCCGCACTTACTACGAAGTATCCCGGGTGGAAGGCGATGACTGGTATCCCAACCAGTTCCTGCATCTGCCGGGCGACGACGAGGCCGAACTCAAGGTCACCGGCGTCGACGAGAACAAGGTTGTGCTGCGGATCGTGGATGATTTCCGCCACGGCCAGCACGCGGTGTGGGGCATCACCGCGCGCAACCGCGAGCAGAACTTCGCGCTCAACGCGCTGATGGATCCGGAGATCGACTTCGTGACCTTGCTGGGCACCGCCGGTACCGGCAAGACCCTGCTCGCACTCGCCGCCGGGCTGGCCCAGACAATGGACCAGCAACGCTACCGGGAGATCATCATGACCCGCGCAACGGTGAGCGTCGGCGATGACATCGGCTTCCTGCCCGGTACCGAGGAGGAGAAGATGACGCCCTGGATGGGCGCGCTGACCGACAACCTCGAAGTGCTCACGCACAACCAGGAAGGCGGCAGTTGGGGGCGTGCGGCGACCAACGACCTGCTTGCCAGCCGGATCAAGATCCGCTCGTTGAACTTCATGCGGGGGCGCACTTTCCTGAGCCGGTGGCTGATCCTGGATGAAGCGCAGAACCTGACTCCCAAGCAGATGAAGACCCTGATCACCCGCGCCGGCCCGGGCACCAAGATCATCTGCCTGGGCAACGTCGAACAGATCGACACGCCTTACCTGACCGAAACCACCTCAGGCCTCACCTACGCGGTGGATCGCTTCAAGCACTGGCCGCACAGCGCACACGTGACCCTGCGCCGGGGCGAGCGTTCGCGGCTGGCCGACTATGCCTCCGAGGTGATGTAACCCGGTGGCAAGTCGATTTGCCACGTGGGTCTGGGTCGGCGCGGCGGCCCTGGCCTGCGTGGCGGGCATCGTCAACGTGATCGGCTTCCTGGGCTACCAGCAGCAAGCCATCACACACCTCACCGGCAACACCTCGTTGCTGGGTGCGGCACTGGTCACTGGCGACACCCTGGCCACCACCCACTTGGCCGGCATGATCGTCGCCTATGTGGTGGGTGCGATGTTGAGTGGCCTGATCGTCCAGGACAGTACCCTGCAGTTGGGGCGGCGCTACGGCGTAGTACTGACGATCGAGTCGGTCATGCTGCTTGCGGCGATCCCGCTGTTCCGCCAGCAACACCTGGCCGGCCCGCTGCTGGCCGCCATGGCCTGCGGCCTGCAGAACGCCATGACGACTACCTACAGCGGCGCGCTCATCCGGACCAGTCATCTGAGCGGGATGTTTACCGACCTGGGAATCATGCTCGGCCATGCCATTCGCGGACTTGCGCTGGGTCGACGGCGGCTGGCGTTGTGCGTGCTGATCATCAGTTTTTTCTTCATCGGCGGCTTGCTGGGCGCATGGTTGTTCGCACGATTCGACTATGGCGCGCTGTACCTGCCAGTGATCCTCACCGGTTGCACCGGCGTGGCGTATGCCCTCTACCGGCATACCCATCCCCCCGCGGCGCGGTAGCGACCAGGCGCTCCATCCTCGCACTCGGCCGCGTGCGGCAGAATCCGCGACAATGACGCCATGACCATCGACCAAGACCTTCGCCCGACCTGCGCACTCACGATCGCCGGCTCCGACTCCGGCGGCGGCGCCGGCATCCAGGCGGATCTGAAGACCTTCGCCGCACACCGCGTCCACGGCCTGAGTGCGATCGCCGCGCTGACCGCGCAACACACCCGCGGAGTGATCGCGGTGCATGTACCGGACACCGGCTTCCTGCGTGCCCAGATCGATGCCTGCTTTGATGACTTCCGCATCGGCGTGGTCAAACTGGGAATGTTGGCCAACGCAGAAGTCATCCACGCGGTCACCGACGCGCTGGAGCACTACCGCCCACGGCACATCGTGCTGGACCCGGTGATGGTCGCCACCTCCGGCGCACGTCTGTTGGAGCCCGCCGCCCTGGACGCGCTGCATAACCGGCTGATGCCGATCGCCAGCCTGATCACTCCAAACCTCCCCGAGGCAGAGCTGCTGCTCGGCCACCCGATTACCACCCTGGAGGCCATGCGGGCGGCCTGCGACGAGTTATTGTCCACCGGAGCCAACGCGGCATTGCTCAAGGGTGGCCATCTGCACGATGGCGGCGATGTCATCGACCTGCTTGCCGCCAACGACACCATCCTCCCGATCCAGCACCCGCGTCTGACGCTCGAAGCCCATGGCACCGGCTGCACGCTGGCGTCCGCGATCGCCGCCAACCTCGCCCTGGGCAAGACCCTGGTCCAGGCGTGCATCGACGCATCCGATTACGTGCATGCCGCGCTGCTCAGCGGATACCGGCCGGGCCACAGCGATATCGTGGTTCTGGACCACTTTGCGCTGGATCACTTTGCGGCGACCGCATCCCACCGGGCCGATGCCAGCAGTGGACAGCAGTGATCCAGGCACGGGAACTGCCGGTCGAGGCCGGTGATGGCCACCGCTGGAACCTGCTGGCACGCATCCCCGACCGACCGTCCGCCAGCCTGTTATGGCTACCGGCGCTCGGCGTGGCGGCGCGTCATTACCTGCCCTTCGCCGACGCCCTGGCCACGCGCGGCATCGCGGTATTCCTGCACGAATGGCGTGGCCACGGCAGCAGTAATCGACGTGCCGGGAACCAGTGCGATTGGGGCTATCGGGAGCTGCTTGAAAGCGACTTGCCCACCAGTGAGGCGGCGATGGCACAAGTCGTGGCAAGCGGGATGCCGGCGATCATCGGCGGGCACAGCCTGGGTGGCCAACTCGCCAGTTGCCGCATCGCGATGACCCCCGGACTGGAGCGCAGGCTGTGGCTGGTCGCCAGTGGTGCGCCGTACTGGCGGGCGTTCCCGTCGCCCACGCGGTGGTGGTTGCCGTTGGCCTATCGCTTCCTGCCCTGGCTGGCCGACCGGTGCGGCGCCCTACCCGGCCGCCGCATCGGCTTTGGCGGCCTGGAAGCCCGCGGCGTGATCGCGGACTGGTCACGCACCGCACTCAGCGGACGTTATGCCGCCCGCGGCCTGAACACCGACCTGGAAGCGGCACTGGCCATCTCCACGCCGCAAATCCGCGCGGTGGTGTTGACGCACGATTGGCTGGCGCCCGCCACGTCACTGCGTTTCCTGCTGTCGAAGATGCCGCAGGCCGACGCGTCGGTCGACCAGCTTGACCATCAAGCGCTGGGCGTTGCCGCGGACCATTTCCAGTGGATGAAGCAAACCGGTGCGGTCGCGGCCGCGTTGCTCGACTGACCGACGTTTCCGCCAGCAACCCGCCAACTCAACGCAACGATGCCACCTCGACCGGGCGTGGCGTCCCCATTGCATGGCGTGCGATCACGAGTCGTTCCGTGTGGGCTACCGCATCACTGTCGGCGTAGCCGTCCGGGTTCATCCATTGCCAACGCCAGGCGTCCTCGCACATCGCGTCGACGCCGAGTTCGGCGCGCCAACCCAACAACTTCCCAGCCAGGCCCGGATCCGCGTACACCTCGGCCACGTCTCCGATTCGCCGATCAACGATCTGGTAAGGAACCCGCTTGCCCGATGCACGCTCGAATGCCTTGACCAACTGCAGAACACTGATGCCGTGGCCGGTGCCGAGGTTGATGGTCGCGCTGCGGTCCTCGCGGACCATGAATTCCAGCGCATCGGCGTGGGCACGGGCCAGGTCCATGACATGGATGTAGTCGCGTACGCCGGTGCCATCGATGGTCGGCCAGTCGCCACCGTATACCGCCAGTTGATTGCGTCGACCGACCGCGACCTGGGAGATATAGGGCATCAGGTTGTTTGGCACGCCACCGGGATCCTCGCCTATCAGGCCCGAGGGATGGGCTCCGACGGGATTGAAGTAGCGCAGGTTGACCGCGCGGAAGCTCGAATCGCGCTCGCACAAGTCCTCGATCAGCTGCTCCATCACCAACTTGCTGCGGCCATACGGGTTGGTCACCCGCAGCGGCGCGTCCTCACGGA
The DNA here is from genome assembly GCF_054072675.1 of Lysobacter sp. A289. Classification (NCBI taxonomy): domain Bacteria; kingdom Pseudomonadati; phylum Pseudomonadota; class Gammaproteobacteria; order Lysobacterales; family Lysobacteraceae; genus Lysobacter; species Lysobacter sp. A289. The sequence goes on from NZ_JBSVRN010000001.1 coordinate 1,262,072, forward strand.
CCGGCACCGACTCGGGGTCGCCGTAGACCGTCGCCGATGAGCTGAACACCAGGCGGCCGACGCCGGCGGCACGCATCGCCTGCAACAGGTGGATGGTGCCGGATATGTTGTTGTCGAAGTAGTCCAGCGGCCGCTCGCAGGAATCCCCCACCGCCTTGAGCGCGGCGAAGTGAACGACTGCGTCGAAACGGGTCGTGGCAAACAGCCCCGACAAGGCATCCACGTCCCGCAGGTCCAGCTGATGCGCCACCAGCGGCACGCCCGTGAGCTGCCGCAGCCGCGGCAGTACTGCCGGCGAGCTGTTGACGAAGCTGTCGGCAATCACCACCCGGTGTCCGCGTTCGACCAACTGCACGCAAGTGTGGCAACCGATGTAGCCCGCACCGCCAGTCACGAGGATATGCATCTATTCCCCTCTGTTCTGCCTGAATGACGGATACAACGGAAAAGGACACCTTTGCCGGCCCTGAACCTTCGGGGTTCACGAGGGTCCCGCTACGACATGGCCGGGTTGAGCCGGTTGCATCGTTCAAAGTTGCGTACCCGGGGAAAACACCAAATGATGATCCTGCGAGCCTTTGCCGTTTTGTACCTGCCGACCTGCCTGTGCCTGCTGTTGGCCGCCTGTGCCAGCGGCGGTCGCTCGCAGGCTGTGGCACCGCCGGCAGAACTGCCGAACGCGATCGACTCCTACCTGATCGGCGTCGACGACATCGTCCAGGTCACGGTGTGGCGCAACCCGGAACTGGGTATCACCGTGCCGGTCCGCCCCGACGGCAAGATCTCCGTGCCGCTGATCGGCGACGTCGCCGCCGCCGGATCGGCGCCGGAGGAAGTGGCCAAGGATATCCAGCAAAAGCTGGGCGCCTTCGTCCGCGACCCCCAGGTTGCGGTCATCCTGACCGACTTGCGCAGCCACGAATACCTGTCCCGCGTGCGTGTCACCGGGGCCGTGCAACAACCAGTGTCGATCCCGTATCGCCAGGGCATGACCGTGCTCGATGCCGTACTGGCCGCCGGTGGAGTCACCGAGTTTGCCGCACCCGCCCGCTCCGACCTGCATCGCAAGAGCGACGATGGCGCGCAGACCTACGGCGTACGACTGGATCTGATCCTCGACCGCGGCGACCTGACGACCAACTATCCGGTCGCGCCCGGCGACGTGATCACGGTACCGGAGCGCACGTTCTGATGAACTCGGTCGCGCTTCCTGCCCGGCGTTCCGCGGCGGCGACACACGATGTGCTGCCGCCGAACGAACTGGTTCCGATCCTGCTGAAGGAGTGCCGGCGGCATGCACTGCCAATGGCGACGACCTTTGCGGTCGTCGCGATGATTACGTTGTTGATCGGGCTGTTCCTGCTGCCCCGGAACTATGCTGCCTCGACCACGATCCTGGCGCGCGAGAGCGACATCATTCAGCCTTTGCTGGAAGGTCGAGCCGTGGCGACCGGGGTGACCGACCGCGCCGGCATGGCGCGGCAGGTGATATTCAGCCGCAAGGTGCTCGAAGACATTCTGCAGACTGGCGGCTGGCTGGCGGGTGACCCCTCGCCGATAGAACGCGATCGCCTGATCGAGCAGATCCAGGATCGCATCCGGGTCACCGGTCCACGTGTGGATCTGGTGCATATCGCCTACAGCGATGCGGACGCCGAACGGACCTTTCAGGTCACCGAGCGGCTGGCGGAGCTGTTCATCGCCGAAAGCCTCGCCACCAAGGAGCGGGAGAGCCGCGATGCCTACCAGTTCATCGACAGCCAGGTACAGGCCTACCACCGCAAGCTGATCGAAGCCGAGAACAGCCTTCAGGCCTATCGCTCAAGCAATGCCGACGCCCAACCGGACAGTTCGGCCGACGTGAACAACCGGATCTCCGCTCTTCGAACACAAGTCAGCCAAACCCGCATGACACAACTCGAACAACAGTCGCGCGCGGCGGCCCTGACGTCACAGCTTTCGACCGAGTCGGCAGTCACTGCGGTGCAGACACGCGCCAACCTCTACGGGGCGCAACTGGTGGAGTTGCAGAGTCAGGTGGATCTTCTGCTATTGAGCTATACCGAGCAGTATCCGGACGTGGTACGGCTCCGAAATCAAATTGCCGATATCCGGAAAGCCATGCAGGAAGAAGCGCAGCGTCCCGAGTCATTGGTTCAGAGCAACACGCCCTTTGAAAGCGCACAGCTCAATCCGCATTACCAGGAGCTCCGGCAGCAGCGTGCCGAAACACTCCGCGAGATGGCCGCCACTGACGCGCGCCTGGGCGTGTCGCAGTCGATGTTGGATGACGAGCTCGGTCGGCGGCGCAACATTGTCAACGCCGAGGGCGCGCTGGCGGAGCTGACCCGGGACTACGAAGTCAATCGCGACCTCTATCAGGACCTTTTGCGGCGCCGTGAGAACGCACGGGTATCGATGCAGCTCGACCAGGAGGAACGCGGCCTGACATTGCGTGTGCAGGATCCCGCCACCATGCCGTTGCGACCGACGGGCCTGCGCTTCATGCATTTCGCGGCCGGCGGGCTGCTGCTGGCCATCCTGCTACCACTGGGCGTGGTGTTCCTGCGCGCACGCTTCGATCCGCGTATGCGCTCCGCGACGCACTTCTCCCGCCGGATTGGCATGCCCTTGCTGGCCGTGATCCCGACCTACCACACGCCGCACGAACGGCGCCAACAAATCGTCCGCATGACGCTGAGCTTCGCGATCATCGCGGCGGTCTTCGTTACCTATGGGCTCATCTATGGATACAAGCAGCTGCATGCATGACATCAACGCCATGACCAAACCAAGCCTCAAGCAAGTCCCACTGGCCTCGGTTGTCGACGGTGCGGGAGCAATCCGGGACCCGGCACCCGAGCCCCGCACCCTCGCGCGCTTCACGGAGCCAAATGCACTCAGCGTGCAGAAGCTCGAGGAGCGTCGCCTGATCCACCGGCACGATTCCGTACGGATACAGGCCGATGCCTTCCGCGAGCTGCGGACCCGTCTGTTGGCACTGGGAGGGGACCAGAGTTTCGTCACCCTGGTCGCTCCGATCGGCCGGGGATGTGGCGGCAGTTTCGTCGCGCGCAACCTGGCCGCCGCCTTTGCGTTCGATGAATCGAAGAAGTCGCTACTGATCGATTGCGATGCGCGGTACCCGGCGCAGCACACCGCCCTGGGCATCGAAGCCACCGAGGGCGGCTTGATGGACTACCTGGAAGATCCGTCGATCGACGTCAGCGACGTCCTGTATCCGACCGGCTTGCCGCGCCTGGACATGATTCCGAGCGGGCGTACACGCGAGATCACCGGCGAGTCGTTCACCTCGTTCCGCATGCGCGCAATGATCGATTCCCTGCGTGGTCGCTACAACGACCGCTACGTGATCCTCGACGGCCCATCGGTACAGGGCTCGCCGGATGCCCGGATCCTGTCGGACCTCGCCGATTTCGTGGTGTTGGTCGCGGGCTACGGCCGCGTCACCACGGCCGCGGTCGAAAAGACCATGGGCAGTTTCCCGCCGGAGAAGCTCGCCGGCGTGGTGTTCAACAACAGCCCATGAATCCACCGGAACCAGGGAGCAGGTACATGCGTGGAAAGCGGCTCGGCACGGCCACTGCATTCGCAACCGCGCTTGCGGCCCTGCCCGGCATCGCCACCGCAGTCCAGCTGGACTATAGCGTCGATGTCGGCGTGGAGCGTAACGACAACGTGGCATTGAGCGAGGTGGAGCCGATCGAGGAGGACATCCTGCGTTCCGGCCTCGGCTTCGAGCTGACCCATGACACCTCGGCGATCCAGAGCAGCATTGCCGGGCGCGCCGAGTACCGCAGCTACCTGGGCGATACCTTTTCCGATACGGTCGACGGCACTCTGGACGGCCGCTTCAACTGGTTCGCGCTGCCCGAGCGGCTCAGCTTCACGGTCGAGGACAGTCTCGCAGTACAGGCGGTGAACACGCTCGCGGCCAACACGCCGGGCAATCGCCAGCAGGTCAACGTGTTGTCACTTGGACCGAACCTGTACTTCGACCTGGGCAACACCCTCCGAGGCCGGGCAGAACTACGCTACACGGACAGCGACGCCGAGATAACCGACGAATTCAACTCGCAGCGGCTGGGCCTGGCCGTCCGCACCGTCAAGGAACTGAGCCCGACCAGCCAGGTCTCGCTGAACCTGCAGGGACAACGCGTCGATTTCGACGATGACGTCGTGGCCCGCGATTACACCCGATACGACATCTTCGGCCGTTACGCCCGTGACTTGGCGAACTTCAGTTTGGGCCTGGATGCCGGTTACTCCCAGTTGGCATACCGCACCGGCGACGGTGACCGCTCGGAGCCGCTGTTGCGCACCAACCTCGACTGGGTTCCGAATGATCGGCATCGTTTGTCCCTGGCCGGCTCCCAGCAATTTTCGGATGCCGCGACCGACGCACTGGTCGGCATCGGTGAGGCCGCGGCCGCAACACCGGGTCCATCGCTTGTGGGCGACGCGGTGGTCAACGCGTCGCCCTACAAGGAGCGCCGGCTGTCGCTGGGTTATACATTCACCGGGACGCGCCTCGGTGTGGCGATCGAGCCCTACGTGAACAAGCTCGACTATGTCGATGCCGACGAGTTCGACCAGGAGGGTCATGGTGCCGCTCTCAGCGTCGGCTGGCAGTTGCGGCCGCGGCTGTCCGTCGGCATCTTCGCCAGCCTCGACCACATCGACTATCTGCAACTCGGGATCGAACAAGAGACCCGGCGCTACGGAATCCACCTGCAACACGACTGGTCCAGGCATTGGAGCAGCCGCATTGAATGGGCGCGATACGAGCGCCGGAGCAGTTTGCCGGGCGATGACGCCGACCAGGACCTGCTTTACCTGAGCGTCACCTACCACCGCTAAGGAGAAGTGCCATGTCTTCGCATCCAGTACCGCGCGCGCGTCACGCCCATCGGTCAGGCGTATTTGCCTGGCGCGGCAGAGCAGCAGTGCTGCTGTATCTCGTGTCGTTAGCTGCCGCGTGCGGATTCCCGGAAACCGGCAACCCCGGCCCACCAGTGACATCACAAGAACCGGAACCCGCCGCCCTCACCAAGCCCATGACGCCCGTGTCCGCCGATGACATGGAGCCCGGCATCCCGCTCGACCTGTCTTACGTGGACCTCAACTCGGACGAGTACCGGCGTTTCAAGTCGTTCGTGGATAGCGCAGTGGGCGGGAATCCCGGTTACGCGTTCGCAGCCACGGACGCGGCCCTGATGTTCCGCCTATCCGCCAAGGACGAGTACTGCGAGCTTGCGGTGGCAATGGTCGAACAGCAGGTCGCCGAGGCTGAAGTCGCGATCGCGCGTGGCGACCGTCCCGCAGTCGCCGGCGACTCCTACCTGCAGGTCGGACCGATGATTTCCGACCTCTCGCTGACGCTCGACACCTGCGCCGCAGGCGTAACCCCCGAGCAACACCAGCGCTGGTCGGCCTATGCCGAACAAGCGGTCTGGAACGTGTGGCACCACATCCGGGCGCATTGGGGCAACCGGCCGCACCCATGGACCGGATGGGCCACCGACAACCCCGGCAACAACTACTACTACAGCTTCCTGGAAGCCACCATGTACTGGGCTTTGGCCAGCGGCAACGCCGGGTGGATGGCCGAGCTGCGCGAGGACAAGCTGCCGCCGCTGCAGGCCTATTTCGCCAAGCTCGATGGGGGAGGCAGCCGCGAAGGCACCGGGTACGGCGCCGCGCACATGCGCCTGTTTTCGCTGTACCGCCTGTGGCGCGACGCCACCGGCGAGGACCTCGCCAATGCCAACGGCCATGCCACCGACAGCATCGACTACTGGGTCCACTCGACCGTCCCCACGCTCGACAGGTTCGCGCCGCTCGGCGACCAGTCACGCAACTCCGTGCCCGAGTTGTATGACTACCACCGCCGGCTGGTACTGGAAGCCCGTGCGCTGACCCAGGATCCAGGCGCCCGCGAGACGGCGGCGTGGTGGCTGCGGAACATTTCGGTACCGGAGATGTCGTCCGGCTTCAACTTTCGCCACGACCTGCTGCCCGCCGGCGATACCGGGGCGGCGCCTGCCGGATTGATCTACCATGCCAAGGGTACCGGGCACCTGTTCGCGCGCACCAGCTGGGACGACGGTGCGATGTGGGTCGCGATCGTCGCTGGACCCTACGAGGAAAGCCACGCCCATCAGGATCAGGGTGGGTTCACCCTGTTCGCGGACGACTGGCTCGCCGTCACCGAGAACATCTGGAGCCACAGCGGCATCCAACAGGGCACCGAGGTCCACAACGTAGTCCGGTTCGAGCGGGCCAATCCCGATGCGAGGCAATGCGCCCGGCCCGCCGGCGACATCGTGGTGCATCAGTGCACACCGACCCGTTCAAGCATGACCGTGACGCCGGGCCCAGGCGCAGAGTTCTCGGCCACCGCCGACCTGACCGCGGCGTACGCCGGCAGCCCGGCCGTGCGTGGGTGGCAACGCCGGTTCGACTTTGCCGGCCGCCGGCTTACCGTCAGCGACACGTTCGAGCTGGGCAGGGGCACCCGCGCGATATTCCAGCTCAACGTTCCGGTCAAGCCCAAAATCGACGGCAACCAAGCGACGGCCGGCGATCTGCGGATCCGAGTGCTCGAACCGGCCAACGCCGTGTTGAGCGCACACGACTGGAGCAGCGTCGATGCCGATGAGTTCAAACGCGGCTGGCGCATCGACGTCAAGGGCGGCGATACCGGCTACGTGGTCGAGCTCAGCGACAGGTGACCAGGAACGTCAGTGGCGCTTGGCCAGTGCGTTGACGCCATAGTGAAGAAAATACCGACACGCATCCGCCCAGCCGAGCTTCTCGATCTCGCGGTAGATATGCCACTGCCACCGCGCGGCCCTGAACTTGTCGGCTGACAGCGAGCCGGCGCGCACCCGATAGAACGCGAGGGGTTCCGGATGGGTAACGCAGATCGCAACTCCCGCTCGCTGGACCATCTGCAGCCAGAACACATAGTCCTCGTGCCCCACGCGCTGGAAGCGGCCATCCCCGAGACTGCGGTCGTACAAGCCGGTGAGGTTGCCGATGCGGTTGCTCTTGAGCATGTCGGCATATCGTACGGTCGCCGGAGGCCGCACGGTCGACAACGGCTTGCCGGCCTCATCCACGCGCTGGTAACCGGCGTAGCTGACCCGCGCCCCGGCCGCGCGCATCTGCACCAGTTGGACCTCCAGCTTGCCCGGGTGCCACCAGTCGTCGCTGTCGAGGAAGGCGATGTAGTCGCCGGTGGCCGCCTGGATACCCGCGTTGCGCGCCGTGGCCACCCCGCCGTTGCACGGCAAGCGCAAAATCGCGACCCGCGGATCGGTGCGGGCGATACCCTCCACCACCTCCGCTGAGCCATCATTTGAGCAGTCATCGATCACAACCAGCTCCAGCCCGGCGTACGTCTGCTCCAGGACCGATCGCATGGATTGGGCTACGGTGTCGGCGGCGTTGTAGACCGGCATCACCACGCTCACTTTCGGGCTGCCATCCGTTCTCGGGCGGCCACCCGGCCCGAAGCCGTCGCTCGAACTGGCGTCGATATCCGCCTGGCTCACGAGCCCGCCCTCGCTCCGGCCCATGATGAGCGCGGCGGCGGCAGCACATGGTCGCGGTACTGTCCGGGGTCACCCTCCAGTCCGGCCTCGGCCGCCTTGACGATGTTGTAGACCTCGCGCGCGGTCACGTAATGCAGCACGTGGTGCACGCCATCGTTGTAGCGATGCTCAAGGTGCGCGTGCATGGCATCGATCTGGGCGCCCAGCAGCGTATCCATGTCGTGTTCCTGGGTGCCATGGGTATGGATCTTGACGAACACCCAGTCCGGCCGACCCTCCACCTGGACCGCGGTTTTCACCCACGCATCGACACGCGCCGGCGTCGGCGGGCAACTGCGACGCACGTCCGCGTTCTCGATGCGCGGCATGATCCCGAAGCGGCGCTCGCGCCAGTTCAGACCCAGCGGCCCCTGCACCAGCATCAGGTCGCCTTCGGCACGCCCGCCGACCCGCACCGGCACGCCGGTGTCGTGCGACTTGGGGCGTATCGGGTCATCGGTGGCGTAATAGATCGAGTTGATCGTGCGGGTCTGGGTATCGCTGGGCGCCGACGGCAAGGTGAAGTCCGCATAGCAGCCCAACTCGCGCAGCAGCACCAACTCGTTGTCGATACCGCACCAGCGGCCATCGCAACGCGAGTTGTCCAGGCTCCAGTTGCCGTGGATGAAACCAAAACGAAGCTGTCCGGTGTCCGGGTCGCGCGGCAACGCACCGTGGCGCTCGTGCAGGATGCGCCCGAAGCGGGTGATGCATTCGCGGAAGTTGGCCTCGGTGTCGTTGTCGTGGTGCAGGTGGATCTCGATCTCGCCATAGCCGTCGGCACACAACGCGGCCAGCTTGTCGAGGTGTTCGGGGGCGTACTCCTCTTCCGGATAAAAGAAGCTGTGCTGGGGTGGGCGACCATCGGCATCGCGATGGCGCGACGCCATGACCCGATAGTCCCGACACCAGCGGTCGACCCGGGCACGCTGGACCTGCAGGTCCGCGCCGTGCCACATCGGTTCGAAGTGGTCGACGAAGCAGAACATCACGTGCACCGGACGACCAGCCACCCGCGGAACCCTTCGCCGCAGGTAGCTGCCGATCCACACCTGCATGTTGCGCGCGCGCAGCAGCTGCCATCCGACCAATCCTGCCGCGACCACGGCCAGCACCATCAGCAACGCGAGCCAGCCGAGCACGCTCAATGGACACCTTCCTTCCGGCTGGCGCAATTACGCATGGGGCGCCATCGCCTCGAACGTGAAACCTCGCGCGCTCCATTCGGGAACCAGCGTTGCCAGCATCTGCAACGAGATCGTGCTGTCGTCGTGCATCAGAATGATGTCGCGCCCCCGCGGCGGATGCCGCCGTGCAATGTCGATCAATCCCGGCGCAGGTTGGCGGCCGTAATCGAGGCTGTCATAGGACCAGTACGCAATCGGGCGGCGATCCCGGACGAAATGCGCCAGCAGCGGCAGCGACAGCACCCCACGCGGCGGACGGAACGGATGGCGCGGGCGGCCGTCGAACCGCGCCAGCAACGCATCCGTCCGGTCGATCTGGGCCAGTTGTTCCGCCAACGACAGCCGTTCAAAACGGGGGTGGTCGTAGGAATGGTTGCCCAGCGTATGCCCCGCCGCGACGATGCGAGCCACCAGCGACGGGTGCCGCTCCACCTGGTTACCGACCAGGAAAAACGTCGCGCGGGCACCGTGGCCAGCCAGGAAATCCAGCACCGGCAAGGTGTGCTCCGGATGCGGCCCGTCATCGAAACTCAGGTACAGGGGCTTGCGTCCACGCGGGCCTGCCGTGGTCACCCAGGCTCCGGGAAGCCAGCGCAGCAGGTGCAGCCGCCGCGGCCTCGGCGTCATGTCACTCATCGTCATGGCCTGTCCTGTCCCGCATAGATCCTCGCATATCGTTCTGCCATGCTGCGAAATGAACCCTGTTCCAAGACCCAGGCCCGGCCGGCCAGCCCCATGCGGCCGGCGAGATCAGGATCGCCGAGTATCGCGAGGATCGCCTCGGCCAGTGCGACCGGGTCCGACGCGGGCACCAATCGCCCACTGACGGCGTTCTGCACGATCTCGGCATTCCCGCCGACGTCGGTGGCAACAATCGGTAAACCGGCGGCGCTGGCTTCGAGCAGGGCGATCGAGTAGCCCTCGGATACCGACGACATCGCGAAAAGGTCGAGTCCCTGCAACAGCAAGTCGACGTCGGCGCGGTCGCCGAGGAAATGCACCCGGTCGTAGACGCCTTCCGTCTGCGCAACCGTGGTCAGCCCGGCACGTTCCGAACCATCGCCGATCAGCAGCAAGGCCGTGGCTGGCATCGCTTCGTGAACCCTACGGAATGCCCGGATCAGCGATGATTGATCCTTCACCGGATTCAGGCGGCCGACGGTACCAATCAGCACCGTGCCGGCAGGCAGCCCCAGCACCTTCACCAGTTGCTGCCGCGACCCTGCGGAGGCCGGCTGGTACCGGCCTAGCTGTATGCCATTGGGAATGGATACCAGCTTGGTGCGGGGGCCGAGACCCCCTGCCTCCAACTGCAGGCGCGCCGCCTCGCAAACCGCCACGCAGACATCGGTCAATCGCATCGCCTGGCGGTACAGCCACTCGCGCCGGCCGGCGCCCTCGCCTGCGAGCATCGCATGGCGCGTGTTGACCACCCGTCGCAGCGACAGCCCCACGGCCGCCAACACCGCGTGGTAATGGGCAACAGCATTGTGGGTATGCACGATCGCCCCAGGCTCCTGCTTCAACAGCTCGCGCATGCGGCGCACGGCGCGCAGGTCGGCGCCGCTGCGCTTGCCGCAGGCCTGTACATCCACCCCATCGGCCAACAGTTCGTCCGCCAGCGGACCCAGCCCGAATAGGCATACCACGCGGCATCGCGTGCCCGTCGCACGCTGTGCGCGGACCAGGTCGATGACGACGCGCTCCAGCCCGCCCCGGTTGAGGTTCTCGACCACGTGGATGACGGTCGGTCGGCGATTGTGGTTTGCGCCCGATACGTCGCCTGACGTCGTCCCCGATACGGGATCACCGCTCATGCCAACTCCGAGATGGTGACGCGGAACTTGCCGCTCGGGGTAAGGGGGATGTCGTCCACCAATCGCAACCTCAGGGTGCTTGCATCCCCGATCACGTTGTGGATCTCGCGCCGGATGTACTGCTCCGCGGCGCTATCGAATCCGGCACCCGGCACGATGCTTATCGTGAAGTCATCCAGCCGATGCTGCACTACCTGGAACCGCTGAATGCCAGCGACGTCCTTGAGCATATGCGGGAAGAACTCGCCCGGAAGCAGGTGCCCCCGGAGCGTCCGGATCGCGTCGAGCTTGCGCCCCTCGACCCGGAGCAGGCGCGGCAAGCCTCGCCCGCAGCGGCAGCGCCCGGAATCTCCCGGGACAGCGATGTCCCCGCCCACGTAACGGATGAACGGCATCCCGAAATTACTCAGGTCCGTCGTAACCAGGTCGCCTGCTTCAACCGGGCAAGCTCCAGCGTCCGGTGATCCGCCAATGGGACCAGCCGTGGTTGGTGAGAGCACTTCGACCAACAGGTGGTCGGCGTTCACGTGCAGCCCGTTGTGATGCTCGCATTCACTTCCGATGAGCATGAACTCCCGGCAGCCGTACGTGTTGTACGTGGTTGCGTCCGGAAACGCCGCTTCGATAACCGGCCGCTGGAAGTCGTGCAGCGACTCGGCCGCCCCCAAAATGGACTTCACCCCCTTGATGGCCCGATTGTTCTCGACCATCCATTGCGCCAGCCGCACGATCGCGCCCACATAGGCCACGATCGCCTGCGGCTTGTATGACTCGATGGCGGAGGCGAACGTGGACAGGTTGTCTTCACGCATGTCGAAGCAATTGAGCATCCGGCGATTGAACGCACCGTGGTACAGCCGCTCCTTGAGTGCTGAAGCGCGCGAAATGTCACCGACGCCGCCGCCCCACAAGTACAAGGCGCGACCGCCCAGCGGCACGCCCGCAGCGCCATATCCGCGCCACATCACGGCAAGGCGCCGCTCGTAGCTCTCACGTGTATAGCCGAACCGCAGCGGCTCGCCGGTCGAACCGCCGGTGGTCTTGTACAGAAGACTCCCGCGAAACGAAGGTGCGATCAGCTGCTCGAAGTTGTCTCGAATATCCTGTTTTGTCAGCACCGGCAATCGCGCGTAATCATCCAGCCCGCGGATATCCTCCGCGCCGGCGAGTCCGGCGAGCTGCCAATGCTTGCGGTAGTACGGCACCTCCGCCCAGCAGTGTTCGACCAGGCGCTTCAGCCTGGCCCATTGCAACGCTGCGATTTCTTCAGGCGACAACCACTGGCTGGCCTCGTACTCGCGCAGGTAGTCAAGCGTGCGCCGACGCCGGAGGCCGGATTCGTACGCGGGGAACAGGACATTGCGGAACAACGGCTCGTAAAGGCTCATCGGCCACCTCCCTCGGGCGCGCGTTGGTATGCCCATTCCAGCAAGCGTGCGCTGATACGTGGCCGGCCCGCCACGAATCGCTGGTGGAGTTGTTGCAGGTATTCGATGTCGCCGCGGCTCCAGCAACGCAGCAGCAAGGTCAGCGGTACATAGACCAGCCCCAGCGCAACGACCCCGGCCGCCACCTCCACCAGCGGCAGCAACTGGCCGCGCAAGGGCAAAACGATGAGTGCGGCCAACGCCGCAGCGAAGCCGATGCGTGCCAGACGTCCCCAGTCCGGCGCCGCGCCGCTGACGCGAATGGCCAGCACCATCATGGCCACTGCGCTGGCCAGCGACACCGCCACGTAGGCGACCGCCGCACCGGCGAGTCCGAACTGCCGCACCAGGATCGCATCAAGCAGCACCTTCAGCAGGCCGCATCCCACGACCACCGCGAGCACGCTTTGCTGCCGGTCGGCGCTGATCAGCAAGCTCGAGCCGCCGCCGGTCATTGCGGTGATCGAAACACCCAGCAGGCAGGCGGCAAACACCGGGGCGGCCTGCAGGTAGGCATCGCCATACAGCGCCTGCACCGCCGCTGCGCCAAACACCGCTCCGAACGCGACCAGCGGCGCCGCCAGCAATGCCAGGTAACCGGTGGTTGCGACAAAGCGCCGGCCGGCGACATCGCGCCCCTGGCCAAGTGCGTTGGCCATCATCGGCAACAGCAACGCACCGAACACCCCCGGCACCAGCGCCGCGGCGCCGACCGCCAGTTGGTATGCGACCTTGAACTGACCGGCCGCCTCTGCATCGCCGTACAGGTTGAGGAACAGGACCTCGACCTCGCTCGCGGCGACGAAACCCACGCTGACGATCATCGCCGTCAGCCACATGTGCCGACGGATCCGCGCCCGCAACTCCGGCGCGAGCACGCGGGACCCGGCCAGCATCGGCGCACGGGAGGCGATCATCCTGTGCGATACGCCGTAGAACACCACACTGGATACGACGAATACCCCCAGCAGCCATTCCACAGACGCGCCGAACTGCCAGGCCGCGACCACCATCGCCAGGTTGAGCGGGGTCGAGACCAAGGAAATCATGGCGGTGGCCCGGAAGTCCTCGAACCCTTTCGCCACGCCGATGTTGAACATGTAGCCCGCGCGCAGCGCAACCGCCACCACCAGGAAGGCCAGCAGCATCACGTGGTCCAGTCCCGCGGCTATGTGCTCGCCGGCCACCGCGAACACCACTGCACCGATCCCCAGCACCACAAACAGGAACAGGCGCTGGGCCCGTCGCAGGTAGGCCAGCAGCGCGGGAATGTCGTCGTCGCGCCCCGCCCCGCGAAATTCCGCGACGAACTTGATCGCGGAGCTGGCAGTGCCTGAATTGGTAGTCGCCACCCCCGTCGCCACCAGCCAGATCACCAGGCTGTAGACGCCGAAACCATCGGGCCCCAGGTGGCGGGCGATGATGATCGACGTCAACATGCCCAGCAGGTACTCGGTATACATGCCAACCGAGGAGAATGCCGTGTTGCGCAAGGTGATGGACCGCGTGTTCATACCATCCCCAGCAGGACCTTGACCATCAGGTAAAGGCCGACGATCCCGATCATCGACCACAGCGGCCAACGCAACATGTCGTTTTCGAGGCGGAACCGGGGCAATCCCGCGTAGCGCGCCTGCATACCGGAGTAGTGCCCCACCACCAGCGCCGCCAGCAGGTAAAGGATGATCACGTAGCTGCGGCTGAGAAAAAACGAGGCGGCAAAGAAGCCCGACAACGACAACAGCAGCGTCATCGCGATGGCGCGATCCTCCTGCCACTGCAGTGCCCTGCCGTCATCAAACTCCGGATCGGCATCCAGTCCGGTGATGGCATGGACATCGCCCCCATCGGTGTCGAGGTCGAGGTCGTCCTGATGCTTCAGTACCGCCAGCACCATCCGAAAGCAGTAGCCGATGAATGCCAACCAGATGGTGAAGCCGATGATGCCGGTTTCGGCCAACACCAGCACGAAGGAGTTGTGCGCGGTCAGGTTGTACATGTCCGAATAGCCGTCGGCGCCGATCCCGAGCAACGGACTGGAAATGAACATTTGCAGCCCCTGGTACCAGGACTCGACGCGGCCCTGCGCGGATGCTTCGCCCACGTCCAACTCCTGCATCCGCGATGGCAACAGCATCAGCACAGTCAGCGCAGCCGAGCCCAGCACCCCGGCCGTGACCAGCCCCCGACGCTGCCACACGTACACACCGAGCAGCACTACCAGCGACAGCATCGTGCCGCGCGAGTCGGTGAGGTAGATGCCATAGAGCAGGACTCCCGCGACCACCAGCCAGAACAGCCGGCGCAAACCCATGAGCCCACCGCGCTGGCTGAGGTAAACGCTCATCGGCAAGCACATCACGAACAGCATCCCGAGGTCGTTGGGGTCGTTGAAGATGCCGACGTACTGGATGCGGGTTTCCTGTGACATGGTGACCCCGGTCCAGCCGATGCCCGTCCGCGACTGTTCGATGCCGTGCAGCGCCAGCACGCCCGCGCAGACCGCGAACACCGCCATCACGGCAACGACCCGCTCGCGGGTATCGACTGCGTTGGCGAGCAGAACAAATGCCATCACCACCGGCGCGAACTTGGTCAACTGGACGAGCGCGCCGCCGGTCCAGCCATTGACGACCTTCGACAACATCAGCACCAGAAGAAAGCACAGCAGTAACAGGTATTGCGGCGCCGCAAGCGACTTGCGTGCCGAGAACAACCAGAACAATGCGGCCATCATCAGAACGATGGGCTGCCACGGCAGCCCGGCGGACTCCAACACCGCTGGATAGTCCTGCGGGCGAATCAGCACCAGCACCAGGTAGGCGACCATGAAGAGGAACATCGGTCGCACCCTCAGTACGCACGCCGGCGCGAGGGGAAGCCGAACACTTCCGGCAGCGAAACCATCGACTCGAACCACGCGGCGTCCATGTCCCGCTCCACCGGCAGCCGGTTCAATGCGTATCGCGACTCACGTACGACCGGGTTGGTGCCCGAGATATAGCTGCATGCCATCCGGTAGCCCGCCTCACGGGCCGTCTCGATCACCTTCGCGTCGAAGGCATCCGGACCCCCGACCGGATAGGCCAGCACCTCGACGGATGTGCCGAGCTCACGGTCGAGGGTCGCCTTCGAACCCTGCAGTTCCTGGACAAGGTCGTCGATCGACAACTTCGCCAGCATCCGGTGAGTGACCCCGTGCGACCCGACTTCCATCCCGCCATCACGCATCTCGCGCAACTGATCCCAATTCATCGGCCGGCAATCAGGATGGCCGTCGGTGCGAGCGATGCCCCATTCGCGTTCCAGTCGCGCGATCAACGCCGTCTGCGACGCGTCATCCAGTGACTTGAGCCGGGTCAACAACTTCCGCACCAGTTGGCGCCGTCCATCCAGGCCGTCCGGCAATGGTGTCTCCAGCGCGAGCTCGGGAATGCTGAGCCTTCCCGCCGGGATGCTGCAGACCATGTGCACCAGCCAATCGTAGGAGAACGGCAGCCCGGAATCGACATGACCGGTGGACACGAAGAACATCGCCGACATTCCCAGGTCGTTGAGGATTGGGAACGCAACGCGATGGTTGTCGTCATAGCCGTCATCGAAGCTGACCAGGACGGCGCGGGACGGCAGTGGGCGCCCGGCTTCGACCCGCTCCAGGACCTCGTCGAAGCGCATCGGATGGAACCGTCGGCGCAGGAACGCCATCTGATCGTAAAACCGCTCGGCCGATGCACTGATCAGGTCGACGTCGAAATCGAAGCCTGCGGGGTCGGCTGATTCCAGCACCCGGTGATACGCCAGTATCCGCAGGTCGTCGCGCAGCAACGTGCGTAGCCGCGCGAGCGGGGCCATCACCTGCGCGCCGTGGCAAAGGCGCGCCAATGCCTGCCTTCGGCCGTAGCCGGTAGCGGGCATTGTTGCCGTTACCTTCGAGGTGATCATCAGACTACCCACTCTTGTTGGTTGCTCCCCCTGGCAGTCCCCGACTTGTCGGAATCTGGCAGACCTCTTTTCCTGTTAACGCAAGCCGGCGCGATTCGAGGCCGGCTACATCCGCAGCTGCGACGGCGAGCGCATCGTCCACGAGGGCACGACATGGGGGTCGACAACGACGTCAATGAGCTCTACCGCGAGTTGGGTGTCACCCCCGACTGCACCATCGAACAGTTCAGGAAGGCCTACCGACGACGGGTCGGCAGCCTGCACCCCGACCGCATACGCGCCGATGGCGGACTCGCCCGGCTGCAGCAATTGAACGGGTCTTACGCGTGGGCCACCGAGTTCCATCGATTGCACGGACGGCTTCCCGGCGCCCGTATCCAGATCCAGGGGGCTCGCACGGTGTACGAACCTGCACCGGCGGTTGCGCGTGATGCGCCGCCGATGGCCGGAAACTCACATCGCGCCCGTTACTCAGTCTTGGTAGCGCTGGTAGCGGTGACACTGTTGTGGCTGCACGGGAGTGGATCCCTCGGGCCGCGGGTGGCTCTGGGCATGGACGCCGACGATATCCGGGCTATCCAGGGTGAACCCGCGAGGATCACTGGATCGCGCTGGGAATATGGCCTGTCGTGGATCGAGTTTCGTTGCGGCAAGGTTGTCGACTGGTACAGCGAGTCGGGGCAGCCTCTCCGGGTTCACGACAATCCGGTCACGGGGGGCAAACCCCTGCATCCGGACACTGCGCTTGACTGCTGAGCACGATCAGAATCGGGGAAAGGCATGTTTGCAGCGACTGGCCAATTACTGAGCAAGGCACAGCGGCGCTTGTGGATGAAGTACGCATTGCGCGGCGTTGGCGGCAACGACAACCATTCGCGGCTCGACCTTGCCTACCGTCTGGAAGACCCCTGGAACATGGATTCCACGATGGAGCGGACGCGGTTCGAGACCACCAATCAGGTCATCGAGCGAGCCTTCGGCCGGGTTGGCTCGATCCTCGAACTGGGCTGCGGCGAGGGCCATCAGAGCCGTCATCTGGCCTTGCTGGCCGACCAACTGTATGGGGTCGATGTCAGCGCGCAGGCAATCGGCAGGGCCCGCACACGGTTGCCGGACGCGCAGTTCGCGGTCGCCGACATCTTCAGTCAGCCGTGGGGCACGGAGCGCCACCGGTTCGACCTGGTGACGGCCTGCGAGGTACTTTATTACCTCAGCGATCCGGTCGCGACCATCGAGCGGATGCGACGATTGGGCCGCAACGGGCTGGTCACCTTCTTCGCACCCGCGTCGGGCCGTATAGGGCCATCGCTGGAGAACGTCCCGGGGCTGCACAAGGACTGGATTCACGCCGGTACGACTTCGTGGCTGGTGGGATGGTGGACCGATGCCTGACCCGGACGCATCGATCCAGAACGCGTTGATCCAGGGCTTGGGAGTCGTCTACTTCGGCAACGACTGGCATGCGGAAAATCGCACCAGCAGCCATCACGTGGCGGAACGGCTGGCCGCGAAGTTCCCACTGCTCTATGTCGACTCCCCCGGGATGCGCGCACCCGGCGCATCCGGTCGCGACTTCAGGCGTGCCCTCAGCAAGCTCGCCGCGACCTTCCGTGCGCCGGTGCGGACTCCCCAGGGCTTGTGGCATTGCACCGTTCCGCAGCTACCGTTCCGGCGCGTGCCCGGCGTCGACGCCTTCAACCGGCTGTTCGGGCGCTGGGCTGTGCGGCGGGCGTTGCGACGGGTTGGCATCCAGCGCTGCA
Source organism: Lysobacter sp. A289 (assembly GCF_054072675.1). NCBI lineage: Bacteria > Pseudomonadati > Pseudomonadota > Gammaproteobacteria > Lysobacterales > Lysobacteraceae > Lysobacter > Lysobacter sp. A289. Next base: position 1,279,824 of record NZ_JBSVRN010000001.1, read on the forward strand.
TCTCATGGTTCGTCGTGCCCCACCCGGGCTTCATGGCCCAACGACTGGGCGAGGAACTCTGCGTGTACTACTGCATCGACGATTATGCGGCGCACCCGGGGGTCGACGCGCCACTGATTGCACAACGCGACGTCGACCTCAGCCGGCGCGCCGACCTGTTGTTCGTGGCGCCGCCGGCGTTGCTGGATGCAAAGCGCAGCATCAACCCGAACACGGTTTTCTCACCGCACGGCGTCGACGTGGCGCTGTTCGGGCAGGCAAGCGATTCGGCGACGCAGGTGCCCGAGGAAGCACGTGGGCTGCCCGCGCCGGTGATCGGGTATTTCGGCTCCGTGCACGAGTGGATCGACCTGGACCTGATCGAATGGCTGGCACAGTCGCGCCCCCGGTGGAGTTTCCTGCTGGTTGGGCACGCCGCGACTGATGTGGGCGCGCTGCGGGCGCTGTCCAACGTCCATCTGGTCGGCCCCAAGCCCTACCCGACCCTGCCGCAGTGGGCCAAGGCGTTCGATGCCTGCATCATTCCGTATCGGCTCAATCGCCAGGTGGCCAACGCCAATCCGTTGAAGCTGCGCGAGTATCTGGCCACCGGCAAGCCCGTGGTCAGCGTGCGCAATCCCGAGATCGAGAAATTCGCGCAATGGGTGCATATCGCCGACAGCCGCGATGAGTTCCTCGCCGCACTCGAACAGGTGCTGCGGAATGATCCCGTCGGCGGCGCCGCGGATCGCATCGCCGCCGTTGCCGACCAGACCTGGGACCGGCGCGTCGACGCGGTGCTGGAAACCGTGAGGCAGGCGCTGGCTCGGCGCGCGGCGACCCCGAAATCCACTTCCGAGGCAGCACCATGTCAGTAGCGCCCACCACCCGGCTGCGCGTCGGCATCGTGGGGGCCGGCTACGTCGCCGGCCACCATCTGGCCGCGCTCAAACGCCTTGATTTCGTGGACATCGTCGGCATCTGCGATACCGATCTCGCTGCCGCGGAGGCGCTGGCAACCCGCTTCGGCGGCGTGGCCGCCACCCATCTGGCCGACCTTGCCCACCTCGTCCCGCAGGTCGTGCACGTGTTGACCCCCCCGGCATCGCATGCGGCACTCGCCATCGAAGCACTCGACATGGGTTGCCATGTATTGGTCGAGAAGCCGATGGCCGACTCGGTCGCCGACTGCGAGGCGATGAGCGCCAAGGCCCGCGAGAAGAACCTGTTGCTCGGCGTCAACCACTCCGACCTGTTCGACCCGGTGGTGATGAAAGCGCTGGAGGTCGTGCGTTCGGGCCGAATCGGCGAAGTCGTGTCGGTCGACATCGTACGCAATTCGGACTACCCGGCCTACGCAGGCGGCCCGTTGCCGGCGATGGTCACCCAGGGTTCCTATCCGTTGCGCGACCTCGGCGTGCATGGCGTGTACACGCTCGAGGCCTTTCTCGGACCGCTTGAATCACTGGAGCTTGATTATCGGGCGAGCGGCACCGACCCCAACCTGAAGTTCGGAGACTGGCAAGCGCGCGTAGTCGGCCGGAACGGCGTCGGCCGCCTGCTGCTGTCGTGGACCGCACGGCCGATGGAGAACCGTCTGTTCGTGCGCGGCACCCGCGGCCTGGTCGAGGTTGATCGATTCCTGCAGACCTGCCGGATTCACCGCGTGTTGCCGGGTCCCAAGTTCATCGGCATCGTCGCCAATGCCTTCCTGCATGCAGCGGCCGATCTGGTGCGCATTCCCTGGAACGTGGTGCGCTTCGCCACCGGCCTGCTCAGGCCGTCGCCGGGGATCCAGCGCGGCGTGGAGCAGTTCGCGCTGGCGGTGCTGGACAAGGCGGCGCCGCCATTCGACGCAGAGGACGCATTGCGGGTGGCGCGCTTGCTGGAACCGGCCTGCGCCGAGCCCGATGCCTTGCGACTGCGAGAGTTGGAGGCGCGCTACGCATCGCTGGAACCGGTCGACGCACTGGTCACCGGCGCCGGTGGCTTCCTCGGCCGCGCCCTTGTAGCGGCCTTGCGTGCGCGTGGCCAGCGTGTGCGGATCCTGGTTCGACGCCCGGTCCGCACCCATGAGGACCCCGGCGTGCAGGTGGTGGTGGGCGACCTCGGCGATCCGCGCGTCGTCGCCCATGCCGTGGCCGGCGCGGACACCGTTTATCACGTCGGTGCCGCGATGCGAGGCGGCCCACGCGAGTTCGAGGCAGGCACGGTCTGGGGCACGCGCAATGTCGTCGCCGCATGCCGCGAGCATGGCAGCAGGCGGCTGGTGTATGTCAGCTCGTTGAGCGTGCTCGACCATGCCGGCCGTGACCCCGCCTCGACGGTGGACGAGGCCTCCGCATACGAGCCGCAGCCTGGCCTCCGCGGCGCCTACACCCGGACCAAGCTCATCGCCGAACGGATGGTCGTCGAGGCCGCCCAGGAGGGCTTGCCAGCAGTGATCATCCGGCCCGGACAGATCTTCGGGCCGGGCGCCGAACGGGTCACGCCCAATGGCGTGGTGGCGCTCGCCGGTTACTGGATCGCGGTGGGCGATGGTGCGCAGACCATTCCGTTGGTCTACCTGGACGATGTGGTCGATGCGCTCGTGCTGGCGGCCGATGCCCCGGGCGCGGTCGGGGCGATCGTCAATGTTGTGGACCCGCAACCGGTGAACCAAGCCGATTACTTGGCACGCTGCCAGCACAAGCTGGGCAGTGACCTGCGTATGTTCAGGGTGCCTACCGGTATTTTCATGGTGTTGGGCACGGGTGTGGAACTGCTCGGCAGACTGCTGCGTCGCGAAGTGCCACTGACCCGGTACCGCGTTCGCTCGCTCCGGCCGCTGGCGAATTTCGATGGCGCCGCGGCATCGCGGCTGCTGGGCTGGAAGCCGCGGACAGGCGTGGTACACGGCCTGGATTGCACGTTCGGGGCGCCATTGGTCGCGCAACCTTCGGCAGCTTCGCCACCGCGGTCCAATTGAACCTTCCTCGTTTACGCCGGCGCCAGTCGCGTCCGATGCTGGCGCCACGCCATTCGGATCGCGAGCATGACGGGACGCTCCACCCGCCAGGTGACCAGGGTCGCCAACGCAAGTGCCACGACAAGCGCCATCGCCACCGTCACCATGCTGGGCACCCCATGCTGCTCAAGCCAATGGATCAACGCGATGCCTATGGTCTGGTGAAGCAGATAGAGCGGATAGGAAATCGCCCCCAACCAGGCAAACGGCCAGATACAGAGGAAGCGCAAGTAGCCGCTGACAAAAAGCGCGAAGACCGCGCAGCAGGCCAACCCCACCAGCAGCAACACGCCCCCTTGGGCAATGCTGATCGCGACCAGGCTCAACCCGATCATCACCAGGTTCAGGCCACGCTCGCCGGCCTTGTCGTGCAGGCGGTAGAACAAGATGCCCAGGGCGAAGAATGGAATGTGCCGCAGGATCAGGAGTTCGCGCACCGAGTAGGAGAAATGCAGGCCCCGATCCATGACCACGCCCTGGATTGCCGCAAGCACCAGCCATGCCCCGATGATCCAGTGGATACGCCGAAGCTGTCCGACCGCGAACCAGAACAGCATCTGCGCGTAGAAGAACAACTCGACCTGCAGGGTCCAGTAGGACCCATCCAGGTGCCCGGCACCCAGGAACTGCTGGACCATCGTCAGGTTCAGCAGCAACTCGCGGGTCGCAAGCTGCTGGTCGGGAAGCCCGATCGCGGACACCACCGCGACGGTGATACCCATCGAAGCCCAGTAAGCCGGGTACAGGCGCGAGAATCGCGACACCACGAAATCCATCGCGTCGCGGGTGCGCTCGAGTGTCATGAAGATGACGTACCCGCTGATCAGGAAGAACAGGTGTACACCGTAGTTCCCGGCCGCAAAGCCGAACGGCAATGGCTCCACATGGCCGACCTGCTGCGCATACGACGTGGTGTAGTGGAACGCGACCACCGCCAGTGCCGCCACCCCCCGCAGCGCGTCAAGCTCACCGAGCCGGGCGCGTGGCGCTGGCGGCCTCGAACTTTCCACGATGACCTGGCTTGGAATATTCGTCATCCGCCACTACCCGATCTCCGGACAGCCTTTCCGCCTCGATGCGTATCCTGATTGCCACATCGCAGTTCCCGATCGCGGGCGAACCCAACCGCGGCCGCCCGATCCTGCAAACCATCCGCGAACTGGCGCGGCTGGCGACCGTGCAGGTGGTCAGCCCGACCGCTGTCTATCCCGCCTGGGCGCGTCCACGCAGCTATCTGTTCCGACCGCCGCAAGCGGATGACCGAATCGATGGCTGCGATGTGCAGTACGCCCCATACAACGCGTTGCCGGTGATCTCACGGCCATTCAATGGCTGGCGCTGCGGCCACGTGCTGGATCACCCGATCAAGGCTTTCGCACCCGACCTGGTGCTGTCCTACTGGCTCTATCCCGACGCCTACGGTGCGATGCTGGCTGCACGCCGCGCGGGCGTTCCGCTGGTCGCCGGCGCGCGTGGATCCGACATCCGGGTGCGCGATCCGGTCAGCCGCCAGCTGACACGTGCGGTGGTCGGCGCGGCGCGGCGGTTGCTGGTCGTGAGCGAAGATCTCGGGCGCATGGCTGTGCGCGACTATGGCGCCGAGCCGGGACGGATCCGGGCGATTCCCAACGGCTGCGACGCCGCGCTGTTCCAGCCCGCCGATCGCGCGGCGGCGCGCCACGAACTAGGCTTGCCCGGCGATGCCGAGATCGTGCTGTATGTCGGCCGCCTGGTTGCCGAAAAAGGACTGCGCGAGCTGGTCACGTCCACCCGCGTCCTGTCGGCGCAGCGCCCCGGGTTGCAAACCGTACTGGTCGGCGAAGGGCCATTACAGGCGGAGCTGGCGGGCGCCATCGCGGCGGCGGATCCGTCTTTGCCGCTTCGGCTTGTCGGCAGCCAGTCGCCGTCCCGGGTCGCGCGCTGGATGGCGGCGGCCGATGTGATCACGCTGCCCAGCTACTCCGAAGGCCACCCCAACGTGCTGGTCGAGGCGCTCGCGTGCGGGCGACCCGTCGTGGCCACGGACGTGGGTGGCATCCCGGAGGTGGTGGACGGCCACTGCGGAGTACTCATCCCCGCGCGCGATGCGGCGGCACTGTCTGCAGCGCTGGTCCGGGCGCTGGAGTTCAACTGGGATCCGCCGGCGCTCGCGCGCAAGTTCTCGCGGGGCTGGCATCAAGTCGCACGGGACACGCTGCTGGCGTGCGAGGAGGCGGTCGCGGAGTCGCGCCGCTGAACCCAGCACCGGCTGCTTCGTGCCTGGCGCACGTCCGCAGGTGCTCCGCCAGCCGCAGGCCCAACGCCACGATCGTGAAAGTCGGGAAGGCCCAGCCACCGGCAGGAAACACGGAACTGCCAACCACATAGAGGTTGTCGACCCCGTGCACCTTGCAATGCCGGTCGACAACGCCTGTCCTCGGATCATCGGACATCCGGGTCGTGCCGAGATGATGCGATGTGCCGCGCAATGGCGGCATGGACTCGCTGCCCTGTTCGAGCCAGGGCGCGAGCCTGAACCGCCCCCGGGATGCGCGTGCGAGCTCGCTGCCTGCGATGTTCGCCGCAGTACGGTAGGTGTGCCAATCCAGTGGCGTCAACCGCCAGTCGACGCAGACCTTGCGCTGCCCCAAGGCATCGATCTCGGAACCCAGGATGATCCGGCTGTCGCGGTTCGGGGCCTGCTCGAAGAACCCGACCACGTCGACATGGTCGGTGTGCACCACCGGCTTTCCGACCAGCTTGCGCCCGACAGCGCGGGCAATATCGCCAGCGCCCAAGCCAAGTCGCAGTGCAAGCCGGCCCAAATCCGGGGGTGTGCCCGATCCGCCAATTTCCGACCCACAGGCAGTCATCTGCCCTTCCAGCGCCTCGTCACGCGAGGGATGGCGCAGCGCGGCCCGAAACCCCCGCAAAGCTTGGATCCCCGCTGGCACTCGCCGTTCGACCGCGATCGGGCGGATCCGCCCCGCCAAAATCCGATGCCTTCGCGTCGCATCGTCGGAAAGGCACAGCTCGGGGAATGCCGGTGCCGGACCCTTGCCGCCGGTACGGTCGTAGGGTCGACACAACCGATCCGGGTCGTCGGCAACAAGTTCTCCCAGCTTTCCGCTGGGATGATCCATGAAAAACCGGCCTACCAGGTCGCGGTCGTTGCCGAGGCCGTGCCGGGCAACCGAGTCCGACAACAGCAACAGCCGCGCATTCTCGATCCCTCCACACGCCAGCACGTAGTTCCGCGCCCGGACCACGCCCCGGCGCCCATCGAGGGAACCGATCCTGGCCGCGCGAACCGCTCCCGCAGCCTCCCCGGTTTCCAGCTCGAGCAGGTTGGCGTGCAGCATGACGGTGATATTCGCCGCCTGCTCAAGCGCCTCCCGGTACGTTTCGCCGAAGAACACCGGACTGAGGACGAAGTTCTGGTTGACCAGTTTGGCGGCATCGAATTCCGGCGGCAGCCTTGCCGGCAATGTGTCGAACGAACCCGGTCTGAAGGTGTGCCACTCGATCCCGCAATACGCCAGCGCCTGCCGGTAATGCGGTTCGAGCTCTGCGTACGGGAACGGCCAGCCGCTGTGTGGAACCCATTCCCTGCAGGCCAGGTCCGGCGCACCCAGTGGAATGCAGCCACCGCCCCAGACATTACCGCTGCCGCCGAACGCGCGGACCCGGCAGGTCGCCGGGTCGAACGGAACCGTCCCGACCGCCGTACCGCCGTAGAGCGCTTGGCTGTCCGGCTCGCCGTCGAGGCCGCCGCCCTCCAGAACGCACACGCTGACCGTCGTGCCGATGAAGGATCGCGCAATGGCGATGCCGGCCGGACCGGCGCCTACCACGCACAGATCCACCTCCACTTCGGTCGGAGCCGATGGTTGCAGAAAGTCGACGATCATTCGCGTTCCCTGTGCCTGCTCATTCGCACATCGCCTTGTTTGGTTTGGCCGTCGGCCACTGGAGTTTATAAACGCGAGGCTCACGCGTAAGCGGCCGTCACCGCCGTAGCGTGGCCGATTCTTGCCGTATCGCGCGTCTCTGATTGGGTATGGCGCCGATCACGGCGCGTTGACGGGGATCGCCACCACGTGTGCGGAATTGCAGGCTTCATCGGGCCGGACGTAGTCTCGGCACTCGCGCGGCCGGTACTGGAACGGATGATCCAGACCCTCGCCCATCGTGGCCCGGATGGCCATGGTTTCCATGCCGAGCCCGGCGTGGGCCTGGCCCACGCGCGTCTGTCGATCATCGATCTGGCGACGGGTGCGCAGCCCCTCCCCAATCCACGGCGCACGGTGTGGACGGTGTTCAATGGCGAGATCTTCAACTATGTCGAATTGCGCGCCGCGCTGGAAGCGCTCGGGCACCGGTTCCGCACCCGCTCCGACACCGAGGTCATCGTTCATCTGTACGACCGCTACGGCGACCGTTTCGTCGAACACCTCAACGGCCAGTTCGCGATCGCGCTGTGGGACAGCGAGCGCAGGCGGCTGGTGCTCGCCCGCGACCGCGCCGGCATCCGGCCGCTGTTCCATGCGCGTGGCGGCGGGCGGGTGTGGTTCGCCTCGGAGGTCAAGGCACTGCTTGCGGTGCTGCCCGAATGCACAACCCTCAACCCATCAGGACTGGTGCAGGCTCTGACCTACTGGTCGACGGTGGATCCGGACACCATCTACGACGGCGTGCAGAGCCTGCCGCCGGGTTGCCTGCTGGCGATCGAACACGACGGTCGGGAAACCCTGACCCGCTACTGGGACTGGACATTCCCCGACGCCGCCGAGACCGCGCCGTCGCGCTACCCGCGAAGCATCGAAGCGGCAACCGAGGAGCTGCGCGAGCTGCTGGTCGATGCCGTGCGCCTGCAACTGCGCGCGGACGTCCCGGTCGGGGCCTACCTCAGCGGCGGGCTGGACTCATCCGGCATCGTGGCGCTGGTGCGCGGTTTCACCGATACGCCGGTGCGGACGTTCTCGGTCACGTTCGAGGATCGAGAGTTCGACGAAAGCGCTCACCAGCAGGCGATGGTCGCGCACTTGGGCACCGATCACACCACGCTGCACTGCACCCGGCGCGACATCGGTGAGGCGTTCCCGCGGCTGGTGCGCCATGCCGAGACCCCCGTGCTGCGCACCGCGCCGGTGCCGTTGATGCTACTGGCCGGCTGCGTGCGCGAGCATGGCTACAAGGTGGTGCTCACCGGCGAGGGCGCGGACGAGGTGTTCGGTGGCTACGACCTGTTCAAGGAGGCCAAGGTCCGACGGTTCTGGGCGCGCCAGCCCGACTCGCGGTTGCGACCGCTGCTGCTGCAACGCCTGTACGGCTACCTGCCCAATTCACCGGTGCGCAATCCGGCGTTCGCGCAGTCGTTCTTCGGCCAGGGCATGGAACACCTCGATCGCCCGATCTTTGCGCATGCGCCCCGCTGGATGACGTCCGGGCGTGCGCTGGCAATGCTGTCGCCCGAACTGCGCGCGAGCGTCGCCGGCTGGGATCCGCTGGAGGCCTACGAACGGTCGCTGCCGCCGGGGATGATGGCGTGGAGCCCCTTGGCGCGCGACCAGTATGTCGAGGCGAAGTCGCTGCTTGCCGGCTACCTGCTGTCCTCGCAAGGCGACCGGGTGGCGATGGCCAACTCGATCGAGGGCCGGTTCCCCTATCTCGACCATCGCCTGATCGAGTTCGCCAACCGGCTGCCCCCAAGCTGGAAGATCCGCGGCCTGACCGAGAAGTACCTGCTGCGGCGCGCACTGGCCGGGTTGCTGCCGGAGGACATCCTGCAGCGCACCAAGCAACCCTATCGCGCCCCCGACTGCCAGAGCTTCTTCCACGATGGCGAGCCACTGGACTACGTCGCCGACCTGATGGGAGCCGACCGCATCCGCGCCGCTGGCTACTTCGATGCGGCGACGGTCGGGCGGCTGTTCGACAAGTGCCGCGCCGGCCGGGCCACCGGGTTCGCCGACAACCAGGCCTTCGTCGGCGTGCTGTCGACGATGCTGGTGCACCACCAGACCGCGACGGCCGCGGGACGATAACGATACGCCGCCTAGCGGCACGGGAACGCAGCGGAGAACGACATGCATTGGCGAATCAAGGGACTCATCCAGAAACTCCTCGGCATCCATCCGGCCGGCGCCGGCCTGCATTACCAGTTGCAGCGCAGGTTTGGCGGCCTGACCGACTTCAGCCGAGAACTGGCGACCAAGGTCGACGACTGGACCATCATGGTCGGCCACCTGCGTACCGCCGGCATCGCGATCGATGGTGCGCGAATGGTGGAGATCGGCACCGGCTGGTATCCGACCTTTCCGCTTGCCTGCTACCTGGCCGGCGCGGCGCGCGTGACCACCTTCGACCTGACGCACCACCTGCAACCGCAACTGTTGCACCGTTGTGTTTCGGAACTGGAAGGCTTCCTCGACGTCATCGCCGACGCGTCCGGCACCGACGTCGCCACGATCCGCGACCGCCACGCCCGTCTGCGGAGGTCACTGGATTCAGGCGCCACCCTGGGTCTGTCGACCGGCGGCGTTGTCCGCTATCGCGCACCGGCCGATGCGACCTGCTCCGGCCTCACCAACGGCGAGGTCGACGTGGTGTTCTCCAACAGCGTGCTCGAGCACGTGCCGGCCGAAGTGATCGCCGCGATGTACCGGGAATCACGGCGGATACTCGCGCCGGCGGGGCTGATGTTCCACTCGGTGAACTGTGGCGACCACTATGCCTACGTCGACCGCAACGTCAGTCAGCTGAACTACCTGCAGTATTCGGATCGCGCCTGGCAATTCTGGAACAACGCCTTCCTCTACCAGAACCGGATGCGCGCCCACGAGTTCATCGACCTTGCCGCCGAATCCGGGTTCGACATCCTGCTGGATACCTCGACCGCCCGGCCGCAGCGGCTGAAGCAACTGGCCGCCATTCGCGTGCATCCGCGCTTCGCCCATTTCCCGGCGGAGCAGCTGTGCATCACCAGCATCGACTTCATCGCCCGTCCGGCAACCACCAACCCGATCGGGGCTACCACCGTGGACCGCAGCACGATGGCGGTCGCCTGATTCAACCCGTCGGCGCCGACGCCTCCACCGGAGGTTCCGGCGAGTCGGCCGCCGCCCCGCCACTCGGCGTCAGGCGTAGCAGCTGGCCCTCGCTGGCATGGTCCACCAGCAGGTACAGAGCCCCGTCGGGACCCTGCCGCACGTCACGGATGCGCTGGCCGCGCTCCGACAGCAAACGCTCCTGCCCCACGACCTCGTCGCCGTCCAGTTCCAGCCGGATCAGTTCGCTGGTGGCAAGCGCGCCGAGGAACAGGTCGCCCTTCCACTGCGGGAACCGGTCGCCGGTGTAGAACACCATGCCGCTCAAGCCCGGTGACACCGGCCAGACATGGTGTGGCTCCTCCATGCCGGGCGCCGACGTGCCTACCGACCCCGGCACCGGCTTGCCGTCATAGTCCCTGCCGTGGGTGATCACCGGCCAGCCGTAGTTGCGGCCGGCCTCGGGGATGTTGAGTTCGTCGCCGCCCATCGGCCCATGCTCGCTGATCCAGAGTTCGCGGGTGCCGGGATGCAGGGCCGCGCCCTGCATGTTGCGGTGGCCGTAGGACCATATCTCCGGCCGGGCGTCGTCGCGGCCAACGAACGGGTTGTCCTCGGGGATGCTGCCGTCCGGCCAGATCCGCACCAGCTTCCCCTGCAGCTTGTCGAGCTCCTGCGCGGCCGCGGCAGCCACCCGGTTCTCGCCCTGGGTGACGAACAGATGTCCGGCGCCATCGAACACCAGCCGCGAACCCAGGTGGGTGCCGGCGGACAGCTTGGGCTCCTGCCGATAGACAACCTCGACGTCCCGCAGGCTCCCGCCCTCCAACCGGCCGCGCGCCACCGCGGTGCCGGCCAGGTTGCCGCGGAAATTCGGCTCGGCGAACGACACGTAGACCAGGCGGTCGTCGGCGAACGTCGGCGACAGCGCCACGTCGAGCAGTCCGCCCTGACCATCCACGAAGATTTCGGGCAACCCGTCGAGCGGTGCCGACACCTGTCCATCAGGGGTTATCCGGCGCAGCCGCCCCGGCCGCTCGGTGACCAGCATGCTGCCATCGGGAAGAAACGCCAGCGCCCACGGGTGTTCCAGCCCGACGACCAGTTCGGTGACGGCAAAGGCACCTTGCCGCGAGGCATGACTAACCGGTGGCGAGTCTCCCACCCAGCGCGGCGATACAACCGGCGATCCGCCCGGAACTGCGTCTCCACAGCTTGCGACAACAAATACCAACCACGTGATCAACAACCAACGGTACATAGGTACTCCGAGCAGGGCGGTTGACCAGTACAACGCAAACTGGCCATCGCGCAGGCCGGACGACACCCACGATGACGTCCGTGACGAATGACCATTTCCAGGTCGTCGCACCGTTGGCAAGAGAAGCGTCACTAGCGTAGGGGCAATCTCGCGTGAGTTGCCACATCCAGATATGAGCTTTTCCGGAAAACCTCCAATCGACGTCTAGAGACTAGTGATGAAGCTTGCATTCCACATCGGCATGTACGACGGTTCCGACTCTAGGTACTTCCTGGAAGAAGGTTTTCGTGTGATGGCCGTCGAGGCAAACCCCGCGCTGGCCGACCAAGCCAGGCAACTATTCCAGCAGGACATCTCAGCGCACGGTTGACGCTGGTCAACCGTGCGCTTGCAGGCGGATCCGGCGAAATCGACTTGGTCCTGTGCGGTGACGATCTGGGCGCCAGCACAATATTCGAGAACAAAATCGCCCATCGGAATCCATCCAGAGCCTGCACAGTGCCGACGGTCACATTCGCCGAACTTGTTCAACAATACGGCGTGCCCCACCACGTCAAGGTCGACATCGAAGGTGCCGATCGATACTGCATCCTGGCACTCGATCGAGGTAACCGCCCGCAATTCCTGTCGTTCGAAGCCGACGACGATCTTGAGGAACTCGTCGCGCACTTGGCATCGCTGGGTTATTCGCGATTCAAGTTGATCGGTCAATGCAGCTTCCTGGAGTTGGACAACGAAAGCAGCCTGGAAGCTCGAATCAGGTGGAAATTGATGCGATGGCTGGGATTCGATGAGCCGTCGCGGGTACGCCGGTCGGGGCGATGGTTCCAACTCATGCACAGCAGTGGACCGGCGCCGTGGGCAAGCGACGGTAACTGGTGCACCGCAGCCGCGTTACTAAAGAAATGGAAGCACGCGCGAGATCGGAATCGGCTAATTGGCTGGTATGACGTGCACGCTTGCCTGTGAGAACTAAGCTGGTCGCATCATCGAAGTAGAAACCCATCCCTACCATGTCGGTCGCGGTGATGTGGGGCGGTGATCTTGACGGTCGGCTCCGCGTCGTGGCGGTCCGCGAGGGGCCCGATGGTACTGGTGAACCGGTTGGCGGTTGGCCGGTGACGTTCGTCCAGAACGTTAACCACCAGTGCGAGCACCACGGGCGTCGCATGACACGTCGTGGAAATCCGGCCAAGGGGAAACGTCCGACATGGAACAGCAACGCAGGATCAAGCAATTCGTGCTCCAGAACTTCCTGTTTTCCGAGGACGAGAGCGCCTTGGGGGATCAGGACTCGCTCATCCGCGGCGGGATCGTGGATTCAACTGGCATCCACGAGTTGATCCTGTTCCTGGAAGAGAACTATCAGATCTCGGTGTCGCCGGACGAGATGATCCCGGCGCACTTCGATTCGATCGACTCGGTCAACCAGTTCGTCATCCGCAAGCTCGCGGGGTGAAAGCCGCCGTGGACTCGTTGACTTCACAAGTGGCGGCGGTGGCGGACACGACGCCGGGGCGGACCGCGATCGTCGATCGCGAACGGCAGGCCACTTACGGCGAACTGTGGTCGCAGGCCAACGCATTTGCGGCCCTTTTGCGGGGCCACGGACTCGTGTCTGGCGACCGCGTCGCGATCGTGCTGCCCAACCGGATCGAGGCGGCGGTGGCCTGGTACGGTGTGTGGCTTGCCGGCGGCGTGGTGGTCGCATTGAACGTGCAGGCACGGGTGCGCGATCTGGTGCCTTGGCTGGATCATTGCGGCGCGCGATTCGTGGTCCACGAGCGCGACCATGCCGATGCCTTGCAGGCACTGGACGCGATGTCGGCACGGCCACAGGCTTTTTCCCTGGGCGAGGCGGACGCCGAGTTCCGGTTCACGCCTGCAGAAACAACACGCGAATGCGCGAGCGATGGCAGCACCGGGCCCGACGCAGTGGCCCTCATCCTCTACACCTCCGGCACCACCGGTGCGCCCAAGGGCGTGATGCTCAGCCACACCAACCTGCTGGCCAACGCGCACTCGGTAATCGCCTATCTCGGCCTGTGCCAGGACGACAGCGTGCTCAGCGTGCTCCCGTTCTATTACGCCTACGGCGCCTCGGTTCTGCATACCCACCTGATCAGCGGTGCACGGGTGGTGCTGGCACCGAACCTGCTGTTTCCGCACCTGGTGGTCGAAGACATCGCCCGCGAGCGGGTCACCGGCTTCTCCGGCGTGCCGTCCACCTTCGCGCTGCTGCTGGGTCGCGTCGCGCTGCACGAGTACGACCTGTCGTCGCTGCGCTATCTCACCCAGGCCGGCGGCGCGATGACGACCACCTTGGCGAACCGGCTGCGCGCGGCGTTGCCGCATCCGCGCCTGTTCGTGATGTACGGCCAGACCGAGGCCACCTCGCGCCTGACCTGGCTGCCGCCGGAACGGCTGGACCAGAAGCCCGGCTCGGTCGGCGTCCCCATCGATGGAGTCTCGCTGAAGATACTCAGCGAGGACGGCAGTAATGCCGCCACCGGCGAGGCCGGGGAGGTCTGGGTACACGGCCCGAACGTCATGCAAGGCTATTGGAACAACCCGGCCGCGACCGCAGCAGTGATGCGCGATGGCTGGCTGCGCACCGGCGACATCGGTCACCTCGACAACGACGGATTCCTGTTCCTCGCCGGCCGCCGCAGCGACATGATCAAGACCGGCGCCCATCGCGTGCATCCCGACGACATCGAGCAGGCGATCGCCGAGATGGAGGGCGTGATCGAGGTCGCGGTGGTGGGCATCGACGACGAGGTCCTCGGCCAGGTCATCAAGGCCTTCATCGTCACCGAGACCCTGCCCGAGCGCGGCGTCGAACGGGTCAAGGCGCACTGCCGCGCGCGCCTGGCGCCCTACAAGATCCCCAGGCACGTCGAATTCGTGACCGCGCTGCCCCGCACCGCGTCGGGCAAGGTTCGGCGCATCCAACTCACCGAGCAACAGGTAACCCCATGAGCCCACTGGACTGGACCGTACTGGACATCGACCTAGAACAGGAAGCCGACGGGATCGCCGCGCGCCTGCGCGACATCACCGCGCGCGAGTTGCATCGACGCGGGTTGGTGGTGGCGATCTCCGGCGGCATCGACAGCTCGGTCAGCGCCGCGCTGGCGGTGCGGGCGCTCGGCCCCGACCGGGTATTCACCCTGATCCTGCCGGAACAGGATTCGTCCGACGACAGCGCCGAGCGCGCGCGGATACTCGCCGGGCACCTGGGCGTGCGCAGCGAGACCATCGACATCGCCCCGACGCTGGCGGCAATCGGCTGCTACCGCGCGCGCGATGCGGCGGTGCGCAGCGTGCTGCCCGATTACGGCGACGACTGGAAAATGAAGATCGTGATCGACGGAGGCACCGAGGGCCGGATCAACCGGTTCCGCCTGATCGCCGAGGGTCCCGACGGACGCCGCCACGAACGCGACCTCGGCCTGTCCGAATACCTCACCATCGTCGCCGCGACCAACTTCAAGCAACGCATCCGCAAGACCCTCGAATACTTCCATGCCGACCGCCTCAACTATGCCGTGGTCGGCACACCCAACCGGGTCGAGTACGACCAAGGATTCTTCGTCAAGAACGGCGACGGCTCGGCCGACGTCAAGCCGATCGCCCACCTGTACAAGACCCAGGTCTACGCGATGGCGCGTCACCTCGGCCTTCCCGAACGGCTATGCACTGCCCAGCCCACGACCGACACCTACAGCCTCAGCCAGGGCCAGGATGAGTTCTATTACGGCCTGCCGTACCGGCAGATGGACCTGGCTTTGTGGGCGCTCAACCACGACCGACCCGCGGCGGAGCTGGCTTCGGCATTGCAGATCAGCGAAGCGCACGCGCGCGCCGTCTACGACGATATCCGCAACAAGCGGCGTACCACCCGCTACCTGCACCGCGCCCCGGTACTGGCGACCGAAGTCGGGGAGCTGGAGTCCGCATGAACGCCGCGTTGCAGGTGCCGCTATACACGGCGCAGACCGGTGATGTGGAGCGCGATCGCGACACCGTACTCTCGATCTGGCGTGACAACCTGGGGCAGGCACCACTGATGGCGGCCAAGTACGACTGGTTCTACCTGCAATCGTCCGGCGATCCACCGCTGTTGCAGTTGCTTCGGCACGAACCCAGCGGCACCGCGATCGGTGCGTGTTCGGCCGGTCGGCGGCGGATGTCGTGGCGGAACCGCGACATCCGGGCCGGCGTGCTGGTCGATCTCGCGGTCACTCCCGAACATCGCTCGCTGGGCCCGGCACTGATCCTGCAGCAGGGTCTGGTCGCAGCCGGCAAGCGCGATCTCGACCTGCTGTACGGCTTCCCCAATCCAAAGGCCGCACCGGTATTCAAGCGGGTCGGCTACCGCCACCTGGCCGATATCGTCCGGCATGCGAAGGTGCTCCGCCACGCCGGCTACCTCGCCAGAAAGATGCCACTGTTTTTGGCCCGGGTGGCCGGCGCCGCGATCGATCTCGCCGTCCACCTGGCCGACACCCTGCGCAGCCTCGGCGGCGCGCGCCTGCATGCCCAGTGGAGCAACCGCGCCGACCCGCGCATGGATGCACTCTGGTCCGGCTCGCCGCATGGCCACGGCCTGCTCGCGATCCGCGATGGCCGGCACGTACGCTGGCGCTTCGATCAATGTCCGCTGGGCAAGACCCGCCACCTGCTGCTGAGTGAGCCGAACGGATCATTGTCGGGCTGGTTCGCGACCCAAAGCATCGATGGCACGCTGCATGTCCGCGACTTCTGGACCCGCGACGCTGCCGAGGGTGTCGGTCGCCACTATCTCGATGCGCTGTTGCGCGCGGCACGCGCCGCAGGGCATGCCGCGGTATCGGTGGAACTGGCCGCGCCGGACTCGCACCTCGACGCCTGGCATTCGCGCCGCTTCGTCGAACGCGGCCGCCGCCCGGTGTTCGGCCAGTGGAGCTGGCCTGACCCAGGCGGCAACGACCCGGCGTTGTTCCTGACCGCCGCCGACGAGGACGAGTGAATCCGTTGCGCCGCCGCGGCGGCTCAGACCAGCCGCCGTCGCTCGCGGCGGAACAGGTACAGCGCCAGCCGTTCCGGCCGGAAACGCCCCTGCGAATCGACCACGGCCCCACTCTCGAAACCGGTGCGGCCAAGCAACCACCCTGGTTCGGGCCGCGCAGGGTTGAGCACCGGTACGCTGGTAAATGCCAACTCGTAACCGGATTCGCGGACTCGTCGTGCTACCACCGGGTCGTGCACACCATGCGGAAACGACATCGATTCTCCCACCGGCTGCTCGGACCCCAAGTGGGCCGCGAGCGCGGTACGGGCGCCAGCGAGTTCCGAATCAAGGTCAGATCCCTCGGTCAACGCCTCATGGGTCTTTCCATGCAGGCCCAGCGCGACCCCGCCGTGTTCCAACCGCTGCAAGTCCTGTACGTCCACCATCTGGCGCAGGCCGTCATCAAGCACTTGCGCGAGCGGCGCCAGCACCGCATCCCGCTGCACCGGGTCAAGTGCTTCCAATTGCGCAATGACCGTGCGCAGCGCCTTCAAGCTCTCTTCTGCCTCCGGATCAGCGGAGGTATCGGTCGCGGGTGCATGGGTCGGCAGCGACGCGGACAGGTCGGCCACCTTGACCCTCCCGCGCCGCCAAGCCCCCACCAATTGTTCTTGAAAGAAAGGTTGTCGTCGCCCGATCACGTCCGCGACCACGAACAGCAACGCCGGCACGCCGGCACGCTGCAGTTCCGGCAGGGCAAACTCGGCGTTGTCGGCCCAGCCGTCGTCGAAGGTGATCAACAACGCGCGCGACGGCAGCGGTTCCAGTCCGCGCCGCGCCGCCAGCACCCGCCCCAGCGATACCACGTTGTAGTGACGCTTGAAGAACGCCAGCGAGTGCGCCAGCAGTCCGGTCGATATCGTGTAGTCCGGGTCGCAGGATTGCCAGCGCGGGTCACTCGGGTCCAGCACCCGGTGGAACATCGCTACGGTCAGCGTGTCCACGTTTCGGACACGGTGGTACAGGCCCAGCGCACCGCACCCATAAAGAAGCCTTTTCGCGAGTTCCGGCAGCATGACTGACTCAATCCAGGTTTCGGCGATCATACCGACGTTCAACCGGCGCGAACTGGTGAGCCGGGCGATCGATTCGGTGCTCGCGCAGACGCGCCGCGTCGACGAAATCGTGGTGGTGGACGACGGCTCCACCGATGGAACCGCAGCGGCGTTGCGCGAGCGCTTCGGCAATCGCGTGCAGCATGTCTGGCAAGCCAATGCCGGGGTTTCCGCAGCGCGCAACCATGGCATGGCTATCGCCGGCGGCCGCTACTTCGCCCTGCTCGACAGTGATGATGAATGGCTTCCGGACAAGACCGCCCGGCAACTCGCCTGGCTCGAATCGCACCCGGAAGCCGGCATGGTCCTGTGCGACGTCGCCCGCGTCGACGAGCAGCACCGCGAGATCGACGTGTTCCGCCGCCGCGACGTGATCCGGGAGGATGGTTGGGTGCTGCGCTGGATCCTGCACAACCCGGCGCTGGTGCCCGCATCGGTGATGATGCGACGCGAAGTGTTCGATGACATTGGTGGGTTCGACGAGTCGCTGCGTACGGCTGAGGACATCGAGTACCACCTGCGCGTCGCCAGGTGCTGGCAGGTCGGAGTAGTCGACCAGGTACTGGTGCGCGCGATGCGCGGCCATGATGACGGGCTGTCGGCGCTGCCCCATACCTACGATGACTACCTGGGGGTGATGGAGCGAGCATTCGAGGACGCACGTGGACAGGTCGACGAAACCGAACGCCAACGCGCGTTTGCCTCTGTCAACCTGCGCATCGCCCGCGGCATGCTCATCCATTCCCGCTGGGCCGACGGTTGGAGACTGGCGTCCCGCGCGTGGCATGCGACATCCGAACCCACGCTTCGCCGGCAGGCGCTCGGCCTGCTGCCGTTCGCGTTGAAGCGCGCCGCACGCGGGCTGCTCTCGCGGTAACGCGCCACGGCCCGACGGGATCAACGCGCACCACGCCGGAATAGCACTACCTCGACCGTCTGCAGCAGGATCAACAGGTCGAACACCACCCCGTGGTTCTTCACGTAGAACAGGTCGAACTTGAGCTTTTCCTCGGCATCGCGCACCGACGCCCCGTAGGGATAGCGCAGTTGCGCCCAGCCGGTCAGTCCCGGCTTCACGCAGTGCCTGACCGCGTAGTAACGGATCTCCGTGCTGAGCTGGTCGACGAACTGTGGTCGTTCGGGACGGGGCCCCACAAAGCTCATCTGGCCCCGCAGCACGTTGAACAGTTGCGGCAGCTCGTCCAGCCGCGTGAGCCGGGTAAAGCGTCCCACCCGGGTGGCCCGATCATCATCACTGGCGGCCCACTGCGCCACCCCGTCGGCTTCCGCGTCGACCCGCATGCTCCGGAACTTGACCAGCTCGAAGTGCTGCCCCCGCTCCCCCACGCGAACCTGTCGATACAGGATCGGCCCGCGCGACTCCAGCCGGATGCACGCTGCGACCAGCAGCATGAAAGGCCACGCGACCAGCAACAGCGCCGATGCTGCAGCCAAGTCGAAGAACCGCTTGCACAGCCGGCGAACCATCGAGTTCTCGAAGCCACCGGAAAATACCAGCCAGGAGGGGTCGGCGACATTCAGCGTGACCACCCCGGCCTCGCGTTCGAAGAACGTCGACAGGTCGGTCATGGCGATACCCCGCTGGGCGCAGGCCAGCATCTCCTCCATCGGTAGGCCGCCACGGCGCTCGTCCGGCGCGACCACGATCTCGAACGCGCTGAGTCGGGTCGCCAGTTCGACCAGGCTGTCGCCCATGTCCACCAGCAGTTCCTCCGGCACCGCGATAGCCTGTCCCGGGACGGGCACGAATCCGACCACCACCAGCGAACGGCGATCCGATCGCCGGCGCAATCGGCGATTCACCAGGTTGGCATTGTTACCGGCTCCCAGCACGAGGACTCGTCGCTTGAAGGCCTCAGCATCGAACAGCTGCTCCCACAACCAGCGCGTGGCGATGACACCGATGAACCCCAATACCAGCGACAGCAACAACACGCCGCGACCGATGTAGGTCACCGGCACCAGGTAGTACAGCACCAGCAATCCAACACCACCGAACGAGAACGACAGCAGCAGGCGAAGCAGGAAGTCCTGCCGGTTGTGCCGCACATGCACCTGGTACAGCCCGAATGCGGTCATTACCAAGGTGACCACCAGGGCGACCAGAAGCCGACGCGCCGGCGCGGTCTGGGTGAACGTGACGAGTCCCTCGTGGTCGCCGACGAACCGCAGCCACGCCGCAACCGTGACCGCCGCAACGATGACCATCAGTTCCAGCAGCCATAGCAACAGCAACACCCGGTTCTTGCGGCTGACCGACAAGAAACTCATGGCAGTGTCACCCGGGCAATAACGATGAAGTCCCCGCACTGATCCGCCGAAGCACGCATTGCGTTCCCCTGTCGTCGTACCACTTCCCCGAGGCCCGCGGCCAATGCTGCGGAGGGTCTGATCTAAACAACGGGGGAAACCGCGCGATCCGGACGTGACAACACGGAAAAGCGCCGGTGCATCAGGAATGAAACGTCCGTCCGCGTGGAAGTCGCACACAAAAAAAGGGCCGACGAGTGCTGCTCGTCGGCCCTTTCGTGCTCTTGTATGGTGCGCCCGGAAGGATTCGAACCTCCGACCCCCAAGTTCGTAGCCTGGTGCTCTATCCAGCTGAGCTACGGGCGCGCAGTCGGAGAATTATGACGATCAATCGCAATCTCGTCAAACTTTCCGGTGTTGCCTTTGCCTTGAGCAACGGTCGCGATAACGCGCTGTCCATCAAGACGAAGCCGCCTTGCGGCGGCGTACAGCAGGTGACAGATAAAGGCGTTGACCGGTGTTGCTGGTCGCCTTCAACCCGCCGCCGATGCAAATTGGCGGAGAGTGAGGGATTCGAACCCTCGATGGAGTTTAACCCCCATACTCCCTTAGCAGGGGAGCCCCTTCAGCCACTCGGGCAACTCTCCGCGACACACACGATGTGCGGGCGGGAAGCATAACGGCTCACCCAACCTGGGGCAAACTTTTTGTCACTCGGTCTCGCTTTTCCCCGGTTCCACCTCGGCTTCGCCACCGCGTACCTCGGGCTCTTCGCCGCGCTGGATGCGCTGGTAGATCTCTTCGCGGTGGACTGCAACATCCTTGGGCGCGGTGATGCCGACTCGCACCTGGTTGCCCTTCACCCCAAGCACGGTGACAGTCACCGAGTCGCCGATCATCAGGGTCTCACCGACGCGACGGGTTAGAATTAGCATGGGTAAAGTCTCCTTGTACCGGTGCATCGTGCCCGGTAGGTTGCGCCCACGCAATACGTCAGGCGCTTCCAGTTTCAGTAAACGGAAAGTATCTGCTTGACCGGACAAAGTCCGCAAGCGAAGAAAGTCATGGGTCGAGGGATTCGTTCAGTCCCAAACACGTACCGACCCATGCGGGTACACCCGCAAGCGCCGCGGCCAGTGACGGGCTGTCCTCGCCCCCGCCCTGCGCCATGTCTGGCCGTCCGCCGCCCTTGCCATTGATCTGACCCGCGATATGCCCCAACAGTTCCCCCGCCTTGACCTTGCCCAGTGCGCTACCGCTGACGCCCGCCACCAATGCCGCCTTGCCGCCCCTGGCACCGGCCAGGACGATCACCGCATCACCCAACTGGTTCTTCAGCCGGTCCAGGGCATCGCGAAGGGCCTTGGCATCAAAGCCCTCCAGCCGCACCGCAAGGACCTTGACCCCCGCCACGTCCACGGCTGATCCCGCCAGGTCGGCGGTCGCTCCCGATGCGGCCTTGGCCTTGATCGCGTCCAGTTCGCGCTCGAGCTTTTTCTGCCGCTCCAGCAAATGCCGCACCTTGTCGGTCAGGTCGGCCGGACTTCCACCCAGCAGGTGCGCGACTTCACCCAGGCGCTGTTCTTCACCGGTGATGTGATCCAGCGCGCCCTGCCCGGTCAGCGCCTCGATCCGACGCACGCCGGATGACACGCCGCCCTCGGAAACAATCTTGAACACACCGATGTCGCCGGTACGCGAGACATGGGTGCCGCCGCATAGCTCGGTGGAGGTATCGCCCATCCGCAGCACGCGCACCTGGTCACCGTATTTCTCGCCGAACAACGCCATGGCACCGAAATCCAACGCCGACTGCATGTCCATCTGCCGGATTTCCGCTTCATGGTTGGCGCGGATCTCGGCATTGACCCGCCGCTCGATATCGGCCAACTCGTCGCTGGTGACCGGCTGGAAGTGCGAGAAGTCAAAGCGCAACCGTTCCGGAGCCACCAACGAGCCTTTCTGCACCACGTGGGTACCCAACACGTTGCGCAATGAGGCGTGCAGCAGATGAGTGGCGGAATGGTTGAGCACGGTCGCGCCGCGACGGACCTGGTCTACCGACCCGGCCACCTTGTCACCGCGCACCAGGGTGCCGGCCGCAAGCGTGCCGATGTGTCCGTGGAACTGACCGGCAAACTTCAGCGTGTCGTCCACCTGGAACCGGGCATCGCCAATGACCAGTGCGCCGGCATCGCCGACCTGGCCACCACTTTCCGCGTAGAACGGTGTACAACCCAGGATAACCACGGCGTCGTCGCCAGCCTGGATTGATTCCACTGGGCGACCCTGCTTGAGCAGCGCGAGCACTTCCAGATCGCGCTCCTCCAGACGGTCATAACCAAGAAATTCGGTGGCCGGCAGTTGCGCCGCCAACTCGGCCGGCAACGTGGTGGCATTGCCGAATTTCCCCGCCGCACGCGCCATCTCGCGCTGGTGCGCCATGGCCGCATCAAAACCCGCCATCTCGATCGTCAAACCGCGTTCACGCGCGATATCGGCGGTCAGGTCGACCGGGAATCCGTAGGTGTCATACAGGCGGAAGGCATCGGCCCCTGGGATGACGTCCGTGGAGCGCGCGGCAACCTCATCGAATATGCGCATGCCAGAATCCAGCGTCTCGGCGAAACGCTCCTCCTCGGCCAGCAACGACTGCTCGATCAGCACCCGATCCCGGGTCAGCTCCGGATAGGCGCCGCCCATGACCTCGATCAACGGCGCGAGCATGCGGTGGAAAAATGGCTGCTTCTGGCCGAGCATCCAGCCATGGCGCAAGGCGCGCCGGATGATCCGGCGCAGCACGTAGCCGCGACCCTCGTTGGATGGCAGCACGCCATCGACAATCAGAAAGCTGCAGGCCCGGATGTGGTCGGCAATCACCCGCAATGACTTGTTGTCCAGGTCGGCCGTGCCGGTCAGTCGGCCAGCGGCGGCGATCAGGTGCTGGAACAGGTCGATCTCGTAGTTGCCATGCTTGCCCTGCAGGATCGCGGCCAATCGTTCCAGGCCCATGCCGGTGTCGACACAGGGCGCCGGCAGCGGGGCGAGACTGCCGTCGGGCTGGCGGTCGAACTGCATGAACACCAGGTTCCATATTTCAATAAAGCGGTCGCCATCTTCGTCGGGCGAACCCGGCGGGCCACCAAAGTGCGCCGGCCCGTGGTCGTAAAAGATCTCGGTGCAGGGGCCGCACGGACCGGTATCGGCCATTTGCCAGAAATTGTCGGAGGCGAACGGCGCACCCATGTTGTCGCCGATCCGGATGATTCGCTCGGGTGGCAGGCCGATCTGCTTGTTCCAGATCTCGAACGCCTCGTCGTCGGTGTGATAAATGGTTGCCAGCAGGCGCTCGGGCGGCAGCTTCCAGACCTCGGTCAACAGCTGCCACGCCCACTTGATCGCGTCTTCCTTGAAGTAATCGCCGAACGACCAGTTGCCGAGCATCTCGAAAAACGTGTGATGACGCGCGGTGTAGCCGACCTGGTCCAGGTCGTTGTGCTTGCCGCCGGCACGCAGGCAACGCTGGACGTCGGCCGCACGCACGTAACCGGGCTTCTCGCTTCCCAGGAACACGTCCTTGAACTGGACCATCCCGGAGTTGGTGAACAACAACGTCGGATCGTTGGCGGGTACCAGCGGCGCCGAGGGCACGATGGTGTGTCCGCGCTCGCGGAAGAATTCGAGGAAATCGCGACGGATATCGTTGGTACTGGGATGGGGAGCGTTATTCATGACTTGCCACGGCTGTCGAAGGGCTGGGCACGCTGGCGCTGCGCCGATCCCCGCAAGATGGGGGTTCCGGGACGCAGAGACAACTGCGCGAAGCCGACAAGCGTATCAGGGGCCGAACCTCGACACGAACATGGTCTCCTTGCCCTGCGGCGGTAAGCCGCCAGCCAGCGCCCACTTTCGGAGCACCACGCTAATCGTCTGGATCGTAGCGAGTCGCCGCCCTCACCACATCACCGGGGAATCCACGGCGCATCAACATGTCTGCTGCCTTGCGACGCAGCGACAGGTCATCCGGGACTGTATCGCCATAGCGGCGACGAACCAGGTCACGGGCATTTTCGGTCCAGTCACCCTCAAAGGAATCCATCGCCGCGAGGATGGCATCGCTGTCCAGCCCGTGCGTACGCAGTTCTGCGCGGATATGGATCGGCCCGTAGCTTCCCCCGACGCGAGCCCGAACCAGACTTTCCGCAAAGCGGCCGTCATCTTGCCAGCCCGCCTCGGTGAGCTTGTCCACGACGACCAGAACTTCGTCCGCATCAAGCCCGCGCGAGGTCAACTTCGCGATCAGTTCCTTGCGCGAGTGCTCGCGGCGCGTCAACAGCCCAAGCGCCCGCTCGGTCACGGTGGCCGGTGGGCGCTTGCGGCGCCGACCCGGATCAACCGCCGAGCCGGTGCCGGTGCCTGTTCCAAACAGTCCGCCATCGCGGCCATCGTCGGAGCTTTCGTCCTGCATGATCCCGTCGTGAGAGGCGATCAGGCCTCCGCTTTCTCCGCTTTACCGGCCTTGCCGGATTTCACCGGCTTGCGACTCGCGACACCGTCCACTGGATCGTCCGATTCGGCATCTGCCGCCACCGCCGGGTTGGCCTCCGCCGGCACCAGTAGTTTGCGCAGCGCCGCCTCCAGGCCCTCGGCCAGTGCCGGGTTGTCTTTGAGGTATTGACGGGCGTTCTCCTTGCCCTGGCCGATACGCTCCTCACCCATGCTGTACCAGGCACCCGCTCTTTCGACCAGTTTTGCCTCCAGGCCCATCTCGATCAACTCACCCTCGCGCGAGATGCCTTCGCCGTACAGGATCTCGGTGAATACCTGCTTGAACGGCGGTGCCAGCTTGTTCTTGACCACCTTGATCTTGGTCTGGTTGCCGATGATCTCATCACCCTTCTTGACCGCTCCGATGCGACGGATGTCCAAGCGTACCGAGGCGTAGAACTTCAGTGCGTTGCCGCCCGTCGTCACCTCGGGGCTCTGGCCCGGCATCATCTGGCCGATCTTCATGCGCAACTGGTTGATGAAGATCACCAGTGTGCCCGAGCGCTTGATGTTGCCGGTCAACTTGCGCAATGCCTGGCTCATCAGACGAGCTTGCAGGCCGGGCAACTGGGCGCCCATCTCTCCTTCGATCTCCGCGCGCGGGGTCAGCGCGGCGACCGAGTCGACCACCACGATATCGACCGCGGCCGACCGCACCAGCATGTCGGCGATTTCCAGCGCCTGCTCGCCCGTGTCGGGCTGCGACAGCAGCAGGTCGTCGACGTTGACGCCCAGTTTGGCGGCATAGATCGGATCGAGTGCGTGTTCGGCGTCGATGAACGCAGCCGTGCCGCCGGCCTTCTGGCACTCGGCAATCGCTTGCAGGGTCAAGGTGGTCTTGCCGGAGGATTCCGGGCCGTAGATCTCAACCACCCGGCCCTTGGGCAGGCCGCCGATGCCAAGCGCGATATCCAGCATCAACGAGCCGGTGCCGATCACCTCGGCCGCTTCCACCACCCGGTCGCCCATGCGCATGACCGAGCCTTTACCGAACTGTTTCTCGATCTGCCCCAGTGCCGCGGAAAGAGCTCGCTTCTTGTTCTCGTCCATTGTGGGTTTCCTTGCTGCCATCAGTTGAGTGGATCCAGATTACGTGGAGCCGGTCGCACGGATTGCGACACAGCCACGACTACGACATTAAGATTGGTTCGCGGTACCGGCCTATCATCCCCGGCGCCGTCTTCGGGTCGGAAAGTGCCGCGCCCCGACTCGGAATCAGCGGTGGTTTATCTGCCACGACGCACCAATCCGCAATACAGCCCCTCAATGGCAAAGTCCTGATCCGGCTGGACCTCGATGGGCTGGTAATCGGGATTGCGTGGCAACAGCCGGATCCGATCCTTGCCGACCTTCAGCAGCTTGACCGTGATTTCATCATCAATGCGGGCAACGACGATCTGCCCGTTTCGCGCCTCCGGGGTGCGATGGACGCCAATCAGGTCGCCGTCGAAGATCCCCTCGTCGCGCATCGAGTCACCCTGGACCTTGAGCAGGTAGTCCGGCGACGGGAAGAAAATGTTGCGATCCATCAGTACGTAGTCATCGGACCCGATATCGGCACCAATCGGTGTGCCTGCGGCGACCCGTCCCAGGACCGGCAGCCGCAACGCTTCTTCCGCCGCCGGCCCCGGCATGCCCGTGGCATCGCCATTGCCGCCGTTATCGCTGGCTTCGGACACGGCCGGGCCAAGTACCCGGATCCCGCGGGCCTTGCCAGGCAACCGGCTTATCGCCCCTGCCTGCTCCAGAGCGTCCAGATGGTATTGCGCCGCACGGACGCCGGCAAAACCCATCGCCCGGGCGATTTCGACTTGTGACGGGGGCACCCCTTCCTCGGCGATGCTATCGACGATCAAGGCAAGGATGGCTTGCTGGGTTTCAGTGAGTGCGTTCATTAGCAGTAATACTACTAACGATGATCATGACGATGCAAGCGTTGCCTGATATCCGGCGTTGGCGGCGGCGCGACGGGTCAGGCGGCAGCCAGGTCGAGCAGCCCGTGCAGCGCCGCCGCAACGGTCTGTCGACGCACCGCCTCGCGGTCGCCGTCGAAATGGAACACCAGCGCGGTCGGATACCCGCCCCGCCGCTTCCAGGCAATCCAGACCGTTCCCACTGGTTTGTCCTCGATCCCGCCGCCAGGGCCGGCGATGCCGGTCACCGCCACGGCAAGACTCCCTCCGGAATGCACCAGGGCGCCGGAGACCATCTCGATCGCGGTTTCGCGACTGACCGCCCCATGTTCCTCCAGGGTGCTGGCCTGCACTCCCAGCATCGCCTGCTTTGCCTCGTAGCTATAGGCGGCAATGCCGCACTCGAACCACTCCGAGGAACCCGGGATATCGGTCAGGGTCTTGGCGATCCAGCCGCCGGTACAGCTCTCGGCGGTCACCAGTCGATGGTGATGCTGGCGTGCCGCTGCGGCGACTTTCTCGGCAAGTTGATGAAGGGCGGCGTCGGAGGCGTCTTTGCTCATGGGACGGACTATAGCGGGCGGACGCCATCACCACGCAACAAAAAAACCGCAGGAGCGCGATCAGTCGCTCCTGCGGGTTCAATCAACCACGCCTGTCAGTCACGCCTATCAGTAACGTACGCGAAAGGTCACGCCGTAGGTACGCGGCGCCCCAAGAAAGGCGTTCCACGCATCCGCCTGCAAGGGGGCGTCAAAGCCGACCTGGATGTAGTCCTCATCAGTCAGGTTGTCCGCCCACAGCTCCAGCATCCAACTGCGGTCGCTGGCACCGATGCCCACGCGCATGTTGGCGGTCGTGTAGGCGCGCTGCACCTTCTGCGGATCCAGATCGGAGCCGGTGTTGGAGTCGGACGTGTGCTTGGCGCCAATGTTGAAACGGCCGATCAGGTTGGTGCCAATATCCTGTTCGTAAGTGACCGAGGCGGTGCCCGACCACAGCGGCGCGAAGCTGGCACGACCGCCAGGCAGCAGGAACAGATCGGCATCCGGCAGCAGGTCGTTTCCGTATCGGGTATCGGCATACATCAACCCGCCCTGCAGCAGCAGCCCGTCAATGCCGGTCTGCCAGATCATCTCCGCGTCGACACCCTGCGACACGACTTCCGGAATCGCCCGCACCACGAAGCTGGTGCCCAGGAAGCTGTTGAGCTGGAAGTCGGTGTAGGTCTGATGGAACAAGGTCGCGTTGAGCAACAGGTCGCCGCCGGCCCAGGTGGTACGTGCACCCAACTCGTAGCTATCGACAAACTCACCCGGGAACGAGGTGTCGTCGACCGGCGTGATTCCGTTGGTGCCGCTGGACAGGCCATTGGACGACTGCACCCGGTCCAGGTTGAAACCGCCGGCCTTGTAACCGCGCGCGGCCGACAGATAGGTCATCACCTGCTCGTTCCAGCGGTAGGCGGCCTTCACCGTTCCGGACCATTCGCTTTCATCACGCGACTGATTGGTCACCCGACCGTTGTGCAGGGCGTTGGCCCAAGGCAGGCACATGTAACCGGCGACCTCAGGCGCGGCGCCGGGAACCACGGCACCCAGCAACGCCGCCTGGGTTGCCGGTGGCAAACTCGCGAACCCGTTGATGCGCGAGGCGATCGCAGCGCCTACGCGCCCACCCGGGTTACCCAGCGCCGCGCCACAGCCCGGGGAGCCATTGGGGTTGCTGTAAATCGACGAAAGGTCTTTCTCCTCGCGGGTGTAACGCAGGCCCAGGGTCAGATCCAACGCGTCGGTGGCGTGCCAGGTGTTGTTGGTGAACAGCGCCAGTGAGCGCGACTCCTGCTCATACAGGTCCAGCGCGCCAAGACCGGCGAAGTTGGTCCCGAATGGCTGGCCGCTGACCTGCGACATGAACAACGCCGGGTTCGACATGTCCACCGTCAGCCCCATCGGCGCCAGGCCGGCGGCGACCGCGCCCAGCACCTGGCTGCCCACCAGGGTCGACAAGTAGGGCTCGTAGGCCGCGCCGATCCGGTAGGAGTCGTTGCGATCCAAGTCCTCGTTGGCATAGAACAGCCCCACCATCCAGTCGACGCTGTCGGTCGCACCGGTCAGGCGGAATTCCTGGCTGAAGGTCTCGAAGCCGGTGAACGACTCGTCCGGGTCGGCCTTGCGATACAGGATGTCGGCACTGCTGAAGTCGAAGTCCAGCCCGTTGATCGCCTCCCAACTGCGAAAGGCGGTAATCGAGGTCAACTCGGCGCCGCCGGCCCATGGCGTTACCCAATTGGCCTCGGCCGAGATGCCCTTGTCCTTGATGTCCTGCTCGGTGCTGCGGTTGCTGTAGGCGATCCGCGCGAACGGATCCACCGTCGGGCTGACACCTTCGCCACCGGCCAGCGCGTTGATCACCTGCATCGGCGCGTTATACGGCAATCCCGGGGTCGGATTGCGGGCGATGGTGACGCCGGTGCAGCAGTTTTCCTCGCGACTGGTGAAGTCGGCGATGAAGTTGATGTCGAAGGTGTCGCTCGGCTCGAACAGCAACTGGCCGCGCAACGAGTGGAAGTTCTGGTCGTAGTCATCGGTCTCGGTGCGCGGGCCTGGCCCGGCGCGCACGTCCATGATTCCGTCGCGCTTGCGTTTGGCGGCGTAGATGTTGAAGGCGGCGTTATCACCAATGGGCGAGTTGAACGAGGCCGCCGCGCCGAGCGCGTTGTAGTTGCCAAAGGTCAGCTCGCCCTCGACCTCGGTGGTGTAGCTGGGCCGGCGGGTAATCACGTTGATCACGCCGGCCGAGGTGTTCTTGCCGAATACGCTGCCTTGCGGGCCTTTCAACACTTCGATGCGCTCGATCTGGCCGAGGTCGCCAAAACCGACACCGTTACGCGGCCGGTACACACCGTCGATCACCACCCCGACCGACGACTCCAGCCCCGGGTTGTCACCCACCGTGCCGATGCCACGAATCCTCGCGGTGGTCTGCACGGCACTCTGGGTACTGGTGACGGTCAAGCCGGGAACCAGCAATTGCAGGTCCTTGATGTCGCGCACCCCGGTGTCCTGCAGCAACTGCTCGGGCAACACGGTGATCGCAATCGGAACGTCCTGCAGGGCTTCCTCGCGCTTCTGCGCGGTGACGGTGATACCGGCCAGCGTAGTGGCGCGTTCGTCGTTGGTCGTCGTGGCCGACTCCGGTTCGGCTGGTGCTTCCTGCGCCATCACTGGCGCGTTGACCAATGTGGCCAGCGCTACCAAAACCGATGTGGCAAGCAACGTACGTGCAGGCTTTGCAGTTCCCATGGTGTCCCCTCCCAAGCAGCGATCGAATCAAGCGCGCACCATCTCCATGGCGGCAATGTACGAGCCACCATCACCAGTGGCCAACGTGGGGGAGTCTTGGCCAATGGCAGCTTGATGGCCGCCCGCAGGCAAACCGTAGCACGTTCCATACGCAATGGAACGGTGTCACACAACGCGGCTTGGCGGCGGTTGGCGACCGTCGGCTGGCATACTTGCCAACCCATGGCCGATTACCTCGAGCGCCATCCGGCCCCATCGTCAGACCCCGGAAATCCGTGCCCACATCGAACACCGCAACCGCCCGCGACAACGACGCCCATACGCCGCTGATGCGCCAGTTTTTCAGCGCGAAATCAGAGCATCCCGACGTCCTGCTGTTCTTCCGGATGGGCGACTTCTACGAGCTGTTCTACGACGACGCCCGCAAGGCGGCGCGGCTGCTCGACATCACCCTGACCCAGCGCGGCAACTCGGCCGGGCAGCCAATCCCGATGGCCGGCGTGCCGCACCATGCGGCCGAAGGTTACCTGGCGCGGCTGGTGGCATTGGGCGAGTCGGTGGCCATCTGCGAGCAGATCGGCGACCCGGCGACGAGCAAGGGGCTGGTCGAGCGCAAGGTCGTGCGCATCGTCACCCCCGGCACGGTCACCGATGAGGCGTTGCTGAGCGAGCGTCGCGATACGCTGCTGCTGGCGGTGTCACGCAACAAGCACGGCTACGGGGTCGCCTGGGCCGATCTCGCTGGCGGCCGTTTCCTGGTCAACGAAGTCACCTCGGCGGACGCCCTGGAAGCCGAGTTGGCACGGCTGGATCCCGCCGAGACCCTGTGCCCCGACGAAGACGGCTGGCCGGATTTCGTGACCGGGCGTCGCGGCATGCGCCTGCGCGCGCCGTGGCTGTTCGATGCCGACAGTGGCCGTCGCCAGTTGCTCAAGTTCTTCGCCGTGCATGACCTGTCCGGGTTTGGACTGGAAGACAGGCCATTGGCGATCTCCGCTGCGGCCGCATTGCTCGGTTACGTCGAGGAAACCCAGAAGCAGCGCCTGCCGCACCTGACATCGATTGCGGTGGAGTCAGGCGACGCTGCCATCGCGATGAATGCCGCGACCCGCCGCCACCTGGAGCTGGACTCGCGCATTGATGGCGACAACCAGCACACCCTGCTCGGCGTGCTCGACTCCACCGTCACCCCGATGGGCGGGCGCCTGCTGCGACGCTGGCTGCACCGTCCGTTGCGCGACCACCCCGCCCTGCGCCACCGCCACCAGGCCATCCAGACGCTGGTTGAATCAGCAGCCGACCAGTCCGTGCGCGAGCGGTTCCGCGCCCTTGGCGACCTGGAACGTATCCTTACCCGCATCGCCCTGCGCAGCGCGCGCCCACGCGACCTGTCCACCCTGCGCGACGGACTGGGCCTGCTGCCGGAGCTGCGCGGCGTGCTCGCGCCGCTGGACTCGCCGCTGCTCAACGAGCTGACCGCCGAGCTTGGCGAGCATGACCAGCACGCCCACCTGCTGCAGTCCGCGATCGTCGATCAGCCGCCGGTGCTGGCCCGCGATGGCGGTGTGTTCCTTGCTGGCTATGACAGCGAGCTGGACGAACTGCGGACGCTGTCCACGACCGCTGACCAGTTCCTGGTCGACCTGGAGGCGCGCGAGCGCGAAGCCACCGGCATCCCGACCCTGAAGGTCGGCTACAACCGCGTGCACGGCTATTACCTGGAGGTCAGCAAGGCCCACGCGGCCAAGGCACCGACCCACTACACCCGGCGCCAGACCCTGACCAACGCCGAGCGCTACATCACCGAGGAGCTCAAGGCGTTCGAGGACAAGGTGTTGTCGGCCCGCGAGCGCTCGTTGACGCGCGAACGATTGCTGTATGCGCAACTGCTGGACATCCTCGCCGGGCAACTGGAACCGCTGAAGCGCTGCGCGGCCGCGTTGGCGCAGCTCGATGTGCTGGCCTGCCTGGCCGAGCGCGCGCAGGCACTGGACTGGTCGCAGCCGGAGTTGTCCAGCCAACCCGGCATCAGCATCGAACGTGGTCGCCACCCGGTGGTGGAGGCGGTGCGCAGCGAGCCGTTCGAGCCCAATGACCTGGTGTTGCATGAAGACCGCCGGATGCTGGTCATCACCGGCCCCAACATGGGCGGCAAGAGCACCTACATGCGCCAGAACGCGCTGATCGTGCTGCTGGCCCACATCGGCAGCTTCGTGCCCGCGTCACGTGCCGTGATCGGCCCGATCGACCGCATCCTGACCCGCATCGGCGCCGGCGACGACCTCGCTCGCGGCCAGTCGACCTTCATGGTCGAGATGAGCGAGACCAGTTACATCCTCCACCACGCCAGCGCCCAGTCACTGGTGCTGATGGACGAGATCGGGCGAGGCACTTCGACCTACGACGGGCTGGCGCTGGCGGAGGCCTGTGCGCGCCATCTCGCCCACGACAACCGCGCCTACACCTTGTTTGCGACCCATTATTTCGAGTTGACCGCCCTGGCCGGCGAGCCCAACAACACCGGCGGTAGCGGCATTGCCAACGTACACCTGGATGCGGTTGAGCATCGCGACCGCAATGGCGGCGACACGCTGGTATTCCTGCATGCGGTGAAGGACGGCCCGGCCAACCGCAGCTTCGGCTTGCAGGTTGCCGCGTTGGCGGGGCTGCCGCGATCGGTGATCAAGCAGGCACGCGGGCGATTGGCCGAGCTGGAACAGCAAAGCCGCGATGCCCCCAAGCCCTCGATGTCCGCCGCCGCGCTTGAACAGCCGCAACAAGCCGGTTTGTTCGCGCCGCGCTCGGCCGCCCTGGATGCGTTGGCGACGCTCGATCCCGACGACCTGAGCCCCAAACAGGCACTCGAAGCGTTGTACCGGATCAAGTCGCTGACGTGACGGCGCGGGCATGCGTTCGCCGTTAGGATGGATCTTCCAACCCCACAGGTAACCCTCCCATGACCTCCCTCACCAACGATCTCATGCAGCAGTTGCAGGGCCAGCCCATGTCCCAGTTGAGCCAGCAGCTCGGCCTGGACACCGAACAGACTGCCAGCGCGGTGTCGGCGGCGTTGCCACTACTGATGGGCGCGCTGGGCCGTAACGCCAGCCAGCCAGAAGGCGCACAACAACTGCTGGGTGCGCTGCAGCGCGATCACAGCGGGCTGGACCTGGGCAGCGTGTTGGGCAGTGTTATGGGCGGAGGCGGCAACGGCGGCGATATCCTCGGGCACGTACTGGGCGGGCGCCAGCAGACGGCCGCGCAGGGGCTGGGCGCCGTCACCGGACTGGATGGCGACCGCGCCGGATCGCTGTTGAAGATGCTCGCACCGCTGGTAATGGCCTTCCTCGCCAAGCAGATGGGCAGCGGCGGCAACGCGGCGGCCACCCCACAAGCGCTGGGGGGCCTGCTTGGCCAGGAACAGGCGCAGATCCGCGAACAGGGCGGAGTCGGCGGCGGCCTGCTCGGAGCCGTGCTTGACCAGGACGGTGATGGCCAAGCCGGCCTGTCCGATCTATTGAAGATCGGCGGCTCGCTGTTCGGCGGCAAGCGCTGACGGCGCGACGTTACCCAGCGCGACATTGCCCAGCGTGATACCCCGCCGCGTGGTGTCGCCCGACGCCGGTTACAGCGAGTCGATATCCCCCAGCGCCCGGATCAATCGCCGGGCGCGTTTGTCGGGCTTGGACTTGGGCGCCTCGTAGCCGGTCCGCGTTGCCGCTCGCACGGCCCGGAGTTCGACCCGGGCCAGTTGCGACGCTTCGGACTCCTCGTACAGACCCTGCGCCACACTGGCCGCGCCACGCTTGCCACTGAGCGCCCGCACCGTCACTTCGAAGGTTTCCTCGGCGCGCGTAATCCGCAGCACATCGCCGACCCGGAGCGCGCGCGCCGGTTTGGCCCGCTGCCCCTCGACGTGGACCTTGCCGGTCTCGACGGCCTGTTTTGAAAGCGCGCGATTCTTGTAGAACCTGGCCGCCCACAACCACAAGTCGAGACGGACGGTCGCAGCGGATTGATCAGTGGTCATCGCCGACAAATGTAGCCCACCCCGGGTCAGAATTCAGCGGCGAGCGTTGACCCACACAGCACTTCGATCCACGACACTCGACCCGGCCCCAACCGGCCGGATCCGAAAACAGAAAAAGCCACCTTGAAGGTGGCTTTTCCGGGAATCGATACGAGACCGAATCGGTTTACTTGGCAGCTTCTTCCGTGGTGGCCGCGGCCGCAGCGGCCTTCGCCTCTGCCTTGAACTTGGCAGCACCAGCGAGATCTTCCTTGATGCGCGCCTTGCGACCTTCCAGGCCGCGCAGGTAGTACAACTTGCCGGCGCGAACCTTGCCGCGACGCTTGACCTCGACCGAGTCGATCACCGCGCTATGGGACTGGAATACGCGCTCGACGCCGAAACCGTGGGAAATCTTGCGCACCGTGAACGCCGAGTTCAGGCCGTTGTTCTTCTTCGCGATCACCACGCCCTCATAGGCCTGGACGCGCTCGCGCGTGCCTTCCTTGACCCGGACGTTGACGACGATGGTATCGCCGGGGCCGAACACCGGCAGTTCGCGCTTGATCTGCTCGGATTCAAACTCTTGCAGCAGCGTGTGGATCGAGGGCTTGTTCATGGACTTGGCCTGTTGGAGTAGTTGTAGCGCGAGTGCACGTGGACCCGCGTCTGGCGTGATTGCAGCTAAGCCCGCAATTATAGCGGGGATTTCCGTCCGGATGCCACTCCACGGCGGGAAGGGCCGTGGCGGTCGCGCAAGGTGGCGAGAAACTGTCGATCCGCCGGCGACAGGTCGGCTTGGTCGAGCAACTCCGGCCGGCGTTGCAATGTCCGCAACAATGATTGTTGCCGCCGCCAATTGGCGATGTGGGCGTGATTGCCCGACAACAGCACCGGCGGTACTGCTCCCAACTCATGCTCCACCGGACGCGTGTAGTGCGGGCAATCGAGCAAGCCATCCTCGAAGCTGTCCTGGACGGCGGACTCGGCGTCGTTCAACGCACCCTCCTGCAACCGCGCAACCGCGTCGATGAGCACCGCCGCGGCCAGCTCGCCGCCGGACAGGACGTAATCGCCGATCGATATCTCCTCGTCGACCTCGGCTTCCACCACGCGCTCATCAATACCTTCGTACCGTCCGCACAGCAGCACGATCCGGTCGCGCTCGGCCAGCTCGTGCACCTTGGCCTGGGTGAGTGGCGCGCCCTGCGGGGTCAGGTAGATCGTCTTGACGGGTGCCGGATCGGCGGCACGGGCAGCGCGCAGGACGGCGCGCAGCGGGTCGATCAACATCACCATCCCGGGACCGCCGCCAAATGGGCGGTCATCGACGCGGCGATAGCTGCCTTCGGCGTAATCCCGCGGGTTCCAGCCATGCAGTGACAGCAGGCCGCGTTCTCCCGCCCGACCAGTCACGCCAAACGCGGCGCACTGGGCGATGAAGTCGGGAAACAAGCTGATAACGTCAATGCGCATGTGGATGATCGTAGGGCGTATTAGCCGAAGGCGTAATACGCCGTTGCGAAACTTGTCAGAAGTCCGGATCCCAATCGACGGTGACCACTCCTGCGGCAAGGTCGATCGCAGTGACGTATTGCGGTTGCACGAAGGGGATCATCCGTTCGCGCTCGGCGTCGCGGGCCACCAGGACGTCGTTGGCGCCGGTCGAGAACAGGTGCGAGACGCGACCCAGGTCGACGCCATTGACGGTCACCACGCTCAGCCCTTCCAGGTCGGCCCAATAGAACTCGCCCGGCTTTGCCGGCGGCAGCACGCTGCGCGGGGCAAGAATTTCCAGGCCCTTCAGCAGTTCGGCGCCATCGCGATCGCTGACACCGGGAAAGACCGCGACCACGTGCTTGCCCGTCTCGCGACCTTGCACACCGCTGATCTCGCGCTCATTGCCATGCGCATCGCGCAAGATCCAGGGCTGGTAGCCGAAGATTGCGGCCCGCGGCTCGGTCCACGACTCGAGCCTCACTTCACCGCGCAAACCAAGGGCGCCAAGCACCCTGCCAAGGAGGATGCGGCGCCCGGAGTCGTTCATCATTCAAACGGTCGCGCGCAGGACGCGCGACCTGCAACTCAGGCGGCGGTCGCAGCCGGCGCTTCGGCCGGCGCATCGGCCGACTTCAGTGCTTCGCGATACAGCACGGCGACCTTCTCGGTCAGCTGCGCGCCGGTACCCAGCCAATGCTGGACGCGCTCGGTGTTCAGCTCGATACGCTTCTCGCCACCGGCAGCAACCGGGTTGTAGAAACCGACGCGCTCGATGTTGCGGCCGTTGCGGGCGCTACGGCTGTCGGTGACGACGATGTGGTAGAAGGGGCGCTTCTTGGCGCCGCCGCGAGCCAGTCGAATCTTGACCATGATCTGTTGTGTCCTGTGGTGCCCAGTCGCCAGGGTGGCGAGGTAAGCCGACGATTATATAGGGGTCTCCGGCGCGAGGGGAAGCCCAGCGAACGGGAGAAGGGAATCGGACGCCTGTGACGGCGCTTAGAAGGGCATGCCGCCGCGGCCGCCCATCATTCCCTTCATGCCACGCATCATGCCTTTCATGCCGCCACGGCCCAGCTTGCCCATCATCTTTTCCATCTGCTGGTACTGCTTCATCAGCTTGTTGACGTCTGCCGGGGTCACCCCGGCACCGCTGGCGATGCGTTTGCGACGCGAGCCGTTCAGCAACGCCGGGTTGCGACGCTCCTTTTTCGTCATCGAGTTGATGATCGCCACCAGCCGCGGGACTTCCTTGCCGGTCACCTGCGCCTTCACCGAGTCCGGGATCTGGCCCATGCCGGGCAGCTTGTCCATCAGGCCGGTGATGCCGCCCATGTTCTGCATCTGCTCAAGCTGGTCGCGCATGTCTTCCAGGTTGAACTTCTTGCCCTTGGCGACCTTTTCGGCGAGCTTTTGCGCCTTGTCCTGGTCGACCTGCTGCTCGACCTGCTCGACCAGCGACAGCACATCGCCCATGTCGAGGATACGGCTGGCAACGCGCTCGGGATGGAACACATCCAGGCCGTCGGGCTTCTCGCTGACACCGATGAACTTGATCGGCTTGCCGGTGATATAGCGCACGCTCAACGCCGCGCCGCCACGCGCGTCACCGTCGGTCTTGGTCAGCACCACACCGGTCAACGGCAATGCCTCACCGAAGGCCTTGGCCGTGGTTGCCGCGTCCTGACCGGTCATCGAATCGACCACAAACAAGGTCTCGACCGGCTTGGCTACGGCGTGCAGCGCCTTGATCTCGGCCATCAGCGCCTCGTCGATCGCCAGCCGGCCGGCGGTATCGACGATCAGGACATCGGCGTAGGACTTGCGTGCGTCTTCCATCGCCGCGCGCACGATCGCTTCGGGCTTCTGGTCGGCGCTGGACGCGAAAAACAGGACATCGACCTGTTCGGCCAAGGTCTTCAACTGCTCGATCGCGGCCGGGCGATAGACGTCGGCCGACACCACCATCACCTTCTTCTTGCGCTTGTCCTTGAGGTGCTTGGCGAGCTTGGCCACGGTGGTGGTCTTGCCCGCGCCCTGCAGGCCGGCCATCAGGATCACCGCCGGGGCCGGCACGTTGAGGTTGAGCTCACTGGCCTGCGAGCCCATCACCGTCGTCATCTCATCGCGAACGACCTTGATCAGGGCCTGGCCCGGCGTCAGCGACTTCAGCACTTCCTGGCCGACCGCGCGGACCTTGATCCGCTCGATCAGCGCCTGCACCACCGGCAACGCAACGTCGGCTTCCAGCAGTGCGATGCGGACTTCGCGCAGCGATTCGCGGATGTTCTCCTCGGACAGGCGACCGCGGCCACGCAAGCGTTCGATGGTGCCGGACAGGCGCTGGGTCAGGGATTCGAACATGCGGCACTACCTGTGGAAGGGAAACAAAAGCGGGCCGAAAGTATAGCCCGTGGGGCGAATCTCCCGGCGCCATGCGAACATAAACGGGTATCCCGCAGGCATCACGATGGACCCGACCCCACCCACTCCCCCGGTCACGCCCGGTTTGCCCACCGCCTCGGCCCCGCCCCTGCCACCGGCGGGTTTGACCGGCGCCACCGGCCTGGCAGGCTTGTCGCCCGCCTACTTCGGTATGGTCATGGCGACCGGCATCGTCTCGCTGGCCTGCCACCTGCTCGGGTTGCCGCGCATCGGCCAAGGGCTGTTCGCGCTGAACGCGATGCTCTACGTCGTGTTGTGGGGTTTGTACCTGACCCGGCTGGCCCGTTACCCGCAAGCCTTCCGTCGTGACCTGGGCGACCATCTCCGCGGGCCGGGGTTCTTCACCATCATCGCGGCGACCAGCGTGCTGGGTAGCCAGTGCCTGGTCATCGGCAACAGTGTGCTCGGCGGGCTGCTGGCCTGGGGCCTGGCTTGCCTGCTGTGGCTGGGCTTCACCTACACGATCTTCGCGCTGCTCACGGTCAAGACGGTCAAGCCGACCCTGGACCGCGGCATCAATGGCGGCTGGCTGCTGGCGGTGGTGGCCACCCAGTCGGTGGCCGTGCTCAGCGCCCTGCTCGCCGCCTACGTCGGACCGCCGTGGCAGCTGGAATTCAACTTCCTGGCCCTGTCGATGTGGCTGTGGGGCGGGATGCTCTACATCTGGATGATGTCGCTGATCTTCTATCGCTACACGTTCTTTGCCTTGCGGCCCACCGACCTGGAGCCGCCGTACTGGATCAACATGGGCGCGATGGCGATCTCGACCCTGGCCGGCTCGCTACTGGTGGTCAACGCAACCGACGCGCCCCTGCTGCTGTCGATGCTGCCATTCCTGAAAGGGTTCACGGTGTTTTACTGGGCCACCGGCACCTGGTGGATTCCGATGCTGTTGGTGCTGGGGGTGTGGCGCTACGTGATCAACCGGACCCCGCTTCGTTATGACCCCTTGTACTGGGGCGCGGTGTTCCCGCTGGGCATGTATGCCGCCGGCACCCACGAAATGATCCTCGCGCTGGACCTGCAATTCCTGTCCTGGATGCCGATGACGTTCATGGTCATCTCACTGCTGGCATGGACCGCGGCCTTCGTCGGTTTGCTGCATGGCATGATCCGGCGACGCAATGGCTATGCGACACTGCCGCGATGACAATCGTTCTCATCGCCATCGTGCTGTATCTCGTTGCCACCGGCCTGCTGGTCGCCAGCATCAGTCGCACGGAGCGGCCGGGCGGCAGCTGGTCGTGGCCAGCCGCGATTGCCGTGGCCCTGCACGCCGCCGCGCACCTGCTCGCGTGGCGCGGTACGGGCGGTGCAGACATGCATTTCTATGCCGCCCTGTCGCTGGTCACGCTGGGCATGGCGCTGCTGACCGTGATCGTCGGCATGAAGGGACGGATGGCCACGCTCGGCGTGGTGGTCTTCCCGCTCGCTGCAATCACCCTGGCCGGCTACCACATCCACGGACACCTGCCGCCGGAACCGCTCGACTGGCGCCTGCAGCTGCATGCCTGGACCGCCCTGCTCGCCTACGCCACCCTGGCGATCGCCGCATTGCTGGCGGTGATGTTGTGGTTGCAGGAGCGCGCCCTGCGCCGGCGCGAAGTCCACGGCTGGTTGCGCGCATTGCCTCCCCTGACGGAACTGGAAACCCTGTTGTTCCGCACCATCAAGGTTGGCTTCGTGTTGCTCTCGGCAACCCTGCTGACCGGCATGCTGTTCGTCGACAACCTGCTTGCCCAACACCTGGTCCACAAGACCGTGCTCAGCGTGCTGTCGTGGCTGGTATTCGGCGCCCTGCTGCTGGGCCGCTGGCGCTATGGCTGGCGTGGCTCGGTCGCGGTGCGTTGGACGTTGACGGCGATGGTGTTGCTGGTGCTGTCGTTTTTTGGAAGCAAGTTCGTGCTGGAATTGGTGCTGGGGATACCGGGGGCGTAAGGCGGCGCGGGGTGGTGCAATGCGCTTCGCTTATTACACCCTACGTGGGGTGATGCGA
This sequence comes from Lysobacter sp. A289, assembly GCF_054072675.1. Lineage (NCBI taxonomy): Bacteria > Pseudomonadati > Pseudomonadota > Gammaproteobacteria > Lysobacterales > Lysobacteraceae > Lysobacter > Lysobacter sp. A289. The sequence continues at coordinate 1,319,194 of NZ_JBSVRN010000001.1, forward strand.
CTTGCCGGGTGATGCAATGCGCTTCGCTATTGCGCCTACGTTGTTGCTGCTTCCACCGCTTCGGCCAGTCGCTCCACCGCAACCACCTGCATGGCGCCGATCTTGCCGCTCTTGGGCGCGTTGCCCTTGGGCACGATCGCGCGCTTGAAACCGTGGGTGGCGGCCTCTTTCAGCCGATCCTCGCCGTTGGGTACCGGACGGATCTCGCCGGACAGTCCGACCTCACCAAACGCGATCGTCTGCTCGGCCAGGGGCCGATCACGCAAGCTCGACAATACCGCCAGCAACACCGGCAGGTCCGCCGCGGTTTCCTGCACCCGGATGCCGCCGACCACATTCACGAACACGTCCTGGTCACCCACGCCCACTCCCGCATGCCGGTGCAGCACCGCCAGCAGCATCGCCAGACGGTTCTGATCCATGCCCACCGCGACCCGCCGCGGATTGGACAGCGGCGAGGCATCCACCAGTGCCTGCACCTCCACCAGCAATGGCCGGGTGCCCTCGCGGGTAACCATCACGCAACTGCCGGGCTGCGGCGTGCTGCTGCCGGACAGGAAGATCGCCGACGGGTTGGATACCTCGCGCAGGCCCTTGTCGCCCATTGCGAACACGCCCAGCTCGTTGACTGCGCCAAAGCGGTTCTTGAACGCGCGAAGAACCCGGAACCGGCTGCCCGACTCACCCTCGAAGTACAGCACCGCATCGACCATGTGCTCCAGCACCCGGGGGCCGGCGATGCCGCCCTCCTTGGTCACGTGGCCGACCAGGAATACCGCGGTGCCGGTCTCCTTGGCATAGCGCACCAAGCGCGCCGCACTTTCGCGGACCTGACTGACCGAGCCGGGCGCGGCGCTCAGCGACTCGGTCCACAGAGTCTGGATCGAGTCGGCGACGATAAGCCTGGGCTGCGTCTCCACCGCCTGCTCAAGGATCCGCTCGACCCCGGTTTCGGCCAGCGCATACACCCCGTCCAGCGACAAGCCCAGCCGCGCGCCACGGCCGGCCACCTGGGCCAGTGACTCCTCGCCGGTGACGTACAAAGCCGGTAAAGACCCGGCCATTTTCGATACCGCCTGCAGCAGCAACGTCGACTTGCCGATACCCGGATCGCCGCCGACCAGGACCACGGATCCTTGCACCATCCCGCCGCCCAGTACCCGGTCCAGCTCTCCGATCCCGGTGGAGACCCTAGCCTCGCCGGTGTGACTGACATCCTTCAACGCCGTCACCTTCGGGGGATCCACCTTGCCCGCCCAGCCACTGCGCCGCGAAGGTGCGGCGGCCGAAACTTTCAACGACGCCGCCGACTCGATCACGAACTCGCTGAGCGAATTCCACGCATCGCACGCCGCGCACTGCCCCTGCCACTTGTTGTGGTCGGCCCCGCACTCGGAACACACGTAGGCGACCCTCGCTTTGGGGGCCGGCTTGGTCGATGATTTATTAGGAAACGAGGACATGCATGCGAAGACCGGATGGACCGGCCATCACTTTAGCCTGCACGCGTCGCAGGGAATGAGATTGGGGAGTGCGCCCCGCCGCCTCACCCCTCGACGATCTTCGCCACCAGGCTCTCGGCGAGTGCCTCGGGGGCCATCTGCGCGGTGCGCAGATGGACATCCGGCTGCACGGGCGGCTCGTAGGGCGAGCTGATCCCGGTGAAGTTCGGGATCTTTCCCGCGCGCGCCTGCGCATACAGGCCTTTGACGTCGCGTTGTTCCGCGACCTCCAGCGCCGTGTCCACGAATACCTCTACGAACTCGCCTTCGTCGAACATGCTGCGGGCCATCTGTCGCTCTGCGCGGAACGGCGAGATGAAACTGACCAGCACGATCAGGCCCGCATCGACCATCAACTTCGCCACTTCCGCCACCCGGCGGATGTTCTCGACCCGGTCCCCATCGGTAAAACCCAGATCCTTGTTGAGGCCGTGGCGGACGTTGTCCCCATCCAGGAGGTAGGTGTGGTGGCCCATCGCCAGCAAGCGCTTTTCCACCAGATTGGCAATCGTGGACTTGCCGGATCCGGACAGGCCGGTGAACCAGACGCACCTGGGCTGCTGATCCTTGATCCGCGAACGGGCCGGCTTGTCGACGTCGACGTGTTGCCAATGGATGTTGGAAGCACGTCGCAGCGCGAAGGCGAGCGTCCCGGCAGCAACCGTGGCATTGCTCTGGCGGTCGATCAGGATGAAGCCACCCAACTCGTGGCTGTCGGCATAACTTTCAAACGCAATCGGCTGGTCCAGGTAAAGATTGCAGTAGCCCACTTCATTCAGCTCCAGGGTCTTCGCGGCCAGCTCCTCCTGGGTGTTGACGTCGACCTTGTGCTTGATCTCGGTGACCTGGGCGCCAACCGTGCCGGTGCCAATCTTCAACCAATAACGCCTACTCGGTAACAATGGCGTCTCGCCGAGCCACAGCATGTGCGCCGCGAACTGGTCGGCGACCTCCGGCAGGTTGCCGGCCGCCGCAATGACATCACCGCGGCTCACGTCGATCTCGTCGGCCAGGGTCAGGGTCACCGCCTGGCCGGGCCGGGCGAAATCCAGGTCGCCGCCCGCGGTGACGATCGCGGCCACCCGCGAACGCTGGCCAGAGGGCAACACCGCGATTTCGTCACCCACCACCACCGGGCCGGAAATCACGGTGCCTGCAAACCCGCGGAAGTTCTGGTCCGGGCGGCAGACCCATTGCACGGGCAAGCGGAAGCCGCCGATCCTGGTCGCCTCGCTGAAGTCGACGGTTTCCAGGTACGGCAGCAGCGGCACACCCTGATACCACGGGGTCGCGGCCGAACGCTCCAGCATGTTGTCGCCGTTGAGCGCCGACAGCGGAATGCAGGTGACATCGGGAATGCCCAATTGACCGGCCAGCACGCGATAGCTCGCGGCGATGTCATCAAAGACCTTCTGGTCGTAATCCACCAGGTCCATCTTGTTGACCGCCAGCACGACGTGGCGGATGCCCAGCAGCGAGACGATATAACTGTGTCGGCGGGTCTGGGTCAGCAGGCCCTTACGCGCATCCACCAACATGATCGCCACGTCGGCGGTGGACGCACCGGTGGCCATGTTGCGGGTGTACTGCTCGTGGCCGGGGCAGTCGGCAACGATGAACTTGCGCTGGTCGGTGGAAAAAAACCGGTACGCGACATCGATGGTGATGCCCTGCTCGCGCTCGGCGGCCAGGCCATCGACCAGAAGCGCGAAGTCGACCCCGTCACCCTGGGTACCGAACTTGCGACTATCGGCGGCCAGCGCGGCTACCTGGTCGTCCAGCAAGCACCGGGTGTCATGCAACAGTCGCCCGATCAGCGTGCTCTTGCCATCATCGACGCTGCCACAGGTGATGAGGCGCAGCAGGCTCTTGGTTTCGTGCTGTTGCAGGTAGGCGGCGATGGCGGCCTGGTCGGTCGGGGTGCGCTCAGGCAGGCTCATCAGAAGTAGCCCTCCTGTTTCTTCTTCTCCATCGAGGCCGATGGATCCTGATCGATCACCCGTCCCTGGCGCTCGGAGGTGGTGGACACCAGCATCTCGGCGATGATCGCCTCCAGCGTGGTGGCCTCGGACTCGATCGCGCCGGTCAGCGGGTAGCAACCAAGGGTCCGGAACCGGACTTTCTTCATCATCGGCGTCTCACCGGGCCGCAATGGCAGCCGGTCGTCGTCGACCATGATCAGCGCACCATCGCGCTCCACCACCGGACGTTCCTTGGCGAAATACAGCGACGGCACCGGGATGTTCTCGCGGAAGATGTACAGCCAGACATCCAGCTCGGTCCAGTTCGAAATCGGGAACACGCGTACCGATTCACCCTTGTGGATCCGGGTGTTGTACAGGTTCCACAACTCGGGGCGCTGGTTCTTCGGATCCCAGTAGTGCTGTCGGTTGCGGAAGCTGAAGATCCGCTCCTTGGCACGCGATTTCTCCTCGTCCCGGCGGGCACCGCCAATGGCCGCGTCGAAACCCCACTGATCCAGCGCCTGCTTGAGCGCCTGGGTCTTCATCACGTCGGTGTGCACGGTCGCGCCGTGGCTGATCGGGCCAATGCCCCGGGCAACCCCGTCGGCGTTGGTGTGCACGTGCAGCTCGACCCCCATCTCCCTCACACGTTGGTCGCGGAACGCAATCATCTCGCGGAATTTCCAGCCGGTATCCACATGCAGCAGCGGGATCGGGGGCCTGGCCGGATAGAACGCCTTGACCAGCAGGTGCAGCAGTACCGAGCTGTCCTTGCCGACCGAATACATCATCACCGGATTCTGGAACTCCGAAGCCACTTCACGAAGGATGTGGATGCTTTCGGCCTCAAGCCGGTCGAGATGGGAGAGATCGGGTGTATCAGGCATCAGTGTAATAGGCCCGATACCACTCCACGAAGTTGGCCACGCCCTCCTCCACCGACACCTGCGGCCGATAGTCCACGGCCTGGACCAACGCGGACACATCGGCTTCGGTGTCGGGCACGTCACCGGCCTGCAACGGCAGCAATTCCATCTTCGCCTTGCGGCCCAGGCACTGCTCCAGCACTTCGATATAGCGCAGCAACTCGACGGTGTCCTCATTGCCGATGTTGAACAACCGGTACGGCGCGTTGCTGGTCGCCGGGTCCGGCGCGGCGGCGTTCCAGTCGGGGTTCGTGACGGGTGGGTTGTCCAGTGCGCGGATCACGCCCTCGACGATGTCATCAACATAGGTAAAGCTGCGCTTGTGGTGGCCGTGGTTGAACACCTTGATCGGCTCGCCGGCCAGGATCGCCTTGGTGAACAGGAACAGCGCCATATCCGGCCGCCCCCACGGGCCATACACGGTGAAGAACCGCAGCCCGGTGCTCGGGATGCCATAGAGATGCGCGTAGCTGTGCGCCATCATCTCGTTGGCCTTCTTGGTCGCCGCGTACAACGTCAACGGGTGCTCGGTGGACTGGTGTTCGGAGAACGGCATGGTGGTGTTGGCGCCATAGACCGAACTGGTCGAGGCGAACACCAGGTGCTCGACGTCGTGATGCCGGCAACCTTCCAGGATGTGCAAAAACCCGGTGACGTTGCTGCTGACGTACACGTGCGGGTTCTGCGCCGCATAACGCACGCCCGCCTGCGCGGCCAGGTTGACCACCCGCTGCGGCTTGTGGGTCGCGAACGCCGCCTCGACCGCCTCGCGGTCCGCCAGGTCGGCCTGGATGTGGGTGTAGCGCGGATTGTCGGCAAACCGCGCCAATCGCGCCTGCTTCAGCGTCACATCGTAGTAGTCGCTGAGGTTGTCGATGCCGACGACTTCATCGCCGCGTTCGAGCAACTTGAGCGCGACGTGCGAGCCGATGAAACCGGCGGTGCCGGTGACCAGAATTTTCAATGTAATCCACTCTTGTTCATTAGCTTTTTTTGCCTACAGCCGGCCGTCGACCGATTCGCGCGGCAGCACGTACTTGACGTCGTAGACGACGGAACCCGGTTTGCCGAGTGCGCGGATGCCGTCGGCTCCGAGCGCGCGGAACTCATCATGGGCGACCGCCAGCACCACCGCGTCATAGGCGCCCTGCTCTGGGGTGGCAACCGGCGTCAGGCCGTACTCGTGCTGCGCCTGGGCCGCATCCACCCACGGATCGAACACATCCACCTGCGCGCTGTAGTCCTGCAGCGCCGCGACGATGTCGACCACGCGGGTGTTACGCAGGTCCGGGCAGTTCTCCTTGAATGCCAGCCCCAGCACCAGCACCCGCGCGCGCACCGGATTGATGCACTTGCGCACCATCAACTTGATCACCTGGTCGGCAACGTAGCCGCCCATGCCGTCATTGGTGCGGCGGCCGGCCAGGATCACCTGCGGATGATGGCCAACCTCCTGCGCCTTGTGGGTCAGGTAATACGGGTCGACGCTGATGCAGTGGCCACCAACCAGGCCGGGCCGGAACGGCAGGAAGTTCCACTTGGTGCCGGCTGCTTCCAGCACCTCCAGCGTGTCGATGCCGAGCTTGTTGAACAGGATCGCGAGATCGTTGACCAGCGCGATGTTGAGGTCGCGCTGGGTGTTCTCGATGACCTTGGCGGCCTCGGCGACTTTGATGCTGCTGGCCTTGTGGGTGCCGGCGGTGATGATGCTGGCGTACAGGCTGTCGACGAAGCTGGCGACTTCGGGCGTGGAACCGGAGGTCACCTTGAGGATGTTGGTGACGCGGTGGGCCTTGTCGCCGGGGTTGATACGCTCGGGGGAGTAGCCGCAGTAGAAGCCCTGGTTGAACTTCAGCCCCGACACCCGTTCCAGGATCGGCACGCAGACTTCCTCGGTGCAACCGGGGAAGACGGTGGACTCGTAAATGACGGTATCGCCGTCTCGCAGCACGCTGCCAATCGCCTCGCTGGCCTTGATCAACGGCGTCAGGTCCGGTCGCTTGGCCGCGTCGATCGGGGTCGGCACAGTGACGATGTAGACGTTGCAGCGCGCAATACCGTCGAGTTGCGACGTAAAGCCCAGCCGCGTGGCCGATGCCAGCAGCTCCGGCTCCACCTCCAGCGTGCTGTCGTGACCACCAGCCAACGCGTCCACCCGCGCCCCGTTGGTGTCGAACCCAACCGTGTCGTACTGCTTGCCGAACTCCACCGCCAGCGGCAAGCCTACGTAGCCCAGGCCGACGATAGCGATGTTCGCTGTGTCCAGCGCGAAGCGGTGCTGCATGGTCTGGTCCCCGTTTGGCCGCATGCCGTGACGCACGCTGCGCCACGATCGATTATGCGTTACTTCACAAACGGCATGGCTGGCCCGCGCCCGGCCAACTTGTCATTCGCGTCAGCCAGACCGCCGGGCACCAAAGCGCCTGCGCCTCGCCAACACCCCTGCCGCCAACAGCAACCCAGTCCCCGCGCCCAGCAGGTTGATGGCGACGTCATCCAGACGGACCTCACGTCCAGAGGTCAGCCCCTGGGTCAACTCCGCCGCGACCGCCAATACCAGCAGCACCGCAATCCCGCGCCAGCCGCGCAAGTCACGGCGCAACACGCGCAACAGCAACGCAAGCCAGACAAATATCAAAAAATGGACCGCATCCGAAAGCTCCCACGACAACCGCGCGGCAACCACCTCCAGCGACGACATCAGGCTAGGACCGGCTGCCGTCTGCAGCCAGGCAGTCGGCAGGAACAGCAACGCTGAAATCGCCAGTGCCGACAGCACGAGTAGCACCTGGCCCGACCGGCCGCTGCCACGACCAAGCCACAGACTGACACCGAGTGCGAGCGCCAACAGTACGGCGTCGGTGAGGGTCATGAACGCGGCCGCGCCGAATGGCTAAAAGCGCAGCGACTGTCGCAGGGATTCATAGCCGATCGAGCTCATTTTCTTTACCTGGGCCTTGTTTTCTTTACAGAATAGCCGACGCGACAATTTTTCTTTAAGCGCCCAGCGTGCAAATCAATCGGACCGATTCCGTCAATCGAAGTTGCCAATGGATGTCCTGTTCATAGATGCCGTTCACACAAAACCTGATCGGGGGTCGCCTATGCTTCCTTGAATCCTGAAGAGAGGACTGCTCGTGATCATATTCATCATTGGATTGTCATTGGGGACATGCCTCGGCGTTCTCACGGCCGGCATCTGTTTCGCGAGCCACGAACGTCAACCCAACGACGTACACCTGCAACTGGACAGTTGAACCAATTCAGTCCCGTTGCTTCTGATCAGAGCGGCCCCAATTTCAATCGACCGTCGCGTTCATTTTTCTTTCTGTATCTGCGCGATTGCGTCATGAAGCACCGCACAGTGGAAATCACCTGGCCAAGCAGCAAGCCCTGGCACTTCATCGGCCTGACTCACCCTGTTCAATAAGGCTGCCTTTGGTGCCAGCGCCAGGCGCTTTCGATGATCGGCGCCAAATCGGCATGGACTGGTGCCCAGCCCAGTTCACGTCTGGCTTTCTCGCTGGAGGCAACCAGTACTGCCGGATCGCCCGGTCGACGTGGGGCCACCTCGTAACCGATCTCGCGACCGGTCGCCACTTCCGCGGCCTCGATCACCTCGCGCACCGAGAACCCCTGCCCGTTGCCCAGGTTGAACACGTGCGCGCCCTCGTGGCGATCCAGATAATCCAGCGCCAGTTCATGCGCCTGGGCCAGATCGTCGACGTGGACGTAGTCACGCACGCAGGTGCCATCGGGGGTTGCATAGTCATCGCCGAACACCTTCAGGCCCGCGCCGGTGCCGAGAGCTGCGCGTAGGACGTTCGGGATCAGATGGGTCTCGGGCTCATGCGATTCGCCAATGCAGGCATCGTCGCTGGCGCCGGCCGCATTGAAGTAACGCAGCGCCACCGACCGCAACCCGTAGGCCGACGCCGCATCGGCCAGGATGCGCTCTACCATCAGCTTGCTCGCCCCGTAGGGATTGATCGGCGCCTTCGGGTGTTCCTCGTCGATGCGTTCACTGACCGGCTGGCCGAATACCGCCGCGGTCGACGAGAACACCAGCTTGCAGATCCCATGGCGGCGCATCGCCTCCAACAGGTTGAGCGTGCCGGTGACATTGTTGGCGTAGTACGCATACGGCTGGCTCATCGACTCGCCAACCAGCGAGCGCGCGCAAAAGTGCATCACCGCATCGAACGGCCGCCCAGTCAGTGCCCGCTCCAGCGAGGCGGGATCGAGCAGATCAGCGTCCAGCAACTCGCCCCACTGCACCGCCTCGGGATGGCCGGTCGACAAGTTGTCGAGCACCGTCACTCCGATTCCGCGTGTGGCCAGCCACCGCGCCATGTGGCTGCCGATGTAGCCGGCGCCGCCGCAAACCAAAATCTGCGTCACGAACTCACTTACCGCACCCAATTGCGCACCTTGGGTCGCAGCCGGGACGGCGGCAGTTGCCGTTAGGCCATCTGCGTATCAATGGGCGGATCTTCACTTCTTAAACTCCGGAGCGTAAATATCCACGAGAGCCAGATAGTTGCGACGAGAGAAGCGATGTTGCACAAGCTCCAGCGACCGGCGGCCGAGACGCGCCCGAAGAGCAGGGTCGTCACGCAGGCGTTGAAGATACCCCACAGCCTCATCGATGGAATGATAGAGAAAACCGTTTCCACCATGCTCAACAAGATCGCGAGCTCCGGGGACATCCCGCACAACAAGAGGCTTGCCGGAAGCCATCGCCTCCAGCCCCGCAATCGGCAGACCTTCCCAACGCGAAGTCATAAGAAAAATATCACTGTTCGCAATCAATCTCTCTGCAACGTCTCTCTTCACCCAACCGGTAGACAGCGGGTGGTCACGCAACGCTCCCACCCAAGAAAATCGATATTCATCCGATACAAATCTGGAGGCGATTTCCAGAAAAAAATCCGGGTCCTTCTGCAGGGAGTCGCGTCCGACGGCCACGATGATCGGAGGATTTTCTCCGGAAACCTTTATGGCCATATTGGGACAAAAGTACCCATTCCGAATGAGAATCGAACTTCCACCAACTTTCTTTGCAAGAGCCATCTCGGAATCACCACACGCAATGGTTACGGCACCAGAAACGATCGCCAGAACCCGCTCCACCCAAAACACACAATCTCTCTTAAAAGAAGAAAATTCCTCTGACAAGAACGCATAGCAATGCGGCGAATAAGCAACTCGCCGTGATCCGCCAAACAGTCGTGAGAGACGTCCAATGAACCCCGCACGACTGGAGTGGCAATGCAGGACGTCGAAATTTCTAGACTCCCGAGCAACGAAGAACGCAACACGCAAGTCATTCACCGAAAAGAATATTCGGCCAACATCTATCTTTATAAATCCAACATCAGGGTGGGCGTCTTCAATATTATCCGGGGTTTCGACCCGGGAAGAATACATGACCGTAAATTCAAAACGGCCCGGAAACTCGGCCTGGAGCACCCTGATAGAGTCAAAAACAACACTAAGAACCCCGCCGCCTGCTGCTTCAATAAAATGCAAAACTCGAATGGTCCGCATATTTTTGCCACTCATGACAAGGAATACCCAAGAGTAGCCTGCGTACTCTCGTTGGCATAAACCATCACAGCGAGTAAAAAAAATGAAACGAGAAGTGAGACGTTTTTTAAGCGCGCTGAAAACGGAAGCCTATCTATCAAGAGAGCAACAATCAGTGGCGTAACAAAAAGCAAGTATGGGAAATATCGCTCAGAAAAATCTGGAATTCGTATGCCAAAAAAAACAAGCGACAAAAAAACAACCACATAACTGTGCAACGAAGCAGAGGGGCTTAATGACCGCTTACAAAAAATCAAATAAGCCAGCGACAAAACAGAGCACAACCAAAAATTTAAAGTTTTCCAAACAGCTCCAACGTGAGACTCTCTTGTCCCGGAAAAATATAAATCATATTTTTCAGAAAATCCACCAAACCCCACAAAGTCAACAACCATTCCAACTAGGTCTGCCATGAGCACCGAAGCAGCTAAACAAAAAGCTGGCAACAAAACATACAAATAATCTCTATTAAAAGCGTTACATCTAAATACCGTGACCAGGAAAACGGCCAGCGCAGACCAGTGAAGCCCAACGGCGAGCACGGAACAAACTGCCCAGAGAATATATCTTCGATTGAAGAAATAGAAGAAGCCCAAGGCACCGACAGGCACTGCCAACGCTTGCCGCATCCCGTTCCCCGCATAGACCACGAAGAAAGTCGCAAAAGCTAGCGAAAAAATTAGGAAGTTGAGACGGTATGTACGGGCGACAACCTTGTAACAAACTGCAGACGCAGCAATTACAAACAGGAAGTTAACCAACAGCCAGGCTTTGGCATCAAGTAGATTCCGAAGAAAACTCTGGATAGGCCACCATAAAAACTCAGTATTCCCGTAGTAAAGTGCTCCATCCTCTATTGCGGTCAGAGATGAGCTAATTCGTTGATAGGTAAAAATATATCTCGCCGTGTCAAACCCAGCTGTTTCCGGACGTAAGCCGGCCATCGCCACCCCTATCATCAGCAAGGGAAATGCGACAAAAGCGGATAAAACTAGGGAATTAGCTTTTCCCGCCCCCGCTATATACGAGTTTGGACGTAAACAAATTGCGGCTGACCAGCTTAGCAAAACTAGGACAGCAACAATAACAAAAATGCCCATCAAACTCTACCCGTAACTCTGCGAAGACTGCTGATCGCGAGCCTTCTTGCAAATTTAACTATAGAAACTGCTGAGTAGATTATCAACGAGATCAAGCCAATCTTACGAGCCGCGTACAACATCCTGAAGTTTGAAAGCTCCCCGAGTTCCATGCGCCACAGTTGCCCGCTTAATCCGACTGCACCGAAAGTTGGTTTGTGCCGATATGCTAGCGGCGCAAAAGATTTTACGCAGCGCCCGTCATCCAGACAAATATTAAGCCAGAGGTGATAGTCTTCACTATATCTCCTGAATTCAGGAAATCGTTGTGGAAGATCGCGCCGAACCATCACGGTCGATGTATATATTCGATTAGAAATAAGAAGCCTTCTCTTTACAATATCCAGGAACGCGTATTGAGCAATATCGACATCTCTATCTGGGCCATCGTGATAATCAGGCCAGTCATGGCAACTCAGTGCAACATCAGGCCTCACCTCCATCCAGGTTAACTGAAATTTCAACTTATCCGCGTGCCAGTGATCGTCGCTATCAAGAAAAGCGATATAAGGTTGCCGCGAAGCATTCCAGCCCACGTTGCGCGCGGTGCCGGGACCCGAGTTAATTTCCAGTACGATTATTTTTATCCAACCAATCGAGTATTGTCGCTGTAGATCGCGAAGGACTTCCGATGTCCCGTCGCCACTACAATCCTCGACCATAATGATTTCTGCAGGCACTAATGATTGCGATACCACCGATGCGACGGCCCTATGTATCGTGTCCTTACATTGGTAGCAGGGAATGATCACGCTGACAGGCGCATAGACCCCATTCACCTTACCAAACCTCCTACGGTGGCGGCCGCACTCATTGCCGACGCCTGCAATTCTGGCACTCGTACTGAAAGCCTTTTACGTAAATCGCCTTCATTCTCCAAGAGCCAATTCAAGCGTTCACTGAGCGAACGCTCCGATACCATTGGGGTTTCTATGACAGCAGACGTATTACCGAAAATATCCCGATTTATACCCAATGCTTTTACGCTGTAGGCAATGGACACCGTGGGAACACCGCTAGACAATGCGGCGATGGTAGAGTGAGTCCTAGCCCCCATGAAAAATCGCAAGTGACTAACCACACTTTTGATCTGCACAGCGTTTAAACCCGCGGGCGTCATGGTAACTGCACCGCCTAGACCCCTGCACCCGTCCAGAATCCGCTTCATGTAAATGGCGTCATTGTTATTTTTCTTACCCCCCAGCGGCACAACATGGGGAATCAATAGAACTGCCAACCCTTGCCGCTCTACGGCCGAATGTATGAAACTAATAACTTCCGACACAATATTTTGACCGGCTTGAACGTAGCGCTCTATCAGCGGACTTATATTAATCCCGAGAACGCCTGCCTTTTTTTCCTGGGGCCAAAATGCGCCTCGATCGACGGCCTGCGGTATCAACGTAAACGCGGGATCTGCCATTTGAATAACGTTTTTTAGTCCAAGCTGCTCCGTCAGATAGCGATAGGATACGTGCTCACGCACTCCTATTAATGACATTCGGGAAAAGTGATGGGAGACAGCAGGAACAAATAGCGGATCACGTTCGAAAGGCCCAACCGAAGCTCCCCACAGCACCAGGGGCTTCCCCAAATCCATTGCAAGTTTGTCGACACCCATTAAAAGAGACGGAAGACGATAATCAAGGGAGTAGTTGTCACCGCCTATCGACATCACCAGGTCTACCGAAGCAACTTGCCTACGCAGCCAATCAGGCGCAGGAAATGGCCATCCAGCTTGCTTTAGGGCAGCGAATGGCAGCCGTTGGGCGTGGATCCAGGGCCGCGTATGGAGTGGACGATAAGCCCTGACGAACTCAACGCCCTGAGCTTCCGCATCTGGCCAAAGTGCTTGATCACCAGCCTTGTTTTCTGAAGGGACCAGCACCTTAGCATCGCTATATTGAGAACGGAGCAACCCTACAGTGCTTCGCACGATAGCTTCGCATCCACGGTTCCCAAAATCTCTTTGGCCTGTTAGAAGAATCTTATAGCCCATCGCACCTTTACTCCAAAATCGTAAGTATATCGCTAACTGGTCGGCGGGCCGACTGACATACCCTTAAATGTTCGTTCGCGTACCCAACCGCGAGCAGCGTTGTTATAGTGTGTTCGCCCTTAATGTTCGTGGCGCGTCGAAGGGCAATATCATCCCGAACGCCCTTGCTCCAATTAAGACAACATGATGAAACACCTAGCGAGTGGAGCGCCCATATCAGAGACATGGCAAACATCCCTCCATCTATCCAGTGTTGATATCTTTCGCCGGCGGTGTCGAATGCATTTAAATCTACACACACAATAAATAGCCCGGGAACTTCATGCCCGAAGCCTTTGCTACCATTCTGATATGCAAGGGTCTTGTCTATAGTTTCTCTGCTTTCGCTATAGTAAACGTGCCATGCTTGCCTGCTGCATACTGAAGGACTCTTCATCGCCAGTTCAATCGCGCGCTCAACGACACCGAACTCAACGCGTTTCGAGCTAAAGTCCCGAACGGAATACCTGGTAAAGAAGAACTTTTCAGGCTCATCGAGCTTTCCGGTTGTCAGAAAAGATGCGGTTTTCTCCATGACACCACCGGGCAGTCCAGGCTTCGGACAGTTCTGCTGCGAAAACTCGACCACACTAGAGAATTTCTCATCAGCTTGTGGCAACTCAGCTACAAAATCCGAGAGAACCTTTAAGCTCACGAGTTCTTGGAATCCCCGATCGGTGTCAGCAACACCATATTTTTGTAAAAATCGGACCAAGTCTTCCGCGGCTGTTACCCCCGCCCCGGCACGCCGATTTCTAAAACTTAAACTCTTTTCTAAGCGATGATAGATTTTTACAACCTTATAGCTGACCTTCCCAGTCTTATCAAAACCGAACCACCCACCATATCTCGCGAAGCGCTGAAAATCATAGATAAAGCCGACCAGTGCAAATACTATATCCCGACCTGGCCGAAACATATCCTTGAAACGCGCGACGATAACAGATTTCAAGCCCACGCCCCATATTGATTAAATACATGCCGATACATATACCAAAAATAAGAAACTAGTATCATGAACTCACATATGACAGCGGTGATGGCAGCACCCACTTCAGAAAACAACCCTATCAACGCGATACTTATGATCACATTTGCTATCGCCACACTGCCCATTATCTTAACCTTCTGCTTCATATGGTCCCGAGTTGAAAGCACCGCACCGACGCTGGTCGCTACAAATCGTATCGGGGCGCACACGGCGAAAATTTTTAAGAGTGTCGCAGCGGCTTCGTAGTCATCGCCGAATAAGCGTGACACTAGAAGAGGTGCGATAAACCACACGCTACACCCAGCAATCAGGCCCAATGCAAGCATAATAAGACTACCAACGTTGTGAACACGCCGTAGCTCGCCAAGATTTTTATATGCTAGTCGATGGATATGCGGAAGCAATAATTTTTGATAAACAACGCTCGGAAGTAGGTAAATCGCCGCCATCACCATGAAAGCAACGCTGTATATTCCAACGGCGATTTCGCCACTCATATACTTCAGCGTTATTACGTTGCTCTGAAAATATATAACATAGAAGATGCCGGCCAATCCAAATGGCAAAGCGCTTTTCGCCACATGCCGTACATTTGGAACTCCACGCTTCACATGCAGGATTGGCGCGTGCTCATTGCCGGTAATTACCATCTTTCCTTTGCGCATTCTATTGAGCAAGACACTCCCAACCAGCACGGTTGCTGCCGCCGTAAGTAGATATACTACGGCGGCCTGCTGTACTGCTATCTCACGCAGCAGTGCAAACAAAATTGCAAACAGCAGAAGTCTAGTTACGTGAGGAGCCATCTGCCAAATGGCAAGTTGATCAAACCGCGCCTCTAATTGTAACTTCCCCATTACAAGTTCGGCGAAGGCATTACCTGCGGCTACGAGTGCGAGCGTACAAGTAACTATACCCACTAAATTATTGGGCTCAGCAATCCCAATTGCAAAGATAGTTAAAATCACTGCACTCGTCGTTAATCCGACGAACCGAAACGAACCCGGCAGCCACCTAATGGCCGCGCCGCCTTCCTCCGCGAACGCTTTCAGCCAAAATGCCTGAACGCCAAAGCCACACAGGGGAGATAGAACCGTGACCAGAGCAAGTGCAGCTGAAAAAACCCCGTAGTCATATGGACCTAGCGTTCTAGCAAGGACCACCTGAGTTACGAACTGGCAAAATGCTCCGAATAACGTCCCAAACATTAGAAATACGGCAATTCCGATGAGTCTTTTTTTATTTTTGACGGTAAACATCGCTTTCATCTAGCCACACTCGGCTTCCCGAGATTCCTCAGTACGCATTCTTGCCGATGAAGCCTTTCACGACTGTCATCAGGATAATTTTCAGGTCCAGCACCAGCGACCAGTTCTGCATGTAGTACAGGTCGGACTCCACACGCGCGGCCATCTTCTCGATGGTGTCGGTTTCACCGCGCAGGCCGTTGACCTGCGCCCAACCGGTAATGCCTGGCTTGAGTCGGTGGCGCTGCATGTAGTCCTGCACCACGTCCTTGTACTGGTGGTTGTGGGCGAGGGCATGTGGCCGTGGGCCGACGATGGACATGTCGCCCATCAACACGTTGAAGAACTGTGGCAGCTCGTCGAGGCTGCTCTGGCGCAGGAAGCGGCCGAACGGGGTGACCCGGTTATCGTGCTTGCGCGCTTGGGTGACTTGGCCATCGGCTTCCTGGTGCACGCGCATGCTGCGGAACTTCCAGACCTCGATGATCTTGCCGTCGCGGCCGTGGCGCGGCTGGCGGAATAGCACCGGCCCTGGCGAGCTGAGCTTGACCCCGACCGCGATTATCGCCAGCAGCGGCGCGATCAGCAGCAGGATAACGGCGGCCAACACCCGGTCCTCGATCGCCTTGACCAGGCGCGCATGCCCGTCGAGCGGGCTGCCGCGCAGATTGATCACCGGCAGCCCGGCGACTTGGCCGATCGACTGGTTGAGCAATTGCATGCCGAACAGGTCGGGAACCAGCTTGATCTCGGCGGTGGAGTGCTTGAGCGTGGAAAGGATGGTGTCGATCTGTTCCTGCGCGCCCAGCGGCAGCGCGATCCAGACCTGGTGGATGTCGCGGGCTTCGACATAGGCCGCCAAGGTTTCCAGGCCGCCGAGATGCGGGGACTCCTCGATCCGGTCCGTATCGGCCGGCGTGCTGAACCAGCCGTGGACCTTGATACCGGCCCAGCGTTCCTTCTCCAGGGTGGCGATGATGCGACTGGCATCGCGGTTGGCGCCGATCACCACCGCGCTGCGCAGGTCCAGCCCTTGCTGCCGGGTCAGCGCGGCGGTACTGCGGCAAAGGATGCGCACGCCACCGAGCCCGACCAGGGTGCCGGCGTACCAGAGGCCCCACCACACGCGCGAGACGTCGCCGGCCAGCTTGAGGCCGACCGCCACTACCACCGCGATGCCGAATGCTACCGTCCACAGCCACGCCGCCTTGAAGCACTCCGCGCTCAGTGCGGAGCCGCGCCAGCTGCGGTACAGCGAAGAATTGCCGAACACCATCAATGCGAACACCATGCCGGCGACGATGTTGCGTTGATAATCGAGCGACACCTCCAGCGTGCCGAAACGGACCCAATAGGCGAGTACGCCGACCAAGCCGACCACTGCGAGGTCGGACCCGCGCAGCATCACGCTGAACAATGCGGTGTACTTGCTGGCCGTACTGAGGCTGATCCCTTCGCGGCCCTGCTGCACTGGTGCAAAAAACAACATGTTCAATCACCCCCCGGTGATTGATGATGGATCGGTTCCGTCGCTGACGCTGCGACCGGGCTTCGGTGCCCTGCGGAAACTAGGACCGCGACCACCAGTCCGAATACCGACGCGATCGACAGCGTGCGCAGCGGGTAGTCGACCAGCGAATGCGCAAGTGGGACGCAAGCGGCAACGACCGCAGCGGCAAGCACGAGCTTTGCTTCGCCTGGAGGCTGGCGCAGGGCAGTCCAACCTGCTGCCAGCAGCAGGGCAAGGAATGCCAACAGCAGCAACAAGCCCGGCAAGCCGGCTTCGACCGCGATCTCCAATGAATCGTTGTGGGCGTGCAGGGCGTGGACGTTCACCATCGCGCCCACGGGCTCGAAGGGCGCGTAGGCATCGCGGAAACTGCCAAGCCCACTTCCCCATGGCAGGTAAGCGGTAGCGGCATCGATGCCATGAGCAACGTACTGCCAGCGCAGGTCTTCCAGCGGATCCTGCTCGAGCCGGCGCACGATGCCATCCCAGGCGTAGTAACCCACGGCAAGCGCGCCGGCCCCGAGGGCCAGCAATGGGGCGAAGCGTTTGCCCTGCCCTTTGGTGACCGGGTTACTGCCGGGTCGCAACACCAGCAAGCTGGCCACGACAGCCACGCACGCCAACGCGAAACCTGTGCGGGAGTAACTCAGCGCTGCGGCAAGAAACAGCATCACGGCCACGCCGTACCACGCGAATATCGCGCCCGGCTGGCGATCACGCTGACCGCGTATCCCGAAAGCCAGCGCAAATGGCAGCAGCATCGCCAGCAAGTCGGCGAAATGGTTGCGGTTGGCGAACGCACCGATGGCGCCCATCGGGTGGTGGTAATCGTAGGGACGCAGCGACGAATGGCTGCCGGCGGCGGCCTGGGCGAACCCGACCAAGGCCATGACGGACGCCGCGACGAGCGTCAGCTTGAGCAGGCGCTCGCGGGATTGAGGGGTCAAGGTGCAGGCCAGCATCCAGGCGGCGCAGAACGTTGCCAGTGCCAGCAGTGCGCGAATGGTGCCCCACCGGTCCAATGTCATCGGCAGCCAAGCAGGCTGCAGGCCTGCCGTATGGAGGTCTGCCAGTACGGCGCTGCGTTGCGGCAACGCAGCGAAGGCGGCCGCGGGCAGCGGGAGCAGTTGCAAAGCGGTGAGCGCGAAACCTGCCAGCAAGGTAAGCAGCAGCAGGCGTTGCAGGCGGCTGGCAGCCGCATGGCGCCAGCGCAAGACGGCCAACGCGAGCACGGGCACGGCAACCAGGTGAACCATCAGGTCACCCATCCCGCGCGATCCCCCGCCAAAAGCCAATGCCACAACGATCAGCAGCGCAAGAGCTGCCTCAGCCACGGCGTCCGGAATTGCCCCGGAGCCTTCATGCCTCATTCCCTGCTCCAAAACTCCGCGCGTAAATATGCGCCAAGTCGCATTACGCGACCTGGAGACAATTCAATCCGAACTAATGGTTACGGGCTGGACGGGCGGTCGTCGTTATCGCTGTCGCCCGCTACCGCAGCTATCAACGCAATACCGGCGATGCCGGCACCAATGAAAGCCTTGGGTACGCGAGGACTGGTCTTCGCGACTGGCGTGCCCGGAGCTTGTCCCGCCGGAGCCGGGGCTTCTGCCTGCGGAGCCGGGGCTTCGACCTGGTCCGACGCGACAGGCGCTGGCGCGGTGGCCGGGTCGGCAACCGTGGTCTGTGCAAATGCCGTACCGAATACGAACGTGGTGGCCAGAGCCAGCAGCAACTGTTTCATGTCATCCCCTGTGGTTGGCGCGTGCTACGCACCGTCGCGAACTTAGTGCGTTGCAGCATAGGGAAGTAGCCAACTGTTGGCAACTTTTTATCTAATCCGTGATGCCGGTAGCCTCAATCGAGACTGCATCCACTTGCAAAACTCCGCGAACTCGTTTTTCAACCAGCGTTCGTGCGGTGTGGCGCAACTGCAATTGCTGCCGCGCGCAATCAGGCGGGACCGTGAAATCGACCTCGCTATGCTGCCAGCCGTTTGCCCGTGGCAGCGGCAACTCGCTCAGCGGGCGGGTATTGCCGGCATCGACGCAGGTCAGCCGCCAGACAAACGCGCGATCGCTGGGCACGGCGTTGTTGCTGCCCACCTGCAGCCGGTAACGCCCCGGCGCGAGAGCCAGCGGCTGCCGCAGGTGGGAAAACTGGACGGCGCGGCCATCAAACACGATGGCCAGGGCGTTCTCGCCTTCCAGCGGATCGGACCTGTCGTGACCGATGGCGACACCCGCCGGCGGATTGGCCTGCCAGCCGTAGCCGCCGCTGACATCGGGATGTTCGAAGCCGCCATCGAACACCAGGCCTGCGGCGGCGCGGTCATCGAGCGCCATTGTCTGCAGCCACACATCGCGGGCTTCCGCGGGGCGGCCGGCGCGGTCCAGCAGGGATACCCGGGCCTGGATCTCGCCGGCCGTCAGGGAGTGACGCTCGGCGAGCTCGCCCAGTAACGTGAGCGCGGGTTCGACCGGGGTGTCCTCGGCGAGCAGCGCGCGGACAAGGGCGCCACGCCAAGGCGGGTCCTGGGCGAGGCGGTCGACCAGGCCACTGCGTAACTCGGTGTCATCGACAAACGCCACCACGTTGGCCAGCAATGGCGCCCGCAAGGCGGGGGCGACGCGCAACAGGGCATCCAGGTGGGTCAGGCCGGCGGCGATGTCGGCGTCGGCAAACGCACGCTCGGCGAGCGTGACCTGGGCGATACGGTCACGCGGCCAGCGCTGGGCGGAAGTGGCGAACAGCGTTGCCTCGCGCGCATCGTCCCCTTCGGCCATGGCGACCTGGGCGATCACGCGGTAGGCACGGCCGTCAATCGGCCGGTCTTGCAGGGCCTGCCTTGCCAGGGCGGCAGCGTTAACCGGAAGTTCGGCGGACGCATCGACCGCGGCAACCAGGCGGTCGGGGCCGGCGGGTGCACCGAGCGGTGCATCGACACGCGCAAGCTGGACCGCGAGCACGGCCATCAGCCCGGCCGCCGCGATCGCAATGGCCAGGCGCAGGACACCGGACCGACCCAAGACAAAGGGGCCTTTCGGCCCCTTTGTAGATTCGGCGTGGTGGCCGGTGTTACGGGCTGGACGGACGGTCGTCGCCATCGTCCGAACTGTTGAGCGCCACGGCACCGACGGCAACGCCACCGGCAATCAACAGCGCAGCCTTGGCGGCCTTGGCCTTGGCCGTGGCAGCCGCCGCCGCGGAGGACGGTGCCGCCTGGGCCGCTGGAGCAGCTGCTTCAGCCGGGGCAGCTTCAACCGCCGGCGTCTGGCTCTGGGCAAAAGCCGTGGCACTGGCGAGGGAAAGAACAAGACCGAACATCAATTTCATAAATGGTTCCTTGTGATGGGTAAAAGTGCAGGTTCTGTGCAAGCGGTCACGAGTGTAGCAAGACAGGATATGCAGATTCCGTTTTTATTATCGGCCGCTGCCACCATAGCTGTAGTAGGTGTAGCCGTAGCCTTCGCCCTTGCGTTGGAGATCATAACTGGTCAGCAAGGTGCCAAGCACGCTCGCGCGGACACTGAGCAGTCGCTGCAGCGATATCTGCAAGGCGTCGCTGCGGGTCTGCTCGGCGGCGACCACCAGCAGTGTGCCCTCCACCCGGTGGGCCAGCAGCGGGGCATCGGCCAGGCCCAACACCGGCGGGCCATCGAGCACGATCACGTCGAAGTCTTGTCGCAATGCGTGCAACAGGGCTGCAAAACGATCACCGGCCAGCAGCTCGGGCGGACTTGGCGGCAACGGGCCGGACGTCATCACGGTCAGCTTGGGATCATCAAGCATTTGCAGGGCGGCGGCCGCCTCGGAGGCGCCGGCGAGCACGTTGGACAGGCCAACGCCATTGGCCAGACCCAGCAGCCGATGGATGGATGGATTACGCAGGTCGGCATCGACCAGCACCACGCGCTTGCCGAGCTGGGCGATGTTGCGGGCAAGCTCGAGCGCCGTGGTGGACTTGCCCTCGGCGGCGTTGGTACTGGTGACCAGCAGACTGTGCGGCAACCCATGCTGGGTGGAGAACTGCAAGGCCGTGCGCAGGGAGCGATAGGCCTCGGCAAACGGCGAGCGCAGGTCTGCGGCGGCCTGGGCCGGGCTGGTGCCTTCGGCAAGCAACGGAACGACGCCAAGCACCGGCCGCCCGGTCAGTGCGCGCAACGCATCCGGGCTCTTCACCGTGCGGTCCAGATGGTGCAGCAGGAACGCTACCAGCACACCCAGGAAGCCACCCAGCAGCAGGCCGACGGCAAGGTTCAGCGCCAGACGCGGGGAGTGGCGCTTGTCGGGCACGATCGCGCGGTCGATCACGGAAATGTTGTTGGCCCCTACTCCGCCGGCGACGCCGATCTCCTTGTAGCGCTGCAGCAGCGCATCGTAGATCTGCCGGTTGGTGTCGGTCTCGCGCTTGAGGATGTTGTACTGGATGCTGCGTCCCTGCAGGTCAAGCACGTCATCGGTGAGCAGGGTGATCTGTTCGCCGAGAAGGGCTTCCCGGCCACGCGCGGCGTCGTAGTCGGTCTGGATCGCGGCGCGGATGTTGGCGATCTCGGTGGCGACCTGGCTGTCGAGCTCGGCGATCTGGCCGCGCAGGCGGATCATGTCTGGATAGTCCGGCTTGTAAGTGCCCAGCTTCTCCTGGTACTCGGAGGCCAATATGGCGCGCTGCTCGCGAAGCTTTTGCACCAGCAGGTTCTGCACCACTTGCGGCAGCCCGAGCCCATTGCCTTCACTGGCCTGGCGCCACTTTGATTCGGCCTGGATGCGCTGGTCCTGGGCGGTGGCAAGAGCGGCATTGAGCTGCGACAGGTTCTGTGCGGAAAGCGATGGCGAGCCTTCGCCCACCGATACTATCTGCTGACGCTCGGAGAACAGAACCAGTTCTTTCTCCGAATCCTCAAGCCGCGCCTTGAGCTGGGCCAGCCGCTCTTCAAGGTAGGTACTGGCATAGGAGGACGCGTCGAAGCGTCGCTCCAGGTTGGAGGCGATGAAGGCTTCGGCGTACGCGTTGGCCACGCGCGCGGCGAGCTGCGGGTCGGGTGAGTCGAAGTTCACCTGGACCAGCCGCGAGTTGCGGATCGGTTCGATCGTCAGCGATTCCAGCAACGGCTGCACCAGTCCGCGTTCGTGCGCTTGCTGACGGGTGGTCGGGGCGACGTCCCCGCTGGTCTTTTCGGCCAGGCCTTCGTCGATCGCCTCGATGCGGTCGGCGTACTGCGCGTTGCCGACCAGCTTCAAGTCCTGGATCACCCGCAGTGCCAGCGAGCGACTCTGCAGCAGCTCGTACTGGGTCTGGTAGAAGTCGCGGTCGGTCGGCGACTCGATCGGCGTGACCCCTTCGAAGTTGGTCACCTGCATGGTGTCGCGTTCGATCTGCAAGGTGGTGCCGGCACGGTAAATCGGGGTGGCCAGCAGAGTGAACACCAGGGTCAGCAGGGCCACTGCCCCAAGCACGCCCAGCACCAGCCACTGGCGCTCGCGCAGGATCTGCCAGTATTCCAGCAGGTTGATCTCGTCATCGTTCGGTTGCGAGGGCGATGCCAGCTCCTGGTGCGACGCAGCCGCGGTGTTGTCCAGTGCGCTGTTCATCGGTACGCCCTCCACACGGCGACAAACGGTGCCAGCTTGATCAGGTTCTGCAGCGCAATCTTGCCGGTGGAGGTGTCCACCACGACGATGTCCTCGCCTTGCAGGATGGGGTCGTCGAGTTGGCCTTCGATGATCTGGTCGACATCGAAACGGGCAAAATGGCGCACGCCGCCGACCGTGCGAAACACCAGCACGTTCTTGTAGCTGGCGACCTCGCCCATGCCTTCGGCCAGCGCGAGCGCCTGCAGCAGGGTCACCTGCGAGGCGATCGGGTAGATGCCGGGTTTTTCCACCGCGCCACTGACGGTCACGCGCTGGCTGGAGAACTCCTGCACGAACACCGAGATCTGGGGGTTCTGCAGGTAGCTGGCGGCGTAGCGAGCGGCGACGTCGGCTTCCAGCTCGGTCACAGTCATGCCGGCCACGTCAATGACGCCGATCAGCGGCAGCGAGACCTGGCCGGAGTTGTTGACCCGGACCTCGCGATCCAGATCCTCGACCTGGAACACGGTGACGGTGAGCAGGTCGCTGGGGCCGATGCGGTACTCGGGACGACCAACCGCCTCGGCGACTGGATCACCCTGCGGAAGGACGGTGACGGCGCCATCGTCTACGGGGCCACGGCTGGCACAGGCCGCGAGAAATACCACGCAAACAAGCGCGGCCAAACGTGTCAAATACGGCAAAAGGTGAATCCCCCTGAGGATCAATGGTGCGTTGCGTCACGAATTATGCCCGAGCGCCTCGCAGTTTGCGCAGGAAGTCGCGCAATGCGGTGCCGCTACCGGGGGCCTTTGTGCCCGACGGGATGAAGCCGTCGAGGCTGAATAGCGGTGGTGGGAGCTGGTCCGGCGGTAGGTCCGCAACGATTCCGGCGGGCCGCGTCTGCACCATGTGGGTCGCTTCGGTTGCCCCGACCAGTATTGCGGCCGCTTCGCGGGCTTCGGCCAGCAGTGGTGGGCGGCGCTGCGGGTGGTGGGCATCGGTGGCCAGGACCATGCAGTGGCCCTCGCCGACGAAACGCTCGCCCCAGTACTTGACCCGGCGGCCGAAGCGGCCGGTCAATGCCCCGGCGGTGATCTGCATCCAGGCGCCGCGACGGCTGATTCGATCGAATACGTCGTAGCAATCTTCCACCCAGGACAGTCGCTCGGGGTGGGTAATGAGCGGAACGTAGCCGGCGGTCATCAAGTCGAACACCGACTCCTCGAACCGTGGCGGGGCGACGTGGTGCGAGGGCTCCAGCAGCAGGTAACGGGAGCCGGCGATGGTCGGCACCCGGTCTTCGCGCAGGCCTTCCAGCAGGCCGGGGACGAGATGCACGTCGGCGTTGGCATGCAGGGTGAGCTTGATGTCGCGCTGGTCGAGCTCCACCTGGAACGCGGCGACGGCGGCGCGGATGCCGGACGCATCGTTCTCATACATGCCCGGATAGATATGCGGGCTGCAGGCGATCTGGCGGATGCCGTCGGCGGCGGCGATGCGCGCCATCTCCAGCGCCATGTCGAGATCGACGGCGCCGTCGTCGATGCCCGGGAGGATGTGGCAGTGGAGATCGAGCATGACGCGCTCCGGCAAAAGAACCGGCAGGAGCGGAGCTTCGGGAGCTCGCAAGGCCGCGGCCTTTGGATCGTTCACCGACGGCCGGAAAGCCGCGGGAACAACATGGTGCCGGAAATAGGAATCGAACCTACGACCTACGCATTACGAATGCGCCGCTCTACCAACTGAGCTATTCCGGCAAGGGGCTGGATTGTAGTGTTACCGGGGTTGCAGGGTCAATCAGCAGGTTTGAGCCGCAGCTCCTTGGGCAGGGCGAAGACCATGTTTTCCGGCTCGCCGCGCAAGGCGCTGAGGTTGCCGGCACCCAATTCGCGCAGGCGCTCGATGACGCCTTGCACCAGGATTTCCGGGGCGGACGCGCCAGCGGTGATGCCGATCTGCTGGCGACCGACCAGCCAGGCCGGGTCGATCTCCTCGGCGCCGTCGATCAGGTGGGACTGGACGCCCTCGCGCTCGGCCAGCTCGCGCAGGCGGTTGGAGTTGGAGCTGTTGACCGAGCCGACCACCAGCATCAGGTCGCACCGCGCGGCAAGCTCACGCACCGCGTCCTGGCGGTTCTGGGTGGCGTAGCAGATGTCGTCCTTCTTGGGTCCCTGGATCGACGGGAAACGCGCCCGTAGCGCATTGATGATCGCGCGGGTGTCGTCCACCGACAGCGTCGTCTGGGTGGTGTAGGAGACGTGTTCGGGTTGATCGAGAACCAAGTCGGCAACGTCCGCCAGGTCTTCGACCAGATAGATTTGACCGTTGCCCTCCTCGCGCCGCCATTGGCCCATCGTGCCTTCGACCTCGGGGTGGCCTTCGTGGCCGATCAACACCATGTCGCGCCCCGCCTTGCACTCGCGCGAGACCTCCAGGTGAACCTTGGTCACCAACGGGCAGGTGGCGTCGAACACTTTCAGCTCGCGCCGCTCCGCCTCGGCACGCACCGCGCGCGATACGCCATGGGCGCTGAAAATGACGGTGCTCCCGTCGGGGACTTCATCGAGCTCCTCGACAAAGATCGCCCCGCGCTGCTTGAGGTCATCGACCACGAACTTGTTGTGCACCACTTCATGACGCACATAGATCGGCGCGCCATATAACTCCAGCGAGCGGTTGACGATCTCGATCGCCCGGTCGACGCCAGCGCAGAAACCACGGGGATTGGCAAGAATCAGATCCATACCGCTATTTTACGCCGTAACCGCCCCGCTTACCCAACGGCGCGATGCGCCGTCTACCGGGCTCTACGGGCGACCGGCGTCCTTGATTGGCTGTGCCCCCAAGAGGCCGAACAGGGCGATGCCGATCGCGCCGCCGACTATGGAGGCGTCGGCGATGTTGAAGGCGGGCCAGTACCAGTCTTGCCAGTGCCACTGGATGAAGTCGACGACGTGGCCGTGGATAAGGCGGTCGAGCACGTTGCCGATTGCGCCGCCGATCACCAGCGCGTATGGCAGTGCGGTCTTCCAGTCGCCGCGTTGGGTCTTGGCCAGCCAGTAGCCAAGCAGGCCGCAAATTCCCACGGCGAGCACCACGAAGAAATACTTCTGCCAGCCGCCGGCATCGCTGAGGAAGCTGAAGGCCGCACCGGTGTTGTAGGTGCGGTACCAGTTCCAGATGCCGTCGATGACGGGGATGGCGGTGTATTCGGGCAGTGAGGTCAGGACCCAGTACTTGGTCAGTTGGTCCAGGACGATCACGACTGCCGAAAGGGCCAGCCAGATGAGGGCGTTGGGTTTGGGAGTTGGCATTGCGTCTCAGAACCACTTGCGGTGTTCGCCGTTGCCATCGACGTTGTCGATGCAGCGGCTGCACAGGGTTGGGTGCGACTCGTGGCTACCGACGTCGGCGCGGTGGTGCCAGCAGCGGCCGCACTTGGGCTTGGTGCTGGGCGTGGCGTGCACTTCGAGTTCCTTGGTCTGGTCGTCGGCGATCATGCTGACGTCGCCGCTGATGAACAGGAAACGCAGTTCGTCGACGAACGGCGATAGCCAGTTCTGGTCGGTGACGCCGCAGCGCAGGCCGATCTCGGCATCCAGTGCGGCGCCGATCTTGCCGGCGGCACGCATCGGCTCGAGGATCTTGCTGACCTGCTCGCGCAGGGCAAGCAGGCGCTTGAAGTCTTCGACCGTCAGCGGGGCGTCGTCGGGCAGTGGCGCCAGGCCGTCGTACCAGGTGGCGAACAGCACGTTGCCTTCGCGCGGGCCGTCGGCGGTGACCGGCGGCAGGTGGTCCCACATCTCCTCGGCGGTGAAGCTCAGGATCGGGGCAATCCAGCGCACGAACGCCTCGGCGATGCGGTACATCGCGCTTTGCGCCGAGCGACGCCCGGGCGAGTCCTCCTGCATCGTGTACAGGCGATCCTTGGTGACATCCAGGTACAGCGAGCCCAGGTCGACGCTGCAAAAATTGGCGAGGATCTGCACGATCTCGGGGAAATCGTACGCCTCGCAGGCCTTGATGATGCGGCCCTGCAGTTCGTGCGCACGATGCACGATCCACCGGTCCAGCTCGACCATCTCGTCGACCGGCAACATGTGCTTGGCCGGATCAAAGCCATGCAGGTTGCCGAGCAGGAAGCGCGCGGTGTTGCGGATGCGTCGGTAGCCGTCGCCGCTGCGCTTGAGGATTTCGTCGGAGACCGACATCTCGTTGCTGTAGTCGGCCGAGGCGATCCACAGCCGCAGCACGTCGGCGCCCATCGCATCGATGACCTTCTGCGGTGACACCACGTTGCCCAGCGATTTGGACATCTTGCGCCCGGCCGCATCGACCGCGAACCCGTGCGTCAGCACCTGCCGGAACGGCGCAACGCCATCCATCGCGACCCCGGTCAACAGCGACGACTGGAACCAGCCGCGATGCTGGTCGGAACCTTCCAGATACAGGTCCGCCGGCTTGCGCAGGCCATCTTGCGGACGCTGGGCGAGCACGCATTCGTGGGTCACGCCCGAATCAAACCAGACATCCAGGATGTCGGTGACCTTTTCGTAGTCCGCCGCCTCGCCGTCCAGGAGGCTGGCCGGGTCGAGCGCATGCCAGGCATCGATGCCGCCGGTCTCGACCAGTTCAGCCACCCGGTTCATCAACTCGACCGAGCGCGGGTGCGGCTTGCCGCTGATGCGATGGATGAACAACGCGATCGGCACGCCCCAGGTGCGCTGGCGGCTGATGCACCAGTCCGGCCGTCCTTCGACCATGCCGGCGATACGCGCCTGGCCCCACTCGGGGTACCACTGCACGTCCCCGATTGCCGCCAACGCGTCATCGCGCAATCCGGCCTGCCCCATCGAGATGAACCATTGCGGCGTGGCCCGGAATACCACCGGGGTCTTGTGGCGCCAGCAATGCGGATAACTGTGCTCGATTTTGGCGAAAGCGAGCAGGGTGTCGTTGGCGCGCAGGCCGTCGACGATCACGTCATTGGCCTTCCAGATATGCAGGCTTTCCAGCGCGACATCGCCGATCGGCGGCGTCCCCGACAGGTACACGCCGCGTGCGTCGACCGGGTTGAGCTGGGCGGCGCTGTACTGGTCGACCAGGCCGTACTGCTGGGCAACCGCGAAATCTTCCTGACCATGACCGGGGGCGGTGTGCACGTTGCCGGTGCCGTCCTCGTCGGAGACGTGGTCGCCGAGCAGGATCGGTAGATCACGGTCGGCGTAGAACGGGTGCTGGACGACCAGGCCGTCCAGGTCGGCACCGCTCGCGTGGCCGTGGATGACGACTTCATCCACCCCGTACCGGGCCAGCGACGACGCGGCAAGCGCCTGCGCCAGCACCAGCCAGCGACGGCCGCCGTCTGCGCGTACCGGGCCTTCGACCAGCACATAATCCAGCTGCGGACCGACGCTGATGGCGAGGCTGGCCGGCAGGGTCCACGGGGTAGTGGTCCAGATCGGCACCGACACCTGGATCCCCGGATCGGGGGCCACGCCGAACGCGCTGGCCATTTTCTTGTCTGACTTGGCCGGGTACGCGACATCGACCGCGGGCGACACCTTGTCGGCGTACTCGATCTCCGCCTCGGCCAGCGCCGAGCCGCAATCGAAGCACCAATACACCGGCTTGACACCACGCAGCAGGTGTCCACGGTCGATGATCCTGGCCAGCGAACGCAGCATGTCGGCCTCGTAACTTGGGGCCATCGACAGGTAGGGGTTGTCCCAGTCGCCGATGACACCCAGGCGCTTGAAATCGGCGCGCTGCAGGTCGACCTGCTCGGCGGCGTACTCGCGGCATTTCTCGCGGAACTGCGCGGCGTCGAGCTTGACCCCGACCTTGCCGTACTTCTTCTCGATCGCGATCTCGATCGGCAGGCCGTGGCAATCCCAGCCCGGCACGTAGGGTGCGTCGAAGCCGGACAGCAGCTTCGACTTCACCACCATGTCCTTGAGCACCTTGTTGACCGCGTGACCGATGTGGATCACGCCATTGGCGTACGGCGGGCCGTCGTGCAGGACGAAACTTTTCCCGCGGCCGCCAACCTTCTCGCGGATGCGGGCATACAGGTCGTCCTGATCCCAACGCGCGAGCGTGACCGGCTCGCGCCTGGGCAGGTCGCCGCGCATCGGGAACTGCGTCGATGGCAGGTTCAGGGTGGATTTGTAGGGATTGGGGGCTTTGTTATCGCTCACGCGGTGGCTCGAGGTTGTTGTTGCATTAGAAGTGCGCGCGCCTGCTCGGCGTCACGGTGCATCTGCGCGGTCAGCGCTGGCAGGTCATCGAACTTTTCTTCGTCGCGAAGCTTGGCGACGAACTCGACCTCGATCCGGTGACCGTACAGGTCGCGGTCGAAATCGAACAGGTGGGTTTCCAGCAGCGGCTCGATGCCATCCACCGTCGGCCGGGTACCGAGGCTGGACACAGCCGGCAGCGGCGACTCGTCGATGCCGTGCACCCGGGTCGCGTAGATCCCCGACAGGGCCGGGGTCTTGCCGGCAAAGCGGAGGTTGGCGGTCGGGTAGCCGAGCGTGCGTCCCAGCCGGGCACCGCGCACGACCCGGCCGCCGATCGAATAAGGCCGTCCAAGCAGGCGCGTGGCGGTGGTGAAATCGCCGGCCTGCAACGCCTCGCGGATACGGGTGCTGGAGACCCGCTCGCCATCGAGCAGAACCGGCTCGATCTGGCCGGCAACGAACCCCTGACCGGTCTTGGCAAGTTCGGCGCCCATCCGTTGCAGCAGGGCGAGATCACCGGCGCGACCCTTGCCGAAGTGGAAGCCCGGGCCGACCCAGACCTCGTCCACCGCCAGCAGCTTGACCAGCACTTCACGCACGAAGTCCTCAGCGCTCATCGCCGCCAGTTTGGCCTTGAAGCGCAGCAGACCGACCTGATCCACCCCGAGGCAGAACAACCCCTCGGCCTTGGCCCGCGGCGACAACAATCGCGGCGGCGGGTCGCCCCGGGCGAACAGCTCACGCGGCAGCGGCTCGAAGCTCAGCGCGACCGACGCCACGCCAAGCGCGCGCGCCCGTGCTACCGCGTGGCGCACCAGTACCCGATGCCCCAAATGCAGGCCATCGAAGGCGCCGATGCAGACCACACTGCCGTGCGGGCATCGGGGCCCGCCGTCGACGTCTCTAAACAGCCTGCTCATCGGCGCAAGTATAGCCGGCTCGCGGCGATACCCTCCCTATTGCCGCAGGTGCCTCGGGCGCAGCCCGGCGATCAACAGCACCACGCCGTAGGCACCGGCGCCGGCGGCGATCACGGCCAGTAGCCAGATCCAGCGCCACAAGCCGCGCATCGCGGTCCAGTCGCCAATCCACTCGCGCATCAGCACCACGACCACCGCCATCGCCACCAGCCCCAGGCCGATGCGCAGCAACCAGCGACCCCAGCCCGACTGCGCCTGGTAGACGCCGTCGCGGCGCAGGTAGCGCCAGAGCAAGGCGGCGTTGATGATGCCGGCGATCGCGGTCGCAGCGGCGATGCCGGCGTGGGCGAACGGCACTTCCATCCACCACAACGGGGTCACCAGCGCGATCGTCAGCAGGACGTTGGCGATCACGGTGATGATCGCCGCGCGCATCGGCGTCCGGGTGTCCTGCCGCGAGTAGAACGCAGGCAACAGAACCTTGCTGAGCATGAAGGCGGGGATGCCGATACTCATCGCAGTCAGTGCGTAGCTGACCATCCGGGTGTCTTGTGGGGTGAACTCGCCATAGCGGAACAACGAGGCGGTCAGCGGCTCGGCCAGCAGCGCCAGGCCCAGGGCGGCAGGCAGGCCGACCAGCAGCACCATCCGCAGGCCCCAATCGAGCGAGCGCGTATACCCGTCGGTGTCCTTGTCGGCGTGATGGCGCGACAACTGCGGCAGGATCACGGTGCCGATCGCGACCCCGAACAAGCCCAGCGGCAGCTCGGTCAGCCGGTCGGAGTAATACAGCCACGACTGGGCGGCGGGCACCAGCAGCGACGCGAACACGGTGCCGACCAGCAGGTTCACCTGGGATACCGACGAGGAAAAAATCGTCGGCAGCATCAGCTTCATCACCCGCCGCACGCCCTCGTGGCGCAGGTTGAACTTGAACCGTGGCCGCAGCCCCAACCGCCCCATCGCCGGCCACAACACCAGCATCTGCAGGATGCCGGCGATCAGCACGCCCCAGGCCAGCGCCTTCTCCGGCACGTCCAGGTAGCCGGCCAGAAACAACATCGCGCCGATCATCGCCAGGTTGTGCAGCACCGGCGTCAACGCCGGCAAGCCGAACTGCTTGAAACTGTTGAGTACCGCGCCGGCCAGCGCGGTCATCGAGATGAACACCAGGTACGGGAAGGTGATCCGCAGCATCTGCGCGGTCAGCGGTATCAACTCCGATTCGCTCGGGTCGGCGAAGGCGAGGAACAACCTGGCCACCCACGGCGCGGCCAGGATGCCCAGGCCGCTGACCACCACCACCACCGCCAGCAGCGCGCCGGCGACGTGGTCCAGGAAGTCCTGCAACGCCTCGCCGTCGCCTTGCTGCTTGAGCTCCGACAGCAACGGCACGAAGGCGGAAGCAAACGAGCCTTCGGCGAAGATCCGGCGCAGGTAGTTGGGGATCCGGTAGGCAACCACGAACGCGCTGACCGCCGGCCCGGCGCCGAACAGGCTGGCCTGGAGCCAGTCGCGCAGGTAGCCGGCAATGCGCGAGATGAACGTCATCGCACTGAATACGGCGGTGGAGCGCAACATGCCGCTTTGCCGGCTACCACGGCCGGGCGCAGGCATGTTCAATGCTGGCTCCTTTTGTTGACGCAAGCCACTGAATCCCCCATACTTTCAGGTCTGATTTTCCGCCGTACCATATTCTCTCTTACCCGCAGCAATCAATTTTTCAGGAATACACAGTGGCAAACATCAAGTCCGCCAAGAAGCGCGCCAAGCAGACCGTCGTGCGCAACGCCCGCAACGCGAGCCAGCGCTCGATGCTGCGCACCTCCGTGAAGAAGGTGCTGAAGGCCCTCGGCGAGAACGACGCCGCTGCCGCCGAGGCCGCCTACAAGGTTGCCCAGCCGATCCTCGATCGATTCAGCTCGCGTGGCCTGATCCACAAGAACAAGGCTGCCCGTCATAAGAGCCGCCTGACCGCCCGCATCAAGGCGATCAAGACCGCTGCCTGAGTCGGGTTGCCCTTCCGGGGCAATCAAGCCGCATGAAGAAACCCGGCCCAGGCCGGGTTTTTTCGTGGGCGTCAGCCGCCATCATTGTTGACATTGGCTTCCGCCACGGCTTCAGCTTCAGCGGCTGCCTCCAGCGCATCGGCTTTCTGGCGGTCGAAGAACGCCATGATGTCGAGCATGATCGGCCAGGTGCCTTCGCGGCCAATGGCCGATGCCAGGAACCAGCGGCCCTTCCAATCCAGCTCGTCGACAATCGCCTTGACCGTAGCGTCACGCTCCTCTTCCAACAGCAGGTCGGACTTGTTGAACACCAGCCAGCGCGGCTTGGCCAGCAGCTGCGGGTCGTGCTTTTCGAGCTCGCGCTCGATCGCGCGCACCTGTTCGGCGGGACTGATCTCCACCCCGCCTTCCATTGGCGCAACGTCGACAAGGTGCAGCAACAGGCTGGTGCGCTGCAGGTGGCGCAGGAACTGCGCGCCCAGGCCGGCACCATCGGCGGCGCCCTCGATCAGGCCGGGGATGTCGGCGATCACGAAGCTGCGGTACTGCTCCACGCTGACCACGCCAAGGTTGGGATACAGGGTGGTGAACGGGTAGTCGGCAACCTTGGGCGTCGCCGCAGAGACGGCGCGGATCAAGGTGCTCTTGCCGGCGTTGGGGAAGCCCAGCAGACCGACATCGGCCAGCAGCTTCAACTCCAGCTTGAGCACCCGCTCCTCGCCCGGTAGCCCAGGCAGCGCCTTGCGCGGGGCGCGATTGACCGAACTCTTGAAATGCATGTTGCCCAAGCCACCCTGCCCGCCCTTGGCGACCAGCAGACGATCGCCGTGGCTGACCAGGTCGCCGATGGACTCGTCGGTCTCCACGTTCATCACCACGGTTCCGACCGGGACGGTGATAACCAGGTCCCCGCCGCCCTTGCCATACATTTGCCGGCCCCGGCCGTCCTCACCGCGTTCGGCGCGGAACTGACGCTGGTGGCGAAAATCGACCAGGGTGTTGAGGTTCTCGTCGGCAACGACCCAGACACTGCCGCCGGCACCGCCGTCGCCACCATCGGGGCCACCGAGCGGGATGTACTTCTCACGGCGGAAACCAACGCAGCCGTTGCCGCCGTTGCCTGCTGAGACCTGGATTTCGGCTTCATCGACGAGTTTCATGCAAGACCTCGGTAAATATCTGGATGATGCGATTGCACGGTGGGCATCGGATACCACGGTGCCCGGGACAACAAGATATCCCGGAAACGAAAAGCCCCGCCGCAGCGGGGCCTTTCACGGGTGACTCGTCACCAGGTCAAGCCGTGGCCTGACCGGCGTGGGTCACGCCGAGATGACGCTCACGGTGCGGCGCTTCTTCAGCCCCTTCACCGAGAAATCAACCTTGCCATCGACCAGCGCAAACAGCGTGTGGTCGCGGCCCAGGCCGACGCCCGGACCCGGATGGAACTGGGTGCCGCGCTGGCGAATGATGATGTTGCCGGCATCGATCGCCTGGCCACCATAGATCTTGACGCCGAGGTATTTCGGGTTGGAGTCGCGGCCGTTGCGGGTCGAGCCTCCGGACTTTTTATGTGCCATGGCTGCTGCTCCTTACTTCTTGTCGCCACCGGCAATGCCGGTGATCTCGATTTCGGTGTAATGCTGACGGTGACCCATCTGCTTGCGGTGGTGCTTGCGGCGACGGAACTTGACGATGCGGATCTTGTCCGCACGGCCGTGGCCGATGACCTTGGCGCTGACGATGGCACCCTTGAGCGCATCGCCGAGCGTGGTTTCGCCCTCGCCATCGCCCAGCATCAGGATGTTGTCGAACTTGATCTCGCTGCCGGCTTCGGCTTCGAGCAGTTCCACGCGCAGGGTCTCGCCCTGCATGACGCGGTATTGCTTACCGCCGGTGACTACTACTGCGTACATGACCAGTTTCCTCTGTAGTTATTTTTGGTCCTTGCCATGCCGTCGAGGGCAGACAGAAGCGGAATTGTAGGCCCTTCAGGGGGTTGCGGCAACCCGTACCGTCACTGGCCTGCTGGATGAACCGGACAGGCACAAATCCACCGTGGTTCTTCGGTTTCCACGATTTGCCCCCATTTCAAGCACTGGCTACGCTTACCGGTTCGCCGGCTGCGCCGACGGCCTTCCCCCATTTTGCAGGTCTTTCGATGGCGATGGAATTCATCAGCATCCGCGGTGCGCGGACGCACAACCTCAAGAATGTCGATCTCGACTTGCCGCGCGACAAGCTGATCGTGATCACCGGCCTGTCCGGCTCGGGCAAGTCCTCGCTCGCGTTCGACACCATCTATGCGGAGGGCCAGCGTCGCTATGTCGAATCGCTGTCCGCCTATGCGCGGCAGTTCCTGTCAATCATGGAAAAGCCCGATGTCGACCTGATCGAGGGCCTGAGTCCGGCGATTTCGATCGAGCAGAAGTCGACCTCGCACAACCCGCGTTCCACCGTGGGCACGATCACCGAGATCTACGACTACCTGAGGCTGCTGTATGCGCGCGTGGGCACGCCGCGATGCCCCGACCACGGCTACCCGTTGGCCGCGCAGACCGTCAGCCAGATGGTCGACCAGGTGATCGCGCTGGGTGCGGATCCCGCCACTGCCGAACAACGCTACATGCTGCTGGCGCCGGTGATCCGCGAGCGCAAGGGCGAACATGCCCAGGTGTTTGATCAGCTGCGCGCGCAGGGTTATGTCCGGGTCCGGGTGGATGGCCAGTTGCACGAGATCGATGCGGTGCCACCGTTGGCATTGCGCGGCAAGCACACCATCGAGGCGGTGATCGACCGCTTCCGCCCGCGCGAGGACATGAAGCAGCGCCTGGCCGAGTCCTTCGAGACCGCGCTGAAGCTGGGTGACGGGATGGCCCAAGTGATGTCGCTGGACAACACCGATGCCACACCGCTGCTTTTCTCCTCCAAGTACAGCTGCCCGGTGTGCGAGTACTCGTTGCAGGAGCTGGAGCCACGACTGTTCTCGTTCAACTCGCCCGTCGGCGCCTGCCCGACCTGCGACGGCCTGGGCATGGCGGAGTACTTCGATCCCGCGCGGGTGGTGGTACATCCCGAGCTGGCGCTGTCGGCCGGCGCGGTGCGCGGCTGGGATCGTCGCAATGCGTATTATTTCCAGCTGATCCAGTCGCTGGCCAAGCACTACCGGTTCGACGTTGAGACGCCCTGGAACCAGTTGAGCGAAGAAGTCCGCCAAGCGATCCTGTTTGGTAGCGGCGAGACCACAATTTCGTTCACCTACCTGACCCAGGCCGGCAGCCGCCACCAGCGCAAGCATCGCTTCGAGGGCATCGTCCCGAACCTGGAGCGGCGCTACAAGGAAACCGAATCGTCGGCGGTGCGCGATGAGTTGAGCAAGTACATCAGCGAGCGCGCCTGCACCGA
The DNA here is from genome assembly GCF_054072675.1 of Lysobacter sp. A289. Classification (NCBI taxonomy): domain Bacteria; kingdom Pseudomonadati; phylum Pseudomonadota; class Gammaproteobacteria; order Lysobacterales; family Lysobacteraceae; genus Lysobacter; species Lysobacter sp. A289. Next base: position 1,354,253 of record NZ_JBSVRN010000001.1, read on the forward strand.
TTGCGGTGGCCAACGGCTGAACCGCGCGGCGCGCAATGTGTTCGTCGACGGCCACGCCCTGCCCGAGATCGTGGTGTTGCCGATCGACGAGACCCTGGCCTTCTTCAAGCGCCTGCACCTGCCAGGCTGGCGCGGCGAGATCGCGGTCAGGATCGTCAAGGAAATCGGCGACCGGCTGAAGTTCCTGGTCGATGTCGGACTGGATTACCTGACCCTTGAGCGCAAGGCCGATTCGCTGTCCGGCGGCGAGGCTCAGCGGATCCGCCTGGCCTCGCAGATCGGCGCCGGTCTGGTCGGGGTGATGTACGTGCTCGACGAGCCATCGATCGGCCTGCACCAGCGCGACAACGAGCGTCTGCTGGGCACCCTCACCCGCCTGCGTGACCTGGGCAACACGGTGATCGTGGTGGAACACGACGAGGACGCGATGCGGTTGGCCGACTACATCGTCGACATCGGCCCGGGCGCCGGGGTACACGGCGGCGAGATCGTCGCGAAGGGCTCGTTCGACGACATCATGGCCGCACCACGCTCGCTGACCGGGCAATACCTGAGCGGTCGCAAACGCATCGAGATCCCGGCCAAGCGGCATAAGCCGAACCCGAAGCAGATCCTGCACCTGCGCGGGGCCACCGGGCACAACCTGAAGGATGTCGACCTGGCGATCCCGGCCGGCCTGCTGACCTGTGTCACCGGGGTGTCCGGCTCGGGCAAGTCGACCCTGATCAACAGCACCCTGTACGAACTGGCCGCCACCCAGCTCAACGGCGCCTCACGCACGGTCGCGCCCTACCGGTCGGTGGAGAACATGGACCTGTTCGACAAGGTCGTCGACATCGACCAGTCGCCGATCGGCCGTACCCCGCGCAGCAATCCGGCAACCTACACCGGCTTGTTCACGCCGTTGCGCGAACTGTTCGCGCAGGTACCCGAGTCACGCGCACGTGGCTACGCGCCGGGACGTTTCAGTTTCAACGTGCGCGGTGGGCGCTGCGAGGCCTGCCAGGGCGACGGGCTGATCAAGGTCGAGATGCATTTCCTGCCCGACGTCTACGTGTCCTGCGATGTGTGCAAGGGCAAGCGCTACAACCGCGAGACACTGGAGATCCTTTACAAGGGCTACAGCATCAGCGACGTGCTGGCGATGACGGTGGAGGACGCGCTGGAGCTGTTCGACGCGATCCCGTCGATATCGCGCAAGCTGGAAACCCTGATCGATGTCGGCCTGAGCTACATCAAGCTGGGCCAGTCGGCGACCACGCTGTCGGGCGGCGAGGCGCAGCGCGTCAAGCTGTCCAAGGAACTGTCGCGGCGCGATACCGGACAGACCCTGTACATCCTCGACGAGCCGACCACCGGCCTGCACTTCCACGACATCGAGCATCTGCTGGCGGTGCTGCATCGACTGCGCGATGACGGCAACACGGTGGTGGTGATCGAACACAACCTGGACGTGATCAAGACCGCGGACTGGATCATCGACCTGGGGCCCGAGGGAGGCCATCGCGGGGGTACCATCCTGGCTACCGGCACGCCCGAACACATCGCCTCGCTGGAACACTCCTACACCGGTCGCTTCCTGGCGCCGATGCTGGAGCGGTCACGGGCGAATGACAAGGCGGCCGGCAGCCAGCCCAAGGTCACCCCGACCGGGCCCAAGACCCGCAGGAAGACGACGGCCGCATGAGCGACAACGACGGATCCAAAAGCACTCCCGGAAAGCCGGGCAAGATTGACCAGCCGGTGAAGCCGGTCAAACCGGCCAAGCCGCGCAAAGCCGCGGCAAAATCGGCTGCGGCAAAGTCCGCTTCAGAAGCGGCGGCAAAGCCGGCATCGGGCAAACGCGAACCGGCGAAAACCGCAACGTCAAAAAAGCCCACTAAGCCGGCAGCAAAAAAAACCCGTGCCGAGCCGAAGCCGGCGGCGACGCTCGCGGCCGGGACAACCCCCACGCATGCGCCCTCGCCCCGCAAGCTCATCCAGGTACCGATGCCGGTGCGCTGGCGCGACCTGGATGCGTTCAACCACGTCAACAACTCCAAGTACCTCAGCTACCTGGAGGAAGCGCGCTTGCAGTGGATGCTCGGCGTGCCCGGCCAGGGCATGGACGACCATGTCGCCCCGGTTGTTGCCGCCGCGCAGCTCAATTACCGTCGCCCGATCACCTGGCCGGCACAGGTGTCGATCGAACTGTTTGTCGAGCGGCTGGGCAATACCAGCGTGACCGTCGGCCATCGCATTGTGGACGCCCAGGATCCGCAGATCCTGTATTGCGACGGCAACGTGGTGATGGTGTGGATCGACCGCGACAGCGGCCAGGCCGCCGCGCTGCCCTCGAGTGTGCGCGAGGCCTGCCTGACCCAGTAGGTTCCAGACGCGTCAGTCGCCCGGCTGGCGCAACCGGGACTTGCCTACCTGGACTTGCCTACCTGGAACAGGCCGCGCACCTGGGTGCCATCTTCCAGTCGGAAGTCGATCACGACCGTATCGTCGGCCTGCAACGGCGCGTGCGGATCCATCAGCATCAGATGCAGGCCACCGGGCTCGAGGCTGGCATGGCCATGCGCGGGAATTACCAGCTCCGGCACCGCACGCATCTTGCTGATGCCGTCCACGATGCGCGTCTCGTGCACCGATACATCGGCAAACGCCGGACTGCTGGCGGCAACGATCTTTGCTGGCGCGTCGCAAGCATTATCGATGGTGCCAAATCCGGCCAGCATCGGCATCGAAATGGGTGGCAGACGCACCCATCCTGCGGTTACTACCGGACTGCAATCGGCGGCGATAACCGGCGGTGTGCTGAACGCAGTTGCCAATAGGACGGCGGCGAGGAGGACGCGGAGGGGCTTCATCAGCTTATGATACCAACAGGTTGATTCCGGAGTTTCCGATGCACCGCACCCTATCGTTGCTCGTCGCCGCCTGCGCGCTCGCCGCCTGCTCCCAGGATTCCGCGCCCAGTGGCGCTGATGCGTTGCCGGTGGCGCCACCGGTCGTGCCCGCCGACAAGGACGCCGCCGCCGCGGAAGTCGGCGTCACTCAATTGAGCATCTACAGCGGTGCCTACGACGCACTCGCCGGGACCGGCCAGGCCCATGCCGGCATGCCCGGCTACGCCTTGGTGGAGCGGCCGCTGCATTACACGCTCACCGAAGGATTGAATTCGATCTCCGCCACCAGCGTGCCACCGTCGATGGACGTGGAGGCCGCGTTGTTGCGCCCCAGGTCGGACGGCGTCTCGGTGGAGTCCCAGCGCTACCTTGCAGGCCTGGAAAGCACCGCGGATGTCGTTGCCCAGGTGATCGGCCAGCGCATCGTGGTCGAGCACACCGCCGGCAATGCCAAGCAGACCGACACCGGGGTACTGCTGGCCGCCAATGCCGGCCTGACCCTGGCGATGGGCGATGGCCGGGTCAAGGTCATCAACCAGTACGACAACTTCAGCGTCGTCGACGGCGTCCGCCTGTTTCCGCAGCAGGCGGAGCTGCGGTGGACGGTGCGGGCACAGGATGCCGGCGACGCCGACTTCCTGCTCAGCTATCCGATGGGTGGCATGGCATGGCGCGCCGAGTACCTGGCGACCCTGGACAAGACCGACGCGACCGCCTGCAAGCTGGCGCTGGATGGCGCCGCGATGGTCATCAATCGTGCCGGCGTGGGTTTCGCCGATGCCCGGCTGACGCTGATCGCGGGTGAACCCAACCGGGCGCCGCTGCAGACTCAGCACTATGCGCGACGCAGTGTCGCTGAGGACACCATGGCCCTCGTCGCTGCGGCACCGATGCCTGAGCAGCGGACATCGGGCGAGTACCACGCCTACCAACTGCCCGATACCGTCAGCCTGAGCGACGGCGGAACCGAGCGCTTCCCGTTGTTCGCCCACCGCGCCGCGATCGCGTGCGAGCGCGCTTACGTGGTCGATGCCGGGGGACAGCAATGGCAGCCACCAACACCGTTGATCCAACCCGATCGCCACGGCCAGACCGGCACGCTGCCGGTCAACGCGACAGTATCGGTGGACAACACCGAGGCGGCCGGGTTGGGCCAGCCCCTGCCCGCCGGGCGGATCCGGGTATTCGATGGCGCTGATTTTCTTGGCGAGTCGATGCTGCAACACACGCCCGCCGGGGCCGACATCCGGCTGGAAGTAGGCAAGGTGTTCGACCTGACGGCCAAGCGGGAAGCCACGGATTTCGAGCTGGATCGGGCCGGCCGCACGATCACCGAGTCGTTCGCCATTGTCCTGGGCAACGCCAAGAAGTCCGACGCGACCATCGAGGTGGTGGAACAACTGCCGCGTTGGAGCGATTGGGAGATTGTTGCCAGCAGCGTGCCCGCGACCAAAAAAGACGCCAACCACGTCGAGTTCCAGGTACCGGTTGCGGCAGGCGACGAGAGCAAATTGACCTATACCGTCCGCTATCGATGGCGCGCCGGGGACAACCCTTGAGTCTCATCGAGCGCGTCGAACACGGCAACATCATCGAGTTGAAGTTCGCCCGGCCGCCGGTCAATGCGCTGGAGCCGGGCCTGTGCCGCGAACTGCTGCACGAACTGAATGCCGCCGTTACCGCTGTGGATATCCACGGCATCGTTCTGTCCGGCCAGCCGAAGATATTCTCGGCCGGCCTGGACGTGCCCTACCTGCTCACGCTGGGCGATGACCGGGGCGCATTGACCGATGCGTGGCAGGCGTTCTTCGGCGTCGCCCGGGCATTGGCCTCGTGTCCGGTGCCGGTGGTGGCGGCGATCTCCGGCCATGCTCCTGCCGGTGGCTGCGTGTACGCGCTGTGCTGCGATTACCGGGTCATGGCCGCCGGCGATTACCGCATCGGCCTCAACGAGACCCAGGTCGGCCTGACCGCTCCGGAAGGTGTCCAGCGATTGCTGCGACGCGTGGTCGGCCCACACCGCGCCGAGCGGATGCTGGTCGCCGGCGAGATGGTCGACGCGGCGCGCGCGCTGCAGATCGGGCTGGTGGACGAGTTGGTCGAAATGGGCCCGGTCAACGATCCCGATGCCGTCAGCCGACGTGCCCGCGAATGGTTGCAGACTCTGCTGGTGTTGCCGCCCGAAGCGATGCGACAAACCCGCCAGATCGCACGCGCCGCGGTGATCGAAGCGCTGCAGCCCGAACACATCGAGCTGGAGCGCTTCGTCAACGCATGGATGGAGCCCGGCACCCAGGCGGCATTGCACGCCATGGTCGCCAAGCTCAAGAAGTAACGCGCAAAAGTCTGGTTGTCCGGGCCTTTCCTAGCGTGTTTCGCCCTGCGCAATCGGGCGCCTGGGATCCTCGATCCAGCCGCTCCACGAACCGGTGAACAACCGTGCACCGGGAAGGCCGGCGTGCTCCATCGCGAGCAGGTGGTGGCAGGCGGTGACGCCGGAGCCGCACATCGCCACCACGTCCTGCGGCGTCCTGTCGCCCAGCAAGCCGGCGAACTCGGTTGCCAACTCCGCGGCCGGCTTGAAGCGACCATCACGCAGGTTTGCACTGTAGGGGCGATTGATCGCTCCGGGCACATGGCCGGCGACCTTGTCGATCGGCTCCACCTCGCCGCGAAAGCGCTCTGGCGCGCGCGCGTCGAGCAGCATGCCGCCCTTGGCCAGATGCGCCTGCAACTGCGGGGCGTCGAGCAGGCGATTGCCGTCGAACTGCGCGACGTAGCGGCTCGGTTGTATCTCGGGCAGGCCGGACTCGATCGGCAGTCCCAGCGCGGTCCAGCCGGCCCAGCCGCCGTCGAGCACGGCCACGTCGCGGTGACCCAGCGCGCGCAGCAGGAACCAGGCGCGTGCCGCCGACAGCGCGCCGTCGCCACTGTCGTAGACCACGACCTGGCCGGTCGGCCCGATACCCCACCCGCCCAGGCGTGCGGTGAAGTCCGCGGCGTCCGGCCACGGGTGGCGGCCGCCGGGTTTTCGATGGTCGGACAGGTCGCGGTCCAGGTCGGCGAATCGTGCGCCCGGGATATGCGCCTGTCGGTATGCCGCTTCGCAGCCGGCCGGATCGGCCAATGACGAGCGCGCGTCAAGCACGGTCACGTCGTCCCGATCCAGTGCCGCCGATAGCGCCTCGGCCGAAACCAGCGCCTGCCACCTTGGCGCGCTTCCGCCCCGACCCGAATGCGTGCTCATTTCACGTTCTCCAGCCGCTGCCGTAGATTCAACAGGATAAACGCGGTGGCGCCCCAAATCCGTCGCGCCGGATAGCGATACTCGTGGAGCAGGCGGGTCCGCCCTCGATAGTCGACCTTCAGATCGACCAGGTTGGCCGGATCAAGCAGAAAATCCAGTGGCACCTCGAAGACTTCGGCAACCTCACCCGGGTCGGGGCGGATCACGTGAACCGGGTCGATCACCGCCACCACCGGCAACACCCGGAAGCCGGTGATGGTCAACAACGGATCCAGCAAGCCCAACGGTACGATCTGGTCGGCGCCGACACCGATCTCCTCACCGGTTTCCCGGATCGCCGCGGCAATGGCGTCCTGATCCCCGGCCTCCACTCGTCCGCCGGGAAAGGCGACCTCGCCACCGTGATGACGCAAGGCATCCGTGCGCAGGGTCAGGATGACCTGGGTCGCGTCGGGTCTTGGTACCAGGCCAACCAATACCGCCGCATCCGCGTGCACGGCCGAAGCCGGAAACAGGTCGGATAGCCCTTCCTGGTTCCAGCACGGACCCGTGGGTGGCGCCGCCAGCGGGTACAACGCACGCTCCAGGCGAGACGCCTCGGGCAGGCGGGCGACCAGGGGCGATCGGTTCATCCCTGCCCGGCTTCCCGCAACGGCAGCACGTCCTCGATCATCCGCAGCCGCTCGTCATCGCCCATCGTCGACCAGCGCGCGATCTCGTCGCCGGTGCGGTAGCAGCCTTCGCACCGGCCATGCTCGTCCAGGCAACACACGCCGGTGCAGGGACTGAGCATGACGGGGAAAGGGGCATTCATGGCAGCTCACTCATAAAAAAATCGCGCCGGGCAAGCCGGCGCGACGGAGACTACGACTTGCAGAAGCACCTGGACGTACTGCTCCAGTGTGTATTACTTGACGCCGACCAGCTTGATCTCGAACTGCACGGCCATGTTCGGCGGGATCCCGCTACGTGGGTCCGCACCGTAGGCCTTGTCGGACGGGACGGTGACTTCCCACTTGGAGCCGGCTGGCATCTGCTCCAGCACTTCACGCATGGCCGGCATTTCGACTTCGCTGAGCTTCATCGCCGGCATGGCACGGGCCTGTGCGGCTTCGCCCTGGGGACGCTCACCCCACGGGAATGGGCCGGCAACCAACAGCTCCACGTTGCTGGCGGCCGTCGGCTTGGCGCCGTTACCGACTTCGATCACGCGGTACTGCACGCCGCTGGCCAAGGACTTGACACCGGACTTGGCCTTGTTCTGGGCAATGAAGGTATCGCTCTTGGTCTTGTTCTCGCCGGCGAGCTTGCTCCATTCCGCCTGAGCCTGCTGCGCACGCGCTTGCTGGCGTTTCTGGAAATTCTCGAACACCGGGCGCAACTGGTCGGCGGGAACGGCCGGCTGGGTCTTTGCCATGGCGTCCTGCAGGCCCTTGGCCACGGAAGCAGAGTCCAGTTGCTCTCCCGACGCTGCCAATTGGGCAAAATCATTGCCCGCGTCATAACCCAACGCGTAGCTCAGCTTGCCTTTCTCGGATGAGATGTCCTGCGCGAAGGCTTGGCCCGCGGTCAGGGTCAGGGCCGCTACGGCGACCGCAATCAAACGCAACTTCATTCGGTAAAACCTCCGGTGATGGCGCGAAGCGGCGACACCGCCCCGATAGGATGTCCGTATCGGTCAACAGCCCCGATAGGACGCGCTAGGATAACGACGCCAGCGCTTAACCGCCACTGACGAACAAATCAGACCGCGCGCTGGGTTTGCAAGTTCCATTGGCCACTGTAAACGACCCTTCACCGGAAAACGCCATTCATGTCAAATGCTCCTCCGCCCGATTCCATTGTCACCACCGCCGACCACGGCGCAGTCCGCACCATCACCGTCAATCGCCCGGACAAACTGAATGCGTTGAACGCGGCGACGCTGGACGCGCTGCAGGTGGCATTTGACGCGGCCGCAGACGATGCCAACGTGCGCTGCGTGGTGCTGACCGGCGCTGGCAGCAAGGCGTTCGTCGCCGGCGCCGATATTGCCGAGATGAACGGCCTGACGCCGGTCCAGGGCCGTGACTTCTCGCTGCGGGGGCAACGCCTGATGCGACGGGTGGAGAAAATGCCGAAGCCGGTGATCGCGATGATCAATGGCTTTGCGCTTGGCGGCGGCCTGGAACTGGCGATGTGCTGCCACCTGCGCATCGCCGCCGATGCCGCCAAGATCGGACAACCCGAGGTCAATCTTGGCCTCATTCCCGGCTTTGGCGGCACCCAGCGACTGCTGCGGCTGGCCGGCCGGGCCGCGACCATGGAGTTGTGCCTGGTGGGCGCGCCGATCGACGCGACGCGAGCGCGTGAACTGGGCATCGTCAATCGCACGGTGGCCGCCGCCGACTTGCTGGCCGAAACAATGAAGCTGGCCGCACAACTGGCCGCGTCGGCGCCGCTGGCACTGCGTGGGGTGATCGACTGCATCAATGTCGGCGGCGAGTGCGGGATTGAAGAAGGCCTGGAGTACGAGACTGCGCAATTTGGATTGATGTTCTCCACCGACGACATGCGCGAGGGCACCAGCGCGTTCCTTGAACGCCGCAAACCGGCTTTCCAGGGCAGCTGACAGCTCGTGGCCGGGGCCTGCATCTGCGGCTGTGAGGACCCACGCGGGGCCAGCGTGCATCCGGTCGCCACTGCGTTGATGGATGGCGATGTGGACTGCGCCTTGCAGCTCGGACTGCTCAAGGCGATGCCGTGCCCCGGCTGCAGCGTGGACTGCCATACGCGCCTGGTGGCTGCGCGCGCGGACCGCATCCGTGCCCTGGCCGCTCGCGAACGTTTCCGCGCCCGCGATGCGCGTCTTGAGCGTCGCCGCGCCGAGCGCACGGCGCAACGCAGCGCGCCGGAGCGACCAGCGGAGGCCGATGTGGCTGCGACAGCCGGAGCCGCCGGCGTGGACCCGTCTCAGCCGGCCCTTCCGGTCGCGGTTGCCGCTGCCCTGGCGCGGGCGAAAGCCAAAGCCGCCGGCAATCCGGGAACCGGCGGGGCCGGCCGTTGACCCGCCCAACCCCCCGCAAGCGGCCGGCGCGATCACGGCTGACCAAGGTCGAAATCGATGCGGTGTTCGCACGCTTGCGACAGCTCAATCCACACCCGACCACCGAGCTGGAATTCACCACACCCTATGAACTGCTGGTGGCCGTGACGCTGTCGGCGCAAGCCACCGATGTGGGCGTCAACAAGGCCACCCGCAAGTTGTATGCGGTCGCCAACACGCCGGAGCAGATCTCGGCTCTTGGCGTGGACGGGTTGAAGCCGTACATCGCCACCATCGGCCTGTACAACACCAAGGCCGCCAACGTGGTGGCGATGGCGCAGTTGTTGCTGGACCACCACGACGGCGAGGTTCCGCATGACCGCGCCGCGCTGGAGGCGCTGCCCGGCGTGGGCCGCAAGACCGCCAACGTGGTGCTGAACACGGCATTCGGGGAGCCGACGATGGCGGTCGATACGCATATCTTCCGGGTCTCCAACCGCACCGGCCTGGCACCCGGCAAGACCGTGCGTGCAGTCGAGGACATCCTGGTACGCGTGATCCCGCAGGAGTATCTGCGCGATGCCCACCACTGGCTGATCCTGCACGGCCGTTATGTCTGCAAGGCGCGCACGCCGGACTGCCCGCATTGCGCGATCCGCGACATCTGCCGCTACAAGGACAAGACCCCGGGCGAACCGGTTCCGGCCACCACGGCCACCTGACCCATCAATCGTGGCGGCGTTCGCGCAGCCACTTGGTCGCGATCCACTTCTCACCCTCGACCACCGGCGCGCCCGCATGCAGCGAGCGCGTCATCGGGTGCGGGCGGTCGTAGCTGAAGAACACCGCGTTGCCCTTGACCGCGGCGACTTCGAGATTGGCCTCGGGGAACGTTGTGGCGCCACCGCGCTGCGGGGTGTTGAGGTACATCACCAGCGAGCCGACCCGCTGCCCGCCGCGCGCCAGCGATGCCGCCGAGCCCGGCCAGGCCAGGTCGAAGTAGTCATGGTGCGGCCGGTACTGCGCCCCCGGCCCGTAGCGCATGACCTGCAGCGCTTCGCCGTTCTCCAGTGGCCAGTCGAGCAACGCCGCGATGCGTGCCTCGATCCGTCTGCACAGGGGGTTGCCGCCGCGCGGGAAGAACGTGCCAGCGCTGGTGCGGTCGACATGTACCTCGTCGCCGCCACTGTCCGGATCGAGAATGGTCGAGCGCTTGAGCTTCGGTCGCGACATCTCCACCAGTTCGTCGCATTCGTCGTCACCCAGCAGGCCGCCGAACACGATCACCCGCGGCAGCAGCAGACTCGCCAGGACGCACACCTCGTGGTCGCCCACCTGCAATGCCGACGGCCCGTTGAGTTCGATCGGCGACGGCACCGGCACCGACGGCGGCAACCCGCTGCCACGCGCGTGCGAATCGAGCCATTCGCGCACCACCGACTCGACCGCCTCGGTCGCTTCGCCCTGCTCCCAGCCGTCCTCCAGCAAGGGTTGCAGCAGCGTGTCGGGCGGCTGCCCCGCGCGTGCCTGGCCAAGGATCCATTCGACGGTGTCGGGGGCGAGTTCTCGCTTCATGACACCAGTGTGACCAGGCTTGATTGCAGCTTCTTTACGACGGCGAATTTTATCCAGGCGACCCGATCAGGCTTTCATCGGCTGGATCAAGAAACTGCGCTTACTGAAGCCGAGCTGTCACAAACCGCGCCTATAAAGATTTCCTGAAACTTCGCTACGGGACGCGGAGAGCACCCGGTCGCAATGGAAAGTGCCGGTTGACCGATCTGTTTCCCGTGGATTGACCCAACCCGTGATCGGAGAGATCGTGCAAATGGCTGCTTCCAGCAATTCCAAGACCCTGTTGATGACCCTGGCCGCGGCCTTCGCGCTCAGCGCGTGTGGTGGTGGTTCCGACAACGTGGCCTCGCCGGGCGAAGGCGCGTTCCCGCCGCCGCCGGCCACCACGCCTCCGCCGACCACCCCGCCCCCGACCACTCCGCCGCCGACCACCCCGCCGCCGACCGCGGCCGAGTGCCCGACTGGCACCAGCGATGTCGGCGAAGTCGCCGGCCTGCTCAACTGCCAGCTGCCCTCACGCATCGTCGGCGAGTTGCTGGTCCCGAAGATCGACGGGGTGGTGTACTCGGTCAACGGCCGCACCGATGTCGGCATGGACATGGGCGGTGACGCCGCCAACCCGGCACCGGGCGCAAACAAGGGCACGCTGACCCTCGAGCCGGGCGTGACCGTGTTCGGTTCCGCCGGCGCCGACTTCCTGATGGTCAACCGCGGCTCGCAGATCTTCGCCGAAGGCACCGCGACCGAACCGGTGGTATTCACCAGCCGCCAGAGCGTCGAAGGCAGCACCGACATCGACTCGATCGGCCAGTGGGGCGGCCTCGTGCTGCTCGGCCGTGCCGCGATCAGCACCTGCCCGGGCACCGCGCAGCCGGGCACGGCCACCTGCGAAGCGCAGGTCGAAGGCGCCAACGGCTACTACGGCGGCAACGACGACGCCGACAACACCGGCGTGCTGAAGTACGTCCGCGTGATGCACTCCGGCTTCGAGGTCCTGCCGGACGTCGAGCTCAACGGCATCACCCTGGCCGGCCTCGGCACCGGCACCACGGTCGAATACGTGCAGGTGCACAACAGCTCCGACGACGGCTTCGAGTGGTTTGGCGGCACGGTCAACGGCAAGTACCTGGTCGCTACCGGCAATGACGACGACAGCTTCGACACCGACTCCGGCTTCCGCGGCGGCATCCAGTTCGGCCTGGTCGTGCAGCGCGCCGGTGGCGGCGACCGCATGAACGAGATGAGCTCGCAGGATCTGCCGTTCCGCTCGATGCCGAACCTCGCCAACGTCACCTTCGTCGGTGCCGGTCATGACAACGCGGTGGTGCTGAACCAGGGGACCCTGGTCGGTTACTACAACGCAGTGATCACCGGCGGCGCGCCGGCCTGCGTCGAGTTCCAGTCGGCCACCACCGAAGGCACCTTCGATTCGACCTTCCTGTCGTGCGCAGAGCCGTTCGCCGCTGGCGCCACCGGTGCCGAGGCCATCGCCTTCAACGCCGGCAGCAACAACTCCACGGGCGCCTCGACCCTGACCGCCGGCTTCATCAACGGCGCCACCGAGGCGGCGGTACCGGCCTACGCGGGCTTGGCCGCGATCAACGCGTCCTTCGTCGACGTCGACTACATCGGCGCGGTCAAGGATGCGAATGACACCTGGTGGCAGGGCTGGACCTGCGGCCTGACCGCCGACGACTGCTGAGCGGCGACAACGGGCGTGGCAGCCGCGGCCGCCACGCCACGGGAAACGGGGTCGGTGTCCGCGACCCCGGGCCCCCATCGATGCCGCGGCCGGGCCGCGGCATCGGCTTATTCGGACGCACCGAACCCATTGAAAGGCTGCCACTCATGAAGCTCACCACCGCCCGCACGGGCCTGTTTCTGGCCATCTCGGCCCTGCTCGCGCCCAACATCGCGCTGGCGCAGACGGTCTCCAACGCACCGCCGCAGTCCGCCCCCGCCGCCACAAGCGCAACCGCCGCAGCCGCCGCGCCGATGCAGGCGACCGAACTGGACGCGGTCCAGGTCCAGGGCGAATACATCCCGGAGCCGATGCTGCTCAGCTCGGCGGTCATGACCCACGTCTCCAAGGAAGACCTCGAGCGCCAGGGCGACAGCAACGCTGCCGATGCGCTCCGGCGCGTGGCGGGCATCAGCCTCAACCATGGCCGCTACGTTTACGTGCGCGGCCTCAACGAGCGCTACTCCTCGGCCCTGCTCAACAACTCGCCGCTGCCCAGCCCCGAACCGCTGAAGCGCGTGGTGCCGCTGGACCTGTTCCCGACCAACGTACTGCAGACCATCGAGGTGGTGAAGACCTACTCGGCGAGCATGCCCGGCGAGTTCGGTGGCGGCACCATCAACCTGTCCAGCGCGGTGATCCCCGAGGAGCCCTTTCTCGACTTCAAGATCGGCACCGGCGGCAACAGCGAGACGACCTTCCAGGCCGGCCTGACCCATTACGGCGGCGGAGACTCCGACTACTTCGGCTTCGATGACGGCACCCGCAAGGTGACCGCCGAGCTGAAGGACGCGATTGCCACCGGCAACCGCATCACCCCTGGGCGCGACTTCAGCAGCGACGAGGTCAAGAAGATCGCGCGCAGCTTCACCAACGCGCCGCTCAACCTGCTGCAGGCGACCGACAGCATCGACCCGGATTTCAACGCCGAGATCAGCATGGGCAACGCCTATGACGTCGGCGACGACGTGCGGCTCGGCCTGGTCGCCACCGCGGCAATGAAGAACAGCTGGCGCACCCAGCTCGGCGTGCAGCAGGACGGCGCGGTCGAGAACGGCGCGATGGCGGTGCAGAGCGACTACGAGTTCATGTCGACCACCAACAACGCCACCATCAACGGACTGCTCGGCGCCGCGGTCGACTGGGACGGCCACCGGGTCGGCCTGATGACGATGTACGTCCACGACACCGATAAGGAGACCCGCAGCAGCGAGGGCTACAGCCTGCTGACCGGCGACAACGTGCGCGACGACACCACCCACTGGTTCGAGCGCGAGATGATCAACACCCAGCTGACCGGCGAGCACGCGTTCGGCGAATACCGCGACCTGGAGATCGACTGGCGCGCCAGCCACTCGCGCGCCAGCCGCGACGCGCCGTACGAGAAGGGTTTCCGCTACCGCGAGGATGCCGACGGCTTCTGGCAGCACGACGCCTCGCAGGCGCAGAACTACACCCGCTTCAGCCAGGTCAACGAACGCGTCGACAACGCCGGCGTGGACGTCAGCTGGCGCCTGCCGACCGAGCGCGATATCACCGTGAACTTCGGCGGCGCCTGGTCCGAAACCGAGCGTGATGCGGTCTCGCGCGAGTTCCGCTTGCTGTCGCTCGGCAACCTGCCGTTCTACGAGCGCTACCAGCGGCCCGACTACCTGCTGTCGGACTACAACATCAGCCAGGGCTACCTGACCCTGCGCGAGACCACCGGTGGCACCGGCGCGGCCGCGTATGACGCCTCACTGGAAACCAGCGCGGTGTACATCGAGGCCGAGTCGCAGCTGACCGGCACCGTGCGCGCCACCGTCGGCGTGCGCTACGAGGACGCGACCCAGCAGGTGCGGCCAATCGACCTGTTCAACGAAGGCCAGCCACTGCCGACCGCGGCCCCACTGGAAAACGACTACTTCCTGCCGGCATTCGCGCTGACCTGGAACTTCGCCGAAAACCAGCAATTGCGGTTCGGTGCGTCGCAGACCATCGCCCGCCCGCAGTTCCGCGAGCTGGCGCCGCAGCAATACCTCGATCTCGACAGCGACCGTCTGGTCATCGGCAACCCGTTCCTGGTCGACAGCGAGCTGCTCAACCTCGACCTGCGCTACGAGTGGTACTTCGACCAGGGCGAGTACTTCAGCGCCGGCCTGTTCTACAAGGACATCGAGAATCCGGTCGAGATGGTGCTCAACGGCCGCTCGGGATCGAGCTGGCAGCAGAGCTTCATCAACGCCCCATCGGCGCTGGTGTACGGCCTGGAACTGGACTTCCGCAAGTACTTCGGCAGCCCGTTCGACTGGGCCGGTGACAGCCGCCTGTTCCTGGGCACCAACTACACCTGGTCGGATTCGGAAGTGCAGGTCGAGGACGGCGACGTCGCCTACACCCTTGCCGGCAACGGCCGCCCACAGGCCGCCTCCGAGCTGGTGCTCGATGGCAGCCGCCTGCAGGGGCAGTCGGAGCATCTGGCCAACTTGCAGTTGGGCATCGAGAACCCGGAAACCGGTAGCCAGGCCACGCTGCTGGTCGGCTATGCCAGCGAGCGCATCAACGCCCGCGGCATCAACGGCTACTCGCCCGACGGCATCGTGGTCGTCCAGCCCGACTACATCCAGGAGCCCGGCACCACGGTCGACCTGGTGCTGAAGAAGGGCTTCCGGCTCTGGGACACCGACATGACCTTGGGCTTCGAGGCCCGCAACATTCTGGGGGAGGAATACAGCGAGTACCAGGAGTTCGGCGGCGGTCGCGCCGACGTGATGCGCTACGACCTGGGCACCAGCTATTCGTTCGAGATCAGCGCCTCGTTCTGAGGCACCCAGTGCAGAGTGGCCGGCGCTTGGGGAAGTGGCCGGACGCAGCGGCCCGGCGGGGAAACCTGCCGGGCTTTTAATTGCCCGCCGCGGATCATGACAGTCGCCGCAACCTTATGTGTCAACTGCAATCAAACCGTAACCAAACCATCTCATCCTGTGCGCACGCCTGAAATATCGGTGTCCCGGCCTCCGCAGGATCCATGCACTTGCTTCCCAACCGGCTGTCCCCTGACCAGATCACCCAGTGGCGCGCCCGGCTTCCAGTCGGGGCGGAACTGGTGCTGGTGACGCTGCTCGCGCTGCAGGTAGCGCGGTTGGCGTGGCTGGCGCTGACCCCGATCGGGCCGATCGGTGGTGCGATGACCGGGCCCGCGGTTGCCCCCCCGGCCCCGCCATCCCTGCCGCTGACCGATGTGTTCTTCCGCTCCGCCCGGGCGCCCGGCACCGCAAGCCGCGATGCTCTCGGCTACACCCTGTTCGGCGTGCGCAGCGACGGTGGCACTGCTTCGGCAATGCGCGGGTCGGCGATCCTTGGCAAGGATGGCGACCAGGCGTCGTACGCCGTAAGCCAGGAGATTGCGCCGGGCATCGTGCTGGAATCCGTCGGCACCGAACACGCGGTTCTCGCCGCCAATGGTGCCCGGCACCGGCTGGAGCTGCCGCCGCTTGCCACCGCGGGCGCCACGCCCGCAGCGAAGACGCTGCCGATCGGCAACCCCAGGCCGACGGCTCCGCCAGCCGCGACCGCACCCCCCTTCCCGGCTGCATCGACCGGTACCCCTGCGATGCCGCGTCAATCATCGACCGCAACCGGCCTCATCGAGAGTCCAGGTGGCGGCTACGCAATCACCGCCGGCGCCAGCGCCGCGCTGATGCGACCGGCCGGATTGCGACCCGGCGACGTGGTGCTGTCGGTCAACGGGCGTCCACTCGACCCCGCCCGGCTGGCGGGATTACGGGACGAACTGAAAGGCCAGGCCCAATTGACCATCCAGTACCAACGCGACGGCAAGACCCACACCACCACCCTACAGGCACCCCGATGAGCCGTCCCTTCCTCGCCGCCGTGCTTGCCTTCGCGCTGGCGCTGCAACCGATGCATCCGGCGATCGCGCAGTCGGCCGCCGAGCCGGAGGCGTTCAACGTGCGCAACGCCGACATCCGCGCCTTCATCCAGGACGTGGCCCGCGCGACCGGCACCAACTTCATCGTCGACCCGCGCGTGCAGGGCACGGTCAACTTCTCCAACGACCAGCCGATGAGCGAGTCGGAACTGCTCGGCGTGCTGCTAACGATCCTGCGCGCCAACGGCCTGATCGCGGTGCCGGCGGGCGCCGGAACCTATCGCGTCGTCCCCGACGACACCGCCGCACAGCAGCCGCGCTCGGCCGGCGGCGGCGCGACCGGCTTCGCGACCGACATCATCGCCCTGCAGCGGGTCGATGCGCGCATCGCCGCGGAGACCATCAAGCCGCTGGTCGGCCGCGGCGGAGTGGTCATCGCAACCCCCCAGGGCAACAGCCTGCTGGTGGCCGACTACGCCGACAACCTGCGCCGGATCCGCGGGCTGATCGCGCAGATCGATAGCGACCGCGCCTCGATCGATACCGTCACCCTGCGCAACAGCTCGGCGCGCGAGATCGCCGCCACCGTCAACCAGTTGTTCGGCATGGGCGGGGCCGAGGGCGGCAACGCGGCGATGTCGATCCTGCCGGTGCCGAGCAGCAACTCGATCGTGGTCCGCGGCAGCCCGGAAGTGATCCAGCGTGTGGTGCAGATGGTGCTGGAACTCGACCGCCGCGCCGAAAGCACCGGCGACCTGCACGTGGTCCAGCTGCAGCACGCCAGCGCGGAACAATTGTTGCCGGTGTTGCAGCAACTGGTGGGGCAACCCACCGACGCGATGGGATACACCGGTGCGCAGACCCAGGTCAGCGCCAGTGCAGCCGGCGTCAGCATCGATACGAACCAGGGCCAGCTGATCTCGGCGGTGCCCGGCAAGCGCCCGACCCTGGTTCGCGCGCCCGGTCAGAACGCGCTGATCATCAACGCCGATCCCGAAACCCAGCGCACCCTGTTGAGCGTGATCAAGCAACTCGACGTGCGCCGCCAACAGGTGCTGGTCGAGGCGATCGTGGTCGAGATTTCCGACGATGCCGCCAGCGAGCTCGGCGCCCAGATCGCCGCCGCCAACAAGGACGGCGTGCCGTTCGGGATCAGCCAGTTCCGTAACTCCGGGCCGGGCATCACCGAGCTGGCCGGCGCGGCGCTGCTCAAGGACGACGACTCCGACCTCGCCGAGACCGCCCGCAACGCCGCGATGCAATCGTTGCTGGGCCTGACCGGCGGGCTGGCGGGGATCGCGGGCAGTGCCGGCGACACCTTGTTCGGGCTGATCATCAACGCGGTCAAGAGCGATAACGGTTCAAACCTGCTGTCGACGCCGTCGATCATGACCCTGGACAACGAGCCGGCGCGGATCCTGGTCGGCCAGGAAGTGCCGATCACCTCCGGCGAAGTACTTGGCGACAGCAATTCCAATCCGTTCCGCACCATCGAACGACAGGACGTCGGCATCCAACTGGAGGTCACCCCGCAGATCAACGCCGGTGGAGGCATCACCCTGCAGCTGCGGCAGGAAGTGTCGTCGATCGCCGGACCGGTCTCGGCCGACTTCAACGAGCTGATCCTCAACAAGCGCGAGATCGAGACCCGGGTGCTGGTCGACGACGGCGCCATCGTCGTGCTCGGCGGCCTGCTCGACCAGGCCGAGCGCAGTTCGGTCGACAAGGTACCGCTGTTGGGCGACATCCCGATCCTCGGCAGCCTGTTCCGCTCCACCGGCCGGTCCAAGGACAAGACCAACCTGATGGTGTTCATCCGCCCGACCATCGTCGGCGGACCGGAGGATGCCCAGCGCGTGACCGCGCCGCGCTACGACTACATGCGCAACTCGCAGCTGCAGCTCGACGACGGCAAGCAGCGCGAAGCGGCGCTCGACGTGCTGGTGCGCGACTACCTGCGGACGCAGCCGCCGGTGGCGCCGCCGGTCGGAAGCAACCCGGCGCCGGCCTCCGGGACCCCCGAAGCCCTGCCCACCCCATGACCGCCGCCCTGCCGTCGCTGCCCTACGCATTCGCCAAGCGGCACGGCGTGGTCGTGCTCGACGGCGCGGCCGATGCGGAATCGATCCATGTCGGCCTGCGCGAGGACGCCACGGCGACCGCGCTGATCGAGGTGCGCCGCACGCTCGGCCGGCCGCTGCAAGTCGCGCGGCTTCCGCGCGCCGCGTTCGACCGCGAGCTGTCGGAGGTCTACGCCGACGCCGGCCTTGGCACCACCGAGGCGGTCGACCAGCTCGACATGCACGGCAGCCTGGATTCGCTGGTCGAGGACATCCCGGCCACCGCCGACCTGCTGGAAAGCCAGGACGACGCGCCGATCATCCGCCTGATCAACGGCCTTATCGCCGAGGGCGCGCGGCTGGGCGCTTCCGACATTCATATCGAACCGTCCGAAGCGGCGCTCCGGGTGCGCTTTCGCATAGATGGCGTGATGCGCGAGGCGGTCAGCCTGTCGAGCCGGATCGCGCCGCTGCTGGTATCGCGGGTCAAGGTAATGGCGCGGCTCGACATCGCCGAGAAGCGCATCCCGCAGGACGGCCGCATCTCGGTGGCGATGGGCGCCAAGGCGCTCGACGTGCGCGTGTCCACCCTGCCCGCGCGCGGCGGGGAGCGGGTGGTGCTGCGAATCCTCGACAAGGACCAGGGCACGCTGACACTGGAACAGCTCGGCATGCCGGCCGCGGTCGAGGCCGCGTTCAACAAGGCCTTGCACGTGCCCAACGGCATCGTGCTGGTGACCGGCCCGACCGGCTCCGGCAAGACCACCACCCTGTATGCGGGACTGGCCCTGCTCAACGACGGCAGCCGCAACATCCTCACCGTAGAGGATCCGGTCGAGTACGCGATGGACGGCATCGGCCAGACCCAGGTCAACACCAAGGTCGGCATGACCTTCGCCGCCGGCCTGCGCGCGATCCTGCGACAGGATCCGGACGTGGTGATGGTCGGCGAGATCCGCGATCCCGAGACCGCGCAGATCGCGGTGCAGGCCAGCCTGACCGGCCACCTGGTGCTGTCGACCGTGCACACCAACGACGCGGTCGGCGCGATCACGCGGCTGCGCGACATGGGGATGGAACCGTTCCTGCTCGCCTCGACCGTGCGCCTGGTACTGGCGCAGCGGCTGGTGCGACGGTTGTGCACGCACTGCCGCACACCGCGTCCGGCCGACGCGTTGGGCCTCCGACTGATGGGCCGCGACTTCGACGGCATGCTCTACCAGTCCGTCGGCTGCCCGCGCTGCAACCACACCGGTTACGCCGGACGGATGGGCGTGTACGAAGCCATCGCCATCGACGACGAAATGCGCCGACTGATCGGCGAGAACGCCGACGAGGACACCCTCGCCCGTGCCGCGTTCGCCCGCGCCGATCGACTGGCGGGATCGGCGCGCGCCGCGGTCGCCAGTGGTGCGACCACGCTGGAAGAAGCGCTGCGGGTGACCCGCGAGGACGATGACCACACGATGCCGGCTGAGGGCGCCAGCCATGCCGGCGTTTGACTACGACGCCCTCGACGAGCGCGGCCGCAACCGCAGTGGCCGGCTCGACGCGGCCGACCCGAACGACGCTCGCGCGCGGCTGCAACGCCGGCGCCTGGTGCCGGTCCGGCTGGAGCCAGCCCGCGCCGGCGGCGATCCGATGCCGGGCGGGTCGCTGGCGGGCGTCTTCGACCGTTTCACCACCAAGGACGTCGCCCTGGTCACCCGCCAGTTGGCGACGCTGGTCTCGGCCGCGCCACTGGAAGAGGCGCTGCGCACGATCGGCGCGCAGGCCGAGAAGCGTGCGGTGCGTCGGGTGCTGATGGCCACCCACGCGCAGGTGCTTGAAGGCTTCCGCCTGTCCGACGCGATGGCGCGCCAGGGCAAGGCGTTCCCGCCGCTGTACCGGGCGATGGTCGCCGCCGGCGAAGGCTCCGGCGCGCTCCCCGACATCCTCGAACGCCTCGCCGACCTGCTCGAACGCGAGCAGCAAGTCCGCGGCAAGCTGGTCACCGCGCTGGTCTACCCGGCGGCGCTGGCGCTGACCGCGGTCGCGGTGGTGATCGCGCTGATGGCGTTCGTGGTGCCCAAGGTGGTCGAGCAGTTCGACTCGATGGGCCGCGAGCTGCCGATGCTGACCCGGGTCGTGATCGGCATCTCCGACCTGATGGCCAACTGGGGCGTAGTGGCGCTGGTGCTGCTGGGCCTGGGCGCGGTGGCATTCACGCGGATGCTGCAGCGACCGGCGTTCCGCCTGCGCTTCGACGCGCTGGTGTTGCAGACGCCATTGCTCGGCCGCCTGGTCCGCGACGTCCATGCCGCGCAGATGGCGCGCACGCTGTCGATCATGCTCGCCAGCGGCCTGCCGATGATGGAGGGCCTGGTCATCACCGCGCGCACCGTGCACAACCGGGTGCTGCGCGCGGCGACCGACACCATGGTCGCCTCGATCCGCGAAGGCGGCAGCCTGTCGAGCGCGATGCGCCGTGCCGGGGTGTTCCCGCCGACGCTGCTGTACATGACCGGCAGCGGCGAGAACAGCGGCCGGCTGGCGCCGATGCTGGAGCGCGCCGCGGACTACCTCGAACGCGAGTTCAACACCTTCACCTCGGTCGCGATGAGCCTGTTGGAGCCGATCATCATCGTCGTCCTGGGCGGCGTGGTCGCGGTGATCGTGCTCGCGATCCTGCTGCCGATCCTGCAGTTCAACTCCCTGGTCCTTGGTTGAGGAAACCCCATGCAAACCACCCCCACTCCGCGCCGCCGCAACAACGCCGGCTTCACTTTGGTCGAGCTGATGGTGGTGATCGTCATCATCGGCCTGCTCGCCACCGTCGTGATGATCAACGTCATGCCCAGCCAGGATCGCGCGATGGTCGAGAAGGCCCGCGCCGACGTGTCGGTGCTGGAACAGGCCGTCGAGACCTACCGCCTCGAGAACCTCGTCTACCCGCGCACCGAGCACGGGCTCGATGCCTTACTGCGCGCGCCCGCCGGCCTCACCCGTCCCGAACGCTACCGTCGCGGCGGCTACATCCGCCGCCTGCCGACCGACCCGTGGGGCAACCCTTACCAGTACCGCCAGCCCGGCGAGCGCGGCGCGTTCGACATCTATTCGTTCGGCGCGGATGGCGCGGCGGGTGGCGAAGCCGACAACACCGACATCGGCAACTGGAACTGACCGTTGTCGCGCCAGCCCACCTGTTCGCGGCTCCCTGCGCGCCTGCGCGGCTTCACGTTGGTGGAGCTGATGGTGGTGCTGGTGATCGTCGGGTTGATGGGCGTGGCGGTAGTGCTGACCGCGCCGGGTGACGCCGGCACGCTTGCGCGGGAAGCCGACACCCTCGCCGCGCGGCTGGTACGCGCGCAGGAGGAGGCGATCATGACCAGCCGCGCGGTGCAGGTGGTCGTCGATGCAGGGGGCTATGCATTCGCACGGCAAAGCTTCGGTCAGTGGCAGCCGCTGGACGAGGGTCCGTTCGAGCCGGTGGCGTGGGCCGAAGGCACCACCGCGGTGCTCGATGGCAATCGCGAACAGGTCAGCTTCCGCTTCGAACCGACCGGCGGTGGGCGCGAGGAGCAGGTCCGAGTGGCACGTAACGGGCAGCAGCTCCGGGTCGGCGTGGACGCCGCCGGCGAGGTCAAGGTCGATGCGCCGCGCTGATCGGCCCGCGCCGGGCTTCTCGCTGATCGAGATGCTGGTCGCGATGGCGGTGTTCAGCCTGGTCGCGCTGGCGTTGTTGAACCTTGCCGGCGAGAACACCCGCACCGCCGTGGTGATCGAGGAGCGCGTGCTGGCCGGCGTGGTCGCCGACAACCGCGCGGTCGAGGCGATGCTGGCGACGCCCTCACAACTGGCCGCGAAATCCGCCGGCACCGAATCGGCAGGCGACCGCGACTGGCGCTGGATCCGCACCATCAGCCCGACCGACATGGATGCGATCGTCCGGATCGACGTCACCGTGATGCCCGCCGGCGAGGACCGCGTCACCGCGGAAGCCAGCGTGTTCCGGAGCGTGCAATGAACGCGCGCGGCTTCACCCTGGTCGAGATGCTGGTCGCCCTGCTGGTCTTCGCCTTGTTGTCGGCGGTCGGGGTCTCGGTGATGGCGTATGCCGCCGACAACCAGGGCGTGGTACAGGCGCGAATGGATCGGATCGGCGAGTTCCAGCGCGCACGCGCCCTGCTCAAGGCCGACCTCGCCCAGGCGGCCGTGCGCCGGGTGCGCGAGCGCGACGGCACGCCCGCGCGCAACGCCTTCATCGGCAGCACCGCGGGCGAAGGCCGGGCGATGTCGGGTGCGGCACCCTTGCTGGCGCTGGTTCGCCGCGGCTGGATCAATCCCGACGCCGAGCCGCGCGCATCGATGCAGTACGTCGAGTACCGGCTGGTCGACGGCCAGCTCGAACGCAGCGTCCGCACCGCGCTCGACGGCGCCGCGCCCGGCGTGCCACAGGTGATGCTGGCCGGCATCGAGTCGGCGACGATCGGCTACCACTACCGCGGCCAGTGGATCGACGGCTGGCCCGGCGGCGCGACGGCGATGCCCGATGCGGTACGGCTGCAACTGCAGCTGGAAGGACTGGGCCGGATCGAGCAGCTGTTCCTGCTGCCGGGCGGCAGTTCGTGAAGCGGCAGTCGGGCGTCGCACTGCTGACCGTGTTGCTGCTGGTCGTGGTGATGTCGGTGCTGGTGATGAGCGTGCTGGACGACATCCGCTTCGGCCTGCGCCGGGCATCCAACGCTCAATCAATGGCGCAGGCGCAGTGGTACGCACGCGGCGCGGAAACGCTGGCGATGGCGCAGATCGACCGTCTGTCGACGCGCGACCCGGGTCGCACCACGCTGGTCGGCGACTGGAACGACCGGCCGTTCGTGTTCCCGGTCGAGCACGGTGCGATCAGCGCGCGGCTGTCCGACGCCACTACCTGCTTCAACCTCAACAGCGTGGTCGAGGGCGCACCCGAGCTGTGGCAGCGACACGAAGCGGACAGCCAACAGTTCGGCGCGCTGCTGCGGGCGCTCGACGTCCCCGCGCATCAGGCTGACGCACTGGTCGACGCGCTGGTCGACTGGATCGATTCCGACAGCGTGCCCGGTGCACTCGGCGCCGAGGACGCGACCTACCTGTCGCGTACCCCGGCCCACCGCACCAGCGGCGCGCTGCTGGCCGAACCCAGCGAGCTGCGCACGATCGCCGGTTTCGACGACGACATCTACACCCGCCTGCGACCGCACGTATGCGCGTTGCCGACCGACACACTGTCGCCGATCAACCTCAACACCCTAGACGAAACCGACGCAGTGCTGCTGTCGATGCTGACCGACGGTGCGCTCGGCCTGGATGCGGCACGCCGGCTGATCCGCGCGCGCCCTCCTGGCGGCTGGCCGGACGCCGACACCTTCTGGTCGCACCGGCTGCTGGACGGGATCAAACCGCTGGCGTCGGCGAAGAGCCAGGTCGCGCTGTGGACGCGCTTCTTCGCCCTGCAGTCGCAGATCGAGTACGCCGGCGCGCAGGTCGTGTCGAGCGCGTTGTTCGAACACGATGCCGGCCGCACCTGGCTGGTCGAGCGCCGCCTGGCGCCACTGGAATGACCCATGAAGAACCCGCGTGAGCCCATCGCGATGAACCCCACCACCCTCTTGCTGTTGCTCCCGGCAACGCACGCAGCCGCGGCCACCTGCCTTCAGGTCGATGGCGGCGGCCGCGTGCTCGCACGGCGCACGGTCGACGCTGATGCGCCCCTGACCACCACTGCGACCCAGACCCCTGTCCGGCAGGTGCTGGCCGTACCCGGCATCGAATGCCTGTCGACCTGGCTGGAACTGCCGACGCGCAATCCGGTGCAGGCAGTGGCGGCGGCGCGCGTGCTGGTCGCGGAACATGTCGCCGGCCCGGTCGACACCCTGCATCTCGCGATCGCGCCGGCCGCGGACGACGGCAGCCGCCAGGTGGTCGCGGTCGAGTCGGCGACGATGCAGGCCTGGCTCGACCGTGCCGCGGCGCTCGGCATGACTCCCGATTTCGTGGTGCCGATGCCGATGCTGTTGCCTTCGACCGACGACGCGTCCGCGGGCGACACCGGCGAGGTCGTCATCGTCGACATGGGCGGGCATTGGCTGATCCGCGGCCAACGGCTGGCCTTCGCCGCCGAACCGGCGCTGGCCGACCAGGTCATCGGCGAACGGCCGCGTCGCGTCCTGACTGAAACGGAAGCCCAAGCCGCGTTCGCCGCCAACGCGCTGGCGCCGCCGATCGACCTGCTGCAATACGCCTTCGCCCGCAAGACCACCCGCCGCGAGGGTTGGCCGGCCTGGCGCCGCGCGGCAATCCTGGCCGCCGTACTGGTGGTGTCACCTTTGGTGTTGCTGGCCGCGCAGGCGATCCGCCACGAGGTCGCCGCGCGCGACCTGCAAGCCCAGGCCAACACCCGCGCCCGCGAGGTGTTGCCCGCTCTGGGCAAGGACGCCGACCCGCTGCCGCCGGTGCGTGCACGGCTGGCCGAACTACAGGCCGGCGACGGCTTTGCCCGCGCCGCCGCCGCGTTGCTGGCGGCGGTCGCGGCAACCGACGGCGCCGAACTCGATGCCCTCGCCTACGCCGACGGCGAACTGCAGGCCACCCTGGTGGTACCTGCACCGGCCGCGCTGGAACGCATCCGCACCGCGCTGGCCGAAGCCGGACTGGAGCTGGCCGAGACCGGTCGCCGCGATGCCGGC
This sequence comes from Lysobacter sp. A289, assembly GCF_054072675.1. NCBI lineage: Bacteria > Pseudomonadati > Pseudomonadota > Gammaproteobacteria > Lysobacterales > Lysobacteraceae > Lysobacter > Lysobacter sp. A289. The sequence continues at coordinate 1,379,370 of NZ_JBSVRN010000001.1, forward strand.
GACCGCAACCAGTACGCCATCACCGTGAGGCCATCGGCATGAGCACCTTCGACAAGCTCCGGCACGGGTGGCAATCACGCGAACTCCGCGAGCAACGGATGCTGGCGGTGATGTTCGCCGCGATCGCCGCGTTCGCGCTGTGGTTCGGCGTGGTCGCGCCGCTGCGGCACGCGCGCGATGCGGCGCGCGACCACCTTGACCGCGCCACCGCCGACCTGCGCGAGGTCACGCGTGGGGTCGCTGCGATCCGCACCCTGCAGGCCCAGCGGCCCGCCGCATCCGCGCCCGACGATTTTGCCCGCGCCATCCTCGATGCCGCCGCGGCCGCGCAGGTGCCGGTCAGCCGCCAGCGCATCGACGAGGCCGGCGTGCTCGAAGTGGGCATCGACGCGGTCGACGCACCGGTGCTGTTGGGCTGGCTCGACGGACTGGTTCAGCAGCTCGGCATCGCGCCAATGGCCGTCGACATCACCGAACGCAACGGCCGCCTGCAAGTGCAGGCGAGCTTCCGCATGCCATCGCCATGAGCCGGCGCGCACTGGCGTTGTCGTTCCTGCTGACTCTGGCGCTGATGCTGCTGGCGACGCTGCCGCTGCGGCTGGTATTGGCGGCAGGCTCCGGCATCGACCCGGATGCGCTGGGCCTGTCGGCGGACGGCGCATCGGGCTCGATCTGGTCCGGTCGCCTGCGCTCGGTCAAGTGGCGCGGGCAGACGCTGGGTGATGCCACCCTCGCACTGGAGCCGCTGTCGCTGCTGCTGGGCGTGCAACGGCTCGAACTGGCAACGTCCGGCCTGTCCGTCGACCTGCTGCGCGGTCGCCGCAGCGGCATCGACCACAGCAACGGGCAACTGCAACTGGACATCGACCGGCCGCTGCCGGGGCTGGTCGCGCACCTGTCCTTCGACAACGCCAGCCTGGTGTTCGCCGGCGGCCGCTGCCAGAAGGCCAGCGGCGCGGTCGCCGCGGAACTGGTCGTTCCTGGCCTCGCCGAGCCGATCCGGTTACAAGGGCCGGTGCACTGCGATGGCGACAGCGGCTCGATCGTGCTCGCCTCGATTCCGACCACCACCGACGCACCACGCGTCGAGGCAAACTTCACCATCAACGGTAACGGTCGCTATCGGTTACATTCGCGGGTGCAGCCTTCCGACGACCTGTCCGGGCTGGCGCTGCAGGCGGCCGGGTTCCGGCAAACCCCGGCCGGCCGGATCCGCATCGACGATGGGACATGGCCGGACTGACCAACAGGTCGCCATGTCACCGGGGGAGGACACCTCCACACAAATGCAATCAAAACGTCACAAAATTGCAGGGATGTCACATTTCTGTCATTTGCGGCCTTTAACCTGCGCGTACTTCCCCAGTACTGACATCTCATCGCAATGAAACTTAAACCCAACCGTCTTACAACGCGGATCCTTGTCGGCCTGTCACTCGCCGCATTGGCACCACTGATCCACGCCGGCGTCCCCATCGACACCATCGGCGGCTCCGAAATCAGTTTCGAGGGCATGGTCCAGACCGACGGCAGTTGGTACGACAACGACGTCGCCAACCTTGATGGCGATCCCGGCGACGGCAGTGACCACGACTACGAACTGCGCCGCGCGGAACTGGTGCTCAAGGGCAAGGGCCCGGGCAACGTCGACTGGGTGGTCGGTTACGACGCCAAGTCCGACAAGTGGCTCGATGTCAACGTCGAGTACGGCTTCGGCGATGGCCACACGCTGCAAGCCGGCCAGTTCAAGCAGCCCAGCAGCCTGGAGGAGCTGTCGTCGAGCAAGAACAACGACTTCATCTCCAAGGCGATGACCACCAACACCTTCGCGGTATCGCGCCGGCTCGGCGTGGCCTATGGCTATGGCCAGGACGACTGGAGCATCACCGCCAGCAGCTTCGGTCGCGAACTGACCAGCGGCGGCGCCCATGGCAGTGGTTACGGCGTTCGCGGCACCTTTGCGCCGATCAACCAGGACGGCAGCATCCTTCATTTCGGCCTGTCCTACGTGAACCAGGACACCGACGCTGACACCCTGCGCCTGCGCACCCGTCCGCAGGCCGACCTGGCCGGCGTGCGGCTGGTCGACTCCGGCACTCTCACCGATACCGATCGCCTCGCCACCACCGGCGCCGAGGCGTTCTGGGTACGGGGCCCGTTCAAGCTGCAGGGCGAGTACATGCAAGGCGAGGTCAGCCGCCATGACAACGCCGACTACAGCGCCAGCGGCGGCTACCTCAGCGCGCTCTACAACCTGACCGGCGAGAGCTGGAGCTACAAGGGCGGAGTGCCCGGTACCGCCAAGCCGGCCGATCCGGCCCGCGGCATGTGGCAGCTCGGCCTGCGCTACGACACGATCGACCTCGACGACGGCACGGTCGAGGGCGGCCAGATGGACGCACTGACCGCCGGCGTCAATTTGTACTGGCGCAAAAACTTCAAGTTCGCACTGAACTACGTGCAGGTCGACAGCGAGCGTCTTGGTGTCAGCGACGACCCCAATATCGTCGAGGCACGTGCGCAGTTCTATTGGTAGCGCTGTAACAAAGCCGCACGACTGTCATACACATGTAACAAAAATATCATTTCATAGGCTCAACCCGCTGGCATCAAGCCGGCCCTTTCCGTCACGGAGTTACCCATGAACCCGACACCGGCCCGATTTATTGTCCGCACCGCTGCCCTGTCCCTCGCCCTTGCGGTCGCTCTGAGCGCCTGCTCGGGCAACGATTCAGCCCCGACCACCGATACCGGCACCACCGCCGGTTCGACGGCCTCTGCAGACGCCACCGATCAGGTTGCCGCGCAGATCACCGGCGCCGGCGCGACCTTCATCTTCCCGCTGATCTCCAAGTGGTCGGCCGACTACCACACCGCGACCGGCAACATGGTCAACTACCAGTCGATCGGTTCGGGCGGCGGCATCGCCCAGATCAAGGCCGAGACAGTGGACTTCGGCTCCTCCGATGCGCCGCTGGACAGCGCCGAGCTGGCCGAGGCCGGCCTTGGCCAGTTCCCTTCGGCCATCGGCGGCGTGGTGCCGGTGGTCAACGTTGAAGGCATCGACCCCGGCGAATTGCGCCTGACCGGCGCGCTGCTGGCGGACATCTACCTAGGCAAGGTCAAGACCTGGAACGATGCCGCGATCGCTTCGCTCAACCCCGGCGTCGAACTGCCGGCGACGAAAATCAACCTGGTCCAGCGCTCGGACGGTTCGGGCACCACGTTCAACTTCACCAATTACCTGAACAAGGTCAGCCCGGCCTGGAAGGACGCGGTCGGCGAGGGCAAGTCGGTGCAGTGGCCCGACGGCGTCGGCGGCAAGGGCAATGAAGGCGTGGCGTCATACGTGCAGCAGATCGATGGCTCGATCGGTTACGTCGAGCTCGCCTACGCAATCCAGAACCAGATGTCCCATACCTTGCTGCAAAACGCCGCCGGCAACTTCGTCGCCCCCAGCGCCGAGTCGTTCCAGGCCGCCGCCGCAACAGCGGACTGGGCTGGCGCAAAAGACTTCAACCTGGTCATCACCAACGCCCCGGGCGCCGAGGCATGGCCGATCACCGCGACCAACTTCATCCTGATGTACAAGCAGCCCAAGGATGCCAAGCGCAGCGCGGACGCGATGGCGTTCTTCAAGTGGGCGCTGGAGAACGGCCAGCCGCAGGCATCGCAATTGCATTACGTGCCGTTGCCGGCGGAGCTGGTGGCGCAGGTCGAGGCGTATTGGGCGGCGGAGTTCAAGACCCCGTGATTGGTTGGGGTTCGGCGTATTACGGCTTCGCCTAGTACGCCCTACGCACGACATCGGAACGTAGGGCGCATTAACAATGCGCCCTACGACCACTTGGAGTTTTCCTGGACTGATGAATACCGTTGCCTTGCCAACCAGTACGCGTGATTTCAAGGATGCGCGCAACGATCGCTGGTTCCGCTACGCGCTGGTTGCGACCGTCGTGTTCGTGTTGCTGGCGCTTGCCGGGGCGGCGCTGTCGATGCTCTGGGGCGGTCGCCAGGCACTGCAGGTCACCGGGCTGGATTTCTTCTTCAGCACCGATTGGAACCCGGTGGAAAACCGCTACGGCGCGCTGGTGCCGATCTACGGCACCATCGTCACCGCGGCGATCGCGATGCTGTTTGCGATACCGGTCAGTTTCGGCATCGCGTTCTACCTGACCGAGGTCGCGCCGCGCTGGCTGCGCGGGCCGGTTGGAACCGCAATCGAGTTGCTGGCCGGCATCCCCTCGATCATCTACGGCATGTGGGGCCTGTTCGTGCTGGTGCCGGTGATGACCAAGTACGTCACGCCGTGGGCCAACGAGCACCTGGGCACGCTACCGATCATCGGCCCACTGTTCCAGGGGCCACCGATCGGCATCGGCATGCTCACCGCCGGCATCGTGCTGGCAATCATGGTGGTGCCGTTCATCTGCTCGGTGATGCGTGAGGTGTTCCTGACCGTGCCCACACGGCTGAAGGAATCCGCCTACGCGCTGGGCTCAACCAAGTGGGAGGTCAGCTGGGACATCGTGTTGCCGTACACCCGCTCGGCGGTGATCGGCGGCATCTTCCTCGGCCTGGGCCGGGCACTCGGCGAGACGATGGCGGTCGCGTTCGTGATCGGCAATTCGACCCGTTTCACCGCCTCGCTGCTGGAGCCGGGCACCACCATCGCCGCGCTGATCGCCAATGATTTCGGCGAGGCCACCGAAACCTACCGCTCCGCCCTGCTGCTGCTGGGCTTTGTGCTGTTCATCGTGACCTTCATCGTGCTCGCGATCGCGCGCTTTATGCTGGCCCAGTTGTCGCGCAAGGAGGGCAACTGATGGCCACCACCACTACCTCCACCACGCGCGCATCGGCGCGCGTCGCCGATTCGCTGTACCGCCGCCGGCGCATCGGCAATGTGGTCGCACTGGGATTGTCCTGCGTGGCCACCGCGATCGGCCTGCTGTTCCTGGGCTGGATCCTGTGGACACTGATCGCCAAAGGCATCGGCGCCATCGAGTGGTCGTTGTTCAGCCAGGACACCCCGCCGCCCATGGCCGAGGGTGGCCTGCGCAATGCCTTCTTCGGCAGCGCGGTGATGTGCCTGATGGCGATCGGGATCGGCACCCCGCTGGGCATCGCCGCGGGCACCTGGTTGGCCGAGTACGGCCGCAGCACCCGTATCGGAACCGTGGTCCGCTTCGTCAATGACATCCTGTTGTCGGCGCCGTCGATCGTGCTGGGCCTGTTCGTGTACACCCTGATCGTCATGCAGGCCGGCGGCAATTTCTCGGCCATTGCCGGCGCGATCTCACTGGCCTTCATCGTGCTGCCGGTGGTATTGCGCACCACCGACGAGATGCTGCGCCTGGTACCCGGTCAGATGCGCGAAGCCGCGCTGTCGCTGGGCGTGCCGCAGTGGAAGGTGATTGTGCAGGTGATGTACCGTTCGGCGATGCCCGGCATCGTCACCGGCATCCTGCTGGCGCTGGCCCGGATCTCCGGGGAGACCGCGCCGCTGCTGTTCACCGCCTTTGGTAACCAGTACTGGAGCACCGACATCACCGGTCCGATCGCCAGCGTGCCGGTAGTGATGTACCAGTACGCCGGAAGTCCGTACGAGAGCTGGCAGGACCTGGCCTGGGGCGGCGCGTTGGTGCTGACCGGGTTCGTGCTGCTGATCAGCCTCGCCGCCCGCGCCATCATTTCCCGCCACCGGGTGTCCAATGACTGAGCTCCTGCAACGCCCCGCCCTTTCGCGTACCCACAAGGCCCCGGCCATGACCAACGCAATGTCCCCCGCAGTCGCCATCGATGCGACGGCCAAGCTCGCTGCGCGCGGGCTGGACTTCCACTACGACAAGTTCCATGCGCTCAAGGGGATCAATCTGTCGATTCCGGAGAAGCAGGTCACGGCGCTGATTGGCCCGTCGGGCTGCGGCAAGTCGACCCTGCTGCGGGTGTTCAACCGCATCTACGCGCTGTATCCCAAGCAGGACGCCAGCGGCGAGGTACTGCTGGACGGTAAGAACATCCTCGATCCGAAGTACCCGATGAACCGGTTGCGCAGCAAGGTCGGGATGGTGTTCCAGAAGCCGGTGCCATTCCCGATGACGATCTTCGAGAACGTCGCCTACGCGATCCGCCACCACGAGAAGTTGTCTAAGGCGGAGATGGCCGTGCGCGTCGAACACGCCCTGCACCAGGCCGCGCTGTGGGACGAGGTCAAGGACAAGCTCGGGGCCAGCGCACTGGGCCTGTCGGGTGGCCAGCAACAGCGTCTGTGCATCGCCCGCGCCATCGCGCTGCGCCCGGATGTCCTGCTGCTGGACGAGCCAACCTCGGCGCTGGACCCGATCTCGACCAGCCGCATCGAGCAGCTCGTCGCCGAGCTGAAGAACGATTTCACCATCGTCATGGTCACCCACAACATGCAGCAGGCCGCGCGCGTGTCCGATTACACCGCCTTCATGTACTTGGGCGACCTGATCGAGCACGACGTGACCAGCACCATCTTCTCCAACCCGTCCAAGCGCCAGACCGAGGACTACATCACCGGCCGTTTCGGCTGAGGACATTGACATGACACCGACTCCCAGCGACCACATCGTCAAGAGCTACGACGAAGAACAGCAGCGCCTGTTCGACGAGACCCTGCGCATGGGTGAGATGGCCGCCGCCCAACTGGAAGCCGCGCTGGACGTGGTATCCCGTCGCGACGACTCGGCTGCCACCCGGATCATCGACAACGACGAGGCGATCGACCAGCTCGAGCAGGAAATCAGCCACGACGTCATGAAACTTGCCCTGCGCGGGCCGATGGCGCGCGACCTGCGCGAGATCCTGGCGGCGATCCGCATCACCTCCGATATCGAGCGCATAGGCGACTACGCAGCCAACGTCGCCAAACGCTCCACCGCGCTGAACCTGGCACCGCCACTGCCGCACATCAGCGGGCTGCAAGTGATCGGGCGGCTGGCGGTGACCCAGTTGCGCGACGTGCTGGTGGCCTATCGCGACAGCGACGTAGACGCCGCCAAGCGCGTGCGCGAAAGCGATGTCGCGATCGATACCGCCTACACCGCGCTGTTCCGCGAACTGCTGACCCACATGATGGAAGACCCGCGCGTGATTACCCCGTGCACCCACCTGCTGTTCATGGCCAAGAACATCGAGCGCATCGGCGACCACGCCACCAACATCGCCGAGAACGTCTGGTTCCTCGTCCATGGCGAGGACGACCTGCCCCCGCGCCCGAAGGCGGATGACAGCAACACGTTGGCGCCCCGACCGGGAGCCCCCGGCACGCGTTGATCCACCTGCGTCGTAACCGCGCTAGCATTACCACCACCGCGGCGCGGCCGCTAATGACGAGACAACACCATGTCGCACAAGTCGAACAAGCCCGTTTTCGCCGCCAGTGCCGCCCTCGCCGGCAGCCTGGTCTTCACTGGCGCCGTTCTTGCCAGCTCCGCATTTGCCGCCACCCCGCTGGCGCAGGGCTACATGCTCGGCGCACAGGACGCGGCAGCTACCGAGAAAACCGCCCACGAGGGCAAGTGCGGCGAAGGCATGTGCGGCATGGACAAGATGGATACCGACAAGGACGGCCAGCTGTCCCCAGCCGAATTCGCTGCCGCACATGATGGCGACAGCAGCAAGTTCGCCGCCCACGATGGCAATGGCGACGGCTTCATCGACGCCGATGAGATGAAGGCCCACCGCGCTGCAAAGAAGGCCGACATGCCCGCCAAGACCGACACGGAAGGCAAATGTGGCGAGGGCAAGTGCGGCTCGATGTGAGCCTCGCTGTGACTGCCTCATCGCAATGACGTCCACCGCCGCGCTCGCACCCCATGCCGTCGGCCTGGGCCTGCGACGCGGCTTGCTGCCCGAGTTGCGGGTGGCGCCGGCAGGCAGTTTCGACTTCCTCGAAGCCGCGCCGGAAAACTGGATCGGCGTCGGTGGCGCGTTGGGTGAGGACTTTCGGGAACTCGCCTCGCGCCATCCGCTTGTGTGCCATGGGCTATCGCTCTCGCTCGGCGGGCCGGGGCCGCTGGACGACACCTTCCTGGGCAAGTTGCGCCGGTTCCTGGACGCACACCAATGCCCGATCTACAGCGAGCACCTCAGCGCCTGCAGCGACGATCAGGGCCAGCTCTATGACCTGATGCCATTGCCGTTCACCGATGCCGTCGTCGACCACGTCGCGGCGCGTATCCGTCGCGTCCAGGACGCGCTGGGCCGGCGCATCGCGGTGGAGAACATCTCCTACTACGCCACCCTGCCCGCGCCCGATGCCATGCGCGAGATCGACTTCATCCGGGCCGTGCTCGACCGCGCCGATTGCGACCTGCTGCTGGACGTCAACAACCTTGTAGTCAACGCGACCAACCACGGCTACGACGCCCTCGACTTCCTGCACGCGCTACCCAGCGAACGCATCGCCTACCTCCACGTCGCCGGGCACTTTGACGAAGCCGCGGATCTCAAGATCGACACCCACGGCGCGGCCGTCAGCGACCCGGTATGGGCGTTGCTGGCGCAGACCTACCGGGCATTCGGCCCGCGTCCGACCTTGTTGGAGCGCGACTTCAACCTGCCGCCACTGGGCGAGTTGCTGGGCGAGCTGGATATCGTGCGCCGGCATCTCGACCCGCACCGCGCAGAGCAGCACGAACCGCCGCATGGCCAGGCCTCCCGTGTCGCCTGAGGACTCCATCACCAACGGTGCAGGCAACCGCAGCAACATCGAGGCAGCGACCGGCAGCAACGCCCTGCGCGCACTCAGCGACTACATCCGCGATCCTGACAACGCGCCGCCGCCCACCGGTATCGAAGCGCGCCGGCTGAAGGTCTATCGCGAGTTGTTCTTTAACAACCTGCAGTCGATGCTGGCCGGCAACTTCCCGGTGATCAAACGGATCCTGGGCGGTGCGCCCGATACCGACCGTTGGTCGGCATTGGTGCGCGACTTCTATCGCGACCATCCTTCACGCACCCCTCTGTTCACCGAAGTGGCGCGCGAATTTGTTCGCTACCTGGAAACCCGCGTCGCGCAGGACGAAAACCCTGCCGGAGAGCACGCCCATGCACCGGGACGCGACACCCCGCCCTGGCTGCCGGAACTGGCCCATTACGAATGGATCGAACTGGCCCTGCAGATCAGCGAGGCACGCGCCGACGATATCGCTCCCGATCCCGACGGCGGCTCCGGGGCCCTGCTCGACGACCGCCCACTGGTGTCGCCGCTGGCGTGGCCGCTGTCGTACACATGGCCGGTGCACCGGATCGGCCCCGGGTACCAACCCGACACGCCGCCGCCAGAGCCCACCTGCCTGCTGCTGCAACGCGACGCGGCCGGAAAAGTCCACTTCCAGCAACTCAGCGCGCTGACGTTCCGCCTGCTGCAGAGACTGGAACAACAGCCCGCATTGGATGGCCGCAGCCAGCTGCGGGCTCTGGCCGCGGAAGCCGCGATTGCCGCCGACGATGCCTTCATCGAACAGGGCCATGTGATGCTGCAACAACTGCGAGCGAGCGGCGTCATTGTCGGCACCAGAAAAAAAACGCCAAGCCAAGCCTGACGCACCCGTCTGCTACGCTCCCGCGATGACAACTGCTGCAACACCCTCCCCTGACGCGTCAACGGTCTCGCCATTGGCCACCCGCTTCCGCGGCTTCCTGCCAGTCGTGGTCGATGTGGAAACCGGCGGCTTCGACTGGAACCGCCATGCCCTGCTCGAAATCGCGGTATTGCCGCTGGATATCGACGAAAACGGGCTGTTGATCCTCGGCGAGACCACCAACGCCCACGTGGAGCCCGCGCCCGGCCTGGATATCGACCCCAAATCGCTGGAGATCACCGGCATCGTGCTGGACCACCCGTTCCGGCTCGCCAAGGAAGAACGCGCGGCGCTGGATCACGTGTTTGCCCCGGTGCGCGCGGCGTGCAAGAAGCACGGCTGCCAGCGCGCGATCCTGGTGGGCCACAACGCGCACTTCGATCTCAACTTCCTCAATGCCGCCGTCACCCGGGTTGGTCACAAGCGCAACCCGTTCCACCCCTTCAGCGTGTTCGACACCGTGACGCTTGCCGGGGTGGCGTACGGCCAGACCGTGCTCGCCCGCGCGGTGCAGGCGGCCGGCTTCGAGTGGGATGCCAACGAGGCCCACTCCGCGGTCTACGACACCGAGCGCACCGCCGAGCTGTTCTGCAAGATCGTCAATGCGTGGCCGGGACCGATGGCCGGTGTCGCTCCGCTGGCCCGGATGCCGTCCTCGCCGTAAATGGCCACCATGCCGCTGTGGCGGTCAAGGCTACGGCGTGGCCAGCTTCAGGCCGATCAGCCCCGCGATGATCAGCAGGATGCTGCCGACCCGGAGTGCATTCACCGGCTCGTCGAACAGCACCACGCCCAGGATGACGGTGCCCACTGCGCCCACACCCACCCAGATCGCGTAGGCGGTCCCGACCGGCAGCGACTTCATCGCGATGCCGAGCATGCCGACACTGATCGCCATGGCGGTCAGGGTGCCGACCGTCGGCCACAGGCGGGTGAATCCTTCGGTGTATTTCAGCCCGATCGCCCAGGCGATCTCAAACAGGCCGGCGAGTAGCAGGATGATCCAGGCCATGACGTTCTCCGTATCGATGGGGCCGTCCCCGGATGAACTGGAGCGGCGGGGTCGTCCCCGCGCCCTGCAAACTCAAAGCCGCTGGCGCACCGCTTCGAACAAGGTTACGCCGGTGGCGACCGAGACGTTGAGACTCTCGACACCGCCGCCGTCGCCGCCGGGCATCGGGATGTTCACCAACTGGTCGCAGTTCTCGCGCGTCAACCGGCGCAGGCCATCACCCTCGCCGCCCAGCACCAGCCCGACGTTGCCGCGCAGGTCGATCGAGTACAGCGATGCCTGCGCATCGCCCGCCAGGCCGTACAACCAGACTCCGAGCTTCTGCAGGTCCCGCATGGTCCGGGCCAGGTTGGTTACCGGCACCACCGGCACGCTGTCGGCGGCACCCGCGGAGGTCTTGCGCACGGTGGCGTTGACCTGGACCGACTTGTCCTTGGGGATGATCACCGCGGTAGCGCCCGCCGCCGCCGCGCTGCGCAGGCAGGCGCCCAGGTTGTGCGGGTCCTGCACGCCATCCAGCAGCAGGATCAGCGCGCGCCCTTCGGCAGCAACGACGAGATCTTCCAGCTCGTCCTCACCCCAGGTCTTCGCCGCCGCGTAACGTGCCACCACGCCCTGGTGACGCAGGTTGCCGACCACGCCGGCCAGCGCCTGCTGGTTGACCCGGCGCACATCGATCCCGAACCGGCGCGCAGACGTCTCAATCTCGGTCAGGCGCGGATTCTTCGCCCCGGCCTCAATCAGCACCTCGCGCACATTGTCGGCGTCGTGCTCGATCGCGGCGGTAACGGCATTGATGCCGGCAATCCATTGTTTCTGGCTCATGCGGGTCGGGAAATGGCGATAGGGCCGGCCATTGTAAGGCGCGGCGGAGCAGACAGCCGACTGCACGATGGTGTCGTGACCGGGAGACGCGTTACCCGCTTCCTGAAAAGTCAGCGATTCGAGCCTCCGCGACTCTCAAAATGATGCCAGAGCGAGGATGCGCATATGTTTGGTCAGCTAACGCCCGAACTAAGCCGACCTGTGTAGCGGGTTCGGCTTGAATGAATTGCCGGACCGCAGCCGACTGTGGGCCACCGATGCCAGCAAGGCGCCGATCAACCATGCTGCAAGAGCCTTGCCGCCATGGGGCAGCAGACCAGACACTACCAAGGCTGCAAACCCGGTCACCGCAAATGCCGCGAAGGCGAGAAAGACTCTGGCGGCAAGCAATCGAATTGCGAGGAAGTGGATCAGCAATGCCACGAGCATGGCGCCTATGCCAAAGACCACTGCCGCGTCCCAGAGGGCGAGAGGAAAGCCATCTGGCATGCCAAAGGCATTGGTGAAGCCGAGCGCGTAAATGGATGCGACATAAGTGATTCCGCCTGACACGACTCCAGCCGCGATGCTTTTCAGGGCGTATTGCATGCGTCTCTCCTTATTCGTCGAAATAGTCGATATCGATCTTCGGAACCATGCTGCTCTTCCTGCACGGGCTTTTACAATGTCGTCGCGAACGTCCATGGATCCCCGCCTGCGCGGGGATGACGGCATAGAGACGGGGATGTCGGCGGGGAGGCGGGGATGTCGGCGGGGATGACGGAGGGATGACGGCGCAACGGCGGGGGATGACGGCATAGAGGCGTGAGGGGAGGAACGGTGTAGACGGACCGTGTAGACGATGTGTCAGGCCTCTCAGCGCTTCTGCTTCTTGCGCTTGGCCGGCTCGGCGCGGGGCGGCACGGGTTTGGCGTCACCGGTCTCCTCGGCCAATCGGAAGTCGATTTTGCGCTCCTCCAGGCTGGCCTTCATCACGATGATGCTGGCGCGGTCGCCGAGGCGGAATTCGCGGCCGGTGCGCTCGCCGGTGAGGGTCTTGCGGATCGGATCGAAGCGATAGTAATCGTTCGGCAATTGGGTGACGTGGACCAAGCCGTTGACCTTGGAATCGTCCAGCTCCACGAACAAGCCGAAGCTGGTCACGCCGCTGATCACGCCGTCGAACCGGCTGCCCACGTGCTGCTCCATCCAGGCGGCGCGGTAGCGGTCATCGACCTCGCGTGAGGCCTCGTCGGCGCGGCGGCCACGCTCGGAACTCTGCAGCGACAACTGCGCCATGTCGCTGGGCGAGTAGCGGAAATGCTCCGCCTTGGCGCCGGTGAGTGCGTGCTTGATCGCGCGGTGCACCAGCAGGTCGGGATAGCGCCGGATCGGCGAGGTGAAGTGGGCGTAGGCCTCCAGCGCGAGACCGAAGTGGCCGATGTTCTCGGGCTGGTACACGGCAAGGCTCTGGCTGCGCAGTAGGACCGACTCGATCAACGGCCCATCGGCGCGTTCGCGGATGTTGCGCAGCAGTTGGGTGTAATCACGCGGCTGCACCTTGGACCACGGCGGCATCCGCAGCTGGAACTCCTTGAGGAACTCCAACAGGTCTTCGTACTTCTGCTCCGGCGGCCGGTCGTGGGTGCGGTACGGCGCGACCACCTCGGCGTTGATCAGGAACTTCGCCGCCTCCACGTTGGCGGCGATCATGCATTCCTCGATCAGCTTGTGCGCGTCATTGCGCACCAGCATGCCGGCCTGCACCACCTCGCCGCGCTCGCCCAGCACGAAGCGCACTTCGCTGGACTCGAATTCGATCGCGCCGCGCTTCGCCCGCGCCTTGGCCAGTACCTGGTACAGCTGGTGCAGTCGCTGCAGGTTCGGCAGCAGCGACCCCACCTGTTCCAGCGCCTCGTTCCGGGCGTCTTCCTCGACGCCGTCGCCAATCGCGCTCCAGACCTGGTTGTAGGTCAATCGCGCGTGCGAGTTCATCACCGCTTCGTAGAATTTCGCCTCGGTCACCTGGCCATCGCGATCGACCTGCATGTCGCAGACAAAGCACAGCCGGTCGACCTTGGGCTTCAGCGAGCAGATGCCGTTGGACAGCACCTCGGGCAGCATCGGCACCACGAAGCCGGGGAAATACACCGACGTCGCGCGCTTCTGCGCCTCCTCATCCAGCGAATGGCCCGGACGCACGTAATGGGACACGTCGGCGATCGCCACCACCACGCGGAAGCCGTCGCGGTTGGGCTCACACCACACCGCATCATCAAAGTCCTTGGCATCTTCGCCATCGATGGTGACCAGCGGCAGCTCGCGCAGGTCGACGCGCTTGGCGGTCTCGGCCGGCAATACATCCACCGGGATCGCGGCCGCCTGGTCGAGCACTTCGGGCGGGAATTCATACGGGATGTCGTGACCGTGGATCGCCGCCTGCACCGCCAGCGACGCGGTCAGGCGGTCACCCAGGACAGTCAGGATCCGGCCCAGCGGCGGCCGGCGCGCATCCGGGGAGCGGGTCAATTCGCACACCACCAGGTTGCCGGGCTGGGCGTCGCCGCGCGCCTCGGGCGGAATCAGGATGTTGCGCTGGACGCGGCGATCATCGGGTTCGACATAACAGACACCGTCCTCCAGCGTGAAGCGCCCGATCAGCCGATTGAGCCGGCGCTCCAGCACCTCCACGATCGCGCCTTCCTGGCGGCCGCGGCGGTCGACACCGGTCACGCTGGCCAGCACGCGGTCGCCGTGCATCACCTTGCGCATCTCGTAGGGCGGCAGGAACAGGTCGTCGCCACCGGCCTCAGGGCGCAGGAAGCCGAAGCCGTCGGGGTTGGCGATCACGCTGCCGGCGACCAGGTCGACTTGCTCGGCCGGCACGTAACCGTCTCGGCGGTTCTGCAGCAGTTGGCCGTCGCGAACCATCGCGCGCAACCGCGCGGTCATCGCCTCGAAACGTTCCGGCTCGTCCAGGCCCAGCCGGGCCGCCAGCGCCTCGGCGTTCATCGGCCCGTCGGAGTCAACCAACACCTGCAGGATCATCTCGCGGCTGGCGATGGGCTGCTCGTAACGGGCAGCCTCGCGGGCGGCGTGGGGATCATGCAGCCTGCCATCGCTTGACACGGCACTACCGTGCAGCGGCGCCAACGGCGGCTTGCGGGCACCGCTCGGTGGCGGCTCGGGCAGCCAACCAGGCTTCTTGCCGCCAGCCTTGGCCGACCCTCGACCAGCTTTTCCGGGCTTGGCGCTACCGGCAGACTGCGAGGTTCCGGTCTTGCCGGTCGATTTTTTGGCGCCACGGCGCTTGCTGGGAGGCTTGTTCATCGCCGAGATGTTACAGGTGCCGCGTCAACAGGCTGTAGGTAAAATCGCCGCCGAGCAGTGAGCAAGCGGGTTGGACAGGCTATCGGCAATAAAAAAAACCCCGCCGGGGCGGGGTTCTTGTTTGTCCGACATGGTAGTCGTCGAACGGTGTTGGTGCCCGGGAGAGGACTCGAACCTCCACGGAGTTGCCCCCGCTAGCACCTGAAGCTAGTGCGTCTACCAATTCCGCCACCCGGGCAAACCGCAAAACCAATCTGGCTGTGCGGGCCGCGTATGTTGCGGCGCGCGGAAAGTCTTGTCAACGCCCCGCGTGCGAATAAAATTCCCGAAAAGTGGGACAATGCATCCGGGAAGGGCTCGACGGGCCGCTCCTGCCATCGCAGTTGATGCGCGCCCGATTCAGAGCTAACTTCAACCCACCACGACAGATTCCCGCGGACGACGCGCGTTTTTCGATGCGTCGTCCGCATTGCTTTTGGAGCCATGAAGCATGAACGCTACCACCACCCCGCCGCTGTTGCTGTCGCGCTTGGACTACGAGCGTCTGGAGTCCCTGCTCGAACAGCCGCTGGCACAGGGCCTGAACACCGACGCATTGCGCCACGAGCTCGATCGCTCCGAATTGCTCGAGCCGGCCGAGATGCCCGATGACGTGATCACGATGAACTCGACCGCCCGTTTCCGCGACGTCAACAGCGCCGCCGAGCGTGAGCTGACACTGGTTTACCCGAAGGATGCCGACGGCAGCCCGGAGAAGGTGTCGATCCTGGCGCCGGTCGGCAGCGCGTTGCTTGGCCTGCACGTGGGTGCGGTCATCGACTGGCCGGTGCCTGGCGGCCGCACGATCACCCTTGAAGTCCTTTCGATCCGCTACCAGCCCGAGGCTGCAGGCGAACTGCACCGCTGAGGCCGTCGCACCCAATGACTGATTCCGTACGGCCCGTTTTCCACGGTTACGAACAAGTCCCACTGCGTGAATATGCCGAGCGCGCGTACCTCGATTATTCGATGTACGTCGTGCTGGACCGCGCGCTGCCATTCCTCGGCGATGGCCTCAAGCCGGTGCAGCGGCGGATCATCTACTCGATGAGCGAGCTGGGCCTGGGCTCGGGTTCCAAACCGAAGAAGTCCGCGCGCACCATCGGTGATGTCATCGGCAAATACCATCCGCACGGCGACAGCGCCTGCTACGAGGCGATGGTGCTGATGGCGCAGCCGTTCTCGTACCGCTATCCGCTGGTCGAAGGCCAAGGCAACTTCGGTTCCAGCGACGACCCCAAGTCGTTCGCCGCGATGCGCTACACCGAGTCCAAGCTGACCCCGATCGCCGAGGTCCTGCTGGCCGAGCTGACCCAGGGCACGGTCGATTGGGTTCCGAACTTCGACGGCACCCTGGAAGAACCGTCGTGGATGCCTGCGCGGCTGCCGCATTTGCTGCTCAATGGCACCACCGGCATTGCGGTCGGCATGGCCACCGACGTGCCGCCGCACAACCTCAACGAGGTGGTGAGCGCCTGCATCCGCCTGCTGGAGGATCCGGACGCGACCACTCGCGATCTATGCGAGCACGTACTCGGCCCGGACTACCCGACCCCGGCCGAGATCATCACCCCGCGCGCGGATCTGCTGCAGATGTACGAGACCGGCCTGGGCAGCGTGCGCGCCCGCGCCGTGTACGAAAAGGAAGGTCCGAACATCGTCATCACCGGCCTGCCCCACCAGGCCTCGCCGGGCAAGATCATCGAGCAGATCGCGACCCAGATGCGGGCCAAGAAGCTGCCGTGGCTGGAGGATATCCGCGACGAGTCCGACCACGCCAACCCGACCCGGATCGTGCTGATCCCACGCAGCAACCGGATCGATGTCGAGCAGTTGATGGGCCACCTGTTCGCGACCACGGACCTTGAGAAAAGCTTCCGGGTCAACATCAACGTGATCGGCCTGGACGGCCGTCCGCAGGTCAAGGGACTCAAGGCGTTCCTGACCGAATGGCTGACGTTCCGTACCGACACGGTGACCCGCCGGCTCAACCACCGGCTGGCGAAGGTCGAGCAGCGTCTGCACCTGCTGGAAGGACTGCTGGTCGCGTTCCTCAACCTGGATGAAGTGATCCGCATCATCCGCAGCGAGGACGAGCCCAAGCCGGCGCTGATGCAGCGCTTCTCACTCAGCGAGGAGCAGACCGACTACATCCTGGAAACCCGCCTGCGCCAACTGGCGCGACTGGAAGAGATGAAGATCCGCGGCGAGCAGGACGAGCTTGCCAAGGAGCGCGAGCAGTTGATGGCGATCCTGGGCAGCCAGCGCAAGCTGAAAAAGCTGGTCAAGGATGAATTGCTGGCCGATGCGAAAAAATTTGGTGACGACCGGCGCTCGCCCCTGGTCGCACGCGGCGCCGCACAGGCGCTGTCGGAAACCGACCTGGCGCCCAGTGAGCCCATGACCGTGGTGCTCAGCGAAAAGGGCTGGGTGCGTGCGGCGAAAGGGCACGACGTCGACGCGACGGCGATGAATTACCGCGACGGCGACCAGTTGCTGGCATCCACCCGCACCCGCAGCAACCAGCAGGTCGCGTTCCTGGATTCCAGCGGCCGCAGTTATTCGACCGTGGTCCATGGCCTGCCCTCCGCGCGCGGCAACGGCGAACCACTGACCGCGCGTTTCTCCCCCGCCGCGAAGACATCATTCCAGGCCATCGCCAGTGGCGACAACGATCAGCGCTTCGTACTCGCCAGCTCGCACGGCTATGGCTTCGTGACCCGCTTCGAGAACCTCACCAGCCGCAACAAGGCCGGCAAGGCGATGCTGTCGCTCACGCCCAACGCCAACGTGCTGCAACCGGCGGCGGTGAGCGACCTGGCGCAGGATCGCGTGGTCGTGGCAACCAGCGCCGGCCACCTGCTGGCCTTCCCGGCCTCGGAGTTGCCGGAGCTCGACAAGGGCAAGGGCAACAAGCTGATTGATATTCCCCGCGCCAAGCTGGGCACCGAGCACGTGGTCGCGGTGGCCGTGCTCGCACCGGGGGCATCGCTCAGCGTGAAGTCCGGTGCGCGCACGATGACCGTGACCTGGAAGGATCTGGAGGCCTACCTGGGTGGACGCGCGACGCGCGGCGGGTTGTTGCCGCGTGGGTGGCAGAAGGTTGAAGGGCTGTCGGTCGAATAGAGCACCCATGATCGAGGCAACTGCACGTGCGCGGCTTTGGCCAGCGCCGGATCCAGTGGTGCAACCCCGCCTGCAGGACGATGCCACCATCGTCATCCACGACCCCGGCCACGGCATGAGCCCTGAACAGATCAGCGCGATCTACGGTTGAAACCCCCGTCTGCGTGACCATCTCGGGTCAAAGGGCCGCAGCCGCAGCATGGGTCCAACCAGGAGCATGAAGTGAACAACAGCAAACGCATCCGTGTCGGCATGATCGGCCTCAACCCGGGCATCCATTGGGGCGCAACGGCCCACGTCCCGGCGCTCGCCGCCCTGGTCGACGTTTACGAGCTGGTCGGCGTGGCGAACACCAGCCTTGCCAGCGCTGAACGTGCCGCCGAAGCGTTCGGGTTGCCGCATGCGTTCGCCAACGCCCAGGCGCTGGTGGAGTCGCCCGAGGTGGACCTGGTCGTGGTCACCGTGAAGGTGCCGCACCACCATGCGCTGGTGACGGCGGCGCTGGAGGCCGGCAAGCACGTGTATTGCGAATGGCCACTGGGCAACGGCCTGGCCGAGGCGCGCGAGCTGGCCGCCCTGGCACGGGCGCGCGGCGTGGTGGCAGCGATCGGCACGCAGATGCGGGTGGCTCCGGAGATCGAGCACCTACGCGACCTCATCGCCGGTGGTTACATCGGCGACGTGCTGTCGACCACGCTGGTCGGCAACGGCGGACAATGGGCTGGGGAAACCGATGCCGCGCATGCCTACCTCTACGATGCAGGCAATGGCGCGACGCTGTTGACCATCCCGCTGGCGCATACGCTGGCCGGACTTTGCGAGGTGCTCGGTGGTGTCCGCAGCCTGTCGGCGCGCCTGGTCCGCCACCGGGACACGGTGCACGTCCAGGACAGCGGGGACGTCATCGCGAATACCAGCCCGGAGCAGGTGCTGGTGCAGGGCACGCTCGAGAGCGGCGCGGCATTCTCGATCCACTATCGCGGCGGCGTCTCGCGCGGGGTCAACCTGCTGTGGGAGATCAACGGCACGCAGGGCGACATCCAGGTGACCGGCGCCAGCGGCCACGCCCAGCTCGTGGACCTCGCGGTGAGGGGTGGCAATGGCGATGCCCCTGGACTGGCGCCGCTGATGCCGCCTGCCAACGTCTACGAGGGCTTGCCGGACAACGCGACCGCACGCAACGTGGCGCGCATCTACGCCCTGCTCGCGCAGGACATCCGGCAGGGAACGCGACGGGCGCCAGGCTTCGACGACGCCGTCGTGCTGCATGAGCTGGTGGATGCGATCGAGCGGTCGGCTGCAGAGGCGGAGCCGGGACTCTAGATCGACCCGGCAGACCGGCTTCCTTCAATCGCAGACGGCGACAGTCTTCGACCGCTGATCGATCAGAACCACCGCATTCTGGAGCGCATGTGCACCGACGAGCAGTTCCGGGAATTGTGCGGAGACGCGTACTTCCACGTCGGAGACGCTTACCTCTCCGACCCGGAAGGGCCCATGCACCGTGGCGCGCTGGGTCTCGATCTGACCATTGGTGAGCTGTGCGCGGCCTGCCTGCTCCAGCGGACCCGCAGCGACCTTCTCGTACAACGCTTGGGGAAGCACGAAGCCGATATTGGCACCCGTATCCAGGTGTCCCACGGTCTGCATTGCACCGATCGACACCGGTATGCGAAAAGCACGCTCGTAACCGAGAGCATTATTTCCAGACGCCGACAGTCGCAGCGCGCGACTGAACGTCAGGGTCTTGCGTGGGTAATCGATAACCAGCAGCCCGTCGGAAAAGAACTCGCGAGCGATGATCCCCGAAAACACTGCATCCGGAGCGTTGCGGCTGTTGTAGTCGCGCGCGATGACCTCTAAATTGGGTCGGACAACACCGCCGAGCTCAAGCGAGTCTAGGTGGGTCGTCTCCACATTCGCGCTTTTTACCCCGTCCGACGTGGTGGTCTCTCCATGCATCGACAGGCCCAGCAAAGTGACCAGACTGGCATCCGCACGGGCCATCCCACTTGCACCTGTATCAACCGCGAACCGGAATGGCCCGCGCCCATTGACCCGGGCCTGGACGTAGATGCGCCCGTCCACGGTTTCAAACGGGACATGCACCAGCGCGTCCGACAATGGAACGTCCGCGAGCGCGCAGGCATCGTCCAGTATTGTTGGAACAGGAGTCGCTGCTGTTGCGACAAATACCGCGGTCAGCAGGGTGGACACCGCCACGACCTTTCCAAGTGCAACGACGCAGCGGGCGCTGCTCCTTTGCTCACCGTACGCCGGCAGGGTCGGCGTCGTGCGATCGGGTCGGGCCTTACGGTCGAGCGGATATCGCTGAGGCATCGGACTTTCCTTATAGAAGGCGAAACTGCGGATCGGCGTTCGCGATAGCCGGGCGCAGGGGCTGCAGCGGTTCTGAGCAGGGTTGCGCACGAGCAGGCTGCCCGCTACGCGTCCCGAGAGGGAGCACAATGCGATGAAGCCGGCGCATGGCCGACGGAGGCCGGAAAACTCGGACTAAAAGGGCGGGCGCGCTGCCACTTAGGCTTTTTTTGACGAGCCCGCTATCGATGGCTCGAAAAATTACCCATGCTGGTTTTCAGGCCGACGTCCGCTATCGGCCGGAAGCGGACATCTGGGACACTTGAACGCATTGTTAGGCGGCACTGCTCAATCGCCCACCTGGCGGGGGCACGCTGAATCTTGCTCCGGAACGTCCGCCCGTTTGACAGGGTGACGTCTATCAGGAACCAAGACGTGCGCATCGGAATCAACGGCTGGCGCAAGTGCCGCCATAAGACGGAGTGCCATGGAACCGTCCCGCGAGCAACGCAGTGAACTACATAAATCCTTTTCCTGCTCTTGTTCACTAAATCGGCGGTAATCGGATCCGGGCCTGACCCATCAAGGACCATATGTCGGAATGTCAGGCCTGAGCCCTAACTTGCCGGTCCAAGGCGGGCTTCTTGAAAAAACGGCGTGGCGGGCGAAGGCCTTACAGCCAGGAGCCCGCCCGTGGCAGGCTTTCAAGCAGCCTGTCGTAGCCCTTCCGCCTTCAGAGCGGCTTGTACGGCCTTGCGCGCCAGCACGCGCTTGCTGAACGCGGCGAGGTTTGGCCAGCATTCGAGGTCGACTTGAATCCTGGGCGACCAGCTCAGCATTGTGAACAGGTAGGCGTCCGCCACTGTAAAGTCCGGGCCGGTCAGATAAGGTCGTCCATCGGCGAGGATTTGTTCCATCACCTCGAGCTTGCGTTCGAGACTTTCTGTGATCGTTTTTCGCGCTTCGGGCGCCATCGCAGGGTTGAAGAGCGGAACGCAGCCTTTGTGCAGTTCGGTCGCGATGAAGTTCAGGTGACCATTGACGCGGGCGCGCTCGACCGTACCGGAAAGTGGCGCCAACGTGCCGGGGGCATGCTTGTCGACCAAGTACTGAACAATAGCCGCACCCTCGGTCAGCACCTCGCCATCGTCCAGTTGAAGCGCCGGCACGTAACCCTTGGGATTGATGCTCGTGAAGTCCGCGCCGGACGCGGTCATCTTGGTACCGGGATCGACGGCCTCAAGCGAAAATGGCAGCGCGAGTTCACGTAGAACGATATGGGGAGACAGCGAGCAGGAGCCCGCCGTGTAGAAGAGCTTCAAGAAATATCTCCAATGTTGATTACGGTGACAGGCTGCTGATCACGGCCAAGGTGCTGAGCGCGAGGCTGAAGACCTGAACAAGCGCGAGGCGATTCATTGTACGGAGGTGCCGTCGGAGCCGTCACCCACAGGCTCTGGAGCTGACCCCGAACCTTGCGCGAGCTAACTCCGAACTAAGCCGTGCCGCGAAGCGGCATCGGCCTGAATGAACAGTTAGGACGCCGCAAATTCTTCTGCGTACTGCGTCGCGTCGAGCGACGGGTCGCTGCAGCGACGTCTGCTATGGGTCGTGATCTGCCCCTCGACAACGTCAGCTAGCGGCCAAGATTAGCCGTTGTCTGCCTGCCAAGAGCCCGACCGTCATTGCGCGGTTTGAACTGTAGTGGAGGTCGGCCCGCCGCGGCTGTGCCAACGGGAGCGCCGGTTCGGCCCTCCTTGAAACAAGCAATTTCATTGCGCGCAATGTATTTATGTACAATCGACCGCGAGCGCCTCGCTTCTAATGTGGAGAGCGCACGTACCTGAAGATTTGTTTTTAAGGAGGCAACATGAAGGCTTACCGGATTTCGCATGGCGGAAAGATCGACGGACTGCAACTGCAAGACATTGTCGAGCGTCCTGTCGGACCCTACGAGGTACGGGTGAAAGTAAGGGCCGTGTCCTTGAATTATCGCGACCTCATGGTTGCCAATGGCGCGTACCCGGTGAAGACGGATATTTCGATCATTCCTTGCTCCGACGGTGCGGGAGACGTAATCGCAGTGGGTTCGATGGTCACCCGTGTCCAGCCTGGTGATCGGGTGGCCGCATCCTTCTTCCCCCGCTGGCGCGAGGGCAGACCCGATCCAGCCAAGATCCGGAACGCCTTGGGTGGTGACATCGACGGCATGCTTGCCGAGGAAGTCACGCTTCATGAGGAGACCCTCGTGAAAATCCCGGACGCGGTGGACTACATCGCGGCGTCCACGCTCCCATGCGCTGGTGTCACCGCTTGGAATGCCATCTTCGAGTCGTCCGACGTACGTCCGGGCGATACCGTTCTCCTGCTCGGCACGGGCGGCGTTTCAATCTTGGGCTTGCAGATGGCCAAGGCCGCAGGCCTGCAGGCGATCATCACCTCGTCCAGCGACGAAAAGCTGGTGCAAGCACGCGCCCTCGGTGCGGATGCGACGATCAATTATCGTGCAAGCCCCGAGTGGCAGGACGAGGTGCTGCGTCTGACCGGCGGCAAGGGAGTCGATGTGGTGCTGGAAGTCGGTGGACAGGGAACGATCACCCGCTCTGTCGCGTCCACGGCCGTGGGTGGGACTATTGCTGTCATTGGCGGTGTGAGCGGCTTCGGTGGAGAGGTCAATCCCAGCACCCTGTCGATCAGTGCCAAGCGCATGGTTGGCATCTACGTTGGAAGCCGGGACATGCTTGAGCAGGCAGCCGAACTCGTTGCTGGAGCCGGCATAAAGCCTGTGGTCGACCGCGTGTTCCCGTTTGCCGAGGTGAAGGACGCTTACCGCTACATCGAGTCGGGAGCGCATTTCGGCAAGGTCGTGATCGACTTGACGCAATGATTGCGGCCGACTTTTCGAACGGGACTCAACATGCCAGAAAGCAAAGCGCGCCGTACACATGACGGTCTGATTTCACTGGACCACCAGGTTTGTTTCGGTCTCTATGCCGCATCCAATCTCATCACGCGACGATATCGGCCGCTGCTGGCCGAACTTGGGCTCACGTTCCCGCAGTACTTGGTGATGCTGGTCCTATGGGAGTCCGAGCCCCTGGCGGTCAGCGCTATTGGTGAACGGTTGCACTTGGACAGCGGCACTTTGACACCGCTGCTCAAGCGCCTCGAAGCCGGCGGGCTTGTGGTGCGTCGGCGTGATGTAGCCGATGAGCGAAGGGTGCTGATTTCCCTCACAGATGAGGGGCGCGCCTTGCGCACGCCCGCGCAGGGGATCCCGGAAGCTTTCCGGCGGAATGTGTCCTTTTCTGCCGCCGACACCGAGCCCCTTGCCGAAAGTCTGAACCAACTCATCGCGGCCCTCAAGCCCCGGGCATAGGGGCGCGTGCGGTGCATCGACGTCAATCGCGAGGTTGCTCTTTTCAGTAATCGCGTGAGTCCAGTTGCAGAAATGAGCAGTGTTTGCTTTGGGTCGGAAGGAGCCACTCGCGACCACCGTCAGTCATTGCTGCAGCGACGCCCGATGCACCCCCGCCACGGCCCGCCCGGACGGATCGGCGGCATCGGCAAACGAGGCATCCCAGGCAATCGCGGCCGGTGATGAGCAGGCGATCGACTTGCCGCCCGGCACCGTGTGCGCGCAGGCCTCGCCGGGGAACAGCCGCTCGAAGATCCGCCGGTAGAAATACGCTTCCCGGCTTTGCGGTGGATTGACCGGAAACCGGTTTGCCGCGGCCGCCATTTCGCGATCGTTTACCTGCGCTGCGGCGTGCGCTTTCAGGCCATCGATCCAGCCATAGCCGACACCGTCGCTGAACTGCTCCTTCTGCCGCCACAGGATCGAATCGGGCAGGTAGCCCTCGAAGGCTTCACGCAACACGGCCTTCTCGATCCTTCGCGTCCCGTCGGCTCGGGCCCCGACCATTTTCGCGGTCGCGTCCATCCTCATCGCTACTTCGAGGAATTCGACATCCAGGAACGGCACTCGCGGCTCCACGCCCCAGGCCATCATCGACTTGTTCGCGCGTAGGCAATCGTAGTTGTGCAGCGCGTCGATCTTGCGCACCAACTCCTCGTGGAACTGGCGGGCATCGGGTGCCTTGTGGAAGTACAGGTAGCCGCCGAAGATCTCGTCGCTGCCCTCGCCCGACAACACCATCTTGACCCCCATCGCCTTGATCCGGCGCGCCAGCAGGTACATCGGGGTCGAGGCGCGGATGGTGGTCACGTCATAGGTCTCGACGTGCCGGATCACCTCCGGCAACGCGTCCAGACCTTCCTCGATGGTGTAGGTGAAACCGTGGTGGACGGTGCCCAGCGCCTCGGCGGCGATCTCGGCGGCGGCCAGGTCGGGCGAGCCATCCAGACCGATGGCGAACGAATGCAGGCGCGGCCACCAGGCTTCGGAACTGTCGTCGTCCTCGATGCGCTTACGCGCGAACCGGGCCGCGCAGGCTGCCACCAGCGAAGAGTCCAGGCCGCCCGACAGCAACACGCCGTATGGCACGTCGCTCATCAGTTGCCGGTGCACCGCGGCCTCGAAGGCTTCGCGCAGTTCGCGCGCACTGACCTCCACGCCCACGGTGGCGTCGTGCTCGCGCCACGGGCGCTGGTAGTACGCCACCGGTTCACCGCTACGGCTGTCGTAGTAATGCCCCGGCGGGAACTGCGCGACATCGTTGCAGACCT
Source organism: Lysobacter sp. A289 (assembly GCF_054072675.1). Taxonomy (NCBI): domain Bacteria; kingdom Pseudomonadati; phylum Pseudomonadota; class Gammaproteobacteria; order Lysobacterales; family Lysobacteraceae; genus Lysobacter; species Lysobacter sp. A289. The sequence continues at coordinate 1,404,303 of NZ_JBSVRN010000001.1, forward strand.
CCACCAGCGCCTTCATCTCCGAGGCCACGCACAGCCGGCCGGTGGCGTCGTGACCCCAGTACAGCGGCACCACGCCGATCGGGTCGCGCGCGATCAGGTAACGCCGGTGTTCCCGATCCCACAGCGCGAACGCGAAGATCCCGTTGAGGCGGTTCAGCCAGCCGACGATATCGGCATCTTCCCGAAACAGTGCGCTGATGACTTCGCAATCCGATCCGGTCTGGAAGTCGTAGGGCTGCTCCAGCGAGGCCTTGAGCTCGCGGTGGTTGTAGATCTCGCCATTGACCGCGAGCACCAGTTGCCCATCGGCGGAGCGCAGCGGTTGCGAGCCGCCGGCCGGGTCGACGATGGCCAGGCGCTCGTGGACCAGGATCGCGCCATCGTCCAGATACACCCCGCTCCAGTCCGGACCGCGGTGGCGCTGGCGCTGTGACAGTTCCAACGCCAGCCGCCGCAGTTGCGGGAGGTCGTCGCCGGGCTGCAGGCCGAAGATGCCGAAGATTGAACACATGACGTGGGCTCCGTGACGCTGGGTGGCGGAAAACAAAAAAGGCCCGCACTTCACAGTGCAGGCCTTGGGGATCGATTGAGCGTTTGTCGCGTTCGCTAATCGCCGGCCTGCGGAAGGCTGACGTTATTATTCGAATTGAGCTGCGCAGCAGAATGCGCCGCACACGGGCCGGGGCCGGTGACAGCGGACGCGAATGCAAGCTGGGAGAAAACGAGGATCATTGGCCGATCCTGCTCCTTATGGATACCGTGCGCAAGCACTTCCCCGGAAGGTGCCTGCATCTGCGCAGGTGTCCCGAGAACTCACTCCTGATCAAGCTGCTCGAACCGCATCGCAAGGTAGTCGATCAGGCTTCGCACCGAGGGCAGCAGTCCGCGCCTTGACGGGAACACGGCATGCACGATACCGCTTCGTGACGCCCATTCCGGGGCGATCTTCACCAGCGCGCCCTGCTTTAACGCATCACTGACCACCATGGTCGGCAACTGCACGATGCCGACGCCACGAATCGCGGCGACACGCAGGGCATTCATGTCATCGGTGACCAGCCGGGGCTGGTGCGGGATCGCGACCGAGGCACCTTCCGGGCCTTGCAGCGACCAGACATGTTGCGATTGCGGCGGTCCTAGATCCACGCTCGGCAGGCCGGTGAAATCGACCGGCATCATCGGCAGCGTGCGCCCGGCCAGCAACGTCGGACTGGCCACCAGGCATGAGGTGCGCACGGCCAGCACCCGCATCACCAGGTCGCTGTTTTCCAGTGGTGGCGTGCGTGCGCGGATGGCCACGTCGATGCCTTCGCCGACCACGTCCACGCGACGGTTGGTCGCCTCCAGGTGAACGGTCACTCCCGGATTGTCGACCATGAAATCGGCCACCATCGCGCCGACGTTCGCGTCCAGCAAGGTGATTGGACAGGTGACGCGGACGATTCCGCAGGGTTCGGAGCGGGTCAGGTCGATGGCTTCCTGCGCCGCCTGCGCCTCAACCAGCATCGCCTTGCAATGCCCGTAGTACTGCTGGCCGATCTCGGTGACCGAAAACCGACGTGTGGAGCGCTGGATCAGGCGCACGCCCAACCGCTCCTCCAACGTAGCAACGCGGCGGCTGAGCTTGGATTTGGGGACGCCCAGCGCACGTCCCGCCGGCGCAAAGCCACGGTGATCGACCACCTGCACGAAGTAGTACAGGTCGTTGAGATCCTGCATGATCACGCCACCATTGTTCTGTATACAGGACGATGAGGATAAAAAACCGGGGCTTCCGGGTCAATCGTCATGAAATTAAGCTATCTCCATCGGCCCAGACCCACTCCGGCCCAAGCAACAGGAGATCAAGATGAAGAAGGTCCTCGGCATCTACAGCGCCCCCAAGCCGCATTGGGTGGGCGACGGCTTCCCCGTCCGCTCGATGTTTTCCTACAACAGCCATGGCCAGCACCTGAGCCCGTTCCTGCTGCTGGACTACGCCGGGCCGATGAAGTTCGAGCCGGCAAACCAGCCGCGTGGCGTCGGCCAGCATCCGCACCGCGGTTTCGAGACCGTCACCATCGTCTATGAAGGCGAGGTCGAGCATAGCGATTCCACCGGCGCAGGCGGCAAGATCGGCCCCGGCGACGTGCAGTGGATGACCGCCGCGTCCGGGATCCTGCACGAGGAGTTTCACTCGCACGATTTCACCCGCACCGGCGGCACGCTGGAGATGGTGCAGCTGTGGGTCAACCTGCCGGCGAAGGACAAGATGTCCGCGCCGGGCTACCAGACCTTGCTGGATGCGGACATCCCGTCGGTGGCCCTGCCCGGCGACGCCGGCCGGATCCGGGTGATTGCCGGAGAGTACGCCGGTCATGCGGGGCCGGCACGCACCTTCACCGCCATGAATGTGTGGGACGTGCGCCTGAGCCAGGGCCATGCCGCCGAATTCCTGTTGCCCGAAGGCCACACTGCGGCGCTGATCGTCCTGCGTGGCACCGTGCAGGTCAACGACGAGCATATCGCCCGCGAAGCGCAGATGGTGATGCTCGACCGCAACGGCAGCGACGTGCTGTTGGAGGCCAACAGTGACGCGACCATCCTGCTGCTCAGCGGCGAGCCGATCGACGAGCCGATCGTCGGCCACGGCCCGTTCGTGATGAATACCCAGGACGAGATCCACCAGGCGATCACCGACTTCAACAGCGGTCAATTCGGCCGGATGCCGCACTGACGGACAGCCGGCCCCCGATCCTCCCGGGCGGGGCCGGCCTTCCCATTCCCATTTAGATACTCTCACCTCAACTTTAAAACCACCCACCCATAAGGAGCACCACTTGAAACCCCAACTCCATGTCGTGATTGCCAGCACCCGCCCGGGCCGTGTCGGTCCTGCCGTAGCGCGCTGGTTCAGTGATTTCGCTGCCGAACACAGCGCGTTCGACGTCAAGCTGGTCGATCTTGCGGACTTCAACCTGCCGGTCTACGACGAGCCAACCCACCCCGCCATGCAGCAGTACGAGCACGCGCATACCAAGGCCTGGTCGGCCAGCGTGTCGGCGGCCGACGCGTTCGTGTTCGTGACCCCGGAGTACAACTTCAACCCGACGCCGTCGTTCGTGAACGCGTTGAACTACGTCTACCGCGAGTGGAACTACAAGGCCTGCGGCTTCGTCAGCTACGGCGGTGTGTCCGGCGGCCTGCGCGCGGTGCAGATGGCCAAGCAACTGGTCACCACCCTGAAGATGATGCCGATGGTCGAAGGCGTTGCCGTGCCGATGGTGGGCAAGTCTCTGGACGAGCAAGGCGCGTTCGTGTCCAACGAGCTGATCGACCATTCCGCGCAGCAGATGCTGGACGAGTTGGCCAAATGGACTGGCGCGCTGGCCTCCCTGCATACGCCCGCTGACACAACGGCATAAGTCGCGCCGTGGATGCGCTGATCCACCTGATCGAGAACTACGGCTTGTGGGTCGTGTTCATCGCCGTCCTGCTGGACCAGGGCGGCGTTCCGGTGCCGGCGTATCCGCCGATCGTCGTGACCAGCGCCATGGCCGTGCAGTCGGGCGACAGCCTGTGGTCGATCCTGCTGGTCGCCACCGTCGCAGCCGTGCTGGCCGATGCGTTCTGGTACGCCGGCGGGCGCCGGTTCGGCGGGCCGATGATCCGTTTCATCTGCCGCCTTTCACTTTCACCGGACTCCTGCGTCGGCACCACCCAGGGCATCTATTCGCGCTGGGGCGCGCCATCGCTGATCGTCGCGAAATTCATTCCCGGCTTCGCCGCGCTGGCCACCACATTGGCGGGCCAGACCCGGACCGGCCTGGGCCGCTTTGCCTTTTACGACGGCATCGGCGCGGCATTGTGGGCGAGCGTCGCGGTTGCCACCGGGGCGATCTTCCACGAGGCCGTGAACGATGTCCTGATGCGGCTGGAGTCGCTTGGGCGGATCGGTCTGATCCTGCTGCTGGCCGCCATCACGGTATTTGTCCTGCGCAAAGTCTGGAAGCGGCAGCGCTTCATCCGCCTGATCCAGATGGCACGCATTTCGCCGGCCGAGCTGCACGAGTTGATGGGCACCGGCATCAATCCACTGGTGCTGGATGTGCGTCCGGCGGATCAACGCCAGCTGTCGGGCTGGATCCCCGGCGCGATCGCAGTTTCCAGCATCGCCGAGCTGGACATGGCCGCCCAGCCGGAAGTGATCATCTATTGCGACTGTCCCAACGAGGCGTCAGCGGCACTGCTCGCCCGGCAGCTGAAGAGCCGCGGCTTCAAGCACGTGCGTCCGCTGGCGGGTGGGTTCGAAGCCTGGAATGCCCACGGCTTGCCCATCGCGCAGGCGTCGTAGGGCAAGCGTTGAAGCACCCCCTGCCGCGCTGACCGTCGCCGCGGTGCATGCCATGACGGGTGCAGCCGGATCACGGCTATCATCGGCAGGCCGTTTCCGGTGGGCCTGGGGAAGAAGATGCCGCACACGACACCATCCATTGGCGCGGGTCTGCGCGCAGCCCGGGCTCGACTGACTGGTACTCGACCAACTGGTGATCGACCGACTGGAGCAGGGCCGACCGGCTCGCAACTGGCATCGACCATCCTGCTGACGTTGTTCGTGCTGGTCGCGGGATTGTCGCTGCGTGGCAACCGGCCGCCGGCTCCGCTTGGCATGGATGCGCCGACCGAGGCATTCTCGGCCGCGCGGGCGAAGCAGGTGCTGGTCCGCATCCTCGGCGATGAACGCCCCCACCCGACCGGCAGCACCGCCAACGCCGCAGTGCGCGACCGCATCGTGGCCGAGTTCGCACGGCTGGGAATCGATGCCGAAGTCCAGCGTCGCTTTGCTTGCGGCGGCAGCGCCTGCGCGACGGTCGACAACGTCGTCGCCAAGCTGGCGGGTGCGAGTGCCGAAGACGCGGTACTGCTGTCGGCCCACTACGACTCGGTGGCCGCCGGGCCGGGCGCCTCCGACGATGGCGCCGGGGTCGCGGCGATCATCGAGGTCGCACGCGCACTGCAGGCTGGCCCACCGCTGCCGCGCGATGTCTGGCTGCTGGCCAACGATGGCGAGGAGTTGGGCCTGATCGGCGCGGAAGCCTTCGCGCGCGAACCGGAGTTCAAGCACATCCGCTCGGCGGTGAACCTGGAGGCCCGCGGCACCACCGGTGCGAGCCTGCTGATCGAGACCCAGCCCGGCAACGCCGCAATCGTCTCGACCGTGCGCCGTGCGCTGTCGCGACCGGGAAGTTCATCGCTGGACTACGAGATCTACAAGACCCTGCCCAACGACACAGACTTCACCGTCTACCGGCGCGAGGGCCTGGTCGGGGTCAACTTCGCCTGGGCCCGGGGCGCAGCGCGATACCACACGCCATTGGATGACATCGCCCATCTGGATCCCGGCTCGTTGCAGCAACATGGCGACAACGCACTGGCCATGGCGCGCGCGCTGGCCAGTACCACAGTGCCGCTGAAATCCAGTCACGACGCGGTGTTCTTCAATGTGTTCGGGGCCGCGCTGGCCGGCTGGCCGGTCACCTGGAATGTCTGGCTGTTGGTACTGGGCCTGGCCGCCTGGCTGGCGCTGGCGGTGCGTCTGGTGCGCCGCGAAGCCGTTCGGGTCTTGCCACTGATCGGTGCCGGGGCCGGCATGTTCGCCGGACTGGCCCTGCTGGGCGGGATCGGCTGGGCGATCCACTCGGTGATGCAGGCTTTGGGGGCAATGCCGGCGGCATGGACGGCCCAGGGTGGCATTCTTGTTGCGACCTTCGTGTTGCTGGCGCTGCCGGTGACCCTGCTGGCGGGATGGCTGCTCCAGCGATGGTGCGGCGAGGCGACCACAGCCGCCGCGAGCTTGCTTCCTTTTGCGGCCATCGCAATCGCCACCGTGATGGCGATGCCCGGTGCCAGCCACATGGGCCTGTTGCCGCTGTTGGCCGGCGCACTGTGTGGCCACGCCTGTCCTGGGCGTCCTCGCGTGTGGGCCGGGGTCGCGGCGGTGGTCGCCGCGGCCTTGTGGTTTCCCTATGCGGTGGACAGCTACAGCGCCATCGGCCATCCGGGCTTGCCGGCAGCGACGCTGCTGACCGGTCTGGTGTTGCTGCCACTGATACCGGCGTTGAGGTCGCTGGGCCGCGGTGAAGTCGTGCTGGGTGGCGCGGCGTTGTTGGCGACGATTGCATGCGCCGTGCTGGCACTCGCGCGGCCAGCGTTCGATGCCCATGTCCCGCGACCGATGAACCTGGTCTACGTGGGCACCGATTCAGGCGCGCGGGTGTTTCTGCAACCCAGAGCAGACCTGCCCGCCGGCTTCCTGCGGGAGAACGGATTTGCATTGGAATCGGAGCGCGTTTTGCCGTGGTCGGGCCGCGGCTTCGCGGGTCCCGTCGGCCCGGCGCTGGCGCCACCGGTACTCCAGGTCGAACAGGACACAGTGATCGATGGCAAACGCCAGCTGCGGATCCACCTGCGCTCCGCCCGGGGCGCGATCGAAGGCGGTCTGGTCCTGCCCGGCAGCGCCGACGTCGCATCGATCCGGATCCAGGGCCAGACGCTGGCTCCATCGCGTTGGCACGCGCAGGAAACCAGGTGGCGCAAGATCGCCCTGGTCGGCCTGCCGGACGAGGGCGCGACATTCGAATTCAAGGCCGCTGCCGGCGAGCCCATCACGCTCTACGCCTATGACCGATCGCACGGTGTGCCGACCGGGCTGGCCGAAGTGATGCATGCCCGCGACGCGGTCGGAGTGCCATCCGGTCCAGGCGACTCGAGCTGGTCGTGGACCGAGCTGACGCTGGAGGACTAGCGGCGGTGGTCACCGGCACCCATGTAGCTCACGTGTCGGCGGCGCGACCACCGTCACCCGAATACCGGGATTCCACCTTCGCGATTCTCCAGTAAGCGGATGCCGCGAGCCAAGTAAAAACCAGGATGGCCACGATCACATAGCCCAGGTTCTCGATATCCAGGGCCGCGATCCAGCCCAGCAATCCGGAGCTGCCGGGAAACGCTTCCGCTGCAAGACCGATGAGCCCGAGTCCACCGACCAGGAACGCGACGGCGACCGAGATGATGGTGATCGTCAGGTTGTAATAGACCTTGCGTACCGGCGAGGCAAACGCCCATGCGTAGGCGTGATGCATGATCACGCCATCGAGCGTGTCGACCAGGGTCATACCCGCCGTGAACAGGATGGGCAACACCAGCACCACGTACCACGGCGCGGTGAGAGCGGCCGTACCACCAATCACGAACAGGGCAATCGTCGTGGCGGTATCGAAGCCGAGCCCAAACAAAAGCCCGACCACGTACATCTTCCATGGCTTGTCCACACGCCGCGCGACCGGATCGAGAATCCGGTTGAGCACGCCGCGGTTGGTCAGCAGTCGTTCGAGTTCGGCCTCGTCGAGTTGCTGGCTGTGCATGTTACGAAACACCCGCCAGATGCCCTGCAGCGATACCAGGTTGATGAGGCCGATCAGCAACAGGAACAGGCCGGAAACGAGCACGCCCCACACGCTGGCGATCGAGGTCAGCGTCGAGTTCTCAAGCGTGATCTGGCTGGCGAGCACATTGAGTCCCGCCACCAGCAGCAAGACGGTGACGACCACGACTGTCGAATGTCCGAGTGCGAACCAGAAGCCAACCGTGACCGGGTGCTGGCCGTCCTCCGCGACGAGTTTGCGTGTGGTGTTGTCGATCGCCGCGATGTGGTCGGGATCGAAACCGTGCCTCAGCCCCAGCGTGAACGCGGTAACCGCCAGACCGGTCCCGAACACCACCTGCCCGCCCATGATGTAGTCGCCGGGCAGGACCACCAGGAAGAAGGCGCCCCAGCCGAGGATGAAAAGCGCTGCGTTGACGACGCCCATCCCGATCAATGCCGTGAGTTTGCTGGATGTGGGCGGCGCCGATCGCATGACGAAAGCTCCCTGGCAGTTCCGGCAAGGCCGGAGCGTCGTTACCGGTGTAGGTGCGTATGGTCGCCGTGTTCGTGACTGTGAACGTGCCCGCCGTCCTCGCTGGCATGGTGGTGCGGTGCCATGGGGCCGGGGTCGCATGGCGAGTGGGTGCCGTTGACAAACGCGGTGTGAAGCTGCCTGACCCAGTCGCACAGCTGCTTGTCGGTTTCGTGGCGATTCTTCGAATGCGCGAGCACCGGCCTGTCGTCACGCGCGGCCCGCGCATCTTTCAGCATCTGCTCGACATCGACATCGACGTACTCGGCCAGGTCGACCTTGTTGACGATCAGCAGGTCGGCGCGGGCGATGCCTGGCCCACCCTTGCGTGCGACATCACCGCCGCCGGCCACGTCGAGGACGAACAACTGCGCATCGACCAGCGCGGGCGAAAACGTTGCGGTGAGATTGTCGCCACCACTTTCGACCAGGACGATGTCGAGCGGAGCGAAGTCCTTCTCGAGATCTTCCACGGCCAGCAGATTCATGGTCACGTCGTCGCGAATGGCGGTATGCGGGCATGAGCCGGTCTCGACCGCACGGATCCGCTCGATGGGAAGCACTCCGGCCGAGCGCAGGAACCGGGCGTCCTCGTCGGTGTAGATGTCATTGGTGATCACGCCAATGCGGAATTCCGCATTCAAATTGCGGCACAGCGTTGCGATGACGGTGCTTTTGCCGGTGCCGACCGGCCCGGCGACGCCGAGGCGCAGCGAGCGGGTTCGCGTGGTGTTCCGGGGATCAGTCAAGACAGTCTCCAGTGGCCGATGCGGTGGCCGGTGCCCACGGCTCCCCGAGCAGCGTAACACCGTGATCGAGCTGCCGGCGCAGCCCGAGCGTGTCGTCCGCCAGCGCACTCACCAGGACGCCGGGACCCTCGAGGGACAGCAGCGCCGCGTCATGCCCCAGCACGCGCGTGCCGGGTGTGTGGGTGTGCCATGCGGGGTCAACGACAAGCACGCTGCCGATGCATTTGCGTGCCCCCAGCACGGCGGAGCTTCGCCATCCTTTCGCTGCCGGGCCGAGGACAAGCTGTTGTTGAAACAGCGAACGACCGGCTCGAATCACGCGCACGTGCTGGGTCAGATGCCCGGGCTGCTCCCGGTGGCGCCCGAGCAACAGCTCCTCGCGCAGGAACAGACGTGCATCGGAGGCGAGCGTGATGTCGATCTCATGCAGATGATCGCACCCGCGTGCGGCGATGACCGGCTCCGGCAGCCACAGGAACGTTGCACCCTCATCGACCCTGACGGTGATACGCATGTGCGAGCGCCCTCCCCGCGCGCCCGGAAGCAGCAGCGTGACCGAGATCTCGTTCAGGACCAACGTGCTGCCCGCGCCAACCTGGATGTCCAGCGCGAAATCGTCGCCCCCCAGGGGGCCGGCGGCGCTGGTGGCCAACGACACCCGCGCGATGCCGGTCATGCGATGAACCAGCGGCTCGCGGCCTTTCGGCAGCGTCGGTCGCAGCATGAGAGGGGCGTGGGATCGCAGCACGCGCACGCGGCTCACTGCACGGCCGTTGTCGCTCACGACCTGCTCGGTCGCCAGCGATGCACGCGCGATCATCGTGGTTGCGCTGCGGGCTGCCGGCTCAGGAGGCAAACAGCCGCACCTTCCAGCGGTGGTGATGTTCAGCGGCGATATCGAGCAAGGGTGAGCCCATCGCCGGCAAGTCCGTGGGCGGCGTCCGCGCATGGCTGGCCGCCTGTGCGGTCAACTCGTCGAGAAAACCTGTCAGCCGCACGAGTGCCGCGTGTACGGCAAACGGGTCCAGACTGAGCACCTTCACAGCTGCCGAGGCAGGCCCGGCAACCGCATCGTGCAGCACGACCTGGGCGGCATCACGGGCACCAAGCCCCAGCGCAGCCGCTGCAACCCCGTAGACGACCGGTTGGTGTGGACTCCCCTGCAGACCCGCGAGCAAAGCGTGCGGGTGGATGCTCGAGGCCGCCCGCAGCAACTGGCGACCCAGGGCGCGCGAAACGGCGCGTGCCCTGGGCGACGGCATGCGGGCATCCAGTTCGCTGTCCAGTTCCTTCAACAGGAGCGCATTGCCCGCGCGGGCAGCCTCGCATGCAGCGGCCGCAAAAGACGCGGCAACCAGACCCGTGGTCGCCGCCCGGCCCTCCAGGAACCGTTCCACGTCGGCGGCGCCCTTCAAACCCTGCATATGGACGACCGGTTCGAGACCGCCGGAATGCGCGTAGCCGCCGGCGGGCAACCGTCCATCGGCGAGCAGCAGCAGGGCAGCCTTGGACGGCATTCTGGCTGCGTCAGAACAGGAAGTAGCGCTGCGCCATCGGCAGCTCGGTGGCGGGCTCGTGCTCGATCAACTCGCCGTCCACCCTGACCGCATAGGTGTCGGGATCGACTTCGATGTGCGGCAAGGCCGTGTTCTCGGGCAGGTCCTTCTTCGTTCGCCCCCGGCAATTCTCGATCGCAACCAGCGGGCGATTAATGTTCAAGCGGCCGGCGAGGCCGTCGTCGATGGCCACCTGGGATACGAACGCGACGCTGGTGGACGCGGCCGCGCGGGTATGCACGTTGAATCCCAGCCGTTCGAGCACGGGCTGAGGCGTGGGGATCGACGCGTTGGGGTCGCCGAGGGCGGCGACGGCCGCCATGCCGCCCTTGAACACCAGTGCCGGCCGCACACCGAACAGAGCCGGCTGCCACAGCACCAGGTCGGCCATTTTCCCCACTTCCACCGAACCGATGTGTTTCTCCAGCCCGTGTGCGATGGCAGGGCAGATGGTGTACTTGGCGACGTAGCGGCGTGCCCGATGGTTGTCGGCACGGCCATCGCCGGGCAGGCTGCCGCGGATTTTCTTCATCCGGTGCGCGGTCTGCCAGGTGCGGATGACAACCTCGCCAATGCGGCCCATCGCCTGCGCATCGGAGGACATGATCGAAATCGCGCCGAGGTCATTCAGCACATCCTCCGCCGCGATCGTGCCGGCACGGACGCGGCTTTCGGCAAAAGCCAGGTCGTTGGGCACCTGCGGATTCAGGTGGTGGGCAACCATCACCATGTCCAGATGCTCGTCCAGCGTGTTGTGCGTGAAAGGACGGGTGGGATTGGTCGAAGCCGGCAGCACGTTGAGCTCACCCGCAATGCGGATGATGTCCGGCGCGTGGCCGCCACCCGCGCCCTCGGTATGGAACGAGTGGAAGGTGCGCCCCGCCACCGCCTCCAACAGGTCTTCGACGAAGCCCGCTTCATTGAGGGTGTCGGAGTGGATCGCGACCTGGACGCCGGATTCTTCCGCCACCGACAACGCGGCGTTGATAGCCGCCGGCGTGGCACCCCAGTCCTCGTGGACCTTGAATCCGCCGACACCGCCGCGCAGTTGTTCCCACAGGGCCTCGCGCGAAACGGTGTTGCCACGGCCGAGAAACAACACGTTGAGGGGCCACGGATCGAAGCCTTCCAGCATCCGTTGCATCCACCACGATCCGGGCGTGGCCAGGGTGGCCTTTGAACCTTCGGTCGGCCCGGTGCCGCCGCCGACCACCGTGGTGGTTCCGGAGGCGAGCGCGATCTCGAGCATCTGCGGACCCACGTAGTGGACGTGGGTGTCGACCGTGCCGGCGGTCATGATCAAGCCGTTGCCGGACATGATCTCGGTGCACGGGCCAATCACGAGATCGGGATGCACGCCGTTCATGGTCTCGGGATTGCCGGCCTTGCCCAGTGCAACGATGCGGCCGTCACGAATGCCGACATCGGCCTTGATCACCCCCCAATGATCGAGGATGACCGCACCGGTGATGACGAGATCCGGCGTGCCCTCGGCACGGGTCGCGCTCGATTGCCCCATGGATTCGCGGATGGATTTGCCGCCCCCAAAGACGGCTTCATCGCCACCCGCGCAACGGTCTTCCTCCACCTCGATCACCAGGTTGGTATCGGCAAGGCGGATGCGGTCGCCCTTGGTGGGGCCATAGGAGGCAACGTACTCGGCGCGTGCAATCCTAGTCATCGAGCTTGCCTCCACATAACCCGCGCAAGCCGAAAACAACGCGTTGCCCCTGGATCGGCACGAGCTCCACTTCCTCGACGGCACCGGGTTCGAACCGCACCGAACCGCCCGAGAGCACGTTCAAGCGTTGGCCCCAGGCCACCGACCGGTCGAACTCGAGGGCGGCGTTGACCTCGGCGAAGTGGAAATGCGACCCGACCTGTATCGGCCGGTCGGCTCCGTTGACCACCCTGACGGTGGTCACCTCGAGTCCGATGTTGATCTCGATGTCGCCCTCCCCCAGCAGCACCTCGCCCGGGATCAGCGGATCGGATTCTTTCAGTTCACTTGCCGACTCCCGCCGTGGCGCCTGCCGCTCGCCGGTACCCGGGCGGCGCGGCTCGCTTGGCCCGCAAATGCCTGACGAGCGGGTCCGTCCCTCCGATTCGGACGTGCATTCCGGATAATCGCGGCCCGGGTCGTCCGAGGCATGCCTTCGCTCGCCTTGATCCGCGGACGGGAAGTCTGGATTCTCGAACGGATTGGAGATCTTCATCGCACCGGATCCGTTACGGTTACCAGCTTGGTGCCGTCCGGGAATGTCGCCTCCACCTGGACCTGCGCCAGCATCTCGGGCACGCCCTCCATTACGTCATCGCACCCGAGCACGTTGCGGCCCGATTCCATCAAGTCGGCGACGGTCTCGCCGTTGCGCGCGCCTTCCAGCAGGAACGAGGTGATGACGGCGGTGGTTTCGGGCAGATTCAACTTGAGTCCCCGAGCCTTGCGCTCCAGGGCAAGCTTGCCGGCCAGGTAAATCATGAGCCGTTCTTGTTCGTGCATACTCAGGAACATCGAACCCTCCCACGCGCAGGCCACGACAAGCACACGCCGCGCTGCGAACAGGTGGCGTGACTTCAGGCCATCGGTATAACCAGAGCCGCGTTAAAGGTACGTCGTCGAGTTCGTGCACCCGGTTTTCGCCCGGGCATTGACGCCGGGATGGGCCGACCGTTACTCGCTGCCCCGCAGGCGCAGGGTCAATCCCTTGAGGAAATTGCGCAGCACCTGGTCCCCGCAACGACGGAAATGCTTGTGGTCGGCCTGGCGGAACAATGCGGTCAACTCCGGCTTCGAGATCGGGAAGCCTGCGGCGTCGAAGACCTGGTGCATGTCGACGTCCTTGAGCTGGAAGGCGACACGCAGCTTCTTCAGGACGATGTTGTTGGTGATCCGCTTTTCCACCGGCCGTGGCGGCAGGCTCTCGTCGCGGCCGCGACAGTGCAGTACCAGCCCGTCCAGGAAGTGCGCGAGGACGTCGTCGGGACACTCGATGAAGTCGGCGTCCTCGTCCCTCTTCAGGAACGCCTGCACATCCAGCTTCTCGATCGGGAAATCCGGATCGGCCAGCCTGGTGATCTCCACCACTTTGATGTCGCTCAGGTCGAGCATGAAACGGATACTGCGCAGTACGTCGTTGTTGATCATGGTGTCTCCGCGAGCAGCAACCGCTCGATCAGGGCCAAATATAGTCCGGGCAAGGCTTCCAGGTCCGCTACGCTCACGTGCTCATCGACCTGGTGGATACTGGCGTTGACCGGACCGACCTCGATGCACTGGGTGCCCAGGGTCGCGATAAAGCGCGCGTCGGACGTGCCACCACCGGTGCTTTCTTCCGGGGCCGCGCCAGTGAAGCCGGCCAGCACGTCACGCGCGGCGGCACGCAGCGGGCCTTCGGGGGTATGGAACGGCTCGCCGCTGCGATGCCAGTGAATCGTGTAATCCAGCGCGTGGGCCCGCAGAACCGCCTCGCATTCACTCTCCAGCTGCGCGGCGTTCCAAGCTGGGTTGTAGCGCAGGTTGAACTGGACCTGCAACTCGCCGGGAATCACGTTGCTCGCGCCGGTGCCGGCTTGGAGGTTGCTGACCTGCAGACTGGTCGGCGGGAACGATTGGTAACCATCGTCCCAGACCCGCGCGGCCAGCTCGGCCAGCGCAGGCAATGCCTGGTGGATGGGATTGCGCGCCATGTCGGGATAGGCCACGTGGCCCTGCACGCCGCGCACGGCCACGGTGCCGGTCAGGCTGCCTCGACGCCCCACGCGCAACAGGTCGCCCAGTACCGCGGTGGATGACGGCTCGCCGGTGATGCACCAGTCGATGCGCTCATCGCGCCCGCGGAAGGTCTCGGTCACCCGGCGCACGCCGTCGATCGCATCGCCTTCCTCGTCGGAGGTCAACAGCAATGCGATGCGGCTGGGGTGACCGGGATGGGCGGCAACAAACTGCTCGGCGGCGACGACAAACGCGGCCACGCTGCCTTTCATGTCGGCGGCGCCGCGCCCGTACAGGATGCCGTCGCGGATCTCCGGAACGAATGGATCACTGGACCAATCTTCCCGCGGGCCGGTCGGAACCACGTCGGTATGGCCCAGCAACAGCAGGGTGGGAGCGGCCGGATCGCCATGGGTCGCGTACAGGTTCTCGACGGCGCCGAAACGAAACGACTCGCATACGAACCCGGCCCCCGCCAGTCGCGAGGCGACCAGCACCTGGCATCCACCATCATTCGGTGTAACGGAGGGCCGCGAGATCAAGTCGCAGGCAAGGTCGACAACGCCACTCACGGTTCGATCCCGAACCGTGCCTTGAAGCCGTTGTCGCTGAAACGCTGGCTGACCTGGCCGTCATCGGTAACCACCACCGGGCGCCGGATCAGCTGCGGGTATTCCTTCAGCAGCAGCTTCCACTCGGCGTCCGAACCCGGAGTCTTGCGGGTGTCGGGCAGTTGGCGCCAAGTGGTGGATGATTTGTTGATCATCGTTTCCCAGCCGCCCAACTGGTCCTTCCACGCGGCCAGCGTCTCCGGCGCCTGGCGCTGGTCGCGGTAATCGACGAACGCATGCTCGATACCGAAGCGGTCGAGCCATTTGCGCGCCTTGCGGCAGGTATCGCAGTTGTTGAGGCCATAGACAGTGGTCATGTTGGTCATTTCCGTTGTTCGCGATCCGGGCGATCGTAGATCCGGCGCAATGCCATCGCGCCCTACACTCCGGCGATCGTAGGGTGGATTAGCCGAAGGCGTAATCCACCGTTTTTCGATGTGCCCGGCTAATCCGCCAGGCCGCGCAACAATTCGTTGACGCTGGTCTTGGAGCGGGTCCTGGCGTCGACCTGTTTGACGATCACCGCGCAGTACAGCGAGTGCGAACCGTCCTTCGATGGCAGCTGCCCCGACACCACCACGCTGTATGGCGGCACCGAACCGTAGCTGATCTCGCCGGTCGCGCGGTGGTAGATGCGGGTGCTCTGGCCGAGGAAGACGCCCATCCCGATCACGCTGTGGTGGCCGACGATGAAACCTTCGACCACCTCCGAACGCGCGCCGATGAAGCAGTGGTCCTCGATGATCGTCGGCGTCGCCTGCAGCGGCTCCAGCACGCCGCCGATGCCGGCGCCACCGGACAGGTGAACCCCGTTGCCGATCTGGGCACACGAACCCACCGTCGCCCAGGTGTCGACCATGCTGCCCTCGCCCACGTATGCACCAATATTGACGAAGCTCGGCATCAGCACCACGTCCTTGCCGATGTGGGCGCCGCGACGAACGATCGCGCCAGGCACCACGCGCGCGCCGAGTTGGCGGAACGAAGCCTCGTCGAAGTCGCCAAAGCGCGCCGGGATCTTGTCCCAGAACGGTGCGGGGTAGGACTCCACCACTTCCATGTCCTGGGTGCGGAAATACAACAGCACGGCTTTTTTCAACCACTCATTGACCTTCCAGCCGCCGTCGCCATCGGGCTCGGCCACCCGGAACTCGCCGTTCTCGAGGCCTTCGATCACCCGCTCCACGACCGGTCGGGTGGAGCCTTCGATTTCCGCCGAGGTCAACGTGGTGCGCCGTGCGAAGGCGCCTTCGATGGTGGCCTTCAACTCATCGGTCGCGGAAATGCCTGGACTCACTGGTGTTCTCCTTCAATGCAGGCGAGCAGCGCAATGCTCAACGCCTGCTGGCGGCCCTCGTCCAACGGCTGGTTGTGGCCGTCGGCATCGGTGGCGGTGATCTGGAACACGTCCTCGGCGCGGGCGCCAAAGGTCGCGATACGTGCGTCGTGCACGCGCAGGTCCTGGTCGCGCAGGGCCTGGGCAACATCGGCGAGCAGGCCGGGCCGGTCGGTGCAAACCAGGCTGAGCGTGCTGCGGCCATCGCCGGTATCGTTGAAACCGATGCTCGGCGGTATCCTGAAATGACGCAGGTGGCGGGGCAAGGTGCGTCGGGCCGGCCGGATGTCCTCCAACGCGCCATCCAAGGCCAGCGCGAGGCGGTTGGCCACCGTATCGGCGACCGGTGCATGGCGCGGATCGACCGGCACCACCTCGAAGGTATCGAAGATCGTGTGGTTGGGGCCGTCCAGCACCCTCGCCTGCTGGATCGCCAACCCGCAGCGGTCCAGCACGGCGACGATCGCCGCAAACAGCCCGTCGCGATCCGGCGAGTGCACGAACACCTCCAGCGCACCGGTATGGGCGGCCACCGCACGTACCCGGACGCGCGTATCACCGGCGGCCACTCCGCGCAGGGAGGCCGCCTGCCAGGCCAGTTGCTCCGGCCGGCCGCGCTGGAAAGACAACAGCGGCATGCGCTCGAACAACTCATCGACCCCGGCATCATCGATGCCGAACGCGCTCAGCATCGAATGCACCGCACGACGCGTCTCCGCGCTGCGGTCGGCGGCGTCCAGGGGATTCTCCAGGCCGCGTCGCAGCGCCAGCCGGGTAGCCGCGTACAGATCGGCCAGCAACCGGTCCTTCCACGCATTCCACAGCTTCGGCGAGGTGCCGGCGATGTCGGCGCAGGTCAGCAGGTACAGGTGGTCCAGCCGTTCGCGGTCGGCAACTGCGGTGGCGAAGCGGTGGATCACGTCCGGGTCGGCAATGTCCTGTTTCTGCGCGGTCATCGACATCAGAAGATGCTTGCGTACCAGCCATTCGACCA
Organism: Lysobacter sp. A289; assembly: GCF_054072675.1. Lineage (NCBI taxonomy): Bacteria > Pseudomonadati > Pseudomonadota > Gammaproteobacteria > Lysobacterales > Lysobacteraceae > Lysobacter > Lysobacter sp. A289. The sequence continues at coordinate 1,421,201 of NZ_JBSVRN010000001.1, forward strand.
ACGCGGTATCGGTCTCGGTCAGGTCCATAGCGGTGCAGAACACTCGCGCATCCTCGCCCCCCAGCACCGAATGATCACCGCCACGCCCCTTGGCGATGTCGTGGAACAACGCCGCCAGCAACAGCAGTTCCGGCTTGCGCAATCGTGGCCAGACCTCGTGGGCCAACGCAAAGCGGTCACTCGGCCCGCCGGACGCGAACGACGCCAGGTTACGCAGCACCGCAAGGGTGTGCTGATCAACGGTATAGACGTGGAACAGGTCGAACTGCATCCGCCCGGAAACCTGCAGGAATGCCGGAATCCAGCGCCCCAATACACCCAGCCGCGCCATCCGGGTCAGCGTGCGCACCGGTTGCGTGCCACGCAGCAATTTCAGGAACTGCTGCCGCAGCGCCGGTTCGGCATGGCCGAAATCCGGGAACGTCGGCAGCGCCTCGGCCAGCGCCCGCGCGGTATGCGAATGCAGGCCGCTCAACTCACCGCGCGCGGCCCAGGTCGCGAACAGCGCAAACACCTGCTCGGGGGTGTGCGGCCACTCGGGGTCGCGCGCGGCGAGGTAGCCCCGGCGCAATTCGAACAGGTCATCCAGCGGTTCGGGCTCGGCTTCGCCTTCCAACTGCTCCTCGAAGCGCTGCAACAGGCGCTCGCCAATGCGCAGCACCAGCGAGGCGTTGCGGTAGAAGCCCTGCATCATCTGCTCGACCGCCAGGGTGCCGCCCACATCCTCGAAGCCCAGTCGGGTCGCCAGCAACTTCTGGTAGTCGAAACGCAACCGCTCCTCGCGCTTGCCGGCCACCAGGTGCAAGCCGTAGCGCAACCGCGCCAGTGCACGTCGCTCGCGCTCCAGGGTGGCGACCTCATCAGCGCCAAGCTGGCCAAAGGCGACCAGAGATTCCATGTCGGCGGTACCGATGATCCGCAGCGCCATCCAGTTCAGGGTCTGCACGTCGCGCAAGCCACCCGGGCCCTCCTTCAGGTTGGGCTCCAGGTTGTCGGCAGTGTCGTCGAAACGCGCGTGACGCTCGCGCAACTCGATGCGCTTGGCTTCGAAGAACTCCTGTGGCGGCCACACCAGCCTGGGCGATACCGCGCCTTGCAACTCGCGGCGCTCATGCTCGTTGGCGGCCAGCGGACGCGCCTCCAGCAGGGCCGTCAACACGGTGATGTCCTCGATCGAGGCCTCGGTGCATTGCTCAAGCGAGCGCGTGCCATGGCCCACCGGCAGTCCGCTATCCCACAACACCGCAAAGAACCGGGCCAGCGAATCGGCATGGGCCCGGGACGCGGCCGGCTCGGCCATCACCAGCAGGTCGATATCCGATTGCGGGTACAACTCGCCACGGCCGTAGCCGCCCACGGCAAACAACGCCAGCTCTGCGTCCGCGGGAATACTCCGCTGCCACGCCGCCTGCACCACGACATCCACCGCCGCCGCGCGCTCGGCCAGCAACCGGTCTATGTCGGCATCGGCGTCGAAACGGGCCGCAAAACCGGCGTCGTGCACGGCCAACTCATCACGGGCACTCGCCGCCCATACTGCATCTTGTTGCCCGCCCTGAATGGCGCCAGGGTCGGGGTCGTTCATAGGTCGTTGTCGTCGCCTGGCACGCGGGTCAGGATCTCCACGCCATCATTGGTGACCAGCACCGTGTGCTCCCATTGCGCCGACAGCGAACGATCCTTGGTGACCACCGTCCAGCCGTCCGGCAGTACCCGGGTATGACGCTTGCCGGCGTTGATCATCGGCTCGATGGTGAAGGTCATTCCCGCCTCCAGCACCAGCCCTTCGCCAGCGCGCCCGTAATGCAGCACCTGCGGTTCGTCGTGGTAGACCTTGCCGATGCCGTGACCGCAATACTCGCGCACCACGCTGAAGCGCTCGGACTCCGCGTACTGCTGGATCGCATGGCCGACATCGCCCAGCGTGGCGCCGGGCTTCACCACCCGGATGCCGCGAAACATCGCCTCGCGGGTGACATCGACCAGGCGCTGGGCCAGCACCGAAGGGGTTCCGACGATATACATGCGACTGGTGTCGCCATGCCACCCGTCCTTGATCACGGTGACGTCGATGTTGACGATATCGCCGTCCTTGAGCACCTTGGCCTCGTTGGGGATGCCGTGGCAGATGACGTTGTTGACCGAGGTGCAGACGGTCTTGGGGAAGCCCTTGTAACCAACGTTGGCCGGGATCGCCTTCTGCACATTGATGATGTGGTCGTGGCAGATGCGATCAAGCTCCTCGGTAGTCACGCCCGGCTTTACGTGCGGGGCGACAACCTGCAGGACTTCGGCGGCCAGGCGGCCGGCGATGCGCATCTTCTCGATGTCTTCGGGGGTTTTGATATTGACTGGCATCCAGACATTATCGCCCATTTCCGCGACGGCCCAAATGGAAGGCGCAACGGGGCGTGAGTATCGGCCGCGATGAGGGTGGACATCACCCAAGCGATCCGATTGCAGTCACAGAACCGAGCCCTTTTACGAAACTGCCACCTGACTGAATGTGACGCGCCCCCCCGACTTAATGTGACGCAGTCGGTCATTTGTCGTCTCGCGCCAATTCCCCGCCACACCGCTGAGTCAATGATTCGGCACCCGATAACGGCTGTCGAAAAACTGGCACGGCACTTGCGTCAGGACTTTGGCAGCCCTTCCCGTAACGCGCCACGAGCGCCGGAGCCGATAGTCCCATGAACCTGTTCAAGACCAGCCTGCTTGCCACAGCCCTGATCGCCGCCGGCGCGATTGCCCCGGCCCATGCGGTCAACAACAAGACGTTTGATGTCGAAATCGAGATTATCAACTCGTGTCACGTGACCGCGACGGAAAACGTCAGTTTCCCGAACCGCACGGCTACCGCCGGAACCGTCAGTTCCACCGGCTCGGTCACGGTGCAGTGCACCAATGGCTTGGCGGGCTACAAGCTCGTACTAAACGACGGCCTTCACAGCGGCGCCATCGGCACTCGCAACATGCAGATCGCCTCCGGCACCGCCACCATCTCCTATGAGCTGCGCCAAGAGAGCGCGACCGGCACGATCTGGGATGCTGGCGCCGTCGCCACGGGTGACGGCAAGGGCTTCGGAACCGGAGCACCGTACGACCAGCCTCACATCGTGTATGCGACGGCAACCATCCCCGGCGATGCGTTGGCCGGCGAATACTCAGATACCGTCACCGCCACCGTCACATTCTGATTGGGGATGGGCCGGCGCGGACACTGCGTCCACGACCGGTCCGGGGCACATGGGCGGCTGCGATGCCGCCCATGTCGCTTGCTCCCGATTGCCACCGCCTCGCCCGGTCTCCTCCAGCCATGAATGCCATCAAGTCGGCGCTATGCACGGCGATGCTGGCCGCTTGCGCGGTGGCCGGACCGGCCCGGGCCGGGTCGTTGGAGACGCAATTCGAGGTCTATCTCGATGTCGTCGCGAGCTGCACCTTCGTCAGCGCCGCGGACGTCGCCTTCGGCAACCAGACCGTGGTCCCCGGGCAGTCGCTTGAAGCCTTCGGCTCGCTGCGGGTCAGCTGCAACGTACCCGTGGCCTACCGGATCAGCCTGGACCAGGGCTTGCGTGGCACGGGTGCCAACGATCGAAAAATGGCCGCCGCCGGCGGCGACACCATCGCCTACCAGCTCTACAGCGGCAATACCGGAACCAACAGTTGCAATGCTGCCGCCGGCACCCAATGGGGCAACGCCACCGCCGGCTGTGTGTACGGCGACAGCTACGGCGGCGTCGAGCAGGAGATCCAGATCCACGGCAAGTTGACGATCGACAACCCGCGCGCCGGCAGTTACAGCGACACCATCACCGCCACCATTACCTATTGAAGTCACGCAGATTGCCTTGAATGCCATGAGCCGATTGATTCCTACAAGCTGGAAAGCCCTGATGCTGTTGGCGCTGCTTGGCCCCTGCGGCCCGGCGTTGGCGGCGAGCCTGCAAGTCGCACCTACTTCGGTGGAATTGCATGCCGACGAAAAAGGCGAAGCAGTCTGGCTGAGCAACACCGCCACCGACACTCCGGTGCGTGCCCAGGTCCGGCTGTTCCGCTGGACCCAGCAGGACGGCACGGACACCCTCGAACCCACCACCGATCTTGCAATCAGCCCGCCACTGGTCGAACTGGCCGGCGGCGCGCGTCAACTGGTCCGGGTCATCCGCACCGGCCCACCGCCAACCGGCCCTGAGACCAGCTACCGGATCATCGTCGACGAAGTGCCCAGTGGCGAGACAGCCAACCAGACCGGGCTGAAGTTCCTGCTGCGTTATTCGATCCCGGTATTCGTGCTGCCGACCGGCGACACCCCGATCACCTACGACCTCAGCCCCCGCATAGAGCGCGCCGACGACGCAGCAACCCTGGTGGTCGGCAACCGCGGGCGCAGGCATGCGCAGCTGGCCGACCTCGCCTACCTCGATGCCGGCGGCAAGCGCCACGAACTGATGCCAGGCCTGGTTGGCTACGTATTGCCGGATCAGACCATGCGTTGGGTGCTTCCGGCGTCCGCATCCCGGTATCTCGACAATGGCAGCTTCAAGGTGCGGATCAATGGCGAAGCCGTCGAGCAAACGCTCACGCTCGACCCTGCGACGCGTTGAGCCCCTGCTGCTGCTCGCCTGCTGCCTGCCGACCTATGCCCTGGCGGCGGGCCCGTCCGTGCCTGCGCTGGGTCCGGTGCCCTCGGCCCAGACCGACCTGCCACTGTATCTTGATGTCGAACTGAACCAGCAACCAACCGGCCTGCTACTGCCGTTCGTATCACGCGATGGCCGCCTGTTTGCCCGCGCCGACACCCTCGCCCAACTCAATTTCCACCTGCCCGATGCCGCGTCCGGACAACTGGTTGCGCTGGACGAACTGCCCGGCGTACAGGTGAGTTACGACGCCGCGCTGCAACGGGTGTCGATCACCGCTCCGCTGTCGCAGCTCGACCTGGAGACCACCGTGATCGCTCCCGACCGCGACCAGATCCTGCCCGCCACAAATTCGCCGGGCCTGCTGCTCAATTATGATCTCTATGCCAACCATGGAAGTCGCTCCAGCAACGCTACCGCCTACGCCGAGTTGCGCGCGTTTGGCGGCCATACCGGAGTGTTCAGCACCACCGCGGTCACGCGCGCGTTCCGCAGCGATGCGAGCGAACGCTGGCAGGGCGACAGTGTCCGGCTGGATTCCAGTTGGGAGTGGTCATTTCCGCGATCGATGCTCAGCCTCAGCGTCGGCGATACCACTACCGGCAACCTGGGCTGGACTCGCGCGGTCCGCGTCGGTGGCATCCGCATCGGCCGCGACTTCGGCCTGCAGCCGTACCGCGTGACCACCCCGCTACCGGCGTTCCTTGGCGAGGTTGCCGTGCCGTCGGAGCTGGAGCTCTACGTCAACGGTGTCAAACAGTATTCCGGCGAAGTCCCCGTCGGGCCCTTCCAGCTGACCTCGCAGCCGAACATCAACGGCGCCGGCAACGCACAACTGGTCATCACCGACGCGTTCGGCGCGGTGCGCACGCTGAACTTTCCGTTCTACGCCAGCCAGAACCTGCTCGCCGGCGGCTTGTCGGACTGGTCGGTCACCACCGGCCTGATCCGCGAAGACTACGGCCTGCGGTCGTTCTCCTACGGCAATCGTCCGGTCGTCAGCGGCGAATGGCGCTATGGCCTGAGCGATGTCTTCACGATCGAGGCCCACGGCGAAGGCAGCGAGAACCTGCGCAATGCCGGCGCCGGTGCGGTGTGGTCGCTGGGCCAGGCCGGCGTGGTCAGCGCCTCCTACGCCGGCAGCGACTGGCACGACCAGACTGGCTCGCAGACGGCGCTGGCCTACAGCTGGAACAACTCGCGCTTCAACCTGTCACTCAGCACCCAGCGCACCCACGATGACTATCGCGATATCGCCTCCGGCTATGGCCAGGCGCCGGCGCGGGCCAGCGACCGTGCCCTGGTCGGCTGGAACTCCGGGCAACTGGGCAGCTTCGGCGCCAGCTACCTGCGCCTGCAGTACCCCGGAAGCGAGGCCAGCCGCTACGCCAGCGCGTACTGGAACCGCAGCTTCGGCCGCGACTGGGCGCTCAACTTCAGCATCAACCAGAACCTCGACGACGGCGACGACCGCAGCCTGTACCTCGGCATTTCGGTCAACCTCGGCGAGCGACGTGCGCTCAATACCTCGTTGCAACGCAACGCCGGCCGCGACAGTGCCAACGTCGACATCAGCCAGTCGGTGCCGACTGTCGGTGGCCTCAGTTGGCGTGTGCGTGCCAGCCATGCCGACGGCAGTGGCGGCAGCAGTGGCCTGGCCGAAGCGGGTTGGCTAGGCGACCACGGCCGGGTCAACGGCGGCGTGGCCGGCTCGGCCGGCAATTGGTACGGCTATGCGGGTGCCAACGGCGGACTGGTGCTGATGAGCGGCGACGTGTTCGCCTCGCGCAATATCAACGATGCCTTCGCGGTGGTATCCACCGGTGGTATCGCCGAGGTGCCGGTCAAGCTGGAGAACCGCCTGATCGGCACCACCAATGACAATGGCCTACTGCTGGTCACCCCACTCAGCGCCTGGCAGCGTAATCGTTTGGCGATCGACCCGATGGACCTGCCGGCCAACATGCGGCTCGGTCAGATCGAAATGTTTGCCGTCCCCAGCGACCGCGCCGGCACCGAAGTGCCATTCGACGTGCAACCGGTGCGGGCTGCGGTGGTAGTGCTGCATGACGCCACCGGCACCCCGCTCCCTGCCGGCAGCAGCGCCGTACTGCCCGTGAATCCGGCATCGGCGACCTTCATCGGCTATGACGGCGAGGTTTACCTTGATGCCCTCGGCGACCACAACACCCTTCGTATCTCGACGGCGACCGGCAACTGCCAGGTCAGCTTCGACTACCCCACCACCCCGGCCCCGATTCCACGGATCGGCCCACTGACCTGCACCCCGGAGACATTGCCATGAACCGGTTGCGCTTCCTGATTGTTCTGTTGCTGGCCCTCTCTGCGTTGGTTACGCCACCTGCCGCGCACGCCGCGGCGACCTGCAGCATTCTGGAAAGTGACTTGTCCTTCGGAACGGTGGAAATATCAGGATCCACCGACGTGACGGGGTCCATCAGTTACGAATGCGATGTTTCCGCCCCAGGGAACGGGAACTCGGGACATACGATGTCACTACAGGCCTGCATCGGCCTGGGCAACACCACCTCGGGCGGCGGCAACGTATATGACCGTCGCTTGGCTGGAATTGACGACGCGAACGGTCCGAACCCCGACACATTGCCGTTCCAGCTGTACACCGACGTGGCGAGAAGCCAAGCATGGGGCGAGTCCAGCGCGTCCACGCCACCATACCTTGCAACGACACCGGTCATCGTCACTCCCCCCAGTGGCGAATCCAGGAAGGTAACCGGCACCGTGTATGTTTACGGGCGAATCCCATCAAACACGTTGGTGGCCCCCGGCAGCTACGCTGGCAGGGTTGCCGGCAACCTGTACTTCGGATCCGTGCACAACGACAAGATTGCCGACTGCATGGGCGGCGGCGGGGGCAGCGTCCCATTCTTCTTTCTCGTTAGTGCAAGCGTTCCCGGCCACTGCAGCGTCGTCACCGCCAGCGACATGAACTTCAGCCCCGGCGGCATGCCGCTTTCGGGTACCAGCACCGGCCCCCTGACCAGCAGCTCGACCATCGATCTGACCTGCACCAATCGCACTGCTTGGCAGGTTGGCTTGGACGATGGCATGAAACCCAGCAGCGGCGGCAGCAGACAGATGTGCAACCCCGGTGGTGCATGTATTGCGTATCAGCTGACCCAGCCGGACGGCACCACTCCGTGGGGCGTCAAGGCGGACGGCAACACCGTGGACGGCATCAGCGCAGGCACCCAGCAGACCCGGACCGTGAACGGTAGCGTCACCGACCAGCCACTGACCCAAGCCGGGCGCTACACCGACACGGTCAAGGTCATCCTCACCTACTGACAGGCCATCCAGGAACATGGGGAATGCCTCACTACAGCCGAATGCGCGACACAAGTCCGCGATAGCCGCCCGTCGCTCGTGACGGGGTTCACAACTTCGCCACCAAGCGACCAATAACCTGCAGGCGTTCCCGTCTCCGACTCAAGCTTTCCCGGAATCGGCCGTCATATTGACTAACCCGTCTCACCGCATTGCGGGGAGCGCAACGGAGTAGTTGATGCACGCACGCAGAATCGCAGTTGCCACCGCCCTGCTTGGCATGGCCTTTGCGACTCCTTTTGCCACGGAAAGTGCATCGATCCGTGTCGGGATCACGATTGTCCAGGCGTGCAACATCCAGACCACTGCCTTTGACTCCGAACGCGCATTCAATCCTGTGCAGGCCGATTGCTCGGCCAAAACCCCCTACAGCATCGCCCTTGGGGATCGCTCCGTGCATGATGACGGCCGTTCTCGGCCCGCGATCGTTCCCGATGACAACGCCGTCCCGAGTTCACCTGAGCAGCCACTCCCGGTCGCCACGTTAACGCTCTGATCGATGCGTGATGCTTGGGATCGATGCTGTTGCAGGTGTCGCTTTCGCCGCGACCGGATGGTTGGCGGGCGGCCCGGTCTCCGTCCGCTTCTTTGACAGCAGGCTCGTCCTTGCCCGTGCGCCCGGACGCGGTTACAATTTCCCGGCTGCGTAGGCCGTATGCCTTCACTCCGCCCACGCCGGGCGTCACCGGCGAATACACACCTGCTGTCAAAGCCCGTGCCGGGGTGCTTCAAGGCTTGTTGCCTAGAGGTTCGGTCACGGAGGCAGCGGGGAAGTCCAACCCCGGAATCCTTGCCTCGGTTCACGCCGAGACAGCCGCCATACCCTATCCGGCGGCCGGATTCCCTTATCGGAGTTACACCTAATGCCCCAGATCACGATGCGCCAGATGCTGGAAGCCGGCGTCCATTTCGGCCACCAGACCCGCTACTGGAACCCGAAGATGAGCCCGTACATCTTCGGTGCGCGCGGCAAGATCCACATCATCAACCTCGAGAAGACCGTCCCGTTGTTCAACGACGCGATGAACTTCATCTCCGGCGTCGCCCAGAAGCGCGGCGTCATCCTGTTCCTGGGCACCAAGCGCAGCGCCCGCGAATCGATCAAGGAAGAAGCCGAGCGTTGCGGCATGCCGTACATGACCCAGCGCTGGCTCGGCGGCACCCTGACCAACTTCGCCACGGTGAAGAAGTCGGTGGCGCGCCTGAAGGAGCTGGAAGCGGCCGAGACCGATGGCACCTTCGAGAAGCTGGTCAAGCACGAAGTGCTCGGTCTGCAGCGCGAACGCGAGAAGAAGCTGGCCTCGCTGGGCGGCATCAAGGAAATGAATCGCCTGCCCGACGCGATCTTCGTGATCGACATCGGCCATGAAGACATTGCAATCAAGGAAGCCAAGAAGCTCGGCATCCCGGTCATCGCCGTGGTCGATACCAACTACGACCCCGACCTGGTCGACTACGCGATCCCGGGCAACGACGACGCCATCCGTGCCGTGCAGTTGTACGCCCGTGCCGCCGCCGATGCCGTGCTGGAAGGCAAGGCGGCTGCGCCGTCGGCTGCCAGCGTGCGCGAGGAAGACTTCGTCGAGGGTGACACCGACAAGGGTGGCACCGACAAGGCGCCGCGCCGCGCTCCGGCCAAGAAGGCAGCAGCGCCGAAGGCTGCTGTGGAAACCGACGACGCGCCGAAAGCCGCGGATGCAGAAGTGAAGGCCGATACCGCCGAAGCTGAAGACGTTGCGCCTGCAACCGACGCCAAGGCAGCCGAAGACCAGCCGGCCAGCGACACGCCCGCCACGAAGTAAGGCCGCTGTCACGCCGTCGCGCGACACTCGCGCGACGGCTCTATCCCCCCAGAACACCGAGGTAAAACCCCATGGCAGAGATCACCGCCTCCCAGGTCAAGGAACTGCGCGAGCGCACCGGCGCCGGCATGATGGAGTGCAAAAAAGCCCTCATCGAGAACAATGGCGACATCCAGGCATCCGCGGAATGGCTGCGCAAGCAGGGACTGGCGAAGGCCGACAAGAAGGCTGACCGTGTCGCCGCCGAGGGCCGCGTCGCCGCCGCCCAGGCCGATGGCAAGGCGGTACTGGTGGAGATCAATTCCGAGACCGACTTCGTCGCCAAGGATGAGAACTTCATCAACTTCACCGAGACCGTCGCCAACGCCACCCTGGCGGCCGCCGACATCGACGCCCTGAAAGCCACCAAACTGGCTTCCGGCGAGACCGTTGACGAGGCCCGCTCGGCACTCATCGCCAAGGTTGGCGAGAACCTGCAGGTCCGGCGCATGGCCCGCATCGACAGCGAAAACACGCTTGCCGCGTATGTCCACGGTGGCCGCATCGGCGCGCTGGTCGAGCTGAAGGGCGGCAACCCCGGTTCCGACCTCGACGCCCTCGCCCGCGGCCTGGCCATGCACGTCGCGGCAATGAATCCTCCGTATATCTCGCCGGCCCACGTCCCCGCCGACTTCATCGCCAAGGAGAAGGAAATCGCCCTGGCCCAGGTCAAGGACACCGGCAAGCCGCCGGAAATCCTCGAGAAGATGATCTCCGGCAAGGTCGCCAAAACTATCAACGAGTTGTGCCTGACCGGCCAAGCGTATGTGCTGGACACCAACCAGAGTGTCGAGCAGACGCTCAAGGCTGCCGGTGCCGAAGTGGTCAGCTTCGTCCGCCTCGCCGTTGGCGAAGGCATCGAGAAGCAGGCCGACGACTTCCACGCCGAAGTCATGAAGCAGGCCGGACTGGCTTGATCGAAATACCCAGGCCACGTTGAACAAGACCGCGGAGAGATCCGCGGTTTTTTTTGCCTGTAAAAAAGTCGGGATAAAAAAAGACCGCCCGAAGGCGGTCAGGATCAATCTGAGTAGAGAGAACATCACAGATCAGGCGTGGCTAGTTTCTCCGCCTTCGTCATCGCGATCATCGCCGGATGGCCGACGATGATCGCTTGCATCAGTTACTTGAAGTCGTAACGGATCGCAAAACGCACGTTCCGCGGAGTCGAGTAGCTGATCACCCGACCCGCATGCTGGTATGGCACGCTCGGGCCGCCAAGCTCACCGTATTCGATCTGATTCTGCGCGGTCTGGGAGTCGAACACATTGAATACGTCGAACGAGAACTCCAACGCGTTGTTGGCAAAGGCCGGGGCCCAGGCGACGCCGAGATCCAACTTTTTATCCCAAGGCAACCGCCCCTGGCTGCCACGCGGCGTTGGCTCACCGTTGCAGTAGAAGTAGTACGGACCACCATACGCGTAGAGCGTGTTGAACTCTTCATTCTCCGGCGTCTGCGGGTAGTAGCCCATGCAGTTCTTCGGCCGTCCCGACGAGGCCGTGAGCGCGGCGGAGAACCGCCACTCAGGACTTGCCTGGTAGAAACCGTACGCCTTCAGGTAATGACGACGGTCATTGGGCAGGTAACCGTTGGAGTGGTCCATCAATTCCGGGTGGTCCCAGTCCTGGGTTTGCGAAACATCCTGTTGTCCGATGTCAGACTTCAACTGCCCTTCGGCATTGCCATAGTTCCGCGACAACGTGTAGTCCACGCGGCCGTACCACTTGCCGTCGAATGGACGCTCGAGGAAGAAGTCGATCCCCTGATACATGCGTTTCAGCGTCGGGAAGCCAAGGTCCGCAGCACTCAATGCAACCGGGATGAGAGTGCCAGTGCCATCATCGAGCATGAAGGTATTGTCATCGCCCGGGTTGAACAAACGGCATGACGCCAGGGCGTTGCCCAGGTTGTCCGCCATCGCTTCGGACATGCCCTGCCCGATCGCCCAGTTGTAGGCCGGTCGGTAATCGCACATGTCATCAATGGCAGCCTTGAGGTCACGATGGACATAGCGCGCACCGCCATTGAGGTTCGCGGTGATGCTCTTCTCGAAACCGAGGACGAACTCATCCTGGTAATGGGATTCAAGGTCGGACGCGGTCACTGACTGTGGATCGGGCGCCTGCCCGTACTCCCGGTTTGCCGAGTAGGGACCATCGCCCAATGCGGTCTGTCCCAGAGGCTCGCCTGTTACCGGGTCGATACCGGTGAACGCAAAGTACTCATTGGTATAAAGCGAGCCCGCCGCGCCGCGCAACGCGACGTTGTTGGGCATGGCCAGATGGTAGCGCCCGGCGTTGGCGAAAATCTTGAGGGACGCGTCCCCGAAAACATCCCAGCTTGCGCCCAGTCGCGGCGCCCACTGGTCCTTCTGTTCGGCGTAAATTTCCCCATCCGCGTTGAAGTTCTCGAACGATTCGTTGCGCAGCCCCAAGGTCAGGAGTATCTGATCGGTAACCTGCCACCGGTCCTCGAAGTAGTAGGCGGCCTGATCGACGCTGAAGGTACCGCCATTGGAGTACCGGTACTGGGACACGTAATCGCCGTTGCCGCCGGGACAGACAGCGCCACCGCCGCCGGGAATCGATTCACCGCCCGCACCGACACCGCAGGTGTTGTAGATCCAGCGATAGCCATTGGGTCCTGCGGTGACCTCGCCCGCTTGCGAGGTTGAATCCTGCCGGTCATAGCCAACGCGCAGCGAGTGATCACCGACACGCCACTCGAGATCCACACGGAAACCCGATGTCTCGTCGTAGGCATTGGGGTCATCAAGCTGGCCGTAGGTACCGCGCTGGATCGGGTTGGCGATGGAGCGGCCGTCACTCACATACACGACGCTGGGGTCGTACCCGAACGGTGCAGCAACGTGCGTTTGCGTCTGCTCGCCATACAGGGCGGTGAGCGTCAGGCTGTCGGTCAGGTAGCCGGTGTACTTGCCGATATACAGCTCGCCACCATCTTCAAAGTAGTAGCCGCCGGTTTTCTCGCTGCCGATCGGGCTGGTGTCATTGGTGCCCGGGTCGTAGGTGAATGAGTGATAGTCGAGCGATTGCTTGGTGATGTCGGAGATCGCAGTCAACTCGACGATATGGTTGTTGGTGATGTTCCAGTCAACTTTGGCCAGCCAACGCGGGATTTCGAAGTGCGAATCGCTGGCACCGTTGGTGGCGCCACCCGGACGCGACCCGACGTTGTTCTGATCCTGCTCCTCAATTTCGCCAGAAGCGTAAATGAACAATCGATCCTGAATGATCGGACCGCCGACATGAACGCCGTAGCTCCATGAATTTACGTGCTCAAGCTCCTTCTTCTCTTGCACCAAGCCATCATTGGGGGTGCCGTTATCCGGGTAGTAGATATTCCGGTAATCGGCACGCATGCTCTCTGGACGGTAGGTGAGCAGTCCGCCAAACTGCCACTCGTTGCTACCGCGCTTGGTCACGATGTTGACCACGCCACCAGTGGCACGACCAAACTCTGCACCGTAGCCACCAGTAAGCACCTGCATCTGGCTGATGCCATCAAAGGGCAGTGAAGTGGAACCCAGGTTGGTCAACGGGTTGGTGACTGCGTAACCATTGATGTAGAAGGCATTCTCGGAAGCAGACGAACCGCCGAACGACGCTGCACCGGGATAGCGAGAATCAGCCTGGACAACGCCGGGCGCCAGCAGCGCGACCGATTCGATGCTGCGCCCGACCGGCAGCCGCTCCAACTGATCCGCGGTAAAGGTCGTGACGGTGTCGGTCGACGACACGTCGATGTACCTAGCGGCGGTGCCTGTCACCACGATCCGGTCAAGCTCGGTAGCAACAGTACCGCTGCCAGTGCCGGCGCCGGAGAATGTGACTTCCTTGCCGCCACCCAGTGTCAGCTCGATGTTTTCCTGAGTCGCCAGGACCTGACCGTCACGCTGGAGCATGACCTTGTATTCACCGGTCGGCAGGGCGGTCGCGGTATAGCGTCCGCTTGCGTCACTGGTCACCTGCCGAGTGAGGCCGGTATCGACGTTTTCGATCACGACCGTCGCATTGGGCTCGCCGGTGGAACCGAAGATGGTACCGGCCGTGTTGGACTGGGCGGTGGCCACGCCGGACGCGAAGCAAAGGCCGAGTGCCACCGTGAGTGCACTGCGGCGAAAGACGTAATTAATGGATGTTCTGGACAATGTGGTGACTCCCCATGCGCTGCGACGGAAACCCTGCTGGGCGCGACAACGATTACGCCGGTAACAGTCTGTTAACAAGCGTTCAGTAATTTCGCTTCTAGTTATGTGACACGCGCCACACTTTATATTGAACTTTACTGATCTTTGTGACTTGTAATTTCACAATTTTGTGCACACGCACAAGTCACGGGACTTCCAACTCCCGGCCGGAAACCGGTCTGCGCGACCAAGCCCGGGATTGGTATCCAGTACACTTCTTCCCACTTTCTCCGCGCTCCACTCTCTTCTGCCACCGAGGTCTCCATGTCCCAACTCGCCTACCGCCGCATCCTATTGAAGCTGTCCGGCGAGGCGTTGATGGGTTGCGAGGACTACGGCATCGACCCACTGGTGATCCACCGGCTCGCACGCGAGGTGATGGAGGCGCAGGCCGCCGGCGCTGAGGTCGCACTGGTGATCGGCGGTGGCAACATCTTCCGCGGCGCGGGGCTGGCAGCCGGCGGGATGGACCGGGTCACCGGCGACCAGATGGGCATGCTGGCCACGGTGATCAACGCCTTGGCCATGCAGGACGCGCTGGAGAAGCTCGGCGCCAAGGCCCGGGTAATGAGCGCAATCAAGATCAATGACGTCTGCGAGGACTACATTCGCCGGCGCGCGATCCGCCACCTGGAAAAAGGCCGGCTGGTGATCTTTGCCGCCGGCGTCGGTGCACCGTTCTTCACCACCGACTCGGGCGCCGCGTTACGTGCCATCGAGATCGGGGCGGACCTGTTGCTCAAGGCCACCAAGGTCGACGGGGTGTACGACAAGGATCCGAACAAGCATGCGGATGCGGTGCGCTACGACAAGCTCACCTATGACGACGTCATCAAGCGCAACCTGCAGGTAATGGATACCGCCGCGTTCGCATTGGCGCGCGACAGCGACCTGCCGCTACGGATCTTCGACATGAGCCAGCCGGGCGAGCTGTTGAGGATCCTGCGTGGCGAGGACATCGGAACCCTGGTACAGGGCCGCAGTTGACCCGATGACCACCGCGCGGCAGTAGCCGCGGCGGTGCAATAGTGTCCGGCACGGCCGCGTGACAGGATCGGTGCATGCACTCGCATTCCCATTCGACCCGGACGTTCGCGGTCATCACCTTGGTCAACCTGGCCTACACGGCGCTGGAGGCCGGGTACGGCTTTGCCACCAATTCGCTGGCGCTGCTGTCGGACGCGCTGCACAACCTGGGCGACGTGCTAGGGCTCGGGTTGGCCTGGGGCGCCGCGGTGCTCGCCAAGCGCGCGCCAACCGACACCCACACCTATGGCTGGCGCCGGGCCACCCTGCTCTCGCCACTGGCAAACGCAGTGTTGCTGGTGGCGTTCTCCGGCGCCCTTGGCTGGGAGGCCATCCGCCGCTTTGATGCCCCGCCGGCAGTTCCTGCACTGCCGGTAATGCTGGTGGCGGCGCTGGGCATCGTCGTCAACCTGGGCGCGGCCTGGCTGGTGCGCGATGGCCACGAGCACGATCTCAACCGTCGCGGGGCGTTCCTGCACCTGGTGGCCGACGCGGCGGTCTCACTGGCCGCGGTGCTGGCGGGTGCTGGCATGTGGTGGTTGGGCTGGTCGTGGCTGGACCCAGCCACTGCGCTGCTGGTCGGCGTGGTGGTGGCGCTGGGCGCATTCGGGTTGCTGCGCGAAAGCTTCAACGCGGCGATGGACGCGGTACCGCGTGCAGTGAACCGCGCCGAGGTGCTCGAATTCCTGCGCGGGCAACCCGGGGTGAGTGCGATCCACCACTTGCACATCTGGTCGCTGGGAGCCGGCGAGATCGCGATGACGGCGCACCTGGTACGTCCGGCCAGCGATGACCACGACCAATTCATCGATGCGCTCAACCACCAGCTGGACCAACGTTTCGGCATCAACCACCCGACCTTGCAGATCGAACATGGACAGTCGTGCGAGCACGACCTGCACGATCGCGCACCGCACGGGCACTGACTCCGGCGGCCGGGATGGGGCGGGGTTCGCTATACTTCCGCGATTACCGCACAGCACCGGAGCCGGCGATGCTCAACGAGATCAAGAAAGACGCCCAGACCCGCATGAACAAGAGCATCGATGCGCTGCGCCAGTCCATGACCAAGGTCCGGACCGGCCGCGCATCGACCTCGCTGGTCGACCATTTGAAAGTCAACTACTACGGTTCGGAGATGCCGCTGAGCCAAGTCGCAAGCATCGCCGTCAACGACGCCCGCTCACTCACCATCACCCCGTGGGAAAAGCCCATGGTCGCGGCGGTGGAAAAGGCGATCATCAACTCCGATCTTGGCCTGACACCCAATACCGCCGGCACCGTGATCCGCATCAACCTGCCAGCGCTGACCGAGGAGCGCCGCCGTGACCTGTCCAAGATGGTCCACGGTGAAGGTGAGGATTCGAAGGTCGCGATCCGCAACATCCGCCGCGACGCCAACCAGCAGGTCAAGGAACTGCTGAAGGAAAAGGAAGCCAGCGAAGACGACGTACGGCGGGTCGAAGACGAAATCCAGAAGTTGACCGACACCGCGATCAAGGACGTCGACGACGTGGTCAAGGCCAAGGCACAGGAGTTGATGGCGGTTTGACGAGCGCGTCCGTCACTGCCATGCCTTCGCCGCCAATTACGGGTGCACGCATTCCCAGCCACCTTGCCGTCATCATGGACGGTAACGGCCGCTGGGCGGAGCATCGTGGCCGACCACGCGTTATCGGCCATCGCGCTGGCGCGCGCGCGGTCAACGCCTGTATCGACTTCTGCATCGGCAAGGGCGTCCAGGCGCTGACCCTGTTCGCGTTTTCCAGCGAAAACTGGGGGCGACCGGAGGCCGAGGTCGGTGCCTTGATGAAGCTGTTCATGAACGCACTGGAGCGGGAAGTCGACGAACTCGATCGCCGCGGCGTGCGGGTGCGCTTCATCGGCGAGCGTGGGCGGTTCAGCCCCGGCATCGGACAACGAATGGACGCCGCCGAGGCCCAGACCCTGGCCAATACCGGTTTGCAGCTGACCATCGCGGCCAGCTATGGCGGACGCTGGGATATCACCCAGGCGGCGCGCTCGCTGGCGTTTGAGGTCGCCGCCGGCCAGTTGGATCCGCAAGCGATAGACGAGACGATGCTGTCATCGCGTATGTCGCTGGCGGACCTGCCGCCGCCGGATCTGTTCATCCGCACCGGGGGTGAGCAACGGATCAGCAACTTCCTGCTCTGGCAGCTGGCCTATACCGAATTGTGGTTCACCGACTTGTTGTGGCCGGAGCTGGATGCGGCAACACTACAACGCGCACTCGACCATTACGCATCCTGCGAACGCCGCTTCGGCCTCACTGGCGCGCAGGTCGCAAACTCCGACGAGATGCCAAAATGACCCGTATCCGCCTGATCGCCGCATTGGTAATGGCATTCGTCGCGATCTCCGCAATCCTGCTGCTGCCGACGGAATGGTTGATGGCACTGGCTGCGGTCGTCTTCCTGCTGGGCCTGTGGGAATGGTTCGACCTGGCTGATATCGAGGACACCCTCGCCCGCACCGTCCTGCTATTGGCTCACCTGGCCTTGATGGTCGCCCTGGTGTGGGCATCGCGCTCGACCCGGGGTTTCAGTTTTGCGTTGCTGGAGCTGATGACCCTGATCGGTGTGGTCTGGTGGTTCCTGGCGCTGATGTGGCTGGGCCGTCATCGATTCGCCAGCGACCATGCCACCCATGCGCGGGTATTCAAGCTGTTTGCCGGCGCGCTGGCGATGATTCCCGCCTGGTGTGCGCTGGCCTGGATCCATGCCAGCACGCCCAATGGCCACTTCTGGCTGCTGACCGCGCTGATGGTGGTGTGGGCGGCCGACAGCGGGGCCTATTTCGCCGGACGCCGGTTTGGCAAGCACAAGCTCGCGCCGCTGATCAGCCCCAACAAGACCATTGAAGGACTGGTCGGCGGCGTGGTCGCCGGGGTCACTGCCGGCGTGGTGATGTCGTTGCTGGCTGGCGCCACCACCGAGCAGTTGCCGGCGATTGCGCTGGTGGCACTGGTTGCCACGTTGTTCTCGGTGGTCGGTGACCTGTTCGAAAGCCTGCTCAAACGCCACGCCGGGGTGAAGGATTCGGGCAACGTCATCCCCGGCCACGGCGGCATCCTGGATCGCCTCGATGGCGTGTTGGCGGCCCTGCCCGCGTTTGCGCTGGGCAAGGCCGTGCTGGGCTTCTGATGCCGGTCGCACCTGCCATGCGTGAGGTCGCCGTCCTGGGCGCCACCGGCTCGATCGGGGCATCGGCGCTGGACGTGATCGGTCGCCATCCCGGGCACCTGCGCGCGACCGTGCTGGCGGCGGGACGCAACGTGGAAGCGTTGCTGGAGCTATGCCGGCGGCATCGACCTCGCCATGCCGCGATCGCCGATGAGGCCTGTTTCCCGGCGTTGCGCGACGGTTTGCGCGAAGCCGGTCTCGACACCCTGGCACACGCCGGCGCAGAGGCGATCGAGGCATTGGCATCCAGCGATGCCTGCGACACCGTGGTCGCGGCCATCGTCGGCACCGCCGGCCTGCCGTCGACCCTGGCCGCGGCACGTGCGGGCAAACGCCTGCTGCTGGCCAACAAGGAGTCTCTGGTGTTGGCCGGCGAGTTGTTGATGGCGGCCGCCCGCGAAGGCGGCGCCACCATCGTGCCGATCGACAGCGAGCACAACGCGATATTCCAGTGCTTGCCGGTTGACGGTCGACAGTCCGGCGCTGCCGACCCGGCAGGCACGCCGGCCAGCTTCGGCCTGGCCCGGATCATCCTGACGGCGTCCGGTGGCCCGTTTCGGGGTCGTTCACGCGAGTCGCTGGCCGATGTCACCGTCGAGCAGGCGATCCGCCACCCCAAATGGTCGATGGGGCCAAAAATTTCCGTCGACTCGGCCACCTTGATGAACAAGGGACTGGAGGTGATCGAGGCGCATCACCTGTTTGGCGTGCCCGGCAACAGGATCGAGGTGCTGGTGCACCCGCAAAGCCTGGTGCACTCGATGGTGGAGTTCATTGACGGCTCCACCCTGGCCCAGCTCGGCCTGCCCGACATGCGCACCGCGCTGGCCGTTGGATTCGGCTGGCCACGGCGCATCACCTCGGGTGTCTCCGGCCTGGACTTGCTGGCCCAGGGCGGGCGACTGGATTTCGAGGCACCCGACCTGGCCGCGTTCCCGTGCTTGCGGCTGGCATTCGACGCATTGGCGGCCGGAGGCACCGCTCCGGCGATGCTGAATGCCGCCAACGAGGTCGTGGTTTCAGCGTTTCTTCAGCGACGCATAGGCTTCCTGTCCATTGCCGCGCTGGTCGAAGACACCCTCGCGGCGATCCCTGCCACGGCAGCGGATTCATTGGAATGCCTGCACGACGCCGATGCCCGGGCCCGCCGCCATGCGAGTCAGGCCGTGGCTGCCAACGGCGACATGACCCGGGAATCGACACATGACTGAACTACTCGGTTCGATCTGGTGGCTCATCGTCAGTCTCGGCGTGTTGGTCACGTTCCATGAGTTCGGCCACTACTGGGTGGCGCGCCGTTGCGGAGTGAAGGTGCTGCGCTTCTCGGTCGGCTTCGGCAAGCCGCTGTGGATGCGTCGCGGCGCCGATGGCACCGAGTACGCCATCGCCGCGATCCCGCTGGGCGGCTACGTCAGCATGCTTGATGAGTCCCGACTCGACGAACAGGACGCCGCGGATCTGCCGCCTGAGCAACTCGCGCAGGCATTCAACCGCCAGTCGGTATGGAAGCGGATCGCGATCGTGATCGCCGGACCGCTGGCCAACCTGGTCCTGTGCGTGGCGTTGTTGTGGGCGATGTTCGTGATCGGTCGTCCCGATTACCAGCCGGTGGTCGGTCACGTTGACGGCATCGCCGCGGCGGCCGGGCTGCAACGCGGTGACACCATCACCCGGATTGGCGATCGCCAGACGCCGACCTGGAGTGACGTCCAGTTGGCACTGATTCCGGCGGCCCTGGATCACGCCGACATCCAGCTGCAGGTATCCACCGACACCGGCGACGAGGCAACCCGCACCCTGGCATTGTCCGAGCTGCCGGCGCAATTCGACGAGCGCCGCGCGATCGAGGCGATGGGCCTGACCCCGCAGCATCTGCTGGTACCCCCGTTGGTCGGTCGCGTCGCTCCCGACACCCCCGCCTGGGGCGTGCTCGCCGAAGGCGACCTGATCCGTGCCATCGATAGCGTCCCCGTCCATGCCTGGGCCGACCTTGGCCCGCTGATCCAGGGCTTGGGCGAGCGCGGTGGTGAGGCGATGGTCGAAGTCGAGCGCGATGGCGATCGACTCGCGCTGGAATTGCAGCCAAGCCTGACCCAGCCTGCCGACGGCGGCGATTCCTACTGGGCGCTGGGCATTGCCGCGGCGCGGCCGCCGATGCCCCCGATGGACGCGGAACTGCATTACGGCCCGGTGGCGGCGATCCCTGCGGCGCTGCGCGAAACCGCCCACCAGACCAGCGAATTGCTTACCATGATCGGCCGCGCATTCACCGGCCGGGTCGAGATAGAAAACACCATTGCAGGCCCGATTACCATCGCCCGGGCGGCCAATGCCTATGCCGACCAAGGCCCCGCGTGGTTCCTGTCGCTGCTGGCCATGCTCTCGCTGAGCCTGGGCATCCTGAACCTGTTGCCAATCCCGATCTTGGACGGCGGTCACCTGCTGTATTACCTTATCGAGTTGGTCAAGGGCAGCCCGGTCAGCGAACGGACGATGGCGCTTGGCCAATATATCGGTCTTGCATTGATTGTCGGCTTGATGGGCCTGGCTTTCTACAACGACATCGTGAACAACCTGGTGCACTGATGTCGACCAACTTTTCCAACCCGCCTGCCCTGCTGCCGGTCCTGACCGCGCAACCGCACCCCCAACCGGACGTGATGATGACGCGACCCATTCCCCGCCGCCTGCTTGCCATTGCACTTGCCTCGGCGTTGTCCACGGTACCGACGTTCAATGCCACGGCACAGACGACTACCGAACCATCAACCACGACGGCACCGCCTGCCGCGGCGGATCCCGGCAGCGCGTTCACGGTCAGTGATATCCGCGTCGACGGCCTGCAGCGCATTTCCGCAGGTACCGTATTCACCTACCTGCCGATCGAGCGTGGCGACACCGTCGACCCGGGCAAGGCCGGAGAGGCCATCCGCGCGCTGTACACAACCGGCTTCTTTGAAGACGTCCGGATTGGCCATCAGGGCAACATCCTGGTGGTCACGGTCACCGAACGGCCTGCGATCAACAAGCTGACCCTCACCGGCAACAAGGACATCAAGACCGACGACTTGATGAAAGGCCTGAACGACATCGGGCTGACGGAAGGCAACACCTTCGATCGCCTGAGCCTGGACCGCGTCACCCAGGAGTTGACGCGGCAATACAACAACCGCGGCAAATACAACGTCAAGATCAGCCCCAGCGTGTCCAACCTGCCCCGCAACCGGGTCGACGTGACCATTGCCGTGGACGAAGGCAAGGCGGCCAAGATCCGGCACATCAACCTGGTCGGCAACGAGCTGTTCGACGAAGAGCAGATTACCGAGCGTTGGGAGTCCGGCGAACACAATTGGCTGAGCTGGTACCGCCGCGATGACCAGTACTCGCGCGAAAAGCTCTCGGGCGACCTGGAAAAGCTGAATAATTTCTACCTCGACCGCGGCTATGTCGATTTCAGTCTCGACTCGACCCAGGTGTCGATCAGCCGCGACCTGCAGGACATGTTCATCACCGCCGGCGTCACCGAGGGTGAGCAGTACAAGATCTCCGAGGTCGAGATCAGCGGCGATACCGTGCTGCCGAAGGAAGAAATCGAGAAGTTGGTATTGGTCAAGCCCGACCAGATCTTCTCGCGCAGCCTGCTCGAGATCACTTCCGACTCGATCACCGCAACCCTGGGCAACGTCGGTTATGCATTCGCCCAGGTAAATCCGATCCCGTCGGTGAACGCCGAGGACAAGACCGTCGCCATTGCTTTCCAGGTGGTGCCGGGCCCGCGCGTGAACGTGCGCCGGGTGGTGTTCAAGGGTAACTCGCGCACCGCCGACGAAGTCTTGCGCCGGCAAATGCGCCAGTTCGAGGGGACGTGGTACTCACAGGCAGCCATCGACCGCTCCAAGATCCGCATCCAGGGCCTGGGCTACTTCGACAAGGTCGACGTCGAGACCACGCCCGTACCCGGCAGCCATGACCAGGTTGACGTCGTCTACACCGTCAACGAAGTAGCCGCCGGCAGCTTCATGTTCGGCCTTGGTTACTCCCAGCTGACCGGATTGAGCACCCAGGTCCAGGTCTCGCAGAACAACTTCCTCGGCAGCGGCAACCGCATCGCGGTACAAGCGCAGCGCAACGACTACCTGCAGCGTTATGACTTCTCCTTCCTGAACCCGTATTTCACCGACAACGGGGTCTCGCTGGGCTACAACCTGCGCTGGAGCGAGTTCAACAACTCCAACTTCAACACCGCACGCTATTCCTCCACCAGCGGCATGGGCCAGATGGTGCTGGGCGTGCCAATCACCGAGACCGACAGTTTCACCGCGATGCTCGGCATCGACAGCAACCAGATTTTTGCCTACCGCGGGGTCACGCCCGACTCCATCGTGGATTACATCGATGCGGTGGGCCAACGCACGTTCCACGCCTGGCGCGGCGAGATCGGCTGGGCCCGCAATACGCTCAACAGCGCATTGACCCCGACCCGCGGCTCAACGCAACGCGTGTGGCTGGAAGCCGCGCTACCGGGATCAACCGTCGAGTACTTCAAGCTCAACTACAGCTTCTCGAAGTTCTGGCCAATCTCACGCCACCTGGTGCTCAATACCCGGATGGAACTGGGTTACGGCGACAGCTACGGCGATTCCTTCGTCCGCGACGTCTGCTACACCGCCCCGACCACGGTCGATCATGACAACGACCCGGCGACGCCACCGGTCTACACCCCGGGCGCGGATCCTTCCGACCCCTGCGGACCGGGCTCTCCGGATTACGTCAAGACCATCACCGCCGACGGCCTGCCGTTCTTCGAGAACTTCTACGCCGGTGGTACGCGCTCGGTTCGCGGCTTCACCGACAACACCCTGGGCCCGCGCGAATCGGCAAGCAACACCTCTTACCTGCAGCCCATCGGCGGCTCGCTGAAGACCGTCGGCTCGGTGGAAATGATCTTCCCCACGCTGATCGACAGTTCCGCGGCACGGGCGTCGGCGTTCGTTGATTTCGGCAACGTGTATACCGATGTCGACGCCTTTGACGCAGGCGAACTGCGCGCTTCCACCGGCCTTGCCCTGATGTGGCGCTCGCCGATGGGGCCGATCACGATCAGCTACGCCTTCCCGATCAAGAAGGAAGACAGCGATGACCTGGAGCGCTTGCAGTTCACCTTTGGCGGCTCGTTCTAAGGTCGCTGATAGAGGACATGCAACCCACCCACCATTCCGCCGCCGAGCTGGCAGATCGTTTCCTGCTCCGACTTCAGGGCAATGGCGACACCCGGGTTGACGGCGTCGGCACCCTTGCCAACGCCGGGCCGACCCAGTTGGCGTTTCTCGCCAACCCGAAGTACCGCGCCCAGCTGGCTGCCAGCCGGGCCGGCGTGGTGGTGATGCGCGAATCGGACGCCGCAGGATATGACGGCACCGCCTTGCTGGCCGATGACCCCTACAGCGCCTTCGCCAAGCTGGCCGCCTTGTTCGAGCGGCCGGCTTCACATCCGCCGGGTATCCATCCCCTGGCTGAAGTCGATCCCAGCGCCACGATAGATCCCGGTGCGCACATCGGTGCGTTTGCCAGTATCGGAGCGCGCAGCCGCATCGAGACGGGCGTCGTGATCGGGCCGGGCTGCGTAATTGGTGACGATTGCGTGGTCGGTGACGACAGCCAGTTGACTGCCCGGGTCACCCTGGTCACGCGGGTGCGGCTGGGCAAACGCGTACGGATTCATCCCGGCGCAGTGTTGGGTGCCGACGGCTTCGGCCTGGCCATGGACCGGTCGCCTGATGGCGAGCAACACTGGATCAAGGTGCCGCAATTGGGTGGGGTGCTGGTGGGCGATGATTGCGAGATCGGCGCCAACACCACCATCGACCGCGGCGCCATCGAGGACACCGTGCTGGAAGACGACGTGCGGCTGGATAACCAGATACAGGTCGGCCACAACGTCCGCATCGGGGCACACACCGCGATCGCCGGCTGCGCCGCAATTGCCGGCAGCAGCACGATCGGCCGCTACTGCCAGATCGGTGGTGGCGCCGGCATCGTCGGGCATCTGGAGATCTGCGACCGCGTCGTGATCACCGCAATGAGCCTGGTCACCCGTTCGATCCGCGAACCCGGAGAGTACTCGTCGGGGACCGGACTAATGGACAATCGCAGCTGGCGCAGGAACGCGGCGCGGTTCAGGCAACTGGACAAGATGGCCCGTCAGTTGCGCGGCCAACAGAACAAGGATCAGAAAGAATGAGCGACACCCTGAAACTGCCGATCGATGTCACCACGATCCAGGAGCTGCTTCCTCACCGCTACCCGTTTCTGCTGGTCGACCGGGTGGTCGAGTTCGAAGCCAACAAGCGCGTGCTCGCCTATAAGAACGTGACCTGCAACGAGCCATTCTTCAACGGCCATTTCCCCGGACAACCGGTGATGCCCGGGGTACTGGTACTGGAGGCACTGGCCCAGGCCGGCGGCTTGTTGACCCAACTGTCGATGGGCCGAACCGCCGAGAACAAGCTGTTCTACCTGGTCAAGATCGACGCGGCCAGGTTTTCCAGGATGGTCGTGCCCGGCGACCGGCTTGATCTGGAGGTCATCCTCAAGCGCACAATCCGCAACATGGCTTTGTACCAGGGCATTGCGCGGGTCGATGGTGAGCAGGCGGCCAGTGCCGACATCCTGTGCGCCGAGGTCGTGCCGAAGTCATGAATACTGCTCCCATCCATCCCAGCGCAGTAATCGAGCCGGGAGCCCGGCTTGGCGCCGGCGTGCGGGTGGGTGCGTTCAGCTATATCGGCGCCGACGTCGAAATCGGCGACAACACCCACATCGGTCCGCATTGCAGCGTGCATGGTCCGGCCCGGATCGGCCGCGACAATCGAATCCTCGGCCACGCCGCGATTGGCGGCGACCCGCAGGACAAGAAATATCGCGGCGAGCGGGTCGAGTTGGTGATTGGCGACCGCAACACGGTGCGCGAGTTCGTCACCATCAACCGCGGTACCCACGGCGGCGGCGGTGTGACCCGGGTTGGCGACGACAACCTGCTGCTGGCGTATACCCACATCGCCCACGATTGTCTGGTGGGCAACCATTGCGTGTTCTCCAACAACGCGACCCTGGCCGGGCACGTCGTCGTGGGCGACCACGTCATCCTCAGCGGGTTCGCCGGGGTGCACCAGTTCTGCAGGATCGGCTCGCATGCGTTCATCGGCATGGGCGCCTTCGTCAATGGCGACGTGCCACCGTTTGTGATGGTCGCCCAGGAGGGCTATAGCCGCCCGCGCGGCATCAACAGCGAAGGGCTGAAACGACTCGGCTTTGATCCCGAGCGCATCAGTGCGATCAAGCGCGCGTATCGCGCCCTGTACGTGTCAGGCGCATCGCTGGAAGAGGCTCACGCAAAACTGGTGGACATCGCCGGCGACAGCGAAGACGTGCGCGTGCTGCTGGAATTCATCGACAGCGGTGAACGGCCCCTGCTGCGATGAGCGGCGCGCCCGCGGTGGATATCTTCAACGACCCGGCCCCAACCCGTGCCAAGCGCGTCGCGCTGGTCGCCGGGGAGGCCTCCGGCGATCTGCTCGGCGCTGGGCTGATCAGTCAACTGCAACAGCGATGGCCGGGTGCGGAGTTCGTCGGCATCGGCGGGCCGGCCATGCGTGAGACCGGGATGGAAACCTGGTTCGACGCTTCCGAGCTATCGGTGATGGGATTGGCCGAGGTGCTTCGCGACCTGCCGCGGCTGCTGCGATTGCGCCGCGAATTCCGCCGCCGCGTATTGGACTGGAAGCCCGATGTATTCATCGGCATCGACGCACCGGACTTCAACCTGGGTGTCGAAAAATGGCTGAAGCAACACGGTGTGCGCACGGTGCATTACGTCAGTCCCTCGGTCTGGGCCTGGCGCGAAAAGCGCGCCGCGAAGATCGGTAGCAGCGCCGACCGGGTGCTGTGCCTGTTCCCGATGGAGCCGGAAATCTACGCGCGTCACGACGTCGACGCACGCTTTGTCGGCCATCCGCTCGCCGATGAAATGCCGCTGCAGCCCGACCGCGCCCTGGCGCGTCGGGTGCTCAACCTGGACCAGAACCGGCCGCTGCTGGCGTTACTGCCAGGCTCGCGGGTTGGCGAGATCGAGCGGCTGGGCGCGGACTTTCTTGGCGCCGCGGCGCAGGTGCTCGCCGCCGAGCCGAAGTTGCAGATCGTGGTGCCGATGGCCAATCCACAGGCGCACGAAGCTTTCCAACGCGTGCTTGCTGCCCATCCGGACCGCGAGGCGCTGGCACCTGCCTTGCGCGAGATCACTGGTCGTGCCCGCACCCTGATGGTCGCCAGCGACGTGATCCTGCTGGCGTCGGGTACGGCGACGTTGGAAGCCATGCTGGCGAAGCGGCCCATGGTGGTCGGCTACAAGGTCGCCCCGCTGACCTATCGCCTGGTCAAGGGTCTGGGCATGCTCAAGGTCGACCATTACGCGCTGCCCAACGTCCTGGCTGGCACCGAGGTCGTACCGGAGTTGATGCAACACGACTGCACCCCGGAAAAACTTGCCGCCGCGACCTTGCGCTGGCTACACGACCCCGCGGCCGCCGAAGCATTGCAGCCACGCTTTCTCGCCTTGCACCAGACGCTGAAGCGCGAGGCCTCTGCACAGGCCGCCGACGCCATCGTCGACCTGGTGTCCGAGGCAAATGGCTGACATCGTCATCCAGACCACGCTCGACCTGGCGGTTGCGCCCCGCGCCCAACGCATTGCCGGCATCGACGAAGCCGGGCGCGGCCCGCTCGCCGGACCGGTGGTGATCGCCGCGGTGGTGCTGGGACCTGGCCGCACCCCGGTCAATGGACTCAACGATTCCAAGCAGCTCAACGCCAAACGCCGTGAGGCCCTCTACGACCGCATCGTCGAGCGCGCACTGGCCTGGCACGTGGTCGCAGTGGAGGTAGAGGAAATCGACCGCATCAACATCTTCCAGGCCACCATGGTCGGCATGCGCCGCGCACTGGAGGGCGTGCTGCACGTGGCCGAACTGGCGCGCATCGACGGCAACGCATTGCCGCGTGGCCTGCCCTGCCCGGCCGAGGCATGGATCGGTGGCGACGCCCGTGACCGCGCGATCATGGCCGCCTCGATCCTGGCCAAGGTCACCCGCGATCGCCTGATGGCCGACCTGCACCAGCAATACCCGCACTACGGTTTCGACGCCCACAAGGGGTATCCGACCCCGGCTCACCTGGCGGCGCTGGTCACGCACGGGCCCTGCCCGCAACATCGGCGCAGCTTCGCCCCGGTGCGCGCCGCGAGCGCCCAGTCGCACGCATCTGACATGCAGCACCCTGCCTGGGCGTGATTGCTGCCCGACCCACTAACGGATGATGATGGCCGGATCGATGCCGCCAAGGCGGGTCTGGATGTCGTACTCATAAGTGCCGCTGGCGTTGCCTGCGGTGATCATCACTTTCTGCCGGCCGTCCTGCTCCGACGAACCCACGCTCAGGGGCATCCCACGGGCGCTGGGGCTGGCATCGGAGAACTGCAACTGGAACGCCACGCTGCTGCCTGCAGGCGCGCGCCAGGTGATCTCGGTGCCCCGGTCCACGGTGCAGACCGCATCCGGCGTGCTCACCGCGTTGCCGTCGTACTCCACGTCAATGTGCACGGCAGTTGCACCGGCTGAGTCCTGGCAGGCCACCCCATCGGGATCGGCGGGCGTTGTGGGCGAGCCTTCGCCATCCGTGGTCGGACCGGTGCTGCTGCAGCCTGCCGCGACCAGCGCGATGGTGATTGCCATCAATTTCGGTTGCATGACGCACTCCTTGGTGGGTGCCTGCACCGTGCAGGCCGTTTAGGGATCGTCTGAGTCATTGCCGTCATTGCCGCGGTTGGCCCGCAAGCAATTCGTGCAGCACCGGGGACGCCTTGAGCCGTTGCTCGGCGATGCCCTCCCGACGCGCCTGCACCAGACGCTTGCGCGCACCGGCCGTGTCACCCAGCAACACCAGCGACTGGGCATCGATGAACGCCACTTCGCCGCGCTCGGTCGCCAGCGCCTCCGCCTTGCCTATATGGTCCAGCGCCGCCGCCGCATCGCCCAGACGCGCGTAATAGAAGCCCAGTAGCGCCTGGGCCTGCGCATCATCGTCCTTGACGGTCAGATAGTCCTGGGCAAGCTGCACGGCATGCCGATACGGCGCCTGCGCCTGCCCGGTGGTAGCAGGCTGGGCGGCCAGTGCATCACCGATGTTGCCCCAGATGCGGAAGTCGGTCGGATCCAGATCCGCGGCCTGTCGATACAGCCGGGCGGCATCCGCGTAGGCACCCTGTGCATACCTGAGGGTTCCCAGGTTGCTCAACGCCGCATAGCTGGGCTTGATCGCCAGCGACTGCTGGAACGCATCGGCGGCGCGCACGTTGTCGCCGTCGGTCAGGTACAGGCCGCCGAGGCTGCTCCACAGGCTGGGGTCGTCGAGCCGCAAGGTGGTCGCGGTGCGAAACGACTCGATCGCCCCGGCAAGATCATCATTGAGGTACTGGTGGTAGCCACGCTCGCGGTAGACCTGCGCGTCACCGGGCCGCAACTTGCGCGCCAGCTCGAAATACTCCAGCGCAAGGTCATTGTTGCCCTGCACGCTCTGCACCCGCGCCAGTCCGATGTAGGCCGCAGGGCGCAAGCCGAAGTCTTCCAGCGCCTCGGTGTAGAACTCATTGGCCTGCACATAATCGCCCCGGGCCCGGTGCAACTCACCGAGCGCCAGGCTGACTTCGCGCAGTGCCGGATCCATCGTCGCCGCGCGCATGCAGGCATCCTGCGCCTGGTCGAACGCCGGGGTATCGTGCGCAGCCTCGAAGCGTATGATCCGGGCCCGGCAAATCCCGGCCTGGGCACGAGCGAAGTTCGGGTCTGCAGCCAAAGCCTCCCCGAACAATCCGATGGCCTGGTCAAGGTAGCCATCATTTGCCGAGCCCAACAGCAGCTGCTGTCCTTTCAGGTAGGCCTCGTAGGCGCTCAGGTCATGGGTCGGCGCCAGCTTGTCCAGGGCGTGGGGATCGACCTGCAGCACGCCGGGCAACGCGTGCACGACCTGGTTGGCGATTTCCCTCTGGACGGCAAACACATCATTGGCCTTGCGATCGAAGCTCCTACTCCACAACGTGAAACCGGTGGCGGTATCGGACAGGCGCGCATTCACGCGCAGCCGGTCGCCGTCACGCCGCACACTGGCATCCAGTACGGTCGCCACCCCGAGACGGCGGCCCAATGCCTCGATGTCGGGGGGATTCTGGCTCGCTCCGGGGCGTACGGCGGCCACCTGCAGGCCCGGCATGCCCGCCAGCGCGTTGTGCATCTCCACCGCCAGGCCTTGGGCGAAATAGCGGTCATCCGGGTTATCGCTGAGGCTGGTGAAGGGAAGCACCGCAACCGAAGCATCCGCCGGTTCTCGCGACAGCATCCCGCGGTTGAACCAGGCCAACGCGGCCATCGCGATCAACAGCAGGACAGCGGCGGCGAACCAGACCGATTTGACGCCACCGCGGACGCGGGCCGGCGGCGCCTCATCCATGCCGACATGGCCATGCGAGGAGGACGAGTCTGGCGGGTCTCGCGGCACTGGCAGGGGCCCGATCGTCGTTTCACCTGACGCCGGTGGATCCGCCAGCTTCGCCAAGGTCGCGGCGGCCCCGACCGGTGCCGGCTCGGGGGATGGTTGCCCAGCCTGAACGGATTGCGGGCCGGGCGCCGCCTGAGGGTCGGCCGGGCCCGTGGATTCCACAGCCTCCAACTCGCCGATGAACCGGTAACCAAGCGCGTGCTGGGTCTGGATGAATCGCGGTTGGTGCGGATGATCATCCAGGGCGGCCCGCAGCTGCGCGATCGCGCGGGTAAGGACACCGGGGGTGACGTGGCGGTGGCCCCACACCGCATCGAGCAACGTCTCGTGCTCGACCAGCTCATCGGCGTGCCGCAGCAACACCAGCAGCACCGCGAACGCCTTGGGTTCGATCGCCTGTGGCAATCCGTCCCGGGTCAGCGTATGCGCGACCGCGTCCACGACGACCCCGCCGAAGTGGAAGCGGACGCCGGGCAGTCCTCGCTCTCCCGTGATTCCTGACGGATTCATCGGTGAAACCTCATGAAGACCTCGCCAACCTGTGTCAAAGGTGGTGAAAGACTCCCCCGGACATCATGACCTATTCGGGCGTCGAGCGGAATCTGGACCTGCGCCGACTCCCCAGCGCCCGACCCGGAGAATTGTCATGAACACCATGCCTACCAGCAACATGCTCGCCACCGCAGGTTCGTACCCCGCCGCCCTGGACCGGTTAGCCGCCACCACGGCAGCATCCCCCCACCAGATGCGGCGCCGCACCATCAGCGGCTTTTCCATCGACCAGGGCGAAGTCGACCGCTTCAACGGCCTGCTCTCGCGCCTGGGCCGGACCGAGGCTCCGTTTGAGCGCGACCAACTGGCCACCGCCGGCCGCGAGTTGTGCGACGGCAGCGTCAATCCGCTCCCCGGCATCGCGCAGCGGATGCGTCGCGCCGCCGCCGCGGCCCTGATGGTCACCGACCCGGCATGGGAAACGGCCAACGATGCCGCGTTACTGGCGACGTTGGTGGTCGAATACATCCGTGCGAAGAACGACCTGTTGCCGGACCGTTTGCCGCGGGTCGGTCGGCTCGACGACGTGATCGTGGTCGATACCGCCTGGCCGGTACTGGGTGACGAAGTCGACAACTACCTCCACTACCGTCGGCTGCGCCGGATCGAGGCGCGCCTGCGTGGCTGCAACTACGGCGACTTCGAGTTCAGCCGGGAGCAATGGCAACAGGCACTGCAGGCCGAGATCGCGTTTGCCGCGGCCCATCGCGACGCCCTCGACCATTTCCACGTCCCGACCCATGCCGTGCGGTTCCAAGTTCATTGACGCCATGGCGGGCGGGCAGGGTCTGTCAAGCCTTGTCCGCCCCGGCGGGACTGATACTCTGGTCACTGTTCCAGCCGGTCAACCAACGGCACGATGCCAGCGCGCTTCATACACCTCCACCTGCATAGCGAATTCTCACTCGTCGACTCCACGATCCGGATCGACGAGCTGGTAAAGCGCTGCGCCACCTTGGGCCAACCGGCGGTTGCGGTCACCGACGTCAACAACCTGTTTGCCGCGGTCAAGTTCTACCGCAAGGCCGAGGCCGCCGGGGTCAAACCGATCCTCGGCGCCGACATCGACCTGGCCGACGGTAACGAAAACCCCTCCCGCTTGACCCTGCTGTGCCGCGACCGCACCGGCTACCTCACCCTGTCGCGGCTGCTCAGCCGGATGTGGATGGAAGGCCACCGCGTCGACGGCGTTGCGATGCGCCCGGAATGGTTGCGCGAGGACAACACCGGTCTGTTCGCACTGGCCGGCCGGAAAAGCCTCGCCGGGCGGCTCGCGACCGGTAGCCGCCCGGAACTGGCCGAAGCGTGGGTCGCAGACTTGCAAGGCACGTTCGGCGACCGCCTGCACCTGGAGTTGACCCGCGCCGGGCATGGCGACGAAGACGCCTTCAACCGCTTTGCCCTGCACACCTCCGGCAAACGCGGCTTGCCGGTCATTGCCAGCAACGATGCGCGCTTCCTCGATGCGGACGGCTTCGACGCTCACGAGGCGCGGGTGTGCATCTCCACCGGCCGCGTGCTTGACGACCCCAAGCGCCCCCACGACTACACCGCCGAGCAGTACCTGAAGTCATCCGAGCAGATGGCCGAACTGTTTGCCGACGTGCCCGATGCGATCGACAACACCGTGGCGCTGGCGACCCGTTGCAACGTCGAGATGACCTTCGGCCAGTACGCCTTGCCGGCGTTCCCGGTGCCCAGCGACCACACCATCGAGAGCTGGCTGCGCAACGCCGCGCGCGAGGGTCTGGAAACACGACTGGAAACCGCCCCGCTGGCCGAAGGCAAGAGCCGCGAGGTGTACGACGCACGCCTGGAAACCGAACTCGACGTCATCCTCGAGATGGGCTTCCCGGGCTACTTCCTGATCGTTGCGGACTTCATCAACTGGGGCAAGGAGCAAGGCATCCCGGTCGGGCCCGGTCGCGGTTCCGGTGCCGGCTCGCTGGTCGCGTGGTCACTGGGCATCACCGACCTGGACCCGTTGCCGTACGACCTGCTGTTCGAGCGCTTCCTCAACCCCGAACGCGTGTCGATGCCCGACTTCGACATCGACTTCTGCATGGACCGGCGCGACGAGGTGATCGACTACGTCTCGCGCAAGTACGGCCGCGACCGGGTCAGCCAGATCATCACCTACGGCACCATGGCCGCCAAAGCGGTGGTGCGCGATTGCGGCCGCGTGCTCGGCCACCCGTATGGCTTTGTCGACGGCATCGCAAAACTTATTCCGCTGACGCTGGGGGTGTCGCTCGACGACGCCCTGGGCGAGTCGGAGGCGGCGCGCAAGAACCCGGCGTTGGTCTCGACCGAGCTGATCGAGCGCTACGCCAGCCAGGACGATGTCCGCGACCTGCTCGACCTCGCCCGCAGCCTGGAAAACCTGACCCGCAACGCCGGCAAGCACGCCGGCGGCGTGGTGATCGCCCCGAGCCCGCTGAGCGACTTCTGCCCGCTGTTCGCCGAGCACGACGGCGAAGGCCACGGCAAGAGCCCGGTCACCCAGTTCGACAAGGACGACGTCGAGGCCGTCGGTCTGGTCAAGTTCGACTTCCTCGGCCTGCGCACGCTGACGATCATCGACTGGGCGGTGAAGGCGATCAACGTCCGCCGCGCCAAGACGGGCGAAGAACCGCTCGACATAACCACCCTCCCCCTCGACGACAAACCCACCTACGACCTCTTCGCCCGCGGCGAAGGCGTCGCTGTGTTCCAGTTCGAATCACGCGGCATGCGCGAGCTGCTCAAGCGCGCCAAGCCCGATTGCTTCGAGGACATCATCGCCCTGGCGGCGCTGTTCCGCCCCGGCCCGCTGGGCTCGGGCATGGACAAGGACTGGGTCGACCGCAAGCACGGCGTGGCCGAGGTCAGCTACCCGCACCCCTCGCTGGAGCCGGTGCTGGCGCCGACCTACGGCGTCATCGTCTACCAGGAACAGGTGATGCAGATCGCCCAGGTCCTGGCCGGCTACTCGCTGGGTGGCGCCGACCTGCTGCGCCGCGCAATGGGCAAGAAGAACGCCGCGGAGATGGCCAAGGAGCGGGCCAAGTTCGAAACCGGCTGCGAGGCGCGCGGGATCCCCGGCAAGATCGCCAGCCCGATCTTCGACCTGATGGAGAAGTTCGCCGAGTACGGCTTCAACAAGTCGCACTCCGCGGCGTATGCACTGGTCGCCTACCAGACCGCCTGGCTCAAGGTGCACTACCCGGCCGAGTTCATGGCCGCAGTGCTGTCCAGCGACATGGACAACACCGACAAGGTCACCGGCTTCCTCGACGAGTGTCGGGTGATGGGCCTGACCGTGCAGCCGCCGGATGTGGGCGCCTCCGCCTACATGTTCGAGGCGATTGACGCCCCGGCGACCGGGCCGGATGCCATGGCCGACGACACCGCCGTGAAAGCCGACGGCAACCGCCCTGTCGCCGCCCACACCATCCGCTACGGCCTGGGCGCGGTGAAAGGTGTCGGCCACGGCGCCTGCGATGCGATTGTCGAGGCCCGCCGCGCCGGCCCGTTTACCGACCTGCTGGACTTCTGCAAGCGCGTGGACAGCGGCAAACTCAACCGCCGCGCACTCGAAGCACTCACCCACGCCGGCGCCCTGGACAAACTCGGCCGCAACCGCGCCAGCCTGATGCTGCAGCTGCCCGAAGTGGTGCGCGCGACCGAGCAGCTCGCCCGCGAACGGGATGCCGGCCAGGTCAGCCTCTTCGGCGGCGGCGAAAGCGCCCCCGCGCTGCGGCTGGAGCTCAAGGAAACCGACGAATTCCCGCTCGGCCAACTGCTGGCCCGCGAACGCGAGACCCTCGGCCACTACCTCAGTGGCCACCCGTTCGACCCCTATCGCGAAGAGCTGAACGACCTGGTCGGCTTTGATCTCGGCGACCTCGAGAAGATCTGGGAGAACCGCCCCCAGTCCGCCCGCAGCGGCTGGCGCCCCGAACTGGAGACCGCCGTCGCCGGCCAGGTGGTCGCCATCCGCAAGAAAGGCGACAGCCAGATGTTCGTGCAGATCGAGGACGGCCGCGGCCGCCTCGAAGTCGCCTTCTTCTCCGAGACCTACAGCGAGTACGCCACCCTGCTGACCCGCGACCGCCTGCTGGTGATCCAGGGCGGCCTGCGCGAGGACGCCTTCAGCGGCGGCTTCGCGCTGAAGGCCGTCCGCTGCTGGGATTACAGCCAGATCTGCGCGCAGCATGCGAAGCGGTTGTCGCTAAGGCTGGACTTGCGGGTGCCGGGAGTCTGGAACCGGGTGGACGAGTTGCTGGCGAAGCACCGGCCGGGTTCGACGCCGCTGCGGGTCGATTTGATAAGGTCGGGCGCAGCGGGGATGCTGGACCTCAATGGGAGCCACTCGGTACGGGTGGATGCAGAGCTAGTGGGGGCGTTGAAGGCGGTGCCGGGGGTCAAGGCGGTGAAGTTGGCATTGGGAAGGCCTTGGGGCGGATAACGCGACATATTTGGAGTGTTATCAGTTAGCACCTCACCGACGCAGCAGTTCCGCTCGTAGATCAGATCGCACCCCACTTTCGGGGTGTACTAAGAGTTAGACCTTTGAGGACAATTATGACGCCTCCGACATCAGGCTACGAACCTCCAGATGACCCAGATGCGCTCGTGCTGGCTTGGATCCGTCGTGCTAGAGAATCTCAATTCACTCACTACGAGCAGGCAACACGCTTTCGACGAGCAGGTGCGTTTTTCGGTGTTCCGGTAATAGTGATTAGCGCACTGGTTGGAACCACTGTCTTCTCCACTATCTCGCAGAGCACGACTTCAACTGACATCAAAATTGCTGTCGGGCTGTTGTCCGTCCTCGCAGCGGTTCTCTCCAGCCTCCAAACTTTCATGAAACTTCCAGAGAAAGCCGAGCTGCATCGCTCGTTTGGAGCCAGATACGGCGACGTTAGACGACGCCTTGAACTCTTGTATGCAGGCCGTTCCCAACTGCCAATCACACCAGAAGTTCTCGACTACGCAAACAAAGAGCTTTCAGAGCTTGCCGGGGAAGCACCAGACATTCCTGCAAAGGCATTCAAAATTTCCCAAGAACGTATTCGCCAACTTCAAGCAGCAAAGATCTAACAATTCGTTCAAACCGAACCCACTTCGCTACACCAACAACATGGCAGGAAAGCTTGCCATGTTATTGGCTTCGCTGCGCGGGTCGGCTTAACTCAGGCGTTAGGCGCTCAGCAGCGGAGACTCACAATGACCAATGAAGCCCTCCAGCGGCGAAAGTACATCCTTGAACAACTAGGCCATGACGCCCATGCGTCCCGATCGTCCTGGTCCCATGATTTGGGTGATGCGATCGTTTTTGATGCGTGGGACGATCAATGGGAAAGAGACGAGCACGGAAAAGTCCAGCGCTATCCATTGAGGACGATCAACTCTGGATACAGCCTCAAAGATTCACAAGAAAATCCGAGGCGCGGCCACACACGGTGGCAACATCATGTAGATCTCGTGCTTACAGGCAAGCGGCGGCCCCGCGCGATTCTCCCGGTTGCATTTACTCCAGACGATCATGGTAAAAAAGGTGCAAAAGGGTGGCGCGCCATGGTAGTGGATGGGGAAGTCCAGACAGATCGGGAGGGGCAAACCTGGCTCATCGCAAGCCAAGTCACGCGCCTCCGGAGTGCCGGCCGCGCCTAACAATTTTGTAAAGAAACATTGAAGGGGAAACATGCCATTTAACCCAAAACCCGAGTACACGGTCGTCCCCATGGAAATGAGCATCAAGGACTTCTATGAGTATGCTGATGACTACGTGACGCGCCCCCCCTATCAACGCAAGGTGGTTTGGTCGCGGAAGAAAAAGCAGGCGTTGATGGACAGCCTCTTCCGCAGATATTACATACCGAAGTTGGTAATACGGGAGGTCAGGCTGTCTGAAACTCAAACCGTCAATGAAATCATAGACGGGCAGCAGAGGATAACGACAGTTCAGGAGTTCTTTGCAAATAAGTATCCGCTGCCTGCGTCTCTGGAGGACATCGACCAGAATCTTCCTGGGGCATACTACGAAGACTTGCCAAGCTCAATACGAAAATTCATCGACAAGTCCCTAAAATACCAAGCGGACACGATCAAGGACATCGATAGCCCGCACGATGTAAACCACCAGATTATAGCTACCGAAATATTCTGGCGCTTACAACAAGGCGAATCACTTAACTACATGGAAGTTGCCCACGCGCAGCTTTCCAGCCGTACTCGTAACTTCATCGTCAAGTACGCTGATGATCAAGCCTTTGATTATGAAAATTATGAACCAATAGACGATAACGAGAGCAAGGTGCCGTTCTTTTCGCTATTGAACGTAGACAACAACCGAATGAAGCATCTTCAGTTCATGGCGCGGTTTCTGATGATTGAGCAAGGTGACGGATATTCTGATTTGAGCGATCGAAAAATCGAAGACTTTATAAATGAATATAAAGTCCCAAATGGAATTGGAGATGAGTCATACGAGAATGAACCGGAGGCTGTTGCTGTATTAAAGACGCTGCGTGTGTTCTACAGTATTTTCAAATCTGACCCAATGATCGATGCGTCAAACGGCATAAAGGAGCTTCGTGTAGAGTATTTTATAATATCCATGTATTTGCTAGTGCGGCATGTGAGTCAGTACTACATCATAGACGATGAGACTGCTAACTCCATACGTAATTTCGTCTATTACTTTCACCAGCGCTGGAGTACGTTTGAAGACTCAGAGGATACGGATCTGTTAGCCTTTAGTAATAGTAGGCAGCAAGGCGCAAAAGACCTTCAAACAAGAGACATAATTCTCCGACAAGTGTTCTTCGATTACCTGAAAAATAATGAGCTAGAGCTCTTAGAGAAAGATGGAAAGCGCGCTTTCTCCGAACTTGAGCGAATCATTATCTACAGAAGAGGAAAAGGCTTTTGCCAAGAATGTCTGAGGCAGAACAAGCCTGAGCTAGAAGCCAGAGTGAGTTGGTCAGCCTACCAGGCCGATCATGTAATTCCGCACGCCAAAGGTGGCAAAACCTGTTTAGAGAACGGGGAGCTACTGTGTAGTTACCACAACCAATCGAAAGGCGCGACTATGGGCGCGAACACATAACAATTGATGAAACGGAATCAGGCTCACTTACCGTGAGAAGAAAGTGCATCTGACCCCGTTTTTGGAAGGCAGTGCCGGGGGGTCAAGGCGGTGAAGTTGGCGCTGGGGCGGCCTTGGAACTGATAACGCGGCATGTTGGGAGTGTTATCAGTTAGCGCCTCAAAGATGCAGCCGTTCTGTCTATTAGTTTAGATAACACCCCACTTTGGGGATCTACTAGGTGTTAGCGCTCACATCAAAGGAACTCGCAACTTGAGCCCACTAGACTCATTCATCGCATGGTACGACTCACTGCCGCTATCCCATCGCCAAGATATCGCTGGCTTCTCTTTCGGTGTGCTGCCCGGTTATGAGCGCGACTCGATGCTTCAAACCGAAGGAATCGAAACTCGATTCAAAGATCAGCTGAGTGCCTCGTCCGAAGACAAGCTTCATGCCCTGGGGCATCTCCTTTCGTTGCGAGCTTTGATTGAGTTCTTTTTTATTCGCACTCGTGGAACAAAAGCAGCATGGGATGAGACACACGGCTTCCTTAGCAGCGCAAAATCATTCTTCGAGCAGCAAGGACACGCCGAGGCCAGCCAAAGAGCGGAGACTGGCCTCAACGAGTTGGAGTTCCGGTCTGAGCAGTGGCTTCGCACCACAGAGAAATGGAAAGTTCTGCGTCAGGCAGAACTCTCAGATGAAGCACTTGATAGTTGGTGGCAGCGGGGTGAGCGCTAACAATTCATTCAAGCCGAACCCGCTTCGTCGCTTCGTTCAAATGTGTTGTTGTTCCATTGCAGCAATTCACCGACCAGCGCGTTGCGGGTCGGCTTAATTCAGGCGTTAGATTGCAATTGGGGAGCACCGCAACGTGGACGAAAAGGCTGCAGAAGCGCTCAATACGAACTTATCGGCAAGCCGTATTCTCTCCATTGGAGCGCGTAGGCTCAGCACATCCCTCGACTCGTTCTCTGGCTGGCTTCTTGCCGGTTTCGGAGCAACTTACGGCCTGCTCCTCGCCAACATCGACTCCCTTGCAGCTCATGTGAGTACGTCAAACATAAAATCCGGGGCTGCTTGCTTCATCGTTGCTGCAGCGCTTGCCGCGCTTCAGAAGCTCATAGCTGCCTATGTAGCAGCCGGTACTGCAGCAGGCGAGGATGGTCGAGCTGCGGGCAATGAATTAGCAGACAATCGCATCCCGCTAAACGTCGAGAGCATGTACCAACAAGTCAATCAAGGTCTGCTTTGGCCATGGCGGCAGTTGAATACCCACATGACTAACATAGCTAGAGCAGGAGACGTCGCCGTAGTTGGAAGATTTCATGCCAAGGCAAGCCAGATTCAGTGCTATTTGGTCGTATTTCAGGTAATTGCTAGCCTTGTTTCTGCCGGCTTTTTGGTCAGCGGCATTGCAATCTAACAATTCGTTCAAGCCGAACCTGCTTCGTTACAGCACCGTCGTGGCAGAAAAAGCTTGCCACGCCGTTGCCTTCACTGCGCAGGTCGGCTTAACTCAGGCGTTAGGGCCCATGTCGAAAGAATCGCTCGTTTCTCTACTTCTATCATTGCCGATCGGCATAGTCAGCGGGCTCTATTCCAGCCTCATCGTGACCAAATACGCGAGGTTCTCTGAGCTTCGTCGGGAAGCACTACGTATCATTCGTTCAATAAATTACATCGGCGACGACACGAAGTTGCAGGTGACAGAGCCGAGCAACCTAAGCGCCTTGTCGCTGATCGCAAGTGATCTTTACGGGCTAGGTCACCGGGCTGCTGGCGATACAATCAGCTCGCTGTACGACATCATTCTCGGCGCCAGCATGGCGGCCTCCTCTGGATTTATTACGCCAGCTGCTTATATGACCCAGCATGGCGACTGGCAGCGCCGAGCAAGAGAGATCGGCCCAAACAAGCGCATCTACCTTCCTTGGGGGTGGCCGTGATGGGCCCTAACAACTCATTCAACCCGCTTTGTCGCTTCTTTAAAATGTGTCGCTGGTGTTGTAATGTCAGCTCACGGCCAGCGCGTTGCGGGTCGGATTAATTCAGGCGTTAGGCGTCTAATGAAGAATTTTCTCCGCCGAGCTTCTTATGAAGCACTGCTGTCCGTGGTGGCGGGCGTCCTGCTAGCTAATGCCTTCATCCTTGTTACGAGTCTGGAGCATTGGGAACAATTAATTCTTGGCGCAGGACCGTGGGTGTTCTTGGGCTGCCTCGTGCTCTCAGTATTTACCCTGGCCATGATCTATTTCAAGAAAGCAGGACGGCATCGTCGGGAACGCGCTGTTCTTCTTCTCCTTGTCCTTCTTCTCTCCGTTATGACTGGCGCTCTTTCCGGTGTATTCCACGGCGACTTTAATGCCATAGCTAAATCGAATCAGTCTGTCGCGGTAACAATGATTTTTGGATACGGAACATTGGTGGTCTCGTTCGGGGTTGCTGCTATAGCAGCAAATCTTTTTGCTGACCTATTTAAGAAGATCTGAACGGGCAGCCGCCTAACAACTCATTCAAGCTGACACCGCTTCGCGGCGCGTCTTAATTCTGGTGTTAGATGGACTTTGCAATTTCAAAGGGGATACGATTCTATGAAGCAATCAGTAGCATTTTTTATCTCTGGCATCACGCTGCTTTGTCTTGGCGGTTGTGCAACTGCCTCAAAGGAATGGCTTGTTACGGGTGCCAGTCGGTCTGATGGCGTCGTGACGCTATCTTATGAGAACAACAAATCAGAAGTTCCCGTGGTTGACAGGCATCTCG
This sequence comes from Lysobacter sp. A289, assembly GCF_054072675.1. Lineage (NCBI taxonomy): Bacteria > Pseudomonadati > Pseudomonadota > Gammaproteobacteria > Lysobacterales > Lysobacteraceae > Lysobacter > Lysobacter sp. A289. Next base: position 1,461,496 of record NZ_JBSVRN010000001.1, read on the forward strand.
CCAATGACATCGCCACTCAAAAATGCACCGCCTGGGACTACAAATCTGCAGAGGCATTCGGCACCCAACAGCAAATATGTCTAGTGCGTCGTGGATTCGGCAACTGTGTCAAGTGGCGAATCACTGTTCCATATCAATGCACCGGTTCACCTAGCCACTAGGCGCCCATATAACAATTCGATCAAGCCGAACACCACAAGTGGTATCGGCTTGATTCAGGCGTTAGATGGCACTTAACCAAGGAGGAATCATGGGGATTTTTTCAGGCTGGCTTCGGGGGAAAACTGTAAAGCAGTTCGTTATTGAGGCTGAGCGAACAGTCAGTATCTACAGGAGCTTCGGCCCGCGAGAGCTTTCCGAGAACCGAGTGGCCGTAGCGCTTTCTCTCAACTTTCTGGCCTCCCAAGACCATACAAACGGTCGCAACATGATGCTTACGGCATTTGATGCGATGAACAATCCTAGATTTCTGACAAAGCAGGAGTCCGGGGAGTTCTCTCTTTACAACGTACACATCATGAACCTGCAGAAGGCCGCATTCAGCCGACCAGAGGCAGAGATGAAGCTCATTGCAAGTGGAATGCCGCTTTGGATTACCTCCATCAGAGCAATCTCTTTCGTTGAAATACTACCGCATGCTCGAGAAATATGGTCGTGTTTGGACAAGGTAAAGGACAGTGAGGTCTACTTCGAAACGGCACACTATTTTGGAACTCGGGTCAGCAACCATCTTGGCGATCTCGTCACAAAGCTAGATGGTCTAGAGACTCCCGGCCTTTTCGTCGCCACCTGACGTACGGCCTAACAATTTATTCAATCCGACGCCGCTTCGCGGCGCGATTTAATTCAGGCGTTATCCGCACAAAATCCATGACTGAATTCACCGTCCTTTTCATCTTCATTCTTGTGGCCCTTATCGTCATGGGCAAGCTTCGCTCCAAGAATGAGCTAAAATTAGAGCTTGCCAAAGTTTCGGAGCTGGCATCCCTGATAAACATGCAATCTGTTCAATGCAGCATCTCCGGAAGCAAAGGGGCATCTGACCTCTACGCTGTGTTCGCGCAACAGCTCAGAAATTCTGTTTCAACAGCTTCGGCGGGTCGGCACGTCTATCCAGCAACGACGCATCATCAAGTCCACGTCATCACTGTACTTCTCGAAACCCCTACCCTGCTGTTGAAGTTCCTCGATGGACAAAGCCAGACTGAAATTGGCTTGGCCGTCCACTCACTCAGAAAAATTTTATCCAAGTTACTGGACATCTCGAGAGTCGGCTAACAATTCATCAAGCCGAAGCCGCTTCGTGGCGTCGGCTTAATTCCGGCGTTAGAGTTCAGGTGAACCACTTCGTCTGCTCCAATATCGCGTCCGACTTTTTTGACGTCGCGCTCGAATACTAGGCACTCGTAACTGAGTGTCAACGCTTCGCCAACGAGCCCATTCCCACTCGCTCTCGACCGCCAACGACTCGCCGCCAATCATTCAACACTCGCGAGTGATTTCCCAAGCCTCCCGCCCGACGCCCAGACACCCGCGAGCGAGCCTGGGGTTGCTCGGCCACGAATCCCAAACACTCGGTCACGAGCCCCAACACATTCGCGGCCGACCCTCCCGGATTCGCGCGCCCATCCCGCACGCGCTACCCTGCCCCCGCTGGCCATGACGGCCGGTTTCATTCACAACGAAGACAAGGAGTACGGACACATGTCGCAGAATCTGGTTTCCCAGCACCCCACCGACGAGCAGTGGACTGCGGTCGACGCCGCGCTGCAGACCATCGAAGACAACCTCCCCGCGCTGCTCGGGCTTTCGGCCACGCAGGTCGGCCGCCTGTACAAGATGGGCGACAAGTCGGAGGCGTTCTGCCGGCTCGCGCTGGAGGTGATGACGAGCAATCCGGGCGTGCTGGCGCGCGATTTCGATATCGAGGAGATGCGCCGCGACCTGGCCGCGCACGATGCGCTGCGGGCGCGCTCGGTGCGGCTGCAGAAGCTGTCGGAGAAGGTGCGCGACACCGACATCGCGCTGGGCAGCGACGTCATCAACGCCGCGCTGGAGGGCTACGGGATGCTCAAGGTCGCCGGCAAGAGCGAGGGCCTGTCGACGCTGCGGCGTGCGCTGTCGGCGCGCTTCACCCACGGCCCGTCCGAGCCGGCGCCCGAATCGTCGCAACCGGTGCCGATGGCCGAGCCGGCGTAGGCGACCAGCCGCACCACACGAGGGCCGCCCGCAGGGGCGACCTTCTTCGTTCCGGAACGCAGTAGCACGCAACACGCACTTGGCAACGCCGCCGATTTGCCCTGAAACGGGGTCAGGCTTCCGGGCCTGCCTTCACGGCAGGATGCCTACAATCGGTATCCCCCGTGCAGGAGTCCGCCATGTCCCTCGCCATCTCCACCGTTCCCGTGCCCGTCAACGAGCCGGTCCGCGCCTATGCCCCCGGATCCCCCGAGCGCGCCAGCCTGCAGGCGACGCTGGCGCGGATGTCGGGCGAGACCATCGAGATGCCGCTGGTCATCGACGGCAAGGACGTGCGCACCGGCAAGCTCGGCCAGGCGGTGATGCCGCATCGCCACGCGCATGTGCTCGGCGACTTCCACCAGGGCGGCGCGACCGAAGTGCAGACGGCGATCACCGCCGCGCTGCGTGCGCAGAAGGACTGGGCCAACCTGCCGTGGGAAGCCCGCGCATCGGTGTTCCTGAAAGCCGCCGATCTTCTGGAAGGTCCGTATCGCGACGTGATCAATGCCGCGACCATGCTCGGCCAGAGCAAGACCTGCCACCAGGCCGAGATCGACAGCGCCTGCGAGTTGATCGACTTCCTGCGCTTCAACGTCGCGTTCTACGAACAACTGTTGCGCGAGCAGCCGCAAAGTTCGCCCGGCATGTGGAACCGGCTGGAGCATCGGCCGCTGGAAGGCTTCGTGTTCGCGGTCTCGCCGTTCAACTTCACCGCCATCGCCGGCAACCTGCCGACCGCACCGGCGCTGTGCGGCAACACGGTACTGTGGAAACCGGCCAGCACTGCCGTCTACAGCGCGCACTTTTTGATGCAGGTGCTCAGAGAAGCCGGCCTGCCCGACGGCGTGATCAATCTGGTCTCTGGCAGTGGCGCGGACATCGGCGATCCCGTGCTGAAGAACAAGCACCTTGCCGGCATCCATTTCACCGGATCGACCAAAGTGTTCCACCAGATGTGGCGCACGGTCGGCAACAACATCGACCAGTACGCGAGCTACCCGCGCCTGGTCGGCGAAACCGGCGGCAAGGACTTCATCATCGCCCACGCCAGCGCCGACCCGGTCGCGCTGGCCACGGCCACCGTGCGCGGCGCGTTCGAATACCAGGGCCAGAAATGCTCCGCCGCCAGCCGCGTCTATGTGCCAAGCAACCTTTGGCCGCAACTCAAGAACCTGCTGGTGGAACAGGTCGAGAGTATCGCGATGGGCGACGTGGCCGACTTCAGTAATTTCATGGGCGCGGTGATCGACGCGGCGAGTTTCAAGACCCAGAAGGCCGCGATCGACGAGGCGAAGGCATCAGGTGACGCGGAAATACTGGTCGGTGGCGACTACGACGATGCAGACGGTTATTTCGTGCGCCCGACCATCATCGTCACCAGCAACCCGGACTACCGCACGCTGCGCGACGAACTGTTCGGGCCGGTACTGACCGTGTACGTGTACGACGAAAACAAGTGGCTCGACACGCTCGACCTGGTCGACCGCACCAGCCCCTACGCACTGACCGGCGCGATCTTCGCCCAGGACCGCTACGCCATCGAGCAAGGCCTGGAACGCCTGCGCAACGCCGCCGGCAACTTCTATATCAACGACAAACCCACCGGCGCCGTGATCGGCCAGCAACCCTTCGGCGGCGCCCGCGCATCAGGCACCAACGACAAGGCCGGCTCGATCCTCAACCTGATGCGCTGGATCAGCCCGCGCACGATCAAGGAGACGTTCGTGCCGGCGACGGACTACCGGTATCCGTTTATGGGGTGAAGATCAACACCGATAGTTATAGTGCGCGTTATTCAAGCGTTAGTCAGGGGATATAACATGCGATTTCTTTTAGGAGTTCTGCTCGCAACGACTATGTGCATTTCTGGTTGCGCATCCATTCCGCTTTCAACCATGATGAGCATGTCGCGCATGTCTCCGCGCTCATTGGCGCAAGTCGATCCGGCACAACTTCGGGTCAGACTCTCGGTGCCTCAAGGCTTCGAAGTCGACGTAGCGAGGACCCATCTCAATTTCTCGATTAAAAACCCCTTCGTTGCCCACTCAAGCGAGATGGGCGTGGACGCCTTGAGTGTCACAAAGGAAACGCGTCCCGGTGGGTTTTTGAGTTCGGACCTCCCGATCACGACATATCTGCTTGCGCTCACTGTTGAGGGCCAGGCCGAGCTGCGATCATTGCAACAAACCCTGCAACAGGTCGAGCACGGAACCTTCGATGCCGGTTTTAAGACACACTTCGCCAAGCGTCCGCCGGGGGTCGAGAAAGTCACCATCTGGGTAGACCTCAAACTTTCCGCCTCCGAGCCCTTTATGCCGCTGCTGGATGGAGCCGAAGTGGAATTTAAAGACTCATAAGTATTGGCAACGCCGCCGATTTGCCCGACGCTTCGGTGCAATCAGGGAGCCCGACCCATGGCCACCACCCGCGAGTTCATCGACTACATCGCCGAGCAGGCCGACCTCGGCGCCGCGTTCACCCACAAGCGGATGTTCGGCGAGTACGGTCTGTACCTGCACGACAAGGTGATCGCATTCGCCTGCGATAACAGCCTCTTCATCAAGGCCACGCCGGCGACGGAAGCGCTGACCGCCGGACTGCCCCAGCGGCGGCCCTACCCGGGCGCAAAACTTTACCCGGTGGCCGACGAGTTGCTCGACGATGGCGATGCGTTGCGCGCCCTGCTGGTGGCGACCGAAGCGGCGTTGCCGCTGCCCAAGCCGAAGAAGGCCAAGGCAAAGAAGCCCAAACCGGCCTGAGGCTCGCGGCGCGACAAAACGGGACTGACTGGATATGACCAAGACCACGTCAAGCATCCACTTCAAGACCAGGCTCCTGCGGCCGGCAGAACCTGCGAAGGCCACCTGGACCTTCCTTATCCTGCCCAAGGCCGCCAGCGGCAAGCTCCCCACGCGCAGCATGACCACCGTCGATGGCACCCTCGGCGGCGCACCGTTCCAGGCCACGCTCGAGCCGGACGGCCAGGGCAGCCACTGGCTCAAGGTCGACAAGAAGCTGCGCGAGGCGGCGGGTGCCAAGGTCGGCGACGAGGTCGCGCTGGAGATCAGCCCGGTCGAGCAGGAACCCGAGCCCAAGGTCCCGGCCGACCTGCGCAAGGCGCTGGCCGACACCCCGGAAGCCCGGGCGGTGTGGAGGGACATCACCCCGGTCGCGCGGCGCGACTGGATCCACTGGATCACCTCACCCAAGCGCCCGGAAACCCGGGTGCGCCGGATCGAGACCGCCTGCGACAAGCTCGCCAGCGGCCAGCGACGCGCCTGCTGTTTCGACCGCTCGGGGATGTACAGCAACAGCCTCACCCCGCCCGAGGCGGCGGACTAGGGAGAAACCACGGAGGCCCCGATCGAAGGCGGCTGCACGTGCGGTCATGTGCGCTACCGCATGCTTACCTGGCAGCGTGTCGCGGAGGTGACGCCGCATTTGCGCTAGGGTGTTCCGGCCTATCCACCAATGAGGAGAAAGCAACATGGCAGGTACTTACACGCTTGAGACAGCCACCAACGGCAAGATCCACTTCAGCCTCAAGGCCGGCAACGGCCAGGTCATCCTCCCCAGCCAGATGTACGAATCCAAGGCGGCCGCCAAGGCCGGCATCGCGTCGGTGCAGAGCAACTGCGGCAACGACGCGCGCTACGAACGGGTCGTGGCGTCCAACGGCAAGTTCTATTTCAGGCTCAAGGCCGGCAACCACCAGGTGATCGGTTCCAGCCAGATGTATGCCAGCGAAGCGGCGCGGGATGCCGGCATCGAGTCAGTCAAGGTCAACGGCGGCACGGCCACCATCAACGACAACACCTGAGCGTTCGCCAGGCGACCCATGGCAGGCCGTCCGGCCAATCGGGCGGCCTGTTGTACCTTTCACCGTGTGTCGAGAAGTGCATTCGCACACGACGTATTTTCCCGGCTTGCTGGATTGTCGGTTTTCTCAAGGTGATGCAGATGGTGACGCGATACTGGTTGTTCCTGGTGGCGTTGGTCATGTGCTCAAGCGCTGCGGCGCAGGGCCCAGTGAATGTTGCAGATCATCACGACGATGCGGCTTTGTTTATCGTGCCGACGGCCAACGTGGTTGAACCGGCCCGGCCGGTCGAGAGCGTGGCCGAGTACGTGGCGGTCTACGGCCGTTCAAGCGGGACGGATTTTGGGGCGCTGGCCGCCGCGCAGTTTTTTGCCAATGGGGGTCACCGTTTGTATGCGATCGATCCAGGCGGAAGCTCGGCCGGTGATTTTCGGCGGGCCCTGGCCGCCAGCACAGGTTTGCCAGTCACCCTGGTCGCGCTTCCGGGAGCCTCCTGTTGCATCAGCGACCCGGCAACGCTGCGGTCGGTGATGAAGGCGCTGATCCAGCACGTCGCTACCAGCCCCAACCGCTTTGCCCTGATCGATGCGCCGGAAAACAGTGGCGCGGCCGGGTTGAAGACGTATCGGACCGGACTCGACAGCACATACGCCGCTCTGTATGCGCCGTGGCTGGTCGTGGATGATTCCAGCGCCAGCGCGGGCCGCCGCCCGATGCCGCCGTCTGCGGCGGTGGCGGGAGTGATCGCGCGCACCGACCGCACCAGGGGTATGTTTAAAAGCCCCGCGGGGACGCGTGCGGAACTTTCCGCCATCTTGAACCCGGCACTGGGACGCGACCTGGGGCCGGTACTCGATTATTTGAACCCCAAGAGCATCAATGTGCTGCACCAGACTACCCCGGGCAATAACCCCATGATCTGGGGCGCACGGGTACTGGACCCAGGCGGCCAACCGTATGTCTCGCGATACCGTTACCTGCGCCATCTTGAGCACTCGATCGATACCTCGCTGCGCGCCTGGCTCACAAGCGCAGCACCGGGCCCGTCGATTGCCGCCGCTGCGGAAGCCAGCATCAAAACCTATCTCGACAGCCAGTGGCGCAGGGGTGCCTTGCAAGGGGCCAATCCGCAGCATGCCTATTTCAGCAACTGTCAATTCACCGGTTCGATCCTTGATTGCCAAGTTGGCGTGTCGCTGATCAAGTCGGCCGAGTTCGACGTCTTTAATGTCCAGTGGCGCAGCGCGAAAAAGCTGCAAAAGCGGATGGAGCAAGTTGAACCCCGCCGCGCTCTGCGTCCGCGCGCAAAGGCGGTTCAAGCCGGCGCACGTGCACATCCTGAGAGATAGCGTGCCAATCGACCCCGCGCAGCTCACCACGCACGCCCGTACTGCTCCGGCGGGGTGAGTTCGGTACCGAGGGCGTGCGCCGCGCGGCGCGGGAAGTACGGGTCGCGCAGCAGCTCGCGGGCAAGCAGGACCACGTCGGCCTCGTTCTCGGTGATGATCCGCTCGACTTGATCGGGCGCGGTCAGCAGGCCGACCGCGCCGGTGGCGATGCCGGCCTCGCGGCGGATGCGGCAGGCGAACGGCACCTGGTAGCCCGGTTGCAGTGGGATCTTTGCGTTGGGCACGGCGCCGCCGCTGGAGACGTCGATGAGGTCGACGCCGCGTTCGCCGACCAGCCGCGCCAGGGCGATGCTCTGCTCGATGTCCCAGCCCTGGCCGTCAACCCAGTCGGTCGCCGAGATCCGCAGCCACAGTGGCAGCCGCTCCGGCCAGATCGCGCGCACGGCGTCGATGACTTCCAGCACCAGGCGGATGCGGTTGTCGAAGCTGCCGCCGTAGTCGTCGTTGCGCCGGTTCGACAGCGGCGACAGGAACTGGTGCAGCAGGTAGCCGTGCGCGGCGTGCAGTTCGACCAGTTGGAAGCCGGCGTCCAGCGCTCGCCGGGTCGCGGCGACGAAGTCCTCGATGACCTTGGCGATGCCGGCCGCGTCCAGCGCGTCCGGCACCGGCGAGCCGGCGTCGAAGGCCAGCGCCGAGGGTGCAACCGGCGTCCAGCCGCCCTGCGCCGGCGCCACCGCGCCACCGCCGCGCCACGGGGCGTCGGTGCTGGCCTTGCGGCCGGCGTGGGCGAGCTGCACCCCCGGTACCGCGCCCTGGCCGTCGATGAACCGGACGATCGGGGCCCAGGCCTGCGCCTGCGCGTCGTTCCACAGCCCGGTATCGGCCGGCGAGATCCGGCCCTCCGGCGAGACCGCGGAGGCCTCGGCGATCACCGACGCGGCGCCACCAACGGCACGGCTGCCCAGATGCACCAGGTGCCAGTCGTCCGGCACGCCGTCGCGCGAAGAGTATTGGCACATCGGCGAGACCATGATGCGGTTGCGGAAGGTCACGCCGCGCTGGGTCAGCGGGTCGAACAATCGGGACACGTTGTCACTCCTGGGTGGGTGTGTGGCGACAGTAGACACGCCATGGCGTCACCGCGATGTCAGCAGCGGGGGCCCGGGCACGCCTCGGTACGGCCCGGGCCGGTCGGATAGACTGTGCGCTTCACAGCCATTACTGGCTGCCATTGGCCCTGGTCCACGCATGAACCCGAATTATCTCGACTTCGAACAACCCATCGCCGATCTGGAAGCCAAGATCCAGGAGCTCCGGCAGGCCAGCCGTGGTTCGGCGGTCGACGCGGACACCGAGGTCCACGCGCTGCAGGACAAGCTGCGCCGGCGGACCGCGCAGATCTTCCGCGACCTCAGTCCGTGGCAGGTCTCGCAGCTGGCACGGCATCCCGCGCGGCCGCACACCAAGGACTACCTCCGGGTGATATGCGACGAGTTCCAGGAGCTCGCCGGCGACCGCGCCTACAGCGACGATGCCGCGATTGTCGGCGGGCTGGGCCGGATTGACGGCCGCAGCGTGGTCATCATTGGCCATGAGAAGGGCCGCGACACCAAGAGCAAGGTCAAGCGCAACTTCGGCATGCCGCGCCCCGAGGGCTACCGCAAGGCACTGCGACTGATGAAACTGGCCGAGCGCTTCGAGCTGCCGATCCTGACCTTCATCGATACCCCCGGCGCCTATCCCGGCATCGGCGCGGAGGAGCGCGGCCAGTCCGAGGCGATCGCGCGCAACTTGCTGGAGATGGCCGAATTGAAGGTGCCGGTGATCTGCACCGTGATCGGCGAAGGCGGCTCCGGCGGCGCGCTGGCGATCGGCGTCGGCGACTGCACGGTAATGCTGCAACACAGCACCTACTCGGTGATCTCACCGGAGGGCTGCGCGTCGATCCTGTGGAAGGACGCCGGCAAGGCCAAGGACGCCGCCGAGCAGTTAGGCCTGACCGCCGTGCGCCTGCGCGGGCTGGGACTGGTCGACAAGGTGGTGCGCGAGCCGACCGGCGGTGCCCATCGCAATCCCAGACAAATGGCAATCCGGTTGAAGACGGTATTGATGAACGAGCTGGACACCCTTGAAGCTTTGCCCACTGCCGAACTGCTGCAGCGTCGCTACGAGCGCCTGCGCGGTTATGGCGCGTACGCGGCGGCCTGATCATGCGTAATGCCACCTACGCCGCGTTGTGGGCCATCGCCGGCGCCGTGATGGTCGTCGGTGCGTTGGCCAGCCTGGAGGTCAACGTGATCTTCGCGATGATGTTCACCGGCTTGGCCATCGCGTTGTTCCTGGTCGCGCTGAGCTGCCTGCTGCTGGATCCCAGGCCACGCGCCAGAACGTCCGGGGGCGACCGCAGCACCGATGACGAGTCCACCGGTGACGGGCGCCATGACGGCGACCACCGCCGCAAGTGGGGCCCTCGCTGAGGGCGGCGATGCGCGATGCGCCCGGTCGCTGCCCTGCTCGCTGAAGCCCTGCAAGCGCCCACTGACGGGCCGTTGTGCGTAGGTCTAAGTGGTGGACTGGACTCGACCGTGCTGCTCCACGCGCTGGCGGGCATCGCGGCGGTTCGCGACCGTGGCCTGCGTGCCTGGCATGTCCACCATGGCTTGCACCCCGACGCCGACCAATGGGCCGGGCATTGCCAGGCATTTTGTGACGCGCTGGAGCTACCGCTGTCAGTGTCCCGGGTAACGGTGTCGCGCGGCGACGGACAGGGCCTGGAAGCCGCGGCACGGCATGCACGTCATGGCGTCTTTACGCGAGGACTGGCTGATGGCGAGATCCTGGCCTTCGCTCATCACCTGGACGACCAGGCCGAAACGTTCCTGTTGCGCGCGATGCGAGCCTCCGGCCCCGAAGGTCTCGGGTCGATGCAGCCGTGGCGAAAGTTTGGCCGGGGTCATCTGTGGCGCCCCCTGCTTGGCTTATCACGCGCCACTCTGGAAGCCTATGCGGCCGAGCATCGCCTGCGCTGGATTGAAGACCCCAGCAACACCGACGAGTCGTTCGACCGCAACTTCCTGCGCCAGCGGGTGCTGCCACTGTTGCAGGAGCGCTGGCCACACGCGGCCGGCTCATTGGCGCGCTCGGCGGCACTGTGCGAGCAGGCCGCCACACTGCTCGACACGCAGGATGCGGTGGCGTTGTCGGACGTTATCGCCGATGAACCAGCAAGCCTGGTGCGTTCGCGCCTGGCGCAACTGCCACCGGCCCGGCGCGCGCGCGTGTTGCGCCACTGGATCGGCACGCTTGGCCTGCCGCCGCTACCGGCCGCGGGCATCGCGCAGATCGAGACCGCGCTACTGCCATCCCCCGCCGACGCATCGGCCAATTTTGGCTGGCACGGCGCGGTCATCCATGCCTGGCGCGACCTGCTTCATGCCGGATCGCTGCAACCGCCGCTGCCAGACCAATGGCAGGCCAGTTGGGACGGCACCGCGCCGCTGCCGTTGCCCGGTGGCGGAACGCTGGCGCTTGATCCCGCCATCCCCGACGGCTTTGGCCGCAGTCTGCTGGTTCACGCGCGCCGCGGCGGCGAGCGGATTACCCTGCCCGGGCGTCGCCACAGCCATGCACTGAAACAGGTGCTGCAGGACTTTGCGATACCGCCGTGGCAACGCGTGCAGCTGCCCCTGTTGGCTACAGCTGAAGGCGAACTGCTGGCGGCCGGCGACCGGATCCGTTCCGCCGCGCTGGATCAGTGGCTGCGCGACCACGACGCGTGCCTGCAATGGCATCCGACGGCGCCGGAGCCATCGCTCGATTGACCATCCCCGAGCCCGGCGGCACACTTGCACCATGCCACGCAAAGCCACCCCCGAAGCATCGCCGGTCGCCGATTTTGAAACCTCGCTCGACTCGCTCGAGCAACTGGTCGAGAAGATGGAACTGGGCGAGATGAACCTGGAAGAATCGCTGGCCGCCTACGAGCGCGGCGTCGGGCTGTATCGCCGTTGCCAGGTCGCGCTGGAACAGGCCGAACTGCGCGTACGCCTGCTCAGCGATCCTCAGGATCCCGCCAGCGCGGAAGAGTTCGCGCCACCCTCCGCGCCCGATGCTTGACCCGCAACTGGTCGTCTTGCGCGAGCGCTGCGACGCCGCGCTGGACGCGGCCTTGCCCGCACTCGACACCCAGCCCCAGACCCTGCATGCCGCCATGCGCCACGCCGCGCTACTGGGCGGCAAGCGCATGCGACCGTTGCTGGTCCACGCCAGCGGCGCATTGTTCGTCGCCGATCCGATGGTGCTCGACGCACCTGCGGTCGCGATCGAGTTGATCCACGCCTATTCGCTGGTCCACGACGACTTGCCGGCAATGGACGACGACGCCCTGCGCCGCGGCCAGCCCACCGTGCATGTCGCCTTCGACGAAGCCACCGCGATTCTCGCCGGCGACGCGTTGCAATCGCTGGCCTTCGCGGTGCTGGCGGAGACGCCGGTCGATGCCGACGTACGGGTCGAATTGCTGCGTACGCTGGCGCTTGCTGCGGGCAGCCGCGGGATGTGCGGCGGGCAGGCGCTGGACCTGCAGGCGACCGGCAACGGCCACGGCATGACCATCGCCGACCTGGAGCAACTGCATGCGCTCAAGACCGGCGCCCTGATCCGTACCGCGGTGCGGATGGGCGCGCTCTGCAGCGGTGCCGGCCAGGATGCGCTGCAGGCGCTGGACAGTTACGCCGACGCGCTCGGCCTGGCGTTCCAGGTCCGCGACGACATCCTCGATGTCGAAGGTGACACCGCGGTGCTCGGCAAGAGCACCGGCAAGGACATCGCCCAGGACAAGGCCACCTTCCCGGCGCTGATCGGCATGCAGGCCTCCCGGGAGCGGTTGCAGGAACTGACCGTCGCCATGGACGACGCGCTGGCACCGTTCGACCAACGCGCCGACCTGTTGCGGTCACTGGGACGATTGGCGGTACAGCGCGACCGCTGAATGATGGCCACCCGCCCGGCGGGCCTTACTCTCCGGACGGCATCTGCATGCCGCGTGCGAGGTCGGCCATGTCCATCTGCTGGTAACCTTCGGGCAGTTCAAAGCGGGTGTCATCGATATCACCCGCCTGCAGGTCATATTGCTCCAATATGGTGTATGCCGGCATGAAACCACGGCCCGCCGCCAACGTCTCGTGGTTCACCGTCACCGTACGCACAGGCACACCGTCGCCCAGTTGGTCCATGTGGCCGTACGGGCTGAGGTCGGTCCAGACGTCGAAGACCGCACCAATTTTCGATCCGAGGTCCTCCGACATCCAGATCGTGACGATGCTGTCAACCAGGAATCCGAAACGGTAGCCGGTCGCATCGAAGCCACGAATCTCGCGTTTTCCGAGCGTCTCGATGTCGGGCTCCACTGGACTGGACTCTTCTCCGTTCTTCCCAGCCGCCATTTCGTTCGGGCGCATGGTCATGATCGTGCGGTTGTCGCCATCCACCACGCGTATCGCCTGCTGCTCACCATCGATGATGGTGTAACCCGACTGGCCTTCGTACTCCACCCGGCCCATCGGACCGTCGATCTCCACTGTCGATTTTTGGATCGACTCGGCTTCCACCTCCCCGTTGTTGACGGCCTCGATGACCCGGTCGGGCGAGAGCGCAAGAATGGCTTCCAGATCGCTGCTGCCGGCAATCGAGCTGATCGCATCAGGCCCCAGCGAGATCATCAACTGCTGCATGGTGCCTTCGAAATCCGCCGGCGCACGCACCTCCGATTTCGTCGCCGGTTGGGACGGCGTTGACGTTCCGGGCGTCGTTGATACATCCGCGTCTGCGGACTCGGGGGTGCCACCGCTGCAACCAGCGAGCATGCCGGCAGCAATCAGCGCCAGTGGCAGCGTCGCCCTGCGCAGTGGTTCAAATGTCGTCACTTTCATGGAGTTGCTCCTGTGCATGTGCTGCGCGTAATAACTAATGGCCACGTGATCGCGCGACATCGACGCGCTGCCACTCCACGTTGCCAGGGGTTTCCAGCCGCTGGATCCAGCTCGCCGATATGGCGTCGTCCATCAAGGCGGTCAAGTGCATCAGCGCGCTTGAATTGCGCTCCTGCCCGCTGCTGTTGAGGCCGATCAACATGGTGATCTCCGGCCGCTCGGGCGTGGCGCCTTCGTGCAGTTCGTCATATTCGCCAGTGGCCAGCTGGAAAAACGCCTGGGCGATGCGTGCCGGCGCGGCAATGGCGAACTCCGGCTCGCTCTGGGCAACCGTCGATCCGCGATAGATCGCGGGTGCAAGCTCCGGTGCCGGCATCGGCTCAAAATCAGCTGTATCCGTCGGCTCCATTGGCTCAAGTGCCAGGCACGGCTGTCCCAGGCACACCGCCTGTGACGCTTCGTCCGGTGTGATCACGCGATGGCTGGCGGCGACAACGGAGGCACGCTGCCCCATCACCCCGGTCGTGACCAGGCGCCAACTGACGTGAGGAAGCTCCATGGCCGGCCCGGCCGGTGCCGCGCGATCGCCGTATTCGGCGACCAGCATCCGGTGCCAGGACGGCGCCAGGTTGTAGCGGGTGATCTCGATGTAGGAATGCCGGACGTCAGACCAGTCGTCGCCGAGCGAGTCTTGATGGCGGGTGATGCGATAGCGGGCCCTGGCCTGGATACCGTCCGCGCCAAGTGGCGCCTCCCGGCTGTCGAACAGCAGCATGCTGCGCGTTACCGGGTCCAGGTCGGCGTCAGGTGGCAACGCCGACTCCCCGGCGTTGTGGAATTGGGCGTACCAGTCCTCGTCCACCATGGATTCGACATCCAGTGGTTCATAGCCCGGCGCAGCGACGAATACATCGATGCGCTGCTCCAGTTGTTCCCCGAGCTCGGCCGGAAGTACCAACGAGTGAGCAGCCGGCGCGACACCGGCCATCAGCAGGAATACAAGCACCGAAACCATCTGCTTCATCGTGATCTCCTATCACCAGGCGCGCCCAACCATTGGCCGCGCCGCATCAACCGCGTTATTGGCCGCTCGACTCCCGCCGCCTGCTCAGCGATAGCGCCCCCCTGGCGGCGCATGAAGGTACTTGAGACGGCTGACCTCGCGCTCCAGGAAGTTGCGGTCGCGATGCAGGTCACGCAGCTCCCGCAGCAGCCGGGCCCGCTCCTTGTCGCTGGTGTCCTTGTCGTCGATGCGGAACTGGCGGGTCTTGATCTCGCGCTGGACGTCGTCCAACGCTTCCTGGGCGTCGTGGATGATGCTGCCGCTGCGGTAGCCGGCCATGAAGTCACGCTCGGTATCCAATGGGCACACGTTGCGGTAGGGGTGACCGTCGCGCCCCTCGGTGAAGCCCTTGTACGGTGTGCAATACAGCAACAATCCAGCCTCGCGTCCGGCGTCATAGGCCACCGGATCGGGACGGGCGCCGTATTCGACACAGGCCTTGTGATGCTCGAACAGGCGCGAAGTTGTCATGCCGCGGCTGCCGTCATTGCGACCCACCGCGTACCAGTCACCGGTCAGGCATTCGCCCTGCGACAAAGTGGTGCAACCTGACAATGCCGCGACGATGGCAAGTGCAGCGAAATAGTGACGACACGTCATGAAATCTTCCTTGTGAACGGTGCGGATCCGAATCTACCTATCCGTAGCATCTGTTACCGGAAAAGCCGCACGGACAGGACAGGCGGATATGGAATCGCCTACTGCTTCTGCTCGTCCGCACCCTTCATCGCAGCAAGGCCTTTCAGGTCGAGGCTGCCAACAATTCCCTTGAGCTGGTCCATGCTGTCGACCTGACCTTTGGCCTCGACCTGGAAGCGGCCGCCGACCGAGATGCTGTACTCGCCGCGCTGGGATTTGTTGTTCCACTGCTCGTGGATCCGCTGACCGTCGAGGGTGTAGGTCTTTTCGTAGCCGTCGGCACTCTGGCTCTCGGACTCACCGCCGCCGCCAAACGCGTTGGCCATCGCCATCAACCCGCCCGTAGCAGGCGCGTCAGTCAGTTGAAGGTCCACGCGTTGACTGCGGTCGGCATTGGCGTAGCTGGCTTTGGCTTCAGTGATCTGCATGCCCATGGCGCCATTGCGGCTGGACGACGCGCTTTCACGCGCGAGATTGCCGATCGATTCGGGCAGGAATGCCTTGAGTTGATCGGGCGTCAGCGAAGCGGCGACCTTGCCATCCTTGCCGCCGAGCATGGCGCCCATCATCGCGCCCATGGCTTGTTCCGCCTGCGCTTGCGCATCGCCGCCTGACCCATCAGAGCTGGAGCTGGCACCAGCACTACCGGAATTATCGGAACCGCCATTGGCCGCTTCGGCCTGGGCCTCGGCCGCCGCCTGCATGCGCTGTCCCATTGCGGCCAACCGACCGAGCTGGCTGTCCTCGTCGAAGGTGACGTTGTCGCCCCCCCGTGCGCTGCCATTGACCGCAGCACCGGTCAGGCCGGCCATGCCCATGAATCCGGCGACCACCACGCCCAGCAACACGCTCAGCACCACCGCAATGATCACGCTGACGGCGGTGTAGCCAGCCGCCTTCTCCGGCGGGCACTTCATCGTGTGCGGCAGGCCAAGGTAAAGCAGATAGATGCTGTAGATGCCGCCCGCCAGCGCGATCAGCCAACCCAGCCACGGGATGATGGTCGCGATGCCGGCAATCCAGGCCGCAGTCCACGCATAACCAACGACCTTGAGCGCCTGCAACTGGTTCTTCTGGCCGCCGAACGTCGGCGCCAACGCGTTGATGATCAGCGCGATGACATACAGCATCACCAGGCTCAGGATGTAGCTGACGACCATCCCGAACAAGCCCGCCATGATCGATGTCGTCACCGACACGCCGAATGCACTGTGGCCAATCAGGCTGCCCTTGATGAAACCGAACACGGCCGGTATTGCCGCCAGGATCATGATGTAGCCGGTGTACAGGCTCTTGACGCTGGCCGGCTCGTCGGCGATGACCGGCCACTCACTCTTGGGTGAGAACAGGATCGATGTGACTCGCTCTACCAGTTTTCCGATATCCATTACTGCCGTACTCCCCTCTGGTGTTGCATGGAATGTGTTGGCGCCATTGCGCCTTTCCCGACCAACCAACGTGCAAGCGACATTAAAGCGGCCGCCAGGCGCCGAAAGCGCCCGCACCAATTCATGCCGAACAGGCAACTCGTCGTTTGATCCCCGGCCCGACAGTAGCAAACATCGTCCGTGTGGATCCGTCACACGACGCTTGCACTGCCGCCTGCCCGATGCGTCCGGGATGAGGTTCGTACGGGCAGGCGACAGCACAAACAGATCCGGCCAAACGTGGGCTGCCGGCATGTCAACGCCCGCAACCCGCGCTCTGCCGGCGTATTACAAGTCGACGCCGATACCGATACCGGCCGATGACTCCGAACCGCTGAACGCACCACCGAAGTTGATGCGCACGCGGTCACTGACAGCCTTTGCATAACCGATCGCCAATGCGGCACGTCCGTCCTGGAAGCCCACGCCCGCAGCCAAACGACCATCGCGACTCGCACCCGCGCCGGCCATGGCCATCTGCATCGACGCCGCGCTCATCGCACCTTGCCGGCTGATGCGGTCATCGGTGCGATAGAAACGGTCGTCCACCTGATTGCGGAACTCGGTCAGGCTCTGGTCCCAAGCCAGGACCTGTTGGTCGGTGTAATTGTTCGCCGACTGCAAGGTCGCCGCATCACCGGTGTCCGCATAGCCCTGGGCAGTCGATAGCGTCGCCGTATCACCCGCATCCGCATAGCCCTGAGCGGTCGACAACGTCGCCGTATCGCCCGCGTCAGCATAGCCCTGGGCAGTCGCCAACGTCGCTGCATCACCGGTGTCGGCATAGCCCTGGGCGGTTGCCAACGTCGCCGTATCGCCCGCATCGGCATGGTCCTGCGCCGAGGTCAGGGTGGCCGCATCACCGGCATCAACCCGGGCCTGCACCTGGTCGGGAGTGATGGCGCCGGCAGCAATCACCTGCGCATCCGAATACGCCTTGGCGTCGGCCAGGGCCTGCGTGTCGCCGTCATCCATCTGGCCCTTGTTGACCGCGTCGGTGGCAGCGGTGCCATCGGCCACGTTGACCACGCGACGCTCGTTGCCGGCACTGCCGACCGAGACCGTGTTGGCCTGATCGGCCACCGCACCCTGGCCCAATGCCACCGCACCGGAGGCCGTCACCGAGGCACCCTCGCCCACGGCCACCGCGTTGGTGGCGGCCGCGTCGATCACGGTATTGGCACCGACCGCGGTGCTACCGTCAGCGTTGACCTTCGCATTGCCGCCCAGCGCGGTGTCGTTGGCGCCAGCCGCATAGCTGTCGGCACCGATGGCGGTACCCAGCGCGCCACCGGCTTCGGCGTTGGAGCCCACCGCCACGCCACGTGAACCGGCTGCCACGCTGGCGGCATCGCTGCCGTCGCCGGCACCGTCGACGCCTACATAGTCAAGCCCGCCGGCTGCACCCTGTAGCGCGGCAATATCACCTTCCACGGTGGTGACACGACCATCGATAGCCGTGACATCGCCCGCCACGCTGGCGACCTGTCCACCCACTGCATCGAGCTGGCCCTTGTTGACCGCGTCATCTACCGCCACACCGTCAGCCAGATTGTGGATGCTGGTGCCGCCCGTGCCAGCCAGGGTCAGGTCGGCATGCGTGGTGCCGTCGTAGGCCACCGCGTTGGGCGTGCCGCCACCGCCGACAGTCACGCCGGCGATGGCCGCATCCAGTTGTCCTACGTTGACCGCATCGGTGGCATCGACACCGGCATCCACATGGATCAGGCGGCGATTGAGGTCGCTGCCGTAGGCGGTGCCGGAGGGATCCAGATCGCTGCCGGCGTGACCGAATGAGACCGTATTGGCGCCGGCGGCCACCGAGTACGAACCCAACGCAACGCTGTCCTGTCCGTCCGCTTCACTCCACACGCCGATGGCGGCGGCGCCCTCCCCCGTTGCTCGAGACAAATAACTTATGGCGACACTTCCTTGGGCGCTGGCTTCACTGTCCGCACCCAGGGCCGTGCTCACGCTCCCGGTAGCCTTGCTACGCGAACCGAAGGCGCTGGCACCACCCGCAAGCCCGGTGCTGGTGGCGACACTTCCCACGCCGTAGGCACTGCTGCCTATCGTGTCGGCCACGCTGCCCGCACCGCTGGCTATGGTGTTGTCGGCGGTGGCCTGCGCGCCACTGCCGAAGGCGCTGCTGTTGGTGCCCGATGCCAGTACTCTTTCATCGGCATCAATGATGTTGTCGCCGTCCCTGTCTTCCCAGCTCCCCACGGCGGTGGCGGACTTGCCCGTGGCTTCGCTGCGAGCGCCCAACGCCGTGGAGAATTCGCCATCGGCGAGGGCGGCGGTGCCGAGTGCCGTGCTATTGGACTGGGTCGCGGAGGCCGAACTCCCGACAGCGGCACTGTACGACCCGGTGGCCGAACTGCTGACCCCGGCTGCCAAAGCACCCACGCCGCTGGCCTGGCTTAACGCACCCAGCGCGGTCGCCCTGGCATTGAGGGCCTGCGCTCCGCTGCCGAAGGCGCTCGTGTGCTGGTTACGCGCGAACGTGATCTCGTCCGCATCGACGATGCCGTCGCCGTTGGTGTCCGTCCAGCCGCCGACCGCCGTAGTGCTGTCACCACTGGCGACGCCGTGGTTGCCGATGGCAATGCCACCTGCGCCGGCTGCAGACGCGCTGAAGCCCAGCGCCGTGGCACCGTCAGCCGTGGCCTGCGCACCATGCCCGAGTGCGCTGGTCTGCGAGGCGCTCGCATCCGCGCCATGGCCCACGGCGACACTTTCGCCCTTGGCCGCGCTGTCGAAACCGATCGCCGTGCTGTCGCCGTCGGCGATGCTGCTTACGCCCACCGCGGTGCTGCCGCCGGTGGCGTTGGCCGGCGTGGTGTCCGCGCTGTCGTCAGCCGCGAAATACGGCGAACCACCCGCGGCCGCCAGGGAAGCGTTGAGCTGGGCGACGTTGACCGCGTCAGTGTCGTTGATGCCAGTGGCGACGTGCATCAGGCGTCGGTTGAGATCGGTGGTGTAAGTTCCGCCACCGGGTCGCGCGTCACCGGCGGCGTGGCCGAAGGAAACACTCTGGAAGTCGCTGGCTACCGAACGACTGCCAATGGCAACCGAGTCGGTTACGCGGGCATAGGCGAAGGCACCCAGTGCCGTGGACTGCTGGTCGGCGGCGCTGGCACCTTCACCGATACTCACGCTGGCCAGGCCAGCCGCGTTGGCGGCCTGGCCGATCGCAACCGCCTCGTCACCTGCAACCGCCCTCCTGCCAACGGCCACAGCCCACGCGCCCGCCACTGCTTCATCGCCGCAGGCCACGGCGTTGGAGCCGGCCACACCGGCCGGGTTGCCGGTGGTGTCGGTGCACTCCACCGTGGCGGCGTGGGCGCCGGCGGACATGCCCAGAGCGAGCAGACCAGCGACCGCCAACGCCAGTTGGTTGCTGCGCGGAGTGACGCGCTGTTCGTTGCCGATCTGGCGGTGAGGAATGCGACTGATCATGTGGTGTTCTCCCTTTTTGGTGAGTAGTGACGTTGCCCGGCCACCCGCGGCTTGAAGCCGACGCGAGTGCCCCATGACAACGTCTTCCCCATCCATTACCGGGAAGCCACCCGGGAGAGGACATCGGATTTGCCCACACCTTTTCTAACGGCGGCCTCTCTGCTTGTGCACGTCGTAGGTGATGTTGGTGGTGCCGGGCGTGTCACCCGTCGAGTAGGTCATGATGATGCCGTAGCCATCCTTGGACGCTACGACCTGGCCGGTGCCTTCCTCGTTCAACGGCGTCTCGGAGACTTCGGCGCCCTGCGCCTTGTAGTCATCGGCAAGCGATGCCGCGACGACATCGACGCTATCGCCGGTCTGTGCCGTGACCATGTACTTGAGCGTCGCGCCGGATCCCATCTTGAAGACGTGCGTGATCGTGGAGGGCTCGTAGATCGGCGCAGCATTGCCGGGATACCCCTCCGGCAAGGGTTTGGACGCCGGCTCGGGCATTGCCGTATCCGATGTGGGCGCGGCGTCGGGCCGGACGCCGTCTGCGCTGGCTACGGGCGGTGCGCTGGCCGGCTCGTCCTGGCCGGCGCCAGAGCAGCCGACAAGGGCGCCACCGGCGATGAACGCGACGATCATTGGAATGACGATCTTTGCGCCACTGTTTCGACTTGATTTATTCATGACACACCCCTCGGATGAATTGATTTCACGTGACAAGGATCTTTTTCTTACTGGCATGCCACTGCGTGCGGCTCGAAGCCAAGCGCGGCGGTTGCCTCGTCGAGTGCTTTCACGTCCTTTTCTTTGCCGCCACCGGCTACCAGCAGCCAGTTATCTGAGGTCGACCACCGGACTTGATCCTTCAGGCCGACCGTGTCGCATATCTTGGGAAGCCGGTGTCCGTACATCTGATCGCGTTCCTTCGGGTCATTCCATTGACTGACCGTGAGAATGATGTATTTGTCCTGATTCGCTCGGCATTGCCTGGCCTGGGAAGCCGCCTTTGGATGTCGCTTCATCACTTCACAGGTAAACCCGGACTTTTCTATCGTCGACGTGATTTGAGCCATGCTTTGCCCACCACTGTCGCCGGCAACTCCACAGGCAGTAATAAGCGGGAGTGCCACGGTCGCGACAATGGCAGAAAGGCAGGATGCTCTCATTGGTGTTCTCCAGTTCGATAGGATTGGTGTCCAACCCATTACTACCGGAAAGCTGCCCGGGAGAGGACATCGGATTTGCTTTTGCGTTTCCGGGAGCCTAAGTTGGCGGCGACCGAGGGGGTACCACCGAACACCATGTCCGCATTGCCTGCACCCATCGAGGGCGACGTGACGCGCCTGCTCAACGCCTTGCACCGCGGCGAGGAGCTGGATGCCAACGCGCATGACGAGTTGTTTGCGCGTGTCTATGACGCGCTGCAAACCATCGCGCATCAGCAGCGTGCGCGATGGAATGGCAACGAGACCCTCAACGCGACTGCCTTGGTGCACGAGGCCTACCTGAAGCTGGTGGGCTGTGGCAGCGAGTACGAGAACCGCTCGCACTTCCTGGCCGTCGCATCGCGTGCCATGCGGCATCTGTTGATCAACTATGCCCAGCGCCAGGCATCGCAGAAGCGCGGTAGCGGCGAGGCACACTTGCCGCTGGAGGAGGCGCTGCTGATACCGGAGCAACGCAGCGAGGAGTTGCTGGCACTGGACGAAGCGCTCGAGCGATTGAAGGATGTCGATCCGCGCGCCGCTCAAGTGGTGGAATGCCGCATTTTCGGCGGCCTCAGCGCGGAGGAAACCGCCGACGCGCTGGGCATCACCCGGCGCACTGTCACCCGCGACTGGAGCGCCGCACGCGCGTGGTTGTATGGCGAGTTGCGGCAGCATTGGTGATGGACGCCGAGCGCTGGTTACGCGCAAAAGAGATCCTGGGCGCGCTGGATGAGCTTGCACCCGATCAACGCGCGGCGCGGATTGCCGAAGCCTGCGGAGACGATGCCGGCCTGAGAGCCGAGGTGGAGCGGCTGGTGGCGCTGGACGACGAAGCCAACTCGTACTTCGGCGAGCTGCGCGACGCGCTGGGCCAGGGGGAGGTTGCGCAACCGGAGCAGATCGGCGCCTACCGCATCATCCGCGAGATCGGCCGTGGCGGCATGGGCACGGTGTACCTCGGCGAGCGCAACGACGGCCAGTTCAAGCAGGAGGTGGCGATCAAGGTGGTGCGCCATGGCGTCGGCGGCAACCTGCTGGAACGCTTCCGTGACGAGCGCCGCATCCTCGCCCAGCTGAAACACCCCGGCATCGCCTACCTGCTCGATGGCGGCAGCCTCGCCGACGGCCGCCCCTACTTCGTCATGGAGTACGTCCAGGGCGAGTCAATCACTACCTATGCCGACCACAAGCAGTTGGATGTCCGTGCCCGGCTGGGATTGTTCCGCGACGTGTGCGCGGCCGTCGCCCATGCGCATCGCAGCCTGGTCATCCATCGCGACCTGAAACCGGCCAACGTGATGGTGCAGGAAGATCGCCGGGGCGACGCGACGATCAAGCTGCTGGACTTCGGTATCGCCCGGATCATCGCCGAGGGGCTCGGTGATGACGCGGACGACAATGAGCGGGACGGGGACGGCGAGGCGGAAAACCGACCAGTCCCGGCCGCCGACCTGACCGCACGCGCCTCGACCCAACATGGCGAGCGGCTGCTGACGCCACGCTATGCCGCGCCCGAACAGATTCGCGGCGAACAGGCCACCATGGCCTCCGACGTGTATGCACTGGGCCTGCTGCTGCATGAGCTCCTGACCGGCACGCACCCTTTTGGGGCCGCCGTGTCCACACCCGGGGACATGCAGCGCGCCATTCTGGAGGACTCGCCGGCACTGCCCAGT
Organism: Lysobacter sp. A289; assembly: GCF_054072675.1. Classification (NCBI taxonomy): domain Bacteria; kingdom Pseudomonadati; phylum Pseudomonadota; class Gammaproteobacteria; order Lysobacterales; family Lysobacteraceae; genus Lysobacter; species Lysobacter sp. A289. The sequence goes on from NZ_JBSVRN010000001.1 coordinate 1,484,302, forward strand.
CTGACCGCGAGCCGCGAGGATGCCGCCGTCGCAGCCCTTCGGGGCACCACGCCAGGGAAACTCGCGCGCCAGCTTCGCGGCGACCTCGACAGCATCGTGCTCAAGGCCATCCACCGCGACCCGGATCAGCGTTACGCATCGGTCGGGCAACTGGCCGATGACATCCGGCGCCACATCGATGGCGAAACAGTCACTGCCAGGCGGGGTACGGCGACATACCGTGCCGGCGTGTTCCTGCGTCGGCACCGGCGTGGTGTGGCCGCAGCTGCGCTGGTCGTGATCGCTGCCGTGGCCTCTGCCGCGCTGCACGTCAACAACATCACCCACGAACGCGATCTGGCGCGCATCGAGGCGACCAAGGCCCGGCAGGTCACCGGTCTTCTGGTCAGCATGCTGGAGTCGGCCGACCCGGCGCAGGCCCGGGGCGAGGAGATCAGCGTACGCGAGGTACTGGAACAAGCCTCTGACAGAATGCAGACGGAACTGGCCGACCAGCCTGACGTCCGCGCAAAAATGGATGCCATCGTCGGCGCCGTCTACACCAGCCTGGGCAAATACGAGGAGGCAGAAACCTTGCTGACCCGGGCGCTGGCGCTGCAACGCGACCGCCATGGCCCGAACCATCCTGAGGCGCTGGACACCATGCAGGCCATGGCGACGCTGGCGCTGCGACGCCAGCAGGACGACAAGGCGGAGACCCTGCTGCGCGACGTGCTGGCCGGGCGCCTGGAGCTGGCCCACCCCGACCCGTTGCAGGTGGCCTCCACGCAACACGACCTTGGTGGGGCACTGCAGCGCCAGGGCAAAAACGACGAAGCCGAGACATTGCTCCGCGCGGCCCTTGCCACGGCCAGCACGCCACCTGGAGCCGCTCCCGAAGCCCTGATGGCCGTCCGCAACACCCTGGCCGTGCTGCTGGTCGCCAAGGGCGAATTCGAGGAGGCCGAGAAGTACTACCGCCTGGCCCTCGCCCAACAACGCGAGCTGCTGGGCCCAGTTCATCCCAGCCTCGCCACCACGCTGAGCAACCTCGGCGTTCTGTTGACCACACGGCAACGCTTCCCGGAAGCCGAACCACTGATGCGCGAATCGCTGGCGATGACACGCAAGCTGTTTGACGACAACCATCCCGAGGTCGCAGCCGGCATGGGCCAGCTTGCGGCTCTGCTGACCAGGCTGGAACGCTACGACGAGGCCGAATCCCTGCTCCAGCAGGCGCTTGCCATGCGTCGCGCGACACTGGAACCGGGGCACCCGCACATTGCCGTCAACCTCAACAACCTGGCCAACCTGTACCGCGGCCAAGGCGATTACGTGCGCGCCGAACCGCTGTATGGCGAGGCGATCGCCATCATCCGCGAGGCCGCGGGGGCAGAGCATCCCTGGACCTCAAGCATGATCGGCAACCAGGGTGCGATGTACCTGCTCGCGGACAACGCAAGCGCCGCAGAAGAAGCCTTGCGCGAGTCACTGCGCATCCGCCAGAAGAACCTTCCCGGCGACCACTGGAAAGTGGCCGACACGCAAAGCCTGCTGGGCGAGGCTTTGGCAGCACAGGGTCAACTGGACGCCGCCGAACCGCTGCTGAAAGCCGGGTATGCGACCTTGCAACAGGCCCTTGGCGAGAACGACCCCCACACCCGTGCTGCCAAGACCCGTCTTGCCGACTTGCAGGAACTCCGGAAGACACCAACAACGCAGCCTTCCGGGCCGTCGCGAGCCACCGCCCCGGCCTCCGTAACGTCGTGAGCGCCGCCTGCGCTCGACCCGCGGCACGCAGGCGGCAACACCGGTGATGGACACCGAGCGCTGGCTACGCGCAAAAGAGATCCTGGGCGCGCTGGATGAGCTTGCACCCGATCAACGCGCGGCGCGGATTGCCGAGGCGTGTGGAGACGATGCCGACCTGAAAGCCGAGGTGGAGCGGCTGGTGGCGCTGGACGCCGAAGCCGACTCGTACTTCGGCGAGCTGCGCGACGCACTCGGCCAGGGGCAGGCCTCGCAACCCGAACAGATCGGCGTATACCGCATCATCCGCGAGATCGGCCGCGGCGGCATGGGCACGGTGTTCCTCGGTGAACGCTGTGACGGCCAGTTTGAACAGCAGGTGGCGATCAAGGTGGTGCGCGAGCGGATCGGCAGCCGGCTGATTGCGCGCTTCCGCGACGAGCGCCGCATCCTGGCGCAACTGGAACATCCCGGTATCGCCTATCTGCTTGACGGTGGCAGCCTGCCCGACGGGCGGCCCTACTTCATCATGGAGCATGTCGAGGGTGAGTCGATCACCTCTTATTGCGACCGCAAGCGTCTGGATCTTCCGGCCCGGCTCGGGTTGTTTCGCAGCATCTGTGCCGCGGTCGCCTACGCGCATCGCAACCTGGTGGTCCATCGCGACCTGAAGCCCGGCAACGTCATGGTGGAGGAGGACGACCTCGGCCAACCGTCGATCAAGCTGCTCGACTTTGGCATCGCCAGGATCATCGAAGCGGGTATCGACGACGAAGACGCGCCGGCAGACCATCCGCGTACGCACGGCGTCGGCGTGCAGGCTCCCAACGCAACCCATGGCCTCGTCGAGGGAGGGCTGACACAACACGACGAACGTCTGCTGACACCGCGCTACGCCGCGCCCGAGCAGATCCGCGGCGAGCATGCCTCCACCGCCGCCGACATCTATGCCCTGGGCGTCCTGCTATACCAACTTTTGACCGGCTCGCTTCCGTTTGCCGGCGCGGCGACGCATGAGCAGTTGGAACGCGCGATCCTGGAGGACGACCCGGCACCGCCGAGCGAGGTCGCGCGCGAGATCGACGGCGATGTCGCCGCACTGCGCGGTACCACGCCGACGCAGCTGGCGCGGCGGTTGCAGGGCGATCTGGACAGCATCGTGCAGAAGGCGTTGCAGAAGCAGCCCGAGCACCGCTACGCGTCCGCCGGGAAACTGTCCGACGACATCAAGCGTCACCTGGGTGGTAAGGCTATTGCTGCCCGCCCCGCCACGTGGACCTACCGTACCGGGCTGTTCGTGCGCCGCCACCGCTGGGGCGTGGCCGCCGCAACGATCGCACTGCTGGCGAGCCTGTCCCTGTCGGTTCTGCACGTGTCCCGCATTGCCCACGAGCGCGACCTTGCGAACGCCGCAGCGGCGAAGGCCGAAGCCGAGGCAGCCAAGGCCGAAGAGGTGGCCGGCCTGCTAATTGAGATGTTCGAATCGGCGGACCCGTCGCAGGCACGGGGCGAAGACGTCACCGTGCGCGAGGTGCTCGACCGTGCTGCCGCCAAACTCGATGACGGGCTGGCGAGCCAGCCTGCCGTACAGGCGCAGATGAAACACATCATGGGCGGCATCTACGTGCGCCTGGGCGAGTACGACACCGCCGCTGACCTGCTGCAGCAATCCTTGGAAATGCGCCGGGAGCTATACGGTCCACGCCACCGCGATGTTGCCCAGAGCCTGCAGAGCCTGGCCGTGCTGGCCTGGGCGCGCGGACACTACCAGCAAGCCGAGGATCTGCTGCGCGATGCGCTGGCGCAGTGTCTGGAACTGTTTGGTCCCGACCATCTTGAGGTCGCCAGGATCCGCAACGACCTGGCCGCGGTCCTGCGCCGCGAAGGCAAGCTCGACGAGACGGAACTGCTGTACCAGCAAGCCCTCGCCACGCGGCGCGCGCAACTGGGCGAGCAGCATCCGGATGTGGTCTCCAGCTTGAACAACCTGGCGACACTGATGAGTGACCAGGGGCGGACCGACGCTGCCGAGAGCCTGTATCGCGAAGTACTCGCGATGCGGCGCAAGAACCTCGGCCCGATCCATCCGCGGATCGCCAACAGCATCGAAAACCTCGCTGTCCTGCTGCGGGAGCAACGACGCTTTGCCGAAGCCGAGACCCTGGCGCGCGAAGCATTGGCAATGCACCTGGCGCTCTATGACGAGGATCATTCCCGCGTCGCCGACACCATGAACACCCTCGCCGGCGCGCTCCGCGGCCAGGGGCGTTACGACGAGGCCGAAGTGGCCTATCGCAAGGCGCTGGTGATTCGACGCAAGGTCTTCGGCGAGGACAACCTGCTCGTCGCCGACAGCTTGAACAACCTCGCCAACCTGTATCGCGACCGGGATCGCCCGGCCGACGCCGAGCCACTCTACCGGCAAGCCATCGGTATCTATCGTGAGGGCGTCGGTGCAGAACACGCATGGACCGCTACCAGCATCAAGAATCTGGGTGAACTGTTCCTGGAGATGGACAATGCGGCGGCGGCCGAAGTGCAGTTCCGCGAGGCGCTGCGCATCCGCGAACTGACCCGCTCCGCCGATCACTCGCCGATTGCCGAGGCGCGCAGCCTGCTGGGCGCATCGTTGGCCCGACAAGGGCAATGGGACATTGCCGAACCACTGCTGCTGCAGGCACATACCGCACTGGAGCAGTCCCGCGGGGCGCAGGATCCAAAAACGCAGGATGCTTACGCACGCCTCCTCACGGCGCGGCAGTACCATTCGACCGGGCCTTGAAACTCCAGAGCACGACCCACGCACATTTGTCGCGACGCATGACCGTGCTATACGGTAAAGCGGAGCTATTCAAATCGCTTGGGGAAAACATGATGATTTCAGGCCGACTGCTTGCCGCATTCGCCGCGATTTTTGCCGTCGCCGGCACACCGGCCCTGGCACAGGAACCCGCCGCCGCACCCGCCGAAGATGCCATCCTGGTACTGGATGCGTCCGGCTCGATGTGGGCGCAGATCGATGGCGTGGCGCGAATCACCATTGCCCGTGAAGTCATCTCGGACCTGCTCGATGATCTGCCGGCAAACCGTCGACTCGGGCTGGTCGCCTATGGCCACAACCGCAAGGGCGACTGCAAGGACATCGAGACGCTGGTCGAGGTCGGCACCGACCGCGATGCCATCCGCAAGGCGGTCAATGACATCAACCCCAAGGGCATGACGCCGATGACGGCGGCGGTCCAACAAGCCGCCGAGGCACTGAAGTACAGCGAGAACAAGGCGACCGTCATCCTGGTGTCCGATGGCCTGGAGACTTGCAAACTGGACCCGTGCACGGTGGCTGCGACGCTGGAAAAAAATGGCGTCGACCTGACCGTACACACCGTCGGCTTCGGTCTGGGCGAAGATGAGAAAACCGCCAAGGAGCAGTTGCGTTGCATGGCCGACCGCACCGGCGGCATTTCGCTGCTGGCCAGCGATGCGGCCGAGCTGAGCGCGGCGCTGCAGCAAGTCAGCGCCGTAGCGGTGGAACCGAAGCCGGAACCAAAGCCGGAGTCGAAGCCGGAGCCCGCGCCGGTTGAAACGGTTGCAATCAAGTTGATCGCAACCGATCAGGATGGCGGCCCGGTGATCAAGGACGGCCTGGCCTGGACGGTCCTGCACGGAGCAACTGGCGAAGTCCTGTTCGAGTCGAGCGAATCGGGCACGGTCGAAACCAAGATCCCACGCGGCGTGCACGATGTGACCGTCAAGCGGCTGTCTGACGGTGCCACCGCCACCGGTGCGATCGAAACCGGCCCCAGTGGCAACCGCCTGACGCTGCCTATTATTGTGGAGCTGGCAGCCACGCTCGAAGCGCCTGCCAGTGCACTGGCAGGGTCGGAAGTGCGGGTGACCTGGAGCGGTCCGGATGAGACCGACGACTACATCTCCATCGCCAAGCCCGATGCCGATAGCAGGAAGGAACTCAACTACACCCGCACCAGGAGCGGCAATCCGCTGAAACTCAAGTTGCCCGATGCCACTGGCACCTACGAGATTCGTTACATCTCGAACAAGACGCGCGACATTCTGGAGCGCCAGGCCATCGAGGTCACGGCGGTGGAGGCGACGCTGGAGATCCCGGCGACCGCGCCGGCGGGCTCGACCATTACGGTGAACTGGACCGGACCGGATTACACCGACGATTACATCGCCATCGCCGAGCCGGACGCCGACAGCAGGGAGGAACTCAACTACACCCGCACCCGCAGCGGCAATCCGCTGAAACTCAAGTTGCCCGATGCGCCGGGCACCTANTCGCCGAGCCGGACGCCGACAGCAGGGAGGAACTCAACTACACCCGCACCCGCAGCGGCAATCCGCTGAAACTCAAGTTGCCCGATGCGCCGGGCACCTACGAGGTGCGCTACATCCTCAACCAGTCGCGCAACATCCTCGCGCGCCAGACCATCGAGGTCACGGCAGTGGAGGCGACGCTGGAGATCCCGGCGACCGCGCCGGCGGGCTCGACCATTACGGTGAACTGGACCGGACCGGATTACACCGACGATTACATCGCCATCGCCGAGCCGGACGCCGACAGCAGGGAGGAACTCAACTACACCCGCACCCGCAGCGGCAATCCGCTGAAACTCAAGTTGCCCGATGCGCCGGGCACCTACGAGGTGCGCTACATCCTCAACCAGTCACGCAACATCCTCGCGCGCCAGACCATCAAAGTGCACGGGGCTTCCGACAACTGACGCTACCCGATGCGCCGCTACGAGGCGGGTGAACGAACGTGATCCGGGACTTCCTGCAACGGCAAGTGGCACGCATCAACGGGGTGATGGCCAACCTGGGCCACACCTTCGTGGAGCGTTGGGGGCAAGTGGAAAAGGGCTACCGGAGACCCTTGGCCGGGCTGGCGCTGCGTCTGGGCTTCTGGTTCTACCCCCTGCTGGCGCTGCTTGCGCTGGGATGGCTGGCCTGGGACTGGCAGCACCAACGCCACCTGGTTTCCGCCGAGGATGCGATCTTCGACACGGTCATCGCGTTGCGACTGTGGGAGCCCAAACCATCCGGAAAGGTGGCGATTGTCGCCATTGATGATTGCTCGATCGAGTACTACCGTGCGCGCGGCGAAGGCGGCTGGCCGTGGAGCCGGCAGCGGCATGCCGACCTGCTTGACCTGCTCGACCGCGCCGGGGTGCGTGCGGCAGGTTTCGATGTCCAGTTCATCGACCGCTCGCAGAGTGACCCGATGGCCGACTCGGTGCTGGAGGCTATGGCCGATGGCGGACAAGGGCGCTTTGTGTTCGCCGCCACCCGGCTGCACCAGGATTACGATCACCGCTCGACGTTGCACGTATCCCAGGCGCCGGCGGCATTCCCGGTCGTCGATGAGCCGGTACACGACCCGACGGTCGCCTTGTTGTTGCCGTATGGCGAGGCGATGGCTCGCAACGCGGCGCTGGTCAATGTCACGCGCAGTGCCGATGGCGTGCTGCGCGACATCCCGCTACGAGTGACGGTCGGTGACTGGGCTATCCCGTCGCTGCCGTTGCGCCTGGCCGCGGGCGCGGACACCGCGCGGCTGGCCAGCTATCCCGACACGATCCGGATCGACTGGCGCACTGATACCAAACTTCCGAATATCAGCGCCGTCGACCTGCTGGAAGGCAAGCCCGTCTGCGGCGACCCCAACGTGCCGACGCCCGACCTGGAAGGCAGCACGGTGCTGGTCGGCTATACCGCCGCGGGCCTCAACGACGCCAAGCCGACCCCGGTCGACCCGGTAATGGCAGGGGTCGAAGTGCACGCCGAGGCCGTCGAGGCATTGCTGACCAGTCGCACGATCTGGATGCCACCGGCGTGGTTCAAGTACGTGCTCGCCGCGCTGCTGGTGGCGTTGACCGGCTACGCGTTCTTCCGCGGTGAACCCGCCTGGGAAATGGACGAGATGTTCATCGCCGGCAACCTGCTGCTATTGGCGCTCGCCTACGTGGGTGTCACCCGGTTTGCGGTGTTCATGGACATCTTCGCGGCGATCGGCTTTGTCGCGTTGTGCTTCGGATTCTGTCGGATGTACGCGACCACCCAGCGCGGCTATGCCATCGGCAACGACGACTATCGGCAATCGTTTGATCCCGACCTGCATCCCTGGCTGGCGATGGCGCGGCTGCGCTTTGTCCCCAACCCGGGACTGGATCCGAAGGTGCTGGAAAGCCGCCTGCGTGAGTTCCGGCGGCGGCTGCGACGGTTCATGTACAAGGGCACCGATGCGGTCGCGCTGGATTGCGTGGTCGAGTACGACACCTGGTTCTGGGACTCGATGATGGATGTGACGGTGCTGCTGTGGGGCGGCACCGACCGCGACCAGGTGATCGCCTCGGCCCGCCGCGAACTGGATGCGCTGCACGCCTATCTGGCAGGACAGGACTCCGCGCTGCCCGACGATGGCAGCGTACGCGTGGCCTGTGTGGTCAGCACCGCCGTCGACGACGAGGAATGCATCACCACCGCACGCGTCCGGGTGTGCACCGCGCTGGGGGAGGTGCTGCGCGCACCGGGCGAATGTCCTCTGCGAGCCCGGAATGTGGTTATTGATAGAGGGCAATGACAACCGGCATGAAAAATACTGCCTGGCAAGGAAGGTAAAGCAATGGCCCGCAGGCCCGATCGCGTCACGCTGGCATGGTTCCACACCACGATGGCCACCCTGGGCGTCTGGGCCATGGACGCCTGGACGGTGGTGCTGCGTGGCTATCGGCGCCCTTTGGCGGGGCTGACGCTGAAGCTGCGCTTCGCGTTCTTCCCCTTGCTGGCGCTGGTGGCGATCGCCTGGCTGGCCTGGGACTGGACCCATGACCGTTCGCTGGACGCCGCCGAGGACGCGATCTTCGACCAGGTGGTGCAATGGCGCCCGCTGGAACCCACACCGTCGGGACGGGTGGTCGTGGTCGAGATCGATGACTGTTCGATCGCACACTTCCGCAGCCTCGGGGAAGACGGCTGGCCATGGAGCCGCGATCGCCACGCGGACCTGATCGACGGCCTCGACCGGGCCGGAGTGCTCGGGGCCGGTTTCGACATCCTGTTCGCCGATCCCTCGACGCAGGACCCGCAGGGTGACCGGTTGCTCAATGCGATGGCCCGCGCCGGCGATGGTCGGTTCCTGTTCGCTGCCTCACGCCTGCATCCGGCCTTCGACGCCCGCGCGACGCTGACCGCGGATGCCGCACCCGGTGCCTACCCGGACACTGCACAAGCGACCTCGCCCGGACCGCCGATAGCGCTGTTACTGCCCTACGGCGATGCGATGACTGCCCACAGCGGGCTGGTCAACATCGACCGTGGCAAAGACGGCGTGGTGCGGGATGTCCGCCTGTACCTGGGTGTCGGCGGCTGGAATATTCCGGCGCTGCCGTTGCGCCTGGCGGAGTTGGCCGATGGGCATGTACCGCGCCCGACACGACCGCTGTTACGGGTCAACTGGCGCACCCATTCTCAACTGCCCTATGCCAGCGCCGCTGACATTGTCGAAGGGCGCCCCATCTGCCATTCGGACGCCGATCCACTGCCGTCGCTGAAAGGGACGCTGGCACTGGTCGGCTTCACCGCGGCCGGCGTCAACGACGCCAAGCCAACCCCGGTAGGTAGAGCGACACCAGGGGTGGAAGTACTCGCCGAGGCCACCGAGGCGCTGGTCGCCGGGACCGCGATCCGGATGCCACCGGGCTGGCTGAAATACGTCCTTGCCGCCTTGGCGACGCTACTGACCACGCTGGTGTTCTGGCGCGGCCAACCGCACAAGGACGTCGACTCGGTGTTCGTGGCAATCAACGCGGTGTTGTTGCTGCTCGCCTTCGCCGGCCTGACCTTCTTCGGGTTCTTCCTTGACATCTTCGCCAGCGTTGGTTTTGTCAGCCTGTGTTTTGGTGTGTGCCGACTGTACTCGGGGGTGCAGCGTGGCCGTGCAGCTGGCAACAGCGATTACACCGCCGACCACGACCCGGCCGCCGAGCCATGGACCGCCGTGGTCAGGCTGCGCCTGCTGCCCGACGCCAGCGTGTCGTCGCGGGCGTATAAGACCCGGCGCCGGGAGTACCGTCGCATCCTGCGCCGCTACGTGTACGCCCACGATGGCATCGTCATGATCGACGGCGTGGTGGAACGCAAGCACGTCATGACCGGGATGCTCGATGACACCATCATGCTGCTGTGGAACGGGGCCGGCGAGGATGCACTGCGCGACCGCATACGCAACGACATGGACGCACTGCATGCCCGACTGGTCGAGTTCGACCGCGCGCCGGCCGCCGGGGCGCAGCTCGCGACCAGCCTTGCCATCGCCCGCACCAACGACACCGAACGCGAAGGCCGCCGACGGAAGCTGCGCGCCCTGCTTGGCCAGGATTTCAATCAACTCCCCGAGTGGCCGCTGGCGGCCGCCAACACCTTTGTTCACACGGGCCCGGTGCCCGATGGAGAAGCTGCATGAATACCATCACCAAACGGATCGGCGCGGCGCTGCTGTCCCCTCTGCTCATCGTGGCCGGCAGTCTTGCCGGCGCGGCCACTTCACCGCCGGAGATGCCGGCGGTGGTCCACAAATCTTCCGTGAAAGTGCACAGCAGTCCCGACTTCAAGTCCGACAAGATCGCGACCCTGTCACGCAACGCCGCCGTCCGGATCACCGGCCAGGACGGCTTGTGGTACCAGCTGCACCTGGCCAATGGCGCCAGCGGTTACGTGCGGGTGAATGACGTGCGCGTGGCAAGCGCCGCTGCCGAAACTCCGGCGGCCAATGCGCAGGCGCTGTTCGCCGGAAATTCCGGCAAAGGCCGTATCACCGAAACGGCCAGCGTGCGCGGCATCAACGAAGGTACGTTGCGCACTGCGCGCTACGACAGCGCCGGAATCTCGCGCATGCAGAATTACCGGGTCAGCCCGCAGACAGCGGCCGCGCACGCCCGCACCCAGGGCTGGCAACCGGCACGCATCGCCTGGGGCCCCGACGCAGCCGCTGCGCGTGGCGCTGGCGGCCAGGCCACCCAGACCGAGAAGCGCTCGACTCTGTCGGCGGCACGCGGGCTGCTGTCCAGGCTCGGCGGCGGGGCGATCGTCGACAACGCAATGCGCGTAGCCGACCGTGCGGTCGGCAAGTCCGAAGACGAGCTCGCCGCCGAGGAGCTCGCGCTTGGCCCTGCACTGGCCGGCCGGGTGTTGGGCGCCGCACCGCTGTGGGATAACCCGGAAGCGCAGCAGCGGGTCAACCTGGTCGGGGGCTGGGTCGCTTCGCAGACCGCGCGGCCGGATCTGCCGTGGACCTTCGGAGTCATCGACGACGGCGAGATCAACGCCTACGCCGCGCCCGGCGGCTACATCCTGGTGACCCGCGGCCTGTATGGGCTGCTGGACAGCGATGCCGAGCTGGCCGCGGTGATCGCACACGAACTGGGACACGTAGTCCAGCGCGACCATTACCAGGTCATCCGCAAGCAGGAGGTGGCGAAGGTCGGCAAAGATATCGCCATGTCGAAGGTGCATGCACGGGGCATTGCGGCCGATTTCGCCCGCGACTACGTCAACCGTTACGGCGCGGCGGTATTGATGAGCAGCCTGGATCGCGATGCCGAGTACCGCGCCGATGAAGCCGCCGGGATCTATCTGGCCCGGGCCGGTTTCGACCCGCTGGCGTTCTACTCGATCCTGCAGAAAATGGCGGCGCTGGGCACGCGTCCTGCGCGCATGTCACAGCTGTATCACACCCACCCGCCGCTGGACGCGCGGATGGATCACATCGACCAGCGGATCCGGCGCTGATTACCAGTCGCCAGTTGCCGGCCACCCAACAAAAATGGGCCCGGGGATTCACTCCCGGGCCCGTGGATGCTGGCCGACCTCAACGGCCGGCCACGACGGCAAGCGCAGGAATCAGCTCACCAGCCGCAGGGTCATCGGATAACGATAGGCGACACCCTCATTGCTCTTGATCGTCGCGATCACGGTCATCACCAGCCAGTAGATCCCAACCACGAAGGCGGCAAAATAGAACAGGAAGCCGATCAGGATCACCAACAGAACAGTCCCGACCACCACCAGGCCCAGCGTGACGATGCCGACGGTGATGTTGAAGTTGAGCGCTTCCTTGGCCTGGTCGTCGACGAAGGGCATGGTGTCTTTCTGAACCAGCCAGATGATCAGCGGCCCCAGGATGCATCCCAGGCCACCGGTGAAGATGCCGGTCAATGCCGACAGATGGGAAAACATCGCCCACTGCCGCTGCTGCACGGGAATACCCTGATCAACCGGCTCTTGTGGCGTGCCGAGTGGATCGTTGCCTTGTTCGTGCTCGTTCATGCAAATCTCCCGTGGCGAATCGTCAGCGGAGCATGTCGGTTGCCCATTGGCAGGTCAACCGGCCGGCGCTCAGCCTTCGCCGGCCACCGTCATCCGGCCGACCAGGATCGAACCGGTGTGCACGTGCGAGCGTGGGTCGACATCGCTGCCCACCGCCTCGATTGCGGCGAACATCTGCTTGAGGTTGCCGGCAATGGTGATGCCGTCGACCGGGTACTGGATCTTGCCGTCCTCGACCCAGAAGCCCGCCGCGCCGCGCGAATAATCGCCGGTGATGTTGTTGACGCCCTGCCCCATCAATTCGGTGACCAGCAAACCACACCCCATGCCGGCCAGCATGGCGTCGAAATCACCGCTATTGGCTGCCACCTGCAGGTTGTGCACGCCGCCGGCGTTGGCCGTGGTCTGCAAGCCGAGTCGGCGCGCCGAATAACTGCCCAGGACATAGCGCTGCAACACGCCGCCGGTGACCAATGCCGACTCACGGGTAGCGACGCCTTCGCCATCAAACGACGCCGAGCGGAAACCGCGCGGCAGGAACGGCCGCTCGTCGATCGCGAACCAGTCGGGAAACAGCTGGGTGCCGGCGCTGTCGAGCAGGAAGCTCGCGCGACGGTACAACGCGCCACCGGAGACCGCTCCGAGCAGGTGGCCGATCAGCGAACGGGCCATCTCCGCCGAGAACAACACCGGGTACTGGCCGGTCGCGATCTGTCGCGGAGCCAGTCGCGACAACGCCCGCTGCGCCGCCTTGCGGCCGATCGCTGCCGCCGACTCCAGCTCGTCGGCTGCCAGCGCGATGCTGTACCAGCCATCGCGCTGCATGTCCGCGCCACGGCCGGCAATCAGCGCGCAACCAAGGCTGTGGTGGGTGCTGCGCTCGCGGCCGACGAAGCCGTGCGAATTGGCATACACCGACAGGCTGCTGCCGCTGCCGACCGAGGCGCCGTCGGAGTTTTCCAGGCGCGGGTCGAGGTCACGGCCGGCCTGCTCGCAGGCCAAGGCGAGGTCGATGGCCTGGTCGGCTTCGATCGCCCATGGGTGCCAACTGTCGAACTCGCGGATATCGGTCGCCATCAGCGCCGCATCGGCCAATCCCGCCGCCGGGTCGTGCTCGGTGTGGCGCGCAATCGCGCAGGCCTGATCGACGGTCGCGGCCAGGCTTTCCTCTTGCAGGTCGGCGGTGGAGGCGCTGCCCTTGCGGCCACCGAAGTAGACGGTCACCGCGATGCCGCGGTCACGGGTCGACTCGACGGTCTCGACCTCGCCCATCCTGACATTGACGTTGAGCCCGGTATCTTCGGAACAGGACACCTCAGCCTGGTCGGCGCCATTGGCCTGCGCGCGCTCAAGCAAGCGTGCGGACAGCCCGGCGAGCATGTCCAGGCGGGCAGAACTGGCGGTGTCGGCCGGCACGGCCGCGTCAACGGGGACGGGAGTGATGTCGTTCAATGTCTTATCCTTGCAATTCGAAATGACGTGGATGTTGAAGATGCGTGGCAAAGACGAAGAAACCGGCGAATTTCGCGGCGACAGCCGCAGCCAGCAGCGTCGCGATGCGCTGGAGGTACTGACGCTGGGCCAGCAACTGGTGGCCCTGACGGAGGCCCAACTGGCGCGGATGCCGGTTCCCGAGTCGCTGTTGCCGCTCATCAGTGACGCGCGCCGGATCACCTCCCACATCGCGCACAAGCGGCAAATGGCGTTCCTGGCCAAGCAGTTGCGCCGCGAAGATGACCAGACGCTGGAGGCGCTGCGCGACGCACTCGACGAGAAAGGCGACGCCGCTCGTCGTGAGACCGCGGCGATGCACCGGGTCGAAGCCTGGCGCGACCGCCTGCTGGCCGAAGGTGACGTGGCGCTGGGTGAGCTGCTCGACCTGCACCCCGATGCCGACCGCCAGGGATTGCGGCAACTGGTGCGCAACACGCTGGAAGAGCGCAAGCGCAACAAGCCGCCGCGCGCGTTCCGTGAGCTGTTCCGGCAGTTGCGGGCGATGATGCTGGCCGATGACGCGGCCCGTGAGGACGCGCCTGTCGCAGACGACGACAGCGATACGCTTTAGCACCGCGTCCGACGGGCGGCAGGCGCTCACGCCTGGGTGCCGCCCACCGTGATGCCGTCGATCAGCAGTGACGGCTGGCCAACACCGACCGGAACGCTCTGGCCGTCCTTGCCGCAGACGCCGACACCTTCATCCAGCGCGAGGTCATGGCCGATCATACGCACCTTCTGCATGGTCTCCGGGCCGTTGCCAATCAGCGTCGCGCCCTTGACCGGCGCGGTGACCTTGCCGTCCTCGATCAGGTAGGCCTCGGTCGCCGAGAACACATACTTGCCGCTGGTGATGTCGACCTGGCCGCCGCCGAAATTGACCGCGTACAGGCCGCGCTTGACCGAGCGGATCATCTCTTCCGGGTCATGCGTGCCGGCCAGCATGTAGGTGTTGGTCATGCGCGGCATTGGCAGGTGGGCGAAGGATTCGCGGCGGCCGTTGCCGGTCGGTTTCATGCCCATCAGCCGCGCGTTGAGGCTGTCCTGCATGTAGCCGACCAGCACGCCGTCCTCGATCAGGGTGGTGCACTCGGTCGGCTGACCCTCGTCGTCGATGTTGAGCGAGCCACGGCGGCCCGGCAGGGTGCCGTCGTCGACGATGGTGACGCCGCGCGAAGCCACGCGCTGCCCCATTCGGCCGGCGTAGGTACTGGTGCCCTTGCGGTTGAAGTCGCCTTCCAGTCCGTGGCCGACGGCCTCGTGCAAAAGCACACCGGGCCAGCCGTTGCCAAGCACCACCGGCATCACCCCGGCCGGCGCGTCGACCGCCTCCAGGTTCAGCAATGCCTGACGCAGCGCCTCCCGGCCCCAGGCCTCGGGCTTGCCGTCGGCCAACAACTCGGCATAGCTGTAGCGGCCACCGCCACCGGTGGAACCGGACTCGCGGCGACCATTGTGCTCGACGATGACCCGCACGTTGAAGCGCACCAACGGGCGCACGTCGGCCGCCAGCACGCCGTCACTGCGTGCGATCAGCACGGTGTCGACGCCGCCGGACAGGCTTACCATCACCTGCTTGACCCGCGGGTCGGCGGCGCGCAGCAGCTGGTCGATCCGGCGCAGCGCCTCGACCTTGTCCTCGTTGGCCAGCGAGTCGATCGGATCCTCCGGCGCATACAGCGCGTGCGCGTTGCTGCGTACCAGCGACCGGGTGGTGACCGAGTTCCCGTCACGCGCGATCGCACGTGCAGAACTGGACGCGGCAATCAACGCCGCACTGTTGATCTCGTCTGAATAGGCAAAGCCGGTCTTCTCGCCGCTGATCGCACGCACGCCCACGCCCTGCTCGATGGAATGGGCGCCGTCCTTGACGATGCCGTCTTCCACCGTCCAGCTCTCGCGCCGGGCGTGCTGGAAGTACAGGTCGCCAAAATCGATGCCGGGGCCGAGCAAGGTGCCGAATGTGGATTCCAGTGCGTTGGCGTCAAGCCCGGCCGGCAACAGGAGACGGGATTCGGCAAGTTGCAGCGGTAAGGTCATGGGGCGCTCGGATAGGGGAAATTGGGGAGTACCGCCGGAAAACGCGGCAACGAGAGACGATATGCGGCCGATGGGCCCGCGCTTCAACCGTTTGGAACCGGCTTGTCGGCCACCCGACTCTGCTCGCGGCTGATGACCTCGACCTTTGGGTCACTCCACGGGCCGGTGACCCGATAGGTCTTGGCATTGATCTGCCCCAACGGCTTTTGCAGAACGGCATTGGCGGCGGCGCCGATTGCCGCGCCGACCGGACCGGCGGCGAGCGCACCGGCCACCGTCAACAGGGTGCCCGTCCTGGGCAGTACCTCGATGGTCTGATTGAAGGTCTTCGCGCGCAGGTTGGCCGATCCGTGGATATTGATCCGGGCGGCGGGCCCGTCGATACGCAGGTTGTCGCTGCTTGCCTCGCCACCGGCGAAGCGGATATCACCGCCGGCCTGGTTGAAGGCGAAGCCCTTGAAGAAGAAGTCACCGAAATCCAGGGTCAATCTCCGTGGCAATTCGGCCAGGCTGAGCAGCCCGAGCACACGGCCCGCCCCCGGCTCGACCTCGAGCAGCCGGCCATCGCGAACATCCAGGTGGAGACGGCCGGCAAGCGACGCCACCCCGAATTGCGCCGGGCCTCCACTCCAGCCGGCTTCCAGCTGCGCGCTTCCCTCACCGCC
The DNA here is from genome assembly GCF_054072675.1 of Lysobacter sp. A289. NCBI lineage: Bacteria > Pseudomonadati > Pseudomonadota > Gammaproteobacteria > Lysobacterales > Lysobacteraceae > Lysobacter > Lysobacter sp. A289. The sequence continues at coordinate 1,500,576 of NZ_JBSVRN010000001.1, forward strand.
TTCCAGCCGCGCGGCGAAACCAAAGTCGGCCAGTAACTGGCCCAGGTCTTCACTTTGCAGCTTGGCGCTGAGTTGGGTGCGTGCGGTTGCACCGGTTCCCACCCAACTGCCGCTGGCATCAATCGATTGCCCGGGTGCACGGATCTGCAACCGCTCAAGTTGCAGCCCGCTCGCCATGGAATGGGTGCGCACCAGCGCAGTGCCCAGCCGGGCACCGTCGATGCCCAGGTCGGCGATATCCAGCGACAAGGGTGGGATACGACGCGGATCGATGGCGTCAGCCGTGCCGGTGGTCACGGCCGGTACCGAGGTCGGCGACGCCACGGGTGTTGGCGCCGGGATGGGCTGCCAATGCACCCGCTGGAAGTTTCCGGTCACCACGGCGCCGGCCGCCGTCGGCACCAGCAAATCGCCTCGCAACGCCTCGCCTTCGAACTGCACGCGGGTCGCGCCGTTCGCAACCGGCTCGGCCAGCAACCGGGTATGCGGGAAGTTGCCTCCCAACAGGTGCAGGCGACGGGCGGTGACATCCATGCGTCGCAACGCCATTGCACTGTTACCGGCGCCACCGCCGCGTGCCATCCCGACCCATCCGATCGCATCGAATGTGTCGGCGCGTCCGTTGACCACCAGTCCCGATGCCGGTGCCGCCTGCTGGACGGCGCGGCTTCCCAGCTCCACACGCACCCCGGTACTGCCACCAACGGTGCGCGCACGCAGGGCCAATACGTCGCCCAGGGCCACCTGGATCTCGCCACTGCCCAAAGGCAGCGGAGTCTCCACGCTCGTCACCAGCACCTCGTCGGCAGGCTTGGCCAATGGCTCGGGCAGGCTCAGCGCGGTGCCGCGCAAATCCGATTCCAGCCGAAGCCGCGTTGCCGTCGATTGACCCGCAGCCGACTTGGGTACCGTGAGTTCGACCGACCATTGCGACCGGCCGTCCATGTAGGGTGCCAACCAGACCAGCTCAGGCGCGCGCTGCAGCAAGGCGTCACTGCCAAATGTGGCGACCAGCTTGCCTTCGAAAATATTCCCCGGGTGACGCACCAGCCCCTCGCCGGCCCTCAACGAAAGCGTACCCGCTCGCCCGTCGTGCCGAACCCGCAGCTCCGGCGCGCTGAAACCATTGCGCGAATAACGCACCTGCCCATTGACCGCGTCGAAGGCGAGATCCCAGCGCGGGTCGGCGAGTTTTGCATTGCTCAGTGCGACCGCACCCCGGATCGAAAATTTGCCGCGCCCCATTGGCAGCACCAACTGGAAATCGGTCTTGGCCGCACCGCTGCCGGTAATGGCATCGAAGGTCTCGGGCTGAAGTTCGTGCAGCGGACTGTCTTGAAGCAGGCCGATCAACTGGCCGACATCGGCATTACTGCTGGCTTCCACGGTCAGCGCACCGTCACCGTAATCGTCAATGGCCGCGTGGATCGCGGGGACCTCGATGCCGGCCAGCGTGCCCCGGCCATCGAGACTGAAACCGTTGCCGATGAAGCTGGCTTCCAGATCCAGCCCGCTTGCCGCCGGCCAGCCTTCGTGGAAGGCAACGGTGGCATCGGTGATACGTGCGCGCGCTTCGAAGCGGCCGTCGTTGTCGACAAACGGCCAATCGTCGAGATCGCCCGAGATCAACGCCCGACCACCAACGACGGTTCCTGCCACCAGCGCGCCATCAAGCCATTCCACCAACGACTCCGGCATCTTGTGGCGGACCCAGAATTTTTTGGCCACCGGCACCGCCGTCTCGTCCACCGTCGCAGCGAGGTCGATCCGGGGTCGCGTGCCGTCCCCCTGCCACCACAGGCTGCCGCGCGCATCGGCACCGAAGTCCTCGCCATCGACCCGCAGCCCGGCCGTACCTGCCTGCCAACCGTCGCCTTCACGCCAGCCCGTGATCACCCCGTCCAGGCGGATCTCGTGAACCATGCCGAAGCCCCGCGGCCAGTCGAATTGCACCGGCTGGCGCTTGTCCAGCCGCAGGCTGAGACCCGACGCGTCACCTTCCAGCCTGCCCGCCAGGCCACGCAGGCCCGGACTGTCGGCGACCGGCTGGAACTCCAGCGCTTCGATCGACGCGGCCATGCGCAGCGGTCCATCGCGACGGCCATGCAACTCGACCTGGCGCAATGTTCCCGACGGGCGTGCCTGCAGCAGCCAGCGCCGCAGCGGCGTCGGCAGCCGGTCACTCAATGCCGCGATACGGACCAGTGGTGCCAGCCCGAGCCGGTCGGCCACCAAAGCGTAATGGTCCCCACCGGCCAGCAGCAGGCCATCGAACACGTGCTGCTGATTGTCGGCGTCGATCCTCAGGGCCGGCGCATCCAGTCGCCAGCCACCGTCAACCCGTTGCCAGCGTGCACGGGCTTCAAAGCGCTCCAGTCGTGCCACCGGAACCGCGGCGCCCTGGGCACGCGCGTCCGCGGAGGCGGAGGCGGAGGCGGAGGCGGACAATGCGACCGGCGCGCCGCTCAGGGTGACGTCCTCCAGCAGGGTGTCCAGGGTCACCATGGCGACGCGTTTGTCGCGCAATGTCATCCAGGCTTCAACGCGCCCCTGGCCACCTTGTATCGTGACTCCAGCCAGTCGCAGCAGCGGCGACCATTCGGTCAGATCCACCCGATCCGCGTCCGCGTAAGCGCGCCCATCGCCGCTGTGGCGGTTGAACGCCAACACCGAGTCAATTGGCGTGGCCACCTCGCCCGCTACCGTCTGCGGCCAAGCGCGCAGTCCGGCGCGGATCTGGTCGGCATCGACCTGCAGGCGCAAATCGACCCGCGGCACCGTGATGTCGACGCCGACATCCGCCGCCAGCACTCTTAGCGCGCCGTCGATCACCTGCAACTCGCCCAAGCCTTCCAGCGCCTGGAACGGATCACCACCACTTTGCTGTTGTCCAGGCAGTCCGCGCACCTGCCAGCGACCGTCAGCAAGGCGCTCCACGGTCAGCTCCAGGTTGCGCAGGCGCAGTTCCGACAACGGGATGTCCGGCAGCAGGCCGGCGTAGATCGACACCAGCATCTCGGTGTCGCCGACGGTAAACGCCTGCTCGCCGTTGCCAATGCGCAGGTTCTCCAGTTGCAGCAATGGCCCGCGGCGCGTCCATGCCGTCTCCACCGCATCAAAGGCGACCGGCCGACCGGCGCGCTGGCTCAACCACGCCGCAACCTGATCGGGGTTGCGCTCGGCCAGCGGCAACACCTGACTGGCCAGGCCGAGCACCAGCGCCACCAACACCAACGTGATGGCAACGGCGTAGCCAAGCCCGCGACGGGCGTGGCGCAAGCGACGGCGCAACGCAGTCGGCATGTCAGCGCTGGCGTTGGCGGTCAGAGCAGCACGACATCGAACTGCTCCTGCGCGTACTGGTCATCAGGCTGGAACCGGACCGACTTGCCCAGGAACTCCTCCAGCTCGGCCACCGCCGCCGACTCCTCATCGGTGATCCTGGCGACCACCTTCGGAGAGGCAATCACCAGCAGGCGTTCGGCATCGAACTGGCGCACCTGCCGGACGATCTCCCGAAACACCTCGTAGACCACGGTCTCAGGCGTTTTCAGGGTCCCGCGGCCGTTGCATTCGTGGCATGGCTCGCTCAGTTGTCGCTGCAGGCTTTCGGTGGTGCGTTTGCGGGTCATCTCCACCAGTCCCAGCGGCGAGAAGTCATACACCGTGGTGCGGGCGTGGTCCTTGGCCAGCGATTTCTCCAGCGTCCGCAGCACTTGCCGCTTGTGTTCGGCATCGGTCATGTCGATGAAGTCGATGATGATGATGCCGCCCAGGTTGCGCAGCCGCAGTTGCCGGGCGACCGATTGCGCCGCCTCCAGGTTGGTGCGGTAAACCGTCTCCTCCAGGTTGCGCTGGCCCAGGAAAGAACCGGTGTTGATGTCGACCGTGGTCATTGCCTCGGTCTGGTCGATCACCAGGTAGCCGCCGGATTTCAGCGGTACCTGCTTGTCCAGCGCGCGCTGGATCTCGTCCTCCACCCCGTACAGGTCGAAGATCGGTCGGGCGCCGGCGTAGTGCTCGATCTTTTCCACCAGCCCCGGGCCGTCGGCGGCGCCGGTGGAGTCCATGAACCGGGCCGCAAACGCGCGTAGCCGATCGAAGGTTTCGCGCGAGTCCACCTTGACCTTCTCCACGTCGCGCCGGATCAGGTCGCGCACCGCGCGCAGCGGCAGAGTCAGGTCCTCATAGACGCATTCACCGACGCGTGCACTCCGGGACTTCTCCCCGATCAGCTCCCAGACCCGGCTGAGATAGGCAATATCCTCGCCCAACGCCTCTTCTGGCTGGCCTTCCGCATTGGTGCGCACGATATATCCGTGCAGGTCCTCGCCCGGCGTCAGGGCGGCGACGTGTGCTTTCAGGCGTGCGCGCTCGACTTCGTCCTCGATCCGCGCCGACACCCCGATCACCCGGGTATTGGGCAGCAGCACCAGGTACCTCGAAGGAATGCTGATCTGGGTGGACAAGCGTGCCCCCTTGCCACCAATCGGGTCCTTGACCACTTGCACGACGATTTCCTGGCCCTCGCGCAGCAGCTCGGAGATGGGCCGGGTCGGGACCGCTGGCAGGTCGGTCTCGTCGCCATCACCCAACGGCGTCGGCTTGACGATATCGGCCGCATGCAGGAATGCCGCGCGCTCCAGCCCGATATCGATGAACGCCGCCTGCATTCCCGGCATGACCCGCTGCACCCGGCCTTTGTAGATGTTGCCGACCACGCCGCGCGCCCAGCCACGCTCGATATGCAGCTCCTGCAGCATGCCGTTCTCGACCACCGCCACCCGAGTCTCGCGCGGCGTCACGTTGACCAGTATTTCTTCGCTCATGTCGCCTCCGCGCTGATCGCGTCGGGAGTCGACGCCGAACCCAGGTCGAACTGCGCCAACAAACAGCTGGTCTCGTAAAGCGGCAAACCCATCACCCCTGAATAACTGCCGGCCAAACGTGTCACGAATGTCTCAGCAAAGCCCTGGATGGCGTACCCACCGGCCTTGCCAAACGACTCGCCGCCGGCGACATAGGACTGGATGCGGGCCTCCGTCAGCACCGCGAAGGTGACCTCGGAGATCGACACCGCCTGCAATTGCCGGTTTGTCGAGACCAGCGACACCGCCGAGATTACCTGGTGGGTGCGGCCAGACAGGCGTCGCAGCATCGCGGCAGCATTGGCGCCATCGGCCGGTTTGCCGAACACTTCGCCTTCCAGCACCACTTCGGTATCGGCACCCAGTACCAATGCATCCGGGTCGCCGGCACGATCCAGCAACCCGGCCCTGGCCTTCTCACCGGCCACGCGACACACGTAGGGCTCGGCCGCCTCGTCTTGCCGCCGGCACTCGGCCACGTCCAGCTGGAGCACCTCGAATGGCACGCCCAGCCGGGCAAGCAGCTCACGGCGGCGGGGGGATCTGGAAGCAAGATGGATCATGCCGGGAAAGCATAACCTGTACAGGCTGAGCGCCGGCCGACGCGGCCGGTATCGGTGGAGACGGCTCACGGCGTGTTCACCATCAGGCCCAGACCCTTGATACCTGCCTTTCAGGAGCACACCATGCGTCCGATGCGACTTCCAAACCGACCCACACTGCGCCCTTTGATCGTCGCCACTGCGCTCGTCCTGGCGGCCACCACGATGCCTTGCCTCGCCCAGTCCGCCCGCGCGTCGATGCCGGCGAGCCGGGCACCGATGCCCGCCAATACCGGCACCCTGCTGGCGGTATCGGCCCGGGGCGAAGCGCAACGCGTGCCGGATATCGCCAGTCTGTCCACCGGCGTGGTCACGCAGGCCGCCGACGCCGAAGCGGCGATGCAGGCCAACGCCGAGCAGATGACCCGGGTGGTCGCCGCGATTCGCAAGGCGGGGGTCGCCGAACGCGACATCCAGACCAGCGGGATCAGCCTGAACCCGCAGTACCGGTACGCCGACAACCAGCCACCGACCATCACTGGCTATGAGGCGCGAAACACCGTCAACATCACCGTGCGCGACATCGGTGACCTGGGCAGCATCATCGGTACGCTGACCAGCGTCGGTGCGAACCAGATCCACGGCCCCAGCTTCGAGGTGGACGACAAACAGTCCGCTTACGACGAAGCCCGCCGGAGCGCGATCGATACGGCCCGTGCGCGGGCGCAGATGTATGCCGAATCGCTGGACATGAAGGTGCGACGCATCGTCAGCATCAGCGAAGGCAATGGCGGTTTCGGACCACCCGTGCCGATGATGGCGATGGCACGGATGGAGAAGGCCAGCGCCGACGCTCCCGTTTCGCCGGGTGAGAACACGCTGTCAGTCAATCTGGACGTGGTCTTCGAGCTGGGGAGGTAAACGATGAATAATCCCGACAACAACCGGCCGCCGGCACGGAACCCCGACAAGCACGGACCCGGACGCGACGAAGATGCCGACGCCGGCTATGCCGAGCCGAAGCCACGCGACAAGCACGACGCCCGCCAGCCGGATCCACGCAGGCCGCCCAACCCCGATGAAGGCGGCCTGGGTCGCAAACCCGAGACCGACCCGGGCGCTGCCGGCAACTGAACCCGCCCTACCGCTACGCGCGGTGGTACGGATGGTTGACCAGCAGCGCCGCGGCCCGGTACAGCTGCTCGGCGGCCACCAGGCGCACCAGCATGTGCGGCAGGGTCAGCGGGCCCAGCGACCACGACTCGTCGGCGCGGGCCAACACGTCATCGGCGTGGCCTTCGGGCCCGCCAATCAACAGGGCCAGGTCCCGCCCCTGCCCCCGCCAGTGCTCCAGTCGTTGTGCCAGCTGCTCCGAACTCCACGGCTTGCCGCGGCCGTCCAGGGTCACTACCAACGGTGACTTGGGCAACGCCGCCAGCACGCGCGCGCCTTCATCGGCCGTAGCGCGGGCGATGTCATGGTTCTTGCCGCGCAGCCCGGGCTGGATTTCGATCAATTCCAGCGGCAGCCAATGCGACAACCGCTTGCGGTAGTCCTCGAACCCTTCAGCGACCCAGTGCGGTGCACGCTCGCCGACTGCAATCAACTTTGCCTTCATGCGAGCGGTTTCCGACGCGGGGCGTCCATCGACCCGATAGCGGGCTAGAGACCGTCTTCCGCGTCGGTCTCGCCGCGGTGGTCATCGCCATACTCGTCGATGGCTTCCGGCGGCTGGTCACCGACCGTCCACAGCCGCTCCAGCGCATAGAATTCGCGCACGCGCGGCAGCATGATGTGCACCACGACATCGCCAAGATCGACCAGCACCCATTCCGCCTCGCGCTCGCCCTCAACGCCAATCGGCATCACATCGAGTTTCTTGACGAACTTGATCACCTCATTGGCGATCGACTTCACGTGCCGCGACGAGGTTCCCGAGGCAATCACCATGTAGTCGGTGACGCTGCTCTTGCCGCGCACGTCGATTTCCACGCAGTCCTTGGCCTTCAGCTCGGCAACCGCGTCACGCACGGTCTGCAGCAGGTCGTCCACGCTGGGCGGGGGGCTGGGGAGGCGGGTCTTGATGACTTGGGCTTGACTGGTCAATGCAGGCTCTGGGTTGGGTGTGGGTTGGCGGGGGTCGAATTATAACGAAGCCGGGGTGGCAACCCCGTTTGCATACAACCGGTGACGGTCGATATAGCCGGCGACGGCGGGCGGAACCAGCGCTTGCCACGGTTCTCCACCGGCGATTCGCGCACGTACATCGGTGGCCGATCCGGGGTGAAGCGGTTGCTGCAAGCGCCATACACGGCCTGCCGGAGCATCGCGCAGGGCTCCGGGATGCGTTGTCCAACGGTCCTGGAGGAACGTCGACAGGGTTCCGGGAAGCGTTTGATCAAGGTCGACCGCGGGGCGCTCTGCAACCACGAAATGCGCGAGCTCGAACAACGCCTGCCACTCTTTCCAGGTGGGCAGGCCCAGCAGGCCGTCAGCGCCAATCAGCAAGGCAACGGGGGCTTGCGGCCCCAGTTCGGCGCGAATGCCGCGCAGGGTATCGATCGAGTACGACGGCGTGCTGCGGGCCAACTCGCGGCGGTCGACCAGCAATCCGGACTCGCCAGCCACTGCCAGATCGAGCATCTGCGCTCGCTGGAGCGCACTGGCACCCGGCGCGTCCCGGTGCGGCGGATCGGCGGCTGGCATCAGGCGGATGACGGCGTCCAAACGATCGCGCGCATGCCGTGCGACCTGCAAATGGCCACAATGCACGGGGTCGAACGTGCCGCCGTAGAACACAGCCAAACCGTCGGCTAAACCGTCAACAAGACCGGCGCCCGCTCCGGTGGCTGCCACTCCGGCGGCACCCGGCTCAGGCACTCGAGCGCGCCAGCAGATGGATGGCACGCGGCTCCGCGACCGCCAGCAGCAGGCGCTCCAGTGCCACCCACGCATCGCCCGGCTCACGCCCCTTGGCCATGCGGTCGACCCGCCCGACCTGCGATACAAACGCGTCCCAGTGGGCGGCGGAGTGGCGTTGCAGCGCCCGGTGGTACATCGGCTGCTTGGAATCCCAGATCCGCTGCGCCTTAAACTCGCTGGCCAGGCTGCCCCCGCGTGCCTGGATCCGTGCCAGTGCGGCGGTGCGCTGCAGCTCCATCACCACCATGCCCAGCAACGCCGGCACCGCGACACCTTCCGCGCGCAAGCCGGCGAGCATCCGCGACAGCTGGCCGGCGTTGCCGTTCATGGCGGCGTCAATGACCCGGAACACGTCGAAGCGCGCCGCATCGGCGACCAGCGACTCCATCGTCGCCAGATCGAGGCTTCCATCGATGGCCAACAACGCCAGCTTGTCGATCTCTTGCGCAGCGGCCAACAAGTTGCCGTCGATGCGCTCAATCAACTGCTGCACGGCTTCGGCATCGGCACGTACGCCGCGGGAGCGCAGGCGCTGCTCGACCCAGCCGGGCAACTCGTGCGGCTTGACCGGCCAGGCAATCGCGATCTTGCCAATCCGGCCGATCGCATCACTCCATTTACCGGTGTGCTTCCTGCTCCACTCACCGGTAGTCACCAGCAGTACGACATCGGCCGGGGGATCGGCGCAAAACTCACTGATCAATGCCCCTCCCTCCTTGCCTGGCTTGCCAGTGGGCAAGCGCAGCTCAATCAGGCGACGGCTGGCGAACAGGCTGGGCGCGCCGAGGCTTGCCTTCATCGCCGCCCAGTCAGGCTCGCGCTGGTTACCTTCGGCCTCGAACACCTCACGTTCGGCGACCCCCTGGGCACGGGCAGCGGCACGCACTGCATCGGCCGCTTCCAGCACGCGCAAAGGCTCGGAACCGGCGATCAGGTAGGCGGAGGCAAGCGACCCGGAGGCGAGCTGGGCAACCAGCTGTTCGGGTTTCAGCTCCATCGTCAGCGCGGACGCGGGGGAGCCGGCTCGTCCGACGGATCGGTATCGGCAGGCTCTTCGGTTACCGGCGTTTCAACGGCTGGGGGGCTGACCGGCGCGGGCGGCAACGGTGCAACGGCATTGGCGGCGTCCATCGCGGCCTGCGCCGCGTCCGTGGTCTCGATGAATACCTGTGAAGGGTCACCACCCCCCACCATGGTCCCGCTGGCGGCCGTGTCGAGGCGCCGCAGTATCGAGGCCGCCATTTCACGTTGCAACTCGCGCACCAGGATATCGCGCTCGCCCTCGGTGCCTATCGAGTTGTTCGGCACCGAGATGTAATCCCGGGACATCTCGATATTCTGTTCGGGCACCAGCAAGCTGCCATCACCATTGCGCAACTCGAATACGACCGCGTAGCGCAGGCTGAATTCCTGCGCACGGCCACGCGCATCCACGCTGATCGGGGTATCGCCCCAACGCTCGGCCTTCAATTCCAGAACCGCCGGGTTTTCGGTCGCCGCGGTCGCCGGCGTTGCGCCGGCGCGTACCAGCGACGCGGCCAGCGACTCGGCCAACGGGCTGTAACGACTGCTGGAGACGACCTTGACCGGATCCATCCCGGCCGGCAATGTCAGCGCGTCGCGCAACTGGAAACCACAGGCGGACAAGGCCAGTGCGAGGGCGAGAAACATCAGTGCTCGGATCATCGTGCGAGTCTGACCCACGCGGATGGGCGCATCAAGCATGAAAGCAACGCCGGGCTGAACCGGGCGCGGCACAAAGCGACGGCAGATGATCCACCACTCAGCCCGCCACGATGTTGACGATCTTGCCCGGCACTACGATCACTTTGCGCACGCTCAGGCCCTCCAGGAACTTGGCCACGTGCGGCTCGGCCAGCGCCAGTTGCTCGATTTCGGCCTTGTCCAGGTTGACCGGCACTTCGATGGTGCCGCGCAGCTTGCCATTGATCTGCACCGCCATCACCAGCGCGTCGCGGGTCAGCGCGGCAGGATCGACCTGCGGGAACGGGACGTCTTCCAGCAGCGTCTCCGGGTGGCCCAGCGCCTGCCACAGGGCATGGCTGGTGTGCGGGGTGACCGGGTTCAGCAGCAGCACCATCGCCTGCAGCGCCTCGTGGCGTACCGCCCGGCCCGCATCGCTCATGTCCTTGAACCGGCTGACGTGGTTCAACAGCTCCATCAGCGCGGCGATCGCGGTATTGAAGGCGTGGCGGCGACCGTAATCGTCGCCCACCTTCTGGATGGTGGCATGCAGCTGCCGGCGCAGGGATTTCTGCGCCGTGTCCAGCACCGTGCCGGCCTTCAGCAGATCGTTCACCGACGGATGGTCGGGCTGCCCCACATGGCTCAGCACCTCGCGCCAGAACCGGCGTAGGAACCGCGCCATGCCTTCCACGCCGGCCTCGTTCCACTCCAGCGACAGATCCGGCGGCGCGGCGAACATCGAGAACAGGCGCACGGTGTCGGCACCGAACTTGTCGACCATCAGGCGAGGATCGACGCCATTGTTCTTGGACTTGGACATCTTCTCGACGCCGCCGATCACCACCGGCCTGCCATCGGCCTTGAGCGTCGCGCCGGTAATGCGGCCACGCTCATCTCGCACGATCGACACGTCGGCGGGGTTGATCCAGTCCTTCGCACCGTTGGCTTCTTCGCGATAGAAGGTCTCGGCGATCACCATGCCCTGGGTCAGCAGGTTGGTCGCCGGCTCGTCGCTGTCGACCAGGCCCTGGTCGCGCAGCAGCCGGTGGTAGAAGCGGAAATACAGCAGGTGCAGGATCGCGTGTTCGACGCCGCCGATGTACTGGTCGACCGGCAGCCAGTGGTTGGCGCGCTCGTCGACCTGGGTGGCCGCGCCCGGCGAGGTGTAACGCGCGTAATACCAGCTCGATTCCATGAAGGTGTCGAAGGTGTCGGTCTCACGTTCGGCCGCGCTACCGCAGCTCGGGCAGGTGGTCTTGCGCCATTCCGGGTCGGCCTTGATCGGCGAGCCGGTGCCCATGAACGCGACATCCTCGGGCAATACCACCGGCAGCTGCTCCTCCGGAACCGGCACGGCGCCACAATCCTGGCAATAGACCACGGGGATCGGGCAGCCCCAGTAGCGCTGGCGGCTCACGCCCCAATCTCGCAGGCGGAAATTGACCCGACGCGCACCCCGGCCTTCGGCCTCGAACCTGGTGGCCAACGCATCAAACGCCTGCTGGAAATCCATCCCGTCGTATTCGCCGGAGTTCACCAACCAACCGCGCTGGGTATACGCCTGGCTGGCGAGGCCCTGCTGGAACTGCTCGACCACCTGCACCGCCGCGCCGGTGTCGTAGACATCGGTCGCACCGGCCTGGCCCAGCGCGCTGGCCATCGGGTCCGCATGCGTGCCCAGGTCACGGCGGATTTCCACCAGCGCATCGCGCACCGAGTCGGGCACGATGACCAGCTTGACGGGCAACTGGTAGTGCGTGGCAAATTCGTGGTCGCGCTCGTCGTGGCCGGGCACCGCCATCACCGCGCCGGTGCCATAGTTCATCAGCACGAAGTTGGCGACGTACACCGGCAACGGCTCGCCGGTGACCGGATGCAGCGCGCGCAAGCCGGTGTCCATGCCGCGCTTTTCCTGGGTTTCCAGCTCCGCCTCGCTGACACCGCCCTTGCGCAGGTCGGTGATGAACGCGGCCAGGTCGTTGTTGCCGGCGGCAGCATGGGTCGCCAGCGGATGCTCGGCGGCGATCGAGACGAACGTCACCCCCATCAAGGTGTCCGGCCGGGTCGTGAACACGGTCAACGGCTCCAGCTCCGCCCCGTCGGCATCATGCCCGTCGACATCACGCACGTCGAAGCGGATATCCAGCCCCTCACTGCGGCCGATCCAGTTGCGCTGCATGGTCTTGACCGCATCCGGCCAGCCCGGCAGGTTGTCCAGCCCGTCGAGCAACTCTTGCGCGTAGTCGGTGATCTTCAGGAACCACTGCGGAATCTCACGCTTCTCCACCAGCGCGCCGGTGCGCCAGCCGCGGCCATCGATGACCTGCTCGTTGGCCAGCACGGTCTGGTCGACCGGGTCCCAGTTCACCACCGAGTTCTTGCGGTAGGCCAGGCCCTGCTTCATCAGCCGCACGAACATGCGCTGCTCATGGACGTAGTACGACGGCTCGCAGGTGGCGAACTCGCGCGACCAGTCGATCGCGTACCCCATCTGTCGCAGCTGCGCCTTCATGTGCTCGATGTTGGCGTAGGTCCACTTCGCCGGTGCGGTGTGGTTCTTGATCGCGGCATTCTCGGCTGGCAGGCCGAACGCGTCCCAACCCATCGGCTGTAGCACGTTGTGGCCGGTCATCCGCTTGTATCGACTGATCACGTCGCTGATCGTGTAGTTGCGCACGTGGCCCATGTGCAACGCACCCGACGGGTACGGCAGCATCGACAGGCAGTAGTACTTGGGCTTGTCGGACGACTCGTCGGCCTCGAACGCGCGCGTACCGTCCCAGAAGCGCTGGGCGGCGGCCTCCACGGCCTGTGGGTCGAACCCGTGGGCATTGGCGGCACCGTGATCGAGGGTGCTGGGGTCGATGGAAGCTTCAGTGGGCACGGCGTGGGACCGGAGATGGTTGGATCGGAAAGCCTACCGCAGCGCAACAAACCCTGCCATGCGGGCGCGCGAGCCGGCCTGACACCCGTCATGGCACACTTGTTGCACAGCTTGAACCTACTCCGAAGAAAGCCGCAAAGATGGTTCCTGTCAACACCCTCCCACCCAGCAAACTACGCCCTTATCGAATACCGGCCTTCGTGCTGTCGGTCGTCGTGCTGATTTGCGTGGGCGTGGCGATGGTTCTGAGCATCCGCAACTTCACGCGCAGCACCGACCTGGTGGAACACAGCTATCAGGTAATCAGCACGGCGGAGGCGATCCGCTCCTCGATCCGGTCGGCGGAATCCAGTGCACGCGGTTACCGCCTCAGTGACCGCGACTCGCTGTTGATGGAATACCAGGCCACGCTTCCGGCGATCCGGGACGCGACTTCACGATTGGTGGTCAGAACCCAGGACGACCCGGACCAGCAGGCTCGTGCGCTGGAGCTGGAAACGCGGGTGGATGACCGGATGGCCGAACTGCAACGGCTGGTCGACATGCAGCTGAATCTGGGCATGGCAGAAACCCAGCGCGAGGGGCTCAACAGCTCCGGCTTTGGCCAGATGCAACAGATTGACGCGCTCATCGGTACCGTCCTGAGCCACGAACGTCACTTGCTACTCACGCGCCGGCAAACCATGTCTACCCTTGCGACCGTCACTACCGTCGGAGTGGTGGCGGGCATCCTGCTGCCGCTGGCACTGCTGGGCCTGCTGCTGGGCGGCCTGACGCGGGAAAACCGACGCAGCCGGAGACTGGAGCGCGACACCCGCAATGCCCTGCGGGAGCTTGCCGTATCGCTGGAGCAACGCAGCCAATTGTCCGAACAGCGCCGCGTGCTGGGCGCGTATGCGGGTATTTTGCAAAGCTGTGAGGATCTGAACGAAGCGCTCAACGTCACCGCCGAGGTGATCGCGCAAATGTTGCCCAATACTGGCGGTCATTGCTACGTGCTGCGCTCGTCGTTGAACCAGGTCGAGGCCGTTTCCGGGTTCGGCACCGAGACGATTCCCAGTGACCTGGTGTGGACGCCGTCCGCTTGTTGGGGCATCCGCCGCGGTCAAACCCATCGCAGCGGCCACGGCCCGGGCAACGTCTACTGCAGTCACCTCCACATCGCAGACCTGCCTCCGGATGGCTGGACACTATGTGTGCCGCTGATGGCCCAAGGCGTCTCGCTGGGCCTGCTGCATGTCAACGGCGCCACTGGCGGCGGCGTCGAAGACGTGCAGGTGGTGGAAGCCGTCGCCGAGCAGTTGAGCCTGGCCATGATCAATCTGCAGCTGCGCGAGTCGCTGCGGGTGCAATCGCTGCGCGACCCGCTCACCGGTCTGTACAACCGCCGCTATCTGGAAGACAACACCCAGCGCGAGCTGCAACGTTGCCAGCGGCGCGGGCTTCCCCTGTCGGTGATCATGCTGGACGTCGATAATTTCAAGCGCTTCAACGACGAACACGGCCATGCCGCCGGCGACGCGCTGCTGACGGCCATCGCGCAGACCCTGCAGGAGCACACCCGCGGCGAGGACATCGTGTGCCGGTATGGCGGCGAGGAATTCACTGTGGTGATGCCCGAAGCCAGCGCCGAGGACGCCCGGCGGCGAGCGGAGGAAATCCGCAGCGCGATCGCTGCCACCACCGTGGTGCACCTGCGCAAGACCCTGGGGCCGACCACGGCGTCACTGGGCGTGGCGACATTCCCCGTCGATGGCAGTACACCTGCCGAACTGATCGGATTGGCCGACAAGGCGCTATATCGCGCCAAGGCGGAGGGACGCAACCGGCTCGTAGTGCATCACAGCACGACGGTCTGACGGCTGCCAACAGCCGTTCGTCCTGCCGTGCTTCAATCGGGTCATCCTCATCGTCGGACACCGTCCATGACCGCTCGCCTGGTTTGCACCGCCCTCGCGCTTTCCTGCCTGTCCTTCACCGGCCACACCGCCCCCGCACCAACCGCCCTGCACTGCGGCCAGCTGTTCGACAGCCGCAGCGGTGAAGTGCTCGGCCCGCACACCGTGCTGGTTCGTGATGGCCGGATTGCCGAGATCATCAGCGGCCACGCCGACGTCCCCGGCACGGCCGGCATCGATCTGTCGGGGCACACCTGCACGCCGGGCTGGACCGACCTGCACGTGCACCTGGGCAGCCAGTCCAGCCCGGACAGCTACTCGGAAGGCTTCCGCCTGGACGACGTCGACTACGCATTCCGCTCGGTGGGCTATGCGAACAAGACCCTGCTGGCCGGCTTCACCAGCGTGCGCGACCTCGGTGGCGACGTTGCCCCGCACCTGCGCGACGCGATCAACCACGGCCTGGTGGACGGTCCGCGGATCTGGGCCGCCGGCAAGTCGATCGCCACCACCGGTGGCCACGCCGACCCGACCAACGGCTACAACTCCACCCTGTCCCACCTGCTCGGCCCGCCCGGCCCGACCGAGGGCGTGATCAACTCGATCGATGACGCCCGCCAGGCCGTGCGCCAGCACTACAAGGACGGCAGCGACGTGATCAAGATCACGGCCACCGGCGGCGTGCTGTCGTATGCCAAGTCCGGCGATGCGCCGCAGTTCCGGGTCGACGAAATCCAGGCCATCGTCGATACCGCCAAGGACTACGGCTACCGCGTCGCCGCCCACGCCCACGGCGAGGAAGGCATGCGCCGCGCGGTGGAGGCCGGTGTCACCAGCATCGAGCACGGCACCTACATGAGCGACGAGGTGATGGCGCTGATGAAGCGCAAGGGCACCTGGTATGTCCCGACCATCTACGCCGGCCGCTTCGTCGCTGACAAGGCGAAGATCGACGGTTACTTCCCCGACGTGGTGCGGCCCAAGGCCGCCCGGATCGGCGCGTTGATCCAGGCCACGGCCGGACGCGCGTACGAGGCCGGGGTCAAGATGGCCTTTGGCACCGACATGGGTGTCGGCCCGCATGGCGACAACGCGCGCGAGTTCGTCTACCTGGTCGAGGCCGGCATCCCGGCCGCCGTCGCGCTGCAGATGGCCACGATCCGCGCTGCCGAGGTGCTCGGGATCGACGATCAGGGCGTGATCGCAACCGGCCAGCGCGCCGACATCGTCGCCGTGAAGGGCAACCCGGTGGAAGATATCAACCGCGTGCTCGACGTCGCGTTCGTGATGAAGGATGGCGTGGTCTACAAGCAACCCGACGCAGCGCCGAGCCAGAAGCAATGACGCTCCTGCCTGCCCCGCCGTGGTCGGTCTCGCGATGGTTCAATGCCGAGCCCGGCTTGAGCTTGGCATCACTACGTGGCCGGCCGGTGTTCCTGCACGCCTTCCAGATGCTCTGTCCGGGTTGCGTGCAACACGCGGTGCCGCAGAGCCTGAAGATCGCCGCAACCTTCGCCAATACCGAGCTGGCAATCATCGGCCTGCACACCGTGTTCGAGCATCACGACGTGATGGCCCCGGCCGCGTTGCAGGTGTATCTGAGCGAGAACCGGATCGACTATCCCGTAGGCGTCGATGCCTATCGCGATGACGATGCGGCCGCACATCCACTGCCGCTCACGATGCAGACCTACGCGATGCAAGGCACACCGACGTTGTGCCTGATCGACCGCAAGGGCCGACTTCGTACCCAGCACTTCGGTCTGGTGGACGACCTGCAACTGGGTGCGGAGATCGGGATGCTGCTGGCCGAACAAGGCTGACTGGTACGCCTCCACTCGCACGCGTGTCCAGTTTATTTTGTCCGCGCCCATTGGAAAACTTCGTCGATACCGACATCGAACGCGTGCGCAATGCGAAACGCCAGTTCCAGCGACGGCGCGTACTTGCCCGCCTCAAGCGCGATGATGGTTTGCCGGGTCACCCCGCATGCCTCGGCCAACACCTGCTGGGTCATCTCGCCATTGGCGAAGCGCAAGGCACGGATGGTGTTTGTTATCGGGGTCGATGCCATCCTGGCCGGGCTCAATGCCGGTCGCGCCAGTAAAACACGGCGATCGCGACGTATTCGATCAGGCAGCTCGCCATCATCCCAAAGATCAGCAGGTTGGCGATCACCAGATGGCTCGCCCACTGCAACCGGTCCGGCGGTGACAAGCCGAGCGTGACGGCCAGGCCGATACCGAAAACCACCAGTCCCGTTCGCGCCCATCCAACGGCCTTGGCAGCGATCTCGCGGTCGCGCTCGTCTTCTGCCACGGCGCCTTTCCAGCGCGTCGCAAGAACGCTCGACAGCACGTTCCATGCAATCAGCAACAGCACCAGGTTGCGTACGACCCGGCGGGTGCCGGAATCGTTCCAGACCGTCGCCGCAAGAAATACATCCGCGTTGGACGCAAAGTAGGCGACCGCGGCGGCCATGAACGCGGTTCCGATCCAGGCCTTCCATTCGCCCGGCGACGCTGCCTGGGTGACCGTGTCGCGTGGCAACCGGCTCGCCGCGAAGAGCGACACCCACGCAACCGTGATCAGCAGCACCATGCCGACGTTGCCGGTATCGATCCCGAGCAGCGACTCCGGGCTCGCCAGCAGCAACCAGAACGCGAACATGGCCAACAGCAACAAACCCAGGCTGCCCCAGCGACGTATGGTCATTGTTTGTTCGCTCCAGCGGACTAAATGTAAACTACACATTACATTCGAACGACCCGATGTCAACTATTTTTTACATTTGGTTGGAATCAGCCGTGCTGGCACCATCTAGAACTGAACTTCATTCGCGAGTCGCCAAATGCCTGACGCCATTGCCGCCCCCCACGTCTTCGACGCCACCACCGAGGGTTTCGAGGCCGACGTTCTGCAGAAATCCATGCAGACGCCGGTGCTGGTCGATTTCTGGGCCGAATGGTGCGAGCCATGCAAGCAGCTTGGCCCGGTGCTGGAAAAACTGGCTGCCGAGTACCACGGCAGCTTCGAGCTGGCCAAGGTCGATGTCGACAAGCAACCGCAGCTGGCCGAGGCCTTCCAGGTGCGATCGATCCCGACCGTGTTCCTGGTCAAGGGCGGGCAGATCGCAGACGGGTTCCCGGGCGTGATTCCCGAAGGCCAGATCCGCGAGTTCCTCAAGCAACACGGCGTCGAGCCGGGCGAGGCGCCGCCGGCCGATGACACCGAACCCGAAGTCGTGCCGCTGGACCCGGTTGCCGAGGTGGCGCGCCTGCGCGAAGCCGTCGCGGACGCGCCCGACAACGCCGAACTCAAGCTCGACCTTGCCGTGGCGCTGCTGCAAACCGGCGATGGCGACGAGGCGACGCGCCTGCTGGATGCCCTGCCGGCCAATCTGGCGACCGATGACCGCAGCGTGCTCGCGCGTGCCCGGCTCGGGTTCGAGAAACTGGCAAAGGATGCGCCTGCCATGGACGTGCTGCAGCAGGCGGTCGCGGGCAATCCCGATGACCTGCGTGCGCGCCATCTGCTGGGGGCGCGCCACATCGTCGCCGGGCAACCCGAGGCCGCGCTGGAGCAGTTCATCGAGATGCTGGCGCGCGACCGCACGTTCGACAACGGCTTGCCCCGCACCGCATTGATCGACGCGTTCCGGGTCACCGACGATACCGTGTTGGTCAGCCGCTACCGCCGCCGGATGTCTTCGTTGCTGTTCTGAGTCCGCATCGGTCAGCCGATGCCGATCACTGCACACCGATCACAATCGGCTGCTCCGTCGACAGCATCTGTTCCGCCGGACGGCCCAGCAGATAGCCCTGCCCGGATCCACAGCCCAGTTCATGCAGGATGTCGCGCTGCGCTTCGGTCTCGATGCCTTCACCGATGGTGTAGATGCCCAGGGCGCCGGCCAGTGCCTGGATCGCACGCACCACGGCGATGCTTCCCGCCTGGTTCTCGCCGGTCAGGCCAGCGACGAAGCTCTGGTCGATTTTCAGGCACTCGATCGGGAAGCGATGCAGGTAGGACAGCGCCGAGTAGCCAGTACCGAAATCATCCAGTTGGGCCAGTACGCCGCGCTCGCGCAGCGCATGCAGGGTCCGCAATGCGCGCGGCATGTCGTCCAGCAGTGCCACCTCGGTGATCTCCACGCGCAACCGACGCGGGTCGGCGCCGGCACTGTCGGCCAGCCGCAGCAAGCGGTCGGAAAAGTCCCCGTTGCGGAAATGCCGGGGCGAGACGTTGATCGAGACATACCCGTCACCCGTGGTACTCGCCAGGCCCGCGATTACCCGGGCGTACATCAGCCAGTCGACCTCTTCAATCAGGCCGTTGTCCTCGCCCAGGCCGATGAACTCGCCCGGCGCCAGCAAACCACGGCTTGGATGCTGCCACCGCAGCAATGCCTCATGCCCGATCACCTTCATGTCGTCCAGCCTGACGATCGGCTGGTAGTAGGCAACGAAATTGTCGTCATTGATGGCGCGGCGCAAGTTGGACTCGAGCTCTAGGATCCGCAACGCGTCCTCGCGCATGTCCTCGTCGAACACGATCGAGCGGTCACGGCCACTTGCCTTGGCGCGATACATCGCCGCGTCGGCATCGCGCAGCAACTCCGCGCCGGTACGGTGACGTGGATGCCACAGGGCAATACCCAGGCTGGCGGAAGGGAATACCTCGCGGCCTGCGGCCAGGTAAGGCCGGCCGAGCAGGTACAAGATGCGATGCGCGAGTTCCTGGGCCACGTGCAGGCCTTCGATATCGTTGACCAGGATCGCGAACTCGTCGCCCCCCAGCCGGGCGACCATGTCCTCGCCGCGAACGGCCGACACGATCCGCCGACCGGCCTCCACCAGCAGGTCGTCACCGGCGGAGTGGCCGACGCTGTCGTTGACCAGCTTGAACCGGTCCAGGTCAAGGAACAACAACGCGAACGAACGCGAAATCCCATTTTCTCCGACCGACTGTGCGTTGGACTGCGCGGTGCGGATCGCGGCGGAGATCCGATCCAGCAACTGGGTCCGGTTTGGCAGGCCGGTCAACGCGTCATGGTGGGCCTGGTAGGTCAGTTCCTGCTCGGCACGCAGGCGCTCGCCAATCTGCTCGAGCAGCTCCGCGTTGGCCATCGCCAAGTCGCGCGTACGTGATTGCACCCGTTGCTCGAGCTCCCCATGGGCGGCGACCAGCCACTCCTGGGACTGCTTGCGGGTCAGCCCGATACTGATGTGGTTGGCCACGAACGTCAGCAGGTCCTGGTCTCGCGCCGTGAAGGCAATGGCGGGGGAGTAACTCTGCACCGCAATCGCCCCGACCACCTTGTCATCACGGTAGAGCGGCACCCCCAGCCAGCATTGCGACATGGTGCCGTGACTACGCAGGCGGCCTTGCGACTCCAGTTGGCTGATCCGCTTCCGGTCCGCCAACAATGCAATGCCGGTGGAGATCACGTACTCGGTCATCCCCTGATCCAGCCGACGGTTGACGCGGACGATGTCGCGCTCATCCACGGAGTAGGGGAACTCGAGCCGGTCACCCTCCTTCGACAACAGCGCGATGTAGAAATTTCGCGCATACAACAACTCGCCCACAACATCGTGGACCTGGGCATAGAAGCGTTCCAGAGTCTCCGAGGTAATCGACAACTCGGCAATCCGGAACAACGCGCGCTGCAGCCGTTCGGCTCGTTGACGCTCGACGATCTCCGCCTGCAGGTCGCGGTTGCTCAACTGCAGTGCCTGGGTCCGCTCCTCGACGCGACGCTCCAGCTCCTCCCGGGCCTGGTGGCGATCCAATGCGGTGAGGATGTGCTGGGCAACGAACACCAGCAACGTCCGCTCCTCGTCGCCATAGCTGTGCGGCTGGTCATAGCTTTGCACCACGATGGCGCCGCACACCCGGTCATCACGACGAAGGAGCACCCCCAGCCAGTCCTCGCTGTCGGGGCCGTGGTTGCTGTCAGAGGCAACGCCGAGCTGATCGCGGACATAGTCGGAAGGCCCCTGTACCGGATCGCCATGCCGCAACAACGCGAAGGTCAGGCTGTTGGGCGTGTTTTCACCGTGTATCTCGTGGTCCGGGTCAGGGACGAACGTGTCGATACGGTCGGCAAAATACAGGAACCGGTAACACTCGCGCACATCGTCATACAGCACGATGTAGAAGTTCTCGGCAACCATCAGGCCGGCGACGACGCCGTGGATGCGCTGCAGCATGTCGGCCATTTCAAGGTCCGAACCCGCCAGGTCGGCGATCTCGTACAGCGCCTGCTGCAGCCGCTCGGACTTCTCCAGTGATTCCGCGCGCGCTTGCGCAATGTCGGCGAGCATGTGCAGATCGACGATCCGCCTGGCCAGGTCCTCCCAGCCCGTCCGCAAGGGTTGCGCCATCGGCTCGGCCAGCTCGGCCACGATTGCCGCCGGCCCGGCTTCGCCATGCCAACCCATCTCGACCCGGCGCAGGCTGCCGTCACCATGATCCTGATCGCCATCGTCGCCATGGCCAGCCTTCAGTACCCGCTCGGCGCGAGCCACCAAAGTCGCATCAACGCCCATCGACGTCGAACCGGCCGGCCGGCCATCGGCATCGTGCCAGCGCAGCACCACCTGCGAGCAGCCAGGCAACGCCGCCTGCAGTGCGCCGGCCAGCGAATCCGCGTCACCTGAACCTGCCTGGACTGCCGTGTCAGGCAGACTGGTCATTTGGGCATCTGTACTTCGCACCGATATCGTCCCCGTTTCATTCGCGCAGGATAACGCGCCGACCCGACTTCGCGCCCGTTCTCCACCAACGCCCTTGCGTCGGTATCGCCAATGGGTACCCTGCAGGCGATGAACGAGACTGCCAACAGCCATACCCTGGCTCGATCCGTCCGCCATGCAATCGAGGTCAAGAACAGCCGGTTCCTGGCCCTGGCCACGTCCGTGGCCTCCCCGGAAGACGCGCTGGCCTTCGTCACCGAAGTCGCCGACGCTACCGCAAACCACAACTGTTGGGCGTACCGGATCGGCGGCCTGTACCGTTCCAGCGATGATGGCGAACCCGCCGGAACCGCCGGACGGCCCATTCTCGCCGCGATTGACGGCCAGGGGCTGGATCAGGTCATCGCCGTGGTGACCCGGTGGTTTGGCGGCATCAAGCTGGGAGCCGGTGGCCTGGTGCGTGCGTATGGCGGTTGTGCCGCCGAATGCCTGCGAACCGCTCCGCGCCGCGAGCTGATCGAGTACATCCACTGCCAGCTTGCATTTGATTTCGCCGACACCGGCGCGGTTCACGCCGCTCTGGTCGCGTATCAGGTGGACAAGCTCGACGAGCGGTTCCATGCCGGCGGCAGTGTCCTGCAACTGCGCCTGCCCGCGCGCCAACTGGGGGCACTGACAAGCCATTTGCGCGATGCCACCCGCGATCGTGCGCGGCTGCAGCAGCGCGACGCGCACCCCATCGATAGCGGACAATAGTCGCCATGACTGCCAATACCGCGTCCGCCCCCAGCCCGGAAACCCGACCCAAACCCTCCATCGGCAGCCTGCAAACCTTGTGGCCCTTCGTGCGCAAGCACACCGGCTTGTTCAGTGGCTGGCTGGTGGCGCTGGCGTGCTCGTCAGCGGCCACGTTGAGCCTGCCGATCGCGTTCAAGACGATGATCGACAAGGGCTTTGCCCAAGGCGGCGGCAGCGCCATCGACCAGGCCTTCATGCTGCTGTTCGCGGTGGCCGTGGCACTGGCACTGGCGACGGCGGCCCGTTTCTTTTTCGTGTCCTTGCTGGGCGAACGCGTGGTTGCCGACCTGCGCGAGCGCCTGTACTCGCACCTGATCACCCTGGACGCCAGCTTCCACGACCGCAGCCGCAGCGGCGAACTGGTCTCGCGGCTGACGGCGGATGCCGAGCTGCTGCGCAGCCTGATCGCCACCAGTATGTCGGTCGCCCTGCGCAGCCTGGTGACCTTCGTTGGCAGCATCGTGATGCTGTTTGTCAGCAGCCCGCACCTGGCGGCCTACGCGCTGGTCGGCATCCCGCTGGCGGTGTTGCCGATCGTGGTCGGCGGTCGCCGGCTGAAGAAGATCTCCCGTGCCAGCCAGGACCGCGTTGCCGATGCGAACACGATGGCCAACGAGACCCTGGGTGCCGTGGGCACGGTGCAGGCGCATGTCCGCGAGTCCTACGAGCTGGGTCGTTTCCGCGATTCGCTCAAGATTGCCGTGGCCACCGCGCGCCGCCGCATCCAGGCCCAGGCCTGGGTGACTGCGATCGCGATCATGCTGGTATTCGGCGCGATCACGCTGGTGCTGTGGTCGGGCGCACACGACGTGATGGACGGCAACATGAGCGCCGGCACGCTGGGCCAGTTCGTGTTGTATGCACTGATCGGCGGCGGCTCGATTGGCTCGCTGGCGGAGGTCTGGAACGAGATCCAGCGAGCATCCGGCGGCATGGGACGCATCAGCGAGCTGCTGGAGGAAACCTCGGTGATCACCGCGCCGGAGCATCCGCAGCCACTACCGCAACCGGTACGCGGCGAGATCAAGCTGGATCACGTCACCTTCCACTACCCGATGCGTCCCGACCGGCCGGCGCTGGAAGATTTCAGCCTGCACATCCAACCGGGCGAGACGGTAGCGCTGGTCGGCCCGTCGGGCGCGGGAAAGAGCACGGTGTTGTCGTTGTTGCTGCGTTTCCACGACCCACGCAGCGGCACGATCAGCGTGGATGGCATCGATATCCGCCAGTTCGATCCGGGCAAACTGCGCAGCGCAATGGCGCTGGTGTCGCAGCAGCCCAGCATCTTTGCCACCAGCGCGCGTGACAACATCCGCTACGGCCGCCTGGAAGCCAGCGATGGCGATGTGGAGGCCGCGGTCGAGGCCGCCCACGCCACCGACTTCATCCAGGCGCTGCCACAAGGGCTGGATACCGAACTGGGCGAACGCGGCGCGCGCCTGTCTGGTGGCCAGCAACAACGCATCGCCATTGCCCGTGCGTTGCTCAAGGACGCCCCGATCCTGCTGCTCGACGAGGCCACCAGCGCGCTGGATGCGCAGAGCGAGCGCGCCGTCCAACAAGCACTCGACACGCTGATGGAAGGCCGCACGACGCTGGTCATCGCCCACCGGCTGGCAACGGTGTTGAAGGCCGACCGCATCGTGGTGCTCGACCATGGCCGCGTGGTCGCCGAAGGCAGCCATGACCAGTTGCTGGCCCAGGGCGGCCTGTACGCGGAGCTGGCCAAGCTGCAATTCCTGGATTGATCGCGCCCCACCCTGCGGCAATTCGTGACGGCGAGATCGGCATCGAGCACCGCCTGGATGCAGCTCAACCTGACGTACTGACCTCGACCGGTAGCGCGCGCTCGATCAAGCCGTCCAGCGGCAGGCCCGCCGGCAACGTGCCCATCGCCAGTCCGTGCGCACCGCCCAGGCGGCTGCGGCAGAACGCCTCCGCCGCAGGGCTGCCTGCGCGCAGCAGGATGCCGGCTTGCAGGGCCAGCGCCAGCCGCTCGACGAAATGGCGGGCCCCAGCTGGGTCGACGACGACTTCGCCATGCAGCGGCGCGCGCAGGGTGTCGACTGCGGCGGCATGGTCGGGATGGCCATCGCCGGCAAGCTGCAGCTCCGCCCACAACGCAGCGGCGGTTTCCGGCTCACGCGACAACGCACGCAGAACATCCAGGCACTGGATGTTGCCGCTGCCTTCCCAGATCGAATTCAGCGGCGCTTGCCGGTACAACCGCGGCAGGATCGATTCTTCGATATAGCCATTCCCGCCCAGACACTCCTGGGCCTCGTTGACGAACGCCGGGGCGCGCCGGCAGATCCAGTATTTTCCGATCGCCGTGGCCACGCGCGACAGCGCCGCCTCGCCGGGATCGCGCGGCGCCGCATCAACCGCGCGGGCGACCCGCATCGACAACACCAGCGCCGCTTCGGCCTCGATCGCCAGGTCGGCGAGCACGTTGCGCATCAGCGGCTGGTCAATCAGTCGCTGGCCAAAGGCACGTCGATGGCGGCAATGATGGATCGCCTGCGCCAAGGACATGCGCATCTGCGCTGCGCTGCCCAACATGCAGTCCAGGCGGGTCAGCATCACCATTTCCAGGATGGTCGCGATACCGCGGCCTTCCTCGCCGATCCGCCATGCCTGGGCACCGCAGAACTCGACTTCCGCAGACGCGTTGGACCAGTCACCCAGCTTGTCTTTCAGGCGCATCAAGCGGAACGCGTTCTTGCTGCCATCGGCCAACCGGCGCGGCATCAGGAAGCAGCTCAAGCCGCCCGGCGCCTGCGCCAACACCAGAAAGCCGTCGCTCATCGGTGCCGAGAAGAACCATTTGTGTCCGACCAGCCGGTACGTCGGTGCCGCGGACGGCTCGCCGGTATCGGGTAGCGCCATGGCGACGGTGGTGTTGCTGCGCACGTCACTGCCGCCCTGCTTCTCGGTCATGCCCATGCCGATGGTGACGCCGGCCTTGTCGCCGATCGGCAGCTCGCGCGAGTCGTAATGCGGGGCGGCGGCCTTGTCCGCCCATTCCGCCAACGCGGGTTCGCGGCGCAGCACCGCCACCGCAGCGTGGGTCATGGTCAGCGGGCAACTGGTACCGGGCTCGACCTGATGGTGCAGGTAGCTCAACGCGGCGCGCGCGACATGCGCCCCGGGTTGCGGGTCACGCCACGACAAACCGGCGACACCGTGCTCGATCGCGGCCTGCATCAGGGCGTGGTACGCGGGGTGGAACTCCACCCGGTCGATACGATGCCCGAACCGATCGTAGCCACGCAGCCGCGGCCGGTCACGGTGGGCATCGAACGCCCACTCGTACAGGTGGCTGCCGGCCAAGTCTCCGTAGGTGCCCAGCGGCTCCAGGTAAGCGCCGGCGCCTTCCGCCGCAGCGGCCTCACGCAGGACCACGTCCTCACGCCACAGGTCGCGCGGCGCGAACGCCGGCGGCTGGTTCTCGACCTGGTGGGTCTGGTAGGTCGAGCTGTCAAACGATGGCGGCTTCATTGCCGACTCCGGTCACGGCTGAGCCACGAATCTAGCGCACCGCAACCGCCGCTGCCCTGCCATCAGGAAACCCCGCCGCAGCGGGGTCCTTGCAAATCCTGGCCGCGGCCGCCTGCTACTAGCTGTCCAGCAGCTGGCGCAACAGCGCCGGCACGCTGGACGAGGCCCTCGCAACGTTGTCCAGAACATCCTGCAAGGTGATCACCTCGTCGGGATCGGGCCCCGTACCCGCGGCCCAGTTGGCAACGATCGCCAGGCAGGCGTACTCCAGCCCCATCTCGCGCGCCAGGCCGGCTTCGGGCATGCCGGTCATGCCGACCAGGTCACAGCCATCACGCCGCATCCGTGCAATCTCCGCGCGGGTTTCCAGTCGCGGTCCCTGGGTGGCGCCGTAGCAGCCGGCGCCGACCATCTCGATATCCGCGCGCGCCGCGGCGGTGATCAGCAAGCGGCGCAGCGACCGGGTGTAAGGCTCGCCGAAATCGACATGCAGCACCTCGTCGCACCCGCTTCCATCCGCGCTGTCATCGCACAGGCTCGACACCCGGCCCCAGGTGTAGTCGATCAACTGGTCGGGGCAGCCCAGGACTCCGGGCCCAAAGCGCTCGGTGATGCCGCCGACGGTATTGAGCGCCAGCACCCGGCGCGCGCCCAGTGCCTGCACCGCGGCGAGGTTGGCGCGGTAATTGATCCGGTGGGGCGGCAGGGAATGGCCCTCTCCGTGACGGGCCAGGAATGCCACCCGATGGCCGTCCAGGGTACCGACCCGCACCGGCCCCGAGGGGACGCCAAAACGGGTTGCCGGCTGGTGCGATTCAACATCGACAAGCTCGGCCAACCGGTAAAGACCGGTACCACCGATGACGGCAAGTTCGATGGGCTTGTCGACGGGCTTGTCCATGGCTCAATCCTTCAATGCGTAGATGGCCGGCAGGTTGCGGCCTTGCTCGTGGTAATCCATCCCGTAACCAAACACGTAACGGTCCGGCAACTCGATCCCGACATAGTCGGCACGCAGGCCCGGTACGCAGCGGTCGTGGATTTTCACTGCCAGTGCGGCAATCCGCACGTCGGCCGCGCCTTGCTCGCGACACCACGCGGTAATCGCCGCCATGGTGTGGCCCTCGTCGAAAATGTCATCGACCAACAACACCCGGCGACCGCGCAGCGAGGTTGCCGGGCGGTGCTTCCAGGCCAGCTCGCCGCCAGTCATCGCGCCGCGGTAGCGGGTGGCGTGCAGGTAATCGAACTCCAGGTCCAGGCCCAGCGCACCCAGCTCGAACCCCAGTTGCGCGGCAAACGGCATGCCGCCGTGCATCACCGTGAGGTAGACCGGGCGCGCATCGACCGGGTCGATATCGGAATGCTCCGCTCCGCTCAGGCTCGGGTCGGCATAATCCGCGCGTATGGCGACGGCCATGCGTGCGATTGCCCGTTCCAGCGCTTCACGGTCAAACAACAGGTCCGCATTGGCGAGCGCGTCACGCAACAGGGGGGTAGTCATGCCAGCCCTTCCAGGCGGTCCCGATTTCGCTGGTAACGGGCGTCGGCGAGCAGGTTGTCCCAGCCCATCGGGCCGCCGCCAATCAGCCCGCCCAAGGCCATCGTGTTGAGCTTGCGTCCTTCCACCGCCTTCAACGACTCCTCGACCAGTTCAGGGTGACAGACCAGGACCACGTCGCAACCGGCATCCAGGTGCAGGTCGACGCGTTGCTTGACGCCTCCGGCCGAGAACGCGGCGGCCATGCCGATGTCATCGGAGAACACCACCCCGCGGAAGCCCATTTCCTGGCGCAGGATCTCCTCGATCCAGCGCTTCGAATACCCTGCCGGCTCCGGCGCAACCTGCGGATAAACCACGTGCGCCATCATCACCGCGTCGGCCCTGGCTTCGATGCCGGCGACGAAGGGCACCAGATCCGATGCCCGGATTTCGTCCAGCGAGCGCGGGTCGACGGCATCGTCAAAATGGGTGTCTTCAAGCACCGAGCCATGGCCCGGGAAATGCTTGAGCGTCGCCGCCATCCCGGCCTCATGCATGCCGCGCACATAAGCCCTGGTGAACTCGGCGACGATCGTGGGATCTTCGGAAAACGCCCGGTCACCGATCGCACGGTTGCCACGGCCGAGGTCGACCACCGGCGCAAAGCTGAGGTCCACGCCACTGGCCTTGATCTCGCTCGCCATCACCCACGCGTGCTCCCCGGCGAGTTTCAACGCCGCCTCGCGATCGCGCGCGAACAGCCTGCCGAACTCCTGCAAGGACGACAGTGCGCTGTAACCGTCACGGAAGCGTTGTACCCGGCCGCCCTCCTGGTCCACGCAGATCAGTTGCGGGCGTGGAGCGGCCGCGCGGATGGCCTGGGACAGCTCGGCAACTTGTGCCCTGGACGCAAAATTGCGTGTGAACAGGATCACGCCGGCGCAGGCATCGTGCTGCAGCCAGTCGCGCTCTTGCGCGGTCAGTTCGGTGCCGGCAATGCCGATCACGAGCATGGGAAACTCCTGGACAGGTCAAGAAAGGCAATATCGCCATTGTCGCGCAGTTGATCAGCTCTGGTGGGCGCGCAGTTCCGCCTGGCTCCACTGCGTGTACGGTCGATTGGCCAGCGCCAGGTTGTAGTAGCGGACCTCATCGGTGACCTCGGCGCCGAGCCAGGGTGGGTGCGCGAAGGCCTCATCGGCGTGTCCCAGCTCGATCTCGGCCACCACCAGTCCGGTGTTGTCGCCGAGGAATTCATCGACCTCCCACAGGTGACCCTCGAAACGCACGTAATGCCGCCGTTTGTCGATCAGGCCGCCCACGCTCAACGCCAGCAGCGCGCGCCCATCGGCCACCGGGATCGGATACTCGAACTCCTGCCGGGTGTGCCCCGACTGGCGCGACTTGAGGTTGAGCCAGGCCGCGTCGTCGGCAATTCGCACCCGCACCGAAGCCTTCATCGCGCGGCCCGCGCCCGCCTCGTCCATCGCCGCCAGGTCGTTGAGATAACCCTGCGCCATCGGCACCACCTTGTCTGCCGCGCCGCGCCAGCCATCGCCGACGACCAGGAACTTGCGCTCGATTTCAATCGCCATCGGCTGTCAGCCCGGCTCGAACATCGCGATCGACTCGACATGGGCGGTGTGCGGGAACATGTCCATCACCCCCGCCACGCGCAACTTCCAGCCTCGTTGATTGACCAGGTAGTCGGCATCACGCGCCAGCGACGCCGGATGGCAACTCACGTAGACGATCCGCTTGAACTGCTCCAGCGGCAACTGCGTCAGCACGAAATCGGCACCCGAGCGCGGTGGATCCAACAGCAATTTGTCGAAGCCTTCGCGCATCCATGGTTGATCGCCGAGGTCCCTGGCCAGATCCGCGGCGTGGAAGTTGGCATTGCCGATCGCGTTGTGCTCCGCGTTGTCGCGGGCACGCTGGACCAGTCCCGCATCGCCTTCCACCCCCACCACTTCGCGCACGCAGCGCGCCAGCGGCAGGGTGAAGTTGCCCAGCCCGCAGAACAGGTCGAGCACCCGGTCATCCGCTCGCGCGTCCAGCAACTCGATCGCCAGGTCGATCATCTTGCCATTGAGACCGGCGTTGACCTGGATGAAGTCCAAGGGCTGAAACCCGAACTCCAGGTCCGACTGCGGCAGGCGAAAAGCCAGCTTTGGATCCTGCGGCCACAACGGATGCACACTGTCGACCCCACCGGGTTGCAGGAAGATCGCAAACTCGTGCTGCTGGCCGAAGGCGACCAGTGCCGCAAGGTCATCCGCCGTCAACGGGAGCATGTGGCGGATGGTCAGGGCGATGCCGTTGAAGTCCGGCGTGGGGTCGCCGGCGATGAACTCGATCTGCGGGATTTCACGACGGGCCTGCAGGCTGTCGACCAACAGTCCCAGCGCCTCGACCTTCTCGCCAATCGCCGGAATCACGGTGTGGCAATGGGAAATATCGGCAACAAAGCGCCCATCGGTTTCCCGGAACCCCACCAGTGTCTTGCCCTTCTTGTCGACCCTGCGCACCGAGAACCGGCCCTTGCGGCGATAGCCCCAGGCCGCACCGGTCAACGGCTCAAGTACGCGCTCGGGCGTGACGTGACCGATGCGCTGGAAATTTTCCAGCAACACGTTTTGCTTGGCCAGGATCTGCTTGTCCTGGGCCCAGTGCTGCATGGCGCAGCCACCGCAGGTGCCAAAGTGGCTGCATCGCGGTTCAACCCGCTCGGGCGCCGCCTCCAGCACTTCTACCGTCCTGGCCTCGTCGAAGCTGCGATGACGACCCGTCCGGGTTGCCATCACCCGCTCGCCCGGCAACGCACCGGCGATGAAGATCGCCTTGCCGTCCGCAAGATGAGCGACACCGCGGCCGTCGTGGGTGATGCCGTCGATTACGGCCTCAAAGGGGGTTTTATCAATGCGGGCCACAGGCAAGACGCAGGAAACCGGGCCGCGCATTATCGCAGATGCGCCCCGATCGCGCGGCTCGCGGCAATCCCTACTTCTGCTTCCACGCACCGCCGCTTTGGTACCACCAGCCACTGCGTGCGCTGGCGATCCACTGCTTGGCGAACACCTCGCGGATCTGCGACTCCCACTCTGGATGACCGTTGGCGACCGCCACTTCCCGGTACACCGCATTGCGGTCGCGATTGTCTTCCGCCACCGCCTGCTGGACCTTGGCCCGGTCCTTCAACGCCAACTTGGAAGCATCGCGGACCACGATCATGCCGTCGCTCGCAAACCCGAGCGCGCCGGCATCGAAACCCGCGCGCAAGCTGGAGTTGAAGCGTGAGGCCATGCGTGCCTGGATCGCCTGGATCGCCGGCGTCTGGATACTGATGTCCGGTGACTGCGCGCGTGCACTGCCGATGCCGATCAAGGCGTACACGTCAACCTGCGAAGCCAACTGCTTGAGCAAGCCCGCATCCAGCATGGCGCTTGGCCCGCCGTCGCCTTCTTCGACCGGAGTAGAGGGCTGGGATTGATCGCCGATAACTTTCTCGACGAACTGCTTGGCCGCCTCGCGCGCCTCGGCGGCCGGGAAATAGACATTGATCGTGACGCAGGCGGTGATCATCACCGCAGCAACCGGAATTCCCATCCAACGACGCATGAGCTATCTCCTGGGGAAGTCCCCGAATATGGATTCGACGCTACGCTAGTCGACTACACGCTAGTCCACAACACGCTAGTCAACTACCGGCTTCACGTCACCCTTGCCTACCGCGGCGAGGCGTTCGACCAGCGTCGGCCAATCGACCCGGCGGTTGAAGCCCACCACGGTCAATCGCGGCAGGCCCGAGCCACGTACGAGTATAAAGCCCTCGCCCGCTGAACCTATCCCGTCCATCGTGCACACCTCCCGTGACAGCGTGCAGCCGATTCCGATCTTCGAATAGCCGAAGTCGTCGAAGAAGCCGATCAATTGTGATTGCAGCGAGTTCACGAACGACGCGTTGCCGACGCTGGTCAGATCCTGCACGGCGCGTTGGCTGATCCGTTGGCGCACGCCGCGATGGCGGTCAGTGGCAATGCGGGCCGAGAAGGAAACCGCTTGCCAATCCACCAGTCGCAGCTCGGCGATGCTGCCGTCAAGCTTGCCGCTGATGCTGCCAAAGTCGAATGCGCCGGTGAGCGACAGCAGGTCGATGTCATTGAAGGCAATATCGGCCGAGAGTGTCGGCAGTACACCGAACGGACGCTCCATCGACAGGCCGGTTACCGCCACTTCGCCGCCGAACAACTGCACGTTCAGGCCACCATCGAACTGCAAGCGGTCACCGACGTAGCTGGCATGGGGAATGGTCCCGCTCAGCTGGCCAGTGAACGCCGGCCAATCCAGGGCCTCCGACAGCTGCGCGATGTCCAGTGCCTGCAACGCCAGGCCGAAGCGGATATCCAGCTCCCTATCGGCCGCCGGCGGTCGGATCTGCAGGTGATCGAAGTGCGCATTGCCGCCCAGGATGGACAGATCGACCGGTTCCGCCAGGCGCAACGCTCCGGCATCACTGGTGAAGGGCAGCGAGGCCGCGCCGAAGGGAATGCCATGCAACGTGCCACCCCGCCAGCGCAGCTCACTGTCCACCGTGGAAGCGGAGGACAGGCGCAGGTCGCCATCCAGTCCTTGAAAGCCGAATCGGTCGTCCGGGTCGGTCAAGCTCACCTCATGCAGCGACAGTGAAGCCTCGACCAATGCCCCTTCCTCCATCCGCACCCATGCATCGGCGCTGCCGTTCAGCGCCAGCTCTTCCAGCCCCGCCATCCCAAGCCAGCCGCTCAGGTAGCCGTCCCGCAGCGGTGCCAATACCGGTGCGTGGACGCGCGCCTCCAGGGCTTGCAGACCGGCGTCCAGGTCAAACGCCGCCGTGGCGTCGGCCACCAGCAATCCGGGGTCATGCCATTGCAGGCGCGGCAGTTGCCAGCCCTGTCCATCCTGCCGCTGCGCCGCCACCAGCAAGTCGACCTGGCGCTGCTGCAACGCCACATAAGTGGAGCCAAACAGCAGCTCGCCGTCTCCCAGGGTACCGGCGACGTTGACGCGGTCACGGTCACCCAGCAGGGCCTCGACATCCAGCCGCGCCTCCAGCCCTGCCGCGGCAATCGTGCCATCGGGCGTATCAAATCCGGCCGCATGCAGGGCGAGCGGACCGGCGATCCGCAATGGAGCATCATCGGGCGCAGTGATGAGCAACTGGCTGTCGAGGGTGCCGCCGGTGATTCGCGCCGCCTCCCAGGCCTGCGACGCCAGCGCCTGGGCCCAGGCCAACGGCACCTGGACCAGATCGATCCGGGTGGCATCGGGCCGGGCCGCGCTGCGGTGCAGTTCGATCCGTTGATCACCGTCCGACAGCCTGGCATGGGTCGACGCTGCGTCGATTACGACCGATAGCTGCATCACCTTGCCGTGGCCAAGCACCGGGCCGGTGCAGCGCCACCGGTTATTGTCTCCGTCTGCCGCTTCCAAGCGCTGTAGCGGGCAGCGCCAGTCCAGCCCTGTGAACCGATAACCCAGCGCAGGTGACACGGCCTCGCGCACCTGCAAGCGCAGCGCCCCTTGCGGTGCATCGGCTGGCCACGACAGTTCCACCTCCACCCCGCGCAGGTTGGCGACCGCGCTATCGACCCGATCGATGTGCGCGGTGACCGAGCGTGCCTGTGCCGCACCGCTCACCAGCAGCGCCGCCAGCATCAGTCTCGCAAGAACCAGTCTCGCCAGAACCAGCAAGCCCGCAACGCTGGACAAACGGCGCAGTCGCAAGGGTAGTATCGAAAAAACCATCGTCGCAGCATAACCAGCCAAGACAGGGTTCCCGATGAATACGACATCCGACCTGCCCCGCGTCTTGCTGGTGGAGGACGATCCGACCAGCGCCGCCTTCCTCGCCGCTGCCGTGGGCGCGTTGCCGGCCCGGGTGGACTGCACCGGCAACATGGCGGAGGCCTTGGCGCTGGCCAACACGGGCCGGTACGACCTGTGGCTGCTCGATGCCAGCTTGCCCGACGGCACCGGGGCGGCATTGCTCGCCCGGCTGCAGGCCTTGCACCCGGGCATCCCCGGGATCGCCCACACCGCCTCCCGCGAGCCGGCCGTGCTGGAAGCACTTGCGCTGGCAGGCTTCGAGGAGATCCTGGTCAAACCCTTGTCGTCCACCCACCTGCAAGCGGCGGTGCGGCGGGTGCTTGGGCTTGCGGTCGACACCGGGACCGACATCGAAGTGGCCACCGATGCCACCGACAACCCACCGCTATGGGATGACGAGGCCGCCGCCACCGCACTCAATGGCAATCGCCACCACATCGAGACGCTGCGACGGCTTTTCAGCGACGAGCTTCCGTCCGTGCGCCAGCGGGTCATGGCCGCGGCGGGCGCGGGCCAGCTTGACCAACTGCACGACGAGTTGCACAAGCTACGCGCCAGTTGCGGTTTTGTGGGTGCGGCACGCTTGGGCGCGTCGGTGCAGGCATTGCAGCAGGACCCGGAAACCACGGTGGCGATCTCCCGCTTCG
Organism: Lysobacter sp. A289; assembly: GCF_054072675.1. Lineage (NCBI taxonomy): Bacteria > Pseudomonadati > Pseudomonadota > Gammaproteobacteria > Lysobacterales > Lysobacteraceae > Lysobacter > Lysobacter sp. A289. The sequence continues at coordinate 1,534,395 of NZ_JBSVRN010000001.1, forward strand.
ATGCCGCGGCGCAAGCCACGCTTGCCGGGTTGCGTTAGCGTCGACCGATCCTTGGCAGGGCCGCCAGCATCTCCCATGACTTCAAGCCACGTGGCCCGAGGTGATGGGCCAGCAGTACCCGCATCACGCGCCGCAGTCCCGGCAGGTCGTCGTCCACGGGCAACTGGTCGGCGGCCAGTGACAACAGTCCACGCCCGGTCGCGGCCTGTCGGCGGTCGTCATGGCCACGATCACTGAGCAGCCGCTGCAGGCCACGCTCAGGGTCGACCCGGTAGCGGGCGGCCGGGTCGATGGGGACGCCATCGCTGTCGCACGTCCAGTCATGGCCGTAGCCCAACGCTTCCAACAGGTCACGCTCGAAGCGCCGCAACGTCCATCCCAGTGGCTCGGTGGCACGCAGTCGCTCGCGGGTGACTGCGTAGGCGAGGAAAAGCCCGGGTTGCGGCTCACCCCGCGGGGTCAATCGCAAGCTCAATTCGTTGAGGTAGAACCCCGCCAGCATCGCCTCGCCGGTCAGGCGCGGCGCGGCATCCAGTGCCTCGGCGCTGCGCAACTGGGCCAGCTCGCCCTGCTGCACGGCATCCAGGGCGATCCATTGCAACGGTTGCAACGCCGCGCGTAATGAATGTTGCCGTGCGCCGCGCACGCCGCGCGCCACCAGCCCCAAACGGCCATGGTTGGCGCTCAGAACCTCGACCAGCAAGCTGGTCTCGCGCCACGCGCGGGCATGCAGGACAAACGCGGGTTCCTTGTTCAGGCGCATGGCCACTCGCAGGTCCCACCGTGGATGATGGTGTCAGTCGTGGTAGCCAAACGCCCGCAGCGCGGCCTCGTCATCCGACCAGCCTTCGCGTACACGGACCCAGGTTTCCAGGAACACTTTCGCCGCGAACAGTTGCTCCATCTGTATCCGCGCCCGGGTGCCGATCTCGCGCAGCCGTTCACCGCCCTTGCCGATCACGATCGCCTTCTGGCCATCGCGCTCGACCCAGATCACCGCACCGATCCGCAGCAGCGGGCCGTCGACGATGAACCGCTCGATTTCCACCGTGGTGGCATACGGCAGCTCCTCGCCGAGTTGGCGCATCAGCTGCTCGCGGACCAGTTCACCGGCCAGGAAGCGTTGGCTCTTGTCGGTAATCTCATCATCGGCATACTGCGCCGCCTGCTCGGGCATCAGCCCCAGCAACTGCTTGACCAGCGGGTCCAGGCCCTTGCGCTTGAGCGCGGAGATCGGATGGATCCCGGCAAAGTCACGTCCTTCCGATACCTGCGCCAGGTAGGGCAACAGGTCGGTCTTGTCCTTCATCCGGTCGATCTGGTTGACCACCAAGATCACCGGCACACCCGCGTGGCGCAGCGCCTGGTAGGCGAAGCTGTCCGACTCTTCCCACTTGCCTGCACGCACCACCAGCATCGCCGCATCCACGCCTTCCAGCGCGCCGCGCGCCGCGCGATTCATCCAGCGATGCATGGCGGTCGCGGTGGATTTACCCTGGTCACGATGCAGGCCGGGGGTATCGACCAACAGCAGTTGGCCGTCGGCAAAGGTGGCAATGCCCAGCAAACGGTGACGGGTGGTTTGTGGCCGGGACGAGACGATGCTCACCTTGGCGCCAACCAAGGCATTGGTCAGGGTGGATTTGCCGACGTTGGGACGGCCAATGACGGCGACGTGGCCGCTGCGGTGCGATGGATTCATGGGGAGATTGTAAAGCCAGACAGGTGAGCGGTCGCCCACCGCCACCCGATTCAGGCCGCCGTGACGGCCGCCAATGCCGCCGTCGCCGCCGCCTGCTCCGCGCCACGACGCGAATTGCCCTCACCTTCGGTCACCAGCATCGGCTGTCCAAGGGTGCAGCTGACCCGGAAGGTCTTGGCGTGATCCTCACCGCTTTCGGCAATCAACTGGTATACCGGCAACGGCTTTTGCCGGCCTTGCAGCCATTCCTGCAGCCGCGTCTTGGCGTCCTTGCCGACCTTGTGCGGCGGCGGCAACGCGTCCATCTGCTCAGCGAACCATGGCATCACCACGGCCCGGCAGGCCTCGAACCCGGCGTCCAGGTAAATGGCCGCGACCAGGGCCTCCACGGCGTCAGCCAGGATCGAATCGCGGCGATGTCCGCCGGACTTCATCTCCCCCGGGCCCAGTGTCAGCCGATCGCCCAGTGCCAGCGCACGCGCAATTGGCGCCAGAGCCGATTCGCGCACCAGTTCGGCGCGCGCGCGGGTCAGCGCGCCCTCGTCGGCTCGTGGCCAACGCAAGTACAGGGCTTCGGCAACAAACAGGTTGACCAGCCCGTCACCGAGGAATTCCAGCCGCTCGTTATGCGGCGCACCGGCACTGCGATGGGTCAGCGCCTGGGACAGCAACTCGGTGCGCGCGAAAACATGGCCAATCCGGTCAGTCACCATCCGGTCCCGGTCAGGGGTTCCCGACGCCGCGCCGCAATTGTTTCTCGGTGCTGAACTTGCCCACCACATCCAGGTTGGCAATCAGCGGCTTGCGCACTTCGTAATCCACCGTGATCAGGTACCCGGAATCCTGGCGCACGATCTTGACGTGCTCGGGCTTCACCGTTTCCGCGTAGCTGATGTACAAACGGCGGAAAAACATGTCCTTGATTTTTGCCGGCGATTGGCTGGCGATGTCCGCTTCGTTCTCCAGGCCAGCCAGGGCCTGCTTGACCGAGTAGTACTCCGAATACATGGGAATCACCTTCATCCCCATGTAGATGAACACACCAGCCACCCCCAAAACGATAATGAACCCCACCAGGGTCATGCCACCTTGCGTACGCTTCATTTCAGTTGCTCCCCTTTTGTTGGTTGCACACCGTGCTGCCGAACCCTACTGGATCGACTGCCCGATGCGCGAGAAATTGATCCCCCCATCGATATTCATCCAGATCAGGAACGCCTTGCCGCGCAGGTTCTCCTCCGGCAGGAATCCCCAGTATCGACTGTCTTCACTATTGTCGCGATTGTCCCCCATCACGAAATACTGACCGGCCGGCACCACCCACTCACCCTGTGCGGGGTCGGTAAATGGCAGGTTGGTGCGCTCCAGCACGAGGTGCGTGCGACCCGGCAATTGTTCACGCAACTCCTCGGCCCCAGTCATCTGGGTGCCCTTGCCATGGCCCTGGTAGCTCCCCAGTGATTCGTACGCGACGGGAGCACCGTTGATATGGACCTGGTTGTCGTAATAGCCGATCCGGTCACCCGGCAGCCCGATCACGCGTTTGATCCAGTCCTGCTCAGGATGATGCGGCGGATGGAACACCACCACGTCGCCACGCTCGGGCTCGCCGGTATCGATGAATTTCTTGTTGATGATCGGCAGGCGCAAGCCGTAGGCGAACTTGTTGACCAGGATGAAGTCGCCGGTCAGCAGGGTCGGCATCATCGAATTGGAGGGTATCCGGAACGGTTCGGCGATGAAGCTTCGCAGCACCAATACCGCCAGTAACACAGGGAAGAACGCCTTCGCATAATCGACATACCACGGCTCGGCATCGTCATCGAGCAGCCCCTGATAGGCGGCCCTGCGCCGAGCCAGTACCAATTTATCGAGCAGCCACACCAAGCCGGACACGACGGTGAACGTCACCAGGGCAATTTCAAACCAACGCATGCGTCTTCCTCAATGTGTTGCGACTATTTGTGGTCGGCTTGCAGTACCGCCAGGAACGCTTCCTGCGGGATCTCGACGTTACCAACCTGCTTCATCCGCTTCTTACCGGCTTTTTGCTTCTCGAGCAGCTTCTTCTTGCGCGAAATGTCGCCACCGTAGCATTTGGCCAGCACGTTCTTGCGCATCGCCTTGACTGTGCTGCGGGCGATGATCTGCGAACCCACTGCCGCCTGGATGGCCACGTCGAACATCTGCCGCGGAATCAGTTCGCGCATTTTCTCGCTGATCTCCCGGCCACGCCGGTCCGCGTGCGCGCGATGGGTAATGATGCTGAGGGCATCGACCTTGTCGCCGTTGATCAGGGTATCCACGCGCACGAACGGGCCGGCCTGGAAACGCAGGAAATGGTAGTCAAGCGATGCGTAGCCACGCGATACGGATTTGAGGCGATCAAAGAAGTCCAGCACCACCTCGCTCATCGGCAACTCGTAGCTGATCTGCACCTGGCTGCCCAGGTAGGTGATGCCGATCTGGTTGCCGCGTTTTTCCTCGCACAAGGTGATCACGTTACCGACGTAATCGGGCGGGGTGAGGATGTTCGCGCGGATGATCGGTTCGCGGACTTCCTCGATCAGGTTGGACGGCGGCAGCTTGGCCGGGTTGTCCAGCGAGACGATCTCGCCATCGGTCCTGAGCACTTCGTAGACCACGGTGGGCGCGGTGCTGATCAGGTTGAGGTCGTACTCGCGTTCCAGCCGCTCCTGGACGATCTCCATGTGCAGCATGCCGAGGAAACCACAGCGGAAGCCAAACCCCATCGCTTCGGAGGATTCGGGCTCGAAGCGCATCGCGGCATCGTTCAGGCGCAGCTTGTCGAGCGCTTCGCGCAGGTCCGGGTAATCGTCCGCATCGACCGGAAACAGGCCCGCGAAAACGCGCGGCTGCATTTCCTGAAAGCCCGGGAGCGGCTTGCTGGCCGGGTCGCTGGCCAGGGTCAGGGTGTCGCCGACCGGGGCGCCGTGCACGTTCTTGATCGAGGCGTTGATCCAGCCTACCTCGCCGGCGCCAAGCTTGGCCGTGTCCTTGCGCTTGGGGGTGAACACGCCGACTTTGTCGACCAGGTGGGTGCGACCGGTCGACATCACCAGGATCTTGCTGCCCGGGGTGATCTCGCCCTGCATCACCCGCACCAGGCTGACCACGCCCAGGTAGTTGTCGAACCACGAGTCGATGATCAGCGCCTGCAGCTTGTCGGTGTCGCGCGGCTGGGGCGGCGGGATGCGGGTGACGATCGCCTCCAGCACTTCCTCGACGTTCAGCCCGGTCTTGGCACTGATCGCGACCGCGTCGCTGGCGTCGATCCCGATCACCGCCTCGATCTCGGCCTTGGCGCGATCGATATCGGCCGTCGGAAGGTCGATCTTGTTGATCACCGGCACCACTTCCAGGCCCTGCTCGACGGCGGTGTAGCAGTTGGCGACCGACTGCGCTTCCACGCCCTGGGCGGCGTCCACCACCAACAGCGCGCCTTCGCAGGCGGCCAGCGAGCGGCTGACCTCGTAGCTGAAGTCAACGTGGCCGGGCGTGTCGATGAAATTGAGCTGGTAGGTCTTGCCGTCACGCGCGGTATACGGCACGGATACCGACTGCGACTTGATGGTGATCCCGCGTTCGCGCTCGATCGGATTGGTGTCGAGCACCTGGGCCTCCATCTCGCGCGAACTCAGGCCGCCGCACATATGGATGATGCGGTCTGCCAGGGTCGACTTGCCGTGGTCGACGTGGGCGATGATGGAGAAATTTCGTATCTGCTGCATGCGGGCGGCAACGGGCTCTGGGCCGGGGGAGGTCAACACGCGATTATCGCATACCCGCGGCGTCCGGCCGTGCGCATGGGGCCGGCCGCCATTGCTGCCATCCCGCCCGATGCAGCACTCAATCCTTGGGCGCCGTCACTGCCTTGAACTGCACGGCGTTGCCGCGCTGGATCAGCAACATCACCGTCTCACCGGGCTTGGTGCCGGCCAGTTCGCGGTTGAATGCCGCGACGCTGCCCACGGCCTTGCGACCGATGGCGGTGACAACGTCTCCGGCCTGCAATCCCGCGGCACGCGCCGACTCGTTATCGACCCCGACCAACAGCACGCCTTCATCGTCCTTCAGGCCGAGCTGCTGCCGTTGCCCCGCCGCCAGGTCGCGTGCCACCAGACCCAGTGGATTGACTCCCGTCGAGGTCGTCGCAGAGGGCGCCCTGGAATTGCCACCCGATGCCGCAGCGGTGGCGAACGACTCGTCCCCGCCAACCACCAGGTCGATCTCGCGCAGCTTGCCGCCGCGGAATATCTCCAGCTTCGCCTTGCTGCCGGGAGCCACCGCGCCTACCAGTGGCGGCAGGTCACTGAAATCGGTCACCTCGGCACCATTGAACGAGCGGATCACGTCCATGGGCTCGATACCGGCCTTGTCGGCGGCGCTGCCGGGCTGGACATTGCTGACCATCGCGCCACGGCTGTCGGGCAAACCAATCGCCTCGGCAGCCACGTTGCTGACCTCCTGGATGTTGACCCCGAGCATGCCGCGACTGACCTTGCCGGTCGCCTTGATCTGCTCGACCGCGCCCATTGCCAGGTCGATCGGGATCGCGAAGCTGACCCCCATGTAGCCACCGGAACGGGAGAATATCTGCGAGTTGATCCCGACCACCTCGCCGGAGGTGTTGAGCAGCGGGCCACCGGAATTGCCCGGGTTGATGGCCACGTCGGTCTGGATGAAGGGCACGTACTGTTGGCCGGAATACTGGTTGGAGCGGCCGACGGCGCTGACGATCCCGGCGGTCACCGAATGATCCAGGCCAAACGGCGAGCCAATCGCCACCACCCATTGGCCTGGTTGCAGTGTCGAGGACTGGCCCGGACGCAGCCAGCGCAGGTTGTCGGCATCGATCTTCAGCAGCGCGATGTCGTATTGCTCGTCGCTGCCGACCACCTCGGCCTGGAACTCACGGCGGTCCGACAAGGTCACGGTGACGGTGTCGGCCCCATCGACCACATGGAAGTTGGTCAGCACGTAGCCATCGTCGGAAATCACGAACCCGCTGCCCAGCGACGTCGCGCCACCGCGTGGGCCGTGCGGTCCACCCGGCGCGCCCGGGAACGGCATCCCGAAGCGACGGAACAGCTCCTCAACGCCATCGGGCAGCCCTTGCTGCGAGCTGCTGCGGCGCGGCGCGGTCTCCGCGCTGATGTTGACCACCGCCGGGCCAACCCGCTTCACCAGTGCGGTGAAATCCGGCAGGCCGCTGACGATCGGCTGTGCGGTTGGCGGCGTGACTGCCTGCGAGGCCGCCACCGCGACCGTCGGCGATTGCTGCGCCGTGCAGGCGATGGGCAAGGCAGCGGCAAGCGTGCCGAGCAAGGCAATGGAACGAAAGGGACGGTTCATGGAATCGACCTGAAGTTGCGAGGAAGGGTATGTGCGGAGTCGTGGGTGACCGGCTCGACGGCGGTGTCGGCGGCGGCAGTCACGCGCAGGGTCACGGCCACGCTCAGGTCACGGCAAATCGGTGGCCTGCGGCCAACTCGATCGCGAGGCGGCCCCGTCATCGTGCAACGCCTGCGGCTCGAACGGATAAAACGACGGCGATGGCTGCTCGGTAACGCTGTCACCGTCGTAGCTGGCCGTCAGGGTTCCGCCGGCAATCGGGTAATCGGGTAACGCCGCACGCGGCCAAGGCCGCGACGCAATCTCGCCGCGAGGCTGGAACGGGTGCACCGACGAGCCGGCCGCATCTGCCACGGCCATCGTGGGCATCACCGGCGGTGAGGCTGGCGTGGCCGACGCGGCGGCAAGCACTTGCATCGGTGCCTCGCGCTTCACACCACGCAAAGCGGCGCGCTGGGATTGTCCGCGCGAACGACGCTCACTGGCACGCCGCGGCAGTTCGGCAACCGCGATGGCGGTCGCGGCTGCGGCGGTTGCCGGAGCACCTCCGGTGGAGGTCGTGGGTTCGAGAGTCCCGGTTTGTGGCAACGGCGCTTGCGGCACGCTGGCGACTTGCAGCGTGGGTGCCTGCAGCGTCGGTGCAGGAACCACGCCGTCCGCCGTGGCAGTGGCTGAACCGCCCGCTGCCCCGCTGGAGGTGACCTGCTGGGCCGATGTTTCCAGCATCGGAGCGGCGGTCTGGGTCAACGGACGCACGACGAACAACGCCGCCATCGCGACCGAGGCGGCCAGCGCCGCGCCGCCGATCCAGCGTCGACGAGCCGTGGCCACGGCCCCCGAGGCGACGGAATGCGTCGACGCTGCGGGCATGGCTTCCCGCGATTCACGCGCCACCGCTGCCATCACCCGCGCTGCGAAGTCCGGCGGCGCCAGGTCACCTGTGTTTCCACGCAAGACATCACCGGCCAGCTGCCAGTGACCGCAGGTCCGCCGCCACTGCGCATCGTGCCCAAGTCGCTTCAGCGCGAAACGCGCCGTGTCGCCCTCCAACTGTCCATCAAACAGCGCGCTGAGGGTCTCGCGATCGGCATCATGGATTGGACTATTCGGCATCACTGTTTCCGCTCCGGGGAGTCGTGGTCCTGGTCAAGCAGGGGGCGCAGTTCGATATCGATCGCTTCGCGGGCACGAAAAATCCGCGAGCGCACGGTTCCAATTGGACACTCCATTTTCTGTGCGATCTCGTCGTAGCTCAGGCCATCGACCTCGCGCAGGCTGATCGCCACACGCAGGTCTTCCGGCAATCCTTCGACCACGCGCATCACCGTTTGTTCCACCTGGTGGCGCATCAGTTCGCGTTCCGGGGTGTCGTTGTCACGCAGGCGGACACCAACATCGAATTGCTCGGCATCGCCAGCGTCAATGTCATCGGTCGGCGGGCGACGTTTTTGCGCAACCAGGTGGTTCTTGGCGGTATTCACGGCGATACGGTGCAACCATGTGTAGAACTGCGCATCGCCACGAAAATTCGGCATCGCACGATAAGCGCGCATGAATGCATCCTGGGCGACGTCCTGGCATTCACTCCAGTCAGAGATGTAGCGGCCGATCAACGCCACGATCCGATGCTGGTACTTGAGCACCAATGCATCGAACGCAGTGCTGTCGCCCTGCTGCACACGCCTGACCAGTTCCTGGTCCAGATCATTTTCGGCCATACCGCGCGCCGGCACTCCTGTCAGCTCGGCCATGGCCAAGCAATGAGACAACCCTGTCGGGACGAAAGTTCAATTACCACAACGATTGGGGCGCCATGGCACGACCGCAACCATCATCGGCCCATTGGTGTCCAAGCTGTGTCGACGTTGCCCTATTTGACGCAGGTCAAACAACCTCGGGATGATAGCGGCTTGATCCATACTTGAACGGATGGTGCCGCATGGCCCCTCATGACACCGCAGTGCCGACATTCGCCGGTTTGCGCGTCCAGCACTGGCACGCAGAAGTACGCCCCGATGGCGTCCTGGTGTTGGCGCTCGACCGTGCCGGCGAAGCCGTCAACTCGCTATCGCAGGACGTGCTGATCGAGTTGGACTCGCTGGTGGAGCGGCTGGCCAGCGATCCGCCCAAGGGCGTGGTATTTCGCTCGGCCAAGGACAGCGGTTTCATCGCCGGCGCCGACATCAAGGAGTTCCGGAGCTTCGACGAGCAAGGCAATGTCGCCGGCGCACTCAAGCGTGGCCAGCAGGTGTTCCAGCGCGTGGCCGGGTTGCCCTGCCCTACCGCCGCGGCGATCCACGGCTTCTGCATGGGCGGTGGCACCGAGCTGGCCCTGGCTTGCGACTACCGTGTCGCCAGCAAGGATCCCTCGACCCGGATCGGCCTGCCCGAGGTCAAACTCGGCATCTATCCGGGCTGGGGCGGCAGCGTGCGATTGCCAAAATTGATCGGCGCGCCGGCGGCGTTCGACATGATGCTGACCGGACGCACCTTGTCGGCCTCGGCGGCACGCGCGAACGGGCTCATCGACAAGACCACGGACAAGGCGACGCTGGTCGATGCAGCCGCCACGTTGGTGCTGCGCGGTGGCAAGCGCCCGCTCAAGCAACGCGCCATGGGCTGGCTGAGCAACACCTGGCCGGCGCGCCAGGTGATGGCGCCGATGCTGCTCAAGCAGGTCGCGCGCAAGGCCCGCAAGGAGCATTACCCGGCGCCGTACGCATTGATCAACACATGGAAGACCACCGGCGGCGGAATCGAGGCGCGGCTGGCTGGCGAGCGCAAATCGGTCGCCAAGCTCGCTTCGACACCGACCGCGCGCAACCTGATCCGGGTGTTCTTCCTGCAGGAGCGGTTGAAATCCGCCGGCGGCGGAGACCACGGCATCAACCACGTGCACGTGATCGGCGCCGGAGTGATGGGCGGCGACATCGCGGCATGGTCGGCCTACAAGGGCTTCCAGGTCACCCTCAACGATCGTGAGCAACGCTACATCGACACCGCGATGGAGCGCGCCGGCAAGCTGTTCGCCAAGAAGGTCAAGGACGAGACCCAGCGGCCGGCCGTGGCAGCGCGACTGAAAGGCGATCTTGCCGGCGACGGTGCGGGCAAGGCGGACCTGGTGATCGAGGCGATCATCGAGCAACCGGCCGCCAAGCGCGAGCTGTACGCGGCGGTGGAGCCGCAAATGAAGCCCGATGCGTTGCTGGTCACCAACACCTCGTCGATTCCGCTGCTTGAGTTGCGCGATGGGATCCAGCGCCCGGCGCAGTTCGCCGGACTGCACTACTTCAACCCGGTGGCACTGATGCCGCTGGTCGAAATCGTGCTCCACGACGGGCTGTCCCCGGAAGCGCGGCAACGCCTGGCCGCCTTCTGCAAGGCGATTGGCAAGCTGCCGGTCCCGGTGGCCGGAACCCCGGGATTCCTGGTCAACCGGGTGCTGTTCCCATACATGCTGGAAGCGGTCACCGCCTACGCGGAAGGCATTCCCGGCAAGGCGATCGACAAGGCAGCGGAGAAGTTCGGCATGCCGATGGGACCGATCGAACTGGTCGACACGGTCGGTCTGGACGTCGCGGCCGGGGTCGGCGCGGAGCTGTCGCCATTCCTCGGCCTGCAGGTTCCCGACGCGCTCGCCACCCAGGCCGAGCCGGGCAAGCGCGGCAAGAAGGATGGGCAGGGGCTGTACAAGTGGGAGGACGGCAAGGCGATCAAGCCGGAATTGCCCGAGAATTACGAAGCGCCCGCCGACATCGAGGATCGCCTGATCCTGCCGATGCTCAACGAGGCGGTCGCCTGCCTGCACGACGGAGTCGTTGCCGATGCCGACCTGCTGGATGCCGGGGTGATCTTCGGTACCGGGTTCGCGCCGTTCCGGGGTGGCCCGATCCAGTACATCCGCGAGACCGGCGCGGACGCGTTGCTGGAGCGCCTCAAGCAGCTGCAAGCCCGACACGGCGATCGATTTGCACCGCGACCGGGCTGGGACTCCGCCGCGTTGCGATGAGTCTTGCACCGCTGACACGGTGCGACCGACTACATGGTGTGGGTCGCGCGCTCCGCCTCCAGGCTGCCTGCCAGGAGCGCGTCGATCTTGCCCTTCAGGCTTTCGCCTTCGGCGGTATCGGCAAACTGGATGCCGATGCCGGACGGGCGATTACCCTGGGCGCCGGCAGGCGTTACCCAGATGACCTTGCCGGCCACCGGCAGGCGCTCGCCGGACTCGGGCAGGGTCAACAGCAGGAACACCTCGTCACCGAGGAAATAACGCTTCGCCGTCGGTACGAAGATGCCGCCATGGCGGATATAGGGCATGTAGGCGTTGTATAGCGCCGCCTTGTCCTTTACTGCCAGGGTCACGATGCCCTGGCTCGCCCCACCTGCTCCACTCATGACGCTTTCCCCTGCATAGTGCTGTCCCCACGTTTCCCGGCGGCCCGGCGTGCTTGTGCGACGCGCCAGGCCATCAACAACTCAACCACCACCAGATCGGCACGAACCGTCGTACGCAACAGTCCGCGTGCGCGATTGGCGCGGTCAAACCATGTTGCCAGACTGCGCGTGCCCATCGGGTCGGTCAAGCCATCGGCTTGCCTGGCCATCGTCAGGGCCAGGTCGGCGGCGAAGCTCAGGCGCTGATCTGCATCGCCGTCCGCCACCCAGCGCTGCGCGGTCTCGACGACGGCCAGTTGACCACGGGCCACCTGCTCCAGGTCGCTTGCCACCTGACGCCGCAAATCCAGACCGTCTCCCTGCAGCCATTCGTGGGCCAGACCCGGATGGCCGCGGGCCGCAGCAAGCGCCTCGGCGGCCTTGACCTGTGCGTGACCCTGTTGCTGCAACCAGGCCAGGGCTTCACTTTGCGGTGGCAGGCGGAACTCAAGCTTCTGGCAACGACTGCGAATGGTCGCCGACAGCCGCGAGGGATTGGCGCTGACCAACCACAGATAGCGGCCAGGAACCGGTTCCTCCAGCGTCTTGAGCAGGGCATTGGCACCGGCATGGTTGATCGCATCGGCCGGCTCGATGATCGCGATCTTGACCTCGCCATAGTGCGGGCTCAGGGCCATCCGCTCGGAGAGCTTGCGCATCTGTTCGATCACGATCTCGGAACGCGACTTGGGCTTGGGCTTCGCCTTGTCATTGATGCCGTAGCTGATCTGCGAGAAGTCCGGATGGCCGGTATGTCCTCCAGGATGCGCCAACGAGCCATCGGGACGCAGCTCGACCGGATCGGTTTGCGAACGTACCGCAAACAGACGGCAGCTGCGGCACGCCTCGCAAGGCTCGCCACCGGCCGCGCGATCCAGGCACAACAAGCGCTTGGCGAGACGCTCGGCCACCGCCAGCTTGCCCAGCCGGGCCGGGCCACAGAACAGCAGGCCATGACCGAGGCGGCCGGCATCAATCGCGCTGGCGGCGTGATCGTAGACGCTCTGTTGCCACGGCGCGAACCCACTCATGCCAATGCGGCCTGGTAGGCACGCAGGTGGGCAATCGCTTCGCTCGCCACGGCGGCGGGGGACTGGCTGGCGTCGATCACCCGGAACCGCGACGGGTCGGCCGCGGCGCGTGCCAGGTAGGCACCGCGCACGCGCTCGAAGAAATCGTCGGCCTCACCTTCGATCCGGTCGCTGTTTCCTCGCCCGCGCACACGTTGCAGGCCGAGTTGGACCGGCACATCGAGCAGCAGGGTCAGGCCCGGGACGATGCCCACCACGCGCCGCTCCAGCTCGGTGATGAAATCCGGGTCGCCGCCGCGTGCCGCCCCCTGATAGGCATAGCTGGCATCGGTAAATCGGTCGCTGATCACCCATGCGCCGCGCTGCAGCGCCGGCAGGACCAGCTGGCGGACATGTTGCGAGCGCGCGGCGAACATCAGCAACAACTCGGTTTCCGGCGCGTGCGGCTCATCGCCGCTGCGCAACAGCAAGTCGCGGATCTGCTCGGCCATCGGCGTGCCCCCCGGCTCGCGGGTGCATACGACCGACGCTCCCGATACCCGCAACGCCTCGGCCAGCGCAGCCATCACAGTCGACTTGCCGGCGCCCTCGCCGCCTTCCAGGCTCAACAATCGCGGTTGCACCAGCAGGCTCATGGGGTCGGGCTCGCGTCCTGCGCTTGGCGCATGCGCTGGCGGTAGTTGTGCAGGTACTTGCGCACGTTGGCCTGGTGTTCGGCCAGCGACTTGCCAAACAGGTGGCGGCCGCTGCCATCGCCGACGGCAACGAAATACAACGCATCGCCCGATACCGGATGGGCGACCGCCTGCAGCGCATCCACGCCGGGCATTGCAATCGGAGTCGGTGGCAGTCCGCTGCGGGTGTAGGTGTTGTACGGGGTGTCGGTAGTCAGGTCGCTGCGACGGATATTGCCGTCGTAGTCGGCACCCATGCCATAGATGACGGTGGGATCGGTCTGCAACTTCATGCCGATTTTCAGTCGGCGCTCGAACACTCCGGCAATCTGCGGGCGCTCGGATGCGATCCCGGTTTCCTTCTCCACGATCGACGCCATGATCAGCATCTCATAGGGACTTTCCAGGCCGATCTCGGGGTCGCGCGCTTCCCACGCGGCAGCCAATGCCTGATCCATCGCATCGTGGGCGCGGCGCAACAGGTCCAGGTCGCTGTCACCGCGACTGTACAGGTAGGTCTCGGGCAGGAACCGGCCTTCCGGATGCTCGTCGTGGTAATTCAGCGCCTCCATCAGCGCGGCGGCATCGAGGCCGGTTGCAGCGTGCTCCAGTGGCTCCGCGCTGGCCAATGCCGCCCGCAGCTCGCGGATGTTCCAGCCCTCCACGATCGTGAAGCGATGCTGGATGATGTCGCCCCGTCCCATCGCGATCAGCAACTCCTGCGGCGAGATGCCCGGGTCGAGGGCGTACTCGCCCACATGCAGCGTGGACGCGGCACCGAGTTGGCGTGCCAGCAGGCGCCATTCGTACTCGCCGCCTTCGCGGACGCCCGCCTGGCGCAGCTTGGCCACCACGACCGGCAGCGAATCACCACGATCGATGACCACGCTGTCGCCCTCCTGCAGGCCGGCAATCGGCGTCGTGGCGAAGGCGGTGTAGCGTTGCCATGCCCAGAATCCCGCGACCGCCGCGACGATCAGCGACAGCACCAGTATCAACAGCAAAAACGCACCAAAACGATGCTTGCGGGAACGACTCACGACACCTCCGTGCCTGTCGGCTTGGCGAATGCGGGATGCTCGGCGGCGAGACGATCCTGCCACTGGGCCACCATCGGGTGTGGCTGCCATCCGCGCTCGCCCAACCGGACGACAGGCAGGATACCCCGCACCGCGTTGGTCAGGACGATCGCATCGGCAGTTTCGACATCAGCCGGCGACAACCTGGCCTGCCGGATTGGAAAACGCTCCAGCAACCACTGGCGACACACGCCTGCAACGCCGCAGCGATCCACTTCCGGCGTACTCCAGTGATCACCGTGCAGTACAAACAGGTTCGCCGCCGTAGCGCAAACCACATCGCCCTCCATGCTGCACATCAGGCCCTCGTCGGCGGCGACGACGTCGTTCCATTCACTGCGTGCGAGCACCTGTTCGAGCCGGTTGCAATGTTTGATTCCGGCCAATGCCGGCTGTATCGACAGCCGGATATCGCACCAGCGCAGGGTCAGGCCCGGCGTCGGTGCCGGTGCTGGCAAAGGGTGTAGCGACAGCATCCAGTTTGCCTGCGGGTGGGTCGGTGGCGCGTATCCACGGCCGCCACTGCCGCGGCTGAGCAGCAGCTTCAACACGCCGTCGGCGCCATCAAGCAAGCGCTCGGCCTGGTCGCGAACCTGCGCCGCCGGCGGCGTGGGTATCTGCAGGCAGCGTGCGCCACGCTCCAGCCGGGCCCAATGCATGTCCCACCACGGCAAGCTGCCACGATGGGCGCGAAGGGTCTCGAACAGGCCATCGCCATAGATCAGCGCACGGTCGTCTGCACGGATCATCTCCACGCGCCGGGTGCCGCTGAACAATCGCGTCGTCTCATCGTGCGGCTCAGCCGCTCCACCACCCTGACCTGACGATCCTCCGCGGCCACTGTCAATCGTGCCCGGGCCCGTCGTTCGCATCATTGCCGGGTACCACTACAACTGTCATCGCCAAACCCGAGCGCGCGCAGCATTCCACGCGCCTTGGCACGGGTCTCGTCCAACTCCCGGACCGGATCGGAATCAACCACGATCCCGGCGCCGGTGCGAAAGCGCAACATGTCCATCTCGATCTCCGCGCTACGGATCAGGATATTGAGGTCCAGGTCGCCGTCCCGGTTAAGCCAGCCCATTGCGCCGGTATAGCTGCCGCGGCCCTGGCCTTCGAGCTCGGCGATGACCTGCATGCAACGCACCTTCGGGCAGCCGGTGATGGTTCCGCCCGGAAACACGGCGCGGATGACCTCGCCTGGAGTCACTGTCTCACGCAAGCGACCGCGCACGTTGCTGACGATGTGGTGGACGTGGGCATAGCTCTCGACCACCATCAACTCGTCGACCTCCACGCTGCCGGGCACACAGACCCGGCCAAGATCGTTGCGTTCCAGGTCGATCAACATCACATGCTCCGCACGCTCCTTGGGGTGCGCGATCAACTCGCTGATCCGGGCGCTGTCGTCGTCACCCGCTACCCGCGCGCAGGTACCGGCGATGGGACGGGTTTCGACCATGCCGCCGCGCACCGACACCAGTCGCTCCGGCGAAGCGCTGACCACGGACCAGTCACCGGCACCGCCGCATGAAGTCGCACCCGCATCCGCATCGGCGCCAACGCCAGCACCCGAGAAGATGCCGGCGAACGGTGCCGGATTATTCTTGCGCAGTCGCTGGAAAAGCGCCGCCGGATCCACCGGCGCATCAAAGTACGCGCACCAACCACGCGAGACATTGGCTTGGAACACATCACCCGCAACGAGGTAGTCAAGCACCCGGGCGACGCCGTCGAGATACCGCTGTGGCGGATCCTCCCGAATCGATGATGGGGGTTGCCACGCGAACATCGGTGCCTGTCCGGCCAGGGAAGCCAGATCGATCACGATAGTTTCAAGCAAGCCCCCACATTCCGGCTCGGCCAATGCGAAGCAGTCGCCGGTGACGTGATCACGCAATATTGCGGCCGGGCAACGAATCGCCACTGCCACGGGCAAGCCACCCGGCGCGGGCGGCAGCTTCAGCACCGGCTCGATCTGGGCCGCCAGCTCATAACCCAGCAACAGTGCCCAGCCGCCACGGAAGGGCCAACGGGTGCGTTCGGGCTCGACCCGTTCCGCTTGCCAAGCGTTGTCCAGTGCCTGCAGGAAGTCATCGCCGACCACGACACCGCGCTGGTCGCGAACCAGCCCATCGGGATCAAGCTGCAACGATTCACCATTGGCAGCCAGCAACACATCCCAACGCCCCTGGACGGTGCCGGCGGCACTGGACTCCAGCAACAGCGGGTAGCGCGAGGGTGCATGCCGATGCAGATCCAGCAGGTCAACCGGGGAAGCCAGCGGGTACGTCAGGGCCATGTTGATCGTTGATTGGACACCATCGAGCACCGGCGTCCGGGATGCCGTTAGAGCCGCTGGAACACCAGGGTGCCATTGGTGCCGCCGAAGCCGAACCCATTGGACACGGCGACATTGATCTTCGCCTCGCGCGCCACATTCGGCACGTAATCCAGGTCGCAGCCTTCGCCGGGCTCCTCCAGGTTGATCGTCGGCGGGATGATTCCGGTATGCAGCGCCATGATCGAGAAGATCGCCTCGGCACCGCCGGCCGCACCCAATAAGTGGCCGGTCATCGACTTGGTCGAGCTCACCATCGTCTTGTAGGCGTGGTCGCCGAACGCGCGCTTGATCGCCAGGGTCTCGGCAAGATCGCCCAAGGGGGTCGAGGTGCCATGCGCATTGAGATACCCGACCTGTTCGGGATTGACGCCCGCGTCCCGCATTGCCGCAACCATGCAGCGTGCCGGCCCTTCGCCGTCCTCGCTGGGTGCGGTCATGTGGAACGCATCGGAGCTGGCGCCGAAGCCGACCAGCTCGCAATAAATCCGCGCGCCACGGGCCTTGGCGTGCTCGTACTCCTCCAGCACCAGGACGCCGGCGCCATCGCCGAGCACGAAGCCGTCGCGATCCTTGTCCCAAGGGCGCGAGGCGCGGGTGGGGTCGTCGTTGCGGGTCGACATCGCCTTCATCGAGCAGAATCCGCCCACTGAGGTCGGCGAGGAACCGCGCTCGGCGCCACCGGCAAGCATCACGTCGGCATCGCCGTACTGGATCAGGCGCATCGCCATGCCGATCGAATGATTGGAGGTCGCGCAAGCCGAGACCGCGGAAAAATTGGGGCCCTTGATGCCGGTCAGCAGCGACACCTGGCCGGGAAGCATGTTGATGATCGTGCTGGGCACGTAGAACGGTGAAATCTTGCGTGGGCCGCCGGCCAGGTATTTTGCGGTCTGCTCCTCGATTCCAAGGATGCCGCCTATGCCTGAACCTATCAACGCGCCAATGCGCTCGGCGTTGCCGTCGTCGATCTCCAGCCCGGAGTCAGCCAGCGCCATCAATGAGGCACCGACGCCGTAGTGGATGAAGCGGTCCATCTTCTTCGCATCCTTCGTCGGCACCCAATGGGTGACGTCGAAGTCATGGATCTGCCCGGCGATCCGGGTGGTGAAACCGGTGGTGTCGAAGTGACTGATCGGACCAATGCCGGAGCGACCATTGATGATGCCGTCCCAGCTGCTGGCCAGGTCGTTACCCAGCGGCGAGACGATGCCAAGGCCGGTGATGACTACGCGCCTGCTGGAGGCTGGTCGATTGGACATGGGGAACTCCGCTTGCGGACGCGCCGTCACGGGGTCCATGACGCGCCTGACGTGTTTCGTACGTTGGATAAACTCAAGGCCGCGTGATGCGGCCCCGGTCGGTGCTGCCGGGCATGGGGCGCCGGTTCTGGACCGGTCGCACCACGACCTGCGGCCCTGTTACGCCTTGACGTGGGTCGTCACGTAATCGATCGCCTGCTGCACCGAGGTGATCTTCTCGGCTTCCTCGTCCGGGATCTCGCACTCGAACTCTTCTTCAAGCGCCATCACCAGCTCGACGGTATCAAGGGAGTCAGCGCCGAGATCGTCAACGAACGAGGCGTTGTTGGTGACCTCGTCTTCCTTGACGCCCAGTTGCTCGACCACGATTTTCTTGACGCGTTCTTCGATGCTGCTCATTGGTATTCACTCCTCCCGGACGGGATATTCGATGGAATAGTGTAGTGGAATCGAGAGCTTCGCGACGATCGCGGAGCCCTTTGGTTACGGTTGCCTGTCGCGGAACTACGACATGTACATTCCGCCGTTCACGTGCAGGGTCTCACCGGTGATGTAGGCCGCAGACGGTCCGGCGAGAAACGCCACCGCCCGTGCGATGTCGGCCGGCTCGCCGAAACGACCCAACGCAATCTGGCCCAGCATCGCGTTTTTGGCATCCTCCGGCAGTGCGCGGGTCATGTCGGTGTCAATGAAGCCGGGGGCGACCACGTTGACGGTGATCCCACGGCTGCCAATCTCCTTGGCCAGCGACTTGCTGAACGCGATGATGCCCGCCTTCGCCGCTGCGTAGTTGGCCTGGCCTGCGTTGCCGGTCGCGCCGATGACCGACGCGATATTGACGATACGGCCGCGACGCGCCTTCATCATCGAGCGCATCACCGCCTTGGAAGTGCGATAGACGCTGCTCAGGTTGGTGTCGATCACCGCCTGCCAGTCCTCGTCCTTCATGCGCAACAACAGGTTGTCGCGGGTGATGCCGGCATTGTTGACCAAAATCGAGATCGCGCCGATGTCTTTGCCGATGCTGTCGATCAGCGCAGAGGTTGCCGCGGCGTCGACCACGTCAACGACGCGGCCGTGCCCGCCGTGCCCGGCCAGACGCTCCGCAATCGCGTTGGCGCCGCGCTCGCTGGTGGCGGTGCCGATCACGGTCGCGCCCTGGGCCGCCAGTTCGTCGGCAATCGCGGCACCAATGCCGCGACTGGCACCGGTGACAAGCGCGATCTCGCCGCTGAGTGGTTGCTTGCTCATGTCTTTTGTCTTCCTTCTTGGCAGGCGCCATTGCCGGCAGCCCGCGAATGAGTGGCTATTGTTTCCAATCGGCCAGGGTGGCTTCGAAATCAACCGCCGTGCCGATCGAGCGCGCTTCCAGCGTCTTGTCGATCCGCTTGGCCAGCCCGGTGAGCACCTTGCCGGGACCGCACTCGACGAACCGCCGCGCACCGTACTCGGCCAGTGCCTGCATACAGCGGGTCCACTGCACCGGCAGGTACAACTGGCGCACCAATGCATCACGGATCGCCTCACTGCCCTCGTGCACCTTGGCGTCGACGTTGTGTACCACCGGCAACCGCGCCGGCTGCCAACGGATATCGTCCATCGCCTTGGCCAGGCGATCCGCAGCGTCGCGCATCAGCGGCGTGTGCGATGGCACGCTGACGGCCAGCTTGACCGCCTTGCGGACGCCTCGATCGGCCAGCTGCACCAAGGCCTTGTCGACGGCGGCGGCATCGCCACCAATCACGATCTGGCCCGGCGAGTTGTAGTTCGCCGGCACCACGACCTCCTTGCCCGAGACCGATTGGCAGACCTGTTCGACCAGCACGTCGTCGGCACCCAGTATCGCGGCCATCGCACCGGTGCCGGCGGGTGCGGCGTCCTGCATCAACTGACCGCGCAGGCGCACCAGTCTGGCCGCCTCGCCCAGCTCAAGCACGCCGGCGGCCACCAGGGCGCTGTACTCCCCCAGGCTATGGCCCGCCAAGTGCGCCGGACGCGCGCCGCCACGCGACTGCCACAGGCGCCATACCGCCACGCCTGCCGCAAGCAACGCCGGCTGGGTGAATTCGGTCTGGTTGAGCTGCTGCGCGGACTCGTCCTGGCTCAACGCCCACAGATCGACCCCGGCACCGGCGCTGGCTTCGGCAAACGTCTCGACCACCAGCGGATGGTCGCGGGCAAGCTCACCGAGCATGCCGGGCGATTGCGAGCCTTGGCCTGGAAAGATGAAAGCGAGTTGGTGGTCGCTGTGTTGAGAATCGCTCACACGACGTCCCCTGCGGATGGAACACACCATGATACGAGTGAACCCAGCGAGGTGTCTGTACCGTGGCGTACAGTCAACGACGCGGGCAGGAGGGCATCGATCAGCATGGATCCGGCCCGACCGGGCCGTGGGGTTGCGGTCATTACTGCCCGCTCAATAGCGCAAGAGCGCCGAGCCCCAGGTAAATCCGCCACCGAACGCCTCCAGCAGCACCAGTTGGCCGCGCTTTACCCGGCCCGAACGCACCGCCTCGTCCAATGCCAGCGGCACTGAGCCCGATGAGGTGTTGCCGTGCTTGTCGACGGTGACCACCACCCGCTCCATCGGCATCTCCAGCCGCCTGGCGGTCAGCTCGATGATCCGCAGGTTGGCCTGGTGCGGGATCAACCAGTCGATCTGGCTGCGATCCAGGCCATTGGCCTCCAGGGTTTCCTCAACGACCGCATCAAGCGCCTTGACCGCGTGCTTGAACACATCGTTGCCGGTCATCATCACCTTCACCCCGGCGTTGTGCTCCTCGGGCTTGAAGCCCACCGAGACCCCGACCGGGTTGTACAGCAACTCTTTCTTGCCACCGTCGGCATGCAGGTGGGTACTGAGGATGCCGGCTTCGCTGTCGGCCTTCAGTACCACTGCCCCGGCGCCATCGCCAAACAGCACGCAGGTGGCGCGATCGGTCCAGTCCAGCATCCGGGTCAGGGTTTCCGCACCGATCACCAGCGCAGTCTTCACTGAACCGGAGCGAATGAACTGGTCCGCGACCGCCAAGCCGTAGATGAAGCCTGAACATGCGGCGTTGACGTCGAATGCAGGACAGCCGTTGGCGCCCAGGCGGTGCTGGACCAGACAGGCGGTGGACGGAAATATAATGTCGGGCGTGGTCGTGCCCAGCACGATCAAATCCAGCTCAGACGCCTCGACCCCGGCCGCCTCCATGGCACGCACTGCGGCGTGATAAGCCAAGTCACTGGTGGTCTCACCCTCGGCCGCGACATGGCGCTGGCGAATACCGGTGCGCGACGTAATCCATTCGTCACTGGTCTCGACGATCTTCGACAGATCGGCATTGGTCAGGACTTTTTCCGGCAAATAGCTGCCAGTGCCCGCAATGCGGGAGAAAATTCGATCAGTCATCACCACTCCAGCGACGGCCGCCGCACGCGTGTTTCGCGGGCAGCGGCGATGTAACGCACGTGAGGCAGCTTACTCTTCGTCGGCAACGTTGGCCTGGGTGTTGATCACCTTCTTGCCGCGGTAGTAACCGTCAGCGGTGACGTGGTGGCGGACGTGGATCTCGCCGGTGGTCGGGTCGGTGGACAGCAGCTTGCTGGTCAACGAGTCGTGGCCGCGGCGCATGCCACGCTTGGACGGGGAAACGCGGGACTTCTGGACAGCCATGATCTTAACTCCAAGGAAAACCGTGAATAACGCTTGATTCGAAGGACAACTCGAAGTTCTAGTTCGACTTGTCCGCCTTGCTTTTCAGTGCCGACAACGCCGCGAACGGGTTGACGCGCTCCAGGTCGGCCGCAGGCGCCGGCCAATCTGCTTCCATTGCTTCTGTTCCGGGCTTTACCGGTATCACCGGTATCGCCAGAATCAGCTCATCTTCGACCAGTGCAACCGGTGACAGCATGCCGTCGGGCGGCACCAGCAGCGGCTCGTACCCCTCCGGCAATGCCGCCTCGTCGGCTTCATCACGGATCAAGCCAAGCCGTTGCGCAATCGCCACCGGGAACAGGAACCGCTCAAGACTGCGCTGGCACAGCAGCGGCAACGACGCCTGCGCGCGCAGCTCCACATACGGGATCCGCAGCTCGTCAGTGCCAAAATCCAGCGAATAGCTCACGTCACCGTCGCTATCCACCAAGCTGTCACTCAATCGCACCAACGCTGCCAACGGCACGCGGCCCTCGACACCGCGACGCGCTGCCACCATGCGCCACGCATCCAGAACCTCGGGTACAGTCACTTTGGGCACGTCAGCGGACATAAGCCCGAGAATGTTAAGGAGCGCGTGCTGGCGTGTCAAACCCGGCAACCCCGCCCGACTCCGGAACCGGGCATCTACCGGCAATGGCCGCGCCAAACGGGAGCACGCCGGTTCGGCGGGTTTGCCCGCTTTACGCACGCACGGCAGACTGAACGCCCATCCCACCGCTGCCCAGCCATTATCCTCGCCGTGAACACTCCTTTGTCGTTGTTGCTTGTGCTGGCCTCCGCTGCTTCCGTCGTGGCGTTCATCATTGTCCGGATACGCCGCCCGGGCGATGGACGCCAGCGCGAGATGCAGCAGTTGCTGGATGCCGCCGACAGGCTGGAGACGCGCCTGCGCGCTGCACGCGCGGAGATCACCGCCGTAGTGGGCGAAGATGCCGCCGATCCGGTCCAGGACGCCCTGCGTGAAATGCTGCGCCAGCGCATCTGGTTACGCGAACATGGACAGCGCGCAAGTGTGCAGGAATTGCAAGAGGTGCGCGGCTCGATCGAGATGGCCGGCACCCGGATCGAGCAACAACTGGCCCAGATCCAGCAGGCCCGCACTTCGATGGAGTGAGCTCGATGCAGTGAGCGGCGGCAACCCTGCCGCTATTCGCCGGCCGCTATTGGCCGGTCTCGCGTGGCAGGACTTCCAGCGGCTGCTCCGACCACGCCTCCACGCTGCCATCGGGGCCATGCAGGCGCAGTCCGAGCCAATGGCGGCCTGGCTCCACGTCGCCCAGGTTGACGCGTCCGGCAAACCCGACCGCAGGATGGTTCGGGTCGTTGCTGATTTTCCAATAGTCGGCCACGCCGGGGCTGTCCAGCCCATACTCGACGTCCGCCACCCGTTGACCGTCCAGCAATACCTCCACGCGCTCCAGCCCCACTCCTTCCTTGAACGCCCAGCCGGTGATTTCGAACGTGCTGTCCACCGTGGCACCGCCGACCGGATGGTCTATCCAGGCCATCGCCGGGGCAACGCAGGTACCGCTGACAGGGGCTTGGGGGTCAAGCTTGAACAGCATGAAGCGTTGACTGCCATGGTCGACGTTGATCACCTGTGGCGGCGGCAATGGGCCCACCATCCGGCACAGATCGTGGTAACGACGCAGCAGGTCCTTGTAGGGCACGTCGGTGACCGCCTCTACCAGCAGCACCGGCACCTCGCCCCACGGCTTGCCGAACTGTGCTGCCCAGCCGGCACGTCCGGTCGTCTGCAGGTTCCACAAGCGCAACTGCGGTGCGCGACCATGCTTGTGGTTGAGCGGGTGGTCGAGCACCGGGATTTCCGCGTTGCCCATGGCAAAGCCCAGTTCTGCGCCCACCTTGAAACTGCCGGCCACGATGCGGGTGCCGGCCGGCATCTGCGCGCGGGTAAAGCGCACCGTCTCGGCCAGCTCATCCCATCCGGCAAAATTGGATGGGTACCATTTTTCCACGGCAGCGCGTTCCCGCACCGCAGGGATGGAGACGGCAACGTAATAGCCCAGCACCACGACCAAGCCCAGTCCTGCCGTTGCCCAGGTCGCGACGCGCAACCAGCGCGGCCAGGCCGCCAGCACGGCCGGCAACAGCGGCAACAGGGCCAGATAGCCCGGCAGTGGCCAATGAAAGCTGACCCGTTCGGTATCGGCGAAGAATCCCAGCGCAAAGAAACCCAGCACCACCAGGCCGCCAAGCAGCGCAAAATAACGTGACACCGGCATCGCGCTCCTGCTCCCCCGCCAGCTCGCCATCGCCAGGGCCGCGAACAACAGCGGCGTCACCATCAGCGCCTGGATCGCAATGAACAAAACGCCGTCGAAATGGAATGCCCACGGGTGCCGGTCGACCAGTTGGAATCGCAGGCCGGCGTCGGAGTTGTCCAGGTTCCATGCCACCAGCGGTGCCCACGCCGCCGCACCGATCGCAACCGCGGTCCAGGTACGGGCATCGCGCAGGACCTTGCGGCCATCGGCGATGAGCAACAGCGCCAGCAGGCCGACACCGATCACGGCAATGAACCGGTAGTGGCTCAGCGCTCCGATCGACAGGCCCGCCGCCAATTCCAACGCGGCGCCTGCGTCGACCTGCCGCAGCAGTTTCGCTCCCGCGTCCACGCACAACAACGTTGCCACTGCCATCGCCGCATCGGGCAGGGCCAGCAGGCCCAAGGTGCCGGACAACGGCAACAACAAGGCAAAGCACCCCGCCTGCCAACCGAAAGTCTCGCCGTACTCCCGCCGGGTAATCCGCACTACCAGCCACGGCACCACCGCCGCGATCAGCAGGAATGGCAGACGTAACCCCAGCTCGGTATTGCCTCCCAGGGTCACCCCCAGCCGCGACAGCCATGCGGTCAAGCCGGGCAAGTCGGAGTACGCCGGCGCGAGGTGCTGACCCTCAAGCCAGTAGAAAGTCTCATCGACGAACGGCGGCAACCTCGCCGCCACCAGGATTTTCAGCGCCAGCACGACTGCGAACAGGCTCCAGAACCAACGTCGTGCCGCTCCCGCGCCATCGGGTGGCGAGCCTGGCTGCGGCGAGTCAGCGCCGAACGAAGATTCCGACAGCGGGAACTGGGGCGATTGGACTACGCGCATGGGGTTGCGACCTCGTTACACTCGTTGCGATGACGATACGGGCCGCGATCGGCGGCCCGACCCACGACACCGCCCAAGTTTGGCATTCATCGGTTTGGGCAACTCCCGGAGAGCACCATGGCGGTATCCACCCCGGCAATCGATGCCGGCATCGGTTCGGCGAAGGCACGCATGCTACCGGACACACTGCGAAATGCGCTTGACGATGCCCAGGCGCAGGTCAATTCACTGGTACTGGGCAAATCCCTCGAGGTGCGGCTGGCATTTGTCTCATTGCTCTCGCAGGGCCATTTGTTGATCGAGGATCTGCCCGGGCTTGGCAAGACCACCCTCGCCCATGCGTTGGCCGCGACCCTCGGGTTGGAGTTCCAGCGCGTGCAGTTCACTTCCGACCTGCTGCCGGCGGACATCGTGGGCGTGTCCGTGTTTGACCCGCAGGCGAGACGCTTCGAGTTCCATCCAGGACCGGTATTCACCCAGGTACTGCTCGCCGACGAGATCAACCGCGCCCCGCCCCGCACCCAGAGTGCGCTGCTGGAGGCGATGGCCGAGCACCAGGTCAGCATCGACGGCACCACCCATGCCCTGCCCGACCCGTTTTTCGTGATCGCCACCCAGAACCCGGTCGACCTGGCCGGCACCTACCCGTTACCCGATTCCCAGCTTGACCGCTTCCTGCTGCGTCTCACGCTTGGCTACCCCGGACAGGAAGCGGAACGCGAGCTGCTCGCCGGCCGCGATCGCCGTGCGCTGATTGCCCAGGCCCAGCCACGACTGACCCGGGACGACGTCATCGCCATCCGCAATGCGGTCATCGAGGTGCATGCCAGCACTGCACTGGTCGACTACGTGCAAGCACTGCTTGCCCGCAGCCGCAAGCATCCTGGAGTACGGGTCGGGCTGTCGCCACGCGCCGGGCTGGCGTTGCTGCGCGCGGCCCGGGCCCATGCGCTGTTGCTGGGCCGCGACCATGCCCGTCCTGAAGACGTCCAGACGCTGTTCGCGGCCGTCGCGGCGCATCGTCTGGTCGCCGAGGCCGACGCCGGCAGTGACGCCGCGCTGGCAAAATCCATCCTGCATACGGTCGCCGTGGACTGATCGGTGATGTCGGGACCGCTGATGCGACGTTGGCACCGCTGGGCATTGGGCTGGACCCGTCCACGGGAACCCGAAACGCTACCCGCGCACTTCGATCGGCGCCGCGTGTACGTATTGCCGACCCGATTCGGCCTCTTCTATGCGGTGCTGCTGGTCACGATGTTGCTGGGCGCGTTGAACTACAACAACAACCCGGCCCTGCTGCTGGGGTTGTTACTGGCCGGCGCCGGACTGGCCAGCCTGGTGGCCGCCCAGTTGCAGTTGACTGGTCTGGCGATCGTGGCCATTGATGCGGAGCCGGTTCCGGCAGGCACCGACCTGTTGCTGCGGTTGCATGCCCAGGCCGATGACGGGCGCAGGCGGCGTGGCCTGCAATTGACGCTGGAGCGCATCGACGCCGGCGACGACACGGGGCCCCCCTCGGCCGTGCTCAACCTGGATCCGAGTCACGGCCAGGCACAGTTGCCCGTACCCACCCTCCAGCGTGGCTGGTTGGACTTGGGGCGGCTGCGTATCGCCACCACTCGCCCGCTCGGCCTGGCGCGCGCCTGGTGCTACATCTGGTCGCCGGCGCCGCTGCTGGTGTACCCACGGCCCGAAGCCGATGGGCCCGCGCTGCCGACCGGATCCGGCGACCGTGTGCAAAGCCGGCTGCACCCCAGCGGCGATGATGTCCACCACCTGCGCAACTACCGTCGTGGGGATTCCCGCCAAGCAATCGCGTGGAAATCCTCGGCTCGTCGCGACACCTTGCTGGTGCGTGAGTACGAACAACCGCTGGGCACGGACATTGTCTTGGACTGGCATCACGCCGGACCGTTGGGCAGTGAGCGGCGGATCGCACGGTTGGCACGCTGGGTGGACGAAGCCGAGCGCGATGGCCGCCGCTATCGGCTGGTCTTGCCCGGACAGGTTGCGATCGGACCGGCGCAGGGCCCCATCCATCGTCACGACTGCCTGCGCGCGCTAGCGCTGATGCCACATGGCTGAGTCAACGTTGGCAGGGGCGCTGGATCCGGGGAGCCGGCGTTGGACACTGGCAGCTGCCGGCGCCTGCCTGTTCCCCTTACTGTTGCAGCTGCCGTCCCCGTTGGGATGGCTGGCCGGATCGGCGGCCGTGCTGGTCACCGCGCTTTCATGGCGCAAGCCGCTGCATGTCGTGTGGCGGCTGGGACTCGCGTTCGGCCTGTTGGCGGCACTGTTGAGCATCGCCGGATTCAGCGTTGGCCGCGACACCGGTTGCGCCGTACTGGCGGCCATGCTGGCGGTGAAACCGGCAGAGACCTTCACCGTCCGTGATGCGCGCAGCCTGGTCGGGTTTGCGCTGTTTGGCCCGTTCGCCGCCTTCCTGCTCGATCAGGGGCCGCTGACGCTCGCGCTCAGCCTGGTCGGGACGGTGCTGGCGCTGGGTGCGCTGCAACGGCTGGCCGACCTGGAGTCCGGGGACACGATCGATATGGACGTCCGCCGCCGGCTTGCCGGAACTGGTCGCCTGCTGGCGATCGGGCTGCCGTTGGCGCTGGCCGCATTCTGGCTGTTCCCACGGCTGGCATCACCGTTGTGGGGCCTGCCCGAGCGTGCATTGGCGCGTACCGGACTATCCGATGAGATGAGCCCCGGCCAATGGATCGACCTGATGGTCGACGACACGCCAGCGTTGCGCGTGCATTTTTTCGGCGCCACCCCACCCACGTCGCAGATGTATTGGCGCGGGCCGGTGCTGGTTGATTTCGACGGGCGCAGTTGGACCCGGTCGCGCCGGCTGACCCGCTCACCGGCGGCAGCGGTAACGCCTGCCGGACAGCGCTGGGACTATGAGGTCGAGATTGAACCCACCGAGCGTCGACAGGTGCTGGCGCTGGACCTGCCGCTCGCCGCTCCCGAGGGCACACGGCTCGGCCATGCCTACGGTTTGTTTGCCTCGCGCCCGCTGAGCTCGCTGACCCGCTGGCGGATCCAATCCGCTCCACCGGCCGATTTCGAGCCACGGCTGTCATCCACAGTGCGCGAGGCGGCACTCGCCCTGCCCGACCAGTTCAACCCGCGGACCCGCGCCCTCGCCCGGCAGTGGCGTGCCGAAGCCGGCAATGACGATGCCCGGATCGTCCAGCGTTCACTGGACTGGGTACGCCGGGACTTCGCCTACACCCTCAGCACCCCGCTCGCCGGGCGGCATTCGGCCGATGAGTTCCTGTTCGATCAGCAAGAAGGGTTCTGCGAACATTTCAGCTCTGCCTTCGTGATCCTGATGCGCAGCGCCGGCATTCCCGCACGCGTGGTTACCGGTTATGTCGGTGGCCGGCACAACCCGCTGGGCGATTATTGGCTGGTACGCCGCTCCGACGCCCACGCGTGGGCCGAGGTGTGGCTGTCCGGGCGTGGCTGGACACGCGTCGACCCGACCGCGGCGGTCGCCCCGGAGCGGATTTACGACACCGTCGACGACCTGATGGCCGGCGGTGGCACCAGCGGCCTGTTCGGCCGCATGTTGGGCAACGGCGGCAGCCTGTCCCAGGCAGGTGATTGGATGCGCCGAGGCTGGAATGATCTTGTACTCGGCTTCGATGCACAGCGTCAGTCAAGGATGCTGCGCCCGCTTGGCATCGAACACCTGGCAGGCGCCCGGCTGGGCCTGTTGTTCGTCGTCGCGGCGCTGTTGGCACTGTTGTGGATGGCCTGGTGGAGCCGCCGCGGTGAACGGCAAGCCGATCCGGTATTGCGTGCCTGGCACCAGTTGGGTCAGCGCTACCAGCGGCTGGGGCTGGGACGCGAGCCCGACGAGCCAGCAGGCCGATGGGCACGGCGGGTCGGCGGTGTCCATCCACAAGCGCGCGACGAGTTGCTTCGGCTCAGCGAGCGTTTCAGCAATTGGCGTTACGCTAGACTTCCATCGGGACAACGTCCCCCATCACAGCAGTCGCGTGAGCTTGCTCGAGCGCTGCGAGCCCACCGTCCACCCGGCAAGCGCTGACTGCACGGCCCTTCGACCCGGAGAAACCCCATGAACATCCGTCTTGTCATGCTCGCGTTTGCCACCGCACTGCTGGCTGGTTGTGCCACCCAGCCAATGCCGTTGCAGGGAGAGTTCGCACAGGTCAGCCCGCGCGACGCCACCACGGCCGATCGCACCGGCGCGCTGGTGCGCTGGGGTGGACGCATCGTGCAGGTCGAGCCGGAATCCAACCGCACCTGTTTCGAGATGATTTCGACCCGGCTCACTGTCCAGGCCCGGCCGTATTGGGCCACCGATGACGTCGGTGGCCGCTTCATCGCGTGCCGGGAAGGCTTCTACGACCCGGCATTGTTCCAGGTCAATCGTGAAGTGACCTTTACCGGCCGGATCGACGGTTACGAAACCCGACGGATCGGCGAGTACGACTACCGCTTCCCGCGGGTCGCCGCCGACGTGGTCTACCTGTGGCCGGTCCGCGAGCGGGTGGACGTGATCACCCGCCCGGCGCCGTGGCCGTGGTGGGGCTATTGGTAAGCACCACCCGGTAGCGCGACGTCACGCAGGCGTGCCAAACCGCCCCAGCGGCGCGCCGCCAAGCAAATGCAGATGGATCTGGAACACGGTCTGGCCACCATGCTCGTTGCAGTTCATCACCAGTCGATAACCGTCGTCGGCCAGGCCTTCTCGCCTGGCGTATGACGCTGCCGCGTGGGCAAGCCGGCCGACGATCACCGCCTGCGCCTCGGTCAGGTCATCGAGGGTCGCGACCGGTGTCTTGGGAACGAACAACACGTGCACCGGCGCTTGCGGGGCGATGTCGCGAAACGCGATCAGGTGCTCGTCCTCGTAAACGATATCGGCCGGCAATTCACGGCGGATGATCTTGCCGAAGATGGTCTGGTCAGTCATGGCGCGACTCCATGGGGTAATGGGCTGGGGTAATGGACCTTAAGTGATGGGCCATTGTCACCCAGCTCGCCGCATGTCGGCTCAGGTCATCTCACTGCGGCTGCCGAAGGCATGCGACAAGGTGCCGCGATCGACATATTCCAACTCGCCGCCCAGCGGCACCCCGTAGGTCAGGCGACTGGGATGCACCGCGTGCTGGCGCGCAATCTGGCCCACGTAATGCGCGGTTGCCTCGCCTTCCACCGTCGGGTTCGTCGCGATGATCAGCTCCGACACCTCGCCTTCGGCCAGTCGTGCGTCCAGCCGGTCCAGGCCCAGCTCGGCCGGGCCGATACCGTCAAGGGGACTGAGCCGGCCCTGCAATACGTAATACAGGCCCCGGTAGCCGGTCGCCTGCTCGATGGCGAGACGATCGGCCGGGGTTTCCACCACGCACAGCTGGTGGACATCGCGCGAGGCACTGGCACAGGTCGGACACACGTCATCCTCGCTGAAGTCGCGGCAACGTGCGCAGTGGCCAATCTTTGTCATCGCCACCGCCAGCGCCGCGGACAGCCGCTGGCCGCCGTCGCGCTCGCGCTCCAGCAGGTGGTACGCCATGCGTTGCGCGGACTTCTGGCCTACCCCGGGCAACACCCGCAGCGCTTCGATCAATTGTTCCAGCAGCGGCGAGCTCATCGAAAGTCCGCCCGGCTTCGGCTTGATCGCAACGACATGATCAGAACAGGCATGATCAGAACGGCAACTTCATCCCCGGCGGCAACTGCATGCCGGCGGTGGCCGAACCCATCTTGTCCTGCGAGGCCGCGTTGACCTTGTTGACGGCATCGTTGATGGCCGCAGCAACCAGGTCCTCGGTCATCTCCGCGTCGCTGATCACGCTCGGATCGATGCGTACCTTGCGGCACTCCATGCGGCCGGTCAGGGTCACGCTGACCATGCCGCCGCCAGCGTTGCCGGTGACCTCGACGTTGGCGAGCTCTTCCTGCGCACGCTGCATATTTTCTTGCATCTGCTGCGCTTGCTGCATGAGTTGGGCAATATTTCCACGCATTTCGTCTACTCGTTTCGGTTATGGACAACTGGTTAGATTGTGGTGCCGCCCGCAATCGTCAAGGTCGCGGGTCAGGCATCGTCAAACGGCCGGATCGAATCGGGTACCACCTTCGCGCCATGCTGGCTGATCAACGCCTGCACCTGGGCATCGTTCAGGAATGCCTGTTCCGCCGCCGCCTGTCGTTCGTCGCGCGCGCGTTCGTTGCGCTGGTTCAGCGACACCGGCCCATCGGCGCCAGTCATGGACTGGAATTGAATTTCTGGAACGCGGCCCAGGGCCGGCGCCAATGCTTCGGCGATCTGCCGTACCAACGCCGGTTTGTTCAGCAATTCATCGACCGACGCCAGCGCCAGCGTCAGCACGCCGTCGCTGCAGGCGATGAAGCCGACGTGCTCGGCCAACACCCGCGCAGGGCCCTTGAGGCTGCTGGCCATGACCCAGGCGTGCCAGGCAGCGGCGTCGTCGATGGCGGTGGCATCGGACGGTGGCTGCGATGTTCGCGCCAGGGTCGTCGAGACCGGTGTCGGTGTCGGTGTCGGTGTCGGCTCAGGCTCCGATACCGAGTTCGCGCTGGCCGGGTGTTCCGCTTCCGATTTGACTGCAACCGGGTAGGAGACTTCCGGAGGGATGGCGGCCGTCTGACCGGCTCCGAGCTTCGACCCAGACTCGGCTGTCACGGGCCCAGGACGGGAAACTGGCTCACTACGCGCTGGCGTGGTCGCCACCTCACGGCTCGCCGCCGGGCCTGCCGGGCGGAACGCGAGCATCCGCAACACGCTCATCTCGAACCCCGCGCGCAGGCTGGGTGCGAGCGCAAGATCGCGACGGCCATTGATTGCCATCTGGTACCACAATTGCACCAGCTCGGCCGGAATGGCGGCGGCCAGCGAATCGACATCGACACCGTCGGCTTCGACCGCCGCGCCGGGCACCAGCTGTCGCACCTGGATCCGGTGCATCGCCTCGGCCAGCGCTTCCAGCACCCCAGCCCAGTCCGGCGAGAACTCCGCCAATATCGCCACTTCGGCCAGCAACGCCTCACCATCGCCACCGGCCAGCGCCGTCAGCAGCGCGCCAACCCGGGTCTGGTCGACCGTCCCGAGCATGGTGGCTACGGCGGCGTCCGTCAGCTGGCCGCCAGTGTAGGCAATGGCCTGGTCAAGCAACGACAATCCGTCGCGCAGGCTGCCGTCGGCGGCCTTGCTGATCTGGCGCACCGCGCCTGGCTCCACCGCGATGCCCTCGGCGCCCAGGATCTTGTCGATCTGGCCACTGATCTGATCCTCGTCCAGGCGCTTGAGGTTGAACTGCAGGCAGCGCGACAACACCGTCACCGGCAGCTTCTGCGGGTCGGTGGTGGCCAGCAGGAACTTCACGTGCCCGGGCGGCTCCTCCAGCGTCTTCAACAGCGCATTGAAGGCCGACTTGGAAAGCATGTGGACTTCATCGATCAGGTACACCTTGACCCGTCCGCGTGACGGCATGTACTGGGCGTTGTCGATCAGCTCGCGGACGTCATCGACGCCGGTGTTGGACGCTGCGTCGATCTCCAGCAGGTCGATGAAGCGGCCGGCATCGATGTCCTTGCAGGCATTGCATTCCCCGCACGGTTCAGCCGAGGTGCCGCGCTCGCAGTTGAGCGACTTGGCGAAAATCCGCGCAATGGTGGTCTTTCCGACCCCACGGGTACCGGAAAACAGGAAGGCGTGATGGACCCGGCCGGTGTCGAGCGCGTTGGTGAGCGCCCGGACCACATGCTCCTGCCCCACCAGTTCTGCGAAGCGCTTGGGCCGCCACTTGCGGGCGAGGACGAGGTAGGACATCAATAACCTTGGGCAAGTCCGGAGGAAAGGGTCGCAACGCCATGACAGCAGCGTGCAACCGGTTCGGGCCATTGTGCCACGACCGGATCCTCCATCGCGGCGGGGCGACGACCCAGCGCAACGTGCGACTTGTCCGCGAGTCCCGGCACCGCTAGACTTTGCGGCCCACTACCGACTGGACGTCGTGGCGGGGTCTGAGCGGTTCAGATGCGGAGAGGTGTCCGAGTGGTTGAAGGAGCACGCCTGGAAAGTGTGTAAGCGTCTAAACCGCGCTTCGGGGGTTCGAATCCCCCTCTCTCCGCCAGATATTGCAATTGTCCATGGTGGCCCTGTCGGCCCCTCGCGACGCTAGGTCGAAAACTCCGCCAGGGCCGGAAGGCAGCAACGGTATTGACTGACGCGGGTGCCGAGGTCAGCCGGCGGGGCCACCGCCTTTTTGGGGCAGCGCCTGTTTAGGGCAATCCATTTCGCGGCCGCTACGGCGTCGCTTCGGCCCGCAGTGCGGTGGTGTCGCGCAGCGCGACCAGTTCGCCCGGCGTGCCGACCCGGTAACCGCGTTCGGCGAGCAGCGCACCTTCGCGCAGGCTGCCGTAGTGGTAGAGCAGGCAACGCGCCAGCAGTTCACCCGGGTACTCCCGCTCCAGGTCGTCAATGCCGCTATGGGACGGGTTTCCTTGGAGTGCACAGTCGTGGGCGACCAACTCGTCGGCGTCGGCCATCGTGGCCAGCATTTCCGGGATCGGACGGGTGTCTCCCGTCCAGACCAGGCTGCCATGCAGGCGCAGGCCGAATGCCGTATCGGGCCAGTGATGACGGACCGGGAATACCTCCAGCCGCACACCGTCATGCCAGAACGCCTCGCCAACCGGAATTACCTGGAACGCATCCCAGAAATTGGCCCCACCCTCGGCCAGCGCATTGGGGTAGTCGCCGACACGCTGGTGCAGCAATGGCACCAGTTTGGCCGGCACGTACAGGCGTACCCGCCCACGACGCGCCTCATCAAAATAGCTGCCCACGAACAGACGCTCGAAACCGCCGACGTGATCGAGATGGGTGTGGGTGATGAACAACGCGCGCGGCATCTGCCCGTAATGGGCGAGATAAGCGGTCAAACCTTCGCCGCCGCAGTCGATGGTCAGCCATGGCGCGCCATCGTGCTCGATCGTCGCCATGGCCGAGCCCAACGCGACCGCGGAGGAGTTGCCGACACCCTGGAACCGCAAGGCCCAACCCACCTCAGTAGCCCCGCGCCCAGATGCGATCGTAGGCATCGCGCAGGCGGACAAAATCGCGCTCGACCGCGACGACCTCGCGTGGCCCGCGCAGTTTCAGCAGCGAGCGCTTGAGCCGGGCCAGGTTGCGCTCGCGCCAACGGGTCGCGGGAATCATTATCTGGCTGCGATCCAGGTCGATGACCCAGCCACGCCCGGCCGGATCAAACATCAGGTTATGGGCGTTGAGGTCCGCATGATCCAGGCCCGCACGATGGGCGCGGGCAATCAATCGTCCGGCCTCCTCCCATGGCGCATCACTGCCAGCCACCAGCACGCGATCGGCCAGGCTGCGCACGTTCGGGATGCGTTCGATCAGGATCGCGCACCGATACAGCGCGCCTTCTCGCCGATACATTGCGGCGATCGGCGATGGCACTGGCACGCCCTTGTCGATCATCGCGCGCGACAGCCGGAACTCGGCAAAACTGCGGGTACGGGCGGCGCCCTGCCACACATAACGATCACGGCTGAGCTTGGCGACCATGCCGCCGCGCAGGTAACGTCGCAGCACGGCTGGCCCAAACGGCGCGTCGACAAACCAGGCACCGCCGCGACCGCCACTATCGACCGGCCGCGCCTGGCCCTCCCACGCTGCAGGAATGAACCATTCGGGTTGCGCTTGCCGGACACGCGTAATGTCGAACAAAATCGCGCCATACCCGCCATCTTCATGGAATGGTGTCAGTCCCTCGGCGGCGTCATACCCAGTCATCCTCCGGAGTCTAGCAATTAGCATCCCTCCTGCACCTGCTTCCATCTGCCTGCTGCGCTTGTCCGCGCTGGGCGACGTCACCCACGTCGTGCCATTGGTGCGAACCCTGCAGGCGGCATGGCCGGAAACGCGGCTGAGCTGGGTCATCGGCAAGACAGAACAGCGCTTGCTGGAGGGACTGCCGGGTGTGGAGTTCATCGAATACGACAAGAAGTCCGGAATCGGCGGCATGCTGGCGCTGTACCGCCGATTGCGCCGGGGCCCGATCGACAACCCGACCTTCGACGTATTACTGCAGATGCAGGTGGCCGCACGCGCCAACCTGTTGTCGGCCGTCATCCCGGCCTCGATGCGCGTGGGCTATGACCCGGCGCGCTCCCGGGACGGGCATGGCATGTTCGTCAACCGGCGTATCCCTGACCGGCCGGGCATCCACGTACTCGATGCCATCGGCAGCTTTTGCGAGCCCCTCGGGCTGACCCAGACCCGGGTGCAATGGGATTTGCCGGTACCCGACCAGGCACGGCAATGGGCCGGCGCGCAATGGCCCACCGACGACACCCCGACCCTGATGATCTCGCCGTGCGCCAGCCATGTCCTGCGCAACTGGCGGCCCGACCGCCACGCCGCCGTTGCCGATCACGCGATCGCCCGCGGGTGGCGAGTGGTGCTGTGCGGCGGACGCAGCGAGTTGGAGCGCCAGACCACTGACGCCATCACCGCCGCGATGCGCGGTGACGCGCTGGATCTGGTAGGCAAGGACACCCTGAAACAATTGCCGGCGCTGCTGGAACGCGCCGACCTGGTGATGACCCCCGACTCCGGCCCGATGCACATCGCCAACGCGATGGGGACCAAAGTCCTCGGCCTGCACGCGGCCAGCAATCCGGCCCGCAGCGGCCCCTACAGTGATCGCCGTTACTGCGTGGACCGCTATGACGACGCCGCGCGCAAGTATCGAGGCAAACCTGCCAGCCAGCTCCGCTGGGGCAGCAAGATCGAGCAGGAGGGAGTGATGGACCTGGTCAGCGTCGACGATGCGGTCGCGGCGTTTGAACGCTTCCTCACCGACCACCCGGGCGGCGGTCAGGGCGTGTCGCTGCCCCTGTAGTCTTGGTAGGACTTCTCCTCGACATACGAAGATCCCAGGGCAAGGTTGATCTCGCGCTTGAGACGGGCGCGCTCGTCATTCTCGAAATAGACGCTGCGGGCCAGTTTGATGAAGTCGGCGTCGAACTGCTGCGCCTTCTCCTTGATCCGGATGTCGTCCTCGATGACCCACAGGCGCTCGTTGACTGCCTTGAGTTCCGCGCGCAGGCGAATCACGTCCTTGTCGGCCGCAGGGTGCGCCAACCAGGTCTTCTGCAGCGCCGACAGCTCGTTGTGGATGTTCGCCAGCTTGGCGGCATCGGTCATGCGCTCGGACTTGATGGTCAGGATCGCAATCTTGTCAAGCAACTCACCGAATGAAACGGGAACCAGGATTTCAGACATGGGGCAAACCGGGATAAGGGGGAACTACCAGTCTAGCGTCGACCAGCGGAACGCAGGCAGCTTGTCGACCCGCGCTGCGGCCCGTATCATTGCGCCCCCACGACCGGAGTTTCACGGTAGTGGCACCGGAGAGGTGGCAGAGTGGTCGAATGTACCTGATTCGAAATCAGGCGTACGTTTATAGCGTACCGGGGGTTCGAATCCCCCCCTCTCCGCCAGATATCGCAAAAGGGCTGTCCTGACAGCCCTTTTTGCTGACAAACTGGTTGTCTTCCCGGACTCGGACGTCCTTGTGCTGCCCCGCTGCTGCCCGTCACTGGCCGGCTAACGACGATCATTCCGTTTTATTCTGCGAAGGGTTTTCGACAACAGGATCTGCATGATCAACCCATGATCGAATTCGGACACCTGACGCACCCTGGCCTGCGTCGTGAACTCAACGAAGACAGCTATTACGGCGACAGCGAACTGGGCCTGTGGTTGGTGGCCGACGGCATGGGCGGGCACGAGTATGGCGAAGTCGCCAGCGCACTGGCGCGCGAGACCATCGTGCGTGAAATCCGCGATGGCACCCCACTCGCCCAGGCCATCCGCATCGCCGACGAGGAAATCATCCGCGCCTCGCAACGGCGACGCGACGCGCTGCCCATGGGAACTACCGTGGTTGCAGCACGCGTCATTGGTGCCCGGTTCGAGGTGGTCTGGGTAGGCGACAGCCGGATCTACCTATGGCGTGATGGCCAGTTGACCCAGCTCTCCAGGGATCACAGTTACGTGCAGGAGCTGATCTCGACCGGCGCCATAACCCGCGAACAGGCCCGCCATCATCCTCACCGCAACGTTGTCACCCAGGCGCTCGGAGTGACCGGCCCCAGCAGCCTGGATGTCGCCAGCCTCTCGGGTGAGTTGCTGCCGGGCATGCAGTTGCTGCTGTGCAGCGACGGGTTGACCGAGGAAGTCGACGACCAGCAGATTGCGCAGGTCCTTGCCCACGCCGACTGCAGCGCCCAGGAATGCGTCGACACCCTGGTGGCGGCCGCGCTGGATGGCGGTGGCTCCGACAACATCACTGCGATCCTGGTCCGCAGCCACTAGACGGGCTCGGCGGCATCCCACACCGCTACACCGGCCCGTTTGCGCAGGCTTTGCAGTCGCACCTCGTGCGCAGCCAGCTCATCGGCCTGCACCACGACCGACGGCCGCGACCGCATCGAATCATCCGGCTTGAACAGCACTGCCGCGACCGCTCCCGGTGCCGGCTGCGAGCTGGCAAACCCGATCTCTTCCTGTCCCGACGTCAGTCCGATATAGACTTCGGCCAGCAGTTGCGCGTCCAGCAACGCGCCGTGCAACTGGCGGTGCGCATTGTCCACGCCAAGCCGCCGGCAGAGCGCATCGAGTGAGTTGCGTTGCCCCGGGAAGCGTCGGCGGGCCAGCAGCAACGTGTCCTCGATCGCGCAGCGGTCGCCCAGGCGGCCGTGGCCGCCACCGACCAGCCGCAGCTCGTTGTCCAGGAAGCCGACGTCGAAGGCCGCGTTATGGATCACCAGCTCGGCACCGTCGATGAAGGCAATGAATTCATCGACGATGTCCGCGAAAGCGGGTTTGTCGGCCAGGAACTCCA
Source organism: Lysobacter sp. A289 (assembly GCF_054072675.1). Classification (NCBI taxonomy): domain Bacteria; kingdom Pseudomonadati; phylum Pseudomonadota; class Gammaproteobacteria; order Lysobacterales; family Lysobacteraceae; genus Lysobacter; species Lysobacter sp. A289. Next base: position 1,572,072 of record NZ_JBSVRN010000001.1, read on the forward strand.
GGGTCAGGCCGGTGACTTCCTGCGCCCCCGGCTCAAACTGGCAGTCAGGCTTTAGGTAACGGTGGAACGTACGCCCGCTTGGGCGCCGCTCGAGGAACTCGACGCAACCGATCTCGACCACCCGGTTGCCGCGCTCCCAGCTCAGTCCTGTGGTTTCGGTATCAAGCACGACCTGGCGAAGTGACATCTCAGCCCACCATATTGCTTGGGCGGCCCTTGAAGCGGGTGGCCTCGTCGCGTGCCAGGTCATCGACACGTTCGTTGTCCGGATCACCGGAATGGCCCTTCACCCATCGCCAATCAATCCGATGAGCCACCGTCGCCGCTTGCAGGCGCTCCCACAGGTCGCGGTTCTTGACCGGCGCGCCGGCCGCCGTCTTCCAGCCACGGCGCACCCAGTTGGCCATCCACTGGGTGATGCCCTGGCGGACGTACTGGGAATCGGTATGCAGGGTGACCACGCATGGGCCGCGGAGCGCCTCCAGTGCGGCGATGGCCGCCATCAACTCCATGCGGTTGTTGGTGGTGTCCGCTTCACCGCCAGTCAGTTCACGCTCAACCCCATTGCACCGCAACAAGGCCGCCCAGCCGCCCGGTCCCGGGTTGCCCAGGCAGGCGCCATCGGTATGGATCTGTACGCTACGGGTGACCGGGGCGGACGCGTCGACAGTGTGTCCGGCGGCGGACGTTTTTTCCATGGTGTCGCAGATATCTTCAGTCATCGGGGCATTATCACCGAGCACGGCGAGCAGGTCTGCCCCAGGGTGACGATCCAGACCATCACCTGCTGCTGCCGACCTGCCGAGCGTTGTCACGGGTGGTCAACACGCGCAGCCTCAAGTCAGCCAGTTCCACCCGCAGACCAGCGTCCCGCTTGCCAGCGCAACTGACGCAGCGGCGTGGGCGTTACTGACGCCAGCACCCGCTTGCTTACCGTGAACGCCATCGCCGCGCGAAACCGGTCGACGGCAGCCACCCCGGTCTCGCCAGTACCGACGCGCCAATGCGGGCCCAGCCATTGCAACCGGATCGAACTGCCGGAAAAACCGGTTTGCCGTAGCACCCGTTGCCATCGACCGGGATCGCGGGCCCGCAAGCCAGCGCCGACCCAGCGAAGACGATACGGCGTCCAAGGATTGAGGGTCGCCAACCAGAGCGTGCCGCCCGGTGCCAACACGCGCGCGCACTCATCCAGCAATGCCAGACCACCATCTCCATCATCGAGCGCGTGCTGCAGCAACACCGCCCCGCAGGTCTCTGTGGCCAGCGGCAATGGCAATGCACAGCGCACAGTTCCGACCAGATCGTGCTGGTGGCGGTGCAGCACAACCCCACGACGACCGGCGGCCGGGGGCGCCGCCGCCGGCACCCCGATCCAGAGCCAGGGCATGGCCGGACACGCAGCCAGGACGCGCTTGACCGCAGCGGTTTCCGCTGCCAACAGCCCGCCTCCGGCTTCACTGCCAAACCAGCCGAGGCCGTGAGGCTCGCTCGGCTGGAGTTGACGATGGTGGTTGAACGCAGGCATGGTCGCGGATTCTCGCATCGTCGGTGGTTTGGCAGGCTCTGCATTGTGCGGCATTGCGCAGCACGCCACCGACAACCCGAAGGAGTCCGTGGATGCTTCTGCAAGCCCTGCCTGCATTCAACGACAACTACATCTGGCTGCTGGATGACGGCACTGGCGGCAGCCTGGTCATCGATCCCGGCCAGGCTGGCCCGGTGTTCACCGCCGCCGATACCGGCATGTCGCCTACCGGGATCCTGCTGACCCACCACCATCATGACCATGTCGGCGGAGTGGCCGACCTGCTGGCGCGCTGGCCCGACCTGCCGGTGGTCGCGGCCCATGACCCCCGAATCGAGCTGGCGACGATCCGCGTGGCCGATGGCGACCAGTTCACCCTCGGCGCGCGTCGTTTCGAGACGATCGCGGTACCGGGCCATACCACCAGCCACCTGGCCTATTTCTGCGCCGACATCGCCGCCAGTGACCCCCTCTTGTTCAGCGGCGACACCTTGTTCAGCCTGGGTTGCGGGCGTCTTTTCGAAGGTAGTCCGTTGCAAATGCACCAGTCACTGTCCCGTTTGGCCAGCCTGCCGGGGCCGACGCGGGTTTGTTGCGGCCACGAATACACCTTGTCCAACGCGGCGTTTGCGCGCGTGGTCGAACCCAACAACACGGCGCTCCAGCGCCGTATCCTGGAAGTCCAGTCCATGCGCGATGCCGCCAAGCCAAGCCTGCCCAGCACGATCACCAGCGAACTGGCATGCAATCCGTTCCTGCGTTGCACGGAGCCGGCCGTGGTCGCCGCCGTACAACAAAGGCTGGGTCGAGCGCCAAGCGACACGATAGAGGTGTTCGCAGGATTGCGACAATGGAAAGACGGGTTCGGCGGATGAGCCGGCCCCCCTGTCTTGAGGGCCGGCTCAAAGACGGCGCATCCCGCCGCGCGCGCGCCCTGTTGGCGACGTTGCTGGCGATGTCGCTGGCAGTGCCAGTGAGCGCAGGCCCGAGCAACCCCGGAACGACAGCTGCTGCAGCGGGCCCTGCTGCAGCCAAGTCGGCCAGTAGCGCCGCAATCACCCCTCGCAGCGGACTGGATATTTACCAGCAGTTCCGGGCGGGCCTGGCTGATCCAACCTGCGGAACCGACGTCAGCGCACGCTGGAGCAAGCACTACGCTGCCGCACCCAAGCGCCTGGCCTCGCCCGGTGACGATACATTGCTGCTGTTCGGCTACGTGCTGGACGCCGTTCGCGACGCGGATCTGCCCAGCGAGTACGCCCTCATCCCGTTTGTGGAGAGTGGCTATCGCCCCGAGGCACGCAGCCCCCAGGGGCCGGCCGGCCTGTGGCAGATGATCAAGCTCACCGCGCGCAGCCACGATGTATCAATCCGCAAGGGGTACGACGGGCGCCTGTCGCCAGTGGATTCCACCCGCGCTGCAGTGCGCTACCTGAAAACCCTGCACGGTATGTTCGCCGGTGACTGGCGCCTGGCGGTGATGGCCTACAACGCCGGCGAGTACCGGATATTTTCCGCGCTCGACAAGGGCGGCCAGGTCGCGCGTGACGCAGACCCCGCAGCGCTGCCGGGACTACCGGACATCACCCACGCCTACGTGCGCAAGCTGCACGCTCTGGCCTGCGTCCTTGGCGATGCCGACGACCGGGACCCCTGGGTAAAGGCAATGGATCGGCCGGTGCCGCACTTGAAGGCGATGCCCGTGGCCAAGAACGTACACGCAATTTCGGATTGGGCTGCGCGCAACGACCAGGATCCCAAACGCCTGGCTCGCCTCAATCCGGTGTTCCGTGATGGCCGGATCAGCCATGCCGGCGACACACCGGTTCGCTTGCTGGTACTGGCCACCAGCCTGAATTAGGCATTGGCGGCATGGGTACAATAAGAGGTTGCCCGACCGCCCCGGTCGCGGCCCAGGTCAACCAGGAGCCACCATGGGTTTTCTTCAAGGCAAGCGCGCGCTGATTACCGGCATCGCCAGCGAACGCTCGATCGCCAGCGGCATCGCCGAGGCGATGCATCGCGAAGGCGCGGAACTGGCCTTCACTTACCTCAACGACAAGATGCGCCCGCGGGTCGAGAAAGCCGCCGCCGCACTGGGCAGCGACATCGTGCTTCCGCTGGACGTGTCCAGTGACGAGCAGATTGCCGCCTGTTTCGAGCAACTCGGCCAGCGCTGGGACGGGTTCGACATCCTCATCCATGCCATCGCATTCGCCCCGCGCGAGGCGATCGAGGGTGAGTTCCTGGACGGTTTGACCCGCGAGAACTGGGCCGTGGCCCACGACATCTCGGCCTATTCGCTGGCGGCCATCTCCAAGGCCGCCCGCCCGCTGATGGCCGGCCGCAACGGGGCGATCCTGACCCTCAGCTACCTGGGCGCCGTGCGTGCGCTGCAAAATTACAACGTGATGGGCGTGGCCAAGGCCAGCCTGGAGGCGACGGTTCGCTACCTCGCACTCAACCTGGGACCGGAAGGCACGCGCGTCAATGCCATCTCCGCCGGTCCTATCAAGACGTTGTCGGCTGCGGGTATCTCCAATTTCCGCAAGATGCTCGGCCAGTTCGAGAAGAACGCGCCGCTGCGCCGCACGGTCACCATCGAGGACGTCGGCAACACCGCGGCGTTCCTGTGTTCGGACCTGGCAGCAGGCATTACCGGCGACGTAGTGTACGTCGATTCGGGCTACAACATCCTGGGCATGACCGGAGTCGGCGACGCCGACTGAAGCACCGGGAACTTAAAGCAGCGCGAACTGAAACCACGGGATCCAGTCCGGCGCCAGGCCGGACTAGATCCTTTTTTACAGGTTCTGCTCGATCACCTTGACCTGCATCCGCTGACGCAACGTCTTGATCAACGCCTGCATATCCTCGATCCCGGCCACCTGGGAGAGCTGTTGCCGCATGATCTCGCGCTGTTGCGGCGGAAATTGATCGTCACTCCCCGCCACCACCTTGTCCACGGTAAACAGGACAATCCGGTTGTCGTCCAGCACGTCGTAGCCACCGGCAACCTTTCCTTCGGCAGCTGCCTGCACGGCGAAAATTGCTTCCGACACGCCGTCAGCAATCAGCGGTGCGCCGCGCGGCACCCCGGGGATCACCTGTGGCTCGGGCAATTGCTCGGCAGCCACCAACGCGACAAGGGACTCACCACCATCCAACCGCGCCAGCAGGGTCTCCGCACGCTTGGCAGCCGCCTGCTGCGCCTGATTAGCCTGGAGGGCCGCGACCACGTCGTTGCGCACCTCATCCAGTGGTCGTGCATGCTCGGGCTGGTGACCTGTCACCCGGAGCCACACATTGTGCCCGGGCTCGATCTCGATCGGATCGCTGACGGTGCCATCCTGGACCAACGTCTCGGAGAACGCCGCACGCTTGAGCGCCGGATTCGCTGCCAAGCCTTCGCTGGCCAGTTCGGTGAACGAACCCAACTGCTGGACTGAAAGGTTCGCCGCCTCCGCCGCCGGCTCAAGCACACCGGGGCTTCGCAACACCGCATCGACAACGCGGCTGGACAGGTCGTTGAACATGCGGTCACGTTCCGCGGTGACCTGCTCGAGCGCCAATGCATCACGGACCTCCTCGAAGGATTCCCGCGCGCCAGCCTTGACCTCACGCAACTTGATCACATGCCAGCCAAACTCGCTCCTGACGGGCTCGCTGACCTGGCCAGATTCCAGTGCGAACAGCGCGTCCTCGACGGCACCGGGCATCATGCCTTTGCCAATCCAGCCCAGATCCCCGCCGCTTGCCTTGGAGCCACTGTCATCACTGTTGGCCTCCGCGAGCGCGGCGAAGTCGGCCCCTTCCGCGCGGGCCTTGGCAGCAAGTTCACCCGCCTGGGCCTCTACCGCTGTGGCGTCCGCGCCTTCGTCGACCTGCAACAAGATGTGCGATGCAAGACGCTGCTCCGGCTCGGCGAACTTGTCCTGCTGCTCTTCGTAGAGCTGGCGCAAGCTCGCCTCGTCGGCTGGTGGCGGTTCCGGCATCGCGTTGCGATCCAACGAAATGTATTCGACAGAGACGCTCTCGGGCGCAATGTAATCGACCGCATGCGCGTCGTACCACGCCTGGATCTCGGCCGGCGTCGGCGCGGCATCCGCAGCGGACGCTTCCGGTGCCGGCACGACCACCAGGCTCACGTCACGCCGCTCGCCCATCAGCTTGACCAGGCGTGCCATCTCGCTGTTGGTAATGAAGTTGCTGCCGGCGATCGCGTTGGCCAGCAGGCTTTGCTTCAGGCTTTGGCGCACCATCGCATCGAACTGTGCCGGCGACTGCGCGGGCACCTGCGACGCCAGCGCAAGCTGGTAACGCTGGGGATCGAACTTGCCGTCGACCTGAAAGGCCGGGATCTGCTGGATCTCGTTGCGCACCATCGCATCACTGATGGCAATGCCTGATGCGTCGGCGGCCATGGTCTGGACGCGCTGATTCACCAATGCATCCAGGACCGCGAGCTTGTTGGAGGTCTCCGCGAAATCGCGTGAGTCAAACGCGTCGCCCTGTGCTGCGCGTTGCTGCTGGCGCACCCGCTGGAACTGGTCCTGGAACTCGTTGGTCGTGATCTCCTCTTGCCGCCACAACACCGACACCGGCCAGAACGACGGAGCCGACGTCCACCAGGCAGGCGGTGCCTTGATGACGGCCACGGTGGAGCTGCCGCCCTGGACCATGTACTGGTCCAGTCCAAACAGGGCGAAGGGGACGATCAACACGCCCATGATCGCCATGGCGATCCAGCCAGAAGTCTTGTCTCGGAGTTTTTGCAGCATGATCCCGTCGCGTCGAGTGCGGAAGCCCTACAGTTTAGCGTGCTTGCGCTCCGAAAGTCGGGCCACCCCATGCTAAAAAAAACAGGCCCCTCGATCGCTCGAGGGGCCTGGGTATAAATGGCGGAGTGGACGGGACTCGAACCCGCGACCTCCGGCGTGACAGGCCAGCATTCTAACCAACTGAACTACCACTCCGCACTTGGAACTCTGTCAACCCGGTGCTTGGTGGGTGCTGAGGGTTTCGAACCCCCGACCCTCTCCGTGTAAAGGAGACGCTCTACCACTGAGCTAAGCACCCTGCGTGCAGTGCCGATGCCAGAACATGCGCATCGGCGGGCGAGCCACTTAGTTTACAGCGTCTTTTAGTGCTTTGCCAGCCTTGAAAGCCGGATTTTTCGATGCCTTGATCTTGATGGCTTCGCCGGTCTTCGGGTTGCGGCCCTGACGAGCAGCGCGCTCGCGAACCTGGAACGTGCCGAAGCCAACCAATGTGATCGTGTCGCCCTTCTTCAGCGTTTTGGTAATGACGCTGACCATGGCGTCCACGGCGCTGGCAGCGTCGGTCTTGGACAGTTCTGCAGCGTCGGCGACGGCAGCAACAAAATCACCCTTATTCATGCGTTTGGACTCCTGAGCGGATCGAGAACCGCGAAATTGAGAATCGGAATGCCACCGCGCGCAGCAGCACCCCGATCGACCTTGCCGCATCACAGTCCCGCGTGGGCCATGCGATGTGGCTCCCCGTCGTTATACCAGTGGGGTTTTACTCACGCAAGGCGGAAACCCAGCAACGACGCGGGTTTCAGCCCGTTTTGCGTAATATTCGGCAACCTGGACAATCAATGCTTGACGTCAGCACGCGTGACAGGCTTGCGTTTTGAGGGTGGCGGGGGGCCATCCTGCTGGGGCGGCGCCATGGGCACGAGGGGACGCTCCAGAGCGATATCGAGCACTTCGTCGATCCAGCGTGCGGTCAGGATTTTGAGGCCATCGGTCACGCTCTTGGGCAAATCGACCAGATCCTTCTTGTTCTCCTCCGGGATGATCACTGTGGTGATCCCACCGCGCAGCGCCGCCAGCAGCTTTTCCTTGAGACCACCGATCGGCAGGACGCGGCCGCGCAGGGTGATTTCACCGGTCATCGCCACCTCGGCCCTGACCGGGTTCCTGGTCAGGGTCGACACCAATGCCGTCGTTATCGCGATCCCGGCGCTGGGGCCGTCCTTGGGCGTCGCGCCTTCGGGCACGTGAATGTGGACATCCTGCTTGTGCAGGAAATCCAGGTCGATCCCCAACCGCTCGGTGCGCGCACGCACCACCGACAGCGCCGCCGAAGCCGACTCCTTCATGACATCACCCAGCTGGCCGGTCAGCAGCAGCTGACCCTTGCCCGGCACCAGCGTGGTCTCCACCTGCAACAACTCGCCGCCAACCTCGGTCCATGCAAGGCCGGTGACCAGTCCGATTTCGTTGTGTTCCTCGGCGCGCCCGAAGTCGAACTTGCGAACGCCCAGGTACTTGTCCAGATTCTTCGAACTGACGGTGAGTGCCGTCTTCCTGGCAGTGGGCTTCGGGCCGGCGAGCGCAATATCCTTGACCACCTTGCGGCAGATCTTGCCGATCTCCCGCTCCAGATTGCGGACGCCGGCTTCGCGCGTGTAATAACGCACGATGTCGCGCACCGCCGATTCGGCAACCTTCAACTCGCCAGGCTTCAGTCCGTTGGCCGTGAGTTGCTTGGGCAGCAGGTAGCGCATGGCGATACTGAGCTTCTCCTCCTCGGTGTAACCGGGGATCCGGATCACCTCCATCCGGTCGAGCAACGGGCCCGGGATGTTGAGGGTGTTGGAGGTGGCCACGAACATCACTTCGCTCAGGTCCAGGTCAACTTCCAGGTAGTGATCGTTGAAGGCGTGGTTCTGCTCGGGATCAAGCACCTCCAGCAACGCCGAGGACGGATCGCCGCGGAAATCCATCGACATCTTGTCGATCTCGTCGAGCATGAACAACGGATTCTTGGTGCCTGCCTTGCTCAGGTTCTGCACCACCCGGCCCGGCATGGAACCGACATAGGTCCGACGATGGCCACGGATCTCGGCCTCATCGCGCACTCCGCCCAGCGACATGCGCACGAACTTGCGGTTGGTCGCCCGCGCGATCGATTGGCCCAACGAGGTCTTGCCCACGCCCGGTGGCCCGACCAGGCACAAGATGGCGCCCTTCATCCGCTTCACCCGCGTCTGCACCGCCAGGTACTCAAGGATGCGTTCCTTGACCTTCTCCAGCCCGAAATGATCCGCGTCCAGCACATCCTGGGCCGCCGACAGATCCTTGCGTACCTTGCTGCGCTTCTTCCACGGCACTCCCAGCACCCAGTCCAGGTAGTTGCGCACCACCGCGGCCTCGGCCGACATCGGTGACATCTGCTTGAGCTTGTTGAGCTCGGACTTGGCCTTTGCCTCCACCGGCTTGGGCATGCCGGCCGCGGCAATCTTCCGGGTCAGCTCCTCGATGTCGTTGGGCGCGTCGTCGATGTCGCCCAGTTCCTTCTGGATCGCCTTCATCTGCTCGTTGAGGTAGTACTCGCGCTGGCTCTTCTCCATCTGGCCCTTGACCCGGCCACGGATGCGCTTCTCCAGCTGCTGGACATCAATCTCACCGTCAACCAGGCCCACCAGCTGCTCCATCCGGGCGCCGATGCCGTGGGTTTCCAGCAGCGTCTGCTTGTCACTGACCCGTGCTCCAAGATGGGCGGCGATGGTGTCGGCCAGGCGACCGGGCTCCTCGATGCCCGACAAGGTCTGCATCAGCTCTGGTGGCAGCTTGCGGTTGGTCTTGACGTATTGCTCGAACAAGCCCATCAGCGAGCGCATGATCGCCTCGATCTCACGTTCATCGCGATCGGTTTCCGGCGCAATGACGCGAGCCTGCCCGGTGAGCGTGCCGTCCACCGCCACGATCTGTTCGACCCGCACCCGCGACACGCCCTCCACCAACACCTTGATGGTGCCGTCGGGCAGCTTCAGCAGCTGCAACACATGAGCCAGGGTGCCGATCTCGAACAGATCCTCGGCGCCGGGGTCGTCGGTCTCCGCACTCTTCTGCGCGACCAGCAGGATCTGCTTGTCCGCCGCCATGGCCTGATCGAGTGCCTGGATCGACTTGTCGCGCCCGACAAACAGCGGAATCACCATGTGCGGGAACACGACGACATCGCGTAGCGGCAACACCGGCAAGTTGAGCAGTTCGCCCGCGGGGGGCTGGATATCAGTGGATTGGGTCATGGGAACTCCGGGTCGTACAGACAGCCGTGCCGATCGGGCACGGTCGGAAAAAAGAGGATGCACCGGATTTGCCGGTCATGGACTGGGTTATGGGGGCCGGCGCGGAAGGTTGCAAGAGAACCGGTGCCGCCTGGGTCGCACTGGACACCAAACCCCCAAACAAATCAGCCGCTTGCATGGGCAAGCGGCTGACCTGGAGAAACTCGGGGATTGCGCCGGTTCAGTCGCCCGCCGCTGCCTTCTGCGGCGCCACCGGCGGCGCTTCGTAAATCAGGTAGGGCTCGGTCTTGTGCTCGATGACGGACTCATCCACCACGACCTTGCTGACGTTCTCCAGCGACGGCAACTCATACATCGTGTCCAGCAACGCCGACTCGACGATCGTGCGCAGTCCGCGCGCGCCGGTCTTGCGCTTGAGCGCCTTGCGCGCGATCGAGACCAGGGCGTCGGGACGGAATTCAAGCTCAACGCCTTCCATGTCGAACAGCTTCCTGAACTGCTTGGTGATCGCGTTCTTGGGCTCGGTCAAGATCGTGATCAGCGCCGCTTCGTCCAGCTCCTCCAGCGTCGCCACCACCGGCAGCCGGCCAACGAACTCGGGAATCAGGCCGAACTTGATCAGGTCCTCGGGTTCAACTTCGGCCAGCACCTTGCCGATCTCGATCTTGCGCTCGCTGGACTTGACCTTGGCGCCAAAGCCAATCCCGCCGGACTCGGTGCTGCGCTGCTGGATGATCTTGTCCAGCCCGGCGAACGCACCGCCGACGATAAACAGGATGTTGCGGGTATCGACCTGCAGGAATTCCTGCTGCGGGTGCTTGCGCCCGCCCTGCGGCGGCACGCTGGCCACGGTGCCCTCGATCAGCTTCAGCAATGCCTGCTGCACACCCTCGCCCGAGACGTCCCGGGTGATGGACGGGTTGTCGGACTTGCGCGAGATCTTGTCGATCTCGTCGATGTAGACGATGCCCTGCTGCGCCTTGTCGACGTCGTAGTCGCACTTTTGCAGCAGCTTCTGGATGATGTTCTCGACATCTTCGCCGACATACCCGGCTTCGGTCAGGGTCGTCGCATCCGCCATCGTGAACGGCACGTTGAGCATCCGCGCCAGCGTCTCGGCCAGCAATGTCTTGCCTGAGCCGGTGGGCCCGACCAGCAGGATGTTCGACTTGGCCAGCTCGACGTCGTCGTTCTTCTGCCGGCTCTCGATACGCTTGTAGTGGTTGTACACGGCGACCGCGAGGGTGCGTTTGGCACGCGTCTGGCCGATCACGTACTCGTTCAGGACCTCCAGGATCTCCTTCGGCTTGGGCAGGTGACTGCGCGCCGACTGGGCCTTTTCCTCAAGCTCCTCGCGGATGATGTCGTTGCACAGCTCCACGCATTCGTCGCAGACGAACACGCTGGGGCCCGCAATCAGCTTGCGCACCTCATGCTGGCTCTTGCCACAGAACGAGCAATAGAGAATTTTGTTGCTGTCGCCGGTGCTCCGGCCCTGTCGGTCATCGGTCATGCGCTTGCCTGAATGATCATTTGCCGGATACGCCGTGGCGCGACCATCGCGTCGCGGCATAGCCAGAGTGCTTCGGCCCGAGAATAGCACAGCGTACCAAGCCGCTTCCGGCGTGGTTCCGTGCTAATAAATCGTCCGGGAATCAGCGGGTTAGCGGCCCATCCAAGCTCGGCCGGGCGCCATCTGCGGGATGCGGATCGTGCGGTCAATTGGCCTGGATCGACTCTTCCGGGCGCCGCTCCAACACCTCGTCGATCAGCCCGTAGTCGCGCGCTGCCTCGGCGCCCTTGAAGTTGTCGCGTTCGGTATCACGCGCAATCGTCTCCAGCGCCTGGCCGGTGTGCCTGGACAGCACCTCGTTGAGCTTCTGCTTCAACGCCAGGATCTCGCGGGCGTGGATCTCGATGTCGCTGGCCTGGCCCTGGAAGCCGCCGAGCGGCTGGTGGATCATCACCCGCGAGTTGGGCAGCGCGTAACGCTTGCCCTTCGCGCCCGATGCCAGCAACAGCGCCCCCATCGAGGCCGCCTGGCCGACGCAGATCGTGCTCACGTCCGGGCGGATGTACTGCATGGTGTCGTAGATCGCCATGCCGGCGGTGACCACGCCACCGGGTGAGTTGATGTAGAGGCTGATGTCCTTTTCAGGGTTCTCGGCCTCCAGGAACAGCATCTGGGCAACGATGACGTTCGCCACGTGGTCGTCGATCGGACCGACCAGGAAGATCACCCGCTCCTTCAGCAGCCGCGAATAGATGTCATAGGCGCGCTCGCCGCGGCTGGTCTGTTCGACCACCATCGGAACGAGGTTGAGGGCTTGGGTCTTGTTATCCATCGAGACGAACCTTGGCTGCTGTTGTAGGAGTTGGCCCAGTCGACTTGGGGCCGACCAGGCCAAAGCGCAAGACGCGCCGGGGAATACTACTGGCGGATCGCGTCGGTGAAGGCCAGTGGCTGCTCGGTGTGCTGCGCACGCTCGGCGATCCAGTCGATCACCTGCTCCTCCATCACCCGGCCCTGCAAACCGGACATCAGCTGGCGATCATTGCGGTACAGCTCGATCACCTGCTGCGGCTCCTCGTAGGTGGAGGCAATCAGGTTGAGCGTCTCGTTGACCCGCTTGGGATCCAGCTTGAGCTCGTTGCGACGTGCGACCTCTCCGACCAGCAGGCCCACCAGGACCCGCTTGCGTGCCGGCTCCAGGAACTGCTGATGGGCATCGACAGGCAACTCGGCATTGCCCCCCTGGCGGCGCGCCTGCTCCAGGGCCTGGTTGGCCATGTCGCGTGCCTCGTTCTCGACCAGCTTGGGAGGCATCTCCGTTTCCGAGTAGGCGGCGACCAACTGCTCGCCCACCTCGCGCCGCAGACGGTTCATCAACGCACCCTTGAGCTCGCGCTCCAGGTTGCTGCGGATGTCGCTGCGGAACTGTTCCGGTTCACCACTGTTGATGCCGAAGCTCTTGATGAATGCCTCGTCCACTTCCGGCAGGTTCGGCTCCGACACCTTGCCCACCTTCAGGTCGACGGCAACCGTCTTGCCGGCAAACTGCGGCACCCGCCAATCGGCCGGGAACTCGATCTGCGCCTGCTTCTGTTCGCCCGCCTTCATTCCCACCAGGGCCGACTCGATCGCCGGCATCATCGTGCCGGATCCGATAACGGTGGTTCCGCGCTCGACACCCTCAGCCGGCATCCGCTCGCCATCGACGGTGGAGAACGTCTCCAGTTCGACCGCGTCATCGGCCTTTGCGCCGCGCTCAACCACGTCCCAGGTGCGTCGTTGCAGGCGCAGGTTGGCGATCATGGTGTCGATATCGTCGTCCTTCACCTCCGAGGTGTGGCGCGTCACGTTGAGCTTTGCCACGTCGACATCACCGAAGTCCGGTACCACCTCGAAGGTCGCGACGTACGCCAGGTCATCCGCGTCGTTGGCCGGTTCGATGGCCGGGTTGCCGGCAATCTGCAGCGACTGCTCGCGTACCGCTTCGCCGAAGCTGGAGCGCACCAGGCCGTCGAGCACCTCGGCGCGAACCTGCTTGCCGAAGCGCTGCTCGATCACCTTGGCCGGAATCCTGCCGGGGCGGAAACCCTTGATCTTTGCGCCACGCGCGATCTCGCGCAGGCGACCACCCACTTCGCTCTCAAACCGGTCAGCCGGGAGATTGAAGGTCATGCGGCGTTCAAGGGTACCGAGCGATTCGACCGAAACTTGCATATTCACTCCTGACACCGCGGCAACCGCCACGGCACGATAAGGTTGATCTGCGGCCACCGAAGGCCGAGGCCCCGCAAGCAGCGTAACGTAATAGTCTGGCGGATTTGGGCCGTCGCTGCCAGTCTTTTGGGCCGACTGCACGCGGGCGCATCGACAACCCGATTGCGCTGCATTGGTGCGAAAGGGGGGACTCGAACCCCCACGAGGTCACCCTCACTGGCACCTAAAGCCAGGGCGTCTACCAATTCCGCCACTTTCGCTGGGAGGCAAAGAAAAAAGGCACCCGGAGCGATCCCGAGTGCCTGATATTACTGGTGGGCCGTGAAGGATTCGAACCTTCGACCTATTGATTAAGAGTCAACTGCTCTACCAACTGAGCTAACGGCCCGCTGTGACGTGGCACTACTGCATGGAGCTTGTGCGGCACGAAATTGTACAGGAACAATCCGTGCAAAAAACAGTGGGGTGGAAGACGGGACTCGAACCCGCGACCCTCGGAATCACAATCCGATGCTCTAACCAACTGAGCTACATCCACCACAGCAAAAACGTGAAGCTATTGTCGCATGACTGGTGCGCCCGGCAGGACTCGAACCTGCAACCACTGGCTTAGAAGGCTAGTGCTCTATCCGGTTGAGCTACGGGCGCCTGCGAACATGATACCGGCGCCGTTTACCAAGTGGTCGGGGCAGAGGGATTCGAACCCCCGACCCTCTGGTCCCAAACCAGATGCGCTACCAGACTGCGCTATGCCCCGATCCGGGCTTCGGCAAACGCACGCGGCGCTGCAGAAGGCCGGCCATTCTGTGCCCCGGTTGTGCTGCTGTCAACTTCAAACCCGCTTGCTGCGTGTATGCTGGGCCACTGACAAAACGCCCCAGGGGGCTTGCATGATCCGTAGTGGCAATCCGGCTCTCAAGGAGTCGACCTTCCTCGATCTTGGCAGCGGCGCGATCGTTCGCGACGATGGCAACGTAATGACCCTGAACGGGACGGTCAACAAGACCGGCCTGCTGCTGTTGCTGTGTGTGTTGACGGCCGCATTCGCCTGGAGCCAGGTGGCGACCCCGGCAGGGATCGTTGGCGCGGGGCCCTACATATGGGGTGGCCTGATCGGCGGCCTGGTGCTGGCGATGGTCACCATCTTCAAGAAGGAGTGGGCACCGATCAGTGCACCTCTGTATGCCTTGGTCGAGGGATTGTTCCTGGGTGCGATCTCGGCGCAGTACAGCTATCTGTACGAAGGCATCGTGATGCAGGCGGTGCTGCTGACCTTCGGCACCCTGTTCGCGATGTTGTTCGCCTATCGCTCCGGACTGATCAAGGTGACGGAAAACTTCAAGATGGGCCTGGTCGCCGCGACCGGCGGCATCTTCCTGGTCTACATGGCCAGCATGGTGCTGGGCATGTTCGGCATCCAGATCCCGATGATCCACGAGTCGGGCCTGGTCGGGATCGGCTTCAGCCTGGTGGTGGTGGTGATCGCGGCATTGAACCTGGTGATGGACTTCGACTTCATCGAGGCCGGCATCGAGAAGGGCGCGCCGAAGTACATGGAGTGGTATGGCGCGTTCGGCCTGATCGTCACCCTGGTGTGGCTGTACATCGAGTTCCTGCGGCTGCTGTCGAAGCTGCAATCGCGCTGATTTCAGCGCGCGCCGGGACAAGAAAGCCCGCTGGAAAGGAAAAAAGGGGTGCTTCGGCGCCCCTTTTTTCGTGCCTGCTAGTGAACCGCCCTACCCCGGCTCGGCCACAGCATGAAGCCGATCGCGACCAGCGCCAGCAGCCAGCAATACCATACCTTGCCGGCAATCAGCAGCGGCGACAGCCCGGCCAGCGAGCCAGCCAGCAGGATCTGCGCGCCGTAGGGCAGCACGCCCTGGACGACGCAGGAAAAGATGTCGAGCACGCTGGCCGCCCGGCGCGGGGGGATGCCATGGCGTTGGGCGATATCCCTGGCGAGATCGCCGCTGACCAGGATCGCGACCGTGTTGTTGGCGGTGAGCGCGTCGCCGCCGGCCGCCAGCGCCGCAATGCTGATTTCACCGGCGCGACGGCCGGTGTGCCCGCCGGCAAACCGGGCAATGGTCGCGGCGAGCCAATCCAGGCCACCGTTGGCCTTGATCAGCGCCGCGAGGCCACCAATCAGGATTGACAACAAGGTGATCTCGACCATGCTCTCAAAGCCGGCATAGATGTCGTTGGCGAAGCTGATCACGTCATAGTCGTCGGCCAGCACGTAGCCGAACACGCCGGCCACCAACAACCCCAAGCCGAGCACCAGCACCACGTCGAGCCCGAGCAGGGCGAGTACCAACACCACCAGGTACGGCAGCACCAGCCAGGCCGTGGCGGCTTCGGGCGCACTGATTGGCGCGGCGTCACCGACCACCGCCAGCAGTGCGGCCGTCGCCAGCGCCGCCGGCAACGCAATCTTGAAGTTCTCCCGGAACTTGTCGCTCATCCGGCACCCCTGGCTGCGGGTCGCGGCGATGGTGGTGTCGGAAATGATCGACAGGTTGTCGCCGAACATGGCGCCGCCGACCACCGCACCCAGCACCAGCGCCTTGTCGAGTCCGGCGGCATCAGCCAGGCCAATCGAGATCGGCACCACCGCGGCGATCGTGCCCACCGAGGTCCCAATCGACAGTGACACGAAACCGGCGACCAGGAACAACCCTGGCAGGATCATCGCCGGCGGCAATGCGCCCAGGCCAAGCGCAACCACCGCATCGACCGCGCCGATCGCCCTGGTCACGCTTGCAAACGCGCCGGCCAGCAGGAACACCAGCACCATCAGCATCACGTTGCTGTGGCCCATCCCCTCCAGCAGGGTGTCGACCGGCTTGATCCCACGGCGCCAGGCCAACCAGGCACCGAGCGCCAACGCCGGCAAAATCGCGACCGGGGCGCGCAACTGGTAGAAGCCCATCGCCTCGCCCTGCGCGGTGAAATACAGGCCGGCGCCGAAGAACAACACGAGGAACAACATCAACGGGGTCAGCGCCAGTGCGCTGGGGGACGCAGTGGCCACGGCAGGTGGGGAGTCATTCATCGCTTTATTCGGATGGAATAATCAATCGCGAAGTGTGCCGGCTGCTCCGACGGCTGTCGAGCACAGGGATGGAATGCTGGATATCACCACCCGAACATAAAAAGCGGCCAGACATAAAAAAGCGGGGCGTCCAAGACGCCCCGCTGGGTCCGAATCAACACGACGGACTAAAAAAAATCTGGTTGGATCACAGCCGGCTGGCGATCGCCTTGGCAAAGCCCATGGTGGTGCCGCTGCCACCCAGGTCGGCAGTCAGGTTGTCACCGGCCTCCAGGGTCGCCACGATCGCCGCGCGGATCGCTACGGCCTTGTCGGTCATGCCCAGGTGGTCAAGCATCTGGGAGGCACCCATCAATAGCGCGCACGGATTCGCCTTGCCCTGTCCGGCGATATCGGGCGCGGTGCCGTGCACGGCCTCGAAGATCGCCGCATCGGCACCGATGTTGGCACCCGGAGTCAGCCCCAGCCCGCCAATCAGGCCGGCGCACAGGTCGGAGATGATGTCACCGAACAAGTTGGTGGTCACGATCACGTCGAACTGTTCCGGGCGCATCACCAATTGCATGCAGGTGTTGTCGACGATCATTTCCTCGCACTCGATCTGCGGGAACTGCGCGGCGACTTCACGCGCGGTCTTCAGGAACAGGCCCGAGGTCGACTTGAGGATGTTGGCCTTGTGCACCACGGTGACCTTCTTGCGTCCGGTCTTGACCGCCAGCTCGAACGCATAACGCACGATCCGCTCCGAACCCTTGCGGGTGGTGCGGGTGATCGAGGTCGCGCTCTGGCCGTCGGCCGCGGTTTCCTGCCCTTCGGCGCTGTAGGCGCCCTCGGTATTCTCGCGGACGGTGATTACGTCCACGCCGGTCGGGAAGCGCGACCTGGTATTGGGGAAGGACTTGGCCGGCCGCACGTTGGCGTACAGGTCGAAGCGCTTGCGCAACTCGACGTTGATCGAGGAAAAGCCACCGCCGACGGGAGTGGTCAGCGGGCTCTTCAGGGCAACGCGGTTCTTGCGGATCGAGTCCATGGTCGCCGCTGGCAGCAGCTCGCCGGTCTTTTCCATCGCGACCAGGCCGGCATCGGCAAACTCGTACTGCAGGCCAAGCTTCATCGCGTCGAGCACGTACAGGGTGGCGTCCATGATTTCAGGACCGATGCCGTCGCCACGGATCACCGTGATTGTCTGTGTCATTGGGGATCTTCTTCCATCTGATGGGCGCGCCGTGCAAGACGCTGCGCCGGGTGGTTATCCCTGCAATTATGCCGCAAACGCCCATTGGATGGGCGCCCGGAGGGCGCCAGCCACCAGATATCGTCAGTGAATCCGCTACGCCGCGCCATCCAGCAAGGGCTCCAGCTTGCCCTCGCGCTGCAGCGCCATCATCTCGTCGAAGCCGCCCACATGGGTGTCGCCGACGAAGATTTGCGGCACGCTGGTGCGCTTGGTCAAACCCATCATTTTCTCGCGGGCAGCGGAATCCAGGTCAATGCGAACCTCGGTCCACTCGCGGCCCTTGCTCTTGAGGAAGTTCTTGGCGGCGACGCAGTACGAGCAGGCCGCGCTGGTGTAGATCACGATCGGGTTGGAAGCGGGGTCAACCTGGTTCAGATCGGTGTTCAAGTCGGTTCTCCTGTGGTGAATTCGGTGTAGGCAAAACCCGGATGCAACGGGCCCGGGTGGTGAACTCCGGCGAACGGGCATTGTCCAACCCATCGCCATCGCTTGCCACGCAGGCAATTGGGAGATGGGTTCAACAGCCCGTGTTCGCAAGTCGGCGGCACCCGCAGCCCCCGGCGCATCGTTCAGGCCAATTAACCGCGGATTCATTCGGCCCGGCCCGATCATCGGCATGCTGCCATTATCGACCCTTCGGCCATGCAACGGTGGCCGGCCCCAGGAGTTCCGCTTGCGCCGCATCATCGTGCTTTCCACCGTCGTCACATTGGCCTTGGCCAGTGTCTGCGCGCCTGCGCAGGACTCCTTGCCGGACATCGGCTCCTCCGCCGGTGAGCTGCTGACGCCCCACCAGCAGGAGGAATACGGCGCGATGATGTTGGCGCAACTGCGCCACTACGACTACATTCTGGCCGATCCTCTGGTGGACAACTGGCTCACTTCGCTTGGTACCCGGCTGGGCGCCAGCAGCGACCGCCCGCAACAGCCCTTCACGTTTTTCATGATGAGCGATCGCCAGATCAACGCGTTTGCCACGCTCGGCGGCTATATCGGCGTCAACGCCGGTCTGGTGCTGGCGGCCGAGCGCGAGGATGAAGTCGCCGGGGTAATGGCCCACGAGATTTCCCACGTCACCCAGCAGCACGTGCTGCGCGGGGTCGAGCGGGCCCAGCGCGACCAGTTGCCGATCCTGCTGGCGATGCTGGGGGCGGTCGTGGCGGCCCAGGCGGCCGGGGGCGATTCATCCGGCGAAGCGACCCAGGCGGCAATCGTTTCGGCGATGGGCCTGGCCCAGCAGCGCCAGATCAACTACACCCGTTCCAATGAACACGAGGCCGACCGGATCGGTATCCAGACCCTCGCCCGCGCCGGTTACGACCCGCTGGCAATGGCCGACTTCTTCACCACCATGCAGGCGAAATCACGGGTCAATGCGGCCGGCGCCTACGACATCCCCGGCTACCTGATGACCCACCCGGTCACGACCACCCGCATCAGCGAGGCGAAAGCACGGGCGGGCCGGGTCGAAGAATCGCCGGGCGGCTTCCTGTCCAGCCCAATCGCAACCGACAACCCATTGTTGCCCGACGGCCTGACGATCGGCGCGCCGGCGCACAGCGGCAAGGGCACGGGCCTGTTTGGTTTTGCCCAGGAGCGCCTGCGCGTGCTCAGCGCCGACAGCCCGCGCGCGGCAATCCGCGAATACGAGCAGATGACCAAGCGCGGCACGCTGGACGAGGCGCAGCGTTATGGACTGGCCATCGCACGATTGCGCGCCAATGAACCGGCGGCGGCCGCCAAGCTGCTGGCGAGCTTGCTGACGGAACGGCCGGGCGAGCTGTGGTTGAGCCTTGGGCTGGCGGAAGCGGAATCGCGCA
Source organism: Lysobacter sp. A289 (assembly GCF_054072675.1). Taxonomy (NCBI): domain Bacteria; kingdom Pseudomonadati; phylum Pseudomonadota; class Gammaproteobacteria; order Lysobacterales; family Lysobacteraceae; genus Lysobacter; species Lysobacter sp. A289. The sequence continues at coordinate 1,591,504 of NZ_JBSVRN010000001.1, forward strand.
GCGGTCACCAGGAGGCCGCCGACGCACGTTTTGGCGAGCTGCTCCGACGCGCGCCCAACAACCGCGCCGTTGCGCTGACCTGGGCCGACGCCCTGCTGGAGCGCAACACGGTCGATGCCGGCAAGCGCGCACAGGCAATACTGCGACCACTGCTGTCACGCTCGGCGACGGATCCGGCCTTCCAGCACACGTTCGCCCGCGCCAGCGAGATCGCCGGCGAGCCGATCCGCGCCGGCGAAGCCTATGCCGAAGCGACGTTCCTGAGCGGCCGGGCCGAACAGGCGCTGGTCCAGCTGAACACCCTGAAAAAGCGCCCCGAGGTTGATTACTACGCCCGCGCCAGGATCGAGGCGCGAATCGCCCAGATCACACCAATCGTGCTGGAGCTCCATCGCCAGGGCATCCACGACCAGGTATTTGACCGCCGCTAGGCAGGGCGGGCCGCGGCAAGACGCTGTCATGCGCCTGTAACTAAACGGTAGTGTACTGGGGTGACTCCGGGATCCACGGTCGATGAGCAATTGATCCCGGCGACCACTCCTCGTCACTGGTGAGCCGTGCAAAAACACATCCTGATTGTCGAAGACGAACCCGCCATCCGGGACATGGTCGCCTTTGCCCTGCGCAAGGGGGACTACAACCCGGTTCATGCCGGGGATGCGCGCCAGGCCCAGGCCGCGATCGCAGACCGCGTGCCCGACCTGATCCTGCTGGACTGGATGCTGCCCGGAACCAGCGGCCTGGAACTGGCGCGACGCTGGCGCAAGGACGCGTTGACCCGGGAGGTACCGATCATCATGTTGACCGCTCGTGGTGAGGAGAACGACCGTGTCGGCGGCCTGGAGGCCGGCGTCGACGACTACGTGGTCAAGCCGTTTTCGGCCCGTGAGCTGTTGGCCCGTATCCGTGCGGTACTGCGTCGCTCACGCGAGGATGACGAGGACGGCAGTATCCGTGCCGGATCATTGCGCATCGACGGTGCCGCCCATCGCGTCTTCGCCACTGTCGGCGGCGAGGAACAACCGGTACAGATCGGACCCACCGAGTATCGCCTTTTGCACTTCTTCATGACTCACGCCGAGCGGGTGTATTCGCGCAGCCAGCTGCTGGATCATGTCTGGGGCGGCAGCGTATACGTGGAGGAGCGCACCGTGGACGTGCACATCCGCCGCCTGCGCAAGACCCTGGAGCCGTACACGCTGGACGGCATGATCCAGACCGTCCGCGGCACCGGATACCGGTTTTCCGTGTCCGCCGACTGTTGACGCGGTAATGGGCGGATCTGACCGCCCTGCGCTGCACCACAACATCATCTGTTGGATACTCAGGCCATGACTTCGCGCGTACGCACTGCCTGGTTCCGCACGATTGGCCTGCTGTGCCTTTTCCTTGCCATTACGGCCGCGTTTGGCTTGGCAATCGGTTATCCGTGGCCGGTCGTGACCGTGGCCGCGCTGACCTTGGTGGGCTGGCATTACTGGCGTCTGCACCGGGTGCTGTCACGACTGAGCGCGCGCCTGCGGCAGCCGCCGCCCGGCGGGCCTGGCCCGTGGAACGAACTGGATCGGATGCTGTACCGCGGCCAAGCCGAAATGCGCGGCCGCAAGCGACGGCTGGTGGAGATGTTGCGCGCCTATCGCGCCGCGGCCGCCGCGCTGCCCGATGCCATCGTGGTGGTCGATCGCAACAGTCAGCGAATACTGTGGTTCAACGAGTCCAGTTCGCCATTGCTGGGACTGCATTACCCCGTCGATATCGGCCTGCCACTGGTGCAACGGATGCAACCGTTGCCGCTTGCCCACTGGCTCGCGGCCGGTCGCCATGCCGAGTCGCTTGAGGTAGCGGCCCCGACCCGTCCATCGATGCGCCTGAGCCTGCGCCTGATCCCGTATTCTGAGAACCTGTGGTTGCTGGTCGCGCGCGACGTCAGCCGATTGCTACAGCTGGAGCAGATGCGCCGGGACTTCGTCGCCAATGTCTCCCACGAGCTGCGTACCCCGTTGACCGTCATCCATGGGTACCTGGACATGATCGAGCAGGACGAGCACCCGGAGCTGGCGCCCATATTCACCGAGATGCAACGCCAGTCGCAACGCATGGCGCAGCTGGTAGAAGACCTGTTGACCTTGTCACGGCTGGAGTCGCAGGACAGCTTGCCGGTGGAAGAACCGGTATCGATGGACGCGATGCTGACCACCCTCAAGCGCGAGGCCGTCGCACTGAGCCAGGGCCGGCATCACATCAGCGTGGATGACAGCGCGGGCCTGGACCTGTTGGGATCGGGCAAGGAGTTGCACAGCGCGTTCTCCAACCTGGTAAGCAACGCGGTGCGTTACACGCCAGCCGGTGGGGAGGTGGTGATCAGCTTGCGCACCACCCGTGCATCCAGTCCGGGACTCGATGTCGCGCCGCAGCGGATCGTACCGGCTGGACTCGTGTCGGATGGAATCGTGCTTGAAGTTCGCGACAGCGGTTACGGAATTCCGGCAGCACACTTGCCACGAATCACCGAGCGCTTCTACCGGGTCTCGACCAGCCGCTCGCGCGAGAGCGGTGGTACCGGCCTGGGGCTGGCCATCGTCAAGCACATACTGCAGCTCCACCAGGCGCGCCTGGAGATCACCAGCGAGGTCGGCCGTGGCAGTATTTTTGCCTGCCACTTCGGCGCGGAGCGGGTACGTCCGCGCGAGACATCACACGGCGGCCAGCACGCCAACGAGTTGCATGCATGAATACCCCAGCCAATGACCTCTTGCCGGCCAACCCGGCGCCGGAAGACCGGAAAGGCGAGCCCACACCGCCCACGCACATCCCGCTGGACCAGGTCGCACCCGAGCACGCGCCACTCGATGTCGGCCTGTATACCGACGTGGCCCGCAACGACCCGCTTCGGGACCCGTCGCTGTACTTCAATCGCGAATTGTCCCAACTGGACTTCAACTTCCGCGTGCTCGCACAGGCGCAGGATTCACAGGTGCCCTTGTTGGAGCGCCTCAAATACCTGTGCATCAGTTGCACCAACCTGGACGAGTTCTTCGAGATCCGTGCCGGCACCTTGCAGCACGCACAGGACCTGGGACTGGTCGCCGGCCCCGATGGCCTGTCGCCAAACGCGGTGCTGGCGCGCATCCATGACCGTGCCGCCGAACTGGTCGACGCCCAGTACGATTGCTGGAACACGGTGTTGCGACCGCAGCTCGATGCCGCTGGCGTACGGGTTCTTGCCCGCGGCAGTTGGAATGCCCGTCAAACCCGCTGGCTGCGCGCGTACTTCCGCAATGAAGTCATGCCGGTACTGTCGCCGCTGGGGCTGGATCCGGCACACCCGTTCCCGAAAATCCTCAACAAGTCGCTCAATATCGTGGTGGTGTTGAGTGGCCAGGATGCATTCGGCCGCAAAGGCGACCTGGCGATCGTGCGTGCGCCGCGCTCGCTGCCACGAATCATCCAGGTTCCGCAAAAGATCAGCGGCGGGCCGAATGACTTCGTGTTCCTGTCGGCGGTGCTGTCGAGCTTCGTTGGCGAGTTGTTCCCGGGAATGGAGATCAAGGGCGCATACCAGTTCCGGGTCACCCGCAATTCCGAGCTGTTGGTCGACGAGGAGGAGGTGGACAACATCGCCCTGGCCCTGCGCGACGAGCTGGTTGGCCGTGGCTACCTGCGCGCGGTGCGGTTGGAGATCGCCGAGCAATGTCCGGCCCCGATCGTGCGCAACCTGCTGGACAAGTTCGACCTGCCCGCCAATGCGGTCTACCGGATAAAAGGCCCGGTCAACCTCAACCGGGTGATCCAGGTGTACGACCTGGTCGAGCGCCCCGACCTGAAATTCCCGCCATTCCAGCCGCGTCAGCTACCGGGCAGCGATCGCATTTTTGCCACCTTGGCCAAAAATGACGTGCTGCTGCACCACCCCTTCGATGCGTTCACGCCGGTGCTGGACATGCTGCGCCAGGCGGCCGAGGATCCGGCAGTACTGGCGATCAAGCAGACCCTGTACCGCTCGGGCAAGGATTCCTCGATCGTGGAGGCGCTGATCCAGGCTGCCCGCAACGGCAAGGACGTCACCGCCGTGGTCGAGTTGCGTGCACGTTTTGACGAAGAGGCCAACCTGGGTTTCGCCGACCGCCTGCAAGAAGCCGGGGTACAGGTCGTCTACGGCGTGGTCGGTTACAAGACCCACGCCAAGATGCTGCTGGTGGTCCGGCGCGAAGGCCGGAAGCTGCGTCGTTACGTGCACCTGGGCACCGGCAACTACCACGCCGGAACGGCCAGGCTCTACACCGACATCGGCCTGATCACCGCCCACCCCGAGATCGGCAACGATGTCCACCTGATCTTCCAGCAGCTGTCCGGACTGGCGCCGTCGATGACCCTCAAGCGCCTGTTGCAATCGCCTTTCACCCTGCATGCCGGGGTACTGCAGCGGATCGATCGCGAAACCGCGAATGCGCGGGCGGGCAAGCCCGGCCGGATCATCGCCCGGATGAACGCACTCAATGAGCCGCGGGTGATACGCGCGCTGTATCGCGCATCGCAGGCGGGCGTGCAGATCGACCTCATCGTGCGCGGCGCCTGCACCCTGCGCCCGGGTGTGCCGGGCGTCAGCGAGAACATCCGGGTGCGTTCCATCGTCGGGCGATTCCTGGAGCATGGCCGGGTCTACTGGTTCGGCAATGATGGCCAGCCAGAACTGTTCTGCGCCAGCGCCGACTGGCTGGAGCGCAACTTGCTGCGGCGGGTCGAGACCTGCTTTCCGATCCTCGACCCGGGTCTGGCCGAGCGGGTGTTCGATGAAACCCTGAACAACTACCTGGACGACAACCTCAACGCCTGGTCGTTGCAGTCCGATGGTGACTACGCGCGGGTGCCGCGGCTCGATCATCAACCACCCCACTCGGCCCAGGCTTGCCTGTTGGCCAAGTTGTGCTGACCAGGGATCATCGCGACATGCCGGACATCTTCCCGACCGCGGCCATGCCGTTACGCGATGGCGACCTGCTGGCCGCGATCGACCTGGGCTCCAACAGCTTCCACATGGTGGTTGCCCAGTATCTTCTGGGACAGCTGCGGGTCGTCGACCGCCTGCGCGAGAGCGTACGGCTGGCCGAAGGCCTGGATGGCCGCGGCGCGCTATCGGCCGAGGTCCGCCAACGTGCCTACGCGTGCCTGTCGCGTTTTGGCCAGCGCATCCGCGACATCCCGCCGCAACGCGTACGGGCGATCGCGACCAATACCGTGCGCCGCCTTGCCGTCCCGCAGGCGTTCCTGATGCCGGCAGAGAGCGCACTGGGCCACGGGATCGAGGTGGTCGCCGGCCGCGAGGAAGCCCGACTGATCTACCTGGGTGTCGCCCACGCGCAACCTTCCAAGCCAGGCCAGTTGCGACTGGTGCTCGACATCGGTGGCGGCTCCACCGAATGCATCATCGGCAGCGGCTTCGAGGCGATCGAACGCGAGAGCCTGCAGTTGGGCTGTGTTGCCACCACGCGGCGCTATTTCGGCGACGGAAAGCTCACCGGCAAACGCTGGCGTGAGGCGTTGATCGAGGTCACCGCCGAGTTCCAGCAGTTCGCCTCCACCTACCGCGCCGTGGGCTGGGATGATGCGATCGGCACTTCCGGGACCAACAAGGCCATCGGAGAGATCTGCGCCGCAATGAAATTGAGCAAGGGCGCCATCCTCGTCGATGCCCTGCCCCAGGTGCGCGACCGCTTGCTGCAGGCCGGCAGCATCGGGGCGATCAAGCTACCCGGGCTGTCCAGCGAGCGCCGCGAGGTGATTGCCGGGGGCGTCCTGGTACTGGAAGCGGCTTTTGATGCGCTCGGCTTGCAGCGGCTGGCGACCAGCAAGGCCGCGCTGCGCGAGGGCGTGTTGCACGACATGATCGGTCGCGGCGGCGCGGATGATCCGCGCGACGCCTCGGTGGCTGCCCTGATGGTGCGCTACGGGATCGACACCGCCCAGGCCGCGCGCGTGGAGGCCACCGCGCTGCGGTTGTTCGATCAACTCGCGGAGGTCTGGGAATTGGACGTCGACGACCGGCTGATGCTGGTCCGGGCGGCGCGCCTGCATGAGCTGGGGCTGACGATCGCCCACAGCCAGTACCACGTGCACAGCGCGTATGTGGTCGAGTACACCGACATCGCCGGTTTTTCGCGGCAGCAGCAGCAGTTCCTGGCGGCGCTGGTACGCACCCAGCGGCGCAAGATCCCCAAGCACGTGTTCGACGCCCTGCCCGACCGCCTGCTGCCTGCCGTTCGCCACACCTCGGCGTTGCTTCGGCTGGCTGTGCTGATCCACCGCGCGCATGAGGCCGACCCGATTCCGCAACTCAACGCTCATGCCAGCGCGGATTGCCTGACCCTGACCTTTGCCCAACGCTGGCTGCAGGCACGTCCGTTGCTGCGCGCGGACCTGGATGGCGAGCCTGACGACATCGCCGCGCTGGGCATCACCCTGAGCGTCGAAGCAACCTAGGCACGCGTGCAGCGCCCACGCGCCCTACACCGGGTGCGGCTCCAATTCCGACGTCGTCTCCGCCGGCGCCAGACCGGGAAGGTCCGCGCACCGGACCAGCGATCCGCGCAGCGCCTGCGCACGGGCAAGCACCGGCGGCGGCACGACCTCCTCGGGAGTCAGGAACAGTCCGAGGTGCCGCAAGCGGCGGCCCGGTATCGGCGCTGCGGTCAACGCGACCAGCGGCATCGAAACCACCAGCCCAAGCAGCACCGGCGACATCCACAACATCAAAGAGGGTGAGACCGCATAGCTCCATACCGCGCCCACCAGCCCGCAGGCCGTCACCCCACCGTAGCGTTGCAGCAACTCGGTTCGCGACAACGTGCCATCGTCACGGCGCTGGCTTTCCCAACCGGAATCACGCCCCATCAACACCTCGGCCACACCGCGCGACTGCAGGCACATCGTCACCGGCGCCATCAACGTGGTCAGCACCGTTTCCACCAGCACCCCCAGCGTCAACCGCAAGGCTCCGCCACAGCTGCGACGCGCCCACGGGTCGACCAAGGTCAGCAGGAAGCCCAATAATTTGGGGCCCAGCAACAACGACATGGTCAGCACGAAGACCCACAAGAAGCGCTCACCATCGCCTGGCCCCGCCCAGTTCGCGGACGATGCCAGACCGGGGAGCACCAGCTCATGCAGGCGCAAGCCCGAATTCGCCATGGTCATCACCAGGCCGATGAGCATCAGCATCCCCCACAAGGGCGCGGTGATGTAATGCCCGATGCCGGTCAGCAGGTGCCAGCGACTGACCCAGTGCAATCCACGTGCAGGCAACACACCTGCGTGCTGCAGGTTGCCTTGGCACCAACGGCGGTCGCGCACCAGCATGTCGGTCAGTGAGGGCGGGCCTTCTTCATAGCTGCCGCCCAGGCCCGGGATCAGGTGCACCGACCAACCGCCGCGGCGCAACAAAGCCGCCTCCACGAAGTCATGGCTGAGGATACTGCCGCCAAACGGGCGCCCGCCCTCCAGCTTAGGCAGGCCGGCATCGACGGCAAATGCCGCGGTACGGATGATCGCATTGTGGCCCCAGTAGTTGCCCTCGGTGCCATGCCACCAGGCATTGCCACGCGCCAGCACCGGGCCGTACACGCGGCCGGCGAACTGCTGCATGCGCGCAAACACGGTACTGCCGTTGACCACCACCGGCAGGGTCTGGATCAACCCGACCCCGGGGTTGCGCTCCATTGCCATCGCCAGCCTGACCACCGCCTTGCCGGTCATCAGGCTGTCGGCATCGAGGATCAGCATGTGCGGGTACGCGGCGCCAAAACGCTTGACCCACTCGGCGATGTTGCCGGCCTTGCGCTCCAGGTTGTCGGGACGATGTCGGTAAAACAGGTTCACCTGTCCGCCCAGGCGACCCCGCAATGCCTGGAACGCTGCCAACTCCCGCTGCTGGAGCTCGCTGCGGGTGGTGTCACTGAGTACAAAAAAATCAAACGAAGCCGCACGGCCGGTGGCAATCACCGATTCGCAGATTGCCTCCAGCCCGGCCATCAACCGCTCCGGATCCTCGTTGTAGGTCGGCATCAACAGCGCGGTGCGCGTGGTCAGCGCGGGCAGTGGCCCGGCATCAATCAAGCCCAGCCCGCCGCGGCGACGGTAATCATTGACGATCAATGCAAAGCCGGACAGGGCGCTCATGAAACTCTGCGCAACCCAGACGAACAGGCAAGCGAACAGGACCAGGGTCAGCCCTTCCAGCGCACCCAGTCCGCCGCCACGCAAGGCCCACCACAGCTGGTAGGTCGCCAACAGGGTCAGTCCGGCGGTGCCACCAAGTATCCATGCACGGCGCCAGACGATCCCGGAGGGGCTGCCGGGCAACGTGGCGGCGGCCGGCTCGGCCTCCTGGAACGATTGCACCGGCATCGGCAATGGCGCTTCGGCTGGCAACAGTGGCCGCGCCTGGTGGGCGTCGGCAAGGGAAGATGTGTTCATCATGATCGGGTCCATCGGTAAATCCATGTTTCCGAAAGGGGGTTGCCGTCCTGGGACAGCAACCGGGCGCGCAACTCCACCAACGGCTCGTCACCGGGGTGCAGCTCGAACGCCAAGCGCCAGCCGCCCGTCTCGGGGCTGGCATGGGCGACAATGTTAGTGACCTGGCCGTGACTGACGTGTACTTCGGCTCGCGGCAAGGCGGATTCGTTCAGGCTCGCCAACCCGCCTCCGGCCAGGTCGATCACGACCTGTCGGGCGCCCTTCGGGGCGGCCCCGATCCGAGTGCGCTCGGTCTTTGCCAGCGCTGTCTGGTCGCCGCGTCGGTCGCACCAGTGCAGGCGATAGTCGAAGCGATGCTCGCGGCCTGCCGCCAGCGGTTGCGACGGGCGCCAGAACGCGACGATGTTGTCGTGGTACTCGTCCGCGGTGGGCAGCTCGAACAGGTGCACGCTGCCCCTGCCCCAGTCACCCACCGGCTCCACCCACAGGCTCGGGCGACGTTCGTACTGGGCTTCACTGTCGCCGTAGTCTGAAAATCTGCGCTTGCGCTGCATCAGCCCGAAGCCGCGCGGGCTGTCATCGTCAAAGGTGCTTTCCTGCAGCGCCACGGGATTGCACAACGGTCGCCACAGTTGCTCACCGCTGGCGGTATCCAATGCCAGCCCGCCGGAGTCATGCACCGCACTGCGGTAGTCATCGATACCGACCCGATCACTGGCGTCGAACTGGAACATGCTGGTCAGCGGTGCAATGCCTGCTAGGGAAAGCGCCACGCGCGGGTACAGGCGCGCACTGACGTCGAATACGGTCTCCTGGCCGGGATGGATCACAAAGGCAAAAGCACCCGCGACACTGGGGCTGTCCATCAGCGCATGCACCACGATCTGCCCTGCGCCAGGCTCGGGGCGCTCGATCCAGAACGCCTTGAAGACCGGGAACTCCTCGCCGGCCGGATCGCCGGTGCGCAACGCCAGCCCGCGCGCGGACAATCCATACCGCTGTCCCTGGGCGACCGCACGGAAATAGCTCGCACCAAGGAAGGCGCAGACCTCGTCGAAATAGTCGGGGGTGTTGATCGGCGCATGCAGGCGGAAGCCGGCAAAACCGAGATCCGTTTCGACAGTTGCCGGCGCCGAGCCGAAGCTGAACATTCCCGGCTGGTAGACGATCGGTGTGGCCATGCCATCGGCCACCTGGTGGATGTCCACCCGCTGCCCGAACAGGAACGCACGATGGAAGAATTCCGCCTGGAACGACCTTCCCTGTCCGCGCCATAACGCCTGCCTGGGATCGAAGCGGATCTCCCGGTACTGGTCATAACCGATACTGCGCAGCGAGTCCGGCAACTTCCCGGCAGCGGGCTGGAAAGGTTGCGCGGCAAGCGCGCGGGCCAGCCCCGGCACGGTGTCCGGGGTGAAGGAAGGCGCCAATGGGTCTTGCACCGGAACGTCGCCGGCAAGGGCTCGCAACGGCGACGGCTTCCCCACGCCTGGCAAGGCGACAAGGGGCAGCGTGAGACCCGCGATCAGCAGTTCGCGTCGGCGCAAGGGGGTTTACCGGAAACAGGGATCGGCACAGCCTATCGAATCGCCCATTAATGTCCGGCAAACACGTCGATGCGTCACCCGCTGATGTCACATCATCGTCATATTTTTGCCATCGTCGGTTCACCTCACCGCGGCACGCTGGGCGCACTCAGGCGGAGGCCTCCGATGCGCTACGCGATCGTCACCGAGACCTATCCACCGGAGGTCAACGGCGTCGCCTTGACCGTGCGGGACCTGGAGCACGGACTGCGCGAACTGGGTCACGAGGTCGGCCTGGTACGGCCGCGACAGACCGGAGACCGCCAGTCGGCAGACCACGAACTGTTGATCCGTGGCGTGCCGCTACCGCGCTACTCCGGCTTGCAGATCGGCCTGCCGGCGACCCGTGCGTTGATCAGGCACTGGCGCGCAATGCCACCGGACGCCATCTATATCGCCACCGAAGGGCCATTGGGCTGGTCGGCGCTACGCGCGGCGCGGCAACTGGGAATCCCCGCCGCAACCGGCCTGCATACCCGCTTCGACCATTACATGCGCGACTACGGGTTCGCCTGGCTCGGCAGCGCCGCATTGCGCTGGATGCGCCACTTCCACAACCGCGCCGACGCCACCCTGGTGCCCACCCACGAGCTGGCCGGCCTCCTGCGATCACAAGGCTTCCGGCAGGTGCGGCGCCTGCCGAGGGCGGTCGATTGCAACCGCTTCACCCCCGACAGCCGCGACCCGACGCTGCGCGCGCAATGGGGCGCTGGCCCGGACGACCCGGTCGCCATCCATGTCGGCCGGATTGCCCCGGAAAAGAACCTCGACCTGGCCATACGGGCGTACCGGCGCTTGCAGGAAGCCCACCCACGCGCGCGCTTCGTCTGGGTCGGGGACGGACCGGAGCGGAGCCGCCTGGAGCGCGAGCATCCCGACTTCATCTTCTGTGGCGTACAGCGCGGCAAGGAACTCGCCCGCCACTTTGCCAGTGGCGACCTGTTCCTGTTCCCGAGCCACAGCGAAACCTTCGGCAACGTCACCCTGGAAGCCATGGCCAGTGGCGTGCCACCGGTCGCATTCAATTACGGCGCCGCCCGTGAGCATCTGCGAGACGGCGTGCACGGCGCAGCGATCGACGATGGCGACGACGCGGGGTTCATTGCCGCGGCCGTGAACATCGGCGGCGATGCCCAACAGCGCGCCGACATGGCCCGACGCGGGCGCGAGGCCGTCATGAGCTTGCAACCGCAACAGGTCGCACGGGATTTCGATGCATTGCTGCGCGACCTGGTCGCGAGGAGGAAGGATGAGTCGATTGCGCTGGCATCAACGTCTGGTCGCCGATGAGTCAGGCTGGTGCCTGAAGCTCAACCAGCTGGGTAGTGGTGGCATTTCGCGGGCCACATTCGCCGCAGTCAGCCGGCTTGGCGACGGGATGTTCTGGTACCTGCTGATGACGATGATGATCCTCGTCGACGGCATCGACGGACTGGCCGCATCGATCCACCTGGCGGTGACCGGGCTGGTCGCACTGGGCCTGTACAAACTGCTCAAGCGATGGACCCGCCGTCCACGGCCGTTTGCCAGCGACCAGCGGATCCAGGCGTGGGTTGCGCCGTTGGACGAGTTCAGTTTCCCGTCCGGACACACCTTGCATGCGGTCGCCTTCAGCCTGGTCGCAATCGCGCATTACCCGGTGCTGGCGTGGGTTTTGGCGCCGTTCACCGCTGCCGTCGCGGCTTCCCGGGTGGTACTGGGCCTCCACTACCCCAGCGACGTGCTGGCTGCCATCGTGATCGGCAGTGGCCTGGCCGGAGTGGCGCTGTGGGTGCCGCGGATATCCCTGCTGGCCTGAAGTCATGCAGGGCGTGGCGATCGCGATCGCGTTGATGCAGATTCGCCACCCGTAGCTAGAAGTTGCGTTCCAGCGGACGCGACCAGGTCGCGAGGTTTTGCGGCAGACCCTCGCACCGACGGTAGCCGCGCTTGTGCCAGAACGGTTCCAGACTGCGGCCAAACGGAGGCCGGCGCGGATCGTCGACGGCGCGCTCGACCGTGCGGAACGTCGTCGTCTCAAAGCCGCCCAGTGCGCGCGCATGCGACTCGCGCTCATCGAAGAAACGATGGCCCAGGCCGCGTCCGCGATACGCCGGCAGCAACACCGATCCGCCAAAATGGAAGGCCCGGCCGACCTCGCGCCCTGCCGGAGCGAACACGTGGCGCAACGATTCGCGCGCATCGCCCAACGGCAAACCGATCGACACGCCCACCAACCGGGCACCATCGGACACCAGGATCGCAATGCTGCGCCAGGAGTCCAGGTAGACCTGCAGGTGCCGGGCCTGGCTGGCGACATCGCCGTCATACAGGTTCGGCCAGTCGCAGAGCACCGTGGCCCGCAACTGCGCGATATCGCCAAGGAACGGTCGGATCGCCGCGCCGACTACGCTGTGCACGACCAGTGCCCTCAGCGTCGGGTGGTCTGTATGGCGAGATGCGGATTCGGTGAGCGGGGTCATGCCGGACATCATGCTCAGCGGCCTCTTTTGGTCTAGGGGATGCGCGCCCATCAGTGACAGTACGTGCGCAGCTTACGGTCGTGTAAACGGCAATCCAATGCGGGGAAGGCCATCCGGGTCATCCGTCCGGAAACCGCCGGCGCCTCCCCTGGGGCGCCGGCGGTCACGAGGATCAGCCCTCGCCCAAGCTCGGCCCGGACCGCCGCGGACGCGCCAACGGACGGCCGGCCAACTGGTACCAGTCCACCTTGCGGGTGATCGTCATCAGCGCGGCCAGGACTACGAACAGCAAGCCCGATCCCAGCACCAGCGCGTTGTCTTCCGACACCAGCAATCCATAGAGCGCGGCATACAGGGTGGCCAGCATCACGGCGAAGCCCAGCGCCCGCCGCACGCTTCGCAGGACCGCGCTGAGATAGAACGTGATCAGGCCGATACAGGCGACCCCGGCGGCCAGGTAGGACCAGCCGAACTTGAAGTGCTCGCTCAGGCTGAGCAGCAGCAGGAAGAACATCGCCAGCGCGAGCCCGACCAGGCCGTACTGGATCGGGTGGATCGGCAACTGCCGGGTCAGCTCGAAAATGAAGAACCCGATGAAGGTCAGCAGTACGAACAGCAGGCCGTACTTGGTCGCGCGATCGGTCTTGGCGTATACATCGACCGGGTCGACCAGCGACACGCCGACACTTTCCACTCCGGCAGATCCATCCTCCGCGCCGCTGGCGCCGGCCCGCGCCCGGTCGGCCGCCATACCTTCCAGGAAGCTTCGCTGCGCGTTGCTGGCCAGGCCGGGAATATCCCACTCCGCCTGGAAGCCACGGCCGTCGATGGTCCGGGTGCGGGGCGAGCTGCCTTCGAAACTCGGATGCGGCCAGCTCGAACCCAGCGAGAACCGGTTCTGATGACCCAGCGGGACCAGCGCCAGACGTTCGGTGCCGGCCAGCACGAAGTCCAGGCGGGTGCTCACGGTGCGAGTCTCACCCGATGCCGGCACCCCCAGCCGCACATGCAGGCCCTCGCCGCGACGATAGCCCCGGCCCTGCTCCAGACTCACACTGCGGCCATCGACCTTCAGCACCGGGGTACCTACCAGCCCGCGCACATCGCCGATCGCGTAACCCAGGTAGGGCTGGCCGATCCGGCGCGCCTGCTCCGGGCCGGGATCAGCCGGGATCTCCAGATCGAACGAAGCCTGCGCGCTCCCATGCCACTCGTACACCCGGACCTCATGCAGCCCGCGTCGGCGGATGCCCGGCTTGAGGTCTCCGTCGACAACCAACGTGCTGGGAAAAAACGTCCACTGGCTCTCCTGCATCCGGCGCACCCTTCGCACCACGCCGTTCGCATCGGGCTCCTCGACCTCAACCAACTGCCGATACGGCACCACCAGCACCGGCCCCGCGAACCACTGCTGGCCGGCGTAACTGCGGGCGATGTCAACCACCGCCTGGCGCCGGTACTCCTGTCGCTCGTGGACCACCCCGCGCACCATCGTCAACGGCACCAGGATCGCCAGGGTCATCCCCAGCACCAACACCATCTTCATCCAAAGTCGCATTTCGCACTCCCGTCGTGGCAACCAACGGCAGCATCGATGGCGCGCATGTGCGGACGATGGGGCCACGGTGAAGCGAAGGTGAAGCGTTACCCGGTCGCCGGCAGCACCAGTGTTGCCAGCGCACCACCGCCCGCGCGATTGCCGAGGGTGACCCGTCCGCCGTGCAAGGCCGCGACTTCCGCTACGAAGCACAACCCCAGCCCACTGCTGCGACTGCCGCCTGCCGGGCGCGGCAGCGAATAGAACCGCTCGAACACCCGTTGCGCTGCATAGTCGGGAACGCCCGAACCGCGATCGGCGACCTCGACGACGACCTCGGCGCCCTCGCTCCGCAAACGCAGCTCGACCACGCTGCCGACCGGGGCGAAATCCACCGCGTTGTCGACCAGGTTGACCAGCGCCTGACGAAGCAGGAACGCATCGCCGCTGACCGTCGCCGCGGCCGTCTCCAGCCGCAACTCGACGGCCGCGCGAAGCAGGCGTGACGCGCAAAGCCCGGCGACATCAGCGGCCAGTCGTGCCATGTCGACCGGCTCGGGTTGCTCGATCCGCTGCCGATGCTCCACTTCGGCCAAGGCGAGCAGCTTGTCGATCATCTGCGCCAAGCGGTCGGCCTGGGTCCGGATACTGGCGGCAAAGCGCGCGCGGTCGACATCGGGCATCGGCGCCTCCAGCAGTTCCGCGCTGCCCAGGATCGCCGCCAGCGGCCCCTTCATTTCGTGGGTCAGGCTGTGCACGTAGTGCTCGACATACTGCTTGCCCTCGAGCCGGACGCGCATGGTTTCCAGCGCGGCACCCAGTTCGCCGAACTCGCCCGCTGCGCGTGGAGGAATCGCGCGCTCGCCTGCGGTGACCGCATGGGCATAACGCCGCAGCCCGGCAAGCTGGCGCGACAACCACCCGGCGGCCGTCAGGCCGATCAACAGGGCTGCGCCCAGCAGCACCGCGCCCCACCCCAACACCACAGCCTGCCCGCGCTCGATGAACGGCATCAAGGTGCTGTTGGGTTTGGCCACGGTCAGCACGCCGATGAGGGTGCCGTCCGCGTCGCGAATCGGGGCGGCGACATGCATCACCGTGGAGTTTTCATCGGCCGGATCACTCCGACTGGAGCGCGCACCGTAGTGCCCGTCCAGCGTCCGGCGCACATCATTCCAGCGTGAGTAGTCCGCTCCCAGCGCCGTGCCGCTGCTGTCGAACACGACCACGCCCCGCGCGTCGGTGACGTAGACCCGGTAGCTACCGTGGTGCTTGTCGAAACCCCAGATGCTGGCGCCGAAGTCGCGTTTGGCCACCGCCCGCACGCGCCGGGCGAACGCCCCATCGGCGATATGCCCGGCCTGCAGGTCGTCGGTCGCCAGTTCGGCCAGGACATTGGCGGTATCCACCAGCGTGTCCTCCATCGCCTGGCGCACCCCGGGCTTGACCTGCTGGACGAACACCTGCACCACCAGCAGCCCGGTCAGGGCGACGATCAGGAAATAGCCGAGGAAAATCCGCAACCCGATGTTCAAGACATTCGCCTCATTGCGCCGCTCTGGCCCAAGCTCTAACCCCAGTCACGCGACCTCCAGCGAGTAACCCAGCCCGCGATGGGTGCGGATCGGATCGGCCGACGGATCCACCTCGCGCAACTTTGCCCGCAGCGTCTTGATGTGGGTGTCGACCGTGCGGTCGCCGCTTTCCAGCGCATCGCCCCAGACCCGATCCATCAACTGTGCCCGCGACAGGATCGCCCCGGGCCGCTGCAACAACGCAGCCAGCAGCCCGTACTCGTAACGGGTCAAGTCCAGCATGTGTCCGCGGAACCGGATGCACTTTCCTACCGCGTCGTGGTTGAAGGCCTCCGCCGCGGGCACGGCGGACGTCGATGTCTGGCCACGCCGCAGCACTGCCCTCACCCGCGCCACCAGCTCGCGGGGTGAGAACGGCTTGGTCACGTAATCGTCGGCACCGATCTCCAGCCCGAGGATGCGGTCGGCTTCGGCACCCTGCGCGGTCAGGAAGATCACCGGCATCGAGCTGTTGCGGCGCAGCTCGCGGCATAACGCGAAACCGCTGATGTCGGGCAGGCCGATGTCGAGTACGGCCAGATCGAAGGTCTGCCCGGCCACCAGCCGCAGCGCCTCGCCACCGGTCAGGCATAGCACGGACTCGAAACCTTCGGCGCGCAAGGCATATTGCAGCGTCTCGGCAATCGCGGTCTCGTCTTCAACCAGGAGGATGCGGGGCATGGGCGGGATCGGGGATGGCGGCAAGAGCCGGCCACGACAGGATAAGCCAGCCGCGCACCCCGCCGCCGGGATATCCTGTCGCGATGAACTATCGCCACGCCTTCCACGCCGGCAACCATGCCGACGTCTTCAAGCACGTCACCATATTGGCGCTGTGCGACGCGCTGACCTCCAAGCCGGCACCGCTGTTTGCGCTCGACACCCATGCCGGGCGCGGCCTGTACGCGCTCGACAGCAACTCCGCCCAGCGCACCGGCGAGGCCGAGGGCGGCATCGGCCGGCTGCTCGCCGAAGCGCCGCGGCACCCGGTCATCACCCGCTACCTGGCCGCCGTGAAGGCCTGTCGCAGCGAACACGGCAATGCCAGCTATCCCGGCTCGCCGTGGCTGCTGGCGCACGCGCTGCGCGAGGGCGACCGGATCGCGGCCTGCGAGTTGCTGCCCGAGGAAGCCGCGCAATTGAAGGCCAATTTCGCCGCCGACCCACGCGTCGCGGTGCATGCACGCGACGGTTACGAAGCCATGAAAGCCCTGCTGCCGCCGAAGTTCGGGGAGGTGCGTTTCAACCGCGGACTGGTGCTGATCGACCCGCCCTACGAGGCCCAACTGCAGGAGTTCGACCACATCATCGGCGCGGTACGCGAGGCGCTGGTGCGCTGGCCGCATGCCAGCTACGCGGTGTGGTATCCGGTCAAGCTGCGCCGCTCGCTGAACCAGTTCTTCCGCCGCGCCGCCGCGCTGCCGGTGAAGTCGTCGCTACTGGCCGAGCTGATGGTGCACCCGGACGATTCCCCGCTGCGAATGAACGGCAGCGGGATGCTGCTGCTCAACCCACCGTGGCAACTGGATCAGACCCTGGCCACCGTGATGCCCTTGCTGCAGCAGGTACTGGGCGAGGCCGGCTCATCATCGCGGGTGCAATGGCTGAAGCAGGCCAGTTAGCCATCGCCACGGGGCCGGGGCCGGATGCGCCTGGCCCGGCGCCCGGGTCGGGTGCCCGGGGACGCGCCCTCAAGCGCCGGTACGCACGTCCGGCTCGAAGAAGCTCCAGCGCACCTCGGGGAAGGCCTGCTTCATCGCCACCTCCACCGTGTTGATCTCGGCCACCAGGTTGTTGACGCTGCCGCTCTCACGCATCTGCGCCTGCACCGACACCATCACCTGGTTGCCCAGTTGCATCGTGATCAAGCTGATCACCCGGGTGAGCTCGGGGCGGCCGTCCAGAAATTGCCGGATCTGACGCTCGCGTTCCGGGTCTACGCTTTGTCCGATCAGCATTGCCTTGATCTCGATGGCCACGAAGACCGCCACGATGATCAACAACGCACCAATGCCGATCGTGCCGATTGCGTCCCACATCGGATTGCCGGTCACCATGGTGGCGACGACGGCGACCAGCGCGAACATCAGCCCCAGCAACGCTGCCAGGTCCTCCCCAAAGATCACCACCAGCTCAGCCTGGCGGCTCTCGCGGAACCAGCGCCAGAGGCTGCGCTGGCCACGCGACTTGTTGACCTCATGCAGGCAGGCCCTCATCGAGATGCCCTCGACAATGATGCCGAAAGTCAATACGCCGACCGCCCACCACAGGCTGCTGCCACCCGGGTCAACGGGCGCCTGCAGTTTGTGGATGCCCTCGTACAACGAGAACATCCCGCCAACGGTGAACAGCATCACCGCGACCAGGAACGACCAGAAATAAATCGCCCGGCCGTAACCCAGCGGATATTCGGGCGACGGCGGCTGTTTGGCCTGCTTCAGGCCCAGCAGCAACAGGCCCTGGTTGCCGCAGTCAGCCAGCGAGTGGACGGTCTCGGCCAACATCGCGCTGGAGCCGGTAAAGAATGCGGCCAAGCCCTTGGCAACCGCGATCAGGAAGTTGGCACCCAGCGCGAAGTAGATCGCCCGGGTTGAATCACCGCCACCAGCCATGGTTCGATCCTCAATGAATAGCGGCGGAATTCTAGCATTGGCGATGGCGATATCCGTGATCAACAGGCCTGAACGAACCGGCAAACGTAGGGTTGACGTGATTTCCGGGTGAAGCAAATGTTTACACCGACTATGGCAATATCCTCCGCATGAGCTCCCGAGAAAGACTTCCTCCGTGGCACGAGCGGCAACGCCTGCCCAACGGACGTGAACTGCTGATCCGCCCAATCCGCCCAGAGGACGCGGAGCCTTTGCGCGCGGGCTTTTCGTTGTTGCAGCCCGAAGAGGTGCGGCAGCGGTTCCTGCATTCGGTACGGGGGATGTCAGCAGAGACGATCGAGCGCTTCACCCGGTTGAACCCCAAGACAGAATTCGCCCTGGTAGCCGCCGAGCCACTGCCGCCCGGGGAGGCGTTGGTCGGCGCCGTGGCACGGATATTCATTGACCCCAACGGCCGTGACGCGGAATTCGCAATACTCGTCAGCCACTATATCGCCGGCATGGGCCTGGGGCGGTACCTGATGACCCGACTGGTGAAGTGGGCCCGGAGCAAGCAGTTGGAGCGAATCTACGGCGATGTCTTCGAACACAACCTGCCGATGCTGTCGTTGGCCCAGTCACTTGGATTTACCCGCGAATCCCAGCAAGACGGTCTGGTGCGGGTGATGTTGGATCTCAAGCCGGTCGCCAAGGGTTGACTGGCAACGATTGAGCGCGTGTCGTCGGTCATCGCCCCGGGGTTATGCCCGGCAACGGCGTGATCGGCTAAAATCCTGCACCTGATGCCCTTCCCCATATTTCCTGCCCCGCCGCTGCCCAAGGCAGGCCAGCAGCGCGCTTGGTGGCGCGCGCCGGTCTCGCCCTCGGCCCTCGCCTTCCACATCGCCTGCGCCGCAACGGCTCACGACGGTCCGCTGCTGGTTGTCGCGCGCGACAATCACGCCGCGCTACAGCTGGAATCGGACCTGCGCACGCTGTTGGGGATTCCCGCTTCGGATCCGCGCGGTGACGCGGCCACTGGCAAGGCACCACCGCCGCTTCCGGTACTGCATTTTCCCGACTGGGAAACGCTGCCCTACGACCACTTCAGTCCGCACCCGGAAATCGTCAGCCAACGTTTGGCGACGTTGAACCGGCTGCCGAAACTGCAGCGCGGCATCGTGGTGGTGCCGGTTCAGACTTTGCTGCAACGCCTTGCGCCGCTACGCCATGTGGTCGGTGGCAGCTTCGATGTGCAAGTCGGCCAACGGCTTGACCTGGAGGCGGAAAAGCGTCGACTGGAATCGGCCGGCTACCGGCACGTGCCGCAAGTGCTCGACCCGGGCGATTTCGCCGTGCGCGGCGGCCTGCTGGACGTTTATCCGATGGGCGCGAACCAGCCATTCCGGGTCGAGCTGCTGGACGACGAGATCGACACCATCCGCGGCTTCGATCCGGAGACCCAGCGCTCGTTCGACAAGATCGACGCGGTGCATCTGTTGCCGGGCCGCGAGCTGCCACTGGACGAGGCATCGCTGAAGCACGCACTGGACGCATTGCGCGAGCGTTTCGACCTGGACACGCGGCGCAGCGCGCTCTACCAGGACCTGAAAGCCGGGACCGCGCCGTCGGGCATCGAGTACTACCTGCCGCTGTTCTTCGAGCAGACCGCGACGCTGTTCGATTATCTCGCCGAGAACACCCTGCCGCTGCTCGGTGAGGGTGCTGCCGAGGCCGCCGAGGTGTTCTGGCGCCACACCGGTGAGCGCTACGAGCAGCGTCGCCACGACCTGGAACGCCCGCTACTTGCGCCGGACGCCTTGTACCTGTCGCCGGACGCGCTGCGCGAACGCCTCAATCAGGGTGTGCGCATCGAGGTCTGCGGCGAAGGCCATCCGCAACGCGAGCGCGCACAGGCACTGGCCAGTCAACCGGCGCCCGCGTTGCCGATTGCCGCACGCGACCAGATTCCGGCCGGCGAGTTGAAATCGTTTCTGGGCAGTTATCCGGGACGGGTGCTGGTCGCGGCGGATTCACCCGGACGACGCGAGGCGCTGCTGGAGATCCTGCAAGCGGCCGAACTGCAGCCGGACGTGCTGCCGGACTGGCCCAGCTTCGCCGGGCTGCTGCCACTGGCGGAACAAACCGACCTGTCGCGTTTCGCCATCGCGGTCGCGCCACTGGACGACGGCTTCGCCCTGACCGAGCCCGCGCTGGCGGTTCTCACCGAGCGCCAGCTGTTTCCCGAACGCGCCAGCCAGCCACGCCGGCGCAAGCGCGCCGGGCGCGAACCGGAAGCGATCGTCCGCGACCTGGGCGAACTGTCCGAGGGCGCGCCGATCGTCCACGAGGACCACGGTGTCGGTCGTTATCGCGGTCTGGTCACGCTGGAGGCCGGCGGCGAGAAGAACGAATACCTGGAAATCGAGTACGCCAAGGGCGACCGCCTGTACGTGCCGGTCGGCCAGTTGCACCTGATCAACCGGTATTCCGGCGCGTCGGTGGAGACCGCGCCGCTGCACTCGCTGGGTGGCGAGCAGTGGAGCAAGGCGAAGAAGAAGGCGCAGGAAAAAGTCCGCGATGTCGCTGCCGAGTTGCTGGAGATCCAGGCCAGGCGTCAGGCACGCGCAGGACTGGCGATCGATCTGGACCGGGCGATGTACGAGCCATTCGCGGCCGCGTTCCCGTTCGAGGAAACCCCCGACCAGCATGCGGCGATCGAGGCGGTGCTGCGCGACCTGCAATCCAGTCAGCCGATGGATCGGGTGGTCTGCGGCGACGTGGGCTTCGGCAAGACCGAGGTCGCGGTGCGCGCCGCGTTCGCCGCCGCGGCTGCGGGCAAGCAGGTCGCAGTCCTGGTGCCGACCACCCTACTGGCCGAGCAGCACTACAACACCATGCGCGACCGCTTCGCCGACTGGCCGCTGAAGGTCGAGGTGCTTTCGCGGTTCAAGTCGACCAAGCAGATCAAGGCCGAACTGGAGAAGGCTGCCGACGGAACGATCGACGTCGTCATCGGCACCCATCGGCTGCTGCAGAAGGACGTGCACTTCAAGGATCTGGGGCTGGTGATCGTCGATGAGGAGCAGCGCTTCGGCGTGCGCCAGAAGGAGGCGTTGAAGGCGATGCGCGCCAACGTCCACCTGCTGACCCTGACCGCCACCCCGATCCCACGCACGCTCAACATGGCGATGGCCGGACTGCGCGACCTGTCCATCATCGCCACTGCGCCGGCACACCGGATGGCGGTGCAGACCTTCGTGGTGCCGTGGGACGACAGCCAGTTGCGCGAGGCGTTCCAGCGCGAGATCTCGCGCGGCGGGCAGGTCTACTTCCTGCACAACGATGTGGAAAGCATCGGCCGCATGCAGCGCGAGCTCGAGGCGCTGGTGCCCGAGGCACGCATCGGGATTGCCCATGGCCAGATGCCCGAGCGTGAGCTGGAGCGGGTGATGCTCGACTTCCACAAGCAGCGCTTCAACGTGTTGCTGTGCACGACGATCATCGAGTCCGGCATCGACATCCCCAATGCCAACACCATCATCATGAACCGCGCCGACAAGTTCGGTCTGGCGCAGTTGCATCAGCTGCGCGGCCGGGTCGGGCGTTCCCATCACCGCGCCTATGCCTACCTGGTGGTTCCCGACCAACGCTCGATCAGCGCCGATGCGAAGAAACGGCTGGACGCGATCGCGGCGATGGACGAGCTGGGCGCCGGCTTCACCCTGGCCACCCACGACCTGGAGATCCGCGGCGCCGGCGAGCTGCTGGGCGAGGACCAGAGCGGGCAGATGGCCGAGATCGGTTTCAGTCTATACACCGAATTGCTGGAGCGCGCGGTGCGCAGCATCCGCCAGGGCAAGCTGCCCGACATCGATGGCACGCACGACCGTGGCGCCGACGTGGAACTGCACGTCCCGGCCCTGATCCCGGACGACTACCTGCCCGACGTGCACACCCGCCTGACGCTGTACAAGCGTATCTCCGGTGCCCGGGACGACGAGCAACTACGTGAATTGCAGGTCGAGATGATCGACCGTTTCGGCTTGTTGCCCACCCCGACCAAGCATCTGTTTGCGATCGCCGCGCTGAAGCTGCAGGCCACCGAGCTGGGCATCAGCAAGCTGGACATTGGTGAGAAGGGTGGCCGCATACAGTTCGTCGACAAGCCCAATGTCGACCCGATGGCGATCATCAAGCTGATTCAGGGGCAATCGAAGCTGTACCGCATGGACGGCCCGGACAAGCTGCGGCTGACCCTGGACCTGCCCGATGCCGGTGCCCGGCTCGCCAGCGCACGCGGTTTGCTGATTGCACTGCGCCCGTGACCAATTCCCGCCCACGCTGCGGCCAGGCGTTCATGCACTCAAGCAAAAGGTTTGTCAACGCCTCGCTTCTGCTTTAGGGTCGGACTGCCAGCCCATGAATACCGGGCTGTGGCATCAATTGCGGCACATCGCCGCAAGATCAGGGGGGATACCAAATGGCCAGGCGCATGTTTTGCTTGTCTTTGCTACTTTTTGCCGCCGGCGCGGCGCAAGCGCAGGATCCGGGGTCATGCCCACAGTTGCCGGGTGATACGGACCTGACCTGGGAGCATCGCGGCATGGGCGAGTCGGACTTCTGCCGTGCATTGCGCAGCGACGGTTCCGAAGCGTTCGGAATGTACATTTCCAACGAAGCCGCGTTCGATCCCAAGCGTGGCAACCGCGAGGAGGCCGATGTCATCAACGGCCAGGAGATCCGCTGGTATCGCGCCGAACTGGTCGGCCAACCCGACGTCGAGGCGCGCGAGACCCTGGTCGAACTCAATGACGGCCGCACCGCTCACATATGGTTGCAGGCCGGGCCCGGCGAGCAGCTCGACAAGATGTTCCAGCTGGCGCGTGGCCTGGACTTCTCATCCAGGCCAATCGACACCATCGCCGCGGAGCAATAGCGGTTCGACCACGGGCTTCAGATCGCGGCCGGCATGTTAAATACCTGAGGGAAGCATGATGACGCGACGACTCGCCGCCGAATTACTCGGCACGTTCTGGCTGGTTCTTGGTGGGTGTGGCAGCGCGGTACTGGCGGCGCATGTGGTCGGTGCCGACGGCTACCAGTTCGGCATCGGCTATCTCGGGGTGGCGCTGGCGTTCGGCTTGACCGTGCTTACCGGGGTGTATGCATTCGGCCACGTGTCGGGTGGCCATTTCAACCCGGCCGTCACGCTGGGTCTGTGGGCCGGCGACCGATTCCCGATCAAGGACGTGGTGCCCTACGTCGTGGCACAGGTGGTGGGCGCAATCGCGGCCGGCTGGATACTGCTGCAGATCGCCAGCGGTGCCAGCGGCTTCAGCATCGACCCGAGCGCGGCCGGGACATTCGCCAGCAATGGCTACGGCGCGCTGTCCCCCGGTGGCTACTCCGTTGCCGCAGCCTTCCTGTGTGAGGTGGTACTCACCGCATTTTTCCTGATCGTGATCATGGGAGCGACCCATGGCCGCGCGCCTGTGGGCTTCGCTGGCATCGCGATTGGCCTGGCGCTGACGTTGATCCACCTGATCAGTATTCCAGTCACCAATACCTCGGTGAACCCGGCACGCTCGACCGGCGTGGCCCTGTTCGCCGGTTCTGGTGCGATCAGCCAGCTCTGGCTGTTCTGGCTGGCGCCATTGCTTGGCGGCCTGCTCGGTGGCGTGATCTACCGCTGGCTTGGCAATGACCGGACGGAAGTGGTCGGCAACCCCTGACAGGCAACCGACAGCACCGTCAACGCGACCCCGCCCAAGCCCGGACCAGTCGCCAGCGACGGGTGCTCAATAGAACTGCACATTGTCCAGTTCGAACCACGGCATGCGGGCACCTTCCCCGTTGACGATGAACTGCAGGTCGGTGACATCGTCGCCCGCCCATGGCCTCGATTCGCCCTCAACCACGCGATAGGGCGCGTACTGGAGCTGGCTGAAATCGACTGTGACCTTCTGCCATTGGGGCTGCACGGGAATATCGGCTTTCCAGCGTCCGCCTTCCAGGCCTTTCACCATCAGCGCGTGGCTGCCGTCTTCGCCGCGAATGTCGAAACGCACCCCACGGAAGTCGCGCAGGTCCACCGGGCGCACCGACCCACGGCTCAGCGGCACCACTACGGAGGCATACGCGCGCTCCTTGCTGGACATGCGCGCCATCGTCCGCAACGCGTGGCCGCCATCCGCGCGTGGCACCACCCGCGTCAGCTGCCACGTGCGGTCGTTGCCACCGTCGTTGTCATCGGTGCGCAGCGTGTCCAGCGCCGTGCGCTGGTCGGCGCGCTCGAAGTCGTCCACCAGCGACCCGATCGCTGTCGGCTCCGGGTAGCGGCGCGAGTTGCTCGCCGGCAGGTTCACGCCAGGACCATGCACCAACTGGCCATCCAGCCAGACACGGCTGAGCCGCTTTATGTCTGCGATGTCCTGCCACGGCTTGCCATCGACCAGCAACAAATCGGCGCGCTGGCCCTTGGCAATCCGGCCACGGTCGTCCTGCAGCCCCATGGCGGCAGCGCTGGTGGCGGTTCCGGCCAGCAACGCCTCGGCCGGGGTCAGGCCGGCCTGCACCAGCAATTCAAGCTCGCGCAGGGTGGCTGCGCCGTGTGGCGTGCCGGGCATGCCGGCATCGGTACCCAGTGCGATGGGTACACCAGCCTCGTGCAGCAGGCGTACGTTTTCCATCGCGGTGATGAAGTTGCGCTGGCGACTGAGCAGCTTCGGATCCTGAGGATCAACGGGCGCGCTTTGCCCCATCCTGATCGGCTCGTACACCGTCAGGGTCGGAGCGTAATAGGTGCCGCCTGCCTTGAACCTGGCAATGGTATCGGCATCCAACACGCGGTCCTGGATGCTGTGCGCGATCAGGTCGACCTTTGCATCGCCTGCAAATCCGGCGCGCGCGACGGTGACGGTATGGGTAGCGACCTTGAGCCCGTTGGCATGCGCCTCCTCAACCAGCGCGGCCAGGGTCCACGGATCCATGCTGGTGTTGTCCGGCATGTGGCCGTAGCGCCAGCCGTCGGTGAAGACCTTGATCAGGTTCGGGCGATACGGCAGCAGCGCACGCACCGCGTTGCGTGCCGCCTCGGGCGAGTTGACCCAGCGCGTGGTGGCGGGATCGGCCCAGTCGGCGCCATGACCAAGCGGCGTGCTCATGCGCGCGGCAAAATTGACGTGCGGGGCAACCATGGTTGCCAACCAATCCCGGCGAGGTGCATAGGACTCCGGTGCCTGGTGGAAGTCGTTGACCGTGGTCACGCCTGCCGCCAGATATACGCCGGACAACACGGCGCTGGACGAGGGACTGGAATTGGGTGTCCAGTGCGTGTGCAGGTCGAACAGGCCCGGCATCAATGTCTTGCCGGCGGCATCCACCACCACTGCCCCCTTGGGCACCTTCAGGCCTGGATCCACGCCGACGATCCGCTGGTCGCGGATCAGGACGGTGGCCGGATAGGGAGCCGCACCACTGCCATCGAAGACAGTCGCGTGGGTAATCGCGATGGTCTCACCCTTGTCACGTGCCGCAGCCGGGCCGGACAAGCCAATGGCCACGACAGTGACGAGCGATGCGACCCGCCACAGGTTCAAATACTTCACGTTCCAATCCCCTTGCAGACTCAGAAACTCTTGCTGATGTTCACATAGAAATAGCGCGGGTACGCCTGATGCACCGCCGCCGCCGCAGGCCTCCTACTTATCCCCGCGACAACTTCCAGCAGCGATGGATGCGTGCGTGGCGGGCGAAGTCGGGCGGAATTGTTTCGGCGCTGATCTCCTCACACGTCGCGAACTCGGCCACGGCCGCCTCGTCCAGCTTGAAGCGGCGGAAATTGTTGGAAAAATACAAGACACCGTCACGCGACAAACGACCCACCGCCGCCCGCAGCAGGCGAATGTGGCTAACCTGGATATCGAAATCATCGGCACGCTTGGAGTTCGAGAACGTCGGCGGGTCGCAGAAGATCAGGTCGTACTCGGCCTGCTCCGTCTCCAGCCATGACACCGCGTCGGCCTGCACGAGCCGGTGCCGGGTCCCGCCAAAACCGTTCTCGGCAAGGTTGTCCGCGCACCACTGCAGATAGGTCGGTGACAGGTCAACGGTGGTCGTCTGCCGGGCGCGCCCGACGGCGGCCTGGATGGTGGCCGCGCCGGTATAGCCAAACAGATTCAGGAAGCGCGTGTCTTCTGCCTCTTCCCCGATCCGGCGGCGCAGCGGCCGATGATCCAGGAACAATCCAGTGTCGAGATAATCGAACAGGTTCACCCGCAGCCGGGCATCACCTTCCCGCACGCTGATGAACTCGCCCCGTTGGTCGAACCGGCCGTACTTGGAGCCGCCCTTGCCCCGACTTCGGGTCTTCAGCGCGACCTGTTCGTGTGAGACCGCGAACACCTCACGCGCCGCAGCCAGCAACTCGTTCAAGCGGCGCCGCTGCACCGGCTCGGGGATGTCGTCCGGCGCGGCGTATTCCTGCACGTGCAAGAAGGTGCGCGGCGTGGCTTCATCGGTCTGGTACACGTCGATCGCGGCGGAATACTCGGGCAGGTCGGCGTCGTAGGCACGGAAGCAGGTAACGCCTTCGCGCTGGCGCCAGGCCTTGAGCTTGCGCAGGTTCTTGCGCAGCCGGTTGGCCACCATCTGGGCGCCATCACTCAGCGCCGGCGCCGGCTCGCCGGGCTTTTGCTCGCGCTGCGGCGGGGCAACCGGATCCACTGTGATCAAGGTGCATTCAATCGCGCCATTGAACAGCTGGTACTTCTTCAGCGCCCGCAGGCCGGTGGCATGGGCAAGTTCGGCATCGCCGCACAACAGGCTGGCGCGCCACTCCGGCACTGCCCGCTTGAGCGCGTCGCCCAGCGCGCGGTACAGCGCCGGATCGGCCGCCAGACGCAGGTCGTAGGGCGGATTGCACACGACCAAGCCGCCCGGCGGGCGCGGCTTCTGCTTCGCTCGCGACCAGGGCCCGGCTTCGTTCGGCGATGGCTCCGGCACGTCGCCTGGCGGTTCGGACTGCTCCGAAGCAGCATCGTCGTGGGATTGCCGGACCAAAGGAATCGAACCAAGGCGCAGCCCTTCAATGGCCGCGTCCTCCCAACGAATCACTCCGGCCAGCCCCGCCAGCACCTCGTTGTCCTGCGCGGCGCGGATCGCCTGCGGGTCGTTGTCGCGACCGAAGAACACCGGCCGCAACACGGCACGGCCGGCGGCCTCGCGTCGACGCGCGTCATCGGTCAGCTCGCGCCACTGCTCCGCATCGAACTCCTTCCAGCGCGTGGGCACGAAACCGCCATGGCGCAACAGCCCCGGCGCCACGTCGGCCGCCATCAGCGCGCCCTCGATCAACAGCGTGCCACTGCCGCACATCGGGTCGAGCAAGCCGCCGCCATCGGCATACACCTGTGGCCAGTGTCCGCGCAGCAAGACCGCCGCCGCGAGGTTCTCCTTCAGCGGCGCCTCACCCTGGTGCTGACGCCAGCCACGGCGGTGCAACGGACCACCGCCCAGATCAATCGAGACAATCGCGCGACCCTTGCGCACCACCAGGTTCACGCGCAGGTCCGGGGTCTCGACATCGACGCTCGGACGCACTCCGGTGGCATCGCGCATCACATCCACCACCGCGTCCTTGACCCGCTGCGCGGCGAAGCGCGCATGGGTCAGGCCGGTGCCCGAGACATGCGCGTCCACCGCGATGGTGTCGCCGTCATGCAAGTGCTCCGTCCATGCGATTTCCGACACCCCGGCATACAGGGCTTGCTCATCGCCGCATTCAAACTCGGCGATGGGCCACAGCACGCGGCTGGCCAGGCGGGACCACAGCACCGCGCGTTGGGCGTCCAGCGCCGTGCCCTGGACGTTCACGCCCGCCATGGTCGCAGTGGCGTGGCTGCAGCCCAGCGCCAGCATCTCGTCAGCCAGCAGGTACTCCAGGCCCTTGCCGCAGCTGGCGAAGAACTTCATCGGACGGCCTGCGACGCTGATGCCAATGACGACGGTGCCAGCGTGGCCAGCAGCGCACGGAACGCCACGACGCTGGCGTCGACATGACCAGACAGGCGATGGCTGTCATCGACCAACAACAGCCGTGCCCGTCGGGCGGCAGCCCATTTGACCACCTCGGCCGCAGGAATCAGCTCATCATCCCAGCCATGGATGATGCTGGTGGGAACATCGGCCGCCTCCATCGGGTTGGCCTCGCCCATCCGGATCGGCGGCGCCATCAGGAACAATCCGGCGACCGGCACCTGCAGCGATGCCAGTCCGGAGACATAGGCGCCCAGGCTGGACCCGGCCAGCACCACGGGGCCACGCGTTGCCGCATTGCGCGCCAGGTCGATCAGCCGCCGCAGCCTGCCCGGAACATCACCCAGCTCGCTGACCGAGCGCCTGACGTCCAGGTCGGTATAGTCCGGCCGCTCGACCGACCAGCCGAGCTGCTCGGCAACCGTCGCCAATGCGGTGACCTTGGTCGCCTCCGGACCGCTCTCGAAGCCGTGGGAAAGGATGCAATGTCCGCGCATGGGTTGGGTCCGGGTGTGAGAGTGCCGCCGCCACGGCGAAAATCACGTGGCACGCAGCGGGAGCTGGGGTTCGCGATGCTAGCATCCGCGCCATGTCGACCGAGTTTCCGCCATCCTCCATATCACCGGCAATCGTGGCGCGGCCGTTGCCATACCAGGATCTGCTGGAGGCTCGTTCGCGCGGCGAGGTCGACCTGGTGGTGATCCACTGCACCGAGCTGCCCGACCTGGCGATGGCCCGTGCCTATGGCGAGCGGGTGCTGTATCCGCAGTCTGGCACTGGCAACAGTGGCCACTTCTATATCGACCGCGACGGCAGCGTGCAGCAGTACGTGGCCACCACGCGCGTCGCCCACCATACCCAGGGTTACAACCCGCGCTCGATCGGGATCGAGCTGGTCAACACCGGCCGCTACCCCGATTGGCTGGACTCGCGCCACCAGGCGATGGACGAGGCGTACACCGACGCGCAGCTTGCCGGATTGGTCCAACTGTTGACCGGGCTTTGCGCTACCCACCCCGCGCTGCGATGGATCGCCGGCCATGAAGACCTCGACACCGCCTCGGTCGTGGCAAGTGACAACCCCGGCTTGCAAGTACCGCGCAAACGCGACCCGGGACCGCGCTTTCCGTGGCACCAGCTGCTGCAGGCCACCACGCTGGAGCGCCTGCCGGGCCGGGCCGTCCGTTCCGGTAACGTGCTCCCGCTATAATTGCCGGCTTCCCGTACCGGCGCTCCTGCATGACTCCTCCCGTTTCCGAGCTGATCGACCTGCTTTCGCTGGAACGCCTGGAAGACAACCTGTTCCGTGGCCAGAGCCGCGACATCGGCACCAAATTTGTGTTTGGTGGACAGGTACTGGGGCAGGCGCTGTCGGCGGCGCGCGAGACCTTGGTCAGTGATCGCGCCGCGCACTCGCTGCATGCCTACTTCCTGCGCGCCGGCGATATCAACGCACCGATCGTCTACCAGATCGACCGCACCCGCGATGGCGGCAGTTTCTCGGTCCGCCGGGTCACCGCGATCCAGCACGGGCAGGTGATATTCTTCATGGCCGCCTCGTTCCAGGACGTGGAACCGGGCGCCGAGCACCAGCTGTCGATGCCATCGGTGCCGATGCCCGAGGACATCGAGTCGTCACCTGCAGTGCCGGAGAAGGTCATGGCGACGCTGCCGATCAAGATCCAGCGCTGGCTGTCGCGGGAGGGGCCGTTCGAGTTCCGCCACGTCTACCCGCGCGACGAGCTAAATCCACCCAAGCGACCGCCGCATCAGCAAGTCTGGTTCCGGCTGACCGAGCGGGTCGGCGACGCGCCGGAGCTGCACCGCGCACTGCTTGCCTATGCCTCCGACTTCCAACTGCTGGGCACGGCGACTTTTCCGCATGGCATCAGTTACTACCAGCCCAACGTCCAGATGGCGTCACTGGATCACGCGCTGTGGTTCCACCGGCCGTTCCGCGCCGACGAATGGCTGCTGTACTCGATCGACAGTCCCAGCGCGCAGGGGTCGCGCGGGTTGGCCCGGGGCCAGATCTTCGATCGCGGCGGCCGGCTGGTCGCCAGTACCGCGCAGGAAGGCCTGATCCGCGTGGTGCCCGACGCGGCTGCCGCGGCCCACGTCCCGGCCAGGGGCTGAAGGTTCGCCGATGCGCAAGGTTTTCAGCAGCCCCAGGTTGGAGAACGCCGAAGGTGTCGCAACCTTGTTGCGCGAAGCGGGGATCGAGGTCCGTATCACCAATGGGCGATCCTACAAGGGCAGTCGGCGCCGCCATTTCAGCTATTCCGACCCATCCGCGCCGGAGTCGGCGGTGTGGGTCGTGCGCTCCGACCAGCAGGCCCAGGCGCGCACCTTGTTGCGACAGGGCGGCTTGATCGACTCCACCCGCCCCGGCAGCCACGACGAGCATGGCTATGCCATGCCAACGTTCCGCACCGCCGTCCAACTTGCCCACAAGACGCCCGCCCGCAAGCGACTGACGCGCATCAAGCTGGGCCTGCTCGGGTTGATCGCGGCAGTGATGGTCGCCGGCATGATCCACACCATCAACCAGCCTCCCGCGCCGCCGTCCGTCGCCGTTGAGCCGCAGCTTGCCGTCCCTCCGTTCGACGGCTCCATCGCCGCGACCCTGGCTCCCGTTGCCCGCGTCGTGTTCGCCAGCGAGCTGGGCAGCGTCGACACCCCGGTCGCGTGCCTGGGAGTCGACGGCGGCGATGCGTCACCCGCCCTCATTGCCTCCCTGCCTGCTGCCAAGCCAACCCTGGTGCCGGCCACGGCATGTGTCGAGATTGCCGACGAGGATCAGGGCAGCCGCCACCGCGCCTCCGGGCAGCTGGCAACGATTCTTGATGTGGCGGTATTCCGGCCGGCGGCACCGGACCGCGGCACGGTCCAGATCACCGCCTATCACCACCGGGGCTGGGCCAGCTACAAGACGCTGGAGGTCTCGCGCCATGACGATGGTCAGTGGCAAGTGGACGACGTCATCAAGCACGTCGAAAGTCGCGGTTTGATGCAGTTCTAGAGCTGCCCCTACGGTCGGGGGCAGCGCTATGCTGGTGCCATGGGCAACGATCCACGCCGGAACCTCGACGACCTGCGGCTGTTCCACACCGCCGAACACCCCTGTGGCTACTGGCCGCAGCGGATTGCACGTGACCTGGTGCTGGATCCGTGCGATCCGCAATTGGCCCAGCGCTATCCGATGGCCCTGGGCTGGGGATTTCGTCGTTCCGGCGGTATCGTCTACCGGCCGCATTGCCAGGGTTGCCAAGCCTGTGTCGCGGTGCGGATCCCGGTGGAGCGCTTCCGCCCCGATCGCAGTCAACGCCGCTGCCTGGCGCGCAACGCGCGAGTGGAAATGCGGGTACTGCCAGCCGAGCGCACCGATGAGCAGTTGGCGCTATACCAGCGTTACCTTGCCGCGCGCCACAAGGACGGAGGCATGGATGGGCACGGTGCCACCGAGTTCGACCAGTTCCTCGGCGGGCTGTGGAACACCGGTCGCTTCATCGAGTTGCGCGAGCCGGAAGCACATGGTCCAGGCCGGCTGCTGGCAGTCGCGGTGACCGATGTCATCGAGGACGCGTTGTCGGCGGTGTATACCTTCTACGATCCGCGGGAACACCAGCGTGGACTGGGAACGTTGGCGATCCTCAAGCAACTGCAATGGGCCCACAGCCAGCAGCACCGTTATCTGTACCTGGGCTACTGGATCGCGACCCACCCGAAAATGGACTACAAGCGCCGGTTCCGTCCGTTGGAGCAGTTCGACGGGCGTAATTGGCACGATTTGAATGATGATGGAGCTGCTGAATGACACTGCCGCGATACCGATTACTTCCGTTGCGCCGCCGTCGACCTCAGGGCGCATTGATCCTCGCCATCGTGCTGGTGGCCCTTGCCACGGCCGGCTGCGTTCGGGTCGCCATCCACGGCGACCCAGACGCCTGGGCTGACAACATGACCGAATCAATGAACGACAGCACCCTGCGCGTGGCGACCTACAACACCTCGCTGTACCACGAGTCCGCCGGTGGCCTGGTGCAACAGCTGTCAGCCAACGACGAGCACGCGAGCAAGATCGCAGCGGTGCTGCAACGTGTGCGCCCCGACGTCGTGCTGCTCAACGAGTTCGACTACGACCCGGCCGGACAAGCGGCCGATCTGTTCCAGCAAAATTATCTGGAGCTCAGCCAACCCGGGGGCGGCGAGCCACTGCACTACCCCTATCGCTATCTCGCCCCGGTCAATACCGGCGTACCCAGTGCGCTGGACCTGGACAGCAACGGCGAGGTCGGCGGAACCGGCCGTGACCGCGGCAACGATGCCTGGGGTTACGGTTTGCATCCCGGCCAGTACGGGATGCTGGTGCTCTCGCGGTACCCGATTGACCCAGCCGCGGTACGCAGCTTCCAGCGTCTGAAGTGGAATGCCATGCCAGACGCCCGGGCACCGCGTGATCCGCGTAGCGGCGAGTCATGGTATCCACCGCAGGTCTGGTCGCAGTTGCGCCTGTCATCCAAATCGCATTGGGACGTACCGATCGCCACCCCGATGGGCACCGTCCACCTGCTGGCGGCCCACCCGACCCCGCCGGTATTCGATGGCCCCGAGAACCGCAACGGATTGCGCAATGCCGATGAAATCCGCCTGTGGGCCGAGTACATCTCGTCGGGCGACACGCCGTGGTTGTGCGACGACCGTGGCCGCTGCGGAGGACTGCCCGGCGATGCGCGGTTCGTGATCGTCGGCGACTACAACGCCGACCCTGTCGATGGCGATGGCGTACCCGGTGCCATCGCGCAATTGCTGGACAACCCCCGGGTCAACGCCAGCTTCGTGCCCCGCAGCAACGGCGCGATCGAACGGGCGGGTGAGCGGGCCCTCCCGCGCAATGGCGATGTCGCCACCCACACCGGCGACTTCGGACCCAAGGGAGGCACACTTCGACTGGATTACGTGCTGCCATCAAGGGATCTGCGGATATCCGATGGCGGGGTTTTCTGGCCCGTCACTGGCGAGCCGGGAAGCGCTATCGCCGCGGCAAGCGACCATCACCTGGTATGGCTGGATGTGGTCGTGCCCCGGTAAGTCGACGCAAGCGGCCGAAGCCGCCTGGCTCAGGCCGGAGGCTTCGGCTCTTCTTCCCCGGTGGCCGGCACTGCCACCGGCACCGCGACCCTGGGGCCAAACCCGAAAGCCTCTTCGCTGCGGGCCGATGCGATCATTCGCACCATGCTGCCAGGCACCATCAACTCCAGCTCGATCGACTCCCCGGCGCTGGTGCGCCCGTCAAGAGTCATCTTGATCATCGAACCGCCGGTATCGACTTCGCGACAGACTACGTGGACGCCGGCCTTGCCCTCGCCCAGGTAGGGTTTTATCGCTTCACCCAGCGCCTCCAGCGCTTGTGGAAAGAAGAACACGGCATATCCGTTGTGGTCGTCCATCGGGACTCCTGGTGCGTTGGTGGTGGTTGGATGGTTGGGTGGTTCACACCCGAATTTTCCTGGCCGCTCAGCGCAGCTCTACCCGCAACTGCGCGGCGGCATGGCGCGCCTTCTCGCGGGCCTGTTCGACATCCTCACCCAACGCCAGCGTCACCGCGACCCGGCGCTGGCCCTCGACTCGCGGCTTGCCGAACAGGCGCAGTTGGGTGTCGGGCTGGGCCAAGGCCGCATCGACTCCGTGAAACACCGGCACACCGTGCCCGTGCGCCAAGACCGCACAGGAGGCGGAAGCGGGATGACTGCGGATCACCGGTATTGGCAGCCCCAGGATCGCACGTGCGTGCAGGGCGAACTCGCTCAGGTCCTGTCCGATCTGGGTCACCAGCCCAGTGTCATGCGGCCGCGGGGAAACCTCGCTGAACCAGACCTCATCACCCTTAATGAAAAACTCCATGCCAAACACGCCCCAGCCACCGAGGTCATCGCTGACCGCCTTAGCCATCGCCTGCGCACGCTCCAGCGCCAGCGCCGACATCGGCTGTGGCTGCCAGCTCTCACGGTAATCGCCGTCCACCTGGGTGTGCCCGATGGGCGCGCAGAACGTGGTGCCACCGGCATGGCGCACGGTCAGCAGGGTGATCTCGTATTCGAAATCGACAAACCCCTCCACGATCACGCGCCCCGCGCCAGTACGTCCTCCGGTTTGGGCGTACTCCCAGGCGTTGTCGATATCGGCCTGGGAGCGCACCAGCGATTGGCCCTTGCCTGACGACGACATCACCGGCTTGACCACGCACGGCAGGCCGATCTGCGCGACCGCGACGCGGTAGTCGGCCAGGGTATCAACGAAGCGGTAGGGCGACGTGGCGACCCCAAGGGTTTCCGCCGCCAGCCGGCGGATGCCCTCGCGATCCATGGTCAACTGCGCCGCGCGGGCGGTCGGGATCACCCGCATCGGGCGGCCGTCGGGACGCCGGCCGGGCTCGCCGAGTTCGAGCTCGACCAGGGTCTGGGTAGCGATGGCCTCGATTTCCGGGACGATCAGCTGTGGCTGCTCCGCGGCGACCACGGCGCGGATGGCGGCTCCGTCCAGCATGTCGATCACGTGGCTGCGGTGGGCCACCTGCATCGCCGGGGCGTCGGCATAGCGATCGACCGCAATCACCTCAACGCCAAAGCGTTGCAACTCGATCGCCAGCTCCTTGCCCAGTTCGCCAGAGCCAAGCAGCAACACGCGGAACGCATGCGGTGACAACGGGGTACCAAGGCTGACGGAGCCGGTTTCGACACCGGGCTGCGCGGTCTTGCTCTGGGTTTGTGTCGGGGTTTCAGTCGTGGTTTCAGGCATGGATGGGTGATACCGGTCGATGAGGACAGCTGTGTCCAATATGTCGAGGCAGTCTAACTTCCGCCAATCGGTCGCGGTACCGCGTTTCCTGCGACGGCAGGCGCATGCGATCCTTCCGGTATGCGCCCTCGCCTGCCGTTATTGCTGTCGCGAATCACCATCGCCGCCTTGCTGGCGCTGCTGGTCCCGGCTTGCACGCGTTCCGACGATGCCACCACCCATGCCACCGAAGCGCGCATGAGCGGCGTCCTGCTGGACATGCAGCTCGATGAGATCAGCGGCCTGGCCGCCTCATCGCTGCACCCGGACGTGTTGTGGATGCATGACGATGGTGGCAATCCGGCGCGACTGTTCGCCGTGAGCACCAGCGGCCGTCGGCTGGCGACCTACACCATCGAAGGCGTGACCAAGACCGATTGGGAGGACATGGAAGCGTTCGAGTTCGGTGGCAAGCGTTACCTGCTGATCGCCGACACCGGCGACAACGGTGGTTTGCGCCACAGCCTGCAGCTGCACGTGATCGAGGAACCGGCGACGCTCACCAACGCGCGCCTGAAACCCGCCTGGTCGATCGCCTTCCGCTGGCCCGACGGGCCGTCCGATTGCGAGGCGGTCACGGTGGATCCCGAGCGCGGCGAAATCCTGCTGGTTTCCAAGAAGCGCCAGCCGCCAGAGCTGTTCGTACTACCGCTGAAGCCACCGGAGCGGGAGCTGCTCACCGCAACCCGGGTCGGCACGCTGGCGGGGGTGCCCTCTGCCACGCGCACCGGCCAGACGCCGACCGAAGCGGCAGGACGAACGCCATTGGGCAGCCAGGTCACCGCTGCCTCGGTATCACCAGACCGCACCACCCTGGCGGTGATGACCTACCGCTACCTGCTGCTGTACCCGCGTACCGAGGGTGGCGACTGGGCCGATGCCGTGACCCATCAGCCCCGCACCAGCCTGTTGCCGTGGTTGCCGCAGGCCGAAGCACTGGGCTGGACCGCCGATGGCCGCAGCCTGTATGCGACCGGCGAATTCATTCCCGCACCGCTGTACCGGATCACGCCCTGACGAGGCCACGCCGCAGCCTCAACGCGCAGATCGAGTATGTTTTACCAGACGCGTTACGCAAGGCCGGCCGACTGCCCGGCACCTTCCAGCAAGGAAACCAACCCATGAGCACACCGTGGATCTACGAAGTGGTGGAGATGAACCCCAACATGCTGGGGCCATCAATGACCGAGCGCCTGCAAGAAGAGCTCAACCGCCTCGGCCAGGAAGGCTGGGAACTGGTAGCGGCCAACCAGGTCAACCCATTCGACCAGGTACGCTTGATCCTCAAGCGGGCGGCCTGACATGCGCGCGGCAATGATTGCACTGGGGCTCTCGCTGCTGCTTGCCAGCCTGCCGGCCCGTGTCGCAACCGCCGCGACCGACACCACGCCCGCCGCGGCTGTGCTCGACCCGCAGGCCATCGCCTCCCGGTTTCTCGACCAACTGGATGCCGGCGACTACGCCGCCGCCGAGGCCACATTCACCGACCGGATGGCGACATCGGTGCCGGTCGAGAAGCTCAAGCTGGTGTGGGAGCAATTGCCCGTCCAGCTCGGCCCCGCTGGCGGCCGCGGTGAAGCCACCGTCACCCAGCACGACGGCATGCATATCGTCGTCATGCCGCTGGACTACGGGGACGCCGGCGTGATCGCGCAGATCGTCATCACCGCCGAAGGCAGGATTGCCGGGTTCCTGGTCCAGCCGGCCGCAAAAGCCACCCCGGTGCCACCACTGGCCGCGGATGCGACGTTCATCGAACGCGATTTCAGCGTCGGTGAAAGTGACAAGACCTTGCCTGGCACGCTTGCCATGCCCCGGAGCGTCGCCAATACGGGCCAGCGAGTGCCTGGGGTGGTGCTGGTACATGGCTCCGGCCCGCAGGATCGAAACGAGACCGTCGGCCCCAACCGGCCGTTCCTGGACATCGCCCGCGGCTTGGCATCACACGGCATCGCGGTACTTCGCTATGACAAGCGCAGCAAGGCGCGACCGCAGGATTTCGCCGATGGCGACTACGAGGTGGACGAGGAAACCACCGATGACGCCGTCGCTGCGGTCGCCGCACTGCGCGCCACCGACGGCATCGACCCGGCGCGCGTCTACGTGCTCGGCCATAGCCAGGGTGCGATGTTGGCGCCACGCATTGCCGCGCATTCCGGACACGTTGCCGGTCTGATCATGCTGGCCACACCGGCACGCCCGCTGCTGGACTTGCTGCCGGAACAGAACCGCTACTTGTTCAATGCCGATGGTTCCATTGGCCCGGCCGAGCAGGACTTCCTGGATGAACTCGACGCCAGCATCGCCCGGATCCGCAGTGACCAGCCGATGCAGGCGACCGACACTCCGCTGGGCTTGCCGGTCGCCTACTGGCGCGGCTTCGACCGCATTGATCCAGTCGCCGATGCACTCGCCAGCAACCTGCCAATACTGCTGCTGCAGGGCGGCCGGGATTTCCAGGTAATCGACACCGACTGGCGTTTGTGGAAGAGCGCCCTGTCCGACCGCGACAACGTGATCTTCAAGTACTACCCGTTGGTAAACCATCTGGGTATCGCCGGCGAAGGACGCGGCTCAATCCAGGACTACCAGACCCCCGGGCACGTGGATGCAACACTGATCAACGACATCGCGGCGTGGATCAAGCAGTGAGCGGCGGGTTCGCGGGAAGAGTCCGGATTGGCACCATCGGCCGCACCGATCTAACCTGACCGACATGCGTGGCCAACCCAAGCTGCTGATCAACACCCCGAAGGTCGAACTGTGGCCCAGCGGGCTGCTGCGTGCGCGCAGCAACCACGATGCCCGCATCCTGTCGCGCGCGAACTACATACTGCGACGCAAGCGCGATGGCCGCTATCTCGCGGCGCAACTGACCGAAGGCCTTGTGCCATTGATTCCCCGGTTGACCCGGGAGCCCGGCGTCACGGCGGCCCTGGAGGTGCTGGCGAAGCAGCGCGGCGTGCTCCATCCAGGCCTCGCCTGGTCGAGCCGGCTCCAGCCGGAGGAACTGCCCTTGGACGGCCTGCGTGAACGGCTGGACGCACTCGGCCTGGATGACGGCTATGGCGAGCGCACCGGCCTGCCGCTGGTAGCCGAGCCGGGCTGGCTCACCCTGGCCGGCCTGGACCGCTACCGGCGGCCGTTGTGGCTGCGCGCCGGCGCCGCCCGTGCGTGGACCCACCTGCGTGAGGCCGCTAGCCGCGCAGGCGTGGTGCTGGATGCGATCTCGGGCTATCGCAGCCATGACTACCAGCTGGGCATCTTCGAGAGAAAACTCGCGCGTGGGCAAGCCGTCCCGGAGATCCTGCGGGTCAATGCCGCGCCCGGCTACAGCGAGCACCACTCAGGCTTTGCCCTCGACATCGGCACCCCGGGCGAACCGCCGGCCGAGGAGAACTTCGAACAGACGCCCGCGTTCGACTGGCTGACCGCCACCGCCGGCGGCCACGGCTTCGCCATGAGCTACCCCCGCGACAATCCCCACGGCATCGTCTACGAGCCGTGGCACTGGCGCTGGGCTCCCCAAAAAACCGAATGACCAGACGGAGTCCGGCTCAGTCCTGCGAGCGCTTGGTCGGCGCCTTCGCCTCGACCGCGAAATCGGCGATCTTCCACAAGTAGAAGCTGGCGTAGCTGCGGTATGGCCCCCAGCGTTCACCGAGTTGCGCGAGTTGCTTCGGCTTCGGCATCACCTCGAGCTTGTCGACCATCTGAGCGCCCTTGCGGATGCCGAGGTCGTCGATCGGCAGTACATCGGGGCGACCGAGACGGAACATCAACATCATCTCGACGGTCCAACGGCCGATACCGCGCACCGGCACCAGCGCGTCGATGATCGCGTCATTGTCCATCGTCGCCATCCGCCGCAAGGTCGGAATCTCGCCGGCCGCCTCGCGCAAGGCCAGGTCGCGCAACGCCAGCAGCTTGTTGCCGGACACACCGCAGGCGCGCAGGGTCGGATCGTCGCAACGGCCGAGGGTGTCGCAGTGGAAGCGGTCGCTTTCGATCGCCGCCTCGACGCGTCCGACGATCGTCGCCGCGGCCTTCCCGCTGAGCTGCTGGTAGAGGATCGCGCGGGCCAGCGCATCGACCGGGTCGAACGACTTGCGCCAGCGGGGATCGGGGTCGATCACGCCGATCTGGCGCATCCAGCTGCCCAGCTTGCGATCGCGCCGGGCCAGGTGGGCATGCGCCGCCGCGGTATCGAATCCGCGCGAATGCCGTGGCATCTCAGCGCCTCACGCTGTCGGCCGCCCACAGCAGCCAGGCGAGGATCATCAGGCCGCCGCCCAGCGGTGCGAGCGAGGTCGGTGTGCCGAACCCGTGCGCACTGGCCAGGCTGCCGGAAAACAGCAGCGTGCCAAGCAACAGCATCCCCAGCGCGATCGCCGCCAGTCGCCGCCTTGCAATCGGGGCCAGCGCGGCCAGCGCGATGCCGTGGCCGAACGCGAACAGCGCCGCCGAGTGCAGGCTCGCCTGGACCTCAGGCTCGGCGGAATGGGCGGCGTAGGCGAACAGTGCGACCGAGGTGGCGGCGAGCACTGCGCCCAGTGCGGCAAGTGCCCGCAGGGGCCGGGCGACCCGGGTTGGATCAGCGGTCGGGATCATTCAATGGTCTCGCGACAGGTCGCTCAAGATAGCAGGCCTGCCCATCACGGCATCCAAAAAAAATGCGCCGCGGGATCCGCGGCGCATCTCAGGTTGGGTACAGCGTCTGCTTAGCGCAGCGTCCAGTACACCTCGAAATCGCCTTCCTCGGTAAAGCCCTTGTCGATACCGTTGATCCAGGCCTCGTACGGACGTCCAGCGGTTTCGTCGCCGCGGGTCATCACCCAGGCGCGCAGGGCATCACGCACCTTGGGCATGTTGGCCATATGACCGACAAACGGAACCATGGCCACCTTGGCGGGCGCCTCGAACACATGGGTCACCGGGCCTTCCAGCTTGATGTCCAGCTTCACCGCCGGGCCTGGCGCGGCATTGGCGGCGGCGATATCGGCGGCATCCGCGCCGGCATCGTCTTCGCTCTCGTCGCCGTCCGTCTCGTCGGCAGCCGGCTTCTTGTCCGCGCCACTGCCGGCCTTGCGCACCGGCTGGGCAACATCGAACGCATAGGTTTCGGCACCAAACTCGTTGGTGATGATGCGCACCGGGCCCGCAGGTTCGAGATCATTGGCCTTCATGACCTTCTCGATCCACTGCATGTTGTTCTTCATCGTGCGCTGGACCACGTCGTTGTTGCGCTCCACGGCCGCACCGACTATCAGCATGTTGACCGCCGGCCGCTCGATCACCTTCGGAGCCATCTCCGGGTTGTCCTTGCTGAGTTCCGCATAGTCGTAGTTCGGCACCGCAGCGAGCATGTTGCTGAACCGGTTCAGGCTCATCTTCATGCGATCACCCATGCCGCTGGTGACATACATGCCGGCATAGCGACCAAACAGGTTCATGCCGTAATCAACGTCGTAGATCTGGGTGATCTTGACGTTGCGATTGCTGCGTCCGGTCGGCTCCAGTATGTAGCTGGTGCGCTTGTTGCTGCCAGGCTCGTTGTTGACGACCTCGAAGCTCACGCTTTTGCGCGGCTGGCTGTCCACCAGCTTCCAGCTGCCGTCGCCCACGCCCTTCGCATCAGAGCTGTAGTCCAACTGCGCGCCAATCCCGCTGTCCGGGCCGGTAAGCTTGATATCCATCTCTGGATCCCGCAGCGGAAGCACGTTCCAATCGTCGAAACGGGCAAAGCTGTTGAGGGTGTCATAGACAATCGTGATCTTTCGATTGGTCTCCACCGACTGCTGGATGTGACGGGTGGATGGCAGGAAGAAACCGATGACGAGAAACGCCACGGCCACGATTGCCAGCGAAATCAGGAATTCGATCAAACGGGTCATACAGGTTCTCTCCAGGGCCAGACCCGGAATGGGACGGGGGGCAGACCCGTAATCCTAGCAAGGAAAACGGGTCTGTCGCATGCCAGCCAGGTCACAAGAATCACGAAATTGTCCGGTATTTACACCAACTGCAGCTCAAATGCCTTCAGCACCGCTCTCGTACGATCGCGCACGCCCAGCTTGGACAGGATGTTGGAGACGTGGTTTTTGATGGTGCCTTCGGCCACTCCCAGCGAATTGGCGATCTCCTTGTTGGAAAACCCTCCCGCCATCAATCGCAGTATTTCCGTCTCGCGTTCGGTCAACGGATCGGGCCGATCCAGGCTGACGAACTCGTTGCGCATGTGTTCCAGCCCCGACAGCAGGCGCTGGCTCATTGCCGGTTGGACCAGAGAGCCGCCACCGGCCACCGTCTGGATCGCTCCAACCAGTTGCTCCAGTGACACATCCTTGAGCATGTAGCCCTTGGCCCCGGCCTTGATCCCCGCCAGCACCATCTGGTCGTCATCAAACGTGGTCAGGATGATCGTTGGCGGCAGCTGGCCTCGGCGGGCCAGCTCCTGCAGCGCTTCCAGCCCCGACATCACCGGCATCCTCATGTCCATCAGCACCACGTCGGGCTGGATCTGCGGTATGAGCTCGACCGCGTGCTTGCCGTCGCCAGCCTCGGCAACCACCTCGATGCCCTCGGCCAGTTCCAGCAGCGATCGCACTCCCTGGCGAACCAGGGTCTGGTCATCGACGATCAGGACGGTTATCGGCTTGTCCGGATCACGGGGTTTGATCGGATTGGGGGTCATGCATTCACTCCTTCGCGAGTAGCCGCCACAGCGTCTGCCGACAGCGGCAACACAAGATGCAGGCGGAAGCCTGCCTGTGGCCGGGTTTCAATGGTCAAATCACCCCCGCACTGGGCGAGGCGTTCGCGCATGCCGTGCAGTCCGTTGCCGATGGCGACCTGGCCGGCACCTCGCCCATCGTCGCGCGCCGTCATCACGATGCATCCATCTTCGCGCCTCAAATGGATCCACAGATGGTCGGCACCCGCATGGCGCACCGCGTTGGTGATGATCTCCTGGGTGCAACGCAACAGCACATGTGCGCGCTCGGGATCGTCAACGGTCAGCGGCTCCTCGATATCCATGTGGATCTTCGGGGTGAAGATATTCTCGGCCAACGGACGCAGGGTCAGCGCAAGGTCAATCGCCTTTTCCACCCGCAAATGGCTGACCGCTTCGCGCACGTCCGTCAGCAGCAAGCGAGCCAGGGTATGGGCCTGGACGACGTGCTCCTTCGCCCGGCCATCGGTCAGATGGCCGGCAACTTCCAGGTTCAGGCTCAACGCCGTCAGGTGGTGACCCAGCAAATCATGCAGCTCACGGGAGATGCGGGTGCGCTCATTGATTCGCGCGCTTTCTGCCAACAGCAGGCGCGTGGCATGCAACTCGGCATTCAACTGACGTTGTTCCTCACGGGCCTGTGCCTGTTGTCGGGCCACCAGCGCGGTGACAAACACCAGACTGGAAAACCCCATATATGCCAGCGACTGCATCAAGGCCACCAGCACCG
The DNA here is from genome assembly GCF_054072675.1 of Lysobacter sp. A289. Lineage (NCBI taxonomy): Bacteria > Pseudomonadati > Pseudomonadota > Gammaproteobacteria > Lysobacterales > Lysobacteraceae > Lysobacter > Lysobacter sp. A289. Next base: position 1,634,064 of record NZ_JBSVRN010000001.1, read on the forward strand.
GCATGCCCAACGCGACAAACGCCGGCGTGATCGCAAGGTTGCCCCCGACCAGCCAACCCACTCCCACCCGCAGCGATAACAGCCATGGCAGCAGTCCAGCCACCACCATCAGCAGGACACTGCCCAGACCGGTACGCGACAGATAACTGATGCCCACCGCGCAGATCGTCAGCACCAGCAGCAGGACAAGGGACAGGTAGTCGGTGCGGCGCGGCCCGAGGTCGCGGGTCAGCCACCAGTACGCGCCGCCGAAAGTCAGGTACAAAGCGACCCAACGCGCGATCAGCAGATAAAACGGTTGGCCGCTGACAGCCGGCAGGAATTCCAGCCCGCCCGGAGCCAGCCATAGCTGAATCGGCCACAGCCCGACCATGCCCCACGTGAGGAGGCCGGCGAAGCGCAACAGTCGGCTGTGGTTAAGGCGGCTCAGCATCACCGCATGCTACCGGCATCGGGTGGCATGAGGGGGCGTCGAAAGTCATGCTGAATGCGGGCCGGGCCGCATCGGTCGATTGAAATCTGTTCGCCGCACGCCGGGACCCATGCGATAATTGGCCCTGGAAACGCGACCCCACGTGAAGTAACAACCCTTGGAGCCCGGAATGTCGATCGTTGTCCGCGACGTGCTTGAGCACGAGCTGGATTCCGTCCTTGCCCTCAACAACGCTGCCGGACCTGCGATCCTGCCACTGGACGCCGGGCGATTGCGCCATTTCTTCGAAACGGCCGAGTATTTCCGTGTCGCCGAGCGTGACGGCACCCTGGCCGGTTTCCTGATCGGGATGGGCAGCCATGCCTCGCATGACAGCAGCAATTTCCGCTGGTTCTGCCAACGCCACCCGGGTTTTTTCTACATTGACCGCATCGTAGTGGCCAGCCGCCGACGCGGCGGCGGTGTCGGCCGGGCGTTCTATGCCGATGCCCAAAGCTATGCGGAATTGCGCTACCCACAGATGGCTTGCGAGATCTTCCTGGATGGTTCCAGCGATCCGGTGCTGTTGTTCCACGGCAGTTTCGGATTCCGCGAAGTCGGGCAACACGTCATGGACGGCACCGGGCTGCGCGCGGCAATGCTGATGAAGCAATTGTGCAGCTACGCCTGGATCCGCCAGGCCTATGGCGAGAACCTGCCAAGCCTGCCATGGGCTCGCCCACGCACGCTGCCCGGCAAAGACCTGGCGGCACGACTGACCGGGACCAACCGTTGAGCACGGCGGTGACGGATTACGAGCCCGCCGGTGAGCTCAAGATCGGCCAGGTCGGAATTGCCAACCTGCGCATACGCTCGCTGGATGTCCCCAGGTTGACCGAGGAAATGCGCAGCCGGGTGCAACGCGCGCCCAACCTGTTCAAGAACGCGGCCGTGGTGATCGATTTTGGCGGGTTGGGCCAGATGCCCGACCTGGCCACCGCGGGTGCGCTGATGGACGGGTTGCGCCAAGCAGGCGTACTACCGGTCGCCCTGGCTTATGGTTCCAGTGATACCGAGCAGCTGGCGGATGCCCTTGGCTTGCCGCTTCTGGCCAAGTTCCGCGCCCAGTACGAGCGCGGGGACGAGACCTCACCCGCAGCTTCACCGGCCGCGGTGCCAGCGGCGGCCCCGCCGCGTGAAAAGGCGGCCCCGCAACCAGCAACTCCTGCGAAGGCGGCCACAAGCAAGGCAAGCCCGGGAATGATCCATGCGACGCTGGTTCGTTCCGGCCAGCAGGTCTACGCAGATCACCGCGACCTCACCGTGCTGACCGGCGTCAGTGCTGGTGCAGAAGTGATTGCCGACGGCTCCGTCCACATTTATGGCCCGTTACGCGGTCGCGCCCTCGCCGGCGCCCAGGGCAATGAACAGGCACGCATTTTCTGTCGCGAGTTCCATGCCGAACTGATCGCCATCGCGGGCCACTACAAGGTACTGGAAGACATTCCGACGGAGTTGCGTGGTCGCGCCGTCCAGGCCTGGCTGCAAGACGGACAATTGCAGCTGGCCGCACTGGACACACCGTGAGCGAAAACCGTGCATGCTGTCGCGTTGCGCCCAATCGGCAACCGGGCAGTTGCAGGCGGCCTGGCATCTCGGCGGGCGCTGCAGACACTACATCGATGCATTCCCCCGCAGCACCCATGAACTGGAGGATTTGAACTTGGCCGAAATCATCGTTGTCACCTCGGGCAAGGGGGGCGTGGGCAAGACCACTACCAGCGCCAGCCTCGCCTGTGGGCTCGCACGCCGCGGCCACAAGGTGGCCGTCATCGACTTCGACGTCGGCTTGCGCAACCTGGACCTGATCATGGGTTGCGAGCGACGCGTGGTGTACGACTTCGTCAACGTGGTCAATGGCGAGTCGACCCTGAAGCAGTCACTGATCCGCGACAAGCGTTTCGAGAACCTGTACGTGCTGGCCGCCTCGCAGACCCGGGACAAGGATGCGCTGACGGTTGAAGGCGTGCAGAAGGTCCTGGACGATCTGGCCGCCGACGACTTCGACTACATCGTCTGCGACTCCCCCGCCGGCATCGAAAAAGGTGCTTACCTGTCAATGTATTTTGCGGACCAGGCGGTCGTGGTGGTCAACCCGGAAGTCTCCTCGGTGCGCGACTCCGACCGCATCCTGGGCTTGCTGGCGTCCAAGACCCGCCGCGCCGAGAACGGCGAGCGGGTCAAGGAACACCTGCTGCTGACCCGCTACAGCCCCAAACGGGTAGAGTCCGGTGAGATGCTGAGCATCGGTGACGTGGAGGAAATCCTGGGTTTGAAGACGATTGGCGTCATCCCCGAGTCCACCGACGTCCTGCACGCTTCCAACAAGGGCGAGCCGGTCATCCTCGACAACGAGACCGACGCGGCACAGGCCTACGATGACGCCGTTGCCAGGTTGCTTGGCGACACCCGTCCAATGCGGTTTGTGAACCCCGAGAAAAAGGGTTTCTTCAGCAAAATGTTCGGAGGATAGACATGGGTTTGTTCGATTTCCTGCTGGTCAAGAAGCAGACGGCTTCGGTCGCCAAGGACCGCTTGCGGATCATCGTTGCCCACGAGCGCGCCACCCGTGGCGGACCCGACTACCTGCCGATGCTGCAACGCGAATTGCTCGAGGTGATCCGGAAATACGTCAACGTCGACGTCGATGCGGTCAAGGTCGACCTGATGGGCGAAGGCGACAACAAGGTGCTGGATATCTCGGTCTGCCTGCCCGAAAAAGCCGAATCACGGGCGTTCGCCAACGGCTAAACTGAACACGACGCATTGTCCGGACAAGGACTTCGGACAAGACCCGATGCTCACGCTTGCTGACACCGGCTTCGCCGCTCCTGCCGCGTTACTGGCACGGTATGGACTGCAATTGGCAAAGGTTGCCGATGGCGAGCCCATTCCGGGGAGCTATTGGGGCGACTGTGAGGCCGGACTGATCGGCGCCACCGTCCATGCCCGCGCCGATACGCCAGTGCACTCGTTGCTGCATGAGGCGGCGCACCTGATCGTGTTGCCGCCCGAGCGTCGCGCTGCCGTGCACACCGACGCCACCGACTCCATTGATGAGGAGGATGCGGTTTGCGTGTTGCAGGCGTTACTGGGCGACGAGCTGCCCGATGTCGGCCGCGATCGCATACTGGCCGACATGGACGCGTGGGGCTACACCTTCAGGCTCGGCTCGGCGCGGGCGTATTTTGAACGCGACTCCGATAGTGCTTGGCACTGGTTGGCCCAGCGCGGGCTGGTCGAGCTGCCGCACCGGCGCCTGATCGTCTAGATACCCTGACCGCGGTCAGGCGTGGCCACGCAGGCGAGCGGACGTACGGCTCGGCTCGGCTCGCTCAGCGGCAAACGCCAACGGAGCCACTGCCACAGATACGGCCGTCAACCCAGGTCGCGCCTTCGAAACGCGCGCCCGACAGCAGCGCATTGGTCAGCGTGGCGTCTTGCAGGTTGGCCCCGCGGAAGTCGACGCTATCCAGATTGGCATTGGCGAAGTTGGCTTCGACCAGGATCGCATCACGGAAGCTGGCGCCACCCAAGTGGGCGTTGACGAACGTCACGCCCGCCAGTCGCCGGCCGGCGAAATCTCTCCCGGCCAGATCCTGGTTGGCGTAGCTCGTCGGCCCACCGCGCTCCGAGGACGAAGACGACGTTGTGGTCCGTCCATTGACGGTGCTGGTTGCTCGACCGCCGCCGGCACTCATGATGTGCACGCCGCCATCGCCTTGGACGCTGACCTGGCCATCGTTGACATGCGTGTGTTGGGTGTTGTCGCCATCGGTTTGATAGTTGCCGGTGCGCGAAGACAGGTTTTGCTGGCCGCTCGCCTCCACCGTGGCTCCGTGCGTGCGCACCTCGGTTCCGGCGGCACCGGCCTGGATCACGGTACCGTCGCCCGCGTCGATCCTGACGTTGCCGTCGGCGTCGATATCCACGCTCTGGGCAAGTGCCGGCATCGCCAGTGAGGCCAACAGGAGTCCGCCAAACGCGAGCATGAGACAAGAACGGCTGCGAGCGGTCTGACTAGCCTCGGTGTGGTTAAGGCGGGTCTGGTTGTGGGGGGTCTGGTTGTGGGGGGTCTGGTTGTGGCGGGTCTGGTTATGGAAGGTCACGGAATGCTCCTGTCGGGGGCCCACTGAGCGGGGAAAATATTCAGTGGAAGTCAGAGGCCGAGATCGGAAAGTCCGGCCAACGGGTCGTCGAGTCGCGGCTGCGCGGCCGAAGTGATGTTGGAAACCAGGTTGCCTCCCGACTGGCCCACAGCCGCGGAAGCCAACTGCCGCATCCAGGTCGGGTCGAAGCCACCACCGGGGAGCGTACGCGCCTGGATCAGGCCAAGCATTTGCAAGGCAGGCTTGCTGCCCTGCGCCGCTGCATCCCGGTACAGCCGTAAGGCCTTGCCATAATCGACAGGCACGCCATCGCCGCGATGGTAGCGACGGGCCAGCGCGTACAGGGACTCGGCATCACCGTCGGCGGCCGCCTCGGCACCGGCCTCGACTTGTCGACGGGCTTCATCGCCGCGCGCCAGACTGGCGAGATTGAGCTTGGCAGCCGCGCTGCCATTGTCGACTGCACGCTGGTACCACATTTGCGCCGTGGTGCGGTCGCCTTGTAACTGATAGTGCACACCCATGGCATTTTGAGCGACGCCATCACCGCCACGGGCCGCCCGCTCACGTAGTGCGGCCTGCTGCTTCTCGCCACCGCGACGTCGCTCGGCAGCAAACAGCAGCGAGAGCAGGTAGTCGGCCCGCGCGACGCCAGCGGCACTGATCTGCTGCAGGCTGCGCCGCGCGGCGGCCGGATCTCGCGCCACGCCCAGACCGAGTCCTTGCAGGTAGGCGAATGCCATTGCCGCTCGGCGGTCACCTGCGTCAGCAGCAACCTTGAACCAACGCGCCGCCTCGGCGTAACTGCGCGGATCCGCATCGCCCCGATAGGCCGCCAGCGCCTGCTGCAATGGATCATCCGATCCCGCCACGACTTCCGCCGCAGCTTCCATCGGCATCACGGCGCCACCCTCCACCCCCGGAGTGTCCATCACGACCGCGCTATCGTCGCTCGCGGGTTCGATCCCGGCGGGGTTCGACGGCCAAACGATATTGCTGCTGGACGGCGGCGCGGGGAGCGCCAAGTCCGGCGAAGGGGCTACTTCCCCGGCCGCCGTGGGGGCAGCACCGACCGGCTTGGGGCGAGGCGGCACGATCTCCGCCCCCATGCCTGCGGTGGAGACCATGCTCGACGTGCCGACTGCAGTTTCCGGGGACTCCGGAATTTGCGGAGCTGCGGGCACCAACGGTGGCGTTACCGGCACGATCTCCGCATGAACCACAGCGACCAGCCCGATCAGCAACGCGGCGCCCCAAAACAGGGTGCCACGCCGATCGCCTGCGATCACCCAACCGATCATCGCAGGCCCGCCGCAGTCATGGTGTAACCGACCATTGCGCACTGCCCGCGCCAACCCTGGCCCCGACCGCCGACCGGAACGCCTGCTCCACCGCATCCAGCGATACCGCGTCGATGGGCGTCAGTACCGGCGCCTGCAGTTGGGCCGGCAGCAGCGACGAGGGATCGAGCGGACTGGTCAGGCAGCGCAGTTCCTCGGTGCCCGGCGCCGTCAGCTCGATCGCGAAACTCTGCGGATTACCAATATCGGGCACCATCAGCGCGCGATTGCCTTCGATTACACCGGACGGCTGCAACGGATTGGGGTAGATCTGCGCAATCGTGCCTTTTGCATCCTGGTAGTAGCACTGCAAGTACGCGGTCCGGTCGACGCTGATGTTGAACGAAAGCAGTTCACCCAGCGGACGCGCGTTGCCGGGTGTCGGCAAGGTGATGTCGACCTGCGGCGGACGCGGCTTGGTCGAGCCCAGCACGGGGGCACCATTCCTGGGCTCACTGCGGGAGGCGACTGGCAAATGGCTCGCGGTCACGCCGGTATCGCCCCACCCGACCTTCACGAAGTGGCCATCCCCATCGCTGCGGACGTAGTCACGAGCGAGGTGCTCATAGGTTTCAAAGCTCAGCTGGCCCGATGCCAGCACGCCTTGATCAAGCTGGAAGCGCTGGATTGCGTTGCGCAACTCTGCAGTGATCAGGCGTGGGGTCGGGTCGACCGTGTAATAGCCTTGTGCCCGCAGCCCACGCTGAAAAAACGCCACCCGCTGGGTTTCGTCCATTTCCAGGTACCACTGACGCAATTGACGCTGGAATTCGGGATGGGCCTGGTCGAGCGCGAGGCATTGCCAGTACGGCACCCGAGCCCACTTGCCGACCAATTCGATCATGCTCAGGTCGATCAAGGTCCGCGCGGCGGGGCCAACGCCCTGCGAGAAATCGCTGCCGATCTCAATCTGCACGCCAGCCTTCTTGATCCGTCCGCCGACATCAATACCGGCACCCTTGTTGGCAATGGTGATTTCGTTCGCCGAATGGATACCGGGGATCAGGGTGCGGCTGATGAAGTCGCCGAGGTGGAAATCCATCCCCATGACGCTGCCGGCCAGGTCGCGGGACCAGCCGATTTCAGCATCCTCGGAAGCGGCGCCCAGGCCGCGGCGGTCGATCATGACGTTCTGGTCCATGAAGCTGATTGCGCCGGATATGTACAGCTGCGGCATCGAAATCATCATCTGGTTGTTCTGCAACATCAGACCGCTGAGCGTCTGCACGGTGTCCTGGCTGAGCGGATTTACCTCATAGTCGACAAAACGGAACGTGTTGCTCAGTCGCGACATCTCCGACAATGACGTGATCAACATATCCGTCGCAGCAACGTAGACCTTGCCGGAAGCATCCGGAATGGTCTTGGAAGTAATGGTGACCGGGTTGATGTGGTTGTCACGCAGCATCCGATCCATGCACGACAGCGAGTCGTTGAAGTTGCTGACCGAACGCACGGGCCACACCACTGGCTGGTTCTCGACCCCAATCTGGTTGTAGAAGTCGGTGTGCTTGCGGGGGCCGTTCTTGCCCAGCGTGCTGCAACCGGCCAGCAACGTCACCGCAGCGGCCATCGCCACCACTTTTACTCCCGCGCGCGCCGTGTGCGCGTGCCCCTGTAGTTTTGTCATCCGTCGTGTTTATCCGTGTCGAAAGGAAATGTCGCCCAAGCGCTCTCGACCGGGATCCGGCGCACATGCACTTGATGTGGCGGGGGCGTCTACTTGCAGACGTTGATCACGCTGCCGTTGACCACCACTACCCGCTCTTGCTGCTGGCCGCGTGGGCTGGGGCCATAACGCGGGGTGAAACTGCCGACCGTGGTGGGCGATTGCGTGACGGTGCCCACATTGGTGATGCAGGTCTTGGCACCACCTGGCCCGCTATTGATGACCTGGGTGTCCTCAGCGGTCTGTCGCGTGCCAAAACCGAGCCAACGCTTGGCCTGGACCTGGCTGACCTTGGCCCTGTCCCATGGGTCGATCCCGCGACGCGGGGTGACGTCCGACTGCTGCGCCTGTGCCAGCGGCGCCAGGACAGTAAGTGCCAGCGCCAGCCCGGCGGTACGGATGCTGATTGTGAGCATGCTCATGCGATTTGCTCCTCATTTACAACCTCACTGGGCGGGGCAGCCATCACTGCCGGCCGCCCCGCCATCTATCGACGCACGATGCGTGCGACGTTGATCAGCAAGGTTTATTCGCCTTCGTTCGACGAAACGTTCTGCTCGGCTTTCGACCCGGCACCAACCGCGCTGTTGGCGATCGCGCCCATGACGTCGGTGGTCTGCGTGTTGTTGCCACCAATCTTGACGTTGCCCTTGTTGGACGAGACGTTTTGGGTCGCCGTGGTCAAGGCACCCACCGCGGAGTTGGCGATGGCACCTTTGACGTTGGTCTTCTGCGTATTGTTGCCACCGATTTTCACTTCGGCATAGGCGGTGCTCGACATCAATACAGCGGCGGCGATCAACAGCACGTATGACTTCTTCATGGGTATTTCCTCATCTTCTGGGTAAAGGGGGGTACGCATGCCATTGGCCCTTTGGCAAACCACTCCCAGGCGGGCCTGACATGGGAGGCGGTGGAGGTGCGGTTATTCGTCGCTGACCGAACCGATGTTGATGATGGCCCTGGAGCCGGAGCCCGAGGCCTGGTTGTGGATCGAACCACTCACCGAAACCGTTTGGCTATTGCTACCGACTTTGGCCTTGCTACCGCTGATTGATCCGATGTTGACCTGGGCGGTGGCGCCGGATCGCGCCTCGTTGCTGATGCTTCCCGAGACATTGACCGTCTGCGAGTTGCTGCCACTGATCACGACTTGCTTCTGCGCAAAGACGGACCCAGATGCCGCAACCGTCAGGGCTGCCGTCATAGCCAGGATTCGAGCCGTATTTTTCATGCCGTTCCTCATCGTTGTCGCTCCAGGTGAGTCGTCCCGGGTGAGTCGTCCCGGGTGAGTCGTACCGGGTAAATACGCAAGCAAGCATCCGGATCAAAACCTGCCGCTCAGCGTCACCCTTCCTGTTAACTATCGAGGTGTCAAATCAATTTTTTGTGACATCCGGCCCTACCTAAACGAGTGATTCAGGCTTCTCAAACCCGCATTTACAGTGATGCTTTATCTACGCTTTATCTGACTTTTAGAGAATTTAATGGAACTTAAGCGACTTTAAGCGCAAACGGCACGCATGCTTGGCGACCGCTGCAACGCAAAACCCCTCTATTGCCATCTCCCCTAGCGGCAGAAGCGGCATTTTCCCCGGCTCAAGGCAAAGTGACATTTTGCGTCAGTCATCACAATCTGAGCGGACTGCCGCCCGCATTGCCGACGGCGCCCCCAGGCAGCGATGGAGACACACCCAACGCGTTGGCCGCTCTTGCGGCGCATCCTGATGCCCGCTTGCGCGGCGCTTGAGGTGTCTCTAGCCTTCTGAAGTTCGGCGCGACGCACGCGCTTCATGCAAAAGGGAGCTTCCCCAGATGAAACTCGCACGCGCATTACTGGCGATCAGCGTTACTGCGGCCGTGTTCGGGCTTGCCGGCTGCGACAAATCCCCCATTCCTGGCGAAACCCACCCGGCTGCCACAGCCGCCGCGCCGGCCGACGAGACGGCGGATCAGTTCGTCGCCCGGGTCAATGCCGAGATCAAGGCGATGTACCCCGAGCTGACCACGCCGCAGTGGCTGTCCTCCACCTACATAAGCGACGACACCCAACTGCTGGCGGCCAAGTCCAACGAGCGCTACCTGACCCAGCTCAACGCCTGGATCAAGCAGGCCAAGCGCTTCGAAGGCCAGCAAATGTCGCCGGAAACCGCACGCGCGATCCAGCTGCTGAAGCTCTCCACCTCGATGCCGGCACCGTCGGATCCGGCAGAACTGGCCGAACTGACGCGCATAGCAACCAAGATGGAAGGCATCTACGGCGCCGGCGAGTACTGCACCGGCGAAGGTGATGCCAAACAGTGTCGCCAACTCGGTGCGCTGGAAGAGGTGCTGCGCAACAGCCGCGATTACGACGCCCAACTCGACGCGTGGCGCGGCTGGCACACGATTTCCCAGCCGATGCGCAAGGATTACGTGCGTTTCGTGGAGTTGGTGAACAAGGGCGCCGATGAGATGGGCTTCGCCGATGCCGGCGAGATGTGGCGTTCGGGCTATGACATGAGTCCGGTCGAACTGGCAGCGGAAACCGACCGGTTGTGGAGTCAGGTCAAACCGCTGTACGAGCAACTGCACTGCTATACCCGCACCCGGATGGCCACCCAGTACGGCCCTGACAAGGCCGAGGTCGCCGGCGGCATGTTGCCAGCGCACTTGATGGGCAACATGTGGCAGCAGGACTGGAGCAATTTGTGGGACATCGTCGCGCCATACGAGAATGCCGGCAGCCTCGACATCACCACGTCCCTGGAGTCTCGCTACCGCCAGATCCACTCCCAGAAGCTCGCCCAGTACACCGGCGAACGCAGTCCGGCCGCGCTGGCCCAGCTTGAGCAGGATGCACTGGACGCCTCGGCGAAACAGATGACCAAGCGTGCCGAGGACTTCTACGTCTCGCTGGGCTTGCAAAAACTGCCCGACAGCTACTGGGAGAAGGCGCAGTTCATCAAACCGCGCGACCGCGACGTGGTCTGCCACGCCAGCGCGTGGGACATGAACATGGAAGGCGATGTGCGCACCAAGATGTGCATCCACCCCAACGAGGAAGATTTCACCACGATCTATCACGAGCTGGGCCACGTGTATTACTACATGGCCTATAACGATCTGCCGCCGATCTTCCAGACCGGCGCCCACGACGGTTTCCACGAGGCAATCGGCGACACCGTGGTACTGGCGATGACGCCGAAATACCTGGAGTCGATCGGCCTGGTCGATGCCCAGCAGCAGGGCGAGGAGGCACTGATCAATGCCCAGATGCGCATGGCACTGTCCAAGGTCGCGTTCCTGCCGTTCGGGCTGATGATCGACCGTTGGCGCTGGGGCGTCTTCGACGGTTCAATCACGCCGGATCAATACAATCAGGCCTGGTGGGACCTGAAGGCCAAATATCAGGGCGTGGCGCCGGTGCAGGAACGCGGCGAGGAGTTCTTCGATCCGGGCGCCAAATACCATGTGCCGGGTAACACTCCGTACACGCGCTATTTCCTCGCCCACGTCCTGCAATTCCAGTTCTACAAGTCACTGTGCGATGCGGCCGGCTACACCGGCCCGCTGCACGAGTGCAGCATCTACGGCAGCACGGCGGCGGGTGAGAAGCTGCAGGCGATGTTGAGCAAGGGCGCCAGCCAGCCGTGGCAGCAGACCCTGAAGGAATTGACCGGTGGCGAGCAGATGGACGCGTCCGCGATTTTGGAGTATTTCGCCCCGCTGCAAGGCTGGCTGAAGCAACAAAACGAAGGCGGTACCTGCGGTTGGCAGCCCAGCGCGACGGCGGCCGCCGCCGTGTCCACGCCTGGATCCGAGCCCGCAGCAAAGGCGGAAGCCGAACCCGAGGCCGACATGCCACCTGAGGCCGATACCGACAACTGAGTCGCGATACTCATCACCCGGCGATCCGGGCAGCAGGAACGACAAAGGCCGGCGCAAGCCGGCCTTTGTCGTGTGACATCTGACCGGCCCAACGGCCGGTCAGATCGACTCGTTTGGCATCCTGCCCGCGCCATGGCTGTTGCCCGCGGCAGTCCGCGCCGATAGCGACTCCCACAGCCAGAACAACCAGCCCGTGAATACCAACACCGCTGCCGCCAGCGCCAGCCACAACGCGCTATGGCTGAGCCACGGCGAAACCACGCCGGCAATCACTGCGTTCAGCACCAGCGAGGTGAATGCCTGCAGTGACGAGGCTGCGCCACGCATGCGCGGATACATGTCCAGGATGGCCAGGGTCACGATCGGGAACACCAAAGCGATGCCGAACGCATTGAGGCTGATCGGGATGATCGCCCAGGGCATTTGTGGAGTATCGGTCCATAGGTTGTAGCCCAGCCCCAGCGCAACGGCGACTCCGGACACCGAGAAACCGATCGCCACCAACCTTGACCCACTGATCCTGCCCGCGGCTCGGCCGGACAGATAGGCACCCGCCACCATCCCGCCAATCATGGGGATGAAGAACCAGCCGAAATCCCCTTCATCCATGGGTTGCCCGTGGCGCTGCAACAAGTCGAGCACGAACGCCGGCGCCGAGGCGATAAACAGGAACAACGCAGCGAAATTAAGCGCCGCGCACGCGGCCAGTCGCTGGAAGCGGGGGTTGAGCAGGATCGCGAGATAGTCGCGCCACAGCCGCGACGGCACCATCGGCAAGCGTGCCTGGACCGGATGGGTTTCCGGCAGCATCCGCCAGGTCACGCCCAGCAGCACCACCGAGAACACCACCAGGAACCAGAAAATCATCGACCAGTGGCTCCAACCCAGTATCCAGCCGCCAATGACCGGTGCGATCGCCGGCGCGATGCCAAAGATCATCGATACCTGGCTCATCAAGCGTTGCGCGTCATCGCCGTGCAGCACGTCGCGAATCACCGCCCGACCCACGATCAGGCCCACACCGGCCGACAATCCCTGCACCGCACGGAACACCAGCAGCGTCGTCAGGTCGGTCGACAGTGCACAGCCCACCGAGGCGAGGGTGAATATCGTCAAGCCACCCAGGATCACCTTGCGCCGCCCCAACGCATCCGAAAGCGGCCCATGCAGCAAGCTGGTCACTGCATAGGCAATCAGGTAGACACTGATGGTCTGCTGCATTGCCAGTTTGTCCGCGCCGAACTCGACCCCCATCGCCGGGAACGCGGGGAAGATGGTGTCGATCGCGAACGGGCCGAACATGGACAGTCCGGCCAGGATGAAGGTTAGCCGGCGCAAGCCGCCAGCCGATTGCAATGAACGCACGGAAATCCCAGGGATTCGAGGGGCCCTCATGGTACGGCTTTGCACTCGCGCAGACGAAGCGCGCCCGGCCGTCCGTGCAACCGCTTATAATCCCGAGGTAACTGCGAACCACTAGCTGCAAACAACCGGTGGGAGAAGCGGCCCATGCCCTGCAGGCCTGGCCCGCTGCCGAAGGCGCAACGCCCGTAATCGCTCAGGCTCCCGTACCACCGGTTGTGACAACTCTGGAGAGACCGGTTGAATCCGGCGCCGAAGGTGCGTGAAGCGCAGCAGTCCCGTGGTATCGGATCGCGCTTCCAAAACTCTCAGGCAAAAGGACAGAGGGGCGCCCGCGTGCGGCACGCACGTAGCCTTCGGACGCCCCTGCCATGAGCCACGACACCCAATCCTCCCTGCGCGCGCTTGAGCACCACGACGCCTTCGTCTCACGTCACATCGGCCCCAACGACACCGAGGTCGCGCAGATGCTGCGCACCGTCGGCCACGAGTCGCTGGAAGCCTTCACCGATGCCATCGTGCCAGCCTCAATCCGCTCGCCGGAATCGCTGGCGCTGCCAGACGCCGTAACCGAGGTGGATGCGATCGCCATGATCCGCACCATCGCGGACCGTAACCAGGTTTTTCGCAGCTTCATCGGCCAAGGCTATTACGGCACCCACACCCCCAACGTCATCCTTCGCAACATCCTGGAGAACCCGGGCTGGTACACCGCCTACACCCCGTACCAGGCCGAGATCTCGCAAGGCCGGATGGAGGCGCTGATCAACTTCCAGACCATGTGCGCCGACCTGACCGGCATGGAGATCGCCAACGCCTCGCTGCTTGACGAGGCCACCGCCGCCGCCGAGGCGATGACCCTGGCGCGCCGCTCCAGCCGCGCCAAGACCAATGTGTTCTTCGTATCCAACGGCGTGCATCCGCAGACCCTGGAAGTGATGCGCACCCGCGCGGAGCCGCTGGAGATCGAGCTGGTGGTCGGCGATGACGCCACCGCCGCCGACGTCGAGGCCTTCGGCGTGTTGCTGCAATACCCCGACACCTTCGGCGCGGCGAACGACTACGCCGCGCTGGCCGAGGCGGTGCACGCGCGCGGCGGCATCGTCTGCGTGGCAACCGACCTGCTCGCCCTGACCCTGCTGGCCTCGCCCGGCGATTGGGGCGCGGATATCGTGGTCGGCAACACCCAGCGCTTTGGGGTGCCGTTCGGCTTCGGCGGCCCGCATGCCGCCTTCATGGCGTGCCGGGATGCGTACAAGCGTTCGATGCCCGGTCGCCTGATTGGCGTGTCGGTCGATGTCGAGGGCAACACCGCCTATCGGCTGACCCTGCAGACCCGCGAGCAGCACATCCGCCGCGAGAAGGCGACCTCCAACATCTGCACCGCGCAGGTATTGCTGGCGGTGATGGCGTCGATGTACGCGGTCTACCACGGCCCCGAAGGCCTGACCCGCATCGCCCGCCTAACCCACCGCTTGGCCGCGATCCTGGCCGGCGTGCTGCGCAAGGCCGGGGTCGCCGTCAGCGATAACTTCTTCGACACGCTGCACGTTACCGGCATCGATGCCGCCGAGTTGCACCATCGGGCCCAGGGCGCGCACATCAACCTGCGGGTCATCGACCGGGGCAGCGTCGGGATCAGCTTCGATGAGACCACCACCCGCGAGGACGTGATCGCCGTCGCCGGTCTGTTCGGCGTGCAGATCACCGACGTCGACGCGCTCGACGCGCAGACCACCGACGCGCTGCCTGCCGCGTTGCTGCGCCAAAGTGAGTTCATGACCCACCCGGTATTCAACACCCACCACAGCGAGCACGAGATGCTGCGCTACATGCGCGCCCTGTCCGACAAGGATCTGGCAATGGATCGCACCATGATCCCGCTGGGCAGCTGCACCATGAAGCTCAACGCCACCGCCGAGATGATCCCGATCACCTGGCCGGAGTTCGCCAACATCCACCCACTGGCACCGGCCGGCCAGGCGCTTGGCTACAAGGAGTTGATCGACGGACTGGAAGCCATGCTGGTGGAAATCACCGGCTACGACGCGGTCAGCCTGCAGCCCAACTCCGGCGCCCAGGGCGAGTACGCCGGGCTGCTGGCGATCCGTGCCTACCATCGCGCCAATGGGCAGGAGCAGCGTGACATCTGCCTGATTCCCGAGTCCGCCCACGGCACCAACCCCGCCTCGTCGCAGTTGTGCGGGCTGAAGGTGGTGGTGACCAAGTGCGATGCGAACGGCAATGTCGACGTCGAGGACATCCGCGCCAAGGCCGAAAAATACAGCGACCGGATCGCTGCCTTGATGATCACCTACCCGTCGACCCACGGCGTGTTCGAGGAAGACGTGGTCGAGATCTGCGAGATCGTCCACCAGCACGGCGGCCAGGTCTACACCGACGGCGCCAACATGAACGCCATGGTCGGCCTGGCCAAGCCGGGCAAGTGGGGTTCGGACGTGTCCCACCTCAACCTGCACAAGACCTTCTGCATTCCCCACGGCGGCGGCGGCCCCGGCGTCGGCCCCTGCGCGGTCAAGTCGCACCTGGCCCCCTACCTGCCTCGTGCCTACTCCCCTGCCGGAGAGACTGTCCGAAGCACGGCGGAAGGCACTCCCATCGCCACCGGTGGCATGGTCAGCGCCGCCACGTTCGGCAGCGCCAGCATCCTGCCGATCAGCTGGATGTACATCACCCTGATGGGCACACAGGGCCTGCGCAAAGCCAGCCAGATCGCCATGCTCAACGCCAACTACGTCTCAAAGCGCTTGGCTCCGCACTACCCGACCCTGTACACCGGCCGCAACGGCCTGGTCGCTCACGAATGCATCCTCGACCTGCGCCCGCTGGAGAAGACCACCGGTGTGTCCGCCGAGGACGTCGCCAAGCGTCTGGTCGACTTCGGCTTCCACGCCCCAACCCTGAGCTTCCCGGTCGCCGGCACCCTGATGGTGGAACCGACCGAGAGCGAGTCGCTGCACGAACTGGACCGCTTCATCAACGCGATGATCCAGATCCGCGAAGAGATCCGCGCGATCGCCGACGGCAAGCTCGACCGCGAGGACAACCCGCTCAAGCACGCCCCGCACACCGCCGCCCAAGTCAGCGCCAGCGAGTGGACCCACGCCTACCCGCGCGAGTTGGCCGCGTTTCCGCTGGCGGTGCTCAAGCAGCAGAAATACTGGCCGCCGGTCGCCCGCGTCGACAACATCTATGGCGACAAGAACGTGTTCTGCAGTTGCGTGCCGATCAACGAGTTCGAAGGCGAGATCGAGGCGTTCAGCGAGCCGAACGTATCCTGATCCGTTTTCAAAAAAGCTGACGCCCCCGAACCGGGGGCGCCGGGCTGTGTCCTCGGCGCTGGATAGTATTTCCGCGCCGCCGCCCGGTGGCCGTACTCAGCCGCCGTTTGCCTCCCGCCACTCCAGGAATGCGTCCCTGGTCGCGAAGGTGAACGTGCAGGCATCGCCGCCATCGCCGCCACCGTCCGCGACCGGATCGGTGACATAGAGATGGATCGTGGTCGGGTTCGCGCAGTGATACGAGACCTCGACGCTGGCATAGGCCCTGGGCGTGGAGGTCTTCTCGAGCCAAGCGGCGAGCATCTGCTGCAGCTCCTCGGGGGTCCGCAGGAAGCCGCGGTTGCGAGGCATCCCTTCATTGATCATCTCGGCCAGCTCCTCGGGAGTCCGCTGGAAGCCGCGGTTGACGCCTTCCTTCCACCAGTCGTCGAGCGACGGCGAAGACGGATCCTCGGCACCGACGTACGCGGTCACGTAGCCGCGTGCCTCGGTCCCGTGGTGGCCGGACTCGGTGCGAATGTCGACGATGTAGTCGCCCTCGGATTCCGACGACGATACCCGCGCGGGACTGCCCGACTGGTGCGCGCCCTCCAGCTGGAAGTCGTTGTTGCGCAGCGACCACTGCGCATGCACGGGCGCGCCGGCGACCAGGCGCCAGTGCAGCCTCGCCGCTTCGTCAGCGGCGCCGGTGGCGGTGAACTTCACCTGCACGCCCTCGTCTTCCGGCCGGTGCAGTTGCTTCGGCTCGACCTCCAGGTCCAGCGGTTCACCGGCCAGCGACGACGCAACCCTGGCGACCCCGCGGGCGATGGCGATGGCATTGGCCGCTTGTTCCGGTTTCCCGTTGATGGCCTTCTCGAAGCTGGACACCAACGCCTTGTCGGTGCCGGTACCGGCATCGCGGTCGAATGCGGCCAGGATCAACTGCATCTCCAGCAGCGACAGGCGGGTCTGCCCGGAACGTGGACCAGCCCCCTTGACCGGAAGCTCGGAACCCGGGCGCCCCAGCGCACGCCGCTGCGGATCGGCCAGGTCGACCGGCGGATCCTGCAGCCGTGCCATCTCGGTGATGAACAGCGGTACGAAACTGGCCGGATCCTCCGGCGCCTTGGCCGCCGCCTGCACCCAGCGCTCGAGCGCAAGCTGGAAATCCTCGCCCGCCCCGTACTCGGGCCCGACCTTGCTCGCGTAGACGTTCTGGAGGCGCTCTGCCTGCCGCATCGCATCGCGTCGCTCCTTGCGCGAGTCCTGTCCTTCGCGCAGGGTTTCGCGCGCCGCGTTCGCCGCTTCCCGCGCAGCGGTCAGCTCTTCGCGCGCCGCGGTCAGTTCCTCGCGTGCGGCCAGCACCACGGATTGCGCCTGCTTCGCCTCGCGGCTGGTGGCGTCGCGCACGGCCTTGTTGGCTCGTTCGACGCGCGCGCGCGCCTCGCTTGAGCGGGCTTGGGGCGCGTCCAGCACCGAATCCTCCCAAGCCTCGAATTCGGCCCCCTCGGCTTCGCGCGCGACTTGCCGCGCCTGCGCCACCTCGCGTTGTGCCTCACGGCGACGCTCTTGCGTGTACTCGTCCTCAATGTCGCGGTTGGGCTGCCGGGCTTTGCCGGACTGCTGGGCATTCGGGAACTCCCAGCCAAAAGACGCCAGCATGTGGGCGAACTCGGCCACTTCCAGGCGCGCGCGGACGCCGCGGTCGCGCGCTTCCATCGCCATGTGCACGGTTTCCCGTGGCGTCACCGTGAACGAAGCGGCGGGGGCATGCGCGGCCACCAGTTCGCTCTCACCGTCGCGGGTGGCGATGCCGCCGCGCGCGAGGATCTCGCGGGTCGCAGCGACCGCCACGTCGAGATCTTCGGCTTGGTTCAGTTGCCGCACCAGGTCAGCCCACGCGCCCTGCGGGATTTCCGCAAAGTCGTGACCACCATCGCCACCGCCCAGGATCCGGGGCAGCAGCGAACTACGGTCGCCTTCGCGCGCCGTCGCGTCGCCACCATCGGTCGATGCATCCCCACCACCACTGCAGGCACCCAAGGCCAGCACCGCAACCAGTGCAACCCATCCGTATCGATTCATCTTCCCTTCCCCGTACTTACGTCAATAAATTGAAGTAGTTACACCGGGGAAATGATACCGGGAGGACAATTTCCGCGCACTATTGTGCGATTACCGTAAGGCGAGTCTCAGGTTTCCGGCGGCGGCTTCAGTTCCTCCGCCAGTTCGTCGAGTTCGGTGATGGCCGCCTCCAGCGCGTCGTGGAACTCGCCCTGGCGCGTCATCAGCTCCTCGATGGTCTTCGACTCGCCGAGCTTCTTCAGCTTGCCTTCGTCGAACTTGAGCCACTGTGCCGTCAGTAACTCGACGTTGTTCTTCGAGTAATGGCGCATCTCCTTGAGCTGGGTCGCAAGGTCGGTGACATGATCGAGCGGGGTCTTGGGGGTTTCGTCGGACATGGTGGCTCCCGGAAGCGAATTCCCCCAAAGGTACGAGGGCGGCGTGTGAACCGATGTGAATCCGGATGTTCATTCCTGCATGGCAGCGCACTTACCACTTGCCCCTTCACCACCGCCAGCTCGCCGAGCATGGCGGCGGCAGCGAATTGCGTGACGCCGGGTTGCTGGATTCGGCCCTGGCGCGCTCGCAACAACTCCATGCGTATGGCGATCCGCCACCCGACCTGGCCGACCTCGCCGCCAGCCTCGCGTTCGAGCTGGCGCGCAAGCATCCGTTCGTGGACGGCAACAAGCGCACCGCGCATGTCTGCTATCGGGTGTTCCTGCAGCTCAATGGCTTCACCTTGGTCGCAAGCAACGAGGACAAGTACACCTCAATGCTCGCCCTCGCCGAAGGCTCGATGCCGGAAGCCGAGTTCGCCGCGTGGCTGCGTCGCCACATCCAGCTTGAACCAGCCAGCGGCGTGCACGAGCCGCCGAAGCGTTACGCGGGCATGGCCGGCGGCTGAGTCGCCGTGCCGGCCGGGCGATGATCGGCCACAATCGCCGCATGTCGACCATGCCGCCGATGTCATCCGCCCGCCGCATGCTGCGCGGCATGCTCGACATCCAGCCGCCCACGCCGCGACGCTGGCTGTTCGCATTGCGCGCCAGTGCCTGTATGGGTGCGCCGGTCGTCGCCGGCGCGCTGGCTGGCGACGTGCCGGCCGGACTGATGGCGGGCATCGGCGGATTCACCGCGTTGTACGGCGCCGGCCGGCCCTACCTGAGTCGCGCCAGGCACCTGGCGGTGATCGCATTGGCATTCGCGCTGGCGGTCGGTCTGGGGCTGTGGGCGGGGACGTCGGCGTGGGCGACGGTATCGATGGTCGCGCTCATCGCCATGCTCGCCACATGGCTGGGCAATGCCCTGCAGATCGGGCCGCCGGGCGCCTACATGTTCGCACTGGCCTGCGCGGCGGGCACCGCGATGCCGGCCGCGCACCTGACCCCGCTGCACGCGGCAACGCTGGTCCTGGCCGGTGGCGGCTTTGCCTGGCTGGCGCACATGGGCGGCGCGCTTTTCCTGCCGCATGGCCCGGAACGCAGCGCGGTCTCGGTCGCCGGCACGGCGGTGATCGACTATGTCGCGGCGATCGGCAGCGCCCGCGAAGGCCAGGCCCGTCACCGCGCGGCATTCACCCTGCACCGGGCGTGGTCGGTGCTGGTCAGCCAACAGCCGGCGCACGTGCGCGCCGACGGCACGCTCGGCCGCCTGCGCACTCTCAACCATGAGTTGCACCTGCGTTTCGCCGAGGCGATGGGCGCAGCCAGCCGGCAATCGCCGGTGCCGGCTGACCTGTCCGACGACCTGCGCCGGCTGCTGGCACAGGTCCGCGACCCGCGCGAACTGCCCGGCTCCACAACCGACGAGGTACCACTGGGCCATCCCAGCACCCGCGCCGTCCTGCTGGAAGCATTGCAACCCGGCTCCAACTCGCGCCGGGTGATCCTGCGCGTCGGCGTGGCGGCCGTGGTCGCCGGTGCGCTCGGCGCGGCCGTCCACCTTGATCGCGCGTACTGGGCGGTCGCTGCGGCGGTGCTGATGCTCCACCAGGGCTTCGACTGGCTACGGATGCTCCAACGCAGCATCGAGCGCCTGCTTGGCACCTGGGTCGGGCTGCTGCTGGCCGGCGCGATCATCGTCGCGCATCCGCAGGGCCTGTGGCTGGCGCTGGTGGTGATGGCCCTGCAGTTCACCATCGAGATGGTGGTGGTGCGCAACTACACGCTGGCGGTGGTGTTCATCACCGGCGCGGCGCTGACCCTCGCCAGCGGCGGGCAGCCGGTGGCGTCGCCCGGGAGTTACCTCTTGGCGCGTGGCATCGACACCCTGGCCGGTTGCCTGGTGGCGCTGCTGGTGTTCCGGCTGATCCCGCCACGCGCGTCGACCGCGCGGATTCCCGAACAACTGGTCCACGCCCTGCAGGCGGTCGACGCGGTGGTCGTCCACCTCGCCGCCGGCACCGTCACCACGATGGACGCGAAGCACGCGCGGCGCCAGCTCCAGCACGCCAGCTTCGCCCTCGCCCAGGCGCACGAGGAGAGCCTCGCCGCCTCGCGCCCGCAGCGTCGCGCCGCCGAGCACAGCTGGCCCGCGATCGCCGCCACCGAGCGCCTCGCCTATCGCACCCTGTCGGCCTGCTGGTCGCTGGAACACCTCGCCGGAGACGCCGCGCGCGAGGCCGCCGCGTCGATCTTCCCCGCCGATGGCGAAGCACGCGTGCACCAGGCACTCGATGCCCTCGCCGACGCCGTGCGCGACGGCAGCACGCCCCCGTCACTGGCCCCGATGCCGTCGTTGCTCGAGGCGGAGCTGCGCAACCTGCGTGAATGCCTGGTGCGCGAGTCGCACGTCGGCGCACGCGAGCCTGTCCCGTAGAGGCGCCATGGCCATAGACTCGGGGAAACCATCACCCGGGTGACCCCATGCTCCGTCACACCACGACTCGGCGCCTGCCCCGACGACTGCTGACCAGCCTCGCCCTGCTGTGCCTCCTCCCGTTCGCGTCCGCCAGTACCGTCGCCCATGCCGTGGCCACCACCGCCGCGCCGCAGACGATGCGGCTGGACTACCTGCACAGCGGCGACGCCAATGAGCAGCACTACGCGCTCGACCGCATCGTGATCGAACCGCTGCCCTGGCCGGGCAACCCGGCGCGGCCGATCGACGACAGCAACCGCGGCAACAACAAGTTCGAAGTGCTCGACGCCGCGACCGGCGAGCTGCTGTACTCGCGCGGCTTCAGTACCGTTTTCGCCGAATGGCGCACTACTGAGGAAGCCGGGAGCGTATCGCGTGGGTTCCAGGAGTCGTTGCGTTTCCCGACGCCGGCCCAACCCGTCACCGTGCGTATTTACGAGCGCGACGCCGCCAACGCCTTCGTGCCGGTCTGGAGCATCGACGTCGACCCCGCCGCTCTCACCATCCAGCGCAACACCATGCCCTCCACCCTCAAGCCCGTCGCCATCCGCGACAACGGCCCCTCGTCGCAAAAGGTCGACCTGCTGATCCTCGGCGACGGCTACACCGAGGCCGAGCGCGACAAATTCATCGCCGACGCCCGGCGCCTGAGCGACCACCTGTTCACTGTCTCGCCGTTCAAGGAGCGCGCCGCCGACTTCAACGTCTGGGCGCTGATGGCGCCGACCCCGCAGTCCGGCATCTCGCGCCCGTCGACCGGCGATTACCACCCGTCTGCGCTCGGTGCGCGCTACGACATCTTCGGCAGCGAGCGCTACGTGCTGGCGCTGGACAACCGCGCCCTGCGCGAGATCGCCCAGCACGCGCCCAACGAGTTCATCGAGATCCTGGTCAACAACCAGACCTATGGCGGCGGCGGCATCTTCGGCCAATTCAGCACCGCCGCGGCCGACAACGCCTTTGCCGACTACCTGTTCGTGCACGAGTTCAGCCACCACTTCGCCGGCCTCGCCGACGAGTACTACACCTCGCCGGTGGCCTACGCGCCCACCGACGCCAAGGTTGAACCGTGGGAACCCAACGTCACCGCCCTGCACGACCCTGCCCAACTGAAATGGGGCCACCACGTGCGCGCCGAGACCCCGGTGCCGACCCCGTGGCCAAAGACCGAGTACGAAGCGCGCCAGCGCGAGTTCCAGCAGACCCGCGCCCAGCTACGCGCCGACAAGCGGCCCGAATCCGAGATGGAAGCCCTGTTCCGCGAAGAGCTGGCCTACACCGAGCAACTGTTCGCCGACGAACCGTACAAGGCCGCCGTCGGCGCCTTCGAGGGCGCCAACTACGCCGCGACCGGCTACTATCGCTCGCAGATGCAATGCCTGATGTTCGACCGCAGCGACGCCTACTGCCAGGTCTGCGCCGATGCGGTGGCGGAGATCATCGACCTGTATTCGCAGGCGGCCCCTTGAGCCTTCCCTCGGACCCGACCCCATATGGAGATTCAGTCATGCGCAGTCCAGCGGCCGTAATCGGCATCGTGCTCGCCCTGTTGCTTTCATCTGCACTGCCCCGTCCGGCTTTCGCGGGCAATGCACCCAGCTCCCAACCCGAAGTGAACGTCGGCATCGTGTTGTTCGACGGCGTGCAGATCATCGACTTCGCCGGCCCCTACGAAGTCTTCGGCACGGCCGGGTTCGGCGTGGTCACCCTCACGCGCGACGGCAAGCCGATCACCACCGCGATGGGGCTCAGCGTCACCCCGGACCATGACTTCGCCAGTGCCCCGGCGTTCGATGTGTTGCTGGTGCCGGGCGGCGATGTCGGCGACGCGCAGGAGGACACGGTCCTGCTCGACTTCATCCGCTCACGTGCGAGCAACGCACGGCACGTGCTGTCGGTCTGCACCGGCGCCCACGTGCTCGGCGCCGCCGGACTGCTGGACGGCTTGCAAGCCACCACGTTTACTCCCCGCATCGATCAACTCGCCCGCCAGTACCCCAAAATCGATGTGGTTCGCGACGTCCGCTGGACCGACAACGGCAAGATCATCACTTCCGCCGGCCTGTCATCCGGCCTCGACGCCGCCCTGCATGTGGTCGCCCGCCTGCGCGGTAACGACGTCGCCCGCAGCACCGCCCTGCACATGGAGTACGACTGGCAGCCGGAAGGCGGCTTCGTCCGCAGTCGCATGGCCGACCGCTATATGCCGGGACTGCGGGACGTGGTCTGGCCCGAGGGCACCCAGTTCGATCGCAGCGTTTCCGTCGGGGACGAGCGGACGTGGCGCATACAGTACGAAGTCACCAGCCCGGCCACCCAGGACACCCTGATGCAGTTGATCGTCGACGGCGTCCAGTCCGAAGGCGACTGGACCCGCATGCCGGGCGCCGGCACCTATCGCTGGGAAGGTGAGATGGAGAACCGGCATGTCGTGCTGAGCTTCACGCCCACACCATCCGAGACCGCCGATGGCTTCGGGCTCGAGGTGACGCTCGACGCGGACGAACCGGCGAGCTAGGACAGCCCTGGTCGGCAACGACACACCGCTGGTCAGTCCGGCGGCCCCTTGAGCTCCACCACATTGCCCTCCGGGTCGGACAGGTACTGCGACGGCCCCTCGCCCATCGCGCCGTAGCGCGAACCGAACTCGCCGACCTGCACGCCATGCGCCTGCAGGTGGGCGGCGATGGCGTCGCGGTCAAACGGCAGCACCTGCAGGCACAGGTGGTCCATGTTGCGACCCTCCGCCCCCGGCGCCGCACCGCCCATGCGCCCGAGCTTGCCTTCGACATCGACCAGGTCGATCAGCGAATCCCCCGCGCGCAACTGCAACAGGCCGATCGCCTCCTGCCGCTTCTCGACCGTGCAGCCGAGGACATCGCAATAGAACGCCTGCATCGCCGCCACGTCGCGGACGCGCAGGACAACATGGTCGAGGCGCTGGAGGGAGAAGGGAATGGTCATGGGTTTAGGATAGCCCGGACACCGCACGGACCCCTCACATGAGCCAGGACATCGAAGCACTGCAAGCCGCCCTGCGCGATTTCGCCCGCAAGCGCGAATGGGGGCAGTTCCACTCCCCGAAGAACCTGGCCGCCGCGCTGTCGGTGGAAGCGGCGGAACTGCTGGAGCACTTCCAGTGGTTGACCGAAGCACAGAGCCGCGACCTGCCCGGCGACAAGCGCGAGCAGGTCGCCGAAGAACTGGCCGACGTCCTGCTCTACCTGCTGCAGCTGGCCGACAAACTGGGCATCGACCCGGTGGACGCCGCATGGCGGAAGATGGAGGCCAACGGGAAGAAGTATCCGGTGGAGCGGGCGAAGGGGCGGATTACGAAGTACACCGAGTTGTAGTAGCACCTACCGTTGCCAGTCTTCATGCAGGCGCAGGTAGGGGCACAGCCGTAGGAGTGAGGCCGGAAATGACTCCTATGATTGTCCTCGTGATCTGCGGCAAACCTTTCGGTGTTGCTCTAGGTGAGCAAGATGAGGGCGATCAGCGTGTTCCCCAGGCAGGGACAAGTTGCGTCCGTCGAGCGCTGCGTACTCTGATCCATCCAGCTCCGGGGCTACCCGAACCCGCATCGTGTCGTCAATCCAGATGCGCCCCAGATCGAACACCGTATGCAGGTCCGTTCGCAAAAGCAGTCCGTTGTCTGTTCGCTGCGTCTGATCGCCCAGATACGGGACGATGTGCGCAGCTTCCAGCACATCCATGACAGCGCAGCCGGAGATGGCGCACCTGCCGCCATAAGCCCGCAACAGTCCATCGCGAAACTCCCGCTGCCCACGACGCATGACGACTGCACGCATCACCTTTGACCGCGCATCGGCCAGCGATTGAATGGACTCCGTCTCGGCTTCAACATCACTCTGTGCCGAGGCATACGCATTCGCCAGTTCTCCCGGCATAACTTCCACCACATCAAAGCCGCCTGCGTCGGTGCGAAGGACATCGAACACGCCGTGCCGGGCCAGATCATATGACTGGTAGCGAACACTTCTGCCTTCCTTTGAGCGGAAGACCGCATCCCGTGGATGACCCTGATCACTCCGGAACAAGCGGCGCGATGAGTCGTAATGGCGACGGTTGGCGTCGTTGACCGTCAGCAGGGTCAGGTTCTCGCGGGTATCGGAGTAATCCGCTTCTGGCGCATTGTGTTTCAGCCACGACGTCACCTCGGCCACGGTGCTCGGAACGCCAAGCATCCGCAACGCGTCGAGCACACGCCAGTACTTCGCGCGATCCGGAGATGCGTCCACCGTCGGCAATGCGGTCAAGTCGACGACATCCGGCCAGCTCTGCTCGGTTCGGAAAGGCCGCTTCTGTTCAGCCATCAAAACACCCCCCTCAGTATCCTGCTCTCGGATCGGCGGCACGGCCTAATTACCTCCCACTAACCCCTGCGGCACCAGCCCGAGCTTGTTGATCGATTCGTTCACACCTTCCAGCGCCTCGTGGGTAGCAAGTACGTCCGTGTAATCCCAATACCGCAGCTTTTCGCGGAGAACGGCGACCCCGGCCGCATGCTTCTTTATCTTCTCGATCTGCGCTGCGTCCGACACGGCCACAATGCCCTGCACGGCCGCGTTGTTGAGCGCCTTGAGCAGGTTCATCAGCAGGCTGTCGATCGAACCTTTCGTCTGGACCTCGAACACGTAGATCACTCGGCCCATGTTGCCGATGGTCGATTCCCACACCGTATCGACCACCGAGCCGTCGGCCACTTTGATCTCGGTCTTGCTGGCGAAGCCCAGCCACTGACCTATATCGGCCAGCTTCTGCTTCACCTCGTTGTGGATGAACTCGGCAGTCACCTCGTCGGCTTTGGCGACCTCTTCCGACATCTCCACAGAGGATTCCTTGTGCCCCAACTTGCTCAGATTCTCCTCAACCTGCAGCTCCTCCCAGATGAAGTAATCCACGTCAAGAAAGTCGGCATCCTTCACCCCGGCGGCGCGTAGCTGAGCGGTCAGTGTTTCCCCGACTGCGCACAGTTCGCGGTACTTTTTCCCGGTCAGTTGGTAGTTGTACTTGGGCAGGCCGGGCACACCGAGGTAATTCAGACCCACATAAGCGCGACGGTTCCAAAGCAGATACCTGCCCGGATGCACATGCGCCAGCAACTCGCTCATCATTGCAGGGCCCATCCCCTTGATGCGGGCCCGGAAACGATCCCAACGGGCGTCGATCGGAGCATCACTCCAGAGCAGGTTCGCGATCTCCTCGCGGACGACATCCAAGCCGTGGTCGGCGATCAGCTTGTCGACGACGTACTGCTTGTTGCCCCAGATCAGCATGGCCCACAGTTTGGCCATGTACTCCAGCAGGTCGTCGGCCGTCATCGAACGCAGGCGGTCGGCGGTCCACGATTGGTAGTAGGTCACACGTTGGCGACGCTCGCGGATTGTTTGTGCGTACTCCGATTCGGGCCTGGCGAGCTTGTCCAGATAGTCCGCCACGTGATGTTGCAAGATCTCGATGTTCATTAGGATTCTCCAGCGGGGATTTCCCACTCCTTAGCCCAGCCCTCGCTACGCACTGGAAGTTCATTGAGCATGTCGCGGCAGTCCCCGAATAGACAAACCAACTTTACAGGACGGGGCACGGTGGATCGCCTCCCGGCGCATCCATTCACATCGCCCCCCCGCGGCGTCCGTGCATACTGGCGTCCCGCCGTGCGATGTCTCGCCGTATGCCGCAAGAAAACGCCAAGCCTTCGGGCGACACCGGCCCCGGCGCCGCCGGCGTAGCTGTCGCGCCCGAGCAGGCCGCAAGGCCGGACGCTGGGGCGACGGACGCCGGGACCGCGTTGTTACCGGACACCGGGCCGCTGCTGATTGTCGGCATAGGCGCTTCCGCCGGCGGGCTGGAGGCCTTCAAGAACTTCTTCGCGCAGATGCCAGCCAACAGCGGTATGGGGTTCGTGCTGGTCCAGCACCTGGCGCCACAGCACACCAGCTTGCTGACCGAACTGATCAGTCGCGGCACCGCGATGCCGGTACTGGAAGCCGTCGACGGCGAGCCGGTGCAGGCCGACCACATCTACGTGATCCCACCGGACGCCACCCTGACGATCGCCGATGGCGCGCTGGCGGTCAGCAAGCCAGCGCCACCGCGGCAACACCGCTGGCCAATCAATACGTTTTTCACTTCGCTGGCGCAGGATCAGGGCGACTGTGCGGTGTGCATCGTGCTGTCGGGCACCGGCAGTGATGGCGCCCGTGGCCTGCGCGCAGTCAAGGAACGCGGTGGACTGACTCTGGCCCAGTCCGGCTTCGACCACGTCGCGATGACCGGCATGCCGGCCAGCGCCGCTGCCACCGGCCTGGTCGACGCTATCCTGCCGGTAGAGGAGATGCCGGCGCGGCTGCTCGCCCACCTCCAGCACCTGCGGGCCACCGACAGCCACAAAGGCGCGGACGGTGAACGCCAGGACCTGGCCGCGCACCTGCGCACGATCTGTCGCCTGTTGCGTGCCGAGGTCGGGCACGACTTCAGTCAATACAAGGAGAAGACCCTGACCCGGCGCATCCAACGCCGCATGCATGTGGTCCAGGTCGAGACGGTGCCCGCTTATATTGATTATCTGCGCGGGCACCCCGAGGAACACCAGCAATTGTTCCGCGAGGTGCTGATCGGAGTCACCGAGTTCTTCCGTGACTCCAAGGCCTTCGAGACGTTGCAAACCACGGCGATCCCGAAGCTGCTGGCCAGCAAGGGCGCCGACGACGTGGTGCGGGTCTGGGTGTCGGGTTGCGCCACCGGCGAGGAGGCTTATTCCATCGCCATCTCGTTGAGGGAGGCCATGGATCTGCATGACAAGGCCGACCCGAAGGTGCAGATTTTCGCCACCGACATCGACGACCGCGCGATCAGCGCTGCCCGTGCGGGACGCTACAAGTCACCACTGGTTGGCGTCTCCGAGCAGCGTCAGGAGCGCTGGTTCACCCGCGACGGTGACGACTGGTGCGTGGCCAAGTCGATCCGCGAGATGTGCGTGTTCTCGCCGCACAGCGCGATCAAGGATCCGCCGTTCTCGCGCATGGATCTGGTGTCGTGCCGCAACCTGCTGATCTACCTCAATTCCGACCTGCAGGAACAATTGTTGCGGACCTTCCATTACGCGCTGCGGCCGGATGGTTACCTGCTGCTGGGCTCATCGGAGGGCCTTGGCCGTAGCGCCAAGCTGTTCACCGTGATCAGCAAGAGTCACCGCCTCTACACCCGCCGTGCCAACAGCGGGGTCGGCTTACCGGCGCTGCCCGAGCGCGGTAAGCCGGCGAGCGACACGACGCCGAAGCGCGGCGCCGAGACGCGGGCCAGCAGCGGGGCCCAAGACTGGATCGACCTCGGTGCACGCCGCGCACTGGAGAAGTACTCGCCAGCCTATGTGGTGATCGACGAGCAGCACGACATCGTGCGCTTCGCCGGCAACACCGGGCGCTACCTGGAGCCGGCGGCGGGCGCGGCCAGCCTCAACCTGTTCGGGTTATTGCACCGTGGCCTGCGGGTGGCCGCGCGCAGCGTGGTAAAACAGGCCGTAGACGCTGGCAAGCCGGTACTGCAGAGCGGTTTGAGCGTGTCGATCGGTGACCAGCGTCAACGCCTGCGGCTGATCGCGGTGCCGCTGCCCGTCCGCGATGCCGGCGTGCCGCTGTGCGTGCTGGCGTTCGACGAGATCGAAACGGTGCCGGCCGGCGAAACCGACAGCGACCATTCCGACGATCGCGGCACCGCGGTGGTCCAGGGACTGGAAGACGAACTGGCCAACGCACGCGCCGAGTTGCAGGCCGCGATCGAGCAGCAGGCGATGACCGGCGAGGAAATGAAGTCGACCAACGAGGAGTACCAGTCGGTCAACGAAGAGCTGCAATCGTCCAACGAAGAGCTGGAAACCTCCAAGGAGGAGATGCAGTCGATCAACGAAGAGCTGCAGACGGTCAACGCCGAAATCCAGGACAAGAACGACAGCCTCGCCCACCTCAACAACGACCTGCAGAACCTGCTCGACAGTACCCAGATCGCGACCCTGTTCCTGGACGCGCAGTTGCGGGTCAGCAACTTCACCCCGGCGATGACCGCGGTGTACCACCTGCGCGACAGCGACCGCGGCCGGCCGATCACCGAGATCGCCGCGCGGATCGACTACCCGGACCTGCGGCACGACGCGGGTCAGGTGCTGCGTACCCTGGCCATGGTCGAACGCGAGTTGCCGGCCAGCGACTCCGGACTGCTGTTCCAGTTGCGCATTCGCCCGTACCGCACCGTCGACAACGTCATCGACGGCGTGGTGTTGACCTTCGTCGACATCAGCGAACGCCAGCAGTACCGGATCGAGCGCGCCCGGTTGGCGGCAATTGTCGACTCCTCACGGGAGATGATCATCGGCCATCGCCTGGACGGCACCATCACCAGTTGGAATGCCAGTGCTGAGCGGATCCTGGGCCATACGGCGAACGAGGCGATTGGCCAATCGCTCTCGCTCCTGGCACCCGACAGCACCGAGCAGACCCGGCAACTGCTGGAGGCATGCGCGAAGCACCGCGGATCGACCGAAGTGGAAATGCAGTGGCTGCGACAGAACGGCAGTCGGGTACCGGTCGCCGTGACTTGTTCGCCGGTGCTGGACATGGAAGGCACGGCCATCTCCGGGTCGTTGATCGCCCGCGACAACAGCGAGCGACAACGCTTCGATGCCGAGTTGAAAGCCAGCCAGCGCCACCTGGCGCAGCTGATCGAGCAGACGACGGTCGGGATCGCCGAAATTGACGCCACCGGCCGGTTCCTGCAAGTCAACCCGGCCTACTGCACCATCGTGGAACGCAGTGCCGCAACCCTCGCCGGGATGCGCAAACAGGACATTACCCATCCCGACGACGTGCCCGGTTACATGAGGCAGCTGCACGCACTGATGGAGGGCGGCCCAGCGTTCCGGATCGAGAAACGCTATCTGCGGCCCGACGGATCGGAGGTCTGGGTCGACAACAGTGTCTCCCTGCTCACCGATCCGGGCGGCAGGCCCGACCGCGTGCTGGCGATACTGCAGGACATCAGCGAACGTCACCGCGCGGCCGAGTACCAGCAATTGTTGCTGGGCGAGCTCAACCATCGAGTCAAGAACACCCTGGCCAGCGTGCAGGCCATTGCGCAGCAGACGGCGGCCAACTCCACGGATCTGGACCAGTTCCGCGCCACGTTCCTGTCACGCCTGCATGCTTTGTCCAACACCCATAATCTGCTGGCCGTCGACGCCTGGAGCGGCGCGGGGCTGCGCGAAATCGTGCTCAGCGAGCTGGCGCCCTACCAGCATGACAACGAAAGCCGGGTCCAGTTGAGCGGCGCGGCGCTGAAGCTCAGCCCCAAGGCCGCTCTGGCACTGAGCATGACCCTGCACGAGTTGGCAACCAACGCGGCCAAGTACGGCGCGCTGTCGGTGCCCGACGGGCGGGTCGCGGTGCGATGGGAGACACGCGTGTTCGAACAGGTGCCGTGGCTGCACCTGCTGTGGACCGAGAGTGGTGGGCCCCCGGTCACCCCACCGACCCGGCGGGGCTTTGGTTCACGCCTGATCAGCGAGGGGCTTGGATACGAGCTGCAAGGCAAGGCGACACTGCAGTTCGATCCGGCCGGCGTGACCTGCAGGATCGAGTTGCCGTTGGCGGAAATCGAGAGCCCATCGTGAACACCGTCCTCGCCCCCGGGTGTCTGCTGATCGTCGAGGACGAGATGCATCTGGCGATGATGCTCGAGGACATCCTGGTCGATGCCGGTTATCGCGTACTCAAGGCCTCGCGGGTGCCCACCGCGCTCGCGCTGGCGACGGCGGAGCCCATCGACGGTGCGATCCTCGACATCAATCTGGCCGGAGTGCAGGTATTCCCGGTGGCGCAGGCACTGCGCGAGCGCGACATCCCATTCCTGTTCACCTCCGGCTATGGCGAGGACGGCCTGCCGGACGACTACCACGGCTGCCCAATGCTGCAGAAGCCGTATGTGGTCGCACAGCTGAAACAGGCGGTGAAGACCCTGTTGCGCTGCTAGTGTTGCACGGCTACCGGTGCATCGGCGTCTACGCCCATGGGTCTTGCAGCACGATGTTGGCGTCACGGTCGGGGCCGGTGGAAACCATCGCCAGTGGGCAGCCGGAGAGCTCTTCCAGCGCGCGCAGGTAAGCGCGGGCGGCGGGCGGCAGCTTGTCCCATTCGGTGATGCCGTGGGTGCTCTCCTCCCAGCCCGGGAACTCCAGGTAGACCGGCACGCATTCGTCCCAACCCTGCGCATCGAGCGGTGCGTACTCGGTCTGCTTGCCGCGGTACTGGTAGCCGATGCACATCTTCAGGGTCGGCATGCCGTCCAGGATGTCCAGCTTGGTGATGCACAGACCGCTGATGCCGCTGATCGCGACCGCACGCTTGAGGGCGACGATGTCGATCCAGCCGCAGCGGCGCGGGCGACCGGTGGTGGCGCCGTACTCCTGACCGCGGTCGCGCAGGCCCTGGCCAACGTCGTCGTGCAATTCTGTCGGGAACGGGCCGCTACCGACGCGGGTCGCGTAGGCCTTGGCAATGCCCAGCACGTAGTCGATGGCATCGGCGCCGACACCGGTACCGGCCAGCGCGCCACCAATGGTGGTGTTGGACGAGGTCACGTACGGGTAGGTGCCGTGGTCGATGTCCAGCAGCGAACCCTGTGCGCCTTCGTACAGCACCCGTGCACCCTGCTTGCGCAGATCGTGCAGGATGCCGGCGACGTCGGACTTCATCGGCTCGACGTAGTCGCCGAATTCCAGCGCCTCATCGAGGGTTTTCTGGAAGTCCACCGCCTCGACACCGAGGTACTTGGTCAGCACGAAGTTGTGGTAATCCAGCGCGCTGCGCAGCAGTTCGGCCAGTTGCTCCGGGTAATGCAGGTCGGCGACACGGATGCCGCGGCGGGCGACCTTGTCCTCGTACGCCGGGCCGATGCCGCGACCGGTAGTACCGATGGCCTTGCCGCCGGCGGCCTTCTCACGCGCCTGATCCAGGGCAATGTGGTACGGCATGATCAGCGGCGTCGCCGGGCTGATCTTGAGGCGCGAGCGCACTTCGACGCCTTCGGCCTCCAGTTCGGCGATCTCTTTTTGCAGGGCGCCGGGATGCAGCACCACGCCGTTGCCGATCAGGCACAGCGCGCCTTCGCGCAGGATGCCCGACGGGATCAGGTGCAGTACGGTCTTCTTGCCATTGATGACCAGGGTGTGACCGGCGTTGTGGCCGCCTTGGAAGCGCACCACCGCACCGATCTGCGTAGTCAGCAGGTCAACGATCTTGCCCTTGCCTTCATCGCCCCACTGGGCACCGAGAACGACGACTGACTGACCCATTACGCATGCTCCTGAAGCATTGAGAGGCCGACGCGGCCAACTGTGCGGAAGGTTTCCACACACAGAAAAAGCCGGACGGGGAATGCCCCCAGCCGGCTTTTGTGCATTATCCGGGTTTCGGGGTCACAGGGCTAGCCCCGTGACCCGTCCCGGGTGAACTGACCGGCCGGCTTTACCTGTCGTTACCGAAGTACTGCAGGAAATCATCCTCGCTGTCGAGCATGATCACGCCCTGGCCATCGTCGAACGCGTCGCGATACGCTTCCAGACTGCGCTGGAACGCATAGAACGCCGGGTCCTTGTTGGCCGCCTCGGCATAGGTCGTCGCCGCTTCGGCATCACCTTGTCCACGCAGGCGCTGTGCATCGCGTTCCGCCTCGGCAATGATCACCGTCCGCTCCCGGTCCGCTTGCGCCCGCACGGTCTGGGCCTGCTCGGCGCCTTCCGCACGCAGGCGGCTGGCCACCTGGTGGCGTTGCGCACTCATGCGGCGATAAACGTCCTGGATCACCTGGCTGTCGGTCGGCAGGTCGATCTGCTTGATGCGCAGGTCGATGATCCGTACCCCGACCGTGGCGGCACCTTGATTGATCCCGTCCAGTTGCCGCTCGATGATCTCGGAACGATCGCCAGACACGATTTCCTTCAGGGTCCTGGCGTTGATCTCGTTACGCAACGAGTCCTTGATGATCGGCGCAAGACGGTCGATGGCAAGACTTTCGTCGCCGCCGGTGGCGCGATAGAACGCGCGCACATCCTCAATCATGCCGACGGTGAAGAAGTCGACGCTGACGTCCTTGCGCTCCGAGGTCAGGTAACGCTCGGGCTCCGCGTCAAGCACCATCAGGCGGCGGTCGAACACCATCGCGTTTTCCACCAGCGGCCATTTGAAGTGCAGGCCCGGCTCCAGGCCGGTGCGATCAACACGTCCGAGGTTGAGCACCATGGCGATCTGGCCTTCACGGACGACATAGGTCGAGCCCATGAACAGCAGCAGCGCGGCGACGCCAATCGCAATCCATACGGAATGTTTCATCGGCTCACCTCCGGGCGGCCAGTGGGTCTGGAGCTGCGATCGCTACGATTGGCTCCGCCGGACTTGGATGCCGGATCAGATAGCGCCCCGGATTCCAGCAACTGGGGGGTCAGCAGCGGCGCCGACGAGGTGCCGGTGGAAGTGGAGTTGCCGCCACCCGCGCCCTCGGCCATCGGTACGTAGATCAGCTGGCGTGAGTCGCCGCCAACGACCTTGCGGTTGCCCGACAGGACGTCCTGCACGGTTTCCAGCCACAAGCGCTTGCGGGTGACCTCCGGCGCATCATGGTAGGCGTCGACCAGCAACGAGAAGCGATCGGCGTCACCCTCTGCCCGTGCGACCGACGCGGCCTTGTAACCCTCCGCAACCGTTCGTACGCGTGCCGCCTGGCCGCGCGCCTCCGGAACCACCTGGGCAGCGTAGGCCTCAGCCTCGCTGATCAGCCGGTCCTTATCTTGTTGGGCGCTGTTGACGTCATCGAACGCAGGCTTGACCTCATCAGGCGGACGCGCGTTGGGAAGACTCAGTTCGGTCACGACCAGCCCGGTGCGGTAGGCATCCAGTGAGGCCTGCAACTGCTCCCTTGCCGACACCGCCAGCGCGTTGCGGGCGCCCAGCACGGTGTCCAGCGTGGAACGTCCCACCTGCTCACGGACGGTGCTGAGTGATGCCTGCTTCAGCATGGCGTCGGCGTTACGGGTTCCGAACAGGTACTTGTACGGATCGCTGACCCGGTACTGGACGTTGATCTCGACCTGGACGATGTTCTCGTCACTCGTCAGCACCGGCACGTTGGTGCCGAAGGTCTTGATCTCGGTAGCGTTGATCTTGATCACCGTCTCCACCGGCCATGGCAACTTGAAATGCGGCCCCGGTTGCAGGACGCGCGAGTAGTGGCCAAACCGCAGCACGGTGCCACGCTGCTGCTCGTTCACCAGCACGAAGCTGTTGAATACCAGCCACAGCACGAAAACCAGCAGGATCCAGCGCCCGATGCCGTTGCTACCGCCATTGCCGCCGCCTTCGAACAGGCCGCGCAAGCGATCGACGATCTCGTCCAGACCGTTGCCGCCGGGTCGGCGCTGTCGGGGGGGCCGGCCGCTGCCGGAATTGTCACTGCCAGGGGTGTTCCAGGCCATGCCTGCTCCTAATGTCGATAGACGCCGTCCTGCATTGTCCGGCAGGCGACCGATGATTCTAGGTGGGGGCGGCGCTTGCCTCAAGCAAGCGTGCGATCAAACGGTATCGGATGGGAGCTCCAGCGACTCCAGCAGTGGCTGCAGGGCATCGCCGTGCGGCTGCGTATACAGCCGTTGCACGTCTTCTTCGGTGATTTCCAGCCGCAGTGACCAACCGTGCTCGGCGGCATGCTCCTCGCGTACTGCCCCCAGCTCGTGCAGGCGGGCGCGCAGCCGTCCTGCGCTTGAGGACAGTTCCACTGTGCCGGTCACGTGGCGAAGCTGCAGCGCCTCGCCAATCACTTCCGGCAACAGATCCAGGCCAACGCCATCGCGCGCCGAGACCCAAACCCGCGAGTGGCCTTCACCCGGCCGATCGACCCGCGGTCGTACCTGTTCAAGCCGGTCGATCTTGTTGAATACCAGGATCTGCGGGAGGTCGCCGGCACCAATCTCGGCCAGCACCTCGTTGACCTGGGCGATCCGCTCGTCCCGCAGCGGGTCATCGGCATCGATGACATGCAACAGCAGGTCTGCTTCGCGCGCCTCCGACAAGGTGGAGCGGAACGCGGCGACCAGCTCATGGGGCAAGTCACGGACGAAACCGACGGTATCGGCCAGCACCACGGCGCTGCCGGACAATTCCATCCGGCGCACGGTCGGATCCAGGGTGGCGAACAGCTGGTCGGCGGCGTAGGCACCGGCACCGGTCAATCCATTGAACAGCGTCGACTTGCCGGCGTTGGTGTAGCCGACCAGGGCGACCCGCGGCAACTCGCTGCGGACGCGGCCACGACGCATCTGGTTGCGCTGCACCTCGACTTTCTGCAGGCGCTTTTGCAGTTGTTCCAGGCGTTTTTGCAGCAACCGGCGATCGGTCTCCAACTGGGTCTCACCTGGCCCACGGAGCCCGATGGAGCCGCCGCGCTGGCGCTCCAGGTGGGTCCAGCCGCGGATCAGGCGGGTCGACATGTGCTTGAGCTGGGCCAGCTCGACCTGCAACTTGCCATCGTGGCTGCTGGCGCGCTGGGCGAAGATGTCCAGGATCAGGCCGGTGCGGTCCACCACCCGGCACTGCAACGCACGCTCCAGGTTGCGCTCCTGGACCGGGCTGAGTGGGTGGTTGACCAACACCAGGTCAGCGCCGCTGGCCGCTGCGGCGGCCTGCACTTCTTCCAGCTTGCCGCTGCCGATCAAGATCGCGGCATTGGGCCGATCAATGCGCGCGGTCAGGGTGGCCACCACGTTGGCCCCGGCCGAACGGGCGAGCTCGGCAAACTCTTCCAACTGGCCCTCGTCGGGCGGTCCACCGGCGTGGGGCTGGATCAACAGGGCGTTCTCACCCTTGCGGGAGCGTTCAAACAAAGGTTGCGGACTCCGCGAATCGACTGGTCATGCCCACCAGATGGGTGCGTGGCGGGCAAACACAAGGTCAGTCGACGGCGGCGTCCTGCGCGCGCTCACCGTCGCCTTCGCCCGGCTGGACATAACCGCCACTGGGGCCGACCCGGACGTTGCGCGCCGGCACCACGGTGGAAATCGCGTGTTTGTAGACCATCTGGCTGACGGTATTGCGCAACAGCACCACGAACTGGTCGAACGACTCGATCGTGCCCTGCAGCTTGATGCCGTTGACCAGGTAGACCGAAACCGGCACGCGTTCGCGACGCAGCGCATTCAGGAAAGGATCCTGCAAAGATTGTCCCTTGGACATCAAATTTTCCCCAACTTGTCTTTCTAGTTATGGTTGGCCGCTCCGTTTGGCGGAGCCGTCCCATCGCCAAATACCGACCCCACAGCAGCGATGGGGCGATGGTAACGCATGTAGCCGCAGGCTGGCTCAGTGGCGTTGGCGGATGAACATTCGCAGTGCCGTATCCAGCGCGTCCACCTGGGTGGCCGGGTCGAACCAGCGTGCATCCAGCTGGCCACGCAGCCAGGTCAGCTGACGCTTGGCCAGTTGACGGGTGGCGTATATCGCGCGATCGCGGAACCCGGCGGCATCGAAAGCGCCATCCAGATGTTCCCAGGCCTGGCGGTAACCGACCGCTCGCAATGCTGGCAACTCCAGCGGAGCGGGATGCGCCTGCAACTCGGGCATCGCGCGCAGGCGCTGGACTTCCCCCAGGAAGCCGGCATCCAGCATCAGGTCGAAACGACGCTCGATGCGTTGATGCAGGACGGCCCGGTTCTGCGGGGCCAGCACCAGCTTGAGCACCCTGAATGGCAGGCGCGGCGGCGGCAGTTCGCGTTGCCAGTCGCTGATGGTCCGTCCTGACAGCCGGTATACCTCCAGCGCCCGCTGAATCCGTTGCGCATCGGTCGCGTGGATGCGCTGCGCCGCCAGTGGATCAATGCGCGCCAACTGGTCGTGCATCGCGGTCCAGCCCACTTCGGCAGCCTCGGCCGCCAGCAGGGCGCGCGTCGGTGCATCGGCGCTCGGCATGGCCGACAGCCCTTTCAACAAGGCGTGGAAATACAAGCCGGTGCCGCCGGCGAGGATCGGCAACTTGCCACGGGCGGCGATGTCGTCCAGCGCGGCGCGGCCGGCAACGGCGAACTCGGCAGCCGAGTACGGCTGCCAGGGCTCG
Source organism: Lysobacter sp. A289 (assembly GCF_054072675.1). Lineage (NCBI taxonomy): Bacteria > Pseudomonadati > Pseudomonadota > Gammaproteobacteria > Lysobacterales > Lysobacteraceae > Lysobacter > Lysobacter sp. A289. The sequence goes on from NZ_JBSVRN010000001.1 coordinate 1,671,266, forward strand.
CGCAGGTCGATCAGATGGTGCGGCACGGCCGCCATTTCATCGACGCCGGGTTTGGCAGCGCCGATATCCAGACCGCGGTAGATCAGCGCCGAATCAACGCTGACAATCTCGCCACCCAAGCGCTGGGCCCAGTCCAGCGCGAGCGCTGTCTTGCCCGACGCGGTCGGCCCCATCAGTGCGATCGCCAGCGGGCGGGGATCGTTCATGCCACTCCGCCGACGCTCGTCATGGGACGCGGGACTGGCCCCGCATCAATATCCGGTTTCACGCAGCGAGGCTCGCACCTGCTGGTGCAACACCTGGATCTCCTGCGGCGGCTCGCGGTCGAGTTTGCTGACCACGATGATGCCGATCAGGATCACGACCACAAGCTAGATGGAAAACATGCATGAGTAGCGGTGCACTGGCTGTCATTGGCAACACTGGTCAGAAAAAAAGCGGCCGCGGTGGCGGCGCGAATGGGGCCAGCCTAACGTACCTTCCTGGATGGTTCAGCCCCCGGGTTATGCACAGGGGCTGTGGACAAGCCGTCTGATCAACTTGTGGATAACCATCGGAGCCGCTTACTCCGCAAGGGTTGCGATCAACCTGGTCATTTTTTGGCTAGTGCCGCCACTGCATTCCATACCTTGAGTGCATCCACCGTCGCGGCCACATCGTGCACCCGCACCAGCCGGGCACCGCGTTGCGCGGCGATCAGGTGCGCAGCGACCGAGCCGCTCACCCGTTCTTCCATTGGCTCCCGGCCGGTCAATTCGGCAATGGCTCGTTTGCGCGACAGGCCCGCGAGCACCGGCACGCCCAGCTCCACGAGCTGTTCCAGCCGCGCCAGCAACTCGAGGTTGTGGGCCAGAGTCTTGCCGAAACCAAAGCCGGGGTCGATGACGATCCGGGCTTTGGCAATCCCGGCCATTTCGGCGGAAAAAATGCGTTCCGCCAGGAAACGATGGACCTCGGCAACCACGTCGTCGTAAAGCGGGGCCTCCTGCATGCTTCGCGGCTCGCCGCGCATGTGCATCAATACCACCGGCACGCCGAGTTCCGCGGCGGTGGCGAGCGCGCCGTCTTGGCGGAGCGCGTAGACATCATTGATCAAGCCGGCGCCGACCTCCACCGCCGCGCGCATGACCTCGGGCTTGGACGTGTCGACGCTGATCGGCAGCGTGGTCTCGCGAGCCAGCCGTTCGACCACCGGAACCACCCGGCGCAATTCTTCCTCGACGGCAACATCATCGGCACCCGGGCGGGTCGACTCGCCGCCGATGTCGAGGATGTCCGCGCCCTCGCTGGCCAACCGCAGGCCGTGTGCAACCGCCGCCTCCAAGGTGTCGTGCTGTCCACCGTCGGAGAACGAATCCGGGGTGACGTTGACGATGCCCATCACGCGCGGCTGGTCGAGGCGCAACAATCGGCCGTTGCAATCCAGTGTCGGAGCGGTATCAAACATCGGCTGCTCAATAAAAAAAGGCCAGAGCGAACTCTGGCCTTTCAGGTGTCACGCAGCAAGTGTCATGGGGCAACACCCGCTCAGGTCTGCTCGGCGGTCCCGCCGATCGGCCCGGGAGTATTGGCGTCATCCTTTGGAGGCGGCACCTTGGTCACGTTGTCCGCGTCCTTCTCCCAGTCGGCCGGCGGTCCCGGCGTGCGCCCGGCCATGATGTCGTCGATCTGGTGGGCGTCGATGGTCTCGTACTGCAACAGCGTATCGGCCATCACGTGCAGCTCGGGCAGGTGCTTGGTCAGGATCTCGGTGGTGCGCTGGAATGCCTTGTCGAGGATGCCGCGGACGACCTCGTCGATCCTGCGCGCGGTGTCGTCGGAGACACTCTTGTGCTGGGTGACCGAACGGCCCAGGAACACCTCGTCATCTTCCTCACCGTAGGAGATCGGCCCCATCTCGTCGCTCAGGCCCCATTTGGTGACCATGTTGCGGGCCATCTTGGTTGCGCGCTCGATGTCATTGGAAGCACCAGTGGTGACCTTGTCAGCCCCAAAGATGAGCTCCTCGGCAACCCGTCCGCCATACAGCGACGCCAGTTGCGACTCGATTGCGGTGCGGTTGAAGCTGTACTTGTCGCCTTCGGGCAGGTACATGGTCACGCCCAGCGCGCGGCCACGGGGAATGATGGTGACCTTGTAGACCGGGTCATGCTCCGGCACCACGCGGCCGACGATGGCGTGACCGGCCTCGTGATACGCGGTGAGCTTCTTCTCGTCCTCGCTCATCGCCATCGAGCGCCGCTCCGCGCCCATCATGATCTTGTCGCGCGCCTTGTCGAAGTGATCCATGCGGACTTCATTGGCATTGCTGCGCGCCGCAAACAGCGCGGCCTCGTTGACCAGGTTGGCCAGGTCCGCACCGCTGAAGCCCGGGGTTCCGCGGGCAATGGTCATCGGCTCGACGTCATCGGCCAAGGGAACCTTGCGCATGTGCACGCGCAGGATCTGCTCGCGGCCGCGCACGTCCGGCAGGCCGACCACGACCTGGCGGTCGAAACGGCCCGGGCGTAGCAACGCGGGGTCGAGCACGTCGGGACGGTTGGTGGCGGCGATCACGATCACGCCCTCGCCACCCTCGAAGCCGTCCATCTCCACCAGCAGCTGGTTGAGGGTCTGCTCGCGCTCGTCGTGACCACCGCCCAAACCGGCACCACGATGACGGCCGACCGCGTCGATCTCATCAATGAAGATGATGCACGGCGCGCTCTTCTTGGCCTGCTCGAACATGTCGCGCACGCGGCTGGCGCCGACGCCGACGAACATCTCGACGAAATCCGAACCGGAGATCGCGAAGAACGGCACCTTGGCCTCGCCGGCGATCGCGCGCGCCAGCAAGGTCTTGCCGGTACCGGGCGGGCCGACCATCAGCACGCCGCGCGGAATCTTGCCGCCCAGCTTCTGGAACCGGCTCGGATCGCGCAGGAACTCGACCAGTTCACCGACCTCTTCCTTCGCCTCGTCGCAACCGGCTACATCGGCCAGGGTCACCTTGATCTGATCCTCGCCCTGCAACTTGGCGCGCGACTTGCCAAAGCTCATCGCACCCTTGCCGCCGCCTTGCTGCATCTGTTTCATCACGAAAATCCAGAACGCGATGATCAGGATGATGGGCAGGAAGTTGAGCAGGATCGACCAGAACGACGGGCCACCAGGCGGCACCTGCTCGATCACCACGCCGTGCTGCAGCAGGTCGTTGACCAGGTCCTTGTCACCCGGGCTGAAGGTCGTGAACGGCGTGCCGTCCTTGCGCTCGCCGGTGATGGTGGTGCGATCCTCGGCGATCTTGACCTTCTCGATCTTGTCGGCCTGCACCTGCTCGACGAATTGATCGTAGGCCAGTGGCACGGCGGGAGCGCTGGTACGCGGACCGAAGGTCTGGAACACCACCATGAGCACCACGGCGACGATCACCCAGAGCAGCAGATTCTTGGCCAAGTCGTTCATTTAATAAGGTTCACGTTTTTTGTGCGAGAGGCCCGGAACCCCGGGTATCGAGTACAGCAGACCACGTTATTTCATTTCCGCGCGCTTGCCCTGGGCCAGCGCGTACACCTCCGGAGAACGCTTGCGCGACGCCTCCGGCTTGCGGATCGCGACCTTGGCATAACGCCGTCGCAACTCGCGCACATAGTCATCGAAACCCACGCCCTGGAACAACTTGATCAGGAACGCACCATCGACGCGCAAGTGCTGGTCGGCGAAATCCATCGCCAGTTCGGCCAGATACAACGCCCGCGGCATATCCACCGCATCCACACCACTCTTATTGGGGGCCATATCCGACAGCACAAGGTCCACCGGCTTTCCATCAAGGCAATCAACCAGCTGGGATAAGACCTCATCCTCCCTGAAATCCCCATGAAGGAACTCCACCCCTGCCAGCGACGGCATCTCCAGGATGTCCAGTGCGATGACCCGGCCGCTGTCGCCCAGTGCCTTTCGCACCCATTGCGACCAACTGCCGGGCGCCGCGCCCAGGTCGACCACGGTCATGCCCGGCTTGAGCAGCCGGTCACGCTCGACCAGCTCCTCCAGCTTGTAGGCCGCGCGTGAACGCAACCCTTCCGCACGCGCCTTCTTCACGAAGGGGTCGGAATGGTGTTCCTTGAGCCAGCGCTGGCTGCTTTTGCTGCGGGTAGCCATGGGGAGGGACGAAAAATCGCGAGGATGACGGGCCCCCATGGTACCCTGCGCGCCTTTCCAACCTCACTTGCGTGCATTGATGGCTACTGTCCTGACCAACGCCCAGACCCGGTTCCTGCGCGGCCAGGCCCACGACCTCAAAGCCATGCTCCAGGTGGGCGGCAAGGGGATCACCGACGCCCTGGTGGCCGAGCTTGACCTGGCCCTGGAACATCATGAACTGGTCAAACTCAAGATTGCGGCAAGCGACCGGGAAGCGCGTGACGCGATGATTGGCGAGCTTTGCACGCGTACCGAATCGGCCCTGGTGCAACGCATCGGCCACACCGCGGTGCTCTACCGGGCCAGCGAGGACAACCGCCAGATCGTATTGCCGCGAAGCTGATAACGGCATTTTCCCCGGCCGATTGCTAGCATGCGCCGATGGAACTGAACCTTGAACGCCCCGATTACGAATTTGCGTTGCGCGCCGCCAACGGTGTCTCCGCGCTGGTCAACAACCTCCGGCTGACCCACAGTTTCGTGATTGCACCCGATCACCTGATGGACACTTGGGCAGTGACGGATGCCGCCTCGCTGGGGCCTGCGGAACTTGCGCCCCTGCTGGAGCTGCAACCGGAGGTGATCCTGCTGGGCACCGGAGAACAGCAGGTATTTCCGTCGGCGGCCACGAGAGCGGCCTGCCTGGCACGCGGGGTCGGCATGGAAGTCATGACCAACGCCGCGGCGGCGCGCACGTTCAACGTACTGGCAAGCGAAGGACGCAAGGTCGTCGCCGGCTTCATCCTCGCCGGCTGAGGGACTGTCAGCCGGATATCCGCCTGCCGGACTTACTTGCGCGGCAGGTACTGCAGCGGATCGACCGGCTTGCCGTTGTAGCGGATCTCGAAGTGCAGCATGTCGCGCGCCGCTCCGGTGCGGCCCAGTTCGGCGATCTGCTGGCCAGCAGTGATCTTCGTGCCTTCCTTGACCATCCGGTTGCGGTTATGGCCGTAGGCGGACAGCCACTGCTCGTTGTGCTTGATGATGATCAGCTCTCCGTAACCGACCAGGCCGGATCCGGAATACACCACGGTGCCATCGCCCGCGGCACGAACCGGCGCACCGGCGGTGCCGCCGATATCGACGCCCTGCTTGGTTGGATCACCCGCCGAGAAACGATTCAGCAGCGGCCCGTCGACCGGCCACCGCCACGCCACGCCACTGTTCAACGGCGGCTTGGTCGGCTTGCTGGGCGCAGGTGCCGCAGCGACAGGCTTGGGCTTGGTTGTGCTGGTCGGTCGCGTCGTGCTGCCGGCAACACCAGCCTTGGGGTACAGCACCAGCCGCTGGCCGGGGTAGATCGTATACGGCGCCGGAATACCGTTCCATGCCGCGAGGTCGCGCATCGCGATTCCGTTCTCCGTGGCAATCCGGTACAGCGTGTCGCCACGCTGGACGACGCTGCTGGCACCGTATTTTGGCGTGGAAGCCGACCCACCCTCGCGGGTCACCGTGCTGGAGCAGGCCGCAAGCGCAAGCGCCGCGGCGATGGGCAGGAACAAACGGAGAGTCAACTTCATCATTCGCCTTGTTGTGTCTTCCAGGTGGTTCAGATCAATGCGGCTGGCGACAAGTATCGATGCCACGAACCGGCGATGGATGGCTCAACCGGAGAGCCGCTGGAACAACTCGTGTGCCGCCATGCCACCACCGCCGATCAGGATGCCAAAGTAGATAATTGTCCCGACGCTCGCCAAATGGCCAAGCAACATCGCTCCGCCGTCGCGCTGGATCATGCCCACAGCGTAAAACAGCAGCGCCAGACCCGGTAGCGTATTGCTGAACGGGATGAATCCGAACGGTGCCATCAGCAACAGGGCGGCCAGGATGAAGGCGAGATTGTTGAATACGTCTTGCGCGCGTCCATCGACAAACACCCGTAGCCGATGCGGTCGACTGATCTTCTCCAGTCGCCCCACCCAGACCATCCCGGCGGTCAGGCCCGGGCGCAGTTTCTCGACGGGCAGCGCCTTGGCCTTGAGCTTCTCCGGGAGCCAGAAAGGCCGTCCCATCAGGCGACTGATGCCGACCAGCAGGATCACCGCACCGAACACCGTGCTGACCCCCGGGATCGACACCGGGATCAGGAAGACCAGGGTCAGCAATATGGTCAGCAGCAGCAGGCCTTCGTCCCCGAACACCGCCAGCAACTCACCCAGGGTCAATTGGTCCTCGGGCAAGTTGCGGATAATCGTGGCGAGTTGTTCTCCCAGCGCGACTGCGTCGGAATTGCGGGCTTCCTGCGGGGCGTCTGGATGGGTCACGGCAGTCAGTCGACCAGGCCAGACAAAAGCGGCACAAACACCACTGGCCCCAGTGATTCCTGGCTAATCCGGCCGTTGGCATCCTTGTACAACCTGAGCAGCGATTGCGACGAGGCCGCGCCCACCGGAGCGACCAGCGAACCGCCCGGCGCGAGTTGCGCGGTCAACGCATCCACCAGCGCCGGCGCCGCGGCCGTGACCAGGATGGCGTCGAAGGGGCCATTTTCCGGCCAACCGATGCGGCCGTCGTCATGCTTGCTGCGCACGTTCATGCCCAACTGCCGGAAGCGCTTGCGCGCGGTCCGTAGCAGCTCACCAATGCGCTCCACGGTGTGTACTTCCAAGCCGAGCGCCGCCAGGACCGCGGCCTGGTACCCCGAACCAGTGCCGATCTCCAGCACCTTCGCCGGGTGGGTCTCCAGCAGCGTCTGGGTCATCTTCGCCACCACCCAGGGCTGGGAGATGGTCTGGCCGTGACCAATGGGCAGCGCGGTGTCCTCATAGGCACGGGTGGCCAATGCCTCATCGACAAACAGGTGCCGGGGCACGGTGCGGATCGCATTGAGCACGCGCTCATCGGTGATGCCATTGCCACGCAGGCGATCAACCAGACGATCACGTACGCGCTGTGAAGTCATGCCCGATCCGAGTGCTTCCGGTTGCAGTCGCATCCGCAGGTTCACGGTGATGCCTCGTCATGCCCGTCGGTACGATCCAGCAGCGACGCCGCCAGTCCGTCGACCCAACTGGCGACCTGCTCCAGCGCCTGGTAACGGGTCAGGTCGACCTTGATCGGAGTGATCGAGATATGCCCGCTGTGCACCGCGTGGAAGTCGGTACCGGGACCGGCGTCCTGCTCCGGTCCGGCGGCGCCGATCCACCACCAATGACGTCCTCGCGGATCGGTCTGCGGCACGCAGGCTTCGGCGCGGTGGCGGTTACCCAGCCGGCAGACCTGGAAGCCGCGGATCTCATCCCAGGGCAAGTCCGGCACATTGACGTTCAGGATCGTGTCGGCCGGCAACGGATCGGTGCGCAGCCGGGCGATGATCTCGACCGCGGCACGCGCGGCGGTCTCGTAATGACGCCCGACATGATCCGAGGTGACCAGCGACACGGCGACCGCCGGCAACCCGAGGAAGCGGCCTTCCATCGCCGCCGCCACGGTGCCCGAATAAATCACGTCGTCGCCAAGATTGGCGGCATTGTTGATCCCCGACACCACGATGTCGGGCTCGTCTTCCAGCATTCCGGTGATCGCCACGTGCACGCAATCGGTCGGCGTGCCAAAGACCCGCCAGCTGCCGTCGTCCTGCCGCATCGTGCGCACCGGCATGTCCAGGGTGAGCGAATTGCTGGCGCCGGAACGGTCGCGGTCGGGCGCCACCACCACCACGTCATGCCCGGCGGCACGCAGCCCTTCGGCGAGGACGCGGATGCCCGGGGCGTCGACACCGTCGTCGTTGCTGACCAGAACTCGCATGAACTCCCTTGGGGGGCGCCACGCAAGGCGCCAACAGATAGGTGGACAGGAAGGCCGGACGCTGCCGGCCATGAATGGGCGTTGCTACCAGCGACCTCGGCCGCAATATCGACCTCGCACTGAGCCACCATGATAGCCGAAGGTAGTGACCGGCTCAGCCGCGAATCGACATTGCCCCCGTTTTTGACCCACTCGCTTGCACAACCACGTTGCCGCGTTAGGATTTGTTGACGGTTCCCCGGACGCGCCCATGAATGACCCCCACGATGACGACGATGCGGCACTGTTCCGCCGCGCCATCGGGGCGGTGAGGATCTTGCCGGAACGCGCGCCTGCACCCGCCCCACCACGGCCCAAGCCGCGTGCACGAATGGCCGAACGCGACGAAGCCAACGCCCGCGACGAGTTCCGCCACCCGTCGGACGCGGCGCTATTGGAGGCCGACGACCCGCTCTCCTACCGCCACGACAGCTTCCCGGCAGACACCTGGCAGCGATTGCGGCGCGGTGAGATGGCCGCCCAGGAAGAGCTCGACCTGCACGGGACCGATGCCCGGACTGCCGAGGCCCTGCTGCGCGCGTTCCTCGGCGATGCGCTCCGTCACGGCCTGGGTTGCGTGCGGATCATCCATGGCAAGGGGGGCCGGGAGCGGTCGGATTTCAGCAGCAGCAGTGCGCCGGTGCTCAAGAACCTGGTCGACCGCATGTTGCGCCACCGCTCCTGTGTCCTGGCATTCCATTCCCCACCGCCCGCGCAAGGGGGCGCCGGCGCCGTCGTGGTGGTTCTGTCACGGCAGCGACGGCGCTAGCCAGCAACACGCCTGCCAACTACTGGCCCGCGAGCGATTCCACGTCCGGGTTCAGTGGTGGGTTGACCCACATCACCCTGACGCCACGACGGCTGGCCAGCTGTTCCACCATGGACATGTACAACTGATCGGCATTCAGCGGCTCGGCTTGGGGCGTGGCGCGCGCCGATTGCTCATCCATGCTGGCGCAGGCCGACAGCCCGCTCACCAGTGCCGCCATCAGTGCAATACGCAACAAGAGGTTCATGACGCAGCTCCCGACGGTTCGGGGCCGGACGCGGGTCGCGTCTGGGGTCCGATCCACTCGGCTCCCGATTCCGGTATACCCCTCCTGGCGACCAGCGCCAGTGCCACCACGAACTTTCCGATCAACGGCAGCCGGATTGGTGGCAGGTCGCGCTATTGGGGCCCAACCCGGCCTGCAGACGTCAGTAGGTGCCAGCGAACCCCGGTTCCGTGACCACACCCAGCTCTGCCAACACCACGGTCGCGTAGGTTCCGGGCGGCAGTTGGAATCGCAATTCCAGGGTAGCGGCATCGCGCCAATCCCATTCCAGGCCATCGGGCCGCAATCGCAGGCAGCGCCGCTCCTGCTTCAGTCCGGCTTGCTCCAGCCCCAGGCATAGCTGCGTCGCGGGCGATTCACTCGACACCTGTCGCTCCATCGCCGCGACCTCGCCAGTGCTGCGTAACGGACCGTGCCCCCAAAGCGGCCCCGTGGGATGGATATCGAAGGCCGCCAGTCGCTGTGCAAGGGTTGCGTCGAAGGGCTGCGGGCCAAACACGCTGCGACTGCCGTCCAGCATCCAGACCTCGCCATCCAGCGAGTCGCCGCTGGCGGACAGACCGCTCCAGGTCCCGGCGGCAACGCGAGCACAAAGCAACTGATTGAACACCGCCGAGCGCGCCGCCGACAGCAGCATGCCGCGCTGGTCCCGCCGCACCTTGCGGCCGGCGAACATCGTCAATGCCCGGGCGATGTTGTCGCCGCCATGCCCAAAGCGTTGTCCACCAAAATAATTGGGGACGCCCGCGGCGGCGATGGTGGCCAGCCGGGCATCGATCGCCTCGCGCTCGCCCTGGACGTCGCGCAGCACCAGCTCGAAGCGATTGCCGGCCAACGCACCACGCGGCAGTTTCTTCGCGTGCCAGTGGTGGTCGAGCACCGTCAAGTCCGGGGTATCCAGGGCCGTCAGGTCCGGGGCGACCTTCTTCGGCAGGTGGACACTGAAACGCTGGCGGGTCACGGCATGGCGATCCTTCAAGCCCGCATAACCAATGGCCATCTCGCTGACACCGGCCCATTGGGCAATGCACCTGGCGGCAAAGGCGGTGTTCATGCCGCGCTTCTCGACCGTCAGCAGCAGGTGCTCGCCACTGCCACTGGGTGAGAAACCCGGCAGCTCCTCGACACGGAAATCCTCCGGCGTACTGCGAATGCATGCACTCAGTACCGGCGGGCCCGACGCGCGCAAAGGCTCGATGATCGCTACCGCACTCGACCCGGCAGTGCTCATGGCCCCAGCAACAGGCAAACCGCCATCGCCGCGAGGCCTTCGCCACGCCCGGTGAAGCCCAGTGTTTCACTGGTGGTGGCCTTGATGCTGACCGCATCGATCTGGCAGCCAAGATCGTCCGCCAGCAACTCGCGCATGGCCTGTGCATGCGGACCGATCCGGGGACGCTCGCAGATCACGGTGATGTCTGCGTTGCCCACCCGCCAGCCACGCTCGCCGATCAGGGTGTTGCAATGGCGCAGGAATGCACGGCTGTCGGCGCCTTTCCATTGCGGGTCGCTGGGCGGGAAGTGGGTGCCTATATCGCCCAGCGCCAGCGCGCCAAGCATCGCGTCGCACAAGGCGTGGATCACCACGTCGCCATCGGAATGAGCCAGCACGCCGCGCTCGTGTGGCACCCGGATACCGCCGATGACCACGTGGTCGCCATCGCCAAACGCGTGCACGTCGTAACCTTGGCCAATACGAATATTCAATGTGGAATGTCCTGGTTGCGACAACGGAAACGGAAACGGAAACGGATCACTCGGGGATTGGGGCAGTACCTCGGGACAACAGGTAGCGGGCAAGGGCGAGATCGGCCGGCGTTGTCACCTTGAGGTTGTCCTCCCGGCCTTCCACCAACCGTGGGAAGGCACCGACGCGCTCCATCGCCATCGCCTCGTCGGTCACCACCACGCCATCGGCGCGGGCACGCAACAGCGCAGCCGTCAGTGCGCCGCGGCGAAATGCCTGCGGTGTCAGCGCGCGCCACAAACCTTCCCGTGGCTGGGTCGCGATACTCCTGGTGTCGGCATCGGCACGCTTGAGGGTATCGCGCAACGGCGCAGCGAGAATCGCTCCAACCGCGTCGGCCTGTGCCACTTCGATCAGGCGCGCCAGGTCGGCGGCGGCCAGGTTGGGGCGCGCGGCGTCGTGCACCAGTACCAATGCGTCTTCACCCACCTCGTCGGGCAATGCCTGCAGCGCGGCCAGTACCGAGTCGGCGCGCTCACCTCCGCCGATACAGCGCAACACCGGCTTGCCGTGCAACGATGCCCAGCCGGGCCAGCGTTCATCGTCCACCGCCAGCGCAAGCATCGCGCCATGGATTTGCGGATGGCCGAGCAGGACATCCAGCGCATGTTCGATCAGCGGTCGACCGGCGACCTGCAGGTATTGCTTGGGGATGTCACCGCCAAACCGGCTGCCACGTCCCGCCGCCGGTATCACTGTCCAGATCATCAGTCACTCCTGGGGGACGGCAGGTTGCCCGGGACGTATCACCGGCGTGAAAGTCAATCGACCGGGACGGGATCCGGTCGATCCGACGCGGCCGGATCGACCACCCGGTAGAACGTCTCGCCGGGCTTGATCATGCCCAGTTCGCTGCGTGCACGCTCTTCGACGGCCGCCTCACCGGACTTGAGGTCTTCGACCTCGGCCTGCAGCGCGTCGTTGCGTTGCTGCAGGCCCGCGTTCTCGCGATTTTGCTGCGCCACGGCCTGCTCCAGCGCCGCGACGGAAGCACGACCACCCTCGCCGGTCCACAGACGGTATTGCAGGAACGCCAACATCGCGATCAACAGCAGCAGCAATATCGCCAGCCAACGCATGGGCGGGGTCAGCGCTTCAGCGACACGAACGCATCGCGACCGGCGTAACGCGCGGCCGCGCCCAATTGCTCCTCGATCCGCAGTAGCTGGTTGTACTTGGCCACCCGGTCGCTGCGGCACAGCGAGCCGGTCTTGATCTGGGTCGCAGTGGTCGCCACCGCGATGTCGGCGATGGTGGTGTCCTCGGTCTCGCCGGAGCGGTGCGACACGACCGCCGCGTAACCGGCACGATCGGCCATGGCAATCGCCTCCAGTGTCTCGGTCAGGGTGCCGATCTGGTTGACCTTGATCAGGATCGCGTTGGCGACGTGCTGGTCGATGCCCTGCTGGAAGATGCGCGGGTTGGTCACGAACAGGTCGTCGCCGACCAGTTGCACCTTGCTGCCCAGCTTCCCGGTCAGCTGCTTCCAGCCGTCCCAGTCGTTCTCGTCCATGCCGTCCTCGATGCTGATGATCGGGTACTGCGCGCACCAGCCCGCGAGGAAGTCGACGAACTGCTCGCTGGTCAGCCGCTTGCCTTCGCCGGTGAGGTTGTATTTGCCGTTCTCGTAGAACTCGCTGGACGCTACGTCGAGGCCGAGCAGGATATCCTCGCCTGCGTGGTAACCAGCCTTGCCGATCGCCTCCAGGATGGTTTCCAGCGCTTCCTCGTTGCTGCGCAGGTCGGGTGCGAAGCCGCCTTCGTCACCAACGGCCGTCGACAAGCCGCGCCCCTTGAGCACCGACTTGAGCGCGTGGAACACCTCGGTGCCGGCACGCAGGCTTTCGGCGAAGCTGTCGAAACCGACCGGCAGGATCATGAACTCCTGCAGGTCGACGTTGTTGTCGGCATGTGCGCCACCGTTGATGATGTTCATCATCGGCACCGGCAGTACTGCGGCACGGTCACCGGCCAGGTATTTCCACAGCGGCAGTTTCCGCGACGCGGCCATCGCATGGGCGTTCGCCATCGACACCCCAAGCAGCGCATTCGCACCCAGCCGGCCCTTGTTGTCGGTGCCGTCCAGGTCGATCAGGCGCTTGTCGATCCCCGCCTGGTCGGACGCATCCATGCCGGTGATCGCCTTCGCGATCGCGGTATTGACGTTGCCCACCGCAGTACGCACGCCCTTGCCGAGGTAGCGGGTCTTGTCGCCGTCGCGCAGCTCGACCGCCTCCTTGGAACCGGTGGACGCACCCGAGGGCACCATCGCGCGGCCGAAGCTGCCATCGCTCAGGGTGACTTCGGCCTCAAGGGTCGGATTGCCGCGGCTGTCGAGGATCTCACGGGCGTGGACTTTGGCGATTTCGGTCATGTCGGGTCTGTGCAGGTCTCAGGGTTGGGATTCGAGGAATGCGTGTTGCTTGGTGACCTGGTCAATGGCCATCAGCGTTTCCAGCAGGGCGCGCATCTTGCCCAGTGGCCAGGCATTGGGGCCGTCGGACAGGGCTTCTTCCGGCCTGGGATGGGTTTCCATGAAGATGCCGGAAATGCCGACCGCCATCGCCGCGCGCGACAGCACCGGCACGAACTCGCGCTGGCCGCCGCTCTTGCCGCCGGCGCCACCGGGCAGTTGCACCGAATGGGTCGCGTCGAACACCACCGGGCAGCCGGTGTCGCGCATCACCGCAAGGCTGCGCATGTCGCTGACCAGGTTGTTGTAGCCGAAGCTGGCACCGCGCTCGCAGACCATGATGTCGGTGTTGCCGGTGGCCAGCGCCTTGTCGGCGACGTGCTTCATCTCCCACGGCGACAGGAACTGGCCCTTCTTGACGTTGACCGGCTTGCCGGCACTGGCGACCTTCTGGATGAAGTCGGTCTGCCGGCACAGGAACGCCGGCGTCTGCAGCACATCGACCACCGAGGCGACCTCGTCCATCGGGGTGTACTCGTGGACGTCGGTCAACACTGGCACGCCGATCTGCTTTTTTACTTCGGCCAGCACCTTCAATCCTTCCTCGATGCCCGGGCCGCGAAAGCCCGACACCGAGGTGCGGTTGGCCTTGTCGAAGCTGGACTTGAAGATGAAGGGGATGCCGAGCTCGTCGGTGATCTCCTTCAGCGTGCCGGCGGTGTCGAGTTGCAGTTGCATCGACTCGATCACGCAGGGGCCGGCAATCAGGAAGAACGGGCGGTCAAGGCCGATTTCGAATCCACAAAGCTTCATGCGTTTGCCTCTTTCAGCAGGCCGACAGCGGAGCTCTCGCCAGCGGCCCGGTCTTCATTGTGTTTGTGCTCGCGCGCGGCGCGGATGAAACCAACAAACAGCGGGTGGCCATCGCGCGGGGTGGACAGGAATTCAGGATGCGCCTGGCACGCCAGGAACCAGGGATGCACCTCACGCGGCAGCTCGATCATCTCCACCAGCAGGTCATCCATCGACTTGGCGCTGATCACCAGGCCAGCGTCTTCCAACTGGGTGCGATAGCGGTTGTTGAACTCGTAGCGGTGGCGGTGGCGCTCGGCAACCACGTCCTTGCCGTACAACTCGTGGGCCAGGGTACCCGGCTTCAGACGCTGCTCCTGCAGGCCCAGCCGCATGGTGCCGCCGAGGTCACCGTCTTCGCTACGCCGTTCCACCTCACCGGTCGCGGTACGCCATTCGGTGATCAACCCGATCACCGGATGCGGGGTGGACTTGTCGTTTTCGGTGCTGTTGGCGCCTTCCAGGCCGGCGACGGCACGGGCGTAATCGACCACCGCGGCCTGCATGCCATAGCAGATCCCGAAATACGGGATGCCGGTCTCACGCGCGTGCCGGGCGCCCAGGACCTTGCCCTCGAAACCACGGTCACCAAAGCCGCCGGGCACCAGGATGCCATCGACGCCGGCCAGCGCACTGGCACCACGCCGCTCGACATCGCTGGACTCCAGCCATTTCAACTTGACCTTGGTGCGCTGGCGCAAACCGCCGTGCTTGAGCGCTTCACCCACCGACTTGTAGGCATCCTGGTGATCGACGTACTTGCCGATGATCGCAATGGTGACTTCGTCGACTGGATGCTCCGCGGCCTCGACCACCGCATCCCACTCGGACATGTCGGCGGGGCCGGCATCCAGCCGCAGGCGTTCCACGATCAGGTCGTCCAGCCCTTGCTCCTGGAAGCGGGCGGGCATCCTGTAGATGTTGTCCAGGTCAACCGCGGTAATCACCGCACGCTCGGACACGCTGGTGAACAGCGCGATTTTGCGACGCTCGTTGTCGGGCAACGGTTGCTCGGAGCGGCACACCAGGATGTCCGGCTGGATACCGATGGAGCGTAATTCCTTGACCGAATGCTGGGTCGGCTTGGTCTTCAGCTCGCCGGCAGCAGCGATAAACGGCACCAGGGTCAGGTGCATGAACAGCGCCTTCTCGGGGCCGCGCTCGGTGCGGATCTGTCGGATTGCCTCAAGGAATGGCAGCGACTCGATATCACCCACCGTCCCGCCAATCTCGACCAGGCCGACATCAAAGCCGTCGGTCGCGTCGAAAATACCGCGCTTGATCTCGTCGGTGATGTGCGGGATCACCTGTACGGTACCGCCCAGGTAGTCGCCGCGGCGCTCCTTGCGGATCACGTTTTCGTAGATCCGACCGGTGGTGATGGAGTTCTTGCGGCTCAGGCGGGTGCGCACGTAACGCTCGTAGTGACCCAGGTCCAGGTCGGTCTCCGCGCCGTCGTCGGTGACATACACCTCGCCGTGCTGGAACGGACTCATCGTGCCCGGATCGACGTTGATATACGGATCGAGCTTCATCATCGTCACGCGCAAGCCGCGGGCTTCGAGGATGGCTGCCAGTGAGGCCGCCGCAATGCCCTTGCCGAGCGAAGACACCACGCCACCGGTGACGAAAATCAGGGGAGTCATGCGTTTTACTGCCGCTGGAAAGCCGTAGTTTACAAGCTGGACGCTCGCACCGCGACCGCTCGCTCCCCGAAAAAGCCGAACGCCCCGACCAGCGGGGCGTCCGGAACGCGCTGATCGCCCGTCAGCTGCGCCAGTCTTCCTCTTCCGGTTCCACCGGCTGGTCTTCGTACTTCTGCTCAGCCTTGGCGTCCGCGTCGGTGTTTTCCGCCGCATTGGCATCCGTGCTCGCCTTCTCCACAGCCTTGGCCGGCTTGGGGGCATCTGCCGCCGAGTTGGTGGCCTGCGCGGCAGCGGCTGCGGCCTGAGCATCGGCGTCGGCACTCTGGGCGAAGGCGGCAGGGGCGGCGATCAACGTTGCGATCGCCATCGGCAACAGGAGCTTGCGAATATTCATCAGTAGGATCTCCGTGAGCGGGTTGTGGGATGCGTTGCCGCTCCCCCACGCGACCTGGCGACCCTACCGCCTGACGCCATGCCCTTGCCTGAACACGCCGGAATTGACCGCCACCGGGATGTCCCGGTGCACCCTCACCTTGACCATTACGGGTGGCGCCACGCATTCTGGCGAGCTTTCACCCATTTCTCTTTCCCGCCCGCTGCGCGCAATCGACCACTTGATGAACAACAGTTACAACGCCGCTGATATCGAAGTCCTTTCCGGCCTGGACCCCGTCCGACGTCGCCCGGGCATGTACACCGACACCACCCGCCCGAACCACTTGGCGCAGGAGGTGATCGACAATGCGGTCGACGAAGCGCTGGGCGGTCACGCGAAGACCGTCGAGGTGGTCATGCATGCCGACGGCAGCTGCGAGATCAGCGATGACGGGCGCGGGATGCCGGTCGATATCCACCCGGAGGAAGGTATTCCCGGCGTCGAGTTGATCATGACCCGGCTGCACGCGGGCGGAAAATTCAACCACAAGAACTATGCGTTCTCCGGCGGCTTGCACGGTGTCGGCGTCAGCGTGGTCAACGCGTTGTCGACCCGGCTGGATCTGTATATCAAGCGCGGTGGCAACGAGTACCGGATCAGTTTCGCCGATGGCGACCGCGCCTCACCGCTGGAAGTGGTCGGCAGTGTCGGCAGGAAGAACACCGGCACCCGGCTGCATTTCTGGCCCGACCCGAAGTACTTCGACACGTCCAAGTTCAACCTGCGCTCGTTGAAGCACCTGCTGCGGGCCAAGGCGGTGCTGTGCCCCGGCTTGACGGTAAGGCTGAATGACATTGCCAGCGGCGAGAACGTCGAATGGCATTACCGGGACGGCCTGAGCGACTACCTGCTCGACGAGTTGAGCGCCGACCAGCCCAAGCGCGAGCTGCTGCCGCCCGAATTGTTCCTTGGCAGCTCCAGCAAGGACACCGAGACCGTGGACTGGGCAGTGGCCTGGGCACCGGACGGCGAGCTGGTACAGGAAAGTTACGTCAACCTGATCCCGACCGCGCAGCACGGCACCCATGTCAATGGCTTGCGCAGCGGGTTCACCGATGCATTGCGCGCGTTCTGCGATATCCGCAGCCTGCTCCCCCGCGGCGTCAAGCTGGCGCCGGAGGATGTCTGGGACCGGGTCGCCTTCGTGCTCAGCATCAAATTGCTGGACCCGCAGTTCAGTGGCCAGACCAAGGAACGACTGAGCTCGCGCCAGGCAGCCGGCTTCGTGGAAGCCGCCGCGCAGGACGCCTTCACCCTGTGGCTGAACCAGAACGTCGAACTGGGCGAGAAGATCGCCCAACTGGCGATCGAGCGTGCCAGCGCACGACTGAAAACGGAAAAGCAGATCACCCGCAAGAAGGTCACCCAGGGACCGGCGTTGCCCGGGAAGCTGGCCGATTGCATCAGCCAGGACCTGTCGCGCACCGAGCTGTTCCTGGTCGAAGGCGACTCGGCAGGTGGCAGCGCCCGGCAGGCCCGCGACAAGGATTTCCAGGCGATCCTGCCGTTGCGCGGCAAGATCCTGAACACCTGGGAGGTCGCCTCGGGCAGCGTGCTGGCCTCGCAGGAAGTCCACGACCTGGCGGTCGCGATCGGCTGCGACCCCGGCAAGGACGACATCACCGGCCTGCGTTACGGCAAGGTCATCATCCTGGCCGACGCGGACTCCGACGGCCTGCACATCGCGACCCTGCTGTGCGCCTTGTTCCTGCAGCACTTTCCCGCCCTGGTAGCCGCCGGCCACGTGTTCGTGGCAATGCCGCCGTTGTTCCGGATCGACCTCGGCAAGCAGGTGTTCTACGCCTTGGACGAGGAGGAAAAACGGATCCTGCTGGAGAAGATCGAACGCGAGAAAGCGCAACGCAAGAAGGGCTCGTCGGGCGCCGTCCACGTCACTCGCTTCAAGGGCCTGGGCGAAATGAACCCGTCGCAGTTGCGCGAATCGACCGTCCACCCCGACACCCGCCGATTGGTGCAATTGACCGTCGATGATGCGCAGGCGACCCACGCGCTGATGGACATGCTGCTGGCCCGCAAACGTGCCGGCGACCGCAAGGCGTGGCTTGAAGACAAGGGTGACCTGGCGACACTCGAGGTGTGACGGCAACGCGGGCCGACGGGATTGGTTGGTTCGTTCGGCTCGTGCGTGCGGCGCAATGCGCTTTGCTTATTGCGCCCTACGATTCCCCGGCAACCGAAGCAATCGGAACGTAGGGTGTATTAGGTGTATTAGCCAACGGCGTAATACACCACCCGTCAACCAAGGGCGGCCTCAAGGAGCCGGCGTAAAACGAGCTGCAACCGTGTCGCCTTGCCTTCCTGGTACTCCCGCGACTCCTCGTCCATGTAGCAGCGCTGGCTGATCTCCAACTGCACCGCGTCGATCCCGCGAGCGGGGTCGCCGTAGTGACGGGTGATGTGACCGCCCTTGAAGCGCCCGTTGGCAACCCAGTCGTACTCATCCTGCCCGGCAAGCACCGCTTCCAGTTGCGCCTGCTGCAGCGGCGAGCAACTGGTGCCGGTCGCGGTGCCGAGGTTGAGGTCGGGGAGTCGTCCTTCGAACAGGAACGGCAATTCGCTGCCCCGGATCGAGTGGCCCTCCCACAGCAGTGCACGGCCATGCTCGTCGCGGATCCGCTTGAGTTCGCCAGCCAACGCGGCATGGTATGGCTGCCAGTACTGCTCGATCCGCGCAGCAACCCCAACGGCCGTGGGCTCCTGACCGGGCAGGTACACCGGCTCGCCATTGAAGCGAGTCGTCGGGCACAGGCCAGTGGTGTTTTGCCCTGGATACAATGAGGTGTCATCGGCCGGCCGGTTGAGATCGACCACGTAGCGGGAGTACCTGGGCACCAATACCGATGCACCCAACTCGCGTGCAAACGCGTACAGGCGCGACACATGCCAATCGGTATCCGGGGCGTTTCTGGCCTCCGGTGTCATCGCCGCGGCCAGCGAGTCCGGGATCGCACTGCCATCGTGGGGCAGGCTCACCAGCAAAGGCGCACTGCCCCGGTGGAGTTCAAAAATATCCATGACCGTAGTGTATTGGGTCTTGCTCAACCCATCAGCACGACTTCTTCGGCGCTGGTCGGATGGATGGCCACGGTGTCGCTCAGATCAGCCAGCGTGAGACCGCGTTTGAGCGCCACCGCGAAGCCTTGCAGGATCTCGTCGGCCGCCTCGCCCAGCAGGTGAATGCCAACCACCCGACGCTCGTCGCCTACGCAGACCAGCTTGAACACGCTGCGCTGCGGCGCGTCGACCAGCGCCTGCAACATCGGCCTGAAGCTGGCGCGGGCGACATGAACCTCGTCGCCGTACTTCTCCCGTGCTTTTTCTTCGGTCAGCCCGACCTTGCCAATCGGTGGATGAGTGAATACCACCGTGGGGATATCGTCCTGGTCCAATGGCGCATCCCGCCCGGCATACAGCCGATCCATCAGCCGCCGCGCGGCGGCGATTGCGACCGGCGTCAGTGGGAGATTGGCGGTGACGTCGCCGACCGCGAAGACGCTGGCCGCCGAGCTCGCATGACGCTCGTCCACGACGATGTGGCCACGCTCATCGATGGCGACTCCGGCCGCATCCAGCCCCAGCGCCTCGGTATTGGGCCGGCGTCCGGTGGCAAACAGCACTTGATCGAAGCCCTCGTGGCTTGCGCCTTGACCACGGACGCGGATGCCCTCACCGGTCTTTTCCAGCGCCGTCACCTCACAGTTGAAATGCAGGTGGATGCCGGCCTGGCGGTAATCCTCGGCCAACTGCGTGGACAGCTCCTGGTCAAAGCTCTGGATCAATCGCGAGCCACGGACAAACAGCTCGACCTTGCTGCCCAACGCTTGCAACACACCCGCCAGTTCGACCGCGACATAACCACCGCCGATCAGCGCGACCCGCGGCGGCGGCGCGCACCAATGGAAAAAATCGTCCGACGTGCCGCCCAGCTCGGCGCCGGGGATATCAGGCTTGCGGGCATGGCCACCGGTGGCGATGAGCAACCGCCGTGCCCGCAAGACCACGCCGTCCTCGCATTGCACGGTGTTCGCGTCCCGCAAGCGGGCGCGAACCGGCAACGCGGCGATGCCGGCTTTGTCCAGTCGCGTACGGTAGCTCTCGTGGATATTGCCGATATAGCGTTGGCGATGGGCAATGAAAGTCGGCCAGTCGAGCGCGCAGTCCTTCACTGCAAAGCCCAGCGCCTTGGCAGTCACCAGCTTCTGGGCGACGTCGGCCGCCAGCCACATTGCCTTCTTGGGGACGCAGCCGGCGTTGACACAAGTCCCGCCCAGTGGGCCGGGCTCCAGCAATGCCACGCTGGCACCGTGCTCGGCGGCGCGAAATGCGCCGGCCAGGCCACCCGAGCCGCCACCGATCACGATCAGGTCGAAGTCTTGTTGCATGGATCACTCCTTCTGGATGGCCTCGCCATCTTGCCGCGGCGGATGTCAGGCCAGTGTCAGCCCGATCGGCCCGCTACACGAACCGGTCGGGTACAAATGGCGTGGGATCGACGGCCGGCGCGCGCCCGGTCATCAAATCGGCAACCAGCTGCCCGGTCCCGGCACTCATGCTGACCCCCATCATGCCGTGGCCGGTCGCCAGCCACAGCCGTCGATAGCCGGGTGCGCGACCGATGATCGGGATGTCGTCGCAGCTCATTGGCCGCCAGCCACACCAGCGCTCGCGCACCTGGGCACCAACGGGCTCGCGCAGGTATTCGCCAGCGCCGCGCTCCAGCGCCGCCAAACGGGACGGGTTGAGGCTGTCGTCGAAGCCGCTGAACTCCATCGTGCTACCGAGCCGGAAGCCACTCTCCCACGTGGTCACGCAGACCGAGCGCTCGCGCAGCACCAACGGCCGCCTGGGCACCAGTGTCGGCGGTGAGTAGGTGATCGAGTAACCCTTGCCCGGTTGCATCGCCGCGCCCAGCCACGCGGTTCCAATCGCCTGCGCCAGTCGCGGTGACCAGGCACCGGTAGCGATCACTACCTCCCTGGCATGCACGATTCCCTGGCCGGTGTGGACGGTCAGGCCATCGCGACCTTCTTCCAAGGACAGCAACGCACATTGCTCGTCGATTACCCCGCCATGCTCGCGAACCACGCGCGCCAGCTCGTCCACGTAACGGTCCGGCCGCAACACCGCGTCGCCGGAGAAACGGATCGCGCCGGCGACACCGGGTTTCACCGCCGGCTCCATGGTCTGGTAATCCGGGCCGGCAAATACCTCCACCGCCACGCCCAGCTCCCGCAAAAAGCCCAGCTCCTTCTGGCCGTCCTCGAACGACTGCGCGTTTCGATAGACATAGTCCTCACCGGACTGGGAAAACTCGCAGGCCATCGAGTAGCCCTCCACCCACTGCACCAGGCGCGCCCGGGAGTCGTTCAACAACGAGGACTTGGACCGTGCGCTGGCTTCCCAGTCGTCCCGGTTGCAACGCCCGGCGAAGCGCCACAGCCAGCGCCACAGCGCCGTATCCACGCGCGGACGGATGTACAGCGGGGCATCGGGACGCAGCATCATCGCCAACGCCGTGCGCACCATTCCCGGCGCGGCAAGCGGTGGCGCATGGCTGGGAGTGATGGTGCCGCAGTTGCCGTGCGAGCTGCCGCTACCGATCTGCCCGGCTTCGATCACGCGCACGCCGCGTCCCGCCTCCAGCAGGGCCAGCGCCGAGGCCAGGCCGATCACTCCGGCACCGACCACGACCACGTCTTCGTGATGCTCCATGACGCCAGTTTACGCGGTCAATCCGTCACCGGAGACCGCCGCGGGATCTATTGAACGCCTATCGAACGCCGCATCGGTGGCCACTGCCAATAGCTGAAGGCTCGCCACAGCCATTCCAGCGGACCGTAGCGGAACCGCCCCAGCCACCAGTTGCTGGCCAGCAGCTGCACGCCGAATACAAGCAACACGCCAAGCACTTGCCACGCCCGCGAAACCTCGCCCCACAGCCCCAGTCCGTAGCCATAGAACACCAGGGTGCCGATGACCGATTGCGCCAGGTACTGGGTCAACGCCATCCGCCCAGCCGGCGCGAACACGCGCAACCATGTCGCGCGATGCAATGCCAACACCACCACCGCCACATACGCCAGCGACATCAACGGCGCACCGGCCATGTGCAACGTCATCGCCACGACCTGCTCGCCACTGGGCCGGGTGCCGCCAGGGTCACTATCGATTGCGAGACTGGCCGCGGTGAGCGCCAGGCCGGCCAGGCCACCGAACCAGGCCAACGACACCCATAACCGGCGATGGGCCTGCGGCCGCCCGATCGCGCCACTGCGCACCAACCAGGCGCCCAGCAGGAACATGCCCAATACCAGCGGGATCAGGAATACGTTGAGGCCCAGCACATGGGCGAAATAACGCCATCGCACCGCGATTGCCTCGGCGTAACTGCCGGCGGAGTACGCGGCAACCTCGGCGTCGCGCAGGGCTTCCACCGCTACCGCGCCCTGGACGGCATCCGGGCCCGAGGCGACGTCACCGTCGAGCATCATCGCCGCCCCGCCCAGCAGCATCACTCCCACCAGTACCGCCCACAAGCCGGCACCCCACTTCCACAGATCGCCGGTCGCGGTGTGCCGGAACAACAGCAGTGCCACCGCAGTCACCGCGTACGACACCAGGATGTCGCCGGCCCAGATCAACCACGCGTGGGCCAGGCCGATCAACAGCAGGCCGAACGTCCGTCGCAGATACAACGGCGCGAAACTGCGGCCTGCGGACTGCGCACGATCGAGCATGATCGCGAACCCCATCCCGAACAGCAGCGAGAACAGGGTCCAGAACTTGCCACGCACGAACACGTAGACAAACGCATCCGCCAGCCAGTCCAACCCGCGTTGCCCGGGACCGATGCCTTGTTCCATCCCCACCAGCGGCGCAGTGAAATACTCGACATTCATCAACGCAATGCCGAGCAGCGCCAGCCCGCGCAACACGTCCAGGCTGTCGATCCGTTCCGACGGCGCCATTGGCGCCAACACGGTGGAACTCATGACGCTACTCCGGGGCCAGGCGGCCAACCGATGCTGCGGTCAGTGCTGGTGACCGCCGTCGCCGTGGACGTGACCGTGGTCGATTTCCTCGGCGCTGGCCTCGCGAACATCGACGATCTCGATATCGAAGCGCAGGTCCTTGCCGGCCATGGGATGGTTGAGGTCGACGTCGACCACGCTCATGCCGACCTTCTGCACCGTCACCGGGCGCGGGCCGAACTTGGTCTGCAGCGCGACCTGCATCCCCGGCGCCAGGCGGGTGTTCTTGAAATACTTTTTCGGCACCCGCTGGGTCAACCCGGGCTGGGCCTCGCCGTAGGCCTGTGCGGCGACCACGTCGGCGGTGAATTTCTCGCCGGCTTCGTGGCCTTCCATCGCCTGCTCCAGGCCGGGAATGATATTGCCGTGGCCGACCAGGATCATCAGCGGCTCGCGCCCTTCCGAACTCTCGAGGGATTCCTTGCCTTGCTCGGCGACGGAATAGTGGAAGCTGACAACGCGATCTTTCTCGATTTTCATGGCATGACTCAGATGGGCGGGACGGTAGGGATGCATCGCAACGCGGATGGCACCAGATGCCTGGCCGCGGCGGATGGTTGCCGCCATCCGCGCCAGCAGCGAAGCTATGAGGATGACGAAAGCCGCGCATTATCCCGGGATCATCGCCCTTGCGCCAGCGCAAAGCCTGCCAGCGCAATGGACACGGTTGCTTTTACTGTCGCTTGCCGGGGTGTTGCTGGCCAGTTGCGGCGGGGGCGAACAGAGCGTTCGCAGCACTGCGCCACCGCCCAGTTCGCACGATTGGACGGTAGTAGCCCCGGCCAATCCTGCGGCCTCCAACGCGGTATTGATGCGCGCGATCAGCCTGGTGGGCACGCCATATAAATGGGGCGGCAATACTCCGCAGTCGGGCTTCGACTGCAGCGGGCTGGTCAACTATGTCTACCAGGACATGTTGCAGATCGACCTGCCGCGCACTTCCAGCGCGCTGGCCGCCTATCAGGGGCCACGCATCAAGCCCAAACAACTGACGGCCGGAGACCTGGTTTTTTTCGGCAGCGGCGGTCACGTCAGTCACGTCGGCATCTACGTGGGAAACGGTCGTTTCGTGCATGCACCCAGCAACGGCGGCACGGTGCGGCTGGACCATCTGGACGGTTACTACTGGCGCGACCATTACAGCGGCGCAAAACGGGTGGTTCGCTGATCGGTCGGTAAAAACGTGAACTGCGTTCCTTCTTATTCACAAATCTTTAACGACATCTAAACCCATCACGCCGCTTTCACGTGCATCATCCCTCGTTGGATCACAAAGTGATGACCGCGTGACAATTCAGAACCACGGCCAAGGCCGTACCGCTTGCACCTCTTCACGCCGCGCATCCGCCCTCTATCGCTTCCTGCTGGGCTGCATGTTGTCCGTTGCGATGATGCCCGCGTTCGCCACCGAAGCGGCGCCGGGGCCTGGATCCATCGAGATGCCGGTGTTGATGCCCGACGCGATGACCTTGCCTGATCGCGCACTCAGCCTGGCCGGCGATATCAGCGGCATGCTGGCATCGGGCAAGACCGCCGCCGCCGCTGCCGATTACACGCCGCTCGACAGAGAGGCCAAAACCCTCCTGCAACGCACACTGACCCTGTTGGGCACCCCGTACCGTTGGGGCGGCACCTCGCCCGACAAGGGGTTCGACTGCAGCGGACTGGTCAGTTACGTGTTCCAGAACGCGTTGGGTATCGACCTGCCGCGAGTCTCGCGCGAACAAGCCAATGCTGGCGAGCCGGTCACCGATAAATCCGAGCTGGCCGAAGGCGACCTGGTGTTTTTCGGCCGTCGCGGCAGGGTCGACCACGTCGGCATCTACCTCGGCGAAGGTCGCTTCGTACACGCGCCAAGCACCGGCAAGGACGTGATGGTGTCCGACCTCGACAGCGGCTACTGGAGCGGCAAGTACCTGCAGGCACGCCGGGTCGCCGGGATCTGAGTTCGTCCAGCCGTCTGGTCGCAAGCGAAGGCCGCCCCTCGGGCGGCCTTGTCGTATCCGGAGCGCGCTCCTACGGTTCCCCGGCCAACCGGTAGCGTTCGACCGTCTGCTCGATCCCCTTGCTCAATTCCATCACCTGCATCGCATACTCGGCCAGCTTGCGGTCATGCTCGCCGGCCGGCGTCCAGTCCGGCACCCGGGACGGCTTGCCCTCGACGCCATCGAGCGCGACGAACACGATCACGCAATGGGTGCACAGGCGTGGCTCGCCGCCCATCGGGTCGCGCGCGCTGACCTCGACCGCGAAGTGCATGCTGCTGGTGCCGGTATGGACCAGTTGGGTGCGCACCGTGACCAGGTCGCTGATCCGGATCGGGGCCACGAAGCGGATCCCGCCGACCGCCACGGTCACGCTGTAGGTACCGCTCCAGCCGACCGCCGCGGCATAGCCGGCCTGGTCGATCCACTTCATCACCACCCCGCCATGGACCTTGCCGCCGTAGTTGACGTCGGCCGGCTCGGCGAGGAAGCGCATCGTCAACTCGCGTTGCTGGCCCTTCATGCCGGCAACCCGCGAGTAGCGTCGAACCGGATGGCATCGGCGGAACCGTCGTGAACGAATGCCGTCATCTACCTCTCCCTTGTTGCATGCTTTCCATTGCTGATTATGCGCACATCCGATCAAACACCGGTTTCGTGCGCTGCGATCTGGCCGCGGCGGGCACGATCGCCGACACTGTCGTGCCCAACGGCCACTTCCCACATGTCGAACTTCCTGCATAGCCATGCCCACGCGGATCACGCCGGTCCGCTGGCCGCGATCCGGCGTGCGGCGGGCGCGACCCGGGCCGAACAACGCAAGGCGGCCGACTGATGCCCTATTGCCCCATCGTTGCCACCCTCGGCTACGTGTTGTCGCCCGACGGCCGCGAAGTGCTGCTGGTCCACCGCAACGCGCGCGCCGACGACCAGCACCTGGGCAAATACAACGGACTGGGCGGCAAGCTTGAAGCCGACGAGGACGTGGTCGCCGGCATGCGTCGGGAGATTTTCGAGGAGGCCGGCATCGAGTGCGACCAGCTCAGCCTGCGCGGGACCATCAGCTGGCCCGGTTTCGGTCCCAATGGCGAGGACTGGTTCGGCTTCGTGTTCCTGATCACCCGGTTCAGCGGCACGCCGTTCACCAGCAACGTCGAGGGATCCCTGGAGTGGGTGCCGGTTGAACGCCTGCACGAACTTCCAATGTGGGAAGGCGACCGCGAGTTCCTGCCGCTGATCTTCGACGGCAACCCACTCGCGTTCCACGGCGTGATGCCCTACCAGGACGGCGCCATGGTCTCGTGGCGATACTCGCGAGCGTAGGTCGCATCGGTGCAATGGTTACCCGGCATAATCGGAGCATTCCGATCAAGGGTCCTACCGATGTCCACACTGCGCAGTGCCTGCCTCGTCCTGGCTCCTACCCTGCTCGTCGCCGCCTGCGCGACGACCTCACCCACGCGCACTTCTGTCGCCGACGCCATCCACCAGGTCAGCGTGCCGTCGATCGAGCACCCGCAGGGCGAGACGGCCGCCTGGTGGTTCCTTGATGGCGCAGCCCAGGCCGCCGAGCGCGGCGCGATGGAAGGCCAGGCAAAGAACGTGATCCTGTTTGTCGGCGACGGGATGAGCCTGCCAACGGTGGCCGCCGCGCGCATTCTCGAAGGCCAGCTCAAAGGCACGCCGGGCGAACGCAACCGGCTGAGCTGGGAGCATTTCCCCGCCACGGCGTTGAGCAAGACCTACAACACCGACCAGCAAACCCCCGACTCGGCAGGCACCATGAGTGCGATGGCCACCGGGGTAAAGACCCGCGCCGGGGTGATCAGCATTGGCCAATCCGCCAAATTCGGCGACTGCGCAGGCGGGCTGGCGGCACCGATGGCCACCCTGTGGGAGTTGGCAGCCGCCAGCGGCATGGCTACCGGTGTGGTCACCACCGCCCGAACCACCCATGCAACCCCGGCAGCGACGGCCAGCCATTCGGCCAGCCGCAACTGGGAGAGTGATGCCGCGATGTCGGACGAGGCGAAGGCTGCCGGCTGCATCGATATCGCTCGCCAGATGATCGAGTCGCCGTACGGCAATGGCCTGGACGTGCTGATGGGCGGCGGCCGCACCAATTTCATGCGTACGGACCAGGTGGACCCCGAATACCCCGACAAGTCCGGCCGACGCGAGGACGGTCATGACCTGATCGCCACCTGGCAGCAGCGCCATCCTGACGGCGCCTACGTGTGGAACGCGGCGCAGTTTGCGGCCGCGCCTGCCGGTGCACCACTGCTGGGACTGTTCGAGCCAAGCCACATGCAATACGAAAACGACCGCCCCGATGACGCCGCTGGTGAGCCGAGCCTGGCGGAAATGACCCGCGCCGCGATCAGTCGCCTGGCCGGCAATCCCAACGGCTACGTGTTGCTGGTCGAGGCAGGCCGGATCGACCATGCCCACCATGACGGCAATGCCTACCGGGCGCTGACCGACACCATTGCCATGAGCCAGGCGGTCGAGGAGGCGGCCCTGCTGACGTCGACCGATGACACCCTCATCATGGTCACCGCCGATCACGCCCATACCCTCAGCTTTGTCGGCTACCCGGCGCGCGGCAACCCGATCCTCGGCAAGGTCCGCGAAGCCGACAAGGACGGTGAGCTGGAGCTGGCGCAAGACGCCCGCGGCATGCCCTACACCACGCTCAGCTATGCCAACGGACCCGGCTATACCGGCGCCAGCGACCGCCAGGCCGCCGGCCCCAAGACCTTCCCGCACGGCCCGAAGGATTATTCTGCCGCGATCGGCCGGCCGGACCTGACCGACGTCGACACCGCCGCACCCGACTACATGCAGGAAGCACTGGTCCCCACCAGCTCCGAATCCCATGGCGGCGACGACGTCGGCATCTGGGCAAGCGGCCCCGGCAGCACGGCGGTGCGTGGCAGCGTGGAGCAGAACACCATCTTCCACTTCCTGCTGCAGTCCACCCCGCATCTGCGCCAGGCCGTGTGCGATGCCGGCAACTGCAACGCCGACGGCGTGCCGGTGGAGTTGCCGGTGGCGGACGCCCTCACCGCAGACTGAGGCGCGTAATGACGGGTGCTGGCTAGAACGGCTTGGCCAGCACCAGCCAGACGATCATGATCAACAGCACTACCGGGACTTCATTGAACCAGCGCAATGCCCTGGACGAGGGCAACTGACGGCCGGCATCCACACCCTTCAGCCAACGACCGCTGACGATGTAGTAACCCAGCAGCACCACCACCAGCAGCAGTTTGGCGTGCAGCCAGGCGCCGCTGATCCCGAAATGCATCCACAGCGCCAAACCCAGGATCACCGCCAGCCCGAACATCAGGTGGCCAAAGCGATACAGCCGCTTGCCCATCAGGGTCAGCCGGGAACGCACCGACGGCTCATCACCTGCCTCGGCGATGTTGACC
Source organism: Lysobacter sp. A289 (assembly GCF_054072675.1). NCBI lineage: Bacteria > Pseudomonadati > Pseudomonadota > Gammaproteobacteria > Lysobacterales > Lysobacteraceae > Lysobacter > Lysobacter sp. A289. The sequence goes on from NZ_JBSVRN010000001.1 coordinate 1,699,860, forward strand.
AGGATCCGCGGCAGGTAGAACACCGCTGCCATCCAGGCGATCACGAATACAAGGTGGAACGTCTTCGTCCAGAGATAGGCATTCATGCAGTCGAGATCCTCGGTGGGTTGGGCGCGTGTTTGGCATGTCGTCGGCTAGGATGACACGACGCAGTGCCGACCTGGCCATGCGACCGCGTCGCTTTCATCCTGACTCTCCACTGCCGCAGCAAAGCCCATGACCAAGCAGTACGACCAAGCCTATTTCGACCAGTGGTACCGCAACCGCACCTCGGGCGACAAGGCGATCAGCGGGCCCGCAAGGCTCTCACGCAAGGTCGCCATGGCGGTAGCTACCGCTGAATACCACCTGGAACGCCCGATCCGCAGCGTGCTCGATATCGGCTGCGGTGAAGGCGGCTGGCGCGCGCCGTTGTTGAAGTTGCGGCCGAACCTGCAGTACCTGGGCTTTGACAGCAGCCAGTACGCCATCACCCGGTTTGGTCCGCGGCGCAACCTGCACTACGCACGTTTCGCCGACTTCGAGCACCTGCGCCCCTGCGCGCCGGTCGACCTGCTGGTGTGCAGCGACGTACTGCACTACCTGCCAAGTCGTGAACTGGACCGTGGCCTGCCGGCATTGGCCGACCTTTGCGGCGGCATCGCCTTCCTGGAAACCTTCACCCGCAGCGACGGGATCGACGGTGACACCGATGGCTTCAAGGCACGACCGGCCAGTTTCTATAGAAAACGCTTCGCACGTATCGGTCTGCAGGCCCTGGGCTCCCACCTTTGGCTAAGCCCGGAGCGATGCGCTGACGCCGCCGCACTGGAGTTGCCGGCCTGAAGAAGGTGACCTGCGTCCCCCGGTTCACGTTTTCGCACGCTCGATCCGCTACGCTGCAGCGCAACATTACCAACGAAGGCTTCACATGCCGCTTTACCAGATGCACGAATGGGGTCGCGCGTGGATGGCTCCCATGACCTATTGGGCCGATGCCAGCGCGAAAATGCTCAGTACTCCCAGCAACTTCGCGGGGTCCTTGCCCGGCGCCAGCCAGCTCGCGGCGGGCTGCGAGCTGCTGTACCGCATGGGCAAGGACTACGAGAAGCCCGAGTTCGGCATCCATTCCGTCGATATCGACGGCACCGCCTACCCGGTGATCGAGCGCGAAATGCTGCACAAGCCGTTCTGCCGGCTGCTGCGGTTCAAGCGCTACGCCGACGATGCGGACAACATCCGCGAGTTGAAGGGGCAACCGCCGGTGCTGGTGGTCGCACCGCTGTCGGGCCATCACAGCACCCTGTTGCGCGATACCGTCACCACCCTGCTGCGCGACCACAAGGTCTACATCACCGACTGGACCGACGCACGCATGGTGGATGCCGGTGAGGGCACGTTCGGGCTGGACGACTACGTTGCCTACATCGAGGAGTTCATCCGCACCATCGGTGCCGACAACCTGCATGTGATCAGCGTGTGCCAGCCGACCGTGCCGGTACTGGCGGCGATCTCGCTGATGGCGGCGCGCGGCGAAGCCACCCCGCGCTCGATGGTGATGATGGGCGGGCCGATCGACCCGCGCGAGAGTCCGACCCAGGTCAACGACCTGGCGGTCCACAAGCCGCTGTCGTGGTTCCAGGACAACCTGATCCACGAGGTCCCGCGGAACTATCCCGGCCACGGTCGCAAGGTCTACCCGGGCTTCCTGCAGCACAGTGGATTCATGGCGATGAATCCGGAGCGCCATGCGCAATCCTATTGGGACTTCTACCAGGACCTGCTCAACGGCGACCTGGACGCTGCCCAGTCACACCGCCGCTTCTACGATGAGTACAACGCGGTGCTCGACATGCCGGCCCAGTATTACCTGGACACGGTCCAGGTGGTGTTCCAGCAACACCTGCTGCCACGCGGCTTGTGGGATGTGGCGGGCGAGCGGGTCGACCCGGGGGCGATCAAGGACACCGCGCTGCTGACCATCGAGGGCGAGCTGGATGACATCTCCGGCCAGGGCCAGACCCGCGCCGCGCACGCACTGTGCACCGGGATCAACGAACGCGACCGGGACCACGCCACCATTGAGGGCGCTGGTCACTACGGCATCTTCAGCGGTCGCCGCTGGCGTGGGCAGGTCTACCCGCAGGTACGCGACTTCATCGCCAGGTATGCGGACTGAGGCGCACGTTCTTCCCACCCGTGCCGGTCGGTGGCGGACGCTCGGGGATTCAGCCAGAATCGGCATCACCGAGTATCACCGACCCCGAGAGCCCTACCGTGCCCAAACCACGCCTGCTAGCGACCGCCTTGTTTCTCACTTGTACGTTCGCAGCAACCGCGCAGGAGCCGGAAACCACCGAGGCGGCGCGCCAGGCAACACCGCCATCGGTCCAGGACATCCTCGACGCCTCGCCGGCGGAGCACTGGCGCACACCTGACCCGGCCAACACCCTGTACATGCAGGTCGCTGGTGGGCGGGTGGTGATCGAATTGGCGCCGCAGTTCGCTCCGCAACACGTCGGCAACATCACCACGCTGGCGAAGGAAGGCTTCTGGGACGGGCTCAGCATCTACCGTTCGCAGGACAACTTCGTGGTCCAGTTTGGCGATCCCGATGCGGACGCGGCCAACGCCAAGTCGCTAGGCACCGCCAAGACACAGTTGCCGGCCGAGTTCGAGCGTTCGTCGGTGGGTTTGGACTTCCGTGTCCTGCCCGACGTTGACGGCTGGGCGCCGCAAGTGGGGTTTGTCGCGGGCTTCCCTGCGGCGCGTGACCCCGAGGGCAAGACCGCATGGATGGCGCATTGCTACGGCGCACTCGGTGCCGGGCGGGCGATGGCGGCCGACTCCAGCACCGGCGCCGAACTGTACGTGGTCACCGGCCAGTCGCCGCGCCAGCTTGATCGCAACATCACCCTGGTCGGGCGTGTGATCGACGGCATGGAACTGCTATCGGTGATCCCGCGCGGACCGGAGCCCATGGGTGTCTACGAGGACCGTGACAGGCGTACCGCGATCAACAAGATCCAGTTGGCCAGCGAGGTCCCCGCAGATGCACGCAGCACGCCGCAGTTGCTGCGGACCGACAGCCCGACCTTCGATGCGGTCACCGAAGCGCGCCGCAACCGCGGTGGCGACTGGTACAAGGTATCGGCCGGGCATATCGACCTGTGCAACGTGCTGCTGCCAACCCGGCAAGCGCCTGCCGTCACCCCGTAGCCACGACCTCAACCGTCGCGTCGGGTAACTTCGCTGCCCAGCACCTCGTGCTGGAACATGCACATCCGGATCACGCTGCGGTAGCGGCCATCGCTGAAAAATTCATCCACCAGCACGCCCTCGCGTTTGAAGCCTGCGCCTTCGTAGACCCGGATCGCCGCGGCGTTGTCGACGTCCACCAGCAAGTACAGCTTGTACAGGTTGAGCACCCGGAACGCGTAGTTGATGGCGCTGCGGGTGGCGGCCTTGGCGAAGCCACGGCCCTGATGCTCCGGGGTGATCATGATCAGGAACTCGGCGCGGCGGTGCAGGTGGTCGATCTCCACCAGCTCGACCAGGCCTACGCGCTCGTGCGCCGGGGCCTCGATTGCCTGCCCGCTGGAATCGTGTCCGGTGGTGAACTGGTGCTCGGCGATGAAGCGCCGCTCGGACTGGTCATGGATGTGCTTGCGGTAGAGCTCTTCCAGCTCGACGAACGACTCGTACGGCTCCTCGAACCAGTAGCCCATTACGCTGCGGTTATTGTTCAGGACGTGGACGAAATGCAGGTCGCTGCGCTCAAGCGGGCGCAGGGTCACGACCGGTGCCACCGGGGTTTCGCGCGGATTCTTATTGGGTTCCATGGCCCCAGCCTAAACGAGTCGAAGGCCAATGCAGGTGAGGATGCCGCGGCGATCATGCCGTCCGTCACGCCATCTTGGCCGCCGCCTGCCTAGCCTGACACCCCCACACCAGAGACCGCTGCCATGCCCCAGTTACGTATCCGAATCACCGGCAGCGAAGACGATGCGCGCGCGATCGCCGACCTGCTGACCGGCATTCCAGGCATCGAACACGTCGAGGAAATCTCCGACCTGATGCCGCACATGGATGACCCCGACTCCAGCTCGGCCGGCTTGATCGACAACATGGGTCCGGGCACCCATGTATTGGAGATCGAGGCGCCCGACAACGCCACTGCGGAGAAGGTGCGCGAGACCGTGGAGGCCTTGGCGTTTGATCTGGAGGTACTGGTCGAGTTCGAGAGCGCCGAAGCGGAGCAATAACAGCGCAACCACCGACGACCCGGAACGGCCAGTTAACATCACGGCGCTATCCTTTGGACACTCGCCCTCGACTGGTCCCCATGAGCCGCCAAGACCACGACGACCTGTTTGCCGCGACCGCCGACGCAGTGAATGCAATCGACGGCATCAGGGTCGGCATCGGCGGCTGGACGTACGAGCCCTGGCGCGGCGGCTTCTATCCCGCCGGGCTGGTCCAGCGCCGAGAGCTCGAATACGCCAGTCGCCAGCTCAGCGCGATCGAGATCAACGGCACCTATTACGGCACCCAGAAGCCCGAAACCTATGCGCGCTGGGCCAGCGAGACTCCTGCGGGCTTCGTGTTCTCGCTCAAGGCACCCAAGCGGATCATGCAGTCGCGCGTGCTGGCCAACGCTGGTGGCCAGGTGGAAGGTTTTCTTGCCGACATCACCGCCCTGGGCGACCGTCTGGGTCCCATTGTCTGGCAGTTCGACCGGGGCACCCAACTCGCCCATGACGACTTCGAGAGGTTCCTCGACCTGCTGCCGCCCCAGGTCGACGGGCATCCGTTGCGCCACGTACTGGACGTACGCGCGCCCGATTTCGTCGATGCCAACTACCTCGCGATGGTTCGCAGCCGCGGCATGGCCACCGTGTTCACCGACTCCAGGGAGTACCCGTCGTTTGCCGACGTGACCGCGGATTTCGTGTACCTACGGCTGATGCGCTCGCAAGCCGGGCTCAGCAGCGGCTACAGCGCCGAAGAGTTGGCGCTTTGGGCCAGGCGCGCGCGCATCTGGGCCGATGGGCGTGAACCCGGGGATGTGCCGCGGATCGGCCCGACCGCCATCGTGACGGACAAGCCGCGCGACGTATTCGTCTTCTTCATCAGCGCGGCCAAGCGCCGCAACCCCGCCGCCGCGATGGCGCTGATCGAGCAGCTTCGCAACTGATCCGACACCAGGGCGTGCCCATCACTTGCGGGCTTTCTGGCTGATCGCCACGCTACCCATGATCAGCGCGCCGGCGACTCCCATCGACAAGGTCACCGGCTCGTCCAGCAACCACCATGCCCAGCCGACCGCGAACAGCGGCACCAGGTAGGTGACCGTGACCGCGCGGCTGGCCCCGATGCGCTGCACCAGCCGGTAATACACCGCATAGGCCGCGCCGGTGCACAGCACCCCGAGCAGGATGGCCGACAGCCACGCGTTCATCGATACCGATTGTGCCGGCCATTGTGCGACCGCGAACGGCAACGTCAGCAGGGCCGATGCCCCGAGGGTCGCCGCGGCCAATGCGGCCTGTGGCATGCCCGAGAAGTAGCGGCGCAGCATGTGCCCACCAACGCCATACAGGAACGATGCCGTACAGCCCGCCGCAACCGCCCAGCCGATGCTGGCGCCGGCAGTCTCACCACTGGCCAGCACGGCCACGCCGACAAACCCCACCAGCAAGGCGATCGCCCGGCGTACCCCGATTTTCTCGGCGAAGAACAAAAAGCCTATCAGGGCGGTGAACAACACCGCGGTGGCATTGGCAATCGCACTGATACCGGCGGGCGCGTGCTGGGCGGCCCAGGCGAACAGGGCAAACGGGATCGCGCAGTTGATCGCGCCCAGCAGGATCACTTTTGGCCAGGCCCTGACCGGGAAGGCTGCACGCCCGCGCCACAGGAACGGCAGCAGTACCAGGGCGCCAAACGCAAGCCGCAATTCCGACAGCACCGCAGTGCCAAACTCGGGCGCGGCAACGCGCTGGAACATGAACGACACACCCCAGATCGCGGCCAGCGCGACCAGCTCCAGCGGCGCCAGCCAGGCACGCTCCGACGTGGCGGTAACGGGAAGGTCGGCAACGCAGGCTTGTGTGGTGGGCATGGCGCGATGGACCGGTCTGGCTTGAATCGAGCCGCTATTGTCCTCCACTGCCCCGCCATCGCAAGCGCATAATTGCCGGTTCTGACCGCAACCCCACCACCCATCACGCCATGCCGATGACTCCGCACAACAAGGCGTTCCTGCAGATCCACTTCTGCGTGCTGCTGTGGGGGTTCACGGCGATCCTCGGCAAGTTGATCACGCTTCCGGCCCTGCCCCTGGTGTGGACACGGATGTTGATCGTGGTGGTCGCGCTGGCCTTGCTGCCCAGGGTCTGGCGCGGGCTGCGCGCGATGCCGGCGAGGCTGTTCTGGGCCTACGCCGGCATCGGCGTGCTGGTGGCCTTGCACTGGCTGACCTTCTACGGCGCGATCAAACTGGCCAACGCCTCGGTCGGTGCAACCTGCATGGCACTGGCCACGGTGTTCACCGCGCTGATCGAACCCAGCCTGGCACGTACCCGATTCAATCGACGCGACCTGGCCCTGGGCGTTGGCGTGTTGCCCGGCGTCGCGCTGATCGTCGGCGGAGTCCCTGCCGACATGCGGATCGGCATTGCCGTGGGTGCGCTGTCGGCCTTGTTCGTGGCCCTGTTCGGCTCGCTCAACAAACGACTGGTCCACCACGCCGATCCGTTGACGGTCACCGCGTTGGAACTGGGCGCCGGCACCCTTGCGTTGACGGCATTGGCGCCGGTGATGCCGCTGGTGTTTCCCGCCTTCTCCGGCGACTTGCTGGTGATGCCCGGGACCCGCGATATGGTCCTGTTACTGGTGCTGGCGCTGGTCTGCACACTGCTTCCGTTCGCGCTGTCGCTGGTTGCATTGCGCCACATGAGCGCCTTCTCCGCCCAGCTCGCCGTCAACCTGGAGCCGGTCTACGCCATCGTGCTGGCCATTTTGCTATTGGGTGAACAGCACGAACTGACGATGTATTTCTACCTGGGCGTGACGATCATCCTGTCGGCAGTGTTCGTCCATCCGCTGCTGGGCAAGCCGCGCCGGGTCGAGCACCCCGAGATGCTGGTGACGGCGGAATCCAAGAGCGTGGTGGAGTAACCGTGAAACCAGCAGAATCAAACGTATGCTTGTCCCCTCCTCCCGACCAGGATCGCTCCGATGAATCCAGCGCTGCAGCAAGATCTCGCCAAACTGTTCCTGCGGGTCGCTTTGGGGCTACTGATCCTGCTCCATGGACTCTCCAAACTTGACGGCGGTCTGGCGTCCATCACCGGCATGGTCGAGGCGCGCGGCCTACCCGGCTTCCTGGGCTACGCGGTACTGATCGGCGAGGTGGTAGCGCCGTTGATGGTCCTGATCGGCTTCTACGCCCGAATCGGTGGGCTGCTGATTGCCATCAACATGATCGTCGCCGTCGTTCTCGTTCATGCCGGTCAACTGGGCAGCATGAGCGGTGGCGGCTGGGCACTGGAACTGCAGGGGATGTACTTTGTCACCGGGCTGGCGATCGCGTTGCTTGGCCCGGGACGGTTCAGCGTCAACGGCCGATAGCCGCAAACCCGCCTAGATCCGGTTGACCCGGAAGCGGCGACCCTTGATTTTTCCTGCACGCAACTGCGCCAGCGCGGTGTCGGCCTGGTTGCGGGCAATGGCGACGTAGGAACGGGTTGCGAAGACGTCGATCTTGCCCACTGCCGAGGCCGCCAGACCGGCATCGCCGGTCAATGCGCCGACGATATCGCCGGGTCGCAACTTGTCGGTGCGCCCGGCATCGATCCGCAGGGTAACCATGGCCGCTGGCTTCACCCCGGAGGCCTTGCCGGCCAATGGTGTGCCGCGTCGCCAAGCCAGTGCGGTACCCGTATGTTCGGCAATCGCCAGCGCACGGGGTACTTCGCGCGGCGCGCACAGACTCAGGGCCAATCCATCCTTGCCTGCACGACCGGTGCGGCCGATGCGGTGCACGTAGATGTCCGGATCGGTCGGCAGCTCGTAATTGACCACCGCTGCCAGGTCCTCGACGTCAAGCCCACGCGCGGCGACATCGCTGGCGACCAGTACGCTGCAACTGCGGTTGGCGAAGCGCACCAGGATCTCGTCGCGATCGCGCTGCTCCATGTCGCCATGCAGGGCCAGCGCGGTGAAACCGTAGTGCTCAAGCGACGTGACCACCTCGGCGGTATCGCGGCGCATATTGCAGAACACCACGCAGGACTCGGGACGGAACTCAAGCAGCAACGCGGCCAGCAACGGCGTCTTGCGCGCGGACTCGACCTCGTAGAAAAGCTGCTGGATCGGGGCCTGGCTTTCGGCCGCTTCCACGGTGATTTCCAGTGGCTGCTGCAGCATCGCGTTCGCCAGCCCGCGGATGGCATCGGGAAAGGTCGCCGAGAACAGCAGGCTTTGACGATCCTTCGGGGTCTTGCCGACGATCTCCCGGATCGGCTCCTCGAAGCCCATGTCGAGCATCCGGTCGGCCTCATCCAACACCAGCGTTCGCACTCCGCGAAGATGCAGCGCCTTCTTGCGCAGCAGTTCCTGGATGCGTCCGGGCGTGCCGACCACCACCTGCGGGTCGTGGGTCGCCAGTGACGCCAGCTGCGGCCCCAGCGCCATGCCTCCGCACAGCACCGACACCTTCAAGTTGGGGATACCCAGCGCCAGTTTGCGCAGTTGCTTGCCGACCTGATCGGCCAGTTCGCGCGTGGGGCACAGCACCAATGCCTGGGTCTGGATCCGGGCCGGATCCAGGCGGTGCAACAGGCCCAGACCGAACGCCGCGGTCTTGCCGCTGCCGGTGGGCGCTTGCGCAATTACGTCACGGCCGTCCAGGATCGCCGGTAACGACTGCGCCTGGATCGGGGTCAGCTGCCGGTATCCCAGCGCCTCGACGCCCTGCATCAGGCTCGTGGGCAGCGATAGCGAAGCGAAGGACGGGTCGGTGGCAGTCTGGGTCATGCGCCATGATCGCAGGTTGCCGGCCGGTCAGGTATTGCGCACGTTCATGCCGGCTGCGACCCTGCATCCTCCCCGCTGACTGAGCCGCAGATGCAAGCATCCGATTTCGAACTCGATCCCGCCCACGACCATGTCGAACTCAACCAGTTGCTCAAACTGGCCGGGCTATGCGATAGCGGCGGCGCCGGCAAGGCCATGGTCGCCAGCGGTGCCGTCGCCGTGGATGGCGTGACCGAGTTGCGCAAGACCTGCAAGATCCGCGTGGGCCAGGTTGTCACCTTGGGAGACGCCGAAATCAGGGTGATCCCGGCGTCCTGACCGGTCGTGCCCGGCGACGCGACGCGGCTTATCCGCTCGTCGTGCTGCCTCCTGGCGTGCTGCTGCCTGATGCAGTGCCACCGCGATCGCTGGCGACACCGGCGCTACGAGCGGCATCCGGTGCAGCCTGCGCACTGGCCGTCCCGGACGACCAGGGCTGCCGCTCATCACCATCGGCCGCCGTCAGTACGCGGATCCGGTTCTCCACGTGGCGCACGCCGCTGCAGGCATCCGCCAGATCCTCGGCGCGATGTTTCATCCAGCGTTGCGCGACCGTACCGTCCAGCGTCGCGGTGCCATCGACAACCTTGACCTCGATGTCGCTGGCGTCCACATCGTGATCCTGGCTCAGCCGCTCGCACAGATCCTCGTTGATGCGACTGTCGGAACGAACATAGTTTTTGGGCCCCATGCCGCTGTAGCTGCGCCGCTGCGGCCCGCGATAGTCTGCTCCGTCGTAAGCCGTCTGGCTGTAACCCGGGCGGTCGTAATAGTCGGGCTGGGTGTCGCCAGGCACGGCATAGCGCTGGGCGTGGCGGGTCACGTTTTCGCCCAGATACGTATCCGGCCCAGCGCCGGCATAGCCGGGGCCAGCCTCACGTTCCGGCTGATCCGCGCGAGAACGGGGGTTGGCGTCATGCCGGTACTGGTTCTGGTCTCGTCGCGATCCATGGGGAGCCTGGTTACGGTTGGTCATCCCGTCTCTCCGTTCGTCCATCCATTCACGCCCCGACTGAACCCATTGCGCGCCCATGTCGACGACGTCCTGGGCCATCGCCTTGAGATCATTGCCGACGTTCCTGTTCCTGTCTTGCACCGGTCACCTCCTTCCGTTGCGTTGGATGCACCGAGCCTGCTGGCACGTCACCGCAAGCCGCACCTTGGAAGATGGGGCAACGGGTATTAACGCAATGTGGCGGTTGTGTTAGTCGGCTGTATTGGTTATGACGTCGGATTGCCGTTGAGCACGTCGTCGGGCATTTCCAGCGCCGAGTCGTATTCGGACAACGGGCTCTGCGTCGGGCACTCGCTGTCCGGGAAACCGAAACGGTGGCGCAATTGCTGGGCACATTCGCCCATTACCCCCACCTCCCCACCGGGAGCCTGGCATTCACGTTCGAAAGCCCGGTAAAACGCATCCTTGCGCTGGACGAACGCTTCGCCGCACTGGCGGGTCAACTGGATGCGCTGCAGGTCATCCTCCACCGCGTTCAGGCCGTTCAATCCGTACAGTTCCAACTCGTCATCGGTCAGCAGGCGCAAGCGACGGTTGGGGACGGTCATCATCAAGTCCGCGACGGCAAACGCCACCCCGTTCCGCTGCAGGTATTCGCGCACTTGGGCGTGGACTTCTTCCAGTTCCTGCTGCAGCTCGGCGCGTGAGGTGGCTTTTGACCCGATCCGGATCATCCGGTGTATCCCGACCTTGCCGGCAATCATCCGCATGTCCCCGGCCGCCAGCACCAGCACGCAAGAGCTGTGACAGACGGCGTCCTCGCGCACCCAGACCGTCCAGCCCGAGCCACCAATCAGGTCGCCGACCCGGATTGCCTGCTCGATCTGGCCACCGGTGGAGTCGATGTCGAGGATGCGCTTGTCGATGCCCAGGGTGTCGGCAAGCTCCACCACACGTTCGACCAGAGCAGTGAATTCACTGGATATCTTGCCTTGGTAGCGCAACCGCAACAGCCCGGGATCGCTGCACCGGGCCAGCGACCTGCGCATTACCGAATAGCCCAGCGAGAGCAAAGGCTGACCTTCGCCATCGGCATAATCCGAGTCGCAACTGATCCATGCTTCACCGGCGGTCAATGCCATTGGTTGCCAGTCGGTTTCCACCCGCTCGCTGATCCGCACCGGCGCCACCGGTACGGCGACCGTCGCATCCGATACCGCTCCGCCCGGCGGTTCCACGGCGGCATCTGCGCGGGTCTCGGTGACCGGCGCGGTGGCGTCAACCGGCGCCTGCAGGTTGCAGGCCGCCAATAACAACGTCACGCAGATCGCGGCGAGGCACCGGGGCTTGGACATGCGCGAAAAACCGACAGTCAGGATGGAGGCCCAGTTTAGGGTGCATGGGATGCACGCGGCTCAACGCCGGATGAACATTTTTCGCTCATCGGCCGTCCTCGTTACACTGCGCCGATGACCTGCTGGTACGTCTACCTGATCGAGTGCCGCGACGGCAGCCTGTATACCGGCATCGCCATCGATGTGGAGCGTCGTTATGCCCAGCATCTGGCGGGCAAAGGTGCGCGCTATACCCGCGCGCACCCTCCGGTACGACTGATGGCCCGGTTCGAGCACCCCGACCGCAGCAGCGCCAGCCGCGCCGAATACGCCATCAAGCAACTCAGCGCCGCCCGCAAACGCGCGTTATGCGGCGAGGCAAACCTATCCGTCGCGCCCGATCTCCCCTCTCTCACGCATCCCGACCCGTGAATGGCGCCGCCCGTAGAGGAAGTAGATGGCAAAGCCAACCGCCAACCAGACCACGAACCGCACCCAGGTCAACGTGGTCAGGTTGAGCATCAGATACGTACACAGCAGCGCCGAGACGATGGGCAGCACGGGTGAGAACGGCACCTTGTAGCCGCGGGTCAGGTCGGGGCGTTTGTGGCGCAACACCACCACTCCGACGCTGACCAGTACGAACGCGGACAGGGTGCCGATGTTGATCATCTCTTCCAGTATTTCCACGTTGGTGAAGCCCGCCAGCAACGCGACCGCCGCGCCGCTGATCAGTTGCAGGCGCACCGGTGTATGGCGCTGGTCGGAGGTCACTGCGAGCCAGCGCGGCAACAACCCGTCGCGACTCATCGCCAACAGCACACGGGACAGGCCCAGCAGCAACACCATGATGACCGTCGTCAGCCCGATCAGGATCCCCACCGAGATCACTTGCGCGGCCCAATCGGCGCCCACGGCAACGAATGCGGTGGCCAGCGATGGATTCTCCGCCGCCGCCAGTACCGTGTACGGCACCATTCCCGTCAGCGCCAGCGATACCAGTATGTACAGCACACTCACCAGCGCCAGTCCGCCGAAGATGCCGCGCGGCAAGGTCTTCTGCGGATCCTTGACCTCCTCGGCCGAGGTGGCGACGACGTCAAAGCCGATGAAAGCGAAGAACACCAGCGCCGCCCCCGACAGCACGCCGGCAACACCGTACTGGGCCGGCGCCGCGCCCGTGGCCCATGACACCAGCGATTGCGACCACACATCCGAATCACCTCCACCGGTTGGCACTGCCGGCGGCACGAACGGGGTGAAGTTCTCCATTTTCAGGTACGTGAAACCGACCACGATGACGAACAGCACGATGCCGACCTTGATCAGGGTGAACACGTTGTTGACCCGGGCCGACAACTGGGTGCCCTGGATCAGCAATGCGGTGAACACCGCGACGATGAACAGCGGCCCCCAATCCATCCCCAGCCCAAATACGTCGATGGTGGTGGGTATGTGCACATCGAACAGGTCGAACACCGTGCTCAGGTAAATACCCCAGTACTTGGCGATCACCGCGCCGGCGGTCAGCAACTCCAGGATCAGGTCCCAGCCGATGATCCACGCCAACAACTCGCCCATGGTTGCGTAGGTATAGGTGTAGGCACTGCCCGCAACCGGGATGGTGGAGGCGAACTCCGCGTAACACATGATCGCCAGCGCACAGGTCACGGCCGCAAGCACGAACGACAGCGTCACCGCCGGCCCTGCGAAGCTGCCTGCCGCGCGCGCCCCGACCGAGAAGATTCCCGCACCGACCGCCACCGCCACACCCAGGATCATCAGGTCCCAGGTGCTCAGCGAACGCTTGAGCTGGTGGCCGGGCTCGGCCGCATCGGCCATGGATTGCTCGATGGATTTGGTGCGGAACAGACTCATGCTCGGGATCCTGGCTGGGGCCGACCGGCCGTGACGGCTGCGGATTGGCAACGAACCAGCCTATAGCGATTTTCACCCGGGGCGAAAGTGACCAAGGCCATGGCACACTTGGGTCAATGAAAATCGTCGAAGTCCATCATCCGCTGGTGCAACACAAACTCGGCCTGCTGCGTCGCGCAGACAACAGCACCAAGTCGTTCCGCGAACTGTCGTCCGAGGTCGCCACGCTGCTGACCTACGAAGCGACGGCCGACCTGGAAACCGAATCGGTCGAGGTGGAAGGATGGGCCGGAGCTCCCATCCGGATACGCCGGATCAAGGGCCGCAAGATCACCCTGGTGCCGATCCTGCGCGCCGGCATCGGGATGCTGCCGGGCGTGTTGGAAATGATCCCGGCGGCCAAGGTCAGCGTGGTCGGCCTGCAACGCGATGAGCAGACCCTGGGCGCGGTCACCTATTACGAGAAGCTGGTCGGCAACATGTCCGATCGCACCGCACTGATCCTCGACCCGATGCTGGCAACCGGCGGCACGCTGATCGCCACCGTCGACATGCTCAAGGCCGCCGGCGCAACGCGCATCAAGGGCCTGTTCCTGGTCGCCGCGCCCGAAGGCCTGCGCGCGGTCGAGGCGGCGCATCCAGACCTGGAGATCTATACCGCCTCGATCGACGAGCGCCTGAACGAGCGCGGCTACATCCTGCCCGGGCTGGGCGATGCCGGCGACAAGATCTTCGGCACCCGCGCGGACTGAGAACGGGCCCTGCCATCGGCTTACCGCCCGCCGCCCCCTCCTCCGCCGCCACCGCCGCCGGAAAAGCCACCACCGCCACTGCCCGAGCTGCTGCCCGGCGGCGTAGCGGACGAGGAGATCTGCCGGTTCAGCGCGCTGCCTAGTGCGCGGTTCATGTCGCCCAGATTGGCCAGTGAGGAGCTGCTGCGATACCAGTGCATCGCTCCGGCTGCAGCGGCCGCTGCAGCCGCACCCACGGCGGCGGTGAATTTCGCCGTCCAGGCATCCTCCACGTCCAACGCCAACGCATAGGGCAACAGGGCTTGGTAACGCTGCGCATCCAGCGGCGGTGCCTCGCCCGGTGCCTGCATCACGCGCAGTTCGTCGCGCTCGGCCACGCCCAGATACAGACGCAGTCCCTCGACCCGGTCCAGCAGCGCGCGACCCTTTGCAGTCGGCGCCGGCATCAGATGGCCCGCAGCAATATGTGCGCCCAGCGCCAGTACCAACAGCAGAATGATCAGGAACACCCCGTGACCGCCGGACACGATGAACGCGAGCGCCCCGTAAGCGACGGACGCCGCGACACCGATGACCACGGTGCGGGTGTTGCTGACGTAATAGTCGGGCTTCAGTCGCTTCATCAAGGCCTGCTGGTGATCCCGCCGGGCCCCGCCGATGGTGCCGGCATTTTTGTCGGTCAGGATCAGTTCGTCACCGGCCGAGAACAGTTTTTTCTCCAGCTCGCGCTGGGTGGCGGACAACTCTGCGGTCTCGCTGTCGGCCTCGCGTTTCAGCTGCCAATCCTTCCCGCCCTCGTTGTGGATGCTCAGCCCGCCATGCACCGCCATGTCGACCAGGTCAGAGGAAAAACAGCGATTGTCGTAGGCCATCTTGCGCAGGAAACGCAGCTCCGCCGGCGACCAGCCTTCCGGCGGCTCGTACTGCGGAAAAATCGAGCCCGGCTCCGGATCACGACCCCGCCGATGCCAACGATGCAGGTAGAACACCAGCAGGCCCGCCAGTCCGATCAGCGCGATCAATACACCGCTGTTGTCTTTCAACAGCCAACCCAGCTGCTGCATCGTGTCCGGCGCCGCAACGATGCCCTTGGGGAACGCCAGCACGATCGTGATCCCCTCGCCCGGTGCCAAAGCACGGGTAGTCCGGTATTCCGCCTCGCCGGCGTCGTTGACCGACGCCTGGTGATCCTGGCCCTTCGCCCCGGCGCGTCCCGTATAGGCCTCCGCCTTCAACTGCGAAGCCGGCACGGCCACGGGCAGATGCACCCGCGCGGTGACTTGCTCTATCGGAAACGCCCAGCCCAGACCGGTCGCATTCCAGTACAGCTCGTCGTGGGAATCGAAGAAGCCCATCTGCCGGGAAGTGCGATAGCGGATCGTGTAGGTGATCTCAGCCGGCACCGGCAGCAACGCGTCATCGCCGGTGTTGATGCGCACCCCGTTGTCGATGCGCTCGGTGAAACCGGGTTCCGGCCGACCATCGCGCTTGATCCCGAGCAGCTTGAAATCCACCACAACCCGGTTGCCGGCCCGGTCCTTGTAGCGGGTCGGAAAATCCCGGTAGATACCGCGGCGGATCTGCTTGCCTTCGGCCCGTACGCGGATTGTCTCGACGACTTCCAGCCCGCCGTCGGCAAGCACCGTGATATCGCTGTCGAAGCCGAGGATCCGTTCCTGCGCGTTTGCCACGGCCGGCCACAGGCCCAGCACCCACGCCAAACCCATCAACACGCCCAGCAAATGCCTCATCGCAACGTCTCCACTTTCGGCACGGCGCGACTGCCCTCACCGGCTTCAAAAAACTCCGCTTCGGCGAATCCGAAACCGCGCGCCACCAACAGGTCTGGAAACTTCTGTACCGCATCATTGAGTTCGCGAACCGCGCCGTTGTAAAAGCGCCGCGCGTATTGGAGATGATCTTCCACCTCCACCAGATCGCGCTGTAACTGCAGGAAGTTCCCGCTGGCCTTCAGGTCCGGATAGGCCTCCTGCAACAACAGCAACCGGACGACGCCCTGCTCCAGCGCGTGCTCGATGCCGGCCAGCTGCGCCGGGGACTGCGTCTGCATCGCCTGCCCGCGCAACGCCGTCACGCTGTCGAGGGTCGCCTTTTCATGATTGGCGTAACCCCGCACCGCCTCCACCAGCATCGGCACCAGATCATGTCGGCGCAGCAACTGCACGTCGATGTCGGCCCAGCCCGCCCGCACCAGATTCCGCAACCGCACCAGGCGGTTGAAGGCCACCACTGCCCAGGCCAGCAGGGCCAGGACTACCAGCATCAGCACCCATCCCATCAGCCACTCCCCGATTTTTGCAACCATCCTTTCAGCCGCCGATTATTGGCACATGCGGGAGGCAGCGGCCAATGACGAGCCGACTCGAGTCACGGCCGATCATGCCGTCCGGCTTGATTTCGCCTCACGCACACCCACGTTCACTGGCTGACCAATCTGTTTTCGCGCCAATGGACCTCTACGCATGAACGCAAGCACCGAAACCCGCCAATTTGAAGCCGAAGTCGCCCAGGTCCTGCATCTGGTCACGCACTCGCTGTATTCGCACAAGGAGATCTTCCTGCGCGAGCTGATCTCCAACGCCTCCGACGCCTGCGACAAGTTGCGCTTCGAGGCGATCGCCCACCCGGAGATGACCGCTGGCGATGGCGAGCTGCATATCGACGTCAGCTGTGACAAGGACGCCCGCACCATCACCATCCGCGACAACGGCATCGGCATGAGCCGCGATGAAGTCGTGGCCAACATCGGCACTATCGCCAGCTCCGGCACACGCCGCTTCCTGGCCGCGATGGGGAACGAGCAGAAGGCCGACGCCCGCTTGATCGGTCAGTTTGGCGTGGGCTTCTATTCGGCCTACGTGGTTGCCGACAAGGTCACCGTGTTGACCCGCCGCGCCGACGCGCCGGCGAGCGGCGGGGTGAAGTGGGAGAGCGACGGCAAGGGTGAATACACCCTGGAGCCGGTCGAGCTGGCCGAGCGTGGCACCACCGTGGTACTGCACCTTAAAGCCGATGAGGACGAGTTCCTTGCCGACTGGAAGCTGCGCTCGCTGATCAACCGCTACTCCGACCACGTTGCCTTCCCGATCCGGATGCCCAAGGAAGTGGCCGACAAGGACGAAAGCGACGACGACAAGAACGAAGACGCCACGGCGGCCGACGAATGGGAAACCGTAAACGCCGCCTCCGCGCTGTGGACCAAGCCCAAGTCGGAGATTTCCGACGAGGAATACCAGGGCTTCTACAAGTCACTCGGCCACGACTTCAATGATGCGTTGGCGTGGTCGCACAACCGCGTCGAAGGCAACCAGAGTTTCACCACGCTGCTGTACTTGCCGTCGCAGCCGCCGTTCGACCTGATGATGGGCGGGCGCGACGAGCGCAAGGGGCTGAAGCTCTACATCAAGCGCGTGTTCGTGATGGACGCCGCCGAGGAGCTGCTGCCCAATTACCTGCGTTTCGTGCGCGGAGTGATCGATGCCGACGACCTGCCGCTCAACGTCAGCCGCGAGTTGCTGCAGCACAACCGCCAGCTGGAGCGCATCAAGGCCAGCTGCGTGAAGCGGGTGCTGGACCTGATCGAGTCGCTGGCACGCAACGAGCCCGAGAAGTTCACCACTTTCTACAAGGCCTTTGGCAACACGCTCAAGGAAGGCATCGGCGAGGATGTCGGCAACCGCGAACGCATCGCCAAGCTGCTTCGCTTCGCTTCCACCAAGGCCGAGGGCAGCAAGCAGACGGTCTCGCTGGACGATTACATCGGCCGCATGACCGAAGGCCAGGACACCATCTGGTTCATCACCGCGGAGAGCCATGCCGCCGCATTCGGAAGCCCGCAGTTGGAGGCATTCAAGGCCAAGGGAGTCGAAGTGCTGTTGATGTCCGACCGCATCGACGAGTGGATGCTCGGCTCGCTGCACGAGTACGACGGCAAGAAGTTGCAGAACGTCGCCAAGGGCGAGTTGCCGCTGGACGAGGATGACAAGGCCAGGCAGGACGCGGCCGTCAAATCCGCGGAACCGCTGGTGGCCAGGCTCAAGACCCTGCTGGGCGACCGCGTCAGCGACGTGCGCGTGTCCGCCCGTCTCACCGACTCGCCTTCCTGCCTGGCGTTGGCCGACTACGACATGGCCCCGCATTTCGCCCGACTGATGCGCGAAGCCGGCCAGGAACTGCCCGAAAGCAAGCCGACGCTGGAGATCAATCCGCAGCACGAACTGCTCAATCGGGTCGAGGCGGAAACCGACGATGCCAAGGCGCAGGACCTGGCCACGCTGCTGCTGGAGCAGGCCGAGATCGCCGCCGGCGCACCGCTGCCCGATCCTGCCGCATTCGTGCAGCGGATGAACCGGGTGTTGCTGGGCTGACCAACATCCCCGCGAAAGCGGGGATCCAGCGACCTCCAAACCCGCCGGCCTCCGGCGGGTTTTTTCATGGGGCTACTTGCCGCCGATCTTCGGCGTGCGGGCCGGGACAAAGCGCTCCAGCGCGAAACCGACCAGTTCGCCGATCCGTTCCACCACGATATCGGGTGGCGGCACGAAGGTCTTTCCGATCGCTTCATCGGCGTAATGGCCCTGGCTGACGAACACCGTGGTCAGGCGCGCACCCATGACCTGCTTCATCTCGGCCAGCAGTCGCGGCTTGTCATCGACCATCACGTAATGGCGCGCCGGAAACCGGCGTTGCACCGCGTCGAGCATGTGCTGCTTGTGCAGGTAGATCAGCACCCGGCCGTGCAAGGCGTCCCAAAGGCCAGAACGCTGGACCTTGCGCGGCTGGAATACCACGTCGCCATCGGACAACACCACCGGCGTGCCGAGCGTGTGCAGATGCCTGACCACCTCCAGCGCTTCGGGGTAAAGGCGCTGCGCAAACGGGTACTCAAGCAGGAAGTCGGACATCTGCAACAGGTCCGGATCCGCGTCCAGACCCTCACGGAAGGCCTGCAAGGTCGCGAGGTAATCGGCATAGCCAAGATCCTCGCGAACGCTGTCGTAAAGCGACCAGTAGCGAGCGGCGTCGTCGGCCCCGAAGTCACGCACCAAGCGTGCGTCAAGTTCGGCCTTGAAGCCATCGTTGTCGAGCAAGGTATTGTCGACGTCGAGCAGAAATACGACGTCGCTGTGAGGTTCGGGCTTCAGCATGGGGTTCGCCTGTGTTTCCACCACCCTGCCCGGGTGCCCGTAAACACGGTGTCTGCTCGCCCTCCAGGCGTGGCAGCAGCCCCGGCTTTACGGATGGAGGCCAATTTCACGACGGTGTCGACAAGCTATATTGTCGACCGCCTCAAAAAACGGTACCGGAAGCATGAAACGTCGCGAATTCCTGATTACCGGCATCGCCGGCGGCACCCTGGCTGCTGCCGGGGTTTGGACGCCCGCCTTTGCCCGACCGCGCAGCAAGCTGCGGCTAGGCATGATCGGTACCGGCTTGCGTGGCCAGAGCCTGATGGGTTCGCTGCTGGGACGCAGTGATGTCGACCTGGTTGCGCTGTGTGATATCGAACCGATCATGCTGGGCCGCGCCGTTGCGGCAATCGAGAAGGCCGGCAAGCCGAAGCCGAAGACCTTTGGCGCCGACGGCGATGTGCATGCCTACCGCGGATTGCTGGAGATGGATGACCTGGACGGTGTGATCATCGCCACACCGTGGGAATGGCACGCGCCCATGGCGATCGACGCGATGCAGGCAAAAATACCTGTCGGTTGCGAGGTGGTCGCCGGCATCACCCTGCAGGACCACTGGGACGTGCTGCGCACACAGCAGAAAACCGGCACGCCCTACATGCTGCTGGAGAACGTCTGCTACCGCCGCGACGTGATGGCAGCGCTCAACATGGCTCGCCAGGGCGTGTTCGGCGAGATCGTTCATCTGCAGGGCGGCTACCAGCACGACCTGCGCGGGGTGGGTTTCAACTCCGGCAACCCCGACGAGCCGTACGACAGTGGCGTGGAGTACGGCGACAAGGGCTGGTCGGAGGCGCGCTGGCGGACGCAGCATTCGATCGACCGCAACGGCGACCTGTATCCCAGCCATGGCATCGGGCCGTGCGCGCACTTTGCCAATATCAATCGTGGCAACCGGTTTACCCGGATCAACTCGTTCGCCAGCAAGGCCCGTGGCCTGCACGACTACATCGTCGACAAGGCCGGCCCAAACCATCCCAACGCAACACTCGAGTTCGCCCGTGGCGACGTGATCACCACCCAGATCGCCTGCGAGAACGGCGAGACCATCGTGTTGACACTGGACGTCTCGCTACCGCGTCCCTACTCGCTCGGCTTCCGCGTGCAGGGCACCGAAGGATTGTGGATGGACGTCAACAAAGGCGTCCACATCGAGGGCAAAAGCCCGCCACACAAATGGGACGACGCCCAGGAATGGTTCCGCAAGTACGACCATCCACTGTGGAAGAAATATGCCGAGACCGCGGCGGGCGCGGGACACGGCGGGATGGACTGGTTCGTACTCAACGGCTTCGTGGAGGCTTTGAAAGCCGGCGACGCGATGCCGATCGACATCTACGACGCCGTTACCTGGAGCGCGATCACCCCATTGTCGGAGCAATCGATTGCCGGGAACTTCGAGACCCTCGACTTCCCGGACTTCACCGAGGGCCGGTGGAAGAACCGCAAACCGATCTTCGCGCTGGATACCGGTTATTGACGTCACTCCCCCGGCTTGGATTTTATTTCCGCTGCGTGGCCGTCTCGTCACGGGTGCCGCGGAACTCGGAGTCCTTGCTCCAGTCGGGCCATCGTTGCGAGTTGGCCAGGTCGTTGCCCACCACGTACAACAACTGAAGGTCGCGCGCCATGCCGGTGAAGGGCCAGTCGGCCTGCCATTCGTCGGATGGCTGGTGATAGTGCTGGCTCGTGTACTGGTCTTCGAATACCTTGCCGGCCTCCACGCCGCCATCGATCAGGTCGTTGCCCGCGCCGAACGACACCGCCGGCACACCACGCTTGGCAAACGAGAAGTGATCGGAGCGGAAGAAGTAGCCGGCCTCCGGCTTGGGATCGGGCGTATAGACCATGTCAAACGCTTTGGCGTCCGTGACCATGGCATCCAGCAAACCCAGCTTGGCGTTGCCCGATATGGTGAAATTGCGTGACGGGCCATGCGGGCTCAGCGCATCGGCATTCAACACGCCTGCGGTGGTGGCCAGTGGATAGAGCGGGTTGGCGGCGTAATACTCTGACCCCAGCAGGCCTTTTTCCTCGGCGGTCACGGCCAGGAACACGACCGAACGCTCAGGCTGCGGTGCCTCGGTAAAAGCGCGCGCCAATGCGATCAAGGCGACCACGCCGGTAGCGTTGTCCACCGCGCCGTTGTAGATGCGGTCACCGGTGGCATCGGGCTCACCGATGCCCAGGTGGTCCCAGTGCGCGGTGTACATAACGGTTTGGTCGGGATGCGTGCTGCCCTCGAGGCGGCCGACCACGTTCTGCGAAGTGATGACTTCGGAGTCGACCTTGAAGTTGGCCGACAGGCTTTCGCCCTCCAGAGCCACCGGCTGGAACGCGCGCGTCTGCGCCTGTTTTTTCAGCTCGGCGAAGTCCAACCCCGCCTGCTCGAACATCTCGACCGCCAGGTCGCGCTGGATCCAGCCTTCCAGTTGGACATGCGCTTCAGCCGGCTGGTCGCGCACGATATCGAACATGGTG
The DNA here is from genome assembly GCF_054072675.1 of Lysobacter sp. A289. Classification (NCBI taxonomy): domain Bacteria; kingdom Pseudomonadati; phylum Pseudomonadota; class Gammaproteobacteria; order Lysobacterales; family Lysobacteraceae; genus Lysobacter; species Lysobacter sp. A289. Next base: position 1,721,530 of record NZ_JBSVRN010000001.1, read on the forward strand.
TTGGTATTGGAGTTCTTCACCGTGTCCCAACCGTAGGACGCCGGCGCCGTCTCATGCACCACCAGCATGCCGACGGCACCGCGCCGCGCGGCCTCTTCATACTTGTAAGTCCAGCGGCCGTAGTAGGTCATCGCCGGGCCACCAAAGTCGCCCTCGCCGGTCTCGAAATCCGGGTCGTTGACCAGCACCACCGCAATCTTGCCGTGCAGGTCCAGCCCCTTGTAGTCGTCCCAGTCGCGCTCCGGTGCGCTGACGCCATAGCCGACAAACACCAGCGGCGCGTCCTTGACGTCAACGGAGGTGGAGCCATCCATCGGTGCGCGGATCGCGATTTCCTCACCCTGGGTCAGTGCTCGCGCTTTGCCGTCCACGGTCAGCGTCAGCGTTGGTACGCCAACGATATTGCTGCGCGCCAGCGGCACCGCCTGGGTCCACGCACGCTTGCCGTCCTTCAGGTCGCCGCCGGGCTCGAGGCCTGCGTCTTTCATCCCGTTGACGATGTAGTCGACGGTCCTGGCTTCCGCTGGAGTCGCGGGTGCCCGACCCTCGAACGCATCGGAAGAGAAAGCTTTCACTTCATCCGACAGTTGTTGCGGATTGAATGTCGGCAGGTCGGCGGCAAATGCGAACGAGCACGCGGGCAGGACAAGCGCGGAAAGGAGCAATCGTTTCAAGGTAGCTACCTGTGCGGAGGCGGTTGACCGGCTGATGCTAGCACCGCTCGCTTTGGGAGCTATCCCGTTAGCTGCCACGTGGAACCCGCCGGCACCGGAGAGCCTGTTCATTCCTGGCTCCGTGCAGGAAGCATGTAAAATTACCGGTTTTCCGAAGCGGTCATGCCGCAGCGATTATGCCGCAGCAAACCATGGCCAAGGCACCTCCACGGACGCCCGTTCCCGGCCCGGCATTCATCCGCCTGTTGGTTCGTCTCACCGATGCCGACATCCAGCCGTCCAGGCACACGTTGTCGGATCGACTGAGTCAATGGATCGACTGGAACCGCGCGGTTGCCCTGTCCCGGGCACTGGATGGCCGGGTTCCCGCCGCCGCTACCGAGGTGCCGGATTTTGACGGCAGCGAGGCATCCGAATGCGCGCGCGTTCGCACCGCGTTGGTGAAGGCCATTGTCCAGGCATCGGCTGCGCTCGAGACGAGCGCATCCGGTTCCGGCGTGGACGATGCGGTGGTGGATTACACCGCCGTTGGTGGCCGTTATCTGGACCTGCAGCGGACGATGCAGGCGGCGACCGGTCGTCTGCGCGGCCAGCTGCGCGACCGGCTCACGCGCGAGTCGGTCGATCTGGCCCGGCTCGCGGAAGTCGATGCGGTCATGGAACAGACCTTGAGTCCACGCGAGAACACCTTGCTGGCTACCGTGCCGGCCCTGCTGGGACAACACTTTTCCCGCCTGCACGCAGCCGGCCAGAGCCCGTTGGCCGACCCGGAAGCCTCCGCTGTCAGCAGCGCCGTCCAACCCGACGCCTGGCTGGAGAGGTTCCACAAGGACGTGCAGGGCCTGCTGCTGGCCGAACTGGAACTGCGTTTTCACCCTGTTGAAGGCCTGCTTGCAGCGCTTCGCACCCGATAGCTGGAACCCCAATGCCCAAAAATGTCCTTCTGTTTGTCGTGTTCCTGCTCGGTCTGCTCGCCGTGGGCTGGATCGGTGCGGGTTATGTCGGCACCAACCTGCTCGGGGTCGGGGTCACCGTGATGATCGGCGCCGGTTACCTCGCCGGCGCGCTGGAGTTGCATCGCTACCGCCACGCCAGTGCCACGCTGACACGCGCGATGGCAGACGCCGCCAGCGCCGTGTCCGAACTCGGCGACTGGCTCGGCCGTCTGGATCCAAGCCTGCGCAATGCGGTGCGGCTGCGGATTGAAGGTGAGCGCGTGCCGCTACCCGGGCCGGCGTTGACACCGTATCTGGTCGGCCTGCTGGTGCTGCTGGGCATGCTTGGCACGCTGATGGGAATGATGGCGACCCTCCGCGGCACTGGCCTGGCGCTGGAAAGCGCGAGTGATCTGGAGGCGATCCGCGGCTCCCTGGGCGCACCGGTAAAGGGCTTGGCGTTTGCGTTCGGCACCTCGATCGCTGGCGTGGCCAGCTCGGCAATGCTTGGCCTGTTGTCCGCGTTGTGCCGGCGCGAACGGCTGCAGGCGGTGCAGCAGCTCGACGTGGAAATCGCGACCACCCTGCGCCCGCACTCACAAGCCTGGCGGCGTGACGAAGCCTTCCAACTGCTGCAACAACAGACCGCGTTGATGCCAACACTGGTCGACCGGCTGCAGTCGATGATGACCAGCCTTGAGCAGCACAACCTCACCGCCAGCGAACGGCTGGCCACCCAGCAACAGGAATTCCACGCCCGCGCCGAGGCGTCCCATGTGCGCCTGGCCTCCTCGCTGGAGCAGTCCCTGAAGACCGGCGTCAGCGACAACGCCCAAGCCGTCGTTGCCGCGCTGCAACCGGTGGTGGCAACCACGATGGCCGGCCTCGCGCGCGAAACCGCATCACTGCATACCCAGGTCAGCCAGGCGGTACAGCAGCAACTGGACGGACTGTCGACCGGCATCGAGACAGTGACCAGCGCCGCCGCCGAGCACTGGACCGCCGCCGTGGCCGAGCAGCAGCAAGCCAACAACACCCTCATCGCTGATCTGGGCGGCACGCTGGCACGCCAGCAAACCCTCAACGAACAGCTCGCGGCCCGCAACGAGCAGGCGCTGGCCAACGCCGCGACAAACTTCGATGATCGTGCCGGCGCGCTCGTCAACGTCCTGCAGCAAGCACATGCGGAGCTGCAAACGCAGATGGAGTCCCGCGACCAGCAGCGGCTGGTGCAATGGGCCGACGCGTTCGGCGGGATGGTCGAAGAGCGCACCCGTCTGCTGGGCTCGCTTGAAACGTTGCTGAATGCCGTCAACCACGCCTCCACCGAGCAGTCCACCGCGGCGGCGCGTGTCAGCGCCGGCGCGGTCGAAGTGGCCAACCTCGGCGATGCCTTCGGCGCGGCAGTGCAGGTGTTCGGCACGTCGACCGACGCCCTGGCCGAGCGCCTGCAGCACATCGAGACCGCACTCGACAAGTCGATGACCCGCAGCGACGAGCAACTGGCCTACTACGTCGCCCAGGCGCGGGAGGTCGTCGACCTGAGCCTGCTGTCGCAGAAGCAGATCATCGGCGAGCTGCAACACCTTGCCGCCTCGCGCATCGCGGCCGAGGCGTAAGCCGGATGAGCGACGAGATCGAACTGGATGACGAATCCACCTCGACCACCTGGGCCGCGTTTGGGGACCTGATGTCGGTGCTGCTGGGTGCGTTCGTGCTTATCCTGGCCGGCGTCATCGGCGTGCAGTTGCAGCTGTCCAACCAACTGGACGAAGCGGTCAGGCAACGCCAGGCCGAAGCACAACGGCTAAAGACCCTGGAGCAGGCCCTTGCCGCACCGTTGGCTACCGGTCGTGTCACCGTCATCAACGGCCGCATCGGGATCAGCGGCAGCGTGCTGTTCGCGCTCAACTCCGACCAGCTCCAGCCCAAAGGCCGCGACATCCTGCGGAGTATTGCCGCGCCGCTGTCGGACTACCTGCAATCGCGCGATGAGATCCTGATGGTGAGCGGCTTCACCGATGACCGGCCGGTGCTGGGCAGCAACCGCCGCTTCGCCGACAACCTGGAACTGTCCGCCGCGCGCGCCATGACCGTTACCCGCAGCCTGATCGCCGATGGCGTACCGGCCTCATCGGTGTTCGCCGCCGCATTCGGGGCCGAGCAACCGGTCAGCTCCAACGCCGACGAAGCCGGGCGGGCGAAGAACCGCCGCGTGGAAATCGCCCCGATTCCCCGGTCCGAAACGAGCTCAGCGCCCGATGCCGGGTAAGGCGACCGACGTCCGCACGCAGCTCAACGCCCGGCGCGCGCAAGGTGCCGACCACGTGGGCCCGGGAGAAAGCGCCGACGTCCCGGCACCCAGCCCGCTGCGCGCATTGCTCGACCATATCGACGCGACTCGCGGATCCGCCGAACCGCTTCCCAAACCGGACCACGCGGCAGCCTCGGCACCGCCGACCCACGCAGCGCTACCGGTATTGGCCGAGTTCCAGCAACTGTGGAATCGCGTCCGCACCGACAGCCAACTGCGCCGATCCCTGGCTGCGGTCCCCGAGGATGCCGGCCCACTGCATTCCAGCGCCCTGCTCCACCGCGCGATGCGTCTGATGCACGACGCCTCACCGGGCTATCTGCAGCACTTCATCGGCTACGTCGATGCGCTGTCGTGGATGGAGCAATTGCAGGAGGATGGCGTGCTGGAAGCACCCACCGCAGCCCGCAGGGCCAGCGGCAAGACCCGCCCGCGCAAGCGCACGAAACCCCGGCGCCCCTAGGGACGATCCGGCATCGCCACGCAGACCTGCCTTATTCCTCGCGCGACGGGATCGCAAGCCCACGCTGGACGGCCGGGCGCGCCAGTCCACGCTGCAACCAGGCATCGACATGGGCAAAGCCGTCATAGCCGACCAGCTCGCGCGCCTCGTAGAACGTGATCAGGTTGTTCACCCAGCCCAGGGTCGCGATGTCGGCGATGGTGTAGTCGTCACCCATCAGCCACGTACGGCCGTCGAGTCGCGCATCGAGCACGCCGAGCAGGCGCCTGGATTCGTCGACGTAGCGTTGCAGTGGGCGCGGATCCTCGATGTCCTTGCCGGCGTACTTGCTGAAGAACCCGAGCTGGCCGAACATCGGACCGATCGACGCCATCTGGAAGAACACCCACTGGATGGTCTCCCAGCGCCTCGCCGGATCGGCAGGGATGAAACGGCCGGTCTTGTCGGCCAGGTACAGCAGGATCGCGCCGGACTCGAACAATCCCAGCGGCTCCCCGCCCGGCCCATCCGGATCGATGATCGCGGGGATCTTGCCGTTGGGGTTGAGCGACAGGAACTCCGGCGTGTGGCTCTCGTCCTGCATGATGTCGACCAGATGCGGCTCGTACGCCAGCCCGGTCTCCTCGAGCATGATCGAGGCCTTCACCCCGTTGGGCGTATTGAGCGAGTACAGCTGGATGCGCTCGGGATGTTGCGCCGGCCAACGGCGGGTGATCGGGAAGGCGGACAGGTCGGGCACGGCGACTCCTGGTCAATGTCTGGAATGGCCCAGCTTAGAACGGTCGGTCTGGATTGGCACAGCCCCGGATGGAACGGACCGTCGCCATGTCTGCGCCAGCATGACCATCCGGCAAACTGGCCTGCCGGTACTGACGGGTGTCGATTTCCCGCCCCGTCGTTCGTCGTTTAACGACACCCCCCGCAAAGAAGGAGACACGACATGTCCTACATCGACGGCTTCGTCATCGCGGTTCCGACCGCGAACAAGCAGAAATTTATCGACCACGCCAAAACCGGCGATTCGGTGTTCATGGAATACGGCGCCACCCGCGTGGTCGAGTGCTGGGGCGACGACGTCCCGGCCGGCAAGCAGACCGACTTCCAGCGCGCGGTGCAGGGCAAGGAAGACGAGACGATTGTCTTCTCCTGGATCGAATGGCCCGACAAGCCGACCCGCGACGCCGGCATGGAGAAGATGATGAAAGACCCGCGGATGGATCCGGAGACCAACCCGATGCCGTTCGACGGCGCGCGGATGATCTATGGCGGGTTCCAACCGGTCGTGGAGCTGGGGTCGCGCTGATCCCGCGCGCCCGGCCTCGTCGATGGCAAAACCCGGGGCAGGCTTACTTTCCTGAAAGCCCGCCCCGGTTCATCGGAGCTTCTTATGCCAGCCAGCCGCGCGCGATCGACCAGCGCGCGAACCAGATCAGCAATATGGCAATCACGGTGACCAGGATCGGCATCGGCAGCGACTGAGCGGCGCCCAGCACCTCGAGCATGCGGCCGGGAAACAGGCAATAGCCGAACAGCACTACCACCGCGACCAGCGACACCCAGAACACCGGCAGCGCCAGCCGCCTGCCCATCATCAGCAGGATCGAGCCCAGCGTGCCCGCGACGACGGCCGCGCAGTTGAGCGCCCACAGCCAGTCGGGGAATCCCTCCTGCAGGCTGCGTTGGGCCTCGGGCAACTGCGCCAACTGGTCAGGTGTCATCGTGTACTGCAGGTAGAACATCGCCAAGCCAAACAGGTTCCACAGCAACGCCAGCACGGCCACGACCCAGAACCAGGCCGGACGCGTCATGACAGGTGCGTTCATGTGCTTCTCCCCAAACCGGTTTTCGGGCATCGGATCGATGCCGAGGTGATCTTAGCGCTTACTACTTAGCCATCGGCAGCTTCAACCCCTGCTCCTTCGCACACGCCTTCGCGATCTCATAACCCGCGTCCGCATGCCTCATCACGCCGGTGGCCGGGTCGTTCCACAACACACGGGCGATGCGCTTGTCGGCGGCCTCGCTGCCATCGCAGACGATGACGATGCCGCTGTGTTGCGAGTAGCCCATGCCGACGCCACCGCCGTGGTGCAGGCTGACCCAGGTCGCGCCGCCAGCCACGTTGAGCATGGCGTTGAGCAGTGGCCAATCGGACACGGCGTCGCTGCCGTCCATCATCGACTCGGTCTCGCGGTTGGGTGACGCCACCGAGCCGCTGTCGAGGTGGTCGCGGCCAATCACCACCGGCGCTTTCAGCTCGCCGTTGCGCACCATCTCGTTGAACGCCAGGCCGAGCTTGTCGCGCAGGCCAAGGCCGACCCAGCAGATGCGCGCGGGCAGGCCCTGGAACTCGATCCGGTCGCGGGCCATGTCCAGCCAGTTGTGCAGGTGGGCGTCGTCGGGGATCAGTTCCTTGACCTTGGCGTCGGTCTTGTAGATGTCCTCGGGGTCGCCGGACAGCGCCACCCAGCGGAACGGGCCGATGCCCTTGCAGAACAGCGGGCGCACGTAGGCGGGCACGAAACCGGGGAAGTCGAAGGCGTTCGTGCAGCCTTCGTCAAACGCCATCTGGCGGATGTTGTTGCCGTAGTCGAAGGTGGGGATGCCCATCTTCTCGAATGCGAGCATCGCTTCGACGTGGACACGCATGGATTGCTTGGCGGCGTCGCGGACTTTCTCGGGGTTCTGCTTCTGCCCGGTGAGCCACTGCTCCACGCTCCAGCCGATCGGCAGGTAGCCGTGCACGGGGTCGTGGGCGCTGGTCTGGTCGGTGACGGCGTCGGGGTGCACGCCGCGCTCAATCAGCTGCGGCAGGATCTCCGCGGCGTTGCCCAGCAACGCAATCGACTTGGCTTCGCCGGCGGCGGTGTACTTGGCGATACGGGCCAGCGCGTCATCCAGGTCGCTCGCCTGCTCGTCGACGTAGCGGGTCTTCAGGCGCATGTCGATGCGGCTTTGCTGGCACTCGATGTTGAGGCTGCAGGCGCCGGCCAGGCTGGCCGCCAGCGGCTGCGCGCCGCCCATGCCGCCCAGGCCGGCGGTCAGGATCCACTTACCCTTGAGATCGCCGTCGTAATGTTGGCGACCCATCTCGACGAAGGTCTCGTAGGTGCCCTGGACGATGCCCTGGCTACCGATGTAGATCCAGCTGCCAGCAGTCATCTGGCCGTACATCATCAGGCCCTTCTTATCGAGCTCGTTGAAGTGCTCCCAGGTCGCCCAGTGCGGGACGAGATTGGAGTTGGCGATCAACACGCGCGGGGCGTCGGGGTGGGTGCGGAAGATGCCGACCGGCTTGCCGGATTGCACCAACAGGGTCTCGTCGTCTTCAAGGTTCCGCAGCGATTCCAGAATCGCGTCGTACGACTCCCAGTCGCGCGCGGCGCGGCCGATGCCGCCGTAGACCACCAGTTCGGTCGGGTTCTCGGCGACCTCTGCGTCCAGGTTGTTCTGCAGCATCCGGTATGGGGCTTCGGTCAGCCACGACTTGCAGGTGAGCTGGTTGCCGCGTGGGGCACGGATGACACGGCTGGGGTCGACACGCGTGTGAGCTGCTGGGGTGGACATCGGCAACTTCCTGTACGAAGACGGAAAGTCCCATTATCGCACCGCACCCGACAGGCGGCCGGGCGCTGGCGCCGAGTAACGAAGTCCGTTTTTCTGCGTGCTGGGGTCAGCGGATGGCGGGGTCGAGCTTGCGCAGTGCATCGGCAAGATCCACCTCACCGGTGCGGCTCAGGTCGGAGCGGCTATAGACACGGCCATTGGCATTCACGCAATCCTCCGGCTCGAGCGAGGCGACGCGCTGATGATCCATCTGCTCGTGATCCATCTGCTCGTGATCCGCATCCGCACGACCCGTGTCATCGGCACGCGCTACGCGCTCAGCACGCCCGGTTCTGCTCCGGACAATATGGCTGCCGGTATATCGCATGCAATTGTGGCGGGCATCACGCTCGCTCACTTCGGCCTGCGCCGCCACGGCTTGAGCGCTGGCAGGTACGGGTTCACCGGCCTGTGCGACGCAGACCGGCAGGGCGATCAATACAATCAGGGCCAGGATTTTCATGATGTCACCACGAGGTTGCCAGAGGGGCTGGATCAACCTTTACCCTACGCCCGCCGTGTTGTGTATGCGGGTATGGCACGAACCATATTCATGGGGTTTTCAGTCTTTCGGCACTTCGAGTTGCAACATCGCATCGCTAGGATTGACTCATGCATTCGATCAAATCGGCGGCACGAGCCGTCCTGCTCACTCTTTCTGCCCTGTCACTGGTGGCTTGCGGCACGTTCCCCGGCTCGCAGGCCACGCGTCCCGATGAGCCGGCCATCGCTCCGCCAGCCACGGTCGTGCTGGTCTCGATCGACGGCTTCCGCGCCGATTACCTGGAACTGGGCATCACGCCGAACCTGACCCGGTTGGCGGGCGAAGGCGTCCAGGCGGAATGGATGAACCCGTCCTACCCCAGCCTGACCTTCCCGAACCATTACTCGATCGTCACCGGCCTGCGCCCGGACCATCACGGCATTGTCCACAACACGATGCATGACGCGACGCTGGGGGATTTCAGCCTCGGCAATCGGGAAGCAGTCAGCGACGGACGCTGGTGGGATGACGGCGTGCCGGCCTGGGTATCGACCGAGAATGCGGGGCTACCTGCCGCGACGTTGTTCTGGCCCGGTAGCGAGGCGCCCATCACCGGCGTGCAGGCGACGCAATGGTTGCCGTTCGACTCGGATCTGGCAATGGACGTGCGGGTCGACACGGTGCTGGGTTGGCTGGCGAAGCCGGCATCCTCCCGTCCGCGCTTTGTCACGCTGTATTTCGAAGCCGTGGACAGCGCCGGCCATCGGCACGGGCCGGACTCGCCGGAAGTCCACGAAGCGATCCGCGAGGTCGACGCGCAGATCGGCCGGCTGCTCGACGGCCTGGCCGCGCGCGGACTGGCTTCCCAGGTCAACCTGATGGTGGTGTCCGACCACGGCATGGCAGCGGTACCGCCGGACCAGCACGTGGCCATCGAGGACATGGTGGACCCGGCCGACGCGACGATGGTGACCGCAGGCCAATCGGTTGGTTTTGCACCCTTGCCCGGGCGCACCGCGATGGCCGAGGCACAACTGTTGGGCACGCATCCGCATTATCAGTGCTGGCGCAAGGCCGACCTGCCGGCGCGCTGGCACTACGGCACCCATCCACGCATCCCACCGATTGTCTGCCAGATGGAGGAAGGCTGGGATGCGCTTCGGACCGAATGGATTGCCAGCCGCAAAGATGCAGGAACCCGCGGCTCGCACGGATTCGACCCGGCACTGCCATCGATGCGCGCGATTTTCATCGCCCGCGGCCCGGCATTCCTGGAAGGCGCACAGGTGCCGGCATTCGACAATATCGACGTGTATCCCTTGTTGATGGAACTCATCGACGTGGCGCCCGCAAAAAACGATGCCGACGATGACGCCATGAGCACATTGAAGCCTGCCGCCCGCCAGTATTGATGTCCGAATCCGGCGAGTTTGACGCCCGGGCCGGTGCTAGCCTGCACCCATGTCCTCGCCCAATGCTGACGTAATCCCCACCGCCATCGCCGAAGCGCCAGGCACGCCTGACGTACGCGTCTGCGAGCAGGCACGACTAAGCCGCGACGCGCGTTTCGACGGACTGTTCTTCACCGCCGTCACCAGCACCGGGATCTATTGCCGGCCGGTGTGCCCGGCACCGGTCCCCAAGCGCGAAAACGTGAACTATTACCGCAGTGCCGCGGCGGCGGAATCCGCCGGGTTCCGGCCCTGCCTGCGCTGCCGGCCGGAATTATCCCCCGGTGACGACGGCTGGAACCGTGGCGATGCGACGGTGGCACGCGCGCTCAGGCTGATCGAGCAGGGCGCGCTGGCCGATGCGCCACTGGCGACGCTGGCCGACCGCGTCGGTCTGGGCGAGCGGCAACTGCGGCGTTTGTTCGTCGAGCATCTGGGCGCCGCGCCGCTTGGGGTGCACGCCACCCGGCGGCTGTTGTTCGCCAAACAGCTGCTGACCGAAACCACGCTGCCGGTCACCGAAGTCGCGATGGCGGCAGGGTTCGGCAGCCTGCGCCGCTTCAACACCACGTTCCGCGAGGCTTACCGGATGGCGCCACGCGAGCTGCGCAAGCTTCCGCGTGACAGCGACAACAACAATGAAAGTCAGGTACTGACCTTGCGACTGGGCTACCGCCCGCCCTACGATTTCGCGTCGATGCTGGCGTTCCTCGGCACCCGCGCGCTGCCCGGCGTGGAAGTGGTCGATGGCGACAGTTATGCACGGGTGATCGCGCCGCCCGACGACACCCCTCTGGCGCCGCCGGGCTGGCTGCGGATCAGCGCCTGGCCGGGTGGCGCCCACGCGTTGCGACTGCAGGTACACGGCGTGGGTTCGACGCGGCTGCTGTCGATCGTCGCGCGGCTGCGGCGGATGTTCGATCTGGACGCCGACCCGCAGACCATTGCCACCACCTTGTCGGCCGATCCGAAGCTGCGGCCATTGCTGCACAAACGTCCCGGCCTGCGCCTGCCCAGCGGCTGGGATGGCTTCGAGATCGCGGTGCGCGCGGTGCTCGGACAGCAGGTCAGCGTGGCCGCGGCACGCACGCTGGCCACGCGATTGGCGCACCGGTACGGGCAGCCGCTGGACGCGCCGTTCGCACCGGGTCTGGAGCACGTCTTCCCGACCGCCGAAGCCTTGGCCGATGCCGACCTGTCAACGATCGGCGTCACCCGCGCGCGTGCTGAAACGATCCGCAACCTGGCTCGCGCGCTGCTTGATGGCCGGGTGGACTTCCGGCCCGAACGCACGTTGGAGGATTTCGTCGCACGCTGGGTCGCGCTACCGGGCATCGGGCCGTGGACCGCGCACTACATCGCGATGCGTGCGCTCGGCCACCCCGATGCGTTCCCCGCCGAGGACCTGATCCTGCGCCGCGTGGCCAGCGATGATGCGACGCCGCTGACCGCCCGCAAGCTGCTCGCGCGCGCCGAGGCGTGGCGTCCCTGGCGCGCGTACTCGGTGATCCACCTGTGGCGCGACACCGTGCCCGAACCCGGAGCCCTCCCATGACCACCTACACCACCATCGACAGCCCGGTCGGCCCGCTGCTGCTGGCCGCCGACGACGACGGCCTGCGACTGGTCGAGTTCCAGCAATCGCGCCATCACATCAAGCGCAGCGACGATTGGACGGAAGGCGAGCATGCGGTACTCGACGCAACGCATGCGCAACTGGACGAGTACTTCCGCGGCGAACGCGAGCGCTTCGACCTGCCGCTGGCACCACGCGGCACGGAATTCCAACGTGAAGTCTGGTTCACCCTGGCGACGATTCCCTACGGCGAGACCGTCAGCTACGCGCAACTCGCTGGCCGCGTCGGCCGGCCGACGGCCATGCGTGCCGTCGGCGGAGCCAATGGCCGCAACCCGCTGCCGATCGTACTGCCCTGCCACCGCGTGATCGGCGCCGACGGCAGCCTGACCGGCTTCGGCGGTGGCCTGCCGACCAAGCAGTTCCTGCTGGAGTTGGAAGGGGTGCTGCCGCGCGTCGACCTGTTTGCCTCCGCCTGACCGACCTGCCCGGCCCGCGAGTCAAGCGTCGGCGAGCATCTGCTCGATTTCGCTTCGGCAATGCGAAAGGATGGCGTCGGCATGGAAGTGACGACCGTTCTCGACCACGCATCGACCGTCCACCCAGGTCTCGCGCACCAGCGGGCGGTTGCCGGCAAACACCCATCGATCAATCGCGTCCTCGTCCCGGGCACCGATAAATTGCGGCGCGCCGACGTCCAGCACCACCGCGTCGGCAAACTCACCCTCGGCCAGGCGGCCGATCGCATGGCCGGTCGAGTCGGCGGCGCTGGCGGCCGCGCCATGCACCAGGGTTTCACCCACGCTCGGGGACGCGCTGGTCACGGCGATATTGCGCCGCCGCGTGGACAACCTCTGGCCGTACTCCAGCCAACGCAGCTCCTCGACCGGCGATACCGAGATGTTGGAGTCCGACCCGATGCCCCAGCGGCCTCCGGCGCCGATGTAGTCGGCCAGCCGGAACAGCCCGTCGCCGAGGTTCGCCTCGGTGGTCGGACACAGTGCAACGGTGGCGCCCGATTCAGCGATGCCAGCCAACTCGGCGTCGTCCAGGTGGGTCGCATGCACCAGGGTCCAGCGCCGGTCGACGCCGGCATGGTCGAGCAGCCATTGCACCGGCCGCGCGCCGCGCAGCTGCAGGCACTCGTCGACCTCCGCGGTCTGCTCGGCAATATGGATGTGGATGCGGCTGTCACCCGGCAATGCCGCGATGACCTCTTTCATCGCCTGCTCCGGCACCGCGCGCAAGCTGTGCAACGCGCAGCCGACCTTCAGCATGGAGTTCTGCTCGGTACGCAAGGTGTCGAGTAGCCGCAGGTAGCTTTCCACGTCGTGGCCAAACCGCTTCTGCCGTGCATCGAGTGCGCGTCCGTCAAAGCCACCGGTCATGTACAGCACTGGCAGCAGGGTCATGCGGATGCCCACGTCGTGCGCCGCGGCGATCAACGCACGCGACATCGCCGCAGGGTCCGCATAGGGCTTGCCATCGGGCGCGTGGTGCAGGTAGTGGAACTCGCAAACCGTGGTGTAACCCGCTTCCAGCATCTCGCTGTACAACTGCGCCGCCACCGCGTGCAGCGCTTCGGGCGTGAAGCGGCCGGCGAAGCGATACATCGCCTCGCGCCAGGTCCAGAACGAGTCATCGGGGTTGGTCTGGCGCTCGGCCATGCCCGCCATCGCACGCTGGAACGCGTGCGAATGCAGGTTGGCAACTCCCGGCAACACGCGCTGGTCGGTGGTACCGCCGTGTTGCCTGCGGGTGATGTGGCCGTGTATGTCGACGTCGAGCTTGACGCCATCCCGCCAACCATCGGGGTGCCAAATTCTGGCGTTTGGAATCGTTCTCATGCCCCGATTGTGGCGCGTCGACACCGATCTGGCGACCGCCGGCGGTCTCCTTACAATGGGGCCATGAGCACACATCACACAACGCCGCACGCACGCCTCCGCCCCGATGACCACACCGACCCCGACTCTCGATGGGATGTACTGATGATTGGCGCCTCGTTGGCGACCCTGGTTGGCGACACCGGTTACGGCGAGATCACCGACGGCGCACTGGGTTGGAAGGACGGTCTCATCACCTATGCCGGTGCGGTCAGCGACCTGCCAAGCGAGCCATCGCTGCTGGCACGGGAGGTCGTCCGGGCCGATGGCTGGATCACCCCCGGCCTGGTCGATTGCCACACCCACCTGGTATTTGCCGGTGACCGCGCGCGCGAATTCGAGCAGCGCCTGCAGGGTGCCAGCTACCAGGAGATCGCCCAGGCAGGCGGCGGCATCCTGTCCACCGTGCGCGCGGTGCGAGAGGCCGACGAAGCCGAGCTGTTAAGACAATCGTTGCCGCGCGCGCGCGCATTGCTGGCCGATGGCGCGACCACCGTGGAGATCAAATCCGGCTACGGCCTGGACTTCGACAACGAACGCAAGATGTTGCGGGTTGCACGGCAGATCGGCGACATCCTGGGCATCACCGTGCGCACCACTTATCTCGCCGCTCATGCGTTGCCGCCGGAGTTCAAGGGCCGCAGCGATGACTACATCGACGCGGTGATCGAGTGGATGCCGCAGTTGCACGCCGAGGGCCTGGTCGACGCGGTCGATGCATTCTGCGAAGGCATCGGTTTCAACCCGGAACAGACTCGCCGCGTGTTCAAGGCTGCGCGCGCGCTCGGCCTGTCGGTCAAACTGCACGCCGACCAGCTGAGCGACCTGGGCGGTGCCGGACTGGTGGCCGAGTTCGGTGGCTTGTCGGCCGACCATATTGAGCACAGCAGTGACGCCGGCATCCGTGCGATGGCGGATGCCGGCGCCGTCGCGGTGCTGCTCCCGGGCGCGTTCCATGTACTGCGCGAGACCACCCTGCCGCCGCTGGATGCCCTTCGCGAGCATGCCGTGGCCATGGCCGTCGCCACCGACTGCAACCCCGGCACCTCGCCGCTGATGTCGCTGCGCCAGGCGATGCAACTAGCCTGCACCCACTTCCGGCTGACACCGGAGCAGGCACTGCGCGGCGCCACCGTGCACGCGGCGCGCGCGCTGGGCCTGCACGATCGCGGCGTGCTGGAAGTCGGTGCCCGGGCGGACTTCGTGCAATGGCGGATCAACCATCCTTCCGAGCTGGGGTATTGGCTCGGCGGCGACCTGGCGCAAACCGTCCATGCCGGCGGGATACGACTGACGTGACCGGCGGACTCGAGTCGCTTTCCAAGCCGCCCGGTTCCCTGTGATCCAAGCCCGCATGTCGTCCCTGATCCCTTCGTGGCACCCCTGGTTTGCCGAGTCTGCGATCATCCTGCGTCGCCGGCTGACGTCGGTGTGGATACCGGTAGCGCTGATCGGGTTGGGACTGGGGTTTGCCACCGCGCTGGGCGCCGGCTGGCCCCGCGCCAACGACACCTCTTTTGCCGCCGCAAGCCAGTCTCTGTTGACGCCACTGCTGAACTGGCCGCTGCTGTGCGCATTGATCGTCGGCATCGGCTGCTATGTGCTGGTCAACGCGCGACTGCAGGCCGTTGCCGCGCGACTGCACCAAGGATGGTGGGCGGCGATGCCCATCGATCCCCGCAGCGTAGTGATTGCGTTGTGCATCGTCGCCGGCACCGTCACGGCGCTCTACCTGCTGGCACTGGCATTGGCCCTGAGCGCACTCATCGCGCTGGGTGCGCATGGCGGTATCGGCTTTGCCAGCAGTTGCGCTGCGCTGGCGGTTGTCCTTGGCGCCACTGGGGCGCTGGTCGTTGTGTTACGTCGACCACACACGGTCATTGCCGGGTTCGCTCACGTCCATGTCCGTACCCGCCGGGCATTTTTCAACACCGAGTGGTTGCAGGACCGTCAGTTGCCACACCTGTCCGACTGGCAGCGGCGCGAGGTGCGGCTCCGCTGGCGGACCGGCGCAAGCGCCATGCCGGCATGCGCGGCATTGATATTGCTCCCCGTGGGCGCGTCACCGCTGCTCCTGTTGGGGCTGCTGGTATTCCTGTTATCCGCCACCTGGCTTGGACTGGTGCTGCGCGCGTGGGTTCGGATTGCGGCATCGGCTAGCACCTTGTTGCGCGCAACTCCCGCAGATCCATCGCGTCAACGTCGCGCGACGCGGCGTTATCCACTGTTCGCCTGTGCGTGTGCGTCGACATGCGGCGTGCTGGTCTCCGGGGCGGCGCACTCGTGGATGTTGCTGGTCGGCTGGTCGGTGTTGGTCGTATTGGTGGCCATTCCTGCGCTACCGGCGGCGTGGCGATTGTTCCGGGATTCGAGGATTCATACACGATGACAAACACGTCCTCCGACCGGTCTCCGGCCCTGCAGCTCAATCGGTTGCACTTTGGTTACCATCCGCGACAGCCGGTGCTGCACGACATCAACCTGCAGCTTCCATGCGGCGAATTCGTAGCCTTGATTGGGCCCAATGGCTCGGGCAAGAGCACCTTGCTGCAATGCCTGGTCGGCGGGCAGGCACCGACTACCGGCCAGGTGCTGGTCGACGGCATCGACATGGCCCTTGACCCTCGACGCGCGAAGTCGCAGCTCGGCTTCGCAATCGATCCGACCCTCCTGCCGACGTTGCTGACCGGCCGCGAAGCCCTGCGGCTGTTCTCAGCTACGCGTGGACTGGACGGCATTCCGGAGGCAAGCGTACTGCTCGCCGATGCATTCAAACTATCGCCAGTACTCGACCGACCCATAGGTCAGTACTCGCTGGGAACCAGGCAGAAGCTCGGCATCACGCTGGGCCTGCTCGGCGAGCCGCCCCTGCTGGTATTGGATGAACCGCTGAACGGACTGGATCCGCCGAGTGCGTGGACGCTCAAGCAGCACCTGCAGACGTTGACCCGCGAACACGGTACGACCGTGCTGCTGTCCACCCACTCACTGGATGTCGCCGAGCGTTTCATCGACCGCGCCGTGCTGCTGGTGGAGGGCCGCCTACATTGCGATTGGGACCGTCACGCCTTGGCGGCAATCCGCAGCGATCCGGCCCAGTCGCTGGAGCAGGCGATGGTAGCGGCACTTGCATGAGCCCGCGCCCACCCTTTCCCCGCCCATGAAAAAGCCCCGCAATGCGGGGCTTTTCAGTCACACCGGCAATGCGCCGATGCTTACTCCTTGGAGACGGTCTTCTTGGCCACGACTTTCTTCGTTGCGGCCTTGCTGACAGCCTTGCTGGCAGCGGACTTCTTCACCACTGGCGCGGCGGCGGTGCCGGTGGCCTTGGTTACGGCCGAGCGGGAGTTGCCGTAGCTGGAGTTGAAGCGCTTGCCCTTGGCGGTTTTACGGTCGCCCTTGCCCATGATGTTGCTCCCGGATGTATAGATGGAAAACTAGCGATAAACCCGCCCATGAGGCGCGGGCGCCGGCGCGGAGCACCAGGCCGCACGTGGCAGCGGGAAGCTGCGTAGCGTAACACGCCGATTATCGCCAGCGAACCGTCAATGCGCGCAGCTGGCGTCGTGGACGTGACTGTGGTTCAGCCGCAGATTGGCCACATGTGCCAACCCGACCAGGGTGCCGCCAAAGGTCATTGCGATCGCGTGCGGAACCAGGCTGTGGTGCAGCGGCGCGTACAACACCGCCAGCCACAGCACCAGCAAGCCGGGGATCAACAACCCCAACGCACGGACGACGCCATGGCGTCGATAACCCTGGATCAGGCTGAACAGCCCCAACAATGTTGCAAAGACCACGAATGCCTGTTCAAAGCGGTCGTTGCCCATGCTGATCAGCCCCAACGCGGGCAACAAGGCGATCACCACCGGTAACAGTGCGCAATGGATGGCGCACAGGATTGAGCCGTAAGCGCCGAGGCGATCGAGTGTGCGGCGGGTTTGTGGAGACATGGGGACCGTGACCTATGGGGGATGAGTTCGCATTGTTATACTATAACATTACGACTCTCCGTCCACGCCACTGTAGCCGATTCTTATGCCCAAACGCTCGTTCCCCCGTCAGCTGCCACTGGTTGCCGCGCTGGCCATCGCCCTGCCGGCGTTCGCCGCCGAGCCGCCCAGCGTGCCCCCCCACGACCACCAGCCGACCGACCTGAGCGCCGTGAAAGTACGCGCCAACCTGCTGCCCGCCACCGCCGAGGATCTGGTTCACCCCGTGGAGATATTGGCCGGTGAGCGACTTGATGCCGCCAAGGCCAACTCTCTGGGGGAAACGGTGAACAAGCTCCCCGGCGTGCAGTCGTCCTACTTTGGCCCCGGCGTCGGCCGGCCGATCATCCGCGGCTTCGATGGCGCCCGGGTCCAGGTTCTCAGCGATGGGCTTGGCGCCGGCGATGTATCGACCCTCAGTGCCGATCATGCCGTCAGTATCGAGCCATTCCTCGCCGAGCAGATCGAAGTCCTGAAAGGCCCTTCCACCCTGCTTTACGGCAGCGGCGCCATCGGCGGGGCGGTCAATGTGATCGACGGCCGCATCCCCGAGACGGTCACCACCGCACCGCTGCAGGGCCGCGCCGAACTGCGCGCCGGCAGCGTCAATGACGAGAAGACCGGGATGCTGCGGCTGGACGGCACGTCGGCATCGGGAAATCTGGTGTTTCATGTCGACGCGCTGCATCGCGAGACCGGCGACTACGACATTCCCGGCTTCCCCGAAAGTGCGCGCCAACTGGCCGAGGAAGGCGAAACCCCGGACCCGTCCACTGCCGGCACCCTGCCCAACAGCGCCGTACGTACCGACAGCGGCGCATTGGGCGTGTCATGGATCGGCGAGCGCGGCTTCATCGGTATCGGCCAATCGCTGTTCAACACGCGCTACGGCGTGCCGGGCCATTCCCACGGCGCTGACGACGGTCATGACCACGGGCACGATCATGACGCGCATGACGAAGATGAGCACGGCGAAGACGCCGTCCGCATCGTCATGGACCAGCGCCGCTCGGAGCTGCGGGCCGGCCTGGACGAGGTCGGCATGTTCGAGTCGTTGCGGCTGAAGTTCGCCAATACCGAGTACACCCATACCGAATTCGAAGGCCACGATGTCGGAACGGTATTCGACAACACCAGCAAGGAAGCGCGCCTGGAGCTGGTACACAAGCCATGGGGCGCATGGCGTGGCGCGTTCGGAGTGCAGCTGTCGGAGCGCGACTTCAACGCGGTAGGCGCAGAGGCCTTCGTTCCGGCCACCGAGGGTCGCGACACCGGCCTGTTCTGGATCGGCGAGCGCAACTTCGGCCCGGTCAAGCTGGAGCTTGGTGCCCGCCACGACCGCAACCGGATTGATTCCGCCGCGCAGGCCTTGGCGCCGGAACGGCGCACCTCTCGTAAGTTCGAGGCCCAAAGCGCGTCGGCTGCGGTGAAGTGGGAGGTCAACGACACGTTCCACCTGTCGATGGGCCTGGATCGCGCGCAACGCGTACCGACCGCCGAGGAGCTCTACTCCAACGGCTTGCACGTGGCGACCGGCACGATCGAGATCGGCGATGACGCCCTTGAGGTGGAAACCGCGAACCGGCTCGAGCTCGGCTTCCGCTGGCACGGCGAACGCGTGCAACTGGGCCTGGCCGCCTACACGATCCAGTACGACGATTTCATCTACCTGAGCACGCTGGAGTCGTTGCGCGATCCGGGCACGACGCTGACCGATGGCGGCACCACCGTCCACCTGTGGAACCAGGCGGATGCGCGCTTCCACGGAATGGAGGCCGAAGCGACGGTCATGCTGGCCGACAACGCCAGCGGTGCATGGGACCTTCGCGTGTTTGGCGACATCGTGCGTGGCGAGCTGGACGAGGGCGGCAGCCGCGATGTCGATCTGCGCGTATTCCACGGCGAACACGTCCATGGGCACTCCGCCCGGATCGCACTGGACGGCAACCTGCCACGCATCGCCCCGGCCCGCGTCGGCAGCGAGCTTCGCTGGGACCAGGGTCCGTGGCGCGCCTCCGTGGGTGCCGTGCGTTACATGAAGCAGGATCACGTGGCTGCGGATGAAACCGCCACGCCGGGCTACACCCTGGTCGACGCGCACCTGGCCTGGCACGTGGACACCGCGCATGGCAACGCATGGGAGATCTTCCTGGACGGCAGCAACCTGCTCGACGAGGAAGCACGCCCGCACACCTCGTTCCTGAAGGACCTGTCGCCGCTGCCCGGCCGAGGTATCGCGTTTGGCGTGCGCGCGTTCTTCTGAACGCAGCTACGCCGCTTCCCTGGCGCACTGGGCGCACAGGCCGTGGACTTCCAGGGTCTGTGCGCGGGGCAGGAAGCCCAGGGCGCGGGCACGCTTTTCCAATGCCTCCACGATGGAGTCGTCTTCCAGCTCGGTGGCGGACTGGCAGTTGTCGCAGATCAGGAATGGCACCGCGTGTTGCTCGCCACCAGGGTGATGGCAGCCGACAAAGGCGTTGATCGAGGACAGCTTGTGGATGAAGCCGTGCTCGAACAGGAAGTCCAGCGCACGATAGACCGTCGGCGGTGCGGCGGCGTCATGGGTCACCTTCATCTGGTCGAGCAGCTCGTAAGCCTTCATGGGCCGGCCGGCGTCGGCGATCAGGCGCAACGCGCTTGCCCGCAGCGGCGTCAGGCGCAGGTTGCGTTGCGCGCAGACACGCTCGACCTCGCGCACGAAGGCATCGCCATCGTGGACGTGGTGTTTTGGATCGGTGCAGACGTGGGCGCGGGTCATGGCCAGAACCTCATATGACCTTTCGTTGCTGCATGATCTAGGTCTCGACCGCCACTTTATCAAGGGCCGCATCGATCCGCTTCAGCGCCTCGACCTGTCCGGCCAGGTACACCGTGTGCGAGATATCCGGGCTGACCTGGGTGCCGGTGATCGCCACCCGTAGCGGCTGGGCAACCTTGCCCATGCCCAGCTCCAATGCGGCGGCGGTCTCGTGCAGGGCGACGCCAACATTGTCGGCGGTCCATTCCGGCAACGCGGCGAGCCGTTCACGCGCACCGGCCAAAGGTGCACGCGCCGCCGGCTTGAGGTGTTTGGCGACTGCGGCTTCGTCGTATTCGAGCAGCGGACCAAACCAGACCGCGGCGCGCTCGGCCATCTCCTTCAGGGTTTGCACGCGGTCGCGCAGGGCCACCACGATATCGGCCGCCGCCGGCCCTTTGTCCAGGTCGAACCCCTGTTGTTGCAGGTGCCATTGCAGGTGCTTGCCGACGGCGACCGGGTCGTCGCTCTTGAGGTATTGCTGGTTGAGCCAGCCCAGCTTGGCCGGATCCAGCCGTGCGGGCTTGGAGTGGACATCCTTGAGATCGAACAGCGACTTCATCTCGTCGATCGAGAAGATCTCCTGGTCGCCGTGCGACCAACCCAGGCGCGCCAGGTAGTTGAGCAACGCGTGCGGCAGGTAGCCGGCATCGCGATACTCGATGACATCCGCCGCGCCGGTGCGCTTGGACAGCTTGGCGCCTTCCGGATCCAGGATCATCGGCAGGTGGGCGAAGTGCGGCACCGTCGCACCGAGGGCCTGGTAGATGTTGATCTGGCGCGGGGTGTTGTTGACGTGGTCATCGCCGCGCACGACATCGGTGATGCCCATGTCGAGATCGTCCACCACGACGGCGAAGTTGTAGGTCGCGTAACCATCTGGACGGAATATCACCAGGTCATCCAACTCGGTGTTGCTGATCTCGATCCGGCCCTTGACCTTGTCGTCCCAGGCGACCACGCCATCGCGCGGATTCCTGAAGCGGATGACCCGGTTGGGATCCTCGCGGTAGCCCGCGTCCTGGTCGCGGTAGGCGCCGTTGTAGCGCGGCTTCTCATTGGCGGCGACCAGGGCCTCGCGCATGGCCTCCAACTCGGCCTTGGTCTCGTAGGCGTAATACGCGTGACCGGAGGCGACCAATTGCTCGGCCACCTCGCGGTAACGCTCCAGCCGATGGGTCTGGTAGATCGGGCCTTCATCAAAATCCAGCCCCAGCCATTGCATCGCCTGCAGGATGGCGTCGATTGCGGCCTGGGTGCTGCGCTCGCGATCGGTGTCCTCGATCCGCAGGATGAACTCGCCACCGCGACGACGCGCCTCCAGCCAGCAGTACAACGCAGTACGTGCCCCGCCGATGTGCAGGTAACCAGTCGGGCTGGGGGCGAAGCGGGTGCGGCAGCTCATGCGGGACAACTCCAGGTAGGTGTCCGTCGATTTTAGCCGCTGCCGCTGCCGACCGTGCGGGACGGACGGTTTCGCCCACTACAATGCCGCAATGACCACGCTCTTCATCTCCGACCTCCACCTCGACGCCGAGCGACCGCAGATCACCGAGCTGTTCGGCCGTTTCCTGCGCGAGGAAGCCGCCGGCGCCGACGCGTTGTATATCCTCGGCGACCTGTTTGAAGCCTGGGTCGGTGACGACGATCCGTCCGATACCGGCGCCTTCGTCGCCCGCGAGCTGCAGGCGGTGAGCGCGGCGGGAACCCCGGTGGCGTTCATGCACGGCAACCGCGATTTCCTGCTGGGCAACGATTATGCGCGACATGCCGGTATGGCGATCCTGCCCGACCCCAGTGTGGTGGTGCTATATGGCCGCCCCACCCTGTTGTTGCATGGCGACACCCTGTGCACCGATGATCTCGCCTACCAGCAGTTCCGCGCCCATACCCGCAACCCGGCGTGGCAGGCGCAATTTCTGTCCCAGCCATTGCCCGCCCGCCTGGCATTCGCGCAGCAGGCGCGAGCGGCCAGCAAGGCGCACCAGTCAGGGCTGAAGTCGGAAGGGACGATGGAGACCATCACCGACGTCGCGCCGGCAACGGTCGCGGAAACCTTCACCCGCTTCGGCATCGACACCATGATCCACGGCCACACCCATCGGCCGGCAGTGCACTCAAGCGAAGTTGCCGGCCGCGCCTGCGAGCGGATCGTGCTGGGCGACTGGTACGAACAAGGTTCGGTGCTGCGCGTGACCCGCGAAGGCCATGCGCTGGAATCGCTGGGATAGCCCCCGAATCGGGACACTGGAACACAGCTACGAAAGCAGGGCTACGAAACCAGTGCTACGAAACCAGGGCCGACGCCTCAGCGCAATGGGACGGCATCGGCGTTACGGGTCATTCGGAACCCGCATCTGCGCAGCCGGTCATTTCAGTGTCGCCGTAGGTGAACGAAGACGTGTACTCGAACATTTCGCCCGACATCGAGTCCTGGCACTGCCCGCCCGTGACGTCCAGGACGAAGGCCTTGTCACCGTCGGTGCCGTTGAAGGTGACACCTGCGGCGTGGTCACTGCGCTCGGCGGTCAGCTGCTTGCCCGGTTGCATCTCGGGCGTGGTGTAGGTCAGCGTGTCGCCATCGACCTTTACCGACCAGAACGGTTCGTTGCCACGTGCGTGCAACCGGCTGATCGGCCGGTCCGGTTCATTCACCGCCGGAGCGTCGATGGCCGTATTCGCAGAGCTGACGACGGCCGGCGTGGTGTCCGCCGGAGTCGGCGATTGCGGTTGACAGCCCAGCAGGGCGGCTGCCGTGCACGCGGAGATCGACAGCAACAACAGCGGGCGAATCTTCATCATGGAGTGTCTCCATTGGCCAGTCAGATGGATCCCGGAAACTAGCAGGTTCCGATCAACGCCCGGTGACTGCGGCCCGGCCTTCCACCGCGTCCAGCAACATCGCCAATTCTTCCTCGTCAAATCCCGCCTCGCTGCGCGCCTGCAGGTTGAAGGGCCCGTACAGGACATCGCGGGCGTACTCACCTAACAGCTGGCGGAACGTCGCTCCCGGTGCGACCCCGGCGCGCGCGCAATACCAGCGGAACCAGCGCGAGCCGGCGGCCACGTGGGCGACCTCTTCGCGCAGGATCACCTCCAGGATTTCAACGGTGGCGTGGTCGCCCAGCCCGCGTAGCTTGTCGATCATGCCCGGGGTCACGTCCAGCCCCCGCGCCTCCAGCACCCGCGGCACCAACGCCATCCGGGTCAGGCCGTCGTGCGCGGTCTTCACCGCCATCTCCCACAAGCCGTTGTGGGCGTCGAAGTCGCCGTAGTCGTAACCCAGCTCCTGCAGGCGATTGCGCAGCAGCGTGAAATGCCGCGCCTCGTCCACCGCCACGCCGACCCAGTCCCCGTAGAACGCCGGTGGCAGCCCGCGGAATCGATACACCGCGTCCCAGGCCAGATCGATGGCATTGAACTCGATGTGCGCGATGGCATGGATGAATGCCGCGCGCCCCGCGTCCGTGCCGAAGCCGCGTTTGGGCAACTGGCGCGGCGACACCAGCACCGGCCGCAGCGGGCGTCCGGGCATGCCGATCGGCATTGGCGGCGGCGACGATGGCGGAATCATCAACGTCCCACACCGGAAGGCCTCGCCTGCCGCCACGGTCGCGGCGACCTTGTCGTGCGCCGTGGCCGCATCCAGGCAGGCGCGCGCCGCCTGGAACAGGTCGTGCGAGGCCACGCTACCGGTCACGAAGCCCGGCGCGTGGTCTTCGCCTCATCCGAGCGCAGGCGTTTGACCCGCTCGAAATAGTCGGCCTCGGTGCCGGTCACGTAGTCGCCGTCGAAGCACGAGGAGTCGAAATTTTCCAGCCGGTGCTTCGGCCCCGAAACCGCGTCCTCAAGGTCGGCCAGGTCCTGGTAGATCAACCAGTCACAACCCAGCAATTTCTCGATCTCGTCCTCGGAGCGCTGATGGGCGATCAGCTCCTCGCGAGTCGGCATGTCGATGCCGTAGATATTGGGGTGGCGCACCGGCGGCGCTGCCGAAGCCAGGTAGACCTTGCGCGCACCCGCTTCCCGCGCCATCTGCACGATCTGGCGCGAGGTGGTACCCCGCACGATCGAATCGTCGACCAGCAACACGACCCGGTTGCGGAACTCCAGCGGGATCGGGTTGAGCTTGCGGCGCACCGACCTGGCACGCTGCTCCTGACCCGGCATGATGAAAGTACGGCCGACGTACCGGTTCTTGATGAAGCCTTCGCGGTACTTCACTCCCATCACGTTGGCCACTTCCAGCGCCGCGTCACGCGAGGAGTCGGGGATCGGTATCACCGTGTCGATGTCATGATCCGGGCGCAGGCGCAGGATTTTCTCGCCCAGCTTCTGGCCCATCCGCATCCGTGCCTTGTGCACCGAAATGTCGTCGATCATCGAGTCGGGCCGGGCGAAGTACACGTACTCGAAGATGCACGGTGTATGCACGCCGGGCGTCGCGCATTGGCGGGCATGCAGTACACCGTCAGCGGTGATCACCACCGCTTCGCCGGGCAACACGTCGCGCACCCGCTGGAAGCCGGTCAGGTCGAACGCCACCGACTCGGACGCCACCGCGTACTCATCGCCATTGGCGCCGGTGCGCTTGCCCAGCACCAGGGGCCGGATGCCGTTGGGGTCGCGGAAGGCCACCAGCCCCAAGCCCAGCACGGCTGCGACCACCGCGTAGCCACCGACGCAACGCCGGTACACCCCGGTGACCGCCTTGAACGCGGTTTCCGGTGAGGGCGCCTCGCCGTTGCCCAGCTCATGCGCAAACACGTTCAACAACACTTCCGAGTCGGACTCGGTGTTGACGTTGCGGCGATCCTGCTGGAAGACCTCGCGGCGCAGGTCATCGGCATTGATCAGGTTGCCGTTGTGCGCCAGCGCGATGCCATAAGGGGAATTGACGTAGAAAGGCTGGGCTTCGTCATCCCCTTCGCTTCCTGCGGTCGGGTAGCGGCAATGGCCGATGCCGACATGACCGACCAGGCGTCGCATCGAGACGTCGTCGAGCACGTCGCTGACCAGCCCGCTGCCCTTGCGCAACCGAAGGTGCCTGCCGTCGGCGACGGCGATGCCGGCCGCGTCCTGGCCACGATGCTGGAGCACCATCAGTCCGTCGTAAAGCTGAGCCGCGACGTCGTTGTGGCCGACGATTCCGATAATGCCGCACATGGCTGTGTGTCCTGGTTGCTGGGGTTGTTGCGAAAAACAGAAGCTCTGGCGAGCGCGAAGGTTGCCCTAAATTATCCCGGGTCGTCCGCCGGTCCAGGCAAGACCGGCATTGGCAGCGCCGGCAGTGCCTGTATCCGGCCCGGTGAAATCAATGCCGGCGCGTCCGAGTCGCCGCGCAGGTCCACCTGGCTGGCGACCCACTGCGGCAGCCAGGCCTGCATCATTTGCGCGCCCGGAATGAACACCGGCACCAGTTGGGAATCCTGCCACGACTTCTCGCGGGGCAACTCGGTCAGCCCGAGCAGCAGCAGCAGCGCGCAAGCAATAAACGCCCCGCGCGCGACGCCCAGCAGCAGGCCCAGCATCCGATCCGGCCCCGACAGGCCGACGGAATGGATCATCTTGCGAACCGCCCAACCCACCAGTCCAACCACCAGCAGCACCACGATGAACGCCAGCGCATAGCCGGCAAACAAATGGCCCGCACCTGGCTCAACATCGCGAGCCAACATCAACGCGACTTGCGCGCCGAACTGGAATGCCGCCCAACCCGCCAGCACCCACGCCGCCAGCGAAGCCAATACGCCAATCAAGCCCCGCATCAGGCCCAATAGCGCGGACACGCCAACGATTGCCAGCAACACCCAGTCGATTGGACTCATCGCAGCAACCACTCAGCCCTCACGGGTGCGAGTGGACGAAACCGGTGATGCCCAGCTTGGCTGCCGCCTGCGCCTTGAGCTTCTCGGCCGCGGCGCGATCGGCCACCGGTCCGATCTGTACCCGGTTCAACGGGCCCTTGTCGGTGGTGACGGTTTCGACAAAGGCACTCAAACCCAGAGAGCGCGCGCGATCACGCAACTTGGTGGCGTCCGCGTGGCTGGCAAATGCCCCCAACTGGACGGCAAAGCCCACCGCGCTGGCTGCTGGGGTGGGATCTGCGGGAGTAGGATCCGCGGGCTTGGCGGCTGCGACCGGTTTGGGTGAAGCAGGCGTGGCGGGCTTGCTGGCTACCGGGGTGGGTTCTTCAGCCGGCGGTGGTACTGGCTTCGAAACAGCTGGCTCGGTCGCGGCAACTGGCTTTTTTTCCGCTTCGGCGGCATCGGCATTCAATACGACCACTTTGGAGCCGACGTCGTCACGCACACGCGCGGCACCCAGTCGACCGGCCTCGGCGGCGGCGCGTGACTGGTACGGTCCGACTCGCACCCGGTACAGCGTACGGCCGCCGGTGGTCGTGGTCTCCTGGTAGCCCGGCAGCTGTGCGTTGCGCAGCGCCTCTACCACCCGCTTGGCATCGCCAGCGCTGGCATAGCTGCCAAAGCTGACGACGTAATTACCGTCCGCGCCCGGTGCGGCATCGACGCTGCCGCTGTCGGCGGCCCCGGTATCTGCCGCCCGGGTATCCACCGTCGGCAAGTTGCCGTCATCGGCAGGATCCACCGGACGGGCGCCCAGGCCGGTCACGCTGGATCCATCGGCAGCCGCGGGCGTGACCAACGGCAGCTCTCGGGTTTCGAACTCGCCCTCGGGCGCATTCGGCATCTCCAGCGGGACATCGGACACGCCGCTCTCTGGCGCCGGGCCCTTGATCAGCATCGGCAGAAAGATTACCGCGATCGCGACCAGCACGGCGGCGCCGATCAGGCGCTGTTTCAAGGCAGGTTCCATCGGATCTCGCAAGCAACAAGGTGAGGAGCCCGGCCGATTATACGCGTGTGCCGCCAGGCAGCCGTGCGTGTTGGCCGGTGGTGTTCAGACTGGTGCGGTGGCGGCCGGGTCCAGGACGGCCAACGCCGCCGCTGCCGTATGGAACGAACCGAATATCAGTATCCGGTCACCCGCTCGTGCCTGGTTGCGAGCGGCGACGATAGCGTCCGGAACACTGGCGTGGCAGCTGCCCGAGGCGGCCTCGGTGCCCACCAGACGCACGGCGAAATCCTCCACCGCGATTCCGCGTGGAGCCTGCTCGACCAGCCCGGCCAGGTGCCAGTGATCAATCACTTCGGCCAATGCCCCGACCACCGCAACCACGTCCTTGTCGGCCAGCGCGGCATACACCGCGTGGGTGGCGCCGGCGGCCGTCAGCGGCGCGGCGCGCAACCACCCGGCCAGCTCGCGCGCTGCCTGCGGGTTGTGGCCGACATCGACCACCAGCTCCACGCCGTCGCGTACGAAGCGTTGCAGGCGGCCGGGAATATCCGCGGTTTCCACGCCGCGGATCATCGCGGCCACCGATGGCGGCGACTCCAGCGCGCGCAATGCGGCGATCGCAATAGCCGCATTGCGCAGCTGCACAGGGGCCGCCATCCGCGGCAATGGCAAGTCGATTCGGCAACCCACCTCACGCCAGCGCCAATGCCCGGGCGACACGGTGTCAGCGTCGACTGCAGCATCATCACCGGCCGGATCAGTGCTGGCGAGGTCAACGAAAAAGTCGCAACCGATCCGGATCGTCGAGGCGCCAATCGCGTACGCGTGGCGGAGCACGCTGGACGGTGGATCGTCATCGCCCAGCACCAGTGGTTTCCATCCGCGCGCAATCCCGGCCTTCTCGCGGCCGATCGTCTCGCGGTCATTACCCAGGTAATCCTGATGGTCCAGGTCCACGGTGGTGATGACCGCCACGTCGGGGTCGACGATGTTGGTCGCATCCAGCCGTCCGCCCAGGCCTACCTCGAGGATCGCCAAGTCCAGCCCGGCACGCTCGAACAACCACAGCGCTGCCAGCGTGCCGTACTCGAAATACGTCAGCAATACCTCGCCACGGGCGGCCTCGATCGCCTCGAATGCCGCGACGATGTCGGCATCGCTGGCCAAGGCGCCGTCGATGCGTACCCGCTCGTTATAGCGCCACAGGTGCGGTGACGTGTAGCTACCTACCTTCCAGGCCGCGGCGCGTGCAATCGCCTCGATGAATGCGACGGTCGATCCCTTGCCGTTGGTACCGCCCACGGTGATGACCTCGCGCGCCGGCCGCCCCAGGCCCAACTGGCCGGCAACCTGTCGCACACGCTCCAGGCCCATGTCGATCGACTTGGGATGCAGACGCTCGATCCGCTCGAGCCATTGGGTCAGGTTCATTGCCGAGGGTCGCAGGCCGGGGATGGGCGCGGGATGGACATGATCCACGCTTACAGCGCGCGATGCACTGCCTCGCCGAACAGCGCGGTGTGGTGACTGCAATCGTTCAGGCGAACCACGTCGAGATGGTCGATATCCAGACCTTCCAGCAGGTTCAACGTGGTCGGTGCCTGGCGAAAACCCCACAGCCGGCGCAGCGGTATGCCCAGCACATGGCATAGCAGGACCCGATTAACCGCATCGTGGGCGACCACCAACAGGGTGTCGTCGTCGCCCAGGCCATCGCCCGCGCGGAGCAGCGCACGCCAGGCGCGGTCGAATACGTGCTGCAGTGACTCGCCCTGCGGCATCAGCACCTCGTGCGGGGCGTCCCGCCAGGCGCGCAACCGGTCGGGATCACGCTCGCCAATCTCGCTCGCCAGCAGTCCTTCCCAGGTGCCGTGGGCGATCTCGCTGAAGTCCGGGTCGATCGCCAGCATCCCGGCGCGATCACCGAGCGCCCACTCGGCGGTGCGCCGGGCGCGTGACAACGGCGAGGCCACCGCGCGGGTGATGGACACCTCGCGCAGCCGCTCTCCCAACGCGCGGGCCTGACTCTCACCGATCTCCGACAGCGGAATATCGGCCTGGCCCTGGTAGCGGCCTTCCGCGTTCCAGCGCGTTTCCCCGTGACGGGCAAGCAGGATCTTCATGGCGACCGGTTCACTCCTGCTCGGGCGCGCCCAGTTCCTGCAGTACCTGCGGCGCCGGGAATACTTCCTGCATGATCCAGCGCAGATAGCGGCCGTCGACGGCGATCACCCGGGTCATGGCCGGATCGAATACCCAGTTGGAGCTGACGCTCTCCCAGTTCATGTCGAACACCAAACCGACCAACTCACCGCGCGCGTCCATTACCGGCGAGCCGGAATTGCCACCGGTAATGTCCAGGTCGGCCATGAAGTTGACCGGCACCGTACCAAGCTCGTCACTGGCCAGACCGCCGTGGTTCTTCGCCGCGATCGCATCGAGCTGCGCCTGCGGGGCATTGAACGGCTCCACACCGGTGGCCTTGGCGGCCACCTGTTCCAGGGTCGTGAACGGCGGCAGTCGGGTGCCATCGGGCTTGGTGTAGCCCTGCACGTTGCCGAAGGTGATCCGCAGCGATGAGTTCGCATCCGGATACACCGACTCATCCTGGCTGGCCTTGTAGTCCGCGACAGCCTGCAGGTACGCCGGTCGCGCCAACAACGCGTCGCCTTGACGGGTCTCGGTCTGTTCCTCGCTGGCCAGTATCGCCGGCATCACCGCCACCGCGAGCTGCAAGGCCGGATCGGCACTGGCCTCGATGGCGGCACGATCGGCCTTCAACAACGCCAGGCGCGTGTCCAGGTCACCCAGCCCGGTCTTTGCCAGCCGGTCCAGTGCCGCCTGTACCGCTGCCTCGTCATTGCCACCCAACCACGCGTCCAACGCAGCGATATGTTGCGCCTGCGGCAAGTCGACATATTCGCGCAGCCAGTACTGCTGCAACTGACGATCCATGCCGGCGTCGTAGCGGCGCTCCATCTGCTCCAGTGAGCCCTCGAACCTCACCAGGTCGCGCTCCTGATAGCCGGCCTCGCGCTCGGCGTCGGGCTTGTCGGCCTCGATCGCAAACCGGTACAGACCCACCGCGGCGCCAATCACTCCGGTGCGGCGCAACTGACCAAACACCAGGTCACGGTCGCGGGTTGCATTGTCGGCCTCGTTCAGCTCCAGCAAGGTCGCGTGTGCCGCCAGCGCGCCCTCGCCTTCGGCACCTTGTCCGCGCAGCCAATCCAGTACCGCCGCCTCTTCGGCGTGCTTGGTCTTGCTGGCATCGATCCGTTCGAAACCCTCCAGCTGACCGCCGTAATTCTTCATCGTGTTCTGCCAGCCACGGATGGTGCTGGCGTACTTGACCTTGATGGCTTCATCGCGCGCACCGGCCGTCTCGACCATATCCGCCAGCGCCTGGTAGTGCGCCTTGACGGTCGGATACGTCCACTGCGCGGTCTGGTCGAACTCCTCGGCCAGCGCATAGCGCGCGGTACGCCCCGGATAGCCTGCCACCATCACGAAGTCGCCGATCTCCAATGGCTGGCTGGCGAACTTCAGCCAATGCACCGGCTGGTAGGGCACGTTGTCCTGCGAATACGCCGCCGGCTTGCCGTCCTTGCCGACATAAGCGCGGTAGAACGAGAAGTCACCGGTATGGCGCGGCCACATCCAGTTGTCCACGTCGCCACCGAAACTGCCGATGCTGTTGGGCGGCGCGTACACCAGCCGCACATCCTTGATCTCCAGGTTCTTGAACAACCGGTAGCTGTTGCCGCCGGAGAAACTGTAGAACTGGCAGCGAAAACCCGGATCGGACTCGCAGTCGGCGACCAGTCGCTTCTGGGTCTTCTCCAGCGCCTGGGCGCGACCAAGCGCGTCGGGAGCGGCGTCAATCGCGGCCTGGACCTGGGCGGTGACCTCCTGGATCGAATCAAGCGCATAGATGCGCGCGTTGGGTCCTGCGGACAACTCCTGGGCCGGGGTTGCAGCATTGAACCCGTCCTGGATCAGGTTGTTTTCCGGCGTCGAGTTGAGCTGGATCGCGCCATAGGCGCAGTGGTGGTTGGTCACCACCAGTCCTTGCGGCGACACGAAGCTGGCGGTGCAGCCGCCCAGCGATACCACCGCGCCCATCGGGTCGCCGGTCAGGTTCGCCAACTGCTCCGGTGGCAACTCCAAGCCCGCTTTCTGCAACGCATCGGAGATCTGCGGCAATTGCTGCGGCACCCACATCCCCTCACCGGCCGTCGCCGACCCCACCACCGCCGCCAGCGCAATGGCTGCGGCCAACACCGAATAACGCATGCATTCACTCCGAAGAAAAATAGAAAATCCAACAATCGATACCCGAGTCTAGCCCCCAGCCCGAGCTCGCACGCGCGTAGCCATGACCGACTGGGCCGGACCCACCTTGACGCCGTTGCGATCCGCCGGTTGGCTTCACTGCACCGGCAAATTCATTTCTTCCAGCAAATACGGCGCGGGGTAGACCTTGGCCAACAACCACCGCATGTAACGCAGGTCGACGTGGATCGCCCGTTTGTAGCGTGGATCGAACATCCAGCTGGCACTGACCGCTTCCCAGTTGCTGTCGAAGTGCAAGCCGATCAACTGCCCGCGCGCATCCAATATCGGTGAGCCGGAATTGCCCCCCGTCGTGTCCAGGTTGGTCATGAAGTTGACCGTCTGGGTGCCCAGCTCCGGATCCATGGCGCTGCCGAAGTCGCCCTCGGCGATGGCATCCAGCAACGGCTTGGGCGCATCGAACGGGGCCTGCCCGGTGTGCTTCTCGACGATCCCCTCGACCGTCGTCAACGGCAGGTAACGCACGCCATCACCTGGCTCCATCGTGCTGACCTGGCCGTAGCTCACCCGCAAGGTGGAGTTGGCATCGGGATACACCGCCTCGCCGCGTGACTGGCGGTAGCCAATCAGCGCGCGCATGTAGGCCGGGCGCAGGCGCAGCAACTCGCCGGCGCGGGCCTTGTCTTCGGCTTCCATGCGCATGATTGCCGGCATCAGTGCCGCGGCGACTTGCAGCAAGGGATCATCCGCCGCGGCCACCGTGGCCGGATCGGCATGGAACCACGCCAGCCGCGCAGCTTCCTGATCCAGTCCCGAACCGGCATACATGGCATCGAGGCTGGCGTTGACCGCGTCCGGCGTGGTGCCAAACACCGCGTCGAACTCGGCCACGTGTTGCGCGGCAGGCAACGCGTTGTACTGGGCCAGCAGGTCCGCCAGGATCGCCTTTTCCACCGACTCCACGTAACGGCGCTGGACTTGCTTCAGTCCGCCTTCTATCAAGGCTTCGTCGCGTTGCTGGTAGCCCGACTCGCGCTGCGGGTCAGGCTTGCCACGTTCCAGGGCGAGCCGCTGCAAGGTCACGGCGGAATCGAGCAACTGGGTCCGCCGGATGATCGTGCTCAACAGCTGGTCGCGCTCACGCACGCTGCTGGCGTCCTCCAGGACCGCCTGCGCGGCGGCGATGTCGCCCCTGGTCGCCACCGCATCCGGCTGCGTGTCAAGCCAATCCAGCATGGCCTGCTGGTCGGCACGGCGCACGGCAACCGCGTTGCTCACGGCCAGACCATCCAGTTCACCCTGGGCACGCTTGAGACCGTTCTCCAGGCCAGCCAGGGTCGATGCGTAACGAACCCTGGCATCGGCGTCGCCGGCAATGGCCGCTTCGATGGTCGTGATCAGTCCGTCGTACAGTGCGATCCGCGACGGCAACTGCCATTCGACCTGGCTCTCGAACTCCGACGCCATCCGGTGCCGGTAGGTTCGGCCCGGGTAACCGGCCAGCATCGCAAAGTCGCCGGCGACGACGGGCTCGGTCGCGACCTGCAGGTGGGCCGGCGGCGTGAAAGGCACGTTGTCGGTCGAGTAGGCGGCCGGGTGACCGTCGGGGCCCACATAGGCCCGCAGCAAGGTGAAGTCACCGCTGTGGCGTGGCCACATGAAATTGTCGACCTCCCCGCCAAACCCGCCAATCGCATCGGGCGGCGCATAGACCAGCCGCACGTCGCGCAGTTCCAGCTGGGTGATCAGGTAGAAATCGGCACCGTAATGCATGTTGGCGACGCTGCACCGGTTACCCGCGACCTGCTCGCACTCGGCCACGACCGCCTTCTCGGCCGCGTCGATCGCGTCAAAGTAGGCACGTCCATGCTTGCCCTTCGCATTGGCCACGATACGGTCGGTGATCTTGTCGAAGCCGGTCGTCACCCGGACCCGGAAGTCCGGGCTGGCCGGCAGCTCGCCGGCACGGTCGGCGGCGATGAAGCCCTCCTCGATCAGGTCACGCTCGGCGCTGGCGTTGTACTGGATCACGCCGAACGCAACATGGTGGTTGGTCAGCAGCAAGCCATCCGCGGACACGAATGCTCCGGTACCACCACCGACCTTGACCACCGCGTTCATCGGTGGCCGGGTCAGGTCGGCCAGCGCCGCCGGGTCGCCTTCAAAGCCGGCATCGCGCAGTTGGGTGGCGACCTGCGGCAGTTGCGACGGCAACCACATGCCTTCGTCGGCGTGGGCGGCGAAGGTCGCGCACGATGCCGCGACCGCGGCCAGCACCGCCAGCCGCAGCGACTTGCCGGCCGAGCCGATGCGCGGGAATGCCCCGCATCCCACCAGACGATGGTCAGTCATGTGGCAGCCCCATTTCCTCCAGCAGGCGGTCGGCATGGTCGACCTCGTCCATCACCCAGCGCATGTAGCGCGTGTCGACGTGGATCGAACGGGTCAGCTCCGGGTTGAAGATCCAGCCGGCGCTGAGGCTTTCGTAGTTGCCATCGAACAACAGGCCCACCAGTTCGCCATTGGCGTTGAGCGTGGGCGAACCGGAGTTGCCGCCGGTGGTGTCCACGTCGCTGAGGAAGTTGACCGGCACGTCACCCAGCGATTCCATCCGGTACTGCGCACCCTTGCCTGCGGCAATCGCATCCAGCTCGGCCTGCGGGGTGATGAACGGCTCCTCGCCGGTGGTCTTGGCGACGATGCCATCCAGGGTGGTGAACGGGACCATCTCGACGCCATCACGCGGGGAATAACCGCGCACGGTGCCAAAGGTGATCCGCAACGAGCTGTTCGCGTCCGGGTACACCGGCTTGCCCTGGGACTGGTTGAAATCGATCATCGCCTGCATGTATTGCGGACGCAGCGCCGAGATCCGGCCGCTGAGTGCTTCGTCGGCGGCCTCCATCCGCAGCAACGCCGGCATCATCGCCACCGCGAAATCCAGCGCCGCATCATCGGAGGCTTCGATGGCGGCCTTGTCGGCCTCCAGCCACTTCAGGCGGGCGTCAACATCGTCGAGCGTGGAGCTTGCGTACAAGGTGTCCAGCTTGGCATCGAGGCCGGCAATGGTCTTGTCATCGGCACCGATGCCCAGCCACTGGTCCAGCTCCGGTACCCGCTGCGCCGCCGGCACGCGCTCGGCATATCGTGTCAGGCGCAGCGCCATCAAGGCCTTGTCGACCTTGGGGTCATAGCGCTTGTCGAACGCGGTCAGGCGGCCGGCAATGCGTGGCGCATCACGGTCCTGGTATCCGACGCGGCGCTCTGCGTCAGGCTTGGCTTGCTCGATCGCGTTGCGATAGAGGCTCACGGCCACCCCGCTCAGCCCACCGCCAACCGCACTGTCGAACCACAAATCACGTTCGCGGGTCGTGCGTGCGTTTGCCAGCTCTTTTTCCAGCGCATCGATGGCTTCCAGCGGTGCCTCGCCCTGCGCGCCGCGTTCGGCCAGCCAGGCCTCCAGTGCCTGCTCGCGGGCCTGCTTCATCCCGACCGGATCGTCCATCTGGGCAAACCCGTCCAGGTTTCCCTGATACAGCTTGAGCACGTTGTTGACGCCCGCCACCGTGGAGGCGTACTTCAATGCCGCCGCTTTGTCGCCCTTGGTGTTCCGCTCAATCGCCGCGAGGTAATCGCCGAAGTAGGCAATCATTGTCGGGTAGCGCCATTCGATCGCCTGCCGTATCTCGCCCGGCAGACGGTAGCGATTGGTGGAGCCCGGATAGCCGGTCACCATCACGTAATCACCTTCCAGCAACGGCTGTTGCGACACCGTCAACCAGCTCTCGGGCTGGTACGGCACGTTGTCCCTCGAGTACGCGGCCGGCTTGCCATCGGCACCCACATAGGCACGCAGGAAGCCCCAGTCGCCGGTGTGGCGCGGCCATTCGAAGTTGTCTTCGTCGCCACCGAACTTGCCGATCGAATCCGGTGGGGCATACACCAGCCGCACGTCGCGGATCTCCAGCTGCCGGATCAGCGAGAACTGCAGGCCACCGTTGAAGCTGTAGACGTTGCAACGCAGGCCGCCGGGTTGCTCGCACTCGGCCACCAATGCCTTGTTGCGCGCCTCGATGGTGTCGAAACGTGCCTTGCCGTCCAGCCCTTCCAGATCGGCGGTGACCTGCTCGGTTACGTCGCGGATGTCCTGGGTGACGTAGATGCGCGCGTTGGGCTCGGCCGGCAATTCCTCGGCCAGGGTCTTGGCAACAAAGCCGTTGGCCAGCAGGTCGCGCTCGGGGGTGGAGTTGTACTGGATCGCGCCGTAGCCGCAATGATGGTTGGTCACCACCAGGCCCTGGGGCGAGACGAAACTCGCGGTGCAACCGCCCAGGCTGATGACCGCGTTGAGCGGTTTGCCGGCCAGGTTGGACAACGCGGCGGGATCCATCTGCAATCCGCGCGCTTTCAGCTGCGCGGCCAGCTCGGGCATTTGTTTGGGTTGCCACATGCCCTCGTCGGCAACTGCGGCAGTGGACGCGAACGCGACAATCAGCGCCACGGGCAATATTCGAAGGTTCATGTTGGCCCCGGTATTCATGTTCGAACCGTTGACCATAGGCAAAGCAGGCCACTGTCGGCAACCGCCAACGGTCACGCCACGGATGAATAACACCGCAGCGGTACAATTGGCGTCTCACTCGTCAGACTCCGCCAGGCCCGAAATGCCCTCTATCGCAGCCCAACCCACCCAGCGCCCGATCCCGCAAACCATGAGGGCGCTGGTCAAGCGCGAAGCCACCAAAGGCATCTGGATGGAGGAGGTACCGGTGCCGGAAGCCGGCGCCAACGAGGTGCTGATCAAGGTCGAGAAAACTGCGATCTGCGGCACCGACCTGCACATCTACCTGTGGGACGAGTGGAGCCAGCGCACGATCAAGCCGGGACTGGTGATCGGCCACGAATTCGTCGGACGGATCGTCGAGGTCGGCCCGGGCGTGACCGGCTACAAGGTCGGCCAGCGGGTGTCGGCCGAGGGCCACATCGTCTGCGGCCATTGCCGCAATTGCCGAGGCGGCCGTCAGCATCTGTGCCCCAACACGGTCGGCATCGGGGTCAATCGCGACGGCGCGTTCGCCGAATACATCGTGATGCCGGCGACCAACCTGTGGCCGATCCCGGACCAGATCCCCAGCGAACTGGCCGCGTTCTTCGATCCCTACGGCAACGCCGCACACTGTGCACTGGAGTTCGACGTGGTCGGCGAGGACGTACTGATCACCGGTGCCGGCCCGATCGGCATCATTGCCGCCGGCATCTGCAAGCACATCGGCGCGCGCAACGTGGTGGTCACCGACGTCAACGACTACCGGTTGAAGCTTGCGGCCGACATGGGCGCGACGCGCGTGGTCAACGTCGCGAACACCTCACTCAAGGACGTGATGAAGGACCTCCACATGGAGGGTTTCGATGTCGGCCTGGAGATGAGCGGCAACCCGCGCGCGTTCAACGACATGCTCGATTGCATGTACCACGGCGGCAAGATCGCGATGCTTGGCATCATGCCCCAGGGCGCCGGCGCGGACTGGGACAAGATCATCTTCAAGGGCCTCACCCTGCACGGCATGTACGGCCGGAAGATGTACGAGACCTGGTACAAGATGACCCAACTGGTGTTGGGCGGCTTCCCGCTTGGCAAGGCCTTGACTCACCAGTTGCCGGTGGACGAGTTCCAGCAGGGTTTCGACCTGATGGAAGCCGGCAAGTCCGGCAAGATCGTGCTCAGCTGGAACTGATTCGAGGCGGGCACTGACCCGCCGACACACATCATGGCGGGCCGTGACCCGCCCTACGCGGAGCACTTCATGTCACTGACGACCGGTTACATCCACGAACTCGAAACCATCCGCGAGCAGGGCCTGTTCAAGGCCGAACGCATCATTACCGGCCCGCAATCGGCCGAGATCACGCTGGCCGATGGCCGGACGGTATTGAACTTCTGCGCGAACAACTACCTTGGCCTGGCCGACCATCCTGACCTGATCCAAGCCGCCAAGGACGCGTTGGACAGCCACGGCTTCGGCATGGCGTCGGTGCGCTTCATCTGCGGTACCCAGGACTTGCACAAGCAGCTCGAGCAGACCATCGCCACGTTCTTCGGCACCGAGGACACCATCCTCTATGCGGCGTGCTTCGACGCCAACGGCGGCTTGTTCGAGCCGCTGCTCGGCCCCGATGATGCGGTCATCTCCGACAGCCTCAACCATGCCTCGATCATCGATGGCGTGCGCCTGTGCAAGGCGCAGCGCTTCCGTTACGCCAACTGCGACATGACCGATCTGGAAAGCCAGCTGCAGGCGGCCGATGCCGCGGGCTGCAAGACCAAGCTGATTACCACTGATGGCGTGTTCTCGATGGATGGCTTCATCGCGCCACTGGACGAGATCTGCGCGCTAGCGAAAAAATACGGTGCGCTGGTGCACATCGACGAATGCCACGCGACCGGCTTCCTTGGCGCCACCGGCCGCGGCTCAGCCGAGGTCAAGGGCGTGCTGGACAAGATCGACATCTTCACCGGCACCCTGGGCAAGGCCATGGGCGGGGCAGTGGGTGGCTTCACCACGGCGAAGAAGGAGGTCATCGAACTGCTGCGCCAGCGTTCGCGGCCGTACCTGTTCTCCAACTCGTTGCCGCCGCACGTGGTTGCTGCCGGCATCAAGGCGTTCGAGATGCTGGATGCTGCCGGCGACCTGCGCGAGCAACTGGCCGCGAATACCGCGTACTTCCGCGAGCAGATGAACAGCGCCGGTTTCGAAATCCAGCCCGGCACCCACCCGATCGTCCCGGTCATGCTGCACGATGCCCCGCTGGCACAGAAATTTGCTGAGCGCCTGTTGGAAGAAGGCATCTATGCGATCGGGTTCTTCTTCCCGGTGGTGCCACAGGGAAAGGCACGCATCCGCACCCAGATCAGCGCGGCGCATACGCGCGAGCACCTGGATCGGGCCATTGCCGCGTTCACCGGTATCGGTCGCGAGCTGGGCGTCATCAAGGGTTGATCCCATCCCGACCAATGAAGCAACGGCCGCATGAGCGGCCGTTGTCGAGTGTGAAGCCTGTCGCTTGAATTACGCGACGGTTAACCGCCCTCGTCCGGTTCAATCGCCTCTGTCGGCGCTTCAACTGGCAACGTTGAGGCGTCGGGCGATGGCGTTTCGGGCACCGCCGTTTCAGTGGTGGGTGCTTCGACTGGCGTCGCGCTGGCAGCGGTCATTTCGGAAGTTGCTGTTTCGGGCGCCGTCACTGCAGGAGCTTCTCCGGCGGGCACCACGATCGAGCCATCCACCGCGACACCGCTGACCGGCACTGCCGCCACCGGTTTGGGTGCCGCACCCTTGGCCACGCGCACGCCCTTGGACTCCATCCACGCCGCGAAGGCATCCGCCGTCATCTGCTCGCCGTTCTGGTTCATGTTGAACCGCCACGGGGTATTGTCGAATTCGGTACGGGGCTTATAGGCCGCCGGATCGGCTGCCGTCGGCATCGCAGTGCTGGCGGTTGCCGGCACGACGGTGGCGACGGGCGCGGCAACACCAACTGCGGCGCCGGTGTCGGCAAGGGGAGGACTCACCGGCGGTGCTGCCGGGATCACGCTGGCGACAACACCGCAACGCTCGACCTGGAGGCGGAACAGCACCTGGTCAACCGCCAGCGATTCGCCCAAGGCTTGGGACAGTACTCCCGTTGGCGCCCCCAACTGGTGGCGCGGGGCACCG
Organism: Lysobacter sp. A289; assembly: GCF_054072675.1. Classification (NCBI taxonomy): domain Bacteria; kingdom Pseudomonadati; phylum Pseudomonadota; class Gammaproteobacteria; order Lysobacterales; family Lysobacteraceae; genus Lysobacter; species Lysobacter sp. A289. The sequence continues at coordinate 1,760,538 of NZ_JBSVRN010000001.1, forward strand.
AACTCGGCGATTACCGGTGCGATCACGGTCGGCTGCACCGACATTGCCTGGGGCGCGACCAGGGCGCCACACTGGATGGAATCCTGCGCGTGCGCCAAGCCGGCGGACGACAACAGCACCATTACGACGGCAGCACGCAACATGACTCATCTCCTTGGGAAACCGGGGGCTGGCACCCCGCACGACGCACGTCAGTGTAAGCGCGCGCCCCAATGCGAACAACCAGCCACGACACGGTCAGGGCACGTCACCGCACAAAAACAAAGCCCGGCACTTGGCCGGGCTTTGTGTGTCTCACATCGATGGCTGCGAACAGCCACCTGTAGCTGTTTCGTGCTTAGTTCTGCACGTTCAACTCGGTGCGGCGGTTCTGTGCACGACCTTCCGGATTATCCGAACCGTCCGGGTTGGTGTTCGGCGCGATCGGGCGGCTCTCGCCGTAACCGTTCGGGCCCACCATGCGCGAGGCGTCGACACCGTTGCTGCTCAGGTAGTCATACACCGCGGTGGCGCGACGCTCCGACAGCGACTGGTTGTACGCGTCGGTACCCTTGGAATCGGTATGACCGGCAACCTCGACCTTCAGGTCGGGGTAACGCTGCAGGATCTGCACCGCCTCGCTCAGGATCGCAACCGCGTCCGGACGCAGGGTCGACTTGTCGAAGTCGAAGTTCACGCCCTTCAGGTCGATCGAGACCGGCACCGGGCAACCGTCCGGACCAATGGTCTGGCCAGCCTGCGAATCCGGGCACTTGTCGTCACAGTTGTTGACGCCGTCGCCGTCGTCATCCAGGTCCGCGCAGCTCGGAGCAACCGGGGCCGGGGCAACCGCGGCAACCGGCTCCGGACCCAGCGGCACGATTACGCCAACGGAGGCCAGCACATCGCCGAACCAGTCTTCATTGGGGGCCGCCACGCTCTGATCGTCGAAATCGGCACGGTAGGCCAGTTCGGTACGCACACCGACGCGACCCACGTCGCCCTGGAGGCCGAAACCGACCTTTGCCGCGAAGTTGCCGTCTTCGCGCTCACCGGGCGAGTTCGCACTGGGGAAGTTGTCGTATTCCTCTTCCGAGCGCTGGTAACCCAGGCCAAACAGGGCATACGGGTTCCAGCTGCGACCCTCCGTCAGGAAGTGACGACGCAGGTCAAGCGAAACGCCGTACTGGCTCCAGTTCATGTCCTGGTTGGCGTCGAAATTGGGGTTCTGGTAGTTCAACTCACCATCAACCGACCAAGTGGGGCTGACAAACTTGCCCACGCCCAACGTCACGAACGGGGCATCGTTCGTTTCACGCTTGGTGTCCTGGAGATTGAAGCCGGTCGATCCGGTCAGGTACCAGCGATCATCGAAATCCTGCGCATTTGCTGCCGACGCAAACGCCAGGCCGGCAAGCAACGCCGTGCTCAACAGGCGAATTTTCATAACTCACACTCCTTACTAAGGACAACAGGGGGGTTTTTGGCGAACTCTGCCGTAACTGGTGGAACTGCAGTGCACACCGGCAGGCTGGTCGCACCGCTGGCGCCTGATGATACACACCCATGACGCTTTATTAACAGCGTTAAATTACACGAAGCCCGGCACATGGCCGGGCTTCGCTTGTTGCATTGGCGGCGTCAAAGCGCCACCGGTAACGGCAACGTGCTTAGTTCTGCACGTTCAACTCGGTGCGGCGGTTCTGCGCACGACCTTCCGGATTATCCGAACCGTCCGGGTTGGTGTTCGGCGCGATCGGGCGGCTCTCGCCGTAACCGTTCGGGCCCACCATGCGCGAGGCGTCGACACCGTTGCTGCTCAGGTAGTCATACACCGCGGTGGCGCGACGCTCCGACAGCGGCTGGTTGTACGCGTCGGTACCCTTGGAGTCGGTATGACCGGCAACCTCGACCTTCAGGTCGGGGTAACGCTGCAGGATCTGTACCGCCTCGCTCAGGATCGCAACCGCGTCCGGACGCAGGGTCGACTTGTCGAAGTCGAAGTTCACGCCCTTCAGGTCGATCGAGACCGGCACCGGGCAACCGTCCGGACCAATGGTCTGGCCAGCCTGCGAATCCGGGCACTTGTCGTCACAGTTGTTGACGCCGTCGCCGTCGTCATCCAGGTCCGCGCAGCTCGGAGCAACCGGGGCAGGGGCAACCGGGGCAACCGGCTCCGGACCCAGCGGCACGACTACGCCAACGGAGGCCAGCACGTCACCGAACCAGTCAGCACCGTCGTCACGCGGCACGTCGTCGGTCATGAACGCGCCAATGCTGTCGTCGTCGGCATCAATGCGATAGGCCAACTCGGTGCGGATCTTCACCCGGCCGACGTCACCCTGCGCACCAAAACCGATCTTGCCGGCCACGTGGCCATCTTCGCGCTGGAAAGGACCGTTGGGGCTGTTGCTACCCACGTCCTGCGGCGCGTACTCCTCTTCGGAGCGCTGGTAACCAAGGCCCATCACTACATATGGGTTCCAACTGCGACCCTCGGCCAGGAAGTGGCGGCGCAGGTCGAATGAAATACCGTACTGGCTCCAGTTCAAATCCCGGTTGCGCTCGACATTCGGGTTCTGGTAGTTCAGCTCGCCGTCCAGCGACCAGTTGGGGTTCAAGTACTTGCCAACACCGATCGCTGCAAATGGGGCGTTGCTGGTGTCCCGATTGCTGTCCTGGATATTCATGCCCGCTGAGCCGGTGAGGTACCAGCGATCATCGAAGTCCTGCGCGTTGGCCGCGCCTGCAACAGTCAAGCCACCCAGCAAGGCGGCGCAGAGAAGTTTCTTATTCATTGGGTATCTCCGTATTGGTTCTAAATCAGGAAACCGCTTCTGCGTGATTCCGTACCGTTCAAGACGGCAGCCGGTATGACGCCATCGAGGGAGAGGTTAGGTTCGGCCACGTGAAGGTGGTGTTAACAAACGCCTAACATCCGTCCAAGTTCCGCAGACGGCGTCTCGTCCTCAGCCGCTATTCAGCTAGCGAACAAAGCCATCAGCTCGGTGATCGGCATTGCTTCCAGCTCATCGGGAGCCGCCGCCAGCGCCACCAGACGGTCGGCCTTCGCCGCTGGCAACTTGCCGCGCACGGCCGCCTCGAACTTCTTCATCAGCACCGGAATGCCTTCGTCGCGACGCTTGCGATGGCCGATCGGGAAATCGATCGAGACCTTCTCGGTACTGCTGCCGTCCTTGAAGAACACCTGCACCGAGTTGCCGATATAGCGCTTGGCCGGGTCAAAGTAGTCCTTGGTGAATTGTTCGTTCTCGCTGACCGTCATCTTGGCGCGCAGCGCATCGATGCGCGAATCGGCGGCCACCGCATCGCTGTAATCGTCGGCGACCAGGCGGCCGAAGATCAACGGTACGGCCACCATGTACTGCAGGCAATGGTCGCGATCGGCATAGTTGTGCAGCGGGCCGGTCTTGTCGATGATCCGCACCCCGGCTTCCTGGGTCTGCAGCTCGATGCGCTCGATGTCCTCGATTCGGTCCTTGACCTGCTCGTGCAGCTTCATCGCGCACTCGACGGCGGTCTGGGCGTGGAATTCGGCCGGGAAGCTGATCTTGAACAGGACGTTCTCCATCACATAGCTGCCGAACGGACGCTCGAACTCGAACTGCTTGCCCTGGAAGGCGATGTCATAGAAGCCCCAGGTCGGTACGCTCAGCGCGCTTGGGTAACCGACCACGCCCTTCACGGCGTTCAGTGCATGGGTGACGGCGCGGCGGCAGGCATCCCCGGCAGCCCAGCTCTTGCGCGGCCCGGTGTTGGGCGCGTGGCGGTAGGTGCGCAGCATGCCGTTGTCGATCCAGCTGTGCGAAACCGCGGTCCAGATCGCTTCCTTGTCGCCGCCAAGCATCTTGGTGGCCACCGCGGTCGAGGCCAGACGAACCAGGATCACGTGGTCCAGGCCGACCCGGTTGAACGAGTTCTTGATCGCGTAGCCACCCTGGATCTCGTGGGCCTTGATCGCGTACCCCAGCACGTCCTTGACCGTCAGTGCCTTGCCGCCATCAGCTTCGGCCTTGCGGCCCAGGTAATCGGCGACGCCCAGGATCGCGCCCAGGTTGTCGGACGGATGGCCCCACTCGGCGGCCAGCCAGGTGTCGTTGAAGTCGAGCCAGCGGATCTGCACGCCGATGTTGTAGGCGGCCTGGACGGGGTCGAGCTCATGGGAGGTATAGGGCACCCGGGCTCCGCCCTTCATCTCCGCACCAGGCACCAGCGGCCCGAGGTGCTTCACGCATTCCTCGTGATCCATCGCCAGTGCGGCGCAGGCCAGCGAATCCAGCAGCATGTAGCGCGCGGTGTCGTAGGCCTCGGTGGAATCGATCCGGTAACCGGTGACGTACTCGGCGATGTCGAGCATCGGCTGGTCGGGGGTCGGACGGACGGTGGAACGGATGTCGTGCTGACTCATACAAAAGGATCCGATCAGGGGGGAGCCGTTCATTTTGCCAGATCGGCACGGCCGCGGCTTGCACTCACCTTTGCCGTGCGTCCATGCGGTCTTTCCCGGCTCACCAATCGCGGCCTCTTCCGGCTGCTTGCCGGGCACCGGCTTTCCCGGCATCGTGATGCATCCATACGCCGACGTACTCCCATGCTGCCCACCGATCCACACCCGCTCTACCCCCACCTGTTCACTCCGCTCGACCTGGGGTTTTGCACCCTGCCGAACCGGGTACTGATGGGATCGATGCACACCGGGTTGGAGGATCAGGCGCGCGACTTCCCGAAGCTTGCCGCCTACTTTGCCGAGCACGCCGCCGGCGGGGTCGGGCTGATCGTCACCGGCGGCTTCTCGCCCAACATCGTCGGCTGGCTCAAGCCGTTCGGTGGCACGCTGGGCTGGTCGTGGCAGGCGCGCAAGCACCGCCAGGTCACCGATGCCGTGCACGCCCATGGCAGCCGCATCTGCCTGCAGGTCCTGCACGCCGGCCGCTACGGCTACCACCCGCTGCAGGTGGCGCCGTCGCGGATCAAGTCGCCGATCAACCCATTCACTCCGCGCGCGTTGTCGGCCCGCGCGGTCGAGCGCCAGATCGACGCGTTCGTCGACACCGCCCGGCTCGCTCGCGATGCCGGATATGACGGCGTCGAGGTGATGGGTTCGGAGGGCTACCTGCTCAACCAGTTCACCGCGCCGCGCACCAACAGGCGCGACGATGCGTTCGGCGGTGATGCAACGCGGCGGATGCGTTTCGCGGTCGAGATCGTCCGCCGCATCCGCGAGGCCTGTGGGCCTGATTTCATCCTGATCTACCGGCTGTCGATGATCGACCTGGTCGACGGCGGCCTGGCCTGGGACGAGGTTGTCGCCCAGGCACGCGCGGTCCAGGCTGCGGGCGCGACACTTATCAACACCGGCATCGGCTGGCACGAGGCACGGGTGCCGACGATCGCCACCTCGGTGCCGCGCGGCGCGTTCGCCGGCATCACCGCGCGCCTGAAGCCCGAGGTCGCAGTGCCACTGGTCACCACCAACCGGATCAACATGCCCGAAACCGCCGAGCATATTCTTGCCGCCGGCGAGGCCGACATGGTGTCGATGGCGCGGCCACTGCTGGCCGACCCGCAATGGGTGGCGAAGGCGCAGGCCCGACGCAGCGACGAGATCAACACCTGTATCGCCTGCAACCAGGCCTGTCTGGATCATGTATTCGCCAACCAGCGCGCGAGCTGCCTGGTCAACCCGCGGGCCTGCGCGGAGACCGAGTTGAACTATCCATCGACCACCGCGGCCAGGAAGATCGCCGTGGTCGGCGCCGGTCCTGCTGGTCTGGCATGCGCGACGATCGCCGCCCAGCGTGGGCACCAGGTGACCTTGTTTGATGCCGCCAGCGAGATCGGCGGCCAGTTCAACCTCGCCAAGCAGATTCCGGGCAAGGAGGAATTCCACGAGACATTGCGTTACTACGGGCGCCAGATCGAGCTGACCGGCGTGGAGTTGCGTTTGCAGACGCATGTTGACGCGGAAGCGCTGGCCGGTTTCGAACACGTCGTGCTGGCCACCGGCGTGGTCCCGCGGAAAGTAGACTTCCCCGGTGCCGGGCATCCCAAGGTTGTCAGCTACCTGGAGGTGCTGGGTGGCCACGTGACGGTGGGACGCAAGGTCGCGATCATCGGTGCCGGCGGCATTGGCTTTGATGTTGCCGAATTCCTGATCCATCAGGGTGAATCGCCGAGCTTGAATGCGGATCGTTGGCGAGACGAATGGGGTGTCGACCTGGCCTACACCGACAATCGGGGCGGTCTTGTAAGCGCGAAGCCGGAACCCGCCGCGCGCGAGGTCTGGCTATTGCAGCGCAGTGCCGGCAAGTTGGGTGCCCGCCTGGGCAAGACCACCGGCTGGATCCATCGGGCAACGTTGAAAGCCAAGCACGTCCACATGCTGGGCGCGGTGGAATACCTCGGGGTCGATGATCAGGGCCTGCGGATCCGCGTCGGCAATGTCGAGCAGACCCTGGCGGTGGATCAGGTCGTGGTGTGCGCGGGACAAGAGCCCTTCAAGCCTTTGCAAGCGCAGTTGATCGGGCATCCGGGCCAGGTGCACGTGATTGGTGGCGCGGACCGTGCTGTCGAGCTGGATGCCAAACGGGCGATTGAACAGGGAAGCCGGCTGGCAGCGTCTTTTTAGCGCGCATTTGCGGTGTTTTCCTGTCGGCCACGGCAAGTGATAAAGCTGAACAGGGATCTCGGCGACGGCGGCCGCGCGCGTCCCCAGAACGTCGCTGGTGCTGGTTCTGAACAATTCCTGCGTGACTGAATCATGATTTTTCCAAGCTGAACGGGGATAGCTGTTCAGGCTGGATTTAAATTATGACCGCTACCGTGCCGCAACTTTCGAGTCACCACGCAGGTGACACCCACGCCGGCCCGCACTCAGCTGAGGTCAGGTGAAGGGGCAAAGCGCGCCAGAGAGCCGCAGCCTCCCCAGTACGCGATGCCAGCGATGCTCCGGTCTCCGCCTTACCGCGGTGGGCAAGGCACGTCGGCGCAACGGAGCAAGGAGTTCGTCATGAAACTGGCCTGGATTTTGTGGTTGGCCTCGGTACTGTCACCACAAAGCGCAGACTCGCTGTGCTTGAGCACCACCTTGTACCTGGAAGCCCGTGATCAGTCGATCCAGGGACAGCAGGCGGTCGCCGAAGTGGCATTGCGCCGTCGCGACAGCGGCATCTGGGGCGACAGTGTGTGCGAGGTGGTGACTGCGCGTAAGCAGTTCGCGCCCTCCCTGGTGTCACCCAACATGCGCCTGAGCAATACCGAGGCCTGGGCCGAGTCGGTCACCATTGCACTGGAAGCACAGCGCAACTGGGCGTTGCCGGCCGGCGAGCGCCGCGAGATCGTACCCGAGGCAAGCCATTTTGCCGCGCTCGCGATCGCCAGCCCAAACTGGCGCAATGCCTACCAGGTCGCCACCATCGGTGACCACACCTTCCTGAAGGTACAGAACCTGGCCCCACAGGGCTCCTGACGCGCCCGGTTCGCGGGCGGCCCGTAACGCAGGATTACGATCGACGGCGGATAATCAACGGACGGGTCGGTGCCATGGCATCGGCCCGTCTTTCGCTTATTCCCACTCCGGAGATCGCATGAAGCTCTATACCAAGCCCGGTGCCTGCTCTACCGCCGACCACATTGCGCTGCAATGGACCGGCCAGCCATTCGAATTCCAGGTAATGACCGCCGAGGCGATGAAGTCGCCGGAATACCGGGCGATCAACCCGGTCGGCGCCGTACCCGCTCTGGTCGAGGGTGATTTCCAGCTGACCCAGAATGCCGCCATCATGGGCTACATCGCCGATCGCTACCCCGATGCAGGCTTGGCCGGCGATGGCAGTGCCCGGCAGCGTGCCCAGGCGACTCGCTGGCTGGCGTTTGTCAATGCGGACCTGCACCCCGCCTTCGTGCCGCTGTTCAGTCCAGGTGCGTTCCACGCGGACGCCAGCCAGCACGATGCCGTCAAGGACGCCGCAAAGAAGCGGCTGCGCGGCCTGTTCGAGCGCGCCGATACGCAGCTCGACGGCAAGCAGTGGTTGGTGGGCTTCCGCAGTTTCGCCGACCCCTATCTGTACATCACCCTGCGCTGGGCCGGCGCAGTTGACATCGACTTGTCCGGCCTGGACAACCTGACGGCATTCAAGTCGCGGATGGAAGCCGATGCCGGCGTACAGGCGGCGCTGAAGGCCGAAGGGCTGAGCTGAGCCGACCGGACTGGCTGCCAACCTGGACTGGCCAGAAGCAGAAACGCCGCGCAACCGCGCGGCGTTTCCATTTCACGTGTAGCGCCCCATGCCGGGGCACTGCACAACCCCCTCAGCGCTGGCTGATCTCCACGTAGTCGCGATCTTCCGGCCCGACGTAGTTCGCGCTGGGACGAATGATCTTGCCGTCCTCACGCTGCTCGATCACGTGCGCGCTCCAGCCTGTGGTGCGGGCGATCACGAACAACGGCGTGAACATCGCGGTCGGGATGCCCAGCATGTGGTACGCCGACGCGCTGTACCAATCCAGGTTCGGGAACATCTTCTTGGTGTCCATCATCAGGTTCTCGATGCGCTCGGACACGTCGAACAGAACCTGATTTCCACCTTCGGCGCACAACTGGCGCGAGATCTCCTTGATGATCGGATTGCGCGGGTCTCCGACGGTGTAGACCGGATGACCGAAGCCGATCACGATCTCCTTGCGTTCCACTCGCGCGCGGATGTCGGCCTCCGCCTCATCAGCAGTGGCGTAGCGCGAGATGATGTCCATCGCCACCTCATTCGCGCCGCCGTGTTTGGGTCCACGCAACGCGCCGATCGCACCGGTCAGGCAGGAGTACATATCCGAGCCGGTACCGGCAATCACGCGACCGGCAAACGTGGAGGCATTGAACTCGTGCTCGGCATACAGCACCAGCGACTTGTCCAGCGCGTCAGCGTGCAGCGCGCTTGGCGGCGCGCCGTGCAGCAGGTGCAGGAAGTGCCCGGCAACCGAGTCGTCCTCGGTCTCCACGTCGATCCGGCGGCCGTTGTGGGTGAACTGCCACCAATACAGCAACATCGAACCGAAACTGGCGATCAGCCGGTCGGCGATGTCACGCGCCTCGGACGCTGCGTGGGTGTCGCGCTCTGGCAATACCGTACCGAGCATCGAGCAGCCGGTACGCAGCACGTCCATCGGGTGGGCATTGGCGGGGACCAGCTCCAGCGCTTCGGTAACCAGCGCCGGCAAGCCGCGAAGGCGCTGCAGCTTGGTCTTGTAGGCGGTCAACTGGGCGGTGGTCGGCAGGGCGCCATGCACCAGCAGGTGGGCGACTTCCTCGAAGGTCGACTTCGTCGCCAGATCCTTGATGTCGTAACCACGGTAATGCAGGTCGTTGCCGCTACGGCCGACGGTACACAGCGCGGTGTTGCCGGCGGCAGTGCCCGACAGGGCCACCGATTTCTTCGGCTTCGGCAAGGTGTTGGTGTTCTCGCTCATCTCGGTTCCTCTTTTAGCCACCCCTTCCGGTTGGAAGTAGCGGCATGATTACGACCCGCGGCTTGTGCTGGTCGCGTTGCGCATCAAGGTGTGGCGCGCTCAGTCCAGCAAATGGGCGACGCCGGCCCGCTCTTCCTCGAGCTCGGCCAGGGTTTTGTCCATCCGCTCACGACTGAAAGCATCGATTTCCAGACCTTCGACCCGCGTGTACTCGCCAGCTTTGGTAGTCACCGGGACGCCGTAGATAACGCCTTCGGGGATGCCGTAGCTGCCATCGGACGGCACGCCCATCGTCACCCAGGCGCCATCGCTGCCGAGCACCCAATCGCGGATGTGGCAGATGGCTGCATTGGCCGCCGAGGCGGCCGATGACAGGCCACGCGCCTCGATGATCGCCGCGCCGCGCTTGGCCACCACCGGGATGAAGGTGTCGGCATTCCAGTCGGCATCACTGATCTTGTCCTTCAGCGACGCGCCATTGACGGTGGCGAAGCGGTAATCGGGGTACATGGTCGAGCTGTGGTTGCCCCAGACGGTGAACTTCTCGATATCGCCAACCGACACACCGGCCTTGCTGGCCAGTTGCGACAGCGCGCGGTTGTGGTCCAGCCGCAGCATCGCAGTGAAGTTTTTCGGCTTCAGGTCGGGCGCCGACTTCATCGCGATATAGGCATTGGTGTTGGCCGGGTTGCCGACCACCAACACCTTGACGTCGCGACTGGCGACCTTGTTCAACGCCGCGCCCTGGGCGGTGAAGATCTTCGCGTTCTCCAACAGCAGGTCCTTGCGCTCCATACCGGGGCCGCGTGGACGCGCGCCTACCAGCAGCGCGATGTCGGCATCCTTGAACGCGACCTCGGCATCATCGGTGCCAACCATGCCGGCCAACAGCGGGAACGCGCAGTCTTCCAGCTCCATCATCACGCCCTTCAGCGCGGCCTGGGCCTTCTCCATCGGAAGCTCCAGCATCTGCAGGATGACCGGCTGGTCCTTGCCGAGCATCTCGCCTGAGGCAATACGGAACAGCAGGGAATAGCCGATCTGGCCGGCAGCACCGGTAACGGCAACGCGGACGGGTTGTTTCATGGTTTGGATCCTCAATGCATCGTGGGCGGGCCTTGGCCCACCGCGTGGGAGATGGTGGGCCACGGCCCACCCTGCGGCTCAGCGCAATTCGGCAAAAAATTCCTGGATACGCTGCAAACCCGGCGCCAGCTGCGGCGTCGGACAGGTGTAACTGATACGCATGGCACGCGGCTCACCGAACGCCGACCCGGGCACGCAGGCCACGCCCTTGGCCTCCAGCAGCGCGCTGCACAACGACAGGTCATCATCGACCTTCAGGCCGCTGGGCGCGTGGGTCTTGCCAAACGCCACGCTGACGTCCGGGAACGCATAGAACGCCCCTTGCGGGCGCGGACACACCAACCCCGGAATCACATCCAGCGCCTGCATCACTTGGTCGCGCTTGGCCTGGAACTCCTTGCACTTGGCTTCCGGCACGTCCTGCGGACCGGTGAATGCCGCGATCGCCGCGACCTGGGCCGCCTCGGGGATGCTGGTGATGTGGTTGGAATTGAGCGTCGCCACCGCCTTGGCGACCGACTCGGGCCCGGCCAACAGGCCGACCCGCCAGCCCGGCATGCCGTAGGTCTTGGACAGCGAGTCGACGAAGATCACCCGGTCGCGCAATTCGGGACGGGCGTGGACGAAGTTGTGGTAACCCAGCCCGTCAAACACCATGCGGTTGTAGATGTCATCGGTGATGACCCAGGTGTCGGGATAACGCACCAGCACATCGGCCAGCGCCGAGATCTCGTCCTGGCCGTACACCATGCCGGTGGGGTTGGACGGGTTATTGAACAGGAACACCCGCGGCTTCTTTTCCAGCGCGGCTTCCAGTTGCCCGGGGGTGAGCTTGTAGTCCTGCTCCGGCGGGCACGGCAGCAGTTCGACCTTGGCATTGACGATCTGCGCAATGTCCAGGTAGCTGGTCCAGTACGGCACCGCGAAGGCGATCGTGTCGCCCTCGTCGAGCAGCGCCTCGGCCAGGTTGTACAGCACCTGCTTGGCACCGATGCCGACGCCGAGATTGGAACGGGTATAGCCGGTCAACCCGATCTTGCCGATATGCGCAAGAAACGCATCCAGCAAGGCATCCGATCCCCGATTGCTGCCGTACTGGCCGCTGTCGCTTGCCAGCGAATCGCGGGCGGCCTGGTAGACATGCTCACCCGGCAGGAAGTTCGGCACGCCAATCGAGAAACTGATGATATCGCGGCCTTCGGCTTTCAAACGCTTGGCTTTCTCCGAGACCTGCATGATCGCACTGGGGCGGGCGCGACCGATACGGCGGGCAAACTGGGGCATCGCAACAACCTCGTGGAAAATCGGATCATGCGGTGGACGCCAGCGACGGTGGTCCGCCGCGGACGTCACGCCATCGGTTTACCGCCTGCTTACGCGTTGGCGTCCAGGGTCTTGTTCCAGTCCGCGACACGGTCGGCCTTGGCGGCCAGCGCGGTATCAACATCGCCTTCAAGCGTGACCGCGTTGATCTTGTCGCCCTGCTTGACGCTGTCCACGATGTCCTGGCCCTCGAGCACCTTGCCGAACACGGTGTGCTTGCCGTCCAGCCATGGGCACGGCACGTGGGTGATGAAGAACTGGCTGCCATTGGTGCCCGGACCCGCGTTGGCCATCGACAACACGCCGCGCTCGTGACCCAGACCGTTGCTGGCCTCGTCCTCGAAGCGGTAACCCGGGCCGCCGGTACCGGTGCCCTGGGGGCAGCCGCCCTGAACCATGAAGTCGTTCAGGACGCGGTGGAAGTTCAGGCCGTCATAGTAACCGCGCTTGGCCAGGTTGACGAAATTCGCAACCGTCAGCGGCGCCTTGTCGGCGGCAAGCTCGACGCGGATCGGGCCGCGTTCGGTATCAAAGGTGGCGGTCAGGGTCATGGATTACTCCGGAATCTGTGGGGGCGTATCTAGGTGAACGCCAGACCGCCAAGTTTAACCCACGGCCAATCAATCCTCGCGCATCTATTGCATAGGGATATACTGGTCGACTTCCCTATCGAAAAGAAGCGCCTCTGGCGCCCGTCCCCATGTCCATCGAACGCCTGCGCAATATCGCCATCGTCGCCCACGTCGACCACGGCAAGACCACCCTCGTCGATTGCCTGCTCAAGCAGTCCGGCACGTTCTCCGAACGCACCATGCTCGCCGAGCGCGTGATGGACAGCAACGATCAGGAAAAGGAACGTGGCATCACGATCCTGTCCAAGAACACCGCCATCACCTGGCAGGGCAACCGCATCAACATCGTCGACACCCCGGGACACGCCGACTTCGGCGGCGAGGTCGAGCGCGTGCTGTCGATGGTCGACTCGGTGCTGATCCTGGTCGATGCGATGGACGGACCGATGCCGCAGACCCGCTTCGTGACCCAGAAGGCGTTCGCGATGGGCTTCAAGCCGATCGTGGTGGTCAACAAGATCGACCGGCCAGGCGCACGCCCGGACTGGGTGATCGACCAGGTGTTCGACCTGTTCGACAAGCTCGGCGCCACCAACGAGCAGCTCGACTTCCCTATCGTGTATGCCTCAGCGCTGCATGGTTATGCAGGGCTCGACGACAGCGTTCGCAGCGGCGACATGACCCCGCTGTACGAGTCGATCATGCAGCACGTCTCGCCGCCGCAGGTCGATCCGGATGGCCCGTTCCAGATGCTCATCAGCCAGCTGGACTACAACAACTTCGTCGGTCTGATCGGCGTCGGGCGCATCCAGCGCGGCAAGGTCCGCACCAACATGCCGATCACTGTCATTGACCGGGAAGGCAAGAAGCGCCAGGGCAAGGTACTGCAGGTACTCGGGTTCATGGGTCTGGAGCGGGTCGAGGTCGAGGAAGCCGAGGCTGGTGACATCATCGCCATTTCAGGCGTCCAGGGCCTGAGCATTTCCGACACCCTGTGCGCGGTGGACGCGCCGGAAGCCCTGCCCGCGCTGACCGTGGACGAGCCGACCATCAGCATGACCTTCCAGGTCAACAACTCGCCGTTCGCCGGTCGCAAGGACTTCAGTGGCGGCAAGTTCATCACTAGCCGCCAGATCCGTGAACGGCTGGAGCGCGAGACCCTGCACAACGTCGCGTTGAAGGTCGAGGAAGGCTCGGATCCGGACAAGTTCCTGGTCTCCGGTCGCGGTGAGCTGCACCTGTCGGTCCTGATCGAGACGATGCGGCGCGAGGGCTTCGAGCTGGCGGTGTCGCGCCCGGAAGTCATCATCAAGGAAATCGATGGCCAGACGATGGAGCCGGTCGAGCAACTCGTGGTCGACATCGAAGAGCAGCACCAGGGCGGCGTCATGGAGAAGCTGGGCATCCGCAAGGGCCAGCTGAAAAACATGGAATCCGACGGCAAGGGACGCGTGCGGCTGGATTACATGATCCCCGCCCGCGGACTGATCGGCTTCCAGAACGAGTTCAAGACGCTGACCCAGGGCACCGGCCTGCTGTTCCATGTGTTCGACCATTACGGTCCGCGCGCGGTCGGCGCGATCGCCAAGCGCTCCAATGGCGTAATGATCTCCAATTCCGCCGGTGCCACTCCTGCCTACTCGCTGGGGCCACTGGAAGAGCGCGGCAAACTGTTCGCTGCAGAAGGCGACAACGTGTACGAAGGCCAGCTGATCGGCATCCACTCCAAGGATAACGACCTCACGGTCAATGCCATCAAGACCAAGCCGCTGACCAACATGCGCGCCTCGGGCAAGGATGATGCAATCAAGCTGACACCCGCGATCAAGTACACGCTGGAACAGGCACTGGATTTCATCGAGGACGATGAGTTGGTGGAAGTCACGCCGATGGAAATCCGCCTGCGCAAGAAGCATCTGACCGAGAACGACCGGAAGCGCGCGAGCCGCGGCTGACCGACCCGTGCACGGTACGGCCCGGCATTTTCGTGCCGGGCCGATGAAAAAGCCGCCCAGTCCGGGCGGCTTTTTGGTGAAGATGGTTCCGAACGGATCGGGGCGAGGCGCCTAACCTGCCGCGGTCAACTGCGCCTGCTTGCGCACGATCAGCATCGCCACTTCCAGCGCCTGCTCATAATTCAGGCGCGGATCGACGGTAGAGCGATAGGCACGCTCCAGGTCGACCTCGGTCAGATCACGTGCGCCGCCCAGGCACTCGGTGACATCCTCGCCGGTAAGCTCCAGGTGCACGCCGCCCAAACGCGTGCCCGCGGCAGCATGCAAGTCGAACGCCTGCTCCAGCTCGCTGCCGATGTTCGCAAAACGACGGGTCTTGTAGCCGTTGGTGGTCGCTTCGGTATTGCCGTGCATCGGATCGCAAACCCACAACACCCGTCGCCCATCCCGTCGAATCGTGTCCAGCAGCGGCGGCAGGCTATCGGCAATATTCGCCGCGCCCATCCGGTGGATCAGGGTGAGCTTGCCGGCCTCGTTCTCGGGGTTCAGCACATCGACGACCCGCAGCAACTGGTCCGGGGTAGTCGACGGCCCAACCTTCAGCGCGATCGGGTTGCGGATGCCGCGGAAGTACTCGACGTGGGCGCCATCGACCGCTGCCGTACGCATGCCGATCCACGGGAAATGGGTACCTAGGTTGAACCAGCCCCAATGCCGCGGCACCTGCCGGGTCACTGACTCCTCATACGGCAACAACAACGCTTCGTGCGAGGTGTAAAAATCCACCCGCTCCAGGTTCCTGACCGAACCGCCGGACAGCGTTTCCATGAAACGCACCGCACCGCCGATCGACTCGACCATTTGTCGATACTCGTTCGCCAGCGGCGAATGCCCCACCCAGTCGAGATTCCAGTATTCAGGATGCCGGAGGTCTGCAAAACCGCCATCGATCAACGCGCGCACGAAATTCATCGTCATCGCCGAGCGCGCATGCGCCTTGACCATGCGGCGAGGGTCGGGCCGCCGGGCGACGGCATTGAATTCCGGCGCGTTTACCATGTCACCGCGGTAGCAGGGAACGGTCACGCCGTCGATGGTTTGGGTATCGGCCGACCGTGGCTTGGCGTACTGACCCGCAAACCGCCCAACGCGCACCACGGGTTTGCGCAACCCATGCACCAACACCAGGCTCATCTGCAACAACACCTTGAGCCGGTTTGAAATCACGTCCGAGGAGCAGGCATCGAAGGTCTCGGCGCAATCACCTCCCTGCAGCAAGAAGCATTTACCGTCCTGTGCATCGGCAACTTGCTGTTTGAGCGCGAGGATCTCCCAGGACGTTACCAGTGGCGGTAGCGCACGCAGCTCCTGCAGCACGCCGGCCAGCTCGTCGGTATCGTCGTAGCGCGGCTGCTGCAACGCCTTCATCCCGCGCCAGGACTCAGGGGCCCAGTTGGCGGGCAAGTTGACGGGATGGAGGTTACGGTCGGGACTCGACATTGGGTCAGACAGCTATATTGCAGAGCAGCATTGCATCATCCACGTCGACGACGCGCCTTGCAATGCGCGCAGTCGACGGTCGCGCCAAGACCCATCACGAACGCCGAAACCCAGCGAACACCGCCCACAGCGCAAGCACCACGAATGCCATCAAACTCCAGGTTGGCATCGACAAACCGAACAGCGACCAATCGATCTCTGCGCACTCACCCGAGCCGGTCATTACCCGGCGCACGACGCCGCTGATCGGCATTGCCTCGAGCATGTAATCCAGGCCCGGACCGCAAGCCGGGACTTGATCGGCAGGCAGGTGCTGCAGGCGTACGTGATTACCCGCGATCGCGATCCCCACCCCTGCCACCATCAACGCAATCACGCCATACGCGCGCCGCCCGAAGATGCTCCCTGGCCCATGCAAGCCGCCAACAAGAAATACCAGGCCCAGCCCAGCAAACGCGACGCGCTGGAAGATGCACAGCGGGCACGGCAGCAAGCCGCCATAAAACTGCGTATACAGCGCGTAACCGATCAGTCCGGCGCAGGCAACAAAGCCGAGCAGGAAGCGGAGGCGAAACTGCGAAACGGGGTTGGTTGGCATAGTCATGGATCGACACAATACGGATTTGTAGCCGCCATGCAATGTGCAATCCACACCAGTACCTCCTGCACCGGCCAGAAAGCCCGTGACACGACGAACGGCGGTGATGCCCGCTGAACGCAAAAACCCCGGCACCAAGCCGGGGTATTACGTCATCGACCGGGCGGCGAAGGCCACCCATCGATTCTCCGGTCGACTACTCCGCGACTGCTTGCGGACGATCGACCAGTTCAACGTAGGCCATCGGCGCATTGTCGCCAGCGCGGAACCCGCACTTGAGGATGCGCAGGTAGCCGCCTGGACGCGCGTTGTAACGCGGGCCCAGCTCGACAAACAACGTGCCGACCGCTTCCTTGTCACGCAAGCGCGAGAAGGCAAGGCGGCGGTTGGCCACCCCATCGGTCTTGGCCAGGGTGATCAGCGGCTCCGCTACGCGGCGCAGCTCCTTGGCCTTTGGCAGGGTGGTACGGATCGCTCCGTGCTTGATGAGCGACGCGGCCATATTGGTGAACATCGCATCGCGATGGGCACTGGTACGGTTGAACTTGCGTCCTGATTTCTGGTGGCGCATGGTCTTGTTTCCTGTTTAGCCCATCATGCCGTGCGAGGCGATACCCGCTGGCGGCCAGTTTTCGAGCTTCATACCGAGCGACAGGCCGCGCTGGGCAAGCACTTCCTTGATCTCGGTGAGCGACTTCTTGCCGAGGTTCGGCGTCTTCAGCAATTCGACTTCGGTCTTCTGGATCAAATCACCGACGTAGTAAATACTCTCGGCCTTGAGGCAGTTGGCCGAGCGCACGGTGAGCTCCAGGTCGTCGATAGGACGCAACAGAACCGGATCGATGCCAGTGGGAGCCGTCTTGGGAGCACCGCGTTCGCGCTGGGTGAAATCACCAAACACCGACAACTGGTCGCTCAGGATCTCGGCGGCCGTGCGAACGGCTTCCTCGGCGTCGATCGTGCCGTTGGTCTCGATGTCCAGGATCAGCTTGTCCAGATCGGTACGCTGCTCGACCCGGGCAGCTTCGACCGAATAGGCGACGCGACGAATCGGGCTGAAACTCGCATCCAGCATCAGAAGACCAATCGTGCGGGTCTCCTCGTCCGGACGGCGACGCGCAGTCGCCGGCTGGTATCCATAGCCACGTTCGACCTTGATTTCCATCTTGAGCGACGCGTCCTTGGTCAAGTGGGCGATCACGTGGTCGCCGTTGATGACTTCGACGTTGTGGTCGGTCTTGATGTCGGCCGCGGTCACGACGCCTGGGCCCTGGCTGCTCAGCGACAGGGTCGCCGATTCGCCAGTGTGCATGCGGACGGCGACGTCCTTGAGGTTGAGCAGGACTTCAAGTACATCCTCCTGCAACCCCTCGACCGTGGTGTACTCGTGCAGCACGCCTTCGATCGCGACTTCGGTGATGGCAAAACCCGGAATCGACGACAGCAGCACGCGGCGCAACGCGTTGCCCAGGGTGTGGCCATAGCCCCGCTCGAGCGGTTCAATGACGACCTTGGCGCGGTTGCCAGAAAGGCTTTCGATCTGGGGACCGCGTGGGCGCAGTACCTGATTGGCGGTAACCGTCATGTTGTGGAGTCTCCTGTGAGCCTGGGGCCTGGGGCCCGCAGCTCAAGAACAGATGAATTACTTCGAGTACAGCTCGATGATCAGCGCTTCGTTGATGTCGGCAGGCAAATCGGCGCGATCCGGTACCGCTTTGAACACGCCGGTGAACTTCTTGCCGTCCACCTCGATCCAGGCTGGCGACAGGTCCATCTGCTGTGACACGGTCAGCGACTCCTGCACGCGCAACTGCTTCTGCGCGCGTTCTGACAGCACCACCGCATCGCCTGCCTTGATCTGGTAGGACGGCAGGTTGACCGACTTGCCGTTGACGGTAACGCCGCGGTGCGAGACCAACTGGCGAGCCGCCGGACGGGTCACTGCAAACCCCATGCGGTACACGACGTTGTCCAGGCGGGTCTCGAGGAGCTGCAACAGGATTTCACCCGTGTTGCCCCGCTTGGCCGCAGCCTTCTTGTAGTAGTTCCGGAACTGGCGTTCCAGCAAGCCATAAACGCGCTTGACCTTCTGCTTTTCACGGAGCTGGTTTGCGTAATCGGACATCTTGCCGCGACGAAGCGTCGCGCCATGTTGACCGGGCTTCTGCTCAAGCTTGCACTTGGAATCGAGTGCACGTGACGGCGACTTCAGACCGAGGTCGACGCCTTCGCGACGGGCGAGCTTGCAGGTAGGACCAATATAACGAGCCATTCTTCTTCAGCTCCTCAGACGCGACGCTTTTTCGGCGGGCGGCAACCGTTGTGCGGAATTGGCGTCACGTCGATGATGTTGATGATCTTGTAGCCGACGTTGTTCAACGAACGAACGGCGGACTCCCGACCCGGACCCGGGCCCTTGATACGCACTTCCAGCGACTTGACGCCGTAATCCAGCGCAGCGCGGCCGGCCTTCTCGGCGGCCACCTGGGCGGCAAACGGGGTCGACTTGCGCGAACCGCGGAAGCCCGCGCCGCCCGAAGTCGCCCACGACAATGCATTGCCCTGGCGGTCGGTGATCGTGATGATGGTGTTGTTGAACGAAGCGTGGACGTGGGCGATGCCGTCGGTGACGACGCGCTTGATCTTCTTCTTCGTTTTCGTAGCGGTTGGCTTGGCCATGATCTACCCCTTACTTCCTGATGGCCCGACGCGGACCCTTCCGGGTACGTGCGTTGGTTTTGGTACGCTGGCCACGCAACGGCAGGCCACGGCGATGCCGCAGGCCGCGGTAGCAGCTCAGGTCCATCAGGCGCTTGATCGACATGCCGATCTCGCGACGCAGATCACCCTCGACGACGAACTTGCCGATTTCGCCGCGCAAACGCTCGACCTCGGGCTCGGACAAGTCGCGGATCTTGGTCGACGCGGTAACGCCGGCTGAATCGCACACTTGCTTGGAACGAGTACGGCCAATGCCGTAAATGCTTTGCAACCCGACCCAGACGTGCTTCTGGGCAGGCAGGTTGACGCCCGCAATACGCGCCATAACGCGATCTCCAACTGGTTTGGCAACCGGATCCTGACAACCCGGTAGAGAGGTTCACTGAAAAAGTGAATCGGAAATTTTATCAAGGTCTCGGGTTAATAGGAAGCCCCGCCACGCCGAAGCGTTGCGTTGCGACGGCATGGGGAGTGTGCCCATGCTCCGGCGACGAGTTCGAACTGCCGAGGCGCGCGGTGTCAAGCCGCCCTCCCCGACACCGCGCGCTACTCTGGCGCGCAGATCGGTCCGAACCCACCCGCGCGCGAGACACCGCACGAGTCGCCCTGCTGGAACCGGGGTGTGGTAGCCCCGTGCTCCGTGTTGCCTGTATCAGCGATCCGGACGTTGAACCCGGTCGCCTTGTCACGTTTGGGCATCCGGCAGCGTGCCGGACGACCAGGGAACCATCAGCGGGCGAGGCCGCTCTTGGATCCCTTGAGATTTGCCTTCTTGAGCAAGCTCTCGTACTGGTGTGACATCAAGTGCGCCTGGATCTGCGAGATGAAGTCCATTACCACCACCACAACGATGAGCAACGAGGTACCGCCAAAATAGAAGGATATCCCCATTTTCGCGCGCATCAACTCCGGCAGCAAACAGACCAGCACGAGATATGCCGCGCCGGCCGCAGTCAGCCGCGTCAACACCCCGTCAACATAGTCGGCAGTCGCCTTGCCGGGCCGAATGCCAGGAATCAGGGCGCCGGACTTCTTGAGGTTGTCAGCGGTTTCCTGCGAGTTGAAGACCAGCGCAGTATAGAAGAACGTAAAGCCCGCGATCAGACCACCATAGATCAGCAGATGCAACGGTTCACCCGGGTTCAGCCACTGACTGACCTTGAGCATGAACGACGAGGAATCACCCTGGCTGAACCAAGTTGCCGCAGTCGCCGGAAACATCACGATGCTTGAGGCGAAAATCGGTGGGATGACGCCGGACATGTTCAGCTTGAGCGGCAGGAAGGATGACTGGTTCATGTATGCGTTGCGGCCACCCTGGCGCCTCGCATAATTAACCGTTATCCGACGTTGCCCGCTCTCCACGAACACCACGAAGTAGGTCACGCCCAGCACGATGGCGGCCACCGACATTGCGGTCAGCGTACCCATCTCGCCGTTGCGAACCTGCTCAAACATGTTCAGTACGGCCGAAGGCAACCCGGCGACGATACCGGCGAAGATGATCAGCGAAACGCCGTTGCCGATGCCGCGCTCGGTCACCTGTTCACCCACCCACATCAGGAACATGGTGCCGGCTGTCAGGGAAATCACCGCCGTCAGTACAAATCCTGCGCCGGGGCTGTAGACCACCGGGATCCCCTGGCTCGCACCTCCGGCCTGCAATGCAGTGGCGATGCCCCAAGCCTGGAAAACCGCCAGCGGGATTGCACCCAGCCGCGACCATTGGGTGATCTTGCGCCGACCCGATTCACCCTCTTTCTGGACCGCCTTCAGGCTGGGCAGTATCTGCACCATCAACTGCATGATGATGGACGCCGAGATGTACGGCATCACGTTCAGTGCGAACAGGCTGAAGCGCTCCAGCGCACCACCGGAGAACATGTTGAACATGTCGACGATGGTGCCTTCCTGGGTTTCCATCAGGCGCAGCATGGCTTCCGGGTTTACCCCGGGCACCGGGATGTAGCAGCCGACGCGATACACCAGCAGTGCACCAACCACGAACATCAGACGCTGGCGAAGCTCGGTGAACTTCCCGAGCCCTCCGCCTACGCCGCTCATCGCGTTACTGCTGCGCGCCATGCCCGACTTACTCCTCGACCTTGCCGCCGGCCGCTTCGACCGCAGCCTTGGCACCGGCAGTGGCAAGCACACCCTTGAATACGAACTTCTTGGTCACTTCGCCCTTCACGACCAGCTTGGCCCGCTTGGCAGTGCTCGGCACCAGCTTGGCCGCGCGCAACATCGCGAAATCGATATCGCCGGCATCCAGCTGATCGAGCTGGTACAGCATCACTTCGGCGGTGTCGTTCTTGGTCTTGCTGCGGAAACCGACCTTCGGCAACCGGATATGCATTGGCATCTGGCCGCCTTCGAAACCGGCCCGGATCTTGCCCTTGCCCGAACGCGCGAAGGAACCCTTGTGGCCGCGACCCGCGGTCTTGCCCAGTCCCGAACCGATACCGCGTCCGACGCGCTTGCGGTCTTCGCGGGCACCCTCTGCGGGCGATAGTGTATTGAGA
Organism: Lysobacter sp. A289; assembly: GCF_054072675.1. Classification (NCBI taxonomy): domain Bacteria; kingdom Pseudomonadati; phylum Pseudomonadota; class Gammaproteobacteria; order Lysobacterales; family Lysobacteraceae; genus Lysobacter; species Lysobacter sp. A289. The sequence goes on from NZ_JBSVRN010000001.1 coordinate 1,782,280, forward strand.
CGCATGATGATTACTCCTCGACCCGGACCAGGTAATGGACCGTGTTGATCAGGCCACGGACCTGGGGGCTGTCCTTAAGTTCGCGCATGTCATTGATCTTGCGCAGCCCGAGCGCCTTCACCGAAAGGCGATGGCGTCCCTGGGTCCCGCGCAGTCCCTTGACCAGGCGCACCTTGACGGTACCGCCCTTGGGCGCATCGGTTTTGTTCTCAGTCGACTTAACCATGTTGCAGATCCTCGACCTTCTTGCCGCGCTTTGCCGCGATCTTGGCGGGCGAATGCATCTGACCGAGACCGATCAGCGTCGCGCGAACCAGGTTGATCGGGTTGCGGGAACCAATGGCCTTGGCCAACACGTCTTTCACCCCGACCGCCTCGAGCACGGCGCGCATCGCGCCGCCGGCGATGACCCCGGTACCTTCCGAAGCGGGCTGCATGTAGACCCGAGCCGCTCCGTGGCCGGACTTCACCGAATGCCACAAGGTGCCGTTGTTGAGGTCGACGTGCTTCATGTCCTTGCGGGCATATTCCATCGACTTCTGGATCGCCATGGGCACTTCGCGGGCCTTGCCGTAACCGAAGCCGACCTTGCCAGCGCCGTCACCGACGACGGTCAGTGCGGTGAAGGTGAACTGGCGGCCACCCTTAACAGTCTTGCTGACGCGGTTGACCGTGATCAACTTCTCGATCATTCCGTCGTCTATTTCTTCGCGCCTGCCGCGTCCGCGCGAATCACGTTCGTTAGCCATGTTTGATTCCTGGAAATGGAAAATAATTTGCGGCGTGGCCGCTTATCGTTGTTGAGTCGATCAGGTGGTGCGTGACAGCGGGAACCCACCGGCACGCCCGACGCAACCCGCGTCGGCAGGAGTACTACGGGCAAGCCGTATCAGAACTGCAGCCCACCTTCGCGCGCGGCGTCAGCCAACGCCTTGATGCGGCCGTGATAGCGATAGCCCGAGCGGTCAAAGGCGACCTTCTCGATACCCGCAGCCTTGGCGGCGGCGGCAATCGCCTGACCCACCTTGGCGGCGGCTTCGGCATTCTTCAGGCCTTTCAAGCCTTCACGAACCGCGATCTGGGTGGTCGAGGCCGCAGCCAGCACCGCGGAACCATCGGCGGTAAAGACCTGGGCGTACATGTGCTGGCCGGTACGCAGAACCGACAGGCGAGGCACGCCGAGCTTGCGGATGTGGCTGCGGGTCGACTTGGCGCGACGCAGGCGGGCAGTATTCTTGTTCATTAGTCTGGGTTCTCGAAAAACTACCAAGGGAGCGATTTTGTTCAGAAGTCCTGCCACGAATGGCCGGGTGCTTGCGGACGGATCCGCGGCGAACTTACGCCTTCTTGGCTTCCTTGCGAATGATGGTTTCCCCGGCGTACTTCACGCCCTTGCCCTTGTAGGGCTCCGGCGGACGGAAACCGCGAATCTTGGCGGCCACCTCACCGACGCGTTGCTTGTCAGTGCCCTGCACCAGAACTTCGGTCTGGGTAGGCGTACTGATGGTGATGCCGTCGGGGGAGGCAAACGTTACCGGATGGGAGAAACCAAGCGACAGGCTCAGGTCTTTTCCCTGCATCGCGGCGCGGTAGCCAACACCGACCAGCTCAAGCTTGCGCTCAAAGCCTTCGGAGACGCCTTGCACCATGTTGGCAATGATCGACCGCAGCGTGCCGGTCAGCGCGATGCGCTCGACATCCTGGGTCGAGAGCAGCGCGTGGCCGTCTTCGATCTTGATCTCGATATCGGTCGGCTTGGCGATCGACAACGAGCCCTTGGGCCCCTTGACGGTGACGCTGTCGGACTGGACGTTGAGCTCGACACCCTTGGGAAGGGCAATCGGCTTCTTGGCAATTCGGGACATAGTCGTTACTCCCTTAAGCCACGAAGCACAGGACTTCACCGCCGACGCCCTGCTGGCGCGCCTGGGTGTCGGTCATGATGCCTTTCGAGGTGGAGATGATGGACACACCAAGGCCGTTCAGGACCCGTGGCAAGTCGTCCTTGCCGCGGTACTGGCGTAGCCCGGAGCGGGAGAAGCGCTTGAGCTGCTCGATCACCGGCTTGCCTTCGTAATACTTCAGCTCGATCTGCAGTTCGTTCTTGCCGCCGCCGATGTCGCTGACGTTGGCAGCCAGGATGTAACCCTCGTCCTTCAAGACCTTGGCGATGGCCACCTTGATGTTGGACGACGGCATTTTCACCGTGGGCTTGCCGACCGCCGCCGCATTCCTGATGCGGACGAACATATCGGCGATGGGATCAGTCATGCTCATGTGTAATTACCTGATGAGTGCACCGATATCCGCTCAATTGCGAATTCAGTTGTGACGCCGCGGCTGAACCGCCGTGACGCGTGGAACTTTTGGAGCCGGTAAGTCTAGCAGACTTATCGGCTCTGTTTGACAATCAATTACCAGCTGGCCTTGCGAAGCCCCGGCACGTCTCCGCGCATGGTGGCTTCACGCAATTTGTTGCGACCCAGGCCGAACTTTGCATAGACGCCGCGCGAGCGCCCGGTCAGGGCACAGCGATTGCGCTGCCGGCTGGGGGACGAGTCGCGTGGCAGCTTCTGCAGCTTGACCACCGCCTCTTCCTTTTCTTCGTACGTAGCGCTGACGCTGGAGATGATCTTCTTCAGCTCTTCGCGCTTGACCGCGTACTTCGCGGCCAGCTTGGCCCGCTTGATGTCGCGGTTGACCATGGAGGTCTTTGCCATGTGTGGATCCTCGAATCAGTGCGTGGTGTTAGGTGCGGAACGGGAAGCGGAACGCTTCCAGCAGTGCGCGGGCTTCGGCATCGGTGTTCGCGGTCGTGGTGATCGCGATGTCCATGCCGCGCAGCGCATCAACCTGGTCGTAATCGATTTCCGGGAAGATGATCTGTTCCTTGACGCCCATGTTGTAGTTGCCGCGGCCATCGAAAGACTTGGCCGACACGCCACGGAAATCGCGCACGCGCGGCAGCGAGACGTTGATCAGGCGATCCAGGAACTCGAACATCTTGGCCCGGCGCAACGTGACCTTGCAGCCGATCGGCCAGCCATCGCGGATCTTGAACGACGCCACGGACACGCGGCTGTTGGTCACGATCGGCTTCTGCCCGCAGATCTTCGCCATGTCGGCGACGGCGTTCTCGAGCACTTTCTTGTTGGTGGCCGCCTCGCCCACACCCATGTTCAGGGTGATCTTGGAGACGCGCGGCACCTGCATCGGGTTCGTGTAACCGAACTTCTCGGTCAGCGACGGCACCACTTCTTCTTTGTAAAATTTTTCAAGCCGTGTCATTTCAGCATTCCTCAGGCGTCGACCGCCTCACCGCTGGAGCGGAACACACGCAATTTGCGTCCATCCTCCAGCACCTTGATACCGATGCGCTCACCCTTGCCGGAAGCCTGGTTGAACAGCATGACGTTGGAAATATGGATCGGCGCCTCACGCTCGATCACGCCGCCAGGCTGGCCGGCTTGTGGATTCGGCTTGGTGTGGCGCTTGATGATGTTGATGTTGGACACCAGGACCTTGTCCCCTGCCACTCGCACCACATCACCTTTCTTGCCCTTGTCCTTGCCGGCAGTGACGATTACTTGATCGCCCTTCTTGATACGGTTCATGTCAATTCCTCCGCTCAGAGCACTTCTGGGGCGAGCGAGACGATCTTCATGAACTTCTCGGAACGCAGTTCACGGGTCACGGGCCCGAAGATACGGGTGCCAATCGGTTCCTGCTTGTTGTTCAGCAGAACCGCGGCATTGCCGTCGAAGCGGATCAATGAGCCATCCGGACGGCGCACGCCCTTGCGGGTACGCACCACGACGGCGTCATAGACATCGCCCTTCTTGACCTTGCCCCGCGGGATCGCATCCTTGACGGTCACCTTGATGACGTCGCCGATCGCGGCGTAACGGCGCTTGGAGCCACCGAGCACCTTGATGCACATCACTTCCTTGGCACCGGAGTTGTCGGCCACGGTGAGATAGCTTTGCATCTGGATCATGGTTCAGCCCTCCTCGTTATTCGGCCGCACGGGTGACAATTTCCACCAGTCGCCAGTTCTTGGTTTTCGACATCGGCGCGATCTCGGAGATCCGGACCACGTCGCCCTCGTTGCAGGAATTATCCCCGTCGTGTGCGTGCAGCTTGGACGAGCGACGGATGTACTTGCCGTACAACGCGTGCTTGACCTGGCGCTCGACGAGCACGGTGATGGTCTTGTCCATCTTGTTGCTGACCACGCGTCCTTCGACCGTGCGCAGCGCCTTCTCTGTATTGTTGTCGGTCATGGCGGGTCCTTACTTCTTCTCGCCCGAGTCGGCCGGGCTCGCTTGAGCCTCGCCGATCAGGGTGTTGACGCGAGCAATCTCGCGACGCACCCGACGGGTCTCGTGGGTCTTGGTCAGCTGGCCGGTCACCTGCTGCATGCGAAGGGCGAAGCCCTCCTTGTGCAGGTCGGTCAAGTGGGCCTTGAGCTCGTCAGCCGACTTCTCTCGCAGTTTATTGAGTTCCATCAGCGCACCGTCCGCGTCACGAAAGTGGTGGTGACCGAAAGCTTGGCGGCGGCCAGGCGGAACGCTTCGCGCGCCACGTCCTCTGCCACACCTTCGATCTCGTAGATCACGCGTCCGGGCTGGATCAGCGCGACCCAGTACTCGACGCTGCCCTTGCCCTTACCCATACGCACTTCGATCGGCTTCTTGGTGATCGGCTTGTCGGGGAACACGCGGATCCACATCTTGCCGCCACGCTTGACGTAGCGACTGATGGAACGGCGCGCGGCCTCGATCTGGCGAGCGGTGATCTGGCCGTGCGCGGTCGACTTCAGGCCGTACTCGCCGAAGCTGACGGCATTGCCGCTCCAAGCCAGGCCGTCGTTGCGGCCCTTGTGTACCTTCCGGTACTTGGTTCGTTTTGGTTGCAACATGATCCGTTACCTCTGTTCGCGCGGCGGACGGGGCGCACGGTCGCGGCGGTCGCCGCGATCACTGCGCGGACTGTCGTCCGGCTTTTCCTGGCCAACCTGGGAAAAATCAAAGATCTCGCCCCGGTAGACCCACACTTTGATACCAATGATGCCGTACGTCGTTTTGGCTTCTGCGAAGCCGTAGTCGATATCGGCGCGCAGGGTGTGCAGCGGCACGCGACCCTCGCGGTACCACTCCGAACGCGCGATTTCGGCACCATTGAGCCGACCACCAACATTGACCTTGATGCCCAGCGCGCCCAGGCGCATCGCATTGCCAACCGCACGCTTCATGGCGCGGCGGAACATGATGCGGCGCTCCAACTGCTGCGCGATCGACTCAGCCACCAGCTGCGCGTCGAGCTCCGGCTTGCGGACCTCGGTGACGTTGATGTGCGCCGGGACGCCCATCATGTCGCTGACTTCCTTGCGCAGCTTGTCGATATCCTCACCACGCTTGCCGATCACCACGCCCGGACGGGCGGTGTGGATGGTCACGCGGGCGTTGTTGGCCGGACGCTCGATGAGAATCTTCGAAATTCCGGCCTGGGCCAGCTTCTTGCGCAACATCTCGCGGACCTTGAGGTCGGCGATCAGGTACTCGGCGTACTGCTTCTTGCCGGCAAACCACTTGGAATTCCAATCCTTGGAGATACCCAGGCGGATGCCGGTGGGATGAACTTTGTGACCCATAATCAGACTCCGCCTTGCTTGCCGGCGCCCACGACCACAGTAATGTGGCTGGTACGCTTGAGAATGCGGGTGCCGCGACCCTTTGCCCGCGCCATGAAGCGCTTCAGGGTCGGACCCTCGTCAACCATGATGGTGGTGACCTTGAGCTCGTCGATATCGGCGCCCTGGTTGTTCTCGGCATTGGCGATCGCAGACTCCAGAACCTTGCGGATCAGGTCGGCGGCTTTCTTGTCCGAGAACTTGAGCTGATTGACGGCGCTCTCGGCGGTAAGGCCGCGCACCTGGTTGGCAACCAACCGGGCCTTCTGGGCGGAGATACGCGCACTGCGCAGGATGGCTTTAGCTTCCATGGTCATCTCCTTATCGGCTCTTCTTGTCGCCGACGTGACCCTTGAAGGTGCGCGTCAGGGAGAATTCGCCGAGCTTGTGGCCAACCATGTTCTCGTTGACCAGCACCGGGATGTGGTTGCGGCCGTTGTGCACCGCAATGGTGAAACCCACCATTTCCGGCAACACCATCGAGCGACGCGACCAGGTCTTGATCGGGCGTTTGTTGTTGGCCGCGGCCTCCACCTTCTTGATCAGGTGGTGGTCAACGAACGGACCTTTTTTCAGTGAACGTGCCATTGCCGATTAGCTCCTGCGATCGCGAACGATGAACTGCTGCGTACGCTTGTTGTGCCGCGTCTTGTAGCCCTTGGTCGGCACACCCCATGGGGTGACCGGATGCGGGTTGCCCTGGCCAGCCTTGGCCTCACCACCACCGTGCGGATGATCCACCGGGTTCATCGCCGCGCCGCGAACGGTCGGCCTGATACCGCGCCAGCGCTTCGCGCCGGCCTTGCCGAGCTTCTGCAGGCTGTGCTCATCGTTGCCGACTTCGCCGATGGTGGCCCGGCAATCGACTGCAACCTTGCGCATCTCGCCAGAACGAAGACGTAGCGTGGCGTAGCCCTGCTCACGTGCGACCAGCTGGACGCCGGCGCCGGCAGCGCGTGCAATCTGTGCGCCCTTGCCCGGCTTCATCTCGATGCAATGCACGGTGGAACCCACCGGGATGTTGCTCAGCGGCAGTGTGTTGCCGGTGCGGATGGGTGCATCACGACCCGCAATTACCTGGTCGCCGGCTTTCAGCCCCTTGGGAGCAATGATGTAGCGACGCTCGCCATCGACATAGCACAACAGGGCCAGGTGGGCGGTGCGGTTGGGATCGTATTCGATCCGCTCCACGCGCGCCGGAATGCCTTCCTTGTTGCGCTTGAAATCGACGATGCGGTAGTGCTGCTTGTGACCACCACCGATATGCCGGGTAGTGGTCCGGCCGTGATGGTTGCGGCCACCGGTCTTGCTCTTCTTCTCGAGCAACGGCGCGTACGGCGCACCCTTGTGCAGGTCGGGCGTCACCACCCGAACCATCGAGCGACGGCCGGGTGAAGTGGGTTTGAATGTCATCAATGCCATGGGTCGATCCTCAAGCCTTGGCCATAACGTCGATCGACTGGCCATCGGCCAGCGTCACGTATGCCTTGCGCCAGTCGGGGCGACGGCCCATGCGGAACTTGAAGGCTTTTGCTTTGCCCTTCACGTTGAGCACGTTGACCGCCTCGACCTTGACGTCGAACAGCTTCTCGACTGCAACCTTGATGTCAGCCTTGGTTGCCGTCGTCGCCACTTCGAAGACGTATTGATTGGAAACTTCCTGCAGGCGCGCGGTCTTCTCGGACACGCGCGGCGCACGAATCACGTTGTAGAGCTTGGCGTCGTTCATGCCAGCCACTCCTGAATCTTCTTGATCGCCTCGGTGGTGACCACGACCGTATCGGCGCCAACCAGCGCAACCGGATCCAGGCCCTGCACGTCACGAACCTCGACATACGGCAAGTTGCGCGCCGAGAGGTACAGATTCTCGGTGGCATCCTCGGTGACCAGCAACGGGCGACGACCGGCTTCCAGGCCTTTGAGCATCGCGATCATGCCCGAGGTCTTCGGCGAGTCCAGCTCGAGCTTGTCGACGACCGTGATCCGGCCCTGGCGGTTAAGCTCGGACAGGATCGAAGCCATCGCGGCGCGGTACATCTTGCGATTGACCTTCTGCGCGAAGCTTCGCGGCTGGGCCGCAAAAGTGACGCCGCCGCCGCGGAAGATCGGAGCCGTCAGCGCGCCGTGGCGAGCGCCACCGCCCTTCTGGTTCTTCGACTTCTTGGTGGTGCCGGCAACCTGCGAACGGGTCTTCTGCGCCTTGGTACCGCTGCGACCGGCGTTGCGGTAGGCAACGACGACCTGATGGACCAGGTCTTCACTGAACTCGCGGCCGAAGATATCGTCGGAAACCGACAACTTCTCGCTGCTGTTATTGATGGCAAGTTCCATCGTCATACTCCCTTGGTCGTCGGGCGAACGATCACGTCGCCGCCCGGCGCGCCTGGTACTGCGCCCTTGATCGCGATCAAGCCGCGTTCGGCGTCGACCTTGACCACTTCCAGGCCCTGGGTACTCTGCTGCACGAAGCCCATGTGACCGGACATCTTTTTGCCCGGGAACACGCGACCCGGCGTCTGCCGCTGGCCGATGGAACCCGGCGAGCGATGCGACAGCGAGTTACCGTGGGTCGCGTCGCCCATGGCGAAGTTCCAGCGCTTGATGGTGCCCTGGAAGCCCTTGCCCTTGGTCACGCCCTGGACATCGACCACTTGGCCGACCTCAAAGATGTCGGCCTTGATCTCGCCGCCCACGTTGAAGTCACCGAGCTTGTCGTCGGCAACGCGGAACTCCCACAAGCCTCGGCCAGCGTCGACCTTAGCCTTGGCCAGGTGACCAGCGGCGGGCTTGTTGATCAGCGCCGCACGGCGTACGCCAACGGTAACCTGCACCGCGCTGTAGCCATCGGTATCGGGGGTCTTGATTTGGGTGATCCGGTTCGGGGTCGCTTCGATCAGCGTCACCGGAATGGACCTGCCATCCTCGGTGAAAAACCGGCTCATGCCGGCCTTGCGGCCGACGATGCCCAACGAATATTTCTTCGCCGTCATGGTCAGGTCCTCAGGTCAGCTTGATCTGTACGTCAACGCCCGCCGCGAGCTCGAGCTTCATCAGCGCGTCCACGGTCTTGTCGTTGGGGTCGACGATGTCGAGCACGCGCTTGTGCGTGCGGGTCTCGTACTGGTCACGCGCGTCCTTGTCGACGTGCGGAGAAGTAAGAATGGTGAAGCGCTCGATCTTGGTCGGCAACGGGATCGGGCCACGCACTTGCGCGCCGGTCCGTTTTGCCGTCTCGACGATCTCGCTGGCTGAGCGGTCGATCAGACGATGATCGTATGCCTTCAGCCGAATCCGGATCTTTTGGTCCGCCATGACGGTGTTCCTTGGTTTAAAGAGCGACGGGCCGGTGGCTAGGTGCACCGAACCCCGATGGAAACGATCCCGCCGGCGGTAGACAATCCGAAGGCGGAAATCCTTAGCAAAGCAAGGCAGGCCGGTTTCCCGGCCTGCCAGACAGAAAAGTATAAAGCGCGTGCCATGGTGCCGTCAAGCAGCGCCGGGATATCCGGCACTGCCAACGATCTTGTCACGCGACATTTCCCTGTCGGGCGAACACGAGGCGCTTCCTGCTCCTCTTTTCGCGGTAGACGCCACCCCGACCCAGCGGGATGACGCGGTATTACCAAATCTTTACTGGATACCAGGCATTACTTGATGATCTTGGCGACCACGCCGGCGCCGACGGTACGACCACCTTCACGGATGGCGAAACGCAGGCCTTCGTCCATCGCGATCGGGTTGATCAACTCGACCACCATCTTCACATTGTCGCCCGGCATCACCATCTCCACGCCTTCGGGCAGCTCGCAGGCGCCGGTCACGTCGGTGGTGCGGAAGTAGAACTGCGGACGGTAGCCCTTGAAGAACGGCGTGTGGCGGCCGCCCTCGTCCTTGCTCAGGATGTACACCTCACCCTCAAACTGGGTGTGCGGCTTGATCGAGCCCGGCTTGCACAGCACCTGGCCGCGCTCGACGTCGTCACGCTTGGTGCCGCGCAGCAGCAGGCCGGCGTTGTCGCCCGCCTGGCCCTGGTCGAGCAGCTTGCGGAACATCTCCACACCGGTCACGGTCGTCTTGACGGTCGGACGGATACCGACGATCTCGATCTCTTCGCCGACCTTGATGATGCCGCGCTCGATACGGCCGGTCACCACGGTGCCGCGACCGGAGATCGAGAACACGTCCTCGACCGGCATCAGGAACGCCTTGTCCACGTCGCGCACCGGCTCCGGGATCCAGGTGTCCAGCGCGTCCACCAGCTTGATGATCGACGGAATGCCGATATCGCTCTGGTCACCTTCCAGCGCCTTCAGCGCCGAACCGATCACGATCGGGGTGTCGTCGCCGGGGAACTCGTACTTGCTCAGCAGCTCGCGCACTTCCATGTCCACCAGCTCAAGCAGCTCGGCGTCGTCCACCATGTCCGCCTTGTTCAGGTAGACCACGATGTACGGCACGCCCACCTGGCGGGCCAGCAGGATGTGCTCGCGCGTCTGCGGCATCGGGCCGTCCGCGGCCGAACACACCAGGATCGCGCCGTCCATCTGCGCCGCACCGGTGATCATGTTCTTCACATAGTCGGCGTGTCCCGGGCAATCGACGTGCGCGTAGTGGCGATTCGGGGATTCGTACTCGACGTGCGAGGTCGAGATGGTGATGCCGCGCGCCTTCTCTTCCGGGGCCCGGTCAATCGCGTCGTACGCGCTGAACTCGCCACCGAAACGCTCGGCACCGACCTTGGTCAACGCCGCGGTCAACGTGGTCTTGCCGTGGTCAACGTGACCGATCGTGCCGACGTTCACGTGCGGCTTGGTGCGCTCGAACTTACCCTTCGCCATGATTGTTACCTCTGAAATCGTTTAATGAGCTGGTTGGGAGCTGGCCGGCGGCGAGCGCCGGCCAATACGTCAGTTTTTCTTGACCACGGCCTCGGCGATATTGCTCGGTGCCTGGGCGTAGTGATCGAACTCCATCGTGAAGGTCGCGCGGCCTTGCGACATTGAACGCAGGCTGGTCGCGTAACCGAACATCTCGCCCAGCGGCAAGGTCGCGTCGATGATCTTGCCCGACGGAGTGTCTTCCTGACCCTGCAGGATGCCGCGGCGCCGACTGACATCGCCCATCACGTCACCGAGGTAATCCTCCGGCGTCACGATCTCGACCTTCATCATCGGCTCCAGCAACACCGGATTGGCCTTGTGGAAGCCTTCCTTGAAGCCCATCGAACCGGCGATCTTGAACGCCATTTCAGAAGAATCGACCTCGTGATACGAGCCGTCAACCAGCTTCACCTTGACGTCAACGATCGGGTAGCCGGCCAGCAGGCCATTGGCGATCACTTCCTGGATGCCCTTGTCGACCGCCGGGATGTACTCCTTCGGCACCACGCCACCCACCACGCCGTTTTCGAAGACGTAACCGCTGCCGGTCTCGCCGGGCTCGATTTCAAGCCAGACATGACCGAACTGGCCCTTGCCGCCGGACTGACGCACGAACTTGCCTTCGGCCTTGACCGCCTTGCGGATGGTCTCGCGGTAAGCCACCTGCGGCTTGCCGACGTTGGCTTCGACGTTGAACTCGCGGCGCATGCGATCCACCAGGACGTCCAGGTGCAACTCGCCCATGCCGGAGATGATGGTCTGGCCGGATTCCTCGTCGGTATGCACGCGGAAGGTCGGATCCTCCTGCGCCAGACGGCCCAGCGCCATGCCCATCTTTTCCTGGTCGGCCTTGGTCTTGGGCTCCACCGCCATCGAGATGACCGGCTCCGGGAAGATCATCCGCTCCAGCGTGATGATGTGATCGACCGCGCACATCGTATCGCCGGTGGTGACGTCCTTCAGGCCGACCGCAGCGGCAATATCGCCCGCGCGCACTTCCTTGATCTCGTGGCGATCATTGGAGTGCATCTGCAGGATACGGCCGACGCGCTCCTTCTTCGACTTGACCGGGTTGTAGACCTGGTCGCCCGAATTGAGCACGCCCGAATAGACCCGGAAGAACGTCAGCGAGCCAACAAACGGATCGGTCATGATCTTGAAGGCGAGCGCGGAAAACGGCGCAGTGTCGGATGCTTCGCGATGCGCCTCTTTCTCGTCGTCATCGATGCCCGGAACCGGCGGCACGTCGACTGGCGACGGCAGCAACTCGATCACCCCGTCGAGCATCGCCTGGACGCCCTTGTTCTTGAACGCGGTACCACAGAAGACCGGAATCACTTCCACCTTCAAGGTCCGCTCGCGCAAGCCGGCGATGATCTCTGCCTCCGACAGTTCACCGTCATTGAGGTACTTGTCCATCAGCTCTTCGCTGGCCTCGGCGGCTGCCTCGACCATGAAGCTACGGGCCGCGGTGGCCTCGTCGAGGAGCTCGGCCGGAATCTCGCCGTACTCGAACACCGTGCCCTGCGAGGCGGTATCCCAGTGGATCGCCTTCATCTTGACCAGGTCGATCACCCCGTCGAAGCCCTCTTCGGCGCCAACTGGCACCTGCATCGGCACCGGATAGGCGCCCAGACGGCTCTTCAGCTGACCGACGACCTTGTTGAAGTTGGCACCGGTGCGATCCATCTTGTTGATGAATGCAAGGCGCGGCACCGAATACTTGTTGGCCTGGCGCCAAACGGTCTCGGACTGCGGCTGCACGCCACCCACTGCACAAAGCACGAACACCGCACCATCGAGCACGCGCAGCGAACGCTCCACTTCGATAGTGAAGTCGACGTGCCCGGGGGTGTCGATGATGTTCAGCCGATGCTGCTGCATGGACTTGTCCATGCCGCTCCAGAAAGCAGTCGTCGCGGCCGACGTGATCGTGATGCCGCGTTCCTGCTCCTGCTCCATCCAGTCCATGGTGGCGGCACCCTCGTGGGTTTCGCCAAGCTTATGGTTGACACCGGTATAGAACAGGATGCGTTCGGTGGTGGTGGTCTTTCCGGCATCAATGTGGGCCATGATGCCGAAATTGCGATAGCGTTCGATGGGAGTGGTGCGAGCCACGGTACCCTCTCGTTTAGGTTTACGATTTCTAGAAGGCCGGACGCCGCCTGATGGCGGCACCCGGTTCGCTCAGGCAGCCTGGGCTGCCATCGGACTTGATTTGCTGCTTTCGAATGCCTCGTTATCAAGGCACCCGAATCACCAGCGGTAGTGTGCGAACGCCTTGTTCGCCTCTGCCATGCGGTGGGTTTCTTCACGCTTCTTGACAGCACCGCCACGGCTTTCCGCAGCGTCGAGCAATTCTGCAGCGAGCTTGCGCGGCATGGTGTTCTCGCCGCGCTTGCGCGCAGCGTCGATCAACCAGCGCATCGCCAGGGCGACGCGACGCGACGCGCGCACTTCGACCGGCACCTGGTAGGTGGAACCACCCACGCGGCGCGACTTGACCTCGACCGCCGGTGAAATATTGGCCAACGCCTTTTCCACGACTTCCAGCGCGTTCGGGTTTTTCTCCCCGATCACGTCCATGGCGCCATAGACGATCCTCTCGGCGACGGACTTCTTGCCGCTGTACATGACCATATTGATGAATCGCGCGATCGTCTCGCTGCCATGCTTTGGATCAGGCAGGATCGAGCGCTGCGGTGCGGAACCTTTACGCGACATGAGTCAAATTCCTCAGGACTTCGGGCGCTTGGCGCCGTACTTGGAACGGCGCTGGCGACGCTTGGCGACGCCGGCGGCATCGAGCGCACCGCGCACGGTGTGATAACGGACACCTGGCAGATCCTTGACGCGGCCGCCACGAATCAGTACCACGGAGTGCTCCTGCAGGTTGTGCCCCTCACCGCCGATGTACGAGATGACCTCGTAACCGTTGGTCAGGCGCACCTTGGCCACCTTGCGCATTGCCGAGTTCGGCTTTTTCGGGGTGGTGGTGTACACACGTGTGCACACACCACGGCGCTGCGGGCAGTTCTCGAGCGCCGGTGAGGCACTGTTATATGTCGCTGCCTGCCGCGGCTTGCGGACCAGCTGATTGATCGTCGCCATCTGGAGCTCTTTGGTGAGAGGCCGGCCAAGAATGCCGCGCCTCTGTGAAAACGAACGGGAAGCCGAGCTCACTCGACTTACCGAGACCGAAAAGTATAGCTTGCGTTCAACGTTGCCGTCAAACACATTCAGCACGAAACCGCGGAAGCCGGAAATTATCCTCCCGGCCCCGCGAACATTCCTGATCCCGCCCTGCCCTGGGCCCAACACGAGGCGCTCCTTGCACCTCATTTGGTGATCTGGGGTGGCTCCTGGGAGCCACCACGACACTACGGTATTACGAAGCGCTGGACTCCTCGCCGACATCGGTCGCGGCCGCTTCGGGCGCCACTGGCGCCGACAGCGCCTCCATCTCCGAGTCGGTCAATCCCGACGCGTTCTTGCGACGCTGCGCGTGGTACGCCAATCCGGTACCGGCCGGGATCAAACGACCCACAATCACGTTTTCCTTCAGGCCGCGCAGGTTGTCACGGGTACCGCGCACGGCGGCTTCAGTGAGCACGCGCGTGGTCTCCTGGAACGACGCCGCCGAGATGAACGACTCGGTCGCCAGCGATGCCTTGGTGATACCCAGCAAGACCGGGTTGTACTGCGGGACAATCCCGTCGGCCGCGAGAACCTTGGCGTGCTCTTCGACGAAGCGCTGGCGCTCGACCTGCTCGCCGTGCAGGAACTTGCTGTCGCCCTGGTCGGTAATCTCGACCTTGCGCAGCATCTGCCGGACGATCACCTCGATGTGCTTGTCGTTGATCTTCACGCCCTGCAGGCGGTACACGTCCTGGATCTCCTTGGTCAGGTAGACGGCCAGCGGCTCGACACCCAGCAAGCGCAAGATATCCTGCGGAGTCGGCTCGCCGTCCACCACGGTCTCGCCCTTTTCGACGTGCTCACCTTCGAACACGATGATCTGGCGGTACTTGGGAATCAGCTCCTCGTGCTCGGTGCCATCGGAATCGGTGATCACCAGGCGCTGCTTGCCCTTGGTTTCCTTGCCGAAACTGACCATGCCCGAACGCTCGGCCAGGATTGCCGGATCCTTCGGCTTGCGCGCCTCGAACAGATCGGCGACGCGTGGCAGACCACCGGTGATATCGCGGGTCTTGGACGCCTCTTGCGGAATTTTGGCCACTACGTCGCCAACGCCCACCGGTGCACCGTCCTGCAGGTTGACCACCGAGCGCGGCGGCAACTGGTACTGCGCAGGCAGGTCGGAACCGGGAATGACCAGGTCATCACCATTCTTGTCGACGATGCGCACGATCGGACGCAGATCCTTGGACGCGGAACCGCGGCGCTTCGGATCGGTGATCTCGCGCGACGCCAGGCCGGTCAGCTCATCGGTCTTCTCGATCACGGTGATGCCGTCGACGAAGTCCACGAAGCGGACGAAACCGGCCACTTCCGACACGATCGGATGGTTATGCGGGTCCCAGTGCGCGACCTGCTGGCCGGCCTTGATTTCCGCGCCATCCTTGACGTCGATGGTCGCGCCGTACGGCAGCTTGTAACGCTCGCGCTCGCGGCCGTGGACGTCAAGCACCGACAACTCGCCCGAGCGTGATACCGCCACCACGTGGCCGGCACCGTGCTCGATGTGCTTGAGGTTGTTGAACTTGATCGAACCGGTGGTCTTGACGGTCACGTTGTCGATCGCCGCCGCTCGCGATGCCGCACCACCAATGTGGAACGTACGCATGGTCAGCTGGGTACCCGGCTCACCAATCGACTGCGCCGCCACCACGCCCACCGCCTCGCCATGGTTGACGATGTGTCCGCGACCGAGGTCACGGCCGTAGCAGCTGGCACATACACCGAACGAGGACTGGCAGGTGATGGTCGAACGCACCTTGATCAGCTGCACGCTGGCGTCTTCGAGCTTCTGTACCCAGGCCTCGTCCAGCAGCGTGTTGCGGGTGACGATCGGATCGTCGTCATTGCCCGGCAGGAACACATCCTCGGCCACGACGCGACCCAGTACACGGTCACGCAACGGCTCGACCACGTCACCGCCTTCAACGATCGGGGTCATCATCAGGCCATCGAGCGTGCCGCAATCGTCCTCGGTGATCACCACGTCCTGCGCCACGTCGACCAGGCGACGGGTCAGGTAACCGGAGTTCGCGGTCTTCAACGCGGTATCGGCCAAACCCTTTCGTGCACCGTGGGTCGAGATGAAGTACTGCAGGACGTTGAGGCCTTCACGGAAGTTCGCGGTGATCGGCGTCTCGATGATGGAGCCGTCAGGCTTGGCCATCAGGCCACGCATGCCGGCCAGCTGGCGGATCTGCGCCTGCGAACCACGGGCGCCGGAGTCGGCCATGATGTAGACCGAGTTCATCGACTTCTGGTCGATCGTTTCGCCCTTCGCATTCTGGACCTTCTCGGTGCCGATCGTGTCCATCATGGCCTTGGCCACGCGCTCATTGGTGCGCGACCAGATATCGACGACCTTGTTGTAACGCTCGCCGGCGGTGACCAGACCCGACTGGTACTGCTCCTGGATTTCCAGGACCTCGGTTTCGGCCTCCTCCAGGATGCCCTTCTTGGCATCCGGGATGAGCATGTCATCGATGCCGATGGAGACACCGGCGCGGGTCGCGTAGGCAAAGCCGGTGTACATCAGCTGGTCGGCGAACACGACCGTGTCCTTCAAGCCCAGCAGGCGATAGCTGGAGTTGATCAGGCGGCTGATGTTCTTCTTGGTCAACTCGACGTTGGCCAACACAAACGGCAGGCCGTCGGGCAGGATTTCCTGTAGCAACGCCCGGCCGACGGTGGTGTCGACGATGGAGGTCCTGGTCACGCGCTCGCCTTTACCGGCCTCGCTGTCTTCCTGGACCACCGACTCGGTGATCCGCACCTTGACCTTGGCGTGCAGTTCCACCACGCGGTTGTCGTAGGCACGCTTGACCTCGGACACGTTGGCGAACGCCATGCCCTCGCCCTTCTTGTTCTCCAGGCCGCGGGTCATGTAATACAGGCCCAGCACGACGTCCTGCGACGGCACGATGATCGGCTCGCCGTTGGCGGGGCTCAGGATGTTGTTGGACGCCATCATCAGCGCACGCGCTTCCAGCTGGGCTTCCAGCGAGAGCGGCACGTGGACGGCCATCTGGTCACCATCGAAGTCGGCGTTGAACGCGGTGCAGACCAGCGGATGCAGCTGGATTGCCTTGCCTTCGATCAGCACCGGCTCGAACGCCTGGATGCCCAGGCGATGCAGGGTCGGAGCACGGTTCAACAGCACCGGATGCTCGCGGATCACCTCTTCCAGGATGTCCCAGACCTCGGCCTCTTCACGCTCGACCAGCTTCTTGGCCGCCTTGATGGTGGTGGCCAGGCCCTGACGCTGCAGCTTGGCGAAGATGAAGGGCTTGAACAGCTCCAGCGCCATCTTCTTCGGCAGGCCGCACTGGTGCAGCTTGAGGTACGGACCGACCACGATGACGGAACGACCGGAGTAGTCGACGCGCTTGCCCAGCAGGTTCTGGCGGAACCGGCCCTGCTTGCCCTTGATCATGTCGGCCAGCGACTTCAGCGGGCGCTTGTTGGTACCGGTGATGGCGCGGCCGCGGCGGCCGTTGTCCATCAGCGCATCCACCGACTCCTGCAGCATGCGCTTCTCGTTGCGCACGATGATTTCCGGCGCATTGAGCTCCAGCAGGCGGCGCAGGCGATTGTTGCGGTTGATGACGCGGCGGTACAGATCATTGAGGTCGGAGGTCGCGAAGCGGCCACCGTCCAGCGGCACCAACGGACGCAGGTCCGGCGGCAGCACCGGCAGCACCGTCATGATCATCCACTCGGGCTTGTTGCCGGACTCCAGGAACGCCTCGACCAGCTTGACCCGCTTGGTCAGGCGCTTGAGCTTGGTTTCCGAGCCGGTGGCGGCGATGTCTTCCTTCAGCTGCACCATCTCGCCCGGCAGGTCGAGGGTGCGCAGCAGGTCATAGACCGCCTCGGCGCCCATCGCGGCGTCGAAGTCATCGCTGTGCTCCTGGCGTGCTTGCATGTACTGCTCTTCGTTGAGCAGCTGGCCACGCTCGAACGGGGTCAGGCCCGGCTCGGTGACGACGAACGCCTCGAAGTACAGGATCCGCTCGATGTCGCGCAGGGTCATGTCCAGCATCAAACCAATGCGGCTGGGCAGCGACTTCAGGAACCAGATGTGCGCGACCGGCGACGCCAGGTCGATGTGGCCCATGCGCTCGCGGCGAACCTTGGCCAGGGTGACCTCGGTGCCGCACTTCTCGCACACAACGCCACGGTGCTTCATGCGCTTGTACTTGCCGCACAGGCACTCGTAGTCCTTGACCGGCCCGAAGATCGCGGCACAAAACAGGCCATCGCGCTCGGGCTTGAAGGTGCGGTAGTTGATGGTCTCGGGCTTCTTGACCTCGCCGAAGGACCACGAACGAATCAGGTCCGGCGACGCCAACGCGATCTTGATCGCGTCGAAGTTGAGCGCCGGACGCTGCTGGTTGAAAAGGTTGAGCAGGTCTTTCATTTTTCTTTCTCCGTGGAGGAGTAAATCGTCAAGGGGCTGGGATTACCGACTCGGAGCGGGGAACGCGCGGTGCGCGGCGTTCACCGCTCCGTTTTTCTCAGTTCTCTTCCAGCTCCATGTTGATCGCGAGCGAACGGATTTCCTTCACCAGCACGTTGAAGGACTCCGGCATTCCGGCCACCATTTCGTACTCGCCATCGACGATGTTCTTGTACATCTGGTTGCGTCCCTGCACGTCATCGGACTTCACCGTCAGCATCTCCTGCAACGTGTAGGCCGCACCGTAGGCTTCCAGTGCCCAGACTTCCATCTCGCCGAAGCGCTGGCCGCCGAACTGCGCCTTGCCGCCCAGCGGCTGCTGGGTGACGAGCGAGTACGGCCCGGTCGAACGGGCATGCATCTTGTCGTCGACGAGATGGTTCAGCTTCAGCATGTGCATGTAGCCCACGGTGACCTGGCGGTCGAACGCCTCACCGGTACGGCCGTCATGCAAGGTGGTCTGGCCGCTGATCGGCAGGTCCGCCAGCTCAAGCATCTTCTTGATCTCCAGCTCTTCGGCACCGTCGAACACCGGTGTCGCCATCGGCACGCCGTCGGTCAGGTTGCCTGCCAGTGCCATCAACTCCTGGTCACTGAACTGCTTGAGGTCGACCCGCTGTCCGTGCAGCTTGACGTCGTGGTTGTAGATCTCGTCGAGGAACTTGCGCAGTTCGGTCACCTTGGCCTGCGCGTCGAGCATCCGCTGGATCTTCTCTCCCAGCCCCTTGGCCGCCCAGCCCAGATGGACTTCCAGCACCTGGCCGATGTTCATTCGGCTCGGTACGCCCAGCGGGTTGAGCACGATGTCGATCGTCTCGCCGTTGGCCATGTACGGCATGTCCTGCACCGGCACGATGGTCGAGACCACACCCTTGTTGCCGTGGCGGCCGGCCATCTTGTCGCCTGGCTGGATCCGGCGCTTCACTGCCAGGAATACCTTGACCATCTTCAGCACGCCCGGTGCGAGGTCATCGCCCTGGGTGATCTTGGCGCGCTTGTCGGCGAACCGGCGCTCGAATTCCTTCTCGTGCACGTCGATCTGCTTCTGCGCGCGCTCGATCGCCTCGACGGCCGACTCGTCCTTCATGCGCAGGCTGAACCAGTCCTTGCGGGACAGTCCGTCCAGCACCAGGCTGGTCACGGTCTCGCCCTTCTTCAGTCCGGAACCGCCATTGGCAACCTTGCCGATCAACTGGCTGCGCAGACGGCTGTAGATCGCCGCCTCGAGGATGCGGAACTGATCGTCGAAGTCCTTCTTGACCCGGCGAACCTCCGATTCCTCGATCTGCTTGGCGCGCTTGTCCTTCTCGATGCCGTCACGGGTAAAGACCTGCACGTCGATGACGTTGCCGTCCATGCCCGGCGGCACGCGCAGCGAGCTGTCCTTCACGTCGCTGGCCTTCTCGCCGAAGATCGCGCGCAGCAGCTTCTCTTCCGGGGTCAGCTGGCTCTCGCCCTTGGGCGTGACCTTGCCGACCAGGATGTCGCCGGCGCGCACTTCGGCGCCGATGTAGACCACACCGGACTCGTCAAGGCGATTCAATGCCTCTTCGGAGACGTTGGGAATGTCGGCAGAAATCTCCTCCGGCCCCAACTTGGTGTCACGCGCTACCGCGGTCAACTCCTCGATGTGGATCGTGGTGTAACGATCCTCCTGCACCACCCGCTCCGACAGCAGGATGGAATCCTCGAAGTTGTAGCCGTTCCACGGCATGAACGCGATCAGCATGTTCTGGCCCAGGGCCAGCTCGCCGATATCGGTCGAGGGACCATCGGCCAGCACGTCGCCGCGGGCGATCACATCGCCCACGTTGACCAGCGGGGTCTGGTTGATGCAGGTGTTCTGGTTGGAACGGGTGTACTTGATCAGGTTGTAGATATCGACACCGGCATCGGTCTCGCTGCTGATCTCGTCCTCGTTGACCTTGACCACGATGCGCGCCGCATCGATCTGCTCGATCGTGCCGCCGCGCAACGCGTTCACGGTCACGCCCGAGTCACGCGCCACGGCGCGCTCGATACCGGTACCCACCAGCGGTTTCTGCGAACGCAGGGTCGGCACGGCCTGGCGCTGCATGTTCGCGCCCATCAGTGCGCGGTTCGCGTCATCGTGCTCCAGGAACGGCACCAGCGCCGCGGCAACCGACACCGTCTGCATTGGCGAGACGTCCATGAAGTGGACCTCGGCGGGCGGCTTGAGCATCGACTCGCCCTGGTAGCGGCAGTCGACGAACAGCTCCGACAACACGCCCTTGTCATCCTGCGGCGCGTTAGCCTGGGCGATGACGTACTCGTTCTCCTCGATCGCCGACAGGTACTCGACGTCGTCGGTGACCTTGCCATCCACCACCTTGCGGTACGGCGTCTCCAGGAAGCCGTACTCGTTGGTGCGGGCAAACACCGCCAGCGAGTTGATCAGACCGATGTTCGGGCCTTCCGGGGTTTCGATGGTGCACACGCGGCCGTAATGGGTCGGGTGCACGTCGCGCACCTCGAATCCGGCACGCTCGCGGGTCAGGCCGCCCGGCCCAAGAGCCGACACGCGGCGCTTGTGGGTGACTTCCGACAGCGGGTTGTTCTGATCCATGAACTGCGACAGCTGCGAGGAGCCGAAGAACTCCTTGACCGCGGCCGCCACCGGCTTGGCGTTGATCAGGTCCTGCGGGGTCAGGCCATCGGCCTCGGCCATCGACAGGCGCTCCTTGACCGCACGCTCCACCCGGACCAGACCGACGCGGAAGGTGTTCTCGGCCATCTCGCCCACCGAACGCACCCGACGGTTGCCGAGGTGGTCGATGTCATCAACGATGCCGCGACCGTTGCGGATCTCGGTCAGCACCTTCAACACGTCGAGGATGTCGGAGCCTTCACCGATCTCGGCCGCCAGCCGCTTGGAGTCTTCATCCTTGCGCAGCGAGAAGTAGCGGGCGTCATACAGCACCGAGGCGCCGGTGACTTCCTTGCGACCGATGCGACGGTTGAACTTCATCCGGCCCACGGCCGACAGGTCGTAGCGATCGAAGGTGAAGAACAGGTTGTGGAACAGGTTCTGCGCGGCATCCTTGGTCGGCGGCTCGCCCGGACGCATCATCCGGTAGATCTCGACCAATGCCTCCAACTGGGTCTTGCTGGGGTCGATCCGCAGCGTGTTGGAGATGAACGCGCCGCGATCCAGGTCGTTGGTCCAGATCGTGCCGACCACCTCGATACCACCCTTGCGGAACAGCTCCAGCTGCTCTTCGGTGATCTCGTCGTTGGCCGCGGCAATCAGCTCGCCGGTGCTGGTATCGACCACATCGTGGGACAGGGTGCGACCGACCAGGTACTCGTCCGGCACCGCCAGTGCATCGATACCCGACGCCTCCAGCTGCTTGACGTGGCGCGCGGTGATGCGGCGGCCGGCCTCGACGATGACCTTGTCACCATCGGCCAGGTCGAAGTCCAGGGTCTCGCCGCGCAGACGCTCGGCAACCAGCTCAAGCTGGACGCCCTCGGTGGGATCGATGTGGAACGTGTTGACCTCGAAGAACTCGGCCAGCATTTCCTCGTCGTTGTAGCCCAGCGCCCGCAACAGAATGGTCACCGGCAACTTGCGGCGACGATCGATACGGGTGAACAGCGCGTCCTTGGGGTCGAACTCGAAGTCCAGCCACGAGCCGCGGTACGGAATCACGCGCGCACTGTAAAGCAGCTTGCCCGAGCTGTGGGTCTTGCCGCGGTCATGGTCGAAGAACACGCCCGGGCTGCGGTGCAGCTGGGAGACGATGACGCGCTCGGTGCCATTGACGATGAAGGTGCCGTTGCCGGTCATGAGCGGGATCTCGCCCATGTAGACCTCCTGCTCCTTCACATACTTGATCGCCTTGGTCGACGACTCACGGTCGTAGATCACCAGGCGCACGGTCACGCGCAGCGGGGCGCCGTAGCTCATGCCACGCTGGCGGCACTCGCGTTCGTCGAACGCGGGCTCACCCAGTTTGTAGCCGACATATTCCAGCGCCGCGTTGCCGCTGTAGCTGGCGATCGGGAACACCGACTTCAGCGCCGCATGCAGGCCGCGCTCCTTGCGCTTGGCCTGGGGCACGTCTTCCTGCAGGAACCGGCGATAGGAATCGACCTGGATTGCCAGCAGGAACGGCACCTCGAGGATCGAACGGCTCTTGCCGAAGTCCTTGCGGATGCGCTTCTTTTCAGTGAATGAATAATGGACCTTGGAGCTCATGGTCGTCTTGGAAGCTGTGGTCATGGTGAGCTACCGCCTCGGTGTGCATCGGGTCGCGCGTCCGCGAGCCTGGGGGATACGTGAATAGGGAGATGCAAGAACAATGCAAAATTGCCAGTGGGAAGTCGCTGGTATTGCCGGCACCAGCACGCCATCTCCTGCTACTTCCAACTACCAACTCGTTACCTGGTATTGCAGATGCCGCAACAACGGCCAAAGGCCGGGGGCTTTCGCCCCCAGCCTTGGCTGGTCGCCCATGTTACCCGGCGACGCAAGTACTGCTTACTTTACTTCGACGGTGGCGCCAGCGGTTTCAAGGTCCTTCTTCAGCTTGGCGGCTTCGTCCTTCGACACGCCTTCCTTCACATCCTTCGGCGCGCCTTCGACCAGGTCCTTGGCTTCCTTCAAGCCCAGGCCGGTGATCGCACGGACCACCTTGATGACCTCGACCTTCTTCTCACCGGTGGCCTTCAGGGTCACGGTGAACTCGGTCTGCTCTTCCGCCGGGGCGGCAGAAGCAGCGGCCGGACCGGCAGCGGCCACGGGGGCAGCGGCGGACACGCCGAACTTCTCTTCCATCGCCTTCACCAGCTCCATCACTTCCATGAGGGACTTTTCAGCGATCGCTTCGATGATCTGTTCGTTGGACAGGGACATTGTAAAACCTCGATTATCTAGATTGGAAACGACTTGATTGTCGTACTGCGTTTCAAGACTGGAAAACGTAAACCGAACTGTTGGCCTCAGGCCGCCTTCGCCTGGCCAGCCGCATTGACGACGCGGGTGACCTGCGAGGCCGGTTCGCTGAGCAAGCGGACCAGCATGGTGGCGGGCTGGGACATGACGCTGAGCAGCATCGACAGCGCTTGGTCGCGGGTCGGCAGTGACGCCAGGACATCCACATGGGAGCCCGGGTACAACTGCCCGCCCAACGACACCAGGCGCGGCTTCAACTTGTCGTTCGCTTTCGCGAACTCCTTGATCAGACGTCCCGCGGCACCGGGATCTTCCTGCGAGAAGGCATACAGCAGCGGACCGGTCAGCTCGTCGGCGATGACGGCGTAACCGGTGTTTTCCACTGCACGGGAGACCAGCGTGTTCTTGGCAACCTTCAAGTACACGCCCGACTCACGGGCTTTCTTGCGCATGTCAGTCAATTGACTGACGGTAAGACCCACGTACTCCGCGGCGACCAGCGAGTGCGCCTTGCCGGCGACCTCGGCCAGTTCGGCAACGACTTCCTGCTTCTGGGTCAGATTAAGAGCCATTGCACTCCTCCGTACTTCAACTCCGTCCCGCACAAAATGCACGGGAGCGGTCCTCGGTCGGCATCGTTTGGCCCGATGCCGGGAATGCCGCAAGCGGCACTCCGGGTGGTAGCCGTTTCCAAGACAACACTTGCAAAAACACGTCTGGAGGGTCGGCAACCATCTACGCAGGCCCGGCTCGGTGAAGTCCTTGCGGCGACTCCACCTGAAACCGGATTAAGCAGTCCCGCTGGTGACGACGGCGATTCCCTGCCAGTGAGGAGCTTCCGTGCCCGTCGTCGTCACGCGCTGACCGCGCCTACGGTCTTTGACGGCTATCGCCGCGGCCGAAGCCTTGGCGATGCCCTCAAAATTCTTGCGTTACTTCAGGATCAGCGTTCCCTGGTCCACGGCAACGCCGGGGCCCATGGTGGAGCTGACCGAAATCTTCTGCAGGAAGTGACCCTTGGCCGTCGCCGGCTTGGCCTTGATCAGATCCATCAGCAGCGCTTCCAGGTTGCCCTTGAGCGAAGCATCGTCGAAATCGGCCTTGCCAATCGTGCAGTGGATGATGCCGGCCTTGTCGGTGCGATAACGAACCTGGCCGCCCTTGGCGTTCTTGACCGCCTCACCCGGGTTCGGCGATACGGTGCCGACCTTCGGGTTGGGCATCAGGCCCCGTGGGCCGAGCAGCTGGCCCAGCTTACCGACCACGCGCATTGCGTCCGGGGTGGCGATGACCACGTCGTAGTTCAAGTCACCTGCCTGCATCTTCTCGGCCAGGTCATCCATGCCCACAGCCTCGGCACCAGCGGCCAGGGCCTCGTCGGCCTTGGCACCGGCCGGCGCGAACACCGCTACGCGCACGGTCTTGCCGGTACCTGCTGGCAGCACGGTCGAGCCGCGCACCTGCTGGTCGGACTTCTTGGCATCCACGCCCAGGCGTACGGCGACATCAACGGACTCGACGAACTTGGTCTTGGTCGCAGTCTTGACGATCTTGATGGCATCACCAAAGGCGTAGGACTTGCCCGGCTCGATGGCCGCCTTGATTGCTTTCTTGCGCTTGCTCATTGCCATGGTCTCAGCCCTCCACCGTCAAACCCATGCTGCGGGCAGAACCCGCAATCGTCCGCACCGCCGCTTCAAGGTCAGCCGCAGTCAAATCGGCCTCCTTCATCTTGGCGATCTCCTCGATCTGGGCACGGCTGATCTTGCCGACCTTCTCGGTGTTGGGGCGTTTGGAGCCCGCCGTGACGCCAGCAGCCTTCTTGAGCAGCACGGCGGCCGGGGTGCTCTTGGTGATGAAGGTGAAGGTGCGGTCGGAGTACGCGGTGATGATCACCGGCGTCGGCAATCCCGGCTCCAACTTCGACGTCGCCGCGTTGAATGCCTTGCAGAACTCCATGATGTTCAGACCGCGCTGACCGAGGGCTGGGCCCACCGGCGGCGACGGGTTGGCCTGACCGGCCTTGACCTGCAGCTTGATATAACCAACTACTTTCTTTGCCATTACTCAGCTCCTGCGAGTGCGGACGCCAGTGAATCTTTCGACCACGGGCTCCTCGCGGTTGTTGCCGGGGCGAACCACTCGTCCCGGCGAATCTGTTGCCGTCAGGCCTTCTCGACCTGACCGAATTCCAGCTCGACCGGAGTCGAGCGACCGAAGATCAGCACTGCGACGCGCAGGCGGCTCTTCTCGTAATTGATTTCCTCGACCACGCCGTTGAAGTCATTGAACGGACCGTCAACCACGCGAACCATCTGCCCGGCTTCGAACAACACCTTCGGCCGCGGCTTCTCGACGCCTTCCTGCACCCGGTCCAGGATTGCGGCGGCTTCGTGATCGGCGATCGGCAACGGCCTGTCGGCGGTGCCACCGATGAAACCCATTACCTTCGGGGTCTCCTTGATCAGATGCCAACACTCGCTGTCGATCCGCGGAATGCCACTTTCGTCGTTCGTCTTGATCTGCACCAGCACGTAACCCGGGAAGAACTTGCGCTCGGAGCGGCGCTTCTGTCCGGCACGCATCTCCACGATCTCTTCGGTCGGCACCAGCACATCGCCAAAGCGATCCTGCATTTCCTCGCGCTGGATCCGGTCGCGCAGAGCCTGCGCGACGGTTTTCTCGAAGCCCGAATAGGCGTGGACGACGTACCAACGCTTGTCGCTGTTCGCGTCGCCGCCGTCATTGCCCGTGTTGTTGTCTGGCGTCTGCACCTGTGTCATCTCCTCAGCGTCCCAGTAGCCATTTCACGGCCGCCTGTATGACCACGTCGAACCCGGCCATGATCAGGCTCAGGATCACGACTGCCAAAACCACCACCCACGTGGTGCGCGTTGCTTCCTGGCGCTTTGGCCAGACCACCTTGCGCAACTCGAAGCGTGACTCCGAGAGGAACCCCAGGGTTTGCCCACCCAGGTGGCTGCTCAGGAAGACCACCACACCGGCGACCAGGCCCGCGGCCACGAACAAGGCGCGCAACGCGCCCGGCAACTGCTCGAACCAGTAGAACGCAAAGATACCGGCGACGACCAGGAGCACCGCCACCACGTACTTCAGGATATCGCCGGCGTCGGCGGACTTGTGTTGTTCAGCCTTGCTGTTCAATCGACCTTCCGCATTTGGCACGCCAGGAGGGACTTGAACCCCCAACCTGCGGTTTTGGAGACCGCTGCTCTGCCAATTGAGCTACTGGCGTATTTGACTGGTTCTGAAAAAGGCAACGGCGGCTGACGCCGCCCTGCCGGGATTGATGCTTGTGGTATCGGCAGGTCGCTCGCAACAATGCGACCTGCCGTATTGCGATTACTTGATGATCTTGGCGACCACGCCGGCGCCGACGGTACGGCCACCTTCACGGATCGCGAAACGCAGGCCTTCGTCCATCGCGATCGGGTTGATCAACTCGACCACCATCTTCACGTTGTCGCCCGGCATCACCATCTCCACGCCTTCGGGCAGCTCGCAGGCGCCGGTCACGTCGGTGGTGCGGAAGTAGAACTGCGGACGGTAGCCCTTGAAGAACGGCGTGTGACGGCCGCCCTCGTCCTTGCTCAGGATGTACACCTCACCTTCGAACTGGGTGTGCGGCTTGATCGAACCGGGCTTGCACAGCACCTGGCCGCGCTCCACGTCGTCACGCTTGGTGCCGCGCAGCAGCAGACCGGCGTTATCGCCCGCCTGGCCCTGGTCGAGCAGCTTGCGGAACATCTCCACGCCGGTCACGGTCGTCTTCACGGTCGGACGGATACCGACGATCTCGATCTCTTCGCCGACCTTGATGATGCCGCGCTCGATGCGGCCGGTCACCACGGTACCGCGACCGGAGATCGAGAACACGTCCTCGACCGGCATCAGGAACGCCTTGTCCACGTCGCGCTCCGGCTCCGGGATCCAGCTGTCCAGCGCGTCCACCAGCTTGATGATCGACGGCACGCCGATATCGCTCTGGTCACCTTCCAGCGCCTTCAGCGCCGAACCGATCACGATCGGGGTGTCGTCGCCGGGGAACTCGTACTTGCTCAGCAGCTCGCGCACTTCCATGTCCACCAGCTCAAGCAGCTCGGCGTCGTCCACCATGTCCGCCTTGTTCAGGTAGACCACGATGTACGGCACGCCCACCTGGCGGGCCAGCAGGATGTGCTCGCGGGTCTGCGGCATCGGGCCATCCGCAGCCGAACACACCAGGATCGCGCCGTCCATCTGCGCCGCACCGGTGATCATGTTCTTCACATAGTCGGCGTGTCCCGGGCAATCGACGTGCGCATAGTGGCGATTCGGGGATTCGTACTCGACGTGCGAGGTCGAGATGGTGATGCCGCGCGCCTTCTCTTCCGGGGCGCGGTCAATCGCGTCGTACGCGCTGAACTCGCCCCCGAAACGCTCGGCACCGACCTTGGTCAACGCCGCGGTCAACGTGGTCTTGCCGTGGTCAACGTGACCGATCGTGCCGACGTTCACGTGCGGCTTGGTGCGCTCGAATTTACCCTTGGCCATGACTGTCGCTTCTCGTTATGGGACGGTGTGGATCGTTGAAAAATGTGGTGCTCACGACTGGAATCGAACCAGTGACCTCCTCCTTACCAAGGAGGTGCTCTACCGACTGAGCTACGTGAGCAAGTTGTTCCAGCAGGATGAACGTCGCGGCAGCAATGGAGCGGGAGACGGGGATCGAACCCGCACCATCAGCTTGGAAGGCTGAGGTTCTACCATTGAACTACTCCCGCGCCGGACCAAACCTGCTTGGGTACTGCGTCGACGGATGGTAAGTCTATCGATTTATTGCTTGTGGTGGAGGGAGGTGGATTCGAACCACCGAAGGCGTAAGCCAGCAGATTTACAGTCTGCCCCCGTTGGCCGCTTGGGTATCCCTCCAAAGAGCCCGCAATTCTGGCGGGGTCTGGAACGGATGTCAACGGGAAGCGGGATAAAACTTTGCACGATTCAGACGTTGAACAGGAAGTGCAGCACGTCACCCTCCTGCACGAGGTATTCCTTGCCCTCCTTGCGCAACCGGCCGGCGTCACGGGCACCTGCCTCGCCCCGGTGCTGGATGAAGTCGTCGTAGCCGATGGTTTCGGCGCGGATGAACCCCTTCTCGAAATCGGTATGGATGACCGCGGCCGCCTGCGGCGCGGTGGATCCGGCCTTCACCGTCCAGGCCCGGACCTCCTTCACGCCTGCGGTGAAATAGGTTTGCAACCCCAGCAGCTTGTAGGCGGCGCGGATCACGCGGTTCAAACCCGGCTCGTCCAGGCCCAGGTCGGTCAGGAACTCGTCGCGATCGGCGTCGTCGAGCTGGCTCAACTCCTCTTCGATCGCCGCCGATACCGGCACCACCTCGGCGCCCTCGGTCACCGCCCGCGCGCGAACGGCATCAAGATGCGGGTTGTTCTCGAAGCCGTCCTCAAGCACGTTGGCGACGTACATCACCGGCTTCAGGGTCAGCAGGAACAGGTCGCGTACCGCCAACCGGTCGTCTTCGGACAACGCCAGCGCACGGGCCGGTTTGCCGGCATCCAGGCCGTCGCGCACCCGCGCCAGAACCTCGACCCGCACCTTGGCGTCCTTGTCGCCCGTCTTGGCAGTGCGTTCGGCGCGCTGCAAAGCCTTCTCGACGCTTTCCAGGTCGGCCAGCGCCAGTTCGGTGTCGATGGTCTCGATGTCGGCGATCGGGTCGATCTTGTTATTGACGTGGATCACGTCGTCGTTGTCGAAACACCGCACCACGTGGGTGATCGCGTCGACCTCGCGGATGTGGGCGAGGAACTTGTTGCCCAACCCTTCGCCACTGGCCGCACCGGCAACCAGCCCGGCAATGTCAACGAACTCGACCGCGGTCGGGATGCATTTTTGTGGCTGCACGATCTCCGCCAGCGCATTCAGCCGCGGGTCGGGCACCGGCACCACGCCAACGTTGGGCTCAATCGTGCAGAACGGGAAGTTGGCCGCCGCGATGCCGGCCTTGGTCAGGGCATTGAAGAGGGTCGACTTGCCGACGTTAGGCAAACCAACGATGCCGCATTTGATGCCCATGACGATGTACTCACTTTCGTTGAAGGGGTGGAACTCAGGCGCGCGGCGTATGCAGCCGCTTCATGGCCTCGTTGAAATCGCCGCTGATCGCCAATGGCAACACCTCGATCGCATCATCGATTGCGCGCAGGATCAGCGTCTCGTCGTCACGTCCCGGCCGGCCCAGCACCCAGGGGGTGACCAGATCCTTGTACCCGGGGTGCCCGATGCCCATCCTCAGCCGGTGGAATTGCCCGTGACCCAGCAGGCGCATGGTGTCGCGCAAGCCGTTCTGGCCACCGTGGCCACCATCGAACTTCAACCGCGCGGTACCGGGCGGAAGATCCAGGTCATCGTGTACCAGCAGCGCCTGGTCGGGCTCGATTTTCCAGTAACGCAGCGCTGCGGTGACCGACTTGCCCGACAGGTTCATGAAGGTAGCGGGCTTCAACAGCCAGACCTGTTCACCAGCAATCTCGACCTTCACGGACTGACCGAACAATTTGGCATCCAGACGGAAGCTGACGCCGAGCTTCTCCGCCAGGGCGTCAACAAACCAGAACCCGGCATTGTGCCGGGTCCGGAGGTGTTCGGGCCCGGGATTCCCCAGCCCGACGATGAGGCGCAAACCGGCCATCGAAGGCGAACAAGCCGCGTACCGGGGCGCCTGCAGACCGCTTTGTAAAAGCAGGCACCCCGATGAACCGCAGGCTTACTCCTGGTCCTTCTCGACCTTGGCTGCAGGCACTTCGGCCGCTTCGGCCTCGTCTTCGCCCTCGACCACTTCTTCGACTTCGACCCGGCCCTTGCGCGCCACGACGACGGGAACGTCGAAATCGGGGCCCAGCGCCAGGCTCGGGATCTCGATCCCCTCGGGCAACTTGACCTGCGACAGATGGATGATGTCGCCCAGCTCCAACGCACCCAGGTCCACTTCAATGTACGGCGGCAGATCCTTGGGCAGGCAGACCACTTCGACCTGGGTCAGCTCCTTCATCACGATCACGTCGTTGGCCTTGCCGGCCGGCGAGGTGTCCTCGTTGGTGAAATGCAGCTGTACCGGTGCACGCAGGGTTTCGTTGGCGTCGATACGCAGGAAGTCCAGATGCATGATGATCTGCTTGAACGGGTGACGCTGCATATCGCGCAACAGCACGCTCTCGGACTTGCCGTCAACATCGATCGACAGGATGGACGAATAGAACCACTCGTTCTGGCTGGCGACCCAGATCTTTTCCTGGTCCAGTTGGACCGGCATCGGATCGGACTTGCCGCCATAGATAATGGCCGGGATGGAACCGGCACGACGCAGGCGGCGGCTCGCACCCTTCCCCTCGACGCTCCGGCCAGTGGCCTTGATGGTGTGCTCAGACATTGTGTTTACTCACTTTGGACTTGCATTGAGCCGCCTCGCGGCGGCAGGGACGCTCACCCGCGACCAGGTGAGCGTTGGTTGCAGGCACGGTGGATACCCGTGACTGCACGATGGGATCAGTCGACGTACAGCGAACTGACCGACTCGCCGCCGGCGATGCGGCGGATCGTCTCGGCCAGCAGCTCGGCGACACTGAGCTGACGTACCCGGCCACACTCGCGCGCCGCGTCGGTCAACGGAATGGTATCGGTTACCACCAGCTCGTCCAGCTCGGAGTTGCGGATATTGCTGATGGCCGGGCCCGACAGCACCGCGTGGGTGCAGTAAGCCACGACCTTGACCGCGCCTTGCGCCTTGAGCGCGGCAGCGGCAGCGCACAGGGTACCGGCGGTATCGACGATATCGTCGACCAGCACGCAGATCTTGCCGGAGACGTCACCAATGATATTCATCACCGTGGAGACATTGGCGCGCGGGCGACGTTTGTCGATGATCGCCAGGTCGGCATCGTCCAGGCGCTTGGCGATGGCCCTGGCGCGAACCACGCCGCCCACATCAGGGCTGACCACGATCAGGTTGTCGGTGCCGTGCGCACGCCAGATATCGGCCAGCAGCAGCGGGGACGCATAGACATTGTCGACCGGGATGTCGAAGAACCCCTGGATCTGGTCGGCATGCAGGTCGATCGTCAGCACCCGGTCGCAATCCACCGAGTTGAACATCTTGGCCGCCACCTTGGCGGTGATCGGAACCCGCGAGGAGCGCGGCCGGCGATCCTGCCGCGCGTAACCGAAATACGGCACCACCGCGGTCACGCTGCTGACCGAGGCCCGCTTGAGCGCATCGATCAGGACCAGCAGCTCGACCAGGTTCTCCGCGCTGGGCGCGCAGGTCGGCTGGATCACGAAGACCTCTTGCCGACGGACGTTCTCCTCGATCTCGACCTGGACTTCGCCATCGGAGAAGCTGCTGACCAGCGCTTTTCCCAGACGAATGCCCAGCTCCTTGCAGACCGCCTCGGCCAGGGGGCGGTTGGCATTGCCGGAGAAGACCAGCAAGTTGCGATCAGTTTGGACAGACATGTTCCGCGTAGCTCCGGCCTTGCGGCGGGTGTGTTTCAGGGTTGGCAGGGGCGGTAGGATTCGAACCTACGAATGCCAGGATCAAAACCTGGTGCCTTGGGCCTCTTGGCGACGCCCCTGTAAAACTGGTTGTGGGTGACTCGTTTATCTAACGCGCTGTATCCGATTCGTCTTGCCAACTGCGTACTGGTACCTGACCACTTGTATCCAGACCGCATCCAGCGGCCGCCTCGACAGCGACATGCAACGGCGACCGTACCGCACCCGGTGCCAGCCAGGCCTTGATGCCCGATGGCAGCGCCGTCAGCGCAGCCTGGGCAGGTTCGCGGTCGGCGAACTCGACAAAGCAACCACTGCCGGACCCGGTCAAGCGCGGCGAGCCATGACGCGCCAACGTTGCGAACATGGCCTCGATGGCTGGTTCGCGGCTGCGTAGCACTGGCTCGAACGCGTTCCCGAGCGGTACACCCGAAACGAAGTCGGACATTGTCGCGGCCCGGGCATCGCGCGTCAATTCCGGGGATTGGAACAGCTCGGCAGTCGATACCCTGACTCCCGGGTCGGCCAGCAGGTACCACGCGGGCGGCAACGGAACCGGCGTCAGCAATTCACCCACGCCTTCGCCCCAGGCGTTGTGGCCGCGCACGAACACCGGCACATCGGCGCCCAACTGCAAACCAAGTGCGGCAAGCCTCTCCAGCCCCAGCCCGGTACCCCACAAATGATCCAGTGCGAGCAACACGGTGGCTGCATCGGACGAGCCACCGCCAAACCCTCCGCCCACGGGAATCTTCTTCTCGACCCGGATGTCCGCACCCAGCCGCGTGCCTGCAAGCGCCTGCAGGTGCCTTGCGGCGATGACCGCCAGGTCATCCGCCTCGTCCACGCCGGTCGCCGATGCGCCGTGACGGATGATCCGACCGTCAGGGCGCACACGCAGGTGAACCGTATCGCCCCAGTCCAGCAACCGGAACACCGTTTGCAGCAGATGGTAGCCATCCGCGCGGCGACCCGGGATGCGCAGGAACAGGTTGAGCTTGGCCGGCGCCGGCCATGCGCTCCAGCTCGCCGCCAATCCGGCCAGAGAGGCGCCCATCAAGTCGCCGGCGGCAGCTCGCCACCCACGCCATCGGTGCCGCCCTGATCACGGCGCCATTGGTCGATGATCAATTTCACCCGTGCGTTGCCACGAACCGCGTCAACGCGGGAAGGCAGTGCGCCGGTTCCGGTCGAGGCGGCCGCTTGCGGCCATTCGTACTCGATTGCCCACCCGTCCTGTTCAATCCGCCACGGCAGGCCATTGCTGCCGTACTGGATCCGTGCGGGGCCCAACGCCTGCGCCCGGGCACCGCGCGCCCATTCGGCCAATGCCACCACCGGGATGTCCCAGCCGGTGATGCTCAACAGCAGCATGCGTGCGTCGGGGCCGGTTCGTGGCCCGCCTTCCAGGCCTTCCAGGCGTGCAGCACCGGCACCACCAGAAAGGTGCCAGCTCTGCCGGGTGACCGGGGCGCTGAGGGCGATGTGGTAACGCGGTCCGGTCTGGGTCCAGTCGATCCGGCCACTGCCGCCTTTGCCGTCATTGGACACCCCGATACGGCCGATCAACGACCAGTTCTGCTGCGCACGCACCGTCTGCTCGCGTGCCTGCTGGGCGGCCTCGGCGGCGGCGAGCTGTGCCGGGCCAAGGTCCGGCCGCACCGGCGCGGCGACACAGGCCGCCAGCAGCAGCACCAGCAACGCCGCAATGCCGTGACGCAGGCTCATGTACCGGTGTTCTCGAGCGCCCGCTGCAAGGAGCGATTGTCCGGATCCAGCTGACGCGCTTCCTCGAAATACTTGCGTGCCTCGTCATGCCTGCCCAGCGCCCACAGCACCTCAGCCAGGTGAGCGGCGACTTCCGCATCCTTCTGCAACGCGAATGCCTGGCGCAGCTCACCCAGTGCCTCCTCGGTTCGGCCGAGCCGATACAGGACCCAGCCGTAACTGTCGATGATCGCCGCGTTGTCCGGTTGTGCTGCGCGCGCTCGATTGATCAGCTCCAGCGCCTCCTGATAGCGATCGGTGCGGTCGGCAAGGGTGTAACCCAAGGCGTTCAACGCGGCGACCGATTCCGGCTCGATCACCAGGATCCTGCGCAAATCGGCCTCGGCACGGGCGATATCGTCACCGCGTTCCCAGCTCAAGGCACGGGCGTAGAGGATCTCCAGGTCATCCGGGAAAGCCGCCAGGCCGCGCGAGAACGCGTCCTTCTCGCTCACCGGGTCCTGGCCTTTGTCATGCAACGACGCCTCCAGCAGATAGGCGTCGCGACGGATGTCATCGGGTGCTCTTGCATTGGCCTGGACCTCACGCAGCAGCTTGAACCCCTCTTCGCCCCGGCCCATCTCATACAACACCTTGGCGCTGCGCAGGCGGGCCGGCCAGCGCTGCGGGCCGCCAGGCACATCCTGGTACCAGCCCAGCGCCTCATCGAAGCGATCAAGAAACTCGGCCATCTGGCCCAGCAGCAGGCGCCGCTGCGGATCCGGCGCATTGGCTGTGGCGCGCAGTTCGTCGTACAACGCGGTCAATGCCGCGTTGTCCTGGTCCCGGGCGAGCAGCGAAGCACGCAACGCGTAGGTATGGTCGTCCTGTGGTCCGCGAGCCAGGGTCGCGGCGGCGGCATCGAGATCTCCCAGCGCGTCGTATTCGTAGGCGATCGCCAGCCGCAGGTCAGCATCACCTTCCGCACGGGCGGCCACCGAGTCCAGCACGTCGCGCGCCTGATCGTCCTGGTTCGCCTCGCGCAGTTGGCTGGCATGCAATAGCGCCACCCGTGGCTCACCCGGGAACCGCTTGACCACTTCTGCGACGATGCGCTTCGCCAGCGCCGGCTGCTCAAGCCTCTGGGCAAGTCCACCAAACGCCAGCCAGGCTTGCAGACGGGGCGGAATACGACCTTGCCTGACCAGCGCTTCCAATACCTCGGCAGCCTGCTCGGGGTCACGCGCTCCGGCGGCGATCACGCTCAGCGCCTGGCGCCAGCCCTCATCCCCGGGCGTGGCCAGCAGTCGAACCAGGTACCCGCGCGCACTGCGTTCGTTGCCCCGACGCAGCGCCAGGGCCGCTTCGGCGGCCAGCAAGTCGACTCCCTCGGCACCCTGCTCGCGCCACAGTGTCAGCAGGCGACCGGCCGCTTGCTCGTCACGGGCCAACAATGCGATGCGGGTCGCCCGCTCGGTCAAGGCGACATCATCGGCGGCCAGCGCGGCTGCCAGATACCAATGCGAGGCTTGCTCCAGCTTCCCCGCCTGCAGTGCAAACTCGGCGGCCAGCAAGGGCTCCAGCGTACCTACGACCGGGTCATCGACCGGCGCCAAGACCGGTTCGGACGCTCGGCCGACGGGCGCCACCAGCCCCAGCAAGGCGACAATGACGGCACTGGCGGCGAGTGCGCGCAAGGCAGCTGGCATCGGATTCGGGATCCTCGTTCCACGGGGCCGGTAGAATACCGACCTTCGGCAGCCAGCAGCTTATCGCAAGCACCTGAACCGGTAACGCATCTTCAATGAGTTCGGCGACAACCAATTTGCATGTTCTCGGCATCAACCACCAGACCGCGCCGGTCAGCCTGCGCGAGCGGGTGGCGTTTTCGGCTGAGACCTTGCCGGCGGCGCTTGCGTCCCTTCGCGCGCTGTCCCAGGTCCAGGAAGTCGCGTTGT
Source organism: Lysobacter sp. A289 (assembly GCF_054072675.1). NCBI lineage: Bacteria > Pseudomonadati > Pseudomonadota > Gammaproteobacteria > Lysobacterales > Lysobacteraceae > Lysobacter > Lysobacter sp. A289. The sequence goes on from NZ_JBSVRN010000001.1 coordinate 1,817,660, forward strand.
TGTCGACCTGCAACCGGACCGAGATTTATGCGGTCAGTACCGACGATGGCCAAGCCGTAGCCAACTGGCTGGCCAATTGTCCTGGTGAGTTTGGCGGCTCCGGCGATGCGCTGCACGATTATTTGTACCGGCATGCCGATGCGGACGCGGTCCGGCACCTGTTCCGGGTCGCCACCGGACTGGACTCACTGGTCCTGGGCGAGCCACAGATCCTCGGCCAGGTGAAGGATGCCTGGGCCAGCGCACGCGCGGCCGGCAGTCTGGGCACCCGGCTGGACGGGCTGTTCCAGCACACCTTCACTACCGCCAAACGTGCGCGCACCGACACCCGCATCGGTGCCAATCCGGTGTCGGTTGCCTCGACTGCAGTGCGCCTGGCACAGGAATCATTCGCTGCGCTGGAAGATTCGACCGTGCTGCTGATCGGTGCCGGCGAGACCATCGAGCTGGCCGCGCGCCATCTGGTGCACGCCAAGGTCAAGCGGCTGCTGGTCGCCAACCGCACCCTGGCGCACGCGCAAGCGCTGGCCAGTCGCCACGGCGGGGTCGCCCTGCCGCTGGCGGAGCTGGACCGGCACCTGTCCGAGGCCGACATCGTGCTATCGGCCACTGCCGCGCGCGAGCCGATCCTGCATCGCGAACAAGTCGCCACCGCGCTGGCCACGCGCAAACATCGACCGATGCTGCTGCTCGACCTGGCGGTGCCGCGCGACATCGCTGCCGATGTCGCCAGCCTGCGCGATGTCTATCTCTACACCGTCGATGATCTGGAACGATCGATCGAGGACAATCGTCAGGGGCGCCGCGAGGCCGCCAATCAAGCAGAGGCGATCGTCGAGGTGCAGGTCGCCCGCTTCATGGAATCGATGATCGGTCGTACCCGCACCGCCCCGCTCAAGCGCCTGCGCGCCCATGGCGAAGCGGCCCGGGCCGAGGCATTGGCGAAAGCCAAAGCGCAGCTGGCTGCCGGCGAGGAGCCTTCCGCCGTACTCGACTTCCTCGCCCACACGCTGACCAACCGGCTGTTGCATGCCCCAACCATCGCTTTGCGCGAGGCCGCCTGGACCGGAGACACGGAGCTGGCACGGGCCACCGACAAGCTGTTCCCGATCGACGGCAGCACCCCGGACGACGAGAACCCATGACCCCAAGCCTGCGCCGCAAGCTCGAAGCCCTCGTCGAACGGCGCGAGGAGCTGGAGCGCCTGCTCGCCGATCCCGGCGTGATCGGCGACAACCAGCGTTTCCGCCAGCTCTCGCGCGAGTTCTCGCAACTGGAGCCGGTTGCCATCGCACTGGCCAACGAGACCGCGGCCAACGCCGATCTCGCCGCCGCCCAGGCCATGCGTGACGACCCGGAACTGCGCGAGTTGGCCGACGAGGAGATCACCGCCGCCACCGAACGCCTGCACCAGCTGGACGCCGAGCTGCTCGCCCACCTGGTCCCGAAAGACCCGCGCGATGACGGCGATCTCTACCTGGAAGTCCGCGCCGGCACCGGCGGCGACGAAGCGGCGATCTTCGCCGGCGACCTGTTCCGGATGTACTCGCGCTACGCCGAGCGCCACGGTTGGCGGGTCGAGGTCGAATCGGCGAGCCAAGGCGAGCACGGCGGCTTCAAGGAGGTCATCGCCCGCGTCGAAGGCCGCGGCGCCTACTCCAGGCTGAAGTTCGAATCGGGCACCCATCGGGTCCAGCGCGTGCCCGAGACCGAGTCCCAGGGCCGCATCCACACCTCGGCGGCCACCGTCGCGATCATCGCGGTGGAACCCGAAGGTGAGCCGATCGAGATCAACCCGGCCGACCTGCGGGTCGACACTTTCCGCTCTTCCGGCGCTGGCGGCCAGCACGTCAACAAGACCGACTCGGCAATCCGCATCACCCATCTGCCCAGCGGCATCGTGGTGGAAAGCCAGACCGAGCGCAGCCAGCACGCCAACCGCGACACCGCGATGAAGCGCCTGCGCGCCACCCTGGCCGAGCAGCAGGCCAGCAAAGCCGCCACCGCGATTGCCCAGGACCGCAAGCTGCAAGTTGGCAGTGGCGACCGCAGCCAACGCATCCGCACCTACAACTATCCGCAGGGCCGGATCACCGACCACCGGATCGAGGGGCTGACCTTGTACGACCTGCCCAACATCCTGACCGGCGATCTGGATGGACTGGTGGAGCGGCTCCAGCAGGAGCACCAGGCCGATGAACTGGCGCGACTGACCCACAGCGAATGAAGCAGGGGACTTGAGCCATGCCGCCCATCGACCAGGGCCATGACCTGCGCCGAGCGGTGGCCCGCGAACCGCACAACCCGATGGCATGGATCGTCCTGGCGGAAGCTGAACTGGACGCCGGCGACGCCAAGGCCGGCGAGGCGGCCTGCCAGCGTGCACTGGCATTGCGTCCGGGACATCCTGAAGCACTGGCGCGCCTGGGCCGCGCACAATGGATGCAAGGCAACCGCGCCCAGGCTGCGGCCAGCCTGCGCGCCGCGGCACGCAACGCGCCCGACCATCCCGGCATCGCCGTCTGGCTGGGCCATGTACTGGAAGACATCGGTGAGGCCGAAGCGGCCGCAGATGCCTACGCACGCGCCCATGTCCTCGCCCCCGGCGAACCCCAACTGGCCGCCTATTTGCTGGCCTGGCGCCGCAAGCTGTGCGATTGGCGCGATCTGGACCGGCTGTCGGCCCAGGTTCGCGACGCCGTCCGCCGCGGACAGGCCGCGATCGAACCATTCGCGTTCCTGAGCGAGGACAGCACCGCCGCCGAGCAACTTCACTGCGCCCGCCTGCGCTCGGCCAGCATCGCTCGTGCCGTGCGACCGCTGTCCACGCGCCAACCCATCCACGCCAGTAGCAGGCCGGTGCGGGCCGGCTTGTTGTCGAACGGGTTTGGCGCCCACCCGACCGGTCTGCTGACGGTAGCCCTACTCGAAGCGCTGGCCACCCAGGCGCGGATCGACGTTCACCTGTTCGCCCTCAATCCCGACGATGGCAGTCCGATCCGGGAGCGACTCGGTCGGGCGACCCGGTTGCATGACGTCGCCGGACGCCGTCATGCCGACGTCGCGGAGGCCATCCGGGAGGCCCGGATCGACGTGCTGTTCGACCTGCGCGGCTGGGGCGGCGGCGGCGCGCCGGAAGTCCTGGCGATGCGGCCGGCACCGGTACAGGTCAACTGGCTCGCCTACCCGGGAACCTCGGGTGCGCCCTGGATCGACTTCGTGCTGGCGGATGGGTTCGTCCTGCCCGAATCGCTGGCACCGCATTTCAGCGAAAAGGTGGTCCGCCTGCCCCGCTGCTTCCAGCCCTCCGACACCACACGCGAAGTCGCGCCGCCACCGCCGCGCGCCGAGTGCGGCCTGCCGCCGCGAATCGATGGCAACGGTGTTGTGTTCTGCTGCTTCAACAACAGCTACAAGCTCAACCCCCACAGCGTGAAGCGTGCGTTGGCGGTGTTGCATGGCGTCCCCGGCAGCGTGCTGTGGTTACTGTCCGGACCGGGTCATGCCGACCAGCGGTTACGGGCGGTGGCCCAGGCCGAAGGCGTTGACCCCCAACGCCTGGTGTTCATGGCCAAGCAACCGCATGCGGACTATCTTGCGCGCCTTCGCCACGCCGACCTGTTTCTAGATACCGAGCCGTATAACGCCCATACCACCGCCTCTGACGCGCTGTGGGCCGGCTGCCCGGTACTGACCCGGCCCGGTCAGACCTTCGCTTCACGCGTCGCCGGTAGCCTCAACCACCATCTCGGGATGGATGAGATGAACATGCTCGACGACCGGTCGTTCATCGCCCGCGCCATTGAGTTGGGTCGCAACCCCCGACAGTTGGATACGGTCCGGTCCAGGCTGGATCAGCGTCGCCGCGATAGCGATGTGTTCGACATGGACGGCTTCGCCAGCGATTTCGCGTCGGCGGTGCTCGCGATGAGCGCCGGCTGAGGCACCGCACCATCTCCATCGGTGCCGCTTACGTAGCGGCAATCAGCGCCTCGATCTCCTTGGCGGTGACCGGGCCAAGGATCTTTTTGGCCACGCTGCCGTCGGGCGCGATCAGGTAGGTCATCGGCAACCCACGCGGGGTGTCAAAGCCGACCGGCGGATCGTAGGTATCGACGATGGTGATCGGGTACACCACCGGGTGCTCCGCCAGGAATGCCTTCAAGTCCGCCGGCTGGATGTCCTCGTACGCCAATCCGATCACCTCGATGTGCTGGCGCATCGCATCCAGGGCAGACAGCTCCGGCATCTCCTCCAGGCACGGCCGGCACCAGGTGGCCCAGAAATTCACCACCACCCACTTGCCACGATGGTCGGCCAGATCGTAAGGGGCGCCATCGATGGTGGTGACCTGCAAGACCGGAACATTGGCCGCGTCTGCTGGCGGCGCGGCCTGTCCTGGCGTGGTCACTTCCGTGCCTGGCGAGTCCGGCACAGCCACCGTCGACTCCGGCGACGGCGACGCAACAACCGACTCGGTCGCGGGGTCCCCGGCGGGCTGGCAGGCGACGAGCAGGCTTGCCAGCAGTACCGCAACCAGTAATACGGCAGCGCTCATTCGGGTCATGGTTCAGTCCTCGGCATGGATGGTGGAAACCCGGCGTTTGAGCAGGTCGCGCAAGGGTATCCGCAAATCATCCAGGGCGGCGACCGCGGACTTGCCCAAGGCATCGTCCCGGCACGGCAAGTGCACCTCCGCGATCGGGATGCGCAGCTGGCAGGCCTCGTAGATCTCGCCCAGTGCCAGGTTGTCGAGGTCCCGGGCAAGTAGCCACTGTCCGTCGTCGGCGCGCCGCACCACATTGATCCCGCCTAGCTGGGCAAGCATTTCCTGGATCAGCGCGTCGGTCAGGATCGGTTCCAGGCGCTGGATATCCTCGCTATGCAGCCCCTCCCCGCGTTCGCGCGCCTCGTTGAAACGCGCCAACAGCCGCATCAAGCCGTATATCTCGTATCCAACCGGCAGGCGCATCGATACCGGTTGATAGCGGAATGCAGAACTGGACGAGGCCAGCGATGCGCCCAGCAACACACCCACCCAGCTCAGGAATATCCACATCATGAAGATCGGCACGAACGCGACGGTGCCGTAGATCCGCGAGTAGTTGCCGAAGGTGCCCAGGTACACCCCCAACCCCCAGCGAACCAGTTCGAACAGGCAGGTGGCCAGCACCGCGCCGGCAATCGCATGCCTCCACTGCACGGTGCGATGGGGGACGACGCGATAGATCGCCGAGAATGCAATCAGTTCCAACACCATCGGCGCCACCTGCAGCATCACCACTTCCAAGGCGTGCCCGGCGGTGGTGTCGAAAACCGACAGCGAGAAGAAACGCGCCGACACCGCCAGGCTGGCCGCCGCAATGATGGCCCCCAGCGTCAGCACGGTCCAGTACACCAGGAAGCGACCGACCTTGGGCCGGGTCGCCTTGACCCGCCAGATCCGGTTGAACGTGACTTCCACGCCGTTCAGGGTAATCAGCACCGACACCACCAAGGCGACAATGCCCGCCGTGGTGAGCTGGCCGGCATTGCTGGAGAACTGCAACAGGTACCCCTCCACCGAGCGCGCCGCGGACGGCACGAAGTTGGAGAAGATGTAATCACTCAGCCGCTCGCTCCACTCGGCGAACACCGGGAATCCGGACAGCACCCCGAAGACCACCATCGACAGCGGCACCAAGGCGAATACGGTGGTGTACGACAACGCGCCGGCGGCCTGGAACAGGTTGTCGCCCAGCACTCGCCTGCCAAGAAAGCGCAGGAAGCTGAGCACGCGCGGGCGATCGCGCACGCGCTCGCTCCAGCGGTTGAGGGAGTCCAGTGGTTCCATCCACAGCAGGTTAACTGATGACGGCAGCGGCTTCCTCTATCCTTGAGCGCTTTGATGCTGGGTGCGCAAGGCTAATGGCGGAAATTCTGGTGCTTTACTACAGCCGCAACGGGGCGGTCGCACGGTTGGCGCGGCAGATTGCACGCGGGATCGGCGAGATCCCGGGCATGAGTGCCCGGCTGCGCACGGTGCCGCCGGTCAGCGCAGTCACCCAGGCGGTCGCACCATCGGTGCCGGAGGATGGAGCGCCCTACGTGGAACCTCGCGACCTGGAGGAATGCGCCGGGCTGGTGATTGGCAGCCCGACCCGCTTCGGCAACATGGCCGCGCCGCTCAAGCACTGGCTGGACGGGCTGGGCGGGCAATGGGCGAGCGGCACCCTGGTGGGCAAGCCGGCGGCGGTGTTCACCTCCACCACCACCATGCACGGCGGTCAGGAGTCGACCCTGCTGACAATGATGGTGCCGCTGCTGCACCACGGCTGCCTGCTGGTGGGGATCCCGTTTACCGAGCCGCTGCTCAGTACCACCCAAACCGGCGGCACACCATACGGCGCCAGCCACGTCACTGGCACGGGCGATGACCGGCCAATCAGCGACGAGGAAGCGCACCTGGCGCGGGCGCTCGGCAAGCGGGTCGCGATGATTGCCGGGAGGCTGGGATGAGTACGCCGCGCGAACCCGAGACCACAACACGGTCGCATCCGGCCCGCTCGATGTCGCTGGTGTTTGGCTTGATCGGATTGGCGGTGCTGTATGCGGCATGGTTTGCGCCGGCGCGCGATTGGGTCGCCTTGACCGTATTTGGGTTGCCGCCGTTGGCGCTGGGGATCGCGGCATGGTTTGGCTGGCGCACGGCCGGGTTCTGGGCTTCGGTACTGGCGCTGGCCTGGTTCAGCCACGGGATCATGGCGGCATGGACACGCCCGGCCGAGCTGGGGTTCGCCTTGATGGAAACCTTGCTGGCACTGGTGGTGATATTCGCCGCAAACCTGCCTGGGCTGCGTGCACGATTCGGAGCGAGGCGCTCGTAGACCTGCCACCCTGGCAACGCCGGTGCCTATAATCGTCGGTCAACCCGCAACGCGAAGCCCCATGGACCAACTCTGCATCGTCACCACCGGCGGCACGATCGACAAGATCTATTTTGACGACAAGTCGGATTACCAGATCGGCGAGCCACAGATCGGACTGATCCTGGAGGATCTGGGGGTCGCGTTCCGCTATCGGGTGATCCCGATCCTGCGCAAGGATTCGCTGCATATCACCCACGATGACCGCGAGCTGATCCGGGCAACGATTGCGGCACAGGACGCGCGCTGCGTGCTGGTCACCCACGGCACCGACTCGATGGTGGAGACGGCGAAGGTACTGGCCAGCATCCCCGGCAAGGCCATCGTGCTGACCGGTGCGCTGAACCCCGCACGATTCCGTGGCTCCGACGCCCAGTTCAATATCGGCACCGCCGTCGGCGCGGTGCAATCGCTGCCGGCCGGGGTCTATATCGCCATGAACGGTCGTATCTGGGACCCGACCAAGGTGCGCAAGAACGTCGAAGCGAACCGGTTCGAGGCGCTCTAAAGGTCGCCGCCAATCGGTTCCGGCGGCGGCACCTTCGACCCCTGCTGGATCGTCGCAACGCCGTCGATCTCGATGTATTCAACCTGTGGATCCGAGCCGAACTGCGCCATCAGGGCCGCCGCCTCTTGCCGGTCCAATGGACGCGACGTGGTGAATACGTCGGCACCCACCGCCAGGCGGCGCTGCCAATCCAGTTGCAATGGTTGGCCCGTCGCAGCCCCGTGCAGACCACTGGCGGCAGCACTGGCTTCCAGCTGGGCGCGCGCGGCTGCCGGGCTTTGCGCCGCAACGCTGCCATCGCGATACTTCACGATGAAGCGCTGGTAGGGGCCTTCACCGGTTAGTTCGCCGAGCTTTGTCGGAGCCGGCGTGACTGCCGGTAACGCAACGGCGTCATCCACCGTTGGCACCGGCGTCAGGTCCTGCGGCTCCGGATTCCCCGTCGCCACGGCGCAAGCGCTCATGCCAGCGACCAATGCGACCGCAAGCCCGGCGCGAAAAAAAGGGTATGGGCCATGCATGGGCTCCTCCACAAACGCTGGAAAAAATACACGCTACAGCATGCCCAGGATGCAGGGAGTCATGGAACCGTCACCCATCAGCGTTCGACGGAACGCAGCGGGTGATCAAGCCTCAAAGCATCCCGGTCTCGAGCTGGGCGGCCTCGGACATCATGTGGCGGTTCCAAGGTGGCTCGAACACCAGCTCCACGTCGGTTTCGGTGACCGTCGGAATCATCTTGAGCTTGTCACTGACGTCCGCCACCAGGATCTCACCCATGCCACAACCCGGAGCGGTCAGGGTCATCCTGACCTCGACCAGCCGCTGTCCCGCTTGTTGCGGATGCGCCTTTACGGTGGCCTCGTAGATCAGCCCCAGATCGACCACGTTGATCGGAATCTCGGGGTCGAAACAGGTCCGCAACTGCTTCCACACCAGTTCCTCGACAGCGCCTTCATCCGCGCCATCGGCAAGCTCCAGCGGTTCGGGAGGCTCCTTGCCAATGGCATCTGCGTCTTCCCCGGCGATACGAAACAGGTTGCCATCCACGAATACGGTGTAACTGCCTCCCAGGCTTTGGGTGATGTAACCCGTGGTGCCGGCGGGCAAGTTGACCACGTCACCCTGGGGGACCAATACGGCAGGACAGTCGCGCTCGAAACGGACCGGTTCGCTGTTGCGTGAATACATGTGGGAGGCCGCCAAGACCGGCTTTCTGGAATTAGCACCATTCTAGTCCAATATGCCATTGGTCGCGCGCCCGCTATGCTGCACGGCGGCCCGACTCGACATCCCTTTCCATGGCTCCATCCTCACGATTGACTGACCGCAGGTTCCGGCTCTCGCACTGGGCACTTTCGCGCCTGCTGTTGGGGCTGGGCATCTGCGGGTTCGCTGCAATCTGGGTGATGCTGGCCGTCTACACCGACTCCCAGAAGAGCTGGATGGCGGTCGTGGGCGCACTGGACGTCGCCGTGATCCTGCGCCTGGGTGGTTGGCGTGCGGGCGTGGGGCGCATGCTGCTGGCGGTGCTGTCCACGGCCGCGATCGTGGCATTGGCCAACTGGGGCATCATTGCCTCCCACCTGGGCGCGATGCTGGGCCTGCTGCCGTGGGATTCGGCCACCCGGCTGGGTTTCCACCACGCGTGGACCCTGGCGGGGCTGGCCAACGACGCTGCGGATCTGGCCTGGCTGTCGCTGGCGTTGCTGGTGGCTGCGCTGACCACCCGCTGAGCGAACTCCTGACGGGCTGCCTCGCCAAACCAGGTCGTTCTTGCGCGGCCCGATGCCTCAGCCGTCCAGCGCCTTGAGCTCCGACACCAGTGCGCCGACCATCTCCGCGCCATCGCCGTACAGCATCCTGGTGTTGTCGGCATAGAACAGCGCGTTCTCGATACCCGCGAAGCCGGTGCCCTTGCCGCGCTTGATCACCACTGCGTTCCTGGCATTCATCACGTCCAGGATCGGCATGCCGTAAATCGGGCTGGCGGGGTCAGTTTTCGCCACCGGGTTGACCACGTCGTTGGCGCCAATCACGAGTGCCACGTCGGTCTGCGGAAACTCCGGGTTGATATCGTCCATGTCGACGATCAAGTCGTACGGCACGCCTGCCTCGGCCAGCAACACGTTCATGTGGCCGGGCATCCGGCCGGCAACCGGATGGATCGCGAACTTCACCTTGACCCCGCGCTCGATCAGCTTCTGGCTCAGCTCCCACACCTTGTGCTGCGCCTGGGCCACCGCCATGCCGTAGCCGGGCACGATCACCACCCGCTCGGCATACGCCATCATCGCGGCGACATCCCCAGCCTCGATCGGCTTCTGCGTGCCGTCAATCTCCTGTGCCTCACCACCGCCGCCAAAGTGGGAAAACAGCACCCCACTGATTGGCCGGTTCATCGCCTTGGCCATCAGCCGCGTCAACAACATGCCGGCCGCACCGACCATGGTGCCGGCAATGATCAGCGCCTGGTTGCCGAGCACGAAACCCTCGAACGCGACGGCCAGGCCGGTCAAGGCGTTGTACAGCGAGATCACCACCGGCATGTCGGCCCCGCCGATCGGCAGTGTCATCAACACGCCCAGCAGCAGCGCCAAGGCGAAGAACGCGATGATCACCGGCACCTCCAGCGACACCACCGCCCAGCCACCGGCCACCAGCATCGCGATGAAGACCACGGCGCTGAGCAGCTGCTGGGCCGGAAACACCACCCGCCTGTCCAGCCTCCCATCGAGCTTGGCCCACGCGATCACCGAGCCCGACAGCGATACCGCGCCAATGGCCGCGCCCAATACCGCCAGCACCAACACCGACAGCACCGGCGTCACGGCGTCGGCGGATGCCGCGGCCGGCTGGCCCGACGTCATTGACGAGAATTTCAGCAACTCCACCGCGCCAATCCCCGCCGCCGCGCCGCCGCCCATGCCGTTGTAGAGCGCCACCATCTGCGGCATGTCGGTGATCGCCACCTTGCGCCCGGAAACCCACGCGGCAACCGTGCCAATCACCAACGCGACCACGATCAGCTCGAAGTTGTGCAGCCCCGGCAGCAGGAAAGTCGCGGCCGTCGCCACTACCATCCCGACGCCCGCCCACCGGATGCCACTACGCGCGGTGCGTGGCGAGGCCATCCGCTGCAAACCAAGCAGGAACAAGGTTGCGGCGATGAAGTAACTGCTCGCCGCCAACAGCGATTGCCACCCGTCAGCCATCACGCCGGGCCACCTGGCTGATCGTCGGAGTGATCGCCGGATTTTGCGGCCGGCTTGCTGGGCTTGAACATGTCCAGCATGCGTTCGGTCACCACGTAACCGCCAGCGGCATTGCCCGCACCGAGCAATACCGCGACGAAACCAATGACCTTCTCAACCGTGGTGTCCGCATGGCCCAACACCACCATCGCGCCGACCAGCACGATGCCATGGATGAAGTTGGAGCCAGACATCAGCGGGGTGTGCAGGATGACCGGCACCCGGGCGATGATCACGTGGCCGGCAATCGCCGCCAGCATGAAGATATAGAGCCCCATCAGTCCATCGCCCATCGTTGCTTCTCCGCAAGGTGTTGGTCGCATCATAACCGTGTCGCGGACGCGCTCACCCAAGCGTCCGGCACACATTGAAGCGGCTCGCGATAGCGCGGGCCATCGCCGTGGTTACACCGCCTCTGGTCGTTCCGGCCACACGGTTTTCGCCAGCAATTCATCGTCCCAGTCGAATTGGGTGGCTCCGTCGACAAGGAACAGGCCGACGAAGTTGAATACGTTGCGGGCAAACATCTCGCTGGCGTGGGTCGCACCACTGCTGGCCAGGTCAAGCGGCCCGGCGATGGTGACGCCGTCCGCCTGGATGGTCTCGCCCGGCCGGGTCGACTCGCAGTTGCCACCGGTCTCGGCGGCCAGGTCGACGATCACGCTCCCGGTTTTCATTCCCGCCACCATGGCCTCGCTGATGATCTTCGGCGCAGGCCGGCCAGGTACGGCCGCCGTGGTGACCAGGACATCCACCACCCTGAGGTGTTCGCCAAGCCGACGCTGCTGCTCGGCGCGCTCCTCATCGGTCAGTGCACGCGCATACCCGCCCTCGCCCGCCGCGCTGACCCCCAGATCGAGGAACTTGGCTCCCAATGATTCGATTTGCTCGCGGGTTTCAGGACGGACATCAAAACCCTCCACCTGTGCGCCCAGGCGCCTGGCGGTCGCGATCGCCTGCAGGCCGGCCACCCCCGCCCCGACCACCAGCACCTTGGAGGGCCGGATGGTTCCCGCCGCGGTAGTCAGCATCGGGAAGAAACGCGGACTGAGCTGGGCGGCGATCAACATGGCCTTGTAACCGGCCATGCCGGCCTGCGAGCTGAGCACGTCCATCGCCTGCGCGCGGGTGGTTCGAGGCAGGCGCTCCAGCGGGAAGGCCAGCAACCCGCGCGAGGTGATTGCTTCGGCGCGCGCCGCGTCTGCCTGCGGGGCGAGCTGTCCGACCAGCGCGGCACCATCGCGCAACTGCCCCAGCAATTCCACCGGCGGTGCCTGTACGCACAGGACCAGGTCCGCATCGCGCAGCGCGGACTCGGCATCATCCATCAGCTCAACCCCGGCTTGCCGGTAAGCCTCATCGTCGAAGCCTGCTCGCAACCCTGCACCACGTTGCATGCGCACCTTGGCACCGGCAGCAGTGAGTTTTTTCGCTGTTTCAGGGATCAACGCAACACGGCGTTCGCCGGGGGCAGTCTCGCTTGCCACGCCAATGGTTATCGCCGTCGCGGTCATGCACATACTTCCTTGCCGAGGTTGGATCATCGTAACCAATGACCCTCGTCAACGCGATGCGCCCTCGGCGGCGAAGTCCCAACCAGGTGTTCAGTGGGTATGGGCGGCCCGATCGAGCTGCACCCGCACGTGTTGCATCGCCTGCTCGAAAGCCGTCGGCTCACAACCCGTCCGCAATCGGCCGACCCCGGCGAGCATCGCCAGCTCCTCGACGGACGCCACCAACAGCCGCACGCCCCGACGGCTGACCAACAGCCGGCGCCCGGTGACCGGACTGACCCAGGCAATCTTCGCCGCGCTGGAGTTGCCCCGGATATCGGTCACTTGCAACCAGCTGCCCACGGCCAGCGAACGCAGTTGATCGGCTTGGGAGGGATCGAATTCCAGTCGCTCCCCCTTGTCCAGCCACAGATGCTTCTCCTGCGCGTCCTCCTCGGCCTCACTGGCGGGCGCTGGATGCAGATCGCGTGGCGTGTTGGGATAGACCAACCCTTTCACCAATACCGCCAAACCATGCTCGGCAGCGCTGTGACCCAGCCCGGAGCTGGCCAGGCAGGTGCTGATCGCCGGCTCTATTGCCAGCAGGTGGCGGGCGAGATCGCGACCACGGCCTTCCGCGGCGATCCGGTCTGCCTCCACCAACGAGTCGCCCAGCGCTACCGCCTCGACCAACTGCTCGCTGTCGGGACCTTCACGCAGCAGCACCTGGACCAGATGGTGCCGCCAGGTCGTACTCAGGAACTCGGCCACGGCAGGGCTCAACGGCGGAGCGGCGAGACGCCGCGACAACAAGGTGTCGGTGTACTCGCGCGCGTGGTTCAGCCGCTCGCGACCATAGGTCGCCTTCGCCGCGCGCTCGGCCTGCAATTCGATGCGTCGCCGTTGCTGCTGCAACATCGTGTCCAGCTCATGATGGGCGATCTCGAAGATCGCCAGATCCTCGTTGTACTCGGCGACCACGCGTTGCGAGATAGCGGTCGCCCGATCCAGCAGCTCACGCTCATGGGCGGTCTCGCCGCGATTGCCGGCGATCGCCTCGGTGATCGAGTCGAACAGTCGCCGCGCGGGATGCGCCGGCTGCACGAACAGCTGCTGGTCCGTCAACGCCACCTTGACAAAAGGCAACACCAGGCGCGCGTACACCCGCCGCGCCGGAGCCTCGAATTGCTGGCTGTGGAACAGCGAGTCGAACACCAGCCCGACCAGGTCGATCGCATCCTCGTCTTCGGTGCTGAAGCGGATCCGCTGCGGATCCAGTCCCAACCGGCGCGAACCACCGCTGAGTTGTTGCCGGATCACATCGGCCAGTGTCCCGGAGCCCGCCAGCGCACGGGCGAAGGCATCGGCGGGCTCGGCCTGCAACAGCGAGGCGACACTGACCACCTCATCGAGCCGCAACTCGTGCCATTGCGACGAAGCGCCCGCCTTGGCATGGTTGGCCGGCTCAGCGGGGCGGTTCAAAGCCCCCTCTCGCCAGGCATGCAGCATGCTGCGAAGCTCACCCAATTCGTGCGGCGTAGCGGAATTGCCGCCGGTATTTGCACCGGCGCCAGCCTGACCGCGATGGCCATGGCCTGCCTGCTCTGACTGGCCTGCTGGGCCATGACGTCCGTAACCCTGATCTGACTCCGCTACGCGACCGTCGCCCTCCTGATGGTCGTACCCACCGTGTCCACCATGCCCGATGTGGTCTGCGTGGCCGTGACCATCGTAGTTTCGTCCGCCTCGTCCGTCGAACCCATCCGCATGGCCGGATTCGCCATGACCCAATTCACCATGACTCAACTGGCCTTGGCCCGATGGCGCCGGCGACCGCGGCCCGGCGGAAACGGATGGTCGGCGAGGCACCTGCCCCACGCCATAGCCCGCCGCTGCCAACAGGGTATTGGCCTTGGCGTATATCTCGTCCAGCGTCCGGATCAGCTCGTGTTGGTAATGGCCAAACAGATGCCCGCGCAGGATCTCGGGGATCTGCTCGTCGCTAAAGGTCTCCACGAAGGTGTTGGCCAGCCGTAGCGGGCCGATCGGGTTAATGGTGGATTCCACGCCAAGCGCAGCGGCCAGCAGTCCCAGGCGCCGGTCCATCACCTCCAGCGGCTCGTCAAAATGCTGCTGAAGCACCGTGACGAGCGCTTGCCCCGCCAGGTGGAAATCGATCTGGGTGTCCTCGACCAAGCCCAATGGTTGGTCGCCTTGATTGCGAGCGTGCGGCGAGCGGAAATCGTCAAACCCCTGAGCGATTTGCTGCCGGTAACGCATCACCTGGGCTGCATGGTGTTGGCGCAACACCCACAATGCAGACTGGCTCTGATAGACGACTTGCCCGGCATGGGCGTCATCGCCACCCATGGCTGCGGCATTCAACGTCTCCTCGATCGGCCCGTAGAACTCCCCAGGCAGCCCACCCAAATGCTCCAGCACCAGTCGCTTGATCTGCTCAAGCACCCGGGTAGGATCAGTTGGCACGGCGTTGACGCCACGGGATGGTTGGATAGGCACGTCTACTCCGAGACTGGCGTGACGCTGACTCGTCCCCAACGGACGCACTATGCAGCTTAGTGGCAAGATACGTCAGCCGATTATTACCTTCATCAAACTGTGATGCATGTCCGCAAACCACCCCAACACCTATCACACTAGCCCTTCACAGTCATCCAATCCGTTGGCGCCGCTGGACGCCCGCCGCTCGGTGCCTTTCATGCTGCTGGGCGAGCCGGGACCCGACCCGGCTACCTTGCTGCGCCTGCTGGGCAGCGCGACACGCGTGCCCGACCACGGCGCCCGGGTGCCGTTTCGGTTTGTATCCATCCGCGGCGAGGCACGTCGCGTATTCGGCGAGCAACTGGCGATGCGTCACCTGGCCGCCGACCCGCAAGCAAGCGAAGCGGCTATCGCCAAGGATCGCGATCGCTACCTGCATGCCCCGGTGATCGTGGCCCTGGTCGCCCGACTGGGGCCGGATGAAAAGATCCCCGCACAGGAACGCCTGCTCACCGCAGGCTGCACCGGTTTTGCGTTGTTGCAGGCTGCGCAGGCAATCGGCTTCGGTGGCTGCTGGCTGACTGGCTGGGCCGCCTACGACCGTGGCGTGGCCAGCCTGCTGGGCCTGGACGAAACGGAACACGTTATCGGTTTCATCCACCTGGGGACTCCTTCCCGCCAAGCGCCTGAACGCAAGCGCCCCGATCCCGCCGAGCTGCTCACCCAGTGGACACCTTGAGCGCTTCGACCGCCGCGCCCACCCGCACCCTTTATCTGGTCGACGCCAGCTTGTACGTGTTCCGGGCCTGGCACTCGATGCCCGATGAGTTCCGCGACGCCGACGACTGGCCAACCAACGCGGTGCACGGCTTCGCCCGATTCCTGCTGGAGCTGCTTGATCGGGCCCGGCCGCAGCACATCGCGGTGGCCTTCGACGAAGCACTGGATTCGTGTTTTCGCAACCTGCTGTATCCCGCCTACAAGGCCAACCGCGACCCCGCACCGGAAGAGCTCAGGCGCCAGTTCGGGCAGTGCCGGGCCTTGTGCGCGGCACTCGGGCTGAGCGTACTGGGGCACCGCCATTACGAAGCCGACGACCTGATCGGCAGCGCCTGCGTACAGGCACGGGCGCACGGTTTCCGGTCGGTGATCGTGTCTGCTGACAAGGACCTGTCGCAACTGCTTGGCGAGCACGACGAGCAGTGGGATTTTGCCCGTGGCCAGCGCTGGGGCGCGGACGGGGTGCCGGCCCGGCACGGGGTACAGGCGCGGCAGATGGCCGACTACCTGGCGCTGTGCGGCGATGCGGTGGACAACATTCCCGGGGTACCGGGGATCGGCGCAAAAACCGCCGCGGCATTGCTGGCGCACTTTGACACCCTGGACGCCCTGCTCGAACGCGTCGAGGAAGTCCCGTTCCTGCGCCTGCGTGGGGCCAAAGCTTGCGCGCAACGGCTGCGGATGCATCGCGAGCAAGCCCTGCTATGTCGGCAACTGTCCACCATCGCCTGCGACGTGGCGTTGGAGGGCAGCCAGGAACATTTCCTCCGCAACACCGCCGATGGCGCGACCCTGGGGGCCTTGTGCAATGGCCTGCGCTTCGGCCCGATGACCCGCCGCCGGCTCTACAACGCCGCAGGCCTTGAATTCGCCCCCGCCTGAAGGCAAACCGTGTTTTCGCGGCAAGGCGCGGTTAGCATCGAACCATGACCGATCACGACGAAACTCCCGAAATCCTCTACGACGGCCAATGGCTGCGCATGGTCCGTCGCGGCCGCTGGGAGTATGCCGAGCGCACCCACGGCAACGGCATGGCGGTGATCATCATCGCCGTCACGCCCGATGACCACGTGCTGTTCGTGGAGCAATACCGGGTGCCGCTCGGCGCCCGCACCATCGAGATGCCCGCCGGGCTGGTCGGCGATGACCATGCCGAGGACACCCTGGCCAGCGCGGCGCATCGGGAGCTGGTCGAGGAAACCGGCTGGGAGCCCGGTCGTGTTGAGGTGCTGCTCACCGGACCAACCTCTTCGGGGATGAGCAGCGAGCGCATCGCGTTCGTGCGTGCGTCGGACCTGGTCAAGGTCGGCGAAGGCGGCGGCGTCGACAACGAAGACATCACCGTGCACAAGATCCCGCGCCCGCAGGTCCCGGAGTGGTTGATGCAGAAGCAGCGCGAAGGCTTCGAACTGGACCTGAAACTGTGGGCCGGGCTGTGGATGATTGATCGCAACCCGGACGGTTCACCCGCCAACCCGGCCTGAGCGCGAGCTAGGCAAAGCCGTCGGTCGCACGTACCAGCGCATCGACGTTTTCAGCCTCGAATGCCGAATGGCCCGAGGCCGGACTGATCGACAACTCGGCCTTCGGCCAGGCCTGGTGAAGGTCCCAGGCGTTTTGCACCGGGCAGACCACGTCATAGCGGCCATGCACGATGATGCCGGGAATATCGGCGATGTTGCCGATGTCACGCAGCAACTGGTCGTCAACCTCGAAGAAGCCGCTGTTGACGAAATAGTGGTTCTCGATCCGGGCAAACGCGAGGGCGAACTGCGGGTCTTCGTGGCTGCTGGCGAAATCCTCATCGACATGCAGGAAGCTGGTCGCGCCTTCCCAAACGCTCCAGGCCCTGGCGGCGGCCAAGCGGGTCTTCTCGTCGCTGCTGGTCAGTCGACGGTGGAACGCACTGATCAGGTCGTGGCGCTCGACCTCGGGGATCGCCTGCACATAGTGCTGCCAGGCCTCCGGGAACAGCCGGCTGGCACCTTCCTGGTAGAACCACTCCAGCTCCCAGCGCCGTAGCATGAAGATCCCGCGCAGAACCAGCTCGGTCACCCGCTTGGGATGTTTCTCGGCGTAGGCCAGTGCCAGCGTCGAGCCCCAACTGCCACCGAACACCTGCCACCGGTCCACGCCCAACTTGACCCGCAGCTTCTCGATGTCCTCCACCAGGTGCCAGGTGGTGTTGTTCACCAGGTCGGCGGGCGGCGTCGAGCGGCCGCTGCCGCGCTGGTCGAACAGGATGATCCGGTACCTGGCCGGATCGTGGAAGCGTCGCATCTTGCTGCTGCAACCACCGCCCGGGCCACCGTGCAGCAACACCACCGGCTTGCCGTCGGGGTTGCCGCACTGCTCGTAGTACAAGGTGTGCCGTTCATCGACCTCGATGGTGCCGGTGTCGTAGGGCTGGATCTCGGGGTATAGGCTGCGCATGCTGACGCTCGCTGGAAAGATGGCTTGAGTCTAACGAGGCCTCACCGTTGCCGCACTCCCCGAGCCGACCGGTGCGCCAACCCGCGATGCCGGCCTGCCAACCGGTTCAATCCGGCTTGCGACCCAGGCTGGTGCGATCGCGCTGCTCCAGGTCGGCGAACGTCGCCACCTCGGCCAGCCCGGCCTCACGCAGCAGCCCGCGTACGCGTTCGCCCTGGTTCCAACCATGCTCCAGCAGCAGCCAGCCACCCGGCACCAGGTGCCGCGGCGCATCGCGGGTGATTACCCGCAGCGCGTCCAGTCCGTCTTCGCCGGAGACCAGCGCCTCGCGCGGCTCGAAACGCAAATCGCCCTGGCCCAGATGGACATCGGCCTGGGCGATGTAAGGCGGATTGCTTGCGATCAAGTCGAAGCTTGCGCCGGCAAGCGGGGTCAGCCAATCCCCCTGTGAAAACTCGATGTTCGGCACGCCCAACCGCCCCGCATTGTCGATCGCGACCTGCAGCGCATCCGCACTGGCATCGGTGGCAACCACGCGCGCCAGTGGCCGTTCACGTGCCAAGGCAATCGCGATGGCACCGCTACCGGTGCCCAGGTCCGCAATCGAAACCCGCTCTGTGTCGGGCAATCGATCCAATGCCAGCTCGACCAGTAACTCGGTCTCGGGTCGCGGGATCAGCACTGCCGGGGCCACCCGCAGGTCGAAGTCCCGGAACCCCCGCTGGCCAAGCAGGTAGGCCACCGGCTCGCCCGCGCGGCGACGTGCAAGCAAGTCGTCGAACCGCGCCGATGCCTCCTTGTCCAAAGAGTCGTCGCCATGGGCATACAGCCAGCTTCGGGGCCGCCCCAGCACGTGGGCGAGCAACAACTCCGCCTCGCCGGGCTCGGTTCCCGACCGTGCCGCGCGCAGTGTGTGATCTATGCGTGCCATCGGACTCCAGCATCGGCGTGTTTCAAATCGGTGTGTTTAACCTGCCGCATCGTACCGGAGACAACCCTGCGGCGTTCCGCAAAAAGCGTGGGTTGAGCGGCGAAATGGCACGACTTCACTTGATAAACGAGCGGATCACCGCGATCTGGACTGGAGTGTGCTGGTACTCCACCGGCTGCGCCCACGGCGCACACTCCGGGATCCAGACGTGATCCGCCCACTGCCATCGATGTCAGGTATCAGCGCTCTATTGATAGTTTCTATCTATTACAATGATAAATTCAATCGATTTGAACAATCGGAATGGCCGATCTATGATGGCTTCACTCTCTCCTGTTCATCCACCAACCCGAGGATCCATTGATGTCTCTGATCAATACCGAAATCAAGCCGTTTACGGCCCAGGCGTTCAAGAACGGCAAGTTCATTGAAGTCTCCGACGCTGACCTGAAGGGCAAGTGGTCGGTCGTATTCTTCTACCCGGCCGACTTCACCTTCGTCTGCCCGACCGAGCTGGAAGACCTGGCCGAGAACTACGCCGAGTTCCAGAAGCTGGGCGTGGAGATCTACAGCGTCTCCACCGACACCCACTTCGCCCACAAGGCGTGGCACGACAGCTCCGAGGCGATCAAGAAGATCGAGTACACGATGGTCGGCGACCCGACCGGCACCATTACCCGCAACTTCGAGGTGATGATCGAGGACGTCGGCCTGGCCGATCGCGGCACCTTCGTGATCGACCCGGACGGCAAGATCCAGATCATCGAGATCAACGCCGGCGGCATCGGCCGCGACGCGTCCGAACTGCTGCGCAAGGTCAAGGCCGCCCAGTACGTCGCCGCCCACCCGAACGAGGTCTGCCCGGCCAAGTGGAAGGAAGGCGAGAAGACCCTGGAGCCGTCACTGGACCTGGTCGGCAAGATCTAAGGATCGCCTGATCCGTTGCCGTTACCCGGCAACGGATCGTCACCCCGCAACAAACTGTCACCTGGCAGCACACCGTCATCTGACAGCAAACCGTCATCCCCGCGAAGGCGGGGATCCATGGACGTCAAGTCGTCGATTGGCAACGTCCTTGGACTCCCGCCTGCGCGGGAGTGACGATCCCTACGGGAGTGACGGTCGCTGCAAAAGCGAGCTGGTCAGGGCTTCTCCAAGGTCTGCACCACGCTTCATGTGACACGGAGTCCGGGCGCAAGTCGCCCGGCCCTCCGCCGCGTCGATCCGGCCCACCGGAATCCGCACCCTGCTTACCCGGTTGCTTGCATCAGCGGCCTGGGACGTTGCCGGAACACTCTCCCCCGGCTCCCTCCCCCTCGCCCCAGGCCGCTTCTGCAAGCACCCGAGCCACCATTTTTCGCCTTCATGGAGCCATTACCATGCTTGACAACAACCTCAAGGCCCAATTGAAGGGCTATCTCGAGAAGCTGATCCAGCCGATCGAGCTGGTCGCCTCGCTCGACGATGGCGACAAGTCGCAGGAGCTCGACACCCTGCTCAACGACATCGCCGCGCTGTCCGACAAGATCAGCCTGCGCCGCGACGATTCGCAGCCGCGCAAGCCGTCGTTCACGATCAACCGCATCGGTACCGACGTCAGCGTCGGCTTTGCCGCGATCCCGATGGGCCACGAGTTCACCTCGCTGGTGCTGGCGCTGCTGTGGGTTGGCGGCCATCCGGCGAAGATCTCCGAGGAAGAAGCCAACCAGATCCGCGACCTGGAAGGCGAGTACCGCTTCGAGACCTTCATGTCGCTGTCGTGCCAGAGCTGCCCGGACACGGTGCAGGCGCTGAACCTGATGAGCGTGCTGAACCCCAACATCCACCACGTCGCGATCGACGGCGCGCTGTTCCAGGACGAGGTCGAGGTGCGCGAGATCATGTCGGTGCCGACCGTGCTGCTCAACGGTGAAGCCTTCGACACCGGCCGAATGACGGTCGAGCAGATCGTCGCCCGGCTGGACACCGGTGCCGGGCAACGCGCAGCCGAGGAGATCAAGACCAAGGCGCCGTTCGAGGTACTGGTGATCGGCGGCGGTCCGGCCGGCGCGGCGGCAGCGGTCTATGCCGCGCGCAAGGGCATCCGCACCGGCGTGGCGGCCGAGCGTTTTGGCGGCCAGGTACTGGACACGATGGCGATCGAGAACTTCATCTCGGTCACCTACACCGAAGGCCCCAAGCTGGCCACTGCGCTGGAGCAGCACGTAAGGGAATACGACGTCGACATCATGAACCTGCAGCGCGCGACCAAGCTGATCCCGGCGAGCGAACCCGGCGGCCTGGTGGAGGTGCAACTGGCCAACGGCGCGTCGCTGAAATCACGCAGCGTGGTCTTGTCCACCGGCGCGCGGTGGCGGCAGATGGGCGTGCCCGGCGAGGAGGAATATCGCAACAAGGGCGTCGCCTATTGCCCGCATTGCGATGGCCCGCTGTACAAGGGCAAGGACGTGGCGGTGATCGGCGGCGGCAACTCCGGCGTCGAGGCCGCGATCGACCTGGCCGGCATCGTCAAGCACGTCACCCTGGTCGAGTTCGACAGCCAGTTGCGTGCCGACGAAGTCCTGCAACGCAAGCTGCGCAGCCTGCCCAACGTGACCATCATCGTCAGCGCCTTGAGCACCGAGGTGTTGGGCGACGGCAAGAAGGTCACGACACTGGTCTACAAGGATCGCGTGAGCGAGCAAGTCCACCAGGTCGACCTGGACGGCATCTTCGTGCAGATCGGACTGCTGCCCAACACCGACTGGCTGAAGGGCGACCTGGAACTGTCCCCTCGCGGCGAAATCGTCATCGACGAGCGCGGCGGCACCTCGATGCCGGGCGTGTTCGCCGCCGGCGACGCGACCACGGTGCCGTACAAGCAGATCGTGATCGCGATGGGGGCGGGCTCCACGGCTGCCCTGAGCGCGTTCGATCATCTGATCCGGACGCCGGCCCCGGCAACCGCCCACTCCGTGCCGCAGCCAGAAGCCGCGGTCGTCTGATCTGACCCACGCGTCGCGTCGCACCGGCTCTGCCAAGCCGGCGCGACGCGGCGTGATCGAGGCACCGCCATGAACCTGCGCGATCTAAAATACCTGGTGGCACTGGCCGAGCACCGGCACTTCGGTCGCGCGGCGGCGGCCAGCTTCGTCAGCCAGCCCACCCTGTCCACCCAGATCAGGAAACTGGAGGAGGAACTGGGAGTGGTGCTGTTCGAGCGCGCACCCCGCAAGGTGATGCTGACCCCGATCGGCCGCGAGATCGTCGAGCGCGCACGCACGGCGCTGGCCAATGTCGAACAGATGACCCAGATCGCCCGTCGCAGCCAGGACCCGGAGGCCGGCAGTATCCGCCTGGGCATGTTCCCGACCCTCGGCCCCTACCTGCTGCCGCACGTGCTACCGCCACTGCGCGAGCATTTCCCCCGGCTCGAATTGCTGTTGGTGGAGGAGAAAACCGACGCCCTGCTCGCACGCCTGCACGAAGGGCGACTGGACGCGGCCCTGCTCGCGCTGCCGGTCCACGACGAGCAGTTGCATGTGCAACCGCTGTTTGATGAACCTTTCCTGCTGGCGGTGCCCCGCGCACATCCGTTGGCAGCGCGAAAATCGCTGGCGATCAGCGACCTTGACCATGTCCCGCTGCTGTTGCTGGAAGAAGGCCATTGCCTGCGCGACCAGGCGCTGGATGTCTGCCGGATGGCCGGCGCCGGGGAGCGTGACGGCTTTCGTGCGACCAGTCTGGAGACCTTGCGACAGATGGTGGCCGCCGGGGTCGGCCTGACGTTGCTGCCGGTACTGGCGACCCAGCCGCCGGTGCCGCCGTCTCCGGATATCGCGCTACTGCCCTTCAGGGGTGAAGCGCCGCACCGCCGCATCGCGATGGTATGGCGCAAGACCTCCGCAATGGGCCCGCTGCTGGAACAGGTCGCACAAGGCTTGCGCCGATTGCCAGCCGCGCTGCTGGAAGCGCCGAAGCCTGGCCCAGCGCTCGGCTGAACACGCGGCAGCCGCTTTCATCCCACCGCGGGTGCGGCGCCTGCCTGCCAATGGTCCTGATCCGATTCGCCCAGCGCGACTGGTGCGCCCAGACCGACCGTTTCCACCACCTCGCGCGCCGTCCGCCAGGCCGCTTCCGGCACACAGACCTGAACCAGGCCGAACATCGGAAGCTCGCCCATGCCGCCCAGCAAGGCTTCGCCCTTGATGAACACCGGAATCTCCGCCGCTTCCAGCGCGTGACGGATCAGATGGGCGTCAATGATCCCGGCGGCTTCATATACGACCCTCATCGGTGCGCTCCACAATAGGCGTGATGTAATAGGCGTGATGCCATTGCAGCCGAGCATACCGCGCACCACGACAATGCCGTGACAACAACGGGAACCGTGCCGTGACACCGGCTAGACTTGTCGCTTCCCCTTCGTCTCCCCGATGCGCCGCATGTCTGAGTCCACGTCCCCCACCATTGATCCGGGTACACCCGTCAAGCAGGACTTCGTCCGCCAGATCGTCCGCGACGACATCGCCAGCGACAAGCACACGGCGATCAAGACCCGCTTCCCACCCGAGCCCAACGGCTACCTGCACATTGGCCATGCCAAGGCGATCTGCCTGGATTTCGGCATCGCCGATGAATTCGGCGGTGTGTGCAACCTGCGCCTGGACGACACCAACCCGACGCGCGAAGACCTCGAGTACGTCGCCGCGATCCAGGAAGACGTGCAATGGCTGGGCTTCCAGTGGAATGAACTGCGCCACTCATCCGACTATTTCGAGGTGTATTACCTGGCGGCGGAAAAGCTGGTCGCCCAGGGCGATGCCTTTGTCTGCGACCTCAGCGCCGACCAGATACGCGAGTACCGCGGCAGCCTGACCGAGCCCGGAAGGCCATCGCCGTTCCGCGACCGCAGCATCGACGAGAACCTCGACCTGTTCCGCCGCATGCGTGCCGGGGAGTTCCCCGACGGCGCGCGCACCCTGCGGGCGAAGATCGACATGGCCAGCGGCAACATCAACCTGCGTGACCCGGCGATCTACCGGATCAAGCACGTGCCGCACCAGAACACCGGCAACGCGTGGTGCATCTACCCGATGTACGACTACGCCCATGCACTGGGTGATGCAATCGAGGGCATCACCCATTCGTTGTGCACGCTGGAATTCGAAGACCACCGCCCCCTGTATGACTGGTGCGTGGATCAGGTCGACCTGGCCGGCCACCCCAACCTGCTGAAGCCGCTGACCTCCAACGGCCTGCCGCTGGAGGCCGCAAAGCCACGCCAAATCGAGTTCTCGCGCCTCAACATCAACTACACCGTGATGAGCAAGCGCAAGCTGATGGCGCTGGTGCAGTCCGGGCTGGTCGATGGCTGGGACGACCCGCGCATGCCCACCTTGCTGGGACTGCGCCGCCGTGGCTACACGCCCTCGTCTGTGCGCCTGTTCGTCGACCGGCTGGGTGTCAGCAAGCAGAACTCGATGATCGATTTCTCGGTACTGGAAGGCTGCCTGCGCGAGGACCTGGATGCCACTGCGGCCCGTCGGATGGCGGTACTGGATCCGTTGAAGCTGATCATCGACAACCTGCCCGACGACCATGCCGAGTCGCTCACCTTCCCCAACCACCCCAAGGATGAAGGCTTCGGTTCGCGTCAGGTGCCATTCTCGAACGCGTTGTGGATCGAGCGAGAAGATTTCGCCGAAGTGCCTCCCAAGGGATTCAAACGCCTGGTCACGGGTGGTGAAGTGCGCTTGCGCGGTGCCGGTATCGTGCGTTGCACCGATGTGGTGCGCGATGAGCAGGGACAGGTGATCGAAGTGCATGCCACCCTCGACCCCGAATCCCGGCCCGGCATGGAAGGCGCGAACCGCAAGATCAAGGGCACCATCCACTGGGTCTGTGCCCGCAACGCGATCGCCACGGAAATCCGCCTGTACGACCGCCTGTTCGTGGTGCCCAACCCGGACAACGACGATGACGGCAAGACCTACCAGGATCACCTGAACCCCGACTCGTGCCGCACCGTGATCGGGCAGGTGGAGCCCTCGGTGGTCCTGGCGGCGCCGGAGCAGGCCTTCCAGTTCGAGCGCGTGGGCTACTTTGTTGCCGATCGCCGCGATCATGCGCCCGGCAAGCCGGTGTTCAACCGCAGTGTCACCTTGCGCGACATCTGGGCCAACAAGGTTTGAACCACGGACTGCCAGCAAGACAGAGCAAGCGCGTCCCGGGATTTTTCGTGCCCTGGATGCTGATGCTGTTGATGCTGGTCGGCTGCAGCACGCCATCCACGGCCGACGGCGAGCCGCCTTCGTCGACGCCACCCACCAGCGGTGTCGGGCGGATCGTCGCCAGCAACCCGGTCCAGATCGACCGCAGCTGCCAGAGCGATGCCGATTGCACGGTAAAGGACGTCGGCAACTGCTGTGGCTACTACCCTGCATGCGTCAACCTCGACAGCCCGACCGACCCCGCCGCCGTGCAGGCACAATGCGCGAGCAGCGGTATGGCTTCGGTCTGCGGGTTCCCGGCGATCAGCAGTTGCCAATGCGTGAACAACCGGTGCCAGGGCAGTAACCGGGCCCGGTTGAAATAATGGAGACCTGCCGATGCTGTACGCACAAATCCACCTGACCTTGCCGGTCTGGGTCCACGGGGCGATCGATACCGCCGCCGCCTACACCGGTGACGACGCCAAGGTCGCGCTGGCAATCGACCTGTCCCGACGCAACATCGACGCCCGCAGCGGCGGTCCGTTTGGTGCGGTGGTGTTCGACCGCGAAGACCGCATCCTCGCCATCGGGGTCAACCGGGTGGTCCCCCAGGCTTGTTCGCTGGCACATGCTGAAACCATGGCTTACATGCTGGCCCAGCAACGCACCCAACGCAGCCGTCTCAACGAGGTGGAACCCGGGGTCAGCGCCGGTCCAATCACCCTGGCGACGTCCGCGCAACCCTGCTGCCAGTGCTATGGGGCGACGATCTGGGCCGGCATCGACCGGTTGCTGATCGGCGCACGCAGCGAGGACGTTGAGGAGCTGACCGAGTTCGACGAAGGCCCGTTGCCCAGCGACTGGGTGGGTGAGCTGGAGCGACGCGGCATCGCGGTCGTGCGCGACCTGCATCGAACTGCCGCACGCGAAGTACTGGCCAGCTATGCGCAACTCGGCGGGGTCGGGTACTGACATGGCCGACGCACTTTTTTGCTGGTGCCGCGCCGGATTCGAACCGGAACTGGCTGCCGAGCTCACCGAGCGTGCCGGCTTTGCCGGTGTATCGGGTTATGCACGCGCCGAACGCGGCAACGGCTATGTCGAGTTCATTACCGCCGACGCGCTGGCGCTTTCGCGTGCGGTGCCATTGGAACAACTGGTCTTCGCCCGCCAGAAGCTGCTGCGATTGGCCGACTTGCGCGCGCTGGATCCCACCGACCGGATCAGCCCGCTGCTCGCTGCGCTGGCAGAGCTGCCCAATGCGAATCAGGGCCAACCCCGATTTGGGGACTTGTGGGTCGAGCATCCCGATTCGGATGCCGGCAAGCCGCTGGCCGGGCTGGCCCGCAGCTTCGGCAACGCTCTGCGCCCGGCACTGCGCAAGGCCGGTTGGCTCAGCGCGAAGGAGGACCTGCGCCGGCCACGGCTGCACGTGGTCTTCCTGGGTGGCCACCACCTTGTCCTGGCCACAAGCACCCCGGCGGACAGTTCGCCATGGCCGCTGGGAATCCCGCGGCTGCGGATGCACGCCGACGCCCCGAGCCGATCCGCACTCAAGCTGGAAGAGGCGCTGCTGACGCTGCTGGACGACAACGAACGCAAGGGGTTGCTACGCGACAACATGCAGGCCGTCGACCTAGGCGCGGCGCCGGGCGGTTGGAGCTGGGTGATGGTGCGCCACGGCATGCTGGTCACCGCGGTCGACAACGGCCCGATGCGCGAGCAATTGCTGGAAAGCGGCCGGGTCGAACACATACGCGCCGACGGGTTCCAGTGGCAACCGCGACGCCCGGTCGACTGGATGGTCTGCGACATGGTCGAACAACCGCGCCGGGTCGCCGACCGCATGGCGACCTGGTTTCGCGAAGGCTGGTGCAAGTACGCGGTGTTCAACCTGAAGCTGCCGATGAAGAAGCGCTGGGAGGAAACCCGGATCTGCCTGGAAGCCTTCGAGCACCAGACCCACCGGCCGATGGTCATCCGTGCCCGCCAGTTGTTTCACGACCGTGAAGAAATCACCGTACTGGCGATGCCCAAGCGCTGATACAGACAACCACCATCAGTCCCGCAGCCCGGCCGCGTGACGCCACAGTGCCCGGGTCAGCGGCGGCATGCGCCCGGCCAGGCCGAGCAAGTGCCCGCGCAACAGCGTGGGCGCGAGCGAGTCGTTGGAAAACACCCGGTTGATCATCTCGAAACCATAAGCGGAAATCGTGTTTTCGCTTCGGCGCTGGCGGTTCCAGCGTTGCAGGCGACTGCCCGCCCCGGGGTCGCCATCGCCCACAGTCATCCCGGCCAGCATCGCATCCAGGCCGGCAACATCACGCAACCCCAGGTTCACGCCCTGCCCGGCCAACGGGTGAACCGCGTGCGCGGCGTCGCCCACCAGCACCATGCGTCCGGCCAACTGGGTGGCGGCCAGTTGCCGGCGCAGTGGAAACGCCGCCCGCTTCGACACCGCCAGCAGCCCTCCGAGCGGCCCGTCGAACGCCCGCCCAAGTTCGGCCAGGAACGTCTTGTCATCGACCGCCAACAGTCGTGCCGCCTCGCTTTCCGGCAGGCTCCAGACGATCGAGCTGCGCGGCTTGCCATCATCGGTGTCGCTGAATGGCAGGAACGCCAGCGGCCCGCCCGGCAGGAACCGTTGCCAGCAAGTCGCTTGATGCGCACGCTCATGCTGGATGAAACCCACCAACCCGCGCTGGTGGTAGTCGTGCCGCGGGGCATCGATCCCGGCCAGTGCGCGCAGCTGTGAATCGGCACCGTCGGCGGCGACCAGCAAGCGTGCGCGCAGGCGACCGCCCGATGCCAAGCCGAGATTCACGCTGTCTGCGTCCTGCTCCAGTGACGTGACCTGCTCGGGGCAAAGCAGCTGCACCCCGGCCCCCGGCAAGGCGCTCCAGAGTCGGTCAACCAGCAATCCGTTCTCGACAATCCAGCCCAGCTCACGCCGCGCCAGTTGGTCGGCATCAAATACCAGCGGCGCGCCGCCAGCCGCGTCCCAGACACGCATCTCGCGGTAGGGCTGGATGCGGGCGCTGGTGATCGCATTCCATACGCCCAGCCGATCCAGCAAACCCGCGTTGTCGGGCGCGAAGGCAAACACCCGCAGATCTGGTGCATCGCGTCGCCATGGGGCCGGCTGGCGGTTTTCCACCAATGCCACGCGCAACCCGCGCAGGGCGAGCGCCAACGCCGCGGCGGAGCCGACCACGCCGGCACCCACCACCACCGCATCGAGTATCCCGCGCCGACTCATGCGTCATCCACCCGGCGACGTGACAACGCGGGCACGTCACCGCGGTAGCCCAACGCGCCGGCCACGAGGCTCGCCTGCAAGGACGGCAGTTGATCGATCGCCAGCAGTCCGAGGCTGCGAAGCGGCCGCAGCAGTGGCGATGGGTTCGTCGTGATCCGTGTCAGTCCGTCGGAAAACTCAAGCGTCCGCCGGCGATCCTGCGCACGCCGCTGCGCATGGGAGGCCAGCAGGCTGGCGGCGCCGCAATCGGCCATCGGGTCCGCACGGCGCGCGGTTTCAACAAGTTCGGCAAGCATCAGCGCATCACGCAATCCCAGATTGAAGCCCTGCGCACCCAGGGGATGGATGGTCTGCGCCGCGTTACCCACCAACAACGCGCGGTGGGCGTGGGTGCGGTCGGCCAGCACCCGGACGGCCGGGTAAGCCACCCGCGGGCCACACGCCAGGAAACGTCCGGCCCGCCAGCCAAACGCCGCCTGCACTCGCGCCAGGAACGCGGCCTCGTCCAGCGCCGCGACCGCCTCCGCATCGTCGCGTGCAACCGCGTGCACCAATCCGTAATGACGATCACCACGCGGCAGCAAGGCGGTCGGACCGGATGCACCCAGACGTTCATAGGCGGTGCCGTCGGGCGCTCGTTCGGGCCGCATCCGGGTAACGAACAGGGTCTGCTGGTAGTCATGCACCTTGGTGCCGATACCCAGGCTCTCGCGCACCGCACTGCGCGTGCCATCCGCACCGACCAGCAATTGCGCGCGCAACATCTGCTCACCGCTGTCGTCGGTAATCCGGACCACACGAAACCCTTCCTCGTCCGGTTCCAGCGCCTGGAAACGCGCCGGACGATAGCGGGTCAACCCGGACAGTCCGGACAGCCGTGCTTCCAGCGCCTGGCCAAAATCGCGTGCGACCACCACCCGGCCAAATTCGCTGCGGCCATGGTCGCAGGCACGCAGCAGACTGCGTCCGAAATCCCCGCGACGGCTGACATGGATCCGTTCGATCGCCCCGCCCGGCGCACGCAGCTCCTGCATCACTCCCAGCGCCGTCAGCGCATTCACGGTCGCTTCGGCGAAGCTGAGGTTGCGCTCATCGAAAACGCTCGACTGCGCGGCTGTCGACGGTGCTGCCGGCGCCACGGCCTCCACCAGGCCCACGTCGACCCCCACCTGTTCCAGCGCGATTGCCAGGCTGGAGCCCACCAGGCCACCGCCAATGATCAACACATCATGCGACGCCGCAGGAAGCACGCAAGCCTCTTCGGGCAGGGTTTCGACGGATCGGGAACTGGCAGCCATTGCGCTATGCTAACGGCTCCGTCGTCCCGCACCCAGATCACGATGAAACCTTCCCAATCCCCTGCTTCCCTGCTCGCCGTCGGCCCATTGGTGCTGGTCGGCCTGATCCTGCTCGCCGCGCTCACCCGGGTGTTGCCACATCCACCGAACTTCTCGCCGGTCACTGCAATCGCATTGTTTGGCGGCGCCTATTTCGCCAGCCGCAGTTGGGCGTTGCTGGTGCCGTTGATTGGCCTGTTCCTGTCGGATCTGGTGCTGGCGTCGCTCAATGGCGGCTTGTATGCGAGTTGGTTCAACGGCATCGGCATCTGGCTGGTTTACGGCTGCATCGTATTGACCGCAGCGATGGGCTTTGGGCTGCGCGGCAAGGTTCGCGGCGGCACCGTGCTGGGTTACTCGCTGGCGGGCTCGGTACTGTTCTTCGTGATCACCAATTTCGGCGCGTTCCTGGCCGATCCGATGTATCCCAAGACGGTGGCCGGACTGACTGCTGCCTATGCCGCCGGCATCCCGTTCTTCCAGTGGTCGGTGCTGGGTACGTTGTTCTACTCGGCAATCCTGTTCGGCGGTTTCGCGCTGCTGCGCTCGCGCCTTCCCGCGCTGCACGCACAGACGGTCTGATTGGCGACCGTGGGCAATCGTCTCTCCAGGATCTACACCAGAACCGGTGACGATGGCTCCACCGGACTGGGTGACGGCAGCCGGGTGGCCAAGGACTCGGCGCGGGTCAATGCCTACGGCACCATCGACGAAGCCAACTCGGCCATTGGAGTAGTCCTCGCCAGTGACGTCCCCGACAATATCCGGACCTTGCTGCTGGCAATCCAGCACCAGCTATTCGACCTGGGCGGTGAGCTGTGCATTCCTGGCCACGCGGCGATCACCGATGCCGACGTGGACCGCCTGGAACAACATTTGGATCAGTTCAACCAGGACCTGCCCGCCTTGAAAGAGTTCATTCTTCCCGGCGGTGGCGAGGCCTCGGCACGGTGCCACGTCGCCCGCACCGTGGTGCGTCGCGCCGAGCGCGCCACCATCACGCTGTCACGCGACGAGAGCGTCCGGCCCGAAGCGGTGCGCTACCTGAACCGGCTGTCGGACCTGTTGTTCGTCCTGTGTCGCGTCCTGGCCCGCGCCAGTGGCCACGGTGAAGTCACATGGCAGCACGAGCGTCGCAAGACCTGAGCCGATGGCCGCGGTCGTGAATGCAGCCGGCCTGCGCCTGTATACCCACCAAGCCTGTCTCAGGCACCTGCCGGGCGCCGACATTCCCGAGAACCCCGCTCGCCTGCAGGCCGTCATCGAAGCGATCAGCGGCGCTTGGCCGGGCCTGCCGTGGCACCAAGCACCCGCTGCCACCCGCAGCCAACTGCTCCGCGTCCACCATCCCGGCCTGCTGCGCCAAGTGCTCGATACCGTGGTCCTGCCGGATGCTGCACCCGTCGCTCTCGACCAGGACACGCTGCTCGGCGCCGGCTCGGCGCAAGCGGCGTTGCATGCCGCCGGGGCAGGTATCGCGGCGGTTGATGCGTTGATGTCCGGACAGACCAGCCGTGCATTTTGTGCTGTCCGCCCTCCCGGACACCACGCCACCGACCGGGTTGCGATGGGCTTCTGCCTGTTCAACAACGTTGCCGTTGCCGCAGCTCACGCATGCGAACAGTACGGTTTGCGGCGGGTGGCGGTGATCGATTTTGACGTCCATCACGGCAACGGTACCCAGGCGATCTTCCAGGCCGATGAGCGCGTGATGTACGTCTCCTCCCACCAGTCCTCGCTGTATCCGCATACGGGGCTGGCCAGTGAACGCGGCATCGGCAACATACTCAACTGGCCGTTGCCGGAAGCGGCCGATGGCGATGTGTTCCGCGCAGCATGGCGGGAGCACCTGTTGCCCGCCGTCGCTGGTTTCAGGCCCCAGATGGTGTTCATATCGGCCGGTTTCGACGCTCATTGGCGCGACCCGCTGGCCGGCCTTCGCCTGCAGGCCGACGACTTTGGTTGGCTGACCGGGCAGTTGCGCGAGATTGCCGACCGCCACGCCGACGGCCGTCTGGTATCCACCCTGGAGGGCGGTTACGACCTGGAAGCATTACGACAATGCAGCCTGGCCCACGTCGGCGCCCTGCTGGAGCACTGAACCATAACGGCCGTTGACGTATCCCTAATGCGACTTTCCGAGAAGCGGTCAAACATGAATGCTGCAGCATCCCCGCCGACACCCTCGTTGCCGCGATCCCGTCGATGCGGCAAGCTAACTGCCGTTTCAGGATTCCCGGATCGCTACGTGCGCAACACTCTCCGTTTGCTGCCATTGTCGTTGTGCATCGCACTGGCGTTGCCCGCCCATGCGGCGGATGACGCCGTGAACTGGCGGCTGTGCCCGATCGAGGACGCCGTGCCGGCGTTCATCGAGGCACCGCCTTCGGCTCCCGTCGACGGTGAGCGCGTCGACCAGCCGACCAATATCGCCGGTGACGCGCTCAGCGCCACTGAAAGCAACCTTTCGGTCTTCCAGGGCAATGTGGAGCTCAATCGCGGCGACCAGTTCCTGGGCACCGACAAGCTGTCCTACAACAGCGATGACGGCACCTACGTGGCCGAGGGCAGCGTGCGTTATCAGGATTCCGGGATGCGCATCGTGGCCGAACGGGCCCACGGCGACCAGGAGGCCGACACCCACACCATCGAGGACCTGCGGTACCAGTTGATCGAGCAGCGCGGCAATGGCGGCGCGGAACGGATCAGGATGCAGGGAGACCAGGGCTCCTTGATGAGCTCGACCTACTCCACTTGCGCCCCATCGCAGCGCGGCTGGGAGCTGCGCGCCCGCCAGATTGACTTTGACACCGCCGAGGGCATAGGCGTGGCTCACAACGCCACGGTGCGGATTGGCAGCGTGCCGGTGCTGTACGTGCCATGGCTGATGTTCCCGATCGACGACCGCCGCCGCACCGGCCTGCTGTATCCGTCGGTCAGGGTGTCCGGTCGCAATGGCTTCGACTGGCGCCAGCCGATCTACCTCAACCTGGCACCCAATTACGACGCCACCTTGATGCCGCGGCTGATGACCAATCGAGGCATCCAGCTGGGCGGCGAGTTCCGCTGGCTGTATGAGGGAGGACGCGGCGAGCTTTCCGGAGAATGGCTGCCCAAGGACAAGCTCCCTGGCGATGAACCCGGGCGTTACCTCAACGACGAACAAGGGCGACCGATCGCCGGGGCAACGCTGCCGGAAGACGACCGCGGCCAGTTCAAGTTCGACGCGGTGCACGCGCTGGGTGGTGGATGGCGTGCCCAGGCCAACCTGGGCTGGGTCAGTGATACCCATTACCTGGAAGACTCCAGCAACACCCTGTACGGCCAGTCGACCTGGCAGATCCGCAGCCAGGTCGGCGTGTTCGGCCGCGGCCAGCACTGGGACGCCGGCCTGATGGCCGACCACAACCAGCTTGCCGATTACACCCTGACCGAACGCAACCTGCGCTATGACCGGCTGCCCCGCGCCTATCTGAATTGGGCGCAACCGTTTGCCCGCTGGTTCGAAGTCGGCGTCAATGCCGAAGCGGTCCACTTTCGCCACGAGGTCCGCAACGAGGGCAGCCGGCTCGACCTTAAACCCTTCGTCAGCATGCCGTTGCAAGGCGCCGCGTGGTTCGTCACCCCCAAGCTGGCCTGGCGTTATACCGCCTACCAGCTCGACGACGCCCTCGCGGCGGCCAATGGCGGTGACGACGCGCCGACGCGCAGCTTGCCGATCGCGTCGGTCGATGCCGGCTTGTTCTTCGAC
Source organism: Lysobacter sp. A289 (assembly GCF_054072675.1). NCBI lineage: Bacteria > Pseudomonadati > Pseudomonadota > Gammaproteobacteria > Lysobacterales > Lysobacteraceae > Lysobacter > Lysobacter sp. A289. The sequence goes on from NZ_JBSVRN010000001.1 coordinate 1,851,007, forward strand.
CGGGAGGTCAGCTTCGGCAACGAGTCCTACCTGCACACCCTGGAGCCGCGGCTCTACTACCTGAATGTCCCCTACCGGGACCAGAGCGGTCTGCCGCGTTTCGACACCAATCCGATGACGTTCAGTTGGGGACAACTGTTCCGCGACAACCGCTATACCGGCCCGGACCGGCAGATCGACGCCAACCAGCTGACGACGGCCGTCACCAGCCGCCTGATCAGCCAGGACGACGGACGCGAGCGTTTGTCGGTCAGCCTGGGGCAGATCCAGTATTTCGACGACAGTCGCGTGGTGGTACCCGGTGAAGACCTCGTCGAGCGCGGCAAGTCGGCCTGGGTCGCCGATGTCGGGCTCTACGCCACCGACCGCTGGAGCATCAATGCCGCCTATCAATGGGATCCGAAGTACCGCCGCGAGGATCTTGCCAGCATCCGCACCCGCTACCTGATCGGCGATGTCGGTGTGGTCAACCTGGGCTACCGATACCGGCGCGACCTCACCGAGCAGGTGGATTTCTCGTTCCTGTATCCGGTCAACCAGAACTGGAGCCTGGTCGGCCGCTACTACTACTCGCTGGAAGACGACAAGTTGCTCGAATCCATCGCCGGCGTGCAGTGGGAAAGTTGCTGCATGGCCGTGCGCCTGATCGCCCGACGCTACGTCCGCGAGCGCAACGGCGACCTGGATGATTCCCTGCGTCTGGAGTTCGAGCTCAAGGGCCTGGGCTCGGCCGGCCAGAAGACCGAGGATATATTGAGCCGTGCTATCCTCGGCTATGATCGTGACGATCTTTATCTGGTGCCGCCATCTTCTCTGGATGGTGACGATTACGACAACTCCCTCGATCCGATCCCATGATGAAATTATTCGCCTGCCTCCTCGCCAGCGCGCTCCTTGTGGCACCCGTCCAGGCACAACAACTTGAGCCGATCGACAGCATCGCCGTAGTGGTTGATGAAGATGTCATCCTGCAAAGCGAGCTGGATCGGGCGCTGGCCAATATCCGCAACCAGTACGCCGGCCGGACCGACCAGTTGCCTCCGGACGACGTGCTTGAACGCCAGGTCGCCGAGCGGCTGGTTCTGCTCAAGCTGCAGGTCGCCCGGGCCAAGAGCACCGGCGTGCGCGTGACCGACCAGGAGGTCGACCAGACTATCGGGGCGATCGCTGCGCAAAATCAGTCCAGCGTCGACCAACTGGCGGCCCAACTGGCCAGCGATGGTACGTCGCTATCCCAGTTCCGCGACTCCATCCACGACGAATTGCTGGTCCAGCGCTTGCGCCAGCGCCTTGCGCAAAGCCAGGTGTCGGTCAGTGACGCCGAGGTCGATGCCGCCATGGCGGCGCAGCAGGTCACAGGCGATCAATACCACCTGGCCCACATCCTGGTGGCATTGCCCGAGGGAGCCACCCCGGAGCAAATCAGTACCGGGCAGGGCAAAATTGAAGGCATCAAGAGCGTCATTGAACGCGGTGACATGAATTTCGCCGCGGCGGCGGTCCGCTATTCCGACAGCCCCAACGCCCTGGAAGGCGGTGACCTGGGCTGGCGTGCGGCCAATGAAATCCCGGCCGCGTTCACGGACATGGTCAACCGTCTTTCCCCCGGCCAGATCACCGATCCGATCCGCGGTCCCAGCGGGTTCCAGCTGTTGCAGTTGGTGGGCGTGCGCGCCGCATCCGCTTCCGATCCGGCGATGGCCACGCAGTACAATGCCAGTCACATCCTGATCCGCGTCGACCCCACCGCCACCGATACCCAGGCCAAGGCCGAAGCCGATACCCTGCACGCCCGCATTGTCGGCGGCGCCGATTTTGCCCAACTGGCGCGGGAGCACTCTGAAGATCCAAGCTCCAAGAATCGCGGGGGCGACCTGGGGTGGTTTACCCAGGACCAGTTTGGCCCCGATTTCGGCAGCCAGGTGGCCGTCTTGGCCGACGGCGGCGTGTCTGCACCATTTCGCACCGCGGCCGGCTGGCACATCGTCAAGCGCGCGGGTGTCCGGCAGGCCGATATTGGCGAGCAGTCCGAGCGCGCCCAGGTCCGCGAGACCATCGGTCAGCGCAAACTTGAAGACGAATGGAACCGGTTCCTGCGCGAAATGCGTGGCGAGGCGTTCGTCGACTTCCGCTCCGGTGCCGCCGCGGCCGTGCAAGCCGCCGAGCAGGAGAGCGCGGCTGCCGTGAGTCCCGCCGACGGCGACTGAGATGCCCTCGATCCGGCTTGCGCTGGTTCCAGGCGAGCCGGCCGGCGTCGGGCCCGAACTGTGCGTGCGCCTGGTGCAGCAGTCGCGGGATTATCGACTGACCGCATTCGGCGATGGCCCCACGTTGCAGGCCGCCGCCGCCGCACTCGGGCTGCCCCTACGGCTGGTCACGCCAGACCAGGCCAGCGGGGCGGCGGGAGAGCTGGCATTGGTCGACATTCCCAATGCCGTACGCGTCGCGTTCGGCCACCCCGACCCACGCAACGCCGACGCCGTGATCAATGCACTACGGCGTGCCGCTGACGGCTGCCTGCAAGGTGTATTCGATGGCGTGGTGACCGGACCGGTGCACAAGGCGGTGATCAACCAGGGCGGCATCTCTTACAACGGCACCACGGAACTGTTGGCCCAACAGGCCGGCTGCGAGGTAGTGATGATGCTGGCCAACCCGGTCATGCGGGTCGCGCTCGCCACCACCCACCTGCCGCTGCATGCCGTCAGCGAATCGATCACCATCGAATCACTGACCCGCACCCTGCGGATCGTGCATGCGGCGATGATGGCGGATTTCGGTATTGCCGCCCCGGTCATCGCGGTATTGGGGCTCAACCCGCATGCGGGCGAAGCCGGCCACATGGGGCATGAGGAGATCGACGTCATCGAACCGGTACTGACAACGCTGCGCGCCGAAGGCATGAACCTGATCGGCCCGCTACCTGCCGATACCGCATTCCTGCCGGACAAACTGCGCCGGTTCGATGCGGTGCTGGCGATGTATCACGACCAGGGCTTGCCGGTACTCAAGTTCAGTGGTTTCGAGCAGGCGGTGAACCTGACCCTTGGCCTGCCCTACCCCCGCGTGGCCGTCGACCACGGCACCGCCCTCGATCTGGCCGGCAAGGGTATTGCCGATCCATCCAGCCTGCTCGCCGCAGCGCATCATTGCGCCCAGCTCGCCAGGGCCCGCAAGCACCGGTTGACAGCATGACGACCCCCCACACGCCGTCTGGCGAACACCACTACGCGTCTTCCGGTGGCTTCTCGGCCAAGGCAAAGAAACACCTGGGCCAGAACTTCCTGCATGACCGCACGATCATCGACAAGATCGTGCAGGCGGTTAATCCCAAACCGGGTGACCGGCTGGTCGAGATTGGTCCCGGTCAGGGCGCCATCACGTTCCCGCTGCTGCAACGTCATGGCGAACTGACCGTGATCGAGTTCGACCGCGACCTGATTGTCCCGCTGACGGCCGCGGCGCGGGCCCATGGCGAGTTGACGGTCATCAACCGCGACGTGCTCCAGGTCGACTTCAGCGAGCTTGCCGCCGACATTGCCGATGCATCGACCCAGCGGCCCGCAGGCGACCGTCAACTGCGATTGGTGGGCAACCTGCCGTACAACCTGTCATCGCCGATCCTGTTCCATGCCCTCGACCACGCCCAGTCGATCCGGGACATGGTGTTCATGCTGCAAAAGGAAGTGGTAGACCGCATGGCCGCCGGCCCTGGCAGCAAGATCTACGGCCGGCTGAGCGTGATGCTCCAGGCCTACTGCACGGTGACACCGCTGTTCCCGGTGCCGCCGGGCGCATTCCGGCCCGCGCCAAAAATCGACTCCGCCGTCGTGCGGCTGGTGCCGCATGCCGCCGGCAGCATCGACATCCGGGATCGGAAGCTGTTTGCCCACGTCGTTCGCGATGCCTTCGGGCAACGCCGCAAGACTTTGCGCAACGCGTTGTCCCGGCTATGCGACGCCACCGCACTGGAGTCTGCCGGGATCAGTCCGCAGGCACGCGCCGAGCAGATCGACGTCGCTGATTTCATCCGCCTCGCCAACTCGCTCGTCCGCTGACGACAACCGCCTCCCGCTCCAGCCGGCCACGACTTACACTGTCAGTATGGAACACCGCACCGATTACGCATTCGACATCCAGGTCGCCACCCGTTATCTCGACGACCAGTCCGAGCCCGAGCAGGATCGCTTTGTCTTTGCTTACACCATCCAGATCCGCAACAGCGGCGCCGTGCCGGCACAGCTGATTTCGCGCCGCTGGCTGATCACCGATGCCAACAACAAGGTGCAGCAGGTTGAGGGCGAAGGCGTGGTCGGGGAGCAGCCGTGGCTGCGGCCAGGCGAAGGCTTCGAGTACACCTCCGGGGCCGTACTGGAGACCGACCTGGGGACGATGGAGGGCAGTTACGCGATGGTCGCCGATGATGGCACGCACTTCGACGTCCCCGTGCCTGTCTTTACGCTGACTGTGCCGCGCACCCTGCACTGATGGCGGGCCTGGCATGAGTGTTTGGGCAATCGGTGATCTGCAGGGCTGTTACGACATCACCCAGCGACTGCTGGAAAAAATCGCCTTCGATCCGGCCCGCGACCGCTTGTGGTTCTGCGGCGACCTGGTCAATCGCGGTGGCCAATCTCTGGAAACGCTGCGCCTGGTGCACTCCCTGCGCGACAACGTGCAGGTGGTATTGGGCAACCATGACCTGTCATTGCTGGCGGTCGGCGAGCGTCGCGAGGAGGATCAGCGCCGAGTCAATCCCGACCTCCAGCGTGTCGTCTTCGCCCACGACCGCGATACCTTGCTGGATTGGCTGCGCAGGCAGGAAATGGTTCACGTCGACCGCGAACTGGGCTGGATGATGGTGCATGCCGGTCTGGCTCCCAAATGGACCACCCAACTGGCCGAGAAACACGGCCGTGAAATCGAAGCGCTGCTGCGGGGCGACCAGTACCCGCGGTTGCTGAAGAACATGTACGGCGACGGGCCGGTCTGGAACCCGCGGCTGGCCGGAATCGACCGCCAGCGCGCGATCATCAACCTGCTTACGCGAATGCGTTATTGCTCGCCACGTGGCCGGATTTCATTCGACGACAAGGGGGTCCCTGGCACCCAGCCACCGGGACTCTACCCCTGGTACGCGGTACCCGGCCGCGTCGAGCGTGACCTGAAGATCGTTTGCGGTCATTGGTCGGCACTGGAGCTGTTTATCGGCCACGGCGTGCACGCGATCGACACCGGCGCGGTATGGGGCGGCAAGCTCACCGCAATACAGCTTGATACCGACCAGTTGCGCGTCGTCCAGGTACCCGGCCGGGATGTACCGGCCAATCCGCCAAAGCCGCGGCAGCGTCCGCGGCGCTAAGCGCGAACCGCCAGCCGCCAGCCGCCACGCCTATGGGCCGGATCGGCGATAGTCGACAAATTCGAAACCGTACGCATGTTTGGGGTCGGCCGGGTGGCGCTCGCGGCTAGTGACCTGCCATTGCAGTGGGTCAAACGCCGGGAAAAAAGCATCGGCATCCGCGACCACCGTATCCACATGGGTCAGGTGCATTCGCGCTGCCGCTGCCATGCACAGGGCATAGATCTCACCCCCGCCGATCACCCACAGCTCGCTGCCAGCCTCCCCGGAAACCAGGTCGATTGCCGCGTCGAGCGATGCGACCGGTTGCATGCCGTCAAACGGCGCCAGGCCCGACCGGGTCAACACCAGGTTGGTTCGGCCCGGCAATGCACGTCCCAGCGACTGGGCGGTCTTACGTCCCATTAGTACCGGCTTGCCCAGCGTCAGCGCCTTGAAACGCCTGAGGTCATCGGACAGGCGCCACGGCATGTCGTTGCCACGACCGATCGCGCGGTGCCGATCCAGTGCCGCAATCAGCACCAGTTCGACGATCACACCGCCACCGGTGCCTTGATCGCCGGCAACGGGTCGTACCCCTGTATCTCGATATCGGCATAGGTGAAGCCGGAGATATCCTGCACCTGCGGATTCAGCTGCAGCCGGGGCAGCGCGAGCGGTTCGCGCGACAACTGCTCGCGTGCCTGCTGATAGTGGTTGGAATACAGGTGGGCATCACCCAGGGTATGCACGAAGTCGCCGACCTCCAGCCCGCACACCTGCGCCACCATATGCGTCAGCAGCGCGTAGCTGGCGATGTTGAACGGCACACCCAGGAAGATGTCGCCACTGCGCTGGTACAGCTGGCAGCTGAGCTTGCCGTCCACGACATAGAACTGGAACAGTGTATGGCACGGCATCAACGCCATTTCCGGCAGGTCTGCGACATTCCATGACGAGACGATCAAGCGGCGCGAATCGGGGTTGCGCTTGATCTCATTCACCACCCATTCGATCTGGTCGATCTCCTTGCCGTCCGCCCCCGCCCAGCGACGCCACTGCTTGCCATAGATCGGGCCAAGCTCGCCGTCCGGATCCGCCCATTCGTCCCAGATCCTGACCTTGTTGTCGCGCAGGTAGGCGATATTGGTCTGTCCCTGCAGGAACCACAGCAACTCGTGCACGATCGAGCGCAAATGCAGCTGCTTGGTAGTGACCAGCGGGAACCCCCTGGCCAGGTCAAAGCGCATCTGCCAACCAAATACGCTGCGGGTGCCGGTGCCGGTGCGATCGGATTTTTCGGTGCCGTGCTCTAGCACGTGACCCAGCAGCTCCAGGTATTGGCGCATGTCAGGCCTCCGGAAGTGGCTGTGGCTGCACCGTCGGTGAGCGACGTGAACGCCACAGCCAGAACAGGCCCAGGGCAATCAACGGCACGCTCAACAGCTGGCCCATGGTCAGCCAGCCGAACGCCAGGTAGCCCAGTTGCACGTCGGGTACCCGCACGAATTCGACCAGGAACCGGAAGCTGCCGTACAGCACCAGGAACAGTCCGGACACGGCATAGCGTGGCCGCGGCTTGCGCGAGAACCACCACACGATGCAGAACGTCACCAAACCCTCCAGCACGGTCTGGTACAGCTGCGAGGGATGGCGGGCGAACTGGTCCAGGGCCCCACTGGCAAACTGCGCCTGCAGTTGCTCGCTGCTCCAGCCGGCAAACTCCGGCGCACGCGGGAACAACACGCCCCAGCCACCATCGGTGACCTTGCCCCACAACTCGCCGCCAATGTAGTTGCCCAGCCGGCCCAGTCCCAGTCCCGCCGGCACCAGGGGCACGACAAAGTCGGCCACATCGAAGAAATGCAGGCCCTGCTTGCGCGACCACCAGTACCCGGCCGCGGCAACGCCGAGCAAGCCGCCATGGAAGCTCATCCCGCCTTCCCAGATGCGCAGCAGCATCAACGGGTCATCCAGCAGGTCGCTGAACCCGTAAAACAGGACGTAGCCGATGCGCCCGCCCAGCACCACCCCGAGCATGCCGTAAAACAGCAGGTCGCCAAACGCCTGCTCGTTGACCCCCGGCAATCGGCCGGCGCGGATGCGGCGCAAGCCCAACCACCAGGCGAGGCCAAACCCCAGCAGGTACATGATGCCGTACCAGTGAACCTGCAGCGGCCCGAGGCTGAAAGCGATTGGATTGATCTGGTGCAGGATGATCATGAAGCGTGTGGTTCCCGGTCGATGACAGTCAATCTATTGTGCCCGCTCAGTCTCAGTCCAGCACGTGGGGTCGGTTCGGCAGCTCGTCGCGATCCTCATCTTCCGGATCGCGCGCAAAATGCCCGGCCACCAGTACCGATATCGCCTCGATGCCGCGCACGATGGCGGTTTCGGGTTCACCGGCCTTGAGGTGCTCCTCGATCAACTCGCAGACACCCCGCCATTGCTCCGGGGCAACGCGGCCGTCGAAGCCGCGATCAGCGACCAGTTCGATGCGATGGTCCGCCAGCAACAGGTACAGCAACACGCCATTGTTGCCTTGCGTATCCCATACGCCGAGTTGCGCAAACACTTCCTGCGCCCGGTCGCGCGCCGACTGTCCCGCCAAGACCGCGCGGATCGACAGTCCCGACTCGACCGCAAAACATATCTCTGCACTATGGTGCTGCTCGCTGTCGGCGACCGCAGCGGTGATGCGTTGCAAGCGCTCGGCCGGAAACAACCGCCGCGTGGAAGGTGCAAACAGGTGCCTGAGCATTCGCATCAGCATGTCGTCACCAGCTGCCCGAGGCGCCGCCGCCTCCGCTCATGCCACCACCACCACCCCAGCCTCCGCCGCCGCCGAAACCGCCTCCGCCGCCAAGGCCTCCGCCGCCCCACCCGCCACCACCGATCCCACCGAATCCACCAATGCCGTGGTGTCGCGCAAATCGCCCACCGCCACCGCTGCCCAGTCCAAACAGCAGGCCGATGACCGCCCCGATGCCGCCCACCAGCAGCAACGACGACAGCAACCAGGCAACACCACCGGCAGCGGCCGCCACCAATCCGCCGCGCACTGGACGGGATGCACCGCTGAATACCCCTCGTGCGACCTGGGCGGCAATGAAGGCCGCGAACACCGCAAACAGCCAACCACCACCACCGTCATCGCGACGAGACGGCGTGTCGGCCATGGGTGCCGGCAATGGTTCGCCGTCGATCAGCTTGGTCAGCGCGCCCGTAGCGGCGACGATCCCACCGGCGTAATCGCCCTCGCGGAACCGTGGCACCAGGTATTCCTGGATCACCCGCATCGAGGTCGCATCGGGAATCGCGCCCTCAAGGCCGTAGCCGACCTCGATCCGGACCCGGCGGTCATCCCGGGCAACCACCAGCAGCACGCCGTCATCGACTTTCTCGCGGCCGAGCTGCCACTGGTCATAGGCACGCACCGCATATTGCGCAATGTCTTCCGGCATTGTGGTGGGCACCATCAACACCTGCAACTGGCTGCCCTTGCGTTGTTGCAACGCCAGTGCCTGGGCCACCAGCTGCTGGCGGGTGGCCGCATCGAGGGTGTCGGTGGTATCCACCACGGGCGAATCCAGCGCCGGAATTGGTGCGAGGTCCTGCGCCGACAGCAAGCCCGATACCAGCAGCAGTACGATCACCAGCCAGGGCCGCAACACCCCGGCCAGGCCATGCGACAAACGTGGAGTGACGACTGCCGTAACCGCGACGATGGCGATGGCGCTATCGTCAGCCATTCGCCGGCGCAGGCTCCGGCTGTACAGGCTCCGATTGGGTCGGCGCGGTCGCAGGAGTGGCGCCCGGCTGGCTGAAATCAACCGTCGGCGGCTGTCGAATCTGCGCCTCGTTGTCCACCGAGAAGTTCGGCTTGGTGTCGTACCCGAACACCATCGCCGTGAGGTTGGTCGGGAACTGGCGGATGAAGGTGTTGTAGTCCTGCACCGACTCGATGTAACGCTGGCGCTCGACCGTGATCCGGTTCTCGGTGCCCTCCAACTGCGCCTGCAATTGCAGGAAGTTCTGGTCGGCCTTCAACTGCGGATAGTTCTCGCTGACCATCAACAACCGGCCGATCGCACTTTGCAACTGTCCCTGCGCCTGCTGGAACTGCTCCAGTGACGCCGCATCGCCGGCATCGACATTGATGCTGCCAACCCGCGAGCGCGCTTCGGTGACTTCGGTCAGCACCCGTTGCTCATGGGACGCATAGCCCTGCACCGTAGCCACCAGGTTGGGCACCAGGTCGGCCCGACGCTTGTACACGTTCAGGACTTGTGACCAGGCGGCGGAAACGGCTTCATCCTTCTGCTGGATGGTGTTGTAACCGCAACCACTGAGCAGCATTGCAGCCGCCAGCACAAGCACGATTCGCATGGCACGACTCCTTTCCCGATGATGGTCGGCATTGCACCACCGCCGACCGCACCATGCAATAGACGCCGGGTGAAGAAGGCGCGCCTAGTGGTGCAGTTGCTGCCTGGCGGCGCGACGCTTGGCCGCCAGGTTCAACACCTCGACCAGCGCCGAGAACCCCATCGCCCCATAGATGTAGCCCTTCGAGACATGGATCCCGAAGCCTTCCAGGATCAGGTACACGCCGATCAACACGATGAATGCCAGGGCGAGCATCTTGACGGTCGGATTACGATCGATGAAGCGCCCCAGCGGCGTGGCGGCCACCAACATCACCACCACGGCCAACAGGATCGCGCAGACCATGATCCAGGTCTGGTTGGCCATGCCGACCGCCGCGATCACCGAGTCCAGCGAAAACACGATATCGATCACGGCGATCTGCGCCAGCACCATCCCGAACGAGACCGCTGGCCGGGTGTGGATGTCATCCGATTCGGCTTCTCCACGGATCGAGTCACGGATCTCCATGACGCCCTTCACCAGCAAGAACGCGCCGCCCAGGATCAACACCAGGTCGCGTACCGAAATACCCCGGCCAAACAGCTGGAACAGATCGCTGGTCAGTCCGGCCAACCATGCCAGGACCAGCAACAAGCAGATACGGCTGATGCAAGCGACCGCGATGCCGATCTTGCGCGCCCGCTCTCGGGTTTCCGCCGGCAACCGGCTGACCGCGATCGAAATAAACACCAGGTTATCGATGCCCAGCACGATCTCGATCGAGCTCAGCGTAATCAGGGTGATCCAGACTTCCGGATCCATCAGCATCTCAGGCACGCGTGTGTCCCATGTCAGTTGAATAAAAGTGTTCTACGGCGCCACTACGACCGGGCGGGGTTAATCAGAACCATCTCGGCCCGACGATCAGCGCCCAGGTCAGTGCCACGTTCAGCATCAGCACGAACACCGCAGCCGACCCCATGTCCTTGGCCCGGCCCGACAGCTCGTGGAACTGTGCTCCATACCGCTCGATCACCGCCTCGACCGCCGAATTGAGCAGTTCGACACTCAACACCAGCAGCATTGACCCAATCAGCAACACCTGCTCGACAGGAGTCTGGCCCAGCCACCAGCCCAGCGGAGCGAGCACCACGAACAGACAGACTTCCAGACGGAACGAGGACTCATGCAGCCACGCCGCAGCAAGCCCCTGCAACGACCACCTGGCTGCTTTCAGCACGCGGCCGGGGCCGCGTGGCAGATGGCCGATCTGATCAGCCATCTCAGTGACGTTGCCCGTGAATCGAGGTCTCGTGGATCAGCATAGGGTCGGCATCAGTAGGGGCTCGGTAACATCCAGGGAGCCATTCGCGGAAGTTCACCCGGAAATTTCCGGGTAGACGCAACCAAGGCCACGCCAAGCCACCAATTTTGCCACAACGATCGCGATACCGTCGGCTCGGAACCCACCAGAACCCTACACACGGCCTCCCGACGCTGCGGTAGTGGCCGTCGCGAGGCGCTATTGCTCGAAGATCGCAATGCCACGACTTCCGTCCGGCTTGATCCAGGCGCGGTACATGGTGCCGGTGTTGAACGGCATCGCGATATTGCCTTTGCTATCAAGCGCGATCGCGCCGCCGTCACCGCCAGCGGCGGGGACAATCCGGTTGACGACCTCTTCAGCCGCTTCGGCCAACGAATCGCCGCGGTAGGCCACGCGCGCGCAAATATCGTGGGCGACCGCATTGCGGATATAGAACTCACCCCAGCCGGTACCGGACACGCCACAGTGCTCATCGGCCCAGGTGCCGGCACCAATGATCGGGGCGTCACCGATCCGCCCCCACTTCTTGTTGGTCATGCCACCAGTGCTGGTCGCCGCGGCAATGTGGCCATGCTGGTCCAGCGCGACCGCACCAACGGTGCCGAAATACTGGCCGGGCGTATCGTCGCCAACCGCCGCCTGTGCCTTTTCGAGTGCGCGACGACGGCGCTCCGTATCGAACCAGTCATTGGACACCCGCTCGATCCCGGGCTGCGTATCAGCGAACGCTTCGGCACCCTCACCGGCCAGCATCACGTGCTTGCTGTGCTCCATCACCGCTCGCGCCAGGTTGATCGGGTGGCGCACGGTGGTCACGCCGGCAACCGCCCCGGCACGCCGGGTGTGGCCTTCCATGATCGACGCATCCAGCTCATGGCCACCTTGCGCGTTGAATACCGCGCCCTTGCCGGCGTTGAAGCGCGGCGAGTCTTCCAGCACCTTGATCGCCGCCTGGACGGCATCCAGGGCACTGCCTCCGGCCGCGAGAACCCCGTGACCCGCATCCAGCGCCCGGCCAAGATCGGCCCGCGCCGCCTTCTCGTCATCAGCGCTGAGCGACTCACGCGGCACGTAACCGGCGCCGCCGTGGATCACCAGCGCGGTCTTGGAGGTGGTCGCGGTCTCCGCCACGGGCTGTTGTGCGTGGACATTCATGGCGGTCAACGCGAGCAGCAGGACGGGTGCGAGGAAAAGTGGGCGCATGGTCGACTCCGTGGTATCAGGCGCCGAGGATAGCGCGACCGGACCGCCTGCCCAGCGGCTAGCCGAGAAACCGGATGGTCGCAATGGTGCCCTGTCCCGGCAGGCTGCCCAGGCTCACCGGCCAGCCCATGCGTTCGCCAAGCCGGCGCGCGATCGACAGCCCCATGCCCCGCCCACCCTCGCGCGAGGTATCGTGCCGATAGAACGGGGCGAACGCCTTGGCGATCGTTTGCGCGTCCATGCCGATGCCGCTATCGCGAATCTCCACACTGGCTGCCTCCAGCCGCACCTCGATGTTGCCGTGATCGGTGAACTGGACGGCGTTGCTGAGCAGGTTGCCCACCATCACCGCCAACACGTGCGGCGGACCGAATAATTGCGGCCCGCCATTGTCGACCACCTCGATCGCGACCGGCTTGTCGCGAAGCATGGGACGGATGCGCTCCACTTGTTCCTGGACGATGTCGCGTACATCGAACTGGATGCTTTGTGGCGCCACGTCGGCTTCGCGAGCCAGGATCAGGAAGGCGTCGATCACGGCCTCCATGTCACGTCCGGCCCTCTGCACGCGGGCCAGCGAACGCAATGTCGTGGGGTGGGTATCCGGGTCACCGAGCATCATGTCGGTGGCCACCCGGATCACCGTCAACGGTGTGCGCAGTTCGTGGCTGGCGTCGCGGGTAAAGTCACGCTCGCGCTCGACGAAATCCGCTACCCGGTCGGCCAAACCGACCAGCGCGCGGGATAGTTCGCGTACTTCGCTGCCCGCTTCGACCGGCAGGTTGTGGGGCTTGATCAGGCTGGCGTCGGGGTCGCGCGGGTCCCATCGCGTTACCACGTTGGCCAGCCAACCGACCGGAGCCACCAGTCGCTTGGACGTGCGGTAGGTCAGCCACGATACCAGGTAGGTCACCAGCAACGACAGGATCAACGACACCAGGCCGGTAAGGCCGATGGCGCGATCAATGTGCCCCGCCTGGAAGACCAGGTAGAAAGTGCCTTGCGGGCGGCGATCGACCAACACCTCTTCGAACTGCTCCGGAGCGCCGGGCACTGCGACCCGGTATCGGCCCGGCGCCAACTCGCGCAGATACCGGGGCGCGGTGCGGTCGCCCGGAGCGGCCGGATCGACATACCCCGCCATGGTGGAGGTCCGCGGCAATGGAAATGCCGGGCTCGCCGCCCGGCCGACCCAAAACGTGTCGGCCTCACGCTGCATCCGCTCACCCAGGATGGTGTCGCGCACGGCAATACCCGTGAGCACCACACCTGCAGTGATAACGATGCTGGCCACGACGGCCTGCAGGATGAAGGCCAGCTTGATTCGGCGTGGCAGGCCTTCGGTCACGGCAACTTTTGCCATGTCATTCCGGCTGTTGTGAGATATCCGCCACCCGATAACCTGCCGATTGCACCGTATGCAGAAGTTGCTTGTCGAACGGTTTGTCGATTGTCTTGCGCAGGTTGTACAGGTGGCTCCTCAAAGTATCGGAGTCAGGCAGCCCGTTGCCCCAGATCTCGCGTTCGATCTCCTGGCGGCTTACCACGCGGGGCGATTCACGCATCAGGATCGTCAGCAGGCGCAGTCCGATGGGCGATAACTGCAGCTCGCTGCCACCGCGGGTCACTCTCAAGCTGGCCGGATCCAGCACCAGATCGGCCACCTTCAGCACCTCGCCGCCCACCTGGCGACGATCACGGCGGATCAGCGCGCGCAAACGCGCCTCCAGCTCCTGGATCGCGAACGGTTTGGTGAGGTAGTCATCGGCGCCGGAGGACAACCCCTTGAGTTTCTCGTCCAGGGTGTCGCGTGCGGTCAACATCAAGACCGGCGTCGACTTGCGCGCTTCTTCGCGCAAGCGCTTGCAGACCTCGATCCCGTCCAGGCGCGGCAACATCAGGTCGAGCACGATCACGTCGTAGCTGTTCTCAGCCGCAAGCCGGTAGCCGTCCAGCCCGTCAGCGGCAAAATCCACCTCGAAGCCGCGACCTTCCAGGTATTCGCCCACCATCTCGGAAATATTGCGGTTGTCCTCCACGATGAGGACCAACCCTCCATCCTGCGTACCCTGCATGAGTCGCTCCTGTCTTCAGTTTTGTGAAGACTGCCGACCGGCACGTAGACGTTTCGTGAAGATCAGCCGTCGAAGATTACCCGTCGAGGATCAGCCGTCGCTGCCGTCCCACTGACGCCAGGGCAACGCGGTATCGCCAAGTGCGATGAACGCCCCGTTGAGCAACGTATCGCGTTGGTTGTAGCGAAACGGCCGGCCTTGCAGGTCAACGACGCCACCGCCCGCGCCCTCCAACACCGCCTGACCTGCTGCGGTGTCCCATTCGCTCGTGGGACCAAAACGCGGATAGACGTCGATCGCACCCTCGGCCAAACGGCAGAATTTCAGTGACGACCCCAGGCCAACCGGCTCCACCGGCCCCATGCGTTCGATGAACGTCGCGGTACGTTGGTCGCGATGGGACCGACTGGCGGCAACCCGCAGTGGTGCCGTCGCGGGGCGGCGTACATGCAGCGGCTGGTCGATGCCATCGTCGCCGCGCTTGAACGCGCCCAACCCATCGCCGCCATGCCACACCGCACCGGTGGTGGGTGCCTGGACCACGCCCCAGGTCGCCACCCCATGTTCGATCAGCGCGATGTTGACACTGAACTCACCATTGCGCTTGACGAACTCGCGGGTGCCATCCAACGGGTCGACCAGCCACAGCCGCGACCAGCGCAGGCGCTCGGTCGCCGGGAGCTGTTTTGACTCTTCCGACAGCACCGGTATGTCCGGGGTCAGTCGGGTCAACCCGGCCACGATGCAATGGTGGGCGGCAAGGTCGGCGGCGGTCAATGGCGACTGGTCCGCTTTGTGATCGACCATGAACGGACTCTGGTAAACGTCCAGGATGCAGGTCGCGGCGGCCTGCGCCACGCTAATCACCGCTTCGCGCAGATCGTGATCAATGCTCATCCATGCATTCTCAGCCATTCCCGGGCGATGAACAATGCGGCGATGCTGCGGCCCTCGGAAAAATCGTCGCGAAGGATCAGCTCGTGCAACGAGTCGATCTTCCACGGCACCAGTTCCAGCGGTTCCGGCTCATCGCCCGCCAGGCGCTCGGGATACAGGTCGCGCGCGAGCACTAGATGAGTCGCATGGCTCATGTAGGTCGGAGCCAGGGTCAACTCGCGCAGCACGGTCAACGACCGCGCGCCGTACCCAGCCTCCTCCTTCAACTCGCGGTCGGCCGCCTGCACCGGCACCTCGCCTGCATCGATCCGCCCCTTGACCAGACCCAGCTCGTAGCGATGCACACCGGCGGCGTACTCGCGCACCAGCAATACAGTGTCCGCATCGAGCATTGGCACCACCACGACCGCGCCATGGCCGCGACCGTGCAGGCGCTGGAAGCGTCGCCGCTCGCCGTTGCTGAACTCCAGGTCGAGATGCTCAAGCCGGTACGGCCCGCTGTCGTCTTCCTCGATGCCATGGATGACCGGCAGCCTCCGGGTCATGGCGTGACACCGGTGACGGAAACCGGACTCGCGGGACGCGCGATAATGGACGAATGATAGAGAAGACTCACGATACGACGATGCTAGCAGAGCGCGGCGGCGACACGGACAACTCCGAAAACGAGGACGGGAGCTGGCGCGCACGCGACCTGGCGGTGCTGTGGCACCCATGCACGCAGATGCGCGAGCACCCCGACACCCTGCCCTTGCTCGCCATAGAGCGCGGCGAGGGACCGTGGCTGGTCGGTCGCGACGGCCGTCGTTACCTGGACGCCGGCAGCAGTTGGTGGACCAACCTCTTCGGCCATGCCGAGCCACGCCTGGCGGCCGCCATCTGCAGGCAGGCCAACACCCTGGAGCATGTGATCCTCGCCGGTTGCTCCCATGCCCCCGCAGTGGAGCTGGCCGAACGGCTGCTTGCCCTGGCGCCACGCGAGCCCGGCCGGCCCCCGATGACCAAGGTGTTCTATGCCGACAACGGCTCGTCCGGCGTCGAGGTTGCGCTGAAGATGGCATTCCACTGGTTCCGCAACCGCGGCGAGCTGCGCCGGACCAAGTTCGCCGCATTGGAGGGTGGCTACCATGGCGAGACCCTCGGCGCCCTCGCCGTCGGCGACGTTCCGCTGTATCGGCGCGTCTATGCGCCGTTGTTGACCGAGGCGGTGTTTGCACCCTCACCCGACGCCTACCTGGCACGACCCGGGCAAAGCGCGGCCAGCCACGCCGAAGATGCCGCCGACGCGCTCGCCCGGCTGCTCGATCACCACGCCGGCGAGATCTGCGCATTGATCCTGGAGCCGCTGGTGCAGTGCGCCGGCGGCATGCGCATGCACGACCCGGTCTACCTCAAGCGAGCACGCGAGCTATGCGACGTGCACGGGATATTCCTGATTGCCGATGAAGTCGCGGTCGGCTTTGGTCGTACCGGAACCATGTTTGCCTGCGAGCAGGCCGGCATTGCACCGGACCTGATGTGCCTGTCGAAAGGCCTGACCGGTGGCACCATGCCATTGGCAGCCGTGCTGGCGACCCAGGAGCTGTACGACGGCTTCCTGGATGACTCGCGCGAGCGCGCATTCCTGCACTCGCACAGTTACACCGGAAATCCGCTCGGGTGCGCCGCGGCGCTTGCCACGCTGGACATCTTCGAGTCCGACGACGTGATCGCACGCAACCAGGTCACTGCCGCGCGCATGGCGGAACTGGCGGCTCCGCTGGACGACCACCCCCACGTCGCCGACCTGCGCCAGACCGGGATGATCGTCGCTTTCGAGTTGACCAGGAACGGCAACAAGGCGACCCCCTTCGACCCCGCGGCACGCATTGGCTTACGCACTTACCGAGCAGCACTCGAGCGGGGGGTATTGCTGCGCCCGCTGGGCGATATCGTATATTGGATGCCGCCATACACCGTGGACGAGGATGCCCTGCAACTGTTGGCCAACACCACCCGTGAGGTGATCGACCAGGCCATAACGGAGGCCGGGTGCGCCTGACCCGGGTACATGTCGACCAGCCCCTGTTGCCGGGGACGGAACTGGCGCTGCCGGAGGGCCCCGCCGTGCATCTGGCGCGGGTGTTGCGCCTTGGCGTCGGTGATACGTGCACGTTGTTCAACGGAGACGGACACGATTACCCGGCGCAGGTCGTTGCGGTGGGCAAGCGCCAGCTGCGGGTATTGATTGGCGAGGCCCGCACGGTGGCGTGCGAGTCACCGCTGCGGATCATCCTGCTGCAAGGCATCGCGCGCGGCGAAAAGATGGACTTGATCATGCAAAAAGCGACAGAGTTGGGCGTCGCCGCGATCCACCCGATCATCTCCCAGCGCAGCGAGGTCAAGCTCGATCAGGCGCGTGCGGGAAAACGCTTGGCGCATTGGTCCGCGGTGGTCATCGCCGCTTGCGAGCAGAGCGGCCGCGCGGTGGTGCCGGTGGTGGCCCCACCCGTAGCGCTGGCCGATGCCTTGGGCGCACTGTGCGCCGATGACCGGCGCAGGCTGGTCCTTGATCCTGACGGTCCGCTTGCTTTTTCCCGGATGGAACTCGACACCAACCAGACCCTGGTACTTGCGATCGGGCCGGAAGGCGGATGGTCAGACAATGACCAGCAGCAGTTCGCTCAGGCGGGCTTCCAGGGCCTGCGTCTGGGACCGCGAATCCTGCGCACCGAAACCGCCGGCCTGGCCACGATTGCCGCACTCCAGGCCCGCTTCGGCGACCTGGCCGGCACCTGAATGAGTCACCAGAGCGGTGACCGTGCCAGCTCAGGCGGCCTGGTTGCGCGCCAGCGTCTCGGCGATCAGCGACTCGACAGCCTCCAGATCCGGCACGTAGGCGTCATCTTCGTTGAGCTTCACCCGCGCCTGAACCATGGCCGGCAATTCATCGTCGGCATCAACTTCCAGATGGGTGCGTGACACCGTCACCAGACGTGGAAATCCCTGGCTGAGGATGGCGAAATAGGGCGTTTTCGAAACGCCGCCCAGCGCCTTCAGTACCAGCACCTTGCTGCTCAACCCGCCTTGCTCCTGCGCCACCCCGGCCAGCGTCGAGAAACCAATCAGGGGCACCTGCCAGCCACGCCAGCGGGTCAGGCCGATCAACCAGTCCGGTGCCTCTTCCAGCGGTTCAGGCGGAGCAAAGGACATCACCTCGGCGATGGTGGCGTTGGGCAGCAGCAGTCGTGCGCCAGCGATCTGGATCAGTACCCCACGGACATCCTGCTCGACGTCCTCACTCCGGGATTGGTCGGCGACGGTGGCTTCCACGTGAGAATGATTTGACATATCGGGTTCCTCAGGACGGCCAGCGCCGTGACAGTTTCACGGCAAGTTCCGCCGGCGAAGCGACGTCGCCGCCACGCGCGGCCAGCGCATTGGACGCGTCGGCGTCATAACAGCCATCCGCGGCCTGTCCCGCCACCAGGGCACCGGCCCAGCCGTGGTTCAAGACTGCATCGACCTGGGAGGCATCACTGCCGCTCAGCAACAATATGGCACTGTCCGACGATGGCATGGACGCGATCAGATCCCCTTCCTGGTTGAAGCGGATCCCGCTATCGCTGACATCCACGCCGATCGAGTCGGGCAGGATGTAGACGATCCCGGCATGGGCAAACTGACCGGGTTCGGCAAGCCGCACCGGCAACGCGGTCGCACGTTGCATCTGTGCGACCAACTTGTCGTAACGCGCACCGGCCAGATGCTGCTGGACCAATATCGGCCGCGGGAACCCTTCCGCTATCCCGCCCAACAACTGCCGGACCGCATCGGGGCCTCCCAATCCCGCAAGTACCAGTACCGCCCCACGTGCCTGCTCGGCACCTTTGACGGGCGTGTCATCGACCAGCTCAAGGCCGGAGATACGCCGCTCCAGGTCACCCAGATCGCGCTGGAACCGGTCTTTGATGGTTGACTCACTGGCCACTTCAAGTGCCACGGATCCGTCGTCGAGACTCAGCTCTGCCGGGCGATCGTTCACGCCGGCCCGGTCCGGTGCAGGCGCCGCCACCGGGACATCTGTAATTTCCGCAAGCACCGGATCGAACTGATCTGACAGATTCAGCCCTTCCGGTTGTTCCGGTTGTTCCGTGGGAACTGTCGGCGCGACATCGGCCGTGACCACGACCTCGACGGATGCGGGCGCTTCCATCTCGCCAGGCTCGGTACCCGCCGGCAGCACGTCACCGTGCCGTTGCAGCTTGGCGATCAGGTGGCGTTGCCAACGCGCGACCTCCCAGCCATCGCGGTTGCCAGCCAACTCGGCTTCCTCGTAGATGACCTCGACATCGGAATCAAACAGCACCGCATCGAACCGGTCCAGCGCATCCTCCGTCGACGGGTCCAACGCAACCAGCACCACCTTCGGCGCAGCCTCCGTCAAGGTTGCAGGGTCAAGATCCAGTGGATCGCCTTCCAGTACGCATTCCAGGCCGGCCAAGCCCAGTACTTCGCGCAGGCGATCACAGGCCAACCCGGGACTGGCCAACAGTGCCGCCCGCCGCGATTCAGCCGTCATGGCGCACTTCGATCCCGAGCAGCTCATAGACATTGCGCATCAGTTCGGGTTCCTGGTAAGGCTTGCCGAGGTAGCGATCAACCCCGATATCCATCGCGCGCTGGCGATGCTTGTCCCCGGTGCGCGAGGTGATCATCACGATCGGGATGTCTCTCAGCCGTGGATCGGCCTTCATGTGGGTCGCCAACTCGTAACCATCCATGCGTGGCATCTCGATGTCCAGCAACATCAGGTCGGGTACGACATCGGCCATCCGCTCCAACGCGTCGATGCCGTCCTTTGCCGTCGCCACCTCGAAGTTGTGCCGTTCCAGGACCCGACCGCTGACCTTGCGCATGGTCACCGAGTCATCCACCACCATCACCAGCGGCACCGAGCGGGCTTCCACCACTTCCGTCACGTTGCCGGAGTAGTCGGCGGGCAACGCCGCCTGGCGACGCACCAACGGAGCGATATCGAGGATTACCACGACGCTGCCGTCGCCCATGATGGTCGCGCCGAAGATGCCAGGCAGCGAAGCCACCTGCGGCCCAACGGGCTTGACCACGATTTCCCGGTTGCCGATGACCTGGTCGACCAGCACCGCAACCCGCAGGTCGCCGGAGCGAACCAGCAACAGCGGCATCTGCAACTGGCCTTCCGCCTTCGCCGGGCCGTGGCCCGACAGCTGGCCGAGGTCGTGAACCACGTAGTCCTCGCCGCCGTAACGGTAGGTGGCATCGCGTGGCTGGCCATCGGCGTCGACCAGTTCCTCGCGCGCTATGCGGGATACACCGCGGATCGATGCGATCGGCACCGCGAAGTTGACCTCGCCAATCTTCACGAACACCGCCTGGGTGACCGCCAGCGTCTGCGGCAGGCGCAGGACGAAGGTGGTGCCCTTGCCGGACTCCGACTGGATGTCCAGGGTACCGCCCAGCTGCCGGACCTCGTTGGCAACCACGTCCATGCCGACGCCCCGTCCGGACAGGCGGCTGACGGAGTCCGCAGTCGAGAATCCCGGCTCAAGAATCAGCGCATCGAGGTCGAAATTGCTCAGCACCGCATCGCTGCGGATCAGTCCGCGTTCCTCGCCGCGGCGACGGATGCTCGCCCGATCCAGTCCGCGCCCGTCGTCGGCGATCTCCAGCACCACCTCCGATCCTTCGCGGCGGATCAGGATATGGACGGTGCCTTCTTCGGGCTTGCCGGCTTGCTTGCGCTCCGCCGGGGTTTCCAGCCCGTGCGCGATGGCATTGCGCAGCATGTGCTCCAGTGGCGCGGTCATACGTTCCAGCACGTTGCGATCCAGCTCGCCGCTGGAGCCGTCCAGCTTCAGCAACACCTGCTTGCCGAGCTCACCGGAGGCCTGGCGGATCACGCGTCGCAGGCGTGGCAGCAGGCCATCGAAGGGCACCATGCGGGTGCGCATGAGGCCTTCCTGAAGGTCTGAACTGACCCGCGACTGCTGCAGCAACAAGGTTTCGTACTGACGCGTCAGGTCGTCCAGGGTGAGCTGCAGGCTGCCCTGATCGGCGGCCGATTCCGACAGCGCCCGTGAGAGCTGCTGCAAGGTGGAGAAACGATCCAGTTCGAGTGGATCGAAAACCGAGTCACCCTCTTCGGCCTCACGTTGATAGCGGGCGACGATCTGCGCCTCGGTCTCCATCTCCAGCCGGCGCAGCTGGTCACGCATACGGGTATTGGTTGCCGCCATTTCCGAGATGGCGCCGCGGAACGCGCCCAGCTGCTGTTCCAACCGGGCCCGGTAGATCGCCACTTCACCGGCGTAGTTGACCAGCCGGTCAAGCAGGTCGGCGCGAATACGCACCTGCTCCTGCGGCGCGCGCACGACGATATCGTCATCGTCGTCTTGCTGCTGGTCATCAATGGGCGCCGACAATGGCGCAAGCGTCGCACTGGTGGTGCTGCCGGGCGCTTCTGCCTGGGGTGCCGTCGCCGCCGTGTCGCTACTCGGCTCCACAACGAAGACCGCGGCATCCCTGCTTTCGCCGCGGGAACGCGCTTCAAATTCGGCGATCAAAAGATCCGGCATCGCGATGGCGCGACGTCCGCCGACCCGGGTGACCATCGCGTGCAGGCGGTCGAACCCGCGCTCCAGCAACGGCACGCCATCGCTGCCGAGTTCACGGCGCTGTTCGACCACCGCTTCCAGCAGCGATTCCATGACATGGCCGAGTTCGCCAACGGCCATGATCCCGGCCATGCGCGCACCGCCCTTGAGCGTATGCAGGTCGCGTTGCAAGCCGACCAGCGGCTCGCGTTCCTCGGGGCTGTCGCGCAGCGCTGCCAACAAAGAGTCGGCATGGTCGAGCAGGTCAATGCCTTCTTCGACGAAGATATCGACCAGTTCGGGATCCAGGTCGGTCAGGTCCAGATCCTGATCGGGATCCTCGATCCGGCTGATGGTATCGAGCCGTGCTACCGCTTCAGCGACATCGACATCGACATCGACATCAGACGATGGCTCAACGGCCTCGGCTGGCAGTTCATCCTGACCCGATGGTACGAGGGCGGATTCCTCCACCCCGGAGCTGGCGATCTCGACCGGCGCCGCCTCGAGCGCGGCTTCTGTTTCAGCACTTTCAAGCGCAGCCTTGGCTGCTTGCTCTGCGTATTCGATCTCGAGCGCGGCGTATTCTGCCGCTTCCTCGGCCTCGATCCGCTCAGCCTCGATCCGCTCAGCCTCGATCCGCTCAGCCTCGATCCGCTCAGCTTCGATCCGCTCAGCTTCGATCCGCTCAGCTTCGATCCGCTCAGCCTCGATCCGCTCAGCCTCGATCCGCTCAGCCTCGATCCGCTCAGCTTCGATCCGCTCAGCTTCGATCCGCTCAGCTTCGATCCGCTCAGCTTCGATCCGCTCAGCTTCGATCCGCTCAGCTTCGATCCGCTCAGCTTCGATCCGCTCAGCTTCGATCCGCTCGGCTTCGATCCGCTCGGCTTCGGTCTGCTCGACTTCGATCCGTTCGGCTTCAACCCGCTCGGCTACGATCCGCTCGGCTACGATCCGCTCGGCTACGATCCGCTCGCCTTCGATTCGTTCGGCTTCGATTCGTTCGGCTTCGATTCGTTCGGCTTCGATTCGTTCGGCTTCGATTCGTTCGGCTTCGATTCGTTCGGCTTCGATTCGTTCGGCTTCGATTCGTTCGGCTTCGATCCGTTCGGCTTCGATCCGTTCGACTTCGATCCGTTCGGCTTCGATCCGTTCGGCTTCGACCCGCTCCAACCCGGCGCGCTCGGCGTCAATCAGCGCGATTTCGTCCGCCAACGCGGTGTCGTCATCACCCGCATAGGGGGTCAGATCGACCATCGATATCCCGCTGGTGGCCATTGCCGGCAGTGGTACGTCGATGTCGACCAGCGGCCCCGATGCCCGGGCATCGGGAAGGCTGTCGCGCAATGCCCGCATCTGCTCGGCCACGCCGGCGAACTCCGGCACCCGCGGCCGGTCCGACTGCAGCGCGGCAAGCGTGCTGGCGACGGCGGTCGCAACCCCCGAGATCGCCGCGACACCCTCGACCGTGGCTGGCAACCCGGTTGCCAACAGTCGCCGGACATAGGCTTCTGCGGGCGTGGTGATCTCGGTGATGACGGGCACTTCCGTCATCGCGAACGCGCCGTTGAGGGTGTGGATCGCACGCTGCAACTGGTCATCAGCCGGCTGCGGGTAATCCTGGGAAGCGCTCAGCCAATCGTGGATCGTGCCCAGGTGCCCGGTGACTTCGGTACCGAGGATCTCCAGCAACACCGGGTCAACCGAAGCGGGAATTCCGGACGGCTCCTCGGGCAGTGCTGGAGCTTCGAGTCCGTCGGTCTCCGGCACCACGTCATGCGCGTCGCCTTCGGCTTCACTGGCGGCACCCATATCCGCCGCGCCGTCCGCCTCCCCGCCCGTCGCGACGGTCGGGGTATGGAAGACTTCCTCGCCGTCGGCGATCCGATCAGCCACGGACTGGATGCCCTCGAGATCGGCGGTGATCGTCCCGACCCCTTGCAGCGCTGCGTGCAACTGCGGCAGGGCGGCGTGGGCTTCATCGACGATCGCCACCACCGCGGGGCTGGCCAAGCGCGTGCCTTCCAGTACGCGGTTGAGGACATTCTCGATCTTCCAGCTGAACTCACCCAGTGTGCTGGCCCCGACCAGGCGGCCGCTGCCCTTGAGGGTATGGAAGACGCGACGCAACGAGCGCAGCTGCTCCATGTTTTCCGGCGTTTGCCGCCAGACGGACAGCTGTGTCCCCAGATTACCGATCTCCTCCTCCAGTTCCTCCAGGAAGACTTCGCGGATCTCATCGTCGATGTCATCGTTACTTCCAAAACCATCGACACCTCGGCCTACCAGCACGACCGATTCGGGGTCGTGCGCCACCAGCCCGGACGTGACTGTCGGCGCGGTCGACTCCGGTTCCGGGGTCTCGTGCATCGCTGGGGCATCGATCGACAACCGGTCTATCGCGGCGGCGGCCTCGTCCTCATCGCGGGATGACAGCGGTGATGGCGTCGCGGCCTGGTCGGCGTCGAGCGGTGTCGGCACCGGCCAGTAGCCCAGCGTCGCCAGGCTATGACGGGCGATTTCCAGGATGCGGTCGCGGCTGGGCCGCTGCTCGCGCAACGCTTCCAGGTAGTACTCGACACTGGCCAGGGCGTCGGCCATGGTGTCCAGCTGCTTCCCGTTGGGGACACGTTTTCGGTCGATCAGCTCGACTTCGACATAACGTTGTATGCCAAACAGATAATCCGCCGGCAGGTTGAAATCCAGGATGCGCAATGCACCACTGACCTCCCCCAGCAGGCGCGGAACCTCGACCAGCTCAGCGTGGTCCCAGTTGGTCTCCACGAACGCTACGAACGACTGGCGGGCGTCACCGAAGTTCGCAATCGCCTCGCGCACCACGACCTCGAGGATCTTGCGCGACTCGCTCGCCAACAGATCCTCGTCGGCGTGATCGTCCGACAATCCCAACCGGGCGACTTGCTCGTCGAGCGAAGCGTCCACATACAAAAGCGCGCCGGCGACATCCAGCAAGACGGATTCTTCCGCGGCGCGCTGGCCGGAGACGATCTCCTGCATCGCATCGCGTTGCTGCACCACCACGCCGCGAGCGATTCCCAGCCCGAGCATGCCGAGGGTGTCGCTGACCCGACCAAGGGTCTCCACTTGCGGGCGCAGGTCGTCCACCCCGGTCTGACCCGTGCGCAGATGCAGATCGAGTGCGTCCTTCACACGCAGCAGGTCTTCCTTGAGCGCGCTGGATACGGTGTCCAGCAACGCACGATTGCGGCCGCTGAGGCTGCCTCGAGCGTGCTCGAGTTCCGATACGGTGGGTGGCGCCGCATCCAGCTCGAAGGTCTTGCGCAGGCTGTCCAGCGCCGGATGGCCGTCGTCACTATGGGCAACGTGGTACAGCAGTTGTCGGGTCGGCTCGGCACTGGGCTCGCCGCCCGGTGCACGGTAACCGGTTTCGCCCAGCAGCTGCCGCGCCTCACGTTCCACGCCGCCAAAGGCGAGGCGCAAGGTGCGCGTTGGAGGCAGTGCGCCATCGCGCAACGCACCGGCAACCGAGGAAGCGACCCACAGCATGCGCCGCAACGGCTCGATCGAAACTTCCGAAAGCAGGCCGTCGACCAACTGGGCCAGCCGCGCGGCATCTGCCGGCGCGCCGTTCTCGGGCCATTGCGCCAGCTCCCGGCCCAGCGCTACGAGGTTCTCACTGGCCGGCTGCCGGCCGGTGCGAATCGTGTCCGCATTCTGCTGGGGTGCCGGCAAGTCGACCGGCAACGGCCGGTTCATATTCGGCGCGAACAAGACACTTTCGTTCAGTCCGGCCTCACCCCGCGTGGCGCGCAACTCGTTGAGCAGCGGCAGCAATACGATAGGAATATCCCGGTGACCACCCTGCAAGCGCTCAAGGTAATCGGGCAGCTGCACCACCCCGCGCATCAGCATCGTGCAGGCGTCGTCGCGGTCGCTGATCTCGCCATGGAGCAAGGCCAGGGCCAGTCGCTCCATTTCCTCGGCCACCATTGCCGGCGCGTACAGCTCCACCATGCGCAAGGTCCCGTGGACCTGGTGCAGGTGGCTGGCGCAGATCCGCATCGCGCTTCCGTCGCCGGGCGACTCGGCGTACGCCTCGATCTCCTGGCGCGCCTGGCGCAAGGTCTCGTCCAGCTCCGGCTTGATCCAACCCAGCGTGGTGGTGTCGATCGCATCGCGCATCACGGTCATCACGCAGCACTCCACTGGTTAGCGAGCGGGCGCAAGGGTTGCGAGCGACCGGGTGTCAGGCTGTTCATCCGTCGATCCAATTTTCGCCTCAGGCCGGGAGCTTGAAGTCGGCAACCGAACGCCGCAGATCAGCGGCCAGTTGGGCCAGGTTTCCAATCGACTGCGCGGTCTGGTTGGCGCCCTCGGTGGTTTGCGAGGTGATCTGCTGGATCGTGTTCATGGTCTGGGTGATGTTGGCCGCCGCGCCAGACTGCTGTTGCGCGGCCGTCGAGATCCCCTGGATCAATCCGGACAGATCCGACGAGACCTTCTCGATCTCACCCAGGGCGGTACCGGCATCCTCGGCCAGCCGCGCACCGGAGACGACTTCGGTGGTGGTCTGCTCCATCGAGCTGACGGCCTCGTTGGTATCGGATTGAATGGTCTGGACCAGCGACTCGATCCGCTTGGTCGCATTGGAGGAGCGTTCCGCCAGGCGCTGCACTTCATCGGCCACCACCGCGAACCCGCGGCCGGCCTCACCGGCCGAAGCCGCCTGGATGGCTGCGTTCAGCGCCAGGATGTTGGTCTGCTCGGAGATGTCGTTGATCAGTTCGACGATGGAGCCGATCTCCTGGGAGGACTCACCCAGCCGCTTGATGCGCTTTGAGGTTTCCTGGATCTGGTCACGGATGTTGTCCATGCCCTGGATCGTCTGGCGCACGACGCCGGCACCGGCCGTCGCGATCTGCACCGAGCGTTGCGCCACGTCGGCGGATTCCGCGGAGTTCTTCGAGACCTGGTCGATACTGGCGGCGATTTCGCTGATACGACCCGAGGCGGAAGTAATCTCCTGTGCCTGATGCTGCGCCGCGTCGGCCAGCTGCATGGCGGTGGCCTGGGTTTCCTGGGCGCTGGAGGCGACCTGGACCGAGGTATCGGTAATGGTCTGTACCAGGCTGCGCAGCTGCTCGACGGCGAAGTTGATGGAGTCCGCGATTGCCCCGGTCATGTCTTCGGTCACGGTCGCCTTGACGGTCAGATCGCCCTCCGCCAGCGAACCCATTTCGTCCAGCAGGCGCATGATCGCCTCCTGGTTGCGGTCGTTGAGTTCCTTGCTGGTGCTGTAGCGCGCGTGCTGCGCCCGGTTCAACGAGAACAGTAGTCCGACAATCGCCAGCAATGCGATCAGGCCGGAGATGATGGATACCCACAAGTTGCCCAGCAAGCTGGTGTCCTTCAACGAGCCGAATGCATTGAAGGCATCAAACAGCGAGCGACTTTCGGACAGCAACTTGTCAGAGCCGGTGGTGATCGCGTCAGCCGCGGCCTGGGCGCGGAACAGGTTCTGCGAACTTCCCAGGATCGCATCCAGGTCGGTCTTCATTGCCGTCCACAGCGTTTCGGCCTGGCCCAGTGCGTTCAAGGCGTTGGCGTTGCTCAGTGGGGTGATGCCGGTGCCTTCGTCGCCATCGCGCAAGCCGGCCAACACGTTTCCAAACACTGCGGCGTCACGGGCCAGGCCTTCGCCCGCGGCCTCGGCATTGCTTCCGCCGGCGCGGATCTCGGTCACCCGCCGGGCCATGGTTCCCGACAACACGACCTGGCGCAGCGCGTAATAGACCTGTGACGATGGCGAGCCGCTGGCGGACATCGCGCGGACCAGCTCGTCCAGCCGCGCCTGCAGGTCCGGCACCTGCCTGGTGAAGCTGTTGGCATTGCCGGCCAGGCCAAGCACGGCCTTCTCGCTGGCGATTACCTGCTGTGCACTTTTGTCCAGCGGCGCCCAGGTCTGGCTGACATCACCGATTGCCCCGGATACCCCGGGGGTGTCCCCGAAGTTCGTGGTCAGGTCACCGATGTTCGCATCGACTTCCGCCTTGGTTGCCTTGAACGAGGTGAACGCCGCCTGGTCACCACCGACGGCCTCACGACCTCGCACCGCCAACTGCTGCGACAACACCTGCAGGTTCGAGGCCGAGGTACTGGCGCCGCCCAGACGTGCGGCCTTCCAGGTCGCATAACCGGTATTCAGGCCGAAAATCAGCACCGAAAAACCCAGCACGATCAACCAGGTGTTGACCCCGATGTTGCGGGTCTTGCCGGCGACGGAATTCATTTCAGTGCTCATGTTCAACCTCAAGTGCGTTGCTGGCGTGGGTTTCGTTGCCGTGAAGTTCGGTACGCAGCGGTTCAAAGGCCGCCTGTCTGAATTCCGGGGTTCGGGCCAGCCGGTCCAGGCTGAACACTCCCCAGAGATGCTCGCCCAGGCGGTAAGCCCGGCTGATGAAATGGGTATAACGGCCCTCGACCAGCGCGGCAGGGTTGGTGCCGTCGGCCGCCTCCAGCTGGGACTCGTTGAAGCTGCGCTGGCCGTACAGCTCGTCGATCAACACGGCAACGTCACCGCCCGGCTGGCGCACCAGCAACATGCGCTGGGCTTCATGCAACACGGTGCGCTCGCCTTCCAGGAACTGGCGAAGGTCTACTACCGGCAACAGGTTCCCGCGTACGTTGGCCAGGCCCAACAGCCATGAGCGCGCGCCCGGCACCGGTGTGACCTGGGGCAGCGGCAGGATCTCCAGGACCTCGTCAAACCCGGAGGCGAGCCGACGATTGCCTATGCGATAACCCACGCCGCGCCACAGGCCTGGCGCTTCCAGTTGCTCTGGCAGCCCGGCGACATGCGCCAGGCTGCGCCGCTCGTAGTTGACCAGGATCGCAAACGGATCCGGCGCCGTAGCCGCCGGGTAGTTCACGGCCCCAACAGCTCGTTGATGCGCGCGATCAGCTCGTCTTCGCGTGGTGGCTTGACGATGTAGTCCCTGGCGCCCTGGCGCAGGCCCCAGGCCTTGTCGGTTTCCATGCCTTTGGTGCTGACGATCAATACCGGGATGGCCTTGGTGGCCTCATCGCGCGACAAGGCGCGCGTCGCCTGGAAGCCATTCATCCCCGGCAGGATCACGTCCATCAAGACCAGGTCTGGCTGCTCGCGGCGACAGGTATCGATGCCGTCCTCGGCGTTACCCGAAGCGAGTACCTCATGTCCGTTGCGTTCCAGCAACTGGGTCAGGACCGCCGTATCAGTCGGCGAATCCTCGATCAGAAGAATACGTGCCATTGGATGCCTTACCCCCCGGTCAGGCGTTGTTGACGTGCGTTCGTATGGCGTCGAGGAGTTCCCCGCGCGTAAATGGTTTGGTGAGGTACTGCTGGGAACCCACGATGCGGCCACGCGCCTTGTCGAACAAGCCGTCCTTGGACGAGAGCATGATCACCGGCGTGCTCTTGAAAACCTGGTTGTTCTTGATCAATGCGCAGGTCTGGTAGCCATCCAGGCGCGGCATCATGATATCCACGAAGATGATCTGCGGCTGCTGGTCGGCAATTTTTGCCAATGCCTCGAAGCCATCGGTGGCGGTCACCACTTGGCAACCCTCACGCTTGAGCAATGTCTCGGCGGTACGGCGGATGGTCTTGGAGTCATCAATCACCATGACTCGCAAACCATCAAGGCTGCCGCTGCGAACCTCGTCGTGCATCTTCAAATATCCCCGATATCCCAATGCGAAGCGCCAATGCCAAATCCCCGGGCGCGTTGCGTAGGCTCCCTTTATTCCAAGCCAGATGCAAGCTGTCAAGCACGGAAATGTTCGCGATCAAGATGAATGCGCGCCGCTGCGGCGATCTGCCGGAGCCCCTGCTACCATCGTTGCCACTCCATACAACCAGTGTCGCCATGCCACTCGACATCGTCGTCGTGATGGACCCGATCGGGTCGATCAAGATTGCCAAGGACTCCACCTTCGCCATGCTGCTGGAAGCCCAACGGCGTTCGCACCGGTTGTGGTACGTGGTGCCGGGCGGGCTCGGCCTGCGCGACGGCAAGGCGGTAGCGAAGGTGGCCCGGCTGCGTGTTCGCGACGACCCGGCCGACTGGTTCGAGCTGGAAGCGGCTACCCAGGTCGACCTTGGCGCCGGCCACGTGCTGTTGATGCGCAAGGACCCACCGGTCGACAACGAATTCATCTACGACACCCAGGTCCTCAGTCTCGCCCAGGACGCCGGCGCGCTGGTGGTCAACGACCCGCAAGGGCTGCGCGACTACAACGAAAAACTGGCTGCATTGCTGTTCCCGCAGTGCTGCCCGCCTACTGTGGTCAGCCGCGACAAGGCAATACTGAAGGCATTCATCGCCGAACAGGGCCAGGCGGTGTTGAAGCCGTTGGACGGAATGGGCGGACGCTCGATCTTCCGCGTCGGCCACGGCGATCCCAATACCAACGTGATCCTGGAGACCCTGCTCGGCGATGGGCCCCACATGGCAATGGCGCAACGTTATATCCCCGAGATCAGCGCCGGCGACAAGCGCATCCTGCTGGTTGACGGGGTGCCGGTCGACTACTGTCTGGCGCGCATTCCGCAGGGCGACGAGTTCCGTGGCAACCTCGCCGCCGGCGGGCGTGGCGAAGGCCGTCCGCTGAGCGAGCGCGACCGCTGGATTGCCGCCCAGGTCGGACCGCAGATGAAGCGTCGCGGGATGTTGTTCGTCGGCCTGGACGTGATCGGCGACTACCTGACCGAGGTCAACGTCACCAGTCCCACCTGCATCCGCGAGCTGGACGCACAGTTCGGCTTGAACATCGCCGCCAGCCTGTTCGATGCCATCGAGGCACGGGCGGCTGCCGAAGCGTGAGCGTGGCAGCGGCGCCAGCGATCGGTGAGCAACAGCGTCTGGGCGCGACACTGGTTCTGTCGTTGCTTGTCCATGGGATGCTGCTGCTCGGGGTCGGCTTCGCGCTGGAAAGCGCGGCGCCGGTAGTCCCGACCCTGGACGTGATCCTGACCCAGACCCGCAGCGCACTGACGCCGAAGCAAGCCGACTTCCTGGCCCAGGCCAACAACCTCGGCGGCGGCGAACACGACAAGAGCACGCGCCCGAGCGAGAGCCAATCGGGGCCATTGCCACAGGCCACCGAGGGCATTGCCCAGCGCCAGTTGCGCGCGCAGTCACCCGCCCCGCAACCACAATCGCGGGCACGGGTCATCAGCAGCACCCGTAGCGAGATCGCCGTTGCCACCGCGCAGGAAACTCCCGAGGCCAGCGATCATCCGCTGCCACCCGGTCAGGAAAAGATCGATCGCGACGTCGCCATGGCCCGCCTGGCCGCGGAAATACACCTGCGTTCCGAGCGCTATGCCAAGCGTCCCAAGCGCAAGTTCGTTTCCGCCAGCACCACCGAATACGCCTGGGCCAGCTACTTGCGCGGCTGGGTCGACCGGGTCGAGCGCGTCGGCAACCTCAACTATCCCGACGAGGCCCGTCGGCGCCGGCTGGCCGGGCAGGTGGTCATCAGTATCGGGATCCGCCGCGATGGCACGGTGGAGCACTCGCAGATCGTTCTGAGCAGTGGCATCGCGCTGTTGGACGCTTCCGCCCTGCGGATTGCCAAGCTGGCCGAGCCCTACGCGCCGTTACCGGCAACCGATGAAGATCCCGACATCCTGCACGTGACCCGCACCTGGGCGTTCTTGCCGGACGGCGAGCTGCAAGACCGTTAGGGACTCGACGGCTTCGAGGCCCGCAACGCCTTTTGCTCAGCGGTTGTCAGGGCAACGTGATTGCGCAGGTAGGCCGGTTCAATCCGCTCCGGCGCGACCCCCTCACCGCGAGCCAACGCCGCCGCCGCGAGCGTGGCCACCGCAGCGGCATGCGGCAACGCCGTCGCATCGATGCTCGCGAACCTGGCAGCAAGGCGTGACCCCAACGCGCCGTTGCAAGCCGCAAACCCGGTGCCAACCCCGTGCCAGTCGCCGGGTCCGGAGGGCAATTGCGCCGCATCCGGGGCAACGACAACCTCCTCGCTGATCGCGATGAGTCCGTCACTGCGCCACTCGAACGCACCGGAATAGATCTCGCCCATGCGCGCATCGATGGCCGCCAGGATGTGGCCACCGGGCCGGTCGGCCAACTCCCCGGGCAGTGCAGCATCGGCCGGGCGATACCCGGCCGCCAGTGCGGCCAGCGTGGACACCGGGACAATCGGGCGATCCAGCGCCAACGCGATGCCCTGTCCAATGGCGATCGCCAGGCGCACGCCGGTGAATGCTCCCGGCCCGCGGCCGACGGCGATTGCATCCAGCTGCGACTTCTTCAGGCCCGCCTGCGCAAGCAAGGCTTCCGCCCACGGCAACGCAAGCTCGGCATGCCGGCGCGGCGCAACCTCGAAACGCTCATGCACCTCGCCATCGATCCACAACGCGACCGAGCAGCCCTCGGTAGACAGTTCAAACGCGAGCAGCTTCATCTCATCGGCCTTGTTCACTCATTGATGGTCTCCGCCAGGAGTGATGACTGTGATGCGAAAAAATCCTCCACCTCCTCGATCCGCCGCGTCTTTGGCAACGGCGGCAACGAGTCCAGGAACACCCGCCCGTAGCTCTTGGCCGACAGCCGCGGATCGCACAGCACCAATACACCGCGGTCGGTCTCGCTGCGGATCAAGCGCCCGGCGCCCTGCTTGAGCGCAATGACGGCCTGCGGCAGTTGTTCATCCCGGAACGGGTTGCCACCGTCGCGCCGGATCGCTTCCAGCCGGGCCTCGAACACCGGATCATCGGGCGCGCCAAAGGGCAGTTTGTCGATGATCACCACACTGAGCGCATCGCCGGCCACGTCCACGCCTTCGCGAAAACTCGCGGCACCCAGCAACACGCCGTTACCCGACCCGCGGAAGCGCTCCAGCAGCAGCGAGCGCGGACCCTCGCCCTGCACGAACAGTGGCCACGGGCCGCCGCGCAATAATTCGGCCGCCTCACGCAGCGCCCGGTGCGAAGCAAACAACACGAACGCACGGCCTGCGGACGCCTCCAGGACAGGCTTGATCGCCTCCACGATGGCGGCGGTGTAGTGGCGCGCCGACGGCTCGGGCAGCCCCGGGGGTAGGTAGCACAACGCTTGCTTCGGCCAGTCGAACGGGCTGGGTGCCAGCAACGTGGTTGGCTCATGCAAGCCCAGCTTGATGGCGTAGTGCTCGAAGCGGCCGCCGATCGCCAGCGTGGCCGAAGTGAATACCCACGCCGCCTGCGAACGTGCGCGGTGCTCTGCCAACGGGCCGGCGACATCCAGCGGCGTGCGGCTCAGGCGGAAACCACGTGCGGTCAGCTCGTACCACAACACGCTGGGCTCGCTGCCGTCCAGCAGCGGGCCGCGATCGTCCGGGTCAGCGACCGGGACATCAGCATGCTGCGGGGCGAACGGCGACGGATCGATACTGTCGACCCCGGCATCCGCCACGTTTTCCACAGCTCCTGCATCGTCGGCATCACGCCAACGCAACAGGCGTTTCTCGAACTCCCTGGCCCGCGCGGTGCAACTGTCGAAACCCGGCGCCGCCTCCCGCAGTGGCAACAACGCGGCATGCAGGTCACGCAACGCCTGCAGCAAATCATCCAGTCCGGCCTCGGCGTTGGCGTCCTCGGCGGCACGGCGACGGGTGCCCCGCACCGGCAGTTCGTCCATTGACGCGCGCAACTGGCGCACGGCCTGCTCCAGCGCGCGCGTAGGCTCCTGCAGAACGGCCAATGCCCCCGGGGTTTGCTTGCACTCGGCCAGCGCGTCGCGGGCCAACTCCACCAACGGCCGGGCGCTTAGCGCTTCACCGAAAAATTGCGCCGCCAGCTCCGGCAGCTGGTGCGCCTCGTCGACCACGAACGCCTGGGCACCAGGCAGTATCTCGCCGAAGCCTTCCTGCTTCAGCGCCAGGTCGGCCAGCAGCAGGTGATGGTTGACCACCACCAGGTCGGCGGCCTGCGCACGTTGCCGCGCCTGGACCACGAAACACTCCGAGAAGAACGGGCACTCGCTGCCCAGGCAGTTATCGGCGGTGGAGGTCACCATTGGCAGCAGCGGCGAATCGTCCGGCAGGTCCTCCAGCTCGGCCATGTCACCCATCCGCGTGCGACTGGACCAGGCCACGATGCGCTGGAACTGCGAGGCCATCGCGAGATTGTGGAAGCGCGGTTCGCCCTTGGCCTGCTGCAGTCGGTAATGGCACACGTAGTTGGATCGGCCTTTCAGCAACGCGGTCTTCAGGCCGACGCCGAGTGCGTCGCGCACCCGCGGCAAGTCGCGATGGTAGAGCTGGTCCTGCAGCGCGCGGGTGCCGGTGGACACGATGGTCTTCAGGCCGGACAGGATCGCCGGAACCAGGTAGGCGAAGGTCTTGCCGGTACCGGTGCCGGCCTCTGCCAACAGCACGCCGCGGTGTTCGAACGCATTCGCAATCGCGGCGGAAAAATCCTGCTGCGCGCTGCGTGGCGTGAACGCGGCAATGTTGCGCGCCAGCTCGCCGCCTTCGCTCAATGCGGCGCGGCTGGCGGTGCCAAGTCGACTTGTCGCGTGGTCCATCGGTCAATAACGCGGCGGTGCAGTGACGGTGCACGCG
Organism: Lysobacter sp. A289; assembly: GCF_054072675.1. Taxonomy (NCBI): domain Bacteria; kingdom Pseudomonadati; phylum Pseudomonadota; class Gammaproteobacteria; order Lysobacterales; family Lysobacteraceae; genus Lysobacter; species Lysobacter sp. A289. The sequence goes on from NZ_JBSVRN010000001.1 coordinate 1,885,434, forward strand.
TCGCGTTGCTGGCGTGCCTGGGCGAGCTGCGCGGTTTCGCCTTCCACCGCCAGCACCTGGACCACGGTTTCCCAGTGCCGCCGGCACTGCGGGCCCACTTCGGCGCCAATCGTGATTGCCTGGCGCGCGAGTCGTTCGGCCTGTGGCAGGTCACCCAGCAGCACGGCGGCCTCGGCGCGTTGTTGCAGCAGTTCCGGATCACCCGGATCGAGGGCCAGGGCCTGGTCGAGGATCACCGCAGCTTCGGCGTGGTGGCCTTGCGCATGCAATTGGCGGGCTTGGGCCTGCAAGTCGGTGACGTGTGCGCCGGCCAGGGGATTGACGACCAGCTCGGGGGTTGCGGAGGCGCCGGCCGCCTGGATCGCTTTCACCATGGCGACCGGATCGAACGACGGCGCGGGAGCGACCACCGGGGCGGCGGAGCAAGCACTGAGCACCAGTGCGAACGTGGCGGCAATCAGCAAACGAAGGTTCATCGTGTTTCCTGTGGCGGTAGCGACTGGTCGGCGGGTTCGGGCTGGGGCTTGTCATCGTCGCGACCAAACCCGAACCACTCACGCCAACCGCCTTGTCCCTGTTCCTGCCCCGGCACGACCTCGGGCTCGGGTGGCTGGCAAGGCTGGTGGGCGGGTGCAAAGCCGGCAACGAAGGCAAACCGGCGCGCGCCGGGACAACCGGCATCGGTCGTGTTCGACCCGACCACCCAGCGCCAGTCCAGGCCCTCGTCGCCCACTGTCAACGATGCACTGGGCAGGTGCTTGAACAACCGTGACCACACCCGCATGCCGCCGGTCGAGCCATACAGCCCGGTCGGTTTGTTGTCGTCGTTGCCTACCCAAACCACTGCCAGGTGATCACCGGTATAGCCGGCGAACCAGCTGTCGCGGCTGTCGTTGCTGGTACCGGTCTTGCCCGCCGCATTGAGCCGGCCGAGTCCGTCGGATACCAGCTGTTGACCGGTGCCGTTGGAGACCGCGCGTTGCAACGCGATCGTGATCAACCGCGCCGCCACCGCATCGCCCGCTTGCGCCGGCGCCGGCGCGGTGTCGTAACGGTTGAGCGCGCGACCGTCGGTATCCAGCACGCCACGCACCAGGTGCAATGGCTGGATCTCGCCGCCGGACGCAAGGAACTGGTACAGCTGGGCCATCGCGTAGGGGCTCTGGTCGAGCGAACCGAGGATCAGCGACGGGTTGGGTTCGGCCTTGATCCCCGCCAGCGTCTGTACCAGATCAGCGATCCGCCGCGGATCGACCTGCATGCCGACCCGCACCGTTGCCTGGTTGTAGGAGTTCGCCAGCGCGTCGACCAGGCGCACGCTGCCGTGACTGCGGCCATCGGAATTGCCCGGTTCCCAGCGTTTTCCGTTGCTGAGCGCCACCGTTACCGGGGCGTCGCTGACCCAGCTGGCCATCGACCATTGGCCCGGTGATGCCAGCGCGAGCAGGTACACGAACGGTTTGATCAGCGAGCCCACCGGACGATGCGCCTCCACCGCGCGGTTGAAGCCAGGCAACGCCGGGGTCGCGCTGCCGACCACCGCCAGCACTTCGCCGTCATGGACGTCGGTCAGCACCAGCCCGGCCTGCAAGTCCGGCCGGTTTTTCCCGTCCAGGGCTTCCAGGGTGTGGGTGACCGCGCTTTCCGCATAGGCCTGCGCCGATGGCGCCATCCCGGTCATCACGCTCAGCCCGGCGCCCGCCAGCGCGTCGGCCGGATAGTCCCGGGCCAGCTGACGCCGCATCAGGTCGACATAGGCGGGGAACCGGTTGGCCGAGGTGCTGCCAGGTTGATCGGTGACGCCCAACGGCGCGGCGCGTGCACGCTGGTACTCGGCGTCGTCGATCAGCCCGGTTTCATGCATCTCGCCCAGCACGAAATTACGCCGTTGGGTGGCTCGATCGGGATGCCGTCGCGGATCGTAGTAGGACGGTCCGCGCACGATCCCGATCAGCAAGGCGATCTGTTCGGTGCTGATGTCGGCCAGATCGCGGCCAAACCAGAACTCCGCTGCCGCCGCCACGCCGTGGATCGCCTGCGCGCCACGCTGGCCCAGGTAGACCTGGTTGAAATAGGCCTCCAGGATCACCTGCTTGTCGTAACGCGCCTCGATCAACAACGCGTAGATGATCTCGTTGAACTTGCGGGTGTAGGTGCGCTCGCGCCCGATCCCGAGCAGGCCACTGCGCGCCAGTTGCTGGGTCAGCGTGCTGGCGCCCTGGCGTGCTTCGCCGGAGCGCAGGTTGACCCAGGCGGCCCGCGCCATGCCGGACAGGTCGATGCCGTGGTGGTGGGCGAAATCCCGATCCTCGACCGCCTGCAGGCCGGTCACCAGCAATTCGGGGACTTCGTCGAGTTGTACCAGCCGACGCTCCTGCTGCTGCTGGCCATACAGGGTCGCGATGCGGGCCGGGTCCAGCCTGGCCAGCTTCAACGCCTCATCGGCGCCGGCCGCGCGCAGACCAGTGACCTTGCCGCCCGACACCGTCACCTCGACCCGGCTGGGAGCAACCGGCCCATCCACGTCGTTGAAGCCGCGGCTGGAGATCACCCAGTGCGTGCCTTCGTTGGAATAGCTGCCGGCCCGGCGCCCGTCGCCGAGGTGATAACCGGCGGCGCGCAACTCGGTCTTGAGCGTGCCGGCGTCCATCGCCAGACCCGGCGCCAGCGCCAGCGGCCGGCCGTACACCCGGGTCGGCAACTGCCAGCGGAGCTGGTCGAAGCGCTCCCCGACCTCGTGGTTGAGGTACAGCGAATACGGGATCAGGAACCCCAGCCCCAACCCGATCGCCGCCAACACCCAGGTCACCACGCGGCGGCGCCATTGCGGCGTCCGATGTTCGTCGGAGTTGGAGTGGTCGGAATTCAAATCGTCTTCGTCGTAATCGATTCGGGCCACGGCATGGGACAATGACAGGGCGGTGCCCTCGTGGACTGAAGTCTAACGCAGCCCGAGCCGACGCCCGTAGCGTGGGCACTGGCGTGAATTGGGCGTCAGTTCAGCCCGTTGCGATAGCGTACGACGCGCTTTTCCCTACTGCCGGAGTTGTAAAGCATGGCGATGTCGCGGGCCGACCTGCGGTTTCTGTTCGATCGCAGCACCGGCCTGATCCAACGCGGGCTGACCAGTTTGCGAACCCGGGGCCTTCATGCTTCGTGGCAGCGCGTGCTTAAGCAGCTGCGGCGGGGCCGGCCAGCGCCGCGCAGCGATCTGTACCTTCCCTCGCCGACGCCTTTCGCCGGCTTCGCGGTGCCTGCCAGCCAGGCGCCCGTCGCCAGCATCGTGATTCCCGTCTACAACCAGTTTCCGCACACCCTGGGGTGCCTGCGCGCGCTGGCCACGCACCCGCCCGGGTTGCCGGTGGAGATCATCGTCGTCGACGACGGCAGCTCCGACGAAACGGCCACAGCATTGACGCAAGTGGACGGGCTACGCTACTTCCGCCGTGTCGACAATGGCGGTTTCGTCGCCGCCTGCAACGACGGCCTGGCGAAGGCTCGTGGCGAGTTCGTGGTGTTCCTCAACAACGACACGGTTCCGCAACCGGGCTGGCTGGACGCGCTGTTGGCGACCTTCGACGAGCATGCAGGTACCGGACTGGTCGGCGCGCAACTGCTGTATCCCGATGGTCGCTTGCAGGAGGCCGGCGGCATCGTGCGCAAGGACGGCTCCGCCGACAAGCTCGGCCGGCTGGAGGCCGCCGACCACTGCGCCTTCAACTATGTCCGCCGCGTGGACTACTGCTCCGGCGCGGCCATCGCCCTGCCCCGGGAACTGCTGGAATCACTGGGCGGGTTCGACAACCGTTACGCGCCGGCATTCTACGAAGACACCGACCTGGGCATGCAGGTGCGTACACGCGGGTTGCAGGTGCTGTACCAGCCCGCGTCCAAGGTGGTGCACGCCGAGGGCGCAACCGCCGGCACCGATACGCGCCATGGCGTCAAGGCCTACCAGGTGCGCAACCAGCAGTATTTCCGGGAGCGCTGGCACGCACTGCTGGCCGACCACCCTGGGCATACCGCCGCCGCGGCTGGACTGACCGACCGGCTGTACTCACGCACCGTATTGGTCATCGACGCGCTCACACCGCGTCCGGACCGCGACTCCGGGTCGCTGCGACTGGTCAACCTGATGCGCATGTTGCGCGAGGAGGGCGCGCACGTGGTGTTCATGCCGGCCGACCGCGACCACGATGGCGACTACACCCGCACCTTGCAGCAGTTGGGGGTCGAGGTCTGGTACGTGCCATTCGCAGCGCGGCTGCCGAAATGGCTGGCCGAGCACGGCGCGCGCTTTTACAGCGTGCTCGTCTGCCGCCACTACGTGATGCGCGAGATGCTGCCACTGCTGCGCAGGTACGCACCGCAGGCGCGGGTGGTGCTCGATACCGTCGACCTGCACTACCTGCGCGAGCGCCGGGGCGGCGAGCTGGCCAACGACCCGGCCCGGACCCGCGCCGCCGAGCGTACCCGCACCCTGGAGCTGGGCGTCATCGCCCGCAGCGACGCGACGCTGGTGGTCAGCGAGGTCGAGCGCAAACTACTGTCCCAGGACGCTCCGCGGGCCCGTGTGGAGGTGCTGTCCAACCTGCACAGCAGCGGTGGCCACGGCCTGCTTTTCGAGGAGCGCCGCGACCTGATGTTCGTCGGCGGGTTTCGCCATCCTCCCAACGTGGACGCCGTGTGCTGGTTCGTCGAATCGGTCTGGCCGTTGCTGCGAGCCCATGAGCCGGATCTGCAATTCCACTGCATCGGCGGCGACGTGACCGCCGAGGTTGCGGCACTGGCGACATCACCGGGGGTCATCGTGCATGGACACGTGCCCAACCTGACCCCGTACCTGGCCGAAGTACGGCTATCAGTCGCACCACTGCGCTACGGCGCGGGGGTGAAAGGCAAGATCAACCAGCCCATGGCTCATGGCCAGCCCGTGGTAGCCACCACCTGCGCGATCGAAGGCATGCATCTGCGTGCCGGCCAGGACGTGCTGGTGGCCGACGATGCCGCCGATTTCGCCACCGCCGTCCTGCGCGTTTATCACGACGGCGCCTTGTGGCAACAACTGGGCGATAACGGCCGCGCCAACGTCGAGCAGCACTTCTCGCTGGACGCTGGCCGCGCCGTGGTGCAACAAGTGCTGTTGGGTCGGGACTAGTCGGCCACCACCGAGGCGGCGCGCACGCGGTGGGCGAAAGCCTCCATGCCTTCTGCGAGTGGATCCAGCGCGCGCGCCGTGTCCAGGGCGTGTCGCGCGGCCGGCAGCTCGCCTGCTCCCAGACGCTCGTCACCCACCGCAATCCAGCGCAATGCCAGCCGCCGGCGCGCTTTCCGCACGGCGCCGTCATCGCCTTCCAGCACCGCGTAGGCGTCCAGGCAGGCGCCTGCGGTCGTCAGCTGGTTGCGCGGTGATGCCTGCTCAAAACACTTCCAGGCCGCCGGACGCAGGCGTGCCGCCATGGCGAGCACCGCCGGCTCCTGCGGTGCGATGGCGCGCGCGGTGCGCAACTTGTCATAGGCGCTCTCGCCCGGCGGCAACAGCAGGTCGCCGCGCGCTTCAGCGGCCCCGGCAGCAGCCAGCAGGTCAAGCACGCGGCGGCGCTGGGCGGCGGACGGCACGCCATCGTTGAAACGTGCCTGCGACACCCGCGCCTCGGTCAGGTATCGCCGCGCTGCGACCACCGCGGCAGCCTGCGGTGCGATCGCCTCGGCCGCCAGCAACTCGGCTTGCGCTGGCCGAAGCTGAAAGTCGGCAGCGTAGCGTCGACTGCGTGCGGCATGTGCATCGGCCACCCGGATCCGACCGCGAGCCGCCTCGGCGTTGCCGGGATCGATCGTCGCAACCTGGTCATAGCCAGCCAGCGCCGCCGCCAGCTCACCTCGCGCCAGGTCATCATCCGCTTTCGCCAGCCGACGCTCGATCCCGGCTCCCAGTTCGGCCAGGGTTTGTGGCAGGTCGACGTGACCGGGATCCACCGCCTGCACGCGCGCGACCAGGCTCGCCGCCTGGCCGAACTCGGCATCGCCCACGGCCTTGCGCGCCTGTTGCAGCAGGTCGGCCAGGGTGTCCTCCCGGCCCTCCAACGCCGCGATGTTGTTGGGTTGCAGTGCCAGCACGCGCTCGAACAATGGCAGCGCAGCAGCCGCATCGCCGTCAAGATGACCCATGCCGCGCGCCACGACCGCCTCGCTCAGCAGCCGATCCACCCCGATGGCATCCACTTCCAGCCTGCGCAGCCGCGCCTCCAGCGCATCGGCCTGCGCCGTTGGCACGGCCAGGTCGCGGGCCAACTGCAATGCGTCGCGCGCTTCCGCCGAATGTCCCTGGTCAATTGCCGATCCGGCACGTGCCAATGCGGCGTTGCCGACCGCGGCCAGCCCGTCGCGCGCACCAATCCGATCGGGATCCAGCGCCAACGCGGCTTCATACAGCTCGCGTGCGCCACGCCCGTCTGCGCGACTCAGCTCTCCGGCTCGCAGCGCCTGGGCGGCATCGATGCGTAATTGCTGGACACGCGTGTCCGGCCACAACCACTGCGATATCGGTTGGCGGGCCAACAGCAACACTGACAGCCCGCCCACCGCCAACGCCAATGCCAGCCAGCGATGCCAAGCAGGGACGCGCGGCCTGTGGTCATCATTGCGATTGTTTCGGGGTGAGCGCAGAGGCATGACAGCAGCATAGTCCGCCCGGTCACCCGGTTTGCATCAACTGCGCTGGGCGTGCTCCACCCCGGGTAGCGCGGAAAGCTTTCCCAACAGTGCCGAGAGCTGGCCGAAGTCGCCTACCCGCAGCCGCATCCGGATCCGGACGCGGGCACCGTTTCGCTGCAGGTCGCTGCGGATGCTGCCGACATGCACGTTGGCCTGGGCAATCACGTTGGTGACCTCCTTGAGCAACCATTTTCGATCCACCGCGACCACTTCCACATCCACCTCGTAACCGCTACTGGCACCCCACTCCACCGGCAGGATGCGCTGGGGCTGCTTCTCGGCCAGTCGCTGGAACATCGCGCAGCTGTCACGGTGCACGGTAACGCCACGCCCACGGGTCAGGTAGCCGGCAATGGGCTCGCCGGGCAACGGCTGGCAGCAACGACCCAGTTGCACCAGCAGGTTGTCGAGCCCCTGCACGGTAAAGTCGCGCGCCTTGTTGCGCGGCGGCCTGGCCGGGGCGGCGACGACCTCCGGGGTCGGCGCGGGAGTGGCCCTGGCACGTTCATGCTCCAGCAATATCCGGCCGACCTGATGCGGCCCCAGGTCACCCAGGCCGACCAGCACGTGCAGGTCACCATCGTTGGCCAATGCAAAACGCTCACGTGCCGGTGCCAGGTCGGCGCCCAGCAAACCCAGCCGACGCAGCTCCTTGTCCAGCAACTCCTTGCCGGCGATCTCGTTGCGACCACGATCCAGCTTGTGGAACCAGTTGCGCACCTTCTCGCGCGACCGGCTGCTGGCAAGGAAGCCGTTGGACTCGATCAGCCAGTCACGACGCGGCTCGCCGGTCTTGGCGGTCTTGATCTCGACCCGGTCACCACTGTTCAACCGGTGATCCAGCGGCACGATGCGCCCATCCACCTTGGCGCCGCGGCAACGGTGTCCGACCTCGGTATGCACCCGATAGGCGAAGTCCAGCGGCGTGGAACCCACCGGCAGGTCGATCACCTCGCCCTTGGGCGTCAGCACATAAACCCGGTCCTCGACCAGCTCGGCATCCAGCTCGCCGGCCAGGGCCGCGTCATCGGCACCCGTCCCGGCAGCCGGTTCCAGCAGTTTTCGCATCCAGGCGATTTTGCGATCGAATGCAGCGTCGCCGCCGCTGCCTTCCTTGTAGCGCCAGTGTGCCGCCACGCCCAGCTCGGCCTGGCTGTGCATGTCGAAGGTGCGTATCTGCACTTCCAGGGTCTTGCCCTGCGGCCCGATCACCGCGGTGTGCAGCGAGCGGTAGTCATTGCGCTTGGGCCGGGCGATGTAGTCATCGAACTCGCTGGAGATCGGCACCCACGTGGCGTGCACCACTCCGAGCGCGGCGTAGCAGGCCGCCACGTCGTCGACCAGGATGCGTACAGCACGCAGGTCGTACAGCTCGCTGATCGGCGCCTGCTTGCGCTGCATCTTCTTCCAGATGCTGTAGATGTGCTTTGGCCGGCCGGCAATATCGGCCTCCAGCCCGTGGGCGCCCAGTGCGGCGCGCAAGGTCTTCTGGACCTGGTCGATGTAGCTTTCCCGGTCGCGGCGCTTCTCGGCCAGCAGACGTGCGATCTGCTGGTAGGTGTCTTCATGCAGGTAACGGAACGCGAGGTCTTCCAGCTCCCATTTCAGTTGCCAGATGCCCAGTCGATTGGCCAGCGGAGCGTGGATGTCGCGGGTGAGCGTGGCCAACGCGGTACGCCGCTCAGCTGGCAGCGTATCGGCTTGCTGCATGCGGGCCAACTGCCGGGAAAGCAGGATCGGCACTCCCCGCATGTCGCGCACGATCGCCAGCAACAAGCGGCGCAAACCTTCACTGCTGCCACGTCCCTGTTGCTCGACATGCAGCGCCCATACCTGGCCGGCCGCACGCTGGCCTTCCAGCAAGGCACAAATCAACGGGAAGTCGCGTTCGAGCGTTTCACTGATCCGCGCCTGCAGGCCGGGATACGTATGCAGGATCGCCGCGGCGAGGCTGTCGCTATCGGCGCCCAGTCGCTGCAGCGCCGTCAGCATCTTCGCGACCGTGTCGGGCGGGTCGCGTGGATCGTCGGCGACGGTTGCGTCCGTTGCCACCGCCTGCACCATCGCCACCAGCAACGCCGGCTCAATGGTGTTTGCAGGCGCCTGCCCCAGCAACGCCGCCAACGCGGCTGCCGGCGCGGAGATCGCGGCCGCATTGGCCACCGGAACACCCGCCTTGGGCGCAGTGGGTCGCGAAGTGCTCATCGCGGTATCGGTTCATCTGTGTGCAGGAGAGTGTCTACACTAGCGGCCAAACACCCACAGGAACAACTCATGCAAACGACTGAACGCAACGGCCCTGCCTTGTATCGCCTCCGTCCGATTGCCTTGGCCGGCCTGCTTCTGCTGGCCCCATTCGCGTCGGCCCAGGACGCCACCCGGATCGAGCAGCAAATGACCGCCGAGCAGTTCCAGGCGGCCGGCCTTGACCAGCTCACGCCCGTGCAACTGACCCAGCTGAACAACTGGCTCAACCGCACCCTGGATACCGAGACCGACAAGGCCACCAAGGTCGCAGAGGAACGGGTAAAGCAGGAGCAACGCGGATTCGCCGCCAACCGCTCCAGCGAGCCGGTGATCGCGCATCTGCAAGGCGAGTTCGATGGATTCCGCGAAGGTCTCAAGTACACCCTGGACAACGGCCAGGTGTGGCGCCAGACCAATAATGCATCGCTGGTCGGCGTGCATTTGGACAACCCCCAGATAACCATCACGCCCGGCATGTTTGGCGGTATCTGGTACCTGCGGGTCGAGGGCTACAACACCCGCGCGAAGGTGGAGCGGGTCAAGTAGGCCGACCGCCAACGTATGCCCGGCACGCGATTGTCGTCCACGCTACGGACGTAACCGCGCCAGGCGCGCGGCGAGCTTCTTCGGCGACACGCCGCGCGACCCCAACTCCTGGGCAAACAGCGACACCCTCAGCTCTTCCAGGTCCCAACGCAACGCCTGCCACGGCGTTGTGTCGGCTTCGCCGCTGGCGTTTGCAGCCGCCAGCGCATCAGCGAACGGCTTGAGTTCCAGCATCCGAGCCTGATCACGCACCGGGTCGCGCAAGGCACGCTCCCCGCGTAGCGCCAGGGCCTTCAGGTAGCGCGGGTACTCGGTCAGGGCCGGCGCTGGCACGTCGCCGAGGAATCCCGGCGGCGTCAATCCCGCCAACTGCCCACGCATGTCATCCAGATTGGCGCCCGCCCAACCCATCAGCGGCGATTCCAGGCTGGCGCGCGCCTGCGACACCGCCGCAAGAATGATCTCCGCTTGCTGCAAGCGCTCCATGGATTCGGCGAACAGCCGCTTGGCCACGGCGTCGCGGCGCGCCGTGAACGCCGCGATATCGCGGATCTCGTCCAACCCATCCGCCACCAGCGCGGCAAAGGCGCCATCGACCAGGTCGGTGCGCAGATGATCGCCATCGCGACTGCCTTTCTCCCGCGGCGCGGCCGACTCGATGGCGGCATATAACAGACCCGTCTTGGCCGATATCGGCAATTGCTTGCGTGCCTGCTTGCGCGCATCGCCCAGCGCCAGCCACAGCAGCCGGCGCACGCCAGCGGGGTGATGCCGCAGTGCGATCTCGCGTTCCGCATGAACCTGGAGCGACACGCTGTCGCCGTCATCGTGCAGCGCCGGATACGCCGGCATGCCTGCCGCGCCTGGCAAGCTGGCCGGGATGGCATCGTCGGGGAAGCTGACCAGCCCGTTTTGGCCCAGGCCATCGGCAGCGTGTGCGGCGAAAGCGCGCGTGGAGCGCTCCCCGAAGCGCTCGCGCAGTTCGCCCAGGTCACGCGACTCCGCCAGCACCACGGCTTCGCCGCGCTTGCCCGGCACATCCAGCAGCCGCAGGTTGACGCGCAGGTGCGGCTCCAGGCCGGACTCGTCAAACTCGTCGGCGGTGACTGCCGCGCCGGTGATCTGCTTCAGGAAACCCGCAAGCACGCCGGTCAAGGGCTCGGGCTCCGGCCCGGGGTGCGCTTCGTGAAAGGCCTTGGCGAAATCCGGTACGGGGACGAAATTGCGACGCTGGGCCTTGGGCAAACTCTTGATCAGGGCGATGGCCTTGTCCTGGGTGAAACCTGGCGCCAACCAGCCCAACCGCGCCGGATCCAGCGCGTTGAGCAGGTGCAGCGGGACGGAAACCGTCATTCCGTCATCGGGCGCACCCGGCTCGAAGCGGTAGCTGACCGTCAGCTGCGCTTCTCCCAACGCGATCTGTGGTGGAAAGCGCGTCGCATCGGTCTCATCGCCGACCAGCAGGTCATCCAGCGCCCACTCCAGCGTGGCCTTCTGCGTTGCCGGCAGCTTGCCGTACCAGGCATCCAGTGCCTGGGCGTTGTGGACATCGGGCGGCAACCGCTGCAGATACCAGTCGGCCATCCAGTCTTCGTCGACCACCAGTCCGGCGCGCCGCTGCTTGGCTTCCTCCTCGCGCGCCTTGTCAAGCATCGCCAGGTTGCGCGCCAGGAACACACTGCGGGTGTTGATCTCACCGGTGACCAATGCGTCGCGAGCGAAGATCGCGCGGCTCTCCTGCGGGTACAGCCCGCCGTAGTGGATCGGACGCTTGGGCGCCAGCACCAGACCGAACAGGCTGACCTGCTCGCTGCCCAGCACCCGGCCCTGCGAGCGCGACCAACGCGGGTCATGGTGACGACGCGCGAGCAGGTGCGGCAACTCGTCGATCGCCCACTGCGGCTCAATCGAGGCGTTGCTCATCGCCCAGACTTTTTCGGTGTCGAGCAGGGTCGCCGACAGCACCCACGGCGGCGGCTTGCGGATCAGCCAGGAGCCCGGGAACAGCTGGAACTTGCGCCCGCGCGGGCCGTCGTAGACCGCGGCCGGCTTGCGTTCGCCGGGTTTCGTGCCGGGCCCCTTGCCGGGCGCCTTGTTCTCGGCCGGCGGCACCCGGTGGCCGATCTGGGTCGGCAGGCCGGCGATCAGCGCGCGATGCAGGTTGGCGTAGGCGCCGGCATCGAGTTCCGGCGTTTGGTGCGACGACTGCACCCAACCGAGTTCGTCCGCCATCAGTTTCAACTGGCGGTGAAGTTCGCGCCACTCGCGCATGCGCAGGAAACCGAGGAAGTTCTTCTCGCACCAGCGCCGTAGCTGCGACTGGGTGGAGGCTTCATGGGTTTCCTGATAGGCCGCCCACAGCTTCAGGGTGCCGACGAACTCCGAGTTGTAGTCAACGAACCGGACGTGGGCGTTGTCGGCGGCGGCACGCTGGTCGGCGGGACGCTCGCGCGGGTCCTGGATGCCGAGGAACGACGCGATCACGAGCATCTCGCGCAGGCAACCGCAGGCGTTCGCGGCGACCAGCATCCGTGCCAATTTGACGTCCACCGGCATCCGCGCCATCAATCGCCCGGTTGCGGTCAGTTGGTTGCGCGCGGCCTTGTCGCTGGCGACCTCCACCGCCCCCAGCTCGCCCAGTTGCTGCCAGCCATCGGCCACCGCGCGCGGCTCGGGGGGCTCCAGGAACGGAAAGTCGTCGATATCGCCCAGACCCAATGACAACATCCGCAGGATTACTCCGGCCAGTGCAGCACGGCGGATCTCAGGATCGGTATAGGCCGGGCGTGATTCGAAATCCGCCTCGCTGTAGAGCCGGTAGCAGGTGCCCTCCGACACCCGCCCGCAGCGGCCCTTGCGCTGGTCTGCACTGGCCTGGCTGACGGGCTCGATACGCAGGCGATCCAGCTTGCTGCGCGGGCTGTAACGCTTGATCCGGGCCACCCCGGGATCGACCACGTAGCGGATCCGCGGCACCGTCAAGGAAGTCTCCGCGACGTTGGTGGCCAGCACGATCCGCCGCTGCGGGCCCGGGTTGAACACCCGGTCCTGGTCGCGCACCGACAGCCGCGCGTAGAGCGGCAATACCTCGGTATGGCGGTATTTGCGGCGCTCCAGCGCGTGGTGCGCATCGCGGATTTCGCGCTCACCGGGCAGGAAAATCAGCACATCGCCACGAGGATCCTCACTGGTGATCTCATCGCAAGCGGCAACGATGCCGTCGTTGATGCTGCGCTCGCCGTCACGGTCACCCTCACCTTCCAGCGGCCGGTAACGCACCGACACCGGATGTCCGCGCCCCTCCACGTCAACCACCGGCGCGTCATCGAAGTGCTCGGAGAACCGGGTGGTATCGATCGTGGCCGAAGTCACGATGACCTTCAGGTCGCGACGTTTCTTCAACAGCTGCTTGAGGTAGCCGAGCAGGAAGTCGATGTTCAGGCTGCGCTCGTGCGCCTCGTCGATCAGGATCGTGTCGTAGCGCGACAACCAGCGGTCGGACTGGATCTCGGCCAGCAGGATGCCATCGGTCATGAACTTGATCGCAGTCGATTCACTGACCTTCTCGTTGAACCGCACTTGGTAGCCGACCAGGCCGCCGAGCGGGGTGTGCAACTCCTCGGCAACGCGTTTGGCGACCGCTCGCGCGGCAATCCTGCGCGGCTGGGTGCAACCGATCATGCCAGCCGCGCCACGCCCGGCCGCCAGGCACAGTTTCGGCAACTGGGTGGTCTTGCCCGAGCCGGTCTCACCGGCAATCACCACCACTTGGTGTCCACGCAGCAGCGCGACAATGCGTTCGGCCTGGCTGGCAATCGGCAGCGACGGATCGACCGGTACTTGCGGCAACTGGGCGGCGCGCTGGCGACACTGACTGAGCGAGCTGTCCCGGGCCTTCTCGAATGCGGCGCGCGCGGTCACGTCGGATGGCTTTGCACGCCAACGCGACCACAGGCCATGCAGGCGACCGCGATCCCGGCTCAGGGTCGCGTCAATGCTGCGGCGCGCCTGGTCCAGTGCGGCCGCGTCAGCGCCGGTCGGTTTGGAGTCGGCCGGTTTCGGGCGAGGCGGTGTCGAGCCGGCCCGTGATGAGCGAGCTGGCTTTGAACCAACGCGTCGTGACGCCGTCTTGTCGGGAACACCGGTAGGCTTCATTGATCCTTCGCAAGAAATTGCATATTTCAACCGCGTGCGCGGTGCCCTATTGTCACCGCAACATCCACCAGAGGAAAAAACCATGGCCAGATCCCAGCCCGGCAAGACCACCAAAGCCACCAAACCCGCCAAGAAGAACAAGGCCGCGACATCCGCCCAGCCGGCATCGGGCGCTCCAGCCATTGATATCGGCCTGAGCAATACAGATCGCAAGAAGATCGCCGACGGCCTGGCCCACTTCCTTGCCGATGCTTACACGCTGTACCTGAAGACCCACAACTTCCACTGGAACGTCACCGGGCCGATGTTCAACGCCCTGCACTTGATGTTCGAGACCCAGTACACCGAGCAATGGACGGCGCTGGACGAGATTGCCGAGCGCATTCGCGCGCTGGGCTACAACGCCCCGGGCTCGTATGCCGAGTTCATCGAACTGTCGTCAATCCCGGAAGAGGCGGGCCTGTCCGACATCCCCGACTGGAAGGAGATGGTGCGCCAGCTGACCGTCGGCAACGAAGCGGTCTGTCGCACCGCGCGCAAGGTGCTCAAGACCGCCGACGATGCCAGCGACGACCCGACCGTCGACCTGCTGACCCAGCGTCTGCACACCCACGAGAAGTACGCCTGGATGTTGCGTTCGTTGCTGCAGTAAGCCCGATTACGCGGTAGATGCGGGAGCCGGGCTGGGGGGGATTGCTACTCCCCTCGATCAGGGCCGCTCCGCGGTCCGGCCCGGCGCAGCGCGCCGGGCGTTCGCGCAGGCCGCGCGGCAGTGCCGCGCAAGCAGGCCTGCACTCACCCTGCCCTGACTCGGGGCCGCCGGCCATCCATGGCCGGCTTTCCGCAATCCCCCCCAGCCCGACTCCCGCCCAATTGCCCTCGTTTTCGGCAAGAAAGAGCGAAGCCGCTAAATCCAAACGCCGATGCGGCGTCCTGTCCGGGTATTGCGGAGAGTGCGCCATGGATGGCGCACGGCGGTGAGTGCGGCCATGGGTGAGCACAGGCAGCCTGCGCGGCACTGCCGCGCGTCTGTGCGAACGCCCGGCGCGCTGCGCCGGGCCGGGCCGCGGAGCGGGCCGCCCGAACCGAGTAGCAATGCCCGGACAGGGCGGCGCCCCACCGAAGCCCACGCACTCCACCGCTGTTGCTGTTGCTGTTTTCATGCGCGCCCCAGCCATCAGGCAAGCCCCGACCGACCAAAGCGGACTTCTCCGAGCATCCCCGAGACCCGCGCTTGCTACCCTGTGACGCATGGAAAACGCCGCACTCGACCTGCTTCGCACCACCTTCGGCCACCCGGAATTCCGCGGCGAACAGGCCGAGATCATCGACTGCCTGGTCAACGGCGGCGATGCCCTCGTCCTCATGCCGACCGGCGGCGGCAAGTCGCTGTGCTACCAACTCCCCGCCCTGCTGCGCAACGGCTGCGGCGTGGTCGTCTCACCGCTGATCGCCCTGATGCAGGACCAGGTCGAAGCCCTGCGCCAGCTCGGCGTGCGCGCGGCCTACCTCAATTCCTCCCTCGACGCCGCCACCGCCGCCGAGATCGAACGCGAGCTGCTCGCCGGCGAACTCGACCTGCTCTACGTCGCCCCCGAGCGCCTGCTGAGCGGCCGCTGCCTGAGCCTGCTCGACCGCGTTCATGCCGGCCCGGGTATCGCCTTGTTCGCGATCGACGAAGCCCACTGCGTCTCCCAATGGGGCCACGACTTCCGCCGCGAATACCGTGAACTGACCATCCTGCACGAGCGCTGGCCCGACATCCCGCGCATCGCCCTGACCGCTACCGCCGACGAGCCCACCCGACGCGAGATCGCCGAGCGCCTGGCACTGGAAGATGCCCGCAAGTTCGTCAGCTCGTTCGACCGGCCCAACATCCGCTACCGGGTCGCACAGAAAGACGGCAGCGGCCAGCGCGCCCTGCTGGACTTCCTCGCCGACCATCGCGGCGACAGCGGCATCGTCTACGCCTTCTCACGCAAGCGGGTCGACAAGACCGCCGAGCAACTGCAGGCAGCCGGCATCGACGCCCTGCCATACCACGCCGGCATGCCCGCGGCCGAGCGCGCCGCCAATCAGCGCCGCTTCCTGCAAGCCGACGGCGTGGTGATGGTCGCCACCATTGCGTTTGGCATGGGCATCGACAAACCCGACGTGCGCTTTGTCGCCCATGTCGACCTGCCCAAGTCGATCGAGGGCTACTACCAGGAAACCGGCCGTGCCGGACGCGATGGCGAACCGGCCGAGGCCTGGCTGAATTACGGCCTGGGTGACGTGGTCAACCTGCGCATGCTGATCAACCAGGGCGAGGCCAGTGACGAACGCAAGCGACTGGAGCTGCGCAAGCTGGATGCCTTGCTGGGTTACTGCGAGTCGACGCAGTGTCGCCGCCAGGCCCTGCTGGGCTGGTTCGCGGAAAGCCATCCTGGCGCCTGTGGCAACTGCGACAACTGCCTGAATCCACCGGAGAGCTGGGACGCCACCGAAGTGGCGCGCAAGGCTTTGTCGTGTGTCTATCGAACCGGACAGCGGTTTGGCGCCGGCCATGTCATTGACGTGTTACGCGGCACGGCGACCGACAAGGTCACGCAGCATGGCCACGACAAGCTCAGCACCTGGGCGATCGGCGATCACCTGGATGCGCGGCAATGGAGCAGCGTGTTCCGGCAACTGGTGGCCACCGGACTGCTGGAAGCCGACCACGAACGTCATGGTGCATTCCGGTTGACCAATGACGCCGGGCCGGTGCTGCGCGGAGAGCGCCAACTGCGCTTTCGTCGGGACGCGCCGAAACCGGCTGGGCGCCGCAATCGCAGCGGCTCCGCACCCGCGCCGATCGACCTCGCCCCCGAGCCTGCGGCGCGCTTCCGCTCGCTGCGTGGATGGCGCGCTGAAATGGCCCGCGAGCAGAACGTCCCCGCTTACGTGATCTTCCACGACGCAACGCTGCGCGCCATTGCCGAATCCGACCCCGGCGACCTCGACGAGTTGAGCCACATTCCCGGCATCGGCGCCAGCAAGCTGGAGCGCTATGGCGAGGCGGTGCTGCAGCAGTTGCTGGATTGCGACGTGGCGTGATGCGAAAACTGGTGGGCCGTGATGGATTCGAACCATCGACCAGCGGATTACCCCACACCTGGAGCACCGTCAAGCAGAGCGAGAGCTCTTCTCAAGCAGAGTTTCGAACTGCCCTAGATCAAGGAGGAACGACGATTTCGCATTGCCTTGCGTGTCGTTCATACGGTGGATGTAATTGTGCTCGGGCGCTCCGCCTTCGATCAACCCGGCGACTCGGGCAAACGGGAGCCTGTAGATACCTGCCAAGTAGTCAACTCTCCCGTACTTGGACTCAGTCTGCGTCCAATCAACCCAAAAATAAATGTTGATGTCGGGATAGAGGTTTGTGTAGCGCTCGTAGTCCTTTCGATTGAACGTGACGGTGCGCCTTGGATCCAGGCCGTACCGGGACGAGACAAAAAATGGAGTGTTTTGCACCTTCAAGTCTGAAATGACTCCCTCGACAACAAGGTCAGGCGCATATGGATTCGTGGCCTTTTCAGGATTCTCCATGGCTGGGATTTTCAGGTGGCTGTTGCAGAGCCCTACGAAGGCTTGCTCTAGCTGCAAGCCGTGATGGCACCACCAGCCCTTGTCTTCGGTGTTATGTACGACAGCGTCGTTCCTGTTCGACATCAGCAAGCGCCTTTATCAATGGGCGCAAGCAGTCCCTGCGCGCTCAAACGTTTATATCCCCAAACGTTTGCATGTTACCTCAGCAACGTATCCACCCTCCTCGACCGCGCCACGCGCTATGACAGTTCGAGCCTGGTCGAGCACTGGCCACACCGAGAGCGTTCCGTTACTAGATCGTGTTTACGCGATTCAAGAACGACGAAGGCCGAATGCGAAGTCGGCCTAAGCCGTTGATCTGATTGGTGGGCCGTGATGGATTCGAACCATCGACCAGCGGATTAAAAGTCCGATGCTCTACCGACTGAGCTAACGGCCCACGCGACCCGGCCTTGCGCCGGGGGCGTGAATTCTAACGCAACTGGGCGCTCAGGTGCGAGGCGCATGGGCGGGTTCAGACATAACGGGTCGGATCGGCAACCCCGGCACCGGCGAAGCCCGCCGCGCGCAACCGGCAAGCGTCGCAGTGACCGCAGGCAAGGCCCTCATCGTCGGCCTTGTAGCACGATACGGTGTCGGCGAAATCGACCCCCAGGCGCAGGCCTTCACGCACGATGTCGGCCTTGCTCATGGTTTGCAATGGTGCATGCACGTGCAGCCCGGGCCCTTCGACACCGGCCTTGGTGGCCAGGTTGGCGAGCTTCTCGAAAGCGCTGATGAACTCGGGACGGCAATCGGGATATCCCGAGTAGTCCACGGCATTGACGCCGCAGAACAGGTCGGCCGCGTCGAGAACCTCGGCCCAGCCGAGTGCGACCGACAGCATGATCGTGTTGCGTGCCGGCACGTAGGTCACCGGGATGGCGTCGGCGCCCGCAGGCTCGTCCAGCGGCACTGCGATGGCCTCATCGGTCAACGCCGAGCCGCCGATGGCACCCAGGTCAACGCTGACGACCTTGTGCGCGACCGCGCCCAGTGATGTCGCCACGCGGGCGGCAGCGGCGAGCTCGGAGGTGTGGCGCTGGCCGTAGTTCACGCTCAATGCGTGCACGGCAAAGCCCTGTTCGCGGGCGATGGCGACGACGACCGCGGAGTCCATCCCCCCGGAGAGCAGTACAACGGCTTTTTTCATGGTTGGTCTTCTTGAGTGACAACAAGGAAAGACGAGTCCGGGTCAGCGACCGGGCTCGTCATCCCACAGGATCTTGTGCAGCTGCAACTGGAAGCGCACCGGCAAATGGTCGGCCACGATCCAGTCGGCCAGCTCACGCGGACTGATCTGGCTGAAACTGGGTGAGAACATCACGTCGCAAATCCCGTCCAACCGGTATTCGGCCACCACGGTCTTCGCCCAGTCGTAGTCCTCACGCGAGCAGATCACGAACTTGATCTGGTCGTGCGCGGTCAGCAGGGCGATGTTGCTCCACAAGTTGCGATCGACCTCGGCCGACCCGGGTGTCTTGATGTCCAGCACCCGCGAAACCCGCGCGTCGACCTGACTGATGTCGATCGACCCGGAGGTCTCCAACGACACCTCGTAACCGGCCTCGCACAGCCGCTGCAGCAGGCCGATGCAGCGCTTCTGGGCGAGCGGTTCGCCGCCGGTGACACAGACGTGGCGGGTCTGGTGGCGCGCCACCTCGGCCAGGATGGTGTCGTAGTCCCACCACTGGCCACCATGGAAGGCGTAGGCGGTATCGCAGTACTGGCAACGCAACGGGCAACCGGTCAGGCGCACGAATACCGTGGGCCAGCCGATGCTGCGCGACTCGCCCTGCAGCGACAGGAAGATCTCGGTAAGCCGCAAGCGCTCCGGCGCCGCGTTGGGCGCCTGGGGGGGAACAACGTTCATCGCGCCATTTTAGCCGAGCAAGCGAAGCCCTGCCGCGACCGTTTCCATTATTGGATGCGGCCGAGCTGGATGGCGCCCAGACGGTCAGCGGCAATCCGCGCGGCGTCGGTGCCGGGATAACGTTCGGTAACTTCGGTGAGGGTTCGCTCTGCCGCGTCGGGCTGCTCCAGGCCCTGCTGTGACAGGCCCACCTTGAGCATCGCGCCCGGCGCCTTGTCATGGGTCGGGTAACGCTGCAGCAACGCCTCGAACTGCTCCAGCGCGAGCTGGTAGTTCTGGGTGACGTAGTAGCTCTCGCCCAGCCAGTACAGCGCATTGGGCGCGTAGGCCCCACCCGGGTAGTGGCCAAGGAAGGAATGGAACAGTCGCGCCGACTCGACGTACTCGCCGGTTCGCAACGCGTCAAAGGCGACATCGTAGGCCTCGCGCTCGCCGGCCGTCTGGTCCAGCTTGCCCGGATCTCCGTAGATGGCCGGGGTGCTGTCGACAGGAACCGCCACGTCGGCATCGGATTCCTGAGGATCCACGTCGCTGGCAGGGGCCGCTCCCGGCGTGCCCAACTCCGACGTGCCAGCGCCGCCCTGTAGCCGGTTGATGCGGCCATCCAGATCGAGATACTGGGCGCGGGCGGTACCTTGGAGCTGTTCCTGCTGATGATGGAGCTGCTCGACCTGGGACCGCAGCGCGGTCACCTCTTCCTTGAGCAGGTTGACTTGGCGTAACAGGTCGACGGTCGCCTGGTTGTTGCCCGCCTGCTGTTCCAGCAGGGACACCCGCTCAGCCAGGCTCATGCGCTGGGCAGAAGCAGGTGCGGCGGCCACCAGGGCCGCCGCTGCAACCAGCGATGTCGCAATTGCAATTGACAACTTGCGCATCATGGATTGCCTTTATTACTTCGCGGTGTAGATGATCTCGACGCGACGATTCTGGGCCCAGCAATCCTCACTGGAGGTGGTGCATACCGGACGCTCTTCGCCGTAGCTGACCACGGTCTGCTGGCTGCCCGAGCCGCCGTTGGCCTGGACCGCCGAGGACACCGAATTGGCGCGACGCTCGCCCAGGCCAAGGTTGTACTCACGGCTGCCGCGCTCATCGGCGTGGCCTTCCAGGGTCATGCGCGAGGAAGGACGGTCACGCAAGTACTTGGCGTGGCAGCCGACCAGGGCCTGGAACTCAGGACGCAGCGCGTCGCGATCCAGGTCGAAGTACACCACGCGCTGGCGCAGGCAAGCATCGGTATCCAGGTCGCCGGGGCCATACGCGCCCTGCATCGTCGGGGTGGTGTCGGTGGCGGGGGCGGTGGTGACCGGAGTCTCCGGCGGAGCCTCCTTGACCTTCTTGGAACAGCCGACTGCAGCGACGCAAAAAAGAGCGGTCATCAATAAACGCGTGGTGGTATTCATCATGGTTTCCTCGTCATGGCTGGGACAGATGGAACTGTGGGAGAACGCGGTGGATAAAGGATGTCAGCTGATCAGGAGGACATCAGCGCGGTGTACGGAATGGCCCCCAGGCTGGCTCGCGCACGTTGCCGTCCGCCAGTACCAGACGCTGGCGCACCCGGCCATCGGACGATACGGCATACAACACCCCACGCGTGCCTTCACGAGCAGCATAGATGATCATCGCGCCATTTGGGGCAAAGCTGGGTGACTCGTCCAATGAGCCGGGGGAAAGCGTGCTCCAGCGTGCCGACCCCAGGCTCGAGTCCATCATCGCGATGCGGTAGGTATTGCCCGCACCCTGGGCGACGGCAATCTTGCTGCCATCCATCGAAACCGTTGCGCTGGCATTGTAGTTGCCTTGGAACGTTACCCGGCTGGCGCTGCCGCCGCCCGCGGACACCTGGTAGATCTGCGGCGCACCGCCGCGGTCGGAGGTGAAGTACAGCGAGCTGCCGTCGGCGCTCCAGGTCGGCTCGGTATCGATGCCGAAATGGTTGGTCAGCTGGGTCAGCGCGCGGCTGCCAAGGTTCATCACGTAGATCTCCGGGTTGCCACTGCGCGACAGCGTCAACGCCAGGCGGCTGCCATCCGGGGAGAACGCCGGCGCGCCATTGATGCCACGGAACTTGGACACCACCTCGCGGCTGCCGGTATTGATGTCCTGGATGTAGATGGCCGAGTTGCCGCTTTCGAAGCTGACGTACGCCAACTTGCTTCCGTCCGGGCTCCACGATGGCGACATCAGCGGCTCGGGCGAGCTGACCACGGTCTGCGGGTTGTAGCCGTCCGAATCGGCGACCATCAGCGAGAAGCTGGCCGTCGGGCCCACGCCGGTGGCGGTGATATAGGCGATACGGGTGAAGAACGCACCCGGCACGCCGAGGATTTTCTCGTAGATGGCGTCGGCGACCTGGTGGGCGACATCGCGCATCGCATTGGCCCGGGCGGTCATCGCGAAGCCCAGCAGGCGTTGCTGGGTGGCGACATCAAACAGCTCGTACTCGACCCGGTAGCTGCCACTGCCGCCGTCCACGACCCGTCCCACCACCAGGTAGTCCTGGTTGAGTGCACGCCAGGTCGGGTAATTCACCTCGGCGCCGCTGGTGGGTCGCTCGACCAGGTCGGACTCGGGCAGGCTGCGGAACTGGCCGGAGCGATTCAAGTCGGCAGCGATCACCGCCGCGACATCGGTCTCCGGCGCGGTCGCACTGCCCTGGTAGGGCATCGGCACCACCGCGATCGGCAACGCGGCGGCATTGCCGCCGACGATGTCCAGTTCCAGTCCCTGCTGCTGCGCGAAGGCAGCAAACGGGGCGCTGATCATGAAAACCAGGGTCGCAAGCAAAGCGACCAGTCTTGGGGTGAATCGTTTCATCGGCAGGACCTGACGGAGAAGCTGAAGTTTTAACAGCATCCATGTGAACGCTTTCTCAAAGCTGAACACGGCGGAGGCAACGGGCGCGGCAATTTTGGGGCGGCTCAGCGATCACGCGCTTCGAAATTGAGCGTCAAAGTGCGCGCAAACACACTCTCAAAGCCCGCGTAGGGCAGTGGCTGCGCCTTGAGCACGGCGGCCTCGATCGAGCGGCGACCCTGTTCATCGTAGGCACATGGCGACGAGACGTCGGCACTCATCACCTCGCCCCCGGGCAGCTGCTTGATGACAAGGCGGCACCTGGCACCCAGAGGAACGGTTTCCGGACGGGTCCACTTGGCCAGGATTGCCTCCTGCAGCGCTGCCGAATAACGAGCTTCCAGCCCGGTGTCGGTGCCGTTGTTGCCCGGCGGCGGACTGGCGCCACTGCTCGCAGTGCTGTTGTCCCTGGACTCGGCGAGCGCGCTGGCCGCGGCGATCTGCTTGAGTTTTTGCTCCGCCAGTTCCGCCTGGCGCGCGGCCGCGGCGCGCTGGCGACGGATCTCCGCCAGTTTCTTCTCGCGCTCTTCCGCCTGCGCGGCCAGGCGGCGCGTACGCTCCGCCTCGGCCTGGCGTTTCTTCTCGGTCAGGTCGATCTGGGCCTGGCGCCGCTTCTCCTCCTGCAGCTTCTCCTCATCCGCCGGGGTCGGCGTCGGCTCGGCCACGACCTCGTCCTGCTCCACGGTGTCGGGTTCGACCACGAAATCCTGCGGCTGCGATTGCGGCGGCGTGGGCGCGTCCTCGGGGATTGGCTCCGGCTCCGGTTGCGGCAGCGGCGCGGCATCCTCCTCGACCGGCTCGGGCTCGGGCAACGGTTCGGGCAGCGGCTCCTCGGCCGGCTCGGGCCGGTCGTTGAGCACCTCGCGCATCGACGCCGACAACGCGTTGGGGTCAATCAGCTCCGCCTCGATAGGCGAGCCGGCGGCCGACACGGGAACGGCGCTGCGGGTCCACCACATGCCGGCGAACATCAGCGCGAACAGCGCCACATGCAGCACGATCGCCTGCACGATGGCCTGTTGGTTGTCGGCGCGGCTTTCCCTCACTTGCGCACCGTCTCCGACGGCGCACTCATCAACCCGACTCGTGGCACGTCGGCGTTCTGCAGCAGTACCATCGCCTGCAGCACGACTTCATAGTTGGCGGCCCGGTCACCGGCCACATATACCGGCACGCCGGGATTGTTGCGTACGAACGCGGCCACCTTTGCCGACAGCTCCTCCGCGCCCAGCGCTTCCTGCTCTGCGCCCTGCAGGGTCAGGAAATAATTGCCGTCGGCATCCACGCTGACAATCACCGGCTCCTGGTTCTGGGAGATGGTCCTGGCATCGGACTTGGGCAACTCGATGTCAACGCCCAGGTTCATCAGCGGCGCGGTGACCATGAAGATGATCAACAGCACCAGCATGACGTCGATATAGGGCACGACGTTGATCTCGGACTGGAGTTTGCGTTTGCGGCGGCGACCGGTGGAGACGGACATGCGGTGTTCCCGAGTGGCGGCGAGTTCAGTGGACGGTGGGTTGATCGATGGGTGCCAGGATTGCGTGCGGCCGCGACCCTGCGGTCACGCGCTCGGCCGGCGCCGGATCACTCCTGCGGCACCTGCCGCTCCAGGATCGAGGAGAACTCCTCGGCGAAGGCGTCATAGCGCACGGCGATGCGCTCGACCTTGGTGGCGAAGCGGTTGTACGCCCATACCGCCGGAATCGCCGCGAACAGGCCCATCGCGGTGGCGATCAAGGCCTCCGAGATGCCCGGAGCAACGCTGGCAATGGTCGCCTCGGTCATCGTGGCCAGGCCCTGGAACGAGATCATGATCCCCCACACGGTGCCGAACAGGCCCACATACGGCGCAATCGAGCCAACGTTGGCCAGGAACTCCAGGTTGCGCTCCAACCCGTCCAGTTCGCGCGCGGTCGCCACCCGCATCCCGCGCTGGGCGGTTTCCAGCTGCATCCGGACATCGGCGATGCGGCGCTGGCGCGAGAATTCGCGGAAGCCGGCCTCGAAGATCGATTCCATGCCGCCGGTGTCACGGTTGCGGCTGGTCGCACCGGTATAGAGCTTGCTCAGCTCGGTGCCCGACCAGAAGCGCTCCTCGAAGGTCTCCGCCTCACGGTCGGCGCGCCCAAGCAGCTTGGTCTTGCGGAAGATGATCACCCACGAGGCCACCGAGGCGAACAGCAGCAACACCATCACCAACTGCACCGGCAGCGAGGCGTGCAGTACCAACTGCAACATGTCGACGCCGCCATCGCCCGCGACCGCGCCAGGCAGGGCTGCTGCGGTGCTGGCAACTGCGCTGGCCGGGTCCAGGGGCAATGGCTCGACGACGGTGGTGGCCTGCAACAAGCTCAACAATGGGGTCATGCCTGGATCTCCGCTGCCCGCGCTCGCGGGCTTGTGATGGATGAATGTCGGTAGTGCCGTGTTGCCAGGTCGTGCTATTGCGTCGTTTGCAGCGCAGTGAGCTCATCGAGCAGTGGTTGCGGGATCGCCCGGGGACGAAAACCCTGCGTGTCGAGCGCCGCCACGCGCACCGTCGCGGCCAGCAACAATTCACCGTCGCGCCGCACCTGCTGCACGAACACCGCACTCGCGCGACGGCATTGCTGCAATGACGCGTCCACCTGCAACAGGTCGTCCAACCGCGCCGGCTGATGGAAATCGACCTGCATGGCGCGCACCGCAAATACCAGTCCATGCTCGAGCTGCAACTGCTGCTGCCCGTATCCCTGCTCGCGCAACCACTCGGTCCGCGCGCGTTCCAGGAACGCGACATACCGCGCGTGGTAGACCACGCCGCCGGCATCGGTATCTTCCCAGTAAATGCGGATCGGGAGGCTGAACAAAGGCAAAGCGGAAATCTCCGGGATGGCTCAAGTGAGACAGTCGGCCAGGATGACCCTACTGGCTATCCGTGCTTCCGACCGGCGTTGAGCGCAACAGTTCCCCGTCGTTGCCCCGCGGGGTGAGGCCGACATGCTGGTACGCCTTGGGCGAGGCCATCCGGCCGCGGGCGGTGCGGATCAGGTACCCCTGCTGGATCAGGTACGGCTCGATCACGTCCTCCAGCGTGCCGCGCTCTTCACTGAGTGCGGCAGCCAGCGACTCGACCCCGACCGGACCGCCGTCGAAGGACTCGATGATGGTCCGCAGCAGACGCCGGTCCAGTTCGTCGAAGCCCTCCGGGTCGACCTTCAACATCGCCATCGCGGCACCGGCTGTGTCCAGGTCGATATCACCGCCGGCGCGAACCTGGGCGTAATCGCGCACCCGTCGCAGCAACCGGTTGGCGATACGCGGCGTACCGCGCGAGCGCCTGGCGATCTCGGCAGCGCCCTCCGGCGTGCAGGAGATCCCGAGGATCCCGGCCGAGCGTCGGACGATCCGGGTCAGCTCCTGGGCGCTGTAGAACTCCAGCCGCTGGACGATGCCGAAACGGTCGCGCAGCGGCGCAGTCAGCAGCCCAGCCCGGGTGGTCGCGCCAATCAGGGTGAACGGTGGCAGATCCAGCTTGATCGACCGCGCGGCCGGACCCTCGCCGATCATGATGTCCAACTGGTAGTCCTCCATCGCCGGATACAGAACCTCCTCGATCGCCGGCGACAGCCGATGGATCTCGTCGATGAACAACACGTCGAACGGCTGCAGGTTGGTCAGCAACGCGGCCAGGTCGCCCGCCTTCTCGATCACCGGCCCGGACGTCTGCCGCAGCCCGACTCCCAGCTCATTGGCGATGACATGGCTCAGCGTGGTCTTGCCCAAGCCGGGCGGCCCGAAGATCAGCACATGGTCGAGCGCCTCGTTACGCCCCTTGGCCGCCTCGATGTAGATCGTCATCTGCTCGCGGACCGGGACCTGGCCCAGGTATTCGTCCAGCCGCCTAGGGCGAATCGATGCCTCCACGGCATCATCGCCGAAGGCCTGGTCCGCAGCGATGATGCGCTCGTCATTCATCCGTCTATGGTCGCATGGCGGACGGCCTAGATCTCTACCTGCGCTCCCAGCTCGACCAATCGGTTGCCCGGGATCCGGAAGAAGCTCGTCGCCGGCGCCGCGTTGCGATGCATGAACACGAACAAGCGGTCACGCCATACCGGCATTCCGCGGTGCGCGGCGGCCACTACGGTTTCGTGGCTGGCGAAATAAGTGGTATCCATCGGATCGAAATAGATCCCGTCCTGGTCGCAACTGCGCATCAGCGCCACCGGCACGTCCGGCGTTTCCATGAACCCGAACCGGATCAGCACCCGGTGGAAGTCGTCGCCGATCTCGGTGATCTTCAGCCGCTTGTCGATCGGCGCGTATGGCACCGACAGCGTCTCCACGGTCAGGAATACATTGCGCTCATGCAACACCTTGTTGTGCTTGAGGTTATGCATCAGCGCGTGCGGCACCACGCCCGGGTCTGTAGTCAGGAAGACCGCCGTGCCCGGCACCCGCACCGGCGGCGCCAGCATCAACCCGGGCAGGAAACTGTCGAGCTGGATCCCGCCCTTCTGGATCTCCTCGCGCAGCAACTGGCGGCCGCGGCGCCAGGTCCGCAACAGGGTGAACAGGACGATGCCGAGCGCCAGCGGGAACCAGCCGCCCTGCAGGATCTTGGCGCCATTGGCGATCACGAACGCGATGTCGCCAACCAGGAACAGCAGGCAGCACGGCAGCACCCACCAGCGCCAACTTGGCCACAACGCACGCGCGACCAATGCCAGCAGTAGGGTGTCGATCAGCATCGTGCCCGACACCGAGATGCCGTAGGCGGTGGCCAGGTTCGAGGAACTGCCGAAGCTCACCACCAGCAGGATCACGATCACCATCATCGACCAGTTGATGCCCGGGATGTAGATCTGGCCAATGGTGTCGCGCGAGGTGTGCCGGATCGTCATGCGCGGGATGTAGCCCAGTTGCATCGCCTGCCGGGTCACCGAGAACGCCCCGGTGATCACCGCCTGCGAGGCGATCACGGTGGCCGCGGTCGCCAGCACGATCATCGGCATCCGGCCCCATTCCGGCACTCCGATGTAGAACGGATTGCGGATCGCGGTCGGGTCCTCCAGCACCAGCGCGCCCTGCCCCAGGTAGTTCAGCATCAGCGCCGGCAGCACGAAGAAGTACCAGCCATAGCGGATCGGCTTGGCGCCGAAGTGACCCATGTCGGTATAGATCGCCTCGCCGCCGGTCACCGCCAACACCACGGCGCCGAGGATGAAGATGCCGCCCAGGCTGTGGTCGAGGAAGAACTGCACCGCCCACCACGGGTTGATCGCATGCAGCACTTCCGGCTCGTGGATGATGTTGAGCACGCCCAGCGCCGCCAGCGCCAGGAACCACATGCCGGTGATCGGCCCGAACACCTTGCCGACCTTCTCGGTACCGAACCGCTGGCTGGCGAACAGCGCCAGCAGCACCAGAACCGTCAATGGCACGATCCACTTGCTCAACTGCGGGGCGACGACCTCCAGGCCCTCAAGCGCCGACAGCACCGAGATCGCCGGGGTGATCACGCCATCGCCGAAGAACAGCGCCGCGCCAAATACGCCGAGGATGCCGACCCCGTAGGCCGATTTCGAACCCTTGGGCAGGGTGCGCTGAGCCAATGCCATCAGCGCCATGATGCCGCCCTCGCCCTCGTTGTCGGCGCGCATGATGATGGTCACGTACTTCAGCGTGACCACCAGCATCAGCGCCCAGAACACCAGCGACAGGATGCCGAGCACGGTGTCGTGGTTGGCGACCAGGCCGTAGTGCGGGCTGAAGGCTTCCCTCAGCGTGTACAGCGGGCTGGTACCGATATCGCCGAACACCACCCCGATCGCGCCGACCACCAGGCCGGCCATCCCGGGTTTATCGTGGCCATCACGGGCCGTCTTGCTGCTCACTGACTTGATCGCAGGTAGGGACATCGGGAACTCGGTTCTGCGCCGTTGGCGAGGCTACGCGCCTCAGCGAAGCGCGGACTGTAACGCCTTACGGATGATGGTGGCAGCGTCGGCGTCGGACTCCGATGCCGCCTGGCGCACCATGCGGGTCGCGTCGGCAGGCTTGTAACCCAATTGTTGCAAGGCGATCACCGCCTCGCTTTGCGGATCGCGCGCGACATCCACACCGGAAAGGACCACGCCGTCACCGCCGGTCATGTCGCTGGCGCGATCGCGAAGTTCCACCACCATGCGCTCGGCGGTCTTCTTGCCGATGCCCGGGACCCGGGTCAGCGCGGTGACGTCGCTGGCCTGGACCATGCGTGCGAACTCGTCGACGCTGACCCCGGACAAAACCGCCAGGGCGATCTTCGCGCCGATGCCCTTGACCTTCTGCACCTCGCGGAACAGGCGTCGCTCCGAATCGCGCAAAAAGCCGTACAACGAGACGCTGTCTTCCTTCTGCGCGTAGTGGGTAAACAGCGACACCTCGCGGCCCAGTTCGGGCAGGTCGTAGAAGGTGCTCATCGGCGCCTCCAGCTCATAACCCACGCCGTTGACGTCCACCACCAGCCACGGCGGCTGCTTGTGGATGACGATTCCCTTGAGCCTACCGATCATGCCTGCCTGCCAATCATGTGCCACGTCTCCGTAAATCAGCCACGCCCAATCCGGTGCGGATCGCGGTTGCGCTCATGTGAGCATGGGTGAGTGCGACCGCCAATGCATCTGCGGCATCGGCCTGCAGCTTCCTGTCGGCCAGGTTCAACAGCAGCCGGACCATGTGCTGCACCTGCAACTTGTCTGCCGCGCCGCGACCGACCAGTGACTGCTTGATCACCCGCGGCGCGTACTCGCTGACCACCAGCTTGCGCCGCACCACCGTCACCAGGGCCGCGCCACGCGCATGGCCGAGCTTCAAGGCCGACATCGCCGACTTGCCCATGAACACGGTCTCGATCGCCACCTGATGCGGTTGCCACTCATCCAGCACCCGCTCCAGGCCTTCGCACAGCAAGCCCAGCCGCGACGGGAAGTCGGGCGCGTCCAGCAACTTCAGTGCCTCGCAGTGGACAAATTTGCAACGGCCATCGTTGCCCACGTCGATCACGCCGATGCCGGTTCGCTGGGAACCGGGGTCGATACCGAGGATTCTGATCACGTCGCAAGCTTACGCCGTCAGGCGTAGGCGTCCTCGCCCAAGTCGGCATTGGAGTAGACCGCCTGCACATCGTCCAGGTCTTCCAGCCAGTCCAGCAGCTTGACCACCTGTTGCGCGGTCTCGCCCTCGACCGCGATATCGTTGTCGGCACGGAAGGTGACCTCGGCGTGCGCAGGCTCCAGCCCGGCACCGGTCATCGCCGCCTTCACCGCATCAAATGCGTCAGCCGGGGTCAGTACGTCGATCGCGCCATCGGGCGGATACACCACTACATCGTCGGCACCGCTGTCGATCGCCACCTCGGTGATCGCGTCCTCGTCTGCGCCGGCAGCGAAACCCAGCACGCCCACCTTGTGGAACATGAAAGCAACCGACCCGTCGGTGCCCAGGTTGCCGCCGAACTTGCCGAACGCGTGGCGCACATCGGCGACGGTGCGGACCTTGTTGTCGGTCAGGCAATCGACGATCACCGCGACCCCGCCCGGGGCATAGCCCTCGTAACGGATCTCCTCGTAGTTGACGCCTTCCAGCTCACCGCTGGCCTTCTTGACCGCCCGCTCGACCACGTCCTTGGTCATGTTGGCGGCGTACGCCTTCTCGATCGCGGTACGCAGGCGCGGATTGCTCGCCGGGTCACTGCCGCCGGCTCGCGCGGAAACCGAGATCTCGCGGATGAGCTTGGTGAAAATCTTGCCGCGCTTGGCGTCCGAGGCGTTCTTGCGACCCTCGATCGACGGTCCCCTACCCATGAGAATGTCCGTTAAGTGTGCTGTGTCAGCCCGCTACTTTACTCGAACCGGCGATCTCCGGCGGCAATGCCGTCAATGCTCGAACCGGCCGTGGGCGAGGAAATGAATGGCCTGGGCGGACACCTCCGGCGATAGCAGCATGCCGCTGTGGCTGGTTGGCAACACAATGTGGTCGGACTCGCCGGCCAGCCGGGTTTCATCCACCGCGACGGTGCCGTCGTTGCCGCCGGGGAAGCGGCCAAACACCCGCCCGAACCCGAGGCCGAGGTTGCCGGCCACCACGCCCAGTTGCGCCGGCCCCTGCCATGGCCCACACCCATCGCGCAGCAGGTCCGCGCTGCGCCCCAGCGAAGCACTGCCCAGCCCGAACCGGCCCATCCCGCGAGCCGCCGCGCTGCCGCACAACGGCGAGCCCAGACAGACCACCCGCCGCACCGGCAACGCCGGATCCCGCTCCAGCGCCCGCACCGCGATCAACCCGCCCAGGCTGTGGGCGAGGATGTCGCAGGGCTCGTGCAAGGTCGCTCGCAACCGCGATATCGCCGCCTCGGGGCCGCCGGCAATGCCCGCGTAACCGACCAGGACAGGATTGAAGCCGGCCCGACGCAACTGCCGGGCGTGCCAGTGCATCGACAGCCGCGGCATCCACAACCCATGCAGAAGCACCACCCGTCGCCCGGTCGCTGTCGTGGCGGGTTGCTCCGTGTCGCCCTGCTCCGCCGCAGCGCCACCTGTATCAGCCATTACAGCCCCTTGAACTGCCTTCGCAGCCAGTCATCGAGCAGTCGTTTCTCGTACCGCAGCGAGTCGCTGTTGCGGCCGGCGGTCGACCGCGACAGATAGTCGCTGCCGACCAGTTGCTGTTCCCCTTCGGCCACTATCTGGCCGTCCGCACCCGAATGCTGGAACTCCAGCCGGATCCGCGGCGGGTAGATGTCGCGCATGATCCGCACATCGTCGTATCGCGAACCAAGCCAAGGCTCGTACCCGCCGGCCCGGTCGATGTCGATGAACGTGACCTGCAATCGCTCGCCCGGTGGCAGGCGCGGCCCCGCCTCGCTCCGCAGGTACTGCGCCAACTCCCGCACCCAGACGCCGCGCAGCCTGTCGACCCGATCCTGCCCACGGGTGATCTCCCGGAACCCGGCCGGGTCATGCCACGCGACCTGCACCACTCCGACATCGGCCAGCTGCCCGGGGCCGCTACTGATGACCGGCGTGGTGGCACAGCCCGCCAAGGCCAGCGACAGCGCGAGAACCAGCGCAGTGGCGATCGGGAAGTTCATGGCGGGCTCCTCGTAACGGCGAAATTGATGCATCACCGAAAGACTCTAACCGAGCGTGCGTGTAGAGCCCTGATTACGCCGTGCGCGCCCAACAAGGTGATCTTCATATGGGGCCTGGCGTCTGAGTTGATCAGAGCTTCCTTGCAGGGGTGTCGGGCTCAGCCGGTCCAGTCGGCGGGCCGCCGCAGGATGAATTCGTGGTCGCGCACGCGGCCGACCGCGAACTCGTAATCGCCCACGTGCTCGAAACCGTGGCGTGCGTAGAAGCGTTGCGCGCCGAGGTTCTGCGACCACACCCCGATCCACAGGGTGCGCCGGCCGTCGCGCTGCAGCCAGTCCAGGGCGGTTTGGAACAGCCGGCCGCCCCAGCCGCCATTTTGCTCACCTTGCACCAGGTACAGGCGCTTGAGCTCGCCATCGTCGGGACGGGCCGCGGCATGCGGCAAGCCACACGGACCGGCCGCGGCATGCCCGATTGCCTCGCCTTCGCGCTCCAGCAGCCAGACCGCGTAGTCGGGATGGGCCAGGATCGTGCGCTGGCGTTCGACCGCATAGCTCTCGGCCAGGAACGCCTGCAGGTCCGCGTCCGGATACAGATGGCCGAAGGTCTCGACGAACGTGCGGGTGGCCAGTTGCGACAACACCTCTGCATCGGCCGGCGTCGCGCGGCGGATGACGGGGACGGCATTCCCGGCACTGGTGCCCATCTAGCCTGCCGCGGGCTCGTCGGCCTTCGCCGGCTTCGGCCGCACCGACACGTGCACCTCGGCCAGTTGGGCATCGGGGATCGGCGACGGCGCGCCGGTCATCATGCATTGCGCGCCGGTGGTCTTGGGGAAGGCGATCACGTCGCGGATCGACTCGGTGCCGGCCATCAACGCGGCGATGCGGTCGATGCCGAACGCGATACCGCCATGCGGCGGCGCGCCGTACTTGAGCGCGTCGAGCAGGAAGCCGAACTTGGCCTGCGCCTCCTCGGCGTCGATACCCAGCAGTTCGAACACCGCCGACTGCATCGCCGGGCGGTGGATGCGGATCGAACCGCCACCGATCTCGTTGCCGTTGAGCACCATGTCGTAGCCGCGCGACACCGCCGTCTTCGCGTTCGCCTTCAGCTCGGCGACGTCATCCACCGCCGGCGCGGTGAACGGGTGATGCAGGGCCACGTAGCGGCTGGCCTCCGCGTCCCACTCGAACATCGGGAAATCAGTCACCCACAACGGTGCCCAGCCTTCGCGCACCAGCCCCAGGTCCTTGCCCAGCTTGAGCCGCACCGCGCCCATGAAGTCCGAGGCAGTGTTGTAGCCCGCCGCGCCGAACAGAACCAGGTCGCCGGCCTGCGCGCCGGTCGCCTGCAGGATCGCGGCAAGGGTCGCGTCGTCGAGGAACTTCGCGATCGGCGAGCTCACGCCCTCGCGGCCCTTCACCGGGTCTTCGACCTTCATCCACGCCACGCCCTTGGCGCCGTACTTGGCCGCGTGCGCGCCGACCTCGTCGATCTGCTTGCGCGACAGCTTCGCCGCGCCCGGGGCACGCAACGCGACCACGCGGCCGTCCTCGGCATTGGCCCAGTCGGTGAAGACCTTGAACTCGCAGCCCTTGACCAGCGCGGCGATGTCGGTGAATTCCATCTCGATGCGCAGGTCCGGCTTGTCAGACCCGAAGCGGCGCATCGCCTCGGCATGGGTGATGCGCGGAAACTCGCCCAAGTCGACGTCCATGACCTCGCGGAACACCTCACCGATCAGCGCTTCGGCGGTGTCCTGCACGTCGCGCTCCTCGACCCAGGCGAACTCCATGTCCAGTTGGGTGAATTCGAGCTGGCGGTCGGCGCGCAGGGCCTCGTCACGGAAGCAGCGCGCGATCTGGTAGTAGCGGTCGAAGCCGGCCACCATCAGGATCTGCTTGAACAACTGCGGGCTTTGCGGCAACGCGTAGAACTCGCCCGGATGCATCCGCGCCGGCACCAGGAAGTCGCGTGCGCCTTCCGGCGTAGCCTTGGTCAGGATCGGGGTCTCGATGTCCTGGAAGTCGCGCGCGTCCAGCCAGCGCCGCAGCGCCTGCACCAGCTTGGTCCGGGTGCGCAACTTGCGCTGCATCTCCGGCGTGCGCAGATCCAGGTAGCGGTACTTCAGGCGGATGTCCTCGCCCGGGTTCTCGTGGGCGTGGAACGGCAGCGGCTCGGCCTTGTTCAGCACCTCGATGGCCGCGGCCACCACTTCTACCTGGCCGGTACGGATCTTGTTGTTGACCGCCTGGCGCTGGCGCACCACGCCGGTGACGCGCAGGCAATCCTCGTAACCCACATGTCCGGCAGCAGCGATGACGTCCGCATTGCCGGCCGCATCCGATGGCTCGGCGACGACCTGGACGATGCCCTCATGGTCGCGTAGGTCGATGAAGCACAAGCCGCCCAGGTCGCGGGCGACATCGGCCCAGCCGCACAAGGTAACGGTCTGGCCGATCATGGATTCATCGATCAGGCCGCAAAAATGGGTACGCATGGGGGCTCCGGTTCAGCAGTGGCACGCCGGCACGAACCGGCTGGCCCATTAGTTTAGTGGCGCAATGCGCGATGTCACACCCGACACCGCGACGGGCCGTCGCGCTGCGTCGCCCGGCAACGGTGCGCAACCGTCAGCCAGCCGCTGGCTTGTTTTCCACCGGCTTGGCCGCGGCTGCACTGGCTGCAGGCTTCGCGTCGGCTTTGGATTCGTTCTTGGCGTCGGACTTGGCGTCCGTGGTTGTCGCGTCCTTGCCACCATCACCGGCCAGGTTGCGCTTCTTCTCGCCGTCCTTCTTGAAGTCGGTCTCGTACCAACCGGTGCCGGACAGACGGAACTGGGGCGCGGTCAACTGCCGCTTCAATTGCGGTTTGCCACATTCCGGGCAATCGGTCGGATCGGCATCAGACAACTTCTGCAGGCGGTCGAAATCGTGGCCACAAGCAGCGCACTCGAAAGCATAGATCGGCATGGAGACGTGACCTTGGGGTTGGGCAATGCACTGGCAAAGCGGAATTGGCGACCCGGCCAACGCGGAAGGGGCCAGACGGCCCAAGCCGAACCGATATTGGGGACGTATCCCGGCAACTCAAGGCGGCGACGGTTCGATCGCGGTTGCGCCCGACAGCGGCAACCACGCTCAGGTGTTGGTCGCCGGCGGAAAACCGTTCGGCGTCGGCTCGCCACGCATGCGGTCTTCCGGGTGCTGCCGGGAACCGGGCTCGATGGTGTCGACGTCAAAGGGCGAGCGCAGCACCAACGACGGCAGCAGGGTATTGAGGGTGGTGTAGAGGATCAACCCGCCAAACAGGGTCCCGGATATCTGGAACTGCTGGTGCAGGATGGTGGCGATCACCAGGGTGAACACCAGCGTCGGCGCCAGCGCGACGGAGACCTTCAGGCTGCTCTTGTGAGCCTCGCCAAACATCAGCCGGCGCTGCAACCACACCAGTCCGACCCGCAACGGGACAAACACCACGGTGAGCATGACGCCCAGTCCGGCCGCCTCCCACGTCAGCGCGTCGCGGGTGATCTCGGTACCGGCGTGGAAGAAATAGATCGGCACGAAAAACGTGGCAAACAGCCGCAACGCGTGGATGTTCTCGTCCGAGGCCAGTCGCGGCATGCGCAGCCGCAACAGCCGGGCAACCAGACCGGCCACAAATGCGCCGACGAGGTAATACACCCCCAACTTGAAGGTGATGAAAGCGGCGACCAGCCCGACCATCACCAGCAACGAGAACTCCGAGCCCGGCGCGTGCGGCACCACCCAGCGGCCCAGCGCGATGAACAGCAACGGCAGCCCGACCATCATCGCCAGCATCACCAGCGACGAGATCCCCAACTGCATCGGATCGTCGGCCTGCAGCACCACGAACAGCACCGCCAGCGCCAGCAACTCGCCGGCGATCGCCTTGCTGGTGACCCAGAACCGCTCTTCCTCGTTGAGACCCAGCCGTTCCAGCGTGTCCAGGATGAACCCGGTCGAAGGGGTCAGCAGCGCCAGCGACACCAGCGCCGCCGGCTGCCAGTCCAGGCCCAGGTAACGCCACGCCAGCCAGCTCACCGCACTCAACGAGGCTACCCGCATCAGCAGGTAGACACTCAGCCCGCCCAGCCCCTTGCGCAGGGACGCCAGCTCGACTTCCAGCCCGGCAAACAGGAACAACGACGAGATCCCCAGTGTCGACAACAGCACGATGACCGGGTCGTGGACGCGATCGGCCCACAGCAACATCGCACCCACGCCCAGTAGCAGGCAGGTAATGGGAGCGGGAACCTTGAAGCGCTGCAGCGCGCGTGGGATCACCAGCAAACCGAATATCAACACCAGGTAGATCAACTCATTGGTCATGCGCGTGCCGGTGGCGAGGAATGAATGCTTCCGGCGCATGGTCGGCGCAGGTCGCCGTCGCTGGCAACCCCCGGTTGCGACTTGACTGATGCTTGCCGCCTCCATGCCGCATTCACCCGGTTCGGGTACGCTGCGGCTCCACGTGTCCTGGAGCCGTACCGATGTCCACCCATCCGCCGCGCGTCACCCTTGTGATTGCCGCCGCCCTGCTGGCCCTCGGCGTGGCCGGTGCCGGCTGGTTGGCCGGCCAGGGCATGGAAAGGCTGAAGACCGCCGACCGCTACGTCACCGTCAAGGGTTCGGCCGAGAAGATCGTCGAGGCCGACCGGGTGGTCTGGCCGCTGCCGCACAGCGTCGGTGGCAACGATCTGGCCGAAGTCCAGCGTCAGCTGGAAACCAATACCGCCGCCATCCGCGACTTCTTCACCGAGGCCGGCTTCAAACCCGAGGAAATCGTGGTCTCCCCGCCACGGCTGGAAGATCGCTGGGCTTGGGCCTACGGCGACAACCGGCCACCGGAGCGCTACCGCTACTCGACCACGGTGAGCCTGCGTACCGACGATGTGCCCAAGGCGCTGAGCGTGCTGCGCCGCAGTGGCGAGCTGGTCGGCCAGGGAGTGATGATCGGCGAAGGCAGCGCGCCGGACTTCGACTACACCAAGCTCAACGACATCAAGCCAGCGCTGATTGCCGAAGCCACCGCCGCCGCGCGCGATTCCGCGGTGCAATTTGCCAAGGATTCCGACTCGCGCCTGGGCGGTATCCGCAGCGCCAACCAGGGCGTGGTCAGCATCACCGACCGTGACCAGAGCAGTCCGCAGGTCAAGCGGGTGCGGGTGGTGACCACGGTGGAATACTTCTTGCGCGACTGAAGGCGGGCCACGGCCAAACGTCGTCAGGATCGCAGGCGTAAATGCCCGGGCCACCCGGTGAAGTGTGCTCAGGCGGCGTCGACCTCGTACAAGGTCAGAAGCTCGGCTTCGGCCTGTTCCAGCTCGGCTCGTCGCTGTACCTGCTGCTTGCCCAGCTCCACGCCGCGGGCGCCGCCGTCTGCATACACCGTCGGGTCGGCCAACTCGGCTTCCAGCGCCGTCAACTGCGCCTCCAACTCCGCTACGCATTCCTCGGCCTTGGCGAGTTTGTACGGATTGGCCTTGCCTTTGCGCGGCTTGGTTGGCGGTGAAGCGACCGCCGCCTGGGCAGCAGCCGGAGCGGACGCTGGCCGGCCCTGACCATCATTGGAATTATCGCGCGTGCGCAGCCAGCTCGCGTATTCGTCCAGATCACCGTCGAACGGTTGGGCGATGCCATCGGCGACGCGCCAGAAGGTGTCGCAGACCAGCCCGATCAGGTGCCGATCATGCGAGACCAGCACGATTGCGCCCTCGAACACCGCCAGCGCCTCGGCCAGTGCCTCGCGCATGTCGAGGTCCAGATGGTTGGTCGGCTCATCGAGCAACAGCACGTTGGGTTTGCGCCAGGCGATCAATGCCAGCGCCAGGCGCGCGCGCTCGCCGCCGGAGAACACATCGACCGTCTCGAACGCGCGGTCACCCGGGAAATTCCACTTACCGAGGAAGTCACGCAACTGCTGGGTGGCCACGCCCGGCGCGATATCGGCGATATGGTCGATCGCGCTGGTGCCGGCACGCAGCGACTCGACCGTGTGCTGGGCGAAGTAACCAATCCGCAGGTCGGGATGGCCATGGCGCTCCCCGGCCAGCAGATCCAGATCGCCCACCAGTGATTTGACCAACGTCGACTTGCCGGCACCGTTGGGGCCGAGCAAGGCCACCCGGTCGCCGGCTTCGAGGATGAAGCCGACGTCGTGGAGAATGGTGGTGACGTCCCGCGCTTTTGCAGGAGCGGCCGCAACGTAGCCGCAATCGGCATGCGCCAGGCGCAACAACGCATGCGGCAGCTTGGCCGGGGCCGGAAACTCGATCCGCAACGCGCGCTCGATCCGCACCGCCTCGGTGCCGGCCATCTTGGCCAGGCGCTTGACCCGCGACTGCGCCTGCTTGGCCTTGGTCGCGCTGGCGCCAAACCGGTCGATGAAGCTCTGCAGGTGGGCACGTTCGGCCTGCGCCTTCACGTGGGTGATCTGCTGCAGGCGCAGGTGCTCGGCGCGTTGACGCTCAAAAGCGGTGTAGTTGCCGGCGTACAGCTTGGCCTTGCCGTCATGCAGGTGCAGGGTGTGGTTGGTGACCTCGTCCAGGAACTCACGGTCATGACTGATCAGCAGCAAGGTGCCGGGGTATTTCAACAACCACTGTTCCAGCCACAGCACCGCATCCAGATCGAGATGGTTGGTCGGCTCATCGAGCAGCAACAGATCCGACGGTGTCATCAGCGCACGGGCCAGGTTCAGGCGCACCCGCCAGCCGCCCGAGAACGTGCTGACGGCGCGTCCGTGCGTATCGGCGGCAAACCCAAGGCCATGCAGCAACTTGCCGGCGCGCGCGCTGGCGTCGTAGCCATTGAGCTCCTCCAGCCGGTGGTGGGCCGTGGCGACCGCTTCCCAGTCCTCGTTGGCGACGGCCTGCGCCTCGGCCTGGATCGCCGCATGCACCAGCGCGTCTCCCGACAGCACGAAGTCCAGTGCCGGATCCGGCAGCGACGGGGTTTCCTGGGCGACGCTGGCAATGCGGACGCGGCTGGGAATACCCAGATCGCCCTTGTCGGCTTCCAATTGGCCCTGCAATGCGGCGAACAACGATGACTTTCCGCTGCCGTTCCGGCCAATCACGCCCACCCGCCAGCCGGCCTGCAGTACCAGGTCGACTTTGGACAACAGCAGCCGTTCGCCGCGACGGAGGGCAAAATCCTTGAAAGCAATCATGCGGTCATTGTACGGGTGCAGGCTCGACCTGCCGAGGTTATCGCTTGCCTGATCCGGCAACGACCTACATGATTGGTCGGCTAAGCCCAATGGAGCCCCGATGCTGCACGAAACCGACCTGATCAGCATCATCGCCGTGGGGCTGCTGCTGGCATTCCTGTTCGGCGCGCTGGCGAATCGATTGCGGCTGTCCCCATTGGTGGGTTACCTGGCGGCCGGCATCGTTGCCGGCCCGTTCACGCCCGGCTTCGTCGGCGACCAGGGCCTGGCCAACCAACTGGCCGAGATCGGCGTGATGCTGCTGATGTTCGGCGTCGGCCTGCATTTCTCGGTCAAGGACCTGATGGCGGTCAAGTGGATCGCGATCCCCGGCGCCATGGTCCAGATCACCGTCGCCACCCTGCTCGGCTGGGGCCTGGCCGCGCTGATGGGCTGGTCGACCGTGCACGGTCTGGTGTTCGGCTTCTCGCTCGCCACTGCCAGTACCGTGGTGCTGCTGCGGGCGATGGAAGACCGCCGCCTGCTGGACACCAACCGCGGCAAGATCGCGGTGGGCTGGCTGATCGTGGAGGATCTGGCCTGCGTGATCGCGCTGGTGCTGATGCCGGTGCTGGCCGAGATCACCAACCCTTCCGTCGGCGGCCAAACCCACACCTTTGGATCGATCGTGGTCGCTATTCTGCTGACCCTGGTGCAGGTCGCAGCCTTCGTCGCGGTGATGATGGTGGTGGGCCGGCGGGTGATCCCCTGGGTATTGGAACGCACCGCCGGCACCGGCTCGCGCGAGCTGTTCACCCTGTCGGTATTGTCGATCGCGCTGGGCGTGGCCTATGGCTCGGCGGAATTGTTCGGGGTGTCGTTTGCACTGGGCGCGTTCTTCGCCGGCCTGCTGCTCAACGAGTCCGAGCTCAGCCACAAGGCCGCCAGTGATTCGCTGCCGCTGCGCGATGCATTCGCGGTGCTGTTCTTCGTCTCGGTCGGGATGTTGTTCGACCCGATGATCCTGATCGAGCAGCCGCTGCACGTGCTGGCGACGGTGCTGATCATCCTGTTCGGCAAGTCCGCGGCCGCGTACGTGATCGTGCGCGCGTTCGGCTATCCCAACGTCACCGCCATCACCATCTCCGCCAGCCTGGCGCAGATCGGCGAGTTCGCCTTCATCATCGCCGGCCTCGGCGTCGCGTTGCAGATCATGAATGAGGAAGCGCAGGATCTGGTCCTGGCCGGCGCCCTGATCACGATCATGCTCAACCCGCTGATCTTCGTGTTGGTCGATCGGTGGCAAGCCAGGCACACCCGGTTGGCCGAGGAGCAGGTCGAAACCGGACCCCTGCCCGGCCCGTCGCTGGACCTGAGCGATCACGCCATCGTGATTGGTTTCGGCAGCGTCGGCACCGAGTTGGTCAAGCTGCTGCGTGGCCACGACATACCGGTGATCGTCATCGACGACAGCAGCCACCACGTCGAGCGCGCGCACGCCGCGGGCATCCCGGCAATCCGCGGCAGTGCGGCCGCCGACCTGGTACTGGAAGAGGCCCACCCCGAGCGTGCCACCATCGCGATCCTGGCGATCCCGCAGCCGCTGGAAGCGGGCGAGACCATGGCCAAGCTGCGTGCCATCAACCCGTCACTGACCTTGCTGGCACGCGCGCACAGTGATGCGGAGGTCAAGCACCTGTTGGAGCGTGGCGCCGACGGCGTGGTGCTGGCCGAGCGCGAACTTGCCCACAGCCTGGCCGAGATGGTGATTGCCACCCCGGCTTATCGGGGTGATCACCACTTGCCACGGACCAGCCGCGCCTGACGGCCATCGCGCCTGATCACCTGGTTGCACGCGCAGGTCAGAACGGTCGTTCCATTAACGTCCTTCCATCGTTCCATCAAGATGGTTTGACGAGAGCGTTAATTTCGGGTTAATCAAAGGAACGCCGCCATTGCGGTCTTCCCCCCGAGAACCCACCATGATCCCGACCCGCCTGCAGTTGGCCATCGCCGTTGCACTCGCCGCTCCCGGAGCCTTTGCCCAGACCGCGACCGTCCCTGTCGATGACGCCACCACGCTTGACCAGGTGATCGTCACCGGCACCCGGGTGACCGGCCGCACCATCGCCGAGTCGGCGTCACCGATCGACATCATCACCCCGGAGGTGCTGCGGGCCACCGGCACCACCGAACTGGCCACGGCGTTGTCGCGGGCGTTGCCATCGCTCAACTTCCCGCGTCCGGCGGTCACCGACGGCACCAGCGCGATCCGGCCGGCACAGCTGCGTGGCCTCGCCCCCGACCAGGTGCTGGTGTTGGTCAACGGCAAGCGCCGCCACACTACCGCGCTGCTCAACGTCAACGGCAGCCAGGGTCGCGGCTCGTCCCCGGTCGACCTCAACGCCATCCCGGTCTCGGCGATCGAGCGGGTCGAGGTATTGCGCGACGGCGCCTCAGCGCAATACGGCTCCGATGCCATTGCCGGGGTGGTCAACATCGTCCTCAAGGGGGCCGGCAGCGGCGGTAGCCTGGATGCGAGCTACGGCCAGTACTCTGCTGGCGATGGCAAACAGCACCAGGTTTCCGGTGATGCCGGGATCACGATCGGCGAGGAAGGTTTCCTGCACCTGGCCGGACAGTTCGGCGAGCAGGACTTCACCAACCGCGCGCGTCCTTTCGCGGGCACGCCCAGCCCGACCCAACCCGAGCTCGGCCAGAAGGCCTTCGTCTATGGCGATCCGTCCGTCGAGCACTGGGCGTTCTCGGTCAACTCCGAGATCCCGTTGACCGACACCATCGACCTGTACGCCTTCGGCATGGCCAGCGAACGCGACATCACCTCGTTCGCCTTCTTCCGCGCACCGGGCAATCCGAACCAGAACATTCCCTCGATCCACCCCGACGGCTTCGTGCCGCAGATCAACAACATCGCCGATGACCGCTCACTGGTGGCCGGGTTGCGCGGCGACACCGCCGGCTGGGCCTGGGACCTGAGCTACAACTACGGCTACAACCACCTGGAGTTCTTCACCCGCAACTCGCTCAATGCCAGCCTTGGGCCAAGTTCGCCGACGTCGTTCTTCGCCGGCGCACTGGAGACGACCCAGAACATCGTCAACCTCGACCTCAGCCGCCAGTTCGACTGGGGCCTGGCCTACCCGGTCAACTTCGCGATGGGTACCGAGTACCGCGAAGAGAAATGGAACCAATCCCCGGGTGAGCCGGACTCCTGGCGCCAGGGATCACTGCCTCGGCCTATCGCCTCGGGCGCGCAGGGCTTTCCGGGCTACCGCCCGAGCGATGCCGGCCACTATTCGCGCGACAGCTACGCGCTGTATGCCGACCTTGAGGCCGACCTCACCGACCGCTTCTCCGGTGGCGCGGCGGTGCGTTACGAGGACTACAGCGACTTCGGCAACCAGACCTCCTTCAAGCTGTCGGGGCGTTACGAGTTCAGCGACGCCGTTGCCCTGCGCGGCACCGTCTCCAGCGGCTTCCGCGCGCCGTCGCTGTCGCAGCAGAACTTCCAGACCACCAGCACCACTTTCATCGCCGGCATCAGCGACCCGTTCGAGATCCGCACCTTCCCGGCCGCCAGCCCGATCGCCGAGGCCCTGGGTGCCGAGCCGCTGCAGCCGGAGGAGTCGCTCTCCTACAGTCTTGGCGTGGTGCTGCAGCCAGTGGATCGCCTGTACGTCACCGTCGATGCCTATCAGGTTGATGTCGACGACCGCATCGTGCTGTCGTCCAACCTCACTGGCGATGACGTCCGCGACTTCCTCGAGGCACGCGGCATCTTCGGCGTCACCGGTGGTCGCTACTTCACCAACGCCATCGACACCCGCAGCCGCGGCATAGACTTCCTCGGCAGCTACCGTTGGGATCTGGCCGCCGGCACCCTGGACGTGACCGCCGGCTACAACTACTCGAAAACCGAGATCACCCGCATCGCGCCCAATCCGCCGGAGCTGGAGACCGGCGGCCTGGATCTGGACCGACTGGACCGGGCCGAACAGGGCCGGATCGAGAAGGGTTTTCCGCGCGACAAGTTCGTGCTCAACGGCACCTGGAACCTGGGCGACTGGACCCTGCTGGCCGGCACGACGCGCTACGGCAGCTTTGAGACCACACCCAACAACGCTGACAACGACCAGACCTACGACCCCAAGTGGCTGATCGACCTGGCCGCGACCTATCACCTGGATCGTTGGAGCTTCACCTTGGGCGGCGACAACGTGCTGAACGAGTATCCGGAGCAAAACATCTTCGGCAACTCGACCAGCGGCCAGTTCCCGTACAGCTCAGCCTCGCCGTTCGGCTTCAACGGCGCCTACATGTACGCCAAGGTGGGCTACCGCTGGTAAGACCCTCCGCAACACGTGTGTGAAACGAAGCCTCCCTGCCTCTGGCGGGGAGGCTTTTTCAAGTGCGACCGCGAACCGGCGCGGTGATTGGTGATTGGTGATTGGTGATTGGTGATTGGTGATTGGTGATTGGTGATTGGGGTACTGGGAGCAATGGGGTTTTGGGTTGCGGGCTTCGGCAGCAGCGACGCCCTGCCGGGGCATTGCTCCTCGGCTCGATCGGCCATCCATGGCCGACTCGCCGCCGCGGACATCCATGTCCGCTCTACGCAATACCCCGACAGGACGACGCGTCGGTCATTGATTGTCGGCTTTCCTTTCCGGAGCCAGCGCAACTCTCCGCGGGTGTCGGGGTGTGGGGGTATTGCGGAAAGCAGGCCATGGATGGCCTGCGGCCCCGAGTCAGGACAGGACGTCCTGACCGAGGGGTGGAGCAATCGCCCCCGCAGCCCGACACCCGCCCAGCCGAAGCCTTACCCCCGCAGCCCGGCACCCGCCCGACCGAAGCCTTATTCCCCGCAGCCGGCACCCGCACACCGCAGCCGCTCACCCCTTCCGGAACACCAGCGCGCCACCTTCGGCATCAACGTGGATGACCTCACCACTGGCGAACTCGCCCGACAGGATCTTCGTCGCCA
Organism: Lysobacter sp. A289; assembly: GCF_054072675.1. NCBI lineage: Bacteria > Pseudomonadati > Pseudomonadota > Gammaproteobacteria > Lysobacterales > Lysobacteraceae > Lysobacter > Lysobacter sp. A289. Next base: position 1,928,743 of record NZ_JBSVRN010000001.1, read on the forward strand.
ACGGGTTCTCCAACTGCTGCTGGATCGCCCGCTTCAACGGCCGCGCGCCATACACCGGATCGAAGCCGACATTGGCCAGCAGCGCCAGCGCGCTGTCGGACAACTCGAGCGTCAACCCGCGCTCGGCCAGCCGCTTGTCCAGACCGTGCAGCTGGATCCGGGCGATCTCGCGGATCTGCTGCTTGTCCAGCGAATGGAACACCACGATGTCATCCAGCCGGTTGATGAACTCCGGCCGGAAGTGGCTCTGCACCACGCCCATCACCGCGGCCTTCATCTGGGTGTAGCCCTCAGGCGTGTCATCGGCGTCCATCTCCTGGATCATCTGGCTGCCCAGGTTGCTGGTCATCACGATCACGGTATTGCGGAAGTCCACGGTGCGGCCCTGGCCGTCGGTCAGGCGGCCGTCGTCGAGCACCTGCAGCAGGATGTTGAACACATCCGGGTGCGCTTTTTCGACCTCGTCCAGCAGGATCACGCTGTACGGACGCCGCCTCACCGCCTCGGTCAGGTAACCACCCTCCTCGTAGCCGACGTAGCCCGGCGGCGCGCCGACCAGACGGCTGACCGAATGCTTCTCCATGAACTCGCTCATGTCGATCCGGATCATCGCGTCGGCGCTGTCGAACAGGAACTCCGCCAGCGCCTTGCACAGCTCGGTCTTGCCGACACCGGTGGGGCCGAGGAACAGGAATGACCCTGATGGCCGATTCGGGTCGGACAGGCCAGCGCGCGAACGCCGCACCGAATCCGACACGACCTTGATCGCCTCGTCCTGGCCGACCACCCGGGTGTGCAGGTGCTGCTCCATCTGCAGCAGTTTCTCGCGCTCACCTTCGAGCATCTTCGACACCGGAATGCCCGTCCAGCGGCTGACCACCTCGGCGATCTCCTCCGCGGTGACCTTGTCCTGCAACAGGGTGAAGCCCCGGGTCTCGGCCTCGTGCGCGGCCTTGGCCTGCTTCTCCAACTCTGGCAGGCGGCCGTACTGGATCTCGCTCATCTTCGCGAAGTCCTGCTTGCGCTGTGCGGCTTCCAGCTCGAGTTTGGCTGCCTCGATCTGTTCCTTGATCTTCGTCGCGCCCTGCAGCATCGCCTTCTCGGCCTTCCAGATTTCCTCCAGGTCGTTGAACTCCCGCTCCAACACGTCGATCTCGGCCTGCAGGTCGGCAAGACGCTGCTTGCTGGCGGCGTCCTTTTCCTTCTTCAGCGCCTCGCGCTGGATCTTCAGCTGGATCAGCCGGCGTTCCTTGCGGTCCAGCTCCTCGGGCTTGGAATCGATCTCCATGCGGATCCGGCTGGCCGCCTCGTCCATCAGGTCGATCGCCTTGTCGGGCAGCTGGCGGTCGGCGATGTAACGGTGGCTCAAGGTCGCCGCGGCGACGACCGCCGGGTCAGTGATCTCCACCCCGTGGTGGACCGCGTACTTCTCCTTCAGCCCACGCAGGATCGCGATGGTGTCCTCCACCGACGGCTCGTCCACCAGCACTTTCTGAAACCGGCGCTCCAGCGCGGCATCCTTCTCGATGTACTTTCGGTACTCGTCCAGCGTGGTCGCACCGATGCAGTGCAACTCGCCGCGTGCCAGTGCCGGCTTGAGCATGTTGCCGGCGTCCATCGAACCCTCGGCCTTGCCGGCACCGACCACGGTGTGCAACTCGTCGATGAACAGGATCACCTGGCCTTCGTTCTTGGCCAGATCACTCAGCACGCCCTTCAGGCGCTCCTCGAACTCGCCACGGAATTTCGCCCCGGCAATCAGCGCGCCCATGTCCAGCGACAACACGCGCTTGCCGCGCAAGCCCTCGGGCACCTCGTTGTTGATGATGCGTTGGGCCAGGCCTTCTGCGATCGCGGTCTTGCCGACGCCGGGCGCACCAATCAGCACCGGGTTGTTCTTGGTCCGCCGTTGCAGCACCTGGATGGTGCGGCGGATCTCCTCGTCGCGGCCGATCACCGGATCGAGCTTGCCGGACTCGGCGCGCGCGGTCAGGTCGATGGTGTACTTCTCCAGCGCCTGGCGCTGGTCTTCGGCATTCTCGGATTGCACGGTTTCGCCTCCACGCACCTTGTCGATGGCCGCTTCGATACGGGACTTCTCGGCGCCCGCCGCCTTCAACGCACGGCCGACCTCGCCGCCGTCCTCCAGCGCCGCCAGCACGAACAGCTCGCTGGCAATGAAGGCGTCGCCGCGCTGCTGGGCGTATTTGTCGGTCACGTTGAGCAACCGCGACAAGTCATTACCGACACTGACATTGCCCGCTTGACCGGAGACGGTCGGCAGCTTGTCCAGCGCCTCGCCCAATCGCTCGCGCAACACCGGCACGTTGACCCCTGCCTGGGACAGCAGCGGGCGGGTGCTGCCGCCGGACTGGTCGATCAGCGCCACCAGCAGGTGCGCCGGCTCGATGACGTTGTGATCGCGCCCGACCGCCAGCGACTGCGCGTCGGCAAGCGCCTGCTGGAAGCGCGATGTGAGCTTGTCCATTCGCATGGTGGGATTCCTCATGTACGGGCGGCCGACAAGGCCACGATGCAAAGGAAGTGCGGATCGTTGCAGCCGGGTTCAAGCATTGCCTGCACTTTCCAGCGACCGCGTCCACCCAATGCTGGCATGCGGGTGGCCACGGCCGTGTGCACGGATGCGCTTTACGGGGCCTGATTGGTCCTCGCGCCGGAACGTGCCATCCGACGCCGCAGCACCCGGAGATTCAAGATTTTTCCGCTGCTGCCGATATCCATCAAGCAGCCGTGGGGAGGCATGGGTATGGGGATGATTGACCCGGGAAGTTCCGTCTGGACGGGCAGCCAACGGCCGATGCGCTCCCGGATCCGCTCGGTGCGCTCAGGCGGTGAACTCAGTCGATCCAGATCAGCGACGCCATCCGCCCGGTGCGTTGGTCGCGACGGTGCGAATAGAAGCGCTGCGGATCGGTGATCGTGCACAACCCGCCGCCGTGGATGCGGCCCGACGCGATGCCAACCGCCGCCAGCCGCTGCCGCGCCAGCGCGTAGAGATCGACTCGCCAATGGCCCGGGTGGGTGGGGACAAAAGCCGTTTCAGCGCGCGGATCCTGTGATACGAACGCATCGCGCACTTCGACACCGATCTCGTAGTTTTCCGGGCCGGCAGCCGGGCCCAGCCATGCCATCACTTGCGCAGGCGGCGTCCGCATCGCCGCAACGGTGGCTTCCAGTACACCCCCGGCCAGACCGCGCCAGCCCGCGTGGGCCGCCGCGACCTCACGGCCGTCATCGGCACAGAACAGCACCGGCAGGCAGTCGGCGGTCAGGATCGCGAGTACCGCACCGGCCATGGAAGTGACCGCGGCATCGGCTTCGGGCTCGGTCGTTTTTTCCTCTCCCGCGGCGGCACCCGAAGGGTGTGAAGAGCTGAGAGGAAGCCCCGCCGTTTGGTTGTGAGGGGGCTCGCCGACGCGGAATACGCCCTCACCGTGCACCTGCCGCAACCAGTGCGGTGCCGAGGGCAAGCCAGCCAACGCGATCAACTCGGCGCGATTGCGCTCCACCCGCTCCGGGTCATCGCCGTCGACGGCGACGCGGTTGCCCAGGTTGAAGGTGTCGAACGGTGCGACCGAACCGCCCGCGCCGTGACGCAAGGTGGTGAAAGCATGGACGCCACGCGGCGCGGGCCAATTGGCCTTCAACAGGGCGCGGCTCACGGCCGGGCCCGCCCATTCTGGCCATCAGTGCCGACGTCCGCGCCGACGGCCACCAAGACGACCGTAGGGAGACGTGCCGCCGCGTTCACGGGTTCAAGACGATAAGCGCTCGGCCGGCACGCAGCCATCGCTCAGCGTTCCCGCTCGGCGGCTTCGCGGGTATCGTCCTGCAAGGCCTTCACCAACGCCTGCATGTCGGGCGGCATCGGCGCGTTGCAGCGCACCGGCTCACCGCTCAGCGGATGCGCGAACTCCAGCGTCTCCGCATGCAACGCCTGGCGTTTGAATCCTTTCAGTGCCTCGACCAGCGCGTCGCTGGCACCGCGCGGCAGTTTCAGCGAGCCGCCATACAGCGAGTCGCCGATGATCGGATGCTTCAGGTGCGCCATGTGCACCCGGATCTGGTGGGTGCGACCGGTTTCCAGGCGGCACTCCAACAAGGTGTGGGCACGGAAGCGCTCACGCAGGCGGTAATGGGTGATCGCGTCGCGGCCGTCCTCGCGCACCGCCATCCGGATCCGGTCGCGCGGGTGGCGGTCGATCGGCGCGTTTGCGGTTCCGCCCGATACCAGCGCCCCCGACACCACGGCCAGGTATTGCCGGTGCACGTCGCGCGCCGACAACTGGGCGACCAGCGCGGTATGCGCGACCAGGCTGCGCGCAACCACCATTACCCCCGAGGTGTTCTTGTCGAGGCGATGCACGATGCCCGCCCGCGGCAGCGCGTTCAGCTCCGGGTGCCGGAACAGCAGCGCGTTGACCAGGGTGCCGTCCGGGTTGCCCGCGCCCGGATGCACCACCAGGCCCGCCGGCTTGTCGATCACGATCACATGCTCGTCCTCGAACAGCACCCGCAGCGGGATATCCTCAGCCTCGGAACGGGTCTGGACCTCGGGCACCGCATGCAGGACGACGGATTCGCCACCGCGGACCGGGTCACGCGGGCGCGCTTCACGCCCGTCCAGCAGGACTTCCCCAGACTTGATCCAGCTGGCCAGCCGGCTGCGCGAATAGGACGGGAACAGCTCCGCCAGCACCGCATCGAAGCGACGTCCGGCGGCGGCATCAGGCACGACGGCCTGCAGGGAGATGGCAGGTTGGCTCATTGGATGGACACGGTTAAGGGCACACGGCGCGGGACTGCTATTATCGGCGCTTCGTGCCTCCGGCGCCCGTTGATCCCGACCATGACCGATCGTTCCTCCCCAATTCGCCTGCTTTCGCTGATGCTGGTTGTCCTGTTCGTCGGCTCTGGCTGCTCAATGTTCAAGAAAAAGGACGCACCGGAAAACGCGTCGGTGGAGCAGCTCTACGAGAAGGCCCATGCCTCGATGATCCGCGGCAACTGGTCAGTCGCCGCCACCACCTTCAGGGGCCTCATCGCCCAATACCCCTATGGCCCGTATACCGAGCAGGCGTTCATGGAGACCGCCTACGCGCAGTACAAGGCCGGCGCGCACGAGGAGGCGATCAGCAGCATTGACCGCTTCATCCGCACCTACCCGACCCACCGCAACATCGCCTACATGTACTACCTGCGCGGCTTGGTGAACTCCAACCGCGACGCGGTGTTCCTGCAGAAGGTTTGGCGGCTGGACGCCAGCCGCCGCGACCTGGCCACCCCGACCCAGGCCTACAACGACTTCTCGATCGTCACCAGCCGTTATCCCAACAGCCGCTATGCCGCCGATGCACGTGACCGCATGGCCGAGCTGCGCAATACCTTTGCGCGACACGAGCTGGAAACGGCCCTGTACTACCTGCGCCGCACCGCCTACGTCGCCGCTGCCGATCGTGCGACCTACCTGCTGGAAACCTACCCGCAGAGCATTTACCAGAACGACGCCGTAGCGACGCTGGCATCCGCTTACGAGGGATTGGGCAACGAGACCCTCGCCGCCGATGCGCGCCGGGTGCTGGCCCAGAACGCACCGGACCATCCGTACCTGAGCGGAAACTGGCCCGACTTCCCCAGCGACTGGCGCAAGCTAAACCCGTTTGCCGGCGAGAAGTCCGCGCTCGACAACTGATGGGCCCTCCGCTAACCCTTGTATCCGTTGCTGATGGGGTAGCGGCGTTCGCGACCGAATGCGCGGCGTGACACCTTCGGCCCGGGCGCGGCCTGGTGGCGCTTCCATTCGCTGATCCGAACCAACCGCAACACCTTGGCGACGGTAGCGGCATCGAAGCCGGCTTCGATGATCTCGGCGCGCGATTGTTCCTGGTCCACGTAGCGCATCAGGATCGCGTCGAGCACGTCGTACGGCGGCAACGAGTCCTGGTCCTTTTGGTCGGCGCGCAACTCGGCCGATGGCGGCCGCTCGATTACCCCGACCGGGATGACCTCGACAGGAGCCGCCCCGCCCGGAATGGCCCCGCTGCCATCGATGCTGTCACCGACCGTATTGCGCCAACGCGCCAGCGCGAATACCTCGGTCTTGTACAGGTCCTTCAACGGCGCGTAGCCGCCGGCCATGTCGCCGTAAATGGTCGCGTAGCCGACCGCGTACTCGCTCTTGTTGCCGGTGGTCAGAAGCAGGCCACCGAACTTGTTGCTCAATGCCATCAGGATCCCGCCGCGGGTCCGTGACTGCAGGTTCTCCTCAGTGGTGTCGGCCGGTTCGCCTTCGAACAACTCGGCCAGTGCGTCCAGGTAGCCCTGGAACGGCTTCTCGATCGGCACCGTCAGCAACCGCACACCCTGCCGCTCGCACTGCTCGGCCGCCAGGTCGTTGGACAGATCGGCGGTGTAGCGCGACGGCATCCGCACGGCGGTGACGTTGTCCGCACCCAGCGCGTCCACCGCAATGGCCAGGCACACGGCCGAATCCAGCCCACCCGACAAGCCCAGCCAGACCTTGCCGAAGCCATTTTTCCGGCAATAGTCCCGGGTCCCGCACACCACCGCGCGCCAGGCCAGCGCATCCCGGCTTTCATCGCCGTCGTGCGGCCACAGCACCGGCTGGAAACGGCGCTGCGCCGGGTCGAAATCGACCACCAGCCATTGCTCCTGGAACGCCGCCGCCGGCGGATGCACATGGCCGTCGCCATCGGCCACCATCGAATCGCCATCAAACACCACCGCATCCTGGCCGCCAACCCCGTTGAGGTAGGCAATCGGCACGCCGCTACCGCGGGTCGCTTCCTCCAGCAACGTGACACGCCGGCCGTGCTTGTCGCGTTCGAACGGCGAGGCATTGATCGACAACACCAGCTCCGCACCGGCGGCAATCGTGGAGGCTAGCGGCTCGTGGAACCATAAGTCCTCGCAGATCAGCAGTCCCAGCCGGACCCCGTTGAGCTCGAACACGCAGTCACCGCCGTCCGGGTCGACCACGAAATAGCGCCGTTCGTCGAACACCGCGTAATTGGGTAACTCACGCTTGCGATAGGTCCGCTCGATGCGTCCATCGCGCAGGATGCTGGCCGCGTTGTAGACCACCGCCCCGGCCGTTTCCGGCCAGCCCACCACCGCGGTGATCCCGGTCGCCGCAAGCGCGACCCGCCGCATCGCCGCATCGCAGTCGGCCAGGAAGCCCGGACGCAGCAGCAAGTCCTCCGGCGGATACCCGGACAGCGCCAACTCCGGGAACAGCACCAGGTCGGCCCCGTATTCATCGCGTGCCTGATGGATGAACGTGATGATCCGGCTGGCGTTGTCTTCCACCGCGCCGACCGGGAAGTCGAACTGGGCCAGTGCAATGCGGAGGGGTTGGGTCATGTCAGTCTTCTGCCGGATGTGGAGTGGGAACCAGTGCTTCGCAGATGCACGCCAGCACCGGTCCGTGTCGGTCAAGACGTCATTGTTCCAGAACCGGAGCACGGTGGAGCCCCGTTGGCGTTACGAAAAAGGCCACCCGAAGGTGGCCTTTTTCTCGCTACCTGCCAGTCTGGCTTACTTCGCCAGCCGCTTCGCAATCGCCGCGCCCAGGTCACCGGGCGACTTGACCGTGGTCACGCCGGCCTTTTCCATCGCGGCAAACTTGCCCGCCGCAGTGCCCTGGCCGCCCGAGGCGATCGCACCGGCGTGGCCCATGCGCTTGCCTTCCGGGGCGCTGGCGCCGGCGATGAAGCCGACCACCGGCTTGGTCACGTACTGGGCGATGAACTCGGCCGCTTCTTCCTCGGCGCTGCCGCCGATCTCGCCAACCATGATGATGCCTTCGGTCTGCTCATCGTCCTGGAACAGCTTCAGGCAATCGATGAAGTCCAGGCCGTGGATCGGGTCGCCGCCAATACCAATGACGGTCGACTGGCCCAGGCCCACGTCAGTGGTCTGCTTGACCGCCTCGTAGGTCAGGGTGCCCGAACGCGACACGATGCCGATCTTGCCGACGGTGTGGATATGGCCGGGCATGATCCCGATCTTGCACTCGCCGGGAGTGATCACGCCGGGGCAGTTCGGGCCGATCAACACGACGTCGTCGTAGTCGTTCAGCACGTTCTTGACCCGCAGCATGTCCAGCACCGGGATGCCCTCGGTGATGCACACGATGACGGTGATGCCGGCATCGGCGGCTTCCAGGATCGCGTCAGCGGCAAACGCCGGCGGCACGTAGATGACCGACGCATCCGCGCCCGTCTGGTCGACCGCATCGGCGACGGTGTTGAAGACCGGCAGGTTCAGGTGCGTGGTGCCGCCCTTGCCCGGAGTCACGCCACCCACGACCTGGGTGCCGTAGTCGAGCATCTGCTCGGCGTGGAAGGTGCCCTGCGAGCCGGTGAAGCCCTGCACGATCACCTTGGTGTTCTTGTTGATCAAAACGCTCATGTGTATCGAATCCTGGTGAGGGTGTCAGGCGGCAACGGCGGCAACGGCCTTGCGGGCGCCGTCGTTGATGTCGTCGGCCGGCGTGATGGCAAGGCCGGAGTTCTTCAGCAACTCCTTGCCCGCTTCCACGTTGGTACCGGCCAGGCGCACGATCACCGGCACCTTGACGTCGACTTCCTTGACCGCCGCGATGATGCCCTCGGCGATCATGTCGCAACGCACAATGCCGCCGAAGATGTTGACGAAAATCGCCTTCACATCGTCGCTGGACAGGATCAGCTTGAACGCCTCGGTCACGCGCTCCTTGGTGGCACCGCCGCCAACGTCCAGGAAGTTCGCCGGCGAGCCGCCATTGAGCGAGATCACGTCCATGGTCGCCATCGCCAGGCCGGCGCCGTTGACCATGCAGCCGATGTTGCCGTCCATGGTCACGTAGTTCAGGTCGTGCTGGCTGGCCTTGACCTCGGCCTCGTCTTCCTGGCGGATGTCGCGCATCTGGGCCAGGTCGGCGTGGCGGAAGGTGGCGCTGTCATCGGAGTTGATCTTGCCGTCCAGCACCGCCAGGTTGCCATCGGTGAGGATTGCCAGCGGGTTCAGCTCGACCAGCGCCAGGTCCTTCTCGTGGAACAGCTTGAACAGCCCCATCATGATCTTGGTCAGCTGATTGGACTGCTTGGCGGTGAGGCCCATGTCGAAACCCAGCGCGCGGCACTGGTAAGGCTGCAGGCCTTCCACGTAGTTGACGTGGATGGTCTTGATCGCCTCGGGCTTTTCGCGGGCGACCTGCTCGATCTCCATGCCGCCTTCAGCGGAGGCGATGAAGGTCACCGTCTGCGTGCTGCGGTCGACCAGCACCGACAGGTACAGCTCCTTGTCGATGTCGGTGCCTTCGCACACCAGCACGGTGTCGATCGGCAACTCGACGCCAGCGGTCTGGTAGGTTTCCATCTTGGTGCCCAGCATCGCTGCGGCGTACTGCTTTACTTCGTCATAGGTCCTGGCCAGCTTGACGCCGCCGGCCTTGCCGCGACCGCCGGCATGGATCTGCGCCTTGACGACCCACAGGTCGCCGGGGATGGACTTGGCCGCTTCGACCGCTTCTTCCGGAGTGCGCGCAATGCGCCCGGCCGGCACCGCAATGCCGTAGTCGGCAAACAGCTGCTTTGCCTGGTATTCGTGAAAATTCATGCGTCACCGAGGGGAGTGGAAGACGTCCCACGCGGAGGCCACCGAAAAACGGCGCGGCGCGAGGGGGCCAAGTATTGTCGCCGATCGTGGCGGGGTGAGCAAAAACCGCCCACCCAGTGACTTCAAGTCATTGAAAGCAGAGGCTCTGGGTTCCCGCTTTCGCGGGAATGACGAACAAAAGCGAAATGATGAGCGAAGACCGGGTGGTCCAGAGTCTGCTTAGCGCGCTCCGGCGGTGGCGCTTGGCTGCCCTGCCGGCGCGGACAACGGCAGATCCCAATGGCGCCCGCTGCCTCGCTGCAGCGTGATGCGCAGGGCCTGCCCACTGTCGACGATCTCGATCGGGTGCTGCGGGCTGTGCAGCTCCGCCGGCCGTGCCGCCAGTCGCTCGGCCAACGGCCGGTGGTCGTCGGGATGGGTCAGCAACCAGTACACCGTCGAGCCCAACCGCATCTTCGCGCCGGTCTCCTGCGCCTTTTTCAGGTAGTCCTGATAAGCCGGGCCCGATACGTGGGTCAATATGCAGCCAACCGGATTGCGGATGCAGCTGAAGTCGAATGCTGCCGGCAGTGCCGACGGCGGCAACGGGCGGTCGTCGACAATCGCGCGCTCGGTCGCCTCATCGCAGCCCACCGCCATGATGGCGGCGCTGCGCATATAGGTGCCGTCGCGGTCGTACAACAGGTTGCTGTCAGGAAAGCCAGCCGCCGCCAGGCCGGCCCGCATGAAGGCAAACTCGCCCTTCATCACTTCGCACATCGACAGCTCCTGCGGCCGTGGCGGTGCCAGGGCGGCCTCACAGACGGGCGGCAATGATTCGCCGGCAGGCGCGCGCGCCAGCATTTCAGCGAACATCCTCAAGGAACCGTCAACAAAGCCGGACGCCACCCCATTCACCAGCAGAGTGTCCGCGTTCGTACCCAGGCGCCGCCAGGTATTGATGTCGTGGCAGACGCCGGAAAATGCCGCCTCCCGGTCGCCGGTAACGAAATCCAGCGCCTGACTGGCCCGGCGCGCCCGCGCGCCGAAACTGAAGTTCGGCGACGGGCGATAAATGGCAGGCTCGAACGGGTTGCGGTAGTAATCGGTCCCGTCCAGTGCCGCACGCTCGATCAATGCCCGATTGTGCGCGCGCCAGCCTTGGTAGTCCGCCTCCCGGGCGCTGACGTGCTGCAGGCAGGCCACCGGATCCGCCAGGCACGACATCGGCAAGTCACTTTCATCGCGCGACCGCCGCGTGAACTGTCCCTGCGCCACGCTGGCAAAATTCGCCATCGTCGATCCAGCGTCGACGGGCTGCCCGTTGGGAGCGGACAAGGCATTGAACCGCCGCCCATCAGTGGCCGCGATCGCCGCGACCTGGTCGGGCGGCACGTCGTAGGGGATCAGCCATAGCGCCGCAAACGCGTTGGTTCCGGTGACCGGCTCGCGGTCGCTCATCAACGCCAATGCGCGCTCGTGCTGGTCACTCGGACCCAGTGCCCGCGAAAGCCCGTACAAACCAATGACCACCACGACTACCGCTCCGGTTGCCACGGCCGCCCATTTCAGAAAACGTTTCATCCCCATCCACCGCATCCATTTCAAGGCCGCGCCATTGCCGTCCAGGCGCACGACACCACAACGACGTCACTTCCCCTTGGTTCGCCCGATACTGTCATCGGCCATCGATGCCCGCAATCCGGACGCCCCGCCGATGCACCGGTCGATCTGCCTATACTCCGCGTGACCGCAACGGGGACTCGCGCTTGCCACTGACCATCGCCGCCATCCCGGCCGAAGACGCCGACAACGCACTTCGCCGCGAGCTGTACCTGTGCACCCTGTACCGGCTGCTGGAAGCGTCGTTGTTGGTGCTGGTGTTGTTTGGCCCGGTCGCCGACATGATCGCCCCGCCGCGGCACCAGTTGGTCGCGCAGGCGGGCGCACTGTCGTATGTCTTCCTGTCAGCACTGCTGTTTGCATTCCGCAATCGCGGCGAGCTGCGCAACCTGGCCCTGGCCGGGATCGCCTGCGACCTGTTTTTCGGCCTGCTGGCCATCCACGCCATCCCCGCAGTAGGCACCGGCATTGCGTTGATGCTGATGTTCAACGTGGGTGCCGCCGCGTTGCTGCTGCCGGCGCGCCTCGGGCTGGCGGCGGCATTCGTCGCGGTGGCCGGGATCATCGGCGAGCACCTGTGGAGCGTCGCACTGGAAGCCAGCGACCGCGCCCTGGCCGAACCGCTGATGTTCGCCGTGGGCTACCTCGCCATTGCCACCACCACCAGCGTGCTGGGCCGGCAGATGCGCGACAGCTACGACCTGGCCGAGCATCGCGGCGTGCAGACCGCCCACCTGACCGAGGTCAACGAACTGATCATCCGCCGGCTGCGCACCGGCGTGCTGCTGGTCGACGGCCACAACCGGGTACAGCTGGCCAACGAAGCCGCCAACCTGCTGTTGGGTGATGCCGGTGAAGGCAACCGCGACCTGGGCATGGCCTTGCCCGAGCTGGCCAAGCGCCTGGCCATCTGGCGCGAAACCGGGAAAGCCAACGAGGACCCGCTATTGGTCGCCGCCGACCAGAACGAGGTGGTGCCGCGTTTCACCCGCCTGCTGGCCGGCAGCGACCAGACCCTGGTGTTCCTTGACGACACCTCACTGGTCTCGCGGCGCGCCGAATCGATGACCCTGGCCACCCTTGGGCGCTTCTCCGCCAGCCTCGCCCACGAGATCCGCAACCCGCTGGCGGCGATCAACTACGCCGTGCAGTTGCTGGAGGAATCCGACGACGTCGCCACCGCCGACCGACGCCTGCTGCAGATCATTCGCCAGCAGGGCCAGCGCATGAACGGCATCGTCGAGAACGTGCTCGGCATGGCGCGACGTGACCCGGCCAAGCCCGACTACATCGAGCTGATTGGCATGACCCGCCATTTCGTCGAGGACTATCGCGCCGGCCACCCGTTGGAACAGGACAGTTTGTTGACGACCAGCGAATTGCCCCGGATTGCCGCCCTGGTCGACCCGCGCCAGCTGCACCAGATCCTCACCGTGCTGGTGCACAACGCCCTGACCTACGGGCGCATCCCGGGAGAACCGGCGCGTGTGACCCTGCACGTGTACCTGGACAGCCACCAGCACCCGATCATCGACGTCACCGACCGTGGCCCGGGGATCCCCGAGCGCGTGGCGCAGCAGTTGTTCCGGCCCTTTTTCACCACCTCCGGCCATGGCACCGGGCTCGGGCTGTACATCGCCCGCGAGTTGTCGCGCGCCAACCAGGCCTCGCTTGACCACATCGCCCTGCCGGCCGGCGGCAGTTGCTTCCGCCTGCGCCTGTCGGCCACCAGCACGGACAAGCGTGTGCCGGATAACGGCAATCCACGCCGCCAGCGGTCATGATCGATTAAGCTGTCACCATGACCGGAGGAGCAATGACAGACACCCGCAGCGCATTGGTGATCGACGACGAGCGCGACATCCGCGAGTTGCTGGTCATGACCCTGGGACGGATGGGCCTGCGGTGCGACACCGCATCCAGCCTGTCTGACGCCCGTGCCCAGCTGGCACGCAACCGGTACGACCTGTGCCTGACCGACATGCGGCTGCCGGATGGCTCGGGCCTGGACCTGGTTGCCGAGATCGCCCACCGGCACCCCGACACCCCGGTCGCGATGATCACCGCGTTCGGCAACGTCGACTCGGCCGTGGAGGCGCTCAAGGCCGGAGCATTCGACTTCGTCGCCAAGCCGGTGGAATTGTCGGTGTTGCGCGACCTGGTCCGCCACGCCCTGGAACTGAAGGACAAACCGGCTCCCGTCCACAACCCGGAAGCCGTCGCCACCCGCCTGTACGGCGAGTCGCCAGCGATGGTCAGCCTGCGCCATACCATCACCAAGGTCGCCCGCAGCCAGGCCCCGGTCTACATCGCCGGCGAGTCCGGCGTCGGTAAGGAGCTGGTGGCCCGCACCATCCATTCCGAAGGGGGCCGCGGTGCCAACCCGTTCGTGCCGGTCAACTGCGGCGCGATCCCTTCGGAGCTGATGGAAAGCGAGTTCTTCGGCCACAAGAAGGGCAGCTTTACCGGCGCCCACGCCGACAAGCCGGGCCTGTTCCAGAGCGCCGACGGCGGCACCTTGTTCCTGGACGAGGTCGCCGAGTTGCCGCTGGCGATGCAGGTCAAGCTGCTGCGCGCGATCCAGGAAAAGTCGATCAAGCCGGTCGGTGCCAACGCCGAGATTCCGGTCGACGTCCGCATCCTGTCGGCCACCCACAAGGACCTGGCGCGCATGGTGGCCGATGGCCGCTTCCGCCAGGATCTGTACTACCGCATCAACGTCATCGAGCTGCACGTACCACCGCTGCGCGGACGACTGGAGGACCTGCCCGGCCTGTCAGCCAAGATCCTCCAGCGCCTGTCCGCCGACCTGGGCTGCCAAACGCCGAGCCTGAGCGCCGACGCCGTGGCTGCGCTGGGGCAATACCATTTCCCCGGCAACGTGCGTGAGCTGGAGAACATCCTCGAGCGCGCCATGGCGTTGACCGATGGCGGCCGCCTGACCGCCGCCGACCTGTCGCTGCCGCAACGCTCCGGCTTCAGCAACCCGCCCGGCAGCCCCCAGCACCCCGGCATCTCCCACCCGCAGGCCCCGCAAACCGCCGCGGCCGCTGCCGGCATCGACCCGCGCACCATCGATCCACGCGACACCGCAACCAGCGCCCTGCCCTCGTATATCGAGGAAATCGAGCGCGCCGCGATCAACCACGCCCTGCAGGAAAACCGCTACAACAAGACCCGTACCGCCGCCGCGCTGGGCATCACCTTCCGCGCATTGCGCTACAAGCTGAAGAAGCTCGGCATCGACTGAACCAAGGATGGAAACCATGGATATGGATATCCAGTCACTCGCAGCAACCGCCCGGCAATGGTCGACGCTGCTGTCGCAAGACACCCGCCTGATCGAGATCGATACCGCGCTGCCCGGCGCGCTGGTGGTCGAGCGTTTCGACGGCAGCGAATCGGTCTGCGACGACTTCACCTTCAACATCGATTGCCTGTCGATATCGGCGTTCCTGGACGCCAAGGCACTGATTGGGCAACCGCTGGCGCTACGTTTGCGGCAGGCCGACGGGTCACACCGCCATTGGCACGGCTACTGCACCCAGGTGGCGCCGCTGGGCAGCGACGGCGGCCTGGCCCGCTATCGGCTGACGATGGAGCCGTGGACCGCGTTCCTGAAACTGCGCCGCAACGCACTGGTGTTCCAGAACCTGGACGCGCTGGGCGTGGTCGAGCGGGTTCTCGCCGACTATCCGCAAGCCGCCTTCCGGGTCGACACCAGCCAATCACTTGCGCGCTACCCGACCACCACCCAATACCGCGAGACCGACCACGCCTTCGTATTCCGCCTGCTGGCCGACGCCGGTCTTGCTTGGCGCTTCGAACACTCCGGCCCGGCCACCACCCACACCCTGGTGATTTTCGACCGCGACGCCGAACCCCCTGCCGCCACCCCGGCCGCGCTGCGCTTCCACCGCAGCGATGCCGCCGAGTCGCGTGACGCGATCAACCACTTCACCGAGCAGCGCCAGGCCACCGCCAACGCCTTCACCACCGTCAGCTGGCAAGCCGAGCAGGTCGAAGCCCACTCCGCCGCGCTGGACGCCGACCCGGCCGGCCCGAACCTGCCGACCCGCGAGGTCTACACCGTCCCGCGCGCTGGCCGTTTTACCGCGCGCACTCATGCCGACCTCGCCGCCGAGCTGCAACTTGATGCTTTGCGGTTGCCGCAGCGCCTGCACGCGGGCACCGGCAGCGGTCGCGGACTCGCGCCCGGATTCGCCTTCAACTTGTCCCAGCACCCCGACCTATCCGACCAACGCTTCCTCCCGCTGGTGATCGAGCACATCGCCGCCAACAACTTGGGCAGCGGCATCGTCACCCTGCTCGATAGCGCGTTCACCGGCAGCGGCGACCTGGAGCGCGGCAGCTACCGCAACCGCTTCCTGGCGGTCACGGCCGACACTCCCATCGTTCCAGTTTCGCGGCCCCGACCGACCGTGCATGGCCTGCAGACTGCCCACGTGGTGGGCCTGCCCGATGCCAGCATCACCTCCACCCGCGACCACCAGGTTCGCATCCAGTTCCCGTGGCAGCGCGGCGTCGCCCCCAACCGCGGCGGCCTCACCGAGACCGGCTCCAACACCCATCCCGACGGCCACGCCCCCGGCGACCACAGCAGCGGCACCTGGGTGCGGGTATCGGAATGGCAGGCCGGCCCCAACTGGGGCAGCCACGCCCTGCCGCGTATCGGCAGCGAGGTGCTGGTCGAGTTCCTGCATGGCGACATCGACCAGCCCGTGATCGTCGGCCAGCTCTACAACAGTGCGATTCCCCCGCCGTTCGCCCTGGCCGATGCCAGCAACCATCCCGGCACCCTCAGCGGCTTGCACAGCCAGTCACTCGACGGCAGCGGCACCCAGCAATGGCTGATGGATGATGCCAGCGGTCAACTGCGCCAGCGCCTGCACACCAGCCTCGCCGATAGCCGGCTGGAGCTGGGCTACCTGATCGACCCCAACAACGCCCGCCGCGGCAAGCTTCGTGGACAGGGCTTCGACCTGGCTACCCTCGGCTGGGCCAACCTGCGCGCCGGCCAGGGCGTGTTGTTGTCGACCACGGCGAAAATCAATGCCACCTCGACCCAATTGGACACGGCCGAAACGCTGGCCCAACTCAAGGGCGCCGAACGCACCGCGCAAGCCCTGAGCGACGCCGCCCAAAGCAGCGAAGTCGCCGCGCTGGCCGCCAACCCCGCCCAGACCGACCTGATCACCGCGCTGGACCCCAAGCAGGACGGCAAGCATCCGGCCAGCGTCAATGGCCAAAGCGCCACCAAACCAAGCGCCAGCGCCCGTGACGGCGGCGACGCAGTCGAGAAGTTCGCGACGCCGCTGCTACTGGCCGAATCGCCCGACGCCATCGCCCTGACCACGCCCAACAGCGCCCTGGCCTACGCCGGCGGCAACACCCACCTGACCAGCCAGCAGGACACCCACCTCGCCGCCGGCCACACCTTTGCCGGTGTCAGCGGCGGCCATGTCGCCCTGTTCGCCCAGCACGGCCCGATCAAGGCGATTGCCGCCAACGGCCCGGTCACTCTGCAGGCCCACGCCGGCCCGCTGGAACTGCTGGCCGACCAGTCCGTCACCATCACCGCCACCGACGAACGCATCGACGTACTGGCGAAACAGAAGATCGTCCTGCAGGCGGGTCAGACACAGATCACATTGGAAGGCGGCGACATCACGTTCGCCTGCCCGGGCAACTTCACGGTGAAAGCCGGGCAGGTGCCGTTCAAGGGTGGCGCGAGTGGTGACGTTCGGCTCTCGTTGCCCGATGATCTGTTGACACTGAAACCCGACCGGATGCCGGATTTCTCCGGCTGATACCTGCACGGCAGACACAGACAAGGACGTCCGCATGAGTGACAACACGCTGAAACCAGCTCCACTGAAGCAATTCCGCTATCCGTTCAAGAAGACCACTGCTGCCAACCAAGGCGCACACTGCAACGGCGCGTCCTGAAGCGCCTGGATGCCAAGGCAAAGCAACTGGGCGAAACCCGCTCCAGCTACATCGCCCACATGGCCATCGGCTGAGCGATGGCTTCTTGAGTTCCGCCGGTCAGGTTGCCTCGCCCTTCCAGTTCGAGCGCGTCGGTGCAATCCAGAGGATCTCGACGTGGTTGCCGCGGCGGTTGTAGATCACCGCGTATTTCCCGCTTCTGCAGATATAGAGGCGCGTTCCTGGCAGCGGACCCTGTTGGTAGGTGGCCACGCCATCGAGTACGTTCCCCTCAGCCTCCAGGCGGTCGTCGTCCTGGATAGCCGCGACGTGGATGTGCGGGTCGGACTGCTTGATGGCACGCGCCATAGCGTCATCGAGGAAACCGCTGCGGTCATCAAGCGCGGTTTCCTTCCACTTTACCGTCATGCACTCGCATCCTTACCCTGCAGTGCGGCGCCAAGCCGGGCCTGCTGCTCTACCTTGATCGCGTCCATACGCTTCTTCGCCTCGGTGCTGGATAGGGCCGGACGAGGGTCGGCCATGGCCTTCCGCGTCCCTTCGCGCAACATCGCGGCATAGCGCGCATCGGCATCCTTGAGCTTCATTGCGGTCGACCGGTCGGGCCGACGCCGGGTGTGCACACCTTGGGCGGTCCATTTCTCGGCATCCACCGTGATTCGGCCCTGCAGTCCAAGCGCGCGGATAGTCGTGAGCGCGGTTTCAAACTTGCCGAACACTCGCGGCTCCGCCTGGCGCGTGGCGAGCGTCTGGGTCTTGTTGCCGGTTCTCAGTTGCACCGCCCAGCCACCAGGCAGGCCAACGACCTCGGCGCCTTGGACAACACCGGCATCGACCAGCTCGCGGGCGGTATCGATTTTGACCAGGTTGATCATTACGAGTCCTCGGTAAATGATTATTGGATGCAGATTAATCATTAGATAATGAACTTTCAATGATTACAGCTCGCGGTGAAGTCGAGTTCGATCCAGGCGAGGGCGAACGCTATAGCGCCGCCCTGGAAGCGCTCGGCAATGAAATCGCCATCGAAGAAGCGGCACTGCTTCGTACCGTCCGCAAGCGACTGGGGCTCAGCCAGCGCGCGGCGGCCAGACCGGCGGCGTCCACAATGCCTTCAGCCGTTATGAGCGCGGAGAGGCGCGCCCGCTCCCGGCCGTGGTCAACCTGTTCCGCCTGTTGGACAAGCACCCCGAGCTCCTGGCGGAGCTGACGCGCTGAACCAGAACAACAGTTGACCTCACAACCAGTCAACTGTAATTTGTTACCCAAACAACTGTTAACGGCAACGAGTTCGCCATGACCGACACCATTAAAATCGCCGTCGCACGCGAGCTGGCCGACTCCGGCTCAATCAAGGGCGTTGAAATTCTCGGCCTGTCGGGGGGTTATTCGATTTTCCTGCGCTTGGGCAACCAGCCCCGTCAGCTTGGCACCAAAAGCGGCGACCCGCGGATCTTCTCGAGCGTGGACGCAGCAACCCGGGTGCTTCGCGAGCTGGGCCTGCTGAACAACATCAACCTGAATCTGGCCGACTATTCGCCAGACGGACGACTGGCGCGACCCCGACGCCCCGATCGCGCAAACGCCTTGCGTCACGCCCACGAAGCCGCCGCCCACGACACCTGGTTCCGCGACCAGGTGCGCGCCACCCGCCAACGGCTCGCCACGGGCGACGGCAAGCTGACCGAGCACGACACCGTGTTCGCCGATCTGCGCGCATACGCTTCCCAACTCGAAGCGGAAAAGTAGCCCATGCCGCCATTGAGATTGCGCTATACGGACGAAGCGCAACAGGACCTGCGAGAGGTCCTGCGCTACGGCATGAGCGAGGGCTTTCCGGATACGTTGGCTGTCGTGAATGAAATCGAGCAACGCATCTCGACGCTCGCCAGCCACCCGGCAGCCGGCCGCAAGGGTCGCGAGCCCGGCACCCGCGAATGGGTGCTCGGCGGCCTGCCCTTCATCGTTGTGTACGCCTTGCATCCACACGAACAGACGCCGAGCGAGGTTCACATCCTCAATATCGTCCATGGCGCTCGGCGGTGGCCGCCCAGACCGTCATCGTGAAGCGCCCGCTACTGGCAGCTCAAGTCTGCCGCCTGACAATTCGCTTCTGATCGTCACTCCCGCGCAGGCGGGAGTCCAGGGACGTTTCCGGTCAACAGTTTGACGTCCATGGATCCCCGCCTGCGCGGGGATGACGCTGCTTGCTGTCGGACTCGATACCGCATGACCAATGGATCCCCGCCTCCGGCCGTAGGAAGTCCAGTCGGACGCGGGGATGACGACAGTTGCGCAGACTCCCTAGAAGTCAAACCGCAGCTGCACCTGGGCCAGGTCGACATCGATATCGTCCATCTCGAACCGGCTGTACTCGCCGCGCAGGGCGACAGCGTCGGTGAAGCGGTACTGCAGGCCGAGGCCGTAGGTCGGGTCGGTACCGTCATCGTTCGCGCCGATCACTCCCGGGATACGCGCCTCGGCGTCCCAGACATGGACGCCGGCCTTGGCGTAACCGGAGAAGCTCTCGGTGAATGGCAGCGTGCCGACGGCGGTCAGGTAGGCCGTGTCGGCCTCGACGTTACCGGGCACGCCGCGGGGCTCGATCTTGCCGAAGTCGGCGTAGCCGGCCTCAACACCGAAATAGCGGTTGACCTGGTAACCACCGAATACCGAGAACGCGGTGTCCTCGTCATCCAGGATGCCTTCGTCGACGATGGACTGGCCGGCACCGACGCCGGCATAGAAACCGGGCTGCTCGGTGGCCTGCGCGCCGAAGGCGGCGGCGCCGATCACGACGGCCAAAAGGGTACGGGACAGGATGTTGGTCTTGTTCATGGTGCTGGTAGCTCCTGCATCCGGACATCGCGGCAAGGGGAGGGAGCGGCGAGTCGTCCGTGCGACGGGCCCCGGCGGAATGCCTGGACTGCCGTCGCTACACGACAGAAAATGGGTCCCCGGCCCGGGTTGAAAAGGGCGCAAGCAGGGATGGATCGTCCCGCGCGTGGGACTGGCGTTGCCGTGAGCTCCAGAGCGCATTGGCTGCCCACCCGCGCCAATGTGACGCAAACCGTCACTCAGCCCGCAGCCAAACCGACCTTCCGCGTCACCCTGCTAGCACAGGTGCCCCATTCAAACGTGACCCGGCATTCAGTTTCGCGTCCTGGCACCCGCAAAACGCCCATAACACTGTACTTGGCACGGCTCATGCGTACTCTTCCCTGCACGTGCAGCATGCACGGCAATGCCGACGGACCGGAACAGCCGGACCTGCAGGTACGTGAAGTAACCATCACTCCTAGGGGAAACACCATGAAGAACAACCAGCAAGGCTTCACCCTCATCGAACTGATGATCGTTGTGGCGATCATTGCCATCCTGGCCGCGATTGCGCTGCCGGCTTATCAGGATTACGTCGCTAAATCACAGGTTACTGCGGGCTTGGCTGAAATCTCTCCAGGTAAAGTGCAGGTCGAAACCCGTTTGGCAGACGATGCTACCGCTGCGGTCACCACGGACGTAGCATTGTTGGGCCTGAACACGCCGACGGATCGCTGTGCAATTACTGCCGATGTTGCAGCGACTGGCGAATCAGAGATTGAGTGCACACTGTCGGGTAACGCACAGATCGACGGTGAGACCATCACGTTGTCGCGTGCCGCTGACGCAAATGGAACGACGGGTGAGTGGACTTGCGCGACCACCGTTGTCGTGAAGCTGGCTCCGAACGGATGCACCGGCGTCTAATCCGCAAGAATTAGACCCGAAAAAGGGGTCAGAGAATATTTCCACTTGAATCGGCAACCCTGAAGCAACAGGTACCGGATTCACTCGACCTCGCTTTCCTGGCAACACAGAGAACCCCGGCACCCGCCGGGGTTTTTTGTGCACCCCCGGTTGCCCCCAGCGACCATGCTCGCCACAAAAGACCGCAATCGGCGGAACCATGGCCCTGCCGAGAAAAAGGGGTCAAAGAACATTTCCACCGAAATCTAGGGGAAAGACCATGAAGAACAACCAGCAAGGCTTCACCCTCATCGAACTGATGATCGTTGTGGCGATCATCGCCATACTGGCCGCGATTGCGCTGCCGGCTTATCAGGATTACGTGGCCAAATCGCAGGTTACGGCCGGTCTCGCCGAAATCACGCCGGGAAAAGTTCAGGCCGAGACTCTTCTTGCTGAAGATGCCGCTGCCGCAGTCACGACAGACCCGCTTGATCTCGGCCTCGTCGCCGCAACTGATCGCTGCAGCACAATCGCCGTGGACGTTGCGGCAACCGGCGCTGCAACGCTTACGTGCACTCTGACTGGCAATGCGCAGATCGCCGGACTTGACATCGTGTGGACTCGTACTGCGGATGTCCAAGCCACCAACGTAACCGGTACTTGGAGCTGCGCAACCGAGGCAGCCGATAAGCTGGCCCCTGCTACGTGCCCGGGCGTCTAAAGCGCGGGAGAAGAGGTCAGAGAACATTTCCATTTGAGTCGGCAACCTTGAAGTAACACGCCCGATTCACTCGACCTCGCTTCCTGGCAACACAAAGAGCCCCGGCACCCACCGGGGTTTTTTGTTGGCCCAAACAAAACCAGCGCCGTAGGGCGCATTAACAATGCGCCGACCAAACAATTGCGGCGCCCCGACGCCGAGAGACCTTGAGGCACTGAAATCAGGCTGCTTGCGCGTATGGCTCAATGCGAACCAGCACATCGGCCAACTCGTCCTTGGCCTGCGCTGCATCGTGGCCGACCTGCAGGTTCATCCAGAAGTTGTCGGACGTGCTGAAGAACCTGGCCAGACGCAAGGCGGTATCCGCCGTGATGCCCCGGCGACCAGCGACGATCGAGCTAATACGCGTCTGTGGCACATCAATGGCCTTGGCGAGCTTGTACTGGCTGATCCCAAGAGGAGCCAAGAACTCTTCGAGCAAGATCTCACCAGGATGGGGATAAGGGACAGAGCGCATGACGTTGCCTCAGTGGTAGTCGCAAATCTCAACTGCGATGGGGCCGGTATCGGTCCTGGTGAAGCACACACGGAACTGGTCATTCACCCGGATGCTGTGCTGCCCCTCTCGGTTACCCCGGAGAGGCTCCAGACGATTGGCTGGCGGAATCCGCAGATTCTTCAGTACTTTGGCGGCGTCGAGCATGGCCAACTTCCGCATTGCAACGCGTTGAAAACCCTCGAACTTCTTAATCGTATTGCCGTTGAAGAGACTTTCGGTTTCGGCACATCGGAAGGACTGAATGGACATTGGATTTCCTTTTCCTGCGGCAATACTAACGCGACACGTTACTAACGTCAAACGTCACATCTATTGAACCTGTCGCCTCACGGTGTGGTGCGCGCTTATTGCGCCCCCGCCGCCGCCCTGCCAACGGGTGATTGCAGTAAAGTTGTCCGCACGGGACCACAGGGGATCACATGAACGCCGTAGCTACTGCCAACCTGGTAGGGATCACCGGCATCGCCCGGCGGCTGGTGCTGGACGGTGCGCTGAGCGAGGCCGCTGCCCGCGAAGCCATGGCCGCGGCCAGCGACGAGCGCAAGCCGCTGGCGAACTACATCGTCGACAAGCGCCTGGTCACTCCGGCCAGCCTGGCGGCGGCCAACTCGATCGAGTTCGGTGTGCCGCTGTTTGATGCCGCCGCGATGGATCCGGAGCAGTCGGCGGTCAAGCTGGTCAAGGAAGAGCTGCTGCGCAAACACTGCGTGTTGCCGTTGTTCAAGCGTGGCAACCGGTTGTTCGTGGGCGTGGCCGACCCGACCAACACCCACGCGTTGTCGGAGATCAAGTTCCAGACCAACTTCACCATCGAGGCGATCCTGGTCGATGAGGAGAGCATCAAGCGTCACCTGGACCGCTGGCTGGAAAGTGCCGATGCGATGGGCGATGCGATGGGCGGCGACGACGAGGGGCTGGAGAACCTCGACGTCAGTACTGACGATGATGACTCGTCCGATGCCGGGGTCGACGCCAAGACGGACGACACGCCGGTGGTCAAGTTCATCAACAAGGTGTTGGTCGACGCGATCCGCCGCGGCGCGTCGGACATCCACTTTGAGCCCTACGAGACCGAGTACCGGGTGCGCCTGCGCATCGATGGCCTGCTCAAGCAGTCGGCGCGGGTGCCGGTGAAGCTGCAACCACGCATCTCCGCTCGCCTGAAGGTGATGGCGCAACTGGACATCGCCGAGAAGAGGGCACCACAGGACGGGCGCATCAAGCTCAACCTGAGCAAGACCCGGCAGATCGACTTCCGCGTCAGCACCTTGCCGACCCTGTTCGGCGAGAAGATCGTGCTGCGTATCCTGGACGGCAGTGCCGCCAAGATGGGCATCGAGAAGCTGGGATACGAGGACGAGCAACGCGACCTGTTCCTGGGCGCGGTGCAGCGGCCCTACGGCATGGTGCTGGTCACCGGCCCGACCGGCTCGGGCAAGACGGTGTCGCTGTACACCGCACTGAACATCCTCAACGACGAGACCCGCAACATCTCCACGGTCGAGGATCCGGTCGAGATCCGGGTACCCGGCATCAACCAGGTGCAGATGAACATCAAGCGCGGCATGACCTTTGCCGCCGCGCTGCGCAGCTTCCTGCGCCAGGATCCGGACGTGATCATGGTCGGCGAGATCCGCGACCTGGAAACCGCCGAAATCGGCATCAAGGCGGCCCAGACCGGGCACATGGTGCTTTCCACCCTGCATACCAACGACGCCCCGCAAACCATCGCGCGGTTGATGAACATGGGCGTGGCGCCGTTCAACATCACCTCCTCGGTTACCCTGGTGATCGCCCAGCGGTTGGCGCGGCGGCTGCACAGTTGCAAGCGCCCGGTGGAACTGCCGGAGCATGCCTTGCTGGCCGAAGGGTTTACCGCCGAGGAAATCGCCGACCCGGAGTTCAAGCTGTACGAGGCGGTCGGTTGCGGCGACTGCACCGAGGGTTACAAGGGTCGGACCGGCATCTACCAGGTGATGCCGATGAGCGACGAGATCCAGATGATCGTGCTGGCCGGCGGCAACGCGATGCAGATTGCTGAGGCGGCGCAGGCGGCCGGCGTCCGCGATTTGCGACAATCAGCGCTGTTGAAGGCCCGCAACGGGGTCACCAGCCTGGCGGAGATCAACCGCGTGACCAAAGACTGAAATATCAAAGTCCGCACCGTGACCGGCGTTGCTATCGCGACGTGGAAGGTCAGGATATGCTGGCCTACGGCATGCTTGGCTTTTTACGCGGGGCGTGCCGGGTAGTCCGCAGCCGGGGAGCCGCGGTCTACACTGGGGAATGATGTGTCACCACTGACCCATCACATTGGTCGAATTGCTACGCGTTACTGGGGCCCAACCATGTCCGTTACCCGATCTGCTGCCACCAAGTCCGCCGCTGCGGTGCGTCGCGCCGAACCGTCGCCGATGTTTGTCTGGGAGGGCACCGACAAGCGCGGCGTCGTCATGAAGGGCGAGCAGACCGCGAAGAACGCGAACTACGTGCGCGCCGAGCTGCGCAAGATGGGCATCACCCCCAAGGTGGTCAAGGTCAAGCCCAAGCCGCTGTTCGGCAGCGCCGGCAAGCGGGTCACGCCGCAGGACATCGCGATCTTCGCCCGTCAGGTCGCCACCATGATGAAGGCCGGCGTACCCATCGTGGGTTCGCTGGAGATCATAGCCAGCGGCAACAAGAACCCGAAGATGCAGAAGCTGGTCAACTCGATCCGCTCGGAGGTCGAGAGTGGCTCGTCGTTGAGCGAGGCACTGGGCAAGCATCCGGTAGAGTTCGACGAGTTGTTCCGCAACCTGGTCAAGGCCGGTGAGTCGGCTGGTGTGCTGGAAACGGTGCTCGACACCGTGGCAACCTACAAGGAAAACACCGAGGCGCTGAAGGGCAAGATCAAGAAGGCGATGTTTTACCCGACCGCGGTGGTGGCGGTGGCGTTGATCGTCAGTGCGATCCTGCTGGTGTTCGTGGTGCCGATGTTCGAGGACGTATTCGCCGGCTTCGGTGCCGACCTTCCAGCGTTCACGCAGATGGTCGTCAACCTGAGCCGCTTCATGGTCGCGTGGTGGTGGCTGATCCTGATCGGCTGCATCGCGGCCGTGGTCGCCTTCATCATGGTCAAGAACCGCTCGCCGGCATTCCAGTACTTCCTAGACCGGCTGATCCTCAAGGTGCCGGTGGTGGGCCAGATCATCCACAACTCGGCGATCTCCCGTTTTGCGCGGACCCTGGCGGTGACCTTCAAGGCCGGCGTGCCGTTGGTGGAAGGACTGGACACAGTGGCCGGCGCGACCGGCAACATCGTCTACGAGAAGGCGGTCTACCGGGTGCGCGACGACGTGGCGGTGGGCTACTCGGTCAACATGGCGATGAAGCAGACCAACCAGTTCCCGCACATGGTGGTGCAGATGACCGCGATCGGCGAGGAGGCCGGCGCCCTGGACGACATGTTGTTCAAGGTCGCCGAGTTCTACGAGCGCGAGGTCAATGATGCGGTCGACGCGCTGTCGAGCCTGCTGGAGCCGATGATCATGGTGTTCCTGGGCGTGGTGGTCGGCGGCATGGTGATCGCGATGTACCTGCCGATCTTCAAGCTCGGCGCGGTGGTCGGATAAGCTCGGCCGATGGCATTCCTCGACCAGAATCCTGAAATCGGCTATCCCTTGGTGGCCGGTTTCGGCCTGCTGCTGGGCAGCTTCATCAACGTGGTGATCCTGCGCCTGCCCAAGCGGCTGGAGTGGCAGTGGCAGCGCGACAGCCTCGAGATGCTGGGCGAGCCGGACGATTACGATCCACCGCCGCCCGGCATCGTGGTGGAGCGCTCCCATTGCCCGCAATGCAAGCGTCAGCTGAGCTGGTACGAGAACATCCCGGTGCTCAGCTGGGTGATCCAGCGCGGCCGTTGCCGTGGCTGCGCGGCCCGGATATCGATCCAGTACCCGCTGGTGGAGTTGTTGACCGCGGTGCTGATGGTCGCCTGCGTGTGGCGCTTCGGCTTCGGCTGGCAGGGCTTCGGGGCGATGGTGTTTACCGGCTTTTTGATCTCGCTGTCGGGGATCGACCTGCGCACGCAGCTATTGCCCGACCAGTTGACGTTGCCGCTGATGTGGCTGGGGTTGATCGCCGCGGCGGACAATCTGTACATGGCCACCAAGCCGGCGCTACTGGGTGCAGTGGCCGGCTACCTGTCGCTGTGGCTGGTCTGGTGGGTGTTCAAGCAGATCACCGGCAAGGAAGGCATGGGCCACGGCGACTTCAAGCTGTTGGCCGCGATCGGCGCCTGGGTTGGCCTCAACGGCATCCTGCCGACGGTGCTGCTGTCATCGCTGGTCGGGGCCATCATCGGTTCGGTCTGGCTGGCGGCAAAAGGCCGCGACAAGGCCACCCCGATCCCGTTCGGCCCCTATCTCGCCGTCGCCGGCTGGCTGGCATTCTTCTGGGGCGAGAAAATGGTCGACAGCTACCTGCGGGTCGCGGGACTGGCCTGATATCGGTCCCATGGCATCCTGTGCGGCATGAGCAACTGCATCATCGGCGTCACCGGCGGAGTCGCCTCGGGCAAGAGCGCGGTCACACGGCGTTTTGAATCATTGGGCATCTTCGTGGCCGATGCGGACGTTGCCGCGCGTGAGGCGGTCGTGCCGGGTTCGGAGGGCCTGGCCGAGGTAGTGCAGGCATTTGGCGCCGAAGTCCTGCTCGGCGATGGCCAACTGGACCGCGCGCGGATGCGCGAGCGGGTGTTCGCCGATGCCGGTGCCCGGGCCGAACTGGAGGCCATCATCCACCCACGGGTACGCGCCCGGCTGCATGCGCTATGCGAGGCTGCCGACGGGCCGTATGCGATTGCCGCGATCCCGTTGCTGGCCGAAGGCGGCGGGCGCACGGCGTATCCCTGGCTGGACCGGATCCTGTTGGTGGACGTGCCGGTGCAGGTACAGCGCGAGCGCCTCATCAAACGCGATGGCGTGGACCTGGCGCTGGCCGAGTCGATGATTGCGGCACAGGCCACCAGGGCCCAGCGGTTTGCGATTGCCGATGACGTGATCATCAACGACGGGCCGCTGGAAGCACTGGACGCGCATGTGGAAGCGCTGGACCGACGCTATGGAGCGCTGGCAGCCGAGAGATAGCCGGTGGTGTAATTGCGGGGCGGCGCATTGTTAATGCGCCCTACGATGGCGGGTGGTGTGTTGTGGCACCGGCTAATACGACCTACGGGGGACGGCGCATTGTTAATGCGGCCTACTTGTCCTTCGCGCCTGCACCCGTAGGGCGCATTAACAATGCGCCATGGCTCGGCGACCGGGGGCTAAACGATTTTCGTGGGCCATAACGCGCGGATGGCGGCGATGCCTTGGGCGCCGCGTTGGCGGGCGTCGGTGAGGTCATCGGGGCCGAGGCCGCCGATGCCGTACAACGGCAGGCTGACGTGCTCTCGCAGGCGGGCAAAGCCGTCCCAGCCGATGCCCGCGGCGCCGGGATGGCTGGCGGTGGGCTTGATGCTGCCAACCACGGCGAAGTCGCAACCCAGTGCTTCGGCAGCTTGCAGGTCTTCGATGGTGTGGCAGGATGCGGCCAGCAGGACGCCGTCGGCGACGGGGCGGGTTGTCGCGGACGATAGTTGAGCCGCGCGCAGGTGCAGGCCAATGCCAAGTGAGCTCGCCAGTGCGGCATCGCCGTTGACCAGCACTTCCGCGCCGGCGGCAAGACAGCGCGCTGCCGCCGTGGCGGCCAGCTCCAGCCAGCCCTTGGGATCTGCACTCGGCGCGCGCAGTTGAACCCGGCGAAT
Organism: Lysobacter sp. A289; assembly: GCF_054072675.1. NCBI lineage: Bacteria > Pseudomonadati > Pseudomonadota > Gammaproteobacteria > Lysobacterales > Lysobacteraceae > Lysobacter > Lysobacter sp. A289. The sequence continues at coordinate 1,956,751 of NZ_JBSVRN010000001.1, forward strand.
GCCCTGGGCGAGTGCGCGATCCAGCGCATCCAGCCATTCCTCTTCTGCAAGTGCTGGCATCGTTGGGCCGATATCCGGCGTCACCAGATACAGCTCCGGCTGCAGCAGCGCGGCGACGACCGGGCGGTCGGCAGGCGGCATCGAATAGCGGGACAGTTTGTGCGGGGGGACCCAGGCCAGCGCCTGGCCTTCGCAGCCACGGGGGCGTCCGCGCCACTGGGTGATCTGGCGGACGTCCAGGGTCAACCGCTTGTCGGGGTAGATCTGCGGGACCTTGATCAACGCCGTGCCGACGTCCACCTGGATACCGAGTTCCTCGTCCAGCTCGCGTGCGAGAGCGGCTTCGGCCGATTCACCGGGGTCGATCTTGCCGCCGGGAAACTCCCACCGCCCGGCCAGGTCACGGCCTTCGGTGCGCCGGGTCAACAGGATCCGGCCGCGGGCGTCGCGGATGACGCCCGCGACTACCTCAACGACGCGCGATGGAAGATCGTCGGCCATCAGGTCAGGCTGACACCGCCGCTTGCGTGGCGAATGCCCTTAACCATTGTTCTTCAGGCCAACTGTCCATGGCAGTGCTTGTACTTCTTGCCGCTGCCGCAGGGGCACGGTTCATTGCGACCCACCTTGGGCAATGCCGGTTCAGCGGCCTGACGCGCCAGACCCGGGCCACCGGCCTGGGCGATGGCGGCCTGTGCCTGCTCGGCCTCTTCATCGGCGCCGTAGCCACCCGCTGAAGCATGCTGGAACTGCATGTTCCGGGCCTGAGCCTCGGCCTGCGCACGCTCTTGGGCTTCCAGCGCGGCGACTTCCTCCTCGCTGCGGATGCGCACCCGCGCCAGCATCGTGATGACCTCGTGCTTGACCTTCTCCAGCATGTCGCTGAACAGGATGAACGCCTCGGACTTGTACTCCTGCTTGGGCTGCTTCTGGGCGTAACCGCGCAAGTGGATGCCCTGGCGCAGGAAGTCCATCTGCGCCAGGTGCTCTTTCCAGCTCTGGTCGAGGACGTTGAGCATGATGTGCTTCTCGAGCATGCGCGTGGTATCTGGACCCAACTGCAACTCGCGCTCGGCAACGTGGGCAGTCACCTGCTCGTTGACGTACTCGGCGATGGCCTCGGCATCGATCTCGGTGTTGTCGCGCACCTTGGCCTGTACGTCCACCCGCAGGTTGAAGTCGTTGACCAGCGCGGTTTCCAGCCCCGGCAGGTCCCACTGTTCGTCGATCGAGTTGAGCGGCACGTAGCGCGACACCAGTTCGGCAACCACGTCGTCGCGGATGTTGTCGATGTTTTCCTTGACGTCCTGCGCCTCCAGCAACTCGTTGCGCTGGCCGTAGATCACCTTGCGCTGGTCGTTGTTGACGTCGTCAAAATCCAGCAGGTTCTTGCGGATGTCGAAGTTGTGCGCCTCGACCTTGCGCTGCGCGCTGGCGATCTGCTTGGACACCAGCGGGCTTTCGATGATGTCGTCTTCCTTCAGGCCCATCCGGGTCATGACCCGCTGCACCCAGTCGGCCGCGAAGATGCGCATCAGGTTGTCTTCCAGCGACAGGTAGAAGCGCGACGACCCCGGGTCACCCTGGCGTCCGGCGCGACCGCGCAGCTGGTTGTCGATCCGCCGCGACTCGTGGCGCTCGGTACCCACGATGTGCAAGCCGCCGGCGGCCTTGACCGCGTCATGGCGTTCCTTCCATTCGGCCTTCAGGCGCGAGCGGGTGACCTCGTCGACCGGCTCGCCGGTCTCGGCCTCGATCTGCTCGATCTCGTTCTCCCACGATCCGCCCAGCACGATATCGGTACCGCGACCGGCCATGTTGGTGGCGATGGTGATCGCGCCGGGCCGGCCGGCCTGGGCAACGATGGTCGCCTCACGCTCGTGTTGTTTGGCGTTGAGCACTTCGTGGTCGATGTCGGCCTCGCGCAGCTGTTGGCTGAGCATTTCGGAGACCTCGATGGAGGTGGTGCCCACCAGCACCGGCTGGCCTTTCGCGTGCGCTTCCTTGATCTCGGCGGCTACCGCGCGGTACTTGCCGGCGCGGTTGAGGAACACCGCGTCGGCACTGTCCTTGCGCTGCACCGGACGGTTGGGCGGGATGACCACGACTTCCAGCGAGTAGATGCTCTCGAACTCGAACGCCTCGGTATCCGCGGTACCGGTCATGCCGGCAAGCTTGTTGTACATCCGGAACAGGTTCTGGAAGGTGATCGACGCCAGCGTCTGGTTGTCGCGCTGGACCGGGACGCCCTCCTTGGCCTCGACCGCCTGGTGCAGGCCGTCCGACCAACGCCGCCCGGCCAGGGTACGGCCGGTGAACTCATCGACGATCACCACCTCGCCATCGCGGACGATGTAGTCCACGTCACGCTGGTAGATCGCATGGGCGCGCAACGCGGCATTGAGGTGATGGACGATGGCGAGGTTCTGCGGCGAATACAGCCCGCCCTCCTCCTCGTTCGCATCGAGGATGCCGGCATCGCGCAGCAACTGCTCGGCGTTCTCCTGCCCGGTCTCGGACAGGTGCACCTGCTTGCCCTTTTCGTCGACCCAGTAGTCGCCTTCGCCTTCCTCTTCTTTCTGCCGTGTCAGCGACGGCACGATCCGGTTGGTCTTGATGTACAGCTCGGGGGAATCCTCGGCAGGGCCGGAGATGATCAGCGGCGTGCGCGCTTCATCGATCAGGATCGAGTCGACCTCATCGACAATCGCGAAATTCAGGCCGCGCTGGTGACGATCCTCCTTCGACAGCGCCATGTTGTCGCGCAGGTAGTCGAAGCCGAACTCGTTGTTGGTGCCGTAGGTGATATCGGCGTTGTAGGCCTCGGCCTTGTCGCCGTGCGGCATGCCCGGGTAGACCACCCCGACCGACAGGCCCAGGAAGTTGTACACCTTGCCCATCCACGCCGAGTCGCGCCGGGCCAGGTAGTCGTTGACGGTGACCAGGTGCACGCCATCGCCACTGAGGGCGTTGAGGTAGACCGGCAAGGTGCCGACCAGGGTCTTGCCCTCACCGGTGCGCATTTCGGCGATCTTGCCCAGGTGCAGGACCATGCCACCAACCAACTGGACGTCGTAATGACGCATTCCCAGCACCCGGCGGGAGGCTTCGCGACAGACGGCAAATGCCTCCGGCAGGATCTGGTCAAGGGTGGCGCCATCGGCCAGGCGCTGCTTGAACTCGGGGGTCTTGGCTTGCAGCTCGGCGTCGCTGAGTTTCTCCAGATCCGGCTCGAATGCGTTGATCTTGGTCACGGAGCGTTGCAATTGGCGCAGCAGGCGGTCATTGCGGCTGCCAAAGACGCGAGTAAGCATGTTGTTGAGCATTGATTGGTCCAGAACGAATCAGGCGAGCGCGACACCACGGAAGCAAGATTGCATCGCGAAAACGAAAACAGGGCGCTGGGCACCCTGTCATGGCAAAGCCTATTCTAGCGTGGGGGCGCGCAGACGCCTATCAAGGGGCCAATGGCGATCTCAGCCCCGCAGCGGAGAACGCTGGGCGAGAAACTTCTTGGGGTTGACCACCCGGCCGTCCTGCCAGACCTCGAAGTGCACGTGGGCCCCGGTGGAGCGCCCGGTGGAACCGGCCTTGGCGACTTGCTGCCCGGCGCGAACCAGCGCACCCACCTTGAGACTCAGCTTGGAGTTGTGGGCATAGCGGGTCACGTAGCCGTTGCCGTGGTCGATCTCCACGGTGTTGCCGTAGCCGGAGCGGCGACCGGAGAAGCTGATCACGCCATCGGCCACGGCTATCACCGGATCGCCGACATTGGCTTCGAAGTCAATGCCCTTATGGAGCGCGCGGCCGCCACGGATCGGGTCGGCCCGATAGCCGAAGTTGGAGGTGATGTAACTGTCGATCGGCTCGCCCGAAGGCACCGAGTTCATGTCCAGTTGGCGGTTGAACAGCAGCGACTCCAGTACCGACAGCTGCTCACCGGAGGCCTGGAACTGCGCGCCCAGCTCAACCAATCCCTGGTTGAGCTCGCTCTTGGGCATGTCCTGGACGATGCCGCCGCCACCAATACCCACCGGCTTGTTGAAGTTGAACTCGCCATCCTGCAATTGACCGATGCGGGTCAGGCGCTCACCCAGGGCATTGAGCCGGTTGGCTTCGGCCTGCAGTTCGCCCAGACGGGCCGCCAGCGCGTTGATTTCGCGTTGCGCCTCGGCCTGAGTGGTCTGCAATTGCGCCTGCTGGGAGTCCACCTGGTGACGCAGCGACAGGTTCCCGGCAACCCCGGCACCAATGCCCAGCGCCAGGCCACCGCCCAGCAGCAACGCGGCGCTCGGGCCGGGGCGTTGCAACGCCTGTCGGGTCACGCCGTCCAGCAGGCGTTGCGCCATTGACGCCCACCTGCCACGCGATTTGTTTACGATGTCTTGATAGGTCATAGGTCCAATGTCTGATTCCCGATCCAACCCGCCGCGTCGTCCATCGACTCCTGTTGCAGCGCTCGATGCGCTGCTGGCAGAGCCGGCTGGCGACCCGATTCGTCGTGCCCTCTGGCTCGACGAGCTGGACCGTCGTTTACGCCCCCTCCTGCCGCCCCCGCTTGCCGCGCATGCGCGACTGGCGAATTACGAGCGCGGCAGGCTCGTGTATTTGGTTGACTCCCCGGTGTGGCGGACGAAATTGCGTCTACTTGCTCCGGAACTGTTGGCGGGCGCCCGATCAATTGGGCTGGGTGTGACCGAGTTCGCCATCAAGACGAGCCTCGTATCCAGTGCGCCCCCCCAACCAGCGCCCCGGAAACCGGTCACCATGTCCGCCGCTGCACACCAAGCGTTGCAGGCCGCGCTGGCGTCGTTGAAGCCTTCCAATCCGGACGAACCCGACGACGCCGGATGAGCACTTGTTCCCGCTGGCATGTTGTATGCCGTGAAGATCAAGTGAGCATCGACGTCGCATGCTAAAGCTCCGATACCCCCGATTTGTTAAGGGTTAGGAAATGATTTGTATATAAGTCGTTATTTCGACGTCATGGGTTCACTTCCGTGACGACGCTCACAGCGCACTCGCGGCGGCGCGCAGGTCACCATCACCATCAAACAAGCGACGTCGCTCCATCCCGCCCCGGAGGGCGGAAGCCTTGCGAGGTAGTGCGATCACACCAGCGACGGAATGCCGTAGGCCACCGATACGGCCTCTGGTTCCTCAGCGCCGGGGTAGCTGACGATCTCCCAGGCGGCTTGTTCAGCCAGCAAGGCGCGCACCAGCTTGTTGTTCAGCGCATGGCCAGACTTGAAGCCCTCATAGGCCCCGATGACCGCATGGCCCGCCAGGTACAGGTCACCAATGGCATCAAGGATCTTGTGGCGGACAAATTCGTCGGCGTAGCGCAGCCCGTCCTCGTTGAGGACCCGGAACTCATCCAGCACGATGGCGTTGTCCATCGAACCGCCCAGCCCGAGGTTGCGCTCGCGCATGTATTCCAGGTCGGTCATGAAGCCAAAGGTGCGGGCGCGGCTGACTTCCTTGATGTAGTTGCTGGTGGAGAACTCGACTTGCGCACGCGACTGCGAATCGGGGATTGCCGGGTGGCGGAACTCCACGGTAAAGCCGACCCGGAAGCCCTCATAGGGTTCGAACCGGGCGGTCTTGTCGCCATCACGCACCTCGACCGGGTGCTTGATGCGGATGAACCGCTTGGCCGCGTCCTGCTCGGCAATGCCGGCGGACTGCAACAGGAAGACGAACGGACCGGCCGAGCCGTCCATGATCGGCACTTCCGGTGCCGACAGGTCGATGTAGGCGTTGTCGATGCCCAGGCCCGCCAGCGCGGACATCAGGTGCTCGACCGTCTGCACGTTGGCCGGGCCAAGACTGAGTCCGGTGCACAGGGTGGTCTCGGTGACCAGATCGGCGCGCGCGGGGATCTCGACCACCGGATCCAGGTCGATACGACGAAATATGATCCCGGCATCAACCGGGGCCGGGCGCAAGGTCAGGAAGACCTTCTCGCCGCTATGTAGGCCCACACCGGTAGCGCGGGTGACGTTCTTGAGGGTGCGCTGACGCAGCATGGGTATAGGGCAGGCCTTGTGACGGAATTATTGCAGCGCGCAAGATTAACACGCAGTCCCGCTACCTCCGGTCAATCCGGGGGCTGGGCTGGCCGAGGAGCCGGCCGAGGAAAATGACCGGTCACCGCCCATCGGGCAGGTGACCGGTCCAAACGTCCCGCGCAATCAAGCCACGGAACCAATCGAACTGGACATTGGCGTTACTTTTCGGGTCAGCAGGCCCGATCAATCAACGTGATCAATCTGCCTGCCGACGCAGGAATGCCGGGATATCCAGATAGTTGGTGTCGTTGCCGAATTCCGCCGCGGCCGGAGCCGAAGACGGCATCTCGGACGGGGCGGCGCTGCTGCTACCGCGCAAACTGCCGCCGAAACTCGGCATCGCCGGGGCGATCGCGTCGTCCATCGGAAACTCCGGCTCGCCGGTACTGCCGTTGCGTACCAGTTGGATCGGCGGACGGTTGCCCTCGCCCGGACGAGCCTGGCGCACGACGGCGCGGTTCAGGCCGGTCGCGACCACGGTGACACGGACCTCGTCCTGCATGTCCGGATCCAGCACGGTGCCGATGACCACGGTCGCATCCTCGGACGCAAACGCCTCTACGGTACGGCCGACTTCATCGAACTCGGCCATGGTGAAGTCCGGGCCGGCGGTGATGTTGACCAGGATGCCGTTGGCGCCCGACAGGTTGATGTCGTCCAGCAGCGGGTTCTGCACCGCCGCTTCGGCTGCCGCCTGCGCACGGTCGTCGCCGCGGGCGGAGCCGCTGCCCATCATCGCCAAGCCCATCTCCGACATCACGGTGCGGACGTCGGCGAAGTCGACGTTGATCAGGCCGGGACGCACGATCAGGTCGGCGATGCCCTGCACGGCGCCCAACAGCACGTCGTTGGCGGCGCGGAAGGCCTGGATCATGGTCGCGTTGCGGCCCAGTACGGTGATCAGCTTCTCGTTGGGGATGGTGATCAACGAGTCGACATGATGGCTGAGTTCCTCGATGCCCTTGAGCGCGACCTGCATGCGTCGGCGGCCTTCAAACGGGAACGGCTTGGTCACCACCGCGACGGTCAGGATGCCCATCTCCTTGGCCAGTTGTGCGACCACGGGGGCCGCGCCGGTGCCGGTGCCGCCACCCATGCCGGCGGTGATGAACACCATGTCGGCGCCCTCCATCGCGTCCATCAGCCGCTCACGGTCTTCCAGGGCGGCCTGGCGACCGACCTCCGGGTTCGCGCCTGCGCCCAGGCCCTTGGTGACGTTGGTGCCAAGTTGCAGCTGCAACTTCGCACCGCAGTTCTTGATTGCCTGCGAGTCGGTGTTGGCGGTGATGAACTCCACCCCATCGACGTTGTTGCTGACCATGTGTGCAACCGCGTTGCCGCCGCCACCCCCGACGCCGATCACCTTGATGATCGCATTGGGGGCCATGTTTTCTACCAGTTCAAAGTGCGCCATGTCCGTGTCCTCGTATGTCTAGTTATGTAGTGCTGGGTGTCGCGTGGTGTTGCGTCTTGCCTGGGGACTCAGAACTGGCCGCGATACCAGTCCTTGAGCTTGTTGAAAATGGATCCGGCCCGGCCGGTATTGATCACCGGCCGGCGCGGGTTTTCGATCTGGCTGCCCATCAGCAGCAGGCCGACGCCGGTGGCATGGACGGGATTGCCCACCACCTCGCCCAGGCCGGTGACGTGTTGCGGGATGCCGACGCGAACCGGCATCTGCAGCATTTCCTCGGCCAGCTCGACCACGCCTTCCATCTTTGCGGCGCCGCCGGTCAGGACCATGCCGGCCCGGACGTGCTGCTCGAAGCCGCTGCGGCGCAGTTCGGCCTGGACCATCTCGAAGATTTCCTCGTAGCGCGCCTGCACCGCCTGGGCCAGCGACGCCCGCGGCATCCGGCGCGGCGGGCGGTCGCCCACCGACGGCACCTGGATCGACTCCTCGGCCGTGGCCATCTGGGCCAGCGCGCAGGCGTAGCGAACCTTGATCTGCTCCGCATCCGGGGTCGGTGTGCGCAGCATGTGGGCGATGTCTTCGGTGACCTTGTCGCCGGCGATGCCGAGGCTGGCCGAGTGGGCGATCGCCCCCTGCACGAACACCGCGATGTCGGTGGTGCCGGCGCCGATGTCGACCAGCACCACGCCAAGCTCGCGCTCGTCACTGGTCAGCACCGCGTTGCTGGAGGCCAGTACGCCCAGGATCAGGTTGTCCACCTGCAGGCCGCAGCGCTGCACGCACTTGCTGACGTTGGCCGCGGCCGATTGCGCGCAGACCACCAGGTGGGCGTGCACCTCCAGGCGCACACCGGTCATGCCGACCGGGTTGCGGATGCCTTCCTGCGAATCGTCGAGCACATAGTCACGCGGGATCGCATGCAGGATCCGCTGGTCGGCCGGGATTGCGACCGCCTTGGCGGCTTCCAGCACCCGGTCCAGGTCGCCGAAGGTGACTTCACCGTCACGGATCGGCGCGATGCCCTGCGAATTGCGGCATTGCACGTGGCTGCCGGAGATCGATGCGTACACCGAGCGGATCTCGCAGCCGGCCATCAGCTCGGCTTCCTCGATCGCGCGCTGGATCGACTGTACGGTCGACTCGATATCGACCACCACGCCGCGGCGCAGCCCGCGCGATTCGTGCGAGCCGATCCCGATCACCTCAATTGGGTTGTCCGGCCCGCTGTATCCGGGGGTGTACTCGCCCACCAGCGCGACCACCTTGGAGGTGCCGATGTCGAGGCCGACGATCAATGATTTGTCACCCTTGCGATTCATGTGTTTCCCTGCTTGTCCGCGGCCGGGTCGCGCGGGGTTGGTTGGTTGCTCGCGGCCCAGGTCAATGCGAAGCCATTGGTGTAACGAAGGTCGGCGCGGACCAGCGCCTGCTCCTGTTGCCCGAGCAGCTGTGGCATCAGGCGCACGAAGCGTTCGATCCGGGCATGGGCCTGATTGCGCCCGAGCACCACCTGGGCTCCGTTGCCCAGACCCAGGGTCCAACTGCCGCGCGGATCCAGCAGGACCACCCGGACGTCCAGCCCGATCGGGCTGAACAAGCTGCGCGACTCGTTGTAGAGCGCCACCACGTCCTTGATCCGGGACTCGGGGCCATCCAGTTGCGGCAGGCCTTCGGGTATCTCGATGCCTGCGGCCGGGAACAACCGGCCATGCTCGGACAGCAGTTGGTCCTCGCCCCATCGCGCATACGGCACGTGCTCGATCACCTGCACTTCCAGTACGTCCGGCCAACGCTTGCGAACCTCGGCGTGCTCGACCCACGGCAGCGCGGCAATCGCGGCGCGCGCATCATCAAGACGCACGGCGAAGAATCCCTGGCGTGCATACGGCAGCACGGTCTGGCGTAGCAGCGCCTCGTCCACGCGTTCGAACTGGCCGGTCGCGCGCAACTTGGTCAACGGCCACTGGTCCGCGCCCACCCAGCCGTTGAGCACGGCCGCAACCGGCAGCACTACCAGTGCTACCGCGAGCAGCCAACCCAGCAGGCGCAGCAGCGCATTCACCGGTGCGAGCCCTCCTGCATCGATGACTCCAGCACGCGCCAGCACAGCTCTTCGAAGTCGATCCCGACCTGGCCGGCCGCCTTGGGCACCAGCGAGTGGCTGGTCATCCCCGGCGCGGTATTCACTTCCAGCAGGTGGAACGCGCCGGTGCTGCGATCGCGCATGACATCCACCCGTCCCCAGCCCTGACACCCGGCGGCTTCGAAGGCGGCCAGTGCAATCCGGCGGATCTCGTCTTCGGCATCGCCCTCCAGGCCGGGACACAGATACTGGGTGTCATCGGCCACGTACTTGGCGTTGTAGTCGTACCACTCGCCCCTGGGCACGATGCGGATCGACGGCAGCGCGTAATGGGTACTGCCGTGGCCAAGGATGCCGACCGTCAGCTCGTCGCCGACCACCATCTGCTCCATCAGCAACTCGCCCGGATAGCGCGCCGCCAGCTCCACCGCCTCGTCCAGGCCGGCTTCGTCCAGCACGCGCGAGATGCCGACGCTGGAGCCCTCGCTGGACGGCTTGATGATCACCGGCAGGCCCAGCTCGCGCGCCGCGCGATGCACGTCCTCGCGGCTACGTCCGGCACCTTCGGCCAGGCACTGGTAGCGCGGCGTGGGCAGCCCGACGCTGAGCCAAACCTGCTTGGTGCGGATCTTGTCCATGCTCAACGCCGAGCCGAGCACGCCGGAGCCGGTGCAAGGCACGCCAAGCGCCTCCAGCAGTCCCTGCAATACGCCATCCTCGCCACCGCCCTTGTTGCCGTGCAGGATGTTGAATACCCGGTCGACCCGGCCGTTGCGCACCGCGTCGACCAGTGCCGGGATGCCGTCGATCGCGAACGCGTTGACGCCGCGCGCCTGCAGGGCTTCCAGTACGTTGCGACCCGAATCCAGCGATACCTCGCGCTCGGCACTGGTGCCGCCCATCAGGACCGCGACGCGGCCAAAGCCGACCGGGTTGGTTACCCGCGGCGGGGGCAATGCAGTACTCATGGCTGGCCCTCCTTTGCATCGGCGGGCTCGGCGTTGATAAACCCGTGGATCGCGATCTGCTGGGCAGCCTGGCCGATGTCGCCAGCACCCATCAGCAGCAGCAGGTCGCCGTCCTCGAGTACGTCGCCCAGCACCCCAGGCAGTTCGTGTGCGGCGCCCACCACCACCGGATCAACCCGGCCGCGTGCACGGATCGCTCGCGCCAGCGCCTTCTCGTCGGCACCGGCAATCGGCTGCTCGCCGGCGGCGTAGACCTCGGTCAGCACCAACGCATCGACGCTGGACAACACCGCTGCGAACTCATCGAACAGGTCGCGGGTACGGCTATGGCGATGCAGCTGGAATGCGACCACCAGCCGTTTGTCCGGCCAGCCGCCGCGGGCCGCGGCAAACACCGCCTCCAGCTCCCGGGGATGGTGGCCGTAGTCATCGACCACGGTGACCATGCCGCCCTTGGGCAACGGGGTCTGGGAGAGCAGGTTGAAGCGCCGGCCAATCCCGGCGAACCCCTCCAGCGCACGGCTGATCGCGCTGGGTTCGACGCCCAGCTGCCAGCCCACTGTCGCCGCGGCCAGGGCGTTGAGCACATTGTGCTCGCCCGGCAGGGCCAGGGTCACCGGGCAGCGCGCACCATCGGGCAGGCACAGCTCGAAGTGCATCCGCGCACCCTGCTGGGTGACGTTTTCGGCGCGCACGTCGGCATCGGCGGACAAGCCGTAGGTCATCACGTGACGCGGGGTGCGCTCGGCCAGCGCGGCGACTTCCGGATCATCGATGCACAACACCGCCAGTCCATAGAACGGCAGTCTCAGCATGAACTCGCCGAATGCGGCCTGGACATTGGCGAAGTCGCCGCCGTAGTTCTCCAGGTGATCCGCGTCGATGTTGGTGACCACAGCGATCTGCGGGCTCAGGCGCAGGAAGCTGCCGTCGCTCTCGTCGGCCTCGGCCACCAGCCAGTCGCCGCTGCCCAGCCGGGCGTTGGCGCCGGCGGCAAGCAGCTGGCCACCGATCACGAACGTCGGGTCGATACCACCTTCAGCGAGCACGCTGGCGGTCAGCGAGGTGGTGGTGGTCTTGCCATGGGTGCCAGCGACGGCGATGCCGCGCTTGAAGCGCATCAACTCGGCCAGCATCTCCGCACGCGGCACCACCGGGATGCGTTGCGCGCGCGCTTCCAGCAGTTCCGGGTTGTCGGCCTTGATCGCGCTGGAGACCACCACGCAATCGGTGCCCAGCACGTTGGCGGCGGCATGGCCGCGGTGCACGGTGATGCCCAGGCCGGCCAGCCGACGGGTGACGGCGTTGTCGGCCTGGTCCGATCCTGATACCTGATAGCCCAGGGTGCTCATGACTTCTGCGATACCGCTCATGCCGGTGCCGCCGATGCCGATGAAATGCACCCGCGGAAAGGCCTGGGCGAGATCGCCGCTGTGTTGCAGGCGGCGGCGCACGGTAGTGCTCATGCAGCGGGCTCCTGTTGGGAATGATTCGAGTCGGGATCCGATTGCCGCTGCACGATGTCCGCGACCCGCGCCGCGGCATCGGGCCGGGCCAGCGCGCGCGCGGCCTGGGCCAGGCGCAACAGGTCCTCGCGATTGGCAAGGTCCTGCAGGGTGGCCGCCAGGCGCGTGGCCAGGTCAGCCGGACCTTGCGGCAGCAGTTGCGCCGCGCCGCGGTCGACCAGGTACTGCGCGTTGCGGGTCTGGTGGTCGTCGACGGCTTGCGGGAACGGCACCAGCACGCTGCCCACGCCAACCGCGCACAGCTCGGCCAGGGTCAGCGCGCCGGCGCGGCATACCACCAGGTCGGCCCAGCCATAGGCATCGGCCATGTCGGCGATGAACGGCTCGACGCTGGCGGCGATCCCGGCATCGGCATACCGGCGCTCGGCATCGGTCTGTTGCTGCGCTCCGCACTGGTGGCGGACCTCGAATTGGATCCGCTCGCGAACCCAGCCCAGCGCCTGTGGCACCGCATTGTTGAGGGCACGCGCGCCCTGGCTGCCGCCCAGCACCAGCAGCCGCAATGGCCCCTGGCGACCGGCAAAGCGATGCTCGGGGCCGGCCACCGCGGCAATCTCGGCGCGCACCGGATTACCCACGACCACCTCGTTGGCGAACGTATCGGGAAAGCCGGTCATCACGCGCGCGGCCAGCCGGGCCAGTACCCGGTTGGTCATGCCCGGCGCGCGGTTCTGCTCGTGCACCAGCAACGGCACGCCGGCCAACTTGGCGGCCAGACCACCCGGACCGGCCGCGTAGCCACCAAAACTGATCACCACCCGCGGCTTGCGCGCACGCAGCACGGCGGCGGCCGCACGCACGGCGCCGGCCACCTTGTATGGGGCGCCGAGCAAGGTGCGCAGTCCCTTGCCGCGGACACCGCGCACCGCGATGGTGTCGATCTGGATACCGTGCTCCGGCACCAGGCGCGTCTCCATACCGCCCTCCGCGCCCAGCCAGGTCACCGGCACACCGCGATCAAGCAGCTCTCGGGCCACGGCCAGGCCCGGGAAGATGTGTCCCCCGGTGCCGCCGGCGAGGATCATCACCGGATGTGATTGCAGGGCCGCATTCATGCCAGGCCTCCGAAGGTCGGCTCGACGCGACCGCGTAGGCGGCTGGTGCCGCGAGCGGTGCTGGCCGTGACTTTCCCAACCGGTACCGATGCGGGCGCGCGGAGGCTGGCGGTCGACGGCTCGGAACCGTCCGCCGTCGCGGCGCTCGACTTCTCGCCGCGCAGGCGCGCGACCTGGCGCTCGGCGCGATCGAGCTCGTAGGACACCCGCAACAACAGACCCATGGCCGCGCAGGTCATCAACACGCTGGAGCCGCCCGACGAGACCAATGGTAACGTCAGCCCCTTGGTCGGCAACAGGCCCAGGTTGACGCCGATCGAGACAAAGCTTTGCAGGCCGATCCACAAGGCGATGCCGAAGGCGCAGTAGCCGGAGAAATGACGGCGCATTTCCACGCACTTCAAACCCAGCCACAGCGCCCGTCCGACCAGCAGCGCGTACAGGCCAATCACCGTGCAGACGCCGACGAAGCCGAGCTCTTCCCCGATCACCGCGAGGATGAAATCGGTGTGCGCTTCGGGCAGGTACGACAGCTTCTGCACCGAGCCGCCGAGACCGACGCCGAACCATTCACCGCGACCGACCGCCATCAAGGCGTTGGTCAGTTGGTAGCCGGAGTTGAACGGATCCGCCCACGGATCCAGGAACGAGGTCAGCCGGCGCACGCGGTAGGGTTCGGCGATCGCGACCGCCGCCAGCGCCGGCAGCAACACCAGCACCGGGCCGAACATCCGCGGCATGTTGACCCCGCCCAGCACCAGCATGCCGCCGGTGATCGCCAGGATCAGCGCGAGCGAGCCAAAGTCGGGCTGGAAGATCAACAGCACCACCATCAGCAACGCCACGCCAAGCGGCTTCAGCATCGCAGTCCAGGTGGCGGTTACTTCATCGCTGTAACGCTTGAGATAGCTGGCCAGCCAGATGATGTAGAGCAGCTTGACCGCCTCGACCGCCTGGAAGCTGGACACCCGCAGGTTGATCCATCGGCTGGCGCCGTTGACCTCGTCGCCGATACCGGGAATGAACACCGCGACCAGCAAGCCGAAGCAGGCCAGCAGCAGCCATTGATTGAGGTTCTCGACCGTCTTCAGCTCGGTGCGCATCAGCCACAGCCCCAGCCCCGCGCCGATCCCGAGGAAGGCAACGTGCCGGACCAGGTAGTGGAACGGGCCAACGCCGTAGTCGATCGCGATCGCGATGGAGCTGGAACCGACCATCACCACGCCCAGGCACGCAAGCGCGCACACCACCGCCAGCAGCCAACGGTCGTAGTGACCATTGATCGCGTCGAGGCGTGTTGCCTGGTGCGTGGTGTCGTTCATCAGCGCACCTTCAACGTCGCCAGGCCGACCAGCACCAGCACCACCGAGATGATCCAGAAGCGCACGATCACTCGCGGCTCCGGCCAGCCCTTGAGCTCGAAATGGTGGTGGATCGGCGCCATCTTGAACACGCGCTTGCCGGTGAGCTTGAACGAGGCGACCTGGATCATCACCGACAGCGTCTCGATCACGAACACGCCGCCCATGATCACCAGCACCAGCTCCTGGCGGACGATGATCGCGACCGTTCCCAGCACCGCACCCAGCGCCAGCGCGCCGACATCGCCCATGAACACCATCGCCGGGTAGGTGTTGAACCACAGGAAACCGAGCCCGGCCCCGGCAATTGCCGCGCAGATGATCACCAGCTCACCTGCCCCGGGCACCGGCGGGATCTGCAGGTACTCGGAGAACACCGCGTTGCCCGAGACGTACGCGAACACGCCCAGTGCACAGGCGACCAGCACGGTCGGCATGATCGCCAGACCGTCCAGCCCGTCGGTCAGGTTGACCGCATTGGAGAAGCCGACGATCCAGAAGTACGCAACCACGACCAGCCCGACCCCCATCGGGAAGGCCAGTTCCTTGAACATCGGGATGTAGAACGTGGTGGCCGCAGGCACGTCGGCGGTGAGGTAGAGGAACACGCCTGCCGCCAGTCCGAAGATCGATTGCAGCAGGTATTTCCAGCGCGATTTCATGCCGTTGGGATCGCGCTTGACGATCTTCATCCAGTCGTCGTACCAGCCGATCGCGCCGAACGCGACCATCACCGCCAGCACCACCCAGACATAGCGGTTGCGCAAGTCGCCCCACAGCAACACCGAGGCCAGCACGGTCAACAGGATCAGCCCGCCACCCATGGTCGGGGTGCCGGCCTTGGAGAAATGCGACTTGGGTCCGTCGGTGCGGATCGGCTGGCCACCCTTGTACATGGCCAGTTTGCGGATCACCGCGGGCCCCCACCACAACGACAGCGCCAACGCCGTGAGCGCGCTCAGGATGCCGCGGAACGTCAGGTAATTGAACAATCCGAACAGGCTGTCCAATTGTTCCAGCCAGCGTGCCAATTCAAGCAGCATCGATGTTGTCCTCCGGACCTTGTGGGCGTTGTCCAGACAGCAACGCGGTCACGATTTTGTCCATCGCGCTGCCGCGCGAACCTTTCACCAGCACGCGGATCGGCGTTGCGGCCGGTGTTGCCGCTCCGGCCACCGCGCCGGCCTGCGCCAACGCGCGCCGCAATGCCGTGGCCAGCGCGTCGTGATTCGGGTACTCGTCACCGCCGTCGCCAAATGCGCGCGCTGCCGCGGCACTCAGTTGGCCAAGCGCGAACACACGTGTGATGCCGGCCGCTCTTGCATGGCGTCCGGCCTGGGCGTGCATGGCTTCGGCGTCGACGCCCAACTCACGCATGTCGCCCAGCACCAGCCAACCCTCGCCCGGCGCTTCGGCCAGGGTGTCGATGGCGGCGGCCAATGAGCCGGGGTTGGCGTTGTAGCTGTCGTCAATCAACACCGCGTTGTTGTCCAGGCCGTGGGTGACCAGCCGCCCGGCAACCGGCTCCGCGGCGTCCAGGCCCTGCGCGACCATCTCCAGGGACACGCCCAGCCCGATCGCCAGCGACGCGGCGGCCAAGGCGTTGCGCACGTTGTGGCGTCCGTGCAGCGCCAGCGCGATCGCCACCTCGCCGTCGGGGGCGACCAGGGTGAAGTGCGAACCTGCCGCGTTCACCGCAATGTCGCGGGCGCTGATATCGGCGCTGGCATCAAGGCCGAAACGGATCAACCGGCGCCCGTGCGCGCGCTCGGCGAAATACGGTGCAAAAGCATCGTCGGCATTGATCACCGCCACCCCATCCAGTGGCAGCGCATCGTAGATCGCCGCCTTGGTGTCGGCCACGCCCAGCAGGCTGCCCATCCGCTCCAGATGGGCGGGGGCAACGTTGTTGACCAGGGCGACGTCGGGACGGGCGATCGCGGCCAGGTAGGCGATGTCGCCGGGCTTGCCGGCGCCCATTTCGTAGATCGCGAACTGCGCATCGTCCGGCGCGTCGATCACCGCCAGAGGCAGGCCGATTTCATTGTTGTGGTTGCCCGGGTTGGCATGGGTCGAACCGGCCCGCTTCAGGATCTCCAGCAACAAGGCCTTGACGCTGGTCTTGCCGTTGCTGCCGGTGATCGCCACCACCCGGGTACTGCGGGCACGTTGCAGGGCACCCGCCAGTTCACCCAGCGCGCGCTCGGTGTCGGCGACCAGCACCTGCGGGATGGCCACATCGACCGGACGCGATACCAGCGCCGCGGCGATGGCATTCGACGCCGCAGCGGCCAGATGATCGTGGCCGTCGAAGTGCTCGCCCTTGAGCGCGACAAACAGGTTGGCTCCCGTCGCCGGCAACGCCCTGGTGTCGGTGATGATCGCGTCGATCGCAAGGTCGTCGCCCTGCAACCGGCCCCCGCTCATGCGTGCGATATCGGACAGCTGGAGGCGCTTCATGGGCGATCCTCCAGTGCAGCCCGCGCCACCAGTGTGTCGTCGAAAGGGTGTCGCACGCCGGCGATTTCCTGGTACGGCTCGTGACCTTTTCCCGCCACCAGCACGATGTCGTCCGGCCCGGCCTCGCCCACCGCCCGCGCGATCGCCGCGGCGCGGTCGCGCTGCACGATGACGGAGCCGGGGTTGGCGAAACCGGCCATGATCTCGGCGACGATCGCATCGCCGTCCTCATCGCGCGGATTGTCGTCGGTGACGATCACCACGTCGGCGTGCGCCTGGGCAATGGCCGCCATCTGCGGCCGCTTGCCGCGGTCGCGTTCACCGCCGCAGCCAAACACGCAGACCAGGCGCGCAGCGGCGTGGGCCTGCAACGAGACCAGCGCCTGCTCCAGCGCGTCCGGCGTGTGGGCGTAGTCAATCACCACCAGGGGCTGACCGGCCGCGCCACCGAGCCGGTTCATCCGGCCGTGGATCGGCTGCAGCCGGGACAAGGTGCCGGCAATGGTGGCCGGCTGCTCGCCCAACGCGAGCAAGGCGCCGGCGACGGCAAGCAGGTTGTCGACGTTGAAGCGACCCAGCAGCGGTGAACGCACCGGGTGGCATTCATCGCCGGTCGGCGTGCGCATGGCCAGCTCGAATGCAATCCCGGCGTTGTCCAGTTGTAACGCCTGCGCCTGCACCATCGCGTCGGGATTGCCGCGTGAACTCAGTCCGATGCCCCGCAGCCCTTGCGCCAGGGCCTCATGCATCGCACGGCCGTGGGCGTCGTCCAGGTTGATCACCGCGGCGCGCAATCCCGGCCAGGCGAACAGCAGCGCCTTGGCGGCGCCATACGTCGCCATGTCGCCGTGATAGTCGAGGTGGTCGCGGCTGAGGTTGGTGAACACCGCTACGTCGAAATGCACCGCATCCACGCGGCCCTGGTCGAGCGCGTGCGAGCTGACCTCCATCGCCACCGCCTGCGCACCGGCGTCGTGAAGTTCGGCCAGCAGCGCATGCACCTGCAGCACCAGCGGCGTGGTGAAGCCGGTCGGGACGACCCGCCCGCCTATGCCAACCCCCAGAGTGCCGATGCTGGCGCCGCGCCGGCCGAGCAGCTCCCAGGCCTGGGCGAGCAGCTGCACGACGGAGGTCTTGCCGTTGGTGCCGGTGACGCCAACCATGTCCATGCCAGCGCTTGGATAGCCGTGGAAGCGGTCGGCCATCGCGCCCATCCGCGCGCGCAGGCCCGGCACCGCAATCGCGTCGGCGGGCGCCGGAATGGCTTCGGATGCCGGCGGCTCGAACAGGATCGCGCTGGCCTTGGCCGCCCGTGCCTGCTCGACAAACTTCAAGCCATGGGTGCCGAAGCCGCCGATCGCCACGAAAGCGTCACCGGGCCTGATCGCCCGGCTGTCCTGGACCAGGCCACTGATGATCCGGTCCGGTGCGATACCGGCGACGTCCGGCAACAGTTCGGCCAGCGGCATGCGGCGAGGCTTGTGCGCGACGGTCACCGTGCACCTCCCTGGCGTGATGACACTGCCGGCGACGTTGCCGACACATCCACCGGGTCGGGCAAGTCGGACTGCGAGGCGACGGTCACGGTGGGGTCGGGCAACACCGGCGCGTCCTCGGCCAGCTTGCCGCCATTGGCCTTCAGTCGCTTGGCGCGCGCCGCCGATTGCGCGGCCAGCCAGGTCTCGATGTCGTCCGGTGGCACGTCCATCAGCCGCAAGGCGCCTTCCATCACCCGCTTGAACACCGGTGCCGCAGTCGCGCCGCCGCCATAACCATGGCCGGCGCTGGCATCAGGCTCATCGATGATCACCACCATCGCGAAGCGCGGATTTTCCACCGGCACCACGCCGGCGAACAACGCCACGTACTCGTCCGAATACCCGCCGCTGGCGCTGAACTTGCGCGAGGTGCCGGTCTTGCCGGCCACGTGGTAGCCGAGGATTGCGGCGTTGGTCGCGGTGCCGCCGGTCTCGGTCACCGTCTGCATCGCCCCCAGCACCTGATGCGCGATCTCCGGCTTGACCGCCTGCTCCGATTCATTGCGCTGGCCCTTGACGAAAGTCGGTGCGATCACCCGGCCGCCGTTGGCCAGCGAGGCGTAGGCCACCGCAATCTGCAGCGGGGTCGCCGACAGTCCATAGCCGTAGGCCATGGTCGCCTTGGTGGTGCCGCTCCACTGCCGGGGCGCGGCCAGCAGGCCGGACGCCTCGCCGGGAAAGCCGCTGCCGGGCTTGGTGCCGTAACCAAAGTGGTGGATGACGTTGTAGAAGTAGTCGTCGGGCATCGCCAGCGCCAGCTTGGCCGCGCCCACATTGGAGCTTTTGGTCAGCACACCAGCGACCGTCAGCGCGCCGTAGTTGCGATAGTCGTTGATGGTGTAGCGGCCATTGCGCATGCAGCCCGGCGAGGTGTCGACGATGGTGGTCGGGGTGACCCTGCCGGTGGACAGCGCCGCCGCGATGGTGATCGGCTTCATCGTCGAGCCCGGCTCCACCACGTCGGTAACGGCGCGGTTGCGGCGCGCATCACCACGTCCGCCTTCCAGCTGATTGGGGTTGTAGCTGGGCAGGTTGGCCATTGCCAGCACCTCGCCGGTATCCACATCCAGGATCACCACCGAGCCGGCCGACGCCCGCGCCTGCTCGATCCCGCGGCGCAACTCACGGAACGCCAGGTACTGGATCCTGCGGTCGATCGTCAGGGTCAGGTCATGGCCGGGCTGTGCCGGTCGGATCAGGTCGACGTTCTCGATGATCCGGCCCTGGCCATCGCGGATCACCCGCTTGGAGCCCGGCGTGCCACTCAGCCAGTCGTCGAACGCCAGCTCCAGGCCTTCCTGCCCACGATCATCAATGTTGGTGAAGCCCAGCACATGTGCCATCGCCTCGCCCTGGGGGTAGAAGCGACGGAACTCGCGCTGCGAGAACACACCGGGGATCTCGTGGCCCAGGATCTGGCGCGCCCGGCTCGGGTTGATCCGGCGCTGCAGGTACATGAACTCCTTGTCCGCACGCTGGCTGAGCTTGCGTGCCAACTCGTCGGCCGGCACGCCCAGCACCTTGGCCAGCTCGGGAATCCGGTCGGGGTATTGCAACAGCTCCTGCGGGTTGGCCCATACCGATTCCACCGGCGTCGACACCGCCAGCGGTTCGCCATTGCGGTCGGTGATCATGCCGCGCGAAGTCGCAATGGGGATCTCGCGCAGCGCACGCGCGTCACCCTGGCGGACGTAAAAATCGTTGTTGAACACCTGGACATCAAGCGCGCGGCCGACCAGCGCGACCGAACACAAACCAAGCGTGCCGCCCACCAGCGCCATGCGCTTGCGGACGTTGTAGTGCGTTCGGCCACGCGTGGCGGCGCCATCACCGCGACCGAGGTAGGCCTGCAGCCAGGCCCAGCGCGAACGCTCACGCGACGACTGTGCACCCCGCGCGCGCCGGCCATTGGCCCTCATGGCCGGATCACCACGATTTCCGCGCCTTCGGGGAGCTTCATCCCCAGTCGGTCACGCGCAATCTGGTCGATGCGGTTGCTCTCGGCCCAGGTCGCCTGCTCCAGTTGCAGACGGCCAAAATCAATGTCGAGCTCGTCGCGCGCCTTCTCCAACTGGCTGAGCTGGACGAACAGCACCCGGTGGCGATGACGCGCATGCACCACCGCAAGGGCCGACACCAGGTTGGCGACCACCAGGACGATCAGCAGCAGGCGCAGCGTCATGCGGCCTCCTGCACGGGAAGTTTCTCGGCCACGCGCAACACCGCGGAGCGCGAGCGCGGATTCGCCGAAGTTTCGTCAACCTCGGCTTTCCGGGCGCCACCGATCGCCAGCAGGCCGGGGGTGAACTCGACCTCGGGCAAGCGCCGGTTACCCGGCGGTGCCTTGGCGTGGCGGTTGATGAACTGCTTGACGATCCGGTCTTCCAGCGAATGGAAGCTGATCACCACCAGCCGGCCGCCGGGCTTGAGCCGCGCCAGCGCTGCGTCCAGCCCGGCCTCCAGGTCGGCAAGCTCGCGGTTGATGAAAATGCGGATGGCCTGGAAGCTGCGGGTGGCAGGATGGATTTTGTCCTTGCCGCGCGGCATCACCGAGGCGATCAGCTCGGCCAGCTGGGCGGTGCGGAGGATCGGCTGTTCCTCACGCCGGGCGACGATGGCGCGCGCGATCTTGCGCGACTGGCGCTCCTCGCCATGGGTCCACAGCACGTCGGCGATCTCGCGCTCATCGGCCATGGCCAGCCATTGCGCCGCGCTCAGGCCCGTATCGGGATCCATGCGCATGTCCAGCGGGCCATCCTTGCTGAAACTGAAACCACGCTCGGCGACATCCAGTTGCGGCGATGAGACGCCCAGATCGAGGAGGATGCCGTCCAGCGCCCCATCGTCCAGAGCCGCGCCCGCACCGGTCGCGCCCCAGTGCGCCATGTCGGCGAAACTGCCACGGAAGATCGCCACCCGCGGGTCGTCGCCAAAATCGCGCTCGGCCACCGCGATCGCATCGGGGTCCTTATCCATCAGCAGCAGCCGTCCGGCTGGCCCCAGCCGCTCAAGCACACCGCGCGCGTGACCTCCACGGCCAAACGTGCCATCCAGGTAAGTGCCATTCCCACGCACCTGCAGGCCATCCAGCGCCTGCCGATACATCACGGGAAGGTGGCCGGAAGTCGCTGCGCGCTCCATGCCACCGCCCGTCATAGCTGCAGGTCGAGCAGCTCGTCACTCAGATCGTCATCAGAAATCGTCTGATGGATCTGTGCGTGATGCGCCTGCTCGCTCCACAACTCGAACTTCTCATCCATCCCCAACAAGATGGCCTTTCGCTCGATTCCCACCGCGGCGCGGTGGCTGGCCGGAATGGTGATGCGGCCATTGCCATCCAGCTCCACGAAGCTTGCCGCGCCGACCAGTTTCAGCTGCATGGAGCGATTGACCTTCTTCGCCCTGGGCAGCTTGTTGACCTCTTTGCTGATGCGCTCCCATATCGCTACCGGGTACAGATACAGGCAGCCGGACTCGAACGGGTTGTAGGTGACGACCAACCGGTTGCCACAATCACGCGCAACAAGATCCCGATGGGCGGTGGGAATCGCCAATCGGCCCTTGTCGTCAATAGTGATGGCGGTCTCGCCCTGGAACATTGCACACCTTCGCGTTGGCCCGCCTCTGCGGACGGTTCGCCTGTCGGACAACCGGGGCTGGAATCCGGTTGCAACCATCGAAAACCACAAAAAACCCGGTTTTCCCTCTGATGACCACCTTATGCACCACCCTTGGGGTTGTCAACAAAATTCCCGGCGTATTTCGCCTGTCGGATCAATGGCTTGCGCAACACTTCATAGTCTTGGTCAAGAGTTATCCACTAACCCTTGTTTCGTCTCATATTTTGAGACTGACGGGTTCAAGACAGATGTGAAATTCGGTTCAGGAAACCAACCGGCCGACCACCGCAGCGCGCGCCGGGCAGCGGGATGTGCGCCGCGGAAGCGGCGTGGCGTGGAAAAAAGTGGCGGAGCCGGCCGATAAGCCGGGTTCTGTCGTGGACAGTCATTCCTCTAGGCGCATCGTCACCGATACGCTCGAGCAACCTACCCGGACCCGACGCGGGCAGCGCCATTAGGTCCCTATTTGGTCTTGCTCCCGGTGGGGTTTGCCATGCCGGTCTGTTGCCAGACTCGCGGTGCGCTCTTACCGCACCGTTTCACCCTTGCCACGCATCGAGCATTCTCTCGAACACCGGACCGTTCGGCGGTCTACTCTCTGTTGCACTTTCCGTCGGCTCGCGCCGCCCAGGAGTTACCTGGCACCGTGCCCTGTGGAGCCCGGACTTTCCTCGGCACCGCCGCGGGTAAACCCGCTGCGATGACGCGACTGTCTGGCCGACTCCGCCACGCGCAGTTTAGCGGTTGCGCGACGGTTGCGGGGGGATTGCTTGATGCCCGGGCGGTGTCTGGTTCAGAGCCAAGAGCGGGCTTCGGGAGGTTCGGGCGTGCAGGAGGCGGCCGGCGGGGGGATTGCTCCAGCCCTTCATCAGGGCATCCTGCCCTGAGGCGGGCCGCAGGCCATCCATGGCCTGCTTTTCCGCAATCCCCCCACCGTCCACCTCCTGCCGGACCTCGCTGACTTCGTGAAAGGCACGCGGCAGAGCCGCGCAAGTCGCCTGCACTCACCTGTTCTGAGGCGGGAAAGGCGAAGATCACGCGTTGGGGCCTTTTGCCACATCGCCAATCCATGGTCTGGGAACTCCGCAGCACTATATATACAACAGCGAGAAGTCGCGTTGGCGCGAATCGCCAAGAGCAACCCGCTCTCACTGAAACAAGGCCACGACGCCCCAGCCCCCGTGCGGCGTCCTGTCCGGGCATTGCGGAGAGTGCGCCATGGATGGCACACGGCGGTGAGTGCGGCCATGGATGGCCGCCCGAACCGAGTAGCAATGCCCGGACAGGGCGCCGCCCCCACCGAAGCCCACACACTCCACCGCCGTTGCCGTTGCCGTTGCTGTTGCTGAGTCCGACTCAATCCGTCGCGCCATACAACGCCTTGCGCGACGCGCCGCTGAGGTCGGCGGCCAGCTTGGCTGCGGTCGACGGCGGCAGGTGTTCGGACAGTTTCAGGTACAGCCGCCGACCCTCGACCAGCTTCGCTTCGGCGGCATCGCCGATGCCTTCCACGACCAGCACGAACTCGCCCTTGCGCTGGTTGGCATCGGCTTGCACCGCCGCCAGCAACGCCGCCAGGTCGCCATCGAGAACCGTCTCGAACAACTTGGTCAACTCACGCGCCAACACCGCCGGGCGACCGGCACCGAACGCGGCAACGAAGTCGACCAGCGACTCCTCGATCCGGTGCGCGGACTCGTAGAAGATCAGCGTTCGTGTTTCGGCCGCCAACCGCGCCAACCGCTCGCGCCGCGCCCCCCCCTTGGCCGGCAGGAAACCCTCGAACGCGAACCGGTCGGAGGCAATCCCGGCCACGCTCAACGCCGCGATCGCCGCGCACGCACCGGGCAGCGGCGACACCCGCACCCCGGCCGCGCGCGCGGCGCGAACCAGGCGA
This sequence comes from Lysobacter sp. A289, assembly GCF_054072675.1. NCBI lineage: Bacteria > Pseudomonadati > Pseudomonadota > Gammaproteobacteria > Lysobacterales > Lysobacteraceae > Lysobacter > Lysobacter sp. A289. Next base: position 1,980,744 of record NZ_JBSVRN010000001.1, read on the forward strand.
TAGCCCGGATCGCTGACCAGCGGCGTCCCGGCATCCGACACCAGCGCCAGCGATTCACCTGCCTGCAGGCGGGCGACCAGTTGATCCGCCTGCGCCTCCTCGTTGTGCTGGTGCAGCGCCAGCAATGGCCGCTCAAGCCCGAAGTGCGACAGCAACTGGCGGGTATGCCGGGTGTCCTCCGCGCAGATCGCATCGACCTGCCCCAGCACCTCCAGCGCGCGCGCGGAAATATCACCCAGGTTACCGATCGGGGTGGCGATGACGTGCAGGGTGCCGGGCTTGTGCATCATCACGATGGTAAGGATGCCGGCGTCTTTGCACCACTTCCCGGCATGGCCGGTAGAATCGTCAAGGTCCCCACTGGAACGCCGCATCGCGGCGAGCGCATGCCGATGAGCACACACCTCCGACGTCCCCGGCGCACCTGGCTGTTCGCCCTGACCATCATCGCCGTCCTGCTGGGCGGCTGCGTTTCGATGTCCCCGCAAACCTCGACACGGACCGGGCAGGACGCCATGCATCCACTGGTCGCACAGGCAGGTGAATTGCTCCGGGCCGGCGCCGGCAACCAGCAGATTGACGCACTGCTGGCCCAACTGGACGACGACACCCTTGCCGGCCAGGCGGCTGCGCTGGCGGTCGGGGATCCGCTCTACAACCACCTCGCACGCGCGCTGCTCAGCCGCGGACTGGCGCTGCCAAGGCCGCTGGAACGCGCCCGCTGGCAGTTCGATGCGGGCAGCCGGCCCCCGGCCGACGCCCGCGATGGCTACCGGCCTCCGGTGAAACTGGGCGTGTTGTTGCCATTGTCGGGAGGCATCTCGGCCGCCGCCGCACCGGTGCGCGACGGTTTCCTCGCCGGTTACTACGCCGAATCACGACGCCGGCCGGAAGTGGCCTTCTACGATACCCACGGCACGGCCGGTGGCGCGGTGGCGGCCTACGACCAGGCCGTGGCGGCAGGCAACGATTTCGTGGTCGGGCCATTGTCGCGCACCGGTGTCGACGCCTTGTTCCGTCGTGGAGCGCTGCCGGTACCGGTGCTTGCGCTCAACCATGGCCAGGTCGCACCGCCGGCCGGCAATGCCAGCTTCTCGTTGTCACCGGAAGACGAGGGCATCGCCGCCGCCGACCTGCTGGTCAAGCGCGGCGCAAAACGCGTCCTGGTGGTGGCCGATAGCGACGACCAGGCGCGCCGCTCGGTCGCGGCGCTGCGCGAGCGGCTGACCGGACAAGGCGTGGTGGTGACCGATGTACTCAGCGCCGGGGTGGCCGACCTGACGCCGTTTGTACAGAAAGAAGGCGGTGTCGACGCGATTTTCCTTGCCCTGCGCGGCAGTGCCGCACGCGAGCTGATGCCGCGGCTGGCCATGGCAGGACTGGCTGGGAAGCCGATGGTGGCAACGTCGCAATTGATTTCCGACACCGGCGAGGTAGACGAGGACCGGATCCTGGATGGCATCGCGTTCCCCGGCGGCACCTGGACCAGCGGCGGTCACGTGCCCGGCCTGCCGTCTGCGGCCAGTGCCGCACAAACCGTGTCGACCGCACGCGGCGGTGCGGCTCGGCTGTTCGCCTTCGGCTATGACGCCTGGCTGCTCACTGCCTATCTGGATCGCCTGTCGCAATCGGCCGATGCCTACGTCGCCGGCGCCACCGGTGCGCTCAGCATCGATGCCTCCGGCAATGTCCAGCGCGTTCCTGCCTGGCTGACCTTCAGTGGCGGGGTCGTCGTACCGCTGGGCAATGGCAACCGTTACTGACCGGCGCCAGCGCGGTGCCGCGGTGGAAGCCGCTGCCCGCGACCACCTGCAGCAATCGGGCTTGCGTCCGGTTGCCGCCAACGCCAGTTACCGCCTCGGCGAGATCGACCTGGTGATGCTGGACGGCGACACCCTGGTGTTCGTGGAGGTGCGCTACCGCCGCGATGACCGTTTTGGCGGCGGCGCCGCCTCGGTCGACTGGCGCAAGCAGCGCAAGCTGGTACGCGCCGCGCAGATGTTCCTGCTGCGCCACCCCCGTTATGCCGACGGACCGTGCCGATTCGACGTGGTCGAGGCCGATGGCGACCCGGAATCCCCGCGCCTGAACTGGTTGCGCGATGCGTTTCGCGCCGACGATTGCTGAGCCGATAGCGCGATGCCCACGCCATTGCCGACTGAGCTGCATGCTGAAATGACCGACTTGCTGGGCGCGGCGTGGCTCACCGACGACAGCGAACGACTTGCCTACGCCTATGACAACTCGCGGCAGTTGGCGTTGCCCGACGCGGTCGCCCTGCCCACCTCCGCAGCACAAGTGGTCGCGTTGGTCCGCGCCTGTCGCAAACACCGGGTGCCGGTGATCGCCCGGGGTCGCGGCACCAATACCACCGGCGCGGCGGTGCCGGTCCATGCCGGCGTGGTGGTCTCGTTCGAGCGCATGGACAAGATCCTCGACATCCGTCCCGGCGACCGTTGTGTGGTGGTCCAGCCCGGGGTCCTCAATGGCGACCTGCAAGCCGCGCTTGCGCCGCACGGACTGTTCTGGCCGCCCGATCCGACCAGCGCCGCGTTCAGCACCGTCGGCGGCAACCTGGCCTGCAACGCCGGCGGGCCGCGCGCGGTGAAATACGGGGCCAGCCGCGACAACCTGCTCGCCCTGACCGCGGTCACCGGCGCCGGTGAGCTGATCCACTGCGGCACCCAGACCACCAAGGGCGCAACCGGATACGACCTGCAACGGCTGCTGGTAGGCAGTGAAGGCACGCTGGCGCTGATCGTCGAAGCGTCGTTGCGACTGACCCCGGCACCAACCGCACAGCGTGCCCTCCGCGCGATCTACCGCGACGTGTCCAGCGCCTCGCAGGCGGTGGCCCGCTTGATGGCGCAGCCTGTCACGCCGTCGATACTGGAATTCATGGATGCACAGGCGGTGCGGCTGGCGCGTGACGTCGGTGGCGCCGACTTGCCCGATGATGCCGGCGCACTGCTGATGATCGAAGCCGACGGCGACCCGGCGCATTTGCCGCACGATATCGAAGCGCTGAAGGACGCCGCTCGGGGCGAAGGCCTGGTCGCCCTGGACGATGCGGCCGACGAGCCGGCGCGCGCGCAATTGTGGGCCGCCCGCAAGTCGCTGTCCCCGGCGCTGCGGACGCTCGCCCCCGGCAAGATCAACGAGGACGTGGTGGTGCCGGTATCGCGCATCCCGGAACTGGTCGATGGCGTGCAGCAACTGGCGCGCGATTGCGGGCTGCCGATTGTCTGTTTCGGCCATGCCGGCAATGGCAATCTGCACGTCAACCTGATGTACGACCCGGCCGACCAGGACCAGTCCACACGCGCCAACGCCACGATGGCCAAGGTGTTCACGCTGGCGATTTCACTCGGCGGCACCCTGTCGGGCGAGCACGGCATCGGGCTGGCCAAGCGCGACTTCATGCCACAGGCAATCACGCCGCCGACGTTGGCACTGATGCGCGCCATCAAGTCCACCTTCGACCCCGACGGCATCCTCAACCCCGGCAAGCTACTTCCGCCATGAGCGCAGCGGCGACACCAGGCACGGGCCACACCACGGATCCTCCCGGCGACGGCGCCGAGCTGGATCGGTTGCTGGTGGACATACGCGCTTGCAGGATCTGCGAGGCCTCGCTGCCGCTCGGGCCACGCCCGGTGCTGGCCGCCAGCCAGAGCGCGCGGGTAATGGTGGTCGGCCAGGCACCGGGGCGCAAGGTGCACCTCAGCGGCGTGCCGTGGGATGACGCCAGCGGGCAACGCCTGCGTGAGTGGCTGGGAATCGATGGCTCTACCTTCTACGACCCGGCCCAGGTCGCGATCATCCCGATGGGCTTCTGCTACCCCGGCAAGGCCGGTTCCGGCGATGCTCCGCCGCGCCCCGAATGCCGCGCGACCTGGCATCCGCGATTGCTGCCGCTGCTGCCCAATATCGAACTGACGGTCCTGATCGGCCAGTACGCCCAGACCTATTTTCTCGGCGGGCGGCGCGGAAACAACCTCACCGCGACCATGCGCGCCTGGCGCGACTACCTGCCGACCGAGCTGCCACTGCCCCACCCCAGCCCGCGCAATGTCGCCTGGTTCAAGGCCAACCCCTGGTTCGAAGGCGAAGTGTTGCCGGTGCTGAAACAGCGCGTACGCGATGCGTTGTCGGTTTAGAAGTGCGTATAGCCGGTGCGCGGCGGATGCCACTGCCGGCCATCGGCCTCCAGCGCCCGCACGCCCTCGCCGGCGATCACCCGGCCAATGCGGGTGATCGTGGTTACCGTCTGTTTCGCCAGCGCATTGATCGATTCGCGCGCGCTCACCGGCGCGCTGAAACACAATTCGTAATCGTCACCGCCGCCCGCCTGCAGGACGCGTCGCTGAGGCTGGTCGAATGCCCGGGCCAGTGCGGATGAGCTCGGCAGGGCATCGAGCTCGATCTCGGCGCCGACGCTGCTGGCGCGGCAAAGGTGTCCGAGGTCGGCGAGCAGGCCATCGGAAATATCGATTCCCGCGTGGGCAAGGATGCCCAACCGCCGGCCGATGGCGACGCGCGGCGTCGGTCGATCCAGACGCGGACGCAGGGATTCGATCGCCTGCGCACGCTCGCCTTCCGGTGCCGGTGACCGATCCGATGGCTCACGCGGGGCGGTGTCGGACACACTCTCGTCGCGCTTCAACAGCAACGGGCCTGCGCCTGGCAGCAACAACGCCAGCGCCGCTGCCGCGTCACCGAGGGTTCCCGTCACCCAGAGATCGTCGTCCACTTGCGCGCCATCGCGACGCAGCGCGCGGCCGGGCTCGACCAGCCCATGCGCGGTGACACTGACCGACAGCGGCCCGCGCGTGGTATCGCCACCAATCAAGGCAACGCGGTGTTCCGCGGCCAACGCCAGGAAACCGTCCAGGAAACCGTCCAGCCAGACCGGATCATCGCCGGGCATCGACAGCGACAAGGTGCACCAGGCCGGGGTCGCCGCCATCGCGGCCAGATCCGACAGGTTGACTGCCAATGCCTTCCAGCCGATATCGGCGGGGGCGGTATCGAGCGGAAAATGGACTCCGGCATTCAGCGTATCGGTACACACCACCAGCTGGAAACCGGCCGGCACCTGGATGATCGCAGCATCGTCGCCGATGCCCAGCACCACGTCATCGCGGGTCTGTGCCCGGGAGCGGATGCGATCAATCAGGTCGAACTCGGCCATGCGCGTGTTGGCTCAATCGGGCTTGCGCCGTGACGCGTTGACCTCGACCGCCCGCCATTCCGCCGCGGCATGATCCAGCACGCCGTTGACGTAGGTGTGGCCGTGCTCGGCGCCGAAACGCTTGACCGACTCGATCGCCTCGTTGATCACCACCCGGTACGGCACGTCCGGGCGATGTTGCAGCTCGTAGGTGGCGATCCGCAGGGCCGCCAACTCGATGGGATCGACCTGGGCAATATCGCGATCCAGGAAGGGCGTCAATGCCTGGTCCAGCTCGACGCGATGCTTGTCCACGCCGTGCACGAGCTCCTCGAAATAGGCCAGATCGGCGACCTCGCGGGCTTGCTCGTGGGCGAACTGGGTCACCACTTCGCGCGCGCTGGAGCCGGACATCTGCCAGGCATACAGCGCCTGCAATGCGCGCCGCCGTGCCCGCGAGCGACCCACCGCGTCGATACCTCCCGGCCGGCGACGGTGGTTCATGCCAGTCGCTCCATCAGGTTCGCCATCTCCAGTGCGGCCAGTGCCACTTCCTCGCCCTTGTTGCCATGGCTGCCGTTGGCGCGCTTCTCCGCATCCTCGTGCACCTCCACGGCCAGCACGCCGTTGCAGACCGGCACGCCGTGATCCAGTGCAACCCGCATCAGACCCTCCGCGCAGCCATCGGCCACCTGCTCATAGTGGCGGGTATCGCCGCGCACCACGCAACCCAGCGCGACAATCGCCGCGTAACGCCCCGCGGCGGCAATACGCGCGGCGGCCACCGGGATCTCCCACGCGCCCGGCACCCGGATCACGTCGATGGCCTCCTCGGCCACGCCGTTGTCGGAGAAGGTCTTGCGTGCGCCCATCACCAGGGTGTCGGTGATGCGCGGATTCCAGCGACTGGCAATGATTGCGAAACGCGCGCTTTCAGGGCTGCGCAGGTCGCCTTCGATATGGGGCATGTCAGGGAAAGCCTTGGAGGGGGAGGGGAGTTGCCGGGGTCTGGCGAGACCGCAGTTTACCGCGCGGGCGCACCGGCTACATCGACTCCACGTACTCGACTACTTCCAGCCCGAAGCCGGCCAGTCCGACCTGCTTGCGTGGCGTGCCCAGCACCCGCAGCTTGCCCAGCCCGAGGTCGGCCAGGATCTGGCTGCCGGCGCCATTGCGCCGCCATTCGGTCAGGCCCTGGCCGGCGCCAGGACTGATCTCCTGCATCGGCGCGTCGGCCGCCTGCGGTTCGGCGCGAATGCGCGCCAGCAGCGCGGGGGTATCGGCATGATCGGCCAACAGCACCAGGGCGCCGCGATCCTGCTCGGCGATCGCGGCGAGCACATCGCCGACCGCCGGCCCAAAGTCCGCGCGCCGCCAATGCAGCACGTCGGCCAGCGGGTTGTTCATGTGCACCCGCACCAGGGTCGGGATGGCCGGATCGGCCTCGCCCCGCAACATCGCAAAATGCAGCGCGTGGCTGAGCCGGTCACGGTAGGTCAGCAACTGGAACGGGCCGTGGTCGGTCTCGATTGGCCGGCTGTCGACCCGTTCCACGGTGTGCTCGGTCTCCAGCCGGTGCCGGATCAGCTGCTCGATCGAACCGATCTTCAAGCCGTGCTCGGCGGCAAACTTTTCCAGCTCCGGTCGTCGCGCCATGGTGCCATCGGCATTGAGCACCTCCACCAGTACCCCGGCCGGCTCCAGACCAGCCATCAGTGCCAGGTCGATCGCCGCCTCGGTATGGCCGGCGCGGTTGAGCACGCCGCCGGGCTGGGCCTGCAGCGGGAAGATGTGGCCCGGCTGGACCACATCGGACGGCGTCGCGTCGGGGCGGACGGCCGTGCGGACGGTGTGGGCGCGGTCGTAGGCGGAGATGCCGGTGGTGACGCCTTCGGCGGCCTCGATGCTGACGGTGAAGTTGGTGTGGTGCTGGGAGGTGTTGTCGCGGACCATCGGCGGCAGACCGAGCTGGACGCAGCGCTCGCGGGTCAGCGACAGGCACACCAGACCACGCGCGTGGGTGACCATGAAGTTGATGTCGGTCGGCTTGACCAGCTCGGCGGCCATGATCAGGTCACCTTCGTTTTCGCGATCCTCGTCATCAACGATGACGACCATGCGGCCGGCGCGGATTTCTTCCAGCAGTTCGGGGACGGTGGCAAAGCTCATTGGGGTGGTTCCTGTGGTGTGGGCCGGCGGCAGGGAGGCGCCGCGGGCCCGTGATCGTCGTTTCCGAATGGGCGGAAACCGGTAGTGGCAGCAAATGCGGAAGGGAGACTCGCGGCGTCAGCGTTCCGCACGGCCCTGCAGCAGGCGTTCGACATAGCGCGCGACCAGATCCACCTCCAGATTGACCGCGTCGCCAGGCCGGGTGTCGGCGAAAGCGGTGTGGGCAACCGTGTGCGGCACCAGCGCGACCTCGAAGCCGTCAGCATCGACCTCATTGACGGTCAGGCTGACGCCGTCGACGCAGATCGAGCCCTTCTTGGCGATATAACGCAGCACGGCCGGCGGTGCGGTGAACCGCCAGCGTTGGGCGCGCGCATCCGGTGAGATCGTCGCGACCGCGCCGACCCCATCGACATGGCCGCTGACCATGTGGCCGCCAAGCCGGTCGGTCGGGCGCATCGCCCGCTCCAGGTTGACCGGCGCGCCAATGGGCAGCTGGCCCAAGGTGGTCAGCGCCAGCGTCTCGTTGGATGCGTCGGCCTGGAATGTGTTTTCGCGGCCCTTGTCGACGTCAAACTCGACCACGGTCAGGCAGGTACCGTTGACCGCGATCGACTCACCCAAGGCCACCTGATCGAATGGCAGCGAGCCGACCTCGATGACAAGCCGTGCGTCACCGCCTCGGGAATCGCGTGCGGCCAGGCGGCCGACACCTTCGATGATGCCGGTGAACATCAGCGTGACTCCCCGGCAAGACCACTTGGCAGGGTCGCCAGAACGCACCGCAACACCGGACACTTCAATGACATGGACATGGCTCGTTTCCCGCATCAATGGATGGCGAAAAACGCCACAAGGCAATGGCTTACGCATGGCCCCAGGGCCTGGCGTACGCCGTCTTCTTTCATCCGGACTATGACCGTCGGCTCCGGCATTCGACCGGATCTGCTGACCCTGCAGCAGCTGGCTGCAGGCGCTCGCGGGCTTGTCACCACGGCCGTCATGGCCAGGTAACCTACCGCCGGTGGGGAGTCGCACCCCGCCCTGAAGACGTTTACGTGTGGTGCCACCGCAGTGGCGTGGCGATTCTACCAGCCCGCAGGCGCCACGACTGTCCGATCCGTGGAACGCTGTGGCTGTAATCCGCGCTTCTGATCCGCCCCTACGCCGTCAAGCCTGGCTTGCGGGGCCTGGTTTACGGGCCTGTCTCTGGTTGCAACAGGACCCGGATGTCCTCGCCCAACTGGCGCGATTCAACCACGCGCATCTGCATGCGCTCGGCCATCGTCTCGATATTGAGTCCATCAAACAGCGGTCGCGCCTGTGATCCCAGCAGCACCGGGGCGACATAGAGCAGCAGCTCGTCGACCACCCCGGCTTCCAGGAAGGCCGCCGCCAGGGTTGCCCCGGCTTCCACCTGGACTTCGTTGACGCCTCGCGCGGCCAGCAGCTTCAGCACCGCGAGCAGGTCGAAGCGGCCGCTCTCGACCGCGACCGTCGCCAGCTCGGCATCGATACCGCGGCCGAGCTTGGTATTGGGCGCATGGATGTACAGGGTCGGCGCGTCACCGTCGCGCACGCGGCCGCGGGCGATCGTGGCCAATCCGGGGTCAAGCACCACCCGCAATGGCGGGACGAAGGCGACGCCCTCGTCCAACCGCACCGTCAACGACGGGTCGTCCGCCAACACGGTGCCGGCACCGGTCACCAGCGCCCCGGCACGGGCGCGCCAATGTTGGACGTCCAGGCGTGACGCCTCGCCGCTGATCCACTTGGATTCGCCACTGGCCAGCGCGCTGCGGCCATCCAGGCTGGTGGCCAGCTTGACCCGCACCCAGGGCCGGCCACGCACGATCCGTGACAGGTAGCCGCGGTTGAGTTCGCGCGCCAGGGCTTCCATCAAACCGTGCTCGACCTGGATCCCGGCGGCCTGGAGCTTGTCGAAACCGGCGCCATCGACCTGTGGGAACGGGTCACGCATCGCCGCCACCACCCTTGCCACCCCGGCGGCGACCAACGCGTCCGCGCACGGCCCGGTGCTGCCGGTATGCGCGCACGGCTCCAAGGTCACGTAGACCGTGGCGTCCTTGGCCCGGTCACCGGCGGCTTCCAGCGCCAGCACCTCGGCATGCGCTTCGCCGGCGCGCTGGTGGTAGCCCTCGCCCACCACCTCGTCACCCTGGGCGATCACGCACCCGACCATCGGATTGGGCCGGGTGGTGTAAGCGCCGTGCTCAGCCAGGCGCAGGGCGCGCGCCATCATCAGGTGGTCGGTTGCGGTGAATTCGGGCATGGACGGTGGATTCCTCTTGCGGGAGTCGGAAGGTCTGCGGTCAGCGGCGCTGGCGGGAGCGGAGGCGGAAACGGTTGCGGAAACGCCCCGCCATCAGCGCTTGCGCGATTTGGTTGCCGTGTCGGTGTCCCCACCCAACAGTGGCAACTGGTCTGCGCCGGAATTGTCGCTCTCGAGTCGATCCAGTTCATCGCGGAAATCCGCCACGTCCTGGAACGCGCGATAGACCGAGGCAAAGCGCACGTAGCCGACATGGTCGAGCTTGCGCAATTCGCCCATCACGAACTCGCCCACCCGCAGCGACGACAACTCGCGCTCGGTGGTGCGGCGCAGTTGGTGGACCACCGCGCGCACCGCCGTCTCGATCTGCTCTTCCGCCACCGGCCGTTTTTGCAATGCGCGGTCGAAGCCGCCGCGCAGCTTGCGTGCGTCAAAGGATTCGCGACGGCCATCGGACTTGATGATTACCGGCAACTTGAGCTCGACCGTCTCCAGGGTGGAGAAGCGCTCGCCGCAGGCCTCGCAAACGCGGCGACGGCGGATGGTCGCGCCGTCATCGGACACCCGCGAGTCGATGACGCGGGTGTCTACGTGTTGGCAGAAGGGACAGTGCATGGCGGGCGGGGGCTAGCCGGGTTGCCCGGTCGTGCGGGGGCGGCGGGTTGAAACCCGACCTACGGGTGGCCGGGCATGTCGGGTTGAAACCCGACCTACGGGTGACTGGCCATGAGGGGTCGAGACCCGCCCCGGGGGTGCGGGGTGGGTGCGCGTCAGGCAGCGGTCAACCATAGACGGGGAATTGCGCGCATTGCGTGGTCACGTTTTCGCGCACGGACTTGATCAGGCCCTCGTCATTCGGGTTGTCGAGGATGTCGCACATCCAGTTGGCCAGCGCGACACAGTCCGCCTCGAGGTAACCGCGCGTGGTCACCGCCGGGGTGCCGATGCGCAGACCGGAGGTGATGAACGGCTTTTGCGGGTCGTTGGGTACCGCGTTCTTGTTGACGGTGATGTGCGCCTTGCCCAACGCGGCTTCCGCGTCCTTGCCGGTAATCCCCTTGCCGATCATGTCGATCAGGATCAGGTGGTTCTCGGTGCCGCCCGAGACCACCTTGTAGCCGCGATCGATGATGACCTTGGCCATCGCCTTGGCGTTTTTCACCACCTGGGCCTGGTAGTCCTTGAACGCCGGCTCCAGTGCCTCCTTGAACGCCACCGCCTTGGCCGCGATCACGTGCATCAGCGGGCCGCCCTGCAGGCCGGGGAAGACGATGCTCTGCAGCTTCTTGACCAGCTCCTCGGTCGGGTTGCTGGCAATGATGATGCCGCCGCGCGGGCCGCGCAGGGTCTTGTGGGTGGTCGAGGTCACCACGTGCGCGTGCGGCACCGGATTGGGGTAAACGCCGGCGGCGATCAGGCCGGCGACGTGGGCCATGTCGACGAAGAAGATCGCGCCCACCGCATCGGCAATCTCGCGCATCCGCGCCCAATCCACCACCTGCGAGTAGGCGCTGAAGCCGCCGATCAACATCTTCGGTTTGTGCTCACGGGCCAGCCGCTCCATCTCGTCGTAGTCGATCAACCCGGACTCGTCCAGGCCGTACGGGACGACGTTGAACAGCTTGCCGCTGATGTTGACCTTGGCCCCGTGGGTGAGATGGCCGCCATGCGCCAGGCTCATGCCCAGGATGGTGTCACCGGGCTTCAACAGTGCGAAGTACACCGCCTGGTTGGCCTGCGAGCCCGAATGCGGCTGCACGTTCGCGTAATCAGCGCCGAACAACTCCTTCAACCGGTCGATCGCGAGCCGCTCGGCCACGTCGACGTATTCGCAGCCGCCGTAGTAACGCTTGCCGGGATAGCCCTCGGCGTACTTGTTGGTCAGCTGGCTACCCTGGGCTTCCATCACCCGCGGGCTGGCGTAGTTTTCCGAGGCGATCAGCTCGACGTGGTCTTCCTGGCGGCGATTCTCGTTCGCGATGGCCTGGGCGAGTTCCGGGTCAAATCCTTCAATACGTGCATCGCGCGCAAACATTGCCACTCCAGTTCAGATGAAGAAGGGAAGGCCCCGAGTTTAGCCCCGACCCGCCGCCGGAACCACGGGCGAACGGGTTGTCGGTGCGACCTGCACCCAAACCAACTGCCCGCTGACCCGCCCGCTGCAGGAAACTCCTGCATCCGGGATAATGGCCGGCTATCGATCCTTTCCGGCCCCTGCCCCCGCGCAGGGCGCCGCCGTCTGCCTGCGGAGCCCCCGAATGTCGCAATACATCTACACCATGAACGGCGTCAGCAAGACCGTTCCGCCCAAGCGCCAGATCATCAAGGACATATCCTTGTCGTTCTTCCCCGGCGCCAAGATCGGCCTGCTGGGCTTGAACGGCTCGGGCAAGTCGACGGTGCTGAAGATCATGGCCGGCGTCGACCCCGACTTCACCGGCGAGGCGCGCGCGGCCAAGGACATCAAGGTCGGCTACCTGGCCCAGGAACCCCAGCTCAACCCCGAGCACACCGTGCGCGAAGCGGTCGAGGAAGGCCTGGGCGAGGTGATCAATGCCCAGGCCGCATTGGACAAGGTCTATGAGGCCTACGCCGACGAGAACGCCGACTTCGACAAGCTCGCCGCCGAGCAGCAGCGCCTGGAGGCGATCCTCGCCACCGGCGATGCGCACACGCTGGAGCACCAACTGGAAGTCGCCGCCGACGCGCTGCGCCTGCCGCCGTGGGAAGCCATCATCGGCAAGCTGTCCGGTGGCGAGAAGCGCCGCGTCGCACTGTGCCAGCTGCTGCTGCAGAAGCCCGACATGCTGCTGCTTGATGAGCCGACCAACCACCTGGACGCCGAGTCGGTGGAGTGGCTGGAGCAGTTCCTCGCCCGCTACAGCGGCACCGTGGTCGCGGTCACCCATGATCGCTACTTCCTGGAAAATGCCGCCGAGTGGATCCTGGAGCTGGATCGCGGCAAGGGCATCCCGTGGAAGGGCAACTACACCGCCTGGCTGGAGCAGAAATCCGAGCGACTGAAGCGCGAGGAGTCCGGCGAGAAGGCCCGCCAGAAGGCGCTGGCCAGGGAGTTGGAGTGGGTGCGCAGCAACGCCAAGGGCGGCCGCACCAAGGGCAAGGCGCGCATGGCGCGGTTCGATGAGCTCAACTCGGTCGAATACCAGCGCCGCAACGAGACCAACGAGATCTTCATCCCGCCGGGCGAGCGGCTGGGCAACTCGGTGATCGAGTTCAACAACGTCTCCAAGTCGTTCGGCGACCGCCTGCTGATCGACGACCTGAGCTTCATCATCCCGCCCGGCGCGATCGTCGGAATCATCGGCCCCAACGGCGCCGGCAAGTCGACCCTGTTCAAGATGATCACCGGGCAGGAAACCCCGGAAAAGGGTGAGATCACCCGTGGCCCGTCGACCAAGGTCGCCTATGTCGACCAGAGCCGCGACACGCTGGAAGGCGACCACAACGTGTTCCAGGAAATCTCCGGCGGCGCGGATATCCTCAACATCAACGGGGTCGAGATCCAGTCGCGCGCCTACCTGGGCCGCTTCAACTTCAAGGGCCAGGATCAGCAGAAACTGGTGGGCACGCTGTCGGGTGGTGAACGCGGCCGCCTGCACCTGGCCAAGACCCTGCTGCAGGGCGGCAACGTGCTGCTGCTCGATGAGCCATCCAACGACCTGGACGTGGAGACCCTGCGCGCACTGGAAGACGCGATTCTGGAGTTCCCCGGCTGCGCGGTGGTGATCAGCCACGACCGCTGGTTCCTGGACCGCATCGCCACCCACATCCTCGCCTTCGAGGGCGACTCGCACGTGGAGTACTTCCAGGGCAACTACCGCGAATACGAGGACGACAAGAAGCGTCGCCTCGGCGAAGAAGGCGCCCAGCCCAAGCGCCTCCGGTTCAAGGCACTGAAGTGAGTTTGCAATGACCTTCATGCAGGCCCTGAAACACCGCTGGTCCGACGCCGACTCACTGGTCTGCGTCGGGCTCGATCCGGAGCCGGCGAAGTTCCCGGCGCAATTCGCCAACGACCCCGATGCGGTGTTCAACTTCTGCCGCGGCATCGTCGATGCAACGGCCGAATACGTCTGCGCATTCAAGCCGCAGATCGCCCATTTCGCCGCTCTGGGCGCGGAGGACGCGCTGGCGCGGCTGATCGCCCACATCCACGCCAACCACCCCGGCATCCCGGTGATCCTGGACGCCAAGCGGGGCGATATCGGCAGCACCGCACAGCATTACGCCAGCGAGGCGTTCGACCGCTACCGCGCAGACGCGGTGACCGCCAACCCGTATCTGGGACGCGACTCGCTGCAGCCGTTCCTGGATCGCGCCGACCGCGGTGTGGTGATCCTGTGCCGCACCTCCAATCCCGGTGCGAGCGACCTGCAGGACCTGCTCGTGACCGGCAACGGCCGCGAACGCCCGTTGGAGCGCCCGCTATACCAGCACGTCGCCGAAACCATCGCGCGCGACTGGAACGGCCACGGCAATTGCGCACTGGTGGTCGGCGCGACCTGGCCGGAACAACTGCGCGAGGTGCGTGCGATCGTCGGCGAGATGCCTTTCCTGGTCCCCGGCGTCGGTGCCCAGGGCGGCGACGTCGAGGCGGTGGTGAAAAACGCGAAGACCGCCGACGGGACCGGCCTGATGGTCAGTTCCTCCCGCGCGATCCTGTATGCCTCCCCCGGTGACGACTTCGCACAGGCCGCCGCCACCGTCACCCGCACCTTGCGCGACCAGATCAACCGGTATCGCTGAGCCGCGCCTGCGGTTTATTGCCGGAAGGCTTCGCGCGCGGCGTCAACGATCTCCGTTGATCAGTTGGGCAATCAGTTGCCGGGTCAAGACCTGCAGGAAGTGCAGCCAGATCGCCAGCCAGACGGCAGCGCGCGCCAGTACGCCGCGGCGGGGCGCCTCGAACTTGCGGAAGTAGCGCCACAGGCCACGGTGCTTGTGCCACTCGACGAACACCGGCCGCGACCGGCTCGACACGCCGCGCACGTGAACCACGCGGATCTGGTTGGCGACGGCAATGGTTGCGCCAAGCCCGGCGATCCGGCGGCACAGATCCAGGTCCTCGGCATGCAGGCGGTAGTCCTCGTCGAATCCTCCAACCTGCTCGAACAGGCGGCGCGGCAGGAACATCAACGCCCCGGAAATCGCCGCCACCGGCTGCAGCACCTGGGCGTCGTCTGCCGGGATCGCCATGTCGGCGCCCCCGGAGCTGCGGCTTGCGCGGTTGAACCAGCCGGCCAGCATGGCGCCGAAATCGGGGGCGTGGCGACGCGCAGCAGGGTCACGCACGCCATCCTCGCCGACCAGGTCAGCGCCCAGCAGGATGTGCCCGGGTGTGGTTGCGTCGATCGCCAACGCCCGCAGGCGGGCAAGCGTGTCGTGCTCGACCATCGCATCGGGATTGACGAAGGCCAGCCACTCGCATCCCGGCGCGCGGCTGGCGACATCCGCCGCGCCCTGGTTGCAGGCCACCCCGAATCCGGGGTTGTCCGGGTTGGCGATAAAACGCACGCGCGGGTCAGCGGTGGCGTGGCGCTGGATGATCTCCAGGCTGCCGTCGTCGGACAGGTTGTCCACTACCCGGATCGCAGCGACGCCGGTGGCCGCGCGCAAGCGGCCCAGGCAGTCGTCAATGGTCGACGCGCTCTGGTGGGTCACTACGACCACGGCAATGTCGGCAGCCGGCATGGTGGCAGCGGGCACTGGACTGGTCACGTTCGATCCGGCCCGGTGGATGCATCCACCATCGCGTCGGGCGGCGGAAACAGATCGGCTTGCGGCACCGGTGGCCCAATTGAAGCCAGCAACTGGCCCAACTGCTCGCGCGCGCCGTGCAACGGATCGCGCATCAAGAAGGCGGCCAGCCGCGCATGCCAGTCCGGCCAGCGCGCCGCGAGGCGATCCATGTCGCCCTCGAACGCCGCGCCCTCTGCCGGGCGGGCGACGAACGCCGACTCGCACAACACATTGCGCCAACCCAAGCCGGACAGTCGCAACGACAGGTCGATCAGACCGGCGTACCAGGACCCGTAACTGGCCACGTCCAGCCCGCCGGCACGCTTGCGCGCGCTGCCGCGCAACACCACGGCGTGACTGATCGCGGCAGGCAGCTCGGGATGAATTTCAGGCATCCCCGCAGCAGCGCGTCCCAGTCGCTCGGGATCGGCCGGCATGGGATCGATCTCGCCAATTCGCGGCCAGGCCGCCGCCTCGCCGGCGTTACTCCAAGTACTGACGGTGGCGATTGCGCCGTCGCTGCCCAGGCAGGCGGCCATTGCATCGAGCCAGCCGGCCACTGGCACCGCATCGGCGGCGAGCACGGCGACGTCGGCATCGCCACAAGCGGCCAGTATCTCGTCCAGGTGCGCCAGCTCGCCGATGCTGCGCTGGCGACGGGTGTAGTCGGCCTTCAACGCGGTGCGCGACATCCAATGTTCGATGATCGCGTAGCCGCGCGGACCCGCCAGGGCGTCGTCGGCCAGCCAGACCCGGGTGCCCGCCGGGGTCGCCGCCTCCAATGCTGCCAGGCTGGCGTCGAGCGCGGCGTCGTCAGCGCCGACCGGGAATACAACGATCGGCAGTTCAGCCATGGATCCCTGCCGGAGTGAAGTTCCGGGTCATGGTTTGGGCTGGCGGTACAACGGCTCCAGCGCGCGGAACTGGCGGCCGTACTCGTCGGTCATCTCGCGCGCCTCCTGCGGGTTCCTGATGATGGTCGGGGTCAGCAGGACGATGGTTTCCTCGCGGTGGGTCGTGGAACTCTGGGTGCCGAACAGGCCGCCGATCACCGGGATCCGGCTCAGGCCCGGGAAGCCCTTCGAGCCGCGGGTCACGCCATCGCGGATCAGGCCGGCCAGCATCACCGTGTCGCCACTCTGGATCGCCGCCTCGGTCTTGAGCTTGCGGGTGTCGATGCGCACGTTGCCGTACTTGTCCGGGTCACCGCCGGGCGCGCTGACCTCCTGCACGATGTCCAGGAACACCATGCCGTCCTGGGTCACCCGCGGTCGAACCTTGAGGATCACGCCGGTGTCCAGATACTCGACCTGGCTGTAGCTGTTGTCGCCGCCCAGGCCGGGGTTGACGGTGACCGAGGACACCGGGATCCGGCTGCCGACGTTGAACTCCGCCTGCGCGTTGTTGCGCACCACCACCGACGGGGTCTGCAACATGTTGACGTCGGTTACCGAGTCGAGCGCGCTGATGACCGCGGCCGCATTGCGCCCCAGGAACGTCCACGCCATTCCGGCCGGGCTGCCGTTGCCGGCGTCGCCCTGCACGCTTCCGGCCAGGGTGCTCCAGGTCGTGCGGTCGACCGCATCCGGCAAGCCGGCATCGGTCACGCCGCGCTCGAAGAACCAGTTGACGCCGTACTCCAGCGCGCCACTGAGCTGCACCTCGACCACCTGCGCCTCGATATGGACCTGCATCGGCATCACGTCGAGCTGGACGATCACGTCCTTGATCGACTGCCAGGCTTGCGGGGTCGAGCGGATCAGCAGCGCGTTGGTCTCCTCCACCGCGGACACGCCGACCTTGTCGCCCTGAATCTCCAGGCTGACGCTGCCATTGCCGCTTTGCGCCGCATCCAGCGACATCTCACCGCCGCCGGAACCACCACTGCGCCCGCCTCTGCCGCTGCGTCCGCCCCTGCCGCCGACGTTCGCGTTGTTGCCCAGCACCACGCTCGACCCGGAGTCGCTGGACGATATCTCCGCCGATTGCAGCCCCGGCATCAGCGAAGGCCGGCCGTCGTCGCCGCCGCCCGAGCCCGCCGATGAACCGCCAAACACCTCTGACAGACGATCGGCCAGGTCACGCGCCTTGATGTACTTGAGCTGGTAGGTGTACAGCTGCACCGAACCGCCCGCGCCATCGATGCGCTCCAACCATTGCTGGATCTGGTCCAGATACTCTGCTTGCGGGGTGATCACCATCACCGCGTTGGCGCCTTCCAGCGGCATGAAACGGAACATGCCGGCCACCGGGGACTTGCTGCTTTCGCCAAACACTTTTTCCAGGTCGGCGACCACCCGGTCGGCCTTGCCCGATTGCAGCGGGAACACGCCTACCGACATGCCCGACAACCAGTCGACGTCGAAGACCTCGATCGTGCGCAGGTAGTTCTGCAACTCCGCGCGGGTACCACCGACACTGATCACGTTGCGCGACGCATCGGTGCCGATGATCGCGCCGGGGCGCGCATACGGCTCCAGGATCTTCTTCATTTCCTCGGCAGCGACATAGCGCAGCGGCACCGTGCGGACCTCGAAACCGCGCGCGTTGGCCGCACTGCCGGTACGCGGTGCGACGTTGCCGGCCAACGCCTGGTCGGCTGGCACGATGTTGTAGCGGCCATCGCTGTAGACCATGCGGGCGTTGTTCCAGCCCAGGACCTGGTCGAGCAGGCTGATCGCCTCGGCCGGGCTGACCGGGTTCGGCGTGGCCAGGGTCACGGTGCCCTGCACGCCCGGCGCGATCACGTAGTTCTGGCCCAGCATGTCGCCAAGGATCGCCTTGGCCACCGCATGCAGGGACTCACCTTCGAAGTTGAAGGTGGCCTGCCCGCTGGTGCCACCCGCATTGGGTCGCGGTGCCGCTGCGGCGGAACGGTTGATGACCTGGCCGGTGCCGCGGTGGATCCGGGGCTGCAATCCGGTCTCCGCATCTTCCGGCGACTGCACTGGCACGCCATCAACCACCGTGGCCGGGGAGGTTCCCGCAGTGCGTATCTGCACCCCCGCCGCTCCGGTCGGGTTGGGTGGCCCGTCACGGCGGACGTTGGGCACCGCCGTGCTGGCGCATCCCGCCACCAGGCCGGCGACCATCAGGCAGGCAACGACCAGGCGGATCACGGCCGGCCCCGACCGCATGGAGGGCAAGCGAGTCGGCGACGATGACGGGCGATCGGTGGGGCGTTGCTTCATTGCATTCACTTTAGCGGTTGTTGGCCGGTGGTTTCGCTTCGGGTGGGTTGCGCAATTTCTCACGTCGCGCCTGGATGCGCTGACGGATCGCATCCATCTGCGCCGCATCGGTGGCCGGTGGGTCGGCAGCGGTACCGGACGCATCCTGCGTGGTGCCATCGGGCGAGGCTGGTGCGGGTGGCTGCTCGCGTACCGGTGCTTGCGGGTCATCGGGGATGACCGGCTCCGGGGCGTCATCCACGCGCCGCGCGGATGCTTCAGCTGGTGCCGGCGACGGCGCGCGCCGCTGACCGTCGGCAGTGCCATCGGACCTGCCCAGGACAGTTGGCGGCAAGCCACCGACGCCGTCGAACACCCGAAGCGGCAAGGTGCGGCGTCCTTCCGGCCCATCGAATACCGCGCTGCGCTCGCCCAGCTCGACCAGGCGCCAAGCGGGATGGGGCTCCGGCCCGTGATCGAGGCGGACCCGGAACGAGGTGCTGCCGTCCGGTGGCTGCAGGATCGCCAACTGCAGCCGGGGCGTGAGCAGCACGCTGGTCAGCACGTAGTTGAAGCCCTGCGTCTCCTCGCCACCGCCGTTTTCCAGGAAAAACGGCTGCGGGGTGCGATCAGGCGAGAACAACGGTCGTGCGGCAATGGCTTCATGCTCGCCCGGCGCGGCCGGCCGGGGCGCCGGCGCAGCGGGCAGTGGCGGCAACGGCGCCAGCACGCCGGATGCGTCATCCAGCGGCGCGACACGCCCTCCCATCCCGGCCATGGCCAGCGCCCAGGCCAACACGGCGACGCCGGCGACAGCGGCCAGCAGCCGGGTTCGCGGGCCGGCGTCATCAATCCGCATGGCTCACCCCGGTGGCGGCGTCGGATACCACCAGCGATGTGGAAGGCGCCAGATAGCCGTACAGGTCGAACGACACGTCCAGCCCCCCGGCACCGCTGGGCGTGCCGCGACTGAGGAAGCGGCCGCGGGCCAGGATATTGAGGTTGTCGACGAACAGTCTGGGAGCGCCACTCTCCAGGAGATCCAACACCCTGGCCAGCTCGGGGGTCCCGCACTGCAACCGCACCTGCACCGTCACCCGGATATAGGACTCGCGGCTATCGGAATCGAGCGGCGAGCGATTGGTGATGGCGCAACTGCGGTTGCCCGGGCTGGCCTGGAGCACCACCGCCTCCAGTCGCTGGATCAGGCTCGCCGTCGCCAACTCCGGGTTGGCCTCGGGAAGGAACCCCGGAAGCTGCTTCTGTCGTGCCTGCACCTGCTCCAGTCGGCGTGCAATCTGCGGCGCCTGCTGCAGATGCGCGCGCAGGCGCAGTTCACGTTGTTGCAGCGACTCGATGCGCTGGTTCGCGTCGGCCATGGGAACCGTCCACCACGGGTGGATCAACAACGCATAGACAATGCCCAGCACCGCCAGCAGCAGCGCCAACGCCAGCCAGCGGTCCCGGCCACCCAGGCGTTCAGCGACCCGGCTTGGCAGCGCCATCGGCGAGCTCCCCGGGCGTTGGTGGTATTGGCGCGGGCGGCGCAGCGACCGCCAATTTCGCGGTCAGGGTAAAACGATCACGGCTGCTGCCGGGATCGGGTTGCAGGGCGCCGGCCAGCGCCGGCGAGCTCCACGCCTCGGCCCCTTGCAACTGGCCGATCAAGGCCGCCGCCTGGCCACTCAGGCCGATCAGCAACAACTGGTCGTCATTGATTGCGAGCTTTTCCAGGTAGGTATGGTCGGGCAGCCGCACGGTCAACTCGTCCATTATCTCGATCGCGGTGGGCCGCCGGGCCCGTGCCTGGTCCAGGAACGCCTGGCCTTCCACCAGGCTGGCCAGTTGATGGCGCTGGGCGGCGGCCTGACGCCCGGCATCGGCCTGGGCGGCCATTGCCTGCTCCAATGCGTCGGCCGCCGTGCGGCGGTTATCCAGCAATTGCCACAGCAGCGCTGCCACGGCAACCACCGCGACCGCCGCCAACGCGGCGTTCCAGATTGCCCACGGATCGCGATGAGGCCGACGCTGGGCCACCGGCAGCAGGTTGACGCCCAATGGCACGCCGTCGGCCGCCGCCACGTCGACCCCGGCCAGGGTCGAGGCCAGCGCCCCCAGCCGGTCCAGTGCCGGATCCAACACCTGCCGCGGGACGACCACCAGTTCTACATCGAGTTGGCCGTCGCTTTCGCGTCGTCCCGCCAGCCGTGCATCGAACGCGACCACATCGGCACGGAAGGGCGTTTGTCGATCAATCTCGAAACCCACCACATCACGCAGCCGATCACTTGCCGCGGCGGGCAGAACCAGGCGACGACGCAGGCTGGTCGCTGGCGCCAGCAACAGCCAGCGCGGCAGGTCGTCCTGCCCGCGGCCCAGCAGCCGGTCCAGCGGATCGGATGGGCCGGAGATATCCGCCAGCGGCACTCGCGCCAGGTCACGCAGCTCATCACCCTGTTGCAGGCGCAGTTGCATGTCATAGCCATCCACGTGCAGCAGCAGCCGGCCACGATCGAAGCCCAGTGCCTGGCGCAGCCGCGGCGGCAACCATTCCGCCAGTGAGCGCCCCCACCAGCGCCATAGCCCGGCAACACTCGGGGCCAGGCGCGTGCCGAAATCGCCCAGGCGACTGCCGGTACTGGAAGCGATCTGGCTCATTTTGACGAGGCTCCCTGTCTTCGATCCAACGCGTCCAAATCCGACGCGCCCCAATGCGACATGCTCCAATACGACATGTCCCAATCCAGCACGGTGTAGGCCATCCCGGGCAAGCGACCCGCGCCCGTGCGCACCACGACCCGCAACCCGGACTGTCGCCCGTTGGCGAGCCGGGCGCGGCTGTCAATACTATACGTACCGCCGGGGCGTGCGCCGATGCCGATGTTGACCCCTGCCTGGCGCTGCGCGGGACGGCCGCGTTGTCCCACGATGGCCGCGCCGTCCAGACCCATGGCGTTCAACACCGGCTGCGACGCGAATGCAGGATTGGGGTGCGGCAACCCGCCATGCACGGTCACATGGGGCGACAAACCGGCATACAGGGCCGGCGTGAAACCCAGTACCTGCTCCAGTTCGGTGATGCTTTCGAAAGCGGCGTCCTTGGCGCCATAGCCACGGCCGGCGGACGCGTAATCCTGGTCTTCCGCGCCGCCTGCCACCTGGGTCAGGCTGCCAGGATCGCGCCAATCGATGATCGCCGCCGCCAACCGCGATGCCTCGACCCTGTCACTGCCCAGTTCGTGCAGCAGACTCTCCAGCAATGGCGCGCCGGCCTGGTTTAGGTCGATCTTGCCGCTCTCGTCGACAATCCGGATCTCGACCTGCGCGCCGGCATAGCTCCATGGGTACAAGCGGCCATCGGGCACCCATTGCAAGCGTGGGTCGGTGGCCTGCAACCGGCTGATCGCGTACTCCACCCCGGCGCGGGCCGCGCCATCGGCCGCCAGTCCGCGCACCAGTACGCGTCCCTGCATGTGCTCCACCCGGGCCACCATCGCAAACGAGCCGACCAGCGCGGTCAACAGCACGATCAGCCATAGCACCAGCAACAAGGCCGCCCCGCGGAGGGCGGACTTCGCGGCCCGTCGCGGCCTCACGCCAGACCTGCCGGGCACCCTCACCAGCCTGCACCCGGCGCGATACCGGCAACGGCGCCCGCCTGGGGCAGTGCGACCACCAACGTCGGCCATTTGCGTCCGTCCGCGTCGGTGAACTCCACCTCGACCAGTCGCGGCAGTTGGCCGGCGTGATCCCAGCTGTCTTGCCAGTCGCCCAGGCCCGGGCGATCGGGATCCATCCCGCGGTAGCGGAACGCGACCGCGCCCAGTCCGCCGGCCAGCAACTCCGCAGGCCGCTGTTCGGGATCCTCGATGGTCTGCCCCGCCACGACGATATTGAGCGCCAACACGATCCTGACCTGCTGCTGGTCGGCCTCGACACGGAAGTCATGCAGGTACGGACCGCCCCGGCCGAGGTAATCGGGCAGGTTGGCGACGAACCGCATCCGCCCTGGTTCACCAATGAAGTATCGCGGCAACGCATCGTCTTGCCCGGTACTGAAGGCAAGCGGCCGGGCCGCCGCCAGCCGCTTGCGCAGGAAGCCTTCCACCGCGCGCACCTGCTCGCTGCGTTGCGCCAGCAGCTCGCCGCGGGTCGTGGTCTGACTGGCCGCCGACAGGGTGGCGAAAGCCAGCGCCAGCCCCGCGGCCAGCAACACCGTCGCCAGCAACACCTCGATCAGCGTGAACCCGGCCACCCGCCGACGCCGGGCGCCGGTTGGCACCACGTTTGTCTGCCGCGTACTCGAGTGCGGCGCACGCGGCCCCGGCATGCGGAGCGCGCTCATGGCCATCCGTCCGCCGGCTCGGTCGCCACCAGCCGCAGGGTGCGCATCTGCAAGCGTTCGCGTGGACCACCGTCGCCCCAGGTCACATCCAGCACCACTTCAAGCAGTTGGGGAGCGGAAAGCGCAACGGGCATCTTGGCCAGCGCCGGGTCACGCCAGACGGCCACCTGCAACGACCAGCGATAGCGCCCGTCATCGAACTCGCCATGGCGCTGCCCCGGTTGCACCGGCGCCACCACCCCGACCGTGTCCAGCAGCGATTGCGCGTGCAGCGCCGCTCGCCCCGCATCGCCCGACCAGCGCACCTGCGAGGTTGCCCCCGACAACGTGCCCAGCAGCAAGGTCAACGCGACGGCCAGCAGCGCGAACGCGACGATCACCTCGATCAAGGTGTAACCGCGTTGCCGACGGCCGCAACCGCCCCGCACCACGCGCCGGTGTTCGGCACGCCGTGGCATCAGCCGTCCTGCCCCGAGCGTTCCACGGTGACCTGCCCGGTCAGCCAGGCCACGTCGATGTTCCATTTAGCGCCATCGCGACCCAACTGCACCCGGCCGCCGGTCGCCGCCCCGTCCGGGAAAAACAGCACCGCGCCCTCGCGCTCACTGGGCTGTGCCTCACGCGCGCCGATGAACCGTACTTGCAGGGCCGCAGGGATCTCGCCGTGGTGGTCGCCCGGTCCTTGCCAGGTACGCGCTTGCGGGTCGATCACAAAGCGTTGCGGCTGCCCGGTGACGATCGCCCGCGACCGCGTGTAGCGCAGCTCGGCGGCGACTTGTTTGGCCGCCGAACGCAACTGGGCACCCTTCATCCCACCACTGAACGCCGCCATCGCCAGCAGACTGGCCGCCGCAATCAGCGCGACCACCAGCAGCATCTCCAGCAACGAGACGCCTGCCTGGCGCGGCCGCATCCCGGTCACCGGCGAAGCGGCCTCGGCCGCCCACGGTGTGCCACGTCACTGGTAGTGAATATCGCCATCGACGCTGCTGCCGCCGACCTTGCCATCCTTGCCCAGGATCGTCAGGTCGAAATCACCACTCTCGCCCGGCACGCGGTACTCCATCGGATGGCCCCAGGGATCATTCAGCTCGGCTGACTTGGCGTACGGCCCCAGCCATCCGGGCGCGTCACCGGGCTCGGTGACCAGCTCGTCCAGCGCCGTCGGCAGCCGGCCGGTGTCCATCTGGAATGCCTCGACCTTCTGCGCCACGGTCATCACCTGCGACTTGGCCAGGTTGGCCTTGGCGCGATCGGCGCCGCCGAGCACGCGCGAGCCGACGAACGTCAGCACCGCGCCGATCAGCACGATCACGATGATGATCTCGATCAGGCTCATGCCGGCCTGTTTCGCGGCGGAAGGGGCACGGAAATTCCGGGGCCGGAAGTTTCGGGTCAGGGAACGGCTGTTGTGCATTGCGGAGGTCCTGTGTGGGTTCAATGGTGTGCTTTGCTCGTCTGACTTACCCGATCTGGTTGGTGAGGTCGTACAGCGGGGTCAGCACCGCCATGACCACCATGCCGACCACGCCGGCCAGCACCACGGTGACGATCGGCACCAGCGCCGCCAGCATCCGGTCCAGTGCCAGCGAGGTCTGATGTTCGAACGTCTCGGCGGTCTTGACCAGCATCGCATCAAGCTCGCCGGATTCCTCGCCGACCTGGATCATCTGCAGCGCCAGGCGCGGGAAGCGCTTGCCACGACCGAGCGCGGTCGACAGCGCGACGCCGTTCTTGACCTCCTCGCTGGCGGCGCTGACATCCGCGGCCAAAACCCGGTTGTCCATCACCTTCTGGGCGATGCCGAGCGCACCCATCAACGGCACGCCATTGCGCACCAGCGTGCCCAGCGTACGTGCCAACCGCGCGGTCTCGACCTTGGCGACCAGTCCACCAAAGAAACGGCGGCGCAGTATCCAGCCATCAAGCGCCTCGCGAAACACCGGATCCCGTCGCTTGCGGTCGATCCACAGCAGCAGCAACGCCGGCACCACGATCAGGAAAATCCACCAGTCGCGCACGAACAAGC
The DNA here is from genome assembly GCF_054072675.1 of Lysobacter sp. A289. NCBI lineage: Bacteria > Pseudomonadati > Pseudomonadota > Gammaproteobacteria > Lysobacterales > Lysobacteraceae > Lysobacter > Lysobacter sp. A289. Next base: position 2,005,683 of record NZ_JBSVRN010000001.1, read on the forward strand.
CAACGCCCAGCACGATCCGGGTGAAGAACGGCAACTGCGCATCCAGGCTTTCGTACATCAGCGCGAACTGCGGCACCACGTAGCCGAGCAGGAACAACAAGCTCAGCCCGACCATCACCAGCAGGATGGCCGGATAGATCAACGCATTGATCACCCGCCCCTGCATCGCCCGTGAGCGCTCCAGGTAATCGGCCAGCCGCGCCAGGGTCTCGTCCAGGCTGCCACCGGCCTCGCCGGCCCGGACCATGTTGACGTACAGCCGCGAAAACGTGCCGTGCTGGCGCTCCAGCGCGGTCGACAACGACATGCCGCCGCGCACCGCGTCACGCACGTCACTGACCACGCGCCTGGCCGCCTCGTCCTCGGGCAACTCCAGCAGGATCGTCAGCGCGCGGTCCAACGGTTGGCCCGCGCCGAGCAGCGTCGCCAGTTGCTGGGTGAACTGGACCAGCCGCTCACCGGCAAACGGCCTGGTCTGGAACAGCCCCTGCAAGAGCGACGCCCCGCCCCCCTCGCTGGCCAGCCGCGCCTCGACCGGCAGATGCCCCTGCTCCTGCAGGCGCGCAGCCACCTCGGCATTGCTGGCAGCCTCCATCTGGCCGTCCAGCATGTCGCCGCGCGCGTTGATCGCCTTGTAGTTGTAGAGGGGCATGGGGTTGATTCCCGCCGTCATTCCCGCGAAAGCGGGAACCCAGCGACTTCGGCCTCCGCGCCGGTGATCTGCGGCCAAAGATCATTCCAGTAGGGATTGGCTTTCTCGATCAGTTGCATCTTCCAGTCCCTCCGCCACTTCTTGATCCGTTTCTCGTGACTGATGGCGGCCTCCATGGTGTCGTGCATTTCGTACCACACCAAGTGTGTGACGCCGTGCTTTTCGGTAAAGCCCTTCATCACGTGATTTCGATGCTCCCAGATCCGATTCACGAGATTGCTGGTTACACCGACGTACAAAATACCGTTGCGAGCGCTGGTCAAGAGGTAAGTGGCAGGCTGTGTTTCATGACGTTCCTGTGCGGGTAGTGGCGATGAGGCACTGGGTTCCCGCTTTCGCGGGAATGACGGAGTGTACTGATGCCGGACGGATTCCCGCCTTCGCGGGAATGATGGTGTTGGTTGATGTCGCAGGGGTTCCCGCCTTCGCAGGAATGACGGTCGAAACGGGGATGACCATCTCAGGCATCCTCGGTCACGCGCAGCACTTCCTCGATGGTGGTCAGGCCCGCCAGCGCCTTGATGATGCCGTCCTCGTACATGGTGCGCATGCCGGCATCGCGGGCGATCCGCTCGATCTCGCCCATGCCGGCGTGGCGCATGACGGCGCGGCGCAGGTCGTCATTCAGAACCATGAATTCCATGATCGTGGAGCGACCCTTGTAGCCCGTCGGTGCCAACGGCGAGGCGACCGGGCGGTACAGGTGGATGTCGCCATCGGGCTGGTAGCGGCGCAGCGCGAACTTCTCGATCTGCTCCTGTGTGGCCGGGTAACGCTCGGCATGCGTCGGCTCCAGTTTCCGCACCAGCCGCTGGGCCAGGATGCCGTTGACGGTCGAGGTCAGCAGGTAATCCTCGACGCCCATGTCGAGCAGCCGGGTGATGCCACCGGCGGCGTTGTTGGTGTGCAGGGTGGACAACACCAGGTGACCGGTCAGCGCCGACTGGATCGCGATGCGCGCGGTCTCCAGGTCGCGCATCTCGCCGATCATGATGATGTCCGGATCCTGGCGCACGATCGAGCGCAACGCCTGCGAGAAATCCAGCCCTATCTGCGGCTTGGCCTGGATCTGGTTGATGCCTTCGATCTGGTACTCGACCGGGTCCTCGACGGTGATGATCTTGACGTCGGGCGTGTTGAGATTGCTCAGCGCGGCGTACAGCGTGGTGGTCTTGCCCGAGCCGGTCGGGCCGGTCACCAGCAGGATCCCGTGCGGTTGCTGCAACACGTGCTGGAACTGCGGCAGGAACTCGTCGGTGAAACCCAACTGGTGGAAATCCAGCACCACCGACTCGCGATCCAGCAGGCGCATCACCACGCTCTCGCCATGCGCGGTCGGCACCGTGCTGACACGCAGGTCCAACTCCTTGCCCTGCACCCGCAACATGATCCGTCCGTCCTGCGGCAGCCGACGCTCGGCAATGTTGAGCTTGGCCATGATCTTGATGCGGCTGATCACCGCCGCGGTCAGGTTGACCGGCGGACTCTCGCCGTCGATCAGCACACCGTCGACGCGGTAACGCACCTTGAGCCGGTTCTCGAACGGCTCGATGTGGATGTCGGAGGCGCGCAATTCGACCGCACGCTGGATGACGAGGTTGACCAGCCGGATCACCGGCGCTTCGGAGGCGAGGTCGCGCAGGTGCTCGACGTCGTCCAGATCGCTGCCCTCGCCCTCGGCAGTCTCGATGATCGCGCCCATCGCGCTGCGGCCCTGGCCATGCCAGCGCTCGATCAGCTCGTCGATTTCCGAGCGCAATGCGACGCTGGCGTGGACCTCGCGACCGGTTGCCAGCCGCACCGCGTCGAGGGTGTAGGTGTCCTGCGGGTCGGCGGCTAGCACCTCGACCATCTGGTCGGTTTCGGCCACCGCCACGATCGCGAATTGCTTCATGAACTTGATGGTCAGCTGCACACCGTCGGGCGGCAGCTCCGGTACTGTCTTCGTGCTCACCAGCGGCAAGCCAAGTACCGTCGCCACGGTCTCGGCATGGTCGCGCTCCGACACCAGCCCGAGCCGGGTCAGCAGGGCGAGCAGGCTACCACCGGTCTCGGCCTGCAGCCGGCGCGCGCGGCCGAGGTCGGCCTCCTTGAGCCGGCCTTTCGCGAGCAAGGCGTCGACGATCCGTTCTTCCACAGGATTGCCCTCGACAGGATTACTGCCGATGCCGCGACCATCCGTGCCGCCCGCGAGTGCGTCTGCAGCTGCGCTCACATCACTCTCCGAGTCCTTCAACGGCTGACTTTAGCAGGTCGGTTGCGGTGGCGATCGGCTCGTGGCCCAGTCGGTTTCCCGGGCGTCGAACCTTGCTGCCGGGCAAGAAACGACAGCGAGCAAAAGTCCGGCGTCGGGTGGAAGCGGCGCCTTGTCGAGGGCGTGCTGCCCGGCTCGATCAGTCCATCCATGCCCTGACTCGCCGACGTGCGCCATCCATGGCGCACTGTTCGCACGCCCCAGACAGGACGCCGCACCGGCGTTTGGGTTCCGACCGCGTCTTGTTGCGAACAGCTGACTCCAATACTGGAACGCCGATGACGGAAGCCAACGAATGGTGGGGCGGGAGGCGGCCGGCGGGGGTATTGCGGAAAAGCCGGCCATGGATGGCCGGCGGCCCGCCTCAGGGCAGGATGCCCTGATGAAGGGCTGCAGCAATGCCCCCGCCGGCCGCCCTCCGCGGCGCGAAAATCGTCAGCGCGCGCCCTCGCGAGTCAGCCGACAAACACCCGTGCGTTGCGGAACATCCGCAGCCACGGGGAATCCTCGCCCCATTCGCGCGGGGCCCAGCTCAGGTTGGCGGTGCGCAGGGTGCGCTCGGGGTGCGGCATCAGGATGGTGGCGCGGCCGTCGGCGCTGGTGACGGCCGCGATCGCGTCGGCCGAACCGTTCGGGTTGGCCGGATACAGGCTGGCGGGGGAGCCGTCGGCGTCGACGTAGCGGGCCGCGGCGTTGGTTGCGGCGCGATCGGACGGGTTGTCGAAGGCGGCGCGGCCCTCACCGTGGGACACCACCACCGGGATCCTTGATCCGGCCATGCCGCGCAGGAACAGCGACGGCGATTCGAGCACTTCGAGCAGGCTCAGGCGGGCCTCGAACTGCTCGCTGCGATTGCGCAGGAAAGTCGGCCAGTGCTCGGCGCCGGGGATGATCGGCTTGAGCTGGCTGAGCATCTGGCAACCATTGCAGACGCCCAGGGTAAAGCTGTCGTCGCGGGCGAAGAACGCCGCGAACTGGTCGCGCAACGCACTGCGCTCCAGGATGCTGGTGGCCCAGCCGCGACCGGCGCCGAGCACGTCGCCGTAGCTGAAGCCACCGCAGGCAGCCAAGCCCTTGAAGCCGTCCAGCACGACGCGCCCGGCGATCAGGTCGCTCATGTGCACGTCGAACGCCTCGAAGCCGGCACGGTCGAAGGCAGCCGCCATCTCGATCTGGCCGTTGACGCCCTGCTCGCGCAGGATCGCCACCTTCGGCCGAGTACCAAGGTTGATGTACGGCGCCACGATGTCTTCGGCCGGGTCGAAGCCCAGCTTGGGTATCAGCCCCGGCGCGTTGAAGTCGCGTGCGGCGCTGCGCTCCTGGTCGGCGCAATCAGGGTTGTCGCGCAGCTTCTGCATCGCGTGGCTGGTCGACCACCAGGCATCGAACAACTCGTCCCAACGCCATTCGACCAGGGTCCCGGCTTCCTCGCTGATCCGGATCACCGGGGCCGTGGTTGGCCGTGCAATGCGCTGAGCGCAATCGATCAGGCCGTGATGTGCGACCAGATCGGCGAAATCCGCCCGGTCCTCGGCGGCAATCTGGACCACCGCGCCAAGCTCTTCGTTGAACAGGGTTCGGAACGGATCCTCACCCCAGCCATCCAGGTTGATCTCCAGGCCCAGGCGCGAGCAGAACGCCATCTCGCACAGCGTCGCGAACGCGCCACCGTCGGAACGGTCGTGGTAAGCCTGCAACAAGTTCGCCTCGCGCGCCTCGCGGATCAGCTCGAAGAAGTCGCGCAGGCGCTTGGGCTCGTCGAGGTCCGGCACGCCGGCATCGCGGCGACCGTCCTCGGACGGCTGTCCGGCAAACGCCGGCAACCGGCTTACCTGGGAACCTGCGCCATTGCCGTCGCTGCCAGCCATCGCGTTGGGATGCACCTGGGCCAGCACCGAGCCGCCAAGACGCTGTTTGCCAGCGCCAAGACCGATCAGCCACAACTCCGAGTCTTCCTCGCGAGCAAGCAAGGGAGTCAGTTGCTGACGCACGTCGACCACCGGTGCGAACGCGGTGACGACCAGCGACACCGGCGAGACCGATTTTTGCGGCCCGCCCTTGTCGTGATCGCCATCCGCCTGCCACTGCGCCTGCATCGACAGCGAATCCTTGCCGACCGGGATGCTCAGCTCGATCTGCGGACACAGTTCCAGGCCCACCGCGCGGACCGCGTCGAACAGCAACGCATCGTCGCCGTCGTGCCCGGCCGCCGCCATCCAGTTGGCCGACAGCTTGACCCGGTTGAGTGATTCCACCGGCGCCGCGCATAAATTGGTGATCGCCTCGCCAACCGCCATCCGAGCCGCCGCGGCCGAGTCGAGCAATGCCAGTGGTGCGCGCTCACCGATCGCCATTGCTTCACCAGTGAAGCCATCGAAACCGGCGAAGGTAATCGCGCAATCTGCCACCGGTACCTGCCAGGGCCCGACCATCTGGTCGCGCGCAGTCAAGCCGCCGACACTGCGGTCGCCGATGGTGATCAGGAACTGTTTGGAAGCCACGGTCGGATGCGCCATCACCCGCAGCGCGGCGTCGCGCAGGTCCAGCCCGCTCCAGTCCAGCGCCGGCCACGGCGCGTCGTCGGGCCGATGGGTGTCGCGTTGCATCTTCGGCGCCTTGCCGAACAGCAGGTCCATCGGCAAGTCGATGGGGTGAGGAAGACCCGCTTGCGCGGCACCGCCGCGCGGGTCATCCGAACGCCCGGCGCGCTGCGCCGAGCCGGGTGTCGCCAAACCGGCATCGTTTACCAATCCGCCATACACCGACTCAACCGTCGCGCCATACCCGACCACCAGCCGCTCCTCGGCGGTGGCATGACCGACCACGGCGAACGGGCAGCGCTCGCGCTCGCAGATTGCGGCGAACTCGGCTACGCGATCGGCCGGCAGGCCGAGCACGTAACGTTCCTGCGACTCGTTGCACCACAGTTGCATCGGCGACAGCGAGGGGTCGTCGCTGGGCACCTTGGCCAGATCGATCACCCCGCCCAGTTGCGAGTCGTGCAGCAATTCCGGGATCGCGTTGGACAGGCCGCCGGCACCGACGTCGTGGGCGCTGTCGATCGGATTGGCTGCGCCCAGTGCGACGCAATGGTCGATCACTTCCTGGCAGCGCCGTTCCATTTCGGGGTTGTCGCGCTGGACGCTGGCAAAATCCAGCGCCTCGTGGCTGTCACCGGACGCCACCGAGCTGGCCGCGCCGCCGCCCAGGCCGATCAGCATCGACGGGCCGCCCAGCACGATGACCGCGTGACCGGGCTTGAGGCCAAGCTTCTCGACCTGGTTGCGGTCGATCGCGCCCAGCCCGCCGGCCAGCATGATCGGCTTGTCGTAGGCACGGGTCAGCTCGCCTTCGCCCAGCTCGAACGTGCGGAAGTAGCCGACCAGATTGGGACGGCCGAACTCATTGTTGAACGCCGCCGCGCCCAGCGGGCCGTCGAGCATGATCTCCAGCGCCGGCGCCATGCGCGGGTTCAAGGCGCGTTCGCCCTCCCACGGTTGCGGCAGGGTCGGGATACGCAGATGCGAGACCGAAAACCCGCACAACCCGGCCTTCGGCTTGCCACCGCGACCGGTCGCGCCCTCGTCGCGGATCTCGCCGCCGTTGCCGGTGGAGGCGCCGGCAAACGGGGAAATCGCGGTCGGGTGGTTATGGGTCTCGACCTTGATGCAGAACGCCGACTCGACCGGCGCCTCGGCGCGATAGCCACCGGTCGCCGGGTCGGGCCGGAACCGCTGGCTGGTGTAGCCCGCCACCACCGCCGCGTTGTCGCTGTAGGCCGACAACGTGTTCTCGGGGGTCTGCGCGTGGGTGTGCTTGATCATCTTGAACAGCGAGGTGGACTGCGCAACTCCGTCGATGGTCCACGATGCGTTGAAGATCTTGTGCCGGCAATGCTCGGAGTTGGCCTGGGCGAACATCATCAGTTCGACATCCGAAGGCGCACGACCGAGCGCGGTGTAACGCTCGCGCAGGTAGGCGATCTCGTCCTCGGCCAAGGCCAGGCCCAGGCGGTCGTTGGCTACTTCCAGCTCGGCCAGCTCGATGCGCTCAAGCTCGCCGCGCGCCGGGGTCACGAACAACGCGGCGGCGTGGTCACGGGACTCCAGCAACGATTGCGTCATCGGGTCGTGCAGCGCCTTGGCCAACGCACGCTGGACGGCCGCATCGGTGGGCCAGCCGGCGAAGTCGTAACGGGTCCCGTGCTCGACGCGCTGAACCGCCAGGTTGGCCCCGTGCAGCAGGTCGGTGGCCTTGCTCGCCCAGGGCGACATCGTGCCCAGCCGGGGGGTGACATAACGCGAGACCGCGCCGTCGGCACGCGCGGCGGCGGCGGGTTCGGCCTGCAGTATCCGGCGCAGCGCGGCATCGTCGGGACTGGCGCCTGGCTCGGGCTGGACCCAATAGACCGGCCATGCATCGAGCAGGCGAATCCCGGGGTGGAGGGTCTGGAGACGGGCTTGCAGGCGTTCACGACGGAACGCGGACAGGGCGGAAGCGCCCTCAAGGACGATCATGTCCGGGAACCACAGGTCGGCGGGCCGGCCATTGTAAGCCAGACCCGGGCCAAAGCGCTCAGACGCCGCCGCTGGGCGCGTCTTGTGCGGCCATTTTATCCAGTGCCTCGCGCAGCGCCTTGGGCGGCACGTAGCCACCGAGCTGGGTGCCATCGGCGGCAATGATCATCGGCGTCCCGGTCAGGCCGACGCGCTGGCCGATGTTGTACTGCATGGTGACGGTGTTCTTGCAGTCCTTTTCGGCGACACCACCGGTGGTCTTGGCCGTGGTCAACGCCACCTTGCGATCGGCCGCACACCACACAGAGACCATCTTCTCGAAGTCCTCGCTGCCGATCCCCATCCGCGGGAACGCCAGGTACTCCACGGCGATGCCCTGGTCGTTGTATTCCTTGATCTGGCTGTGCATCTTGCGGCAATAGCCGCATTCCACGTCGGTGAACACGGTGACGGTGTGCTTCGGGTTCGGCGGCGCGAACACGATCCGCTCACCGGCCGGGATGGTCGCCAGCAACTTGGTGCGCATGCTTCCCAAGGTGCCCTCGCTGAGGTTTTCCTGGGTCCGGGTATCCAGCAGCGCACCGCCGGCACCGGCCAGGAACAGGTAGCGGCCATCGTCACTGACATAAATGACCTGACCACCGACCACCGCCTCGCGGAAGCCCGGCAGCGGCGCGGGACCAATATGTTCGATCTTCACGCGGGGATTGAGTCGCTCGATGGCCGCCACCGCGCGGGCCTCTGCGGTACCGGCAACCGGTTCCACCGTCGCCGATGTGGCCGTAGCCGGCACGGAGCCGTCGCTGTCCGGGCCGGGCGTCTTCGCGCAGGCGGAAACGCTGATCGCGCCAAGCGCGGCGACAAGGAGGAGACGCTTCATGGACTGTCCTGGGTGCTGGGCGGCAAGGACACCGCCCCGGAGGGAATCCCGAATTGTGGCACGTCCGCCGCCCCGTCCCTACCCGCGCGGGTGGTGCTTGGCATGCAGTTGCTTGAGTTGCTCGCGGGCGACCAGGGTGTAGATCTGGGTGGTCGACAGCGAGCTGTGGCCGAGCAGCATCTGCAGAGCGCGAAGGTCGGCGCCGTGGTTCAGCAAGTGGGTCGCGAAGCTGTGGCGCAGTCCGTGCGGGCTGATCCGTGCCGGGTCGATACCGGCGACGGCGGCGTAGCGCTTGACCAGCTGCCACAGTTGCTGGCGGGTCGGCGGCTGGCCACTGTCGGCGATGAACAGCGGCGCCAGTACGCGCTTCCCCGCCAACTGCGCCCGGGCGCCGGTGATGTAGCGTTCGACCCAGTACTGCGCCTCCTCCCCCAGCGGTACCAGACGCTCCTTGCTGCCCTTACCGGTCACCCGCAACACGCCCTGGCGCAGGTTGATCGCCGTGGAAGGCAGGTTGACCAGTTCGCTCGCCCGCAGGCCGCAGGCATACATCAGCTCCAGCATCGCCCGGTCACGCAGCCCCAGCGGGGTATCGATGTCGGGCGCGCGCAGCAAGGCCTCCACCTGGCTCTCGGTCAGCGCCTTGGGCAACGGGCGTGGCAACCGGGGCGGATCCAGCAATGCCGTTGGGTCGTCGGCGCGCTCGCCGTGACGCACCCGCCAGGCGTAGAACGCACGCAGCGACGACAGCAACCGCGCGTTGCTGCGTGGCGAATACTGTTGCGCCGCACGCGCGGACAGGTACGCAAAAAGGCCGCTCCGGTCAGCGCCGGTCAAGCCGCCGCTGCTCCCGCCGCGCCAGCGGGCAAACCCCTCCAGGTCACGCCGATAGCTGGCCAGGGTTGACTGGGACAAGCCATTCTCGGCCCAGACCGCATCCAGGAACGCGGCGATCACGACTGCGTCCGCGTCCGGCACCGGCGGCATGGCCATCGCGTGTCGACGGCGGTCGGAGGCTGTAGACGGGCTCATCGTCCCAGCTTAGCCGCAGCGCGAAGGCTTGCCCTAGACTTGCCGATCACCGCGTCATGTCCATCGCGTCATGCCTATCCCATCTCGCCCGCCGAAACCGATCCGCCGCACGCCAATGACCCAGAACCCAACGGAAACCCGGCCGTCCACGACGCACGCCACCGCAGCCCTGATCGGCTGGCGGCTGTTGTCGTTGATGTACGACTTCTTCGCGGCGCTCGGACTGTGGCTGCTGGTGGCCGCGATCTTCGTCGCCGTGCACCGCGACGCCATTACCGGTGGTGTGTGGGGCGGGTTCGAGTTCGCGGCGCTGTGGAGCATCACCGCCGCCTATGCCATCGCCAGCTGGCGCTACGGCGGCCAGACCCTGGGCATGCGGCCGTGGCGGCTGCGGGTGGTGGCAGCCGACGGCCGCAGCCCGGGTTGGCGCGCCCTGCTGGTCCGTTACGCAGTCGGCAACTTGTCGCTGCTGTTGGGCGGGCTGGGTTTCTGGTGGGCCTGGATCGACCGCGACCGGCTGACCTGGCACGACCGCGCCAGCGGCACCAGGATGCGCCGCGAGCCCGGCCGGCCACGCTGAATACGGCCGTCTGGCTTTCCCTAACCCGATCGCCGTTTGAACAGGTACATCGACACCCCGATCATGATCATCGTTGGCAACGCATACGCCAGCCGGAAGTCGAACTTGAACGCGCTCGCCATTTTCACGAACTGGGTCTGCAGCAACCAGAAGCCCAGCGCAAAGACGATACCGATGAACAGCCGCTTGCCCATCCCGCCGCTGCGCAGGCTGCCGAATGCAAACGGGATCGCGGCCAGGCACAGTGCCAGGACGTTGATCGCGTAGAACCAGCGGCCCCAGTAATTTTCCTCGTAGTCACGCGCATCCAGCCCGTTGCGGGCGCGGTACTGCATCGCCTCGCGCAATTCGCGGGTGCTCAAATAGCGCGGCCGGTCGATGTCCGCGCTCAACGCGGTGGCATCCAGCTCGGACTCCCAACGCTCCTGGGCGACCTGGGTGCGGGTGACCGAATCCTCGCCAAACGTGGTCCGGGTCACGTCGCGCAACAGCCAACCCCCAGGACGGTGCTCGGCGACCTTCACCAGTGCGAGCGACTTCAGCCGGCCGTCGTCCTCGAACTCATACAAGCGCACGTCATGCAGCTCCAGCCATCGGTCGGCGCCCGTGTCGTGCTCCTCGCCACCTTCGGCATTCAGGATGACCGCGCCTTCGCGTGCCCACACCCCGGAATAGCGGGCGACGATCATGTTCTTGGACTTCGATGACGCCTTCAGCGCATCGGCGCTGCGCTGCCCCCAGGGCGCCAGGGTCTCGCCGTTGACCACCATCAGCAGCGTCAACAACGCCAGTGCTGCGCCAACAGCGATGGTCATGCGTTGCCGTGACAAGCCAATGGCCCGCAGCGCGGTCAACTCCGAGGTCGCGGCAAGCTGGCCCAGCGCCATCAGCGAGCCGATCACCGCAGCCGTCGGGAAGAGCGCGTAGGCGTGCCGCGGCACCGTGTACAGGATGTAGACGAACGCCTCCATCGCGCCGTAATTGCCCTCACCGACGCTGCCAAACTCGGAGACCAGCGCCAGCATCATGTCCAGCCCCAGCAACACCGCCCAGGTCAACAACACGCTGCCAATCACCACTCGGCCCAGGTACAGGTCGTGGATCTTCGGAAACGGCATCATGGCCCCGCCTCCTGCACCTTCGGCAGTCGACTACGGCGCATCCGGCCATCGTTGAAATACAGCCATAGCGATCCGCCCAGCAGCGGCAGTACCAGCCACCACAAGCCCAGCGCGGGCGCGATCCGCCCGGTAACCAGCCAGTCCTCGCCCATCAACACCAGGTTCATGCCGATCAGGTAGGCAAAAAAGCCCATCATCATTCCGCCATAGCGCGCCTGGCGCGGGGTGGTACGCGCCAGCGGGATCGCCAGCAGCGCGAACGCCAGGGTCAGCAGCGGCGGCACCAACCGGACATGCAACTGCGCGTTGGCGGCACGACGCGGGTCGCCAAACAGCTCGGTGGTGGGAAGTACTTCCGGATCGTCCGGGTCGAAGCGCTGGCGACCGGCCGGCAGGCGCACCTCGTTGCTGGCATAGCGCATCAACCGGTAGTCCAGCCCCGTGTCCATCGGCCCTTCCACCTGGAAGCCGTCGTCCAGGGTCAGGTAGCGCTCACCGCTGTCGTCCACGCTGAGCGCGCCACTGTTGGACGTGGTGACATCCAGCCGTCCTTCCGATTGGCGGTAGATGAAGATCCGCCGGAACTGGCTGCCGTCACTGGACATCGCACCCACGTAGACCACCCCGCCACCGCCAGGAATCTCGGTGAAGCTGCCCGGCTCCAGCCCGGAGATCACCAGGTTGCGGTTGGCCTCGTTGATCATCTGGCGCGAGATACGCTCGGCCATCGGCCCCAGCCACAACGAACACAGCGCGACCACCAGCACCACCGGCAGCACCAGCGTCAGTACTGGCCGCAGCAGTTGCCTGGGACCAATGCCCATGGCGGCAATCACCGGCATTTCCGAGTCGCGGTACAGCCGGCCGACGCCGATCATGATGCCCAGCATCAGCGCCAACGGCAGGATCAGCGGCAACCAGTTGAGCAACACCAGGCCGAGCTGGGCCAGCATCAGCCCGGCCGGCAGCCGGCCCGAGGCAATGTCCTTGAGTACGTCGGTGATCACCCCACCAACGCTGACGATCAGCAGCACCACCAGGGCGGCGAAGGTCGATTGGGCGAGTTCGCTCAGCAGGTAACGGTCGAGCTTGGACATCGGCGGCCTATGGTTGCGTTCTTTTTATAAAGACAGGGGCTTGCTTTAGACTCGATGGTTCATTCGCACGGTTCACGCCGGCCGCGCCGCGCGCGATCCGGCCGACATTGTCGCCCGGATCGACCGTTTTCGCCGCCCGGGCGCCGCGAATCCTCCTTTCACTTCCCTTGGAATCTGTTGCATGGCCCTCGAATTTGACCTGAACCACGACGCTCCCGCCGCTGCCAAGGTGGACTGCATCGTCGTCGGCGCGTTTGCCGACAACTCCCTGACCACCACCGGCAGCGCCGTGGATCAGGCCTCCGGTGGTCGGCTGCAAGCATTGCTGGCGCGCGGTGATGTCAGCGGCAAGGCCGGCAAGACCGCGTTGCTGCACGACCTGCCCGGCGTGAGCGCCCCGCGGGTGTTGGTGATCGGCCTGGGCGAGGCGGGCAAGTTTGGTGTGCCGCAGTACCTCAAGGCGGTCGCCGATACCGCCAATGCACTCAAGACCGGCCCGGTGAGCCATGCCTTGTTCACCTTGACCGACGCCCCGGTGACCGGCCGCGACAGCGCCTGGGCCGTCCGCCAGGCCGCGATCGCCGCCGATCACGCTTGCTACCGCTATTCCGCGACGCTGGGCGACAAGAACAAGGCCAAAGCCGGCGAGCCGGGCCTGCGCAAGCTGTCCATGCATGCGCCCGCCGGCCAGAGTGACGCCGAGCATCAACTTGCGGTCGCCCAGGGCCAGGCCATCGCCGCCGGCGTCGCTTTCGCCCGCGAGCTCGGCAACCTGCCGCCGAATATCTGCAACCCGGCCTACCTCGCGCAGCAGGCGCAGGAGTTCGCCGGCCGCTTCGACAACACCAGTTGCGAAGTGCTCGACGTCGCCGCGATGGAGAAGCTCGGCATGGGCTCGCTGCTCGCGGTCGGCCGCGGCTCGGCCAACCCGCCCAAGCTCATTGCACTGAAGTACGACGGCGGCGGCGACGCCAAACCATACGTGCTGGTCGGCAAGGGCATCACCTTCGACACCGGCGGCATCAACCTCAAGACCCAGGGCGGGATTGAGGAGATGAAGTTCGACATGTGCGGCGGCGCCACCGTGATGGGCACGTTCGTGGCGGCGGTCGGCATGAAGCTGCCGGTCAACTTGGTGGTGATTGTGCCGGCGGTGGAGAACATGCCCGACGCCGACGCCTACCGCCCGTCCGACGTGCTGACCAGCATGTCCGGCAAGACGATTGAAGTCGGCAACACCGATGCCGAGGGCCGGCTGATCCTGTGCGACGCGCTGACCTATGCGCAGAAGTACGAGCCAGCGGCACTGGTCGATGTCGCCACCCTGACCGGCGCCTGCATGGTCGCGCTGGGCAAGTACGCCTCCGGCCTGATGAGCAAGGACGACGGGCTCGCCAACGAGCTGCTGGCCGCCGGCGAAAACGTGTTCGACCGCGCCTGGCGCCTGCCGCTGTGGGACGAGTACCAGGGCATGCTCGACTCGACCTATGCCGACGTCTACAACATCGGCGGCCGCTGGGCCGGCGCCATCACCGCCGGCTGCTTCCTGTCGCGCTTCACCGAAGGCCAGCGCTGGGCGCACCTGGACATTGCCGGCAGCGGCAGCGACGACGGCAAGCGCGGCATGGCCACCGGCCGCCCGGTCGGCTTGCTGAGCCAGTGGCTGCTCGACCAGGCCGCCAAGTAGACCGGCTGCCGTGCGCGCCGACTTCTACCTGATCGCCAAGCCGCGGTTCCGCGAGGAGCCGCTGCTGCTGGTCTGCGAGCTGGCCCGCAAAGCCAGCGACGCCGGCCTGGCGACGTTGGTACTGGCCCGCGACACCGCCCAGGCCGAGCTGCTCGACGACCTGCTGTGGTCCTTCGATCCCGACGCCTTCATCCCGCACCAGATCGTGGGTGCGGACGATGACGAAGACGCTCTTGATGAGGCCAACGAGGAGGTGACGGTGCTGATCGCCACCCCGGAGCACGATGTCGCGCTGCGACCGCTGGTCATCAACCTGCGCGATGGCGCCGTGGAAGGCGAGTTCGAGCGGGTACTGGAAGTGGTACCCGCCGACGATTCGGCCCGCGGCCCGCTGCGTGAGCGCTGGAAACAGTACAAGGCGCGCGGACTCGACGTTAACTCACACAACATGTAGCCCCCACAGCGTCATTCCCTCCTACACCGTCATTCCCTCCTACACCGTCATTCCGCCCTACACCGTCATTCCCGCGAAAGCGGGAACCCAGTGACTCCCCCGCTTTCGCGACGATGATGGGGGAACGCTCGACAACCAGCCAAGACCCATGACCAACACCCTCGCCTCCAGCTACGACCCCACCCAGTTTGAAACCCGGCTGTACCAGCAGTGGGAGGCCAGCGGCGTGTTTCAGCCGCGTGGCGAAGGCGAGCCCTACACCGTCCTGCTGCCGCCGCCGAATGTCACCGGCACCCTGCACATGGGCCACGCGTTCCAGCACACCCTGCAGGACGCGCTGGTGCGCTACCACCGGATGCGCGGCTTCGACACGCTGTGGCAGATGGGCAGCGACCACGCCGGCATCGCCACCGAGATGGTGGTCGCGCGCAACTTGGCGCTGGAAGGCAAGGGCGAGACCCGCGATTCGCTCGGCCGCGACGGTTTCATCGGCAAGGTCTGGGACTGGAAGCAGCATTCCGGCGACACCATCGAGCGCCAGATGCGCCGGATCGGCACCTCCGGCGACTGGTCGCGCAGCGTATTCACGATGGACCCGATGGCCGCCGAGGCGGTGATCGAAGCGTTCGTGAAGCTGCACGACGACGGCCTGATTTACCGTGGTCAAAGATTGGTCAACTGGGACCCGGTGCTGAAGACCGCGATCTCCGACCTGGAAGTCGTCAACGAGGAAGAAGAAGGCTTCCTGTGGTCGATCCGCTACCCGTTGGCCGACGGCGTCAGCTACGAGCACATCGAGCGCGACGCGGACGGTAACGAGTTGCTGCGCGAAACCCGCGACTACCTGGTGGTGGCCACCACCCGCCCGGAAACCCTGCTGGGCGACAGCGCGGCCATGGTGCACCCGGACGACGCGCGTTATGCCGCACTGATCGGCAAGCAGGTCAGCCTACCGCTCACCGGCCGCGAGATCCCGGTGATCGCCGACGACTACGTCGACCGCGAATTTGGCACCGGCGTGGTCAAGGTCACTCCGGCGCATGATTTCAACGATTACGCGGTCGGAGAGCGACATGGCTTGCCGCTGATCAACATCTTTACCGACGAGGCCGCGACCAACGACACCGTGCCCGCCCCGTATCGCGGTCTCGACCGCTACGAGGCCCGCAAGCTGGTGCTCGCCGATCTCGAAGCCGCCGGCCTGCTGGTGGAAGCCGCCCCGCACAAGCTGCAGGTGCCGCGCGGCGACCGCAGCGGCGTCGCGATCGAGCCGTACCTGACCGATCAGTGGTTCGTGAAGATGGACACGTTGGCCAAGCGCGGGCTGGCACTGGTCGAGGGCGTCGATGGCCAGCCGGGCGCGGTCAAGTTCGTCCCCGGTAACTGGATCAACACCTATCGCCACTGGATGGAGAACATCCAGGACTGGTGCATCAGCCGCCAACTGTGGTGGGGCCACCGGATTCCGGCGTGGTACGACGAGGCCGGCAAGATTTATGTCGGCCGCGACGAGGCCGAGGTCCGCGCGAAACATTCGCTCGGCGACGATGTCGCCTTGTCGCAGGACAACGACGTGCTGGAGACCTGGTTCTCCTCATCGCTGTGGCCGTTCAGCACCATGGGCTGGCCCAACCAGGCCCTGATGGCCGAGCGCGGTTTCGACAAGTTCGTGCCGTCGTCGGCACTGGTCACCGGCTTCGACATCATCTTCTTCTGGGTCGCCCGGATGATCATGATGACCGATCACTTCACCGGCCAGGTGCCGTTCAAGGACGTCTACATCACCGGCCTGATCCGCGATAGCCACGGCCAGAAGATGTCCAAGTCGAAGGGCAACATCATCGACCCGATCGACCTGATCGACGGCATCTCGCTGGAGGCGCTGGTCGCCAAGCGCACCACCGGCCTGATGAAGCCCAAGGACGCGCCGAAGATCGAGAAGGCCACCCGGCGTGAATTCCCCGAGGGCATCCCGGCGTTCGGCGCCGACGCGCTGCGCTTCACCATCGCCGCGCTTGCCACCCACGGCCGCGACATCCGCTTCGACATGGGCCGCGCCGAGGGCTACAAGAACTTCTGCAACAAGCTGTGGAATGCCAGTCGTTTCGTGCTGATGAACACCGAGGACGTGACCTTCAGCGGTGCCCCGCAGCCGAAGACCGATGCCGAACGCTGGATCCTCGCCCAGCTCGAGAAGACCGCCGCCCACGCCGCGCAGCACTTCGCCGGCTACCGCTTCGACCTGCTCGCCCAGTCGCTGTACGAGTTCGCCTGGAATGATTTTTGCGATTGGTTTGTCGAGCTCGCCAAGCCGGCCCTGCACGGCGACACCGGCACCGATGCAGGCCGGGAAGCCGCCGCGAGCACCCGCCACACCCTGCTGTACGTGCTGGAGCGCCTGCTCAGCCTGCTGCATCCGCTGATTCCGTTCGTCACCGAGGAACTGTGGCAACAGGTCGCGCCCCGGCTCGGGATCGACGGCGACACCATCATGCTGCAGCCGTACCCGCAGGCCGGCGACATCGCGACCGCAGGTCATGCCAGCGCCGAGGCCGATGTGGAGTGGCTGAAAGCGATGGTGTCCGCGCTGCGCCGGGTGCGCAGCGAGCTCAACGTAGCGCCGTCCCGGCAGGTCACGCTGCTGCTGGCCGGTGCGACCGATCGTGACCGCGAGCGCACTGCACGGTTTGACGATTCGCTGCGTTTCCTGACCAAGCTGGAACGGATCGAATTCATTGAGGACGCATCCACCGCGCCCGCCTCCGCCACCGCCGTGGTCGGCGAGCTCAAGTTGCTGGTGCCGCTGGAAGGCCTGGTCGACTTGGGCGCCGAACGCACCCGGCTGGACAAGGAGCTCAAGCGCGTGGAAGTCGAAATCGGCAAGTGCAACGGCAAGCTGGCCAGCGAAACCTTCGTCAACAACGCGCCACCGGCAGTGGTCGAGCAAGAGCGAAAGCGGCTGCTCGACTGGAACCTGCAACGCGAGGCGCTTGCCACTCAACGCAACAAACTGGGGAAAGCCTGAACAACACGGCTTTACCCGTCATCCCCGCGAAGGCGGGGATCCATGGACGTGGGCCCGTGAAAAGCAACGTCCATGGACTCCCGCCTTCGCGGGAGTGACGGTTTTTGGGTGAGCTGCGGTGAGGATGATCTGGCGGAACTACACGACAGCGTTTTTTACCTGTCATCCCCGCGAAAGCCTGGTCATCCCCGCTTTCGGGGAATGACGGCAATGGTTCAAACGTTTCCCGGGTTGATTACAGGGCGGATTCCAGCAGCTCCAGCGCCATCACCACGGCGTCCTCGCGGCCACTGCGGGCGGGATAGTAACGCGGGCGCCGGCCGATCTCGTTGAAGCCCTCGTGGTGATACAACGCGATCGCGCCGACGTTGCTCGGGCGTACTTCCAGGAACACCCGTTGCGCGCGACGCATGCGGGCAACCTGCAACAACGCGTGCAACAACTCACGACCATGGCCGTGGCCTTGCAATTCAGGGGCGACGCAGATGTTAAGTATGTGTGCCTCGCCCGCCGCCAGGCTGATCAGGAAGTAGCCGACAATGCGGTCTTCGGCCAGCAACACCCACGCCGGGTAATCCGCGCGCAGGCAGTCGCGGAAGATCCCCAGCGTCCACGGGTACTCGTAGCTGCGGACCTCAAGCGCATGCACCGCCAGCAGATCGTCCTCGCGCATCGGACGGCGCGACACCGGTGCCTGCAGCGCGTCTGCGGCCAATGCACTCACCGTTCGCGGCCTCCCCGCAGGCGCTTCAATTGCCGCCACAACGCGCGCTTGGCCGATGGGTCGGCACGCAGCGTTTCCAGATCGATCGCCAACGCCGCCACGGCATCCCTGGCCAACGATTTGTCCGGTCCCGCCGCAAGCAAGATCGCTGCCAGCAACGCATCATCATCGAGCGGCACGTTTGACGCGGCGGGGCGAGCCGCACGACGGCCGCGACGCGCCTCATCCAGCGCCGCCTTCTTGGCGGCCACGTCGGTGCGTTGCGGAGTGCGTCCGGGTTCCGCGACCGCCACCGGCTCATCGACAGCAACCGGATTTACCCGCGTCGAGGCGGTGCCTGATGCGCGAGTCGGGCGCGTGTCGACCTGTGCCGGCCTGGTCGCCGCCGTCGTTCCGGTGGCTCCCGCCGGTTCGGCGACCGGCAGCGGCACCGGGGCGATCACGGACAACGCCGGATCGCCGACCAACAACAGCACCGGATGACCCAGCGCCTGCAACCATTCGTGTTGCTGCGCCGTCCACAAGCTCACGAGACCGGCTCCACCGGCGCCTTCCGCAGGCGCCGGCCGGCGACGTACAGCGGCCCGGAAATCGCATACAGCACGGTGATCGCCAGCAGCACGCGCGGCGGGTCGATCGCAATCGCCGCCACCACCACCACTATCACCAGCACCGTCAAGAACGGCATCCGGTCGTGACTCGGCCCGCCACCCTTGAAACTGAAATACCGCACCGGGCTGACCATCAGTAACGCGGCAGCGATGGTGGCCGCCAATGCCAGGTAGCGCAATTGCGGGCCGTCATAGCCGAGCACGAAACAGGTCCACACCAGGCTTGCCAACAGTCCCGCCGCAGCAGGACTGGCCAGGCCGATAAACCAGCGCTTGTCGACCTGCCCCACCTGGGAATTGAACCGCGCCAGTCGCAGCGCGGCACAGGCGGCGTACAGGAACGCGGCCACCCAGCCGATCTTTCGCATCGTCACACCGTCCAGCGCCATCGCGAACAGCGCCCAGTGGTACATCACCAACGCCGGCGCCAGGCCGAAGCTGATCAAGTCGGCAAGCGAGTCGTACTGGACGCCGAATTCACTCTGGGTATTGGTCAGCCGCGCCACCCGGCCATCCAGTCCGTCCAGGATGGCGGCCACAAATATCGCGATGCAGGCATGATCAAAATGGCCCTGGGTCGCAGCGATGATCGCGTAGAAACCTGCGAACAAACCGCCGGTGGTAAACAGATTGGGCAACAGGTAGATCCCGCGCGGGCGCGACGGCGGGTTGGGGGACGAGGTGGAAAGTGGGTCTGTAGGTTCCATTTCAGCAGTTTAGCGCTTGCTTGCCGCGCGCAGCGGTGCTGCAATCACCATTGACAACGCCGCACACGGAAGAAGCTCCATGTCTGACCTCAATCGCTCGCCCCGTTTCCACTTGCTGCCCTGGCTGGGTGCCGCCGCATTACTGGTTGCCTTGCCGCTGACGGCCGGCGAGTTGTACCAGTGGAAGGATGCCAGCGGCGTAACCCACTACTCCGACGCGCCGCCACCCAATGGCGAGTACAAGAACCGGGTGATCAGCAACACCGGCTCGGCGGCAATTGCCAGCGCGCCCACCGACGACGCCCCGGCCGAAAACACCCAGTGCACCACCGCACGCGGCAACCTGGCGCTGCTGGGCGCAGAGGGCCCGGTCGGGATCGACAGCGACGGCGATGGCAAACCCGACAGCGAAATGACGGTCGAGCAGCGCAACGCACAACAGCAACTGGCCGAGGCGGCGATCAACGTCCATTGCAGCACTGACGCGGCGCCTGTCGCCGAGTCCTGACCATCCCTTGGCAGGGGCCACGGGACTTGCTCCGTGGCAGAATGCCCGATCCCTCCGGCAAGAACCCCGCCCATGCGTCTGTCGCAGTTTCACCTCCATACCAGCAAGCAGATCCCGGCCGAAGCCGAAATCATCAGCCACAAGCTGATGCTGAAGGCCGGAATGATCCGCAAACTCGCCTCCGGTCTTTACACCTGGTCCCCGCTGGGCCTGCGCGTGTTGCGCAAGGTCGAGCGCGTGGTGCGCGAGGAGATGGAGGCGGCCGGCGCCATCGAGATGCTGATGCCCTCGGTGCAGCCGCGGGAGCTGTGGGAGGAAACCGGACGCTGGGAGAAATTTGGCGGCCAACTGCTGAAACTGCAGGATCGCAAGGACGCCTGGTATTGCGTAGGCCCGACCCACGAGGAAGTCATGACCGACTTTGCGCGCAGCGAGTTGGCCAGTTACAAGCAACTGCCGGTGACGTTCTACCAGATACAAACCAAGTTCCGTGACGAGATCCGGCCGCGGTTCGGGGTCATGCGCGCGCGCGAGTTCCTGATGAAGGATGCATATTCGTTTCACCTGGACGACGCCGACCTGGATCGCCAGTACCAGGTGATGCACGAGGCCTACAGCCGGATATTCACTCGCCTGGGCCTGGAGTTCCGCGCGGTATTCGCCGATACCGGCGCGATCGGCGGCAGTGCGTCCCATGAGTTCCACGTGTTGGCCGACTCGGGCGAGGACGCGATCGCGTTTTCCAACGGTTCCGATTACGCGGCCAATACCGAACTGGCCGAAGCGCTGCCACCCGCTGGGCGCGGCGTGGCCGGCGAGACAATGCGCCAGGTCGAGACCCCTTTCCAGCGCACCTGTGAGGCGGTGGCAACGCTGCTCGACATCCCGCTTGCGAAGACGGTGAAATCCGTTGTCATGGTCGGCGAGCCCGGGCTTGTGATGGCACTGGTGCGCGGCGATCACGCCATCAACGAGATCAAGCTGGCCAAGCTTCCCGGAATGGCCGGCTACCGGCTCGCCACGGAGGCGGAAATCCACGATGCGCTGGGCTGCGAGCCGGGGTTCCTCGGGCCGGTCGTTCCCAAAAGCCGTATCCACGTGATTGCCGACCGCAGCGTCGCTGCCATGGCCGACTTCGTGGTCGGCGCCAACCAGAAAGGATTCCACCTGGCCGGCGTCAATTGGGGCCGCGACCTCCCCGAGCCGGCGCTGGTCGCCGATATCCGCAATGTGGTGGCCGGAGATCCCTCGCCTGACGGCCACGGGACGCTCGACATCGCGCGCGGCATCGAGGTTGGCCACATATTCCAGTTGGGTCGCGGGTATGCCGAAGCCATGGGTTGCACCGTGCTGGACGCCAACGGCAAGGCCGCCAACCCGACCATGGGCTGTTACGGCATCGGCGTGTCGCGGATCGTCGCGGCGGCCATCGAGCAAAACCACGACGATAACGGTATTGCCTGGCCGGAGGCGATGGCGCCGTGGCGAGCGGTGGTCTGCATCATCAACCCGAAAAAAGATCCTGCCGTCAGCGAGGCCGCCGAAACCTTGTACGGACAGCTCAATGCCGCCGGCATCCAGACCCTGCTGGACGACCGCGGCCTGCGGCCGGGCACGATGTTTGCCGATATTGAACTGATTGGCATCCCGCATCGGATTGTCGTGTCCGAGCGAGGCCTGGCCGCCGGAACCTTTGAATATCGCCATCGCCGGGTCAGCGAATCGGTCAATCTGGCGGCGGCGGCATTGCGGACGCAGTTGGGTATTGCCGACCCAAATTGAAAAGCACGGCCCCAACGGGCCCTCGAACCTGAATTGATGGCTTTTTCAGAGTAACCCACTGTATTTACTAATACCCTCGGCGCGACTACCATTGCGGCGCAGGCCATCGCGTGGCCCGAGTTAACAACCCCTGGAGGCCCCAATGTCGATTGATATCAATGCGCTGTCCGCGAAAGAACTCGAAACCCTGATCAGCAAGGCACGTAAGCGCAAGACCACCTTGAGCAAGCGCAAGCCGCTGGCGCAGGTCCGCAAGAAGCTGACCCAGCAGGCAAAAAACGAGGGATACACCCTCGATGAGCTGTTCGGTACCGGCGCCGTAGCCAGTGTCGCGCGTGCTCCGCGCGGTACCGCAGTAAAGAAGACCCGCAAATCGACGGGCAAGGTTGCGCCCAAATACCGCGATCCATCCAACGCGGACAACACCTGGACCGGTCGCGGCAGGCAGCCATTGTGGCTGGCGGCGTATACCGACAGCGGTCGTAACCGTGACGAGTTTCTCATTGAGAAGAACCCGGGCACCGGCACGAGCAGTTATTCCGCATCCAATTCCTGAACGGGAATGTGAATGAAACATAGAAACCGGCCGTAGCCGGTTTCACCAGAATGCCGGCCATGTGCCGGCATTTCTGGTTCTGGACAGTTCGTTTTTGATCGTCACTCCCGCGGAGGCGGGAGTCCAAGGACGTTGCTTTTCACGCGCCCACGTCCATGGATCCCCGCCTTCGCGGGGACGACGGTTTACTGCGGGATGACGGTTTACTGCGGGATGACCGTGCGCTGTCGGGATGACGGTTTGCTGTGGGGATACCTGATTACTGAGGATGACGACAAGCGCTCCCTAGAGATTCCGGCGTGTCGGTAGCAACAGGTTGCCGAACAACAAACCGGCGACGACCGCCAGCAGGATATTCAATACCCCCAATAGCGCTTCCTCCCCGACCCCCATGTCCTGTTGCTGGAGCAAGTCCAGCAAGGCGCGCAGGCTCGCGCTGCCGGGCACCAGCAAGATGATTCCGGGCACGCGCACGATGGTCCCTGGCCGATGGAACCAGCGCGCATAGGCATTGCCGGCCGCGGTCATCACCAGCGCCGCCAGGAAGATACCGGCCGGGGCGCCCCAGGCCAGCCCACCGAAACGCGAGATCAGGTAACCGCTGGCCGCTGCCACCATCACCAACGGGTAATCACTGGCCTTGGCCCGGAACAGCACCGCAAATGACAGCGACGCGGCGACCAGCGCCACCCATTCCACCCAGTCCGGTTGCGGCCGCAGCGCGCGCACCGCTGGCTCAAGCGACATCAAGTTGGCCAGGTACAACGCGATCACCGTACCCAGGGCAAGTTTGAGGACCGTGGTCAACGCGCCGGCAACACGCGCGGTGCCCGACACCAAGTGCTGGCTGGTCAACTCGTTCATCGCGTTGGTCAGGGTCAGACCCGGCAGCAACACGATCAGCGAGGCGATGATCACCGTGTTCTGGTTCAACGGCGCGATGAAACTCGCCACCAGCACCGCCACCATGGTCGCGATCATCGCCAGTACCGCATCGGAAGCCTCGCGCAGGCGCGGGCGCGATTCCGCCAACTGGGTCAACAGGCCGATCGCCAGCCCATTGAAGCCCGCCACGCCGATATCCAGCCATGGCAACCGCAACAACCCACCAACGGCGGCTGCGACCAGCCCGTAGCCCACTATCTGGGCCAACCGCCCTTTCCAACTGGGTGGCGCGTCGAGCGCGTTCATGGCCTCGAACGCGCTCGCCAGATCCATCTCGCCGCCGATCAGTGCCTCGGCGATGCGGTCGGTCTCGGCCAGCCGATACAAGTCGTTATCGCCGGGCGGCAACCGGATCACGCGGGTGATGTCGCTGGCACCGGTCAGGCGCTGCGGATCGCTGAACGACAGGATCAATGCCGTTGGACTCACCCACGGCTCGCAATCCAGGCGCAGCCGCTCGGCCACCGACAGCAACGCGCCCTCCAGCCGCTGGGCGGTGGTGCCGTAGATATGCAGCCGCTCGGCCAGTTCCACCATGAAGGCGATGCGATCCGGATAACTGGCGTTGCTCAGCGGGAAGGCATCGGAGGTGCTTGGCAGCGGCAGCGGGGTCGTCATCGGGCAAGCATCGCACGACGAGGTTGAGAACCAACAGGGTTTCACGCCGGGAGATTCGCGCCTCGATCCCGGTGGCCCGTGTATCCTGCCAAGACACCCATGAAGCCGCCCTCAGCCCAGCCGCCGACGATTGAATCCGACGACCGCACGCCCGGCTGCCTGCGGTTGGGGGGACAGTGGACTCTGGAGTATGCCGGCCAGGTTGGCGACTGTCTGGCGACGGTGCCGCCTGGCATCACCTATCTGGATGCGTGCGCGGTGGAGCGACTCGACTCGCTGGGTGTGTTGCACCTGTTGCGCTTCGCCAGTCAGCGCAATCTGGACTTCACCCATTTCAATTTTCGCCCGGATCACCAGGCACTGGTCGAGGCAATCGACGATGTCGCCGACGACCGGCCGCCGCGCCGGCGCGAATACGGCGTGTACGACGCGCTGGCGCGACTGGGACGCGCGGTCACCAATAACTGGCGGGAATTCCTCGCCCTGCTCGGTTTCCTCGGCGAGGTGCTGGTCAAGTTGCTGCGGCTAATCAAGGAGCCGAGCCGGTTCCGGCCCACCGCGACTGTCTTCCACATGGAGCAGGTCGGCCTGGATGCGGTGCCACTGGTGGCGTTGCTTTGTTACCTGGTCGGCGCGGTGGTCGCCTTCCTGGGCGCGAATGTACTGCGCGAGTTCGGCGCGGAGATTTTCGTGGTCGACCTGGTCAGCATCGCCTTCATGCGCGAGTTTGCGGTCTTGCTGACCGCGATCATCCTGGCCGGCCGCACCGCCAGCGCATTCACCGCCCAGATCGGAGCGATGGTCAGCCGCGAGGAGGTCGACGCGATGCGTACCCTCGGGCTGGATCCGGTCGACCTGCTGGTGATCCCGCGCGTGCTGGCGCTGCTGGTGATGCTGCCGTTGCTCACCTTCGTGGCGATGGTGGCGGGACTGCTGGGCGGGTTGAGCGTCGGTGCGTTCGGCCTGGACATCCCACCGCAGCAGTACCTGGTCCGGATGCAGGACACGATGGAGCTGAGCAACCTGTGGGTGGGTCTGGTCAAGGCGCCGGTGTTTGCGATGTTGATCGCGTTGATCGGCTGCCTGGAAGGCTTGCAGGTGGAAGGCACGGCGCAGTCGGTCGGCGAGCGCACCACCTCCAGCGTGGTCCAGGCAATTTCGGTGGTGATCATCCTGGACGCGTTCTTCGCGATCTGGTTCATGGAGATGGGCTGGTGAGCACCGAACCGATCATCCGCGTGCGCGGACTGGTCAATCGCTTCGGCAACCAGCTCGTGCACGACGACCTGGATCTGGACGTATTGCCCGGCGAGATCATCGGTGTGGTCGGCGGGTCGGGCACCGGCAAATCGGTGTTGATGCGTTCCATCCTGGGACTGCGCAAGCCCAACGAAGGCGCGATCGAGGTACTCGGGATCGATGCACGCAGCCCCGATGACAACGTCCGCCGGCAGATCGAGCGCAATACCGGGGTGTTGTTCCAGGACGGCGCGCTGTTCTCGTCGCTGACCGTCGGCGAGAACGTGCAGGTGCCGTTGAAGGAATACCACCGCGACCTGCCCGAATCCCTGCTGTACGAGCTGGCGCTGTTGAAGGTGAAGCTGTCCGGGTTGCCCGCCGATTCCATTGACAAACTACCGTCGCAATTGTCCGGCGGCATGCGCAAGCGCGCCGGGGTCGCACGTGCACTGGCGCTGGATCCGCCACTGTTGTTCCTGGACGAGCCGACCGCCGGCCTGGACCCGATCGGCGCGGCCGCATTCGACCACCTGATCCGCACCTTGCAGCAGGCGCTCGGGCTGACCGTGTTCCTGATCACGCACGACCTCGATACCCTCTACGCTATCTGTGACCGGATCGCGGTGCTGGCGGACCGCAAGGTGATTGCCTGTGCGCCGCTGGCCGAGATCGAACGGCTCGACCACCCCTGGGTGCGCGAGTATTTCCATGGTCCACGCGCACGCGCCGCCCAGACGGCGCGCGGCAACCCGGGCCGGCTCAAAGAGGCAATTGATTGATGGAAACCAAGGCCAACTACGTCCTGATTGGCGCCTTCACGATCATCGCCACCCTGTCGCTGCTGCTGTTCGCATTGTGGGCGGCGAAATACTCCTCCGAGAAAAGCTGGCAGGAGTATCTGGTGATATTCAACGAGCCGGTGACCGGGCTGAGTGAAGGCAGCAGCGTGCAGTACAACGGCATCTCGGTAGGCACGGTGGAGAAGCTGAGCCTGGCGCCCGACGACCCGCGCCGGGTCCGCGCGCTGCTGCGGGTGCAGGCCAATGCGCCGGTCAAGACCGACACCCGGGCCAAGATGTCGATGACCGGCATCACCGGCAGCCCGATCATCCAGCTCACCGGCGGCGATCCGGCCAGCGCACGGCTGGACGACGTGGACAAACGCGATATCCCGGTTATCCAGACCGAAGCGTCCGCGCTGCAGAACATCGCCGACACCGCCAACCGGCTGGTCGCCCGGCTCGACCAGGTCCTGAGCGAAGAGAACGTGGCGCGGGTGTCCAACACCCTGGAGAACATCGAGGCCATGACCGGCTCGATCGCCGCCCAGCGCGAGGACCTGGGCGCACTGATCGTCAATGCACGCAAGGCCAGCGAACAACTGCAGGCAACCCTGGCCAACACCAACCAAGTGGTATTGGACGTGGACCGCGAACTGATACAGAAACTCCCACAACTGGTCGACAAGCTGGACGGCACCCTGACCCGGCTGGACTCGGCCGCAACCAGCGCCGACGGCATACTCAGCGAGAACCGCAACGCGATCAACAGTTTCGCCAACGACGGGTTGGCCCAGTTGGGACCGACCCTGGGCGAACTGCGCTCACTGGTGCGCGACCTGCGCCGGATGAGTGACCGCCTGGACAACAATCCGACCCGCTACTTGCTCGGCCGCGATGGTCCGAAGGAGTTTGAGCCAGAATGAAAACGACCTGCCCGCCGGCTACCGAAGCCCTCCGTCCCGACAATCTCCGCCAGTGGCACGGCATTACGCGCGTGCTCGCCGCTGCTGCGCTGGCGATCGCGCTCGCGAGCTGCTCGATCCTGGGTGCCGGCACCCGCGAAGCCTCCACCATCTATACGCTTGACCCGCACGTGACGCCCCAGGCCGATTGGCCCAGCGCGGACTGGCAACTCTCGTTGACGCCTGCCAACGCCTCGCGCAGTACCGACAACCTGCGCATCACCGTGCGCCCGACGGCCAACGAACTGCAGATCTACAAGGGCGCACGCTGGGCCAAGGTGCCCACCGAGATGGTCGAGGACGCGCTGCTGCAGACGCTGGAGGATTCGGGCAAGCTGCGCGCCATCGCCCGCCAAGGCACCGGGGTCAATGCGGACTACAAGCTCGTGCTGGACCTGCGCCGGTTCGATTCGGACTATGCCAACGGTGCCAATCCGGCCGCGACGATCGAGCTCAACGCCAAGCTGCTGCATGCTCCCGACCAGAAAATCGTCGCCGCCCGTACGTTCGTGCAAGCGCAACCAGCGGCCAGCGCGGACATCGGGGACGTAGTCAACGCATTCGAGCAATCCCTGCAGACCCTCACCGGCGATCTCACCGGCTGGATCCTGACCAGTGGCAACCAGCATGAGCGCGAAGGGCATTAGCCAAGATTTGAACAACTGCCGTCATCCCCGGACAATCACCGCAATTTCCATCATTTCCCCGTCATTCCCGCGAAAGCGGGAATCCAGTGCCTTTGCCGTTTCGGGGCCTGAAGTCACTGGATCCCCGCTTTCGCGGGGATGACGGACTATGCGGGGATGACCGAAGCTATGCGGGGATGAAGGACGCCACGCGGATGACGGAAGCGACGCGGTAATGGCCGGAATGGCCGGAATGAAAACAAATAGCGTTGTTCGGACCATCAGAACGGCGCGGCAAAGACTCAACTGAAGGGCCAATCAATGACCCATAAAACCTGGCTCGTCACCGGCGGCGCCGGCTTCATCGGCGGCAATTTCGTGCTTGACGCGGTGGCCGCCGGCATCAAGGTCGTCAATCTCGACTTGCTGACCTACGCCGGCAACCCGGACACGCTCAAGTCGCTGGACGGCAATCCCGGCCATGCCTTCGTGCAGGGCGACATCGGCGACCGGGCACTGGTCGCAACGCTGCTGGCCGAGCACCAGCCCGACGCAATCGTCAATTTTGCCGCCGAGAGCCACGTCGACCGATCCATCGATGGCCCGGCCGAGTTCGTGCAGACCAACGTCGTCGGCACCCTCGGCCTGCTCGAGTGCGCCCGCGACTACTGGCGCGACCTGCCCGACGATCGCAAAGCGGCGTTCCGCTTCCTGCACGTGTCCACCGACGAGGTCTATGGCTCGCTCGGCGCGGAAGGCAAGTTTACCGAGACCACCGCGTACGCGCCCAACTCCCCTTACTCCGCGTCCAAGGCCGCGTCTGACCACCTGGTCCGCGCCTTCCACCACACCTACGGGCTGCCGGTGGTGACCACCAACTGCTCCAACAATTACGGCCCCTACCAGTTTCCCGAGAAGCTGATCCCGCTGGTGATCGCCAAGGCCGTCGCCGGCGAACCGCTGCCGATCTATGGCGACGGCAAGAACGTGCGTGACTGGTTGTACGTCAAGGACCACTGCAGCGCGATCGTGCGGGTGCTGGAGGCCGGTCGCGTGGGCGAGACCTACAACGTCGGCGGCAATGCCGAATACCAGAACATCGACGTGGTCCAGACCATCTGCCGCCTGCTCGACGAGCGCCGTCCGCGCGCCGATGGCCAGCCGCGCGCCAGCCAGATCACCTACGTCCGCGACCGTCCCGGGCACGACCGTCGTTATGCGATCGATGCCAGCAAGATCGAATCCGAACTGGGCTGGCATCCGGCGCTGAGCTTCGAAGAAGGCATCGCGCGCACCGTGGACTGGTACCTCGACAACACCGACTGGACGCAACGGATCCTCGATGGCGACTACCGCCTCCAACGCCTCGGACAGGAAGACTGACCATGACACGCAAGGGCATCATCCTGGCCGGCGGCTCCGGCACCCGGTTGTACCCGATCACCCAGTGCATCAGCAAACAACTGCTGCCGGTGTACGACAAGCCGATGATCTACTACCCGCTGAGCGTGTTGATGCTGGCCGGGATCCGCGAAATATTGATCATCAACACCCCGCACGAGCAGGCGTTGTTCCAGCGACTGCTCGGCGACGGTTCGCAGTGGGGTCTGGACATCCAGTACGCGGTGCAGCCCAGCCCCGACGGCTTGGCGCAGGCATTTACCATTGGCCGCGACTTCATCGACGGCCACCCCAGCTGCATGGTGCTCGGCGACAACATCTTCTATGGCCAGGGCTTGACCGACACCCTGCGCCGGGCCAGCGCCCGTACCGAAGGCGCCACCGTCTTCGGCTACCACGTCACCGATCCGGAGCGCTATGGCGTGGCCGAACTGGACGCCCACGGCAAGATCCTCAATATCGAGGAAAAGCCCGCCAAGCCGCGCTCCAATTATGCGATCACCGGGCTGTACTTCTACGACGACACCGTCTGCGACCGCGCCGCGTCGCTGAAACCGTCACCGCGCGGCGAGCTGGAGATCACGGATCTCAACCGCCTCTACCTGGATGACGGTGCACTGCACATGGAAGCCCTGGGACGGGGCTCCGCTTGGCTCGACACCGGCACCCACCAGTCGCTGCTGCAAGCCTCGACCTTCATCGAGACCATCGAAGCACGTCAGGGACTGCGGATCTGCTGCCCCGAGGAGATTTCCTGGCAGAACGGCTGGATCGACAACCAGCAATTGCTCAAGCTCGCCGAACCGCTGCTCAAGAACGGCTACGGCCAGTATCTGGCGGCCCTGATTGGTCGAGGAAAAATGCTGTAGGAGTCACACTCCTCAGCAGAAGGCACACCCGGTCTTCGCCCGCAACTCGTCCTCACCGACATCCGGCGCCAGCTCCACCAGCTTCAACCCGTCCGCGGTTACGTCCATCACCGCCAAGTCGGTGATGATCCGGCTGACCACGCCGACACCAGTCAGCGGCAGCGTGCACTCGGACAGGATCTTCGGCTCGCCGCGCTTGGTGGTGTGCTCCATCAGCACGACCACGCGCTTGACGCCGGCCACCAGGTCCATCGCGCCGCCCATGCCCTTGACCATCTTGCCGGGCACCATCCAGTTGGCCAGGTCGCCCCTGTCGGTGACCTCCATGCCGCCCAGGATCGCCAGGTCGATGTGGCCGCCGCGGATCATCGCAAAGCTGTCGTGACTGCCGAAATAGCTGGCGCCGGAGCGTGCGGTGACGGTCTGCTTGCCGGCGTTGATCAGGTCGGCGTCGATCTCCTCGGCGGTCGGGAAGGGGCCGATGCCGAGCAGGCCGTTCTCCGATTGCAGCCAGACATCGACGCCATCGGGGATGTAGTTGGCAACCAGGGTCGGCAGGCCAATGCCGAGGTTGACGTACGCGCCATCGGTGAGTTCCTGCGCGGCGCGCTGCGCCATCTGCTCGCGGAACCAGGCCATTATTTGTCTCCTTCGCGCACGGTGCGCTGCTCGATCCGCTTCTCAGGGGTCGGGTTGTGGACGATGCGATCGACGTAAATACCGGGCAGGTGCACGTGGTCAGGGTCGATCGCGCCGAGTTCGACGATCTCCTCGACTTCGACGATGCAGACTGCGCCGGCCATCGCCACCGCCGGGTTGAAGTTGCGCGCGGTCTTGCGGAACACCAGGTTGCCCGACGGGTCGGCCTTCCAGGCTTTGACCAGCGACACATCGGCCTTGAGCGCTGTCTCCATCACGTAGTGCTTGCCGTCGAACTCGCGGGTCTCCTTGCCCTCGGCGACCACCGTGCCGTAACCGGTCGCGGTGAAGAACGCCGGGATGCCGGCGCCACCCGCGCGCAGGCGCTCGGCCAGCGTGCCCTGCGGGTTGAATTCAAGTTCAAGCTCACCGGCCAGGAACTGGCGTTCGAACTCCTTGTTCTCACCCACGTAGGACGAAATCATCTTCTTGATCTGGCGGGTCCCAAGCAACTGGCCAAGGCCGAAACCATCGACACCGGCGTTGTTGGATATCGCGGTCAAGCCGGTGACGCCCGAATCGCGCAGCGCCTCGATCAGCGCCTCGGGGATGCCACACAAGCCAAAGCCACCCACGGCGAGGGTCTGGCCATCGGCGACCACGCCGTTGAGGGCAGTCTTGGCGTCGGGGTAGAGCTTGCTCTTCGCATCGTCGACACGTGGCGAGGCGGCACTGGTCTGGGCCATGGGAACAACTCCTTTGCGGGATTCGACGAGTCTAGCGTGGACACCTGCCCCAAGGGATCGTCCATTGGGGCAGTGATGCAGCGGTTGACAATCAGCGTAGGGCCAAAAGCCACCGCGCACCGCATCTCACCTGCGTCGTCACTCGGGAGCGGTGTCTTCGGCGATCTTCGCCGGCCAATCCAGCAAAATGCGTCCACGTGCGTCGGAGTGATCTGCCTTGGAGTCGTTGGATGGCGTGACCGTCACGATCACGATCCCAACCTTCGACTTGTCGAACTTGGCACGAATGTTCCCATTTTCTGAATCTTTTCGCTCCCGCTGTTCAAAGCCGGCCGCCACCAATGACTGCTCGATACCCGCAAAGATGCTCTCTTTGTCACCAGCCAGATACTCAAGCCCAATGCGACGCCGATCAGACCGCTCTTCCCGTTCCACAATGCGATCGCTGCGGAGGTGATACGGGAAAGCCAGTTCCACGCCTTCCGGCAGCGGCTCGGTCAACTGCCGGATTCGACTGTTAGCAGTGGTGGAATCCGTGGATGCGACAGGCGCTCCCGACGTCACATCGACGGCAGCAGTTTCTTGCGATTGCTCGGAACAACCAACGACCAAGATCGTCGCCACGGCAATAGCTATCAAATATCTCATGCTTTATGACCTGGATTGTCTTGAAAAGTGGAGGGTTTTATCATTCCGAAACTATTCCGCTAGAAGGGACTTGACCAATGTCTCTGCCAGGGCGTTGGACTCGTTCGCCAGTGTGTCCAAGACGTGCTCCGGTGCCACCGGGCGCTCGTAGTCTGAATCAATGCCCGTGAAATTCTTGATCTCCCCCGCCCGAGCCTTGGCATACAGCCCTTTTACGTCACGTCGCTCCGCGACCTCGAGTGGTGTGTCCACGAATACCTCTAGGAATTCACCGGGCTCGAACATGCTACGCGCCATTTGCCGCTCTGCACGGAAGGGCGAAATGAAGCTCACCAAGACAATGAGACCGGCGTCGACCATCAATCTGGCCAACTCCGCGACCCTGCGGATATTTTCCACCCTGTCTTCGTCAGTAAAGCCCAGATCCTTGTTCAAGCCATGACGAATGTTGTCGCCATCCAGAATGTAGGTGTGGTGGCCCAACGCCAACAGGCGCTTCTCCACCAGGTTGGCGATAGTCGACTTTCCGGACCCCGACAGACCGGTAAACCACAAGCATCTCGGTCGCTGATGTTTGATCCGCGCTCGCGCGGACTTGTCCACGTCCACGTGTTGCCAATGGATGTTGCCAGCCCGACGCAGCGCGAAGTCCACGGTTCCGGCGGCCACCGTGCTGTTGGTCTGGCGATCGATCAGAATGAAGCCCCCCAATTCGGGGCTTAGAGCGTATGGCTCGAACGCGATCGGTTGATCGAGATAGAGGTTGCATTGAGCGACCTCATTCAAATCCAGATGCTTCGCAGCCAGTTCTTCTTGCGTGTTGACATCGACCTTGTGTTTGATTTCAGTGATCTGCGCACCTACCGTGCGGGCACCGATTTTCAGCCAGTAGGGTCGACCAGGAAGAAGTGGCTGCTCGCCCAACCACAACAGATGCACGGCAAACTGGTCAGCCACCTCAGGCAAGTTCTCAGTCGCGGCTATGACGTCGCCACGACTCGCATCGATTTCATCGGTGAAAGTCAAGGTAACGGCCTGGCCGGATACGGCATACTGAAGGTCACCATCTGCCGTAACGATGGCGGCAACCTTGCTACGTTGCCCAGACGGAAGCACCGCGATTTCATCGCCGACCGTTACCCGACCCGTGGCTACGGTTCCGGCGAAACCCCGAAAATTCTGGTTCGGGCGGCATACCCACTGCACTGGTAGGGTAAATCCCCCGGTATCCACTTCGCGACCCACATCAGCCGTCTCCAGATGCTCCAACAATGTTACGCCCTGGTACCAAGGCGTCGCTGCCGAGCGCTCCAGCATGTTGTCGCCCTTTAGTGCAGACAAGGGAATGGAGGTGACATTGGGGATTCCCAACTGCAGGGCCAAATCCCGGTAACCAGCGGAAATTTCGTCGAACACCTTTTCGTCGTAGTCCACCAAATCCATCTTGTTGACCGCCAGCACCACGTGCTGGATTCCCAGCAACGAGACGATGTAGCTATGGCGGCGTGTCTGGGTCAACAGGCCCTTGCGCGCGTCCACCAGAACGATGGCAAGGTCTGCAGTGGATGCCCCTGTAGCCATGTTGCGCGTGTACTGCTCGTGACCCGGGCAGTCTGCAACGATAAACTTTCGCCTGTCTGTCCCGAAGAACCGATAGGCTACATCAATGGTTATTCCTTGCTCGCGTTCGGCGGCCAAGCCGTCTACCAACAGGGCGAAGTCGATGTCTCCTCCCTGGGTGCCGTGGCGGCGGCTGTCGGCTTCCAGGGCGGCAAGTTGATCGTCGAGTAGCAGCTTCGTGTCATGTAACAAACGACCAATGAGAGTGCTCTTGCCGTCATCGACACTACCGCAAGTTATGAAACGTAATAGACTCTTGGTCTCATGCTGTTGCAAATACGCGGCGACGGCAGCCCATGCTGGCTGGCCTTGGCGGGGCTCGTTCATCAAAAATAGCCTTCCTGCTTCTTCTTCTCCATCGACGCGGAGGGGTCTTGGTCGATCACGCGGCCTTCGCGTTCGGATGTGGTGGATACCAACATTTCAGCGATGATCTGCTCCAAGGTTTCGGCCTCCGACTCAATCGCACCCGTCAGGGGATAGCAGCCCAAGGTCCGGAACCGGACCTTCTTCATTTTCGGTTTCTCGCCATTCCGCAGCGGCAAACGTTCGTCATCGACCAGGATCAAGGCACCATCGCGTTCCACTACCGGGCGCTCTTTGGCAAAATACAACGAGGGCACCGGGATGTTTTCGCGGAAGATGTATAGCCAAACGTCCAGTTCCGTCCAGTTGGAGATGGGGAATACACGGACGGACTCGCCCTTGTGGATGCGAGTGTTATATAGGCTCCACAATTCGGGGCGTTGGGTCTTTGGATCCCAGCGATGTTGGGCGTTGCGGAAACTGAAAATGCGCTCCTTCGCGCGGGATTTCTCCTCGTCACGGCGGGCGCCGCCGATGGCCGCATCAAATCCCCATTTGTCCAGCGCTTGTTTCAAGGCCTGGGTCTTCATGACGTCGGTGTGGACGGTTGCGCCGTGGCTGATTGGGCCAATGCCTTGCGCCACGCCATCGGGGTTCGTGTGAGTGTGCAGCTCCACGCCGGTTTCTGCTGCGCGCTGGTCGCGGAAAGCAATCATTTCGCCAAACTTCCAGCCGGTGTCCACGTGCAACATCGAGATCGGGGGCGTGGCGGGGTAGAAGGCCTTGACCAGCAGATGGAGCAGCACGGAGCTATCCTTGCCTACCGAATACATCATCACCGGGTTCTGAAACCCGGCAATGACCTCGCGGAAGATATGGATACTCTCTGCTTCGAGGCGGTCGAGGTGGGAAAGTGCTTGCGTGTCCGGCATGGAGGTTGTGGGATCCGTGGTGAAGAGGGAGTCTAACCGGGCCATCATCAGAATGACCACAGGTACGTGATCGCCCACAGTACCGCGACAGCGACGACCAGCGACAGCGGCCCGCCAACCCGCAGGTAGTCGCTGAAGCGGTAGCCGCCGGGACCATAAATCATCAGGTTGGTCTGGTAGCCAATGGGGCTTATGAATCCCGCAGAGGCCCCCATCATCACCGCAATCACGAACGGCATGACCTCCACCCCGAGCTGATGGGCGGCGGAGAGTCCTATCGGGAATACCAGCACCGCGGCGGCATTGTTGGTCAGAACCTCGGTGAACAGTACTGCGGCCACGTAGACCAGCACGAGCGTCCAGAAGGGGTCGCCGCCGGCCCATGTCGCAAGGCTGCCCGCGACCACTGCTGCCAAGCCGCTGTGATCCAGTGCCGCGCCCAGCGCGAACGAACATGCGATCACAACGATCAGTTGCAAGTCGAATGTGCGGCGCAGTTCAGCCAGGCTCACGCATCGAGCAACGATGACAGCCACCGCCGCGACCAGCGCCGAGATCAGGATATCCACCCCGAGCACCGTGTTGGCAACGATCATGAGGCCAATGATCGATAAGGCCGTGATCGCGCCACGGCGATCAACCTGTGCGTCGCCGTCAATCTCGCTGGCGACAAGGAAATCCGGTGATCCGCCATGATCACCCAGGAAGCTGCCACTAGTTTCGAGCAGAAGCGTATCGCCCGGCTGCAGCACAGCCTCCCCAAGCTTCTGATGCATGCGTTGGCCACGACGAGAGATAGCGATCACCGCGGCGTTGTAATGACTACGAAAAACCGATTCCACCAAGGTTTTGCCGACAGCAGGGCTGAACTTCGACAGCACCACCTCCACCAGCGTGCGCTGTCCTTGGCCACCATCGATTTTGAATACCTGGTCGGTAGCTGGGCGCAAACCCGGGATCCGCCGCAACTCGCGCACCGCATGGGTCACGCCGACGAACACCAGCCGGTCACCGACCTCTAATCGCATCTCCGGCCCAACGGCGACGAATACGCGACCGTCGCGCACCAACTCGAGCAGGTACGAGTCGGCAAGGTGGCGGAGCCGAGCTTCACCGATCGTCTTGCCGGCCACGTCTCCGGCCGCCTCAACCAGCATCTCGACTGAGTATTCACGCGTATCGGCGGTGGCCTGCTCCCACGCTGAGCGGCGCTCGGGCAGCAGCCATCGCCCCACGGTCAGCAGATACACGCCACCTGCCGTCGTCGCCACCATACCGACCCCCAACGGGGTGAACATATGCAATGCGGGCAGCCCGGCCTGGACCACCAACCCGGCCACGATCAAGTTGGTGCTGGTCCCCACAAGCGTGCACATCCCTCCCAGGATCGTGGCGTAGTTCATCGGCATCAGCAGCTTGGATGGGGCGACACGGCTGGTCCGGCTCCAATGCTCCACTGCGGACGTGAGCATGGCCACTACCGGTGTGTTGTTGATGAAGGCACTGAGCGGAGCGGAGATACCGACAAGGCGCGCTTGGGCACGAAATTCCCCGCGCGGGCGACCAAGCACCCAGTCGCCTATCCAACGGATCGCGCCGGTAGTCTTGAGCGCCGCCACCAGCACAAAAAGCAATGCCACGGTTAGCACCCCGGGATTCCAGAAGCCGCCAAGCGCCTGTGCCGGAGTGAGCACGCCCGTGGCAAGGAATACCAAAGCCGCTGTGGCCAGTATCCTCTCGGGACTGAAGCGCTCCGACAGCAGCGCGGCCAACGTCAGCAGGATCACCGCCAAAGTCAGCCAAGCATCCCAACCGAGTTCGTCCAGCATCCAGTTGCCCTTTGCACGTAGCAGGATCGAGTCCTGCCCTTAGACGCTTCCGGATGGAAGCATGGGCAGCCCAGCCCCCTAATATTACGCGATCGGAACCCCCTACAATTGCCGCTCCCCCGGACGCGACTGTTCCGGAATCGCCTCCATGTGGCCCGCTGATCGGGCTCGTCTTCCACTTCGAGGTTCCTATGAACTGGACGCTGAAATTCAGCGACTACGTCCGTGCGCCGTTTGAGGCATGGCCACAAGATCGCCCCCTGCAGGCCCGCAAACTCCAGGAGTGCGCTGCGCGACAATGCCAAACGCGTAATCTCGCCGTCGACGGCATGATCTCGCGCGTTTCCCGGAATTCCAGCCAACGGGTGGTCTCCCGTCCACCAACGTTGTTCCTGGTGAATTGCGGGAGCTCCGGGTCACACTGGGTCGAGGCGATGCTGTCCGCGCTTCCCGGGATCCACGCATGCGGCGAAGTCTATGTCCCTCCTGCTATCGGCGGCGAATTGGCCGATGCCGAGCAGGACGATAGGGCTTTCTTCCTGGATGCACTGCACCAACTGCACATGGAGGTCCCGACTGAAGTCGCGGACCAAGACATCCTCATCAATTCCGCCCACAGCTGGAATCCACACGACCTCATGGGAAGTTCGGCGCTGGCGGTAGTGTTGGTTCGCGACCCACTGGACGTGGTTGCTTCCCGAACGTTCCGGAAGCCGAAACTGCGTCGCCACGTCACGCCTATGGCGAGTGACGAGCAGTATCTGGAGCAGAACATCTCGATGGTCGAGAAGTTCTACCGCTCGGCATTGCGACGTAAACCGGAACACCTCGTGCGATACGAAGATATCCGTGAAGGACCTGCGGAGGTGCTTGGCCGCATGGCGACGTGGCTCGGGCGGCCGGCCGCGACCAGCACACTTCAGGGCATCGCCGAACGATACTCGGCAGACGCACAGCAAGGGAGTGGCCAGAGGCTCAGCAATGTCTATCAGGGTTCGAAGGCCGGCCTGCCGCAACCACTCATCGACATTGCGGCCAATAGGCTCCATCGGTTGCGTTCGGATCTGGGCTACGCCTGAGCGCCGGAGGCACCAGTAAATGCATGAATCGGGAGGCGCGGTTAGAATTGGCATTTGATTTCGCCGCGCGGTCATCTACGCAAGGCATCCCCATCAAGGAACCCCCACAACGATGAAAATCCTTGTCGGCTACAAGCGAGTGGTGGACTTCAACGTCCGCATCCAGGTCAAGCCGAACGGCTCCGGCGTGGTCACCGACGGCGTCAAGCTGTCGGCCAACCCGTTTGACGAGATCGCCCTGGAAGAAGCCCTGCGCCTGCGTGACAAGGGCATCGCGACGGAAGTCATCGTCGCCACCATTGCCCCGGCCGACGCCCAGGCCCACCTGCGCAACGGCCTGGCGATGGGCGCCAACCGCGCGATCCACGTGGTGGTCGACGCCGGACAGAACATCCAGTCGCTGACCGCAGCGCGCGCCTTCGTCAAACTGATCGAGAAAGAGCAGCCGGACCTGGTGATCCTGGGCAAGCAGGCGATCGACGACGACGCCAACCAGACCGGCCAGATGCTGGCCACGTTGTGGGGTCGCCCGCAGGCGACGTTTGCCTCCAAGCTGGAGGTGGCGGACGGCAAGGCCACCGTGACCCGTGAAGTGGATGCGGGCCTGGAAACGCTGGAAGTCGACCTGCCAGCCGTAATCACCACCGACCTGCGCCTGAACGAGCCGCGCTTCATCAAGCTGCCCGACATCATGAAGGCCAAGAGCAAACCGATGGAGACGATCCCGTTCGCCGACCTTGGCGTCGACACCGGCGATACCCTCAAGACCACCCACTACACCCCGCCGCCGAAACGCAGCAAGGGCGTCATGGTCAAGGACGCCGCCGAACTGGTCGCCGCACTCAAATCCAAAGGGCTGCTGTAGGGCGGGTTTTAACCCGCCACACCGCAACGTCAAACGGCGGGTTAAAACCCGCCCTACAGATCCAACCGTCATTCCCGCGCAGGCGGGAATCCATGGACGTCAGCCCCGCAGCCCAAGCCCCACCTAGCGGACACGACGGAACGAGGAACTCCCCAATGCCCAAAGTCCTGATCATCGCCGAACACCTGGACGGCAAGCTCAACGCCTCCACCGCCAAGTGCGTCACCGCCGCGCAAGCGCTGTCGCCGCAGAGCATCGACATCGTCGTGCTCGCCGCCGACCCGGCCGCGGTCGCCGCTGAAGCCGCGCAGATCGCCGGCGTCGCCAAAGTCCTGACCGTCGCCAACGACGCCAACGCCCACGCGATCGCCCAGGTACTGGCCCCTCAGGTCGCCAAGCTGACAGACGGCTACAGCCACGTGTTCGGCCCGAGCACCACCTTCGGCAAGGATCTGATGCCCTGCGTCGCCGCCCTGCTCGGCGTGGCCCAGGTGTCGGACATCATGGCGGTCGAATCCAGCCACGTGTTCAAGCGCCCGATATACGCCGGCAACGCGATCATCACCGTCGAAGCACCGGCCGAGCACCCCGTGGTCGCCACCGTGCGCACCGCCTCTTGGCAGGAAGCGGCAACGGGCGGCAATGCAAGCATCGAAGCCGCATCGGCCGACGTCGAACTGCCCAGCCACACCCGCTACATCGGCCTCGCTGCCGGCGAATCCGACCGCCCCGACCTGCAGAGCGCCAAGCGCGTGGTCTCCGGCGGCCGCGGCGTCGGCTCGGAGGAAAACTTCAAGATCATCTACGACTTTGCTGACAAGCTCGGCGCTGCGGTCGGTGCCTCGCGTGCTGCGGTTGATGCGGGTTACTGCCCCAATGAAATGCAGGTCGGCCAGACCGGCAAGATCATCGCACCGGAGCTTTATATCGCGATCGGTATCAGCGGCGCGATCCAGCACCTGACCGGCATCAAGGACGCGGGGACGATTGTGGCGATCAACAAGGACGGCGACGCGCCGATCTTCGAGATTGCGGATATCGGTCTGGTGGGGGATCTGTTCAAGATTTTACCGGAACTGGAAGCGGCGCTGGCCTGACCCACAAACAAGGAACCAATGACTTGAACAACAAGAAGGTAATGGTGGTGTTCGGCACACGCCCGGAAGCCATCAAGATGGCCCCCGTCGTGTCGGCACTGGCTGCAACTCCCGGCATCGAGACTTTCGTCGCCGTCACCGCCCAACATCGCCAGATGTTGGATCAGGTACTCGAGCTGTTCGAGATCACGCCCGATGATGACCTCGACGTGATGGAGCCGGGTCAGTCCCTCCCCGGCGCGTTCAGCAAAATCCTGGTAGGCATGGGACGTATCATCGAGATGCGCAAGCCAGACTTGGTTCTGGTTCATGGAGACACCAGCACGACCCTGGCGACTGCCCTTGCCGCCTTCTACGCCAAGGTGCCGATCGGTCACGTGGAAGCCGGGCTGCGCACCGGCAACATGCAGGCTCCGTGGCCCGAGGAAGCAAACCGACGGCTGACCACCCCATTGGCCGCTGTGCATTTCGCACCAACCGAGCGCTCCCAAGCCAACCTGCTCGCGGAAGGTGTGGCCGCCGCGGCCGTACATGTCACAGGCAACACGGTTATCGATGCGTTACTTGCCGTCGTCGACAAAATCCAGGCGCACCCCGACCTGGAAAGGCAGCTCGCCTCTCGATTCCCGTTCCTGGACGACTCCAAACGGCTCATCCTGGTCACCGGCCACCGCCGCGAAAACTTCGGTGACGGCTTCGAACAGATGTGCAGCGCCTTGGGTGAGCTGGCGGATCGCGGAGACGTGCAGATCGTCTATCCAGTGCATTTGAACCCAAACGTTCAGGAACCGGTGAATCGCATCCTCTCCGGAAAAGCCGGTATTACCCTGATCGAACCCCAGGATTACCTGCCGTTCGTCTATTTGATGACGCGCGCCCACTTGATCCTCACCGACTCCGGCGGCGTCCAGGAAGAAGCGCCGTCGCTAGGCAAGCCGGTCCTGGTCATGCGCAGCACGACCGAACGCCCGGAAGCAGTCGAGGCCGGAACGGTGAAGCTGGTCGGTACCAATCGCGCGCGGATCGTGGAGGAAGCCTCGCGCTTGCTCGACGATCAAGGTGCGTACCAAGCCATGTCGCGCGCCCACAATCCTTATGGTGACGGGAAAGCGTCGGGCCGCATCGCCCGCACCATCGCGGCGCTTGTGCTGTCCGCTAGTCCGGCATGAACCATCCCAAGGAGACCGTCGCAACCATGCTCCAGCCCGTGATCCTTTCCGGTGGCTCAGGTACACGATTGTGGCCATTGTCCCGCAGCGCCCACCCCAAGCAGTTCCTGCCGCTGGTCGGTGACCGCTCGATGCTCCAGGACACCTGGTTGCGAGTAGCAACCGCCGCCGACCTGCCCCCTATCATCGTGGCCAACGAAGCCCATCGCTTCATGGTCGCCGAGCAGTTGCGACAGGTCGATTGCGAACCCGGCGCCATCGTGCTGGAGCCGGTCGGCCGCAATACTGCGCCGGCCATCGCCGTTGCCGCACTGGAGGCCATGGCAGAGGGTGACGACCCGGTGCTGCTGGTGCTGCCATCCGATCACGTCATCCGCGAGCCCGACGCGTTCCGCGCAGCCGTGAACGCCGCCCTCCCCGCCGCCGAAAGCGGCAAATTGGTCACCTTCGGCATCGTTCCAACCGGGCCGGAAATCGGTTACGGCTACATATTGGCCGGAGAGCAAGACGGTAGCGTGCGGCGCGTGAAAAAGTTCGTCGAGAAGCCCGACCTCGCCACGGCCAAGTCCTACGTCGACTCGGGGCAGTATTACTGGAACAGCGGAATGTTCCTGTTCCGGGCCTCCAGGTATCTGGCGGAACTGGAACGCCTGCGGCCTGAGATAGTCGCTGCATGCCGCGCCGCGTTCGATCACGCCAAACGCGATGTGGACTTCGTCCGCGTGGATGCCGATGCATTCGCCGCCAGCCCATCCGATTCTATCGACTACGCGGTAATGGAGAACACACCCGACGCGGCCGTTCTGCCGCTGGCTGCAGGCTGGAGCGATGTCGGTTCCTGGTCTGCG
This sequence comes from Lysobacter sp. A289, assembly GCF_054072675.1. Lineage (NCBI taxonomy): Bacteria > Pseudomonadati > Pseudomonadota > Gammaproteobacteria > Lysobacterales > Lysobacteraceae > Lysobacter > Lysobacter sp. A289. The sequence goes on from NZ_JBSVRN010000001.1 coordinate 2,047,150, forward strand.
CTGTGGGAGGTCGCCCAGCAGGATGGCGACGGGAACGCACATCACGGAGACGTGCTGGCCGACGACTGCCGCAACACTTTTGCATGGAGTAATGGTCGCCTGGTCGCCTTGCTCGGCCTTGACAACATCATCGTGGTCGATACCGACGATGCGGTGCTGATAGCTCACAAGGATAAGGCGCAGGGCGTGAAGAACATGGTCGATGTCCTGAAGCAATCCGAGCGACCGGAAGCCACGTGGCACCGCAAAGTCTATCGTCCGTGGGGCGCCTACGATTCGATCGACGTGGGCGAGCGCTTCCAGGTGAAGCGCATCACGGTCAAGCCCGGCGCGACACTGAGCCTGCAGATGCACCACCACCGGGCCGAACATTGGGTGGTAGTCAGCGGCACCGCGCGCGTGACTCGCGGGGAGGATGTCTTCCTGCTCACCGAGAACCAGAGCACCTACATCCCCATCGGCGTCACCCATCGCCTCGAGAACCCTGGACAATTGCCGCTGGAATTAATCGAGGTCCAGTCAGGCAGCTATCTCGGCGAAGACGATATCGTTCGCTTCGAAGACGTTTACGGGCGCACCGCATGACACCCTCCACCGAGCAGCGCCAATGACTATCCAGCCCGCTGGCAACTACTACGACAAATACAATACCCGTAACCCAATCGCGCGCCGGTTGATGCAGGGGTTCTTCGATTCGTTCGATGACCTCCTCTCGCGCACCGGCAAGCCGGCGACCGCATTGGAGGCAGGCTGTGGGGAGGGCGAGCTCACCATTCGAGTTGCCAGGGCCACGCCAGCTGCCATCAATGCATTCGACATTTCCCCGGAGGTTGTCGGTGAAGCCCGCCAGCGCGCCGCCGCGGCCGGCGTCCAAGACAGGATCACGTTCCGCAGCGATAGCATCTACGAACTCTCGGCACCCCGGGACCAAGCTGACCTCGTGGTTTGCTGCGAGGTACTTGAACACCTTGACGAGCCTGGAGCCGCGGTTGAAAAGCTCGCGTCGGTATGTGGGCAACACCTCATTGTGAGCGTGCCACGCGAGCCGATTTGGCGGGCTCTGAATCTAGCTCGTGGGAAGTACTGGAGCGACCTGGGCAACACGCCCGGGCATTACCAGCATTGGTCAAGCACGGCGTTCCGCATAATGCTTGAGAAGCACTTCGAGATTATCGAGCTGCGCAGGCCGTTGCCCTGGACCATGGCGCTCTGCCGGCCCCGGTCACGATGACCCTAAAGATGATCGCAAGGCTCGCGGGCTGGGTGATCAGCATCGCGTGTCTGGTGTTTTTCGTTCGTCATGTGCAGCAGGTCGGCTTGTCCACACCGGGCCGGTCGGTCGGCGAGAATGCGGCGTTCGTGCTGGTCTGTTCGGTCGCGTATGCAGCGGCCGTCGGGATCTTGGCACTGGCTTGGGCCCGGATGCTGCGCTCCGCGATTCCAGCCGGCCGATCCATCAGGCCGCTGGTGACCTCATATCTGATCGGCCAGTTCGCCAAGTACCTGCCAGGCAACGTGCTCCAGTACGCGGCGCGCCATGGCCTAGGGATCACCGCCGGTGCCAGCCATCCACGTCTGGTCGCCGCCGCCTTCGCTGAAATCTACCTTCTGGTATGTTGCGGCGCCGCCGTGGCCATGGGCGCCGGGATGCCGGCCATCTCCTCCATGGCTCCCGAATGGCCCGTGTTACCTATGTGGCTCGGCTTGCTTCCGTTGGTGGCTGGATTTAGCGTATCGGTACCTGCCAAACTGCTGCCCTCGCAGCGTTGGCTTCCAGAACTCCCAACCAGCACCGTCGCCATCGCCATGGGTGGCTATCTCGGCTTCTTCGTCATATTTGGTGGCTTGTACTGGTTGTGCCTGGCCTGGTCTACGCAGGTTGCGATCATGGCCGGGCCGGCCATCGGCACCGCAGCGGTAGCGTGGTTGGCAGGCTTCGTCATTCCCGGCGCACCCGCGGGCGCGGGTTTGCGAGAGGCCGCACTGAGCCTCGGCATGGGGCCATCGCTGCCCGCCGCCGGCGTATCGGCCGCAATCGTGCTGTTCCGATTGATATCCTTGAGCGGGGACTTCGTCGCTTTCATCACCGGCTGGTTGCTCACACGCCGCGGCCGCCATCATGGCACTCCTGCAACACCCGAACCCAAAGGACATCCATAAATGAAGCTCATCATCCAGATCCCGTGCCTGAATGAGGCCGGCACCCTGGCGGTCGCCCTGAACGACCTGCCACGCGATGTGCCAGGGTTCGACACTGTCGAATGGCTCGTGATCGACGATGGATCCACGGACGGCACCGCGGAGATCGCCCAGAGACTCGGCGTGCACCACGTGATCCGTCATCCCGTCAATCGCGGATTGGCAGCTGGCTTCATGACCGGGCTAGATGCCTGCTTACGTCTCGGTGCCGATGTCATCGTGAACACCGACGCGGACAACCAGTACCAGGGCCAGGACATTCCCAAACTGACCGCGCCGGTAATCGCCGGAGAAGCCGACATGGTGATTGGTGAGCGCCCAATCGACGACACGGAACACTTTTCGTGGATCAAAAAGAAGCTGCAGCGTCTCGGCAGTTGGGCAGTTCGGGTGGCAAGCCGCACGGATGTCACCGACGCTCCCAGCGGATTCCGGGCGATCTCCCGCGAAACCGCGATGCGGCTGAGCGTATTCAGCGCCTACACCTATACCCTGGAAACCATTATCCAGGCCGGTCATAGCAACCTGCGGGTGATGTCGGTGCCAATCCGCACCAATGGCGACTTGCGGCCTTCGCGGCTGGTGAAAAGCATTCCCAGCTATGTCAAGCGCTCACTGATCACCATCCTTCGGGTGTTCGCAATCTATCGCCCCCTGACCCTGTTCTTCTGGCCGGGCGCCATCCTGCTACTGGCTGGAATCATCGCCGGGCTGCGCTTCCTCTACTTCTTCATCACTTCCAGCGGCGACGGTCATATCCAGTCAGTGGTGTTTGCTGCCCTGTGCCTGATCCTGGGGTCATTGATGTTCATGATGGGGTTGTTGGCGGACCTGATCTCGACCAACCGGAAGTTGATGGAGAGGATGCAGTTCCGCGTTCGCAACATCGAGCAACACGTATCCAACCTGCACGATCGCCCTGATACGACTCTCTGACACGACGCCAGTTATGGGAGCTGCGATATGTTGAATGAATCGTCGCGACGGGCAAGCACTACCGGACTTGCCATCGGCGCCCTGGTTTTGGCCGGCATCATCGTGCTGACTTTCTATCCGGGCGTGATGACCAACGACAGCCACGCCGTACTCAAACAAGCGCGAACTCTGGAGTTGACAGACTGGCACCCTCCAATCATGGCCCTGATCTGGCGGGGTCTGGACGCGATCGTGGAGGGCCCGGCGCTGATGTTGGTCGCGCAGGCATTGTTATATGCAGGGGCGGTAGCGAAACTTTGCGCCAAAGCATTTCCAATGCTGGCACACCGCTTGCCACCGTGGCTGCTGGTGCTGTTGGTAGGCGCATTTCCTCCGGTGTTCGCGCTCACCGGCATGATGTGGAAGGACATCTGGATGTCCAGCTTTTTACTGTTGGGGTTGGCCTACGTCTTCCAAATGGCTTCAGCGGACCACCAACGCCGCAGGGTTCGCGCTTTCCTGCTGCTGTTGGCCTGCTGCGTTCTGGCAACTACGCTCCGCCACAACGCCATGGCGGCAACTGCAGGACTGTTGGCGGGCGGGTGCTACTACCTGCTTGCAATCCCACGCCCGTGGCTTCGCTTGTTGTCGGCGTGCAGTCTTGGGGTTCTACTTGCAGTCGGCTTCGCCCTGGCCGTGACGAGCATCAACCGGATGGTTGCCACACCGACCAATCCGACCACTACCATCTTGCTCCACGACATCGCCGGGACACTCCTCCGCACGCCCGACCCCGCATCGGCATCCCGACAATTGCTCATCGGACACCCAGCCCTGAGTGACCGCGCTCCAGCCAAGTTCCTGCAGCAAGTTCGGGACGGATACGACCCGGCCTCCGCCAACGGGATCCTCAAAACATCGCGTCGGAAGAACGCGCCATTCGACATCATCGTGTATCGGCCTAGCCACGATGCAGAATCGGTTCGCGGCGCATGGAAGGACATAGTGGTGCGTCACCCGAGCGCCTACCTAAGGCATAGGCTGGCGACCTTTCGTTGTCTGATCCAGTTGTGCGATATCGGGCCTTGGAAGAAGCACAGCTATGTGCTCAACCCTGACTACATCACTTCCGAAAACGCGCACCCCCTTCAATCAGCTCTGCGCGCCACACTCCTGAGTTCATCCTTAGCGCGCCTATACGCTCCATGGCTATGGCTAACCATCGTATTGGCAGGAGGTTTGGTGGGCCTGCGTAACGCCAGGGCTAGACTGGAACCCTTACTCTTCATGGGCCTGAGCGGCGCTGGATTGGCGAGCTCCCTGTTGCTGAGCAGCCCGATCGAAAGCTATCGATATATGCATTGGGTAATACTGCTCGGATGGCTAATGTGCTGGATGCTGGTGGAGCGACGGATAAATCCCAGGGTGTAACCAACCGCGGATCAAGGCATGCGGTTTACCCGGCACGACTAGCCGGGTAATCCCACGACCCCGACCTTGATGCACGACATCCCGGGAACGATCGTGAAATCCGGAAAATCATGGGAAGCCGCCCGCTACGCGCTGTCCGTGGCCAATCCAAACCCGAATACACACCCGCCGCGGCGGGACGCATCCTCCGTACCTCACGCCTTTGCCGGCCTGTTGCAGCTGTGTGATGTCGTAGGCTGGATCAACCACAGCTATGTACTGAACCCCGCTACGGGAACCCGTCGACCGCCCCCGTCCGGACCGTGCTGCGCCGCACGGTTGTTGCTAGCCCGTCAATGGAATCCTTGTTGGGTCTCCGGCACTTAAATCATCGATGACTACCACTTCGTATCCGAGCTTCAGCAAAGCCCGAACTAAATGAGAGCCAATGAAACCGCAACCGCCCGTCACTAGATATTTAGACATGGTGTAAGCCTGGATATCGATTCACAAAGAACGAACTCCGGTGTGTTGGGTAATCCATCTCATTTGCTTCTTGACCCATGTCTTCGGCGCTCCTCATCGGCCAGGTCACGAATTCGCATGATTTACCAGTTGGACTGAGGGTGTTGGAATGCTTAAAACTGAAAATAGATGAAGCTCTTGACCGCCAGCGGCATGCTGGCTAGCGCCACCGCAGCAATGCAGCCGATCATGACGGCGGCGGTAACGGGGGACAGGGTCGGCAATCGGGAGGCTACTCGCAATCGCGCCGAGCTGATGCCCACTACCAACGTGTCCACGATGAGCGGCAGCAGGATGGCCAGATAGGGAATGGCCGCACGCGCGCCACCGGTATCCATGCCTGCGAACGCCCGCAGTACCTCCATCGTGTCGCCCATGTCCCGGGCACGAAAGGGAATCCACGTTAACAGAACAAAGAGTTGGGTTACGCCCCATGCCAACACGGCCCATAGCAGCCCGATCGCCGCCGGCTTGGGTATGCCGGCGGTGGCCGATGACCAAGCCTTGTGCACTGACAGGGCGGCGCCATGGAGCGCGCCCCACAGCACGAAATTCCAGCTGGCGCCGTGCCACAAACCGCCCAGCAGCATGGTGATCATCAGGTTGCGTTGGCGTTTGGCCTCCCCGCCCCGGTTGCCACCGAGCGGAATGTAGAGGTAATCGCGCAACCACGTAGACAGGGAGATGTGCCAACGCCTCCAGAACTCGGTGATGCTGGTGGAGATGTAGGGATAGGCGAAGTTGCGCATCAACTCGAAGCCGAGCATCCGTGCCACGCCGATTCCCATCATCGAGTAACCGGCAAAATCGAAGTAGATCTGCCCGTAGAATCCGACGGTGGCCATGACCTTCGAATGTGCGTCGAAAGCACCGACATCCGCATACACCTGGTCGACAAACGGCGAGATGGAATCCGAAAAGACCGACTTGTAGATGAAGCCGACCAGGAACAGCTTCATGCCAACGAGGAATTGTTCGGTGTTGAATACCTTCGGCTCGTGCAGTTGTGGCAGGAAGTCAGACGCACGGACGATCGGACCGGCGACCAGTTGCGGGAAAAACGAGATGTACAAGCCAGTGTTGACGATGTCACGTTCAGCCGGGATGGTCCCCTTGCGCACGTCCAGCACGTAACTGAGTGCCTGGAAGGTGAAGAAGCTGATACCCACCGGCAAAAGGATTTCCAGGGTTGGTTTGGAGACAATGACCCCGACGCTTGAAGCCAGGCCCATCAAGGAGTCGGCGAAGAAGTTGAAGTATTTGAAGACGCCGAGCACGCCCAGCATCAGCACCACCGCGGTCGTGGTCACGACCTTGGGCGCTATGTCCTTGTCGATGAGCCGGCCCGCGACGTGGCAGGTCACGATGGCGAACCACATCAGCGCGAGAAAGCGGTAGTCCCACCATCCGTAAAATACTTGGCTGGAAAGCAATAGCAGCCAGATTCGCGCCCGGTGCGACCGGATCCCCCAGAACAGGCTGAAGACGAGGGTGAAGAAGGCGAGGAAAATACCCGACGAGAAGATCATCCGCCCTTAACCTCCATCTTCATCTCCGGCGCGAGCTGCCGTGCAAGCCATCGGGTATATATCTCCGCGCCGCGCTGCTGCATATGTCCGTTGTCGTACCAGAACTGCTTGCTGTCGAGGCGGTGCAGCAGCCCCCAGTGTGAGTGATCAACGCACACGCTTCCTGCGAAATTCTTGCAAAAAGCACGAGCGTACTGAAGATCGAACACCCGCGGAGTAGGAACGGAAAAATACATCGTGGACATGCTGCCCCCAGCCACCAACGCCTCGATTCGAGCGCGACGACGCTCAATGTTCGCCAGCGGCAGCGCGTGCGTATCCAGCGGGGCCTTCTTCAGGCTCTTCAGCACGGGTTTCATCCCCCCATATCGGAAGCCACGGGCAGCTTTGGTCAGGGGGTCGTAACCACCTCCTGGCTCGACGGTGGACGCTTCAACCACGCGCGTTGCACTGCCGACGTCGAATGCGTTGATCGCGGCATGAACAGCCACGTCAACCCACTGTTGAGCCGTCGCCTTGGAGTCCATCGACCCATAGTCAAGACGGCTCGCTTCCAATGCCACGCGCGGCCCCAGATAGGCGTATGCACGGTCGGTATGTCGATTGCGGGTCAGTTGCACCAATGGGTAGCGATCGTATTGCGCATGGATTTCCAGGAGCAGTATCTTGCGGGATGCGAGAAAGGCGTCGCGCTCACCTTCGTTCAACAAAGCCAAGCCGTTTTGCAACACGGACCAGCGTTCTAGCTGGTTGCCCCCCGGCAGCGCAAGAGTTAGCACCTGGATTGGCGCTCCGATTTTCTTCGACAGCCGTTTTTCTAGCGACGCATCGTCCACGCCTCGCGCGGTGTAGCTGCCGCCATCGAGAATGACGAACCCCGCCAAGTCCGGCGTATCCAGTCCATTGCGGATGTCGTTGGCCACCGCCGCGGAAAGCCCCGAGGTGGACGCGATCGGAAGGAAGCGAGGGGGCGCAAGCCATTGGCCTATTGCGATCACACCCACCAATAGCCCTATCGCGAATATGCCAATCACGCCACGGCCAGACGCGCGGCCACGCACGACGATGAGCTGCAATACCAGCAACGACAACAGGCCAAATGCCAGTGGCAACATCATATTTTCGGTCCCCACTACGGTCCGCCTCCGTCGGTATCCGCGCCGTCCAGCAGCCGGAAGCGCAGCATTGAGTGCAAGTGGTTCGCGGACCACTCGAACGCGATCAGCTGTACCGGCTCGACCTGGTTCGAGAAGCGCGAGGCAACCGCGCCCTGTACTCCCGGAACGTCAGGATCGATGAGTCGCACGTGGGTCGCCCGGCGTCCCAGGTTGTCGATGACGAGCCGCTTCCCACTGGCTTCCGACTCCAGCGTGACCTGTTGATCGGCGATCCGGATCTTCTTGTCGCCCGGCACGTGCCAAAGGGAAAGATAGTTCCGGCGAACGGGCTTTCCGGATTGAACGAGGGAATCGACCACGGTGAACTCCCGCGCGCCCGGATTAACGTGGAGATCACGCATCGCGACATGTCCCGGGTAGCTGTGGGACACGCCGCGAACCGAACCGACGCCCGGAATAGAAGGAAGTCGCAAGATTGGCAGTACCGCATGCGGAGCAGTCCACTCCCATTTGTCAGCGGCCCGCCCTGGCGCCACCGGTACGTTGTGCGCCCATTTCGAACGCATGTACTTTCGCAGTGGATCCTGCTCAGCGTAGTTGTAGGCACCCGAGTCGATCAACCAGTCTTCACCGTCGCAATAGAGCACCACGTTGAGGTCGTCGTCATGCCGGTGGTAGCGCGAGCGATACCCGCAGCGGAAGATCAAGTGAAACGCCTTGTTCCCTTCTCCGGGCGGGCACCACTTGTCGCGCGCTATGAAGTAACCGGCCTGTGGATACAGCATGGTGGTATGCGGCGATGGTGCGCCGGCCGCGCCATCCGTCGAGGCGTAGCGGAAATGATTGAAATCCCGGGTTTTCTCGTAGCGCCGAAAGTAGTTCGGCGCCAATTCCCCCACAGTGTCACCGATTACTGGCAACGTACCGTCAGGGCGCAGTATGTGAGCCAAGAACCGCATCGCCCGCGGCATCAGGGCGTCGATCTGGTCAGCCAAGATCCCAATCTCCTTCCGGGGGAAGTAGTCCAGGATCTTGATGAATGACAGGCAGACATAGCAGTGGTAACCCGGGCTGTTCTCGACGTGGACACCCTCCTTTGTGAACGCGAACGCGAGCTCATCGGTCAACCGGGCCACTGCGAGGGCCATGCGCTCCTTCGAACGGGGATGGTTGGGGAAGAAGTCTGCGATGACACCCAGGATCCGTGCTTGTTCGATACCGTGGTTAGTGTGTCGCGAGTAGAAGTCCTCGGTCGACAGCAGATCCGCCTGACGGTGGACGGTGGCGGCGAGCTCTTCCCAGTCACCTTCGCGCAGCCCACGCAACTTCAGGTAAGCAAGCAGGAACACCAGGCTCTCGGCCTGGTTGGCGACCGCGTGGTCATTGCTAGCGAACTCGTAGTCTTTCAACGGTCCGCCGATGGCTTTCTCCCAAGAGCGCAATGCGTCGAACGCCCAATCAAGAGCGGTCTCGTCATCGCTCTTCAGATGGTAAGCAATCACACCGGGGATGAACCTGAACGCCGCAATTGCCCACTGCCAGCTTCGGTTGCCAAGAGGATTGGCCGCCCAGTTATCGAACAGCGCAACCGACACCTCGGGGAAACCCTGTACCGTGACGATGCCTTCACGCACCAGCTTGCCGCCGGCATCAACCAGTTTTTCGTTGCTCTGGTAGCCCTCGACCCGCCGTTTCAGCGAGGGGGGAATGTTCATGTTCAATGGGCGATCCCGGGCAAGTCGTGATCTGAGAGCGTGGCGCCGGAGCCAGCAATCAAGGGCGCAATATAGGTCGTCCGCACATTGCTGAAAGCATAATCCCCTGCAACGCCGGCGACTCGTTGGCGTGCGTCGGCGAGTAGTTGAGAATCTTCCGCCAGCGACCGCACCAACGCGACCAAGCGCTCGCTCGTTGCGAACAATGGGTAGTCCGTACCGAACATTTCCCGGTTGACCGCCCCTGAGGCAAGCAATGGCGGCGCTCCACTCGCGGCGTACTCGAGCAGCTTCGTCGACAACTCGAACGTCTGCTCCTCCAACTCGGGTCGACGCCAGGCCCAACCCACGTCCATGGTCCGCAGTTGCGCAAGCACACCGGCGCGATCGAGACCGCGATGCCAGACTACGCCTTCCCCGCTCTCCAGTTGTTGTCTGACATGGGGGCGAAAGCCGGGATCATCCTGGGGGTTGTGGATCTTGTCGCCGAACACATGCAGCTCGATCGCCACACCCTGCTCGCGAAGCGCCGCCACGGTGGTGAAAAGTTCACGAATACCCCATAACGGTGCGAATTTTCCGGCATACGCCAGTCGCAATGGGCCACTTCGCGCGGACCGGGCCACCGCTCCCTCGATGCCGTCCGGGATCATCGGTGGCAGCAGTCGAGTCTTGCCTCGTGCCTGCGGTGCCATCGCAACGAGATGCCGTTCCAACTGCCGGGTCTGGGACAGCAGGATGGCAGCGCCATCGGCAACCTTCCGCAGCGCCCCCAAACGGTCGGGTGAGAAGTCTTCTTCCCTCTGCGGAATGTCGGTGAGATATATCCACAAGCGGCCCGACAATTCCGGCCGTGCGACCGCCTCGAGTGCAAGATCGAAACCACGCAGTACTATCGCGTCGTATCCGCGGCGATGATCGGCTTCGATGATGCTGTCCAGTGCATCGGCCGGCTGCCGCCGCAACATATCTGCGGGCGGTTCGATCAGGCGCACATTCACCATGCCCAATAGATCCTTGATCACGTGCGTGTGCTTGATTGGAGCCTTCAGGAACAAGTCCACGCCTGCTTCATCATCCCCCGCCAGCACCTTGGCAAGCGACACTACCCACACCGCCGACCCGTCAATCAGGTTGAGGTCCATATCGCCATATAGGGCGATGCGCTTGCGCTCCGCACATTCGGACGTTTCGGTGGCTGTTGGCAAAGCAGCGGCAGTCGGGTCTTCTGGCTCGATCAGCGCCACCTCCGTTAGCAGCGTCGTGGCACTGGCACTCTGCCGGCGGACACGCGCCGCGGCGGCCGACGACATCGCAATGAAGGTCTCCGGCTCGGCTTGCAGGCGCCGGATGGCATCTGCCATGCCACGCCAGTCTTCCGGCTCGACCACCAGCGCACTGGCGTCGTCGACGAACTCGGGAATTGCCGAAACTCGGTTGGTGATCGGCACCAATCCCGATGCCATAGCTTCATCGCGAGACACGCCTTGGGAATCGATCCGGCTCGGCGACAGAAATACCCCGTAGTCCTTGTGAACCGCGGCGATTTCATCCTGGCTGAGGAATCGCTTTTCGATGATTACGTTGGGCAGGTGACGCACCGGGTCAAGCGTTTCGTCAAACAGCCGGCCATCGCCAATCAGACGAAACTCCAGATCGGAAAAGAATGGCTCGTCCACAAGATCCAAGATCGCCTTGATGGTGAGGTCGTTGGCATAAGTCGGGCGGCTGTAGGGGCGGATCGACAGCAGCCGGTTACGCTGCTCGACGGGCTTCGGCTCGTAGGTAAACAGCTCGCCGTCGATGTGATTGTGGATGACCACGTAACGCGATGGGTCGAGCTCCACCCCAATGTCTCTGAACGCCTCGCGAACCAGATGCTTGGAGACGAATACAAACTTCACGTTGGGAGGTGGTTCGATGAACAGATCCCGCCAAAATGCCATCCGATCATTGCTGCGCTGGATCCCACGCTCGCGGTCGCGCTCGTCAAGGAAACTGAAGTCGCGCCGGTACCACGGCTGGATTTCGGCACCGTGCACCCACACCAACAACTCACGGTCGACCGCATGTTCCTTGAGCACGGACCACAGCGCACGATCGAGCGAGTGCACCATCAGGGTCCGATACAGATTGCTGCGGATCATCAACTCCAGGTCGGACAATTGGCCGGACACGACATCGACACCTTCGAACTCACTGAAGGCAATCATGTTCTCACTGAGGCGGAAGACGTCGACCGACACACCGGCATCGGCATACCCGCGGATCCGGCGGTGTACGTAAGCGTAGCTGTACAGATTCTCGTAAGAAGGGTAGCCGCGACTTACGACCAGGTGCCTGCCACGGGCAGGAATTCCCGCTGCGGCTGACGGCACATGGCCCAGCACCAGTTTTTTGACAACGGCCGTGCCTGGTCCTTGGACGCGGAGTCCCAATCGCACGTAGCGGGCTCCCGCCGGGGCGGAAATACTCAGGTTGGAGCTGCAGGCACGGATAGCGTGCCCGATGCGCTTGTGCTCCCTATCGAGGAAGATAAGAACGAAGCTGACCAACATCTCGGTGTCGACGATGAGGTTGAACTTGCCGATGTCGCCGTCGAAGAGTTCCTCGACAGGAAGAGGCTTGGCGGCGTAAAGATACGCATGCTTGTCGCCGGCAAGTTTGGATCCTAACTGAAGGCTTCCATGCCCTCTGGTGAGGCGCACGCAACCATCGGCGTGCTCGCCTGTCGGGAGGACCTCCGCCAAGGCAGCGGCATCCATCGCCGGGCTGGTCAGCTGCTCCGCCGCCACCAAGTCGGCCGCTGTGGCGGTCTCGGCCAGACGGTGCAGGCGCTGCAACGAAATGCCGGTTCGCAGTCCCTGGATGTCGTCGACATCCTTGCCATTGATGCCAGCACCGTTGGCACAATAGTTGAACTCGTCGATAGCGCAGGCATCGCGCGCGGTCATGCCGACGGCGTGGGCGGCAAATGCCCGCAGATTGCCGACCGGGGCCGCTGCGGATCGAACAATCGCGCGGCGCAATGCGATGACCTGATTGAGCTGATAGGCGCGATCCACATCCAGCAGTCGGATGCGATCCTCCCGGCGCTCATGGTACGCGGCCTTGCCTATGACATCGGCATCGGAGTAACGCGTCGCCAGTGCCAAGTCGGTCAGGTAATGAGCGCCGTAATGATCGTCGGGGTGGAAACAAGCAAGCCAACAATCGGGCCAACACTGCTGGAGTTCCATTCGCTCCGCATCGGCTTCGCCAATTATCGTGAGACCCACTCTCTCGGCTAGTGGTCCGACAGTCTCCGTGACGACCAGTGCCAGCTCCTTGTGCTCGTACTGCTGACGGGCAAACGCTGCCCACAACCCCGCCGCTTGCTCGTCACTCGTTGCCTGCGCTACCACCACGACACGGGGCAGGCCATCTCCTACCGGTTTGCCGCCGACCTTCTCGAGTACGTAGCGCAGCCGGTCCTGATAGGTGTGTTCGGACATCACCTTGCGCAGCCCTGCCAGACGGAACTTGCGATAGACGTGATCGTCGTTGATCAGTGGGCGGACGCGCTCGGCCAGTTCCCCGCCGTCGTCCGAGCAGATTACAAGGTCACCCAGCAGCATTCTCATGCCACGCGAGAAGTTGCTGACGGTGACCGTGTTGCAAGCTAAAAGATCGAACGCACGCCTGGCGAACATGCTCTGTGATTGCTTGACCGTGTTGATGTTGATGCCATACCGATAGCCTTTATAGGCAAGGGAAATACGGTCGTGTGGCAACGCACCCCGGATCATCGGGGCGTAGGCATCCGGATAGGCCAAGGCCGGATCGGCCGTGCCGGCATTGCGGTCGTAGATTTCCACCGGTCGCAAGCTTTCCATCGACTCGACGATCGTGGCGAAGTCGTGCTGGCGCTCCGGATACTTCGCGTAGAACGAGCCTGCGAAGCAGAATCCGTCCTTGCGCTGGTACTCCTCAATCGGATTGTGTTCGGCGGGCTGACAGGCAAACGGCAACCAGTACACTTGATCATGGCCAAGCGCGGCCTTGTAGGCACGCACGCAGTCGATGTCGGTGGTGAACACGAAATCAAACTGGCGCGCGGTACGCATGAAAACGCTCAGGTGGACCGGATCCTCCTTGTTCCAGAATACCGTCGGGATCTGGCGCTCCCGGCACCAGGCAACCAGCTCGACCATCTCCCGCGACAGCGGATAGACCCTGCGCGCCCAGCTCTCATCCCGCCCCTTCCATGCGGATTCGACCATTAGCATTTGAGGCCCGAATTCCTCGACCTCACTGCGCCAGTCGTCCGCGCCGATCTGGCGCAGGTCACCACAATGGCGATAGGCGTTGAACGAGAACTCATCCATCACCGTGGCAATGCGCATTCCCGCCAGATCATCCGGCAGTTGGGGAGCGGTGTCGCTGCCTGCCAGCATCCGCTTGATCGGCACGGCTTCCGCACCGGAACGGGTCACCCAATTGGCCGCATCTCCGGTCAATGCCATGCCTGGCCCAAGATCGGGCTTGCCGTCCACCTTCGCCGGCGCCACGCCGCGGAGAATCCGCCTGCTGATCCTGGGCCACGCCTCACGCAACAAGCGGAATGCTTCGACAGGCAGCAGGAATATCTTCCAGGGACTGCGCGCAGTTTTCACCATCATGCTGCCGATCCGGAATGCGAAGGAACCGCGCAGCATCACGACTTCCGCCACGGCTGCGTCGCACTGGTTCTTCTGCCGTGCAAGCGACTGGTTGAGTCGCGCCCGATAACGGAGTTGCTCGTCAAGCTTGCTCGACAGCCGCTTCACTTCCTCCTCGCGCGTCAGCAGACTGGCTTCGATCACAGCAAGATCGCCCCTTCCGGGACTTTCGCTCCGGTCCGTGGTGACCATATTTTCCGTATCTTCCTGCATGACTGCTCGCTAGCGGGTTATATGCACGTTGCCAGGTGGGACCGTCAGCGCCAGTAGCCGACGGTATCCAGCACACGCTTCCCTTGGGGGCGCGGGAGCGCGCGAAACGCAGTATGAGCCACCAGCAGCACGATGATCTCCGCGTCCGCCAAGGCTTGTTCCGGCGGCACCATGTTCAGTGCTGCCTTTTTCCGGACATCCTCGGCCAAAGCGTCGGCATATGGATCGCTGCATAACACGCGTGCACCATGACGAGCGCTGAGGCGAGCGGCGATGGAAAACGCCGGGCTCTCGCGGAAATCGTCCACGTCCGGTTTGTAGGCCAAGCCCAGGCAGGCTACCTTGGCATCCGGCAGTTCAGTCATTGCCTGCTCGACCTGCGCGATGACGAAGTCGGTCTTGCCATCGTTGATTTCGCGGGTCATGCGAATCAGGCGAGCCCGTTCGGGCGCGCTGGCGACGATGAACCAAGGATCAACGGCAATGCAATGTCCGCCCACGCCAGGGCCCGGGTTGAGGATATTCACGCGCGGATGCCGGTTGGCGAACTCAATGACCTTCCATGGGTCCAGGTCGAGATCCGAGCAGATCATCGACAACTCGTTGGCGAACGCGATATTGACGTCACGAAACGCGTTTTCAGTCAGCTTCACCATCTCGGCGGTGCGATCATCGCTGATATGGCAGGTACCGCGCACGAACACCTTGTACAGGTCCGCCGCCCGCTCCGAACAGCGCGGCGTCATGCCACCGATGATGCGATCGTTCTCGACCAACTCCTGCAACATGCGGCCCGGAATAATGCGCTCGGGACAATAGGCTACGCATACGTCGGCTTCGTCGCCCACTTGCTGTGGGAAGCTCAGATCCGGGCGCGCACGGGCTAGCAGATCGGCCAACATGCCCGTGGTTCCGACCGGGGAAGTCGACTCCAGGATGACCAGGTCGCCCTTCTTCAGCACTGGTGCGATCGACTCGCCGGCCGAACGCACGTAAGCGACGTCGGGGGAGTGGTTGGCATCGTGCCCCACCGGCGTCGGCACCGCGATAATGAAGTTGTCCGCCACTACCGGGGACGTGGTCGCACGCAGTCGGCCGGCCGCCACGCAACGGCCCACCAGCTCGTCAAGCTCGCCTTCTTCAATGTGCGCGGTACCGGCGTTGACTGCGGCTACTGCCTTGGGGCTGATGTCCACCCCGGTGACGTCGATGCCGGTCGAGGCGAACATCGCTGCGGTTGGCAACCCGATGTAACCCAAGCCGATCACCGCGAGGGTGTTGTGGCCGTCCTGGCGCTTGGTTCCGATGGTGTCAATTTGCTGATTCATGCAATATTTCCTGTTGCGAAACTTGGTTGAGCGTGTTCTGGAGTCAATCCAGAGAGCCCGAGGGCACCCTTCCTGTAACGGCACAGAGTATCCCCAGCATCTTTGTCGATAGAAACTGCCAGCTGTGTTCCGAGACCGTCGATGGCCCCAGCTCGAGGCCGGCCTCGAGCTGTCCCGCCGCTTTCAATCCGACGAGGTGTTCCAACAGGCTCGATACGCTCCCTATATCTGCATCGCGCACCCAGCCGCGCCGGATGCCTGTCAGGTACGTGGCGGCGGACGAATCCGGCGGGCCAATATACAGGATGGGCTTCATGGCGCCGAGATACTCGTAAAACTTCCCTGGCACTTGTTCAACCTGCTCGTTACCAAGGTCGACCAAGACGTCGGCCCGACGCTGGAGTTCCAGCACAGACTGGTGCGGTAGTGATCCCAGCAGACGGACGCTTTGCGGATGTTGACGCGCCCACTTCAGTAGGTCTTCGGGCGTTTGTCGTGACGCAATCGACAGGCGCACGCCGGGGGTTCCTGCTACGGCCTCAAGCAGTACCTCTGGCCGACGAAAACTATATAGGCTACCCGTATAAAGCAGTTCCAGTCGGCCTCCATTTTCCGGCCTGCTCGGAGCCGCCCCTTGCCGCTGGTCAAAGCCCTGGGTGACCACGCTGATCCGGTTAGGCGCAACACCATGGCGTCTCGCCAGCAACTCCCGGGTGGCCTCGGTGGTCACGGTGACATGATCGGCGTGCCGGCACACCTCTCGCTCGAGATCGAAAGCCCGGCGCTGCCACCGGCGGGGCGTGTAGGAGGCGTGAATCGGGTCACCCAGGTCAACAACCCATTTCACCCCGGCACGGCGCGCCTCCCGTCCCAGCGCCAATACGCTCGCCGGTTCGTGTGAGGTGACCAGTACATCGATACCACCTTGCATTAGTCGGCGGCGTACTGCGCGTCGCGCCCAAGGATTCCATTCCGCCCGGATATCGGGAAACAGGATTACGCCCGGCAACGCCTGCATGCATTCGACCAGCCTACCCTTCCAGTTCAAAGTGACGGGCCCCGGGGAGGATTCGATACGGTCGCCACCCGGCGACGCTTCCGTGGCAGCCACAGACACCGGCACTTTCGATAACCTGCGCAACCAGCCCACCACACCCATGAACGGGCCAGGAAAGGTTCGCTGCACATAACACCCGGAATAGTCGGGCAAGCCATGCCCGAGCGCCCCCAGGCGCGGAGCGATTACCGTCACTTCCGCTCCGGCAACAACCATCTCGCGACATAGATAAGCCCAGCGCAGCGATTGCGGCGAAGGCGACGGGGGAAACTCATAGGCGGCAAGGAGAACGCTCATGGGCTGCCTACCGGCAACTCCGTCGAGCGAGCACGCTAATCGGCCCATCACTTCGAAACCTTCGCCTTCCGACTCCGCGCAGGTTTCTTTGCTGGCTTGGCGACCGGCTCCTTGTCGCGTCTAGGCACATAACCCGGCAGTGATTGGTAGATCGCTTTATAGGTGTTGATGGCGTCCTCGACCGGGCCAAGAAAGACTTGACGACCGCCATCAAGCACCAGCCCCAGCGAGCAGGTCTTGCGCACTGTCTGGAGGCTGTGGCTGGCCAGGACCATGATCCTGCAGCCATCGACGCGATCCGACAGCCGCGCGCGTGCCTTGTTGACGAAGCCGGCATCACCGGCGCCGAACCACTCGTCCATCAGCATGATGTCGTGCTGTATCGAGGTAGAGATGGCAAAACCAAGCCGCATCCGCTGTCCCGACGACAGCGTCAGCAGGCGGTGCTGCGCCACGCCCCCCAGCTCCGCGAACTCCAGGATCGAGTCTACCAAGTCCGTCATCGCTGACAGTTGCATGCCCATCGCCGTGCCGCGCAGGTAAATATTCTCACGGACGGTTGCGTTCGCATTGAAGCCCAGGTTGAGGTTGAGCAGGGCCTGACGCGTCCCCTCCACCCTCAGGACACCCTCTGTTGGCTGGAATGCGCCGCTGAGCACGCGCAGCAGGGTGGTTTTGCCCGCACCGTTGCGGCCAAGGATCGCGACCCGGTCACCATCTTTCAAGTCGAATGCGATGCCGTCGAGGATGGTCCGATACTCGCGCGAAGACCGCACGAAGGCCTCCGCAAGTATTTCCCTCACCCAGCCCGAAGCAGTCGGCGTACGTTGAATATAGTTTGGAACCTTCAACGACAAGTTCCGTACCGAGATATTGGCGCTCACTGGCATGTCCTTAAACCCACAACGGCACGAATCGCGCATAGCGCCGATATAGCCAACTGGCCAGTATCCAACCAAACACGGGCATCACCAGCGCGGTGATGATGGAAACCTGTTCGGGCATCTTCCCCAGCATCGGCGCGCGCACGATCTCGATCATGTGATACGCAGGGTTTAACCGGGCCAAAAACCCACGGAGGGAATCCGGTGGGAAGCGGTCAATCATCCACAGGATCGGCGTGAGCAGGAAGCCGGCCACCAGCACTGTTCCGATGGCGTCGCGGGTATCCGGAAAGCGAGCGCCGACCAGCCCGACGCAGACGGAAACCCAGAACAGATTCAAGAGTAGAAGCGGCATGGTCACGGCAATGGTCGCGATCGACGCCAAACCACCCCACGACTGGAACCATAACACCACGCCGATGACCACCAGCATGCCGAAAAGCAACTGCAGGCCAGCCTTTGCAAACGATCGCAACAGAAAATCTGTTAAACGCACCCGGCCATCCATGATGAACGCCTTGTGTGAATGGAAGGCGCCGGCGGAATCGTTGATCACTTGCAACATGAACCGCCAAACCACGTAACCGGTGGCCAGGTACGGCATGTACACCTCTATGTCATGACCCATCAACCGGGAATATACGTTGCCGAGCAGGACCACGAAGATGAGGGTGGGGAGACACAGCCAAGCCAATCCAAGCAAGGACCCACGGTAGCGGGTGACCAAGTCCAGCCAGCTGGAGTACGCCCAGAATGACGGAGACTTGAAGCCGGCTATCAGGCTGGCCACCATCCCACCGCTGCCGACCTTTCCGCCGACCGCAATCCGATTTGAACGGGTCATTAGAGGGTCTCGAGCGCCGTGTTCAGGTCATAGCGCAGATCGGCATGGGCTTCGACCCCCACACTCAGCCGCACCAGATTGTCGCTAACCCCCAGCTCAGCCCGCCGTTCCACCGGCACGCTGGCATGGGTCATGATCGCCGGATGATTCACCAGGCTCTCCACGCCGCCCAGTGACTCGGCCAGCGCAAACAGGTTCGTCCGCTCGCAGAACCGCATCGCCGCGTCGACGCCGCCCTTGAGGTAGATCGACACCATGCCGCCGAAACCGTCCATCTGCTGCTTGGCAAGCTCATGCTGCGGGTGCGACTTGAGTCCCGGATAAAGCACTTTCTCGATCGCCGGGTGGCCTTCCAACCATTCCGCCAGCACTTGCGCGTTCTCGCAGTGCGCCTTCATCCGCAGGTGCAGGGTCTTCAGACCGCGTAGCGCGAGGAAGCTGTCGAATGGGCCTTGTACCGCACCGATGGAGTTCTGCAGGAACGCCATCTGCTCGGCCAGTTCTGCATCATCGCCAACCACCGCGATGCCGCCAACCATGTCGGAGTGGCCGTTGAGGTACTTGGTCGCCGAATGCATGACGATGTGCGCGCCCAGCTCGATCGGGCGTTGCAGAATCGGCGAGGAAAAGGTGTTGTCGACCACCACGATCAGTCCGCGCTTGCGGGCGATCGCGGCGATCTGGGCGACATCGACCAGCTTCAGCAGCGGGTTGGTCGGGGTCTCGATCCAGACCATTTTGGTCTCGGGCCGGATTGCGGCCTCGAACGCAGCCGCATCGGACAGGTCGATCCAGCTGAAATCGAGGCCGGCGCTGCGGCGGCGGACACGCTCGAACAGGCGGTAGCTGCCGCCGTAGACATCGTCCATCGCGATCACGTGGCTGCCGGAATCCAGCAGCTCCAGGATGGTCGAGGTCGCGGCCATGCCGGAAGCGAACGCAAACCCGCGGGTGCCCGACTCCAGCGCGGCAACACAGCGCTCGTAGGCGAACCGGGTCGGGTTGTGGCTGCGGGTGTACTCGAAGCCCTGGTGCACGCCCGGGCTGGACTGCACGTAGGTCGAGGTCTGGTAGATCGGCGTCATCACCGCGCCGGTGCTGGGGTCGGGAGACTGGCCGGCATGGATGGCCAGGGTGCCCAGGCCATGCTTGCGGCCGGGATCGCCAGAGGTGTTTTCGCTCATGGTGGGGTGCTCGTTGGACGGTGATACGCGACCAGCAAGTTTAGCATTGGCCGGGGCGGCCCAAAGCTGAACCTGCCCGGGCTCACTCCACCCGCCGTCGCAAGTGGTTCAGCAGGTCGATCCGGGTGATCAGGCCGAGGAAGTGCTCGCCGTCGGCAATGATCGCCACGTGGCCGCGGTCGAACACCGGCAGCAATGACTCGATCGGTGCGCGCATGTCGATCGTGTCGAGCTTGCTGACCATCGCGGTGGAGACCGGATCACGGAAGCGGGCCTCGTCGCCGTAGACGTGCAGCAGGGCATCGGACTCGTCGATGATGCCGACCAGCTGGTCCTCGGCCATCACCGGCAATTGGCTGACGTCGTACAGCTTCATGCGCTGGTAGGCGGTGACCAGCAGATCGTCGGGGCCGACCACCACGGTGTCGCGCTGGGAGAACGGGCGCACGATCAGGTCACGCAGGTCGCCGTGCTGCTCGCGCTCCAGGAAGCCGTTGTCGAGCATCCAGTAGTCGTTGTACATCTTCGACAGGTACTTGTTGCCGGTGTCGCAGACCAGCACCAATACCCGTTTCGGAGTGGTCTGCTCGTGGCAGTACTTCAGCGCGGCGGCCAACTGGGTGCCGGTGGATGAGCCCGCCAGGATGCCTTCGGTCTCAAGCAGCATGCGCGCGGTCAGGAAGCTCTCCTTGTCGCTGATCGCATACGCCTTGGTGACCCGGCTGAAGTCAGAGATGGACGGCAGGAAGTCCTCGCCGATGCCCTCGACCATCCAGCTGGCGGACTTGTCGCTCAGGGTGCCTTCGTTGATGTACTCGGCCAGGATCGAGCCGACCGGATCGGCCAGGATCAACTCGGTATCGGGGGATTTTTCGGCGAAGCAGCGCGACAGGCCGGTCATGGTGCCGGAGCTGCCGCAGCCGAACACCACCGCGTCCAGGCCGCCAACCTCCGCCATCTGGGCGAGGATCTCCGGCCCGGTGCCCTGCTCGTGTGCGGCCGGGTTGTCGGGGTTGCCGAACTGGTTGATGAAGTAGGCGCCCGGGGTCTCGCGCGCGAGCCGCTCGGCCAGGTCTTGGTAGTAATCCGGGTGGCCCTTGGCCACGTCGGAGCGGGTCAGCACGACCTGCGCACCCATTGCCTTGAGGTTGAAGATTTTTTCCCGGCTCATCTTGTCGGGCACGACCAGGATCAGCTTGTAGCCGCGCTGCCGGGCCACCAGCGCCAAGCCCAGGCCGGTATTGCCGGCGGTGCCTTCCACCAGGGTGTCGCCGGGCTTGATATCGCCGCGGGCCTGCGCGGCGTCGATCATCTGCAGGCCGATGCGATCCTTGATGGAGCCGCCTGGATTCTGCGATTCAAGCTTGAAGTACAGCTCGCAGACGCCGGTGTCGAGATTCTGGGCCTTGACGATCGGGGTGTTGCCGACCAGGTCGAGTACGGAGGTGGAGATGGACATGCGGGAAAAGAACCCTGGCGCCGTCGGATGCGGCAGACACCAGTGATTCTAAGGGATGCGGGCGATGGCGACCGACGAGGATGGCCACCATCGCCCACGGCCCGATACAACCTTGTTGCTTATTGGGAGGCGTACATCCGACTGAGCCGATCTTTGGCCGCAAGCTTCTCCCGCTTCATCTGGGTCAGAGTGACGTCATCGACCGCCGATACGCCCAGTTCGGCGTCCATCACCTTCTTGTCGAGCTTCTTGTGGCGCTGGTAGAGCTGCTTGAATTCGGGGTTGGCGTTGATCAATGCCTCTATTTCCGGCTGCGCTTGGTCATCGAACATTGAAGCCTCCTTCATCATCACATGAACAAACGCCCCGGCCGGGTGGCCGAGGCGTCATGGGGTGTTGCGGGATCACACAGACGGCGGCGGCTCTGTATGCCGTTGCGCTGTCTGGATCGGGAATCTGCTTCATTTGCGGGGCTCATCGCAGGCGGGGAAGCCGCTGCCTGGATAACTGACCCTACTCCAGCCCCGGAAGCTCGGCAAGGGTCATTTGGAGGTGCAGTGGCGGCGCAAATTACTGAATGCGGCCACTGGCCTGCCGCGACACCGGGAAACCGTGCCACCGCACGCCTTCACCTAACCAAGTGATTGATGAATAACGATATTTTGACAATATCGTGGAAGGCTATGCAGTGCGGAAGCGGTCTCAGTTATGCACCGTCATTCCCGCGAAGGCGGGAATCCATGGACGTTAATGCTTGACGGTCAAAGTCCATGGATCCCCGCCTTCGCGGGGATGACGGGGTGGGGTGGAACGACGATGTGGGGCGGAACGACGATGGAGGCGGGAACGACGATGGGGGCGGGGATGACGATGTGAGGGGCGGGAACCTCAAGACATCAGGCCTTCCCTATTGGTCGTCTTCCGGTTGTTCGCCCATCAAGGCCGCTTCCTGGCGAGCCAGTTCGGCCTCGCGTGCTCGGGCTGCCTTGAGTCGGGCTGCCTGGGCGCCGGCCACGTCTTTCAACGCGGATTCGACGTCCGCCATGGCGTCGGCGTCGCTGACGGTTTGCTGGCGCAGGCGGGCGGCTTCTTCGGCCTGGATCTGGGTCATGACGCGCAGGCGCTCGGCCTCGGCTCGGGCCTGGGCTGCATCGCGACGGCTGGCCTCGACCAGCAGTTCGCTGCGCTCACGATCGAGTTGGCGGATCTGCTGCTCCATCGCCGCGGTGCTCGCCGCCACCTCGGCAATCCGCACCCGTCGCTGGGCGACGTAACGAGCGCCATCGGCTTGGCTGCTTCGGGCGTTGGCGAGCGTTTCGATGGCCTGTCGCGCCTGCAACCGCTCGTACGCCGCCAACGAGGCGGTGTCCGGATCGGCATCGAGACTGGCCAACTGCTGGCTCAACTGGGCGACCTCGGTGTCCTGGGCGTGGGCCGGCACGATGGCCAGGCCGGCGGCGAGCGCAAGGGCGGTAATCAGCACGGATGTCTGCAGTTTCATTGGCCACGGCCTCCTTCAACACGCTGCCGCAAGCGATCGACTTCGGCCTGGCGCTGGGCCAGCTCGGTGTTCGCCAAGGCCTCGCGGCTCAGCGCGTACGCCAGATCCGCGTCGGACTGCGACGCCAGGGCCAGTGCGCGGGCGACATCGTGCTTGCCCTCGGCCATGGCACGCTGGGCCCGGGATAATCCTTCGCGGGCCAGCGCCAGCTGTTCATCGGCGTACTGGTCGGCGTCGGCACCGGCGGCGCGCACCACCGCTTGCTGGGCGCTATTGAGTTCGGCGGTCGGTGGAGGCAAGGTCACGCATGCGCCAAGTGCACAAGCGAGAACTGTGCCCAGTAGCAGGGGGCGGATTTGTGCGAAGCTGGGATGCATATGGGGGCCGTGGCAATAGTCTGTCGCGGGTCATTGTGATCAGGCCTGCGCGTGGGATGCAACAATACGCCAGGTAAACGGGGAGTGCGTGCATGGACATCGGCTATTTCCTGAAGCTGATGACGGAGAAAAATGCGTCGGACATGTTCTTGAGCACCGGCGCGCCGGTGTACATCAAGATCGAAGGCCGGCTGCATCCGTTGGGCAATACCGGCTTGCCGCCGGGGCTGGTCAAGAAGATCGCCTACTCGCTGATGGGCGAGGGCCAGGTGCCCCAGTTCGAGCGCGAGCTGGAGCTGAACATGGCCTATGCATTGCCCGACACGGGCCGTTTCCGCATCAACGTGTTCAAGCAGCGCGGCGAGGTTGGCATGGTGATCCGCGCGATCCGCAGCGTGATCCCGTCGATCGAGGAGCTGCAGCTGCCGCAGGTGCTCAAGAACATCATCCTGGAGCCACGTGGGCTGGTGCTGATCGTAGGTTCCACCGGCTCGGGCAAGTCGACCACGCTGGCGTCGATGATCGACCACCGCAACAGCAACGTCTCCGGTCATATCCTCACCATCGAGGATCCGATCGAGTACCTGCACCGGCACAAGCGCTCACTGGTCAACCAGCGCGAGGTAGGCCTGGATACCCATGATTTCCAGAGCGCACTGAAAAACGCGATGCGTGAGGCGCCCGATGTGATCCTGATCGGCGAGATCCTCGACCAGACCACCATGGAGGCGGCGATCTCCTTCGCGGAGACGGGGCATCTGTGCCTGGCCACGCTGCACTCCAACAATGCCGACCAGACCATCGAGCGCATCCTCAACTTCTTCCCCGAGGGTGCGCACAAGAACGTGCTGATGAACCTGTCCCTGAACCTCAAGGCCGTGGTTTCGCAGCGGCTGGTGATCGGCACCGATGGACGCCGGTTGCCCGCGGCCGAGGTGCTGATCAACACGCCGCACATCCGCGACCTGATGCGTCGCGGCCAGGTCCACGAGATCAAGCAGGCGATGGAGGAGTCGCTGGAGGCCGGCATGGAAAGCTTCGACCAGTGCCTGTTCCGGCTGCAGAAGTCGGGCCTGATCGACATGGAGGAAGCGCTGCAGGCGGCCGATTCACGCGATGGCCTGGCGCTGAAGTTCCGCCTGTCGGAAGGCGCTGGCGAGGAACACGACCCGTACGCCGAGGTGTTTTCCAGCTAGGGGGGCGGCATAGCTGCCGTTATCTCCGTGACTGGTGGGCGTGCCGACGGGCCGTCATCCCGGCGGGTCGTCATCCCCGTGAATCGTCGTCATCCCTGCAACTGCCGTCATTCCAAAGCCCCCGTCATTCCCGCGAAAGCGGGAACCCAGCGCCTCTGCCTTTCAGCGGCTTGAAGTCACTAGGTTCCCGCTTTCGCGGGAATGACGGCAGTTGCAGGAGTGACGGAACCTTGGAACTGCAGGGGCCTTGGAGTGACGGGGTGGTGTTGCTGCTGCCGGCCGCCGCCGGCTCAGTTCGGCTGCGGGGCGTCGGGCTGCAATTCCGGACGCGCCTGGTCGAATGCGGGTAACGCCAGGCAGGCGCGGTCGATCCGGGCGATGGTGGGGAACCGGCTGACGTCCACGCCGAAACGCCGCGCGTTGTAGACCTGCGGGATCAGGCAGCAATCGGCCATGCCGGGGATGTCGCCCTCGCAGAACTCACCGGTGGCGGGATGGTCATTCAGCATGGCCTCGATCGCGGCAAATCCGTCGACGACCCAGTGCCTTACCCACTCATCGCGCTCGGGTGGCGGCACGTTCCAGGTCCGGTCGAAGTACTGCAGTACCCGCAGGTTGTTGAGCGGATGGATATCGCAGGCCACCGCTTGGGCGATCGCGCGCACGCGTTGGCGGTCGCGGCTGCCGGCGGGCAACAAGGCCGGGGTCGGCCAGGTCTCGTCGAGATACTCCAGGATCGCGACCGACTGGCGCAGGACGCGGTCGCCGTGCTTCAACACCGGCACCAGCTCTTGCGGGTTCAGCTGACGGTAGCTGTCCGCGTGCTGCTGCCCGCCATCGCGAACCAGATGCACCGGTACGGTCTCGTACGCGAGGCCCTTGAGGTTCAGGCCGATGCGCACGCGATAGGCTGCGCTGGAGCGCCAATAGGAATACAGCTGTAGTTGATCCGCCATCTCTTCCCTACCCCGCATCGTCGACATCCCTGCTGGTGCGCCTCGGTTGAGTCCGCGCTGGTGACTGCGCACCGGCCGAAAGAACCGGCGCGCGACCGTCGGTCAGCCTTCGTAGCGCTCGATACGTTGATCGATCGCACCGAAGATGCTGTTCCCGTCGGCATCCAGCATCTCGATGCGAACCGTATCACCGTAGCTCATGAAGGGCGTAGTCGGCTTGCCATCGCGCAAGGTCTCCACCGTGCGCAGCTCGGCAAAACATGATGCGCCCAGGCTGGTGTCCTCGTTGGCGATGGTGCCCGAGCCGATAATCGCACCGGCGCACAATGGCCGTGTCCGGGCCGCATGGGCGATCAACTGGCCGAAGTTGAACTGCATGTCGACGCCGGCCAAAGGGGCACCGAACCACTTGCCGTTGACGTGGGTCAGCATCGGCAAATGCAGCTTGCTGTCGCGCCAGTTGTCTCCCAGCTCGTCGGGGGTCACCAGCACCGGGCTCAGCGTCGAGCGCGGCTTGGATTGCAGGAAGCCGAAGCCCTTGGCCAGTTCACCCGGGATCAGGTTGCGCAGCGAGACGTCATTGATCAGTCCGACCAACTGGATGTGCCCGGCCGCCTGCTCCGGCGTCACCGCCATCGGGACGTCGTCGGTGACCACCACCAGTTCGGCTTCCAGGTCGATGCCGTGTTCCTCGCTGGGAACCCGCACCGGATCGCGCGGGCCGAGGAAGCCGGCGCTCACGCCCTGGTACATCAGCGGGTCGGTGTAGAAGCTCTCCGGCACCTGAGCACCGCGCGCCCGGCGCACGCGCTCCACGTGCGGCAGGTAGGCGCTGCCATCGACGAACTCGTAGGCGCGCGGCATCGGCGCCGCCAACTGGGCTGTGTCCAACTCGAACGCGCCCTCGGCATTGCCGGCGTTCAACGCCTCCGACAGCGCGTTCAGGCGCGGGGCGATGTTGCTCCAGTCCTCCAGGGCGCGCTGCAGGGTGTCGGCAATTCCGGCCGCGCGAACCGCGTGCTTGAGATCGCGCGATACCACCACCAGGGTGCCGTCACGACCGCCTTCTTTCAGCGAACCAAGCTTCATCGGGATCTCCTTGAGTGCAGCGCCTGCGCGCGATGGTTTCAATTGTAACCGCCTTCACCGGGCAACAAAAAACCCGCCGGCAAAGGCGGGTTTCTTGATGGTATGGCAGCCCCGGATGGATTCGAACCACCGAATGTCTGCGTCAGAGGCAGATGCCTTACCGCTTGGCGACGGGGCTATGAAGCAGATTGTAACGCTAAAAATTAGCGCTTGGAGAACTGGGTCGCACGGCGGGCCTTGTGCAGACCGACCTTCTTGCGCTCGACTTCGCGTGCATCGCGGGTCATGAAACCGGCCTTGCGCAATTCGGACTTCAACGACTCGTCGTACTCGACCAGCGCACGGGAGATGCCCAGGCGGATCGCGCCGGCCTGGCCGGTGGTGCCGCCGCCGGCAACGGTGACGTTGACGTCGAACTTGTCGGTCGACTGGGTCAGCTCGAGCGGCTGGCGCACGATCATGCGGGCCGTCTCACGACCGAAGAACTCCTCGATCGTGCGCTTGTTGATGGTGATGGTGCCCTCGCCCTTGCGCAGGTACACGCGGGCGGTGGAGGACTTGCGGCGGCCGGTGCCGTAATTCTGCTGGATTGCCATATCGGTGCCCTTAGATATCCAGCGGCTGCGGCTGCTGGGCGGTGTGCGGATGCTCGGGGCCTGCATAGACCTTGAGCTTGCGGTACATGGCGCGGCCGAGGGGATTCTTCGGCAGCATGCCCTTGACCGCGATCTCGATGACGCGCTCGGGATGGCGCTCAAGCGCCTGGGCGAGGGTCTCGGTCTTCAGGTTGCCGATGTAGCCGGTGAACCGGTGGTACTTCTTGTCGGCCAGCTTGTTGCCGGTGACCACGATCTTCTCGGCGTTGATGACTACCAGGTAGTCGCCGGTATCGACGTGCGGGGTGTACACGGGCTTGTGCTTGCCGCGCAGGCGGTGGGCCAGTTCGGCGGACAGGCGGCCGAGGGTCTTGCCGGCGGCGTCGACCAGGTACCAGTCGCGCTGGACGGTCTCGTTCTTGGCGGTGAAGGTCTTCATGGCTATATCTATGGGTACCTGGTCGGGCTGATTCCGGCGGTCGACTGCATAAGCGGTCAACGACAGCTCCGGAATTTCGCCACGCGTTGGAGTGCGGAATTCTCGCCTCGCACCGAAGTGCGGAACGAAAGAGGCGGAATGATAGCGGGATCGGCGGCGCACCGCAAGTCGCCGAACCGCCCATGTTAGCATCGCCCTCATGCTCGCTGCCAACCGTCCGCCTGCTCTCGACCCGTTGGTAGCGTTGGCCGACCGTTGCGTGCAATGCGGGCTGTGCCTACCGGTTTGCCCCACCTATGCACGCGACCGGCTGGAGACGGAATCCCCGCGCGGCCGGATCGCCCTGGTACGCGCCTGGTCGCTGGAAACCATCGAGCCGGGCGCGACCGGCGACGACCATCTTGACCACTGCCTGGCGTGCCGCGCCTGCGAAGCGGTGTGCCCGGCGGGCGTGGAGTATGGCGCGTTGCTGGTCACCGCGCGCGGACGCCAGCGCCAGCGACGCGGCAGCGGCCTGGTGCAGCGCCTGCTGGAAGCGCTCACCGCACGACCGCGCCTGCTGACCGGGCTGCTCGGCATGTATCGGCGCATCTATACCCTGCTTCCGAACGGGCTGCGGGCATTGCCGCGTCCGCCGCGCCCCAATCCATCCGTCACCAATCCACCCACCACGACGTCCGCCGCCTCGCCGACCGATGACCCAGCTGGCACGCAACCAGTACGGCCTGTGCCTGACCGACATGCGGCTGCCGGATGGCTCGAGCCTGGACCTGGTCGCGGAGATCGCCAACACCCCGGCGCCCACGCTCCTGTCGCCGTGTTCGTCGGCTGTGTTGCCAATGCGTATGAAGCGGATGTCCGTGCCGCGCTGGGCCGACTATGCGCGGCGCTGTCGATCGAACTGGTGACGCCTGCGGGACAGACGTGCTGCGGCGCGATCCATGCCCACGCCGGCAATCTCGCCCAGGCGTCGCGACTGTCGGCGATCAACCACACCGCCTTCGCCGGCTACCGGCAGGTACTGACCCTCGCCAGCGGCTGCCACGAATCGGTGGCCGGCGCGCTGGACGGGGCGGCCGTGGATGCACTGGCGTTCCTGGACGAGCACCGGGAACGGTTGACGTTTGCCGAGCGCCACGAACGCATCGGCCTGCACCTGCCCTGCACCCAGCGCAACGTGGTCGGCACCGTGCCCGCGCTGCGACGCCTGCTGGCCCGGGTGCCGGGGCTGGTGGTGGTCGAGCTCGACGCCGGCTACGGCTGTTGCGGCGCGGCCGGCAGCCAGATGCTGACCGACCCCGAACGCGCCGAGTCGTACCGCCAGCCGCTGCTGGCCCAATTGGCCGCCAGTGGTGCCACGCGTCTGCTCAGCGCCAACATCGGCTGCCGGCTGCACCTGGCCGGCGGCACCGCACTGGAGGTGCAGCATCCGTTGGCGTTCCTGGCCGACGCGTTGGTTATTCCGGGCGATGCCACGACCTCAGTCCACTAGTGTGATGTCCCGCAAGAAACTTTCATCCGTCATCCCCGCGAAGGCGGGAGTCCAGTCCCCATCATTCACAACAAGAACTGTCATCCCCGCGCAGGCGGGGATCCATGGACTTTGCACTCAATGGGCTAACGTCCATGGATTCCCTCGTTCGCGGGAATGACGGGCAAAAACCCACCACAGCCCGCCCACCGGAATCGACCGCATGAACGCACGCCGCCTGACCGCCATTGATCGCTTTATCGACGACGCCCAGCGCGCGCTGGAAACCGTGTTCGGCGCACCGCCGGCGATGCGGCCCAACCCGGGCGCAAACGACCCCGAAGTCGTGCTGGACGACGCCCAGCGTCGCCATGCCGCCGGGCTGATGCGGGTCAACCACGTCGGCGAGGTCTGCGCGCAGGCGCTGTATTGCGGCCAGGCGGCCGTGGCCCGCGATCCGGCCACGCGGGCGCACCTGCTGGAAGCGGCGCAGGAAGAAACCGACCACCTGGCCTGGTGCGGCGACCGTCTGCGCGAACTCGACGATCGTCCCAGCCTGCTCAACCCGGTGTGGTACGGCGGCAGCTACGCCATCGGCGTATTGGCCGGCTTGCGCGGCGATGGCTGGAACCTGGGGTTCGTTGTCGAGACCGAGCGCCAGGTCGAGGCGCATATCGACGAGCACCTGCAATCGCTGCCGCCTGAAGACGCCCGCAGCCGCGCCATCCTGGAGGTGATGAAGGCCGACGAAGCCCGCCACGCCGACAACGCCGAAGCCGCCGGTGCGCGAGTCCTGCCGCCGCCGATCCCGAGCATCATGGCCGCGGCATCCAAGGTGATGAAGACGATCGCCTACCGGGTGTAAGGCGCACCCGCAGCCTCCCAGATTGCTACGGAGGAAGCGGGCCCGTGCAGGTATTGCGTAACAGCCGGCCATGGATGGCCGGCGGCCGACTCGGCGCAGGATTGCGCCGACGGAGGCTGGAGCAATGCCTGCGCGGGCCCGCTTCCGTCCCCGCAACCCCTGTTGCTTTGGCTGGCCACTGGAGTCCCGGAAAGCAGAAGCGCCGGGGTTGCCGGCGCTTCGCGTGTGTTGCCTGAGGCCTTGGCGACCCGATCAGTCGACCAGGTTGCGCCCGTGGTACAGCTCCTCGATCTCGCGCTTGAGCCTCGCCTCGATCTTCATGCGCTCCTTGAATGACAGGTTGCGCGCCTTCTCCTCGAACAGGTACTGGTCCAGGTCGAAGTCCTTCAGGTGCATCTTGGTGTGGAAGATGTTTTCCTGATAGACATTCACGTCGAGCATCTCGTAGCGCGACTTGATGTTCTTGGCCAGGTAGTCCTGGATCGAATTGATCCGGTGGTCGATGTAGTGCTTCTTGCCCTTGATGTCGCGGGTGAAGCCACGCACGCGGTAGTCCATCACCACGATGTCCGACTCCAGACTCTCGATCAGGTAGTTCAACGCCTTCAGCGGCGAGATCACCCCGCAGGTCGCCACGTCGATGTCGGCACGGAAGGTCGCGATGCCGTTGTCGGGATGCGTCTCCGGATACGTGTGCACGGTGATGTGCGACTTGTCCATGTGCGCGACCACCGCCTCGGAGATCACGCCCTTGGCATCGGACTTGTCGACCACCGGCTCCTCGGAGATCAGGATCGTCACCGACGCGCCCTGAGGATCGTAGTCCTGGCGCGCGATGTTGAGGATGTTGGCACCGATGATGTCCGCCACATCCGTCAGGATCTGGGTCAGGCGATCGGCGTTGTACTCCTCGTCGATGTACTCGATGTAGCGTTGCCGTTCCTCCTCGGAGGCGGCAAAACTGACGTCATAGATGTTGAACGAGAGCGCTTTGGTGAGGTTGTTGAAACCCTGCAACCTCAGGCGCGGCAACGGCTTGACCACTATGCATGACCCGGACACGACAGGAACGGCGGATTATGCGGCAATTGTCCCCGCGTTGAAAACGCAGCGGGCCCGACAACCAGCCCCGATTCACCGGCCGAGATGCCAATCTGGGTCAAGGTTTGCTACTTAGCGCCAGTTCATCCTAAGCTCCGGTTGATAACCTGAACCCCACTGACATGTCAGCCAACCCGGTAGACCCTGTGACTGCATTGCGCCGAACCCATAGCCCGTTGACTCCCGATGGCGCGACCATCGAACGCTTCCTCGCCCACTGCCACCGCCGACGCTATCCGTCACGAACGGATGTATTCCGTCCCGGTGACCCGGCCAGCACGCTGTATTACATCGTCTCCGGCTCGGTCAGCATCATCACCGAGGAAGACGACGACCGCGAATTGGTGCTGGGGTACTTTGGTCCCGGCGAGTTCGTTGGTGAGCTGGGATTGTTCGTCGAGAGCGATCAACGCGAGGTGATCCTGCGCACCCGCACGCCCTGCGAGCTCGCGGAAATCGGCCACGAGCGCGTCTACGACCTGCTGCTGTCACGCCTGGCTCCCGACGCGCCAAAACTGTTGTACGCGATCGCCTCACAGATCTCCCAGCGTTTGCTCGATACCAGCCGAAAGGCCGGCAGCCTGGCATTCCTGGACGTCACCGACCGCATCGTCCGCGCCCTGCACGACCTGGCGAAGGAACCCGAGGCGATGACCCACCCCGACGGTACCCAACTGCGGGTGTCCCGCCAAGAGCTTTCGCGCCTGGTGGGTTGCTCGCGCGAGATGGCCGGCCGGGTGCTGAAGAAGCTGCAGATCGACGGCAAATTACACGCGCGCGGCAAGACCGTGGTCCTGTACGGCACGCGCTGACGCCGGCCTTACGGCAACGCCGCGTCGCGCGCCGGAACCGGATCGCCGCCGCGATCCACGCAACCCCAGTTGAGGATCGGCGTACCGGCCGGTAGCACCCGGCGGAACATGGCCACCCGGCTCTGCTTGGGATTCACCACGACGGGCTTTTGCGCGGCCTTGAGCAGTGGCAGGTCGGCGCTGCTGTCGGAATAGGCGATCGCCACGGGCGCGGTAAACCCCGCCTCGCGCAGCATCGTCATCTTCATTTCCGCATGGCAATGGCGCTTGGCACCGATGCCTCCCAGTCGCGGACCGACCAGGGTGCCGACCACCGGCAGGTCTTGCTGGGCGACGAAGGCGAGGATCGCGCGGGCCAGCTCCGGCGGCGCACCCGTGGCAATCACCACCTCGTCACCCGCCGTGCGGTGCGCCTGCAATACCTCCAGCGCGACCGGCAACAGCCGCGCCTGGAGTTGGGCGGCATGGATCTGGACGTAACGATCGATTTCCATGTCGAGGTCCCGGCGCCGGTGCAGGCCGACCGTGCCGGCCCAGACAAAGCCGGAAATCCCGACCCGGCGCGTTGGCAGCAGCGCGACCATCGGCCCGAACACCGGTGCGATCAGCGCCGCCAAGGCGATCCGCCACCAGTCGCGCATGATCAGCCAGCGGAACAGATGGCCGCCGGAATCCCCGTCGTAGAGCGTGTGGTCGAAATCGAACACCACCAGTGGCGCGTCCTCGCGGCCGCCGGGAGTCGCGGCGTGCGGCGCGGGACCGGCGAGGGTCACGGCGCGAACATCCGCTGCAGGGCCGCACCCGGGTCGCGCTCGCGCATGAACGACTCGCCGATCAGGAAGGTGTGGATGTCGGCGCCACGCAACCGCGCCACGTCGTCGCGGCTGGCGATGCCGCTCTCGGTGACCATGGTGCGGTCCGGCGGCACCACGTCCTTCAGTTGCAGCGAGGTGTCGAGCGACACCTCGAAGGTGCGCAGGTCGCGGTTGTTGACGCCGATCAACTCGCAGTCGGCCTGCAGCGCACGCTCCAGCTCGTCGATGTCGTGGACTTCGACCAGCACGTCCATGTCCAGCTCGTGGGCGAGGTTGGCCATCTCCACCAGCGGCCCGTCCTCCAGCGCGGCGACGATCAGCAGGATGCAGTCGGCGCCGATCATGCGCGCTTCATAGACCTGGTACGGGTCGACGATGAAGTCCTTGCGCAGCACCGGCAGGGCGCAGGCGTCACGGGCCTCGCCGAGGTAGCGGTTGCTGCCCTGGAAGAAATCGACGTCGGTGAGGACGGACAAACACGCAGCACCGCCGGCTTCGTAGCTGCGGGCGATCGCAGCGGGATCAAAATCCTTGCGGATCAGGCCCTTGGACGGGCTGGCTTTCTTGACCTCGGCGATCACCGCCGCCTCCCCCGCCGCGTGCTTGCGCCGGATCGCATCGACGAAGCCACGCGTCGGCGGCTGGTTGCCGGCGCGGGCGCGGACGCTGTCGAGCGTGCGGATCTGGCTGCGCTGGCGGATCTCCTCATGCTTGCGGGCGAGGATTTTTTGCAGGATGTCGGTCATTGCTTGTTGCTGGCTCCCGTCATGACGATGCGATCTTACTGTCCCGCGAGTTCGCGGGTAGTGGTCACGAACTCGTCCAGTTTGGCGCGCGCGGCGCCGGTGGCGATCGCGTTTCGCGCCAGCCCGATGCCGTCGCTGATGCTCTCGGCGACGCCGGCCACGTACAGCGCCGCGCCGGCGTTCAGGGCGACGATTTCACGCGGCAGGCCATCGACGCTGTCCAGCGCCTGCAACAACATGTCCTTCGACTCGGTCGGGTTGGCGACCTGCAGGTTGCGGCTGGCCGCCATCGCGATGCCGTAATCCTCCGGGTGCACCTCGTACTCGCGCACCTCACCATCGCGCAATTCGCCCACCAGCGAGCCGGCGCCGAGTGACAGCTCGTCCATGCCGTCACGGCCCCACACCACCAGTGCGCGCTGCGCGCCCATCTTCTTCAATACCCGAACCTGGATGCCGACCAGGTCGGGGTGGAACACGCCCATCAAGATATTCGGGGCGTTGGCCGGGTTGGTCAGCGGGCCGAGGATGTTGAACAAGGTACGCACGCCCATCTCGCGGCGCACCGGCGCGACCACCTTCATCGCCGGGTGGTGCAGCGGTGCGTACATGAAGCCGATGCCGGTGCGCTCGATGCATTGCGCCACCTGCGCGGGCTGCAACTCGATCGCCGCGCCCAGGGCTTCAAACGCATCCGCGCTGCCGGACTTGGACGACACGCTGCGGCCCCCATGCTTGGCGACCCGGCCACCGGCGGCGGCGATCACGAAGCTGCTGGCGGTGGAGATGTTGAAGGTGTTGGCACCGTCGCCGCCGGTGCCGACGATGTCGATCAGGTGGGTGCGGTCGGCGACCTCGACCGGCAGCGCGAACTCACGCATTACCTGCGCGGCACCGGCGATCTCGCCGACGGTTTCCTTCTTCACCCGCAGCCCGGTGATGATCGCCGCGGTCATCAGTGGCGACACCTCCCCACGCATGATCATGCGCATCAGGTCGACCATCTCGTCATGGAAGATTTCGCGGTGCTCGATCACGCGTTGCAGGGCTTCTTGTGGGGTAATCGGCATGACTCTCAACGCTCCAGGAAATTCTTCAACAACGCGTGTCCGTGTTCGGTCAGGATCGACTCGGGATGGAACTGCACGCCCTCGACCGGATGCTCACGGTGGCGCAGGCCCATGATTTCATCAAAGCTGCCGTCCGCATGGTCGGTCCAGGCGGTGATCTCAAGACAGGCCGGCAATGTCTCGCGCGAGACCACCAGTGAGTGATATCGGGTGGCTTCGTAGGCATCCGGCAGGCCGGCGAACACGCCCTTGCCCTCGTGCCGGATGCGCGAGGTCTTGCCGTGCATGATCGTCTTCGCACGCACCACGTCGCCGCCGTAACACTGGCCCAGGGCCTGGTGGCCCAGGCACACACCCAGGATCGGCGTACGCGGGCCCAACTGGCGGATCAGATCGACCGACACTCCGGCCTCATTGGGCGTGCAGGGCCCCGGCGAGATCACGATGCGCTCCGGCGCCAGCGCCGCGATCTGCGGCACCGACAGCTCGTCATTGCGGATCACCTTGACCTCGGCCCCCAGCGTTTGCAGGTACTGCACGATGTTCCAGGTGAAGCTGTCGTAGTTGTCGATCATCAGCAGCACGTCAAAGCCCTCGCGCCGCTTCGGCCACCGCGCGGAACAATGCCCGGCCCTTGCTCATGGTCTCTTCCCATTCCTTCTGCGGATCGGAGTCGTGCACGATGCCGGCGCCGGCCTGCACGTGCAGCTTGCCGTCCTGGATCACCGCGGTGCGGATCGCGATGGCGGTGTCGGCATCGCCGTGCCAGCCCAGGTAGCCGATGCTGCCGGCATAGACATTGCGCTTGATCGGCTCCAGCTCGCGGATCACCTCAAGCGCCCGGATCTTCGGCGCGCCGGACACCGTGCCGGCCGGGAAGGTCGCGCGCAGCACGTCGGCGTAGCTGAGACCCGGCTTCAAGGTGCCGGTGACCTCGCTGACGATGTGCATGACGTGGCTGTAACGTTCGATAACGAACTGCTCGCCGACCTCGACCGTGCCCGGCTGGCTGACCTTGCCGACATCGTTGCGTCCCAGGTCGATCAGCATCAGGTGCTCGGCGCGCTCCTTCGGGTCGGCCAGCAGCTCGGCTTCCAGCGCGTCGTCCTCGGCCGGCGTCGCACCACGCGGGCGGGTGCCGGCGATCGGGCGCACAGTGACCTTGCCCTGCCCGGCGGTGTCGTACTGCAGGCGCACCAGTATCTCCGGCGAGGAGCCGACCACCTGCATGTCGCCGACATCCAGGAAGTACATGTACGGCGACGGATTCAGCGCCCTCAACGCCCGGTAGACATCCACCGGCCGGGCCTTGAACGGCACGCTCAGGCGTTGGCTCAGCACCACTTGGAAGATGTCGCCGTCGCGAATGTATTGCTTGGACTTCTCGACCGCCTTGATGAAGCCGTCGCGGGTGAAGCCGGAGACGAAATCGGCCTCGTCCAGGCCATTGGGGTCCAGGGTTTCCGGGTAGGTCGCGCCACTGCTGCGCAGGCGATGGACCAACTGGTCCAGCCGGCGGTTGGCACGTGCATGGGCCTGCGGTTCACCCGGGTCGGCATGGACGATCAGGTACAGCCGGCCCTTGAGGTTGTCGAACACCGCGATCTCCTCGCTCAGCATCAGCAGGATGTCGGGGGTGCCGAGCTCGTCCACCGGGCCGCTGTCCACGGGAGCGCCGTCGAGCATCCGGGCGTCGCCGGGCTGCGAACCGGCCAGGCGTGGCTCGATGTACTGGATGCATTCGAAGCCGAACCAGCCGACCAGGCCGCCGGTGAATCCCGGCAGGCCGTCGATCTTCGGCACCGAGTACTGCGTGCGCAGGCGCTCGACCTCGGCGAACGGGTCGGCGACCTCGCGCGCCTCGACCAGCTCGCCGTGCTCGGTGACGTACAGGGTATGGCCGGCGAAGGCGTACACGCGGGTCGCCGGCAGGCCGATGATCGAGTAGCGGCCAAAGCGCTCGCCGCCCTCGACCGATTCGAACAGGTAGGTGTGCGGGCCGTCGGCGAGTTTCAGGTACACCGACAGCGGGGTGTCGAGGTCGGAAAACACCTCGCGCACCACCGGGATGCGGGTGTAGCCGTCGGCAGCATGCCGGGCGAATTGGTCGGAAGGGTTATCGGGCGTGGACGGGTCGTGCGAAGTCATGCGGCATTTCCTGGGGATGCGACGGGGCGGGGACGATGGCGGCACGCCACCATCGCCAACCGGTGTCGGCATTGCAGGAAATCGGGTTTGCCCGGAAATTCATGGGCGTACTTTAGCTGCTTCGCCGCGAGTACGCGACGGGCGGGTTGCCGGCGCGTCCTGCATCACTCACGCCGGAAGCAGGGCAGGCGCAAGCTCAGTCGGATCCGGCGCATCCTCACCAGTCGCCGACGACAGCGGGTTCCCTGGCGGGCGCAGCAACGGGCAACCGGGCGGCAGGTGCATGCGGATGCGACCGGGCACGCAGTCGATCCGAAAGCGGGTCGATTCCACCGGCTCGCCATCCAGGTTCAGGGTCAACGGGGCGGAAGTCTCGATCTGCACCCAGGGCAATTGCCGGCGCACCGCAATGCGGTCCAGCGCGGCCTCCTTGCCTTCCGCCAACAGCGCGGCCACGGTGCTGCCGACCTCACCTTCCAGCTCCGGCACGATGGTCAGGTCGAGCAGGCTGTCATCGATCACCGCGTCCGGACATAGCGCCTGTCCGCCGCCCGCCTGGCGACCGTTGCCGACCCCCAGCGCAATGAAGCCACCTTCCCAGTTGAACTCGTCGCCCGCCACGGTGGTTGCATGGATCCGTGCCGGAATCGCCTCGATCCGGCCGAGCTTGGCGATGCCGGTCACCAGGTAGGCCAGGCCACCAAGGATCTTCTTCAAACCCTCGTCGGTCTCCACCGTGACCTGGGTGCCGAAACCGCCGCTGACCAGGTTGGCACACCAGTGGGTCTGCTCCGCACTGTCGATCCGCAGCAAGTCGATCGGCTGCGCGGCGGTGACTCGTACCAGCTCCAGCGCGGCCTCGGCCTCGACCGGGATCTGCGCCACGGTGGCAAAATCGTTCGCGGTGCCCATCGGCACCAGGCCGAGGGTAGGCAGGTTTTCGGCGGCTTCGTCGCGATGTGCAAGAGTGGTCGCCACCGCACTGAGCGTGCCATCGCCGCCGGCCGCCACGATCGTGTCGACGCCGTCCGCAATGGCCTCGGCCACGTAGCGCTCGGCGTCGCCGCTTTCCCAGGTCACCCGCACGCTGAGCGCGACGCCGTGTTCGCGCATCGTCATGACTGCGGCGCGCAACGCCTCATCGCCGGCGGACTTGCCATTGAGGATCAACCGCCAACGCTGCCCGGATCCGACCGGATTCGACTCAATGTTCGTGGGTGCGTTCATGACAGGACACTAGCAATGCAGTGGTGAAGGTGGCGCTCTGTTCAGCGACGCGCGTCGGCTACCGCGGCCTTCATCCGACCGATCACCTCGGCGTAGTCGCCGGCGTTGAAGATCGCCGAGCCGGCCACGAAGGTGTCGGCCCCGGCGGCGGCAATATCGGCGATGTTGTCGGGCTTGACCCCGCCGTCGACTTCGAGCCGGATTGCCCGGCCGCTGGCATCAATCCGCTCGCGCACCTGACGCAGCTTGGCCAGCGTGGACGGGATGAACGACTGGCCACCAAACCCCGGGTTGACCGACATCAGCAGCACCATGTCCACGTCCTCCAACACCCAGTCCAGCACGTCCAGCGAGGTCGCCGGGTTCAACACCACGCCGGCCTGGCAACCGTGCGACTTGATCAACTGGATGGTGCGATGAACGTGACGCACGGCCTCGGGATGGAAGCTGATCATGTTCGCCCCGGCCTGGGCGAAGTCCGGCACGATGCGGTCGACCGGCTCGACCATCAGATGGACGTCGATCGGTGCGGTCACGCCATGCTTGCGCAGTGCCTGGCAGACCATCGGCCCGATGGTCAGGTTGGGCACGTAGTGGTTGTCCATCACGTCGAAATGGACCCAGTCGGCGCCGGCGGCGATGACGTTGTCGACCTCCTCGCCCAGGCGTGCGAAATCGGCGGAAAGGATCGACGGGGAAATGATGGTCGGCTGCATGGCGGGACTCGATGGGCGGGGGCTCGACGACAAGTGTTGGCGCTGGCGACTTGCGCCGGCTATTTGCGCTTGCGCAGGGTCTTGATGCGGTCATAGGCGCCGTTGATCTGGCGCGCCTTGTGCTCGGCCTGCTGGCGCAACTCGCTGGCAGCGCCCTCCAGGCGATCAGGGTGGTACTGGGAAATCAGGCGGCGGTAGGCGCGGTCGATTTCCACATCCGAGGCCTGCGCCGTCAGTCCCAGCGCGGCGTAGGGGTCGTCGCGCCGCAGCCGGAACCAGTCGACATCAAAGGCGTGCCCGATCAATAGCCCGATCAGTCCGCCCAGCAAGGGGTTGAACCGCACCAGGGCGGCGCCGGCGAAGACGCCCAGCAATTTTCCGTACCAACGTTTCATCAAGCCCCGGGACGTACTTGTGGTCAGACAGGTCAGTGTACCTGCACGCATGCGCGAGCCGGCGTACACTGCTCGACCCTGTCGCGCCCCGTGCGCGAAAGCCAGCGGTGCCCCGCGGCAGGTTCTGCCATGCTGCGCGTACCACCGAGGGGCTCCAATTGTCCACGACACTGCTGCGACGATCGCTTTCCGAATCCGACCTTCCCGGCCTGCCACTGCGTCACCGCGGCAAGGTTCGCGACGTGTTCGACCTGCCGGCCGAGCGTTTACCGCCGGACACCCCACCCGGCGACTACCTGTTGATGGTCGCCACCGACCGGTTGAGTGCCTTCGACGTCGTGCTGCCCGACCCGATCCCCGGCAAGGGCGAGATGCTGTGCCAGATCAGCAATTTCTGGTTCGACAAGACCGCCCACATCGTGCGCAACCACCTGACCGGCATCGACGTGGCGACGGTGTTGCCGGCCGGCGTCGACGCCAGCATCTACCAGAAGCGCGCGGTGGTGGCCAAACGCCTGAAGCCGGTGCCCATCGAGTGCATCGCCCGCGGCTACGTGATCGGCAGCGGCTGGAAGGACTACCAGCGCACCGGTCGGATCAGCGGCATCGCACTGCCCGATGGCCTGCCACAAGCGGGCAAGCTGGCCGAACCGATCTTCACCCCGTCGACCAAGGCCGGGGTGGGCGAGCACGACGAGAACATCGATTTCGACACCGCGGTACGCCTGTGCGGTGCCGAGTTGGCCGAGGCGGTACGCGACGCGACGCTGCGGCTGTACCGGTTTGCCGCCGACTACGCGGCCGAGCGCGGCATCCTGCTGGCCGATACCAAGTTCGAGTTCGGTACCGACGCGGATGGTCATTTGTACGTGATGGACGAGATGCTGACCCCGGACTCGTCGCGCTATTGGCCGGCTGACGAATACCAGCCGGGTACCAGCCCACCCAGCTACGACAAGCAGATCGTGCGCGATTACCTGGAAACCGTGGACTGGGACAAGACGGCGCCCGGTCCTTCGCTGCCGGCCGAGGTGATTGACCGCACCCGGGCACGTTACGCTGACGCCTTGCAGAGGCTGGCGGGAATCAACATCGACTGACTGGACAGGCAGGCACACCATGGCTACGACACAACGCCCGATTGATCGCTGGTTCGCCCATTATTCCGGTGACCACCGCAACGCCACCAACCAGTGGATCCACGTGGTTTGCGTGCCGGCCATTGCGTGGAGCGTGGTCGCGCTGTTGTGGTGCATCCCGGCGCCCGGCAGCTGGTTCCGGGACGGCTTCTGGGCCGGGGTGGCGATATTCGCCGCGACCCTGTTTTATTACCGCCAGTCGCGACCGCTTGGATTGGGGATGCTGGCGATGTTCGTGCTGATGGCCTTTGTCAGTCGCTGGATCTTCGATGCCTACGGGGTCATGACCCTGTTGTGGGCGGGTGTCGGCGTGTTCGTGGTGGCCTGGATCGGCCAGTTCATTGGCCATAAGTACGAGGGCCGCAAACCCAGCTTCCTGACCGACCTGACCTATCTCCTGATTGGCCCTGCCTGGGTACTGTCCAAGCTCTACCGCAAGCTGGGCTGGAAGTACTGACACCGGGCGCATTGTCGCCAACAGCTTCGGGGCACCCACCGCCGTCATCTTCGGTTGGCAAGCTACTGACCGTGCCCCTGTTTTGCCCTCCGGCCCGCACCCACGGGCCAACCAACTGGAAACCTTTGCATGTCTCCGCGCGATATCGTTTTGATTCTGCTGGTCTGCGTGGCCTGGGCGGGGAACTTCCTGACCTCGGCCTTTGCGCTGCAGGAGATCCCTCCGTTCCTGTACACCGCGTTGCGCTTCATTGCACTGGGGTTGCCGCTGATGTTCTGGATGAAGCGGCCGCCACCGGGCCAGTGGACACGGCTGATCGCGATCTGCATCTGCGTGGGCGTGCTGCACTTCGGGCTCAGCTTCCTCGCCCTGAAGATGGCCGGGGATCTGTCATCGCCGGCGATCGTGGTCCAGAGCTATATCCCGATGACCGCGCTGCTGGCGTGGGTAGTGCTGGGCGAGCGGTTTGCCTGGCGTACCGGCCTGGCGATCGCAATCAGTTTCGGCGGCGTGCTGGTGCTCGGCCTGGATCCGTCGGTACTGGAGCAGTGGGAGGCGGTGGTGCTGATGTTGTTCGCGGCCGCGTTCCTGGCCATCGGCACAGTACTGATGAAGGGCTTGCGCGGCGTGGATGCCTTCAGCATGCAGGGCTGGACGGCGGCCATCGCAGTGCTGCCGTTGCTGGCGATCAGCGCGTGGCTGGAGCCCGGCGGGATCGTGTCGCTGGCAACGGTGAGCTGGGTCGGCTGGGTCGGCGTGGCCTATGCCGCGTTCGTCTCGTCACTGCTCGGCCATGGCTTGTATTACATGCTGGTCCAGCGCTATCCGGTGGCCCAGGTCACGCCGTGG
The DNA here is from genome assembly GCF_054072675.1 of Lysobacter sp. A289. Classification (NCBI taxonomy): domain Bacteria; kingdom Pseudomonadati; phylum Pseudomonadota; class Gammaproteobacteria; order Lysobacterales; family Lysobacteraceae; genus Lysobacter; species Lysobacter sp. A289. The sequence goes on from NZ_JBSVRN010000001.1 coordinate 2,088,492, forward strand.
ATGTTGCTGGTGCCGGTGATCGCCGTGGGGCTGGGTATCGCGTTTTACGGTGACCAGCCGGGCCCGCGGCTTTTCATCGGCGGAGCGATGGTGCTCGGCGGCGTGCTTGGGGTCGCCATCCGTGCACTGAAGAAGTCGCGGACGATGCCGCAGGCGCGCGATATCTAGCGCATCGGTTTCCTGCGACGGGCTGGCCCGCCGTCGCTGCGGCTATGGCTGGAACATCGCCGCAACCGGTTGAAACCGCCGCGGCGCGTACCCCAGGTCACGTCGCGCCGGCTCGATATCGAACACCAGGTCGCACCGCATGCGGGCAACTGCGGCGGCGCCCAGACCACTGCCCAGTCCACCGGCCTGGGCCAGCCGCAGCGCCAGGGTGAACACCGGCGCTGGCAACTCCAGCAATCGCGCAGGAGGCTGCAAGGCCGCCAGCACCCGCGCAACCATCTCGCGATACGGCAGGGTTTCCCCGCCGGGCAAGGCATAGGCGTGGCCATGGCTGGCGGGCTGATCCAGGCAGGCGACGGCAGCGGCCGCCAGGTCGTCCACGTGCACCGGCTGGCGCAGTCCACCAGCCCCGCGGGGAAGCGGGAACCGGCCCCAGCGTTGGCCCAGTGAGGCAATCCGGGTCAGGCTGGCATCGCGCCCGGCACCGTAGACCAGCGTCGGCCGCAACACCGTGGCGGCGGCCCCGCGCGCGGCAGCGATGTCGAACACCTGTTGCTCGGCCTGTGCCAGGCGGTTGGCGAGGTTCCGCTCGCCCGGCTCAACCGAGTCCTGTTTGGACTCCACGCTGGTGGAGCCGAACGCGATCACCCGGTTGGCCCGGATCCCGGTCTTGCGATACCAGCGGGCAAACCCATCCAGTGGGCCGCAGCTGAAAATCACGTCGACCCGGGCAGGCAATGGTGGAGGAGCGTCCAGTTCACCCGGCAGCCAGCGCACACCATCGTCATCCTCGCCACTGCGGGGATGGCGCGAGACGGCGAGCACCCGCCACGTTTCGGTCGGCAGGCACGACAGCACCGCGCGGCCGATCTGGCCGCTGCCGCCAAACATCAGTGCCTCACCCATGGACTTTTCCTGCACCGCTCGTGGCGCACCAGCATAACCGCGGGTACTGGCTCGGCATCCAGCGCGGCGAATCCGGAGGGAAAATCGGGACGAATCAGTTGGCGCATGTCAGTTAGAATCGGCGATCCCGTATCGCGTCGCAGTAGCGGCGACCGCATACGCATCTACTGGAGTCACATTGCTGCCACTCGTGCTAGCCCTGCCATTCGCTTTCGCCGCCTGGGTGATATTGGCCCGTGGTGCAAGCCGGCGGACCACGGCGTGGCTGGCGGGCGGTCCGCCGCTGCTGGGCATGCTGGCGTTGGTCGCGATGGCGCCGCAGGTGTTGGCCGGCGAGGTCTTGCGCTTCAGCGTGCCGTGGATCCCGCAACTGGGGCTGGCGCTGTCGTTGCGGCTGGACGGCTTGGCGTGGATGTTCGCCGCGATGGTGCTGGGGGTTGGCGGGCTGGTGGTGATGTATTCGCATTACTACCTGGGGTCGCAGGAGAAGGCGCGCCGGTTCTACGCGTTCCTGCTGCTGTTCATGGGCTCGATGCTGGGCATGGTGATCGCCGGCAACCTGTTGCTGCTGATGGTGTTCTGGGAGCTGACCTCGATCACTTCATTCTTGTTGATCGGCTTCTGGAACCACCGCGAGGACGCCCGCGAAGGCGCGAAGATGGCACTGGCCATCACTGCCGGCGGCGGCCTGGCATTGCTGGCCGGGGTGATCATGATCGGCCACATCGTGGGCAGCTACGAGCTGGACGCGGTACTGCTGGCCGGCGATACGATCCGTGCCCACGCGCTGTATCCGTGGGTGCTGGCGCTGGTGCTGGGCGGGGTATTCACCAAGAGCGCGCAGTTCCCGTTCCAGTTCTGGTTGCCGCATGCGATGGCCGCGCCGACCCCGGTGTCGGCCTACCTGCATTCGGCGACGATGGTGAAGGCCGGCGTGTTCCTGCTGGCGCGGTTGCATCCGGTGCTGGCCGGCACCGACCTGTTCTTCTACGTGGTCAGTTCGGTGGGCGCGATCACGATGCTGGTGGGCGCGTGGAGCGCGATCTTCCAGAACGACCTGAAAGGCCTGCTGGCGTACTCGACCATCTCCCACCTGGGCCTGATCACCTTGCTGTTTGGCCTGTCGACGCCCTTCGCGGTGGTCGCCGGGCTGTTCCACATCCTCAACCACGCTACCTTCAAGGCCTCGCTGTTCATGGCCTCGGGGATCATCGACCACGAGACCGGAACCCGCGACATGCGGCGGCTGGGCAACCTGCGTCGCTACCTGCCCTACACCAGCGCGCTGGCGATCGTGGCGAGCCTGGCAATGGCGGGCATCCCGTTGCTCAACGGCTTCCTGTCCAAGGAGATGTTCTTCGCCCAGGCGCTGGAGCTCCCGGGCCCGGATGCGACGCGACTGGCGGTCAGCCTGGCCGCGCTCGCGTTCGCGGTGTTCGGCGTCGCCTACAGCCTGCGTTTCGTGCATGAGACCTTCTTCGGCGCCGGGCCGCGTGCTGTCGACCGGGATATCCACGAGCCACCCCGCTTCATGCAGGTGCCGGTCGCGATCCTGGCGGTGACCTGCGTGGCGGTCGGCATCGCGCCGCAGTGGACGGTCGGCCCGCTGCTGGCGGCGGCCGCTCATGGCGTGCTTGGCGACCAGGTTCCGGCCTACAGCCTGGCGGTCTGGCATGGCTTCAACCGGCCGCTGGTGATGAGCCTGGGCGGGATACTGGGCGGGGTCGTACTGTATTTCGGCCTGCGCCGGCTGATCGACCTGCACGCCAACGTGCGCAATTCCCTGGGCCGACGGCTGTTCCATTTCAACGTGGACGCCTTGTTCCACCTGGCGCGGCGTTTCACCCACATGCTGGCCAACGACAGCGTGCAACGCAGCATGCTGGCGCTGGTGCTGGTGTCGATTGCCGCCGGCGCGGCTCCGTTTGTGGCGGCGTGGGGCGATCCGCAACCGCTGCCCGTCGACCGGATCACCCAGTCGATGCCGCTGGTGGCCTGGGTGCTGTGGTTGCTGATGGTCGGCTGCGCGGTGACCGCCGTGGCACTGTACCGCCACCGGCTGCTGGCGTTGATCGCAATGAGCGGGGTCGGCCTGTCGGTAAGCCTGACCTTCGTCGCGCTATCCGCGCCGGACCTGGCGCTGACCCAGTTGCTGGTCGAAACGGTCACCCTGTCGCTGATGCTGCTAGGCCTGCACTACCTGCCCAAGGATTCGCCGCCCGAGCGCTCCAGGCTGCGTCGCGGCCGGGACGGACTGATCGCGGTGGTGGCCGGCGGCGGGGTCGGCGCACTGGCCTGGGCCATGATGACCCGGCCAGCCGACACGATCGCCGGGGAGATGCTGGCGCGGTCGTTGCCCGAGGCGTTCGGCGCCAACGTGGTCAACGTGATCCTGGTCGATTTCCGCGGCTTCGATACCTTTGGCGAGATCACCGTGTTCGCGATTGCCGGGCTGGTCGTGCATGCCATGCTACGGCGCGCGCGGATCGCCCCGGAGAAAATCATGCCCGGCGAGCCGGTCAAACTGCCGGTCCCGGCCGATCTGGCCCAGGTACTGTTCCCACTGACCCTGGTGGTATCGATCTTCCTGTTCCTGCGCGGCCACAACGCACCCGGCGGCGGCTTCATCGCCGGCCTGACCCTGGCGGTACCCGTGCTGGTGCAGTACGTGATCCAGGGTGCCAATTCGGTGGAATCACGCTTCGGGTTTGACTACATCCGCTGCATCGGCATTGGCTTGCTCGTGGCCGCGCTCAGCGGCGCCGCCTCGATGGCGCTGGGATACCCGTTCCTGACCAGCGGGCATTACGACCTGACGCTGCCGTGGCTGGGCACGATCGGCCTCGCCAGTGCCAGCGCATTCGATGTCGGCGTCTATCTGGTGGTGTTTGGCAGCACGATGCTGATCCTGTCGATGATGGGCACCCTGAAGCCGTCCAAGAAGATGCTCTCCCGTCGCGGAACGATCGACCTGGCGACCCGCTCGGCTGCAACCGGGGAGGTGGCGTGATGGAATTGGCGATCGCCAGCGCAATTGGCATTCTCGTGGCCGCCGCGGTGTACCTGATCCTGCGCGCGCGCAGTTTCGACGTGATCCTCGGCCTGACCCTGCTGACGTATGCGACCAACCTGCTGATCTTTTCCGGCGGCCGGCCGGTGGTTGGCGCTCCGCCGGTGATCCGGGACGGGGTTGCCGCCACGCTGGAGCATTACACCGACCCGTTGCCCCAGGCGCTGGTGCTGACCGCGATCGTGATCGCCTTCGCGATGACCGCGGTAATCATCGTGCTGGCGATGCGCAGCCGCGCCGACAACAACACCGACCACGTCAATGGTCGTGAGCCCGAGCCGCCGACCGGCCGCGAGGGCCGGCCATGAACCACCTGGCGATCCTGCCGGTACTGATCCCGCTGTTGGGCGCGGCACTCTCGCTGTTCGTCGAGCATCGGCGGGTCGGCACCACCGTGCAGCGTTCGGTGTCGTGGGTGTCGATGCTGGCGACCCTGGCCGCGGCAATCGCCCTGGTGGCGCACTCCGCCGACGGCGAGATCCTTGTCTATCTGCTGGGCGACTGGCCCTCGCGGCTGGGCATCGTGTTGATGGTCGACCGCCTGTCGGCGCTGATGGTGCTGGTCGCCGGCCTGCTCGCGGTTGCCTGCCTGCTGCACGCGTGCTCGGGCTGGGACCGGCGGGCGCCGCATTTCCACGCCCTGTTCCAGTTCCAGTTGATGGGCCTCAATGGCGCATTCCTGACCGGCGACATCTTCAACCTGTTCGTGTTCTTCGAGGTCCTGCTGATCGCCTCCTACGGCCTGCTGCTCAGCGGCGGGCGCGGGGTACGGATGGCCGCTGGCCTGCATTACGTCGCCTTCAACGTCGCCGCCTCGACCCTGTTCCTGATTGCCCTGGGGTTGCTGTATGGCCTGCTGGGCACGCTCAACATGGCCGAGCTGGCGGGCAAGATCGCCCAGGTGCCGGCGCACGACCAGGCCCTGCTGAAGGCCACCATCGGCCTGCTGCTGGTGGTGTTCTGCGCCAAGGCCGCGCTGCTGCCGTTGTACCTGTGGCTGCCGGAAACCTACACTCGCGCACCCGCGGCGGTGGCGGCACTGTTCGTGGTGATGACCAAGGTCGGCATCTACGCGGTGCTGCGGATGGGTTCGTTGATGCTGGGCGAGCCTGCCGGCACCCTGGCCGGGTATGGCTGGGACTGGCTGATACCCGCCGCACTGGCGACGCTGGCGGTGTCCGCGCTGGGGGTCATGGCGGCTTCCCGGCTGCGGATGCTGGCGGCCTACCTGGTCCTGTTGTCGGCAGCGACGTTGTTGATCATGTTCGGCCTGCGCCAGCCCGACACTATTGGCGCCGGGTTGTATTACCTGGCCCACAGCGTGTTCGCGGTTGCCGCACTGTTCCTGATCGCCGATCTGGTCCGTCAGGGCCGCGGCGACGCCGGCGATTTCACCGAACTGCCCGCGCCGACGCCACCGCGCAGCCTGGTCGGCATGCTGTTCCTGGTGGCGGCGATGTCGGTAGCCGGGATACCGCCGCTGTCCGGGTTCATCGGCAAACTGGCGTTCCTGCAGGCAGTACCCGCCGCCGATGTGGGTTGGGTCTGGACCGCCATCCTGGTCACCAGCTTGATGGTGATCGTCGGCCTTGCGCGCGCCGGCAGCCGTGTGTTCTGGCGCACGGAGGAGCATCCGCCGATGGCCGCCGATGGCACTATCGGCACGGCAAGGCGCATCCCGGGCACCCGCTGGCTGGAAACCACGGCGATCGTCCTGCTGCTCGGTTACGGTATTGCGATGAGCCTGGCCGCTGCTCCCATCCTTGATTACACCCGCGCTGCTGGTCATCAGTTGATGTCTCCAACCGACTACATCGACCAGTTACGCGGGACTTCGCCACTACGGAGGAGCCCGTGAACAGGAAGCGTTGGCTACCCTCGCCGTCGCTGACCCTGACCGTCATTGCGTTCTGGCTGGTGATGGTCTCGGAGATCAGTGCGGCCCAGTTCTCACTGGCGATCCTGCTGGGGCTGCTCATCCCGCTGTTCGCCGCGCGGCTGGATCGTGAGTTCGCGCGCATCGGAAGCCTGCGGCTGGTGCCCAGGATGCTGGGGATCCTGGCCTGGGACGTGCTGATGTCCAACATCGAGGTCGCCCGCCTGGTGCTCGGCCGCGAAAGCACGATCACCCCCGGATTCGTCTGGTTTCCACTGGACATCGACAACATCCACGGCATCTCGGTTTTGACCAGCTTCATCACCCTGACCCCCGGCACCGTCACCTCCGCGCTGTCGGACGACCGCAGGTACCTGCTGATCCATGTGCTGAACCTAAAGGACGCCCGGGAACTGGTCAACAATATCAAGCGTCGTTATGAAACCCCGTTGATGGAGATCTTCCCGTGACCGGTATCCAGGTCTTTGGTACCAGCCTGCTGGGCGCGGCGGTGGTCGCCTCGATGTGCATGATCGGACTGGCGATGCTGTTTGCATTGTGGCGGCTGTTGCGTGGCCCGACCGTGCCGGACCGCATCCTCGCCCTGGATACGCTCAATGTCACCGCGATCGCCGAGCTGGTGCTGTTTGGCATCTACCTGGGCACGCCAGTGTATTTCGAGGCGGCATTGATCATCGCCATGCTCGGCTTCAGCAGTACCGTGGTGTTGTGCAAGTACGTGCTGCGCCGGGACATCGTCGAATGAGCGCGGTATTGCAGGTCGTGTTTGAGCTGGCTCTGGTGCTGTTGCTGCTGGTTGGCAGCTTCTTTACCGTCATGGGCGCCTTCAGCCTGGTCAAACTGTCGGAGTTCTTCAAGCGCCTGCATGGCCCGACCAAGGCCAGCACCCTGGGCGTCGCCTGCCTGCTGGCGGCGTCGGTCGGCTACCACGCGTTCGCCGGGACCGACCCGCAGCCGCGCGAGCTGTTGATCAGCGTGTTCCTGTTGATCACCGCGCCGATCAGCGCGCAGCTGATGGCCAAGGCGGCGTTGTCGTTGCGCATGGACGAGCGCCCGCAATTGCCCGGCAAGCCCGAAGACACCCACGTGCCACCGCGTCCGGACGGTGAGCCTGACGGCACTCATTGACGGCCCGACGACCCGGTCAGGCCAGCGTCAACAGCTCGTAGGCAAGCCAGGCCACGAATGCCAGCAGCAGGATCGCGCCTTCACGGCGATTGATCGACAGGTCGCCACGCAGCATCGGATACAGCATCAGCGCCAGCACCAGCGCCGCCGGCAACTCGAAGCGCACAAACGAGCCGGGCAGCGCCAACGTGCTCCACGCCGCCATTCCGCCCACGATCAGCAACAGGTTGAACAGGCTGGACCCGATCACGTGGCCGACCACCATGTCGCCCTGTCCCCGGCGCGCGGCCATCACGGCCGCGGCGACCTCGGGCAGCGCGGTGCCGATCGCCACCGGCAGCAAACCGGTCATCAGCGGCAGCATGCCCAGCTCGGCGCCGATGGCCGGCGCGCTGGCGACCACCCAGCGCGAGCCGAAGTACAGCAGCGCGGCGGCGATGCCGAAGCGAAGCAGGTTCAGGCCAAGATCGCTACCGGTGCGGGTGAATGCCTCGATGCGCTCGCGCAATTCAGTGGATTCCCGCCGGGATCGCGCCAGCGCAAATGCCACCGTGGCCACGAACGCGGCCAGCAGGACCAGGCCATCGATCCGCCCCAGGCGACCATCCCAGCCCAGCACGATGGTCAGCAGTGTGCCGATGATCAGGCACAGCAACAGCGGCGACAGCGCCCGCCACTGGATCAGCAACGGTGCCGCCAGCGCGGCCGCGCCCAGGGTCAGGCCGAAGTTGACAATGTTGCTGCCCACCGCGTTGCCCAGCGCAAGTCCAGGCTGGCCGTTGGCGATCGCCTGCAGGTTGACCGCCAGTTCCGGCAACGAGGTGCCGAACGCCACCAGCATCAACCCGGCCACGAAGGGCGACAGCCCCCAATGGCGCGCCAGTCCGGAAGCACCCTTGACGATGGAGTCGCCGCCCAGACCGAGCAGCACCAATCCCGCTACGAACAAGCCGACGGTTTCCAGCATCCCGGTGATCCCCGTGGTCAATGATTCCTGATTCTATCCTGACGTCCGCCTGCCGAAGCGTCCGGCGGCCGCGGTCGGTCAAACGCCCCGATTAACTCACTGAAGGCAAAGTCCATGGATCCCCGCCTGCGCGGGGATGACGAGTCAAAAAACGGGAATGACGAGTCAGAAAACTAGCGGGACGCCCCGCTAGGCACAACCCTCGACGTAGTCGACCGCAGGCGGGACGCCGACCCGCCACTCGGTGACGATGCCATCGGCATCGGTTGCGAATACCAGCACCCCGTCGCCACCTTCGGGATTCTTGATCCGCAGGTACTGGCCATCCGGGACGTACTTGTGCGGGGTCTGCTCAATCCTGCCGGAATAAAGTTGTTCGATCTGCTTGCGATCCATTCCGTGCTGGCCGCCACCGGGCGCCACCATCTCGTCGTTGGCGACCGAGTAGCGCGCAAACCGCCCGTCCACGAACATCAGCGCGAAATAGGCGATGCTCGGCTGGCCGACCGGGTTGAGGTGAAAACACGATTCGCCCTCGGCTGGATTGCCGCTCAACTCGGCGTCCCACAGCTGCCTGACCTGCTCGGTATCCATGCCGAAATCGACATTGGCGTACCCATCGAAGCGGGCCTTGGCGGGCGCCGGATCAGTGGCCTGCGGCAGTTCGCCGGGCATCACGGTGCCCGGTGGCGCGGTAGCCGGCGGAATGTCCTCGCCGGGCTGATCCAGTACCGCCGCCTGGTCGGCCGGCGACGTCGTCGCGTCCGCGAAGCCGGGATCATCATCGCGGTCGGCGCTGCAGCCGGCCATGGTCAAGGCGACCGCAAATGCGAGGGCGAGCGACAGCACGGTCGAGTTCGGCAGGCCAGGCTTCATCAACAACTCCACGTCCAGTGATGGACGCAGGCTACCGAGGCGGCGTGAATGCGGCGCGAAGCACCGCGCGTACCCATGCGCGCGCGTGCCGGACTCGGCGTGCCGGACTCAACCAGGATCGAAGCGCTTCTGCAAGCCGGACCAGCAGGCCTGGTAGTCGCGTTGGCGATGCGGCGCAGCCATTGCTTGGCTGGTGGGCCGGATCACCGCACGGGTCTCGAACATGAACGCCATCGTGTCGGTAATCACATCGGGTTTGTCCAGCTCGGCACGACTCGCCTTGTCGAAGGTTGCCGCATCGGGACCGTGGCCGGTCATCGAGTTGTGCAGCGAGCATCCCCCGGGTGCGAAACCCTCCGCCTTCGCATCGTAGGCGCCCTGCACCAGCCCCATGAACTCGCTGGCAATGTTGCGATGGAACCACGGCGGCCGGAACGTATCCTGGGCCACCAGCCAGCGCGGCGGGAAGATCGCGAAATCGATGTTGCTGGTGCCGGGCGTGTCGCTGGGCGAATGCAACACCAGGAAGATGCTCGGGTCGGGATGGTCGAAACTGATCGAGCCGATCGCGTTGAACCGGCGCAGGTCGTATTTGTACGGCGCGTAGTTGCCGTGCCAGCCGACCACATCCAGCGGCGAGTGGTCGATATCCGCACGCCACAGGTGGCCCTGGAACTTGCCGATCAGCTCGAACGGCGCATCAGCCGGGGCGTCGATGTCCTCGAAGGCCGCGTTGGGGGTCAGGAAATCACGCGAATTCGCCAGCCCATTGCTGCCGATCGGGCCCAGGTCGGGCAACTGCAGCAGCGCGCCGAAGTTCTCGCACACGTAGCCGCGGGCCTGCGGATCGAGCAGCTCGACCCGGAATCGCAGCCCGCGCGGGATTACCGCGATCTCCTGAGGTTCGACCTCCAGCACCCCCAGCTCGGTGGCGATGCGCAGCCGGCCGAGCTGCGGGACGATCAGCAGCTCGCCATCGGCATCGTAGAAAAACCGCCCCTGCATCGACCGGTTGGCGGCATACAGATGGATGCCGATGCCGGTCTGGGCGCTGGGCGAGCCGTTGCCCGCCACCGTGAACAAGCCGTCGACAAAGTCGGTCGGTTGCTCGGGCAGTGGCAATGGATCCCAGCGCAACTGGTCCGGGGTGACCGGCCCGGACTGGAAGTCACTGTGCAGCCGCGGCTGCTCGTGCAACGAGAACGGCCCGTGCATCGCCGCCGGGCGGATCCGGTACAGCCAGCTGCGGCGGTTGACGTGGCGCGGTGCGGTGAACGCGGTGCCGGACAACTGCTCGGCGTACAGGCCGTGGGCGACCTTCTGCGGCGAATTGCGACCGATCGGCAGCGTCCCCGCCACCGCCTCGGTCGCGAACTCGTTGCCAAACCCCGATTGATAACCGTTCGACTTCATGGCGAATTGCTACCTTGTTTTACCGCGCGGTTTACAGCACGCCGCGCTTGATCTGGTCGCGCTCGATGCTCTCGAACAGTGCCTGGAAGTTGCCTTCGCCGAAGCCTTCATTGCCCTTGCGCTGGATGATCTCGAAGAAGATCGGGCCGATCGCATTGGTGGTGAAGATCTGCAACAGCAGGCGCTTCTTGGTTTCCAGGTCGGCGTCGAGCAGGATCTTGTTCCTCTGCAGGCGCGGCACGTCCTCACCGTGGTTCGGGACGCGCTGGTCGATCACATCGAAATAGGTGTCCGGGGTGTCCAGGAACTCGATCCCCGACGCTCGCATCGCTTCGACCGTGGTGTAGATGTCGTCGGTGAAGCAGGCGATGTGCTGGATGCCCTCGCCCTTGTAGGCGTCCAGATACTCGTTGATCTGGCTCTTGGGATCGTTGGACTCGTTGAGCGGAATGCGCACCACGCCGTCGGGCGCGGTCATCGCCTTCGACACCAGCCCGGTCTTGGCGCCCTTGATGTCGAAGTACTTGATCTCGCGGAAGTTGAACAGCTTCTCGTAGTACTCCGACCACTTGGCCATGTTGCCGAAGTACAGGTTGTGTGTCAGGTGGTCGATGAAGGTCAGGCCGAACCCCTTCGGGTCCTGGTCGGCGCCCTGCACCGGCAGGAAGTCCTCATAGACGCTGCCCTTGTCGCCATAGCGATCGACCAGGTACAGCATGCAATCGCCGATACCCTTCACCACCGGCGCATCCACCGCCTTGGTGTCGGCCTTGTCCACCACCGACTCGCCACCATTGCCGAGCACGGTCTGGCAGACCTTGTCGGCCGGTTGCTTGAAGCGGATCGCGAAACCGGTCGCACACGGGCCGTGGGCCTTGGCGAAGTCGGCCGCGAAGCTGTCGGGGTCGTCATTGACCAGGAAGTTCACCCCGCCCTGCCGGTACAGCGTGATCGGACGGGTCTTGTGGTGCATCACTGCGGTGAAGCCCATCTTGCGGAAGTACTCATGCAGCTGCTCGCCCTGACCTTGGGGCGCGGCGAACTCGACGAACTCGAAGCCGTCGATGCCAAGCGGGTTTTCGAACGTGGTGACTTGCATGCCAAGGTTGGGCTGGGCGCTCATGGGGGACTCCTGGAATTACGTTGGCCGGACTATTGACCGGATATAGGGGACGCCTCGCGCATCGGAATGTGCGGGCTTTGCATCAGACTCGCTGCTTAAGGTTATAGTTTCATATGAAACCATAAGCAAGGCGCAGTGCAACATGAACAGCGACCAGCCGGGCCACGCACAACGCGGTCATCCACAACTGGATCATGCACAACTCGATCTGGAGCATTTCCTCCCCTACCGGCTGTCGGTGCTGTCCAACCGGCTCAGCACCGCAATCGCGCAACTGTATGCAGACCGGTTTTCGCTGGCGATGACCGAATGGCGGGTCATGGCGGTGCTGGGGCGGTACCCGGACCTGTCGGCCAACCAGGTCACCCAGCGCACCGCGATGGACAAGGTCGCCGTCAGCCGGGCGGTAGCGCGACTGATCGAGGCCGACTGGCTGGAGCGGACCCTGCACGAGAACGACCGTCGGCGCTCGATACTGCGCCTGAGCGCGGCCGGCTACCGCGTCTACGACGAGGTGGCACCGATGGCACTGGAGTTCGAGCAGCGCTTGTTCGGCGGCATGGATCCGGGACAACGCAAGCAGTTGTTCCAGTGGCTGGATCGCCTGGACGAGATGGAAATCGACATCGCTGCGGCGCCGTCGCAGGGAAGCGTCTGATGTCTGAGCAAGTGCCGTCATTCCCGCGAAGGCGGGAACCCATGGACGTTACGTGCGTGACTATCAAAGTCCATGGATCCCCGCCTTCGCGAGGATGACGAGCAACAAAAACGGCGACCGAGGTCGCCGTTTTCTTTTTGATTGCGCGGCCGATTCACCGGCCGCGCTGAGACCAGACTGGTGTTACCTGAGTTCCTTGTCCGGACGGGTACCGGCCGCGGCCGGCTCGCCGATTTCGCTCTGACCGGCCAACTCCTGGTTGTGGTGGTCTTTGACGTCTTCATGCATCAGGCGTTTGATGAATGGCGAGATCAGGATCACCACGACACCCACCCCGATCGCGATCCAGCCGATCCGGCCGTAGACGTCCATCACCGGCGTCGCCCCCTCGATGGCTCCGGCCGCACTGCCACTGGTCGCCTGGGCAATCAGCCCGGCGATGAAGTTGCCGGCCGCGCTGGCCAGGAACCACGTACCCATCATCAGGCTCACCATGCTGGCCGGCGCCAGCTTGGTCATGGCCGACAAACCCACCGGCGACAGGCACAACTCACCCATCGTGTGCAGCAGGTAGATCAGGAAGATGAAGATCACCGGGGTCGGATTGCCGGTCCCGGTCGCCACCACGCCGGCCACCAGCACCAGGAACCCGGCACCGAGCTGAATCAGGCCAAGACCAAACTTTGCCGGCGTCGAAGGCTCCAGCCCACGCCTTGCCAGCCATAGCCACAACCAGGCGAACACCGGCGCGAGCAGGATGATATACATCGAGTTGAGCGACTGGAACATGCCCGACGGTACGGTCCACCCGAACAGCTCCCGGTTGACGTTTTCATCGGTATAGACGTTCAGCGAGGAACCGGCCTGCTCGAACAGGGCCCAGAACAGCGGTTGCAGCGCGATCAGGAACAGCGCCGCGAGAATCCGGTCGCGATCGATCTTGTCCAGCTTGAACACCGCGTTGTACAGCAACCAGGCCACCACGGCCGCGCCCGTAAGGCCCAGCAGCCCACCGACGACGGACTGGTACTGAACCAGCGCCCAGACGATCACCACGCCGACCAGGCCGGACACGTAGAGCATCCACTCCAGGGGAATGCCCAGCACCGGGCGCTTGAGCGCGTCGGCGTCGGGCGCCTCACCGTGACCGAGCAAGTGCGGCCGCCCCCAGACGAACACGATCAAGCCGAGGAGCATGCCGACACCAGCGGCGCCGAAGCCCCAGCCCCAGCCGTAGGTCTGTCCCAGGTAGGCAACCAGCAACGAGCCCAGGGCCGCGCCGACGTTGATGCCCATGTAGAAGATCGTGAACGCCGGGTCGCGACGCGGATCGCCCTGGCCGTACAACTGACCCACGATCACCGAAATATTCGCCTTCAGGAAGCCGACGCCCATGATGATGAAGGCCAGTGCCAGCCAGAACACCTCGATGTAGGTCGAACCCTGCATCTCCGCCGCACCCAGGCCGCTTGCCGGTCCGGGCCCTTCGAACGCCATCAGTCCGTGGCCGATCACCAGCAGGATGGCGCCGAACTGTACCGCCTTGCGCTGCCCGAGCCAGCGATCGGCGATGTAACCGCCCACCACCGGAGTGATGTAGACCAGCGCGGTGTACGCGCCGTAGATGATGTAGGCCTTTTCCTCCGCGAACAGCCAGTGCTGCAGCAAATAGAAGATCAGGATCGCGCGCATGCCGTAGTAGGAGAAGCGCTCCCACATCTCGGCGAAGAACAGTACGAAAAGACCGCGTGGATGGCCCAGGAAGGTCTTGCCTTCCCCGAACGGTGCTGGATTGCTGGCCACTGGTTTTGCTACTCCCGAAACGGTGGTCGACGGCCCTGCGGACTGTCTGTCTGGACTTGCACTGGCCGGTTCACGGCACGCAGTACGGAGCGAACCACCCGGCACTCGCACCGGGCGGAAGCGCGTAGGTGTAACCGGTTCCCTGCGTGTCCGTCAAATGAATGGGGCTATGATGCAATGCACCAATCCGTCAGGGGTATTTGTCCGATGTAAAGCCGGTTACGGGCCGGCTGCGGCGGGCGCCTTGCCCGGTTTGGTGCCAATGGTGGTGCGAACCTCGAACAGCTCGGGGAAAAACGTCAACTCCAGCGCCTGCTTGAGGAAGCCCACGCCCGACGACCCTCCGGTACCGCGCTTGAAGCCGATGATCCGCAACACCGTGCTCATGTGCCGGAACCGCCACAGCTGGAACTGGCTTTCCAGGTCCACCAGATCCTCGCACAGGTGGTAGGCCTGCCAATGGGTCGCCGAATCCTCGTAGATGCGCGCGAACACCGGGATCAGCCCGGGATCGGAGACATGCGCCAGCGACCAGTCACGTTGCAACAAATGCGCCGGCACGGCATGGCCATGGCGGCTCAGATAGCTCAGCGCTTCGTCATATAGCCCGGGGCTTTCCAGCACCTCACGCAAGCTTGCCTCCGCCGCCGGATCGTGCGCGAACACCTTCAGCATCGCGGCATTCTTGTTGCCCAGCAGGAACTCGATCTGGCGGTACTGCAGCGACTGGAAGCCCGACGACGGTCCCAGGATGTCGCGGAACCGCATGTAATCCGATGGCGTCAGCGTTTCCAGTACCGACCACATCTCGGTCAGCTGATGGAGCACCTTCTTGCACCGCGCCAACGCCTTCTGGCAAGCGCCCACGTTATCGTCGCGCAGGTGCCCGGCGGCGGCCTTGAGTTCGTGGATCATCAGCTTCATCCACAACTCGGAGACTTGGTGCTGGACGATGAACAACAGCTCGTCGTGCTCGGCCGGACTGGACAACGGATGCTGCGCATCCAGCAGCCGATCCAGGTGCAGATACCCCGCATAGCTCATCCGCCCCGACAAATCGGTGTGGATGCCGGTTTCCAGCTGGCGCTCGTTCTTGTCCGCGCTCATCGCATGCTCCTGAGGTGGACGGCAAGGGTAGCGCATGGGCCTGCCCCAACCTCCACGCCCTGACCCCGCTTGCCGCACCACACAACGGCTTTTTTCACCGGGCCGGGTATGATTGGCGCCCTTCGTATGGTCCCGGGAAGCATGTAATGACGGTCGCTGCGACATTTGAAATCGAGTACCTGCAATACCTTGGCGAGGACGGCAAGCTCGTCGGCGAGCTGCCCGAGGCGTTTCGCGATCCCAAGGTGCTGCTGCCATTGTTCAAGCAGATGCTGTTCGTGCGCACCTTCGACAGCAAGTCGATCAAGCTGCAGCGCACCGGCAAGCTGGGCACCTATGCCGCCAGCCTTGGGCATGAAGCGACCCATGTCGGCATCGGCGCTTCGATGCGCCCCGAAGACGTGTTCGCTCCCAGCTACCGCGAGTACGGCGCGCAGTTCATGCGCGGCGTACAGCCGCGCGAGGTGTTGCTGTACTGGGGTGGCGATGAGCGCGGCAACGACTTTGCCCACGCCCCGCACGACTATCCGTGGTGCGTGCCGATCTCGACCCAGTGCCTGATGGCGGCCGGCGCGGCACTGTCGTTCAAGCTGCGCAAACTCGACCGCGTCGCGGTGGCCTGCTGCGGCGATGGCGGCTCGTCGAAGACCGACTTCTACGCCGCGTTGAACTCGGCCGGCGCATTCAAGTCGCCGCTGGTGTTGTGCGTGATCAACAACGGTTGGGCGATCTCGGTACCTCGCAGCTCCCAGACCGGCGCGGAAACGCTGGCCCAGAAGGGTATCGCCGGCGGCCTGCATTGCCTGCAAGTGGACGGCAACGACCTGATCGCGGTGCTGGAAGCCATGCGCCGGGCCACCGAGCGCGCCCGCAGCGGTGGCGGCGGCAGCGTGATCGAGTTCATGACCTACCGCCTGCACGACCACACCACCGCCGACGATGCGACCCGCTACCGCGACGCCGCCGAGGTCAAGGCCGGCTGGACCCGCGAGCCGATGCTGCGCCTGCGGACCTACCTCACCGACCAGGGCCTGTGGTCGGAGGCCGAGGAAGCCGCCTGGATCGAGGAGTGCGGACGGTTGGTCGACATCGAGATCAACGCCTATCTGGAGACCCCGGTGCAGCCGGTGGAAGCCATGTTCGACTATCTCTACGCCGATCCACCGGCCGACCTGCTGGAACAACGCCAACAAGCCATCGACCGGGAGGGCCGCGCATGAGCACCACCACCAAACCGGCCACCAACGCCGCCCAAGCGCCCAAGACCGCTGCCGCCATCACCCTGATCGAGGCGATCACCCAGGCGCTGGCCTACGAGATCCGTGCCGACGACGCCGTCGTGGTGCTGGGCGAGGACGTCGGTGTCAACGGCGGCGTGTTCCGTGCCACTGCCGGCCTGCACGCGCAATTCGGCTCCGAGCGGATCATCGACACCCCGCTGGACGAGACCACCATTGCCGGCCTCACCGTCGGCATGGCCAGCCAGGGCATGAAGCCGGTGGCCGAGGCCCAGTTCGACGGCTTCATGTACCCGATGGTCGACTTCATCGTCTGCCACGCCGCGCGCATGCGTTACCGCACCCGCGGCCGGTTGTCATGCCCGATGGTGCTGCGGGTGCCGTGGGGCGGCGGCATCCGCGCGCCGGAGCACCACAGCGAGGCCAACGAGTCGATCTTCACCAACGTGCCCGGCCTGCGCGTGGTCATGCCGTCCTCGCCGCAGCGTGCCTACGGCATGTTGCTGGCGGCGATCCGCGAGCCCGATCCGGTGATCTTCTTCGAGCCCAAGCGCATCTACCGGCAGTACAAGGAGCTGGTGCCCGACGACGGCGAGGCGCTGCCGCTGGACGTGTGCTACGTGCTGCGCGACGGCACCGACGTGACCCTGGTGACCTGGGGCGCGCAGGTCAAGGAGGCCCTGGAGGCCGCCGACAAGCTGGCCGAAGAAGGCATCAGCGCCGAAGTCATCGACGTCGCCACCCTGCGTCCGCTGGACTTCGCCACGATTGCCGAGTCGGTCAGCAAGACCGGTCGCTGCGTGATCGTGCACGAAGCCCCGAAGACCGCCGGTTTTGGCGCAGAGATCGCCGCCCGCCTGGCGGAGGAGTCGATGTACGACCTGGTCGCCCCGGTCGAGCGCGTCACCGGCTATGACACCCATATCCCGCTGTTCCGGCTGGAAATGAAGTACCTGCCCAGCGTTGCTCGCGTGGTCGAGGCGGCGAAGCGCGCCATGGCTGCGGGCTGAGGCAAACGAGACACTGGGATTCCCGCGTCCGCGGGAATAGACGATCATTCTTGACGAAGACAATGCTCATGACCGCACAGAACACGTTCTACCTGCCAGACCTCGGTGAAGGCCTACCTGACGCCACCATCGTGGAGTGGTCGGTCAAGGTCGGCGACACGATCCGCCTGGATGACGCCCTGGTGTCGATGGAAACCGCCAAGGCAATCGTCGAGGTGCCCTCGCCGGTCTCCGGCAAGGTACTGAAGCTGGCCGGCGCGGCTGGCGACGTGATCATCACCGGCGCGATGCTGGCGCAGTTCGAGGTTGACCCCTCGATGCCACAGCGCGCGGCGGGCCAGGACACCGGCCATGGCCACGGTGGTGCGCAACCCGACACGAGCGTCGGCAGCCCGGATCCGGCGCCGGACGACCGCGTGGTCGCCTCCGACGAAGGCGGCGCCATCGAGGAGAACGGCGAGGCCCCCAAGGGCGAGCCGCGCAAGGACAGCGGTACCGTGGTCGGTGCGATGCAATCCTCCGACACGGTCCGTAGCGAGCAGGCCAGCAACGCCGGCGGGGTCAAGGCGATGCCGGCGGTTCGCGCCCTGGCGCGCAAGCTCAAGGTTGACCTGTCACGGGTCACCGCCACCGGCGCCGATGACGTGATCACCATGGGCGACGTCAAGCAGGCGGCCGCCGATGGTTCGGCCAAGCTCGGTGCCGCCCCGGTGGCGCGTGCCGCCGATCGCGCGCCGGCACCGTCCGCCGCGCCGGCGCAACGCAGCACCCTGTCGCAGGCCGGCAAGCCGATGCGCACCCAGCCACCGGGCGTGCCTGCCAGTGGCCAGCCCGAGCAGCTCAAGGGCGTGCGCCGCAACATGGCCCGGGTCATGGCCGACGCCCACGCCAAGGTGGTGCCAACCACGCTGGTCGACGACGCCGACCTGCACGCCTGGATCGGCAAGCAGGACATCACCGCGCGGCTGATCCGCTCGATCGTGGCCGCGTGCAAGGCGGTGCCGGCGCTCAACGCCTGGTTCGACGGCGACAAGCTGGTGCGCACGATGCACCCGCATGTCGATATCGGCATCGCGGTGGACACCGATGACGGCTTGTTCGTGCCGGCGTTGCGCAATGCCGACATGCTCGATGCGACCGGCGTGCGTGGCGCCATCAAGCGCCTGCGCGCGCAGGTCGAGGATCGCTCGATCCCGGCCAGCGAACTGTCCGGCTACACCATCTCGCTGTCCAACTTCGGCATGTTCGCCGGCCGTTACGCGACGCCGGTGGTGGTGCCGCCGACTGTCGCAATCGTCGGTGCCGGCAAGCTCTCCCATGACGTGGTCGCGGTGATGGGTGGCATCGAGGTTCATCGCCGGATGCCGATCTCGCTGACCTTCGATCACCGCGCGGCCACCGGCGGCGAAGCGGCGCGGTTCCTGAAGGCACTGCTGGACGACCTGTCCGCGCCGAACTGAGGCATGTGCACCGGGCCTGCCTGTCGGCGGGCCCGGCGCCAACTCGGATCAGATGCGCTAGACGCGCTTGGCAGCGGCCTTGGCCGCTTCGGCCTCGGCAATCTCACCGAGCGTGGCCCTGACCTCGTCAACCGTCACACCATCGCCCAGCATCAAGGTTGCATCGGCCGCCGCGAAACCTTCGCGCTTGAGCACGGCAATACACTGCCCGGCGCCCTTCGGCGAATCGAAACCCGCGCTTTGCAGCAGCACGCGGTCGCCATCGACCAGCTTGAAATAAAACTTGCCATCGCCTTCGCGATACTGCTTGAGCGACGGCAGCACGCCCTTCACCGCGAGCTTGCCGACGGCTTCGGCAGACGCCTTTGACAGGTCACGTAAACCGACCGCCTCGCGCAGGGTTGCCAGTGCCGGCACGGCGCGCTCCGCTCGCAGGCGCGTCGCTCCATCGCGCAGGATCGCCTCGATCTCCGCCGGCCGGGCCATCAGTACCTCGTATTTCTCCCGCAGCGGCGCCACCTCGGCATCGATACGCTCGAACAACGCCTGCTTGGCCTCGCCCCACGCAATGCCGTCGCGAAACGCCTGGCGCATCGCCTCGGTTTCCGCGGCGGAGGCAAACGCCTGGTACAGCTGGAACACATTGGAATCGTCGGCATTCTTGGGCTCACCGGGTGCGCGCGAATCGGTGACGATCGAATAGATCAGTTTCTTCAATTGCGCGCGCGGGGTGAACAACGGAATCGTGTTGTCGTAGCTCTTACTCATCTTGCGGCCATCGAGGCCGGGCAGGGTCGCTACTTGCTCATCGATCTGCGCCTCGGGCAGGGTGAAATACTCGCGACCCACCGGCGCGCCATATAGATGGTTGAATCGCTGGCCGATGTCGCGCGCCATCTCGATGTGCTGGATCTGGTCGCGGCCGACCGGCACCTTGTGCGCGTTGAACAGCAGGATATCGGCCGCCATCAGCACCGGGTACATGAACAAGCCGGCGGTGATCCCGGCATCGTCGTCCTCACCGGTCTCCCGGTTCTTGTCGACCGAGGCCTTGTAAGCGTGGGCACGGTTGAGCAGCCCCTTGCCGGCAACGCAGGTCAGCAGCCAAGTCAACTCGGTGGTTTCGGGCACGTCGGATTGGCGGTAGAACCAGACCTTGTCCGGCTCCAGGCCACACGCCAGCCAGGTCGCGGCGATCTCCAGGGTCGAGCGCTGCACCCGCGCCGGATCCTGCACCTTGATCAGGGCGTGGTAGTCGGCAAGGAAGTAGAAGCTTTCCACCCCGGCGATACGGCTGGCAGCAACAGCGGGGCGGATCGCGCCAACGTAGTTGCCCAGGTGCGGCGTGCCAGAAGTGGTGATGCCGGTGAGGACGCGAGTGTGCTGCATGGTGAGTCGACTTGGAGTACGGCCGACCAGTTTACCCGCAGCAGGTTTTTACCGGCTGCCACCCGCACCCACGCGCCAACGCAACGCAACGAGAAACGGGCCGGTTTCCCGGCCCGTTTGTACCTGCCACGGCTCTCATCCCACCGTGGCACCCGCGTCGATCAGCCCAGGGTCTGGCTGAAGTCCTTCACTTCCTGGTCCGCACGTTCGCGGTCATAACCGTATTGCTCCTGCAACTTGCCCGACAGGTATTCGGCGTTGCCTTCGGAGACGTCAAAAACATCGTCGGTCAGGTCGCCCCACTTGGCTTGCGCCTTGCCTTTGAGCTGGGTCCACTTGCCGGAGATGATGTCCTTGTTCATAGAGTCGTCCTCGTGTTGGGGGAGGGGGAACTAACAGCGCCTTTGCACTGCGAGACCAGTATCGTCGTCGGCCCGTTCAACCCGCGTCACGATTGCGTTAGCAGCTGATGACGAGCGCGGGGCGTCGGTGGAAACTCGCGTTGCCGCAAATGCAAAAAGCCGGATTGCTCCGGCTTTTTGCAGCGAACCTGCTAATCGAATCGACCGATCAGCACTCTGTCGAGGTATCACAATCGATGTGGCCTTCCGCCTCATCTTCGATCGCACTGCCGGCCTTCTGCACGTCTTCACCCACACCGGCCACCGTGTGGCAGGCGGTCAGGGTGCCCATAGAAAACAGGGACAACAACATCAATGCAATCAATCGCTTCATGGGTTTTCTCCTCGGGACAGATGATCAAGTTACATATTTGGCCGCGCTCGTTGCCTGCAGCCGTGGAACCATCATCGCGAAGGCATGTGAAGCCAGCGTGCATCGCAAGGGGACGGCGACCAATCCAACAGCGGCCGCTGCGGTAACCGTTCAGAAAACCCGGCCCGCTCTCCCTTAGCCGCGCATCAGGGTGGATTTGCCAAACAGGCTTTCCACCAGGTCGACGGCGACCAGCGCAGTCATGTTGTTCCGGTCCAGGATCGGGTTGAGTTCCACGATGTCCAGCGATGCCATGCGTCCACTGTCGGCAATCATCTCCATCACCAGTTGCGCCTCGCGGTAGGTCGGGCCACCCGGCACGGTGGTGCCCACGCCAGGCGCGACGCTGGGGTCGAGGAAGTCCACATCGAAGCTGACGTGCAGGTGGGTGTTGTCGTCCATCCCGTCCAGCGCCTCCTCCATGACCTGCTTCATCCCGACCTCATCGATGTAACGCATGTCGTAGACGTCCAGGCCATGCTTCTTGACCAGTTGCTTCTCGCCTTCGTCAACGGAGCGGATGCCAATCTGGCGAACCATCGACGGCTGGATCGCCGGCGCATCGCCCCCCAGGTGGGTCAACTCGCGCGGGCCCAACCCACACAAGCAGGACACCGGCATGCCATGGGTGTTGCCGGTGGGAGTGACATCGCTGGTATTGAAGTCGGCATGGGCGTCAAGCCAGAGCAGGCGCAAGGTCTTGCCGGTCTCGCGGCAATGACGCGCGACCGCCGTCACCGAACCCAGGCCCAGGACGTGATCGCCGCCGAGCATGATCGGCATCCGGCCAGCGGCCAGCTCGGCATGCACCGCATCCATTACCAGCCGGTTCCATTCGGTGACTTCGGGCAGGTGGCGGTAACCATTGACCGGCCCCTGCCACGGGTTGCGCGGGCCTTCCAGGTTGCCGCGGTCGAGCACGTCGATTCCGCGTGCCGTCAGCGCCTCGCCGATCCCGGCAATCCTCAGCGCCTCCGGCCCCAACCGGGCCCCCCGGTCCCCCGCGCCGACATCCGTGGGCGCTCCGATGATCGAGACGGGTCGATAGGTACGGTTCATGGTGCCTCCAGAGCTTGGTGCCGGCTGTCAGAGTCGAACTGACGACCTACCGCTTACAAGGCGGTTGCTCTACCAACTGAGCTAAGCCGGCGAATCGGTCATTCTAACGCGGCGGCGGGGTCGGTTGATCCGTGGCCGACGATACCGCCGGCAGGTCGGCATCAAACACCTCGCAGTCGATCGGCTTGGCGCGGGATCCGTTGATCGATGCCTGTGCGTCGGCGGGATCAAATTCTTCTCCGGCCCCTGCGTCCAACCAGTGCTCAGCCGGTCCCGCGCCGATGGGGATGACACGCGCGGGAAACCCGGCGGCGGCCAAGCTGGCGGCGTGCTGGCGCGCCGAAGACTCGCCGCCGAACAATCCCAGCGAGATGGCATTGGCCTGGCCACCGTCACCGATCACGTAGTAGTCCTTGAATCCGGCGGCCAGCACGCGCTTGGCGGTGTCCTGCGCTTCATCCCGGCTCGGCAATGGTGGCAGCAGCACCTGCCAGCTGCGTGGAGTGCCCGCAGACAAGCTGCGGATACTGGCACGCAACAGCTGCGGTTGCAGGCGAAGCTGCGCCTGCCTGGCCGCCGCGGCATCGGCGAACGGGCCAAAGCGAAAGCATTGGCTGGGCTCGGCCTGGACCTGCTCCGCTGGCGTGGACGAGGCCGCCGGGACTATCGCTGGATCGGCCCGTGTCTCCGTCACCAGTTGCAAACGGGCGACACCGTCCGCAATGGCAGGCGCGTCGGCGGGCGCGGGCACACGCAGCGCCCACCACAGGGCGACGCCAAGGTTGAGGACCACCAGAAGGACGACAAGGGCGCGAATCAGCATCCGCCGATTGTATCGATCCCTTGCCGCAGCGCGAGGTCAGGCGGGATCCTCGACCCGCGCCCAATGGGCAAGCCCGTCCAGTACCAGCCGTGGCACCCAACGCGCCTGCGGCAGTCGCGGCAACAATGCCGGCGCACCGCCGCCGTGCAGGTACAAAGTGGGAGCGACGTCCAACTGCTCACGGGCCAGGGCCAGGCTGCGCTCGATCAGCCCCAACGCCGCGCCCTCGCAACCGGAAACCAGCGCGTCGAGGGTGTCGTCGGCGAACTCGAGATAATTCCCGCCCGTCTCCGGCAACTGCCGCGCCCGCCCGTGCAGGGCCTCGCGCATCAAGCTCGGCGAGGCGGCAATGCGGCCCCCGCGATGCAGCCCCTCGGCATCCATCAGGTCGATGGTCAAGGCGGTACCGACCGCGCACACCAACGCCGCACCATCGCCGCGGGCATGCGTGGCGAGCATGGCCAGGAACCGGTCCACGCCCAACCGCGAGGGATCCGCGTAGGCCACTCGAAGCCCATGCCGACCGCGCGAGGTGCGGGCGATCGATATCCGCCCACACCGCGACGACAGCGCCTGCAACAGGGTCACCCGCAATTCGTCGGGGGCGACGCTGGCCAGGTAGGCGACCGGTATGTGCGAGGGCAGGCGCCGCTCCAGCTCGGCAACCAGATTGTCGTTGCGATGATCGATCGCGACGACCTCGCCGGCACTGCCGTCGTCTTCGATCGGCGCGCACTTGAGCCGGCTGTTGCCCAGGTCGAACAGCCAACGTCGCGGCGAGTGTGGGGTTGGCACCATCAGTCGGCGCCGATCCGGCGCACGCTGACGTCACCGGAATGGAAAGACTTCTCGCTGCCATCGTCCAGCCGTACGCGCAACGCACCGTCCGCCGCCAAACCGATCGCGGTGCCGGTCTGCTCGCAGCCTTCGCCGCGCAAGGTGATGGCTTCGCCTGCCAGTGCATCCATCGCGGCGTAGCGCGGCAACAACGGCCCCAGTCCACTACGGTCGAAGGCGTCCATCGTTGCCACCAGCTCCGTCAGCAGTGCGGAAGCCACGGCGTTTCGCGAGGGTGATTGCGACATCAGCCGGGACAGGTCGCACCAGGGCTGTTCGATCCGGCTCGCGTCGCCGTCGGGCATGCGCACGTTCAGCCCCAGCCCGATCACCGCCCGCACCGGCCCGGCATGTTCACCGCTGCCCTCGACCAGCAACCCCCCCAGTTTGCGCAGGCTTCCGTCGGGTCCCGCCACGACCAGGTCATTGGGCCATTTCAGGCGAACCTGACGGAAGCCCAGTCCATGCAGCGCCTCGACACTGGCAATCCCTGCCGCCAGGCTGAGGCCGCCAAGCCGTGCCAGGCCACCGGTAAAGCTGCGCGACAACGACAGATACAGGTGGGCGGCAAGCGGCGAATGCCATTCCCGCCCGCGGCGGCCTCGGCCTCCAGTCTGGCGCTCGGCCAGCAACACGGTGGCGCTGCCCTCTTCCGCGCACGGTCGGCGCAGCAACTCGCTGTTGGTCGAATCCAGCGTCCAGGCCAGCTCCAACGACGCCATTCGCGCGCGCACCGGCGCCGACAGCCGCGCGATGATGGCGTCGTTATCGAGCAGGTCCAGCGGCCCGGCCAACTGGTAACCACGGCCCGGCTTGGCATCGATCACCACCCCGGCCCGGCGCAAAGCCTCAATGCGCTTCCAGACCGCAGCGCGGGTCTGGCCACCGTCGCGTGCCAGCGCATCGCCCGATACCGGCCCCTGGATCAACCGCTTCAACAACGCCCGCTCGTCCATCAGCGCGCCACCGGCGCCGGGCGATTTGGCCGCAGAGCGAATGACCGGCGACAGGAACGGAGGGAAGGACACATGGCCCGATTATGCGCGAACGCGCACCACTGTCGCCGCGCCGGCACCCCATCGCCAGCGTGCTGCAACGCAGCATGAGCCGCGCTACGCCCCGCTGGTTTTCGCGTTATAGTCGGAGATCGACGGGATCAAAATCCCGCTGCGCCGAGGTTTCCAATGATGTTGCGGATCGCCCTGTGCTTACTGTTACTTCTGATTAGTTCGACCGTGGCTGCGCGCGAGGTCAAGATGAGCTCGCCCGACGGTGGTGGCTGCCCGGATGACGGCATCAGCCGGCATTCCGATGAACTCGCCCCGGCCATGCATCGCAGCACTCCAGCCCGCAGCGAGACCATCAAGATCAAGCCCGGCATCCAGACCGAGACCCCCTCCAACCGGTCGCCGTCGATCCGGCTGCACAGCTTCGTGCCGGGCATGTTTCGTTGATCCTTGAGCAATTTGCTGCGTCGCTTATGGCGCCCTGCCGACCCGATTGACCCCACCTTGTGGCGCGAGACCCGCGCCGCATTGCCATGGCTGGCCGGACTGGATGCCCCACGCGAGGCACGGTTGCGGCAGCTGGCGTCGCGCTTCCTGCGCACCAAAACCATCACCCCCATTGACACGCTGCAACTGGGCCCGGCGGATCGCTGCCTGCTGGCAACGCTGTGCTGCCTGCCGTTGATCGAGTTCGGCGAGCAAGGCCTGCAGGGTTGGTCGCAACTGATCATGTATCCGGACGCGTTCCGGGTCGAGCGCAGCCACATCGACGCGGCCGGGGTTTTGCACCAATGGCAGGACGAGTTGATCGGCGAGGCCTGGGATGCCGGCCCGGTAATTCTCTCGTGGGCGGACGTGATGGCTGACTGCGCCGATCCGCGCGCCGGCTACTGCGTGGCGGCGCATGAGATCGCCCACAAGATCGATGTCCTCGACGGCGTGCTTGATGGCACCCCGCCGCTGCCGCGTCGCTGGCAACGCGAGTGGGCACGCGATTTCCAGGCCGCTTTCGACGCATTGGTCGCCCAGGTCGACGCTGGCCGGGAGACCGCGATCGATGCCTATGCGGCGCAGGCTCCGGAAGAATTCTTCGCGGTGGCAACCGAGTACCACTTCAGTGACCCGGCCAGCCTGGCGCGTGCGATGCCGGCGGTGGCCGCACACCTGGTGCGGTTCTATGGCCCGTCGCCGTTTGCGCGATAGCGCCGGGGCACGACGCACCCGTTCACGGCATGCCGACTTACCGCAAGCCTGCTTACCGCATGCTTGCCTACAAGCGGGGAGGCAGCTGGATCTCGAAACAGGCGCCGCCGAGTTCTGCGGATTCAGCCACGTCCAGGGTCCCGCGATAGGCACGCACGATGTCCTGCACGATGGCCAGGCCAATGCCGTGGCCTTGCACCCGCTCGTCACCGCGCACGCCGCGCTGCAAAACCAGCGCAACCTGCTCCGGCGCAATCCCCGGCCCATCGTCTTCCACCGCAATCACCAACCCGGGGCGGCGATTGGGCGCATCCCCACCGGCCTTGACGGTCAACAACACACGTGAACCGGCCCATTTGAATGCGTTCTCCAACAGGTTGCCCAGCAACTCCATCAGGTCGCCAGGCTCGCCGTTGAACTGGACTCCCTCGGCGATGTCGAACTCGCACAACACGTTTTTGTGCGCGTAGACCTTTTCCAGGCTGCGCACCAGTTGCTCGGCGTACGGCTCGATGTCCAACGGCGCCGAAAACAGCGCATGGCCACCGGATGCGGCGCGAGCAAGCTGATAGGAGACCAGGTCGTTCATCCGTTGCAGTTGAGTGAGTACGTCCTCGCGCAGCTCGGTCTCCGGCGCGTCGTCTTCCAGCCGCGCACGCAGCACCGCCAGCGGTGTCTTGAGGCTGTGGGCGAGATCGGCCAGGGTATTTCGCTGCTGATCGAGGTTCTCGCGCTCACTTTCGATAAAGGCGTTGATGCTCTCGGCCAGCGGCTCCAGCTCGCGCGGGTGGCGCTCACTCATGCGCGACATGGCGCCGCGCTGGACCCGTTTGAGTTCCTCGATCACCCGTCGCAGCGGATGCAGGCTCCAACGCAGGACCAGCCCTTGCAGCAATAGCAAGACCAGGCCGGCCCCACCGAGGTACCGCCACAAGGCTTCGCGGAACACCTCCACCTGGCGGCTCAACGCGGTGGTGTCTTCCAGGATATAGATCGTGTACGGAAACTCGGCGCGAGGATCGTCGCCACCGGCGTAGATCAGGCCACGACCATAGCGATACGCCTGTCCCGGCTGTCCATTGATCTCGGTGATCTGCAGCGGCCCTTCGAAGGTCTCTCGGCGCGCATCCAGCAGTTCCCCGTCGGGCAGTATCGGACCGACCGAGGATGACGAGTCCCATCGCCCATTGGGCAACACCACTTCCGCGTACAGGCCACTGCCCGGACGCTCGAAACGCGGATCCGGTGGCATGTAAGGCGGGATGAAGGTGCCATCGCGGGCAAAGTCGCTGTCGGCATAAGCCAGCGCATAACTGCGCATGCGTTGGTACAGGTTGCTTTCCGCCGTCTCCAGGAACGCGCGATCAAGCGCGACACCCGCCAGGGCAAGGAATGCCACCAGGCCCAGGCTGGCGGCCAACAGTTGGCGTGCCTGCAGCGAACGCGGCTGGGTCCGGCTCATCTTGCGCGGGCGACCGCCGGTGCGCGGGTTATTCGCCGCTGCGCGGGATGGCGAAGCGGTAGCCGCGACCGCGCACGGTCTCGATCGGTTTCAGGCTGCCTTCGGGATCAAGCTTCTTGCGCAGCCGCCCGATGAAGACTTCCAGCACATTGGAGTCGCGGTCGAAGTCCTGCTGGTAGATGTGCTCGGTCAGGTCAGCCTTGGAGACCAGCTCACCGGCATGCATCATCAAGTATTCCAGCACTTTGTACTCATAGCTGGTGAGGTCGACATTGACCTCATCCACGCTCACCGTCTGCGCGGCAAGATCCAGGCTTACCGGGCCACACTCCAGGGTCGGCTTGCTCCAGCCCGCGGCACGACGCACCAGCGCGTTGATGCGCGCCAGCAACTCTTCCACATGGAACGGCTTGACCAGGTAGTCGTCAGCGCCCTGCTTCAGCCCCTCGACCTTGTCCTGCCAGCTCGATCGAGCGGTAAGGATCAATACCGGGAACTTCTTGCCCTCGTCGCGCAGCGCCTTGATCAGCTCCATGCCCGACATCCTGGGCAGGCCCAGGTCGATGATGCCCAGGTCGAACGGCACCTCGCGGCCCATGTACAGGCCCTCCTCTCCGTCCTGCGCGGCATCCACCGCATAGCCTTCGCGCTTGAGGCGCGCGGCCAAGGTCTCGCGCAACGGCGCTTCATCTTCTACCAGCAGGATTCGCATGGTTACTCCTTGGATGCTGTCGGCTGCCCTGAACAGGGGAGCGTTACGAGGCAGGATGGCTGTTCAGTTGTTGTCGTGGCGTGTACGGCGTCAATCGTCCTGCGCGGCGTGTTTGCGCGGATCATCAACATACACGCGGACGCGCCCGCTGGAGTCGACGATCTTGATGCGATTGATGTCACGCCCATCGTACGGCACCCGCTCGGCGCTGATCACCTCGCCGTCGGTCCGTCGCTCAACCCGACGCACGGCCTCGGACAATGCGCGCTGGTCTGCGCGGCGTTCGTTGTCGTGATTGCGACGGTTGATAACGCGCTGGACCGGATCAATCTGGACCCGCCGTATGTCACTGCGATCCGACTCGCGCGCCTTGTCGCGGGTACGCTGCGCCAACGCATCACCGCCCGCCATCGCCGTGGCAATGAAGGCGATCAACGAGGCGAAGATGACGACGCGGCGGGACATGACGCTCCGGGGCCGCGCAATAGGCGCAGCCAGCTGGATGAGGACCTTGCATTCTCGTGACGAGGCTGTGAATCCGGTCTGAACTTTTTCTTCACATCCCCGTCCCGTTCAGCCTCACCGGGCATTGCGGCCCATCGTCAATAAATCTCGCCCACGCAGCAGCGCAGCGACCCGCCGCCGGCCTCGATCGCATCCAGCTCGACCGTCCTCACCTGGAACCCGGCGGAGGTCAAGGTGTCGCGGCTGCCCGCCGTCAGCGAACGACCGGCTTCGGCGCTCATCCAGACCGCATCAGGCGACAGTGAAATCGCATTGCCGGCAAAGGCGGCGTGCTCGGCCGGCGACAGTTCGATCGCGTGGGGTGCATACAACGCGGCGATCGCCTCGACCACGGCCGGATCGGCAAACCCCTTGGGACAGATCAGCGCGGCGCGACCGGCCAGTACCGCCAGCACCACGTTGGTGTGGTACTCGCCTCCGGCCAGGTCGAACAGCAGCGTCGCGCGCAAGCCCAACGCCTCGTGCATCAACCGCGCGCCCTGCTCGTCGCAACGCTCCGACAAACCGGCAAAACCAAGGCCGCGCGCGCGGTCGATCACCAGCGCGCCGGTCAGCTCGCACGGGTGCGGCTGGGACGACAGGTCGATCTCGGCATAGCCCAGCACGTCGCCGAAGAACCCGCGGATGTCGGCACGGGTCGCCTCGCGCTGGCGCACCGGATGGCGCATGCGGCCGATCACGTAACGCGGCGTGCCACCTTCGGGCCGCGAGGTCGCGAACACGTTGTTGGGAAACAGCGCGTCCGGCGTATCCGGATCACCGGCGAAGCAGATGGTCGGGATGACGTCGGCGAACGCGCGCTGCAAGTCCCGGTGCTGCGCCGAGGCGCGGGCGGCGTCGAATCCATCGGCCTGGGCCATGTAGCGGTTGTCGGCGGCGGACTGCTCGGCCAGCCGGAACCCGTCGGGCGCAACCATGAAGGCGGCGCGCGCGGTGGCGGGGCCGAAGTCGGCGTCGACGCGGCGGGCGAAATCGAGAAAGGCAGCGGTGTCACGGGTCAGCATGTGCGGTCCTTGCAGGTTCAGGCGATAGAGGAAGGGTCAGGGGCAGGCCGTGACGGCATCGGACTGGAACGACTCGGTAACCGTCAGTGCGCGCTCGACCAGCCCCCAGTCCGCGCCGGGCTTGTGCGCGCCCTCGCTGAGCACCTGACGGAATGCCCGACCACCGCGCTGGCCGGCAAACAGGCCAAGCAGGTGGCGGGTAATGTGCTTGAGATACACACCGCGTTCAAGTTGCCCCTCGACGTAGGGTTGGAACTGGCGCAACAGCTCGGCGCGCGGGCGCACCTCACCGCCAAACCAGGCGGCATCGAGCCGGTGCAGCAGGTAGGGATCGTGATACGCAGCGCGGCCGAGCATCGCGCCGTCGACGTGGTCCAGGTGCGCGCCCGCCTCGGTCGCCTCGTTGATGCCGCCGTTGACGATCACCTGCAGGTCGGGCCGCTCGCGCTTGATCCGGTACGCCCAGTCGTAACGCAGCGGCGGCACCTCGCGGTTCTCCTTTGGCGACAGGCCCTTGAGCCAGGCATTGCGTGCGTGGACCACGAACATCTGGCAACCCGCCGCAGCAACCTCGTCGATGAAGGCCCGGAAGCGGTCGTAGTCGTGGTCGTCATCGACTCCGAGCCGGCACTTCACCGTCACCGGCACGTCGCACGCGCCAACCATCGCCTTCACCGAAGCGGCGACCAAGGCCGGCTCGCGCATCAGGCAGGCGCCGAAGCGCCCGGCCTGGACGCGGTCGGAGGGACAGCCGCAATTGAGGTTGACCTCATCGAAGCCAATATCGGCTCCGATCCGCGCCGCTTGGGCCAGCAACGCTGGCTCACTGCCGCCGAGTTGCAGCGCGACCGGATGCTCGACCGGATCCAGCGCCAGCAACCGTGCACGGCCCTCCTCGGTCTTGCTGCCGTGGATCACCGCGTTGGCGTGGACCATCTCGGTGTACAGCCGCGCATGCGGCGCGAGCAGGCGATGGAACACCCGGCAATGGGTGTCGGTCCAGTCCATCATCGGGGCGACCGAAAGACGCAAGGAGGCCTCATAACGCGAATTTTCGCGCCTGGCCAATGAGTTACCCGAATGCTCGGGGTGCCCAGTTGCGGTCATGTCCGGTCAATTTCGGCGATTTTCGGGTCACAAAGTGTAACGCGTGGTGCAACGCCAAAGCCGTTGTTACGTGCCGGGCATGGGCTCGATCCCCACCCGATGCTGGAAGAACGGGACGCAGGTTGCACGGCCCTTCTTCGCTTCCGTTGTTCACCTCAACCATTCCCCGCATATGCCAGGCACCAGGCTTGAGGGCTGATGTCGCCGGCAACGATGATGCAGGTTCCATCGGCGCTGGGGTTCTTGCCCGGTACGAAGTTGGCGCAATTCACGCACGCGGATGTTCCTTTTGGATGATCCTGGTATTGCAGTGCCGATTTGCTCGCCTTGCCGGCGTCGGCGGCCGTTTCGGCGCGCGCCGACGCGGGCCAGGCCAACAGCGGCAGGCTGGCGGCCGCGCCGGCGGCCACGGCCAGTTTCCGGAGCAGGATGCGGCGGGAGATGTCGGGAATGAACGTGTCTGTCATGGGGTGATCCTCTGGAGAAAATCGGGCGGACTCAGTCGTTGCCGACCACGGTGATCCAGAACGGCAACTCGCCATGGGTGGGCACCTGCTTCACGACTTCCAGGGTCTTGGTGTCGATCACCGCGACTTTGTCGGTGCCGGTGACGCCGACGTAGACCCAACGCCCGTCATGGCTGGCACGAACACCATGCGGCCCCTGGCCGACATCGATACGCTTGACCACCTTGAGCGTGGCCGGATCGATCACGTCCACCTGATGGTCGGCAATCGCGCCAGTGACCACGTAACGACCGCCGGGAATCACATCGATACCGCCGTGACTCAGGCCAACCGGGATCACCGCCAGCACCTTCTGGGACGTGATGTCGACTGCGGCGACTTTGCCGACAAGATCGCGCACCCACAGGGTTTTTCCATCGGCGGAAAGATCAAGGTTGTGCGGTCCCTTGATGCCCGGCACCGGAATCTCGTCGATCTTTGTCAGCGTCTGCATATCCACCACGGCCACGCCGGTACCACCTTGCAAGGTGACGTAGGCGAGCTTGCCGTCCGCGGTAAAGCGCGCGTTATGCGGAACCTTGCCAACGTCGATCGACTTGACCAGCTTCTGGGTCTTCATGTCGATGGCCGCGACCGTGCCGTCGCCGGCGCTGACGGCCAGTCCCCAGCGGCCATCGGGGCTGATTGCCACGCCCTGGGGCGTCGGGCCAATTTCAAAGGTCGCCAGCTTCTTACCGCTGTGCGCGTCCACCAGATAGGCCTCCGGCAGATCCTTGCTGCTGACCAGCATGCGGGTGCCATCAGCGCTGATGGTGTTGTAATGGGCGCCGGTCAGCGCACCCCAGGTGTCTCCCGCCGGCATGCTTTCCACCGCGTTGCTGGTTTGCAATGTCACGTAGACCGATGCGGGAAACACGTCCTGCGGTTCGGCGGCATTGGCGCTGGCAACGCCAAAGGCGAGGGCAAGGGCCGCGGCGAAGCTCGCCAGCATCAGATGCGGATGCCGTGCGGTCGGAAAGCTGCTGTTGGAGGTCATGTTGATTCCTGTGGGCGGGTGAAGGCAATCGGAGGGTTTGTTCGTCAAGGGAGACGCACGCCCCGGAGGTTTATTCCCTGACGTGCGCCCACCGACAGGGCTGCCCCTGTGGAAAACAGGACGCAGGGAATAATCGATGGCCAGCGGCGTCTACCCTGTATAGGTCACACCGCAGGAGGTCGATCCGGTCATGCTCGATCACGACATCGACGACCAGCTGCGCGAGCTGTTGCCACGGTTGCAACGGTTTGCGCGATGGCTGACCCGCGATGCCAGCAGCGCCGACGACCTGGTCCAGTCCACGCTGGAACGGGCAATATCGCGCTGGGGCAGCCGGCGTGATAACACCGCGCTGCGCCCGTGGCTATTTGCTATCGCGTATCGCCAATTCCTGGACAGCAAGCGGCGTGCGAGCCGCTACGCCAGCATGCTGGAACTTTTTCGTGGCGGCGCGGCGGTCGAGCAGCCGTCAGTGGAACGCGAAGTGATTGCACAATCGGTGGTGCAGGCGCTGGAGCGCTTGTCCGATGAGCAGCGGCAGTTGTTGCTTTGGGTGTCAGTGGAAGGGCTCAGCTATCGCGAAGTGGCCGGCCTGCTCGATATCCCCATCGGCACCGTGATGTCCCGGTTGTCGCGTGCACGCGCAGCATTGCGTCGGCTTGGCGATGGTGATGTATCGAAGACTCCTTCGTTGCGGTTACTCAAATGAATGACATGACCAAAAACAGCCCATCGCTCGACGAAGCCGAGATCCACGCCTATATCGATGGCCATCTGGACGAAGCCGGTTGCGCACGTGTGGAAGCGTGGCTGGATCGCCACCCGACCCGCGCCGAGGAAATACGCGGATGGCAGCGTGACGCGCAGCAACTGCGCGCCCGGCTGGGCAGCTTGCCGCCGTCGCCGGGTCAGCCAAATCTCGATCCGTCTGCGATCCGCGCACGGCGTCGGCATCGCACGCGCGCGCGTCTGGCGTTGGCGGCCTCGCTGGTGCTGACGCTTGGCATGGGTGGCATCGGCGGTTGGCAGGCGCGCAGCCGGACAGCGCCCAGCGCGGAAGCACCGCTGGCCGCCACAGCAACGGCCGCAGCGCCGATGGCCGACGCACTGCAGGCCTACCGCATGTTTGCGGTAGATCGGCGGATGCAACTTGATATCACGCAACGTCATGCGGGCGAGCTGCAGACATGGCTGGACCAGCGCTTCCAGAATGCCGCCCGGCTGCCAAACCTGGCTGGCGCCGGTTTTCATCCCGTCGGTGGCCGCCTGACTGCCACCGACAGCGGCCCGGCGGCGATGGTGCTGTATGAAGACCAGCGGGGCAACGCCATCAGCTTCTATATCCGTCCGCCATCACCGCACGCCGGCGCACTACTGCGCGGACAACGGCGCGAAGGACAACTGGCCACGGCGTACTGGTCGGACGATGGCTACAACTACGCGCTGGTCAGTCGTGCCGATACCTCCGATGTAAGAGCAATGCGCGATGCGCTGCTGCCCACACCCATTTGACGGCCCGCCGCCTGCTACCTGAGCGAAGGTGCCAGGCGCGCGGCCAGCCAGTCCATGAACACGCGCACGCGACGCGGCAGGTGGCGTCGGTGTGCGTATAACAGGGTCATCGGCATGGGTGCTGCCCGATAACCGGTCAGCACTTCCTTCAACTGCCCCGCCTCGACCAAGCGGCTCACGCCCGCCGTCGGCCCCTGGATCAGACCGAGCCCGGCCACGCACGCGGCCTGGTAGCTGTCGGTGTTGTTGACGGTGAGCGCGCCTGCCATCGGTCGTACGTGCACACCGTCGCCGTCGAGATATTCGAAACCGTCCGCCGGTCCGCCGAAGCTCTGCGCGTAATGAATCATGCGGTGCGCATCCAGGTCGTCGGGACTAAGCGGCTCGCCATGGCGCCGGAGATAGTCGGCACTGGCAAAGGTGCCAATTTCCAGCACACCGAGCGGTCGCGCAATCAGGTTGCCGACATCCTCCAACTCGCCCACGCGAAGCACGCAGTCGAACCCTTCGCGAACGAGGTCGACGCGCCGATCGGCGCAACTCAGCTCGAGCTCGATGCCTGGGTGCGAAGCGAGAAATTCCGGCAAGTGCGGCAACACGAACAGGTGCGCCGTGGCGGCCGGCATGTCCACCCGCAAACGGCCGCGCAGGTCACGCTCGTCATCGCGGAACATCGATTGCAACTCATCAATGTCATCAAGCATGTCCCGGCAGCGCTCCAGGAAGGCCAGGCCGTCCTGGGTGGGTTCGACGCGACGCGTGGTCCGGTGCAACAGGCGCGTGCCAAGCAGCGCTTCCAGTTGCTGCACCGCGACGGAGGCACTGGCCTTGGGCAACCCCAGATCTGTGGCGGCGCGTGTGAAGCTGGCGCGCTCGGCAACGCGGACGAAGACCTTCATGGCATCAATGTCATGCATGCGCTTTGTTGCTTATCTATGAACAATTAAATCAATTTTAAGGTGTTTATGATTTGGACGCAGGCCAATAGTGTGGCTGTTCGGCGCGGGACTCGCGCCGTCCCCCAGACGCCAAGGATCCCTGTCATGACAACCCACTCCCCCATCGCCCTGATCACCGGCGGAAACCGCGGCCTTGGCCGCAACGCTGCACTTGCGCTCGCCCGCCAGGGCGTCGATGTCATCCTCACCTACCGTAGCCATGCCGACGAGGGGCACGCCGTCGTCACGGAGATCGAGGCGCTCGGCCGCCGCGCCACGGCCCTGCGGTTGGACGTGACGGCCACCGGGCAGTTCCCGGCCTTCGCCGACACCGTGCGCGAGACACTGGCGACGCACTGGCAACGCGAACACTTCAACTTCCTGATCAACAACGCCGGGTTAGGCGTGAACACGCCGTTTGCCGACACAACGCCCGCACAGTTCGACCAGATGATGGCCATGCACCTCAAGGGACCGTTCTTCCTGACCCAGACACTGCTGCCATTGCTGGCCGATGGTGGCCGCATCCTCAACGTCTCGTCGGGGCTGACCCGCTTCGCGCTACCCGGCTACGCGGTGTACGCCATGATGAAGGGTGGTATCGAAGTGCTCACCCGTTACCAGGCGAAGGAACTGGGCGCGCGCGGCATCACCGTGAACACGCTGGCGCCCGGCGCCATCGAGACCGATTTCGGCGGCGGCGCGGTGCGCGACAACGCCGATCTCAACGCACTGATCGCCGCCAATACGGCATTGGGGCGGGCCGGGTTGCCCGACGATATCGGCGGCGTGGTGGCGACGCTGCTCGCCTCGGGCAGCGGCTGGATCAACGCGCAACGCATCGAGGCCTCCGGCGGGATGTTCCTCTAGGGATCAGTCCAACGCGCCACCGCAGCTGGAACCCTGGCCGGCGGTGCAGCCGTAACAATGCTCCGCGGTGGCGATCCTGCGCGTCAGCGGGCCATTGATCAGGTCACGCAGGTGTGGCCGCGACGCGCCTACAGTGGCCGGGCCGGTGGCGCCCAGCGGCAGGTGCAGCATCTGGTTGAAGTCGCAGTCGTACAGGTACCCCTGGTAGTCGACGCTGAGCAGTGAGCGGCACATCACGCCGTCCAGGTTGTCGTCGCGGTGCGCGCTCTTGAGGGTCGCCATGTAGGTCGCGAAATGACCCTTCGACAGCAGCCACGAGCCGTAGCGCTGGATTGGCATGTTGGCCAACGCGAACAACTGGTTGAACACGATACCGAAATTCTCGCCCAGCAAGCGCTTGTAGTCGGCCTGCAACTGTTGCTGGCCCGGTGGCAGGAACGCGCCGTTGGGGTTGTAGACCAGGTTGAGCACCAGGCCGCTGCCGTCACGGCCGTAGCCAAGCGCGTTGAGTGTTTGCAGCGCGCGGATCGAGGCCTCGAACACACCCTGCCCGCGTTGTTCGTCGACGTTGGCCTGACTGTGACAGGGCAGCGAGGCGATGGCTTCGACACGATGCTGCGCGAGGAATTCGCCGACCCATTCGTAGCCAGGCTCTTCCATGATGGTGGGATTGAGCCGGTCCATCACATGCAGGCCGGCATCACGCGCCTGGGTCACCAGCCAGCGGAAATCCGGGTTCATCTCGGGCGAGCCGCCGGTGACATCGAGGGTGCCGACGCGGTGCCGCTTTGCGACCTCCAGCGCGAGCACCATGGTGTCGCGGTCCATCAACTCGGTGCGACGCGGGCCGGCGGCGACGTGGCAGTGGATGCAGCTGAGGTTGCACAGGTAGCCGAGGTTGAGCTGCAGCGTGTCCAGCCGCTCGCGCTGGATTCGTGGAAAGTCGCTGTCCTGCAGTAGCGGCCAGGTGTCATGCATGTGGGGAGTCCTTGGGTGACGTGGGACGGGCCGACACCACGGGGGCGGCCGCATCCGGCGGGCGTGGCGCACGCCGGAACGGCTGCAGCAACAGCGCGCCCAGCCCCAGTTCGGCTGGATCGCGCCACTGCAACAGGCCGATCGGCATGCTGCGTTCGGGTTCCGCGGCACGCACGCGATAGCTGCCGAACAGGCGATCCCACAGCGACAGGTTGAAGCCGTAGTTGCTGTCGGTTTCCTCACGACGCACGGAATGGTGGATGCGGTGCATCGACGGAGTCACGATCACCACACGCAAGCTGCGGTCCAGCCGTGGCGGGAAGGCAAAGTCGGCATGGGTGAACAGGCTGGCCGCCGACAGCAACACCTCGAAGATCACCACGGCGGCTGGGTGCACCCCAAGCGCGACGACCAGCCCGAGCTTGACCGCCATCGACAAGCCAATCTCCAGCGGATGGAAGCGCACTCCGGTGGTGACATCGAACGCGACATCACTGTGATGCACGCGATGCAGCGGCCACAGCAGCGGGATCACGTGCAGCAGCCGGTGCTGCCAGTAGATCGCGGCATCCAGCAGCAACACCGCCAACGATATCTCCAGCCACGGCGCCCAATCCAGCAGGCCGAACAAACCGCCGCCGCGAGCATGTACCCGGGTTGCCAGGACCACCGCGAGCAACGGAAACGCCAGGCGCACCAACGCCGTGTCGAGCACCACCAATCCCAGGTTGGACCACTGACGCGGCGCCGGCGCGGCATCACCGCGCGCCGGCCACACCCGCTCGGCCACCGCCAGCGTCAACAGCACCAGCACGAATCCGCCCAGTCGCAGTGCCGCTTCGTGGCCGACGATGGCATCCAGATAACTCACGGGAATATCGAAAGACCTCGTTTTGATCCGTCATTTCCGAAAAGGCGCGGACGCCAATGCAAGACGCGATGGCTCCATGAGCCTGTCATGAGGTTGAACCCACGATGGAGCCCTGCGGTTCGCGCATCCAGTGCGCGAGGTCGCGTTGCTCCAGCGTTGAAGCGGGCAAGGCCTCCAAGGCGCGCAGCACGGCCACCAGGTCACTGGCGTGGTCGGCGTCGGTCAACGTTGCCAGTGTGCGCCAGTCGCCGCAGTCGCGCATCGAGTGCTGCAACGCCTGTGCGGTGTCAGAGGTGCTGTAGCGGACTGCGGTCCACGTTGGCAACGGCGGCACGGTATTGGCGCCGAACAACCAGAAGCCACCGTCATCGGCCGGACCGAGCAGCAGCCGCGGCGACGGTGTCGACAGCCAGTCGGCCGCCCCGGCGATCGCCTCCACCGTGAGCTGCGGTGTATCGGCGCCAAGCAGCAGGCCGAAGCCGTGGCGTTCGACCAGTTGCGCGTGCACGTGGCCCATGCGTTCGCCCAGGCCACCCTCGCCCTGCGCGATGGTGGGCAGTCCGGGCCAGGCGTGCAGCGCGTCGCTTTCGGCGACGGCCCAATAGGCCGTCACCCCAAAGCGCGCCTGCGCGGCACGCGCTACCGATGCAACCGCAGCGGCTGCACGGCGATACCAGTCAATGGCGTAGGCCTCGCCGCACTCGGCCGCAAGCCGGGTCTTGATGCCGGAACGCCCGGGCGTCTTGACGAAGATCGCCAGCGCGCCGCTCATCGACCCGACTCACTTTGCGAGAAGCGCCGGGCCTGTCGCCAGGTCTCGCGCAGGTGCCACCACGTGGTCGACCACCAACCCTGCTCGGCATACTTGCGTGCACTGGTGAACAACCAGGCGCCAATCGGCCGCAGTCGCACGTTGGCTCGGCGCAAACGCCAGACCAGGTCATGGTCTTCGCCGCGGTCCAGCACCGGGTCGAAACCACCGAGGCGTTCAAACACGGCGCGCGGCAGGACCAGGCCCTGGTCACCAAATGGCAAACCC
The DNA here is from genome assembly GCF_054072675.1 of Lysobacter sp. A289. Lineage (NCBI taxonomy): Bacteria > Pseudomonadati > Pseudomonadota > Gammaproteobacteria > Lysobacterales > Lysobacteraceae > Lysobacter > Lysobacter sp. A289. The sequence goes on from NZ_JBSVRN010000001.1 coordinate 2,126,929, forward strand.
AGCCAGCGACTGCGAAGCCAGGTGCCGAGCGTATTCAGGCGCATCCATACCGGCCCGTCATCGAGGAAGCGCAGGTCGAAATATCCCGCCTCGGCGGTATCGGATGCACCGGCCAGATCGATAAACCGCGCCAGCGCCGGCAACGTGCCGGCGGCCAACACACAATCGGCGTGCAGGAACCACAACCACTCACCGTCTGCATCGCGCGCACCCGCATTCTGTTGCGTGGCGCGCCCGGGTGGCGCAGCGATGACCTGCCAGCGCGGCGACGGTCGAACCGTCTCGCCGATAGCCAGCTGACCTGCTTCCCCGGCTCCCTGGCCCGCCACGGTTGCCACAACCGCAGGCGCCACCGGGAACGCGTCCGCGACCGCTCCGGTCTGCGCATGAACCACCCGGACCTGTGACGGCAACGCCGCCAGTTGCGTGCGCAATCGCGCCGACATCGCATCGCCCGGCCCCACCGGCACCACCACCGTCAGCTTCGCCAGCACCGCCGTGGCATCCATCGCTCAGCCCCGACGCCAGGCGAAGAATCGCTCGGTCCAGCGCAACACCGCCTGCGGCGCATGCGCGCGCTTCCAGTTGCCGGCGACGTACTTGTTGGCCTCGGCCATGGTCGGGTAGATATGGATGGTGCCGAGCAGCTTGTTGAGGCCGATACCGTGCTTCATCGCCAGCACGAACTCGGCCAGCAGCTCGCCCGCATGGGCACCGACAATCGTCGCGCCCAGGATCTTGTCCTTGCCCGGCGCGGTCAGCACCTTGACGAAGCCGTGGTCGACGCCGTCGGCAATCGCACGGTCGAGGTCATCAATGCCGTAGCGGGTGACTTCGACCTCGATCTGCTCTCGGCTTGCCTCGTCCTCCGACAGGCCAACGCGCGCGACCTCCGGCTCGGTGAACGTCGCCCACGGGATCACCCGGTAATCGACGTCGAACGACCACAACGGCGCGATCAATGCATTGACGGCCGCGTACCAGGCTTGGTGCGATGCGACGTGGGTGAACTGGAACGGACCGGTCACGTCGCCGCAGACATGGATGTTGGGGAAGTTGGTCCGCAGCAATGCGTCGGCTTCGATCGTGCGGCGCGCGGTCAGCTGCACCCCGAGCTCCTCCAGCCCGTAACCTTCGACATTGGCGGTGCGGCCCAGCGCCAGCAGCAGGGTGTCGAATTCGAACCTGACCTCGGCGCCCTCGTGCTCACACACCAGGCAGCCGCCGCTGCCATTTGCTTCCACCCGCAAGGCCTTGTGTGCGGTGGCGACGTGCACGCCGTCGGCGCGCAACTGGTCGGTCACCAATACCGCCGCATCGGCATCCTCGCGCGGCAGCAGTCGCGACGCCATCTCCACCTGGGTCACCTGGCTGCCGAAGCGTGCGAACACCTGGGTCAGCTCACACCCCACCGGGCCACCGCCGAGCACCAGCAATTTCCCGGGCAAGCTGCGCAGGCTCCACACGGTATCGCTGGTCAGGTAGTCGACCGTATCCAAGCCCGGCAGCGTCGGCACCAGCGGCCGCGCACCGGTGGCGACGATCAGGCTGCGGGCACTGAGCCGGCGACCGTCCACCTCGACTTCCCAAGGCGAGACGATCTTCGCCTCACCGCGGATCACCTCGACGCCCAGGCCGGTGTAGCGCTCGACCGAATCATGCGGCTCGATCTTCGCGATCACCGCCTGCACGCGCTCCATCGCCTCGGCGAAATCAAAGTCCACCTGCATTGCGCGCACGCCGTAACGCTGGCTGTCACGCGCTTGCGCCAACAGTCGCGCGGTGCACAGCAAGGTCTTCGAGGGCACGCAACCGGTGTTGAGGCAGTCGCCGCCCATCTTGTGTTTCTCGATCAACGCGACTTTTGCCTTGACCGTCGAACCGATATACGCCGACACCAGCCCGGCCGAGCCGGCGCCGATCACCAGCAGGTTGTAGTCGAAGCGCGCCGGCCGCTTGAAACCGCGATACACCCGTCGTGCGGCCAACCACCGGGTCAGCCATCGCGCCAGCAACGGCAGCAGGCCCAGCAGCACGAAGGCACCGATCAAGCCCGGTGACAGCACGTCGCCCAACGAGCGTATTTCCGCCAACTGGGTGCCCGCGTAGACATACACGATGGTGCCGGCCAGCATGCCGAGCTGGCTGACCCAGTAGAAGGTGTGCAGCTTGAGCGCGGTCAGCCCGGCCAGCAGGTTGACCACAAAGAACGGAAACACCGGAACCAGCCGCAGCGTGAACAGGTAGAACCCGCCATCGCGCTCAACCCCGGCGTCGATCTTCTTCAGGCGCTCGCCGTACCGACGGCGCAGGCTGTCGCGCAACGCGAAGCGTGCCACCAGGAACGCCAGCGACGCGCCGATGGTGCTGGCAAACGACACCAACAGCGTGCCTTCCAGCAATCCGAACAGCGCACCGGCGGCTACCGTCAGCACCGCCGCGCCCGGGATCGATGCCGCGGCGACCGCGACATAGACCAGGAAGAACAGTCCCGCCGCAAGCCACGGGTTGGTCGCCACCCACGCCAGCAGGTCGGCCTGCCGCGCTTTCAGGTTTTCCAGCGACAACGCGTCGCCTGCGCCCGCCTGCCAGGCCCACGCCACCGCGACAACCAGTGCCAGCAGCAAGATCCAGCGCCAAGCGGCAATGGCGGGTTTTGGATTCATGGATGGCTCCGGGGGCGGGGGGAAACAACAGCTCCCTACAACGTAGCCCAATTGCCACGGCAGTCGTCACCGGCGTGCCGGGTCACTGTCGAAAATGTGCGCCTGGTTGATCCGCAGGCTGGATTTCCCCCCGGGATGGAATTATCCGCCGCGCCAGACGTCCAACCTAATAGTCGACACCAATTCGTACGTGCCTTACGTGCCCGACCGCCCCGCGCCTGGAGACCGTCCATGAACCGTCGCACCGTCCTGCAAGGCTTGGCCGCGATGGCAGCAATGCCACTGCTGCCGGCCTGTTCACGCGCCGCCCCGCCCGCACTTCCACCCGGCACAGCGGTCGTGTCGGCCCTGGGTCATGCCGACACCTTCTGGCGCGACAAGGTCAGTCCGGCGGCCTTTGATGTTTTGTTCAAGGAAAATACCGAACGTGCCTTCAGCAGTCCGTTGGACACCGAGAAGCGCCTGGGCACCTTCCTCTGCGCCGCGTGCTATCTGCCGCTGTTCAACAGTGAAGACAAATTCGACAGCGGCACCGGCTGGCCGAGCTTCACCCGACCCATCGCCGGCCAGATGGGGACCAAGCGCGACTTCATACTGTTGATCCCGCGCACCGAATACCACTGTGCCCGCTGCGGCGGCCATCAGGGCCACATCTTCAACGATGGCCCGCCGCCACTGGGCAAGCGCTGGTGCAACAACGGGCTGGCATTACGCTTTGTGCCGCAAGGCCAGCAACTTCCAGCACTGCGGGGGTGACGGCCATGACCAGCTATCCGGGCTCACAAACCCAACGGGATCCCCGCTGTGGCCGGCAGCCGCGCAAGCAGCGGAAACATCCCTTGCGCCGGGCCATGTTGGTCGCGCTGTTGCCGCTGCTGACCGCGCTGGCAGCTTGCGCGCAATCGGGCAGTGGTGAGCGCAGTGTCGGTGACACCCAACAGGCCGCCGCGCCTTCGACAGACATCGCCGTCGCGGTGTTCGCCGGCGGCTGCTTCTGGTGCATGGAGCCGCCGTACGACGAATTGCCCGGGGTGCTATCGACGACCTCCGGCTATATCGGCGGCACCGTCGCCAACCCGACCTACGAGCAGGTCTCCGCGGGCACCACCGGCCACGCCGAGGCGGTGCAGGTGAAGTACGACCCGCGCCAGGTCAGCTACGAGAAGTTGCTGGAGGTGTTCTGGCACAACATCGATCCGGTCGCGGTCGACCGCCAGTTCTGCGACATCGGCGACCAATACCGCAGTGCGATTTTCACCATCGGCGAGGACCAGCAACGCCTCGCCGAGGCCAGCAAGCGCACGTGGCAGGCCTCCGGTCGCTTCGAGCGTCCGATCGCGACCCAGGTCGTCGTCGCGACCGCGTTCTACCCGGCCGAGACCTATCACCAGGACTACTACGAGAAGAACCCGATCCGTTACAGGTACTACCGATTCAGTTGCGGCCGCGACGGGCGCCTTGAGGAGCTTTGGGGGTCTGGCAGCTAGCCCGGCATCAAGGCGGTGCGGGGATCGCTTCGCATCCCGACGCGGGCTGGTTCACACTGCGTCCGACCGCCACTCGATGGAAGCCGCCATGAAAGCACCCCGGTACCCCCTCGCACTGAGCGTTATCGCCGTCTTGCTGCTGGCCGTGGCCGGGCCGGGCACCCGGCTGGGACTTTGGGCATTCCCCACCGGTTTCAAACTGATGAGCTGGGCTGCCTATGCCGGTTTGGCCGCAGCGGCGATCGCGCTGGTGATGTTGCTGATCCCGCGCATCCGGCGCACCGGCACCGGCGCGCTGGTGGCCGCGTTGCTGATGGGTGTCGCGGTTGCATTCGTGCCCTGGAACGGGATGCGACAGGCCAGGACCGTGCCGCCGATCCACGACATCAGTACCGACACCGAGCGTCCGCCCACTTTCGTCGCAATCCTGCCGCTGCGAGCTGACGCAACCAACCCTTCCGCTTACGCCGGATCGGAGGTGGCGCAAGCACAAGCCACCGCCTACCCCGACCTGGACACACGCCACCTCGGGGTTCCGCCGGCCGACGCATTCCAGCGCGCGCTGTCCACCGCGCGCAGCATGGACTGGGAGATCGTCGCCGCCGACCCGGCCAGTGGCCGCATCGAGGCCACCGCGACCACGTTGTGGTTCGGCTTCAAGGACGATGTGGTGATCCGGGTCGAACCGGAAGTCACCGGCAGCGGCAGCGGCAGCCAGGTCGACGTGCGCTCGGTATCACGGGTCGGCAAGAGTGATGCGGGCACCAACGCGAAACGCATCCGCGCCTACCTGGAACTGCTGGGAAACTAGTTGCCCCGGCCCTTGTCGTTGCCGTTGTTTCCCTGACTTTTCTTGCCGCCGTTGTTGCCCTTTCCGTTGTTGCCCTTGTTGCCCTTGTTGCTGCTATTTCCCTTGTTGCTCTTGTTGCTCTTGTTGCCCTTGCTCTTGCCCCGATCATCATCGGCATGCAGACGGGCAGCACGGGCGCGCTCGGGGTAGTCGCGATACAGGTCTTCGTCGATCCGGATCGGCCGGCCCCAACGGTCATAGCTCGATACGAAGCCGCGCTTGAGCCGATGGAACTCGGCCGAACCTGGCTTGATTCCCATCCGCTTGGCAACGTTGCCCCAGCCTTGGGCGTGGTCGCGCTCCCACTCATCGACCACGTAACGGCATGGGCGGCCGATGATCTGGGCGATCGCACACGCGTAGTAGATATCACCCGGGGCCCAGTTGCGCTCGGTGAGCAAGCTGCTCACCAAGCTACGCGGGGCACCGTGGTAACGAACCATTTCATCGACGAACGGCTGCTGATAGCGAGAACCATAACGGTTGACGTCGTCCAGCCGGCTGTCGACCCAGACATCACCGCTGCGCGGGTTCCAGCCGAAGCTGAAGTCCTGCGCCGCAACCTGTCCGGCCCCGAACAACGCGGCCACTGCGGCGGCGACGGCAAGCATCCTGGATGTTGATTTGTTCTTCATAGTTCTACTCCCTTCAGGGGGACTCACGGTCAACGCGAGATGACAAACTTCCCGAACGCGACACCGAGATCCCAGCCGGTGCCCTTGCCCGCCAACGCCAGCGAAACCTCGCCCTTGGTCATCACCTGCGCCTTGGCCGACTTGCCCGCGCCTGCGTGCGCCTCGGCGGTGACGTAGGTGCCGAGGACGTCCTCGATCTGCGACACCCCGGAGAACTCGCCACGACCATCGACGATATTGGTCTTGCCAACCGTGACGCCGCCACCCTTGGTACGGATCTTCACCGACATGCGCTGGCCATTGCTGCAACTGACCGTACCGGTGCCGGAGCCGGTCTTGTAGAACAGCGACCAGCCCGACATGTCGAAGCGCATTTCGCAATCAACCGATCCGGCGGCGCTGGCCGGCAACGCAGTGATGGCAAGCAGGCCGGCAGCCACCACGGGGAACACGATCCTGATGAGGCTGGGAGTCTTCATTACATACTCGTTTGGATGTTTGCGGGAACGGATCAGCCTACCTTGCCGGCGCTCAATCGTCGTCTCGGTCGCGATACGACCGGCTGTAATAGCGGCGCGAGTCGCGATCATTCCGCGCACGATAGCGGCTGCGATCCCGGTCGTAGCGCGGGTCGTAGTACGTCGCCTTGACCTTGCACTTGCCGTGCTTGTTGCACTTCACGTCGCGGGCGTTGTTGCGCGGGCTGGAGCGGTAACTGTTGCGGTAATAACGAGGGTTGCCACGGTTGTCGCGCACCACGATGAGGCGGTTGTTGGCGCCGCGTCGGTTGTTGCGATAGTCGTCCTGATAGTACGCATGACCGTTGTTGAAGATCACATCGGCCGCGTTGACCAGCACCCGGACCAGGTCGTCGCCACCGTTTGCGTGGGCGGGCACAGGAGCCAACGCCGACAGGCCGATACCGGCCGCCAGTGCAACCGGAGTGAGCCACCGGAATAGATTGGACATGGAGTTCTCCTTTATTGGCCGGCCGTTCCAGCCATGACCCGACGATGCCCGGACACGCCTGAACACGCATCCAATGGCGACTTTGCCCGGCCAGTCCCGCTCAGCAAGCGTTCGGCATTGTCGTCAATGCTGCCAGCTCGGCGACCGCACCGGGCAAGTCGGCAGCGGCGTCAACCCGACGCATGCGCGAGGGCACGCTTGAGCTATCGGGAAGCACCGCATTCTCATGCGCCCAGGTGGTGTGGTACGGCACGTGGATGCCCCACCCACCCAGTGCCAGCACCGGCGCGATGTCGGAGCGCAACGAGTTGCCGATCATCAGGAAGCGGCTTGCGGGCAGCTCGAATTCAGTCAGCAGTCGTTTATAGGTGGTCGGGTCTTTCTCGCTCACGATCTCGATCCGGCGGAACAGGTCGGCCATGCCGGATTGACGCACCTTGGCCTCCTGGTGAAACAGGTCACCCTTGGTGATCAGCACGATCGCGTAGTCGCGGGCAATGACCTCGACCGCGTCGCGGATGTCCGGAAGCAGCTCGACCGGATGTTGCAGCAGCGCTTTGCCCAGCCCGACGATGCGCTGCAGGTCGGTGGCGCTGATGCGCGCCTGGGTCAGCTCGACGGCGGCTTCCAGCATCGACAGCACCATGCCTTTCACGCCATAGCCGAACACCGCGATGTTGCCGCTCTCCACCTCGTACAGGCGCTGGCGCAACTGGCCTTCGTCCAGATCGACCCATGCCGCGATGATCTGCTCGAACTCCTCCTGCGCCTGGTCGAAATAATCCTGACTGCGCCACAGGGTGTCGTCGGCGTCGAAGGCGACCATCTCGATTCTTTCCATCGCCCCAGTATGGCGGAAAGCCGAAGGGCGACCCAGTGGGCCGCCCTTCGGTACGCATCGGCGTTGAACCCGCCGCTGTTATTGACCCGAGTCGGTGGCTGCCGCGTCGCCGGCCGCTTCAGCACCGGCACCGGCACCGCCCTGCATCTTGGCAACGTAGGCCTTGTACTCATCGGCAGTGAGCAAGCCATCGGCGTCGACATCCGCCTCGGCGAATACCGCGTCCAGCGCCGGCACCGAGGCCGCCTCGGCCTGGCTCAGCGCACCGTCGCCATTGGTGTCGACGTCATTCCAGCTTTTCTTCTCTGATGGTGCCGCCTGCTGCGTCGGTGTCGCCGCTGCGCCCTCCACGGGGTCGGCAGTGGTGGCGTCCTGCGCAAAGGCAAGCGGTGCGGCCAGCGCGGCCACCAAGGCGAGGCTGATGGTCGAAATCTTCATTGGTACTTCTCCTGGACAAAGATGGGAATGGCGCTGCAGGACGGGGGATTCCTGCCGCACGACTCGCACCTTGCGCACGGCGCCATGAACCGTCGCCATGGGTCAATCGTTACGGCAACGTTGGTTTAACCATCGGCCCCGAATTTGGCGCTAGGACACCGCTGCAGATGCGCCGCGCAGCCGGAAAACCGTGATGCCCGACATCGCTTCGGAGGCCTCCACCCTTTTGATATTGCTGAACCCAACACAACCTTCACGCGGCCGCCGAAACGCTCATTCGTTCTCCGCCGCCGTCCCCACCTGCAGTTCGCCGTCCACGATGTCGACCGCGACCCGGATCGGCCGACAGCACACCTGGCAGTCCTCGATATAACGCTGTTCCTCGATCGAGTCATCAATCAGCAATTGGATCGACTCGCCGCAATACGGGCAGTGGACGGTGGCGGTGGGCAACATGGGAGCTCCTGTGCGTGATGGGCGATCGGCGGCCCTCTTGGACAATGCCACGGAAGCCGGAACACCACGCCAACGCGGTGTTCACCACTGGATAACCGCACCGGGGCGATGCTGGATCGCAATAGTGGAGGAAGCGACTCATGAAGCACCGACACGTATTCAGTACACCAGACATGCCGGCTGCGATCGCGGCCATCGACGCTGCCCTGGCCGCCGGGGTACCCGATAGCCACATCCTGTTGGTGGCGCGCTCGGACATCGAGATGGACGTGATTCCGCAGGAGCGCAAGGAAGCCGACACCGACATGATGCCTGCCGCAATGCGCGGCGCCGGTTATGGCGCTGGCGCCGGCCTGTTGGCGGGTCTGGTTGCGGTCGCCATCCCGGCATTGGGTGTGACCATGATCGGTGCCGCCGCCGCAACGGTTGCCGGCGCTGCGGTGGGCAGCTGGTCGTCCGCACTGGTCGGCTCGTCGATGCCCGATCCGGTGCGGCAGAAGTTCCACGACGAGATCGAGGCCGGCAATATCCTGGTGCTGGTCGATGGCGACAAGGAACTGCTGGCCGCCGCGCACCCTCGCATTGTCGCCGCCGGCGCGGTAGCGTTACCGTTCGAGGCCACCTCCGCCCTGTCCTGAGAGTCGACCCATGCGCATGCGTTTGATGGCAACCCTGTCCGTGGCACTGCTTTCCGCGTGCCATCCCGCCGATGGCATCAGCACACCGACCGAGCCGCAGGGTGTCGACACGATGACGACGGCCGACGGCGACGCGCTTGCCGTCACCGCCATCGCGCACTTCAACGCCCCCTGGGCCATGACCTTCCTGCCCGACGGAAACCGGTTGCTGGTCACCGAGAAAGGCGGCGCGCTGAAGCTGGTGCAACTGGACAGCGGCGAGGTCGGCCAGATCAGCGGCGTACCCGACGTGGTTGACGAGGGCCAGGGCGGGCTGGGCGACGTGATTCTCGGTCCCGACTTCCCCGACAGCCAACAGGTCTATCTGAGTTATGCCGAGGCCGGCAAGGGCGATACCAGTGGCGCCGCGGTGGCGCGTGCGAAGCTGGTGCTCGACCAGCAAGGTGGCGGCAAGCTGACCGGGCTGGAAGTGATCTGGCGCCAGGTGCCCAAGGTGCAGGGTCACGGTCATTACGGCCATCGGCTTGCGTTCGGCCCCGACGGCTATCTGTGGATCAGCTCGGGCGAGCGTCAGAAATTCGATCCGGCGCAGAACCTGCAATCCAATCTCGGCAAGATCGTCCGTCTCAACGCCGACGGCAGCGTCCCGAAAGACAACCCGTTCGCCGATCAGGGCGAGGTTGCAGCTCAGGTCTGGTCACTGGGCCACCGCAACCCGCTCGGCATCGCCTTTGATGCGGAAGGCCAGTTGTGGAACATCGAGATGGGCCCGAGCGGCGGCGACGAGCTCAACCAGGTCGTGCGCGGTGGCAACTACGGCTACCCGGTCGTCTCCAATGGCGATCACTACGACGGCCGGCCGATCCCCGACCACGACACCCAGCCCGAATACAACGCACCGGAGACCAGTTGGACTCCGGTCATCTCACCGGCAAGCCTGGTCATCTACTCCGGCGACGCGTTTCCGCAGTGGCAAGGCGACGCGTTCATCGCCGGTCTTTCGGCCGAGGCGCTGATCCGGGTTGAGCTGGCGCAGGGCGAGGTGCGCGAGGCGGAGCGGTTCGACATGGACACACGCATCCGCGAAGTCGAGCAAGGTCCGGCGGGCAACCTGTGGTTGCTGGAGGATGGCAAGGACGGCCGACTGTTGCGCCTGAGTCCCGTCGTGGCCACTACGGAAACGGCGACGTCGGAGGTCCCGACGCCTTAGTCCGGCAGGCCGGCTGGGGTGGGCCGCACCGGCGCGTCCATCAGTTGCAACTGCAGGTCGTACAGGATTTCGGCATCGCCCGGCAGCCACTCGGTGCCGTCGTTGGCGCGGAAGTGGCGGTGAAAGGCAGCCAGTGCGGCCGACCGATCCCGCAGGTCGTAACCCACCAGGCGCAACGCGGCCCAAGGATCAAATCCGGGGGGTGGCGCGGCAAGCCGGTCCCGGGGCCACAAGCCAAACCCTGATTCCGCCAGGCGCTGCCAGGGGAAGAGCCGGCTGGGATCGTCCTTTTTGGTGGGCGCGACGTCGCCGTGACCCACCACCAAGTGGCGCTGGATCCCCAGCCGCGTGGTGAGATCTTCCAGCAACACCAGCAATGCATCGATCTGCGGCGCGCTGAAAGGCTCATGGCCGTTGTTGTCCAGCTCGATGCCGATCGAATAGGAGTTGAGGTCGCTGATCCCGGACCAGCGGCTGCCGCCCGCGTGCCAGGCCCGTTGATCCTCGGCGACCAGTTGGTAGATCCGCCCGTCGTCGCCAATCACATAGTGCGAACTCACCGGACCACCGGAATTGGCCGTCTGCAACGTCGTTATCGCGCCCCGGGCGCTGTCCATCGCCGTGTGATGCAGCACGATCACCCGGGCCCGGCGTGGCTCGTGGTTCGGCGAGCCCTCCCATTGCGCGAGCGGGTTGTGGCTGGGCACACTGGCACAAGCGCCCAGAAACCCAAGCAGCGCTGCGGCAATGACGATCCGACAAGTCTTCATGAATACCTGCATGGAACTACGGTAAGCCAAACCGGCCGCCACGACGAGTGACGCACTGCATGGACGCTCGCCGCGTGTTCATGCACTCTGGGCAACGCCAACCGATGTGGAGAGCGTTTTGCAAAACACGCCATCAAACCGCTCCACCGCCGTGCCTCCCGCTCCGGGTGAGCAACCCGCATTGCTGCGCGCCGTAGGCCGCTGGCAGCTGTTCGGGCTGTCGGTCAACGACGTCATCGGCAGCGGCATCTACCTGCTGCCCGCCTCGGCGGCGCTGCTGCTGGGGCCGGCCAGTCTCTGGGCGATCCTGCTGGCCGGACTGGCGGTGACCCTGCTGGTGCTTTGCTACGCGCAGGCCTCCAGCTACTTCGACCAGCCCGGTGGCGGCTATTTGTACGCACGCGAGGCGTTCGGGCCGTTCATCGGTTTCGAGATCGGCTGGATGCTGGTGCTGACCCGCATTGCCAGCGCCGCCGCACTCAGCAATGGCCTGGCCGAGGCGGTCACCCACTTCTGGCCCGCCGCGGCGGGTGGTTCGATGCGGATCGGGATCGTGGTCGGCTCGCTGGTGTTCCTGGTTATCGTCAACGTGGTGGGCGTGCGCACTGCGGCGCGCACCGGGGTGTTTCTGGCAATTGCCAAGTTGCTGCCGCTGCTGATGTTCGTGGCGATCGGGGCGTTCTACGTCGACACCTCGCTGGCCTCGCCACTGGCTGGCCCGATACCGATGGCCGACCTGGGGCAGGCAGCGTTGCTGCTGCTGTTTGCCTACGCCGGCTTCGAGAACCTGCCTGCGGCCGCTGGTGAATACCGCAATCCGCGGCGTGACGTGCCGTTTGCCTTGCTGGCGATGATCGCCACCGTCACCCTGGTGTATGTCGCTGTGCAATGGGTCGCCCTGGGCACCCTGCCCGGACTGGCCGAATCCACCGCTCCGTTGGCCGATGCGGCCGCGCGCTTCGGCGGTGAGCGCCTGGCCTGGTTGCTGACCATCGGCGCGGCCATCTCCATCCTGGGCACCAACAGCAACACGATCATGTTTGGTCCGCGCTACCTGCTGGCGCTGGCGGATGACGGCTACGGTCCGAAGGCACTGGGCAGGATCCACCCGCGGTTCCGCACACCGGCCAACGCGGTGGTGGCGATCGGTGCTGCATCGCTGGTGCTGGCACTGACCGGGACGTTCGTGGAGTTGGCACTGCTGTCAGTGGTGGCCCGGCTGGTCACCTACATCGGCACTGCGCTATCGGTGATCGTGTTGCGCCGCCGCCACGGCAACGAGCCGCAGGCCATGCAATTGCCGGGCGGCCCGTTGATCCCGTTGGCAGCGACGGCACTGTCGGTGGCGTTGCTGGCCAGTGCCGAGCTGGACAACCTGATCGCGGGTGCCATCGCGATACTGATCGGCGCGGTGATCTATCGCTTCCGTCGCAATCCGACGCCATAGAGCAAGGGCACCGATCCTCCGGCTGCAGGCGGCTTGTCACCGCTGCAGCCAGACCTCGACGGCATGGATTTCGCGGTCATCGCGCAGTTCAATTGCCAACTGGTCCTGTGTGACGCCGTCGACCGTCATCCGCGACGGCTCGCCGGCGCCAGCGCGCCGCACGGTGATCGGGTAGCTGGTCTCGCCGAATCGATAGCGCAACGCAAAGCCCGGCCAATCCGATGGCATGCGCGGCTCGATGTGTAACCGCCGGCCCTGCCGGCGTACGCCCAACAACGACTCCACCATCAACCGGTACATCCAGCCGGCCGAGCCGGTGTACCAGGTCCAGCCGCCACGGCCGACATGCGGGGCCACCGCATACACGTCCGCGGCCATGACGTATGGCTCGACCTTGTAGATCGCCACGTCTTCGGCGGTGCCGGTGTGGCTGAGCGGACTGATCATCCGCATCAGCTCCCACGCCCGCTCGGTGTCACCCATCTGCGCAAACGCCATCGCCGCCCACACGGCGGAGTGGGTGTACTGGCCGCCGTTCTCACGCACCCCGGGCACATAGCCACGGATGTAGCCGGGATCCTGCACGGTCTTGTCGAACGGTGGATCCAACAGCTGGATCAGGCCGGCATCGCGACGTACCAGGTATTGGTCCAGCGAGGCCATGGCTCGACGCGTGCGCTCCGGATCGCCAGCGCCCGACAGCACCGCCCAGCTTTGCGATATCGAGTCGATCCGGCATTCGTCGTTGCTCGCCGAGCCCAGCGGCACGCCGTTGTCGAACCATGCGCGCCGGTACCAGTCGCCGTCCCAGGCGTGCTTGTCGAGGTTCCCGCGCAACTGCTCGGCGGCCACGACACAGTCGCGGGCAAAGCCATCGTCGTGTCGTCCTTCCGCCAGAGTCGCAAACTGAACCAGCACGTGATGCAGGAAGAAGCCCAGCCAGACGCTCTCGCCGCGGCCGCGCTCGCCCACCCGGTTCATGCCGTCGTTCCAGTCGCCGGTCGCCATCAACGGCAATCCGCGCTCGCCGGTCAACTCCAGCCCGCGCTTGATCGCGCGCACGCAATGCCGGTACAGATCCTGTCGCAACGCCGAGCGCAGCGGCAGGTCGTAGTAGGACTCCTCGTCGATGCCGACCGGGCGGCCCTCGATGTAGGGCACGACCTCGTCGAGTACGTCGGCATCGCCTGTCGCGTACACGTAGCGGCACACCGCCAACGGCAGCCACAGGTAATCATCCGAGCACCGTGTGCGCACGCCGCGATCCAGCGGCGGATGCCACCAGTGCAGCACATCGCCATCGGGAAACTGGTGGGCCGCGCTGCGTAGCAGGTGGCCGCGGGCCAGTTCCGGCTCGGCATGCACCATCGCCATGGAGTCCTGCAACTGGTCGCGGAAACCGAAGGCGCCGCCGGACTGGTAGTAGCCGCTGCGCGCCATGAACCGGCAGCCGATGGTCTGGTACAGCAGCCAGCCGTTGGCGAGCACGTCGAAGGCTGGGTCCGGCGTCTCCACCTTGATCGTGCCCAAAGTCCGGTTCCAGTACATCCGCACCGCATCCAGTGCATCGTGTGCCGGGTTGGTGCCACGGGTGCGGGTCGCCAACGCCACCGCAGCGCCCCAATCACTTCCCATGCCCAGCCGGAATACCGTTTCACTGGCTTCGCCGGGGTCCAGCTCAAGAACCACCTGGATCGCCGCGCACGGATCCAGTCCCGCGCCCAACCGGCCTGACAGCCGCTCGCGCTGCAGCGCGGCGGGACGTTGCAGGCTGCCATTGCGACCCAGGAACTCCAGACGGTCGCCGGTGATGGTCCGCTCGCCGGCCGCGGGGTCGACGTCAAAGAACGCCACCCGGCCTTCGAACTCGGTGTTGTAGGGATTGCGCGCCGTCAGCACTCCGGTATCGCCATCCACCTCGGTCACCACGTGCATCTGGGTCTTGGCGTGGAGGTCGCCGAGGATCCATTCGACGTAGCCGGTAGCGCTCAGCCGGCGTGGCCGGCCGGAGCGGTTGGCGACCCTGAGCACGCTGTACTTGACCGCCTCGTGCAGGTCGACATAGATCCACAGCTCACTGGCGATGCCATCGTTGACGTGCTCGTACACGCTGTAGCCAAAGCCGTGCCGGGTTCGGAACTGGCCGCTGCCGCGACAAGGCAGTGGCATCGGGGACCAGACCCGGCCGGTGTCCTCGTCGCGCAGGTAGAACGCCTCGCCCGCAGCGTCGGTGACCGGGTCGTTGTGCCACGGTGTCAGCCGGAACTCGTGCGCGTTCTCGCTCCAGGTGTAGCCCGGAGAGCTCTCGCTCACCACGCAGCCGAAATGGGCATTGGCAAGCACGTTCGACCAGGGCGCCGTGGTCGTCTGGTCGGGAGCCAGATCGATGATGTACTCGCTCCCGTCCGGCGAGAAACCGCCGACGCCATTGTCGAGGATCCGGGTCGACGCTCCGACGTCGAATGGCCAGGGATCGTCGTCCGGTCCGACCATCGGGTCGATGCCGCCGTCCTGGCCGGGTGGCCAGGCATTATCGGCGTCCACCAGCTCGTACTGGATCGGTGCCGGCACCAGCAACGGGATCGCCGGCACCGCACTCGGGCGCCGAGCCAGTTGCTCCGACAGACTGCCGCGCGCATCACTGAGGATGACCCGTGCGACCGACTGGACCAGGATCCGATCCTCCTGCGATATCTGGTGGGTCGGTCGCACGAAGATACCGCCCGGCCGGTCAATCACATGCGCCTCCACGCCCGCCGCGACCAGACCCATGATCTGGTCCTGCAGTTGCTGGCGGTAGCCGGCCTGGTCCTCGTTCCAGATCACCAGGTCGACGGCAAGCCCCTTCAAGCGCCAGTACGCATGCGCGTGGACCAACTGGCGGACCAGTTCGATGTTGGCCGCCTCGGCGATCTGCAGCAGCACCACCGGGTAGTCGCCGGAGATCGATTGCCCCCACAGCCCGGACTGGCCACGACGGTTCTGCAGCAACACCGCCTGGCCTGCCCGCAGGATCGGGTTCGCATACAGCACCAGACCCGCCAAGCGCTCGTACAGTTGGGCGTCGGCCTGGCTGGCATTGATCTGGTTGCGGACCACCTGGCTGTGGGTCCAGGCGAGGTCGAACACGCGGTCCGCCAGGCGCCGGTCGCGGTACTTGCCCACCAGGGCTGCGCAGCTCGAGCGCGTGGTTGCCACCCCGGAGACCATATCGATGCTGGCAGTCTGCCCCGGCGCGAGGGTCAACCGGCAGCGGATGGCAACGATCGGATCCAGCACCGAGCCGTCACTGCCCGACAACTCGTCGTGACCGGTCATCGCCGCCGGAGACTGCAGGGAGTTGCCACGGCCGACGAACTTCGCCCGATCGGTCTCATAGGAAATCGCGTCGATATCGGCATCGTGGACGGCCAGCAGATGGAACATCCACGGCGGGACTTCGTCGTGGGCGCGCGGGCGCCGGGTGCAGACAATGGCCTGCTTGTCGGGCACCAGCTCGGTCTGCACGAACAGGTTGCTGAAGGCGGGGTGCAGCTCGTCGGAAATCGCCGGCGCCAATACCACCTCGGCGTAGCTGGTGATCTCGACACTGCGGGCCACGCCAGCACGGTTGGTGATCCGCAAGCGGCGCAACTCGATGTCGTCCTCGGGCGAGACGGTGATCTGGGTATGCATCTCGAAGTCGCGCATGCGGCCGCGGTACTCGGCCTTGGCGTCCGAGAAAATCGCCTCGTAACCCTCCACCGGCACCCGACTGGGCTGGAAGGCGGTCGACCAGAAGTGGCCATCGGTGACATCGCGCACATAACAAAAGCTGCCCCAGTGGTCGCGGGTGCCATCTTCGCGCCAACGCGTCACGGCCATCTCGCCGGTCCGGCTATAGCCGCCGCCCGCGCTGCTCAGCATCACGTGATAACGCCCGTTGGACAGTATCTGCACCGCCGGACGCGCCACGTCCGGACTGCGGAACACACGCAACTGGGTCTCATTGACCTCGGTGCGCAGCCCGGCGGTGGCGACCTCGCCCGCGTGGGGGTGGAGCATCCCGGTGCGCGGAATCCGCTCCTGCAGCAGCAACAAGGTCGCCTGGAACTCCGGGTCGGCCATGAAACGCGTCTGCATCGGCTGGTCGCACAACAAATACACCAGCGACAACAAGCCCATGCCCTGGTGGTGCGCCATGAACGACTGCACCACCGCATGATCCTGCCCCGGCGGCAGGCGGGAGGCGGTGTAGTCGATGGCTTCGTAGAGCCCGAACCGGCCAGAAAACCCCTTGCGGGTCAGTCGCTGCAGGTTCTCGCAGGCCGCCTCGGGCGCAACCATCAACGCCATCATGCTGGCGTAGGGAGCGATGACCAGATCCTGGGCGAGGCCGCGCTTCAGCCCCAGTCCCGGCACGCCAAAGGCGCGGTACTGGTAGTTCATGCGCACGTCGAACAGTTGGTAACCCGACTCGGAGATACCCCAGGGGACATTGCGCTGACGACCGTAGCCGATTTGCCGTTCCACGCAATTGCGCGCGGTCTGGTCCAGCAAGGTGCCGCGGTAGCTGGGCATCACCAGTTGCGGCATCAGGTACTCGAACATCGAGCCACTCCACGACAGCAAGGTCGGCTCGCCGTCGACCTCGGTCAGCAAACGACCCAGCGCGAACCACGATTCCTGTGGCAACTGTCCCTGGGCGATAGTGACGAAGTTGCCCAGGCGCGCCTCGGACGCAAGCAGGTCATAGAAGCCGATATCACGCCGCTGCTCTTCGACGTTGTAGCCAATCGACAGCAGGCGCCGGGCCGGGTCGTACAGGAAGCCATACTCCTGCTGCGCACACTGGCCGGCGACGTGGGCCAGTCGCTCCAGCTCGGTGATCCGCAACCTTGCCCTGGTCGCCGCCACCGGCAGGTCGCTGGCGGCCAACTGGCGCAAGGTCGGGATCCCTTTCACCGCGGCGGCATCGCTTTGGTCGGTGTCTGCCGTTGCCGCCAGCCAGGCCAGGTCGTCGGACACCATCCGGCACTGGTCCATCAATGCCTGGACCCAGTCGCCGGACTCACCAAACCCGGCAGTCTGGTCGCGCCGGATGTCATCGCCAAGCTGGTGCAAGCGATCAAACAACCGGGCCGCTTCGGCCAGCTCCACCGGCGGGGACGCCAACGCGGACTGCAGCACGCGCTCGAGGTTGTTGACCGTCTCGCCGCCGGGGATGTCGCCCTCGGACTCGCGCAATACGTCCAGGGTATCGGCCAGTCCCTGCAATGCCATCGGCGACACCAGGGGCGCGTCCGCCAGCGCGAGCAAGCCCTGGCGCAAGGTCAACAAGTGTCCGGCGAGGTTGCCGCTGTCGACGCTGGATACGTAGTGCGGCGGCAACGGCTGCAATGTCTGGGTGTCGTACCAGTTGTAGAAGTGCCCGCGGTAGCGCGGCATCGATTCCAGCGTGCCCAGGGTGTTGGCACTGCGATCCATCACCACCCCGACCGGCACATAACCAAGATCAAAGGCGCCCAGGTTGGCCAGCAGCGACAGGCCGATGTTGGTCGGCGAAGTCCGTCGCGCCACCAGCAACGAAGGATGCTCTTGCACGTTGTCCGGTGGCAGCCAGTGGTCGTCGCGGGTGACATGGGTGGAGAAGAACGCCCAGGTTCGCCGCGCCAGGCGGCGCAGGAAGCGCGTCTGCTCCTGTGACAACACGGCCACCTCGTCGCGTCGCGGCCGCCCCAGCCACCACATCAGCGCCGGCGACAGAAACCACAAGCCCAGTACCGGCGATGCCACCGGAAAAGCCGCCGGTTGCAGCACCAGCACCGTCAGCGCAACGGCGACCGCGAAGACCGGGGCGAACCACATCATGCGCACGGTGGTTACCCAGCCATCGCCAAGCGAGCGATCCACTTCGGCGGACGGACTCCATTGCAACAGCCGGCGTCGCGACAACCCGGTGCGCCATAGCGTGCGGGTGATCGCATCCAGGCTGAAGAATGCCTCGTAGGGCAAGCAGGCCACTGTCAGTGGCGCATGGGCGAAGTTGCGCAAGCCATTGCTGGTCACGTGTCGCAAGTGTGCGTTCCACGGTAGGTCGGGCGCCCGGCTGGCCAGCTCGATAAGCGAGGCCAGCAGCGGCGGCACCACCACGATCAGCAACACCCACAATGTCCACGTCACCGCGTTGGATCCCAACAGCCAACCCAGTACCAGCAAGGCCGTCATCGCCGCTGGCACCAGGCTGCGTCGCAGGTTGTCGACCAGTTTTCCGCGCGACAGCATCGACAGCGGATTGCGCTCGATGCGCCCGCCACCCCGACGCATCCAGGGACAGATCCAGGGCAGCAACTGCCAGTCGCCGCGGATCCAGCGATGCCGCCGCTTCACATCGGCCGCATAGCGCGAGGGATAGTCCTCGTAAAGCTGCACATCGCTGACCAGGCCGGCACGCGAGTAACAGCCCTCCAGCAGGTCATGACTCAGTACCCGGTTGTCCGGGATCCGGCCGGCCAGCGCCGTGTCGAAAGCGTCGATGTCGTAGATGCCCTTGCCGACAAACGAGCCTTCACTGAAAAGATCCTGGTAGACGTCCGACACCGCCCGCGTATACGGATCGATGCCCGGCTCGCTGCCAAACAATCGCGCATACCACGACCGCGCCTGCCCACTCATGCTGATGCCCACGCGCGGCTGCAGAATCCCGTAGCCGCGGGTCACGACCCCGCGCTTGCCGTCGAACTGGGCGCGGTTGAGCGGGTGGGCCAGGGTGCCGACCAGCTTGCGCGCGGCATCACGTGGCAAACCGGTGTCGGTATCCAGAGTGATCACGTAGCGCACGTTGCCCAACGCCGCGGTGTTGCCCACGACGCTGATGAAGCAGTCGCGCGCGCCGCCGCGCAGGTAAGCATTCAGGGCCGCCAGCTTGCCGCGCTTGCGCTCATGGCCCATCCACCGACGTTCGCGCGGGTTCCACAGCCGTGGGCGGTGGAACAGGAAGAAGATGTCGTCGTCACCATCGGCATAACGCTCATTGAGTGATGCGATTTCGTCACGCGCGGCCTGCAGCAAGGCGGCGTCCTGTGGCAGCGTCTGCTGGTCGGCGTCGAAGAAGTCGGTCAACAACGCAAAGTGCAGATTGGGGTCGCGATTGGCGAGGAAACGCACTTCCAGTGCCTCGGCAAGATCCGCCACCTGGCCCAGGTTGCCAAACATCGTCGGCACCGCCACCAGGGTTCGTGCCGACGTCGGAATGCCCCGCGAGTAATCCAGCCGCGGCAGCATGGTCGGGGTCGCCAGCAAAGTGCTGGCCCAGTTGACCAGGGCGACGCCCAGCTCGCTGAAGGCAATCACGCACAACACGCCGACCAGCCACGCAAAGCCGATGCCCGGCAATGCCGACTGCGCCTCCAGCACCAGCCCGTTGGTGAAGAATGCAACGATCAGTGCAATCGGCAAGGTGTACGCCAACAGCGGTACCCGGCGGGCCGTTTTGCGCATCGAGCCGCGCACGCCGTAACGGGCAGACAGCGCCGCCTCCAGTGACGGGCGCCCGTCATCGACCAGGTAATAGCCGACATGGGCCTGGATGTCGTCGGCATTGGTTTGCGCCGCCTGGGCGCGGGCAAGTTGCAGTGCTTTTTGGGCCACGTCGATCTCGTCCAGCCCGCCGCGTCGCGCGATCTGCTCGGTGATATGCCGATAGCGGTCGCGGGTGGCAAAGTCCATCAGCCCATAGGTGCCGTTGGGATCCTTGCGCAAGGTGCGCTCCACCACGCTCATCGTCTCGACGAACTCCTGCCAGTCCAGTCGTGACAGGAATCGCAGGCTGCCAATGGCGTTGCTCACCGACACCTGGTCGGCGGCCTGGTTCTGGTTCTCCACCTGCACCATCTGTTCGATGGTCTGGTCGCTGTCGGCCGCCCACTGCTCCACCCAGGTCAGTGCGAGTGCCAACGCGGAACTGCGCCCCTGCAGGCGACGGGCTAGCTCGGCCACGAAGGGCGTGGCCAGCGGCGGGTCGGAACGCGCCATGTCGGCGATCACCAGCATCAGGCTCTTGGGATCGGACGCGGCGATCTCGGTCAACCGATCCGCCCACAGATCGGCGAGGTTACGGTCGCTACGGTCGGCCATGATGCCCGCGCTGACCCGCCGCAGGCTTTCAATCAGCGCCAGGCGCAGCATGATGGGGATCGCCCACAACTCGCCCAGCGCGAGCGGGGTTACCGACTGATAGGCCGCCACGAAACGGCTCAGGCTCTCCGCGTCGATCAGGCCGTCGCTGTGCGAGACCGCATTGAGCGCGATGTCGTACACGCGAGGCAGGCCGGCCGATGCGCCACTGCCCAGTCGCGGCAATTCACGGCTGTAGCCCCGGGGCAGATGCCGCCGCGCCAACGCGATCTGTTCCTCGATCAGGTAGATGTTGTCGAGCAACCAGTCGCCGGCGGGCGTCAGCCGGCGGCTTGCCTGGGCCGCCTCGGTAAGCGTGTCGCAGGTGCGCTCGAGTATCTGCTGGTTATCGGTCAATCGCTCCAGCAGCAGATCGGCGTGGCGCTGCTCACTGACCTGGTGGCTGGCCGCCAATTCGCGGCCATGACGCTCCATACGTTCGGCACTGAACAACTGCCCGCGCAGCGGTGGCTCGCCAGACGCAACCGGTGTAGCCCGGAGGCGATGCGTGGCGGCATCCAGCGTGCCTCGTCCCTTGCCAGTCAACGGGCGACGAAAGGTCATGGATCTGGCGTCCCCGGCAACCCGCGCCAATCGCGCGTACGGTCATGCTGGCACCAGCGGCACCAAGACCTCGTGAAACGGGCAAGCCGTCATCCCCCTCTCTCCCGTCATCCCCGCGAAAGCGGGGATCCAGCGACCTTGCTGTTCACGCGCCTGACGTCCTTGGGTTCCCGCCTTCGCGGGAACGACGACAGTTGCCTAGACATCCCCCTTGAGGGCCGCAGGGCTTCGCTCGGGATCGCCTTGAGCTGATCACACAAGCGGCCCTTTTTTTGTCGCGTCGACTATTGGCTCAACCGCACTTGGAGTAACCGCAATTCAGGCAGGTCGCGCAGCCATCCATGATCACCACGGCCTTGGCGCTGCACTTGTGGCACATCGACGCGGTGGGCGGGAATGACACCCCGCCATCGCCGGTGACAGAGACGTCTTCGGCACGCGCCGGAGCGCTGATGCGCGGCTCGGGAAACAGCTCGCCGCTGTGGTCATCGCGTGCCGGAACGTCGCTGACCGCGTCGTGTCCGGCGTTTGCGCTCAGGTCAGAGTTTTTTTTTGAGTCGAGCGCGGCGTAGGCGGCGCGCTTCTCGGCGATCATCGCGCGTTGCTCGTCACTCATTTCCGGGTCGTGCAGCAGGCCGATCGATTTCAGGTGCTCCTCGACGATGCAGCCCAACTCGGCGACCAGCGATGGCATGTAGACGCCGCCGGCCTTGAAGTAGCCGCCCTTGGGATCGAACACCGCCTTCATCTCGTCGACCAGGAAGGTCACGTCGCCGCCCTTGCGGAACACCGCAGACATGATCCGGGTCAGCGCCACGATCCACTGGAAGTGGTCCATGTTCTTGGAGTTGATGAAGATCTCGAACGGGCGGCGTTGCTCATGCTCGTTGCCAGCGTTGAGGACGATGTCGTTGATGGTCACGTACAGCGCGTGCTCGAACAACGGCGTCTTGAGCTTGTAGGTCGAGCCGATGAGGGTCTCGGGACGCTCGATCTTCTCGTGCATCTGGATGACATTGGTGCCTGGCTTTGCGGCACTGGCCGCCTCGCGAGCGGCGGCATCGGACTTCACCACCTCCTGCGCCTTCTCATCGGCGGTGACGACGCTGTAACCGGTGATTTTATGTTCGATCTTCATGGCCATCGGCCAACTCCTGGTGCGTTGCTGCCTGGTTCGGGTACATCCGACCCGGCCTCCCGCGAGGAGAGGCCGGGCACGGCTTATCGTTTCTTTGCTGTGGTTCTGGGTGCTGCGGTCTTCTTGCTCGCGACGGCTTGGGTGGCTGGCGCTTTGCTGGCGACGACTTTCCTGGTTGTGGCTTTCTTCGCAGGCACCTTCTTGGCGACGGACTTCTTGACGACAGCCTTACTGGTCGCCGACTTCTTTGCGACTGCCTTCTTGACGGCGGACTTCTTGACGACAGCCTTCTTGGCTACGGCTTTTTTTGCGACAGGTTTGCTGGTCGTCTTCGCGGTCGCCTTCTTCGCGGTTACCTTCTTGACTGGCGCCTTTTTTGACGCTGCCTTCTTCGTGGCCGCTTTTTTTCCCGAGGTGGACCTGCGTGCCAGCGCCTCCTTCTTTGCCTCGGCGCTGGCCTTGGCCAACTTCTTCTTGGTGTTGTCCACGCCACTGCTGGCGGCCTTGCGTACGCGGCTGGCGCTGCTACGGACTTTCGCCACGGCCGCCTCGGCCGTAGTGGCTACCGTGGCGGCAAGATTGCCGGCGGTTTGCCTTGCGGTGTCGGCTGCCTGGGAAAGGGTTTTTGTCACTCCATTACCGTTGCTCATGTGCCCTCCTGACGGGCGTCTTGCTGGCTTGTCGGGTAACCCATTGGAACCTCGTGTTGCCACGCGATCGTATACCCGGGACGGGTGCAAGACACCATGAATTCGTGTCGCGTCCCGTCAACCAGCCAGCATCCACAACCACCCGCTAGAACTTGCCGTAATACCCTTCCTTCAAGGCATCGAACAGGTTGGCGGCAGAGTGCATTTCGCCATCGTATTCAATCTCCTGGTTGCCCTTGGCCTCCACCACGGTTCCGTCTTCCAGCTCGAAGCGGTAGGTGGTGCTTTCCAGGTCGGCTTCCTTGACCAGCACGCCCTGGAAGGCGGCCGGGTTGAAGCGGAACGTGGTGCAGCCCTTCAGACCCTGCGCGTGGGCGTAGGTGTAGATCTCCTTGAAGTCCTCGTACGGATAATCGGTCGGGACGTTGGCGGTCTTGGAGATCGAGCTGTCGACCCACTTCTGCGCGGCGGCCTGGACGTCGACGTGCTGCTTGGGAGTGACGTCGTCGGCAGCGATGAAGTAGTCCGGCAGCCGCGTTTCCGGCTCGTCGGAGAACGGCATCGCGGACGGGTTCACCAACGCGCGGTAGGCCAGCAGTTCGAACGAGAACACGTCGACCTTCTCCTTGGACTTCTTGCCCTCGCGGATCACGTTGCGGCTGTAGTGATGGGCGAAGCTGGGCTCGATGCCGTTGGAGGCGTTGTTGGCCAGTGACAGCGAGATGGTGCCGGTCGGGGCAATCGAGCTGTGATGGGTGAACCGCGAACCGACCTCGGCCAGCTCGGCCACCAGCTCCGGGGCGACTTCGGCGACGCGCTGCATGTAGCGCGAGTACTTCGCATGCAACACCTTACCCGCCACGTCCTGGCCGATCTTCCAGCCATCGCTGACCATTTCCGGGCGCTTTCGCAGCATCTCCGCGTCAACCTTGAAGGTCTCGTCCATGATCGGCGCCGGGCCTTTCTCCTTCGCCAGCTCCAGGCCCATCTCCCAACCAGCCACCGCCATCTCGCGGGCGATCTGCTCGGTGAACTCGCACGACTGCTGCGATCCGTATTTCATCTGCAGCATGGTCACGGTCGAGCCCAGGCCGAGGAAGCCCATGCCGTGGCGGCGCTTGCGCAGGATCTCGTTGCGCTGCTGCTCCAGCGGCAGGCCGTTGATCTCGACCACGTTGTCGAGCATGCGGGTGAACACGCGCACCACTTCCTTGTACTCGTCCCAATCGAACGCCGCCTGGTCGGTGAACGCGTTGCGCACGAACTTGGTCAGGTTGACCGAGCCCAGCAGGCAGGCGCCGTAGGCGGGAAGTGGCTGCTCGCCGCAAGGATTGGTCGCGCGGATGTCCTCGCACCACCAATTGTTGTTCATCTCGTTGACGCGGTCGATCAGGATGAAGCCCGGCTCGGCGTAGTCGTAGGTGGACACCATGATCATGTCCCACAGGTGACGGGCCTTGATGTGGCCGTAGATCTTGCAGGCCACCAGACCGTCGTCGCGGACGACATAGTTGCGGTGGGTCGGCCACTCGCGCCACACCACCTGCGCGGCGTCGTCCAGGTCGACTTCGGCCTTTTCCTTGACGTGCACCGGGAACACCAGCGGCCAGTCGTGGTCGGCGGCCACCGCTTCCATGAAGCCGTCGGTGATCAGCAGCGACAGGTTGAACTGGCGCAGCCGACCGTCCTCGCGCTTGGCACGGATGAAGTCCTTCACGTCCGGGTGCGACACGTCGAAGGTGCCCATCTGCGCGCCGCGGCGACCGCCGGCGGACGAGACCGTGAAACACATCTTGTCGTAGATATCCATGAACGACATCGGCCCGGACGTGTACGCACCGGCGCCAGCCACGAACGCACCACGCGGGCGCAGGGTCGAGAACTCGTAACCGATGCCGCAACCGGCCTTGAGCGTGAGGCCGGCCTCGTGGACCTTCTCCAGGATGCCGTCCATCGAGTCTTCGATCGTGCCCGAGACGGTGCAGTTGATGGTGCTGGTCGCCGGCTTGTGTTCCAGCGCGCCGGCATTGGAGGTGATACGGCCGGCCGGGATCGCCCCGCGGCGCAGCGCCCAGGTGAAACGCTCGTTCCAGTAGTGCTGCAACTCGGCGGTCGGCTCGGTCCCGGCCAGGGCCTTGGCCACGCGCCGGTAGGTGGCGTCGATGTCGGCATCGACCGCCACGCCATCCTTGGTCATCAGCCGGTACTTCTTGTCCCAGATATCCAGGGACGCCGGCTGCATCGGAATGTCCTTTCTGGCCACGTCCCTGCCTGCCTGGTCGTTGTTGGGGGTGTCGATATTCACTGCCTCGAGGCGCACCGTACTCATGCTTGCCTTGTCTCCTGGTGATGGTCGCCGTTGCGGGCGCTCGCACTTGCGATCGTGGGCCCGACAGGCAACGCCACCGAGCCCGCGGCAACCGTGCCAGCAGTGCATATTGATGGAATTTCTTGTCGGGTGCTGAACATGGCTAACCCCTAATGCTTGGGTTGCGGGCGCTGGGTAAACCACAACATGTTGTGTCCCAGGCGGAGGTTCAAGCTACCTCCGGACCGGCGGCAAGTCAACGCTTCTTCTGCGACACGGAACCCTGTAGTGATCCCTTGGCAAACCGGGCCTGACACCGCCAGGGGCGGACTTTATCGAAGATTCAATGCGATTGCGTCACACTTGGCCGCTTGCTGCCGATATCGTGTTTGAGGAACCCGCATGCGGACCATGGCGACTTCGACAAAGACCCTGCTCGCGCTGGCCCTGGCGGCGTGTTTCGGCGGATTTGTAGCCACCGCGGTCATGCTTGGCGCGCGTGCCCCGGCGCTTGCGTCACCCGTGCCGCCGGCGCCGATTGCAACTCCAACGGTCGCGGCGTTGCCAACCGCGGTGGCCGGCCAGCCCCTGCCCTCGCTGGCACCGATGCTGGCACAGGTGACTCCGGCCGTGGTCAGCGTGCAGACCAAACACCGGGTGCGCATCCGCAGCCCGTTTGCGAACGACCCGCTGTTCCAGCGGATGTTCCCGCATGTCCCGCGCGAGCGGATCGAGCGGTCGCTGGGTTCCGGGGTCATCGTCGATGCCGCGCGCGGATTGGTGTTGACCAACCACCATGTGATCGAGGGCGCCGAGCAGGTCACCGTTACGCTCGCCGACGGCCGCACCCTGGAAGCCGAGTTCGTCGGCTCTGATCCGGATACCGACGTGGCGGTGATGAAGATCCCCGCACAAGACCTGCAGCAGGTTGCGCTGGCCGATTCGGCCGACTTGCGGGTCGGCGATTTCGTGGTCGCGGTCGGCAACCCGTTTGGTATCGGCCAGACCGTCACCTCCGGGATCGTCTCCGCGGTGGGACGTAGCGGCTTGCGTGGGCTGGGTTACCAGAACTTCATCCAGACCGATGCCTCCATCAACCCGGGCAACTCCGGCGGCGCACTGGTCAACCTGCGCGGCGAGCTGGTCGGCATCAACACCGCCAGCTTCAACCCGCGCGGCAGCATGGCGGGCAACATCGGCCTCGGGTTTGCGATCCCGGCCAACCTGGCCCGCAACGTGATGAACCAGTTGGTCACCACCGGCGAGGTGCGCCGCGGAACCTTCGGGGCGGATGCACAGGACGTCGATGCGCGCCTGGCCGAAGCGCTGGACCTGGAGGATCCGCGGGGCGCGCTGGTGACCCGGGTGTTCGAGGGCTCGGCGGCCGCGGCCGCGGGGCTGCAGCCCGGGGATGTGATCCTTTCGGCCAACGATGAGCGGATCGACAGCCGCGATGCGCTGCGCAATTTCGAGGGCTTGCAGGCAATCGGCAGCCAGGTGGTGCTGGGCATCCATCGCGACGGCAAGCCATTGCAGGTGACCGCGACCCTGCGTGAACAGCCGACCACGTTGACCGGGGTGGATCTGGATCCGCGCTTGGGCGGCGCGGTATTCAGCGAACTGCCCGAGCGACTGCGCCAGTCGGGCATATCCGGGGTGCGGGTGGAGTCGGTTGCCGGCGGCAGCCGGGCGGCCCGCAACGGTCTGCGTGTGGGCGATGTCGTGGTGGCCAGCGGCAGTGGAGAATTCGACAACCTGTCTGGCTTCCGCGCGGGCTTCACACCGACTCCGGCACAGTTGGCGCTGCAGATCGTGCGCGGCAATCGGCGTGGCATCCTGCCGATGCAGTGACCCGACAACCACCCCAACCCTGGAGTACCCGAATGAGCCCCACCGACACCACACCGAACCCCGGCCTGTCATCGCAGAATTTCAAGAGCCATCTGGGCGAAGCCGGAAGCCACCTGAAGCAGGCAGCGCACGACAGCGGCGAAGCCATCAAGGGCGCCGCGAATGCTGCGGGCGACGAGCTCAAGCTCGGCCGGGCCCAGATCAAGTCGGAAATGGCCGACAGCGCCCTGGCGGGTATCGCCGCCGCGGAACAGGCGGGCGACGCGATGCGCGAGCAGGCCGACGTGCTGATGGACAAGGGACGTGACCTGATCGACAGCGCCGCCGAGTTGATCCGCGAACGCCCGATCGCCTCATTTGGTGCTGCCTTTGCCGCCGGCTGGATCATCTCCAAGCTTGGCCGCAGCAACGACAGGTAGCCCCGGGGCATGTCCGGAACCGCCGAGCCGGGCGACCAGCAATCGCCTCCCATGGACGACGCTTCCCGCGAATCGATGCGGGAGCGGCTTCATACGCGCGCCGCAAAGGACGACGCGCGCGCGGACGATGCCGGCTCGAACCAGAGCAAGTCGGATCACGTCGACTCGAATCATGTCGACCCCGATCAGGTCGAGCCCGACCTGCTGGAGGCGATCCGCCAGCTCGGACTCACCGGGCGGGCCAGCCTCGGCGCTGCCGGCGCTACCGCCAAGTCGCTACGCTCATTGGTGGCCGCAGACGTCTCGCTGGCACGCAGCGCGTTGGGCCGGGCACTGGCATTTACCGGCGTCGCCATCGCCTTTGGCGGCTCGGCGTGGCTGCTGCTGATGACCACACTGGTGGTCGTGCTCAAGGGGCCAGTGGGCATGTCTTGGGCGGTGGCGCTGTTGATTTCGGCACTATTCAGCCTGACGGTCACCGCGATTGCCGCGTGGATGGCCATGCGATATTTCGAACACACCCGGTTGCATGCCACGCGACGGCAGTTGGCACGGTTGGGGATCGGTGAACTGGCCGATTTCGCCCCCGATCCCGAATCGCCAGACTCGACGCGCGAGGTCGTCCGGCAGCGGCTCCACGACCGACCCGGCGGCGAACCGGCAAAGGATGGGCAAGGCGTGTCAGTAACTCCGCCATGACACCGTCGATGGCAACACACTGACGGGAGTAACCACCATGCAGGGGATTGCAGCGTCATGAGCTTCAACAAACTCATCAGCAAGGTTACGCAGGCCGAGAACGCCCTGGAGGCGAACGAGCGCCGCGTCGGCGCCGACTTGCGCCAGCTCAGGGACAGCTGGAAGTCGGCGTGGACACCCGGACGGATCGTGATTGCCG
Source organism: Lysobacter sp. A289 (assembly GCF_054072675.1). Classification (NCBI taxonomy): domain Bacteria; kingdom Pseudomonadati; phylum Pseudomonadota; class Gammaproteobacteria; order Lysobacterales; family Lysobacteraceae; genus Lysobacter; species Lysobacter sp. A289. Next base: position 2,155,318 of record NZ_JBSVRN010000001.1, read on the forward strand.
GACTGGCCGGCGGGTTCCTGGTGGGTCGCGGCGAACCATTGCGCAGCGCCGCCCGCAATGGTGGCGTGGTGCGGATCGTGTCGTTGCTGACCGGCCTGTTCGCCAGCACCACGGCGAGCGCTGCCAACCAGACGGCCGAGGATGCCGAACAGACGGCGCAGCGGGCCGTCGGTGTCGCGGCCGGAACCACCCCGGGTCCGGACACTGCGGCTGCCGCAAGCGAGCGGCTCGCCCACGACTTCCTGGAGCGCGCCGCGGCGGCGGCGCGACAAGCAGGCGGCGCGACCGGGCCATGACCACCCAGACACCGGCGCCGGGTTCACCGGAGCCAGCCACCGGCGCGACGGTCGTCGGCGCCCACCCCGATCCGGCCGAACCCTCACTGTCGTCCGTGCGGCCACGCGCATCGGCCGCCCTGATGATCCTGGCCATCCTCGCGGTCGGCTTCACCTTGTGGGCGGCGCAAACGGTGGTGTTGCCGATCCTGCTGGCGGTATTTTTCGCACTGATCGGCAACCCGATCATTCGCGGCTTGCGCAGGCTTTACATCCCGCGCGCGCTGGGGGCGCTGCTGGTCCTGGTGGGAGGCATGGCCGGCACCGCGGCGCTGGGCGTCCAGTTGGTCGAGCCGGCCTCCGAATGGGCCCGGCAGGTCCCGCGCGAGCTGCGCCAGCTGGCACCCAAGCTGCGCGAGATGACCAAGCCGATGCAGGCCGCCAACGAGGCGGCCGCCGATATCGCCCGGGCCACCGACACCGGTGACGGCAAGCCGGTGCGCGTGGTCCGTACCGAAGTCAACAATCCCTACAAGGCCCTGACGACAACGCCGTTGATGCTGGCATCGGGGCTGGCGGTGGTGCTGCTGACGTTCTTCTTCATGGTTTACGGCGAGAACCTGCAACGCAATGCGATTTCATTGCTGCCCACGCGCCAGCAAAAGCGGGTCAGCGTGGAGATCATGCAATCCATGGAACGGGAGATCTCGCGCTACGTGCTGACCATCAGCTTGATCAACATCGCCGTCGGGCTGGCGCTGGCTGGCGCGTTGTACCTGCTGCAGGTGCCGCTGGCCGAAGCGCTGCTGTGGGGGACAATGGCCACTGTGCTCAACTTCGCCCCCTACGTCGGTCCGCTGATCGGCATCATCATCATGCTGATGATGGGGTTCGTCGCCTTTGACGAGTTGTGGATGTCGTTGCTGCCAGCCGGCATCTACCTGTTCCTGCATACCCTGGAAGGCCAGATCCTGACGCCGGTCGTGCTCGGCCGGCAGATGCGGCTGTCGCCGCTGGTATTGATCCTTGCGCTGATGGTCTTTGGCTCGCTGTGGGGGATCATCGGCTTGCTGCTGGCGGTACCGCTGCTGGTATGCGTGAAGATCGTGCTGGCCCGGATCGATGGCCTGGAAGGCTGGGCGAAGCTGCTTGAATAGCTTCCCGGTTCACGCCATTACCCTTGATCTCGACGACACGATCTGGCCGGTCATGCCGGCAATCGTCGGTGCCGAACTCGCGCTCGACGCCTGGCTGGTGAAGCACGCACCACGCGCCGCCCGCATGTGGCCGCTGGACGAGCGCCAACGACTGCGCGACGTCGCCAACACCGAACGGCCGCACCTGGCCCATGACATGACCGCCCAGCGCCAGTGGATGCTGGAAAGAATGCTGGTGCTGGCCGGCGAGGATGCCGACCTGGCCACCGATGCGTATGCCGCCTACTTTGCCGCGCGTTGCGACGTCGAGCATTATGCCGACAGTGTGCCGGCGCTGGAGCGACTGGCGGCCAAGCTGCCTTTGGCCGCGCTCAGCAACGGCAATGCCTGCTTGCGCACGATCGGGTTGATGCACCTGTTCGCGTTCCAGTTGGGCGCACGCGAGCATGGCGCGGCCAAGCCGGCAGCGAGCATCTTCCACGCCGCCTGCGGCCAGCTTGGCGTCGCGGCACAATACGTATTGCATGTCGGTGACGATCCCCGGATGGACGTCGTTGGCGCCCACCGCGCCGGTCTGCGTACCTGCTGGATCAACCGGCCCGATGCCTCCGGCAAGACCCGATCCTGGCAGCGCAGCGACATCCGGCCCGACCTCGAATTTTCCACCCTTGCCGCATTGGCCGACTGGCTCGACGCGGCGCACCACCAGGACCCGATTTCCCCATGAGCGCAACCACCGGTTTCATCAATGCCAGCACGGCGACCGACACCCTCCCGCTGCATGTCATCGACCGCAGTCAGCTGACCGATTGGCTGTCGGCGCAATCGGCGCAATCGGCGCAGACCGGTAGCTGGGTGACGGCGAAAGGTTTCGACGCCGCACCCGGCACGGTGCTGGTGTTGCCGGGGACCGATGGCACGATCGTCGGGGCGGTGGCCGGCGTCGGCGACCCACTGGATCCGGCCAGCTATGGCCACCTGCCACTCGGGTTGCCGATACGCACGTTCCACCTTGCCGGGGAGCATGAGCCCGCCGTCCTGGCCGCATTGCAGCTGGGCTGGGGGCTGGGCGCCTACCGTTTCAACCGCTACAAGCAGCCCCTGCGCCAACCGGCGCTGTTGCAGGTCGACGGCGATGCCCAGGTGCATGACGCGCTGGCCGCCTGCGTGCGGGTGCGCGACCTGGTCAACACGCCGTCCGAGCACATGGGCCCGGACCAGCTGGAGCAGGTCGCCTGCGAGATCGCCGAGCGCCACGGCGCGGCCATCGAGGTGATCAGTGGCGAGGACTTGCTGGAGCAGAACTTCCCCGCGATCCACGCCGTCGGCCGCGCCAGCCACCGCGCACCCCGGTTGATCGCGCTGCGCTGGGGCGACGAGTCACATCCGCACGTGGCCCTGGTCGGCAAGGGCGTGTGCTTCGACACCGGCGGCCTGGACCTGAAGGCTTCCGCCGGCATGCGCAACATGAAGAAGGACATGGGCGGCGCGGCGCACGCCATTGCACTGGCCGAATGGATCATGGCGCGCAAGCTGCCCCTGCGGATCACCCTGCTGGTGGCGGCGGTGGAAAACGCCATTGGCCCCGATGCCTTCCGCCCCGGCGAGGTGATCAGCACCCGCACCGGCATCAACGTGGAAATCGACAACACCGACGCCGAAGGCCGGTTGATACTCGGCGACGCGCTCGCTTACGCCGGCGAGCAATCGCCGGAGTTGCTGATCGACTTCGCGACCCTTACCGGTGCCGCCCGCGTGGCACTTGGCCCCGACCTGCCGGCGCTTTACAGCAACGATGACGAGCTCGCCAACGCGTGGCTGGAAGCGGGCCGCCAGCAACGTGACCCGGTGTGGCGGATGCCGTTGTGGCGCCCGTACTGGCGCTACCTGACCAGTGACATCGCCGACATCGCCAACGCCGGCCCGTCCAGGATGGCCGGCAGTGTGACCGCCGCGCTGTACCTGGAGCGCTTCGTTCCCGCCAGGCAGAAGTGGGCCCACCTGGACGTCTACAGCTGGAACGACGCCGACCGTCCCGGCCACCCCCCGGGCGGTGAGGCACAAGGGCTGCGTGCCGCGTTCGCGATGTTGCAGGCCCGCGCCGGGCGCTGATCGGCCGGGCGTTATAGCCAGCCCTTCTGCCGCGCCGAGCGGTACGCCTCGATGCGGTTGCCGGCACCGAGTTTGCCGATCGCCTCGGACAGGTAGTTGCGCACGGTGCCGTGGGAGAGCTGCAGTTGCGCGGCGATGTCGGTGGCGGGCATGCCCTCGCCGGCCAACCGCAGCACCTGGCGTTCGCGATCATTGAGTGGGTCGGCCTCACTCCAGGCATCCAGCGCCAACTGCGGGTCGACCGCCCGGCCACCGCGATGCACCGTGCGCAGCGCCTGGGCGAGATCTTCGGCCGGCGCGTCCTTCAGCAGATACCCCGCCACGCCGGCGTCCAGCGCCCGACGCAGGAATCCGGCGCGGCCAAACGTGGTCACGATCACCACCTTGATCGGCAGCCCGTGGCGCTGGATGCGCTGGGCCAGCTCCAGCCCGGTCAGGCCCGGCATCTCGATATCGGTGACCAGCACGTCCGGCTGCAGGCGTTGCAACTCGCGCCACGCACTCTCACCGTCGGCGGTCGCACCGAGCACGTCTATGTCGGGCTCCAGCCCGAGCAGGGCCGCCAACGCGCCGCGCACCATCGCCTGGTCCTCCGCCAGCAGGATCCGGATCATGCGCTGCGTCTGCGGTCGGCGATCGCGGCATTCACGAGGCTGATGCCGGTTGTCGTGCCCCGTGCCGCCGGCGCGAAAGCCGTCCCGGCCGCGCTGGTGCCGTCATCCGCATGTGATTCGGCAGCGGCGGCACGCAACGGCGTCATCGGCACGCACACCCGCAGGCGGGTGCCGTCGCCCTTGGACGATTCCACCTCCAGCGTGCCGGCCAGCGCCGCAATCCGCTCACGCATGCCGCTCAGGCCATTGCCTTCACGCACCCGGCCCTCGCGCACGACGCCACCGCGGCCGTTGTCGGCGATGTCCAGATGCACGCTGCCATCGACCAGCGCAAACCGGACCTGTGCCTGGCTGGCATGGGCATGGCGGCCAATGTTGGTGACCGCCTCGCGCAGCACCAGCGACAGCCCGCGCTCGATCTCCAGCGGCAGTCCCGGCGGTGCGTCGTAGTCCAGATGCACGCCGGACGATTCCAGCAGCAGTCGCGCCGATGCCAGCTCCGCCGCCAGGTCGGTGGCGCGGATGCCAGTGACCGCGCTGCGCACTTCGGCCAGCGCATGCCGGGCGATGCGTTCGGCTTCCTCCACTTCGCGCCGCGAGGCCGCGCTGTCGCGGTCGGCCAGCTTGCGCGACAGCTCCAGCTTCAAGGTGATCAACGACAGGGTATGGCCGAGCAGGTCGTGCAGATCGCGCCCGATGCGCTCACGCTCGGCGGTCGCGGCCAGCCGGCGCACCTCGTCGTGGGACAGCTTCAGTGCGGCGTCCTTCTCCTGGCTGATGTGCTCGACGTTGACGATGACACCGATGATGACGGTCATTACCGGGATCCAGACCATCATCTGCAGCGGATAACCGATCCACCACGCCAGCGCCCAGAACACGGTATTCAGCAGCAACAACCGGCCCAGATACCCGGTCATGGTCCGGGCGCTGCCGTGCAGCATCACGCAGCCGAAGATGAAATAGCTCAGGCCCGACGGGTACACCGGCAACAACACCATGCTCAGCGCGATCATGCCCAGCGCCGGGCGGTACGCAGTGCGCCGCGACATCAGCAGGGTCAGCGCGAACAGCAGCAGGAACAGCGGATAGGACACCAGCGTCAGCGCCGCCCACTGCCAGCTGAAACCGTGGCCAAACACCGGCGTCAGGAACACCCACACCGACCACAGCAGGTGGACCGCATGCAGCCACGGCGACTTGCCGCGCTGCAGTGCGATCGCCACCTGCGAGTCCGGCGCGGGCGACAACCACGCAGGCAGGGCTTTCCGCATCACGAATGCCTCCGGTTGATCACGACCCATGATCCCGCATCAGCCGTGTCGGCGCAGCCGGCGCTGTGCAAGCAGGAAGAACACCGTGGTCACGCCCGCCAGCACCGCCAAATGCAGCAGCAATCCGCTACCTGAGTCCATGCCGATCACCTTCAGCGCGATCTGCGCCAGATGCCAGGACGGCCACACCGGCGCGATGGCGCCCAGCACCGGCGGCAGCATCGACAGCGGCATCCATAATCCGGACAGGAACGCCATCGGCAGGTAGATCAGATTGAGCACGGCCGGTGAACCCTGCCCGCCCATCGTGCCGATGTACAGGCCCAGCGCGCAGAACGGCAGCACGCCGATCACGTTGACGATCAACAACAACAGCCATTGCGACGCCGCCAGCGACACCTTGCCCAGCGTCGACGCGAGCACGGCCAGCAGCAGCGAGACCATCACCGAGAACAGCATCGCCATCACCATCTTGGCGAACAGGTACGCGCCCGGCGGCATCGGCAGCGCGCGTTTGTAGGCGATGAAACCGCGATCGCGCTCCATCGCCACCGTCACGCCGAAGCCGAACAGGCCGGTGCCCATGACACCGAACACACCGTAGGTCGCGAGCAGATACCGCGCCGCCTGTCCGCCGTCGCTACGGTTGAGCACCAGCCCGAACAGCAGGTAGAACAGCGCAGGAAACAGCAGCAGCGGCAGCACGAACGACGGCGTGCGCAGCATGCGCCGGAACTCGCAGCGCGCTTCCAGCAGGTAGCTGCGCCAGGGTGGATGCGGGAGGTCGGCGAACGGCGTGGTGGATGCAAGGGGGATCATCATGCGGCCTCGGCAGTGGATAACGACGCGGCGTGACCCTCGTCGCGGGTGAGATGGATGAAGGCTTCGGCGAGTCCGGCGCGCTGGACTTCCAGCCCGCCCAGCGCCGGGTCATCGGCCAGCAGCCGGCGCACTACGGCCTCGGCGTCGTCGGTGATGATCTCGATGTGCGCGTCCCGGCGTAGCGCGCTGCGTACCTGCGGCCAGCCGGCTATGCGCGCGGCGTCCAGCGCCGACAGGCAGCGGATGCGCCGTTGCGCGACATGCGTGCGGATCTCGTCCATGCCGCCGGTGGCGATCACCCTGCCGCGATGCAGCACCGCCACGCGATCGGCCAGGGCCTCGGCTTCTTCCAGATAGTGGGTGGTCAGCACTACGGCGCAGCCGTTTTCGACCATCGTGCGGATCGCCTGCCACAGCATCTGCCTCGCCTCGATGTCCAGCCCGGTGGTGGGTTCGTCGAGGAACAGCAACTGCGGATTGCCGCACACCGCCAGCGCAAACTGTACCCGGCGTTGCTGGCCGCCGGACAACCGCCCGTAACGTCGCTTCAGCAGGCCGTCCAGTCCGGCCAGCGCCATGCACTCGGCGACGCTGCGCGGCTGCGGGTAATAGCTGCGGGTGAGGTCAAGCAATTCACGGACCGTGCTGGTGTCGGGAATGCCTGCCGACTGCAGCATCACCCCGATGCGCCGGCGCGCGGCGAGCCGGTGCGGCGACTGCCCGAACAGAGCGACCTCGCCGGCATCGGCCGACAACAGGCCCAGCAGCAGCGCGATCGCGGTGCTCTTGCCGGCGCCATTGGCGCCCAGCAGGGCAAGCACCTGGCCGCGCTGCAGCGACAGGTCGACCCCGTCCAGGGCGAGCACCTTGCCGTAATGCTTGCGCACACCGCGCAGGCTGGCGAGTTCTGTCTGACAATCATCCATCGTGTGCGTCCTTGTTTGCGGGATGCAGTCACAATAGGCAGCGCGCGGCGGCGCCGGCAGTCCCGACGATCACCCGATTCGCATGACAACCGTCACGTGACGCTGCCCCGGCGGCCGCTTAGGCTGTTTCTGTCGCAGGGAGCGACTCCACCAACACCACGGCCCACGATGACTACCAACGCCGAACTGCTGAAGGAACTCCGCATCGACCGCCAACCCGCGCCGCCGCCATCACGGCGCGGGTTGTGGGTGGCGTTGGCGATTGTGGCGCTCGCAGCGTTGGCCATCGGCGCATGGCTGCTGAGCCGCGACAGCGGGATCGAAGTGCAGTCCGCGCCGGTGGTGGCGATCGGCAGCAACAGCGCATCCAGCTCGGTGCTCGATGCCAGTGGCTACGTGGTCGCCCGGCGCATGGCGACGGTATCGTCCAAGATCACCGGCAAGGTGCGTGAGGTGTTGATCGAGGAAGGCCAGCATGTCGAGGCCGGAGAGGTGATGGCAACCCTGGATCCGGTCGATGCCGCCGCCCAGCGCGAGCTCGCCACCGCCCAGCTTGGCGCGGCGCGCAGCCAGATTGGTAGCGCCCGGGCCCGTCTGCGCGAGGCCGAAGCCAGTGCAACCCGCCTGGGTCCGCTGGTCAAACAGCAGTTGGTATCGCAAGCGCAGTACGACCAGGCCGTGGCCGAGCGCGATGCGTTGCGTGCGCAACTGCTGACCGCACAGCGCCAGGCGCAGGTCGCCGTAGACCAGCTCGCCATCGCCGACAACGGCGTCGACAACACCGTGGTGCGCGCGCCGTTTGCCGGGGTGGTGATTGCCAAGGCGGCCCAGCCCGGCGAGATGATCTCTCCGCTGTCGGCCGGTGGCGGCTTCACCCGTACCGGCATCGGCACGATCGTGGACATGGATTCGCTGGAGGTCGAGGTCGACGTCGGCGAGGCCTACATCGGCCGGGTCAAGCCGGGGATGCCGGTCGAGGCGACGCTGAACGCATATCCGGACTGGAAGATTCCCGGCGAGGTGATCGCGATCGTGCCCACCGCCGACCGCGGCAAGGCGACGGTGAAAGTGCGGGTCGCGCTGAACGAGCAGGATGACCGGATCGTGCCGGAAATGGGCGTGCGGGTGAGCTTCCTGCAGGCCCCAAACCCCGCTTCGCAGCAACCGCAGGGCGTACGCGTGCCGGCGGCGGCCATTGTGGAACGCGACGGCCAGGACGTGGCATTCGTGCTCGACCCCGACGACACGGTTGTGCAGCGCACACTGGCAACCGGGCGGGCGATGGGCGAGGACCGCCAGGTGATATCGGGCCTGAGCGCCGGAGAGACCGTCGTGCTTGACCCGCCGGAGGCGATGCAGAACGGCGCGAAAGTACGCATGGCGGAGCAGGACAGCTAGAACCAAGACAGCTAGATCGGCGACACCCGCCGACAACCCACCGAGGCAAACGCAATGTCACCCCTGGTCAGCATCCGCAACCTCACCAAGACCTACCAGCGTGGTCCCGAGAAGATCCAGGTGCTGCACGGCCTCGACCTGGACATCCCGAAAGGCGATTTCGTCGCATTGATGGGGCCGTCGGGATCGGGCAAGACCACCTTGCTCAACCTGATCGGCGGGCTCGACAACCCCAGTTCGGGCGAGATCGAGATCGAAGGCGAGCGCATCGACCGGATGAGCGCCGGCCAACTGGCCAACTGGCGCAGCCGCCATGTCGGTTTCGTGTTCCAGTTCTACAATCTGATGCCGATGCTGACCGCGCAGAAGAACGTCGAGCTGCCACTGCTGCTGACCCACCTGGGCAGCGCGCAACGCAAGCGCAACGCCGATATCGCGCTGCAACTGGTCGGCCTGGCCGATCGCAAGACGCACAAGCCCAACGAGTTGTCCGGCGGCCAGCAGCAACGCGTGGCGATTGCACGGGCCATTGTCTCCGACCCGACCTTCCTGATCTGCGACGAGCCGACCGGCGACCTGGACCGCCATTCGGCCGAGGAGATCCTGCAGCTGCTGCAGATGCTCAACCGCGAGCACGGCAAGACCATCATCATGGTCACCCACGACCCCAAGGCCGCCGAGTACGCCAGCCACACGATCCACCTGGACAAGGGTGAACTGGTCGACGCGCCGGCGATGGCGCACTGAGGCGGCCATGAAATACCTCTCGCTGATCTGGGCCCAGTTGTTCCGCAGCAAGACCCGCACCTTGTTGACGCTGCTGTCGGTGGTCGCCGCCTTCATGCTGTTCGGGATGCTCGATTCGGTGCGCGTGGCATTCAACTCCGGCGGCAGCGTGGACGGTGCCAACCGGCTGATCGTCGCCTCGCGCCTGTCGATCACCCAGACCCTGCCGACCCGCCTGCTGCCACAGATCGAGGCGGTTCAGGGCGTGGAGAAGGTGACCTACGCGATGTGGTTCGGCGGCATCTATCGCGACCCGAAGAACTTCTTCCCGAACTTCTCGGTGGCCGACAACTACTTCGATGTCTACAGCGACTTCGATGTGCCACCGGAGCAGCTGAAGGCGTTCCGCGCCAACCGCACCGGGGCCGCCGTGGGCGAGGCGCTGGCGAACAAGTTCGACTGGAAGCTGGGCGATACCATCCCGTTGCAGGCAACGATCTTTCCGCGCGACGGCAGCAACGACTGGCCTTTACAGGTCAGCGCGATCTTCCGCGCCAGGGACCGCGAGAACATGGGGGCCGAAAACCAGCTGATGATGCACTGGACGTATTTCGACGAGGCCAACGACTACATCAAGAGCCGGGTGAGTTTTTTCACCGTGCAGATCGGCAACCCCGCCCAGGCCTCACGGATCGCGCAGGCGATCGATGCGCTGTCGGCGAACTCCGACCACGAGACCAAGAGCCAGACCGAGTCCGCGTTCCAGCAGGCGTTCGCGAAACAGTTCGCCGACATCGGCCTGATCGTCAGCGCGATCATGGGCGCGGTGTTCTTCACCTTGCTGCTGCTGACCGGCAACACCATGGCCCAGGCGGTGCGCGAGCGCGTGCCGGAGCTGGCCACGCTGAAAACCCTGGGCTTCACCGATGGCACCGTGCTGACCCTGGTGATGGTGGAATCGGTGCTGCTGGTGGTGTTGGGCGGCCTGATCGGATTGGGGCTGGCGTCGGCGATCATGCCCGGCATCGCCGCGGCCAGCGGCGGCATGATTTCACTGCCGCAGGTACCCGCGCAGACCTGGTTGGTCGGCTTGGGATTGATGGTCGCGATCGGCATCGTCGTCGGCCTGTTGCCGGCACTGCGGGCGAAGCGGCTGAAGATCGTCGACGCTCTGGCGGGACGCTGACCATGGCTCGGACCGGCCTGCCCACTCCAATGATTAACGCCTCGGGGATCGGACCATGAACAAGCAATGGCTGTGGAACCTGTTGTCGATCCTGTTGCTGCTGGTCGGGCTGGCCGTGTGGGCCACGCTGCCCTGGTACGCCGTGCTCGCGGTGGCGGTGCTGCTCGGGCTGTGGCTGTCGTTCACCCATGCCGGCCGGCTCGCGCTGGCGGCGGCGCGGATCGGCATCGCCAGCCTGCCGCAGCGCTGGGGGGCCTCCTCGGTGATCATCATCGGCATCGCCGGCGTGGTCGGCGTGCTGGTCGCGATGCTGGCGATGGGAGAAGGCTTCAAGGCCACCCTGGATGCGACCGGCAGCGACGACACCGCGATCATCCTGCGCGGCGGTTCGCAGGCGGAAACCAACTCGATTATCTTGCGCGAGCAGGTGCCACTGGTCGCCAACCTGCCCGGCATCCAGCAGGGCGCCGACGGCAAGCCGCTGCTGTCAGCCGAACTGTCACAGGTGGTGGCGTTGCCGTCACGCGCCGATGGCAGCGATGCCAACGCGCAGTTCCGCGGAGTCGGCGAAGAGGCCTGGGAGGTGCGCGACGGCATCCGCATCATCGAGGGCCGCAAGTTCGGCGCCGGCCTGCATGAGCTGATGGTCGGCCAGGGCGCGCAGTCGCAGTTCGCCGGCCTTGAGGTCGGCAACACGCTGGATTTCGCCAATCAGGAGTGGACCATCGTCGGCACGTTCGCCTCCGGCGATGCCCACGACTCGGAGCTGTGGGGCGATGCGGAAACCATCGCCGCGGCCTACCGGCGCAACGCCTTCCAGTCGATCACCGTGCGCGTCCAGGGCAAGGCCGGTTTCGAGCAACTCAAGGCCGCAATGGACGCCGACCCACGGCTGAAGCTGGACGTCGAAACCACCCGCGACTACTACGCCAAGCAATCGGGACAGCTGACCACGCTGATCAGCATCCTGGGCACCGCGATCGGCGGGATCATGGCCATTGGCGCGGTCTTCGGCGCCCTCAACACCATGTACGCGGCCGTCGCCGGACGTGCGCGCGAAATCGCGACCATGCGCGCGATTGGCTTTCGCAGCCTGCCGGTGGTGATGGCGGTGATGCTGGAGACGATGCTGCTCGCCCTGCTGGGCGGCGTGTTGGGCGGCCTGATCGCCTGGCTGGTGTTCAACGGCTATACGGTATCGACGCTGGGCAACAACTTCAGCCAGGTCGTGTTCCAGTTCAAGGTCTCACCGGAGCTGCTGTGGACCGGCTTGAAGTGGGCCCTGGGCATCGGCTTGGTGGGCGGGCTGTTTCCGGCATTGCGGGCGGCGCGGTTGCCCGTGACCGAAGCCCTGCGGGGGGCCTGAAGCGGTTTCAACGCGTCGTTCTCAATCGGCCCAGCTGCCAACAACAGTCGACTGCGGCAGCACCACGCTGGACAGCTGCGCGTCGTTGCCCAGCAGGTAGATCGCGTCGGCAAGGATCGCGGCGGACTCCTGCAGCAGCGGGTCGGGACGATCTTCGGCCGCCTTCTCGCGCGCGGTATCCTTGATGATGTCGCGCTCGTTGGCGGTCAGGCCGTCGTCAGCGGAAGCCAGTGCCAGCGGATCCAGCGCCAGGCCCAGTTCCTTGCGGGTGTCCTGGCGTTGGTGGCGTCGCGCCTCGTTGGCATCACGCTCGGTCCGACGCTCCTGCTCGTTCAACGAGATCGAGGTCTTGTCGGCTTCCTTGCGGAACCTGGCGACATCCTCCTTCCACCACGTGAACTCCAGGTTCTCGGCAATCCGTTCGGCATGCAGGGTGTCAAGCTTCGGCAACAATGGCTGGAAGTTGCCGTAGCTGACGTGCGGCACTCCGGCGATCCGGGTCCAGGGCAACGCGTTGTCGTAGGTGCTCTCGCCGTATTCGCTGGCATCGACCGAGGCGGGGAAATTGATGTCCGGCACCACGCCCTTGTTCTGGGTCGAGCTACCATCGGGCAGGAAGAACTGGGCGACGGTCAGCTTGACCTGACCGAAGCGCTCTTGCTCGGTCGCCGGCCAGCGGTCCAGGTCGACCAGGTTCTGCACGGTTCCCTTGCCGAAGGTGGTCTCGCCGATCACCAGGCCACGGCCGTAGTCCTGGATCGCACCGGCGAAGATCTCCGAGGCCGACGCGGAGCCGCGATTGACCAGCACCGCAAACGGGCCATCCCAGGCCACGCCGCGATCTTCGTCGCCATTGACACTGACCCGACCGCCGGACTCGCGCACCTGCACCACCGGTCCCTGGTCGATGAACAAACCGGTCAACTCGATCGCCTCGTTCAATGAGCCGCCGCCGTTGTTGCGCAGATCCAGGACCACCCCGTCCACGCCATCGGCCTCCAGTTCGGCCAGCAGCTTGGCGACGTCGCGCGTGGCGGAGGCATAGTCGTCCTTGTGCAGTCGGCGACCTTCAAAGTCTTGGTAGAAACCGGGCAGCTCGATGACGCCGATCCGCTGGTCCGGGACATCACCCTCGCCATCGATTTCCAGCACTTTCGACTTCGCCGCCTGGTCCTCCAGCCGTACCTTGTCGCGGGTGATCAGCACCCGTACCGGCTTGCTGTCGAGCCCGGCCTCGGCCGGGATGATGTCCAGGCGCACCTGGGAATCCTTGGGCCCACGAATCAGCTCGACCACGTTGTCGATGCGCCAGCCGATCACGTCTTCCATCGGACCCTCCTCATCCTGGCCGACACCAACCACGCGGTCACCGGGCGCCAGGATCCCGGACTTGTCGGCCGGTCCACCGGGCACGATTTCGCGGATTGCAACGATGTCGTCCTGCCTTTGCAGCACTGCGCCGATGCCTTCCAGCGACAGCGACATCGACAGGTTGAAGTTCTCCGCCGAGCGCGGCGTGAAGTAACTGGTGTGCGGGTCAATCGCACTGGTGTAGCTGTTGAGGAAGGTCTGGAACACGTCCTGACCCTCCAGCTGGGTGATGTTCTCGGCCAGGTTGCCGTAACGCTTGTCCAGCGTCTCGCGGATCTTTTCGGCGTCCTTTCCTGCCAGCTTCAAGCGCAGCCAGTCGTTGCGAACCGATTGCTTCCACAGTTGATCCAGCTCGATCGCGTCGGCCGCCCACGGCGCGTCCTCACGGTCGTAATGGAAGCGGTCATCGCCGGTGAAATCGAAGATGTCCTGCTTCAACAATTCGCGGGCATAGGCCACCCGCTCCATCACGCGCTGGGCATAGAGGTCAAAAATCTCGTATGCCGGCTGCATTTGGCCACTCTTGATGGCGTCGTCAAGCTCGGTGCGGTAGCGGTCAAAACTGGAAATATCGGCCTGGGTGAAAAACTGCTTGCCGCCGTCGAGCGCTTCCAGGTAGCGCGTGTACATGTCCACCGACAACGCATCGTCAAGCGGCTGTGGCCGATAGGCGTAACGGCTGTCGGACAACAAGCCGTAGACCAGCTTGGCCGCCGTGGCCTGGTCGGGGGTCACGTTGTCGGGCAAGTCCATGCTCAGGCTGGGCTTGTCCGCCGCGACCTGGGTCACTGGCGGCGCTACCGGCACGGGCGCGACGGATGGGGAAGTGTCGGCATGCCCCAACATCGCCAGGGGCGCGGTCAGCAGCAACGCAAGCAGGGGAGTGTTGATCATGGAATAGGGCTGGGCGGCCAATAGTGAAGGGGGGACAGGCCTGGCGCGGGGCCATGGAACTCAGGTTGCAAATATCTTGGACAAGTCGACAGTGCCTAAAGTTGCTGCCGCTGTCACGACATCGGCCCGGGAAAACCCCGAAACAGGCGCAATCGACCCCTTCAATGACGGTTTTGGTTCAGTTTGATCGCGTTTGGCGGCCAGGCAGGCGCGTCGGGTGGGAACCCGATGGCGCCATCAGGCCACACCGGCCTCCGCTGCCGAACGGTCCGCATGGTAGGACGAGCGCACCAGCGGGCCGGAGGCGACGTGGCCAAACCCGAGCGCCAAGCCAAACACTTCCAGCTCCTTGTACTCCTCCGGCGTCCAATAGCGCATCACCGGGTGGTGGTGGGCGCTGGGCTGTAGGTACTGGCCGATGGTGATCATGTCGACATCGTGTGCGCGCAGGTCGCGCAGGGTCTGCCGGATCTGGTCCATGGTTTCGCCCAGCCCCAGCATGATCCCGGACTTGGTGGTCAGCTCCGGATGGCGCGCCTTGAACTTCTGCAGCAGGGTCAGCGACCACTGGTAATCGGCGCCGGGGCGGACGTTGCGGTACAGCTCCGGCACGGTCTCCAGGTTGTGGTTGAACACGTCCGGGGTGTTGGTTGCCAGGATCTCCAGCGCGCGGTCCATCCGGCCCTTGCCGCGGAAGTCCGGAGTCAGGATCTCGATCCGGGTGCTCGGGCTGTGGGCACGGATGGCGGCGATGCAGTCGACAAAATGCTGGGCGCCGCCATCGCGCAGGTCGTCCCGGTCCACCGAGGTAATCACCACGTACTTCAGGCCCATGTCGGCGACGGTGCGGGCCAGGTTCTCCGGCTCGGAGGCATCGGGCGGCTTGGGACGGCCGTGGGCGACGTCGCAGAAGCTGCAACGACGCGTGCACACCTCGCCCAGGATCATGAACGTGGCGGTGCCGTGGCCGAAGCACTCATGGATGTTGGGGCAGCTGGCTTCCTCGCATACCGTCACCAACCGGTTCTCGCGCAGCTTCGCCTTGAGCTTGGCGACCGCATTGCCGGACGGGATCCGGACCCGGATCCAGGACGGTTTGCGCAATACCGGGACGTCGGCAAACTGCACCGGCGAACGGTTGATCTTGTCGCCCGCCAATTGCTTCACGCCCGGCTGCAGCGACGCCGGAGCGTCATTGCCGACAACCGCGAGCGGAATGGATTTTGCGGTGCCGGTCATGGCGGAGTCGGTCATGGCAATGCAGTGCTCTTGATGTTGTTGGCCCCCGGTCCGGTTTTCACGGGAGGGCTGGATGATGGCGCGTGAAACACGCCTGCCGCCGCTTCGACCGCCAATCCGAACTGGCTGGCGAGATGCCCGACCAGCGCCGGCTTGACCGCTTCAAGTCCCGAAGGGCCGCCAAAGTCTACCATCGAGGCCACCTGCAACCCCGCGTAACCACAAGGGTTTATGCGCTGGAATGGCGACAGGTCCATGTCGACATTGAGCGCCAGCCCGTGGAAGGTGCAGCCGCGCCGCACCCGGATACCCAGTGCGGCGATCTTGGCGCCGGCCACGTAGACCCCGGGGGCGCCTGCGCGGCGAACCGCGGTGATGTTCCAATCGGCCAGGGTGTCGATGACCGACTGCTCGATCCGGCACACGTACTCGCGCACCCCGATTTTCAACCGACGCAGATCCAGCAACGGATACAGCACCAGCTGCCCCGGCCCGTGGTAGGTCACCTGGCCGCCGCGGTCGACATGGATCACCGGGATGTCGCCCGCAGCCAGCACGTGCTCGGACTTGCCGGCCTGGCCGAGGGTGAATACCGGCTCGTGTTCGACCAGCCACAGCTCATCGGCGGTGTCGCCATCGCGCGCGTCGGTAAAGGCCTGCATCGCGCGCCAGACCGGCTCGTAGGGCTGGCGGCCCGCCAGGTCACGCAGCTTGGCGGCAGGCCGCAGGCGCGGCCGATCCTGCGCGGCAACTACAGCGTCCACTTTACTTCCGGGTGGTCGCGCAGCACCTGATGGGCGAGATCGTATTGCGCGCGGCTGTCCGCCAGAAACACGATCCGCACCGAGACGTACTTGCCGTTGGACGAGTGTTTCCAGTCGATGTGTTCGCTGCGCACTTCGATACCGGCATCAAGCAAGCGTTGCGGCAGTTCCTGCTCCAGTCCGATATCGGCCGCGCCCATGGCGCTGAGCTGGAATTCACCGGGAAACTGGAACCCGTGTTCGGGATTGTCGGAGGTTATGTCCATCGGTCAATTATGGGTACGACCGGCCGCCAACCCAAGGTGGCGGCGGCAAGTGCACTCAGACCGATTCCCACCACATCAGCAGCTCGTGCCACAGGCGCTTGAAGAAGCCGCCTTCTTCGATCGCGGCCAGCGCGACCAACGGCCTCTCGGCAATGACTTTCCCGTCCAGCGTGACCTTCACGCTGCCGATCGCCTGGCCCTTGGCAATCGGCGCGACCAGGGTCTTGGGTACATCCATGGTCGGCTTGAGCTGCTCGTACTTGCCGCGCGGCAAGGTCACCAGCAACGGCTCGGCCACCCCAAGCTGGACCTCGTCGGCGGTGCCCTTCCAGACCTTCTGGGTCGCGATCGAGGTGTCTGCGTCATACAGCTTATGCGTCTCGTAGAAGCGGAACCCCCAGTTGAGCAGGGCCTGGCTGTCATCGGCGCGCTGCTTTTCCGAGCTTGAGCCAAGCACCACCGAAACCAGCCGCTGGTCACCGCGCTTGGCCGAGGCCATCAGGCAGTAGCCGGCAGCCGAGGTGTGCCCGGTCTTGATGCCATCCACGCTCTTGTCGCGCCACAACAGCACGTTGCGGTTGGGCTGGGTGATCGGGCCGACAGTGAATTCCTTGATCTTGTTGTAGGCGTAGGTCTCCGGGAAGTTCAACGCCAGCGCCCGGCCGAGCAACGCCAGGTCGCGGGCCGTGGACACGTGGCCTTCGTCGGTCAATCCGGTGGCGTTGACGAAATGGGTGTTCTTCATGCCGATGCGCTCGGCGTACTGGTTCATCAGCGCGGCAAACGCACCTTCACTGCCGGCGACATGCTCGGCCAGTGCAATCGCGGCATCGTTGCCTGACTGCACCACCATGCCCTTCTCCATCTCCAGCAGCGGCGCCGACTGGTTGACCTGGAAACCCGAGTAACTGCCATCGGTGCCCGCACCACCCTTGCGCCAGGCGTTCTCGGTCATCATCACCTGATCGTCGGCCTTGACCTTGCCGCCGGCCATTTCGGCGGCGATCACATAGCTGGTCATGACCTTGGTGATGCTGGCCGGCGGCAACGGGGCGTCGATATTTTCTCCCGCCAACACATTGCCACTGGCCGCGTCCATCACCACCCATGCCTCTCCCACCACCTCGGGCGGCGGCGGCACCGGCAGCGATTCACTGGCCGGCGCGAGCGCCGCCGGTTTTGGCAGCGCGGGCGTCTGGGCAAAGGCCAGACCGACGGCAAAGGTGGCCAGTGCGGCAAGACTGATCGAGCGAAAGACGGTTGGGGACTTCATCGTTGAACTGCTCCGGGTCGACGCGCGGCCGAGGTGTATCGGGATATCTCTATCGGGATATCTGGAAGGAAGGGGTAATCATTCGATGACGCGTTGCGGTGCGCCAAAGCCCAGACTGGCAATACGGCTGGCCAGCGCCGGTGCGGTATCGGCCGGCAGCGGGCCGACGCGCAGGCGCCAGACATGCTGGCCAGCCGCATTGCCGCCCTGGAGGCTGGCATCGGCGATACCGGCGCCACGCAACATTGCCAACGCGCGATCGGCATTGTCACGCCCGGCAAAGCTCGCGACCTGCAAGGTCACGCTCTCATCGGACGCGTCCGCGCCAGTGGTCACGACCTTGGCCACCGCCGCGGCGGCCTGGGCCGGGGTGGCAGGATCGTCGATCACCGGGCTGGCTGTGGTGGCAACGCGATCGGGCGTGCCCGGCCGTCCGGTGGCGACGCGTACCCGGCGCTGCTGCATCCAGGTATCGAATTCCTCGGCCGTCATGGTCCGGCCGTCCTGGTTCATGTCGAAGCGCCATTGTTGCGCCGTCGAACCATCCGTCACCACGGTGCCGGCGGCAGAAGCAGCAGTCACCGCCGCAGTGTTCGCCGGGCTTTCCGCCGCGCCGGCGGCCGGCCTCGGTTTGCCGGTGGCAATCCGCACCCCCGGTGGCAGCTTGACCGCATCGGCGGCGGCGACCGGCAACGACGCCACCAGTTTGTCCATCGAACTGGCCGCTGCCGCCGGCACGGCAACTGCGGCCGTGTCATTCGTGGCAGGCGCGTCGCCGGCGTAGCTCGAGCCACCCTCACCGGGCTGCAACGCGCGAACTTCCACGCTTCCGGTGCCGGCCTGGGTGATACCCAGCTTGAGCGCGGCGGCATAGCTCAGGTCGATCACCCGGCCTTCGTGGAACGGTCCGCGGTCATTGACCCGCACCACCACCGTCTTGCCGTTGTCCAAGTTGGTGACCCGGGCAAAGCTGGGCAGCGGCAGGGTCTTGTGCGCTGCGGTGAACGCGTACATGTCGTACACCTCCATGTTGGAGGTACGCCGGCCATGGAACTTGTTGCCGTAATAGGAGGCCTTGCCGCGCTCGACGTAGCCCTCACTGTCGTCCATGACGTGGTACTTCTTGCCGAGCACGCTGTAGGTCGACCGGTTGCCGTAACGCGATCGCTCCAGCGCCTCCACGTCGGGCTCGGGGATCAGCGAGACATCGATATCCACGTCGGGTGCGGAATCGGCGATGTGCGGCGCGTACAGGCCGCCGGCGGTGTAGTCGCCGCGCTTGCTCAGGTCCTCCTTGGCAGCGGGGTAGGGAGATTTTCGCTTGCTGCTGGTGCTGCGGTCCTGGTCGGCGGCCGCACCGGGCGCGGTGGCCGGCTTTTCAGGAGCGCTGGCGCAGGATGCCAGACCTATGACCAGGGTCGCGACCAGCAGCCGCTTCATGCGCCCGGCTGGCCCGTGCCGGCGACCGGGATCTCACGTCCGGCAATGGCCTCCGACAGCTGGTAGACCGCCATCGCGTAGTGCTTGGAGATGTTGTAGCGGGTGATCGCGTAGAAGTTCTGGAACCCGAACCAGTACTCCTTGCCATCCACGCCATCCAGATTCAGCAAGGTCGCGGTGTCCACCCCGGTCACCGGAACCGCCGGCGTGTAACCGCGCGCGGCCAACTGGGCAAGGGTATAGCGTGGCTCCAGGCCTTCGGGCTCGAAGTCCTGCGCGTCGCTGGCGCGAACCGCCCGCACGGTGACCGGCTCCCCGCGCTGCCAGCCGCCCTTTTCCACGAAGTAATTGGCGACCGATGCGAACACGTCGTCCAGGTCGGTAAACAGGTCGATCTTGCCATCACCGTTGCCATCGACGGCATAGTCGCGGTAGCTGGACGGCATGAACTGGCCCCAGCCCATCGCGCCGGCATAGCTTCCCTTCCGCGTGGTGACGTCGAAACCGGCTTCCTTGCCCAGCGCGAACAACTGCGCCAACTCGTCGCGGAAGAACGCCTCGCGGTTGTTCTCACGCTCGATCTTGCCGGGCAGGTTGGTGCGGGGGTAGGCGAAGGCCAGCGTGTACAGCGCATCGATCACCGGGTAGCTGCCGGTATTGCCGCCATAGCTGGTTTCCACGCCCAGGATGGCCACGATGATCTCGGGCGGGACGCCGTACTCGGCCTCTACCTTTTCCAGCGCATCGCGGTGCTTGGCCAGGAAGGCCCGGCCCTGGTCGATCCGGCCCTGGGTGATGAAGATCGGCCGATAGCCGCTCCATGGCTTGGCCTCTGCCGGGCGCGTCATCGCGGTGATGATGCTGTCGCGGATCTCCGCCTGGTCCAGCACCGTCTTGATGTAATCGGCATCGACGTCGTACTTGGCCGCTGCGGTGCGCACGAAGACCGGCACCGCCTGTTCGATCGGCTGCGCACTGGACACCACCGGCGTCGATGGCGGCGGCGTCGGTGCCACCGGCTCGGCCACCTGGGGCGGCTCAGATTGAGGAATCGGCGGCGGCGTCTGCGTGGCGCAGGCCACCAGCACGAGCGGGAGCGCACATAGCAGGGCGCGACTGGCGAGTTGGCGTGTCATCGCGGCGAGATTACCACGCACGCGAAAGGCCCAGAACCGTTGAAGACGTATCACGACGCCGTGAGTCAGGTGGTGTTGTCTCAACGCCCGTGCACCGGTCGATGCGCGCGCACTGCCATCACCACGCCCATGCCCGCCAGCAACGACACTGCCGAGGTGCCGCCGTAGCTCAGCAGCGGCATCGGCACCCCCACCACCGGCATCAACCCGGCCACCATGCCGCCGTTGACCACCACATAGACGCAAAATGCCAGACCAAGTGATCCGGCCAGCAGTCGCGAATAGCCATCGCGCGCCTGGGCGGCAATCCACAGGCAGCGCCCCACCACGAACATGTACAACGTCAACGTCACTGCCACGCCGATCCAGCCGAATTCCTCGCTGAGCACGGCGAAGATGAAGTCGGTGGTGTGCTCGGGAATATAGTTGAGGTGGGCTTGGGTGCCCTCACCCCAGCCCTTGCCGGTGAAGCCACCGCCGCCGATCGCGATCTTGCTCTGGATGATGTTCCAGCCGGCGCCTAGCGGGTCGCTCTCGGGATCGAGAAACATCAGGATGCGGTCTTTCTGGTAAGGCTTGAGCAGCCAGAACCACGCCGCCGGCGCGCTGGCGGCAACCGCACCAAAGCCGACACCGAACCACCACCACGACAGTCCGGCCAGGTACAGCACGAACGCGCCGCTGACACCTACCAGCATGGCGGTGCCGAGGTCCGGCTGCAGCAATATCAGTCCGGTCGGCACGATGATGATCGCGGCCGCGACCAGCACCACGGAGAACCGCGGCGGCAGCGGCTGACGGTTGAGATACCACGCCACCATCATCGGCAATGCCAGCTTCAGCAACTCGGCGGGCTGGAAGTAGAACAGCCCCAGGTTGATCCAGTGGGCCCCGTGCCGGCCCTGACCGACAAACAGCACCACCAGCAGCGGCAACAATGCGATGCCATACGCCAACGGGGTCCAGTTGCGCAGTTGGATGGGCGGCAACCGGGAAAGCAGCCACAACGCACCCAGCCCCACCGCAAACCGTGAGCCTTGCGCCACCACCAGAGCAGTGGACTGGCCACCGGCGCTGTAGAGCACCGCCAGGCCGATCGCCATCAGCGCCAGCAACGCCCCCAGCAACAGCCAGTCCAGCGTACGCACGCCGCGCCGCAACAGGTCGAACAACCAGCGCAGGATCACGTTCATGGCGCAGGCTCGTCAGCGGTGGCCGTCGCTGAAGGATCCAGCGGTGCATCGGTTGCCGGCTCGGTCGCGCTGTCGTCCAGCGGCGCCAGGCCGTCCGGCATCTTGCCCAGCAGCCAGGCATCAAAGCCGGCACGCGCGATCGGCGCAGCGGTGCTGCCGCCGTAGCCGCCGTGCTCGACCACCACCGCGATCGCGATCGTCGGCTCCTCCGCCGGTGCGTATCCAATGAACAACGCGGTATGACGCAGGTGGTAGGGCAGCGAGTGCGGATCACGGCTGATGTTGCCCTTGCGGCTGGAGCGCTGGGCGGTGCCGGTCTTGCCGGCGATGGTGTACGGCGCACCGCGGCCGGTCGCGCGGGCCGTGCCACGGGGTCCGTTGACGGTGGCCACCATCCCCTCCTGTACCGCACGCAGATGCCCGGGGTTGTCGGTGATCGCTGAGCTGGGTGTCTCCGCCAGCGGCTGCCAAGGGGCGCCGTAACGGTCGCGCCGGGCCTGCAGCAGTCGCAGCTCGTGCAGGTCGCCACCGTTGGCAATCGCCGCCGTGGCACGCACCAGTTGCAGCGCACTGGCAATCCAGTAGCCCTGGCCGATGCCGGAGATCACCGTCTCGCCGGGGTACCACGGCTCGGTACTGATTGATCGCTTGTAATCGCGCGACGGCACCACCCCGTCGGTCTCTCCCGCCAGGTCGATACCGGTCTGCTCGCCGAACCCGTAGCGATGCATGTACTGGGCGAACGTATCGATGCCCATGTCCAGCGCAAGCTTGTAGTAGTAGGTGTTGACCGATTGCGAGATCGAATCGCGCAGATCGACCCAACCGTGGCCGCCGCGGTGCGAATCGCGATAACCGCGGCTCTGCCCCGGGATGTGGAACTCGCCACTGGAGAAGGTCTTGTCGGCCGGCGTGCGCAGGCCGCTGTCGACCCCGGCCAGCGCCACCATCGGCTTGACCGTCGACCCCGGCGGGCCGCCGCCCAGCACGTTGCGGTTGAACAACGGCCGCGACGGATTGTTGATCAACGCGTTGTAGTCGGTATGGGAGATGCCGTTGACGAACAAATTGGTGTCATACGACGGCAGGCTGACCATCGCCAGCACTTGGCCGGTCTTGGGATCGATCGCCACCGCTGAGCCGTCGGCATCGCCAAATGCCGCCACCATCGCCCGTTGCAGGCCCACGTCGATCGACAGCTGCAAGTCCGCCCCCGGGGTCGCCGCCACCCGCCCGACCACCCGCATCGGTCGACCATCGACATTGGTCTCGACCTTCTCGTACCCCACCTTGCCGCGCAACGCTTGCTCGTAGAAGCGCTCCACCCCGGTCTTGCCGGTATGGCTGAACAACATGCCCGCCTCGCCCATGGTCTCCCGGTCCTCGACATCGACCCGGCCGACATAACCGATCACGTGGGCCAGCAAATCGCCATACAGGTAACGACGATTGAGGTACGACACCACCTCGATTCCCGGATAACGCCAGCGGTCGACTGCGAACCGGGCGACTTCTTCCGGCGTGACGCGCAGTTTCAGCGGGATCGCCTTGAATCCACGGGTCACCTTGCGCGCCTGCAGGAACTCCTCGACGTCCTGCGGCGCCAGCTCGACGATGCTTGCCAGCTCCGGTAGCCACTCGTCAGGGTCGCCGGCCTCACCGGGAGTGACCTCCAGGCGGAATGCCGGCACGTTGTCGGCGAGGATCCGGCCGTCGCGGTCGTAGATCAGGCCACGCCCAGGCACCACCGGCTGCAACTTGATCCGGTTCTGCTCCGAACGGGTCGCGTAGTCTTCGTACTGCCAGACCTGCAGGCGGAAATACCCCAGTGCCAACCCGCCCAGCGCCAGCATCACGCCGGCGAACGCAACGCCCGCACGCCGGCGGAACTGCCCGGATTCCGCCGCCGAATTCTTGACCACCTTGCGCAAACGGCGCACGCCCTAGCTCCTGCGCCAGCTGCCCAGGCGCAGCGCGTCCAGCAGCAGGAACACCGGGCCCCACAACAGCATCCCGGTCAACGAGGCGAGCCAGAACATCATCGGCAATGGCTGGATGCCGAGTGCTACGTGGATGCCGGCGGCAACCACACGGTCGTTCAGCAACAACCCGCCGATCGCCAACGCTTGCTGCCACAGCGGGAAAAACCGTATCCGGGCGCGGAAGCGTTGCAGGATGAACGCAATCACCACCAAACGCAGTGCGTGCTCGCCCAGCAGGCTGCCGAAGCTGATATCGGCCAGCAGCCCCACGATAAAGGCAAAGCCCAGCCCCAGCCGCTCGGGGTCTTCGATGACCCAGTAGGCGACCACCAGCGCCAGCCAGAAGGGTCGTAGCGGCAGCAGCGAAGGCGGCAAGGGAAGCAGGCCCGCCAGCAAGCCGGCCACCACGCTGACCGGCAGCAACCAGGCCGGACGCGAGCGCCTCACGGCAGCACCTGCGCAGGTGTTTCAGAAGGCGCGGGCGCGTCTGCCGCGTCCGTCGCGTCGGTCGAATCGCTGTTGCCAGTCACCGGGATGTCGGTCATCGGGGTGTCGGTCACCGGCGCCGGAACCAGGCGCAACAGCAGTACGTCGCGCCCGCGATCAAGTTGGGCCGCCGGTCGTATCTCACCCAGCAGGAATGCACGGCTGTGATCCGGGTGCAGGGAGATAATGGTTCCCACCGGAAAACCTGCCGGAAACCGCCCGCCCAATCCGGAGGTCACCAGTTGGTCACCGACCCGGATATCGCTGGACAGGGGAATGCTCGGTACCCGCAGCAAGTCGCTTCGGCCATCACCGTAGGCCACCAGCCGCACGCCGTTGCGCGCCACCGCCACCGGCACCGCATGGGATGGATCGGTCAGCAGCAACACGGTCGAATGGATCGGCGTGACGGCGATGACCTGCCCCACCAGGCCGCCGGCGTCGATCACGCTCTGGCCAACGTGGATGCCGTCGTTGCTGCCGGCATCGAGTACCAGCCGCTGCCGGGTCGGATCCAGGTCGACATCCAGGATCGGCGCCAGTTGCACATCCAGGCTTCCACTATCGGCCGCATCAAGCAGGCCACGCAGGCGATGGTTGTCTGATGCGAGCGTTTGCAGACGCGCGATGCGGGCGCTGTTGACCAGCAGTTGATTGCGCAGACGCTGGTTCTCCGCGCCCAACTGGGCCAGCGTGCCGGCGTCGTCGTAGAGTTTCCTGACCATCCGTCCCGGCCAGCCGGCCACGGCCCACAACGGCTGCGCCAACCCCGACGCCTGGTAGCGCGCCTGGTGCAGCCAGCCGCCACGGTGATCCAGCACGATCAACGCCACCGCCAGGGTCAGATACGCCAGCAACCACAGCGTGCCGGCGACTTCACCAGGACGGTTGGGGGTGGTGGGGCTGGCGTAGGAAGGCACTGATGCTTAATCGGGAACCGTCTTGCTCGTGGAGGGGTTAGTCGGGTGCGAAGAACTCGTTGCCGTGCATGTCGACCAACTCCAGGGCCCGGCCACCACCGCGGGCAACGCAGGTCAGTGGATCATCGGCGACCTGCACATGCAAACCGGTTTCCTCGCTGACCATGCGGTCGAAGTCGGCCAGCAACGCGCCACCGCCGGTCAGCACGATGCCGCGTTCGGCGACATCCGCGCCCAACTCCGGCGGGGTCTGCTCCAGCGCCAGCTTGATCGCGGTGACGATGCCGGCCAGCGGCTCGCGCAGCGCATCGAGCACCTCGTTGGCGGTGATCGTGATCATCTTCGGCACGCCCTCGGCCAGGTTGCGGCCGGTGATCTCCATGCTGGCGTTCTCTTCCTGCGGGTACGCGCAGCCCAGGGTTTCCTTGACCCGCTCGGCCGTGGCCTCGCCGATCAACGTGCCGTAGGTGCGGCGCACGTAGGCGATGATCGACTCGTCGAAACGGTCACCACCAATGCGCACCGAGGCCGCGTAAACGACGCCGTTGAGTGCGATCACCGCCACCTCGGTGGTGCCGCCGCCGATATCCACCACCATCGAGCCGCGCGCCTCGGTCACCGGCATGCCGGCACCAATCGCCGCCGCCATCGGCTCCTCGATCAGGTAGACCTCGCGCGCGCCGGCCTCCTCGGCCGACTCCTTGATCGCGCGGCGCTCGACCTGGGTCGAACCGCACGGCACGCACACCAGCACCCGCGGGCTGGGCCGCAGGAAGCGCGACTTGTGCACCTTGCGGATGAAATGCTTGAGCATTTCCTCGGTATAGGTGAAATCGGCGATGACACCGTCTTTCATCGGCCGGATCGTTGTGATGTGGCCAGGCGTGCGGCCCAGCATCATCTTGGCCTCGGTACCCACGGCCACCACGGTGCGGTTACCGCCAACGATCCGGTCCTGGCGCACCGCGACCACCGATGGTTCGTTGAGGACGATGCCCTGCCCACGTACGTAGATCAGGGTGTTGGCCGTGCCCAGATCGATGGACAGGTCGTTGGAGAACATGCCACGAAACTTCTTGAACATCGTCGATTGGGCCGTGAAATGGGGTGCCGGGGCGGTCGGCTAGCGTAGCAACCGCCCCCCTGCCGGGCAAGGAGAAATGGCGCTCTCCGGCGCTTTGTACCCGTTTTGGTCATTCCGGCCGAAGTCACCCGGGCGCCGCCGGTGGCTCGTTTGACTGGTCGCCGGCCGTAGCAGCCGCTACGCTAGCGGGCGGCGCGGCCTCCGTCGGGTCCGCCAACCCCCATTTTCATCCTGTCTGGCCACGACGGCCGGCAATCGCGGAGTGTGATTATCGATGTCTGCCCTGATCTGCGGCTCGCTGGCCTACGACACCATCATGGTGTTCCCCGACCAGTTCAAGAACCACATCCTGCCGGACAAGGTGCACATCCTGAACGTCTCGTTCCTGGTGCCGCGGATGCGCCGCGAGTTCGGTGGTTGCGCCGGCAACATCGCCTACAACCTCAAGCTGCTTGGCGGCGACCCGATCCCGATGGCCACCGTCGGCCAGGATTTCGGGCCCTATCGCGGCTGGTTCGAGCAGCAGCAGATCCGGCTTGACCAGGTCAAGGTAATCGACGAGCTGTTCACCCCGCAGGCATTCATCACCACCGACCTGGACAACAACCAGATCACCGCGTTCCATCCCGGCGCGATGATGCGCTCGCACGAGAACCACGTGCGCGACGTGGCCGGTGTGACCATCGGCATCGTCAGTCCCGATGGCTACGACGGCATGATCCAGAACGCGCGGGAATTCGCCGAGGGCGGCATTCCCTTCATCTTCGACCCCGGCCAGGCGATGCCGCTGTTCAACGGCGAGGAGTTGCGCAACTTCATCGAGCTGGCCGACTACGTCACCGTCAACGACTACGAATCCAACCTGCTGCAGGAACGCACCGGCTGGAGCGAGCAGCAGATCGCCGGCAAGGTGAAAGCCTACATCGTCACCCGTGGGCCGAAGGGCGCGGTGATCCACGCCGACGGCGCCAGCATGGACATCCCACCCGCGCATGAGCGCCGCATCACCGACCCGACCGGCTGTGGCGACGCGTTCCGCGCCGGGCTGATCTTCGGCATCCAGAAGAACTGCGACTGGGAGACCATCGGCCGGATCGGCAACCTGATGGGCGCACTCAAGGTCGAGCATCCCGGTACCCAGAACCAGCGATTCGACGCGACCGGGTTCGCCGGGCAGTTCCGCCAGCAATTTGGCTACGCGTTCTGATCGAGTACGCCCTGATCGAGCACGTGCCGGTCAGTTCCAGTCCGGCAACCTGGCCGGATCCAGGCCGCCAACTTCGAATACCGCCGTCCGCGTCCCGCCGGCCTTGACCGGGAACTCGATCGAGATCACCTCGGCGGTTTTCGCCAGCTTCCACAGGGCGGCCTCGTCCTCGATGAACATCGCAATCGCGTCATCGGTGTCGGGCCGGCTGGCGGCCATGCGCCGCGGCTCGTCATCATCAACCGTCACCGTGACCCGACAACCGCCGTAGCAATCGAAATCACCCGCCTCCAGCACCATATAGCTGCTGTCGCCCCACTCGGGATGGTCGCGGAAGATCAGTCGTACCGGCCGTGCCGTCGCCCCATCGGTCTCGACGTTGTCCTTGGCATAGATCGCCGCTGATAGTTGCTGTTTGGCGCCGACCTGCTGGCTCTGGTAAGCCCACAGCGCTTCGGTGCGTCGTGCCTCGCGTGCCGCATGCGCCTTCTCTGCCGCCTCGGCATGCTGGGCCTCGATCCGCGCCGCCGCCGCGCTATCGGGATACTCGGCAAACAGCACGTCGCCATGGGCCTTGGCCAGATCCCAATTGCCGGCGACGAACTGCTCGTCGAACTGCACCGCCATGACGTCGGCTTGCTGCTCTGCCGCGGCGGCTTGCTGGGCGCGCACGGCTTCCGGATCGGGCGCGGGCTGGCACGCCGACAGCGCGATGGCCGCTGCCAGCAACAGCGCCGATGTGGTCTTGCTCATTGCGCGACTCCTTGGTGTTCATTGGGGCCAGATTGCCGCAAGCCGCCGCCACCTGGCCAGTGATCCGGACGGCCCAGACAACACGACCGCCTCGGAGGCGGTCGTGTTGCTCTTGATGGACTATGCAGCGCGCATCAATCGACCGGCGTCGCCACCGTGTCATCGTCCTTGGCTTCGGCAATCACCGCATCCACCGAACCGGTGGTGATCGGGTGGTAGCCCGGCCGCGCCTCGGCCAGGATCTGCTCGGCCATCGCCAGGCCTTCCGGCGTTTTCACCAGCGCCGCGTAGGTCGGCATGATCAGCTTGCGGCGGCCAACGCGGGCCAGAAACTCGGCAATCGCCTCATTGGCTTCCGGATAACCACTCCGCACGGTCAGCGGATACCAGCGCATCGCGAACTCGCCGTTGGCGGTGCCGGTGAACTGGTAGGCCTCGTCCAGCGCCACCAACTGCTCGTGGCCCAGCGTTTCCGGCAGGCCCTCGATGAAGTGCAGCCATTCCTGGGTGCTCCACTTCGCGATCACGTCGTCGGCCGGCAACTCACCGCTGTCCAGCCAGGCCTTGCGTGCCTCGTCCACGGCGTCGAACTGCGGCGACCCGGTGACCGGTGCCGACTCGGGAATGCCCTGACCGTAGATCCACTCGTCCAGCTCGGCCTCGGTGACCTTGCCGGGGTGCTTGGCCAGCAGGTTGTCCTTGGCGTACTGGATGAAGGTGGTGGTCGGGATCGACTGGAACGCGAAGTGGTCGAAGTACCCGCGCAGGAACGGATCAAAGTCCTCGCGGCCGAAGCGGTGCTCCAGGAACATCATGAACCACGCGCCCTTGTCGTACGCCACGGCAGTCAGCGTGTCGCCGGCCTTGACGTGCACGTCGGGACGGATCGCCAGCGACTGCGCGTGCGGCTCCATGTCGCCGATGGTCTTGCGCAGCTCGTTCTGCGCGATCGCCGCCTCCATGTTGGCGAAGTCCTTGCCGTACAGCGATTCGATGATGCGGTTCTCGACGTAGCTGGTGATGCCCTCGTTCATCCACTGGTCTTTCGGGCTGGAGAAGGTGACCAGGTTGCCCGACCAGCTGTGCGCCAGCTCATGGGCGATCAGCGAGACCAGCGAGCCGTCGCCGACGATCACGGTCGGGGTGATGAAGCTCAGGCGCGGGTTCTCCATGCCGCCGTAGGGGAACGACGGCGGCAGCACCAGAAGGTCGTAGCGCTCCCAACGGTACGGGCCGTAGAGCTCTTCGGTTGCCTCGATCATCTTCTCGGTATCGGCGAACTCGGCCGTGGCCTTGTCGACCATCGCCGGCTCGGCCCACACGCCGCTACGCTCGGAGATCGGCTTGAACGCCAGGTCGCCGGCGGCGATCGCGAGCAGGTAGGACGGGATCGCCTGCGGCATCGCGAACGTGTAGTCGCCGTCACGCGTGGCGTCGGGGTCGTTGTCGGCGCTCATCAGCACCATCACGTCCTCCGGGCTGGTCACGTGCGCGGTGTAGGTGAAACGCACCCGCGGCGTGTCCTGCAGCGGCACCCAGGAGCGCGCGTGGATCTGCTGGGACTGGCTGAACATGAACGGCTGCTCGCCGCCCTCGGTCATCGCCGGGGTCAGCCACTGCAGGCCCGAAGCCTGCGGCGCGGTGTGATAGGTGACGCGGATACGCTCGCTGCGATCCGGGGCCTGAATGGTCAGCTTGCTGCCCAGGCGCTTGTCGGCGTCGGCGAGCTCGTACTTCAGGTCGACCCATTTGTCGTCACTGCGCTCACCGACCACTTTCTCGATGGTCAGGTCGCGGGTATCCAGCACCAGCTCGGTCGCGTCCGGATCCACCCAGTCCAGCTGGTAGGTCGCGCTGCCACTGATCTGCTTGTCGTTGAAGTCGACATCCAGGGCCAGCGCGAGGTCCTTGATCCGGACCTTGTCGGGCTCGGCATAGGACAGCGAGTCGTACTCGGCACCCGGCGCGGTCACCGCGTCGGCATCGGGTGGGGCGGCGGTATCGGCGGCCGGCGCGGCGTCGCGCGAGCAACCAGCCACTACCACGGCGGCAGCAAAACACAGGGTCAGGATCGAGGAACGCATTGGCGGGCCCACGGTTACAAATAAGTCCCCGAGTGTAGCGTCGACCGATAGCCGGTGCGAAGTGCCGTCCCGGCTAGACCTTGTAGCCGGTATGGATGGCGACGATGCCCGCCGACAGGTTGCGGTAGTCGCATCGCGCAAAACCGGCCGCGGCCATCATCGCCTTCAGCTCGTCCTGCGGCGGGTGCTTGCGGATGCTCTCGGCCAGGTACTGGTAACTGTCCGCATCGTTGGCAAACAACTTGCCCAGCCGCGGCAGCACCTTGAACGAGTGGAAGTCGTAGATCGGCTTGAACCAGTCGAACTTCACTTCCGAGAACTCCAGCACCCGCGCCTGCCCGCCGACCTTCAGCACCCGGTGCATCTCGGCCAGCGCCGCGTCCTTGTCGGTGACGTTGCGCAGGCCGAACGCGATCGTGACCAGGTCGAAACTGGCATCCGGGAACGGCAGCTTCTCGGCGTTCATCTGCACGTATTCGAAACCGGCGACCTTGCCCTTGTCGGTCATGCGGTCGCGGCCGACGCGCAGCATCTCGCCGTTGATGTCGCCCAGCACGATCGAACCGGCATCGCCGACACGATCCTTCAGCAGCAGCGCGATATCGCCGGTGCCGCCGGCCAGGTCGAGCACCCGGTCGCCGCGCCGCACCTGCGCGGTGGCAACGAAGTAACGCTTCCAGACCCGATGGATGCCCATCGACATCAGGTCATTCATCAGGTCGTAGTTGCCGGCGACCGAGGAAAACACCTCCCCGACCAGCTTCTGCTTGTCCCCGGTGGGGACGTCGCGGAAACCGAAGTGGGTGGTGCCGGGAACGCTGTCTGATGGCGTCGCGGAGCCTGGGTCGTGCCGGGTCGGATCGTTCATGCGCCGATTATCGCACCGGCCCGCCGGCAGTGTCGCCGGCCACCCAATTCCGGCGCCACGACGCCCGCAGCCCTGCACGGACGCGCACTCATTTCAGCCGGCCGGCCTCGACATCCGGCGCCACCACGACGACGATCAGCCCATCCACTCCTTACCCTTACGGCCCATCCGAATGATCGCCACTCCCGACTACCACGCCCTGCTCGCCACCGCCGTCGCCGAAGCCCGCCAGGGACTGGCCGAAGGCGGCATCCCGATCGGCGCCGCGCTGTACCACGCCGACGGCCGCCTGCTCGGCTGCGGCCACAACCGCCGCGTGCAGGAGAACGACCCCTCCATCCACGGCGAGACCGACGCCTTCCGCAAGGCCGGCCGCCAACGCAGCTACCGCGACACCATCATGGTCACCACCCTCGCCCCATGCTGGTACTGCAGCGGCCTGGTGCGGCAGTTCAACATCGGCACCGTGGTAGTCGGCGAATCGGAAACGTTCGGCGGCGGCATCGACTGGCTGCGCGAAGCCGGCGTCAAGGTCATCGACCTCGCGGACCGGGAATGCATCGAGATGATGCAGGGGTATATCGCGGAGAATCCGGCGGTGTGGAACGAGGATATCGGGGAGGAGTGATTGTCGGGTTTGACGCGTGGGCAGCCCTGCGCTCCAATCCCCGCTCCGACACCCATAGTGATTCCTTGAAGCGTGAGCCTGACCGAAATCGTCATTCTTGCCCTGCTACAGGGCTTGACCGAGTTCCTTCCGGTTTCCAGCGCCGCACACCTCATCCTGGTGCCGTTGCTGACTGGCTGGGAGGATCAAGGGCAGGTCTTCGACCTGGCCCTGCATTTGGGCAGCCTTGCGGCGGTGCTGATCTACTTCAAGCAGGACGTCCGCCTGGTTGCGCACGACTGGGCGGTATCGGTACTGCGTCGTCGCCACACCGAGCATTCGCGCTTGGGGTGGGCGATCGTGTGGGGCACCATTCCAGTCGGTGTTGCCGGGCTTGCATTCAGGGATGTGGTGGAGGGCGTGCTGCGAACGCCTGAAACCGGTGCGCTCGTCATGGCGGGTGCCCTGATTGTCTTTGGCTTGCTGCTTGGGCTCGCAGATTGGCGCTTTCGTGGTGAGCGCAATGAGCATGACCTGCGCTGGACCGACGTGCTGGTAGTCGGCCTTGCTCAGGCGTTGGCACTGATCCCGGGTACCTCCCGCTCGGGCGTCACCATGACCGCTGCGCTTTTTCTCGGCTTCAGCCGCGACGCAGCAGCACGCTTCTCGTTCCTGCTGTCGATCCCGGTCATCGTACTGGCGTGCATGCTGCAGATGACCGACCTGCTGCGATCAGGGGCCGAAGTCGACTGGCGCGCGCTGGCGCTGGGCACCGTGCTCTCGGGCATCAGTGCCTTTCTGTGCATCCACTATTTTCTGATCTTCATCCGCCGTATCGGCATGCAGCCCTTCGTCGGCTACCGCATCGTCCTCGGTGTCGTCCTGCTGGTCCTGTTTCTCTAGGAACCCGCGCTGGTCGCCGCCCGGAATATCACCGGCGGCAGCGCGCTATTGCACGCCATCCACGCGCGGGGCGGCTGATGGGTCGGTGGATACCAGTGCCTGCAGCACGCCGCGCCCCCGCACGCTGGCGACATCGAAGCGCAGGCCGCCCCAGTGCACGCAATCGCCCTTCAGTGGAGGACGTCCCAATTCACTGAGGATCAGACCCGACACGGTATCGACGTCCTCATGCACCAGCTCCAGACCCAGCAGGTCGCCCAGTGTGTCGAGCCTCACGGTGCCCTGGACCTGGTGACCGCGTTTACCGACGGCCAGGACGTCCGGCATATCGTCCGCGCCTTCCTCGAAGTCACCGACCGCCTCCGCGCAGATGTCCTCCATGGTCACCATGCCGGCGGTTCCGCCATGCTCATCCATCACCACCACCAGTTGGTTGCGCACGCGGCGCATCGCGCTGAGGACGTCTTCCAGGGTTGCGCCCTCGGGCACGAACGCAGTCTCCCGCACCACCGCCCGCGTCAATGGCTGGCTTTTACGCAGCAGGCCAAGAAGATCCTTGACGTGCACGCTGCCAATGATGCCGTCGAGGCTGCCCTCGTATACCGGGTAGCGCGTGTGGCGATGACTGGTGACGATTTCGCGCAACCCGCCGAGACCGCAGTCCAGCGCAATCCCGTGCATGCGCACGCGCGGAACCATCGCCTCTCCGGCACTGATCGAGCTGAAGTCGATCATCTCCTGGAAAAGCCGGCCGCTCTCCTGGCCGAGCAGTCCGCCGGCCAAGCTTTCGCGCGCGACCGAATCGAGCTCGTCGGTGCTGTAGTAATGCCCCGACCCATGGCCGCGGGTGAAGCCCACCAGCCGCAGCAGCGTATTTCCAACGAAGTTGAGCACTCTCACGAACGGGTAGAACACCATGCCGATCAACAGCATCGGTCGGGACACCCACAATGCGGTGCGCATGGCATGGGTCAGCGCCAGCGATTTCGGGATCATCTCGCCGAAGACGATGTGCATGTAGGTCATGGCACTGATCGCGATGATCACTGCGACGCCATGAGCGGACACCGTCGCGCCGATTCCTTCGAAACCGGCCATCAGCAGCCAGCCTTCGATGAAGCCGGCCAGCTTGTGCTCGCCATACATGCCCAGGCCGAGACTGGCGAAGGTGATGCCCAGTTGCGCGGTCGCCACGTAGCGATCCAGCCGAACCGGATCCTCCAGGATGCCGGTCACGGTGCGTGCAAGCCGGTCGCCCTTCGCGCCGCGCGCGGCCATCGCGGCGCGTGACGTACCGATGATCGCAAACTCCGCGGCGACAAAAAGACCGTTGAGGGCGACCAGCGCCAGCACCACGATCACGACGATCAACAGTTCATTCATTACGCCCACTCGCGGTCGTCGGTCGGCGATCGACCAACACTGACGTTATGGCTGGGCCGTCCATGGATTCGACCTCGAATCCCAGACCGCCCGCCTCAAGCCTCTGGCCGGTGCTGGGCACGCGATCAAAGCGCTCGAACACCCAGCCTGCCAGTGTCTCAGCATCACTTTGTTGCCATAGCGATGGGTCGCACTCGGCGCTGATCCAATCCACGAATTCGTCCAGTGGCATGCGACCGGGCAGGCGCCAGCGGCCGTCCTCGAGAGTCTTCGGGGCCAGTGCCAAGTCCGCCTTGAATTCGTCGGAAAGACCGCCGATGAACTCCCGGATCACGTCCTCCAGACTGATGAGCCCCTCGATCCCGCCGAACTCGTCCACCAGCAAAGCGATCCGTGCCCGGCGCTCGCGCAGTTGCGCCAGCACCCGGTCGATCTTCAGTCCCGCCGGGATCGCCAGCAACGGCCGTACCAGCGGGTCGATCGAGGCGACTGGGCCTGCCGCCAGCGCCGCCGCCAGGTCCTTCACGTGCAGGAGCCCATGCACCTGGTCAAGGCCACCGCGGTGCACAGGCAGCCGGGTGAATGGCGATGCGTTGATTGCTTCGAACAGTGCCTCCAAGGGCTCGTCGAGGTCCAGCGCGGCGATCTGACGGCGCGGCACCATCAGCTGCCGCGCGGTGCGCCGGCCCAGCCGCAGCGCCATGCGCAGCCGGGTGCTGTCACTGGGCTTGAGCAGGCCGCCCTTGCGGCTGTCACGCACCAGCAATTCGATTTCTTCGGGCGAGTGCAGGTGGCGGTGGCTGGCATCGGGGTTGCCGCCGAATAGCCTGAGCACTGCGTTGCCACTACCGTTGAGCAGCTTGATGAAGGGGCGGAACAGCGTCAGCGAGACGCTCATCGGCAGGAACGTATAGATGGCAGTCCGCGCCGGGTATTGCAGCGCCACGGTCTTCGGAATCAGCTCGCCCATCACCACCTGGGTGGCGGTGAGGAACACCAGCACCAGCGTGGCTGACAGCCCGTAGGCGGTTACTGCGTCCAGGCCGAAACGCTCGATCAGGGTGCCACCGAGTGCCAGGCCGATCGTGGCTTGCCCGAACGCACCCAGCACCAGACTGGATACCGTGATGCCGATCTGGCAGGCCGCGATGTAGCGATCGAGTGCGGCGGTGTCGAGCAGGACCGGCAGCAGCCGGGCGGCCAGGCCACTGCCATTCTCGGCCAATTGCTGGATACGGCTGGCGCGAACGCCCACGACCGCGAACTCGGCCGCCACGTAGAGCGCGTTGGCGAGGATCAGCAACGCTACGACCACGAACATCCATGTACTCACCGCGGAAACTCACGTTCGAGCTGGGACGCGGTGGTTGCCGACCATGAAACGTGGGCTCCGGGCCGGTCGGAAAAACCTGGACTGTCCGGGTCTTCGGATGACGCCAGGTCGCTGCTGGCGTCGATGTGGACAGCGGTTGGATCTTGCATGGGTGCGATTATGTCAGATGTGATTTGCGATTCGAGGTCCATTGCGCCTTTGTCTGTGGAATGGGGAGCGGCCCGCTCCGACCCCTGTTTTCTGATGCCGTGGCAGTGCCATCGAGATGGCGACTGTCATGCCCATGCAACAACACGGTCATAGGGTGTCGGCTGTCTCTCATCTGGTCGAAATGCCATGGCTGCCCGGAACCGACTTTGCTACGCCGTCTCGCTCGCGCTCGCGGCGTTGCCCATTGTCCTGCACGCGCCGTCGGCCAGTGCCCAGAGCGGTACCGGCGCTGACGATCCCGTGACTCTGGATACGGTCGTCGTGCAGTCGCAGCGCGAATCGCAGGAGCGCGCCATCGACCTCAAGCGGAGCAACGACGCGATCTCCGATGCGATCGCCGCCGACTCGCTGGGCCAGTATCCCGACAAGAACGTCGCCGAATCGCTGCAGCGTCTGCCCGGCGTCAGCGTGACCCGCGACCAGGGCGAAGCGCGTTTCGTGGTCGTGCGCGGTCTGGACGCGGCGCTGAACTCGGTCACGGTCAACGGCGTCGCCATCGGCACCCCCGAGAGTTCCAGCCGCTCGGCCACGCTCGACGTGATTCCCTCCGATTCCACAGAGCGCATCACCGTGATCAAGGCGCCGACCCCGGACATGCCGGGCGATTCGATCGGCGGCAGCATCAACATCGAGTCCGCCTCGGGCTTCGACCGCGACGGCCGCAGCGTGCGCGGCCGCATCGAGGCCAGCCACAACCAGCTCAGCGGCCAGACCAGCCCCAAACTCGCGTTCAACTACAGCGACGTGCTGGGCGACACCTTCGGCGTCGCACTGGGCCTGAGCTACCAGGACCGCGATTTCGAGTCCGACAACATCGAGACCGAGTACGACTTCGACAGCGACCTGGGCGAGGGCACCGCGTTCGCCACCGAAACCCAGATCCGCAAGTACTTCGTCAATCGCGAGCGCCTGGGTGCCAACCTCAATCTCGACTGGCGCCCCAACGCCGACAGCCGGTACTACCTGCGCACGTTGTACAGCGACTTCACCGATGCCGAGACCCGCCAGCGCAGCATCTTTGGCTTCGGTGCCGGCGACATCGTGTCCAGCAGCGGCGGCGTCCACGACATCGAGAACATCCCGGCCGACGAGATCCGACGCCGCATTCGTTTCCGCACCAAGGAGCAGAGCACGCTGGCGTTGAGCGTCGGCGGCTCCAACCGTTTTGCCAACTCCCTGCTGGACTACAACATCGGCTACACCGACACCAACGAGCGCGTGGCTGACGAGGTCGAAGGCAGGTTCGAGTACACCGGGGCCCACGTTGGTGCGCGCGTGGACCAGACCCGCAGCGTCCCGCGCTACGACATCCTCGACCCGGCCGGCGACGCCTGGCTGCGCAACGACAACTACCAGCTCGACCGCTTCGTGTTCGAGCCCAAGGCCGTCGACGACGACGAGTTGAGCGCCGCTGTCAACTTCGCGTTCGGCAGCGGCAGCGTGCGATGGAAGACCGGCCTGATCGGCCGCTGGCGCGACCGCGAGGCCGATGTCGGCGAGTTCGAGTTGCGCGACGTCCCCGACCTGAGCCTGGGCGAATGGACCACGGCCGCGCCGTCGTTCCGTCTGGGCCAGCTCGGCGATGGCATCAGCTCCGGCGCGCTGCTGGATTACCTGCGCGACAACGGCGACCGGATCGGCGAGCGTCCGAAGGATGCAATCGAGAACATGGTGCTGATGGAGGCCGACAGCTATACCGCCAGCGAGGACATAACTGCAGGCTACCTGATGGCAACCATGGATTTCGACGCGCTGCGGGTGATCGCCGGCGCGCGCGTGGAGCGCACCGATTTCGAGGCCACCGGTACCGTTATCGAGACCGGCGCCGACGGCGAGGTGATCGTGCCGTTCGGCCAGCGCAGCGTGTCCAGCAGCTACACCAACGTGCTGCCGGGCCTGCATCTGCGTTACGACGCCAACGACTGGGTGCTGCGCGGCGCGTGGACCAATACCGTCTCGCGACCGGCTTTCGGCGACGCGTCGCCACGGTTGTCGATCAACCTGGAAGACGCCGAAATCGACGCTGGCAATCCGGGCCTGGACCCGTACGAGTCCAGTAATTTCGACTTCTCCGCCGAGCGCTACATCGGTGATTCCGGCATCTTCTCCGTCGGCCTGTTCCACAAGTCGATCGACGGCTACATCGCCGAGACCACCAGCGACAACGACGGCGAGTTCCCCGACTTTGAAGTCACCCGCCCGGTCAACGGCGACGATGCGCAGGTCACCGGCATCGAGCTCAACTGGCAACAACAACTGAGCGGTTTGCCCGGTGCATTGAACGGTCTGTTGGTCGGGGTCAGCGCGACCGTGCTCGATACCGAGTTCACGATGTTGGACCAGGATCGCAGCGGCGAAACCTTCAGCCTGCCGCGTGCCTCGGAAGAGATCTACAGCGCATTCGTGGGCTACGAGCACGGCGGGTTAAGCTCGCGCCTGGCGCTCGTGCAGCGCGGCGAGTACCTGGACAGCATCGGCGACGACGCCAACAACGACATTTACGTCGCCCAGAACACCCAGCTCGACTTTCAGGTCGGCTACGCGTTCAACGATGCGTGGACGGTGTATCTGGAAGCCGCGAACCTGCTCGACGAGCCGCTGGAGCTGTATCAGGGCACGCCGGACAATACGCTTCAGCAGGAACTGTACGGCCGCACCTATGCGCTCGGCCTGAAGGCCAACTTCTGATGACGATGCGGATTGTTCGCGCGATCGGGCGGGTGACCCCGGGTCTTCAGCCACGACGTCGCGCGGTGGTCGCGGCGCTGCTCGCGATCGGCCTGGCAACGACGGCGCACGCCGCGGAGGATACCCGCGAGGTCGAACCGAACACGCTGGTGCCCGCTGGCGTGATGCGCTACGCCCCCAGCGGCTTTCCCGACCGCGTCGTCTCGTCGCCCGCGCAGGATGCATCCACCGGGTTCGCGGTGGCCTGGCGCACCAACGCGTCGGTGCAGGCGCCGCTGCTGGAAATCGTGATTGCCGGCGATTCGCCCGACATGGGCGTGCCCCGGCAGGTGCGTGCGGCCAGCCAGCCCCTGCAGACCGAGAACGGAATGGCGCACCACCACCGTGCCGAGGTCGATGGGCTGCAACCGGACACGCTGTACGCCTGGCGGGTGCAGGGCGACCGCACCTGGAGCGCGTGGACCCACCTGCGCACTGCCGCGGCGGCAGACGTGCCGCTGACCCTGCTGTACTTCGGCGATACCCAGAACAAGAACCTGAGCCTGACTACCCGGGTCATACATCAGGCACTGCGCACCGCACCGGACGCGCGCCTGGCGCTGTATGCCGGCGACCTGGTCAGCGGCGGCGACGGCGAGGACGACAACGAGTGGGGCGAGTGGTTCGACGCGGGCGACGCGCTGCATTCCCGGATCGCGACCGCGGCTGCGGCGGGCAACCATGAGTTCTTCGAGGAATACGAAGACACCCCCCGCGAGCGACGCGTACTCGGCGTGCCGTGGCAGCGCCATTTTGCATTGCCGCGCAATGGCGCGCCGGAAGCGCCGGACACGACCTACTGGTTCGACTACCAGGGCGTGCGCGTGGCGGTGATCGACGGCACCTCGGTACTGGATCTGGATGCCGGTACCGCGCAGGCGCGCTGGCTCGACACGGTACTGGCGGATAACCCACATCGCTGGTCGATCGTGCTGATGCACCAGCCGGTCTGGCCGCTGCGCGAAGGCCGCGACAGTGCCGAACTGGAAGAGCACATCCTGCCGGTATTGCTGAAACATCGGGTCGACCTGGTACTGCAGGGACACGACCACCTCTACGGCCGACGCGCTGCCAGCACCGGCGACGATGCACCTGCCACACCGCAGTTCGTAGTGTCCGTGGCCGGTGCCAAGCAGTACCGAATTTCCGATGTCGCACGCCGCGACATGCACCCGATCGCCGAGGACAGCCAGTTGTTCCAGGTGATCCGCATCAGCGGGCCGCGCCTGCGCTACGAAGCGCGCACGGCTACCGGGCGCCTGTACGACGCGTTCGAGCTGATCGATGAAGGTTCGGACGGCAAACAGTTGCGCGAAGTCGAGGAGGGCCGCATCGGCGAGCGCAGTTGCCCGCGCACGCAGACGCTCAAAGGGCGTACCGACAGATGCTGGGAGTAGGCGATCCGCGACACACCAGCCCGGGCCGGCCGCCAGCGCAGCTACCGCGACACCATCATGGTCACCACCCTCGCCCCGTGCTGGTACTGCAGCGGCCTGGTGCGGCAGTTCAACATCGGCACCGTGGTGGTCGGCGAGTCGGAGACGTTCAGCGGCGGCATCGACTGGCTGCGCGAAGCCGGCGTCAAGGTCATCGACCTCGCGGACCGGGAATGCATCGAGATGATGCAGGGGTATATCGCCGGCAATCCGGAAGTGTGGAACGAGGATATTGGGGAAGAGTGATTAGCTCGGTGACCGCTCCCGGCATGAGCAGACACTCAAAACTGCACCCTATTGGCGTTCCTCAAGAACGCGTCGCGTAGAGACGTTATCAGCGTGAGCGGAAAGGTGACAATGAAGTTCAGAGCTTCAGTTCCATTTGGGCGCGAACGATCACTGGCGTCTGTCGGCGCCGCTCAATCTGCTGTGTGCCTTCCTCGTAGAAGTGTTTCGTGCCGGTGACGACGTCCTGCTCGAGAATGCTGCTCACGCTCAATCGCAGCTTGGCCTTGTCGGACATCGTCCACAGCGAATAGGCATCGAACTCCCTTCGGGCCGATTCGCTGTCGATCTGGGACAGGGTCGTGCGGATGGAGCCGCCACTACGATAGGTATAGCTCGCACCCACCGTCCAGACCGGACTGACCTCATAGTCCGTGCCCAAGGTGGAGCTAAGCTTGGGTTGCTGGTCTAGGCGGTTGTCTGGACCGGGCACGCCGTCTACTTCCGACCAGTTGCGCGTCACATTGAAGCGGACGTCCATCGCCGGCGCGCCGCTAAACAGCTTGTTCAGGCTGAACTTGGTGTCCATCTCCAGGCCCCACGCAGTGGCATCGTCGCCGTTGAATGGCGATGACACCCAGCGACCGTTGATCAGGCGGGTTTCGCTGCGGATGACGCCTTCTATCTCACGCAGATAGGCGCCCATGCTTAGCTGTGCGCCATTGCTCCAGTACTTCTCGTACGCCAAGTCTAGGCCGGTAGACAGTTCCGGCCGCAGGTCGGGGTTGCCCTGCCGGTCGGGATTGAGAGCACGGTTGTTGGTGGAGGTGTAGGGACGTGGGATTAGCAGCCGCAAGGTTGGTGACTTGTAGGTGCGGCTCACACCCAGACGGATCTGATCGTTGTTACTACCCGGTAATTTCCACAATGACTGCAGCACCGGCGAGAGGATGGTGGCGCGGTTGTGAATCCGCTCGAACTCGTTGCCGTCACTGATGGTTTCGATGCGTTCCCCGCGCAGACCCAGGTACATCGACCAGTGCGGTGTCAGGGTCCAGTCGTCCTGCCCGTAGAAGGCCAGGTGTCGAACTTGAGCGTCGTAGGACAGGTCGCTGAAGTACTCCGACTCGCCGCCGACCGGAAAGAGACGCTGCACGCGGCTCTCTCGGCGGCGGTCGACGCTGCCCTCCCAGCCCAGTTCGAGGCGATGGTCGCCCAGTGTCGCGAACGAGTACTTGCCGGTGGAGTTGGCACCGTGGACGCGCAGTTGGCCGTCGGTATGATCCTCAAGATTCTGGGTGCCGTTGACGGCGTAGCCCTGTTCGCGAAACTCCGACTCCTCCCGATTGCCACCCAAGCTCAGTTTGGTGGTGAAGCTGCCGCCGTTCTCGAAATCGTAGGTCCAGTTGATGTCGCCGCGCAGCTGCACAACGTTGATGCCGGTGAACTGGTCGTAGTGCGCATGCTTGAGTTCTGGACCCTGCAGGGTGTGCCAGTCGACATCGACGTACTTGTTATAATTGCTCGCGTCAAAATATCCTTGAACTGAGAAGTTGCCGCCGTTCTCGAGCTTCAGGTTGAGGCTGGGCGCCACGGACAAGGCATCGCGGAAGCCTTCCGCGCGTACCGCCGTGGTACGCAGCAGGTTGGCCACGCCCATAGCATCCCGACCCGTTTCGGTGCCGCTTTCCTCGACCAGCAATTCACGCCGGGTAGCCGTGGCGTTAAGCGTATAGCTTCGGTAGTCGTCCTGCCGCGACTGGTGCCAGCTCAGATTCGGAAGCCACTTACCGTTCGAGTTGCCCAAGCCCAACTTGAGTTGGCTACTGTCCTTGCGGGCGCCCTGGGTCAACACGATGTTGATGGTGCCGGCAATGCCCTCGGCGCGCAGGTCGGCCGTCACCGAACGGATGATTTCGATACGCTCAATCGTTTCCGGCGACAGTGATTCGATGTCGAAGCCCGCGGGGGGCTTTACCCCGTTGACCAGAATTTGCGTGTAGCCGTTGCCCAAACCGCGTAGCGAGATGCCGCCTGACGAGCCGATGGTTATCCCCGGCAGGCGCTTGAGTGCGTCGGTCAGCGTGATGTCGCCGTGCCTGAGCAGTTCTTTCTGGTCCACCACGATCTTGGCCGCGGTGTCGTCGCGCCGCGGGTCATAGCCGGCACCAGTTACGGTCAAGGTGGACAGGTCGGTGGCCGATACGTTGTTTCCCCCGTCGAGCGTTGCGGCGGTAGTGGACGCAGTGGGCTCGGTGGGAGCGGGCGCGAGTTTCGTGGCTGCGGAGGATGGCGTGTCGTCAATCGTCTGCGATGCTAACGACGCATGGGACATGGCTGCCATCGGCAGCAATATAGCGAGGAGGCCCATCTGCATACGCAGTCGGCCATGGTGGACGTTCCGCCTGTTGTCTAGAAATAGCATTCGAAGTGCTCTGGTCGGGGGGTGGTCCTGCGGGCAGGCAAAGCTCAGCCGCTGCCCTCATGAATCGACAGAGCAGGGGGTTGTAGCAATGGTGTGGCGGCCGTGCGAGCCCGCGGCGAAACGGTGGGCTATCCGCTCACCAACAAGGGTTGGGGGTCGACCCGCTGCCCGTTCAACAGCAACTCCATGTGCAGATGTGCGCCGGTCACTTTCCCCGTGGTACCGACACGTCCGATCCGATCACCGATGGAGACGCGGTCGCCCACCGAGACATCGAACCCATCGAGATGCGCGTACAGAGACTGCCATCCGTCGCCGTGGTCCAGCACGACAACGGTCCCGTAGTTGGGGGACCCTCCGTAGAGGGCCGTCGCTGCGACGACGGTGCCGGCAGCCGGTGCATGAACCGGTGTGCCGCGTCGCCCGCGAAAATCCAGGCCCCTATGCGCGCGAGCGCGTGCGCTTCCCATCTCACCAAAGGCGCCGGTAATTTCGGGATGTGCGAGCGGAAACCTGAAAGTTCGCTGCTGCGGCAGTGCAGGGGTGGTTCGCGAAAACGCAGCCTCGACTGCTGACGCTCGCGCATCTTCTGTCCGCGTGTTGGATGTCACGAAAGCCGGCCCGATGCTGGTTCCGTTTGTTCGGCGGAGGTCTGCAGCGCCGAGGTGGGTCGTCGCGAGGACACCGCCGGCCGTCAAGGCCAATCCGGCGAGCAAAACACGCACAATCAATCGCGGTCTGCCACGTCGGTCCCCTTGGATCATGTGGCTGATCCTCAGCTTGTGGAGAGCGGGATCCCATGCCGAGAACGCAACTGAAACGGGGATCAAGGAGGATGCGCTGATACGCAGCGTGCTCAAATACGCTTCGGCATAGGCACGACGTCCGTGCGTATCACCTGCTACTGCAGATGCATCGCAGCACAATTCTGCAGCCATCTGAATACGGTGCACGATCCGCGGCAGGAACGGATTGAACCAGAACAGAACCCCGACGGCACGCAGGAACGCCGCACGCTTGGGATCTCTGGCTGAAATATGTGCCGCTTCATGACGCAGCACCATTTGCAGCTGCGCGTCACTCAAGCGCTGGGTGAGCGCCACGGGAATGAT
The DNA here is from genome assembly GCF_054072675.1 of Lysobacter sp. A289. Classification (NCBI taxonomy): domain Bacteria; kingdom Pseudomonadati; phylum Pseudomonadota; class Gammaproteobacteria; order Lysobacterales; family Lysobacteraceae; genus Lysobacter; species Lysobacter sp. A289. Next base: position 2,198,495 of record NZ_JBSVRN010000001.1, read on the forward strand.
GATGGTTGACCGCGGCCAGCACAGCGCGAACGGGCTGACACGATCTTCCGTCATCAGTAGATTGATTCCGCAGTCATCGAGGCGCCGTGCCTCCAGGTTCGTCAGGGCCCCGACTCTGGACCGGTCGAACGAGCGGCTGTTCTGCACGATACGTTTTACCGCAGCCGTTCCCCTGCCCCAGCGGAAGGCGCTGACGGCCGCGCCGACCAAGTAGGCCGTCAACATCAACAGCTCCAGCCAGGTGTTCGCTGTCCGAACACCGTCGTCGATCCCTGTCGTCGAACCCAGCCCCGAAGACCAAGCGGCTAGATAAGGCGCTTCGTCGAGCGGTAGTGGCGTGGGCAGCGAAGCGAGCGTGTGATCCGGCAGCAGACACTGCAGTGCCATCGCCAAGCAGGGCGGCACCACGGCAAGTGCCCACACGGATATCCAATAGCCTCGCGATGCGTGAGAAACGCGCAGCGCGGCGTGGAAGTATCGCCCCCCTGCCCACGCCATCGCGCCCATAGCCATACATGAGGTGAGGGTGAGCACCCAGAACCCGACATCAGGCGGGTTCGGATTCACGGCTGCTTGTCCGGATCAGGCTTCTGCAGCATGGTCTCGAGCTGCTCGATTTCCCGCTCGCTCAGCAGACGACTATCTGCAAACGCCTGAATGGGCAATGGCCCGTCGATCTCCAGTACACGCTTGGCAAAGTCCCGGCTCAGCGCAGCAAGCATCGAGACTTTGCTGACGGCAGCCCTGTAGACGTTCAGGCCGTGATGGCTGGATTCAGAAACCAGTCCCTTTTCGACCATCCGGTCCAACGTTTTCCGAGTCGAAGAGTAGGACCAGCCGAGAGTACCCACGACGCCATCGTGCAACTCACGAGCGCTGCACGCGTTGCTTCTCCACAAGCACTTCAGTAACTCCAGCTCGGCATTAGAGGGGCGTAGCATCGGCGTTGTCCTTGCCCTGACGGATGTCGCAACCTTACGACAGTTGTCGCACGCGGGCAATGGCTTCTTGCCGCGACCGCACCACCATCATGCAAACGTGGAGAAACTCAGCATGACCGGGGCGTTGGCCAGCAACGACGCCATCGCCTGTCGCAGTGACATGCCACAACCGCCGTCGTCGGCTGGCACCAGCAAACCATGCGAAGGCCGGCCACCAGCGCAGCTACCGCGACACCATCATGGTCACCACCCTCGCCCCGTGCTGGTACTGCAGCGGCCTGGTGCGGCAGTTCAACATCGGCACCGTGGTGGTCGGCGAATCGGAGACGTTCAGCGGCGGCATCGACTGGCTGCGCGAAGCGTGCGTCAAGGTCATCGACCTTGCGGACCGCGAAAGCATCGAGATGATGCAGGTGTATATCGCGGAGAATCCGGCGGTGTGGAATGAGGATATTGGGGAGGAGTGATTGTTGAATGGCTGCTTCCGGCGGCGGCTTCATATGATCGATGCAACACACAGCGAGCCGCCTCCTTGTCCCGAGCGGCATCTACGGTGCCGGTGCTCGTTGGCCCCGCACCAGAAATATGAGTACACCCGTCAGCAACACCGCGGCACCCGCGAGTACGGATGGCACAGGCAGCGTAAAGGCCAGTGTCGCGCATCCGGCCAGGCCGACTGCCGCGATCCAGCGTGGCCAGCGGCGCTCGGAGGGTTTCAACGTCAGCGCCGATGCATTGGTCACCGCGTAGTAGGTCAGCACTGTGAACGCGCTGAAGCCGATGGCCGATCGCAGGTCGACGAACACCACGGCGGTGGCCACCAGCAAGCCGACGCCGAGCTCGGCACGGTGCGGCACCCGATAACGCGGGTGCACCGCGGCGAAGAAGTGCGGCAGATCACGGTTGGCGGCCATCGAGAACGTGGTGCGGCTGACGCCGACCACCAACGACAGCAACACACCAAGCGAGGCCACCGTCGCGCCGATCCGCACCACCGGCGACCAGGCTGCCCGGCCGCCGGCTTCGACCATCGTGACCAGGGGCGCCGTGGCGCGAGCGAGCGTTTCGACATCGACTGCAAGCACAGCGGTGGTTGCGACCGCGGCATAGACCAGCAACGTGATGCCGAGCGCGACCGGGATCGCCCGCGGAATTGTGCGCACAGGATCGACCACCTCCTCACCCAGCGTGGCCAAGCGCGCGTAACCGGCAAAGGCGAAGAACCACAGGCCGGCGGCCTGCAGCACACCGTACGGTCCGGTTCCGGTCAGGGGCAGCAGACGGTCGGCTCGAACCTGCCCGCCGGATAACGAGGCAGCCACGACGATTCCCAGCGAGATCAGGACCACCACCACGATCGCACGCGTCAGCAGCGCCGTCTTCTGAATGCCGAAATAGTTCACCGCCGTCATCATCAACACAGCCGACACCGCCAGAGGCCGCATCCATTGCGGCGCGGCATAGCTGGCGAACGTAAGCGCCATCGCCGCACAACTGGCCAGTTTGCCGACCACGAAACCCCAGCCGGCCAGAAAGCCCCACAGGTCGCCGAGCCGTTTGCGGCCGTAGACGTAGGCCCCGCCTGATTCTGGATAGAGCGCAGCCAGCTGCGCCGACGACAGGGCATTGCAGTAGGCCACTAGTGCCGCGATCACCAGTGCCACCAGCAGGCCGGTGCCGGCGGCTTCTGCCGCCGGTCCGACTACGGCGAATACACCGGCACCGATCATCGCTCCCAGCCCGATCACGATCGCATCAAGCATGTGGAGCTTTCGAGCCAATCGGGTCGGCTCAGCCGGCGTGGTCTGAGTTGGCTTCGTCATCTATCGGCGGCTCCAGCTACATCAGTAGTGCCGGGCTGTCGGCAGGGTCAGGAAGCTTCGTGCGAAAAACAGCGGCGGGCAGCGACCTGCAGCGGATGGCCTCGGGGCTTGAGTGGGGATCGACAGAGCTGCATTGGAGGCGAACGCGGATAGTACCCGGGAGGCTACCAGCTCAGCGTTGAGTTGGATCTCAGCGGTTGACTAGCGCGACCGATGTCCGCTTCGGGTCGGGAGCGGCCACTTAACGAAAACGTCGGCTCCCGGCCAGAACCCGTTACCAGCCACACGCGGCGCCCTCTCGCTCACGACATCGGTTCGGGTTCACGCGCCTCGCCGATCTTCGGCGGCAGCGGGATGAACTCATCGTTGTCGAGGTCGGGCAGTTTCATGCGCCCGGCCTTCCAGTCCTCACGCGCCTGGTCGATACGCTCCTTCGACGACGACACGAAGTTCCAGTCGATATAGCGCGGCCCCACCGGCTCGCCGCCCAGGGCCATGACCACGGCGTCGCCGAGGGCGGCGATGGTGACGGCCTTGCCGGGGGTGAGCACTGCCATGGCGCCGGGCTCGATCAGCTGGCCGTCCACTTCAACCTCGCCTCTGGCGACGTAGACCGCTCGCTCGGGATATTCGGCGGGCAGCGACACGCGCGAGCCCGCACGCAGCTGCCAGTGCACGTAGAACTGCGGTGAGTCGATCCGAACCGGCGACACCACGCCGGCAAGTCGGCCCGCGATCAGGCGCCCGACCACGCCCTCGCCGTCGAACACCGGCAGCGCGTCGCTGGCGTAATGCCAGAAGCCCGGGTCCATCTCCTCGCGTTCGTCGGGCAGCGCCACCCAGGCCTGGATGCCGTCGATCGGCCCGCCCTCGCGGCGCAGCCGCTCGAAGCGTTCGGAGTGGGTGATACCGCGGCCGGCGGTCATCCAGTTGACCTCGCCCGGGCGCACCGCCTGCTCCGAGCCGACGCTGTCGCGGTGCATGATTTCGCCGTCGAACAGGTAGCTGATAGTTGACAGGCCGATGTGCGGATGCGGGCGCACGTCGGCCTCGCGCGGCAGACCCGGCGGCAGGTCCTTCGGGCCCATGCGGTCGAAGAAGATGTAGGGGCCGACCATGCGGCGTTTGGCGAACGGCAGTACGCGGCCGACCTCAAAGCTGCCGAGGTCGCGGCGGCGCTGCTGGATGACGAGTTCGATCATCGAAAGACTCCGGTCTGGGACCGCACAGGTCCACGATGGCCCAACTATCGCACCGACTGCACGCAGACGGCCTCAGGCACCGCGTGGCAACACCGTCAGGACATGCGCGATGTGCTCGTGGAACGCCTTGAGGTAGTTGCCCAGGAACTCCGCCGTCGACGCGTCGGCGATCTCGCCGGCATCGTTGATCATCCCGTCCTTGAACTGGATGTAGGCCTCGGGCGAGTTCATCTGCGGCGAGTTGAGGAAGCCCAGGATGCTGCGCAGATGCTGCTGGCACACCGCGGTGCCGATCGCGCCTGGCGAGGTGCCGATCACACCCGACGGGATCTTGGCAAAGGAGTTGGTACCCCACGGCCGGCTGGCCCAGTCGATGGCGTTCTTGAGTCCGCCGGGGATGGAGCGGTTGTACTCCGGCGTCACGATCAGGATCGCGTCGGAGCCCTCGATCGCCTGCTTGAACTTGCGGCCGGGCTCGGGATAGTCGGCGTCGTAGTCGTAACTGTAGATCGGCAGGTCCCTGTAGGAGATCTCCTCAAACTTGAGTTGGTCCGGCGCCAACTTGATCAACGCGTTGGCGAGCTTCCGGTTGATCGACTCTGTGGCGATGCTGCCAATCAGATATCCCACCTTGTAGGTCTTCATCATCTGCTCCTGGGTAAAAGGTCAACGTCGCGAGGATGACCTTGTGCGGTTAAGGACGCGTGAGACCGCCGCGAGAAGCAAAAAAAGGGGGCCCGCGATGCGGGCCCCCAGGGGTTGCCGGTTGCAGCGAGATCAGCGGATCAGTAGCTCGCTGTCGCGTTGGCCGAGCAGTCCGACGTTCCCGCACTGCATACCTTGTAGGTCAACGTGCCGCTGCCGCTGCCTTTGAGCTTCACCAGGTCACTGTAGCCACCGGTGTTGCTGATCGCCGACTCGACCTTGCTGCCGTCGCGGTAGATGTCGACGGTGACCGCGCCATCGGTCCAGGCCAGGTTGAATTGCTTCTTGCCCTTGCTGGTGCCGAAGTAGTACGCGCTGAGGCCGGTCGGTGCAGCAACCGGATCGGTGCCACCACCATCACCGCCACCCAACAGGGCTTCGGTGGCATCGAACACCTGCACCAGGCCGTTGCCGTAATAGTTATCGCGGCCGGCGGCACCCAGGTCGAGGGCGGTCGAATTCATGGCGTCGCGGACCTGCTGGTTGGTCGCAGACGGATTGGCGCTCCAGATAACCGCGGCGGCGCCCGATACGTGCGGGGTCGCCATCGAGGTGCCATCCAGATAAGCGTAACCGCTGGTATTGGACTCTACGATCGTGCTGACGCTCGCGGTCTGGCCGAGCGATCCTGCCACCAGTGCCTGGCCATCTTCCTGGCTCATGCTGATGCCCGGGATGGCGGAGGTGACCCCATCACCGAGAGTGCCGGAAAAGCCGCCCGGCTCGTTGTTGTAGACCACGGCGGCGGCACCACCGCCGGCGGTCACGTTGTTGACCTTGTCGACGAATGCGATGTCGCCACGCTCGCACAACACCACCTTACCGCCCCAGCTGCCGGCGCTGGTGCAGAGACCGCCATTGACCATTGTGCCGTTGGCGGTCGATTGCACGCTGCCACTCAGCGCGGACACGATGAAACTGCTCACGCCGACCGACATGGCCGCATCACGGAAGGGGTAGGAGCTGAGCACGCCGACGCCTGGTGCGGCGATTTCCACCTGGTCGGTGTACTGCGAGAAGCTCGCCACGACGTTGTTGCTGTCGGTCGCGGCGACGGACATGACGCTGCTGTAAGACGCCGGGTAACTGTGACGGTTGTTGCCGTCGTTGCCGGCGGCCGCGATGCTGAGGATGCCGTTGCTGTTGAGGCTGGCGAACGCGCTTTCCTCGGTTCGGCTGCTGGTGCTGCCACCCAGACTCATGCTGACGACCTTGGCACCGGCCGCCTCGCAGCGATTGGCGGCGTCGGCGAGGGTGGAGGCGTAGCTCCAGCCGCAGCTGGCGCCATCGAACACCTTGATGATGTGCAACGATACTTCGCCGGGGCTTACGCCGACGACGCCAACGCTGTTGTTGGCCGCCGCGATGGTGCCGGCAACATGGGTGCCATGGCCGCAGCTGTCGTTGTTCCAACCCGATGGGTAGCCAGACATGGCGACGCCGGCGAAGTCCTCGTGCGCGGCATTGATGCCCGAATCGATCACGCACACCTTGATTCCGGTGCCGTCCGCGCCTACGGACCACGTCTGCGGCGCCTGGACAGTGTTGATTCCGTAGGGCGTAGTTTGACCCATCGCGTAACGCGGGGCGTCGAGTTCGATGTATTCGATGTCGGGGCGGTTGCGCAGTCCCTGCAGTGCTTGCGGCGGCAGCGTGACCGCAAAGACGCGCTGCTTTGCCAGACGGGCATGGACGTTGCCGCCTACGCCGCGCAAAGCGGATTCGACCTGCGCGGACGCGCCATCCTTGTACTTCACCATGACCCGGTTCGGATCCGGCTGCGCGGCAAATGCCGAGCTCGAGACCGAGATCGTCAAGGCGACGCCGAGCGCCATTACGAGTTTCTGCTGCTTCATCTGGTGTATCCCCAAAGAGTTTTTATGGCCGGGCGCGGAGACCCGGTGAGCGTAATCCCGGGATGTCATATCCCGAGCCACGGGCTCCCTCCAGCAGCCCGCTCCAGATCCTAGCAGCGACTTCGGGCCGGGTTACTGTGCGTCGCACCATTTCCGCGCGTGAATTGCAACCGCCATTAGACCTGAGCAGGTCGGCACGGTTGCAATTGGTTAAGTATTACCAAATATACCGACTCAGATCCGGGTCCTTCATCAGTTCGCCAGGTGTTCATCGACGTAGTTGCGGGCGATGTTGACGGCCTGTCCGGCGCGCGGTCAGGATGCGGATGAAATCGTCAGTCGGCATCGAGCGCATCCTGCAAGGCTTGCAGTCGCTGTAGTCGCTTCCTGCCGCGACCGCACCACCACCATGCAAACGTGGCGAAACCCAGCATGACCGGGACGTTGACCAGCAACGCCATCGCCTGTCGCAGTGACATGCCAGAACCGCCGTCGTCGGCAGGCACCACCAAACCCTGCATCAACACGCCGAACAGCACGCACCAGAGCGCGACCGCCAGCCAGACGTTGACTCGCCAGTAGAGCAGCGAGGTCCTGATGCGGTCGCGCTCCAGCGCAAGCAACGCGCGCACGTTCAGGCCGCTGTCGCGGACCTGGCGCCGACGAATCCACAGCGACCAGCCTTGGACGCCGAGCAGACATGCGATCACCACCAACAATCCGGTCGGCGAGAGCAGCGGTCGTTCCAGCAGCAACGTCGCCCAGACACACATGCCGATTACAACGGTCGTCAGCAGCACTTCCGCGCCCATCATCCAGCGCAGGCGGCGCCCTCGCCGCGCGACCGCCCGGCGCAGTCCCTCGACATCGATCTTCGCCGTCGCCTGCGCGCGCCAATCGGCAGCCAGGGCGTTCCATCCGTCGCTCGCCGGGGCGGTCGCGCCGGATCCGTCGCGGCTGTCGGCACCGGTATTCATGCACTGCCTCCCAGCCACTCGGCCAGTTGTTTGCGGGCGCGACTGAGGCGCTGGGCCACGGTATTTTCCTCCAGCCCAAGCGACTGGCCGATCTCACGTTGCGAGAAGCCCTCCAATGCCAACACGACGACCTGCCGCTGGCCCAGCGCAAGTCGTCGCACTGCGGCCAGCAAGGCGTCGCGGCGTTGCTGCACTTCAGTGTGTTGCTGGGGGTTGGCGGCCGGGTCGGGATGGTGTTCGTCGATCTCGTTCTCGTTCAACCGGCAATACTTGCCCAGGTGATCCACCGCGCGGTTGTGCGCAACCCTGGCCGCGAACGTGCGCAGTGATGCCTCGCCGCGCCAGCGCGGCAGTGCCCGCCACAATGCCAGGCTGATCTCCTGCAGCAGATCCTCACGGCGCGCGGGTTCGAACTCATAGCTGGCGGCGATGCGCGACAGCATTGGGCCGTGCTGACGGAGCACCTCGTCGATATCGGTCGCCGCCGGCGCGGAGTCAATCAAGTTGGGGACGGTCGAATACATCGCGATAGCTCGTGTAGCCGACCAACGTGGCAAAGGGCAGCAGGAACATCCGGACCGGCGCCCGGCGGAACAGACGCCAGGCGTCGGCCAGCCAAGTCGACAGAATCCGAAAGGCGGGACGGGTGTGGGTAGCAGCGAACGGGACAGCGGCATCCATGTGGCGTTTCCGTTTGGGTCTGGATGGTTAGTCGCCCGCCGCTCAGAAAACCTGACAGCTAAAGGATGTACCGACTCAAATCCGGGTCCTGCACCAGCTCGCCCAGGTGCTCGTCGACATACGCACTGTCGATGGTGACGGCCTGTCCATCGCGGTCGGGGGCTTCGTAGCTGAGGGTGTCGAGCAGGCGTTCGAGCACGGTGTGCAGGCGGCGGGCGCCGATGTTTTCCTGGCGCTCGTTGACAGTCGCGGCGATCTCGGCCAGCCGATCCACGGCGTCGTCGGTAAACACGACGCTGACGCCCTCGGTCTTCATCAACTCGACGTACTGGACGGTCAGCGCAGCCTTGGGTTCGGTCAGGATGCGGATGAAGTCGGCCTTGGTCAGCGCCGACAATTCAACCCGGATCGGGAACCGGCCCTGCAGCTCAGGGATCAGGTCCGACGGCTTGGCCATGTGGAACGCGCCGGAAGCGATGAACAGGATGTGGTCGGTCTTCACCGAGCCGTACTTGGTGCTGACGGTGGAGCCTTCCACCAGCGGCAGCAGGTCGCGCTGCACACCTTCGCGTGACACGTCACCGCCGCCGACGTTTTCACCGCGCTTGGCGACCTTGTCGATCTCGTCGATGAACACGATGCCGTGCTGCTCGCACGCCTCGATAGCGGCCTCGCGGACTTCGTCCTCATTGACCAGCTTGCCGGCCTCTTCCTCGATCAGCTGCGGACGGGCGGCCTTGATGGTCAGGGTTTTCTTGTTGGTCTTACCGCCCGACACCTGCGAGAACATCTGCCGCAGTTGCTGGCCCATCTCCTCCATGCCCGGCGGGGCGAGGATGTCGACGCCGACATTCATTGCGGTCTCGATATCGATCTCGCGCTCGTCCAATTCACCCGCGCGCAGTTGGCGACGCAGCTTGATGCGGGTCTCCGACTCCTGCGCCGACGGCTCGGCGGCGGCGACCTGCGGATCGAAGCCGATGCCACCGCCCAGACCCTTGGTGCGCTGGGGCAGCAAGGCGTCCAGGATGCGGTCCTCGGCGCGTTCTTCGGCCTTGGTGCGAACCTTGTGCTTGGCCTGCTCGCGATACAACTTGACCGCGGTATCGGCGAGGTCACGGATGATCTGCTCGACGTCCTTGCCGACGTAACCGACCTCGGTGAAGCGAGTCGCCTCGACCTTCACGAACGGCGCGTTGGCGAGCGTCGCCAGCCGCCGCGCGATCTCGGTCTTGCCGACACCGGTCGGGCCGATCATCAGGATGTTCTTGGGCATGACCTCGTTGCGCAGCTCCTCGTCGAGCTGGCTGCGGCGCCAGCGGTTGCGCAGCGCGATGGCAACCGCACGCTTGGCGTCCTGCTGGCCGACGATGTGGGTGTCCAGCGCCTGCACGATCTCGCGCGGGGTCATGGTGGCGTTGGTGTTGTCCAGTTTCATGCTCACAGTTCCTCCACCACGACGTTGCGGTTGGTGTAGATGCACACGCCGCCGGCGATGTTGATCGCCTCGACCGCGATGGCCCTGGCGTCCATTTCGGTATGCGCCATCAGCGCACGCGCGGCCGACAACGCGTACATGCCACCGGAGCCGATGGCGACGATGCCGTCGTCCGGCTCGATGACGTCACCGGTGCCGCTGATGACCAACGAGGCCTCCTTGTCGGCGACCGTCAGCAGCGCTTCGAGCTTGCCGAAGCGGCGTTCGGTGCGCCAATCCTTGGCCATCTCGACGGCGGCGCGGGTCAGCTGACCGTGCTTTTCGAGCTTGGCCTCGAAGACTTCGAACAAAGTGAACGCATCGGCAGCGGCGCCAGCGAAACCGGCAATGACCTGGCCGTCGCGGCCAAGGCGCCGAACCTTGCGGGCGTTGGATTTCATCACCGTGTTGCCAAGCGTCACCTGGCCGTCGCCGGCAATCGCGACGCGGCCGTTGCGGCGCACCGAGATGATGGTGGTGGCGTGGAACACGTTGGGGTTCTGGCTGGGGTCCATACAGGCCTCCGTGGGTGTCAACCAGAGGTGGGGATGGGTCCGGCGAGAGGCAAGGGTGAAGGCAACGAGATTGGCGGTTGGCGCAATACGCCCTTTGGGCTATTGCGCCCTGGCTACGGGCATCATTCAGTCCTTTTTTCGTTTTGCGCGCGGGTGGGCGGAATCGTAGACCTTGGCCAGATGCTGGAAGTCCAGGTGGGTGTAGATCTGGGTGGTGGCGATGTCGGCGTGGCCGAGCAGTTCCTGCACGCCGCGCAGGTCGCCGGAGGACTCCAGGATGTGGCTGGCGAAACTGTGCCGCAGCATGTGCGGGTGGACGCGCTTGAACACGCCCTGGCGCTGAGCCAGTTGCCGCAACCGGTATTGCACCGCGCGCGGGGTGATCGGCCCGTTGCGTCCGGGAAACACCGGGCTGTCACTATCGGCGCCCGTGGAACCGTGCCATTCGGCCAGCGCGGCACGGGCGTAGGAGCCCAATGGCACGCTGCGCTGCTTGCTGCCCTTGCCCAGCACCGTGACCAGTCCGTCCGCCAGGTCGAGGTCACGCCAGCGCAACGCGCACAACTCACTCAGGCGCAGGCCGGACGAATAGAACAGCTCCAGCATGGCTCGGTCTCGCAGCCCCAACGGCACGTCGGTCGGCACTTCGACCAGAACTTTTACCTCGTCGGCATCGAGCACTTCGGGCAGTTTTCGTGGCGCCTTCGGTGCGCGGATCGCGGCGGCAGGGTTGGCCTCGACACGGCCGTGCTTGAGCAGCCAGGCATAGAAGCTCCGGCACGCCGACAAGCGGCGCTGCAGGCTTTTGGGCGACAGTCCCCGGCGATGCTCGGCGGCGATGAAGCCGCGCAACGGCTCGGTGCGCACATCCAACACCGCCAGCCCCTGCCCGTCCGCCCATTGCGACAACGCGGTCAGATCGCGCCGGTAGGCATCCAGGGTGTGCGGCGACATCCGCCGTTCAACCGCCAGATGGGACAGGAAGTCGTCGACTGGAGAGGTTATGGGCACGGAGCGAACGTCCATGGATCCCCGCCTTCGCGGGGATGACGGTGGGTGGTGGGATGACGGTGGGTAGCCGGATGACGGTCGGTAGCGGGGATGACGGCGGACGACTGGAGGGTCAGGGCCACGGCGCGAACGTCCATGGATCCCCGCTTTCGCGGGGATGACGGTGGGTGGTGGGATGACGGTGGGTAGCCGGATGACGGTGGGTGGCGGGGATGACGGTGGGCGACTGGAGGGGTCAGGGGTACGGAGCGAACGTCACTGGATCCCCGCTTTCGCGGGGATGACGGTGGGTAGAGGAATGACGATGGGTAGCGGGGATGACGGTGGGTAGCCACCTCGTCAATGAAACGTCGACGCGGCGTCCTGTCGGGGGTTTGCGGAAAGCAGGCCATGGATGGCCTGCGGCGGCGAGTCAGGCCATGGATGGCCTGACCGAGCCGAGTAGCAAACCCCCGGCAGGGCGCCGCCCCCGCCGGAGCCGAGAGACCGCTCTGGCTGTCGCTGTCGCTGTAGTTGTCGCGGTTGCGGTTGCGGTTGCGGTTGCTGTCGCGATTGCGATTGCGATTGCGATTGAGATTGAGATTGCAGTGGCGGTTGCTGTCGCGATCGCGATCGCGGTTGCTGTCCCAGTCGCGGCTGAGGTCGGTGTCGGTGTCGTGACTAGCGCGCATACCTCGCCAGCGCCGTTTCCAGCGCCTCGCCCATCATTCGCAAGAACAAGGTACCCATCCCCGGGAAGAACCGGTTCGGGTCACGGCTGCCCACAGCGACCAGGCCCAGGTTGGGCAGCGAGAGCAACGCGGTGGAATGCACCTCTTCGGCCTGCATCCCGTACAGCAACGCATGCTTGTCCGGCTGCAGCCGCCCGCACAACGGCTCCCCATCGTCCAGGCAATCTCGGAACGCTTGCAGACGGGCGTCATCGCGCGGCACCACTTGCAGCCACTCGTCCTCGTCCAGCCCCTCAACGGGCTCGAACAACACCAGTCGCACCAGATCGCCGTTGAAGTCCTCGGCCAGGCTGGCGGCCATCGCACGCACCGTATCGGCGGCAGTGTCCTGGCGCATCAGCGCCAACGCCAACTGATGGGTGCGCACTGCCAGCCGCTCGTTCTCCTGCGCATTGCCAAACAGCTCACGCAGCCGCTTGGACAGCTCGCGGTTCTTGTCGCGCAGCACCTCCAACTGGTAACTGGCCAACGATGCGGCCGAGCCTTCCTCGCGCGGCACCACCAGGGTCAGCGACAAGTCGGGGAACTGCTGCAGGAAGGTGGGATGACGACGCAGCCACGCGGCGACTTCGTGGGCACCCAGGGTTTCGGTGGTCTCGCTCATGCAATCCATTCTCCTTCGAATACGAATTTGGCCGGCCCGGCCAGCAGCATCGGCGCGTCATCGTCCGGCCATGCAACGCGTAGCTCGCCACCGGGCAGGACGACCCGGACGTCACGATCGACCCGGCCCCGGCGGACCAGGATCGCCACCGCCGCACAGGCGCCGCTGCCACACGCCAGTGTCTCGCCGACACCACGCTCATACACGCGCAGCCGGATATGGTCGCGCGCGACCACCTGGACAAAGCCGACGTTGACCGACTCCGGGAACGCGGCGCTTTGTTGCAGGTTGCGACCCATGGCCTCAAGTGGCGCCTCGTCGATCTGCTCGACCTCGATCAAGGCATGCGGATTGCCCAGCGACACCGCGCCTACTTCGATAATCGAGCCGCGCACCGGCAGCACGTAGGCATCGCGCGCCGAACTGAAGCCATGCAACGGAATCCGTACCGGATCGAATTGCGGCACTCCCATTGCGACCCGGAAGTCGCCGTCGTCCAATCGCTCGGCCACGTGCGTGCCGGCCGGACTGTCCATCGCGAAGTCGGCACTCGCCGCCGCCGCGCCGTCACGCACCAGCCAGGCCGCGATGCAGCGCGCGCCGTTACCGCATTGCTGCGATCCCGAGCCATCGGCATTCCAGATCCGGTAGCTGGCGACCGAGCCTGGCTCACGGGCCGGCTCGACGGTCAGAACCTGGTCGCAGCCGACACCCATGTGGCGGTCGGCCAATGCGCGGCACAACGACCGGCTGGGCGCGGGGACTTCGCCACGCAGGTCCAACACGACGAAATCATTGCCGGCGCCGTGCATCTTGCTGAAACGCAAGGCCGGTGCCGCCACCGATGTCGCCGGCTCAGCCATTCCCGTCGGCGTCGGCGTTGGCGTCGGCGTCGGCGTCGGCGTCGGCGTCGGCGTCGGCGTCGGCGTCGGCGTCGGCGTCGGCGTCCGCGTTGGCGTCGGTTGATTCGGTGTCGGTGTCGGGAACCGTGGCCGGGTCGATCGGCACCGGATCGACGGGCATGTCATCCACTGGCGAGCCAACGTCCACCGGCGGGGTATCGGTCTGCAGTGGTTCGGAATCGGTGTCCGCAGGCTCGACCGGAACCGCATCGGGCATCACCAGCGGGCCCTTGTTGCCACAGCCGCTCAGCACCAACAGCGACACCGTCAGCGCGCCAGCAAGCCACATCATTTTTTGTGTGTTCATCGGCGCAGTGTAGCGGTGGCGGCCGTGGCTGCGAAGCTCATCGGATTGGCGGTTCAGGCCGCAACCACAACCAACCCGCCACCAGCGCCATGACCCCGGTGCCGGTACCGGCCATCCACCACTGCGGCGCGGTCAGGAACATCACCACCGCACACACCGCCATCGATAGGCTCGCCCACCATTTTGCCCGGCGCGCGACCGTCCCGCCGCGTTGCCAGTCCACGATCATGGGCCCGAACAGGGCATGGGCCAGCAGCCAACGGTGCAGGCGGGCAGACCCACGGGCGGCCGCATAGGCCGAAAGCAGCACAAACGGGACGGTCGGCAGGCCGGGCACGACCACCCCGACCAGACCCAGACCCAAGCTGAGGTAGGCGACCAGCCACCAGGCCCAACGCAGCCGGCTGGCTACCGGGGCGGGCGGGGCGAGCAGGACTGTCGGGGCGAGCGGGTCCGGGATTGGCGCACGGTCAGGCATGGCCCATTGTCGGCGAATCGACACTCCGGTGCCGATCCTCGACCCCAATCTTCGTCCCTGGCCCTCCACTCCACTGGCGTAACCCACGCCAGCGCAGCTCAAGAGGCCGGCGGAGCAACCTCCAACTGATCCAGCGCGAACGCGTACATCTCGGCCAGTTCCCGATAGCGCCGGAACCGTCCCGACTTGCCGCCATGACCGGCGTCCATGTTGGTCCGGAACAGGATCGGTGCGTCACCGGTCGCCAGGTCGCGCAGCCGGGCGACGTACTTCGCCGGCTCCCAATACTGCACCTGCGAGTCCCACAGCCCGGTACCGATGAACATCGCCGGATAGTCCTGGTCGACCAGGTTGTCGTACGGCGAGTAGGCCAGGATGTAATCGTAGAAGACCTTGTCTTCCGGGTTGCCCCACTGGTCGTACTCGTTGGTTGTCAGCGGGATGCTCGGATCCAGCATGGTGGTGACGACGTCGACAAACGGCACCTGCGACAGGATCACCTTGTAGCTGTCGGGCGCCTGGTTGGCGATCGCGCCCATCAGCAAGCCGCCGGCGCTGCCGCCATACGCGGCCACCCGGTCGTTGGCCGCGTAACCCTGATCAACCAGGTACCGCGTCACGTCGATGAAGTCGTTGAAGGTGTTTTGCTTGTTCAACAGCTTGCCGTCGTCGTACCACTGGCGGCCCAGCTCCTGGCCCCCGCGGACGTGGGCGATGGCGTAGACCATGCCACGGTCCAGCAGGCTCACCACCGGCAGGTTGAATGCCGGGTCCATCGAGTAGCCGTAGCTGCCATATGCGTACTGCAGCAGCGCCGCCTCACCGTTTTTCTGGAAGCCCTTTTTGTAGACCAGCGATACCGGCACTTTCACGCCATCGCGGGCCGGCGCCCAGACCCGCTCGGTCACGTATTGGTCCGGGTCGTAGCCGATCACCGGCTGGCGCTTGAGCAGCTTGCGCTCGCCGGTGCGGGTATTGAGCTCGTAGGTCGTCGCCGGCGTGGTCAGCGAGGTGTAGCTGTAGCGCAGCCAGTCGGTATCGGATTCGGAATTGACCGCCAGGCCCATCGAGTAGGCCGACTCATCGGCCTGGACATACTCCGCATCGGCATTGGGCTGGCCGGCCTCCCCGCGCAGCAGCCGGATCCGCTCCAGGCCACCGGAGCGCTCGGCCACCGCAGTGAACCCGTCGAACAGCTCGAAGCCCTCGATGAACACGTCTTCGTCGTGACCGATCCACTCCTGCCACTGGGCGCGCGAGCTGGCATGGCTGGGCGCGGTCATCAGCTTGAAGTTGTCGGCCACCTGCCCGTCCGCATCCGGCGCGTTGGTGCGGATCACCCAGCGCCCGCCATGGTGGTCGGCGTCGTACTCGACATCGCGCTGGCGTGGCGCCAACACCACGAACTCACTCGGGTCGCTGGCCCGCGCGCAACGCGACTCGCTGGACACCGTGCTTTCCACGCCAATGCAGATGTACTGGTCGTCGCGGGTGCGGCCGATGCCCATGTAGAAGGTGTCATCGGACTCCTCGTACACCAGCACGTCGTCGCTGACCGGGGTGCCGAGCACGTGCTTCCGGACCCGCACCGTGAGCAGGGTTTCCGGATCGTTCTCGACGTAGAACAGGGTTTTATTGTCGTCGGCCCAGACGATGTTCGCCGCCACCCCGGCGATGACGTCATCGAAGACCTTGCCGGTCTCCAGGTCCTTGATCCGGATCACGTACTGGCGGCGTCCGATGTCATCCTCGGCCCAGGCCAGCAGGCGGTTGTCCTGGCTGACTTCCCAGTCGCCGACACTGAAGTAGTCCTTGCCGGCGGCCATCGCGTTGACGTCCAGCAAGACCTCTTCGGCGGCGTCCATCGAACCGTGGCGACGCGCATGCACCGGATAGTCCTGTCCGGTCTCGTACCGGGTGTAGTACCACCAGCCACGCTCGCGATACGGCACCGAGCTGTCGTCCTGCTTGATGCGCCCGACGATCTCCTCGTACAGGGTGTCCTGAACGCCCTGCAGCGGCGCCATCACCGTGTCGACGTAGCTGTTCTCGGCGTTGAGGTAGGCCAGCATCTCCGGGGCAGTGCGGCTGTCATCGCGCAGCCAGTAGTACTCGTCCTGGCGCTCGGCACCATGCGGCGCGGTGACGGTGTGCGGCTTTTGCGCCGCATCGGGCGGCGCGGGCAGGGTCTGGGCGAGGGTCGGGCTGGAGAGGGTCATCAAGGCGGCAAGCAACAAAGTGGGATTCATGGGATGGGGGCCGGAAGTGGGAAGTACAACGGGCTACGGGGCGTCGCTCCTGCAAAAAAAGGCCGGGCATGCCCGGCCTTTGTGCATTCAGTCCGCCAACTGGTTCCACAGGAACGTATACGCCAGCGCGCTCATGTGCGCGGCCTGCTTGTTGTTGGCCGAGCCGCCATGACCGCCTTCGATGTTCTCGTAATAGCGCACGTCCTTGTCGGCCTCCAGCATCCTGGCCATCATCTTGCGCGCATGGCCGGGGTGGACGCGGTCGTCGCGGGTCGAGGTGGTGAACAGGGTTGGCGGGTAGTCCTTGTCGGCATCAAACAGGTGGTACGGCGAGAAGGTCTTGATGAACGCCCACTCCTCCGGCTTGTCCGGATCGCCGTACTCGGCCATCCACGACGCCCCGGCCAGCAGCTTGTGGTAACGCTTCATGTCCAACAGCGGCACCTGCACCACGATGGCGCCAAACAGCTCTGGATACTGGGTCAACATGTTGCCCACCAGCAGGCCACCGTTGCTGCCGCCCTGGGTGCCGAGCTTGTCGGGCGAGGTGATCTTGCGTGCAACCAGGTCCTGGGCGACTGCGGCAAAGTCCTCATAGGCCTTGTGACGGTTGGCCTTGAGCGCGGCCTGGTGCCAGCGCGGACCGTACTCGCCGCCGCCGCGGATGTTGGCGACCGCGTACACGCCACCCTTCTCCAGCCACGCCGTGCCAACGTTGCCCGAGTAGCCGGGCAGCATCGATATCTCGAAGCCGCCATAGCCGTACAGCAGGGTCGGTGTCGTGCCATCGAGCACCAGATCCTTCGGCTTGACGATGAAGTACGGAACCTGCGTGCCGTCCTTGCTGGTGGCAAAGAACTGCTCGACCTGGTGGCTGGACGCATCGAAGAACGCCGGCATGGTCTTCAGCACCTGCGGTGCCTGGCCGACCTCGGCGATCGCCAACGTCTCCGGGCTGAGATAGCCGTCGGCGGTGATCCAGAGCTGGTCGTTGTCGTCGGGATCGACTGCCCACACCTTGACGCTGCCCTCGGGCTGGCCGACGAAGGCGCTGCGGGTCCATTCGCCCTGGCCGTCTTCCGGCGGCGTCAACACGCTGAGCTGGTTGCGCACGTCATCGAGCACGTTCAACACCAGATGGTTGGCGGTCACGGCCGAGCCGGCCAGCGACGTGGTCTCGCTGGGCTCGAACAGTGCGGTGAAGTCGCGTCCACCGGCCATGAAATCGTCGAAATTGGCCGCGATCAGGCTGCCGGCCGGCCAGGTCTTGCCACCAGCCTCGTACGGCTCGCGCAACTCCAGCACCAGCCAGTCCTTGTGCACCGACTTGTTTGCCGAGTTGGGCGCATCAATCCTGGTCAGCTCGCCGTCTTTGCGCAGGTACAACTCGTCGTTGTAGAACGCCAGGGAGCGGCTGACGAAATCGCGCTCGAAGCCGGGGGTGTGGTCGTGGGCGGCGGCGATATACATGTCGTCGGGTTGGCCTTCATAGACCACCGTGGCCTCGGACATCGGGGTGCCGCGGGTCCACTGCTTGACCACGCGCGGGTAGCCGGACTCGGTCACCGTAGGCGCGCCGTCCGCGTCGGGGCCAAAATCGGTAAACACGTAGACATGGTCGCGGTCGATCCAGCCCAGCCCGCCCTTGGCCTCGTCGCGGAAGAAACCGTCGGTGACCCAGGACTGGGTGGACAGGTCGAACTCACGGGTGACATCGGCGTCGGCGCCGCCGCGCGACAGCGCGATCAGGCAGCGCTCATAGGCCGGCTTCAGGCAGTCCGCGCCGTGCCAGACCCAGTTCTCACCCTCGGCCTGGTTGAGCGCGTCCAGGTCGATGACGGTTTCCCACTGCGGCGAGTCCTTGCGGTATTCGGCCAGCGTGGTGCGACGCCAGATGCCGCGCTCGTGCCCGGCGTCCTTCCAGAAGTTGTAGTAATAGTCGCCAATCTTGCTGACGGACGGGATCTTCGCCTCCGAGTCGAGAATCGCGAGGATCTTCGCTTCCAGTTGCTTGAACTCCGGCGTGCTGGCGAGCTCGGCTTCGGTCACGGCGTTGCGGGCCTTGACCCAATCAAGCGCCTTCTTCCCTTCGACGTTCTCAAGCCAGAGATAGGGATCGGACACAGCGGACTCCTGGGCGTGGGCAGCGCCCGCAGCAACGGTCAGGCCGGCAACGAGGATGGCGGCCTGGCAGGCCTGCGACAGCGTGGACATGGGCGCTCCGGTATCTGGACAAAGTTATCTGGACAAAGGTGAAACACGAAGCCCGCACGCTAGCACGGCGGCCCGATGCCGGCCGCGTGCACCAAGTCACCCGTGACGGGCCGACGCAGCGACTCGCGGGCGGCGGACCTGGCGCACCAACCACCAGCCACTCAGCGGCATCACCAGCAACCACAACGGCAGCCAGCCGATCATCTCGCTGGAACCGCGCGCCGCCGGCAGCAACACCAGCAAGGTCGCGCCGATCGCGCTGGCATAACGCAGCACGTCCTCGATACGCGGATCAATCGGATCGATGGCAACTCGGTCGGAACGGTTCATGGCGCGGCTCCTGATGGGTGGAGTCGCAGCATTGCGCTGCGCGATCTCACCGGCTGCGACCGCATGGATGACGTTGCCGCCACGCGCCTGGACGAAGCTCAGTAGCCGGCGGCGTCAAGCACCTTGTCGGCTTCGGCGCGACCGATCGCGATGAGCTCGCGCGCGCGCCAGAACTCGTAGAACTCACAAGCATCGCGCGGGATCCGTATCACCAGTTCGGGCGGGTCCAACGCCATCTGCACGCGCGCGATCTGTGCCTGCATGGTGTCCAGCGAACGCGCCATCAGCTCAATGAAGCCGTACTGGGATCCGGTGTCCATGGACGCGCCGGCATCGTTGCCGTTGCGATGGAAGCGACGCTCGATCCAGTCGAGCAGGCCCCCGTGCGCAGGGCTCTCATCGCCGATGCGCGGTTCGGGTGCATCCGGCTCCGCAGGCCTGCCGGGCGGGCTGCTCGGCCAGCTGTTCATGTCGACCGCAATCAATCGGTGCGCACCCGACAGGCGGGTCGCCGCGATCGGCAGTGGCGCCAGCAGGCCACCATCGACCAACTCCCGACCGTCTACGCGGTGCGGGGTGAACACGCCGGGGATCGCGATCGAGGCGCGCACCGCATCCCACAGGTCACCGTCACGCAGCCAGACTTCTCGCTGGCGCGGCAAGTCGACCGCAACCGCGGTGAAGTCGATCGGCAGGTCCTCGATCCGGATGTCGCCGGTGCGTTTCCGCAACGCCGCCATCAAGCGCGTGCCTTCAAACAGCGCGGGCTGGCCAAACACCGGATCGAGCAGGCGCAACATGTCGGTCCGGCTCATCGACAACACCCACTCGCGGAACACGTCGAGCTGCCCGGCCGCAAACAAGCCGCCGACCAACGCTCCGCAGGACGAGCCGGCAACCGCGACGATATTCAGGCCGCGCTTCTGCAGTGACTCGATCACGCCGATCTGCGCGAACCCGCGCGCGCCACCGGCACCGAGCACCAGGGCGACCGGTTCGTCGCGCTCGATCCGGGGGGCGTCTGCGCCGGCCATCAGCAACCCGCAACCGGATCGACCGAGAGTCTTTGAGGTCGACTGTCTGGGAGATCTTCGATACAGGCCATGGCAAGGGGCGTGGTTGCGGATCGAGGTGACCCTGGCTCAAGGATGCCACGGACGCAACGATGGCCGGCCGCTGCGAACGCGACGCATCGCCAGCCGTCCTCACCCGCGGTCGCTCGCGTAACCGCCGTGCGGCCGGCACACTTGTCACCGGCGAACAGGAGGACACGTCATGAACACGCGGCTGTACATCGGTTACCTGTGTATCGCGCTCGGCTTCGCCTTCATCATGCTGCTTGGCTACGGCGTCATCGATCCGATCGGCATGGACATGGAAGCGGGTGCCGCATCGATTGGCGCGCTACTGCGGGGACTGCTGCCCAGCGCGCTGGTGGCGGCGGTCGCCGTCGTGCTCGGCCTGTACCTGGTGAGGAGCGCGCGCAAACCGTAGCCCGGCACGCAGTGGGTTGGCATGCATTCGTCTACGGGTTCTGACCGGTCAGCGGGGGTCGCGCTCGTAGTTGCCCATTGCCAGCGACAATAAGGCGCGCGCCTGCTCCCGCAACACCGGTGGCTCGAGGATCTCGGCGTCGCTGCCGTAATGCAGCACATCCATCAACAGCTCGCGCCCGGAGCTGAAGGGCACCTTCAGTTCATAGCGCCCGTCATTGAGGAACCGACCCTGCTGCTGCGAGTGCCAATGCTCATCGGCCACCCAGCGCGCGGCCTTGGCGCTGAACACGATTGTCGCCCAGCCTTTCGGAGTGCCGGAGAAAATGCCGTAGCTGGAGGCCAACTGGCGATCGAGCTCCTCGTCCGGAACGTCATGCACCGCCCCGTCTAGCTGGCGGGCGTTGCTGATGCGGTCGACCGCGAAGCTGCGCAATGCATCGCGGTCGTGGTCCCAGGCATCCAGGTACCAGTTGTCGCGATAGTGGGTCATGCGTTGCGGGGACACCGTGCGCCGGGTGGCTTGGTCGGTGGAGCGGGCGCGGTACTCGAAGGCCAGCTGCTTGCGGTCCAGCACCGCAGTGGCGACGTGGCGGAACGCGGTTTCGTCCAGTCGCCGGGTGCGGTGCGGGATCACCCGGATGCGCTCGATCGGCACCCGCCGGCCGCCGGCATGGTCGTCGAGCAGCTTCTCGATGCGGTGTTGCAACGGCGCCAGTGCGTTCGACAACACACCGCCGCCGCTGCGCAGCATCAACTGCTGGGCCGCCAACAGCGAGTGCAGCTCTTCGGAGTTCAGCCACAGGCCGGGCAACTCGAAACGATCACCCTCGTCGGGGTCGTAACGGAACCCGGCTTCGCCGTTGCCGATCACCGGCGCCATCAACTGATCGCGCAGGTAGGCGAGGTCGCGATAGACCGTCGCCCGTGAACATTCCAGCTCCTCCTGCAGACGCTGCACCGTGACCGGATAGCGCGCGGAAGTCAGGATCCGGTGCAGGGCGTGAATGCGTTCGATACGTTCCATGGCGCAAGCATCGCATCGGGCTAGAGCCGCCGCCACTGTTGCCAGCTGAACCGACGTATTTGGGTCGGTACGTGATCATTGCCATAATGAGCGTTCCTCCCCGATCCACAGTTGACCATGCTTGGCACTTTGGGGCTGATCCTGCTTACCGGCCCATTCATCACCCTGCCCACAGCGGCGGTTGGCGACCCGGCGCTGATGGCGCTTGGCAGCGACCCTGCGCAGCTGCGGCTGTTCTGCTATTCGACTCGCTGTGGCGATGAAGAATGGCAGCGCGCGGCCTCCCCGCTTGGCAATCATCTGGCGTTCGACAGCAAGCGCGGCGGGCGGCTGAGCTTGCCCGGCAGTGGCCCGTGGATCGGACTGAGCGCACCGGCACGCCCGCGTGATGCCAAGGCGAGCTACGCCAATGACTGGCGTATCGGCACCCGCTACCACCTGCAGGCGCTGCGCAACGGCCCGACCCAACTGGGCGTGCAGTTGGGCGCCGCCTACCGGCTTGCGCCACTCCACGACGATGGCATCAACCTGTCAGGCCCGGTGCTGCGGGGCGAGATCGACATCGGGCACCAGATCACCAAGCGCGCGCGATGGAACCAGACCATCCAGTTCGAAACGGGACAAGGGGCGACGTTCGTCAAGCAGTCGGTTGGCCTGGATGTCGCCTTGTGGCCGTTCTGGACCCTGGAAGGCGACTTCCAGATCCGCCATAACGAGGCCGGTGTCACCGGCACCGAATCGGCGGAGTCGTCGCTGCAGTTGCGGCGACGGTTCTAGCCAGACCCTCGTTAGTCAGCCCCGCGTCGCGGGGAATGACAAAGCTTGCGCCAGCAACTCGCCGGCGCCCTGATCGAGCAACGCCCTGGCGACCTTCGCCCCCAGCGCTTCGGGGGCATCGGCGCTGCCCTCCGCATCGGCACGCACCGCGCCGCCGTTGGCTGCCGAACCGACCAGCCCGTGCAATCGCAAACGCTCGCCGTCAAGCGTGGCCAGACCGGCGACGGGCACGTGGCAGCTGCCGTCCAGGGCGCGGTTCATCGCCCGCTCGGCCTCCACGCAGGTGCGGGTGTGGGCGTGGTCCAGTGCCGCGCAAAGCGCCGCTGTGGCGGCATCGTCGTCGCGGCATTCGATCGCGATCGCCCCCTGCGCCGGTGCCGGCAGCCAGTCCGGCGCCTGCAACCGCGACCGGATCCGGTCATCAAAGCCGAGCCGTTGCAAGCCGGCGCAAGCGAGCACGATCGCGTCGTAATCACCGGCATCGAGCTTGGCCAGCCGCGTGTTGACGTTGCCACGCAGGTCGCGCAGTTGCAGGTCCGGCCGCAGCGCACGCAACTGCGCCTGCCGCCGCAACGACGAGGTGCCAACCACGGCACCCTCGGGCAGGCTGGCGATATCGTCGAAACGGTTGCTGATGAAGGCGTCGGCATAGTCGGCACGTGGCAGGATCGCGGGCAACGCAAAGCCCGGCTCCAGCGCCATCGGCACATCCTTCAGCGAATGCACCGCGCAGTCTGCTTCGCCGCGTTGCATCGCGATCTCCAGCTCCTTCAGGAACAGGCCCTTGCCGCCGATCGCGGCCAGCGAGCGGTCCAGCACCTCGTCGCCGCGGGTACTCATCGGCACCAACTGGACGAGGATTCCGGGATGCGCCGCGCGCAGGGCGTCGGCGACGTGTTCGCTCTGCCACAGGGCGAGCGGGCTCTTGCGGGTGGCGATACGCAGGGTAGTCATGCGGTCATTATCGCCGTTAAAGCTGCTTCAGCACTTCGCGCACCGCGCTCGCGCAGCGCCGACTGACTTCCAGCGGCTCGGCCACGTTCCCGAGCAGTACCGTTACCTGTCCGTCCGGGCTGCGGCGCAGCTCGGTGACCAGGTGACGGGAAACCAGGCAATTGCGATGGATGCGCAGGAAGCGCTCACCGAACTCGTCCTCCAGCGACTTCAACGACGCCTCGATCAGGTCTTCGCCACGCGCGTGGTGGACCACGACGTACTTCTCATCGGCGTACAGGTAATGCACGTCCTCGACCGGGATCAGCCGCAGGCTGCCACGCAGGCGCGCGCAAAGATGGCTGCGCGGGCCACCGGGATGATCACCGCTACGCTCGCGACCGGCGGCAAAGGTACGCACCCGTTCCAGCGCGGCGGCCAGGCGCTCGGCGCGAACCGGCTTGACCAGGTAGTCGATCGCCTCGGCCTCGAATGCCGACAGCGCGTGGATGTCGTAGGCAGTACAGAACACGACCGCCGGACGCGGCTCGAAGGCCGCCAGGTGACGCGCTACTTCCAGTCCGTCGATGCCGGGCATCGCGATGTCCAGCAACACCAGATCGGGGGAATGCTCGGCGCTGGCGTGCAGGGCCTCGGCGCCGTCACAGGCTTCGGCGACCACCTCGATGCCGTCCATGTCCTTCAGCAGTCCGCGCAAGCGCTCGCGCGCCAGTGGTTCGTCGTCGACGATGACTACTTTCATCGGCCTGCCCCTGTAATCGTATGGTCGTGTGAGCTTCGCCGCGTCGCCGTTCTAGCTGGCGGCAAAGCGCGCCGCCAGCCAGTCGCCAAGGTCGCGGATCTGTTCGGCGCAAACCTGATGGGCCATCGGGTAGGCGTGCCAGTCGATTTTGAACCCCAGCGCGCGCAGCCGTTCGGCACTGGCTTGGCCTGCCGCGAACGGCACCACCGGGTCGAACTGGCCGTGGGCCATGAACAGCGGTTGGGTCGGCGCTGCGGCCGGCACCGACTGTTCCAAGCCGGCCAGCGCCGCGGTCGACAGCGGCAAGTAGGTCGACAACGCGACCAGCCCGGCCAGCGGTTCGCTGCGCCGCAGCCCCGCGGCCAGCGCGACCGCGCCACCCTGCGAGAACCCGGCCAGCACAATGCGGTCGGGCGCGATGCCACGCTCGAGCTCGCGGGCGATCAACGCCTCGACCTGCGCCACCGACTGGGTGACCCCGGCCTCGTCGGCGCGGTCGGTCATCTTGTCGGCGTCGAGGCTGACAATGTCGTACCAAGCGCGCATCGACATGCCGTTGTTGATCGTGACCGCGCGCATGGGCGCGTGTGGAAACACGAAGCGCAGTCCCGGCCAACCCTTGCGGACCAGCTCGGGAACGATCGGCGCGAAGTCATTGCCGTCGGCACCGAGGCCATGCAGCCAGATGACGGCCCAGGTCGGGGCCGGGCCGGTTTCGTGCTCGACGGTTTCGAGCAGTTGGGCGGTATCGTTCATCGCACCATTGTCGCCGTTGTGCCTCGAGGCGGCCAGCGACCAAGCGCCGTCACCCTTCGGGCAGGGTGAAGTTGACCACACGGTTGGTAGTGACCGCGGTCGCGCCGGGCTCGAACCGCCAGCGCCTCGCCGCCGCGATCGCAGCCTCGTCGAACACACCTTCGGGATTGGCCGAAAGCAGCCGCGGCGCGCTGACGCTGCCGTCCGGCTTGATGGTGAAAGCGACCTGGACGTGGCCCTCGATGCCGCGCCGCAATGCCGACAACGGGTATCGTGGAGCGGCATCCTGGAGCAGGCGCGGAATCGCCGGCTTTGGCTTTGATTGCGGCCGCGTCGGCGGAGGGACGGGTTCGACGCTCGCCAGCTCGACGCGCGGCGGCTGGGCCGGGGGCTCCGACGGCGAGGCCACGATGGCGGGCGCGGCCGCCGCCGTTGGCGCCGGTTTGCCCGGGTCGGCAACAAGTACCAGCGCCGACGTTGATGCCCGCCGCGACGACTCGCTGGCTGCGCGTTCCATCTCGGCCTGGCGCGCTTGATGCAAT
The DNA here is from genome assembly GCF_054072675.1 of Lysobacter sp. A289. NCBI lineage: Bacteria > Pseudomonadati > Pseudomonadota > Gammaproteobacteria > Lysobacterales > Lysobacteraceae > Lysobacter > Lysobacter sp. A289. The sequence goes on from NZ_JBSVRN010000001.1 coordinate 2,223,789, forward strand.
GCCTGCAGACCCTCGCCCAACCGCGGCAAGGCTGGCGTATCGGCGTCGATCCGTCGCAACAGCGCCAACAAGCGATCCGCCTCGTACACATCCTCCTGCACGATCGCCTGCTCGGTGGCGATCACCATGTACGGCGACAACTCGGCCAGCGCCGCGCCCACTCCCGCGTCATTGAGCCGCTGCTCGCGCAGCGCCAGGTAGTAGTCAATCGCGCTGTCGCCGACCGGCGAGTGGATGCGGTTTTCAGCCATCGCCGCCATGGCGAGCACGGCGAGATCGCCGCGGCGTGGGTCGATGCGCTTTTCGATGACGTCACGCGCCGGCACCGCCGGCCCGGCGGCAGCTGAGGAGGTGCCATCCACCGGCGCCGGTCCGCACCCGGTCACGAATGCCGAGGTCGCCAGCACGGCCAGCATCGCCGCGTGCCCCAATCGATCCGCCATGCCCATGTTTGCGCCCCCTACGCACGAAACAACGGGCAGGCTAGCCGAGGAGTGTGTCGATTATGCGGCGCCGCTGGCCACCCGATACATCGCGGGCCTACCGGCTCTTCGCTTCGGGAATGGGGCCAGCGGCAGTGAAGAAGGAGGTTCAGGGCGCGCGCGAGAACCGGACGCGGGTCGAAATGGCGACCTCGTCCGGGATGATGCCGATGTCGGCCCAGTCACCGCCGCCGACCCCGAACGCCAGGCGCTCGACCTTCGCCCTGCCCGACAGCACCGGCGCCTCGCTCGGTGTCCAGGTGAACGTGAGCGTGACCGGCTTTCCCACGCCGCGCAGGCTGAGCGTGCCATCGGCGGCGTACTCGTTGCCACCCAGGCTACGGAAACCCTCGGCGGTGTAGCGCGCCTGCGCAAACTTCGCGACGTTAAAAAAATCCGGGCTCTGCAACGTGTCGTTGCGCTCGGGGTTCTGGGTGTCCGCCCCGGCCAGTGGAATCAGCACGTCGAGCCTTGCGTCCTGCGGGGCCGCCGGGTCGAAGCTGAGGGTGGTACGGAAGCCGGGGAACTGGCCAGTGAAGATCTCGCCCTGGTACTCGCTGGCGAAGGTCAGCGCACCCGAAGACTGGACATAGTCCGCAGCGTTGGCGGGACCGGCAACCAGGCCGGCGGTGGCGAGGGAAAAGAACAACAGGGAATGCTTGAAGGTCATGTCAGTGTTCCAGATCAAAGGTAGAAGTAGGAGGGGTCTGCTTGCCGCCCCGGATGCGCGGCAACATGCGCAACAACGTGTCATCTCGTTGCACGAAGTGGTGGTACAGGGCCGCGCCGGCATGCAGGGCTACCAGCAGCACCAGCAGCCAGAATCCCCACTCGTGCACATTGCCGGCCAGCTCGGCCAACCCGGTATCGCGTCCGGCGATCGGGGGCAGATTGAATTGCTTGAACCACTGCAACGGGTAACCGGAGGCGGAGTTGAACAGCCATCCGCTCACCGGCATCGCGAACAGCAACACGTAGAGCCCGACATGGGTCAGCGATGCGATCCGCTCCTGCCAGGCCGGCGTGCCAGCCACCGGCCTGGGCGCACGGGCCAGCAGCCGCCACGCCAGTCGCACCACCACCAGCGCCAGCAGGGTGAGCCCCAGTGACTTGTGCAGCGCATAGGCGTTGATCTTCGCCGGCGTGTTGGGCATGTCGACCATCGACAGCCCCCGCCACGCCAGCCAGACGATCAGCGCCAGCGTGGCCCAGTGCAGCAGTTGGCTCACCGGTGACCAGCGGTCGGGACGGCGCTTGCCGGCACTGTCCTTGAGACTCATCCCGGCCGGCCTCATTGCAGCTGCGGCAGGTCGAAGACGAGGATCTCGGCACCTTCGCCGCGCTCGATCAGCACCTTCGACTCGTCGGCATACAGCAACGCGTCACCGGCGGAGACGGCGTGACCGTTCACCACCGCGCTGCCGCGGGCCATGTGCACGTAGCCCAGGCGGCCGGGTGCCAGCTCCAGCACGGCCGCTTCGCCGGTGTCGAACAGCCCGGCGTACATCCGTGCGTCCTGGTGGATCAGCACCGAACCGTCGGCGCTGTCCGGGCTGGCCAGCAGCCGCAGGCGGCCGCGCTTCTCGGCCTCCGGGAACGTCTTCTGCTCATAGCCGGGCTGAATGCCGCGCACGGAGGGGATGATCCAGATCTGCAGGAAGTGCGTGGTCTTGCCCTGCTCGTGGTTGTACTCGGAGTGGGTGACGCCGGTGCCAGCGCTCATCCGCTGCACCTCGCCCGGCACGATGGTGGCGCCGGTGCCCATGGAGTCGCGGTGGGCCAGCGTGCCATCGAGGACGTAACTGATGATCTCCATGTCCTGGTGCGGGTGGGTGCCGAAGCCCTTGCCGCCTTGCACCCGATCTTCGTTGATGACCCGCAGCGGGCCCCAGTGCATGTGGTTCGGGTCGTGGTAACCGGCGAACGAGAAGCTGTGGTGGGAGTCAAGCCAGCCGTGGTTGGCGTGGCCGCGTTCCGAGGCGGGGCGCAAAGTGATCATGTCGGCGGTCTCCGTGTTCAAGGGCGACGGTGCGTCGCCTGATGCAAACAGCTTGATTGATATCACAATTAGGATAAACAGACAGATTTATATCTATACGTTCTATATTTGGCACAATGCCTTTGTGTGACCACCAGCGGCACCTCATGGCGACGATACCTGCGTTGCCGGCCAGCCCCGGCGCACCGGCCACTACCCCAGAACGACCGCCGCCCCGCGAATCGCACTGACGGGTATCGTTGCGGGCTCGCCACTCGCAGCCCGTCCACCGAATGTCCTTTCCTCCGCAGCTATCCAGCAACACCTCCGCCAGCTCTCCCACCGCCGGCGAGCCGCGGCTTCAGCATGCCTTGAAGCCCCGCCAGCTGATCATGATGGGCCTGGGCACCGCCATCGGCGCGGGCCTGTTCCTCGGCTCGGGCGTGGGCGTGCAGGCGGCGGGGCCGGCGGTGCTGGTCTCCTATCTGATCGCCGGCGCGCTGGTGATCATCGTGATGCACGCGCTGGGCGAGATGGCCGCCGCGCGTCCGTCCAGCGGCGCGTTCTCGGTCTATGCCGCCGACGCGATGGGGCCGACTGCGGGCGCCACCGTCGGCTGGCTGTGGTGGCTGCAGGTCGTGATCGTGGTCGCGGCCGAGTCGGTCGGTGCCGCCGGACTGCTGGCCACGGTCTGGCCCTCGTTGCCGGTGCCCTGGCTGTCGCTGTTGTTCATGGCGATATTCACCGCGATCAACCTGCTGGGCGTGCGCAACTTCGGCGAGTTCGAGTTCTGGTTCGCGATCATCAAGGTGATCGCGATCCTCGCCTTCATCGCCATCGGCGCGGCGCTGCTGCTCGGACTCCTGCCGGCGGCACCCTCGCCGGGGCTATCCAACTTCACCGCCCACGGCGGCTTCGCGCCCAAGGGTCTGGCCGGGATTGGCGCGGCCTTGCTGGTGGTGGTGTTCGCGTTCGGCGGCACCGAGATCGTCGCCATCGCCGCCGCCGAATCCGAGCAGCCAGGACGCAGTCTCGCCCGCGCGATCCGTACCGTCGCCTGGCGCATCCTCGTGTTTTACATCGGCTCGATCGCGGTGATCATCGCGGTGGTGCCGTGGACCAGCGACGCATTGAAGTCGCCGTTCGCGGCGGTGCTGCAGGTCGCCGCGATCCCGGGTGCCGCCACCGCGATCACCCTGGTCGCGGTGATCGCGCTGCTGTCGGCGCTCAACGCCAACCTCTATGGCGCCTCGCGGATGATCTTCTCGCTGGCCGAGCGCGGCGAGGCGCCTCGCGGCCTGGCCCGGGTGAACCGCCGCATGGTGCCGCTGGTCGCGGTGCTGGCAAGCGTCACATTCGGGTTCTTTGCCACCCTGCTGGAGCTGTGGTTCCCCGAGCGGGTGTTGCCCGCGCTGCTCAACCTGGTCGGATCGACCTGCCTGATGGTATGGACGATCACCCTGGTCTCGCAGCTGATCCTGCGCCGTCGCGCGGACCGGGCCGGCGCACCGTTGCCGTTCCGCATGCGCGGTTTCCCGTACGTGACCTGGCTGGGCCTGGCGATCCTTGCATTGATCTTCGCGCTGACGCTGCTGTCGCCCGACTCGCGGCTGCAACTGCTGTCCACGTTCGTGCTGACGCTGGCCATCGCCGCGGCCTGCAAGGTCGCGTGGCGGGCGCGGAACAGAACCGCTGTCTGAAACGCGGGAGACGAACGTCTCGATCAGCCGCTGGAGCCGATGCCCGAGCATGTGGCGGCGATGCGACGGCAGCGCAGCGAGATGGCCATCGAAAAATGGGCCCACCAGGACTCGAACCTGGAACCAACGAATTATGAGTTCGCTGCTCTAACCATTGAGCTATAGGCCCGCATCGCGGGGTGCAATTGTAGCCTGCGGAAACGCGAAGCCCCGCGCTTGGCGGGGCTTCGGGTAGATCCGGGACTGCGGGGTTACTCGATGTCGAGGAAGCTGCGCAGTTGCTCCGAGCGGGTCGGATGACGCAGCTTGCGCAACGCCTTGGCCTCGATCTGGCGGATCCGCTCGCGGGTGACATCGAACTGCTTGCCGACTTCTTCCAGGGTGTGGTCGGTGTTCATGTCGATGCCGAAGCGCATGCGCAGCACCTTCGCCTCACGCGGGGTCAGGCCGGACAGCACGTCGCGCACGGTTTCGGTCAGGTTGATGTTGACCGTCGCCTCCACCGGGGACTCCACGTTGGTGTCCTCGATGAAATCACCCAGGTGGGAGTCCTCGTCGTCGCCGATCGGGGTCTCCATGGAGATCGGTTCCTTGGCGATCTTCATCACCTTGCGAACCTTGTCCTCGGGCATCTCCATCTCTTTGGCCAACTCTTCCGGCGTCGCCTCGCGGCCGTACTGCTGGAGCATCTGGCGCGAGATCCGGTTGAGCTTGTTGATCGTCTCGATCATGTGCACCGGGATGCGGATGGTGCGTGCCTGGTCGGCAATCGAGCGTGTGATCGCCTGGCGGATCCACCAGGTGGCGTAGGTCGAGAACTTGAAGCCGCGGCGATGCTCGAACTTGTCGACCGCCTTCATCAGGCCGATGTTGCCTTCCTGGATCAGGTCGAGGAACTGCAGGCCGCGGTTGGTGTACTTCTTGGCAATCGAGATCACCAGGCGCAGGTTGGCCTCGACCATCTCGCGCTTGGCCTTGCGGGCCCGGGTCTCGCCATAGGCCATGGTGCGGCTGATATCGCGCAGGTCGCCCAGGGTCATGCGCATCGCCAGCTCGGTGGCAATGGTGGCCTCCTGCTCGGCGATGATCTGGTCCTTGACGTCACGCAGGCCGGACGCCCACTTCTGCTTGCGCTTGAGCAGCTCGTCGACCCACTCCAGGTTGGTCTGATTGCCATCCCAGGAGCGGATGAAGTCCTTGCGCGGCATCTTGGCGACGCGGGTCGACAGCTCCAGGATCCGGCGCTCGTGGCGCTTGATCTCGGCCTGGGTGTCGCGCATGTTCTGCACCAGCGCATCAATCAGCGGCAACGGCAGCTTGAGGGTGACGAACACCTCGGCCATGTCCTCGCGCAGCTTGGTCACGGACTTGTGGCTCGGGCCGTGCTTGGCGTAGGCCTTCTCGAACTTGGCGTACAGCCCGCTCAGGTACTCGAAGCGACTGGTGACCTCGGCCGGATTCGGGCCGGTCGGGCCGTCATCGGCGACGTCATCATCATCCTCGTCCTCGTCGTCATCTTCGTCGGCATCGTCATCACTGCCCTTTTCGGCCTGCCTGGCCGCTTCCCTTGCTTCCTTGGCGGCCTGCTTTGCGGCCCGCGCCTCTTCCCTTGCGGCCCTGGCGTCCAGCTCTTCCTGCCTTTCTTCCGGGCTGATCGACATCGCCTCACGCGGCGGCGGGGCCACGGTCGGGTCGTTGAGCTGATCCAGGAAGCCAACCAGCAACTCGGCCAGGCGCTTCTTGCCCGCCTTGTGCAGCTCGTAATCCTGCAGGATCAACTCGATCGTGCCCGGGAACAGGCCGGCCGAAGCCTGGACCTGGTTCAGGCCATCTTCGATGCGTTTGGCGATCTCGATCTCGCCCTCGCGGGTCAGCAGGTCGACCGTGCCCATCTCGCGCATGTACATCCGCACCGGGTCGGTGGTGCGGCCACCTTCGGCGTCGAGGCTGGTCAATGCGGCCGCAGCTTCCTCGGCGGTGCTTTCGTCCACCTCGCGGGCACTGGCGCTGCTGTCGCCAATCGACAGCGTGTCGGCATCGGGTGCAACTTCGTGCACTTCGATGCCCATGCCGTTGATCATCGCAATGACGTCTTCGATCTGCTCTGCATCGACGATATCGTCGGGCAGGTGATCGTTGACCTCCGCGTAGGTCAGGTAGCCTTGTTCCAGGCCCTTGCTGATCAGCGATTTGATATCGGACTGGGGAGCCTGACGTTCGTTTGCCATACGGCTGCGCCACCATGTAATGGGGAGGAAGGAACCTTCTATTATACCAGCGTCTGGCGCCACCGCCTGAAAGCAAGCTGTGGCAGGGGATGGCGCCGGGGATCAGGCCCGAAGAAGGAAGCTGACCGGGCCATCGTTGACCAGACCTATCACCATATGGGCACCGAAGCGGCCGGTTTCCACCCCTGCAGGGTGCCGGGCCCGGCAGGTTTGCAGCAATTGGTTGAACACCGGTTCAGCCAGGTCGGGCGCCGCGGCGGTACTGAAGCCCGGCCGCATGCCACTGGAGGTATCCGCGGCCAGGGTGAACTGGCTGACCAGCAACAATCCACCCCCGGTATTGCCCAGGCTCAGGTTCATGCGGCCCTGCTGGTCTGCAAACACCCGGTAGCCGAGCAAGCGCTCCGCCATTCGCGCGACCTGCGCGTCGCCGTCCGCGGGTTCAATACCGACCAGTGCCAGCAAACCCGGGCCGATGGCACCGATCAACTCACCGTCGACGCGGACGCTGGCCTGGGTGACGCGCTGGATGAGGGCAAGCATCGGCACACGATACCGACCGTGGCGAGGCTGGGGTAGCTACACTGCCGCCGATGACCACGTTTGTCGCCCACTTGCTGTATCTGATTGTCGCCGCGCTGACCCGGCTGCCCTGGCGGTGGCTGTATCGGCTGGGTGACGCGGTGGCGGCGCGAAGCCTGCGCGCCAACAGCCGCGCATCGCGGGTGACCGCATGCAACCTGGCCTTGGCCTACCCCGAGTTGCTACCCGGCCAGCGCGACCAGCTGCGTCAATCGATCCTGCGCAATACGGCACGGCAACTGGTCGAGACGCTGCGGCTGTGGACCCGCCCGCATGCGGAGAACCTAGCCCTGATCAGCGAGATGCACGGGCTGGAACACCTGGATGCCGCACTCGCGACCGGCGAGGGCGTCATCATTGCCGCGCCCCATCACGGCAACTGGGAGCTGTTGAACCAGTGGCTCGCCTCGCGCACGCCGTTGGCGATCCTGTACGCGCCGCCGGACTCGGCGATTGGCGAGGCGTTCCTGCAACGGGTGCGCGCCGATGACGGGGCTGCCGCGCGGGTGACCCAGGTCCGCGCCGAAGGGGCGGGAGTGCGCCAGTTGTTCAAGCGACTGGCCAGTGGCGGCGTGGTCGGCATCCTGCCCGACCAGCAGCCCAAGCTGGGCGATGGCGAGTTCGGCCCGTTTTTTGGCCACGAGGCCTTGACCATGACCCTGCTCGGCCGGCTCGCCGCACGCAGCGGCGCCACGGTGGTGGTCGCGTGGTGCGAACGGATCGACGGCGGCACCGGCAGCAAGGGTCCGCGGTTCGCCCTGCATATCGTGCCGGCGCCCGCCGCGGTGGCCGACCCCGACCCCAAAGTCAGTGTCACTGCGCTCAACGCGGCCATCGAGCGCGTTGCACGGCGCGACCCGGCGCAGTACCAATGGACCTACAAACGTTTCTCGCGGCAGCCACACGGTAGCGGCGAGGAGAATCCGTACTGGCCGCAGTGCTACCGGCGCTAGCGCGGGCCAGCGCCAGGCCAGCGCGGCCAACCAGGGGAATTCCGATGCACAGGCACTCACGATGAACCGCGACCCGGCGACCGACCCGGTTGGATCCATTGATTTTCCGGATCGGCCCGGGCGACCGGACGCGTCCGCGTGGCAGCCATTGCCGCCACGCTCGCGGGCGTTGTTCCTGCTCGGCACTGTGCCCGCGCTCGCCCTGGCGGGATTGCTTGCCTTTGCGGTGGCCACCGCCGCCATGGAGCTGTCCCTGGTTGGCGCGATCGCCACCGCGGCGCTGGGGGCGGCACTGGGCGGCGGATTCGGCCTGTGGCTGGGCTTGAAGCAATACCGCCACACGTTCTGGCGACTCGATGAAAACGGCTTGGCGCTGCGCCGTGGAAAACTGTGGCGACACGAGACCCGGGTGCCCGCGAGCCGGGTCCAGCACCTGGACATCAAGCGCGGCCCGCTGCAACGCCGCCGCCAGCTGGCAACACTGGTCGTCCACACCGCCGGGACCCGCCACAGCGCGGTGACCGTGCCCAACCTGGACGCCGACGATGCCGGACGGCTGCGTGACCGTCTCGGCCATCAAATCGACGACGGCGACGATGACTGACGCCGAGCCGGGCCACGCCCCGGTGGAGACCTCACTGGACAACGCCGGCGACGTCGAGCACCGGCTGCATCCGATGTCGTGGCTGTTCGTGTTGTTGGCACAGCTCAGGCAATTCATCGTGCCGCTGCTGGCCCTGCTGGTATTCGGCGGCGGCGGCTCCAGCGGCTACGGCGACAGCGCGTGGTGGCCATTGATCGGCGTCGGCGCGCTGGCGCTGGTGTCGCTGTGGCACTACTTCACTTACCACTACCGCGTCGGTGACGATGCGTTGGTGGTACGCAGCGGCCTGCTTGAGCGCAGCGTGCGGGTGATCCCGTTTGTCCGCATCCACAATGTCGCCTTGCAGCAATCATTGCTGCATCGGCTTTTTGGCGTCGCCGAGGTACGGCTTGAATCGGCCGGCGGCACCAAGCCCGAAGCCGAGATGCGGGTGCTCAAGCTCGACGATGCGTTGGCGCTTGAGGCACTGGTGCGCCGCCGTGCCCGCTCCAGCGCCGGCACAATCGCGCCCACCACCACAACGGCCAGCGCCACGTTGCTGGAGCTGCCAATGGGTGAGGTGTTGCGGCTGGGACTGGTGTCCAACCGCGGGTTGATCCTGTTGGCGGCGGCATTCGGCGGTATCGCCCAGTTCAACGGTGAGCTGATGCCACGCGTGTTCGAGCAATGGGGCGAGACGCTGTTTGGCTGGGCCGGCGAGCGCCATTTTGGCACTGCCGAGTTTGCACTCGCCGCGGTCAGTCTGGTGGTGCTGGTAGTGCTGCTATTGCGGTTGCTGTCGGTCGCCCTGGCGTTGCTGCAGTACTACGGCTTTCGGCTCAGCGAGCAGGATCGCCGGCTGACCGTCGAACGCGGCCTGTTGGGCCGCTGGCGCACCAGCGCATCGCGCCGCCGGATCCAGGCGGGAACCCTGCACGAGGGTTTGATGCACCGCTGGCTGGGGCGGCAATCGTTGAAGGTCGACACCGCCGTGGCCGAGCAGCAAAACCAGTCGCGTGCGTTGCGCGATATCGCGCCCATTGCCACACCACGACAATGCGCCGACCTGATCCGGAACCTGCTGCCGCGCGGGCATTGGGACCAGCTCGACTGGCAGCCGGTGCCGGTGATCAGCTGGGTGCGTCGATGGCTGCCGTCATTGCCGCTGACATTGCTGGTCGCTGCGCTACTGGGATCGGAATTTGGCCGCTGGGGCTTGCTCGCGCTGGCGTGGCTGCCGTGGGCCGCCTTCAAGGCACGGCGACGTGCGGCGTGGGCCGCCTGGGCGCTGGGCGACGAGTTGGTCGCGGTGCGCGAGGGTTGGCTGGACCGGCATTGGCGGTTTGCCGAGATCGACAAACTGCAGGCGCTGCGGTTGTCGCGCAACCCGCTGGACCGCTATTGCGGTACCGCCTCGGTGTGGCTGGACACCGCCGGTGCCGGCGCGACGTCGCTGCCGTTGCGGATCCGGTTCGTGCCCGAAGCGCAGGCGCTGGCGATTTACCAGCGGCTGTCCGCCGAGTTGGCGCATCGACGGCTGCGGTGGTGATTCAGCTGCCGCGCAGGCGCGCCAGCCCATCACGGTAGAACGCTTCAATCTGCGCCAGCTTGGTCTCGATCCGGAACCCGTCCATCGGGTAAGCCATCCGCTGCTGGCCCTGCGCGCACATTTGTTGCAGGCTGCCGGCCAACGCGTCCGCATCGTCAATCGGCACCAGCGCGGACAGCAGTTGCGCGGACAGGTGCTGGGCGCCCTGGCTGGCGGTCGCGACGATCGGCAGGCCCGCTTCCATCGCTTCCAGCAACACCAGTCCGAAGGGTTCACGCCGGGCGGCACTGACGAAGCCGTCAAACGCGGACAGCCAGTCTTCCGGCCGCTCCGCGAAACCGGGCATCAGCACCTCGGCGCCCGCCTGCTTGCGCACCGCATCCCAGGCGCTGCCCTGGCCGACGATGGCCAGGCGCGCGTTCGGCAAACCAGCGCGCTGGAACGCCGCCACCAGCACATCCAGTCCCTTGCCCGGCTCGACCCGACCCAAGGCGCCGATCAGGAAAGTGTCGTCGCTGATGCCGTGCTCGGCGCGCAACTTGGCGCGTGCGCCGGCGGCAGGCGGGCGTGGCAGAGTCCAGTTGTCGACCTGGACCGTGCGCTCTCGCAGCCCATCGGGGATATCGGCCAGTTGCCACGGCGCGATGGCAATCAGGCCATCCAGCGGCGCGTGCTGGCGCGGCTTGTAGCTAATGTGCAGGGTGGCGACGCGCAGGCAGCCGTCGACGTCCAGTCCATGCAGCGCGCGCGATCCGGCGCTCAGGTGGGCGTGGGCGACGTCGGGCCGCAAGCGCCGCAGCAGCCGCCGCGCTTGCAGTGATGGCAACAGGTTCCCGACCACTTCGACCTTGACCCGCGGGTCCACCCGATGGGCTATGGCATCGGAGCGCCCGGCGGCACCATCGCGGCGCAGAACCAGCGTGACCTCGTGCTGCGCCGACTGCGCGGCGGCCAGCTCCAGTGCATGGCGCTCACTGCCGGCAAAGCGGCTGGTCAGCAGCAGATGGACGATGCGCATTATTGCGGCCCCCAGTACTTCAGGCGACGACGGATCTTGGTCTTTCGCCACAGGTTCAGCGGCTTGCGGCGCAGGCAGGCAACGCCGCCCTGGGCCAGGAATTCGTCGACCGCGTCCAGCGTGCGTTCGCTGGAGCACCCATCCCGATAAGGATGGAGGTGGTCGGCAAAGGCGCGGATCGCCGCCAGCAGTTCCGGCGGTCGTGACAATGCCCGTTCGATCGCCGGCTCGAGCTGCGCCGGATCGTTGATATCGATCAGCTGCGGCCCCGGCCGACGGTTGCGGAAGGTCACCACCGGCTTGCCGGTCAGCAGGAACTCGCTGAGCGCCGAGGAGGTGTCCGAGCACATCATGTCGACCTGCGGAAACAGCTCCAGGATGTTGTCGTTGTCGGCGAAACGCAGATTCTCGTTCTCCAGCGCCCGGTACTTCGCGATGACCTGCGGGTCGGTCTTGGGATGCAGGCTGACGATCCAGCGCCAACGCCCGTCACGCGACAGCCGCCGAACCTGGTCGTAAAGGATCGGCGCCGCGCTCCAGGACGGAGAAAACGTGGAGTGGTAGAGGATCACCGGTGGCTGGCGAGCTGGCGGCAGCGGCCCGTCGATTGCCTTCAGGAACGGATCGAGCTTCGGCCAGCCGGTCTCGGTGACCTTGAAGTAGCCCAGTTTGTCGGCGAGCGTCTGGAACGCTCGCGTGTCATCCGGGCCGGTCGTGCAGTACAAATCGAAGAACGCGCGGATGTAGATGTGTCGCGGCTTGCCGGCATCGAAGCCGTGGAAGGTCTGGACCTTCACCCCGGGGAAGAAGTGCGGCAGGGCATTGCTCGAGGTGAATATGGCGATCGGGTTCCAGTCGCGTACGTCGGCAACGCTGGCGAGCAGGCGCTCGCCTTCCACCAGCTCGTCGGCGCCGGTGCCGTCACTGTCGAAGAACCACGCCGCCTCGCCGCCGCGGGCACGGATGGCGTCCTGCAAGGGGCGCAGGATGGCCAGGGCGTAGCGGACGGACCCGTAAAGCAGATAGCGTTTCGACATCAGGACTCCCTTGCCTCTTCCACCAGACGCTGCCGGAACGCCAGATCCATCGCCTGGAATCGAGAACGCGCGCGTGCGCCCATCGCCTCGCGCTCACTGGCGGGCAGCGCCAACAGACGATCCACCGCCGTGTCCACGCCCTCGACGTCCACGTAGTAGCGCGACGCCAGGCCCAGTTGACCGACCCGGGCCGGCGCGATCAACAGGCCATGGCCGGGCTCGATCAGCTCGTTCATCGGCTCGCCGTCAACCGTCAACGTCACCGCACCCACGCTCATCGCCTCGTCCACGCAGTGCCCGAACCCTTCGGCCTCGGACGGACAGATATGAAATGGATAGGTATTTTGCAGGCGCCGCAGCTCGCCGTCTTCAATGTGGCCGATGCGGTGCTCGATATTGTCGGCGGCCGGACCGGGACGGGCGGTTTTCCTGCCTTGCACCACGACCAGTTTCGGCCAGTCCGGACGCCGCCTCCATGCCTTGAGGAGCACCTCGGTGCCTTTGACCGGGCTGCGACCGGCCAGATGGAAAAACCCGGGTTGGCGCTGCACGCTGGCATCCATCCGGTCATCGCAGGTGAAGCCGATGAAGGCGGTCTGGCTGCCGAGGTCCGCGAAGATCCGTTGGGCGTGGCGGGTCTTGCACAAGACCTGGTCAAAGCGTGGCAACACCGGCAACCATCGGTCCCGGAACCACTCCGGGTTGGGAATCAGCCAGTTGCGTTTCGCCAACCCCAGCGACAACGGATAGACATGCTCCAGCGAGATCTGCAGGTCGGCGCGACCTTGCCAGCTGCGGGCGACCCACATGCCCGCTTGGCGCAGGGTGCGGATACCTTTTTCATTGCCAAAGCCGACCGCTTCGACGGTGTTGCCGGCCTGCGCCAGCAAGCCGGCGACCAACGTCAAGTCGCGACTCAGGCCGGCGCCGTTATCACGGCCGAGGATGCGTATCAAGGGCATGACGCGCTGCCCTCAGGCCTTGCGCAAACGCGCGTAAAAGAAGCCGTCCATGCCACCCTCGCCCGGCAGGCGTTGGCGGCCCGGGCCACTGGCATGGCCGAAACGGTCGTCCAGCGGCTCGGCGCTGGCATCCGGGGTTCGGGCGAGGAATGCCTCCACCTGCGCCTCGTTCTCATTTTTTAGGATCGAGCAGGTGGCATACAACAGCAGGCCGCCGGGCGCGAGCGTTCGCCACAGTGCGTCGAGCAATGTCGCCTGAAGGGCCGTCAATGCCACCAGGTCGGATTCGCGCCGATGTATCAGCACGTCGGGCTGGCGCCGGACAATGCCGGTCGCCGAACACGGCGCATCCAGCAACACCGCATCGAACGGCACGCCATCCCACCACGTCGACAACGCCGTGGCATCGGCGGCGACCAGGCGTCCGCGTCCGGCAAGGCCGAGCCGCGCGAAACCGGTACGCATGCGGCGCAGGCGCGCCGCGTTGATCTCGACCGCCACCAGTGACAACGCCGGATCCCGTTCGAGCAGATGCGCAGCCTTGCCGCCCGGCGCCGCACAGGCATCCAGCACCCGTGCACCCGGTTCCAGCGCGAGTGCCTCAGCCACCTGTTGCGCCGACCCGTCCTGCACCGAGACCGCGCCAAGGTCGAAGTCCGGCAATGCCGCCACCGGCACGCCGACCTCCAGCCGCAGCGCATCGGGCAGCGACGGATCAATGGCCACTTCCACCCCGGTTGCCCGCAAGCGCTCGGCGTAGGCGTCACGACTACCGCGCAGCGCATTGACCCGCAGCCACATGGGCGCCGGCTTGGCGCTGGCTTCCAGTATTGCCGGGGTCTTGTCACCCCAGTCCTGCTGCAACCGGTCGCGCAACCACGGCGGCCAGTGTGCGTGGGGATCGACGGCCGGCAAACCCTCACGCTGGGCGCGGCGCAACAGCGCATTGACCAGCCCGGCCTGATGCTCGTGTCCAAGCATCCGTGCCGCCTCGACCGTAGCGGCAACCGCGGCATGTGCGGGCAAGCCGAGCGGATCGAGCTGGGCGAAACCGGCGTACAGCAAGGTGCGTACCTTGGCATCGCGCTTGGGCAGCGGACGCGACAGGAACCCCGCCAACGCGGCCTCATACCGTTGCGGTTGGCGCAGCACGGCGAAACAGATGGCCTCGACCAGGGCGCGATCACGCGGATCGACCAGCGGTGGCAGGGCGACCGCCAGCTCGGCCTTCAGCGAACGCCCGTGATTGAGCACCGCATCGAGCACGGTGGCGGCGATGGCGCGGGGTGCGGCGCCGTGACTCACGCCGGCTGCGCCACGGCGGCGGTCGCGGGGATCATCCGGTTCTCAGCTCGGCGCGACCGTTGAGGTAATCGGCCGCGGTCATCGCCTTGCCGCCGTCGCGTTGCAATACCCGGATGCGCAGGGCGCCTTCGCCGCAAGCGATATCCAGGCCATCTCGTCCGGCGGCCAGCAGCGTGCCCGGCACCGCGTCGTGCGCCAACGGCAACGCGATCGCACCATGCAGGCGCAAGCGTTCGCCGGCCACCTGCGCCTCGGCCATCGGCCACGGGTTGAAGGCGCGCACCTTGTGGGCCAGCTCGACGGCCGGGCGCGACCAGTCCAGCCGCGCTTCGGCCTTGTCCAGCTTGTGCGCGTAGGTCACGCCGGTATCGGCCTGCGGCTGCGGTATCGGACGGATGCCGGCGCGCAACAGGCCCAGCCCGTCGGCCAACACCTGCGCGCCCAGCTCCGCCAGGCGATCGTGCAACTGGCCACCGGTTTCGTCGCTACCGATGTCCAGCGTCAACGACAGCACCACCGGGCCGGTGTCCAGGCCTTTCTCCATCTTCATCAGGCACACGCCGGTGCGCGCGTCATCGGCCTGGATGGCGCGCTGAATCGGTGCCGCCCCGCGCCAACGCGGCAACAGGGAGGCATGCACGTTCCAGCAACCCTGGGTGGGGATGTCCAGCACCGCCTGCGGCAGGATCAGGCCGTAGGCGACCACCACCAGCAAGTCGGGCTTGAACGCGGCCAGCGCCTCGCGCGAGGCCTGCGACTTGAAGTTTTCCGGCTGTACCACCTCGATCCCGCGTGCCAACGCCTCGCGCTTGACCGGCGACGGCGCCAACCCGCGGCCACGGCCGGCAGGGCGGTCGGGCTGGGTATACACGGCGACCACTTCATTGCGCTGCGCGGCGGCGCGCAAGCTGGGCACGGCAAAATCCGGGGTACCGGCAAAGACGATTCTCATCGGGTCATCTTATCAGCCGACACAGCGGCGCCAGACGGTTTGGGCCCGGAACCACGCACTCAACCGGATCGCTCCATCGAACGGCCTGCGATACCTACGCGGCGTTGCGGCGGGCCTTGGCGAGCTTCTTGCGCACCATCTCGCGCTTGAGCGGCGAGAGGTAGTCGACGAACAACTTGCCCATCAGGTGATCCATCTCATGCTGGACGCAAACCGCCAGCAGGCCGTCGGTCTGCAACTGGAACGGCACGCCGTCGCGACCGATCGCCTCGACCGTGATCGCTTCGGCCCGGGTGACGTCGGCAAAGATGCCCGGCACCGACAGACACCCTTCCTGATGAACCTGCTCACCGTCGCGCGCCGTGATCCGCGGATTGATGAATACCATCGGCGTGTCACCTTCGTCGGACACGTCAATCACCATGAACCGCTGGTGGACATCAACCTGGCTGGCCGCAAGGCCGATGCCGGGGGCGTCGTACATGGTCTCGAACATGTCATCGAGCAATTGCTGGAATTGCGCGGAGACAATGCGGGCAGGATCGACATCGACGGCGACGGTGCGCAGTCGGGAATCGGGAAACTCCAGGATGGGTAGCTGGGCCATGGCTCTGAAATGGGGGCGTGGGTCACATCCACAAGGTGCCAACCCATTATAACGTCTCAAATACACGCCGAACGCTTGCATTGGCGCGGATCTTCTAGGCTATAGTGCCCCGTCCGCGTCGCTTTGTGACGTCAGGACGCACCTGCACGGGGAATCAGGTAAACCAATTATGTTGAAACCAATCCGCACGGCAATGGCCGTGGCGTTGCTGACGATTGCCACCTTTGCGATGGCCGCCGAAATTCGTGGCGACCACCCAGACACGTATGTCGTTCAAAAGGGTGACACCTTGTGGGATATCGCCGGGACTTTCCTGGACAAGCCATGGCTGTGGCCGGAGATCTGGCAGGCCAACCCGCAGGTTGCCAATCCGCATCTGATTTATCCGGGCGATGTGCTGTCGCTGGCGTACCTCAACCGCGTAACCATGGCTGAGCCGGGGCCACGCGCTGCTGCACCGGTGACCGGGGTACCGCTGGCGCAGGTCGAGCCGTTCCTGAAAAACCTGCGCGTGGTCGATGAGATCGACAGCCTGCCCTACGTGGTGGGGCTGGAAGAGGACCGGCTGCGCAGCGCGAACGGGCAGGTCATCTACGTCAAGGGTCTTGCCCAGGCAACACCGGGCCAGCGTTATGCGGTCGTGCGTCCGACCCAGCGTTATACGCATCTGGATCGCGTCGCCTGCTGCGACCTGTTTGACGGCCAGGGCCTGGATAGCCGCGGCCGCCGCGCCGCCGATTTCGAAGGCTACTGGAACAACGTCGTTGTGCCCGACCACGGCCAGGAAGTACTCGGCTTCGAACTGATGCAGCAGGCAACCGGCACCGTCACCCGCGGCGAAGTCGGCGGCATCGAGGCATCGACGCTGCTGCTGGATACCAGCGCCCGCGAGGTTCGCATCGGTGACCGGTTGATTCCGGTTGAAGCGCAGCCGTATGACCTGCAGTTCTTCCCGCATCCGCCGCGCCAGCAGCTTGACTATGGTCGCGCGCAGGTGATGGCGGTGGCCGACCAGCTGCGTACCGGCGGCCCGTACAGCGTGGTAGCGCTGTCGGTCGGCGCCCGTGAAGGCATCGACAACGGCACCGTGTTCTCCAGTTGGCGGGTTGGCACCGAAGTGGCCGACCGGGTCACCACCAATGGCGATTGGGATCGCAGCGAGGACACCTTCGGTCGCAACGACCGGGTCCGTCTGCCCGATGAATTCGCCGGCCACCTGATGGTGTTCCGCACCTTCGACAAGGTCAGCTACGCCCTGGTGATGGAGGGCATCCGCCCGATCAAGGTCGGCTACGAGCTGAAGCATCCGGATGCGCCGTACTGACCCAACGCGCTGACCCAGCGCGCGGGGTTTTCCTACAGCGATACACGACGGCGCCCGAGGGCGCCGTCGTTGTTTGGGCCGGATGCTGGAGCGATGCATGCCAGCCAACCCGACCCCTTGAGCATCGATCACGCCAATCCAACCAGTCCAGCACGTAGCGAAGCCCTGCTGCGGCTGGTGGCCTGCGGCGGGCCGTGCGAGCCCCGCCGGCGCCTGATTGAACAAGTCCCGCCTGCCCGCGCGCTGGACGCAGGTGCGACGCTGTGGCGTGTCTGCGGGCTGAACGCCGCCCAAGTCACCGCGCTACGTGGCCCCGCACCGGCAACCCTCGAGCGCGCCCGCGCCTGGCTTGCCGAGCCCGGGCATCACCTGCTCGGCTGGGATGACCCCGACTATCCGCCCTTGCTGCGAAACATCCCGAACCCACCTTTGGTGTTGTTCGTCGATGGCGACCCAAGCCTGCTGTGGCGCCCGGCAATCGCGCTGGTCGGCAGCCGCTCACCCACGCCAGGCGGACATGACAATGCTGCCGAGTTTGGTCGCCGCTTCGCCGCTGCGGGCCTGGCGGTGGCCAGTGGGATGGCGGCCGGGATCGACACCGCCGCCCACCATGCCGTGTTGGCGGTTGGAGGGGTCACGTTGGCGGTGTTGGGCACGGGTGCCGACGTTGCCTATCCGCGCAGCAACATCGCTCTTCGTGCCCGTATTGCCGCCGAAGGTGCCGTCATCAGCGAACATCTTCCTGGAACCGGTCCGCGCAAGGAGCACTTCCCCAGCCGCAACCGGATCCTCGCCGGACTGAGCCTTGGCACCCTGGTGATTGAAGCCGCCCATCGCTCCGGGGCGCTGATCACCGCGCGCCTGGCCGGTGAGTACGGGCGCGAGGTGATGGCGTTGCCCGGCTCGATCCACAATCCGCTGGCCCGTGGCTGCCATCGCCTGATCCGCGACGGCGCCTGCCTGGTGGAACGCCCACAAGAGGTCATCGACCTGGTGGCAGTGGCGGCCGGTGATCTGGCCGACGACTTGCGCCAGCGGTTGTCCGCCCCCACGTCAGGGAGTCAAGCCACCACCGAGACCGATCCCATCCTCGCTGCCCCAGCCATTGGCGCCGAACAGCAAAAACTGTGGCAAGCGCTGGGCCACGACCCCTGTGACATGGACCAACTGGTGGAGCGCACCGGTTTGACGGCTGCGCAGCTGTCATCCATGCTCCTGCCGATGGAGCTAGAGGGTCGCGTGGTCACGCAGCACGGCCGGTACTATCGCAGCCGCCGAAACCGTCCCCCGGACGCGCCCGGCGGTCCCAACAACTCCTGACCCACCGCGCCAACAGCGGCGCAGGCCGAGGGGAAATGAAAGAAAGCATCCTGGACGTCCTGCTGTACCTGTTTGAACACTACTTCACCGAAGACGCGGACCTGGTTCGCGACCGTGAGAACCTGCAAAGCGGCCCTCTGTTCGAAGAGTTGGGCCAGGCCGGCTTCAGTCCTGCCGAGATCAACAAGGCGTTCGAGTGGCTTGATGCGCTGGCCAGCCAACGACCCGCAGCCAGCCCGCTGCGCGCCGACGGCCCCACCCGCGTCTACGCCGGCCCCGAGCTGGACCGCCTGGATACCGACTGCCGCGGGTTCCTGTTGTTCCTGGAGCAGCACCGGATCCTCGACGCCGGCCAGCGCGAGCTGGTGGTCGACCGGGCGATGGCGCTGGACCAGCACGAGATCGACCTGGACGACCTCAAGTGGGTGGTGCTGATGGTGCTGTTCAACCAGCCCGGCAGCGAGGCGGCGTACGCCTGGATGGAAACCCAGATGTTCGAGGAAGAGCCCGAGCCCGTGCATTGAAATGCTTGACAGCGGCGCCCGCGGCATGATTTCACTGGAAAGCGATTTTCTCGTGTCCGCGGCCAGTTCACGGGCGTTGTTGTAGTACGTCTTTCTTCCGCGTCAGCTCCACGACGCGTCTCCGCCACTGACCACAGGCTGTGCCGCAATGGCCAAGAACCTCCTCATCGTCGAGTCGCCCGCCAAGGCCAAGACGATCAACAAGTACCTCGGCAAGGACTTCATCGTCCTGGCCTCTTATGGCCACGTGCGCGATCTGGTGCCGAAGGAAGGCGCGGTCGATCCCGCCGCCGGCTTCGCGATGCGCTATGACCTGATCGAGCGCAACGAGAAGCACGTCGAGGCGATTGCCAAGGCGGCCAAAAAAGCCGAAGCGGTTTATCTGGCGACCGATCCTGATCGCGAGGGTGAGGCGATCAGCTGGCATATCGCCGAAATCCTGCGCGAGCGCGGCTTGCTGGAAGACAAGCTGCTCAAGCGAGTGGTATTCACCGAGATCACGCCGCGCGCGATCACCGAGGCAATGGCCCACCCGCGCGATATCGCCGCCGACCTGGTCGATGCGCAGCAGGCGCGCCGGGCGCTGGACTACCTGGTTGGGTTCAACCTGTCCCCGGTGCTGTGGCGCAAGGTCCAGCGCGGCCTGTCCGCCGGTCGCGTGCAGTCACCCGCGTTGCGGATGATCGTGGAGCGCGAGCTGGAGATCGAGGCCTTCAAGGCCCGGGAATACTGGTCGATCCAGGCCGATTGCCAACACCCCAGCCAGGCCTTCAGTGCCCGGCTGACCAAGCTGGACGGCAAGAAGTTCGAGCAATTCACCATCACCGATGGCGACACCGCCGAAGCCGCCCGCCAGCGCATCACCAGCGCCGCCGGCAGCGCGCTGCAGGTCACCGATGTCACCAGCAAGGAGCGCAAGCGCCGCCCGACCGCGCCGTTCACCACTTCCACCCTGCAGCAGGAGGCCGCGCGCAAGCTGGGCTTTACCACCAAGCGCACCATGCAGGTCGCCCAGAAGCTCTATGAGGGCGTGGCGCTGGGTGGCGAGGAAGGCACCGTCGGGCTGATCAGCTACATGCGTACCGACTCGGTCAACCTGTCGGTCGAGGCCGTCGCGGAGATCCGCGACGTGATCGCGCGCGATTACGGCACCGGCGCGGTGCCCGACCAGCCCAACGTCTACAAGTCCAAGGCCAAGAACGCACAGGAAGCTCATGAGGCGATACGCCCGACGTCCGCGCTGCGCACACCGGCGCAGATGGCCAGCTTCCTGGAAGACGACGCACGCCGTTTGTACGAGCTGATCTGGAAGCGCGCGGTCTCCAGCCAGATGATCCCGGCGATCCTCAATACGGTCTCGGTCGACCTGGCCGCCGGCAGCGAGCACAGCTTCCGGGTCTCGGGCACCACCGTGGTCAACCCGGGGTTCCTGGCCGTCTACGAGGAAGGCAAGGACGCCAAGGCCACCGATGCCGACGATGAGGGCCGCAAGTTGCCGGCAATGAAGACCGGCGACCGGATTCCGGTCCAGGCCATCCAGGCCAACCAGCACTTCACCGAGCCACCGCCGCGGTTTTCCGAAGCCTCGCTGGTCAAGACCCTGGAGGAATACGGGATTGGCCGGCCGTCGACGTACGCCTCGATCATCGCCACCTTGCTGTATCGCAAGTACGTCGAACTGGAAAGCCGCCGCTTCCGGCCGACCGATGTTGGCCGGGCGGTCAGCAACTTCCTGTCCGGCCATTTCACCCAGTACGTCGACTACGACTTCACCGCCAAGCTCGAGGACGAACTCGATGCGGTGTCGCGCGGCGAGGAGGAGTGGGTGCCGCTGATGGAGCGGTTCTGGACGCCGTTCAAGGAAATGGTCGACGAGAAGATGGAATCGGTCGACCGCAACCAGGCGACCGGCGCGCGCGAGTTGGGCACCGATCCGAAGACCGGCAAGCCGGTCAGCGTCCGGCTCGGTCGCTACGGGCCGTACGCGGCAATCGGCAGCACCGCCGAGGACGCCGAGGACAAGCCGAAGTTCGCCTCGCTGCGGCCCGGCCAGAGCATGCATACGATCGGCCTTGAAGACGCGCTGGAGCTGTTCAAGATGCCGCGCCTGCTGGGCGAGTCCAACGGCGAGGAAGTCAGTGTCGGCATCGGCCGCTTCGGGCCGTTTGCCAAGCGCGGCAGCGTCTATGCCTCGCTGCCCAAGGAGGACGACCCGTACAAGGTCGAGCTGGCGCGCGCGATCTTCCTGATCGAGGAAAAAGAGGAGATCGCGCGCAACCGGATCATCAAGCAGTTCGACGGCAGCGACATCCAGGTCCTGAACGGCCGCTACGGCCCGTACCTGAGCGACGGCAAGCTCAACGGCAAGATCCCCAAGGATCGCGAGCCGGCGTCACTGACGCTGGAAGAAGTGATCAAGCTGATGGAGGAGACCGGAAAGCCGATGCGAAAGGGCTTCGGCAAGAAGGCGCCGGCCAAGAAAGTCGCGAAGAAGGCGGCGGCGAAAAAAGTCGTGAAAAATGCCCCGGCCAAGAAAGCCGTGAAAAAAGTCGCGAAGAAAGCCGCAAAGAAGACGGTGAAAAAGGCAAGCAAGAAAACCGTCGCCAAGAAGGTGGTGAAGAAGGCGGTCAGCGCAGCCAGCTGACCCCATCGGCAACACCCGGATGCAGCAGCGACGTGAGTCGCGCTGCCCGGGAGCTGCCGGCCACCGAAGCGTTCGCGCCTTGCTCCACCGCGCGTAGCGCTATGCTTCCGGCATGTCTCCGCCCCCCGACCTTTCCGCCGCGGTCGCCGCCCTGCACCGGGGCGGCATCATCATCTACCCGACCGAGGCGGTCTGGGGTCTGGGCTGCGATCCCTTCGATGGCGACGCGGTCACTCGACTCCTCCGTATCAAGCAACGCGCCGTCGACAAGGGCCTGATCCTGATCGCCGGATCCACGAACCAGTTGGACGGGCTGCTCGACTGGGACGCCCTGCCGGCCGGCTGCCGCGAACCGGTATTGCGCAGTTGGCCCGGGCCCAATACCTGGATCTTCCCGGCGACCTCGCAAGTGCCCGGCTGGATCACCGGCAACCACACCAGTGTCGCCGCCCGGGTCAGCGCGCACCCCACCGTGGTGGCACTGTGTGCCGCGTTCGGCGGGCCGCTGGTATCGACCAGTGCCAACCTCGCGGGTCGGCCACCGGCGCTCCAGCGCGACGCCCTGGACCCCGCTCTGCTGGACCAGGTCGATGCACTCGTCCCCGGTGCCACCGGCGGCCGCAACGCACCGACCACGATCCGCGACGCACGCAGCGGCATCACCCTGCGCGATTGACGCCCCGACGTCCGCTTTCGCGTTCATCGTGGAGCGGGCAAGATGGCGCCATGCATCGCCCCACCTGGCCATCGTTGTTCGGCATTGTCGCCCTGGCACTGGCAAGCCCGTCGCCGGCTTCGGGCAGCGACGGGATTAGCGGCAAGTCCACCGGCGAGATCACCATCTACCGCTGCACCGATGGGCAGGGGCGACTGAGCCTGCGCGACACCCCGTGCGCGAACGGACAACAGCAGCAACGCGTCGACATGGTGCGACCCCGGGATCCACCGCCCCGGCCGGTTGCCGACGCAGCGACGACAACCGTCCCGACGACCGTCACCTCAACCACCGCGCAGGCATCGCCGCAGGTGATCGTGATCCAGCCGCCGCAACCGGTTTACGAATGCGTGACGCACGAAGGCGAGCGCTACACCAGCGACAATCCCGCCGGCAATCCGCGCTGGGTACCGCTGTGGACATTGGGCTACCCGGTCTATCCACGGCCCGTTCGGGTCGGACGACCTGGCCACCACTCTGCCGTCACCCCGCACAGACCGGCTCCCAGCGGACGCCAGGTCAGTCGCTTCAAGTTCGACAGCGTCGGCAGGCCAACGCCAGAGCCTTCCCGGAGTGCTCCCGGCTTGCCAGTGCCTCCGCCGATGGCCGGACTTGGCATATCGCCGGGCTCCTGGATCAGCGACCAGTGTCACCGGCTGCCACAAGATCAGGTGTGCAACCACTTGCGGGATCGGCGCTGGGAGCTCGGCCGACGCTACAACAGCGCGATGCAAAGTGAGCGCCGCCAGATTGATGCCGAGCAGCGCCAGATCGATGCACGCCTGAGCAACGATTGCAGGTCCGGCTGATGCGCGCGGCGCTGTTATTGCTGCTGGGACTGCTGGCCGGTACCGCCACCGCGCAGGATTCGGTGGTCATCTATCGCTGTACCGACGCCACTGGTGCCGTCAGCGTGCAGAACGACATCCCGTGCGCCAAGGGCAGCCAGCAGCAACGCCGGGTAATTGAAACCGAGCGGCCGACACCGGCACCACCAGCCGCGGCGGTTCCGGTGGTGCCGTTGCTCCCGATCAGCGATCCGGCCACTGGCCAGATCACGGCCACAGACGCCGTCGCCACGGCCGGCGAACCCGATGAGCCCGCCCTGGACATCGGTTCCAACCCGCCGCCCGCTGACTTGCAACCACCGCCACCGCTGTTTTCCTGCCGCAGTTGGGACCGCCAGATCCTGCTGACCGACAATGCCGTCCCGGCCGAGCGTTGCGCGCCGCTGGAAACCACTGGACTGGGCGGGGATCCGGCGGCCGGCGCCGGGGTCGCGTGCGAGATCAAGCGTGACCACTGCGAGCCGGTCGCCGAGGATCAGCTGTGCGAGCAATGGCGCAAGTACCTCAATGACACCGAGGCGATATTGCAGTTCGGCCGCGCACCGGATCCGGCTGGCACGCGCGCGGAAGTCGAGCGGATCGGCGCGATCGTGGATGCCAGCACCTGCCGCCGATAGGCGCGCTCGCCGGAGTGCCGGAACCATTGCCGTCATTCCCGCTCCCCGGGAAGCGCCTGAACCAGTGCCGTCACTCCCGCGAAGGCGGGAGTCCAAGGACATTAAGCCCGTGAACATCAAAGTCCATGGATCCCCGCCTTCGCGGGGATGACGAGCGCGCTCAGTCGCCCAGGTAACGACGTGGCGCCCGTTTCAACCCGCACAGCAACTGGTAGGCGCTGGTGCTGCAATGGCGTGCCAGATCGGCCGCACGCACCTGTCTGCCCCACAATTCGACCCGGCTGCCCAGGCCTGCCGCCGGATGGTCGGTGAGATCCACCGTCAGCATGTCCATCGATACCCGCCCGATCACCTCACCGGGTTGACCATCGATCGCCACCGGGGTGCCATTGGGTGCGAATTGCGGATAACCATCGGCATAGCCCATGGCCACCACACCCACCCGGCTCGGCCGCCGGGTGACGAACTTCGCGCCGTAACCAACCGGCTCGCCTGGCGCCAGTTCGCGCACCCCGATCACCTGTGACTGAACCGTCATCACCGGCTGCAGGCGGTCCGCGACCGGATGCGGCTGATCGAACGGGCTGGCCCCGTACAACATCAATCCCGGCCGGCCCCACTCGCCGTCCACCCCGGGCCAGCCCAGCAGCGCCGCCGAATTTTCCACACTGGTGGGCAAGGCCCGAGGAATATCGGGCAGGGTTCCGGTGGCCTCGTCCGCCATCAATGGCGCATCGACCGGCGCGGCCCCGGAACCGACACCGGTTCGCGCCTGCTCCAGGACTTGCTCGAGGACTTGTTCAAACAGCGTCACCTGCTCGGCAGTACGCACATTGCCGAGTTCATCGGCGCGCGCAAAATGGGTCATGGCGACGACCTCAGCCACCTGCGGCAATGCCTGCAACCGCCGCAGGCAGTCCAGGTACGCCGACGCCGAAAGGCCGAGCCGGTGCATGCCCGAGTCCAGTTTCAGCCATACCTTGAATGGCCGCGCCGGCCGCGCGCACTCGATCGCCTCGACCTGCCATTCGGACTGCACCACGCACCACAGCTGGTGGCGGTCGATCAGCGCCAACTCATCGGCTTCAAAGAATCCTTCCAGCAACAGGATCGGGGCGCGGATGCCGGCCTCGCGCAACTCCAGTGCTTCCTCGATGCAGGCCACCGCGAAGCCATCGGCCTCGGCCTCCAATGCGCGGGCGCAGCGGACCGCGCCGTGACCGTAGGCATCGGCCTTGACCACCGCCAATGCCTTGTGCCCGCCCAACTCCCGCGCCAGCCGATAGTTGTGGCGTAATGCGTCCAGGTCGATAAGCGCTTGAGCGGGGCGCATCAGGCGCGGCCTGCCAGCGACGACGAACGGCGCGCGCGGCCGCCGTAGCGCGAAATATCCAGCCCCTCGCCACTGATCAGGGGCGTCTGGCCACCCATCAGGTCGGCCAGATAGCGGCCCGAACCACACGCCATCGTCCAGCCCAGCGTGCCGTGGCCAGTGTTGAGATAGAGGTTGTCCAGACTGGTCGCGCCAATCACCGGGGTGCCATCCGGGGTCGCCGGGCGCAGGCCGGTCCAGAACTCCGCCCGGGCCAGGTCGCCGCCGTGCGGGTAGAGGTCATTGACCACCTTCTCCAGGGTCGCTTGGCGGCGCGGATTCAGCGACAGGTCGAAACCGGCGACCTCGGCCATGCCGCCGACCCGGATGCGCTGGTCGAAACGGGTGACCGCGACCTTGTAGCTCTCGTCGAGGATGGTCGATGTCGGCGCCATCGCCGCATCGGTGATTGGCAAGGTCAGCGAGTACCCCTTCAACGGATACACCGGCAGCTTGATCCCCAGCGGTGCCAGCAACTGCGGGCTGTAGCTGCCCAGGGCGAGCACGTAGCGGTCGGCGCGCTCGACCTGGCCGTCGATGCTCACCCCGGTGACGCGACCGCCATCGGCCAGCAGCCGGTCGACGGTCGCCCCGAAGCGGAACTCGACTCCGGCCGCCTGCGCACGCTGCGCCAGCAGCCGGGTAAACAATTCGCAGTCGCCCGTCTCGTCATGCGGCAGGCGCAGCGCACCAGTGAGCTTGTCGGTCACTCCCGCCAGCGCCGGCTCCACCGCAACGATCCCGTCACGATCCAGCAACTCGTACGGCACCGCGTACTGCTTCAGCACCGCAATGTCCTTGGCGGCGTCATCCAGCTGCCGCTGGGTCCGGAACAACTGCACGGTCCCGAGCTGCCGGCCCTCGTAATCCATCCCGGTCTCGCGACGCAACTCGTCCAGGCAGTCGCGGCTGTACTCCGACAAGCGCACCATCCGCGACTTGTTGACCCCATAGCGATCGATTGTGCAGTTGCGCAGCATCTGCAGCAGCCACAGGTACTGGTTTGGGTCCAGACCGGGCTTGATCGCCAGCGGCGCGTGGCGGGAGAACAACCACTTCAACGCCTTCAACGGCACCCCGGGCGCCGCCCACGGCGCGGCGTAACCCGGCGACACCTGGCCGGCATTGGCGAAGCTGGTTTCCTGCGCCGGCGCCGGCTGACGGTCGACCACGGTCACCTCGAAGCCGGCCTGCGCGAGATACCACGCGCTGCACACGCCGATCACACCACTGCCCAGTACCAATACCCGCATCGCACGCGCCTTCCGGTGGTTTCCCGGCGAATGATTCGCCGGGACATCAGTGACTGCGAGTATAGGAATGATCGCCAAATGTTGCCCCCTGTATTTCCCGTCATTTTCAGGCAAAATCACTGCAAGACAGGCTATTTTTGGAGCTTTCATGGCGGGCAGAAACCGCGGAATAGATAAAATAGACCGCAACATCCTGCGCATCTTGCAGCAGGAGGGTCGGATCTCGTTTACCGAACTGGGCGAGCGCGTCGGCCTGTCCACCACCCCGTGCACCGAGCGGGTGCGCCGACTCGAGCGTGACGGCGTCATCACCGGCTACCACGCCCGCCTGGATCCACACCAGTTGGGCGCCGGGCTACTGGTCTACGTCGAGATCAGCCTGGCGTACAAGTCCGGCGACATCTTCGAGGAGTTCCGCGCCGCGGCACTGCGCCTGCCCCACGTGCTGGAATGCCACTTGGTCTCCGGCGATTTCGACTACCTGATCAAGGCGCGCATCTCGGAGATGGCGTCGTACCGCAAGCTGCTCGGCAACACCCTGCTGACCATGCCCAACGTGCGCGACTCAAAGAGCTACATCGTGATGGAGGAGGTCAAGGAGACGTTGAGTTTGCCGTTGGGGAATTGATCACGATTGAAATTTGACCTGACGGGTCGGCTCAAAACCCGTAACGCAAGAACCCGCCGTCCACGGCGATGCATTCGCCGGTGACGTAACTGGCCGCTGGCAGGCACAGGAAGGCGACCGCCGCGGCGACTTCTTCGGGCTCGCCGATGCGGCCGATCGGGGTGCGCAGCAAGACCTCGTCCAGATAGTCCGGGTCGGCCAGTGCGCCGGAGGTGCGACGGGTGCGGATGTACCACGGGGCGACGGCGTTGACGCGGATGCCGTCCTCGGCCCACTCGACCGCCAGGTTGCGGGTCATCTGGTGCATCGCCGCCTTGCTCATGCCATACGGGGCGCCGGTGCGTACGTGGGTCAGGCCGGACACGCTGCCGACATTGACGATGCTCGATGCGGCGTGGTGGGTCAGCAACGGGTGCAGGTAGCGGGACAGTTCGAAGGCGGCGAATACGTTCACCTCGAAGATCTCGCGCCACTCGTCCTCGGCGTACTCGCCGGCCGGCTTGCTGACGTTGGCGCCTGCGTTGTTGACCAGGATATGCAGGCCGCCATCACCCTGGTCCTCGACCCAGTCGAGCAGGGCGCGGCGCTCTTCTTCGATGCCGACATCGGCGGCAAATACCTGGATATCGCGCTCCGGGAAATCCTCCAGCAATTCGGCCCGGGCGTCTTCCAGGCCGGCGCTGTTGCGCGCGGCGAGCAGCACGTCGGCGCCAAATCCCAGCAACTCGCGCGCGATTGCGCGGCCGATGCCGGCGCTGCCGCCAGTGACCAGTGCCAGCTGCCCGTCCAGTCGCCAACGCTTGGGGTCCATGCCTGCTCCTGTGCTCGTCATCGTGTGTCGCCGGGCGCAAGCCGCCGAGCATGGGCCATTGCGCCGACAGGTCGCGCCTCCGCGACCGCGTTAGCATAGCGTCGGTCACCATCAGGATGCCTGCTCATGTCACCGACACCGGTTCTGAAACCTGCTTTCAACCTTGTTTCCTGCCTGGCGTTGTTCACGCTCGTGCTGGCAATGGCGGCATGCAACCGGCCCGACGTCCCGGACACCGAGCGCCCGCCGGAGCCGCAGGCCGAGCACACCCAACTGCATGACGCCATCCACGCGCCACTGGACAAGGCGCGCGCGGTAGAGGACGCCACCCGGAAGGCGGCCGATGCGCAGCGAGCCGCGATCGAGAAGGCCGGCGGTTAGCCGGACTTACCCAGCTAGTCCAACCGGCAGAAGCAATACGCCAGCGACTTCACCGGCACGCCAGCGGTCGGTGCCATGGCACCGCCAAGCAGCTCCAGGTCGGCCTGGCTATTGGGCAACGCCATGGCCATCATCCCTCGGACCAGATCCGACTCGCTCAGCCAGTACGCACCGACCCGGCTGCTGGCAAATCCGCTGAACCACTGCTCGAATGGCGTCGCCGCCTTTTCGACGTAGTGCACCGCGTAATCGCCCTCGCCCAGTTTGGCGCGGGTGGCGGCATCGATGATCGCCGGCTGCAGGCCGCCCAACTCATCCACCAGTCCGCGCGCCTTGGCCTGCGCGCCGCTCCAGACCCGGCCCTGGGCAATCTCGTCGACCTGCGGAACCGACTTGCCGCGGGCCTTGGCGACCTTGCCGATGAAGTCGCGATAGCCCTTCTCGATGACGGACTGGATCACCTCGCCGACCGCCGGATCCAGCGTACGGGTGATGTCGAATGCACCGGCAAACGCGGTGGTGCCGACCCCGTCGGTGTGCACGCCGATCTTGTCGAGTGCGCGCGGGAGGGTCGGGATCATGCCGAAGATCCCGATCGAGCCGCTGATGGTGGAGGCATCGGCATAGATCCGGTCGGCGTTCATGGATATCCAGTAACCGCCCGATGCCGCCAGGTCACCCATCGACACCACCACCGGCTTGCCGGCCTCCTGCAGGGCGACCACCTCGCGGCGGATCTGTTCGGAAGCGAACACCTCGCCGCCGGGTGAGTTCACCCGCAGCACCACCGCCTTGACGTTTTCGTCGTCGCGAGCCTGGTGCAGCAGGGCGGAGGTGGACTCGCCACCGATCTTGCCCGGCGGTTGTTCGCCACCGGTGATCGACCCGGCGGCCACCACCACCGCCACCTGCGGCCGCACATCGGCAACCGACTTCAAGGCGGTATCCAGATGGGCCAGGTAGCCGTCCATCGAGACCTGGCGGAACCCGCCGCTGGCGTCCTCATCGGCCACGCCCCGCTCGACCAGCAGGTCGGCCACCTGCTCGCGGGTTTTCAAGCCGTCGACCAGCTTGTGCTGCAACGCGTACTGGGCCAAGTCGCCGTGTACTGCGGCAATGCCGGCCGGGAGCTGGGCGATGTCGGCGGCGATCTGCGCCGGCGCGATCCCGCGGGCGGTGCCGATGTCGGCCAGATACCGCTGCCACAGGTCGTTCATCCAGTACAGATCGGCTTCCTTGGACTCCGGCGATGCGGCATCCAGCACAAAGGGCTCGGCCGCCGACTTGTACTCGCCCACTTTGAACAGGTGCACGTCCACGCCGAGCTTGTCTTCCAGCCCTTCGCGGTAGTACTGGCGGTAGCGGCCCAGGCCTTCCAGGAGCAACCCGCCCATCGGGTCCAGGTAGACCTCGTCGGCCTGCGCGGCGATCAGGTACTGCTGCTGGCTCATCGAATCGGAAAAAGCGACCACTTGTTTACCGCTGTCGCGCACCCGTGCAATCGCGTCGGCAATCGCGCGGCGCGACGCCATGCCACCGCCCGCCAGTTGATCCAGCCGCAGCACCACGCGCTCGATGCGTTTGTCGTCGCGGGCTTCATCCAGCGCACGCACCACGTCGCGCAACTGGACCTCGCCGCCCTTTGCGCCCATCGCCCTGGTAAATGCGCGGGTCGCCGGATCGACGCTGTACTGCTCGACCAGGGTGCCCTCGGGGGCGATCACCAACGTGGTGCGCTCAAGCAATGGCTCGGCACGGTCGCCGGCGCTGATCGCGGCCAGTATCAGGAACAACAGGGTGAAGAACACCAGGTTGAAGATCAGCCGGCGGGTGAAGTTCATCGCATCCCACAGGCCGACAAAAAAACGGGCGATGGGACCGCGACGGGAAACCTGGTTCATTGCAGACACTCCAAGATGATGCGCGCAGCGTACCCGTACGGCGGCATCGATTCATCCATCATTGGTCATTTCCGCGGCGATTCCAGCAGTTGGCGCAACCGCGCCGGCCGGCTCGAATACAGCAATCGCAGCCCCAGCAGTACCGAGGCGACCAGCAATCCTGCAATCAGGCCGACCCACATCCCACGAGGGCCCCACGCCGGGGTGAGACCGCCCCAGCCCAGCCCCAACATTCCGCCCAGCGGCATGCCCACCGCCCAGTACGAGAATGCCACCATCAGCATCGGCACCCGGGTGTCACGCAGGCCACGCAACGCGCCTGCGGAGATGACCTGGATGCCGTCGGGCAACTGGAACGCGGCGGCATACAACAACAAGACCGCCGCCGCCGAGGCGACCGCCGCATCTGCGGTGTAGAAGCCGACCACCAGGTCATGGCCCAGCAGCAGCGTCAGCCCGGACATCGCCTGGGTCCCCAGCACGATCGCGTAGCCCGCCCAAGCCGCCCGACGTACCCCGTCGAGGTCGCCGCGACCCAGTGCATGCCCGACCCGCACCGTGGTCGCCTCCGCCAGCCCCAACGGAATCATGAAGCACAGGCTGGCGACGTTGATCGCGATCTGGTGCGCGGCCGCGGGCACCTCGCCCAACCGTCCGATCAACAGCGCGGTGACAACGAACAGGCCGCCCTCCATCGCCACCGTCACCCCAATCGGCAAGCCGGTGCCCAGCAACCCGCGGATCGCCGGCCATTGCGGCGCGTCGAAGCGCGCGAACAGGCGCAACCCGGCAAACCGCCTGGACCGGCGCAGATACAGCAAGAAGGAAATCGCCTGGATCCACATCATGATTGCCGACGCGATTCCCAGCCCCGCCGCACCCCGCTCGGGCATGCCGAACATGCCGTAGGCCAACGCATACCCCAACGGCACCAGCACCAGCAGGCCGCCAAAGCCGAACACCATGGTCGGCAAGGTCCAATGCAGCCCGTCGCACAGATAACGCATGCACAGGTAGAAGGTCAGCGCCGGCACCCCCCAGCGGATGCCGCCGAGGAAGTCACGCGCGCCTTCGCGAATGCCCGGGGCGATCCCCATCGGCTCCAACGCCATGCCGACCACGCTGAGGAAACCGAGCAGCACCAGACCCAGGCCCAGGGATAGCCACAGCGCTTGCCGGAACAACGCACCGATCTCATCCCGACGTCCGCGACCATCCAGTTGCGAGATCGCTGGCGGCAGCGACATCAAGGTGCCCATCGGCACCATCATCGGCAGCCAGAACAACGCGGTGCCCACCGATACCGCCGCCAACGTGTCAGTGCCATGGTGACCGGCGATGACGGCGTCGACGAAACCAATCAGTCCGGTGGCCAGATGGCCGAGCACCAGCGGGCCGGCCAGAATCCCGGTGCGGCGGATCTCTGCGGATAGTCGCGGCGACGGCGAAGCGGCGACCGGGGTCGCAACGCTGGGATGTGGGGAGGACGACATGGGAAAGCCGGGACGCAACTGCAGCCGCGCCCCGAACCGGTGTCGGGCGCTGGCGCCGGGTCGCGACGGAGCGCTATCTTACCGGCTCACCTATGACGACCCGTGAACAGCGCCTGCCATGAGCAAATCCGCGACCCATCACGACTCCAGTCACTGTGAGAACTGCAGCGCGACATTGCAGGGCGAGTTCTGCCATCAGTGCGGGCAGTCGTCGCACAACCCGATCCGCCACGCCGGCCACGCCGTGGAAGAATTCTTCGAAGCGTTCTGGCACCTCGACGGCCGCGTGTTCCGCACCCTGCGCGAACTGATGATCCCCGGCAAGGTCGCCTGCAACTACCTCGCCGGCCATCGTGCGCGCTACATCGCGCCGCTGCGGCTATTCGTGATCCTCAGCATACTGGCCTTCTTCATCGGCGCGTCGACGGTACATATCGACGAAAGCACGACAACGGTGGAGGGCGTCGCGGCGATCGAGGCGGCAACCAGCGTCGCGGAGGTCGAGCGCGTCCGCGACCAACTGGTCGCCGACATCGAACAGGCCCGTGAGCAGGCCGGCCAGACCTTCGGCGTGGACACCCTGCTGGTGACCGCCGAAGTGCGTGTGCGCGCTGCGGCGGCAAACCGGGTGGTCGAGCTGACCGGTGCGCCCGTGGACGATGCCGCGCAGGCGGTGGTCGGCACACCCGAAACCGCGGAATCCAGACCCAGGCGTGTGCAGATCAATCTGTTCGGCCACAGCGGTGAATGGGACGCGCAGACCAATCCGTTCGTGATCGGCTGGTGGCCGGACTTCGCCAACCGTTGGCTCAACGGCAAGATCGGCAACATCGAAACCAACATGCAGTCGATGGACGGCGCCACCCTGGACGTGTGGTTGCAAGTACTGATGTCGGCCGCACCGTCGGCGCTGTTCCTGCTGGTGCCGGTGTTCGCGTTGATGTTGAAGCTGGCCTATCTGTTCAAGCGGCGGCTGTACCTGGAGCACCTGGTGGTCGCGCTGTACAGCCATGTGTTTTTGTTGATCGCGCTGACGCTGACCTTCGCCCTGTCGTCGCTGGACTCCTGGCTGGCACCGCAGGCGAGTTGGCTGGGGGTCGTGCTGGACGTGCTGTTCGCCGCCGTGGTGGTGTGGATGCCGATCTACCTGCTGCTCATGCAAAAGCGGGTCTACCAGCAGGGCTGGTGGATGACCCTGGTCAAATACGTCGTCGTCGGCATGATCTATTTCGTGCTGTTGATGGCCGCGACGATGCTGATGTTTCTCGCCCAATTGGCGCACGCATGAGCGACGCGCCGGCGGCCGGTCAACGGTGCAGCCGGTTCCACAACCAGTCGTCGCGATTGCTCGCGGCGGTGGATACCAACTCGCTGCGCACGCGGGCGCGCTCCTGCGGCGGCGTGCGCTGGACCAGTACCGCCAGGTCGCGGCGCTGGATCGGCGTCAACTCCCGCAGTACCGCCAACAATGCCTCGTGTTCGGCCTCGGGCACCTGCGCCAGCAGCGGCTGCAACGCGGAATAGTCGGCGCCCAGATCCGGCCCCAGCATCCAGCCACGGCGCTCACTGCGATCAAGCGCGTCGAACTCGCTCCGCAACGCCTGCTGCTGATCCGCGGGCAGCGTCGCATACGCCGCAGCGGCGGCCGCTATCTGCCGGCGCTCACTGGCCGACATCGCCTGCCAGGCCGCATGACGCTCGCGGCGCGCGTCACGTTCGGCCGGGGACAATGCCTTCCATTGCGCTGCACTCTGCCGGAATTGTTCTCGCCGCGCTTCGCTCCAACCGGCCCACTGCCCGGCATGGCGCTGCAACCGGGCGCGTGCCTCGGGCTGTAGCTGTGGCAAGACGTTCGCAAAGTCGTCCAGCACCGGCGGGCGGTCCTGCGCGGAGGTAGTCGCAGTCGCGAGCAGTACCAGCAGTCCTGCAGCAAAGCGCGACCAGCGGCCACTACGGTTCATCAGCGGTCTCCCCCGTGCTGTCGATGTCGGGCGGCGAGACATCATCATTGGCCGATGCTTTCCGACTGGGGCCGGCCTCGGCTCCCGGCAACGGCGTGCTGACACCACGCGCGGCCAGCCACGAATGGAAGCCGAGTCGTTGTGCCTGGACCTCACCGCCGGGATCGGCCAGCAACTCGAAATCACGGTGAGCCACCAAGCCCGCATCGGCATCGTAGCGAGAGGCCGGTGACTGTGCCGGCAACGCCCGTTTCCACACCGAACCTGCGGGGGGCCCTTCCAGCGCGGTCCGGGCGGGCTCCCAGAACGTGACCGCCAACGCCAGCGCACACAACGCCAGTGCGCTCCACAGCACCGGCATCAACCACCGCGGTCGAATGGTCGGCGCCGCACCGCTACCCCACGACGATCCCGCTGCCGTGCCCGGTCCGGGTACGGTATTGCCGCGCAAAGCCGCTTCACGCATCAGGCCCAGCCTCGCCAGTCGCGCCGGCGGAAGGGTCTTGATCCGGTGGTGAACCTGCTCACGCAAGCGCTGCCAGGCCCGCGGGTCGGCACGGCCGTCGGGGTGATGCGGCAGTGCCCGCTGCAAGGCGAGGCGATAGGTCGCTTCGCTGATCGCAAACACCGCGGCGGCATCGGCTTCCCCCAGCCCGGCGGCCAGCCGCAACAGCAAGGCCGCGCGTGGACCGCTGCCCATCGCCGCCAGACGGTCGGTCGCTTCCAGCTCGATCGCCGCCGGAGCCTGCACCCGTGCGTGTAACCCCGGCTCCGCCAACAGCAGCGCCCAGAAGCGCCACGGCCACTCGCCCATGGCCCATTCACCGGCCTGGAGCCGAAACTTTGCCATCGTCGCGCCGAGTGCAATGTCGCCAGTATCCGCATCGCCACATTGCAGTTCCGCCAGTACCGCTCCCCGCCGCTCCACGCCACGCAGGAACGCCGCCAACGCGGGCGACGCTGGGGCGCGCCCGGTGAGTCGCGGATTGTCGGGTTGGGGGTTGGTCATCGGGACAACTTCGGCATGGCGTCATCATAACCAGCCGCTGACGGCACGGGACGGCTTGACAAACCCCCCAATGCGCCACGAACGAAGCGGGATACGGGCTGTAACCGGAAACGGTTGTACACAGCGGTCATCGTTTTGACATAAACGCTCTGTTCAGTTTTATCGATGCCATATTTCAGCGATGTTTCACGGACAACCTTATGATTTGCATGGGTTTATCCGGTTTGGCGCTTTTTTCATCAACCCGGCTGAAGGGCTTGTGCCGTCGCGATCACGCAATATTGCCGAGGTCCCATCCACAGAGTTATCCACAACTAATGTGGATAAAGACAAACCCCTTCAAAAACGGGAGCTTGCGCACACTTCGTCACGGTTCAGGCAACAATGGCCTGCAACTTCACCCATCCTTGACTCCGGTGAATTGGGCCCGACCGCTAGACTGGGGTGATGCCTGCCCACCCACCCGTGCCACACGTCGTACGCGTCGCGCTGCCATTGCCATTGCCGCGACTGTTCGACTATCTGGCGCCCGATTCAGGCACGCCTGCCAGTATCGGCAGCCGCGTGCGGGTGCCCTTTGGCCCACGCGAACGGATCGGGGTGGTGGCGGCGCTGGGCACCGACGCCGAGCCCGGCGCACCGGCCCTGAAGCCGGTGTTGGCGGTACTCGACCCGACGCCGTTGTTTGGCGGTGAATTGCTGGCCTCGCTGCGCTGGCTGGCCCGCTATGCGCACGCGCCGCTGGGCGAGGTGTTCGCCACCGCGCTGCCGGGGCCACTGCGCCATGGCGAGCCGCTGCCCGACACCCATGCGTGGGCGTGGCAACTGACCCCGGCCGGCCAGACCGCGCTGGACGGGATGCGCGCCGGACGACCCCGTCAGCTGGCCGAGCGGCTGCAAGTGGGCGCGGTGCCCGAGGACGCACTCGACCCGCCGATCACGGACTGGCGCAGCGCCGCGCGCTCGCTGGCCAAACGCGGGCTGGCCGAGCGGATCGCCATCGCGCCATCGCAACGGCTGGCCCCTCCAGGCGCCGGGCCTGGCTTGAACGCCGAGCAACAGCTTGCAGTGGACGCGCTGCTGGCCGGTCGCGACGAGTTCGCACCCTTCCTGCTGGACGGGGTCACCGGTAGCGGCAAAACCGAGGTCTACCTGCACGCGATCGCCGACTGCCTCGCGCGCGGCCGCCAGGCATTGGTGCTGGTGCCCGAGATTGGACTGACCCCGCAGTTGCTCGGCCGCTTTCGCGCCCGCCTCGGAGTGCCGGTGCACCTGCTGCACTCGGGATTGTCCGATGGCGAGCGAGCGCGCACCTGGACCGCCTGCCTGCGCGGCGAGGCGCGGGTCATCCTCGGCACGCGTTCGGCGGTGTTCCTGCCGCTGCCGGAAGCCGGCATCATCATCATCGACGAGGAGCACGACAGCAGCTTCAAGCAGCTTGACGGAATCCGCTACCACGCGCGCGACTTCGCCCTGGTACGGGCCAAGGCACTCGGCGTGCCGATCGTCTTGGGCAGTGCCACCCCGTCGCTGGAGTCGCTGCACAACGCGCAAACCGGCCGTCACACCCACCTGCGGCTGCACCAGCGCGCCGGCAACGCCCGGCCGCCCCGGGTGCGGGTGCTGGACGTGCGCAAGCGGCCGCTGCAAGCGGGGCTGTCGCCGGAACTGCTGGAATCGGTCGCGCAGGCACTGGCCGCCGACGGCCAGGTGCTGGTGTTCAAGAACCGCCGCGGTTACGCACCAGTGCTGCTGTGCCACGACTGCGGCTGGAGCGCGCAATGCCAGCGCTGCAGCACGCCGACCCAGGGCACGCCGATGACCGTGCATGCTTCCGGCAGGCGACTGCAATGCCACCACTGTGGCGCGCGCCGGCCGGCCCCCAATGCCTGTCCGGATTGCGGAGGGCTGGCGCTGCAGTCCCAAGGCGCGGGCACCGAACGGATTGAAGAGGCGCTACGCGAGCGCTTTGTCGACCTGCCAGTGTTGCGGATCGACCGCGGCACCACCCGTCGCCGGGACGCCCTGGAAGACCACCTGGCGCAGTTTGGCAACCATCCCGGCATCCTGATCGGCACCCAGATGCTGGCCAAGGGCCACGACCTGCCGAACCTGACTTTAGTGGCCGTGGTCGGCATCGACGAGGGGTTGTTCAGTGCGGACTTCCGCGCGCCGGAGAAGCTCGCGCAATTGCTGATCCAGGTCGCCGGCCGCGCCGGCCGCGCCGACAAGCCGGGCCAAGTGGTGCTGCAGACCCACCATCCCGAGCACCCGTTGCTGGCCACGCTACTCAGTGGCGGCTATGGCGCGTTCGCCCATGCAGAACTGGGACAGCGCGAAGCCGCCGGCTTGCCGCCGTTCACCCATCTGGCCATGTTGCGGGCGGAAGCCAAGCAAGCCGAGCTGGCCGATGGCTTCCTGCAATCAGCGCGCTCCGCGATTGAAGCCCAGGCGGACGCGACACTGGAACTCAGCGGGCCGTTGCCGGCCCCGATGCCGCGCCGCGCCGGCTACCAGCGCAGCCAGCTGTTGCTGTCGTCACCCGGACGCCGGAGCTTGCACGCCGCCCTTGATGCCGCATTGCCGACCATCCATGCAATGCCGGAAGCGCGCAAGGTGCGCTGGTCGCTAGACGTGGATCCGGTCGATCTTTACTGAGCAGCCCGGGTTGCGGGCGCCGCCTTCTTTCGCGCCGGTGCCTTCTTGGCGGTGGCGCGCGCCGGCTTCTCACGCACCAGCACGGTCTGTTCGTCACGACGCACGTCGAACACGCCGGTCGCCTCGATCAGGTCACTGAGCTTTCGGTAGCCGTAGTTGCGCGAGTCGAACGAGGCCTGGTTGCCGATCTGCTGGCCGACCGCACCCAATCGTGACCAGCCGTCGTCGCTGCTGGCCGAGTCGACGGCGCCGCGCAACATCTGCAGCAGGCGGGCATCACTGCGCAGGGCGGAGGCACTGCTTGCCGGGGTCGCGGCGCTCGCGCCGACCTGCTCGGGTTGGCCAAGCGCCTCGACGTAGGTGAACTTGGAGCACGCGTTGACGAACGGTTCGGGGGTCTTCTTCTCGCCGAAGCCGTAGACCTTGACGCCGTCGGTCAGCAACCGCATCACCAGCGGGGTGAAGTCGGCGTCGCTCGACACGATCGCGAACCCGTCCAGGTTGCGCGCGTACAACAGGTCCATCGCGTCGATCACCATGGCCATGTCCGAGGCGTTCTTGCCGCGGCTGTAGGCGAATTGCTGGACCGGCCGGATCGCGTATTGGTGCAGACAGCCTTCCCAGCTTTTCAGGTGCGGGTTCTTCCAGTCGCCGTAGGCGCGCCGCACGTTGGCCACGCCGTAGCGGGCGACCTCGGCAAGGATGACGTCGATCTTGGCGGCCGGCGCGTTGTCGGCGTCGATCAGCAGGGCAATGCGCTTGTCGGTATCGGCCATCGGTAAGGCTCCATGCGGTTTGCGTCGAGCCTAACGCATCACCACCGTCATCATTGCCAGCCCGTGTTGCCGACCAAGAGCTTCGAGCAGTCCGCCCGATAACCGGTCCTTACCGGGTATTCTCAATATCGAAGTGCAACACCATGAGCGTTAATTGCTTGAATATCCAAGTCCATGGATCCCCGCTTTCGCGGGGATGACGAGCCCTTCGGGGGGGATGACGCGGCCTTCTTCTTTCCCGGCTTTTTAAACTTCGCTCCCAAACGCAAACGGTCCGGTTTCCCGGGCCGTTGTGGATCACTGCGATGTAGAGCTCAGTACTACGCGGCGAACAAGGTGCGCATCTTCTTCATCGCGTTGGCCTCGATCTGACGGATCCGTTCGGCGGATACGCCGTACTCGTCGGCCAGCTCCTGCAAGGTCACCTTGTTCTCGTTGCCAAGCCAGCGCCGGGCGACGATGTCGCGGGAGCGCTCGTCGAGCTTTGCCAGGCCTTCATGGAGCAGGCCCACCTGGTGGTCTTCCTGGTTCTCACGCTCGTAGATCTGCGACGGATCCTCGTCGTGGGTGCGCAGGTAGGCGGCAGGCGATGGCGGCGCGCGTTCTTCGTCGTCCGCGGTCGGCGCGTCAAAGCCGATGTCCCGGCCGGACAGCCGCGACTCCATCTCCAGCACTTCACGCTCGGACACATTGAGGTCGCGTGCCACTACCCG
The DNA here is from genome assembly GCF_054072675.1 of Lysobacter sp. A289. Taxonomy (NCBI): domain Bacteria; kingdom Pseudomonadati; phylum Pseudomonadota; class Gammaproteobacteria; order Lysobacterales; family Lysobacteraceae; genus Lysobacter; species Lysobacter sp. A289. Next base: position 2,262,673 of record NZ_JBSVRN010000001.1, read on the forward strand.
CACCTCCTCGGCGTTCATCCAGCCCAGGCGCTTCTTGCTGCGTCGCAGGTTGAAGAACAGCTTGCGCTGCGCCTTGGTGGTGGCGACCTTGACGATGCGCCAGTTCTTGAGGATGAACTCGTGCATCTCGGCACGGATCCAGTGCACCGCAAAGCTGACCAGACGCACGCCCTGGTCGGGATCGAAGCGCTTGACCGCCTTCATCAGGCCGATGTTGCCTTCCTGGATCAGGTCGCCCAGCGCCAGCCCGTAACCGTTGTAGCCGCGAGCCACGTGAACCACGAAGCGCAGATGCGAATGAACCAGCTCCTGCGCGGCGCCGAGGTCTTCCTCACCAAGGAAGCGGCGTGCAAGCGCCTGCTCGTTCTCGACGGTGAGCACGGGGATGCGGTGGACCGCACCGATATAGGCATCCAGCGATCCCAGCGCACTGGGAACCGGCAGGCTGTTGGATACAAGAGGATTGGCAATGGCGATATCAGTCATGGGGTGCATTTTAGCAGGCTATATGGGTGTGTGCTAATGGATCGATTGGGCGGCAGTGTTCCGCTCATGGGACAGTGGCCAATATTCTCGTAACTAGAGACTGCCAGCGGCCGCGTGAGTTCCCGATCAAACCGCACTGGTCGAATCGGGGTCATCAGCAGCGGTCCCGGCCAGTGCCGCGGCGCTTGGCAGCGACCAGTCGACCGGTGCCTGGCCGCACCGGGACAGGTACTGGTTGGCGGCGGAAAAATGCCCGCAACCGGTAAACCCGCGGTGGGCCGACAGCGGTGAGGGGTGCGGCGCCTTCAGGACCTTGTGCCGCTGGCGATCAATGATCTGGCCCTTTTTCTGCGCGTAGCTGCCCCACAACAGAAACACCAGACCCTCGCGTTCGCGGTTGAGCGTGTCCACCACGTGATCGGTGAATCCTTCCCAGCCCTTGCCTTGGTGGGCACCCGCGCGACCGGCTTCCACCGTCAGCACCGCATTGAGCAACAACACCCCACGATGGGCCCATGGCAGCAGGCAGCCGTGGTCGGGGCGGGCGACGCCGATGTCACGTTCGATCTCCTTATAGATATTCAGCAGCGACGGCGGAACCGGCACCCCCGGTCGCACCGAGAAGCACAAGCCGTGTGCTTGGCCCGGCCCGTGGTACGGATCCTGGCCGAGGATCACGACCTTGACCGCATCGAACGGCGTGGCATCGAAGGCGGCAAAGATGTCCCGGCCGGGCGGATAGATCCGGGCACCCCCGGCATGGCGCTGACGAAGAAACGCGGACAACGCCTGCATCTCATCGCGCAGCAGGTAGTCGCCGACGCGGGAGCGCCAGGAAGGTTCGAGCTTGATGCGTGCGTCGTCTGCCATGGGGATCACGTGCGGGGCCGGAGCACGATCAGACCCGATGGCCACGTGGAATGCAAAGTGGCGGACTCGACAAGGCCGGGCGCGATCACATCATCGCCAGCTCGGTGTTGCTCAAGGTGCGCTTGTACTGGTCGCGCAACCGGACCTTGCGCTCCAGGTCGCCGATGATGTGGCTGCTGAAGTCGACGCCGGTCAGCTCCTCGGCCATGTTGATGCCGCCGGGCGTATCGACGTTGATCTCCATCATCTTGTCGCCAACGATATCCAGCCCGGCCAGATACATGCCATCGCGCATCAGCTTGGGCCCGACGATCTCGGCCAGGCGCAGCGCATCGGCATCGGGCACGGCCATCTCGATCTTGCCGCCGGCGGTGATGTTGCTGCGCGCATCGCCGCTGTCGTTGTAGCGACGGAAGCAGGCGTAATGACCGTCGACCATCAACGGCCGGCCATTCAGGGTCAGCAGGCGCAGGTCGCCGTCGACCGCCTTGGGCAGGTATTCCTGGACAATCGCATAGCCGTCGCGGGTCACCGCGTCGATCATCTGGTTGAGGTTGGCGTCGCTGTCGGGGGTCACCACGAACACGCTCTGCCCGCCCGAGCCCTGCAGCGGCTTGATCACGCCGTAACCGTCGTGGGATTTGATGAACGACTTGATCTCGTCGGCATCCAGGGTGATGCAGGTGACCGGCCGCACCTCTTCGGGGAAATGCTGGAAATAGGTCTTGTTGGACGCATCGGTCAGGTGGGTGGGATCGTTGAGCACGATCACGTGGCGCAGCGTGGCCAACTGGGCGAACAACAAGCCGCTGTTCGGCGCCCATGGCCGGTCGACTACCTCCTCGGCCGGGTCGCTGCGCAGCAACAGGACATCGAGTTCTTCCACCGAGATCCGCTGGGTCTCCGCGCCCTCGTCCTGCAGGTCGGCGAGCAGCTCGTCGTCGTCCTTGTACTGCGTGTGGCGCGGTATGTGGGCAATCGCGCGAATGGTGCCGTTGGCATCGTAGATGAAGTCGCCCAGCCCGATCAGCGCCACCGAATGGCCGCGATTGATCGCCGTGCGCGCGAGCCGGATGGTGGTGTAGTTGTTCTTTTCGGTCGCCATGTCGTTGATGACGAAGCCGAGTTTGATCGGGTCGGGCTTGACGGGCTCCGGCGATGCCGCCGCGCTGGCGGCCGGCTCGGCCACGGTGGAGGTCTTGTCGCCTGGATCGGCCTTGGAGGTGCTGCTCATGTGGCGGGTTCCTTGTGGAATAACTGGGTAACGGGAAGGGTTCGGCATCGGGCCAGACGTGCTTCGGTTTCCGGGAAACTGCAATAGCGCGGCAGCAAGTCGGGCATGCTCGCCCAGCCCTCTTCCAGCAACTGGTCCAGCACCACCCGGTGCGACAGGGCGAACTTGCCGATGAACAACGGCTCGAACGCACCGCCGGCGTGCAGGTAATCAATCAGGTCGCGCAGACCGCTTAGGTACACCGCGTCTTTGGTCAGGCCGCCGCCGCGGCGCGCGCGAACGGCGACATCGAAGGCATCCTCGGTGGGAAACCCGTGGGTCCGGTGCAACAGGTCGAAAATGGCCGGCACGTCCTCGCCGTGGATCGCCATCTCAGTCGCGACCACGCGCGCGGCCAGCGAGCGCAGCCGCTCGGCGGGCAGGTAGCCGGCGAGGTACTCGGCCAATACGCCCAGACCCTCCTGCAGCGGATCGTAATGGGCCAGCCCGACCTCGAGTTGCTGCAGCGGTTGCCGGTGGCCGTTGTGCCGGGTCACCACATGGGTGCCGATCTCGTGTTGGATCAACGGCTGCACGCGCGCGTGCGGGATGCGGATATCGCCGTCAACGTAAAACGTACCGTGCGAGACCATCATCAGCGAGTTGAGATCGGTATCGACCACCACCTGGAAATGGAAATCCGGCGATTGCTGGCGGTACCAGTCCACTTCCGCTTCCACCGCCGCCATGATCTCGTCGATGCCGGCGTCCGCCTGTTGACCGGTGCCCGGCTGAACCTGGGCCAGGATCTCTTTGGCCAGTTGCAGCAGCGGCGGATCCACCCCACCAAACAAATCCAGGCTGGCGTTGATGAAGCCATCGGTACCGCGCAGCCGCACCAATTCGATCTGCCGCTCCAGCTCACGCTGCTTCTCCGACAGCAGGCCGGACAACAACGGCGACTCGATGTCGTCCACCGGCAACCCGCGCAAACGCTCCCGGACGGCGTGCAGGTCGACCTCCAGGTCGATGTACTGCAACGGCTCGATCGCGGTGTATCCGCTGGCTTCGAAACTGCTCCATAGCTGGTCGTTGCCGATGGGCGACAGCGCCAACAGCCAGTCGACTTCGCCGTCCATGCGCGCCAGTTCAACGTCGACCCGTGCGGCGATCGGCGGCAGCGGGCGCGTCACCCGCGGCGTCGGCGATGACGGGAGCGAGGGCGAATTCACGTGCATGCGGTGAACTGCCCGCGCACTGCGTCGACGGCGTTGTGCAGGCCGCGGCGAAAGTCCTCCAGCGCCGCGATATTGACCTGCCCGGTCCACTCGTCCATGTAGATTTTCTTGTATTCCGGCGAGATCGTGCAGACCCGTTCGCCCCAGGTGGCGTACACCCATTCCGGGAAATATCCGCCGGTCGGGAAGCGCACGTTCTCGCGCACGTCGGGATGGCGCCCCGCAACCGGGGTGTCGCGCAAGGCCTGCGCAAAACGCAGCGCGACCTCGCCCCAGCGGTCCGGATCCAGCGTGGTCACACCCAGCTCGATATCGGGATTGTCCTGCTGCGGGGCCGGCGCGGCATTGGCCCCGTCGCGCCGGTGGTTGTAGCTGTGGATATCGATCAACAGCACGGTGCCCCAGCGGTCGATCAAGCGCTCGATCAACTCGCCCACCATGGCGTAGAAGGCGTCGTAGTCGGCCAGTGACTGGTCGCGCTCGGTGGCGGGCAGCTCGCCACGCCAGACGCGCAAACCCCACGTATCCGCCGGATCGGTCGAGATGGCCTTCTCGCGCGGGCGGTTGAGGTCGGCCTGGAAGCGCGAGGCATCGACCCGGATGCGCACGTCGCCGACGGCGGTCAACAGGCCGGTCAGCGGATCCTCCTCGCGGCGTCGCTCGTCATCGGTGACGGCCAGGTGCGAGCGCAACGAGGGTCGTATCGCGTGGCCGTCGTGAATGGCGGTGGCGACTACCGGGCCGTGGCCCAGCACGACGTCCCAGTCCGGGTTGGGCTCGGCAAGGAGCAGCTTTTTGTCTTCGCTGAAGTCGATTTCGCTGAACTGATCTTCAGTGAAGCGGGTCGGTGCGGCATCGGCTTTGTGCATGCAGTCATGCTCACATCGCCGGCATGACCTGCTCGTGAGAACGCTGAACGGAGCTCGAATTGAAACGCAAAAGCCGGCCGCGAAACGCCCGTGCTCAGGCCAGTTTCGCCAACCGCAGCTGGAACAGGGTCTTGGTCACCAGCAACCGCTCCTCGATGGGCTTGAGCACCAGGTCATTGGCGCCGGCGCGCAGCAGCGCGCTCTGGTTGTCGAGGTTGGCATCACCGGTCATCACCAATACCGGCAGGCGGCGCTTGCCGTAACCGAAATCGTTGCGCAGCCGGTCGAGCAGGTCGCTGCCCTCCAGCTCACCTTTCAGGTAGACGTCGGTCAGCACCAGGTCGGTACCCGGATCGGCTTGGCCACGATGGCCTTCCAGGTACTCCAGCGCTTCCTCCACGCCGACGAAATGCAGCACTTCCAGTTGCTGCCGCTCCAGCATTCGCTTGGTCGCCAACGCCACCACCCGGCTGTCCTCGACGTACAACACGCGGGCGCCGGGAATCGTCTGCGGTTGCACGTAGCCGCAAATGAACGTGGCCAGCGCAGCATGGCCGAGCGATTTGTCGAAATAGTCGGTGACGTCCTCGGTGAACTGGCGCGACTCCAGGTGCGTCTGGGCGTCGGCGGAGACCACGATGACCGGCACGTAGGCCTGGCCCGCCGCCTCGCGCACGGTTCGCGCCAACGCGATGCCGTCACCGTCGGGCAACGCCAACGCGGTGGTGACCAGGTCCACCGGGCCGGCGGCAAGCGCCTCGCCGGCCTCGGCGATGCTGGCACACGGCACCACCTCGACATGCTCCAACTCGCGCACCAGTACATCGCCGATCAAGCGCCGCACCAGTCGCGAGCCATCGACCACCATCACCCGGGGAACGGTGTTGGCGACGTGCCGCAACTTGTCGGCCATGGCGGTCATGTATCGGTCGGCCGGGTCTGGCGCAGGTAGTGGCCGGTGACCAGCCAGGCACCGATCCAGCCCAGCAGCCCGGCACCGGCTACGACGGCGATCGCAGCACGGACACTGAACCCCTGCAGGGCAAAATTGCTGCCGTAGCTGTTGGCAAGCTCGGCCAACGGAGCGCGCAGCGACAGATCCGCTCCGGTCAGCAGCGCCAGAGCCAGCGCCCCGGCGACCAAACCATAGCCAAGACCCAGGTACAGGAACGGGCGCCGGATGAAGCCATCGGCCGCGCCCAGCAGTTGCAGCACGTTGATCTCATCGGTGCGTTGCTGGATGTCCAGGCGCACGGTATTGCCGACCACCAGCAAGGCACCCAGGCCGAGCATCGCCGCCAGCACCCAGGCCAGGCGTCCGCCGAACCGCAACCAGCCGTCGAGGCGCACGCGCCAGGCCGCGTCGTGCTGGACGATGTCGGTCTCCGGCAACTGTTCCAGCGACGCGGCCAACAAGGCTTCATCGCCACTGGGCCGGATCACCAGCAAGCTCGGCAACGGATTGCCGTCGAGGCTGGAAATCGTTTCTCCCAGGCCGCTGGTCTCGCGTAATTCGGCCAGCCCCTGCTCCGGCGTGCGCCATTCCACCGCCGCCACGTCGGGACGCTCGCGCAGTTCGTCGGCCAGCACACGGGCACGATCCAGGCTTATCTCCGGCTTCAGGAAAACGCTGACCTGGCGGGCCTCCTGGACGTCGCCGGCGAAGCGCTCGACATTGGCCAGCGCCGACCACAGCCCCAGCGGCAACGCCAACGCCAACGCCATCACCCCGATCGTCAATGCCGTCGACCACGGCTTGCGTACCATGCGTCCCACGCTGGCGACCAGACTGTAGACGTGGTGGTCGAACCAGGTCCCCAGTCCGCCGCGATGGGTGCGCGAACGCGCCTTCGCCTGAGTCTCGGCGCGGGTACCGGGACCGGTCATTCGGCAAGATCCTCGGGCGAGATGTCATCCACCAGCTGGCCCTGGTTGAGCACCAGCACGCGCTTCTTCATCCGCTTGACCAGGGCCAGGTCATGGCTGGCGATCAGCACGCTGGTGCCGCGCTCGGGCAGCGACTCGAACAGGGTCATGATCTCCGCCGACAAGGTCGGGTCCAGGTTGCCGGTGGGTTCGTCGGCAACCAGCAACGACGGCTCGCCCACGATCGCCCGGGCGATCCCGACGCGCTGTTGCTCACCGGCCGACAGCTGGGACGGCAATGCCTGTGCCCGCGCGCCCAGGCTGACCCGGTCGAGCACGGCACGTACCCGCTTGATGATCTCGGCCCGACGCAGGCCCTGCAGCAACAGTGGCAAGGCAACGTTATCGGCGACACTGCGGTCGGCCAGCAAGCGATGGTCCTGGAACACCACGCCGACCTGGCGCCGATGCATGGCAATCCTGCGGCCACGCACCCGCATCAGGTTCTTGTCGCCAAACAGCACCGCGCCGCGACTGGGCCGCTCGGACAGGTGGATCAGCTTCAGCAAGGTGCTCTTGCCGGCACCGGAATGCCCGGTGACGAACAGCATCTCGCCCGACGCGACCTCGAAGCTGACCTCGGCCAAGGCCTGGCGACCACCGCTGTATTGCTTGCTGACGTTGTCGAAGCGCAAGACGCTCATCGCGCACCTGTCGAAGACGATGGCGCCAAGTATCGACGGCGGCGGCGGCAATGGCTAGCGCCACTGTCCGACGTGGCGCCAATCACCGGGAGATGTCCAAGCGACGGGACCGGTATCGGCCCCGTCGACGGGATCAATGGTTGGAACGTGGCCCGCGGGTCACCAGTGACTTCAATCCGCGTCCGATGCGACCGAGGAGTCCGGATTTCTCGTCGCTGGACGACGGCGGCGTCCTGGGCTGCGAAACCACCTTGTTGGCAGTGACCTGTCGGGTCGAGCCGGAGGTGTTGCCCGTGCTCCGCGATGGCTGAGCGTTTGCATTTCCGGTCTTGCCGGCCGGGGTCTTGCCGGCTGCGGCCGGGGTTGGCGCCTGCGCTGTCTGGTCCCCGGCCTGTCCGCTGGTCTGGCCTTCCTCGAGCTTGCGCCCACGGCGTCGCCGGCGACGCTTGCGTGGCGGACGAGCGGCTTCATCGCCCTCGGCCGTCGCGCTCCCGGCGCCGGGAGCTGCCGACTGCGGAGCCGGCTTCGGCGCACCGTGCAACGGGCTGCTTTGCGCGGGAGCGGTGACTGCGGTATCCGCACTCGCGCTGGCATCGATACCGGGCTGGCTGTTCACGGCGGCAGCACCGGCTGCGGCCGCGCGGCGTGGACCCGGTGATCCGGAAGCGCCATCACGGCGGCTACCAGCGCCGGTTCGACCTGCACCACTACCACCAGTACGGCTACGACCCCCGCGACGCTCCTCCTCGACGGCGCGCTGCTCGCGCGCTTCCTTGAAGATCGCGCCAACGCTTTCCTGCTCTTCGCCTTCGACCTTTTCACGCACCGGGCGCGGCAGCGGCACCAGCAACTCCGGCTCGACCCGTGCCGTCGGGATCTTCTGTTCGATGTAGGCCTCGATGTCAGGCAGTCCAATGGCATAGCGCTCGCAGGCGAAACTGATCGCATCGCCTTCCTCACCCAGCCGCGCGGTGCGGCCAATGCGATGGACGTAGTCCTCGGCGTCGAACGGCAGGTCGTAGTTGTAGACGTACTTGACCCCGTCGATATGCAGGCCGCGGGCGGCAACGTCGGTCGCCACCAGCACTTCCAACTGGCCCTTCTGGAACTTGGCCAACAACGACTCACGCTTCTTCTGCGGCACGTCGCCGCTGAGTACACCAACCCGGTAGCCGCCCTTTTCCAGCGCGCGGGCAACCCGCTCGACCCAGACCTTGGTGTTGACGAACACCATGGTGCGCGCGCCTTCGCTGCGCGACAGCAGGCCCAGCAACAGCGGGATCTTCTCTTCGTCGGCGGGGAAGTACAGCAACTGGCGCACCGTCGAGGTGGTGATGAACTCCGACTCGACGACCAGTTTCTGCGGCTCGTTCATGTGCTCATAGGCCAACTCGAGCACGCGATGGCTCAACGTCGCCGAGAACAACAGGGTCTGGCGGATCGTGCACCCCGGCATCCGCCGCAAAAGGAAGCGGATGTCCTTGATGAAGCCAAGATCGAACATCCGGTCGGCCTCATCCAGCACGCAGACCTCGCAGGCGTGCAGGCTGACCACCTTGTGTTGCTTGACGTAGTCGATCAGCCGGCCGGGGGTGGCGATGATCACGTCCACGCCCTGCTGCAGCAGCTCGCGCTGCTTGTCGTAATCCACGCCGCCGTACACCAGCGCGAACGTCAGGCCCACTTCCGGCCCGAGCTTGACCGCATCCTTGTGGATCTGGATCGCCAGCTCGCGGGTGGGCGCCAGGATCAGCGCACGCGGATCGCCGGGCTTGCGCTCGGCCAGCGCCGGCTGGGTCAGCAGGCGGTTGATCGTGGCGACCAGGAACGCCAGCGTCTTGCCGGTGCCGGTCTGGGCCTGGCCGGCGACATCGCCGCCCTTCAGCGCGACCGGCAGGCTCATCGCCTGAATCGGGGTACAACGGGTGAAACCAGCGGACTCCAGCCCGGCCAGCAGCCGCGGGTGGAGGTCAAAGGAATCAAAGGTAATGTCGGTTAAAGGCTTGTCACTCATATGTTTCAGGAATCCGCGCGCAGGACTGCGCTTGCGTGGGTGGCGTCCGCCAAGCAGACTGCCAAGGTCGGTCAGCATGTCCTGACCACAGCGTGCGGAGGCCTTGAAGCCGCCGCGAAACGCCCCAGCTTAGCGCAAAGCCAGGCAAAACCTGCCATCGGCGCCCGCCCCACCCCAGGAGAACCACGTGAGCGATAAAACCATCCAGGTCAGCGATGCCGATTTCGACGCTGTCGTACTGCAATCATCCGAGCCGGTACTGGTCGACTTCTGGGCCGAGTGGTGTGGCCCGTGCAAGATGATCGCCCCGGCGCTGGATCAGCTCGCCGACGACTATGCCGGCAAGGTCAAGATTGCCAAGCTGAACGTCGACCACAACCGCGCCACCGCAATGAAGTACCACGTGCGCTCGATCCCGATGCTGCTGCTGTTCAAGGATGGCGAAGTCCAGCAGACCCAGATTGGCGCGGTCGGCAAGGTGCAACTGGCGCAGATGATCGACAAGGTGCTCTGAGCTTTTTTGCACCCCAGCTGAACTGTTCAGTCAGCTACCCCTGCCGCACCACTTGCGGCAGGGCTGGTGGCAATGCTAGTTTCGCAGTACCCGGCGCTTGAACGACCCAGCGGCCCACTTGTAACTGACGGTCCGCGAAAGCACGTTCCCCGCCGCACCCTTCTCGAAACCCAACGTCCCTGACGCTTCGTCCGCCCGATGCGGACGCTCGCCGCTTAGCGAGGAATACCCGTTTGTCCGACAACATCCCCGACGCCGGCGATACTGCCGAAAAGCGCGTGCGCAAGCCGCGTGCCAGCAAGGCTGCCGCCACCACCGGCAAGACCGAAGCCCCCAAAGCCAGCGCCACCAAGGTGGAGGCGCCACAGAGCGATGCGCCACAGGCCACCGCCCCGAAGCCCGCTGCGCCACCCAAGGCCGACGTCGTCAAGACCGAGCCACGACCTGCCGCGAAGCCGGCACCGGATGCGGCTTCGGCAAGTCCGGCACCGGCCGCGCCGGCAGCTGGAAGCCCGGCGCCTTCGAGCCAACCGTCCGCGAACCCGGCACCGATAGCCACATCCGGTGACCCGGCAGCCGCCAATCCGCCGAAGAAAAATCCTGCGCCCGTGAGTGAACAACCCGCATCCGGCAATGGCAACGGCAACGGCAACGGCGGCGATAACAACCCGCAGCGCGAAAGCCATCGCGACGGCCAACATCGCGACCAGGAAGGCGGTCGCGGCAATCGTCGCGAGCGCTTCCGCGGTCGTCGTGATCGTGGCGATCGAAAGGGCAGTGGCGGTGGCGGTGGCGGCAACCGCGACGGCCTGCCCAGCGATGACGGCGGCAACGAGCCCTTCGTCCCGCGCACCAATCCGCAAGTCCCCGAGGACTTCCCGAAGTACTCGCTGGGCGACCTGAAGCGGATGCAGGCGCAGAAGCTGCTCGACATCGCCGAAGTACTGAACATCTCCGAAGGCGTCGCCCGCGCACGTAAGCAGGACGTCATCTTCGCGGTACTGAAGGTGCTGACCCGCCACGGCGAAGGCGTCGCCGCCGACGGCGTGCTGGAAATCCTGCCGGACGGCTTCGGCTTCCTGCGCGCGGCCGAGGCCAGCTATCTGGCCGGCCCGGACGATACCTACATCTCGCCCAGCCAGATCCGCCGCTTCAACCTGCGCACCGGCGACCATTTGTCGGGCCGGATCCGCTTCCCGAAGGATGGCGAGCGCTACTTCGCCCTGTCGATCGTCGACACGATCAACGGCGAGCCGCTGGAAGCGTCCAAGAACAAGGTGCTGTTCGAGAACCTGACCGCGCTGTTCCCGCGTCGCAAGTTCCAGCTGGAGCGCGGTGACGGCTCCACCGAGGACATCACCGGCCGCATCCTCGATCTGATGGCGCCGCAGGGCAAGGGCCAGCGCGCGCTGATCGTCAGCCCGCCCAAGGCCGGCAAGACGATGATGATGCAGCAGATCGCCACCGCGATCAGCCACAACCATCCCGACGTGCACATGATCGTGCTGCTGATCGACGAGCGGCCCGAGGAAGTCACCGAGATGCAGCGCACCGTGCGCGGCGAGGTCATCTCCTCGACCTTCGACGAGCCGGCCGGCCGCCACGTGCAGGTCGCCGAGATGGTGATCGAGCGCGCCAAGCGCCTGGTCGAGCACAAGAAGGACGTGGTGATCCTGCTCGACTCGATCACCCGCCTGGCGCGCGCCTACAACAACGTCCTGCCCAGCTCGGGCAAGGTGCTGTCCGGCGGTGTCGACGCCAACGCGCTACATCGCCCGAAGCGGTTCTTCGGTGCGGCGCGCAACGTCGAGGAAGGCGGCTCGCTGACGATCATCGCCACCGCGCTGGTCGATACCGGCAGCAAGATGGACGAGGTGATCTACGAGGAGTTCAAGGGCACCGGCAACTCCGAGGTTCATCTCAACCGCCGCATCGCCGAGAAGCGCGTGTACCCGGCCATCGACATCAACCGCTCCGGCACCCGCCGCGAGGATTACCTGATCGAGCCCGAGCTGCTGCAGAAGATCTGGATCCTGCGCAAGCTGCTGCACGGCATGGACGAGATCGGCGCGATGGAGTTCCTGCTCGACAAGATGAAGAGCACCAAGTCCAACGACGAGTTCTTCGGCTCGATGAAGCGCTGAGTTGTAACTCGGCCAAATACATCGGCCCAATAAAAACGCCCGGCAATCTGTTGCCGGGCGTTTTTGTTTGCGAAGCAGTTGTGCGTGGGCTGCGGTCAGAGTATCGAGCCGATCACATCGGTTTCAAGCTCGAACCGCGATCCGAGCGAACGCAACTCGCCGTCTTTGAGCGTGGTTGCGCCGGCGTCCGCCACCGAACTACCGGTAGGCCAGGGGATCGGGTTAAGTGGGCCAGGGACAAACCCGTGCCAGGTGTTGTTGACGTTGTCGCCGAGCGTATACGACACCGGAATCCGGACGCTGGTGCCGACCGGATTGCCACCGATCGTCTCGCTGATGTCAAACGACCACTGCTCCGCTGCCCGCGCGCTGGCCTCGGCGAACTCCTTGCGCCAACGCTGATTGACCGAATCGCGCCGTGATTCCTGGCTGAGGCTTACCTGTTCGGCATGCACCCGCTCGACGTTGCCCTCCGCATCGATCTTTACCACCATCATGACCTTCGCCCCGACACCGGCCCGCACGGCGTTCCGGGGATAGTGGGGAGGCTGCATGTCATTCTTCTCGCGACTGGGGTCACCGAACCAGACGTCCTCGACGCGCAGTCGGTAGCCATCACTGCCGGTCGGCAGCGCCTGCAATACGAGGCGCATGCGGGTCGCGGCAATCACCGGGTTGCCATTGACGGTAATCGGCTCGAAGCGCCACTGCCGGATACTCTGCTCCAGCAGCTCCTCCACCGGCGGCGACAGTCCTTCATCAAGTTTGTATGAGTGGACCTCACCCTGTGGTCCGATCTCGATGTCGCCAGTAGCATTGAGTTCGAACACCGACGGCGGCTTTTCGTCAGCGTGCGCGGCCAACGGCAACAACAGTGCGAGAACAATGATCGCGATTCGCATTGACACCCTCCTTGGATAATAGGTTCGTACTCGAGACTAGACACAACCAGCGCACCGCGCAAACACGGCTGTCCCGGCGATACCACGATCGAGGGGCGTACCTCAGCGCCCGTTTGGTTGCTGAGGAGTCACGCGCATAATTCAGCAACGGAGGATGACGCATGAGCAGTGGCGGTCTTGAACTTGCGGTGGTGTTCCTGCTTGCGGCGGTGATCGCGGTTCCGGTGTTCCGGCGCTTCGGCCTGGGCGCGGTATTGGGCTACCTGGCCGCGGGAGTCGCGCTGGGCCCCTACGGACTGCGGGTGATCCGCAACGCGGAGCCGGTGATGGCGGCGTCCGAGATCGGCGTGGTGATGATGCTGTTCGTGATCGGCCTGGAGCTTTCACCGGCGCGCTTGAAGGTGATGCGGCGGCCGGTGTTTGGCGCCGGCGGGGCGCAGATGCTGGTCACCGGCCTGGCGCTCGGCCTGCTGGCGACATTGGCCGGCTTCGGTTGGAAAGCGGCGCTGGTGATTGGGCTCGGGTTGGCGCTGTCATCCACCGCGGTCGGCTTGCAGTTGCTGTCCGAACGCAAGGCATTGAGCAGCGAACATGGCCGGCTGGCGTTCGCGATCCTGTTGTTCCAGGACCTGACGGCCATCCCGTTGCTGGCCGCGATTCCGTTGCTCGGAGCCGCACATGCCGAGGGCGGGCTGGGATGGGAGGCGGTATCGAAGGCGGTATTCGCGATCGTAGCGTTGGTGTTCGGCGGACGGGTGCTGCTGCGCCACGTGTTCCGCTTCGTCGCCCGGTCGGCGATGCCCGAGGTGTTCACCAGCGCGGCGTTGCTGGCGGTACTGGGTTCGGCGTGGATCATGCAGAGCGCGGGGTTGTCGGCGGGCCTGGGCGCGTTCCTGGCCGGCGTGCTGCTGGCGGACTCGGAGTTCCGCCACGAGCTGGAATCGCAGATCGAGCCGTTCAAGGGCTTGCTGCTGGGGCTGTTCTTCATGGCGGTCGGCATGAGTGTCGACCTCAAGCTGGTGTTCGCCGAACCACTGCTGATCGAGCTGATGGTGCTGGTGTTGATCGTGGTGAAGTTCGCCATTCTGGTCGGCGTTGGCGTGCGCCCCGGTCGGCTGTCGCGACGCGATGCGCTGCAACTGGGCAGCGTGCTGGCGGTGGGCGGCGAGTTCGCTTTCGTGGTGTTTTCCGAAGCGGTCAAGGCCGGCTTGATCGAGGACGTGATGCGCGACCGCCTGGTCGCTGCGGTCGGTATCTCGATGGCGCTGACGCCACTGTTGATGATGGCGGTCGCCCGGCTGTTGCGAGGCCATCCGGTGGTCAGGCCGCCACGCGATTTCGATCCGCCACCTGAGGACGGCCACCCGCAGGTACTGATTGCCGGCTTCGGCCGCTTCGGACAGATCGTGGCGCGATTGCTGGTGGCGCAGAAAGTCCCGTTCATCGCGATCGAGCACAGCGCCGACCAGGTCGACTTCATGCGCCGCTTCGGCAACCCGTTGTTCTACGGCGATCCGGCGCGACCGGAGCTGTTGCGCTCGGCCGGCGCCGCGCACGTGAAGGTGTTCGTGATCGCGATCGACGACCCTGCCAGCAGCCTGCGCACGGTGCGGGTGATCCGTCACCTGTATCCGCAAGCGACGGTATTCGCACGGGCGCGTGACCGGCGCCACGCTTGGCAGCTGATGGACCTGGGCGCGCGCGGCACGCGCGAGATGCTGCACTCCAGCTTGAAGCTCGGCGAGGACGTGCTGGCCGCGCTGGGTCTGCCGGCCGAACTCGCCCATGACCACGCCCAGCGCTTCCTGGCGCTCGACGAACGTTTGCTGGAGGCGCAATACCGGGTGCATGACGATGAAGACGCGATATTGCAGGCGTCGACCTTGGCCCGTCGCGAGCTGGAGCAGTTGTTCGATGCCGACCGCGGGGAAGGCGTGCTGGGTGGTATCACCACCAAACGCGAGGCGCCGCCGTAAACCACGCCGAGCAAGACACTGCCGCCAAGGCTCGCAAGTCCGGCAGAAGCTAGGACTGGTCGCGCAACAGGCGCGCCATCGACACATCGCCACCCGGCATTCCCGGACTGAGCTGGGCGGCAATATCGACGAAGCCACGCATCACCGCGATTTCGCGCGCCGTGCGGTTGAGGGTGTCGCGCAGATCCGGATCGGCACCGGCGCGCAGCAGCCACGTGACCACCGCGGGCAGCCCGTGCAGCGCCGCCAGGTGCAACGGCCCGAAACCGCGCGGATCCTGTACGTCCAGGCGCGCGTCGTGATCCACCAGTTGCTCCAGGCCGGCAATCAGCACCTCTTCCACGGCCGCGCTGCCCGGCTCGGCGCGCGCACCCAGCAGTAGCAGCAATGGCGTGGCGTGGCCCGCTTCCGCGTCCAGATCGGCTTCGGCTCCGGCCAGCAGCAGGATGTCGAACAAGGC
This sequence comes from Lysobacter sp. A289, assembly GCF_054072675.1. Taxonomy (NCBI): domain Bacteria; kingdom Pseudomonadati; phylum Pseudomonadota; class Gammaproteobacteria; order Lysobacterales; family Lysobacteraceae; genus Lysobacter; species Lysobacter sp. A289. Next base: position 2,277,929 of record NZ_JBSVRN010000001.1, read on the forward strand.
CATCAGGTGGGTGCGGTCCTGCGCGGCAAAGCCGAACATGGCCGCGCAATGCAGCGCGCCCCGATGCTGCGCGTCCAGTGCCCGCACATCGGCACCCGCTCCCACCAGGCGTGCGGCCAGGTCCGGCAGCCCCAGTGCGCAGGCCACCATCAACGCGGTCAACCCACCCGGCAGCCGCTGCTCGATATCGGCGCCGGCGCCCAACAGGCGCTCGACAATATCGGTATGGCGCATGCTGACCGCCGCCGACAACGGCGTGGCCCCGGTGCCGGCCGCGAGTCGCGGGTCCGCGCCATGGGCCAGCAGCAGGTCGACAACGGCGCGATGCCCGCCGCCCGATGCTCGCAGTAAGGCACTGCAACCCTGGCTGTCGGTGGCATCCACCGGCAAACCCAGCTCAAGCAGGCGGCGCACCGCATCGGCGTCGCCCACGATCGCCGCCGCCGGAACGTCAGCGGGCTGCAGGCGCCGCCGCGGCAGTGGCCAACCGCGCCAGTCGAGCCAGTCGGCCAGGTCGCGCCTACCAATCGCCAGCGCGACGCCCAGCGGCGTCTGGCCATCGGCGGCGAGCAGATCGGGCGCCGCACCGTGGGCGACCAGCGGTTTCAGCATGTCCTGGCGGCCCAGTGCGGCGGCCAGGTGCAATGCGCTCATGCCGCGGCTGTCACGGGCGTCCAAGTCCACCCCGGTCGCCAGCAGCCGGTCGAGCAACTGTCGCCAGCCCAACCGCACCACCAGTGTCAGCGGCGGATCGTTGGCGCCATTGCTGCCAAATGGGTCGGCGCCGCGCTCCAGCAACTCCAGCGCCAGCCGCTCCAGTCCATCGGTAGCGCGATCGTTGCCGACACACGCGCCCAGGAAGCCGGCCAGACCGCCCACCCCGGCCGGGGAAACGGCGTGATCGAGCAGCGTCTGCAACGCGTCCACCGCTGCCGGCCCCCGCTTGAGCATGGCGAACATCGGCGTGATACCGCGGCCGTCACGAACTTCCGGGTCGGCGCCGTGCGCAAGCAGCCACGCGATCTGTCGCGGCGGCAGCGCCGTATCCCCATCGTGCAACAACGCGCCCAACTGACGCGGATCAAGCAAGGCGGCAACCTCCTCGAGCGCATCTTCCCGGCCCTCGGCCAGTCCATCGCGCAGCAAGGTTGCCGGCGCCCGGTCGGCCAGCAGATCCTGGTCGTCGTGGCCGACCCTGGACGGGAACGCGTAGTCCGGGTCGAGCACCGCCACCAGCGGCCAGCGGCCGGATTGGGCGGCGTAATCGATCGCACGCTTGCCAACGTTGTCGTGCAACTGCGGATCAATTCCCAGCGCGAGCAGCTTGCGCAGCAGTTCCGGATCCGTGCCCTCGCACTGGCATGCCAGGGTCAGGATATTGGCGCCCTGGTCATCGGTGGCGGCGGGGTCAGCACCGGCGGCGAGCAGGGCGTCGATGATCTCCGCATGGCCGGCACGGACGGCCTGGTGCAGCGCGCTGCGACCCTGGCCATCGCGGGCATCCGCGCGCGCTTTCATCTTCAGCAGCAGCGCGACGCCGGCGGTGTCGTCGTCCTCCCCGCCAGCGGCGGCCAACAGTGCAGGCTGACCATCGACGGGTTCGGGCTTGGCGCCGCGCTCGAGCAGGAACTTGGCCAACCGCCAGTTGCCGGCCGCGCAGGCCACCCCCAGCGGCGACAATGCCTCGCTGTTGAGTGCTTCCAGATCGGCGGCGGCATCGAGCAACAGAGCCGCCACGCCCGGGTCGGAGCTGCGTGCGGCCAGGTGCAGCGGCGTATTGCCATCGCCATCGGTGGCACGCGGATCGGCCCCGTTGGCCAGCAAGGTGGTGACCGCATCGGGCCGGCCGTGCCAGCTGTCACGGGTCGCCGCCAGCAATGGCGTGATCCCGGCATGCAGGCCGTTGAGGTCGACGCCGTGCGCAATCAGCCCGCGCAACAAGCGCAGGTCGGGCAGCACGGCCGCCAGTACCGCGAGGCTGCGTTGGTCGCGATCGTCGGCCGGTGGCGGCGCATGCGGATCCGCGCCAGCGTCCACCAACTCCAGCGCGCGCTCGACGCGGCCACCGCGGGCAGCGTCGTACAACGCCGGCTCCAGAGGCTCCGTCGGCGCGGCCGGCTCCGGTACGGCAATGACGACCTCCTCCGGCACCACCGTGGTGTCGCCGACGGTAATGGCGACAGCCGGGGCGCCATCGGGTTCTCCATCAGCTTCATCCACAACCATGGCGGACGTGTCCACGGCCGCTTGCGGCAGATCGTCGTCGAGGTCTTCCTCACCGAGATATTCCATTGCGTCGGCCGGGGTGACACGCTGCAGATACCCGTGCAGCCCGACCGATGCCGCGGCCAGCGCCACCACCATCGCCCAACGCATGGCGCCCACCGCCAGGCCGGACCAGGCCAGGCACAGGATCAACCCGCTGATTGCCGCCACTGCCACGGCCACGACCAGACCACGCCAGGCGCCCGGTTCCAGCCCGTCGCGGGCGCGCCAGTGGTCACTCAGTGAACCACCGTCATGCTCCAGCCCTTGCCACAACGGCCACCAGCGCCACAGCGCCAGCAGCGCGATACCGATCACCGCGCTCAGTGCCAAGGTCGAAAGCAGGGACCCGCTGGCCAGTACCAGCGACAACGGCCACGCCACCAATAGGGAAAACGCGGAGAACGCGAGCGCCCACAGCGCAAGCAGTGGCGCCAACTCGGCGCGCGACCGGGCCAGACCCAACGGCGCCGGAACCTGCCAATACCGGGCGGCCAGCGCAAACAGGGGCTGCGCCAGGGTTCCGGCAATGGCCACAGCCCAGCCATTCAGGCCACTCGCGCCGGTCAATGCGGTCAGCACCAGCGCGGTGATTGCCAGAGCGGCCACGGGCTTGGTCAATCTGCGCGACTCAAGCATCGGTGCCCCAATCGGAGGTCAATGGGTCAATGTCGATGGCTGGCGGCAGTTGCACGTGAAAGCCACGCAGGGCCAGACTCTCGCGCACCTCCGCGGCATTGCCCCGGGCCAGCTCGCGCGGTGGCGTCAGGTCGACCTCCAGCACCAGCTGGAAGGGCTCCAATGGCCCGCGAACAGACGCGGCCACCCGTTCGAAATCGTCGCGTGCGGCGAGAAACAGGTAGGCGCCGTCCTTGCGGAGGCTCTTGTATACATGGGCTTTCATGGCGTCGGCCGGGGGAGACTGCGCTACGACGGATGGTCGTCCAAGCATACCGGCAACCCGGGCGGCCGCGCACCGCCGCGTTCAGCCTCGCGACCGGCTGCGGCGTGACCACGCCCTTGTTACCGATGGCCCGTGCGCGGGTTTTTTACGCTGATAAGCTGGATCGGTTTTCCCACCATTCAGCAACCATACGGTACCGCCCATGCGTCTTTCCCTGCTCGCCCTAGCGCTGTCTCTTGGAGCGTTGCCGCTCGCCGCCGTTGCCCAGGAACCCATCACCCTCACCCAGGCGATGGCCAACCCGGACTGGATTGGGCCACCGGTGGAGCAGGCATGGTGGGCGTGGGATGGCCAACACGTCCAATACCACCTGAAGCGCAGCGGCGAATCCATCCGCGACACCTGGCAGACCGGCATTGCTGGCGGTACACCGATCAAGGTGGACGACGCCGCGCGCGCGCAACTGGATGCCGCCAACCCGGTCTATGATGCCGGCCGCACCCGCGCCGCATTTGCCCGCAACGGCGACATCTTCGTGCGTGACCTGCGTAGCGGGGCACTGACCCAGGTCACTCGCAGCGACCAGTCCGAATCGCGGCCGCAATGGAGCCGGAACGGCAATCTGGTGTTCCGTGCCGGCAACGACTGGTACCAATGGCGCGCCGGACAGGGCAGCAGCCAGGCGGCGCTGGTCAAGGCGGAGAAGGATCCGTCGACCGAGCCCAAGCCCGACGACCTGCGCGACCGCCAGTTACGTGTGATCCGCACCCTCGCCGAGGACCGTGCCAAGCGCGACGCCGCCCGCGAGCAATCCAAAGCCTGGCGCACTGTCGACCCGACCCGCGCACCGGTTCCGGCCTACCTGGGCGACAAAGTCGAGATCATCGACAGCGCGTTGTCACCTGACGCGCAATGGCTGCTGGTGATCACCCAGGAAAAGGATGCCAAGGAGGGCCAGGCCGGCAAAATGCCCAAGTACGTGACCGAGTCCGGGTACGAAGAGTTTGAAGAGGTCCGCACCCGGGTCGGCCATAACGCGCCCGTCCCGCAACAGCTGTGGCTGGTCGAGGTTGCCAGCGGCGCGGTGGACGAGCTGACCTTCGATGCCCTGCCCGGCGTGGATGCCGACCCGCTGGCGGCCCTGCGTGAGGCGGCCGAGCTGGAACCGCTGAAGGGCGACCGCGCCGTGCGGGTGGAGACCGATGGCTACGGCAGCACGCCCGCCATCCATTGGCGCGCCGATGGCAGTAGCGCGGCGGTACTGCTGCGCGCGGTGGACAACAAGGATCGCTGGATTGCGACGGTGACCCCGCGCGCCGGCCAAGTGACGGATGCGGAGCTGAAAACGCGCCAGCGCCTGCACGATGACGCCTGGATCAACTGGAGCTTCAACGACTTCGGCTGGACCGACGATGGCGCCCTGTGGCTGTTGTCCGAACAGAGCGGTTACTCGCACTTGTACCTGGCGGATGGCAACGGCACCCCGCGTGCACTGACCTCGGGGCAATGGGAGGCATCCGCGCCGGTGCCGGGCATCGACGGCCGCAGCTTCTACTTCGTGTGCAACCGCAACTGGCCGGGCGATTACGAAGTCTGCGCCGTCGACCGCGATGGCCAGCAGGTTCGCGAAGTCACCGCGCTGGACGGCGTGGAGAGCTTCGAGCTGTCACCGGATGGCTCGAAACTTCTGGTTCGCCATTCCGACAGCTACCTGCCGACCCAGATTGCGGTGGTCGATACCAGCGGCGAGCACACCATTGCGCTCACCGATACCCGCACCCCGGAGTACAAGGCACGCCAGTGGATCCAACCGGAGATCGTGCAGATCCCGTCCAGCGACGGCGCCGGCCCGATCTGGGGCAAGTTCTACGGCCCGGATGTGCTCGAACCGGGCAAGCATTATCCGGTGGTGATGTTCGTCCACGGTGCCGGTTACCTGCAGAACGTGCATGACCGCTATCCGGTGTATTTCCGCGAGCAGATGTTCCACAACCTGCTGGTCGACCACGGCTACATCGTGCTTGATCTGGATTACCGTGCATCGGCGGGCCACGGCCGCGACTGGCGCACCGCGATCTACCGCCAGATGGGCACCCCGGAATTGCAGGACTACCTCGACGGATTGGCCTGGCTGGGTGCCAACAAGCAGGGTGACGTCGACCGCGCCGGCATCTATGGCGGCAGCTACGGCGGCTTCATGACCTTCATGGCGCTGTTCAAAGAGCCGGGCAAGTTCAAGGCTGGCGCCGCGCTGCGCCCGGTGGCGGACTGGTCGCAGTACAACCACGAGTACACCTCCAACATCCTCAACACCCCGGAGGTCGATCCGGAGGCGTACCTGAAGTCCTCACCGATCGAGTACGCGGAAGGCCTGCAGGACAACCTGTTGATCGCCCACGGGATGATGGACAACAACGTGTTCTACAAGGACTCGGTGATGATCGCCCAACGCTTGATCGAGCTGCGCAAGGACGATTGGGAACTGGCGTCGTATCCGCTGGAGCGCCATGGCTTCGTCCATTCCGACAGCTGGTACGACGAGTACCGGCGCATCTTCGAGCTGTTCGAGCGGGCACTGAAGTAGAGCAGCAACCCTAAGGCGTCGATGTAGGGCGGCCGGGCCTTCGCCGCTCAACTAGAATGGCCGGATGAAACCGAACCCTGCCGAATCCGACACCGATTTCGACCGCGTCCGCGGCTACCTCACCAACCTGCAGGACCGCATCTGCACCGCCATCGAACAAGCCGATGGCGGTGCCAGCTTCGTCCAGGACACCTGGACCCGCGACGAGGGCGGTGGTGGGCGTACCCGGATCCTTCGCGACGGCGCGGTCTTCGAACAGGCCGGCATCGGCTTCTCCGACGTGTCCGGCACCCGGTTGCCGCCGTCCGCCAGCGCCTCGCGGCCTGAACTGGCCGGGGCCTCCTGGCGCGCGATCGGGGTGTCACTGGTATTCCATCCGCGCAACCCGTACCTGCCAACCACCCACGCCAACGTGCGGCACTTCCGTGCCATGCGCGATGGCAAGACCGTCGCCTCCTGGTTCGGGGGTGGTTTCGACCTGACGCCCTTTTATCCGTTCGACGAAGATGTCCTGCACTGGCACCGCACCGCGCGCGAGCTGTCCGAGCCCTTCGGCGGCCAGGCTCGTTATGACGCCCACAAGCAATGGTGCGACGAGTACTTCTTCATCAAGCACCGAAACGAGACGCGCGGCATCGGCGGGCTGTTTTTCGATGACCTCAGCGAGGACTTTGAAACCGACTTCGCCTACATGCAGGCCGTGGGCGATGGCTTTCTGGACGCCTACCTGCCGATCGTCGAGCGCCGCAAGCATTGCCAGTACAGCGAGCGCGAGCGCCAGTTCCAGCTATACCGGCGTGGCCGCTACGTCGAGTTCAATCTGGTCCTGGACCGCGGCACCCTGTTTGGCCTGCAATCGGGCGGACGCAGCGAGTCGATCCTGATGAGCCTGCCGCCACTGGTGCGCTGGGAGTACGGCTACACCCCCGAGCCGGGCAGCCCCGAAGCGCGCTTGGCCGATTACCTGCGTCCCCGTGACTGGCTGGCGGAATAGTTTCGCGAAGAACCAATAAAAAAGCCCCACCGGCAGGGGGGCCGGTGAGGCTGGTGGAGCGGGACCTGGGGAGGGGCCTTCGCTCCGAGATCACTCCAGGGGAGGGAGAGATCAGCGACAGGCGTTGCACCTGTCGCGAGCATATGACCACTAATCACATGGACAGTTCGTGAAGATGGCGTTCAAGAGTTGAAATAATTCAGGGATGATTCAGAAGGCTAATTTCGTCAAACATGTCGTTAAAACCGTGTTAACGACCAAGACTGAATCCCAGTTTGCCGAAGTTGGCGTGAGCTGGAGTTAAGCCTCGCTATACGCGGTCAACGTCGATGCCGGGTCGATCTCATCGCGCGCCGCGACCGAAACCGGCCGATTGGACCGCCCTCAATGCGCTTCGTCCCAGTTCACGCCGACTCCGCTGTCGACCACCAGCGGCACCCGCAACTCCGCCGCGGCGGTCATTCGCGCCGGGATTTCGGCCAGCAACGTGTCCACGAAATCGGCATCGACCTCGAACACCAGCTCATCGTGAACCTGCAGGATCATCAGCGCCCGGTCCGCGTACGGGGCCAGCCACTGGTGGATGTCGATCATCGCCCGCTTGATGACATCCGCCGCGGTGCCCTGCATCGGCGCGTTGATCGCCGCGCGTTCGGCACCGGCGCGAAGGCCCTGGTTGCGTGCATCGATGTTGTCCAGGTACAGCCGGCGCCCAAACACGGTCTCGACAAACCCCTGCTCGCGCGCCTGCTGCCGGGTGCGATCCATGTACTCACGCACGCCGGGATAGCGGCTGAAGTACAGGCCGATATAGTCCTGTGCCTCCCCGCGTGAGACATCCAGCTGCTTGGCCAGCCCGAACGCGCTCATGCCGTACATCAGGCCGAAGTTGATCGCCTTGGCGGCGCGCCGCTCGTTGCCACTGACTTCCTCGATGGTCTTGCCGAATACCTCGGCCGCGGTCGCCCGATGGATATCGACCCCGGCATCGAAGGCGCGCAGCAGGCCTTCATCCCCCGACAGGTGGGCCATGATCCGCAGTTCGATCTGCGAGTAGTCGCAGGCGACGATGCGGCGGCCTTCCGGGGCGATGAAGGCGGTCCGGATATGGCGGCCGTCGACGGTGCGGATCGGGATGTTCTGCAGGTTCGGATCACTGGACGCCAGCCGGCCGGTCGCGGCCCCGGCCTGGTGGTAGCTGGTGTGCACGCGGCCGGTGTCGGGGTTGACCATCAGCGGCAGCTTGTCGGTGTAGGTGCTGCGCAGCTTGGCCAGGCTGCGGTAGTCCAGGATCACCCGCGGCAGTTCGTGCAGGTCGGCAATCGCCTCCAGCGCCTCCTCGTTGGCCGACGGCTGGCCCTTGGGCGTCTTCACCAGCGCCGGCAGCTTGAGCTCCTCGAACAACAACGCGCAGACCTGCTTGGGCGAGTCCAGGTTGAAGGTGCGTCCGGCCAGCTCGGTCGCCTTCTGCTGGGCGGCGAGCATGCGCTTGCCCAGATCGGCCGACTGCCGGCGCAGTTCGTCGGCATCGACCAGCACGCCGTTGGCCTCGATGCGCTCCAGCACCGGCACCAGCGGGATCTCGATCTCGCGGTAGACCTTCTCCAGCGCGGGCACCTCGCCCAGCCTGGCCGACAACACGCGGTGCAGCCGCAGGGTGATGTCGGCGTCCTCGGCGGCATAGTCGCTGGCATCGTCGATCGCGACCTGGTTGAAGGTGATCTGCTTGGCACCCTTGCCGGCGACGTCCGCGTACTTGGTCGTCTGGTAGCCCAGGTAGCGCAGGGCGAGCGAGTCCATGTCGTGGCGGCTGGCGGTGGCGTTGAAGACGAAACTCTCCAGCATGGTGTCGTCGGCGTAACCGCGCACCTCGACGCCATGCCGACGCAGCACGTGCAGGTCGTACTTGCCGTGCTGGCCAAGCTTGCGCTTGCCGGCATCGGCCAGTACCGGCCGCAGGGCGTCGAGCACTTCCTCCCGCGGCAACTGCGCCGGCGCGCCGGGGTAGTCGTGGCCGACCGGGATATAGCAGGCGCGTCCGGGTTCGACTGCGAAGCTCAGCCCGACCAGGTTGGCGCGCATCGCGTCCAGCGCGTCGGTCTCGGTATCGAAGGCGAACTCGTCGGCGGCCTCCAGCTTCGCCACCCACGCGTCCAGCTGCGCGCGGGTCAGCACGCACTCGTACTCGCCGGGCGCGGCCAACGCCGGGTCCGGCACGTCGGTCGCTGCGGTGCTGCTGCGCGCATAACCGGCGGCGGTGTTGCGCACGCTGCCGGTGTCGCTGGCGGCGTCGCCCGGGCCGCCTTCCAGATCACGCAGCGCCTGTTTGAAGCCGTAGCGCGCGTACAGACCGCGCAGGTCGTCCACGTGCTGATCGCGCAGGACCAGATCGTCCGGCGCACGCCCCACGTCGACATCCAGCTTGATCGTGGTCAGCGTGCGGTTGAGCGGCAGCCGGTGCAGCGCCGCGCGCAGGTTCTCGCCGATCTTGCCCTTGATGTTGTCGGCATGGGCGATCACGCCATCGAGCGTTCCGTACTCGGCCAGCCACTTGGCCGCAGTCTTCGGCCCGCACTTGTCGACGCCGGGGATGTTGTCGACCTTGTCGCCCATCAGCGCGAGGTAATCGATGATCTGGTCGGCCCGCACGCCGAACTTGCCGATCACGCCGTCATCGCTGTCCAGCCGGCTGCCGCTCATGGTGTTGACCAGCGCGATACCGGCACGCGGCGCGCCGTCGTCGTCGCTGGCCGCTCGCACCAGTTGGGCGAAATCCTTGTCGCTGGTGGAGATGGTCACGTCGATGCCGGCATCGGCGGCCTGCACGGCCAGGGTGCCGATCACGTCGTCGGCCTCGACCCCATCGATGCGGATGATGTCCATCCCCAACGCGTGCACGATGTCGCACATCGGCTGCACCTGCGGGCGCAGGTCGTCGGGCATCGGCGGGCGATTGGCCTTGTACTGCTCATCCAGATCGTCACGGAAGGTCTTGCCGGGTGCGTCGATCACGAACGCCACGTAATCGGGTTTCTCCTTCAGCGTCGCGCGCAACATGTTGACCACCCCGAACAGCGCACCAGTCGGCTCGCCATCGGCGTTGGTGAGCGGCGGCAGCGCGTGGAAGGCGCGGTAGAGGTAGCTGGAACCATCGATCAGGACGAGTCTTTTCATGCCCTGATTCTACGTGGGAAGCTCTGCCCATCCACCGCTGCCCACACGGGGGTATCCTCGATGCGGGCACCCCTCTTATCCCTTGCACGCCCCATCCCCGATATCCGCGACCGGAGAACCCGTCATGCGCATTGCCCCGACCGCTCTGATGTTCCTGCTACCGTTTGCCTTGGCAGCCTGCGCGACCATGAGCGCCACCAACGACGACCCGACCGCGGGGCTGGTCAACGCCGAAGTCACCCAGCGGGTGGAGACCAACGGCGACGTGATCGAGGAATACCGCGTGGCCGGCCAGCTCAAGGTGGTCAAGGTCACGCCCGCGCGCGGGCCGACCTATTACCTGCGGGACGAGAACGACGATGGCAAGCCTGACGACGGCTCGCCGGTGTCGCCGGTGTACTGGGAGTTGTTCGAGTGGGACTGAGCGCAGCCAGGTGACTCGTTCCACGACGCGGCATCGCACCTCGGGGGCTCGGCCGGACTGACTGATTACGCCGATGAGACGCGAACGCCTGCTGCCGCTGATTGTCGCGACCGCGCTGTTCATCGAGAACATGGACTCCACCGCGATCACCACCTCGCTGCCGATGATCGCGGCAGACCTGGGGGTGGAGCCGGTCGCACTGCGGCTGGCACTGACCACGTACATGCTTGCGCTGGCGATCGGCGTCACCATCGGGCAGCCGATGGACGCGGCGATCAACTTCGGCTTCGCTTTCCTCACCGTCGGGCTGATTTCCGCCAGCTCGGTATGGATGATGACGCGCCTGGCCCGGGATGCCGGCGCAGAGATGGCCGGCCGCGCCCAGGGCGGACGGGAGATATCCGAGCCCAGGCCGGCGCAACGCCCGGGCACCTGAGCGATCCGGTGCCGTCATCCCCGCGAAGGCGGGGATCCATGGACTTTCTCAAGCGTTTAACCGTAGACGCGGATAGTTGGAGCCCCTCGTCCTGAAGGAGCCGCGTCATGCCCTACGACCGCATTACCGCGTTGCCCGACTCGATCCGTGACAACCTGCCCAAGCACGCGCAGGAAATCTACAAGCAGTCCTTCAACAGCGCGTGGGACGAGTACAAAGACGCCGATGACCGCCGCGGCGACGCCTCGCGCGAGGAGACCGCACACAAGGTCGCGTGGTCTGCAGTCAAACAAAAATACGAAAAAGGCGACGACGACAAGTGGCATCCGAAGTAGCCACGCAACACTGTAAGGCGCAATAAGCAAAACGCATTGCGCCGGCCTCACCCCTCAACCCGGCTCCAGATTCGCATACGCCAGCACCAGCCACTTGCTGCCGACATCATCAAAGTTCACCTGCACCCGAGCGTGCGCACCACCGCCTTCGAAGTCGGTGACGACGCCGGTACCGAACTTGGCGTGACGCACGTTCGCGCCCAATGGCAATGCAGGCGTCTCCATCGCGGCGTGGCCGTAGTCCCGGCGCGGCGCGCTGTTGAACATCGGCCGTGAGACCTGCAGCTTCGGGCGTACCTCGTTCAGCAATGCGGCGGGGATCTCGCGCAGGAAACGTGATGGCACCCCGTACATTTCCTGACCGTGGATGCGCCGCGCCTCGGCGTAGCTGAGCACCAGTTTCTCGCGGGCGCGGGTGATGCCGACATACGCGAGGCGGCGCTCCTCCTCCAGTCGGCCGGCTTCCTCGATCGACTTGTTGTTCGGGAACAGGCCCTCTTCCAATCCAGCCAGGAACACCAGCGGAAACTCCAGCCCCTTCGCGCTGTGCAGGGTCATCAACTGCACGCCGTCCTCACCGGCCTGGGCCTGGCCTTCGCCGGCCTCCAGCGAGGCGTAACTGAGGAACGCAACCAGCTCCGGCATCGCCGCCACGTCGTCCTCGTCGTTGCGGACAAACCGCGCGGCGACCGAGACCAGCTCGTCGAGGTTGTCGGTGCGCGAATCCAGCGAGCCCTTAGACTCGCGCGCGTAATGCTCGCGCAGCCCGGAGCGTTCGAGCACGTGGTCGATCTTCTCCTGCAACGGCATCTCGACGATGTCGGCATCCAGGCCGTCGATCAGGGCGATGAAGCCGGCCAGCGCATTGCGCGCACGCGCGGCCAGCAGGGTCTCGGTGGTCATCCAGCGTGCGGCGACCCACAGCGGCGCACCGTCGGCCCGCGCGCGGCGACGCACTTCATCCAGCGTGCGCTCGCCGATGCCGCGCGTGGGCGTGTTGACCGCGCGCTCAAACGCGGCGTCGTCGTTGCGGTTGGCGACCAGCCGCAGGTAAGCGAGCGTGTCCTTGATCTCGGCGCGCTCGAAGAAGCGCTGGCCACCGTAGACGCGGTACGGCACCTGCTCGCCGAGCAGGGTTTCCTCGAACGCTCGCGACTGCGCGTTGCTGCGATACAGGATCGCGACATCGCCGTGGCTGCCGCCGTCGCGCACCCACTGGCGCAGGCGCTCGACCACGAAGCGCGCCTCGTCGATCTCGTTGTAGGCCTGGTACAGGTCGATCGGCTCGCCGCTGTCGCTATCGGTCCACAGCTGCTTGCCGAGGCGATCCGGGTTGTGCGCGATCACCGCGTTGGCCGCGTCCAGGATGTTCGCGCTGGAGCGGTAGTTCTGCTCCAGCCGGATCGTCTGCGCGCGGCCATCATTATTGGCCCCGAAGTCCTTGAGGAACTTCTGCATGTTCTCGACCTTCGCACCGCGCCAGCCATAGATCGACTGGTCGTCGTCGCCGACCGCGAACACCTTGCCGCTGTCGCCGGCGAGCAGGCGGATGAAGCCGTACTGGATCGCGTTGGTGTCCTGGAACTCATCGACCAGGATCTCTTGGAAACGGTGGCGGTAATGCGCCAGCAACGCCGGGTTGTCGCGCAACAGCTCGTGCGCACGCAGCAACAGCTCGGCGAAATCGACCAGCCCGGCGCGCTCGCAACGCTCCTGGTACGCCTCGTAGCAACGGCGCATGACGTCGGTCCACTGGTCACCCGGCTCGGGTTGTAGATGCTGCGGCCGACGTCCTTCGTCCTTCTGCGCGTTGATCCACCACGCGATCTGGCGCGGCGGGAACCGCGTGTCGTCCAGCTCCAGCCCCTGCACCACGCGCTTGACCAGCCGCAGTTGGTCGTCCGAGTCGAGTACCTGAAAGGCTTCCGGCAGCTTCGCCTCCTGCCAGTGCAGCCTCAACAGCCGGTGCGCCAGGCCGTGGAACGTGCCGATCCACATCCCGCGCGCGCCGTTGCGCAACTGCGCATCGACCCGGTGGCGCATCTCGGCCGCCGCCTTGTTGGTAAACGTCACCGCCAGGATGCCGTGGGTCGGCACCCCGAAGACCTCGTTGAGCCAGGCAATGCGATGGGTCAGTACGCGGGTCTTGCCCGAGCCGGCACCGGCCAATACCAGATAGTGACCGGGCGGCGCGCTGACAGCCTCGCGCTGCGCCGGGTTGAGCGCGTCAAGCAGGTGGGAGACATCCATCGGGGCATTCTACTGGGTGGGGCGGCGGTTGCCGGTGCAGACGGAAGCAGCCGCGTCCTGTCGTTGAACTCAGTATTGTTTTCGATCTACAGGGCACTTCTGCCAGAACGCCACAGGTATCGGCTTCCGTGATCAAGATTTCCCAAGTCCTGGCCATTGGCACAACATTGGTCGCCGTGATTTACCTGGCCATCTGCGGGCTGCTCTACCTGTCTCAACGTTCCTACATCTACTATCCCACCAGCCGCAGTGTCGACACGCCAACGATCACACTGCACCGGGGCGATGCGCAGGTTCTGGTATCCACCAACGGCATCGACAGTGACCGTGCCGTGCTGTATTTCGGTGGCAATGCTGAAGATGTATCCCAAGCAGTCGGACTGTTGAGTCAGGCGTTTCCGGATGCCGCCATCTACGCGATGCATTACCGCAGCTATGGCGGAAGCACCGGAACGCCGTCGGAACGCGCACTGATCTCGGATGCAACGGCCTTGTTTGACCGCGTGGTTGAACAGCACCCACGGATATCCATTGTCGGCCGCAGCCTGGGGAGTGGAATCGCGGTCCAGGTTGCCGCGTCAAGATCCATCGAACGGCTTGTCCTGGTCACCCCTTACAACAGCCTGCTGGAGCTGGCGACCGAACGGTTCAAACTGTTTCCAACACGACTTCTGCTACAGGACAAATATGAATCCTGGCGCTATGTCAGCCAACTGCAGGCGCCAACCACGATCATCATTGCGGGCCATGACCGGATCATTCCCAATGAGAGCTCGCAGCGTTTGGCCGATGCATTTCCTGCGGGCGTGGTGACGGTGGTCAAGATTGCCGAGGCGAACCACAACAACCTGTCGAATTCTCCGGAGTACGTTGCGGCACTCGCCGGTCATGACGAACCCGGAAGCAATCGGTAGATCGATCCGCCAACTCAACGCAGCAGCAACACCGCGATCTGGCAGTTGCGCACTACCTGGGTGGTGGTGCTGCCGACGATGAGGTTGCGGATGCGGGAGTGGCCGTAGGCGCCCATCACCAGCAGGTCGATGGAGCGCGCGGCGACCTGTTCGGCAATCACGTTTTCCGGTGCGCCGGGCACGGCACGCATCTCGGGTGAGAAGCCGGCGGCCTGCAGTTGCGCCTGCGCCCACTGCATCGGTTCGCCCTGTACCTCGGCGGCGTCGCCGACTGTCAGCACGTCACACGGCAGCCCGCGCAGCAGGGGGCTGGCGGACACCAGTTCGACGCAACGGCGGGTGGTGGCGCTGCCGTCGAACGCGATCATGAATCGCTGGATCGGCCGCCAGGCGCGCGGTGCGACCAGAACCGGCCGGCTCACGGCGCGGATGACACGTTCCAGGTGGCTGCCAAGATGGCCGCGGGCGAAGTCGGCGTTCTCGCCGCGTTTGCCCAGCACGAACAGCCGGATCTCGTCCTCCAGCTCAAGCAGGGTGTCCGCCAGCGGGCCATGGCGTTGGCGGACGGTCGCCGCGACGCCGTGCGCTTCGGCGATCCCGCGGGCCTGCTCCAACATCACCCGCCCGCGCTGCTGGGCGAGTTTGCCGCGCTGCTCGTCCAGCAGCGTCATCTCTTCCAGCAGGCCTTCCTGGGTGCCCAGGTACAGGTTGCCGGTGAGGTCGATGGTGACCGGCGCGGCCTCGCGGTCGATCGCGTGCATCAGTTCCAGCGGAGCCCCGAGCCGGGACGCGGCCCAGCCGGCGTGCGCGGCGACGCTGGCGGCATAATCGGACACATCGACCGCGGCGAGCACGCGGCGTTCGGCGAACGTGGGGGCCTGACTCATCACGGCGTTCTCCTCAGTGGCCGCCCATCAGGCGCTCGGCATCGGGCTTGTCATGCACGCCCAGCCGGTCGACCAGGGTGGCGCTGGCCTGATCCAGGCCGATGACCTCCACCGTAGTCCCCTCGCGGCGGAAACGCATCACCACCTTGTCCAGCGCGCCGACGGCACTGAGGTCCCAGAAGCGCGCGTTGGAGACGTCGATGCTGACCCGCTGCAACACCTCGCGGAAATCGAAGCCGGCGGTGAATGCGCTGGCCGAGGCGAAGAACACCTGGCCGGTCACGACGTAACTGCGCTCGTTGCCATCGTCCCTGGCGACCGATGCCACGTGCAGCACGCGGCCAACCTTGCGGGCGAAGAACAGCGCCGACAGCAGTACGCCGGTCAGCACCCCGCGTGCCAGATCGTGGGTGAACACCGTGACCACCACCGTGCCGAGCATGACGATGCTGGAGGTAGTCGGGTAATGGCGCAGGTTCTTGATCGACGACCAGCTGAAGGTGCCGATGGAGACCATGATCATCACCGCCACCAGCACCGCCATCGGGATCTGCTTCACCCACGGCCCGGCAAACACCACCATCATCAGCAGCACCGAACCGGCGACCAGTGTCGACAGCCGACCGCGGCCACCGGATTTCACGTTGATCACCGACTGGCCGATCATCGCGCAGCCGGCCATGCCGCCGATGAATCCGGTGGTGACGTTGGCCACACCCTGGCCCACGCATTCGCGGTTCTTGTCGCTGGGCGTGTCGGTCAGCTCGTCGACGATCTGCGCGGTCAGCAGCGACTCCAGCAGGCCGACAACCGCCAAGGTGGCCGAGACCGGCAGGATGATCCACAGCGTTTCCAGGTTGAGCGGCACGTCCGGCAGCAGGAAGATCGGCAGGCTGTCGGGCAGCTCGCCCATGTCGCCGACGGTGCGGATATCCAGCTTCAGCACGATCGCGACGACGGTCAGCACCACGATCGCGACCAGCGGCGACGGGATCGCACGGCTCAGGTACGGGAACAGGTAGATGATCGCCAGCCCGGCGGCGGTCATCGCGTACACCGTCCACGGCACGCCGGTCAGCTCGGGCAACTGGGCCATGAAGATCAGGATCGCCAACGCGTTGACGAAACCGGTGACCACCGATCGCGATACAAACCGCATCAGGCTGCCGAGCTTGAACGCACCGGCGACCATCTGCAGCACGCCGGTCAGTACGGTCGCGGCGAGCAGGTATTGCAGCCCGTGCTCCTTGACCAGGGTGACCATGACCAGCGCCATCGCACCAGTGGCGGCGGAGATCATGCCCGGCCGGCCGCCGGTGAAGGCGATCACCACGGCGATGGAGAACGACGCGTACAGGCCGACCTTGGGATCGACCCCGGCGATGATCGAGAACGCGATCGCCTCGGGGATCAGCGCCAGTGCGACGACCAGACCGGCGAGCACGTCGCCACGGATATTGCCGAACCAGTCGCGGCGGAGATGGGAGGTGATGTTCAAGGCAATGGCGTCAGGTCACTGGTCGGCGGCTTGCATCTTGTACTGCGCCGGCGGGGTCGCGCCCATCAGGTGCTGGACGAAGTAATCCCAGCGCCGGCGGGTCATGTAGTTGGTGTCCTCGCCGAAGCCGTGGCGGGCGCTGGGGAACAGCAGCAGGTCGAAGTCCTTGTTCGCCTTGACCAGCGCGTCCACCACCAGCAGCGTGTTCTGCGGCGGCACGTTGTCGTCCATCATCCCGTGGGCGAGCAACAGCTTGCCCTGCAGGTTGGCGGCGCGGTTCTGGTTGGCCTGGGCGTCGTAGTTGCTCTTGCCATCCTTGTCGGCGACCTCCAGCCCCTGCCACTTCTCGGCCCAGTCATCCTCGTAGGTTCGGTTGTCGTGGTTGCCGCTCTCGGAGATGCCGACCTTGTAGAAGTCCGGGTAAGTGAACACCGCATCCACGGTCGCGTAGCCGCCGCCGGAATGGCCCCAGACGCCGACGCGGTCGAGGTCGATCCACGGGTGGCGCGCGGCCAACTCACGCAGGCCGGCAACCTGGTCGGGCAGGGTGTTGTCGCCGATGTCGCCGCCGAACGCATCGTGGAACGACTTGGAGCGCCACGGCGTGCCCATGCCGTCGATGGCGATCACGATGAAGCCCAGTTCCGCCAGCGCCTGGTGGTCGCTGCGCGCGGCGCTGAAGGTACGGCCACGCACCGAGCCGGTCTGCGGGCCGGGGTAGATGTAGTTCACGACGGGATACTTGCGCGACTCATCGAGATCGGTCGGGGTAAACATCAGCCCGTACAGGGTGGTCTTGCCGTCGCGTGCGGTGACCGTGATCGGGGTCGGCGGCACCCAGCCCGTCGCGCGCAGGCGGCTGTCGTCGGCGCGGGCGATCTCGGCGATGGTGCTGCCATCGTCAGCGCGGCGCAGCAGCGTCACCGGGGGCATGGTCGGGGTCGAGTACGCATCGACAAAGTAGGTGCCGTCAGTCGACAGGGTCACGGTGTGATTGGCGTCTTCGGGAGTCAGTAGTACCGGCTCGCCGCCGTCGAAACCGACCTTGTAGAAGTGCTGGTAATACGGGTTGCGGCCATCTTCCATGCCCACGCCGCGGAACCAGATGGTGCGGGTTTCGGGATCGACCTTGAGCACCTGGGTGACGTTGCCCTCGCCGGTGGTGATCGGGTGCTTGAGCTTGCCGCTGGCCAGGTCGTAGAGATATAGATCGCCCCAGTTGGCGCGCTCGGAGAACCAGATGAACTCGTTGGCGTCCGGCAGGTAGTGCCAGTTGACCTTGCCGTTGCCGCTCTCGAAATAGGTTGGCGCGTGCTCGTGGTAGACCTCGCGCACGGCGCCGGTGGCGGCATCGGCAACGCGCAGCCAGGTGTCCTTGTGGTCGCGCGAGGTCGAGGCGAACGCGAGCGTCTTGCCGTCCGGCGCCCACTGCACGTCTTCCCAGCCGCCGTCGCAGCTGACGTCATCGCACAGGGTGGAGCGGTGTTGATCGGGTGGCATCTGCAGGCGGGTGACGGTGGGCGTGCCTGAAGCGGTCGCGCCCACTTCGATGATCACCCGCTCGATCATGGTGACGTGCTCGTCGCCGGCGAACGGGTACTTCCAGCGCTCGACCTTCGGCGCGCCGACGTTGGTGCCGACCAGCACCATCTCGCTGGTCTTGCGCTGGTCCTGCTGGAAGGTCGCGATCTTGCTCGAGTCCGGCGACCACACCAGGATCGCGCGATCGCTGTGGGTCCAGCCGGCGTTGTCGGTGGCGTAGCCGTAATCGGTCACGCCGTCGGTGGTCAGCCGGGTCTCGACGCCGGTGTCGATGTCGCGCACCCACAGGTTCCAGTCGCGGATGAATGCAGCCCGCTTGCCATCGGGCGACTCAACCACCGGCTCATTGCCGGGCGTGCCGGCCGCCTCGCTGCCCGGCTTGCGGGTATCGGTACCGCGCGCCGCCACGCAGGCTGGGGCGGCTTGCAGGTCGCAAAGATAGTGCTGTTTGTTGCGCAAGCTGATGTCGAGGCGACCATCGGCGGCGATTTGAACGTCGGCAATGGCCAGTTTGGTGACGTCCACATCCTCGGCGCCCGCATCGGTCAGCGCGGCCGCCAGGAGGTCGCGATCGAATGCGGACGTGGCCTCGCCGGTGGCGGCCTCGACCCGCCAGAAATGGTCGCCTTCGGCGTCGTGGTCGCGGAACCAGAAGTGGTCGTCGTTCTGCCACACCACCGTATTGACCGCGTGGTCGAGCAGCGGCGTGGTGTTGTATCCCAGGAACGCTTCCGCGCGTGCGTAGTCGTCGGCCGTCAGTACCCGCGGCGCGTCCTGTGCCGCCGCGGGCAGCATCGTCGTCGCCAGCAATCCACTCACCAACGCACCGTAGAACCGAGATTTGCCATTCATCGCACCCATTGATTTACCCCTGCCGATCGACTGGAACGCCACCAGCGGTAGGCTGGCGCGACGTAGACCATAAACCGGAACCGTCATGCCGCGCTCGACGGGTGCCGCTTATACTCGCGCGCTGTACGACGCGAGCGATCGACCACCCAACCCGCTTACAGGATCTCCGAGTGTCGCCAGCCTCCATCTCGCCCCGCTCCCCTGTCCCGATGACGCCGCTTGCGCTGCGGGCCTGGACCGCGACCACCGCACTGGGTTACGGCATCCAGGCCCAGCGCTCGGCCCTGCTGGAGCGCCGCAGCGGCTTGCGCCGCAATGATTTTGGGCCACTGACCGACGGCCAACCATTGCCGTGCTGGATCGGCCGGGTCGATGGGCTGGAGGACGCCCCGTTGCCGCCGGCATTCGCCAACTGGGAGTGCCGCAACAACCGCCTGGCCTGGCTCGCGTTGCAGCAAGACGGCCTGCCGGACGCGCTTGCAGAGACAGTCGAAAGGCATGGCGCCGAACGGATCGCGTTGGTACTGGGCACGTCGACCTCCAGCATCGGTGCCAGCGAGGAGGCCTACCGGCGACTGGAGATCGGGGCCGACGGCAATCCGCACTTCCCTGCCGACATGGAACGTCCCATCGTCCACACCGTGCATTCGTTGACCGACTTCGTCCGCCACGCCACTGGCCTGCGCGGACCGTGCGTCACCGTTGCCACCGCCTGCTCGTCCAGCGCCAAGGTGTTTGCCCAGGCCGCGCGACTGATCCAGGCCGGGCTGGTCGATGCGGCCCTGGTCGGCGGCGTGGATACCCTGTGCGGCAGCGTGTTGTACGGCTTCGGTTCGCTGCAGGTGGTGTCGCCGGATCCGTGCAAGCCGTTCGATGCGAATCGCCGCGGCCTGTCACTTGGCGAGGCGGGTGGCTTCGCACTGTTGGAGCGCGCGCAACCCGGCGAGACTGGCTTGCAGTTGCGCGGCTATGGCGAATCCAGCGATGCCCACCACATGTCCAGCCCTCATCCCGAAGGCCTGGGGGCGCAGTACGCGATGCGCGATGCGCTTGCCCGCGCCGGTATCGACGCCGGGCAAGTCGGCTACCTCAACCTGCACGGCACGGCGACGCCGGCCAACGACGGCATCGAAGCGGCGGCGGTGAATGCGATCTTTCCAGCCACCCTGCATGCCGGCTCGACCAAGGGCTGGACCGGCCATACCCTGGGCGCGGCCGGCATCGTCGAGTCGGTGTTCGCCTTGCTCGCACTCGAGCATGGATTGCTGCCGGGCACGCTCAACAGCGAGTTACCCGATCCGGCCTGCGGTGCCCAGATCCGCTTCGACAATGCCCACGCCGGGGCCGCGTCTCCACTTTCCCACGCGATGAACAATTCCTTCGGCTTTGGCGGCAACAACTGCTCGCTGGTATTTGGCCGGTCATGACCAGCATGCTCACCGCCACCATCGAAGGCATCGGGTTCTGGGCCGATGGATTGCCGTCCTGGGACGCCGCGTGCGCATTCGTTGTCGACGGAACACGGCCGACCACGGCCCCCAAACGTCCGTCACCACAGTTGCTCGCGCCCAACGAGCGCCGGCGCGCGCCAGGCACCGTCGCGGTGGCGTTGGAAGTGGCACTGGCCGCCTGCGAGGCCGCCGGGCGTGATCCGGCCGAGCTGCCGTCGGTGTTTGCCTCCACCCACGGCGAGCTGGCGATCACCGACTACATGTGCGCGACCCTCGCCAGCCAGCCGGAGACGATTTCGCCGACCCGTTTCCACAACTCGGTACACAACGCCGCCGCCGGCTACTGGACCATCGGCACCGGCGCGATGCAGCCGACCACCGCGATCAGCGCCTTCGATGCCACCTTTGCCCAGGGCCTGCTGGAGGCGCTGGTGCAACTGGCCACTGGCGAGGAGGCGGTGTTGCTGGTCGGCTACGACAGCGCCACGACCGGGCCACTGGCCGAGGTCTCGCGCAGCGAAGGGGTATTGGGTGGTGCGCTGGTGCTGTCACGCGATCCGCAGGCGGGTGCTCCGCGGATCCAGGTCACATTCATCGATGGCGACGCGCCCGTCGCAACCGGTGCACTCGCGCGTCATTCACCCGCCAACGCGATGGCGCCGGCACTGCCGCTGTTTGATGCACTTGCCACCGGTCAGCCGGTCGTCACGCTGAATGCCGGGCCGGGACGGATACTGCAAGTCACGATCGTCCCACCGGAGGCTGCGCATGGCTGAACGCCTGGATCGCAACAACATCGCCGTGGTGATCCCAGCGCTCAACGAGGCCTTGCGGATCCGCGGGGTGGTTGAAGGAGCATTGGCCGAGTGCCGCAACGTGATCCTGGTCGACGATGGCTCCGACGACGAGACCCTGGACCGGGTCGCAGGGTTGCCCATCACGGTACTGCGCCACCCGTCTCGCCTCGGCAAGGGTGCCAGCTTGCGCAACGGGTTCCAGGAGGCGCTGCGACTGGGTGTCAAGGCGATCGTGACGATGGACGGCGACGGCCAGCACAGCGCCAGCGACATCCCGCGACTGATCGATGCCGCCAACCGCTACCCCGACCATGTCGTGATCGGCGCGCGGATGCGCAAACGCGCCCGACAACCCCGTTACCGGCGGCTGGCAAATGCGTTCGGCGACTGGGGCATTGCCTGGGGCACCGGCTACCAGGTCGCCGACAGCCAGAGCGGCCAGCGCCTGTATCCGGCGGCGGTGGCCGCGTTGGACGACGTGCCCGGCGATGACTTCGTGTTCGAAGCCCAGATCCTGATCTCGGCGGCGCGCGAGCTGGGTGCACGGTGCGTGTCGGTGCCGATCGAATCACGCTACCAGTGCGCAACGCCGGGTGCCGGTGGCGACCCGCTTCCGCCGACCGAGTCGTTCCGCCGCAGCCATTTCCGGCCGATCCGCGACTTCACCCGGATCACCGTGCACATCGTGCGCCAGTCACTGCACCCGCTGCAGATGCCGGCGACCTACCGCCGTATCCGCGCCAACCCGCCGCTGATCCACGACCCGACCGGCGAGTTTGCCAGCGCGCCGATGCCGCAGACAGCCAGCTCATGAGCCAACCCGCCATCACCGACGTGGTGATCCTGGGCGGAGGACTTGCCGGCTTGTGCCTGGCGATACAGCTCAAGCAGCGTGACCCGGATATCCAGGTGACGGTGCTGGAGCGCAATACCCATCCAGTGCGCGAGGCGGCGTTCAAGGTCGGCGAATCCACCGTCGAGATTGCCGCGCATTACTTTTCCGAAGTGCTGGGTTTGCGCGACTACCTGGATCGCGAACACATCCGGAAGTTCGGATTCCGGTTCTTCTTCAGCGAGGGCCGCCAGGAAGTGGACCGCTGCACCGAGCTGGGAATCAGCGAGTTCCTGCCAGCGCCGTCATGGCAGCTCGACCGCGGCCGGTTCGAGAACTACCTGGGTCTGCACGCGCGCAGCCTCGGGGTGGATTTTCGTGATGGCACGGTGGTGCGTGGAATCGAAATGGGCGGGGATGACGAACCGCATGCCGTGCGCTTCGAACAGGCCGGCAGCAGCGATTCGTTGCAGGCGCGCTGGCTGGTCGACGCCAGCGGGCGCACCGGGCTGCTCAAGCACAAGCTTGGCCTGGCCGAACCCAACGACCACGACGTCAACGCCGCTTGGTGGCGCGTGGACGGCCATGTCGATCCCGCCGACTGGTCCAGCAACGAGGCGTGGTTGCAACGCTGCAAGCCGCCGCTGCGCTGGCAGTCGACCAACCACATGTGTGGCCCGGGCTATTGGTTCTGGCTGATTCCGCTGTCGTCCGACTCGCACTCGCTGGGCATCGTGTGCGATGCGCGGATGCATCCGTTGACGACCATGAATACCCACGACAAGGCGATGGCCTGGCTGGCCGAGCACCAGCCGCGGATGGCCCAGGCGCTGGGGCAAGACAAGCATCGCGTACAGGACTTCAAGTTCCTGCGTCACTTCTCGCACGGCTGCACGCAGGTGTTCAGTGCGGATCGCTGGGCGATCACTGGTGTTGCCGGGGTGTTCCTGGATCCGTTCTATTCGCCCGGCAGCGACTTCATCGCAATCAGCAACAGCTACGTATGCGACTTGATCGGCAAGGATCGCGCCGGCCAGCCATTCGCCGCTCACGCGGAGATCTACCAGCAGCTGTATTTCTCGTTCTACCGCAGCACCCTGACCCTGTACCAGGATCAGTACCCGTTGTTCGGCGATGCCCGGGTGATGCCGCTGAAGGTGATCTGGGACTACACCTATTACTGGTCGGTACTGGCGCCGCTGTTCATCAGCGCGCGACTCACGGCGCTACCGATACTGGGCCGGCTGCGCGGGACGCTGGAGCGCGCCAGCTCGCTCAACGCGGCCATGCAACCGCTGCTGCGTGAGTGGGGCGAGCGCAACGCCGAGCAATCCAGCAGCATCAACGGTCCACTGGATGGCCGCGACCTGGATCAGTACCCGATCGACTGGTTCCGTCGCATCAACGCCGCAATCAGCGACGAGCTGGACGACGACCCGTTCGTCGCCCGCGTGGGCGAAAACGTCGCATTGATGGCGCGGCTGGCGACCCAGTTGCTGGGGCGGGCGCGGAGCGAGTACCCGCACATTGACGACCACGGACTGACTGCGTTGCTGGGCCCGGCGATCGACGATGACAGCACACCGATGCTGGAGCCGTTCTGGTACGGAACGGCTGCGGGGGTCAGCGTGCCGGAGGAACGATCGGGCGCGACTGCACCGGCGGCGGATTGAGCACGTAGACCGCGATC
Source organism: Lysobacter sp. A289 (assembly GCF_054072675.1). NCBI lineage: Bacteria > Pseudomonadati > Pseudomonadota > Gammaproteobacteria > Lysobacterales > Lysobacteraceae > Lysobacter > Lysobacter sp. A289. Next base: position 2,301,758 of record NZ_JBSVRN010000001.1, read on the forward strand.
CCGGCCGCGTGCTTCTGGGTCGGGCTGATATCCACCCCGATGCCGCCAGTGACGTGGCTGCGACCGCCAAAGCGGCCACTACCGACCCCGATGCCGACGTTGCTGCCGCCGTAGCCTTCCGCCGCGCCCTGGAACAGCACGCCGTTCGCGCCCAGGGCGGCCGCGGCCACCCGCAGTTTGCCGATCACCGCGTTCATCTTGTTCTGCTCGCCATAGGTGAAGCCACCACTGGAGGTTTCCAGGATCGCAATCTCCTCATAACGCCCCGGCGGCGGGGAGAAATAGACCCGGACCTGGGCCGGCGCGATGGCTGGGCGGGCTGGGCCAAGCATGACCTTGGAGGTGCTGGCGCAGCCACTGGCGGCCAGCGCAAGGCACACAACGAGCGCAGTCTTCATTCGCATGGCGAAACTCCTCGGGGTCGCCCGAGTGGACACAGTTGGCTTGAGTATCGCCCTGATCAGCCCATCCCGCCATTAACGCCGATGACCTGGCCATTGATGTAGCCGGCATCGCGCGAGCACAGGAAGCCGACCAGGGCGGCGACCTCGGCGGGTTGCCCGGCGCGGCCGGCGGGGACCATCTGCTTGATCATCTCCGGTGCAAACGCCTGGTCAGCCATGCGACCTTCGATCACCCCCGGCGCGACCACGTTGACGGTGATCCCGCGGCTGGCCATCTCCCGGGCCAGGGATTTGCTGGCGCCATGCAGTGCTGACTTGGCGGCGGCGTAGTTGCTTTGGCCGCGGTTTCCCAGCACCGCGGCGACCGAGGACACGCTGACGACCCGGCCCCAACGCGTGCGTGCCATCGGCAGCAGCAGCGGTTGGGTGACGTTGAAGAAACCATGCACGGATACGTCGATCACCCGTCGCCACTGCTCCTCGTCCATCCCCGCCATCGGCGCGTCGTCATGGATGCCCGCATTGTTGATCACGACCTGGATCGGGCCATCGAGCAGCAAGGTATCGATCGCCGTGCGCGTCGCGGCGCCATCGGTGACATCGAAGCCGACCGCCTGCGCGCTGCCGCCTTCGTGGTGGATCGCCGCGACCACCTGGGCCGCGCGCTCGAGGTTGGCATTGGCATGGACGATGACATGCATGCCATCGGCCGCCAGCCGCGCGCAGATCGCGCTGCCGATATCGCCACTGCCGCCAGTGACCAGTGCGCGACGCAGGACGGGTGGTTCAGTCATCAGGGGTCTCCAGGGCAGTCAAGCCATCCTCGCACGCACGACGGCGCAGGCTTCACGAAGCAGGCTCAGGTTGCGGCATCACCGCGGCGCGCCCTTCCGCCAGCAGGCTTCCGGCGTGGCGGATGCAAAAGTGGTATTGCCAGCCGTGGTCGCCACCAATCAGCAGTCGCGCCTCGGCTACAAGGTCGCCGGCAAGCTGGTCGATCCGGGCAACATGCAACTCGACCGCACGCAAGGAAACCAGCATGCCGGGGCGCGCGACCCCGCCCGCAGCTTGCGCAAGCAGCCCGCCATGCACCGCCATCGCCTGCGCGCCGTATTCGCACAGATGGATCGCACGCAGGCAGTCGTGGCTGCGCAGCGGGTGGGCGGGATCGCGATGACGCGTGGTGCGCAGATGGATGACGTCCGCGTCCCAGTCGAGCACCTCGTCCCACAGACACATCTGGCCCTGGTGCGGGATCAGGCGGGCAATCTGGTCGCGCCCGACGGGCCGGCTCACAGGCGGCTCACAGGCGACTCCGCGCCAGGTCCCGTGACGTTGCCATCGACGGTTTGCCGGCTGCGTCCTGGCGCACGATCAACAACGACAACACGAAATTGAACAACACGCCCATCGCCACGGTACTGCCGATCGCACGCAACACCGGGATGCTGGAGCTGGCCAACAGCGCAAACACCAGCAGCGTCGCCAGGCTGCACACCACGATCGCATGCAGCGCGCGCAGCTGACTGTCGCGATCGTCCCCGGCGTGATCGAAGAACAATCCGTAGTCCAGGCCCAGCCCGGCGGCGAGGATCAGCGCGACCAGGTGGAACAGGTTCAGCTCCACGCCCAGCCCACGCAACACCGCCAGCAGCAGCAACGTCGCCAAGGCCATCGGCGCGACCACGCGCAACGCCCGGCGCCAGTCACGCAGCGCCGCCCACACGGTGGCAATCAACAGCACCGCGGCCAACGCCAACGCCCACAACAGGCGCTCCCGGTACTCGGCCACCAGTGACTCGGACGCCTGCTTGAGGTCCAGCAACGTCGCGCCATGCGGTTCGATCGTGCCGGCGACGGCAACCGGATCGGTGAGCCCGCTGAGGGCGACCAGGGCGGTGACATGCCCGTCGCCGCGTACGAGCAAGCCCTCGACGCTCGCCGCCAGCGGCGTCCCGGCCAGATCATCGACCGTCAACGGCGGCGCAACGCGTGCCGCCGCCACATCCGCCAGAAATGGCGCAAAGACGTCGCTTCGGAAGGGGCTTGCCGCCACCGCCTCTTCCAGCGATGCCTCCAGGACGGTGGCATCGGGCAGCCGCGCCTGGCGCGCGCGTTGGGTCGCGGCGCTGGGCAGGTAGCGTGCGGCCAGCTCGAACCCCTGCACCAGCCCGTCGCCGCGCAACTGCCGCAGTACCGGTTGCAGGCGCTCGGACGCCTGCAGGACCGATTCGGTGTCATCGGCCTGCAGGGTCACCAGGTAGCGCACGTCGGGAGCACCCAGCTCGCCGCGCAGCTCGCCATCCAGGGCCAGCAGGTGCTCCGGCACCGGGGTCAACCTGGACAGGTCGTTCTGCCAGAACGACCCCGGAGCGAATCCGGCGACGGCAGCGGCCACGAGCGCCAGCAAGACGCATGGCACCACGCCCATCCGCGGCCAGCCCGAGAACCGCTTCCATAACCGCGCCATGGTCGGTGAAGCCGCGGCATCGTATGGATTTCCGCCGTTCTCGGCGGTATCGATCAGGCCCGGCAGCAGGAAACGCGTCGCCAGCGCGGCAACGCCGAGACCGGCAATGGTGAACACCGCCAGCTGCTTCAGGCCTTCCACGCCCGATACCAGGAAGGTCAGGTAGGCGATGCAGGTCGCAACCACGCCGGTGCCCAGGGTTGGCCACAGCTCACGCGCGTTGTCCCACGGCGACAAACCGGGCCGCTGGTGGCTGATCAGGTGGATGGGATAGTCCTGGGCGACCCCGATCAGGGTGAAGCCGAATGCCACGGTGATCCCGTGCACGCCATCAAACCCCAACGCGACCGCAGCCAGACCGGCCAGTCCACCGCTGGCCAGCGGCAATGCACCCAGCAGTGGTGCCTTCCAACTACGGTAGGCGAGCAGCAGCAGCAGCGCGAACACCAGCCCGTCCAAGGTGCCGATCAAGCTGGCCTCGCGTTTGGTGCGTCCGCCGACCTCGACCGAGAATGCGCCGGGACCGGTCATCACCAGCCGCGCCGGACTGTCACCTCGAACCTGTGCAAACGCGTGTTCGATCGCGGTCACCGCCGACTGCTGGCCGCTTGGGTCGAACCCCGCCGCCTGCGTTTGCACCGCGAGCAAGGCGCGTTCGCCGGCTTGATCGAACCACACCCCGTGCAGGCGCCGTGGTGCGCTTTCGGGTTGCCAGTCCTCCGCCAGTGCGAGGATTTCCAGGGTCGGATCGGCCGGCAGCAGCGGCTCGATCAGCGCGGCTGCCGGCGAGCCCAGATCCTGCACCCGCGCCTGCAGCTGGTCGGCCAGATAATCCGCATCCAGGCGTTGCGAATCCAGGGTGTCGGACAGCAAATATCGGTAGGGGCGCAATCGCTCAGGGATCGCCTCCAGCCCGGCCACGCCGCCATTGGCAACCAGGCTGAACTGCTCATCGTCGGCCAGCGTCTGGCGCAACGCGGTGGACTGTCGCGCCAGTGCCTGCGGGTCATCGTTGGACAACGCCAGCAACAACAAACGCGAACCCGGGCCTTCGCCAAGCTCATCAATCAACATCTTCTGCTCGGGCGTTCGCGCCTCGGGCATGAACTTGCGCAGGTCGCCGCTGAGCTGCAGGTGCTGGCCGACCCACCAGCCCGCGCCCAGCAACAGCGCCAACCACGCCAGCGCCAGCGCCAGCCGCCGCGTCGGACTCATGGTGCCGGACTCATCGCGCAGACACGCCGCTGCGGTGGCACAACCGAGCCAGGGCGGTTGCATCGTCGACACCGGCCGCGTCGCGCGCGGCGCCCGCCAACAGGGTGCGTTGCGGCTCCGGGTCCGCAGTGGTCCGGGTCTCGATGCACCGCAGCTCCGCGCCTTGGCCATAAAGGGTGATATCACGCAGCTTCCCGGCCAATTGCGGGTCCTTCGGCACCATGGTCAGGATCCATTGCTGGCGGCTGCCGTCACTGCTGACGGCATAGTGTTGTTGCAGCGCGGCGCGATCGCCCGACAGCAACGCGCCGAAGCTCGCCTGCAGGCTGGCCAGCTCCGGGGCGCGGGTCAACGAGAAAGTGCGTGGTGATTTTCCGGCGCGCTCGAGGGTCGCCTCGCCAGCAGCAATGGTGGTGGTCTCCGCATAGGGCGTTCGTACCTCACGCACCAGCACGCCAGCCGCAGGTTGGCGGTATTCGCCGCTGAGCCGCAATGGATTTTTCAGCAGCGGCGACTCACGCAGCTCGACGAAAGCGGTTCGCATCGGTGCCGGGCGCGCCAGCCGGGCCAGGATCCAGTCGCTGTCCACCTGGTTGGCGGCGGTTGCCGGCCCGGCCGCCGTCTGCGGCGCGGCCGGCTCAGCCGTCGCGGTGCTCGGCAACAATACGCTTGCCAGCGTCAGTGCCACGGCGGTGGAGATCGATCGCATCATCATCGGCTTGCCAGAAGTCATAGAAGTTGAACCAGTTGTACGGCGCACTACATGCATGGTGCTGCAAGCGGCTGGCGTAACCCTGAACGAGGGCGGCCAGCTTGGCAGGGCGCTCCTTGCGGGGTATCGAGAGGCCTTCACTGAGCACCTCGAACACCAGGTCGTAGCGGTTGCCACCGCGATACAGCCCGAAACCCAGCACCAGCGGCACATCAAGGACACTGGCCAACTGCCAGGGCGCCAGCGGGAACCGGGCGACATCGCCCAGAAATTCGACCGGGTGCGAGGGTTGCCCCGGCTGGACCCGGTCGACCAGCAGCGCGACCAGCGCCCCGGCATCGGTGGCTTCCTTGATGGCGAGCAACACCGAAGGCCCGCCCTGGCCTGCATCGATCACGGTTCGCGCCACGGCGGGGTTCAGCGCATCCAGCAAGGCGGTCAGGGCCGGGTTGTGACCGACATCCAGTACCACCCGCAACTGGACCTCCGGAAGGGTTGTGGAGAGCACGCGCAACACCTCGAAGCTGCCAAGGTGGGAGCCAAACATCAGCGCACCACGACCGCGCGCGATCTGGGCCAGCGATGCCGACGCGCCCTGCACACGCACATCGAAGCGATCCAGCTCACCGCCCAACAGGAACACCCGATCCAGGATGGTGGCGGCAAACGCGTGGATATGACGGGCGACCTCGGTCAGTCTGGCGGGCCGGCCCAGCACCCGGGTCAGGTAGGCGCGTGACGCGCGCCGCTCCGGGCCACGCATGAGCAGGAAGTACGCGGTGATCGGAAACAGCAACAGCCGCGCCGGCCAGCGTCCCGCACCACGAGCGATAGCGACGATCATCCGCAACGTAGTGCGGTTGCCACCCTCGGGGCGCCGCTGCCAGAGCTCGCTCACCGTGCTGCTCCGGTCGTGAGGTCGCCCCGGGCCAATACGGTGTCTCCACGCAATACCTGGAAACGCCAGCCTGCAGGCTCCAACCGGGTCAGCTCCACCCGTGCGGTCTGGCCGGGCAACAAGGGCTGCAGGAACTTCACCCGTGGCAGGCGCAAGCCCCCCAGCTCCAACCCGGGCTGCATCAGCTCAACCGCATCCAGGACCCGATCCAGCAGAACCACGCCGGGAACCAGCGCATGGCCGGGAAAATGTCCCGGCAGGCTGGGGTGGTCAGGCGGGATCACGAATGGCATCGGCGGCACGGCAATCCTGGATTGCAATGGAACAGACAAGGATAAGCCAGTGCCGGTGTAGTGGTCAGGAGGATGAGTCGCGCCAGAAGCGCGGGCCGAGCGCGGCCATCCGGCGCAGGAAATCAACAAAACTCCGATACGGGGCATCCGGGAACAGGCGCTTGCGCAACAGGTACTCGCCAACGAAGAAGGCGCCGATGATGCCGTAGTCGAGAAGGTTGGCGAACCACGACCAGGTCTGCTGCGACACGCTGACCAGCGGCGGCTGACCGAGGCGGACCAGCAGACCGTCGGGCACGGCGATCATCGCCAGCGCGCCATCGGCCAGCGCCAGGGTACCCAGCAACAGCGCCCAGGCCAGCGTAAGCCGACGGGTGTAGCGCTGCAGCCGGGGTTCCAGCGCAGCGGGCTCGCAGGCTTCCATCGCCGCGGCGATCCGGCTGATCAATGGCACCCGGCCCGGCCGCAGGCTGCGGCCAAACCACCACGACACCAACGCGGTGAACAGCATTGGTGGTGCCAGCAGCAACAACACCGGGATGTCGCCGTCATGAAGCGACCACAGCCCGGCCACGGCCAGCACCATCACCGCCCAGGCCCAGCCCCGCAGGCGCACCAATGGCACCAGCAGCACGACCAGCACCAGATCGGCCAGCGCCACCGACGCCAGCAGGTTGTCGCCATCGACGCTGGCGCGATGGGCCAGCAACGGATAGGCGACGGCCAGCACCAACCGCGCGACCACCACGATCGTCATTGACGGGTCGTCAGCACGGGTTCCGGGTCAGGCGGACTTATGTTGTTCGACATGCGCCGACAACGCGGCCAGGGAGGCAAACACGCGGCGATTTTCCTCATTGTCCGAGCGCAGCTGGAACCCGTGCACCTTGCTGATCGCCAGGGCCAGCTCCAGCGCATCGATCGAGTCCAGTCCCAGCCCGTCACCAAACAGCGGTGCCTGCGGGTCGATCTGCGCCGGCTCGACATCCTCCAGGTTCAGGCTTTCAACCAGTAATTGCGCCAAGGCGGCCTCGGCAGGAGTTTGTACGGGCATTGACAGGTTCCAGGACAATTCAAAGAGGTAACGATCCGGCATGCCGCTCCCGGGCGCAACCACACGGGCGTGCACGGGCCACCGGCTATCATGGGCGCCATGATCCAGCCCAACCCTGAACCCTTGATCCACGGCTCCCACCCGCATCCGACGTCGGCCTGCCTGGCGGTCGATTACGTCCACCAGGATCTGGCCGAACTGCTAGCCGCGGACGACACCTTGGCGGTGTTTGGTTTTGGCGACGCCGCACCTTGCCATGACGACCCCCGCTACCTGCGGGTGGGCCTGCAACCTCTCCGCAAGGCACCGCTGGAAGTCTGGCGCGCCAGCCCTGGCGTGCAATGCGGCCGCGAGGGCGATGTGGCCTGGGCCGAGGATGGCGCGCTGCAATTTGGTGCCATCGAGATCGACGAGCCCGCGGGTGAGGATATTGGCGCGGCGGCCGAGACGGCGTATCGCGAGCTGTTGGCATTCACGGCCAGGCGCGGCTACCCGCACCTGCTGCGGATCTGGAACTACCTGGACGCCATTACCGATGGCGATGGCGATGGCGAGCGTTACCGCCGCTTCTGTGTCGGCCGTGCCACCGGGCTGGGTGATTTCGATGCCACGCAACTGCCCGCCGCGACCGCCGTCGGCCGCGTCGATGGCCAGCGTCGCCTGCAGGTCTACTGGCTGGCGGCGAAGACGCCCGGAACTGCGGTGGAGAACCCGCGCCAAATCAGCGCCTGGCGCTACCCGCGCCGCTACGGCCTGCGTTCGCCCAGCTTCGCTCGCGCAATGCTGCCGTCGCCGGGCAGCACCATGCCGCTGCTGCTGTCGGGCACTGCGGCCATCGTCGGCCACGAGTCGCGGCATGCCGACGCGATCGAGACCCAGCTCGACGAGACCTTGGCCAATTTCGACAGCCTGATTGGCGCCGCCCGCCGCCTTCGACCCGGAGTGCCGACCAGTTTCGGTGCCGGCTCGCACCTGAAGGTGTACGTGCGCGACCCTGCCGAACTGAACCACATGGCCGCGATGCTGGAGCAACGGCTGGCATCGGACGTACCGCGGATCATCCTGCATGCCACGATCTGCCGACGCGAATTGCGGATGGAAATCGACGGCACGCATGACCTTTGATCCTCGCCCACCGGCGACCAGGGCGCGATAATGGTCACCTTGAAACCAGCGACAGCATCACGGAGAAACCAGCATGGGATTGATCAGCCTGTTATGGGGCATTGTCGCGATGATCTGGATGGTGATTGCACTCATACCGATCATCGGCATCACCAACTGGCTACTGATTCCGTTCGCCGCGGTCGGCGCGGTCATCGCCGCCATCGGCATTGCGTTCACCCGTAGCCAGAATCGCGGCCGGGCCAAGGCCGGCCTGGTGATGAACGGCATCGTGATCATCGTCGCCATCGTTCGCCTGAGCCTGGGTGGCGGGGTCTTCTGACTGGCGAGCGCTGACCCGGCGCTTGCCGGCGCGCTGGCGTAAAATGCCGGCCATGAGCAGTTATCCCCATATCCGTCCGCGGCGGATGCGCCGCGACGATTTCTCGCGCCGGTTGATGCGCGAGACGATCCTGACCTGCAACGACCTGATCTACCCGGTCTTCGTCCACGAGCTCACCGGCCGCGAGGCGGTCGCCTCGATGCCGGGTGTGGAGCGGCTGTCGATCGATGAGCTGCTGAAGGTCGCCGAGCAGGCCAGCGAGCTGAAGATCCCCGCGCTGGCGCTGTTCCCGGTCACCGCACCGGACGCCAAGTCGCTGGATGCCGCGGCGGCATGGGATGACGATGGTCTGTGCCAGCGAGCGATACGCGCACTCAAGCAGCGTTTCCCGCAGCTCGGGGTAATCACCGATGTTGCCCTGGACCCGTACACCAGCCATGGTCAGGACGGGCTGCTGGATGACAGCGGCTACGTGGTGAACGAAACCACCGTGGACGCGTTGGTCAAACAGGCGCTGTCGCATGCTGCCGCCGGCGTCGATATCGTCGCACCCAGCGACATGATGGATGGCCGGATCGGCCGGATTCGCGAGGCGCTGGAGGCCGAAGGCCACATCCACACCCGCATCATGGCTTACAGCGCCAAGTACGCCAGCGCGTTCTACGGCCCGTTCCGCGACGCCGTCGGCTCGGCGTCCGCGCTCGGCAAGGCCGACAAGCAGACCTACCAGATGGATCCGGCCAACTCGGACGAGGCCTTGCGTGAAGTCGCGCTGGACCTGGACGAGGGTGCCGACATGGTGATGGTCAAACCCGGCCTTCCCTACCTGGACATCGTTCGCCGGGTGAAGGATGCGTTCGGCGTGCCGACCTTCGTTTACCAGGTCAGCGGCGAATACGCGATGCTGAAGGCCGCTGCGAATAACGGCTGGATCGACGAACGCGGCTGTGTGATGGAAGCACTCACCAGCATCAGGCGCGCCGGCGCCGATGGCGTGCTGACCTACTTTGCGCTCGATGCAGCCCAGTGGATCCACGAGTCGGCCTGAAGCGCGGTAGCGTCATGAAGACTTTTGGTGCCACTCGCCGCCGGCCGCGTTGACACCGCGACGGGTAGACTGCGCGACAAGGCCGTGTGATGTCGCTTTGCGCGTCTGCCTGTATGCATTCTTCATTTTCAAGCGAGGCCACCATGACCATTCCCCGCTTCGCCGTGATCGGTCACCCGATCGCGCATTCACTGTCACCGCTGATCCATGCCGCCTACGGTCGGCAAACCGGGATCGCGCTGGAGTACGACAGGATCGATGCCGATGCCGAGCATTTCGACGCTGCACTGGTCGAGTTTGCCGCCCATGGCGGCGTCGGCGCCAACGTCACCTTGCCGAACAAGGCCCGCGCGGCCGCAATCTGCGGCAGCCTGACCGATCGCGCCCGACGCTGTGGGGTGGTCAATACGTTGATCCGCACCAAGTCCGGCTGGGAGGGTGACAACACCGACGGACTCGGCCTGGTGCGCGACCTCACCGATCGGCACCGCCAGGATTTGCGCGGACGCCGGGTGTTACTGATCGGCGCGGGCGGCGTGGCGCACGGCGTGGCTCCGGCCCTGCTCGATGCCGGCATTGCCGGGTTGTTCATCGTCAACCGCACCGACACCCGCACCGATCGACTCTCCGACCTGCTGGGCGAGCCCAGCCGGGTGCACCCGCGCAACTTCTCCGATTTGGGCACGGTGGGTGCATTTGACCTGATCATCAATGCCACCTCGATCAGCCGGAACATGGATGGCGGCGAGCTGCCGCTACCCAACTCCCTGATTGCCCCGCGTTGCGACGTGGTCGACCTGGGCTATGGCGAGGCGGCGATCGGATTCCTGAGCTGGGCTCGCGCCGCGGGCGCCGACCAGGTGATCGATGGCCTGGGGATGCTGGTGGAGCAGGCAGCCGAGAGCTTCAAGTGCTGGCATGGCGTGCGTCCGGACGGCGATGCGATCTACGCCGAGCTGCGCGCTGGAAGCAACGTGCCGGTTACCCCCGCCTGACGCGAGCGACCCGGGCGCCTGAGTGCGCCCGGACGGTGAAACGTCCGGTCAGGCCTTGGCCTGCTGCAGGTACTGGTCCTTCAAGGCCATGTAGTGGCGCGCGCTGTACTGCAGTTGCTCGATCTCGCGGTCGCTCAGCGTGCGCACGTAACGCGCCGGATTGCCGAGCCACAACTCCGCTTCGCCAACGGTCTTTCCCGGCGGCACCACGGCGCCAGCACCCACGAACCCGTATCGCGACACCGTCGCGCCATCGAGCACGATCGCGCCCATTCCGACCAGGCAGAACTCATCCAGCTGGCAGGCGTGGATGATCGCGCCATGGCCGATGGTGATGTCGTTGGCAATCACGGTGGGAAAGCCGCCGGGACGGGTGAACGGTCCTTCGTGGGTGACATGGACGATGGTGCCGTCCTGGATGTTGGTGCGCGCGCCAACCTGGATCGAATTGACGTCACCACGCAGCACGCAGCCAGGCCAGATGGAAACGTCGTCGGCGAGACTGACCGCGCCGATGACGGTGGCGGCCGGGTCGACGTAGACGCGTGCGCCAAGGATCGGGGTGTGGTCGGAAAACGTTCGGATAGTCATCACCACAGTTTAGTGGGATGGGCCGGCCAGCGTCAGCCGATGCAGGTCACAGCACCCGGAACTCGATCCGGCGATTGCGCGAGCGACCCTCATCGGTGGCGTTGTCGGCGATCGGTCGATCCGGCCCGAAGCCTTGTACCCCGAGGTTGTCGGCACTGATGCCGTGGTGCTCCAGGTAGGCCTTGACCACGATCGCCCGCTGCAGGCTCAGGGCAATGTTGGCCTGGCGGAGGCCGACGCTGTCGGTATGGCCGATCACCTGGACCTGCTGGTTGTCCAATTGCGCCAGTGCGGCGGCCATTTCATCCAGGATGGCGCGGCCGCCGGCGGTCAGGGTCGTGCTGCCACTGTCGAACTCGATGATGCGATCGGCCAGCGCCCCGTCCAGGAGTGCCTGCGGGTTGGCGGCGTTATCGTCACCGCCGTTGCTCAACGCATTTTTCAGCACATAGTCCGGGCCGGCAGCATTGGCGATGGCGCTGGCCACCTGCTGGCGCGCGGCCTCGTTACTGACCTGGCCACTGACGCGGATACGGGTGCCATCGATGGCCAGCTGCCCGGCCGATACTTGCTGCAGCTGCGGCCCGAGCATGCCAAGTACGCGATCCCGCCAGTTGGGCGGAGCGATCACGGCGTCCACTTCGATCCGGTCGACGACGCGCTGCGGACCGTACAGCTCACCCAGGCGTTTCAGTATCGCCGCGCGGGTCGCCTCGTCGGGGACGGTACCAGCGGCGATGACCTGCTTGGCCGCATCGGGGGCGGATGCCATGGCGGCGGATGCCACCGGAGCAGTCGGCGTCGACCGCTGCTGAACGGTGGCGGCCAGGCTCGCGCACGCAAGGGTCGCGCCGGCAAGTCCCAGCAGGAAGGTGGCAAGTCGTGGGCGGGGATGTGGGCGCATATCAGGTTCCAGGAAGGTCTCATTGAATATCGTGCGGGCCGCGCGCAGCGACAGATCGTCGCGATCGAGGTAGCTGACCAGCTTGTTGAGGGCATAGTCACCGTCGATCTGGTCGTCGACCCATTCCGCATCGTCGACGCGGATGATCTGCTCACGTGCCAGCTGCGGATCCAGCGCCGCCTGCAAGGTGCGGCCGTCGGCACCATTGAAGGCGACCAGCAGTCGTGGCCCCGGCTCCATCGCGCTGCCCTCGATCACCAGCAGCGCCAGTTCAACGTCGACCCGCGTCAGGAACCCGGCCACCAGGTCGAGCCAGAACGCGGCGACCAGTGGCCGATACAGCGCATCACGCGGCAACGGCAGCGCCAGTGCCTTGTCGATCTGCGCCGATCCGCCGGCAACCACGGGCTGCAATAGCAACCCCAGTGCCGGCAACAACCAGCGCAGACGCAACTCGGGATGACCCGATTGGCGCAGCAAGTCCTGCAACGAACCGATGTCCTGCAACTCGATGAAGTCGTTGAATGGCGCTTCGTAGATCTGCGGATCGGGATTGATGGTGACCCGACTTTCGGCCAGCGTACGCAGCGGCCCGCTGGGATCGTCGGCCGCCACCGCCTGGGCGGAGTGACGTGCCAGGCTGGCCCAAAGCCGCGACAGCGCCATCGGACTGCGGCCGATGAACGCCAGTGGTTGGGCGACCTCTATCCGGGTCGCGGCCAGGAACGGGAAACGGCGTTGGGAGCTGTCGCGACTGGGCAGGAAGTGGCCGCCAATCGCCAATCGGCTGCGCGAGCCCAGGAACGCGAAATGCATCGCTGGCGCATCGTCGTAGAGCTGTTTCCAGCCAGGGTCGCGCGCCAGCAACTCCAGTCCCTGTCCGGCCCATCGGTCGAGCATCACCATCAGCGGATGGCTGTCGGGCGTGCGCACGAAGTCGCCGCGACTGGGCAACTTGCCAAAATAGCTGACCGGCAGCGCGGTCTCTGCGGCCACCATTACTGAACCCCGGACGGGGCGGCAACCGAGCCGGTGGCGCCGGCTCCCACCGCCGACGCGGCTCCAGCCACCAGGGCCGGCAGCTGCAAGCCCACCGAATCCGCGGAACCGGCATTGGACTGCACCGAACTGACAATGCGCAGCTCGACGGCGACCTTGGCGCCATTGCGCTCCCAGCTCAGCCGGTAATGCTGCTTGCCCAGGCTTGTCTTGCTTGCCGCATCGAACATCGCCGAGGTGGCGGCATCGCCGGCCGCATCGAATACCTGCACGCTGCGACCGTCACCGGTCACTGCGCTGATCTGGACCCCGGGCACCCCTTGGCCGGGCAACTGGAAGGTATGCCATTGCGGTGGCGTGTTGCGATAGCGCATTTGCTGGCCGTCGATGGCAAGCGTGTACTCGCGTCCGTTGGCCGCCAGCGGCAACACCTGGAACACCATCGTCGGGCCCTCGCCGGCCGCACTGGCCCCCACCCATTGCCCATAGCCGGCAATCAGCTCGGGGCGCAGGTTGATGCCGATATCGGCCCAGCGGCGCGTGGCCAGGGTGTTGCCACGGCGGATCACCAACGAGCCCAGCCCGGTCTGGCCAAACTTCGCGATGGCACCTTGCGCACCGAAGATCTGCTCGATGTCGGCGCGTGAGGCCTCTACCGGCGCGTCCGGGGCGTAGGGATAGCGTTGGCCGATCCCGTCCTGGAACGGCTGGTAGACCTGCGCATTCCAGATCCGGTTGAGCTCGACTTGGGTCGGCTGCACCAACGCCGTGAAGCTCTGCATCAGCAATCGCAGCAGCAACGGGCGCAAGGTCTCGCGCTGTTCCTCGGCCAGCCCGTTGAGCATTTTCTCATCGACCAGCGTAAGCACGGCCGCCAGTTCGGAGCCTTCGCCCACCAGGGTCTGCTGCATCAACTGGTGTGCGCCCGGTCCGGCATCGCCCTGGGCCTTGATCGCGTTGAAACGGCTGCGGACCTTGCCCAGCGCTTCGAAGTACTGGTTCAGTAGCGCCGGATTGCCGTCACCCTCCACCAGCAATCGCGCCAGTGCGTCGAATTGCCGGCCGACCGGCCCGGCGGCGGCCGCGACCTCCTGGCCGGTGTCCGGGTCGATGGCCACCGGTATCGAGGTCGGGTTGCGGCGCATGATCACCCGGTTGAACCAGCCGGCAATGCCGCTGCGGGCGCCGCCAGCGGCCGCACTGGCTGCGGCCGGGTTGTCCCACACGGTCTCGCGGTGGACGGCCTCCAGCAACGTGCGCAACGGCGAGTTGCGCGGATCGCCAAGCCGGTTCAGCTGCACCACGGCGTCGTCGAAATCATCGAAGCGCGCCACGCTGACACCCTGCAGGAACCGGCGCCACTCGCGCGCGTACTCGGCCTTGTACATCGCGGTCAGTTCCTTGGCGATGTGCTGCGGACTGCCGGCCAGCGTCAGGTCATTGCGGACGGTGGTCTCCAGCACCCAGTCAGTGCCGCTGAGCTCGGTATTGGCCGCTTCGCTGATGGCGTCTTCGACATAGTCCTGCCACGCCTTGTGGGTGAACGTCCCGGGGATCTGGTGACTGCCGGTGATGGCACCGTCGGCCGTCTTGTCCCCCAACAGCGCCGCCACGGTGACGGGGCTGAAACGGGTCGCCGCGCGCGCCTTGATCTGCGCATACACGCGGTCGCGCGCCGGGGTGCCATGCATGACCTGCTTCAACGCCTGCCGGCTGTCGTCGACAAGGCTGTACTTCAGCTCCAGCTGCGGCCAGTCGGCGCGGCCGGATTGCTGCACGTAGAACGTCATCAGGCGACCGGCCGCGCGCCGCATGTCTTCGCGGCTCATGGCCCCGCGATTGGCCTCCAGCCAGCCGCGCCAGAAGCGCGTCACCTGGTCGCTGAAGTGGGTGCTCTCCACCCGCGCGTGATCACCCAGCATCAGGTAGGTCTTGAGCGCGTTGTAGGCATCCTGGGAATCGGTCGGGGAGGCGTCCTGGTAAAGCTGCGCGTCGGTCGACTCACTGGCCACCACCGCTCCAGCTTCCACGTCGACGTTGTTCGCGGCCGCTGACGGTCCCAATTCGCTGCGATGGGCAATGACCTGGCCCAAATAGGTCTCCAGCTTGCTGGCGACCGGCACCAGCATCAGCTGACGCATGCCGTTGAAGTACTCCGTGCGCAACTTGGCTTCGATCGCCTCCCCCTGGTACAGGCCCAGGCCCAGACTCAAGGGGTGGCCGTGGCGATAGCGTTCAAGCTGCTCCAGCCGGTCCTGCAGGACCAGCAGCGCCTGCACGCGCGACTCCAGATCGATCTTGTCGACCTGCAGTGCGACCGCCTTGTCCAGATCGGCGGTGACGTCGGCGACCAGTTGCTGATTGCCGGTGTACGACCAGGTCCACCCGGCCAGCCCAACGGCCAACAGCACCAGTGCGCCCAGGAACGCAGCGTGGCGCCAGCGGGTGCGGCTTCGACTGGCGTACTGCCGCACCAGTTGCCTGTCGGCGAATATCACCTTGCGGAACAAACCCAGCAGGAAATGGCTGCTGTCGGTGGGCACGATCGATTCGCCGGCGTGGACACCGGCATGCAGGCCGAACTGGCGGCTCACCCGGTCCGACGCCGGCTGCACCGCGACCCCCTCCTGCAGCGCACTGGTGAAGTAGAAGCCGCGAAATACCGGCTTGAACTGGTACGGGTTGTCCTCGAACAAGGTGGCGATGAACGTGCGCAACGCCGGCTTGATGCCGGCGAACTCCATTGGCATCGTCAACAACCCCGGCGGAATCTCGCGGCCACGCGCCATGGCCATCTGCGACAGGCTCATCTCGCGCAGCCCGTCGGACAACTGGTCGAAGTGATTGTCGAAGGCGCTCAGTGCGTCGGTCTGTCCGGTCGGGTCGAACGGCAGGGTTGCACCCCAGGCGTTTTCCCGTTCCGACGGGTCAAGTCCGTGGAAGAAGTCGCTGAACCCACTGATCAGGTCGGCCTTGGTGAACACGACGTAGACCGGCGCATGCACCTCCAGCCGCTCGGTCAACTCCTGCACGCGCTGACGCAGGTTCTTGGCCAAGTCGATCGCGAACTCGGGTTTGCTGCCCGACAGCTCGGCAATCGAGGCGGCGATGATGACGCCGTTGATCGGCGCGCGTGGGCGGTTCTTCTTCAACAAGTCGAGGAAAGTCAGCCACTCCAGCCGGTCCTCGGCGCTGACCGAGTAGCGGCCGGCGGTATCGAGCACGATGCCCTCGGTGGTGAAGTACCAGTCGCAATTGCGGGTGCCGCCGAGGCCGTGGATGACGTTGCTGCGGTTGTCCTCGAACGGAAAGCGCAAGCCCGAATTGAGGATCGCGGTGCTCTTGCCTGCGGCCGGATTGCCGATGATCACGTACCACGGCAACTCGTACAGCGCGGCTCGGCCCTTCATCTGGCCGAGCCTGGACGACTTGATCGCATTGACCGCCTCGCCCATGCGCTCGCGCAGGATCTCGGCATCGGCGCGCGCGGCCGGCTGCGCGGCGGTCACGGCCTGGTCGGCTTGCTCGGACACCATGCCGTCGATGCCTTTGGCAGCGCGCAATGCCAGCACCTTGCGCACGACCACCACCAGCAGCCACAGCGCCAACGCGGCGATCACCGCGACCAGCAGCCAGCCCCCCGCCGCCATCAGGCCATCGATGCCGAAATAGGTGATCGCAGCGGCACCGGCGATGCCCAACACGGCGAGCACGCGGTAATCCATCAGCCAATAACGAAGGTTCATCCAGAAGCTGCTCATCTAAAACATACCCATCATCGTCAAGCGTTGACCGCGACCGCGGGTGCGGCCTCGGTGGAACCGGGGGAAGCCGGAGAGTTGGCGCCGGTATCGTCAGCGGCGACCGCCAAGGGCGACAGCACCAGCGCAACCCGCGCCTGCGCGTCGGCCAGGCCGAACACCAGCACCGGCGCCTGGTCATGCGCCGCCTGCGCCGCCGCGGCGGCGAGCAGGGCAAGCGGCGCGACCGCACCCAGGTCGCCGCAGGCCAGGCCGAGGTGGCGCGCATCATCGACCGGGTCGAGCGCGGGCAGGGTTGCCGAGATCGCGCCGGCGATCTCGATCGCGCGGCTGGGGCGGTGGTCGGCATCGCTGAGCACCACTCCAATCGCCTCGGCCGGCTGGGCGGCGGTGGTCAGCGCGTGCTGCAGCAGCTCACCCGCCTGCCGGCTGGCGCCACGGCCAGTGCCGGCGCGGCCGTGCAGCGTCCGGTGCAGGCGCAATGGCGGCGGCGCATCTGGGTCGGGCGGCAGTGCCGCATTGCCGAGCAGCACACCGGCGGCGCCTTCACCCGGGATCAGGCCCTCGGGATGGCCGCTGACCAGCAACTCGCGGCGCGCGTCGAGCCGCTCGATGCTGGTCTCGGCGATTGCCGAATGTGCGGCCAGCAACAACAGGCGGTCGTCACCGCCGTCTCGCGCTTGGGTCTGAGCCTGGGCGAACTGTTCGAGCAGATGCCAGCCATCGCCGGCGGCATGGGCTGGAGCCACCTCGACGTGGAACTGGTCTTCATTGAAACCGATCGCGCGAGCCTTGGCCTGCAACCAGTCGCCACTGGCTTGGCGCGCCGCCGCTGGCCACGTCGCAGGTAGCAGCAGGCGCACCCGCAGCATTGCCGCAGCAGGCGCCGGCGCGGCCGCGCGCGAGGAGCGTGAATGGTGCATCGCATGCGGATGCAAGCCCCCGCATGAGGGCAGTAGATCGGACACCGTTGGCGCCGGGGGCAACGCCGCGGCCAACAGTTCCTCGGCCACCGGATCAAGCAGCGCCAGTGCGCGCAGGCTCTCTTCGCCGAATACCCGGTCCAGCGCGCCGGGGTCGGCCAGCGCCGCCTCGACCGAACCCGGATCGAGCCCTTCAACTTCGGCGGCGAACACCGGCAAGCCGAGCGCGTCCTTCAACCGTGGGTGCAACGGCGGCCGCTCGGGTTTGGCCAATGCCGCGGCGACCCCTGCCGCATCACTGCCGGCGCGCAGCCACACTGCAGCCGCCAGCAGATGCACGATGCGGTCAGGCTGCGGCCCGCTGTCGATGACGGGCTCGATGCCGACCTCCGCAGCCGCCTCCGGTGGCGCGGCGCGTTTCTGCTTCGCCCGCCGGATGCGCCACCGCAGCAGCCAGAAGCCGCCAAGCAAGACCAGCGGCAGGCCAAGCAGCCATCCCGTCAGATCGCCCGCGGTCGGGTTGATTTCGCCGGCCTGCCAATACAGCACCGCCGCGAACCAGACCGCCGCGAACAGCAGCAGCACCAGCGCACCCGTGCGCAGCACGCGAGCGAGCTTCAAGCCGGTCTCCCCGCGTCCATGCTGGTATTGCTCCGTGTCGTGTCCATTCGAAATCGCACCCGCGCCTCTTGCGCCGACGCCTCGCTCCCTGGGGTCCGGTCAGCCGATGAAGGTCTGGGTCTGGCTCGCAATCAACGTCGCGCCGCAGGCGGTCTTGTCGCCGTGGCGGGCGACCGGCTGGCCGTCGATGATGGTGGTGGGGTCGCCGGTCACGATCACGGTGTCACCGTGCTGGCTGCAGGTGACCTTGTCGTTGATGCGGACGACCGGAAGGCCGTTGATATCGGTGGTCGCGGTGCTGCTGGCGACGGCGCCGCCATGGTCGATCTTGTCGCCCACGACGATGAAAGGCTTTGACATTGGCCGTGCTCCCTGCTGGCGGCCCCGTGGGGCGATTGGCATCCAGTTGCCAGCGCCAACAATAGCAGGAGTCACCCCGGGTGGGCACCCGCAGCCGGCGACGATCAGTAACCGGCCGCGCGACGCGCTTGACGGCACGCCGTCTTCTGTTCGAGATGGACGTAGTCCTTGATGCTGTGCCAGTTGCCGCCCCACTCCAACCCGGCATCCGTTGCCAGCTCGCCGTACAGGAAGTAGCCTCGTCGGGTCCACGGATCGTCCATGTCCCATTGCAGTTTGCCGTCGCGGTACAGCGCGCTGTCCACCGCAAGTCCGTACTGGTGGCAGCTCTGGCCGGCCTTCGCACCCGTCACTGCGCCCCCCCTGCGTGCCAGTGCCGCTTGTCGCTGGGGACTGCGGTAGCCCTCGACCAGCACCATCTGGTAACCATATTGCTCACGCATCACCTGGTAAATCGCCAGCACTCGCTGCTGGAATGACGGCTCGATCCGGGCCCACTTGCGGTCGGCGCTGGAAATGGCCACCGGCACCCCGGTATCCGCCGCGCGGCGCGCGACGTCGGCTTGCAACTCGGCCTCGGCCGCCAAGAAGAACGCCGGTGGCAACTCCGGAGGTGGCGCCAGGCGCTCGCCGCGCAGCAGTTCGAGCACGTGGTGATCGGAGGCGACTACGGCTTCACCATCGAATCCTTCCAACGTGACCTGTTGGCGCAGCTGCAGGATCAGCAC
Organism: Lysobacter sp. A289; assembly: GCF_054072675.1. Taxonomy (NCBI): domain Bacteria; kingdom Pseudomonadati; phylum Pseudomonadota; class Gammaproteobacteria; order Lysobacterales; family Lysobacteraceae; genus Lysobacter; species Lysobacter sp. A289. Next base: position 2,321,181 of record NZ_JBSVRN010000001.1, read on the forward strand.
CGGCGGCACCGACACCACCAGCACAGTGCCGATCAGCAACCACCGGTGGCGCCGCAAACCGCCCACCAGTCGGCCAGTTGCTTCGCGCAGCGCGCGCGACGAATCGGCCCCGCGGCCGCTGGCCCGTAATTGCCAGCGGGCGATCGCGCCGGCCACCCGCGACCGCCACCGGCCCACGCCCGCCAACACGTCGTCGCGCGCGGCCGGGAACAGCACCAGCCACGCCACCGCGGCGGTCACTGCGAAGAACATCGCCATCCATAGCGTCATCATCACTTTCCAGATTGTTGTCCGACCGCTGTCGGCAGCCGAATTGACGCGGCCCCGGCACCGCCGCAGAATGCCGACGCACCCGGTCCGGTTCACACCGTATCGGGACGACATACCGGATCAAGGATCAAAGCTTGCTCGATTGGGCCGGCTCGGAAAGGAGTCCACGTGGATCGGCAAGATGCCAAGCCCCGCCGCCCCAGCCTGCTGGCCGGCACACCCGCACAAGCAACGCCGGCGTCGTCGGCGCGAATCCTAGCAGACATGGCGGGCGGCAAGCCCGCGTCGCCCAAGGTCGCAAACCGGCCGCGACGCTGGTGGTTGCGGCTGTCGCTAGCCGCACTGGTGGTGCTTGTCGGCGGCGGGTTGTGGCAGGGCGGGTTGTGGCAAGGCGGCTCTGGCGCGACCGGGAGTCTGCCCCCGGAGCCGCCGGCCCAACCAACGCCGCACGCGGCGAGCGATGCCAGCATGATCGGGCCGGCCATGCGGTTCGCAGCGACGATTATCGACGACGCCTCCGGCCTGCCCACCGCCGCGCCAGGAGCTGCCGACAGCAGGAATGACCCACGCGCCCAGGACGGCTCGGCAAGCCGTTCCGCGCCTTCGGCTACCGGGCCATCACCCTTTGCGGGCATTGCCGTCGCCACCCGAGCCCGGCGAGACGCGGGCGCCAACCTCGACAGCTCCCCCACATCCCCGCCAACCCGTCCCGTGAATCCCCGCGACCTACCACGCGCCTCGCCGGCAGCTGGGACAGGTGACAAACAGGCTGACCTGCTTGCCACGCTGCTGCGCAACATCAAGGCGCCCGCCCACCCGCAACCCAGCGGGCTGGACGCATTGATCCTGAAAATGGAAGCGACCGACAAGGTCGACCCCTCGCGCCGCGTGAGCCGTGCTGACGCGGCGCCGAGTCGCTCGCAGCAGATCCAGGAAAACTTGCGCGAATGCCCTGCGCCCAATAGCGCCAAGGGCCTCAAGTGCCGTCAGGAAATATGTGCCGTCTACGCCGGCCGCGACCCAGCGTGCCCGGCGATGTAAGGCAGCGCGGGCAACATCGGCACAATGGGTCTGGTTGCCGCCCGCCCGGCGGCGTTACGACCTGATGGTTACCAGACCACCTCGGCCATCGAGCAGTTCAGACCCGAACCGATGCCCAGCAACGCCACCCGGTCGCCTTTTTTCAATCGACCCATCTCTCGCAACTTGCTGAGTACGATCGGCACCGATGCCGGTCCGATGTTGCCGTGCTCGCCGAATATCGTCAGGACTTTCTTCGGATCGATACCCATCGCCTTGGTGAAGGCGGCGGTGTGCACCTTGCTGACTTGGTGGATCACGAACTCATCCAGCTCCTCGGCTACCCAGCCCAGTTTCTGCTTGGCGACCCCGAACGTTTTCTCAGCCAGCTTGATGCCCTCGCTGAGAAGCAGGCGGGTATCGGTGACCATGCCGTCAAGATTGCCCCGGCATAATTTGTTCCACTCGGTCGCCGCACGACTCACCCCGCCCTTGTAGCGCGGTGCACCCGGCGCCAGCTCGGCACGCGCCATCACCATCGCCGCGGCGCCCGAGCCCAGGGTCAGGGTGGCCAACTCGCTACGGAAATCCGCTTCGGTGGAGTCGGCGCGGGTCATGCGCTCCAGGGTCTTCTCGTAAGCCAGGTCGGCGGTCTCGCCATCCACGACCAGTGCGTAATCGATCTCGCCGCACTCGATCATGCGGCTGGCGATATCCATGCCATTGATGAACGCCAGGCAGGCATTGGCGACGTCGAAATTCTGGCAGGTGTCGGGCAGGCGGAGATTACCGCTGACGATCGAGGCGGTGGATGGCTCCAGGTAATCGCGGCTGACCGAGGTGTTGACCAGCAGGCCAATCCGGTTGGGATCGATGCCCGCATCCGCCAGCGCCTTGACTGCGGCCAGGGTGGCCGCATCGGAGGCCAGCATGTCGCCGTCCCAAAGACGTCGCGCGTGGATACCGGCGATATCACCCAATACGTCGGTGCGGATACCCAGACGGTCCAGTGTCGGCTTGAGCCGGAGGTTGATCTCGTCCGAGCTCAGCCGGCGCGGCGCGTCGATATGGGCCAGGCCGGCGATGGCGACATGTTGGAACTGCATGAATGGTAGACCAGAAAGACAGGTATCCCGACAGGTTAACGCTTTGCTGGCAAGCCTGCATTAACCAATCCGCCGCTGCCCGGGTCAGCCACCGACCGGATAGGTTTGCACTTCACCCTTGGGCGCGACCGGAATCGCCAAACTGGCCGCCGGCTGGTTGCCACCGCAATGGTAGGCGGCGAAACGCTGCTCCCCCTTCAAAGGCGGCCCCAATGGTTGAATGGTATCGGCCTCGATACCCGGTGCTTCGTTGCGGGCCGAGGTTTCCAGTTCCTCCCGCACCCGCAGGTCATTGCGCTCGTAAAACGCCACGCTGTCCTTGACTGACACGGCAATGTCGCCGCGCTTGGTGCAGTCGGTCGGCGCCGGGCCAGCGGAAATCACCTGCACCGCGCTGGCGCCGGGAGCCATGGGCACCCAGGTACAGCCACTGGCGAAGGCAAACGTGGCGCAGCCGAGAATGAACAGGCGAATCATGGGGACTCCTGGGACGACGAAGCGGGGTTCAATTGTGGCCCCGTTTGGCGACGCTTTTGCACCCGGGCCTGAACAAGACAGGCCTGGACAAGACAAGCGCGAGCCGGGCGGACACGCGATGCGCGCCCACCCGGATTGGTTGCGATGAAAAACGTCGACTTCAGTTGCCGTTGCCGTCGGTTTCGGTGGCGTCAGCGGCTTCGATCGCGTCCGGTGTCGGTTCCGGCGTCGCCTTCGCCGTGGCGGCGACCGGGTTGCCATCGGCATCCAGCACCTGGACCGTGCCCAGCTCGAGCGCCCGCACCGGCGCGCCGATCTGGTCCAGGTCGCCCACCACCACCCAGGTCAGCGCACCCGGCGCGATGGTGCCGGCGGCCTCGGCCACCTGCGCCGGAGTCAATGCCTTGATCTCGGCCTGGTGCTCGAACACGTAATCATCCGGGCGGTCGTAGCGCACGATGCCGGCGAGCGTCCCAAGCACGGCGCGGCCGGTTTCATAGGCGCCTGGCAGGCTGCGGATTTCGTTGGAACGCACCTTCGCGACTTCTTCGGCCGTCGCCGGTGCCGAGCCATCCGCGTATTCGGTGATCTCGCGTTTCATCTCGGCCATCGACTCGGCGGTCTTGTCGATCTGCACCGGCGCGAACGCCAGCCACGGCCGCTGCCCCAGTGCATTTGGCGAGAAGCTGTAGGCGCCATAGGCCCAATGCTTGTCCTCGCGCAGGTTCATGTTGAGGCGTGAGCTGAACTGGCCGCCGAGCACGGTGTTGGCGAAATCAAACTCGGTAGCGTCATCCGACATCGTCGAGGGCACCAACTGGCCGACGTAGATATTGGCCTGGACCGCACCCGGCTGGTCGATCAGGAACACGCGCGACGCATCCGGCAGCGCCACCTGGGCCACCGACGCGGTGACGGCCGGCTCGCCTTCGCCCTTCCAGTCGCCCAGGTGCTTTTCCAGCAATGGCACGATCTGCTCCAGGGTGGTGTCACCCACCACGACCAGCGTTGCGTTCTCCGGCCGTACCCAGGTGTCGTGGTACTCGACCAGGTCGGCACGGGTCAGCGAGGCAATCGACTTTTCGGTGCCCGAGCCACTGAATGGCATCGCGTAGGCGTGACCCTCGCCGTACAACAGCGGCGGCATTACCCGCAGCGCGGCCGCGTTCGGACGCGCCTTCTCCTGCTTGATACCGGCAATCCAGCTGGCCTTGATGCGGTCGATCTCGGCCTGGTCGAAGGTCGGCTCGCGCAGCATGTCGGCGAACAGGGCCAACGACGGGTCGAGCTTCTCCTTCAACGCCGACAGCGAGGCACTGGCGCCGTCGAGCGAAGCATTGGCACTCAGGTTCGCGCCCAGCGACTCGGCCGCGGCGGCGAACTCCAGCGCGCTGTAACCCGCCGCGCCGTCATCGAGCATGCTCATGGTGAAGCTCGAGGTGCCGAGCTTGCCGTCACTCAGCACGTCGGCCTTGTAACCGCCGTCCAGCAGCAGGCTCATCTGCACCACCGGCACGGCGTGACGCTCGGCGAGGATCACCTTGGTGCCATTGTCGAGTGTCGCGCGCTGCAGTTGCGGGAACTTGAGTTCGGGGAACTGTTCGGGCATCGGCACGCCCTTGCTGCGATCGACCGTGGCCGGCAACACGCTGTATCCGGGATCGACCGGCGGCAGCGTGAGCGGCGCGGGCTCGACGGCCGGCTCTTCGGCCAGCGCGGTGCGCTCGCCGGGCAGCACCACCAAAGTGTGGTCGCCATCGCCCAACCATTGGTTGCCGACGGCCTGCAACTGGGCCGGGGTCACCGCGGCGATCATCGCCATGCTTTCGCGGAAACAGCCGGCATCGCCGGTGAAGATCTCGCAGCTGGCCAGCGCGTCGGCCTTGCCACCGAAGCCACCGATGCGTTCGACCCCGCGGATGAAACCGGCGCGGATCACGGTCTTGGCCTGCTCCAGCTCCTGGGCGGTCGGGCCCTCGGTCAGCAGCCTGGCCAGCTCCTCGTCGATGATCGCTTCGACCTTTTTCGGGTCGACGCCTTCCTTGACGCTGGCGGTCACCAGGAAATTGGAGCCCAACTGCGACTCGCTGACGCCGGCGCTGACACTGTCGACCAGTTTATCCCCGTGGACCAGCCGCTTCTCCAGCCGCGAGGTGTCGCTGCCGCCAAGGATCTGCCCCAGTACGTGCAACTGGTCGACGTCGGTGGTGCCGGTCGGCGCGACGTTCCAGGCGCGGTAGATGCGCGCCTGCGGAACGGCGTCGTGCATGGTCTCGCGGGTGTCGGCGGGACGCACGGCGACATCGACCGGCGGCTGCGCCATGTCCGGACCGGCCGGGATCGCGCCAAAATACTGGGCGACCTTCTTTTTCGCCGTCTCCAGGTCGATGTCGCCCGCCAGCACCAGTACCGCGTTGTTGGGGCCATACCAGGCGCGGAACCAGTTCTTGACGTCTTCCAGCGAGGCCGCGTTGAGGTCGGCCATCGAGCCGATCACGCTGTGGTGGTACGGGTGGTCTTCCGGATACAGGGCAAGGTTGAGCTTGGTCCAGACCTGGCCGTAGGGCTGGTTCTCGCCCTGGCGCTTCTCGTTCTGGACTACCCCACGCTGCTCATCGAGGGTCTTCTGGTCGATCGCACCGAGCAGGTGGCCCATGCGGTCGGACTCCATCCACAGCGCGGTGTCGAGCGCGGTGGTCGGCACGTTCTGGAAGTAGTTGGTGCGGTCGGTGTTGGTGGTGCCGTTCATGTCGGTCGCGCCGACCAGCTCGAACGGGTCGAAGTACTCGCCGGGGGCGTTCTCCGAGCCGTTGAACATCAGGTGCTCGAACAGGTGGGCGAAGCCGGTGCGGCCGCGCGGCTCGTCCTTGCTGCCCACGTGATACCAGACGTTGACCGCGACGATCGGCGCCTTGTGGTCTTCATGCACGATCACCCGCAGCCCGTTGGGCAGGGTGAATTCCTGGTACGCGATATCCACGCTCTCGGTGCCGGTATTGGCCGCGACCGGGATGTCGGTGGCGCCAACAACGTCCGCGCGCGCCAGCGTCGGGGCCAAGGCAAGACCCGCCACGGCTGCTGCCAGCGCCAGTGCGAGCACGCTGCGTCGGACGGTCGCCGGGTGCGGGGTTGCCGGAAAGCTGGACGATACAGACATGAAATACTCCTTTTGCATGTGGATCGCCCGGCTTGGGCGGAAGCACCAATCTTAACGGTACTTGCGGTTATGAGTACCGGGTCACAAGTCCCCCGCCGATGTTGACCGGATCAGGACGCCGCCGCCGCGCTGGACCCCATGAAGCATTCCCGCGGGTGGCTACGGCTTCTAGACTGTGCCGATGTTCAACGTCATCCTGTTTCAGCCCGAAATCCCACCCAATACCGGCAATGCGATCCGGCTGTGCGCCAACACCGGTGCACGGCTGCACCTGGTCCGGCCGCTGGGCTTCGAGCTGGACGACAAGCGCCTGCGCCGCGCCGGCCTGGATTACCACGAGTACGCCCGGGTACAGGTCCATGACACCCTCGCCGCCACGCTGGCCGCGATCACCGATGCCCAGCGCACTACGCCGCGACTGTTTGCGGTAACCACCCGCGGGGCAACCCGCTTTGACGCCCCGGGTTATCAACCGGGCGACGCGTTCCTGTTTGGACGTGAGACCAGCGGGCTGCCGCCGGAGGTACTGGAACAGGTCCCGGTGGAGCAGCAGATCCGGCTGCCGATGCAGCCCGACAACCGCAGCGTGAACCTGTCCAATGCGGTCGCGGTAGTAATGTTCGAAGCTTGGCGCCAGCATGGATTTGCCGGCAGCGTGTAGCCGTCCAAGCGACCCTGACCAGGACGGCACGCCACCTGGCACGCCGCCACGATGATGACCGGGCCTGGCGACTTACTCGGTCATCAACTCCACGATCGCCGGCACCGGCGCATTGCCGTAACTCAGGAACCGGTTGTGGAATGTCTTCAAGTCGAAGTCATCGCCCAACTTGGCCTTCTGCTGTTCGCGGAAGTCGTAGATCTCGGTGTAGCCGGTGAAATACGAGGTCAGCTGCACCTGTGACAGACGCACCCGACGCCACTTGTTGACGGCTTCGGTTTTTTCCTGGAACGCCTCGCGCTGCAGCAGCGCCATCGCCTCCGCTTCGGTCATGCCTTTCACATGGACCGCGTAGTCGAGGATCGCGTTGGTCACCACGCGCAGGTTCCACTTGTCGTACATCAGCCACATCTCGGGCGCCTGGTCGCCCCAACCGGACTCCAGCATCATCCGCTCGGCATACACCCCCCAGCCTTCGATCATCGCGCCGTTGCCGAGCATGGCCTTGATCAGGCTCGGGCTCTTGTTGGCATGCATCAACTGGGTGTAGTGCCCCGGGATCGCCTCATGGATGTTGAGCACCTGCAGCACCCAGTGGTTGTACTCGCGCAGGAAGCTCTCGGCCTGCGCATCGGTGTAACCATCCAGCGGGCTGACGTTGTAGTAGGTGTTGGCGGTCGGATTGAACGGGCCCGGCGCGCTGACCGAGGCTCCCGCGCCGCCGCCACGCATGTACTCGGGCGTCTCGCGCACCACCAGGGGTCGGCTCAAGTCCTGGTCGAGCAGGTCATGCTCGCGCACGAAGTCGGCCAACAACGGGATCTGGCGATTGATCTCGTCGAAGAACTCGTCGCGGTCGACATGACGCGCGGAAAGCTTGTCGATCATCTGCTCGATCCGGACCAGGCGATCGTCCGGCATCGGGGTGTCGGGAAAGTACTTGGGCCACAACTCGAGGGTGAGGCCATCCATGTGCTCGTGCAGGGTGTTCTTTGCTTCCACCGCACGCTGGTACAGCTGCGCTGCGGTGAAATGCGACTGCACGTCGAAAGCGAACTTGGTTTCGTACAACTCCTCGCCGATGCGGAACGAACGCGCGTCACCCGAATCGGCCAGCTGCGACTGCTCGGCTTTCAACCAGTCGGCCCAGTGCTCGACGGCCGTGCGCGCAGCATCGATACGGGTAGAAAACAGCGCCTTCTCGGCCGCGTCCAGACCCGACTCGGCCACCTGCTTGCGCAGGCCATCGCCCAGTACGCTCAACGTGCCATCGCTTTGGACGATGGCCAGCTCCACGTGCTCGGCGGTGGGATTGTCGATGTTCGCCTGCGCTGCAGCGTAGTACTCCGGCACGTGCTCCAGCCGCGCCAGGACGGTACGCAGGCGCGCATCCTCCTCAGCGTATGGGGTGTTGAGCAGCAGCGCGATCGGCCCGGCGACATTGTAGCTGGCGGGATTCCAGGCCCAGCTGCGGAACGTGGTCTGGTACCAGATGCGCGACTCAAACTGGTTCTTCAACAGCTCGTAGTCGATGCGCTCGCTGGGCGCCAGGCGCGCCGGGTCGAACCCGGCCAACTCGGCGAGACCGGCGCGGGCGAAGGCAAGATCTTCCGTGCGCCGGGCGGCGTCGGGGATGGTCAAGGTCGCCGCGTTGTCGTAACGGCCGGCGTAGATCGAGCGCTCGGGGCTGCGTTCCAGCCCGCTCATCAGCAGCGATTCGGCGACCTTGTCAAAGCGTGCCGACAGCGCGGTCGACTCGGCCGACACGGAGGTACCCGTCGCTTCCGCCGGTGGTGGTGTCGACTGGCAGCCGGCAAGGCTGCCCAATGCCACGGCGATAATCAGGGAAAGACTGGACTGGCGCATCGTCACGCTCCGGCTCGAAACGCGCGGCCGGGCCGGCCACGGCAAGTCCTTGATGGTAACCAACCCGCCGGGCCGGTCCCCGTGCCGATGGTCAGGCACTGCGCGCCGACCGGTCGCGCCGCCGCCGGACGGCACATGTCCGGGCGCGCGCCGGGCTCACGCGAAGGGGCTCGGCTCCGGCAGCTCGCCTTCGGCCTGCATGAAGTAGTCCTGCAGGTATTTCTCGCCCTTGTCGCAGAACAGGGTCACCACGGTTTTCAGCTCCGGATGCCGCTCGCGCACGCGCTTGGCCGCCAGCAGGTGGGCGCCGGAGCTGGGGCCACAGAACAAACCGTGCTTGCTGGCGAGGTCGCGCATGGCCTGTACCGCCTCGGCGCTGGCAACGCTGGTCACCTCGTCGACCAGTGCGCCGTGGCGCTGGAAGATCCCCGGCACGAAGCCATCGGAGATGCCCTCGATCTGGTGCAGCGCCACTTCACCGCAAAGCAGGGTGCGCGATTCCGACGGCTCCATCGCAAACAGGCGCACGTTGGGGTTGACCGCACGGAACGCCTGGCCCACGCCAATCAGGGTGCCGCCGGTGCCGACCCCGACCACCAGCGCGTCGGGCACCACGCCATCGGGCAACTGGGCGAGGATTTCCGGACCGAGGATCACCCGGTTTTCCTCGACGTTCCATTCCGACTCGAACTGGCTGGGGCAGAAATGACCCGGCTTGGCACCCAGTTCACGCGCCATCTCCAAGGCGGCGTTGACGTGGAAGTCGCCACAAAACCTCACCTGCGCGCCATAGGCGCGTGAAATCGCCACCCGTTCGCTGGACAGTCCTTGCGGCATCACCACCAGCATCCGGTAGCCCTTCACCGCGGCCACCATCGCCAGCGCGTTGCCGGTGTTGCCGCTGGTGGCTTCCACGATGGTGTCACCGGGCTTGAGCGCGCCCGATTGCTCGGCCCGTTCGATCATGTACTTGGCGATACGCGCCTTGATCGATCCCGACGGGTTGAGGAACTCCAGCTTGGCGTAGATGCCCTCCACTTCCAGCAGCGGGGTATCGCCGACGGCGTCGAGGATGCTGGTCGAGATCGATGTGAAGCGGGTGGTCATGACGAAGCTCCTTGCAGGCGCTGCAACTGTGGCGGGATGGCGGGCCGATGTACGCAGTCTCGCGACGATGTCCGCGTATCGCACTGATCTGGATCAGGCCGGACGGCCGCCTTGAACGGGTTCAGGCGCCGGCGGCGCGCAATGCGACCGCCGCGCCCAGCAAACCCGGGTTGGGATGGGTCACCACGTGCACCGGCACCGATTCCAGGCGAGCGGTCAAACGTCCCTTGTCCAGGAACCGTTCGCGAAACGGGCTTTCGCGCAGGAAAGGAATGAAGCGCGGTGCAATACCGCCGCCGATCGCCACGCTGTGCGCACCGTGGATCAACGCCACGTCGCCGGCGACACTGCCCAGGATCGCGCAGAAGCAGTTCAGGGTACGTATCGCCGCCGGCTCCTTACGTTCCAGCGCTGCCCGGGTGATCTCGGCCGGGGCGCGCAAAACGACACCCTCGTCGGCGCCCGGCGGGCCAGCGCCACGCAACACCGCGTCGATATATGCCAGCCCGCTGCCACTGAGCAGCCGCTCATTGGAAACGCGGCCAAACTTTCGCCCCAGCCACGTCGCGATGGCGTGCTCGGACTCATCGACCGGGGCGAATGTGGCGTGACCGCCTTCAGTCGCCACCACGTGCCACCCGCCGGACGGGCAGCCGACCAGTTGGGCGACGCCGAGGCCGGTTCCGGGTCCAAGCACGCTGACCGGCCCCCGCAGCCCGTGTGCATCCGGACCTGACAGGGCGGTCCAGTCATCCGGTTGGAGCGCGGTCAGCGACCACGCGACCGCCGCAAAGTCGTTGATCAGCCGCAACTCGTGCAGCCCCAGCGACTGTTGCAAGCCGGCGCGGCTGAACGACCACCCCCGGTTGGTCAACTGGATCACGTCGGCGGCCAACGGGGAGGCCACTGCGATTGCCGCGCGGGCCGGACGCACGCCAACCTCTTGCAGATAGTGTTCCGCGGCGCGTTGCAGGCTCGGAAAACCGGCGTTGGCCAACTTGCGCGGCTGCAGCAGCCCGGGTCGCGGATCGGCGGTATCGGTCAACGCGAAACGGGAATTGGTGCCACCGACATCGGCGACAAGCGCGAGGGTGGCTGGCGATGGCGTCATGGGCACGGTCTCCGTCATTGTTCCCGCGCATCCAGTCTAGGCCGGGCGCATGCATGCCGTCGTCAACGGCCAACCGCAATGGCACCAGCTTCCGCACGACCCTGAATGCCGCCTGTAGTTCCTGTACCGGCACGTACATTATTCAGTTGGGATTTTGTTGCATCCGCGATACTGCCGGCGTCGGGTCGCGATGTCGCCTTGGTTTGAGGGGGCCGCACCCGAACGAACCACCAAATTCGAGAGGCCAAGCCCGATGAAGAAGTCACTGCTCGCCCTGACCCTGGTCGCTGCCCTGCCGTTCGCGGCGTCCGCGGCCGACGGCGTTTCCTATAACTATGTCGAAGGCGGTTACATCAACACCGACACCGACAACACCGGCGCCGATGGCTGGGCCATCGCCGGTTCTGGCGCGATCGCGCCGAACTTCCATGTGTTCGGCGGTTACTCCGGCCAGAAGACGGACGACTTCAGCTTCCTGGGGGCTCCGTACGAAGGTGTCGACATCGACCAGATGCGCGTGGGTGTCGGTTACAACCACGAAATCTCGCCGCGTGCGGACCTGCTGACCCGGGTTGCCTACGAGCGCTCCGAGGACGAATTCAACAACAGCCTCAATGGTTACAGCGTCGAAGCCGGCGTGCGTGGCGCGATGACCCCCAACCTGGAAGGCTACGCGCTGGCCGGGTATGAGGATGGCAGCGATTACGACGGCGATTTCTACGGCCGTCTCGGCGCCCAGTTCAAGTTCAACCCGACCTGGGGCTTGAGCGGCGATGTCAAGTTCGTCGACGGCGACACCCAGTACTTCATCGGTCCGCGCATCACGTTCTAAGCAGCACCCTGCAACAGATTGCGATCTCTCTCTCCCCGATCGTCGCGATCAGAAAACCCGGCTTCGGCCGGGTTTTCTTTTGGCTGCCAATCAATCGGTGTCAGCCAAACAGGGCGCCCGGATACTCGGCTTTTTGTTCGCGTCCCATCAACTGGCGCAGACCTTCGCCCGGTGATATCTCGCCATGCAACACCGCGTAGACCGCCTCGGCAATCGGCAACTCGACGTCGTGTCGACGCGCCAGCCGCATGACCTCATCGGCGGTCTGTACCGATTCGACCACCTGGCCGATCTCGCGTACCGCGTCCTCGATCGACTGCCCCCGGCCCAGTGCCAATCCCAGCCGGCGGTTGCGTGACAGGTCACCGGTACTGGTCAGCACCAGGTCGCCCAACCCGGCCAACCCCATCAGGGTCTCGGGGCGGCCACCCAGGGCGCGGTTGAGGCGCAGCATCTCGTTCAATCCACGGGTGATCAACCCGGCACGTGCGTTCAGCCCCAACTCCATGCCGTCGGCAACCCCGGTGGCCACCGCGAGCACGTTCTTCATCGCGCCGCCCAGCTCGGCGCCGAGCATGTCGTCACCGGTGTAGGCGCGGAAACTCGGCCCGTGCAGGATCTCGGCGACCTGCTGTGCAAACGCAGGCGTGTCGGAGTGCACGGTCAATGCGGTCGGCAGGCCGCGGGCGACCTCCTTGGCAAACGACGGGCCGGTCACCACCGCCAGTGGCACCGGCGTGCCAGGTGGGTCGGTCGCCAGGATCTGCGCGGCAACCTCATGCAGGAAGCGGCCGCTGCCGGGCTCAAAGCCCTTGGTCGCCCACGCTACGCCGGCGTGCGCCGGGCGGTGCGGTGCCAACGCACGCAAGGTGTCCGCGAACGCGTGCGAAGGCACTGCGACCAATACCAGATCGACACCCGCCATCGCCACGGCCAGATCGGTGGTCGCGCGCAAGGTATCGGGCAACGGCACACCGGGCAGGTAACGCGTGTTCTGCTGGCCCTGGTCGATCGTCGCGATGACCGAAGCGTCGCGCCCCCACAGCACCGCCTGATGCCCATGGCGTGCGATCAGCGAGGCCAGGGCGGTGCCCCAGGAGCCCGCGCCCAGCACGGCGATGCGCAACCCCTCGGCCTCGTTCAAACGGGTCGGCATCCTGGTCGCTCAGGCGTTGCCGGCGGGCTCGGCGTTGCCCAGGCTTTCCGCCTGCTTCTCCGAGCGCTGGCGCAGGCCTTCGGCATACAGCGCATCGAAGTTGATCGGCTGCAGGAAAAACGGCGGGAAGCCACCGGACTGGACCAGGTTGCTGATCAATGAACGCGCGTACGGATACAGCACGGTAGGGCAATGGATACCCAGCAGGTTGTCGAGCTGGGCGGCCTCGAAACCACTCAGGGTGAACACGCCCGCCTGCTTCACTTCCACCAGATACAGCGGCTTGTCATCCGCATTGCAGGTCAGGGTGATTCCGAGCACGACTTCGTAGTTGGTCTCGTTCAGGCGCTGCACGCTCTGATTAAGGTTCAACTGCAGCTGCGGCTGCGCCTGCTCGCTGAACACGGCCGGACCGCCGGGAACCTCGAACGAGACGTCCTTGGCATAGATCTTCTCGATCGTGAAAGAGGGGCCAGTGGCGGCGGCATCGGCAGGCACCGCGGCACCATTGAGGGTTTCTTCGGACATCAGGGGACTCCAGTAAAGCGCAAGGAAAGATTATGGCACGCACGTTCGCGCACCTCGGAAACTCAGGCTGGGGACGTTTGGCCGGGTTGCAATAGCCAGCCGCGTCCGATCAACGGCGTCCCTTGACCAGCGGCATGTCCGCCTGCACCCAGGACTGGACGCCGCCATCGAGCCAGTACACCTTCTCGAAACCGGCTTTCTTCAATCGCTTGGCGGCGCTGGCCGAGGCCTGGCCGCTACGGCAGGTCACCACCACCGGCAGCGCCTTGACCGGCGCCAGCAATTTGCTTTCCGGGTCGAACTGGCTGGGTTGCACCGACTTGCTGCCGGCGATGTGGCCTTTTTCGAAATCATTGGCAGGCGACAGGTCGATCACCAGCGCGTTGTCGCGGTTGATCAACCCGGTCAACTCGGCCGGCCGCAACGCGGTATAGCCACGGAACAGGCGGGAGATCTCGACATAGGCCAGCGCGACGGTGATACCCACCAGCGCCAGGGACAGGTAGAGGTTGCGCTCGGCGAAGGCCAGCAGGGTTTCGACAGTCACGGGGTCACGGGCAGGGCAATGGGGCGGGGATTGTCGCCCAGCGCCGCCGGGCGTGCAAAAAAACCGTCATTCCCCCGCCCACAGGTCGGGCAGGTCACTGGTCAGCCACCAGCCCTTCACGGCCTCGTCGTAACGCCATTGTTCGCGGTAATTCACCGTTCGCTGGGTCATGGTGTGACGATTGATCACACCGATCTGGATGTTGCGCATCGCCGTACCCGCCTCGAGATTGCGGGTGGAGCCGACGTCACGGTACGAAGAGACCTGGATTTGCTCATAGCGCTTCATCTCCAGCTCGGTCATTGCATTTTCGGCCCGGACGTCGGGATCGACCAGGTTGCGCGCACCGCCGAAATCACCCCAGCGGATCGCACCCGACCAGGCATACTGCGCGGAATCGAGCGCACTGGCGGCCGGACTGCCGCTCGCACAGCCGCCAAGGGCCAGCAAGCCCAATAGCGCGCCCAGCAACAACGTGCGCGAGACAAGGCGATGAAACCAGGACGTGGACTCGAATTGGCGAGGGGGCATGCAGGTTCCAGTGCGGTGGCAGAACCGCCATCCTAGCGGGCTACGTGACGGGCTGCCGGTCAGCGGACGATGGCGACGTAGCGGGCCGTGAAATCGGTCGCGATCCGGCCATCGGGCAACGGCACCCGCGCCACCAGATGCGCCCGCGCCCGACCGCGTTGGCGCAAGGTGGCGATGAAGTGGTCCCAGTTCGACCGCGGTGCCAGCTCGGCGCTCACCTGCAGGTCATTGAACAACGGCAACAGATAGCGGACCTGGCTGTCGGCGACATAGACATCGGCCTGGATGCCTGCTGCCTCGACCTGCAACGACATCAGGCCCCAGCACGCCAAGGTCATGACCGACGCCAGGCTGCCGCCGAACGCGCAGCCCTTGTCGTTGAGATGACGCGCCAGCGGCGCATGCAGCTGCAGCCGCTGGCCGTCGTAACCGTCGATCCGAAGTTCCATGGCCGCCACCGGCGGCATTGACTGATAGTGATGAGTGAGGCGTTGCAACGCGTCGCTATACGGCATGGGAACTCTGTCGAGCCGGCGCTACCGGCGGGGAGGGGAAAGTGGCGGGCTTGGGGCATGGCGAATGCAACCTTCCAACACGCATGCCAAGCTGTCGCGATGTCATCGCGCTCATTGCCCGCTGCATGGTACGTGATCTCGCTGCGGCCACGCGGCGGGCATGCGACGTTGCGGCGGGCCGCTGCGCGTCATGACGGCGGCTTGCTTGCATTGTCACCGTGGACGCTACAGGCCATTGATGACCCCGACAACCGCGATGCCCTGAAGGCCGCCCTGGCCGCATCGCGAGTGCTGTTCACCAGTCCTGCCGCGGCCCGCGCCGCCGCGGCACTGCAACCGTTGCGAGTGGTGCCCGGCCAAGGCTGGTTTGCGGTTGGAGCCGGTACCGCGTTGGCTTTGCGTCGGGCCGGCATCACGGCGGTGGTGACTCCCGAGCGAATGGACAGTGAAGGCTTGTTGGCACTGCCCGGCCTGCAGCAACTCCAAGGCAGCACACTGGGACTGGTGACCGCCCCCGGTGGACGCGGTGTCCTCGCACCGGCCCTGCAGGCACGCGGCGCACAGGTAATCCGCGCCAACGTCTACCAGCGGGTGCCGGTAACACCTTCGCCACGGGCATTGGCCGCGATCCGTCGCCTGGCGGCCCCCGCAGTGCTGGCGGTGTCCAGTGCAGAGGCCCTGCAACTGGTGGTCGCCAGCGTCCCCGACGATGTCGTCGCGCGGTTGCGGGCGATGCCGGTCGCCATCGCCAGTGAGCGATTGGGTGATCTTGCCCGCGAACTTGGGTTCCCCCGTTGCCACCGCGCCCACAGCGCCCGACCGACCGATCTCGTCGCCGCGTCACTGGCCGCCCTGTCCCGGGGCCCGGCCGCATCGGGTTCGGGCAGCAGTTCCGGTAACATTGACTGACCCCAGCCTGACTGCGCCTGCCGTGTCCACGACCTCGTCCGATTCGACTCCGCGCCGCCGCCGTAAATGGCCGTGGTTGATCGTACTGCTGTTGATCGCGGCAGCCGGATGGGTTGGCTGGCAACAGTGGCAACGGGGCCTGGCCGTCGAGCAGGCGACCAGCAATGCCACTGGTTTGCAGTTGGATGCGCTCGGCCAGCGCGTCGACCTGCTGCGCCGCAATCAGAAAGCCCAGACCCAACGCCTGCAACAGGCCGTCGCCACCAACCAGGTCCTGCGCAGCGAATTGCTCGGACTGGCCGAGCGCTCGGCCTTGATTGAAAGCAGCTTCGCACGCTATTCCGACCCCAGCCTTCGTGGCGTGCAGGCGTTACGGCTGGACGAGGCCGCACTGCTGCTGGGCATCGCTCAGCAACGACTGATGATTGCCGGCGACCTGGATGGCGCCCGGCGCGCGTACGCACTTGCTGCCAGCGTGCTGGACCGCGTCGATGACCCCGCTTATCTGAGCCTGCGCCAGACCCTGGGGCAGGAACGTGCCGCGCTGGACCAGGCCGACACCGAGCCCCGCGCGGCGGCACTGGCGCGGCTGGATGGTTTCGCCCAGCGCATCGAAGCGACACCCCCGCTGCAAACTCCACCAAGCGCTGCCGCAGCGCCGTGGTGGAAGCGTGCGTTTGGCGGCATCGTGGAAGTGACCCGGAACGACGAACCCATAACCATGGATCCGGCCGACCTCGCCGCGACCGAGACAGGACTGCAACTGGAGATCACCCTGGCCAGGGCGGCCGCAGAGCGTCGCGACGTTGAGGGTTACCGGTCCGCGCTCGCCCGGGCCGGGCTCTGGCTGGACCGCCTGCCCGCTGCCGCCGACGAGACACGCGCGCGGCGTATCGCGCTGGATGAGATCGCGGCAATGCCACTTTCACTTTCGCTTCCAACCCTTGGCACCACACTGAACCAACTGAACCAATTGCGTCAGTCTCGCGCCATGCATCGGGAGCCTATTGAATGAACCTGTTCCGAAACCTGTTGTTCTGGATCGTGCTGATACTGGTCGGCGCGCTGGTCGCGCAATTGCTGGTGCAAGACCCCGGCTCGCTGATCCTGGATTATCGCGGCACCCGCTATACCACCACCCTGGCTGCGGCGGTCCTGATCGGGCTGGGGTCGTTGCTGGTGTTGTGGCTGATCTGGAAGATGATCAGCTTGCCCATCGTCGCGCTGCGGCGGCGGCGCAAAAAAGCCGCCCGCGCCAAGCTGATCGATGGACTGGACGCGCTTGAGCAGGGCCGCTGGAACCGTGCAGAGAAGCTTCTGGAAGAGGCGGCGCGCAACCCCGGCGCAGAAGACGACGGTGTCGCCCATATTGCCCGGATTGGCGCTGCACGCGCCGCTGCCGCCCGCGGCGACACCGCCCAGGCGAACCAGTACCTGGATGGTCTGGCGGTCCCGCACCCGGTGGCGCGTGCGCTGACCGCGGCGGACCTGGCACTGGCGGACGGACGGCCGGGCGATGCCCTGCTGGCGCTGGAGACTCCCAACGTGCAGCCCCTGCCACCGCGCGGGCTGTTCCTGCGCGCGCAGGCACTGGCCGCGACCGGCGATGTCGGCGAGGCCTACGGCCTGTTGGGCGCAATGCGGCAGCAGAAGGTCCTGCCGGTCTCTCAACTGGACCGACTGGAAACCGAGTGGTCCGAAACCGCACTGCGCCAGGCGCCGGACGCGAATGTACTGGCCGATCGCTGGGAAGCGTTGCCCAAGCCGTTCCGTACCGACCCCGGCACGGTGAGCGCCTATGCCGAGCGCGCCGCGGCGTTGCGCTGGGAGGAGGCCGCCGCCAAGAGTGTCGAGCAGGCGCTGGACAAGCAGTGGGACGACTCGCTGGCCGGGTTGTATGGCCGCCTGCCGATCGGTCAGCTGGATCGCCGGCACAAGAATGCCGAGCGCTGGTTGCAAGCCCACCCTGCCAGTCCCGGCCTGCTGCTGACGCTGGCCCGGCTGAATCGTGCCCAGGGACAGTGGCCACAAGCCGAGGACTATCTGCATCGCGCGCTGGCGCAAGGTGCCAGCGGCGACGCGTGGGAAGAGCTCGGCCATGGCTTCGCCCAGGCCGGCGATGAATCGCGTGCGCGGCTGAGCTACGGCAATGCGCTGCGATTGCATCGGGGCGAAGCGGTCACCGAACTGCCGGGCCGTGACATGCGCCAGCAGATCCACGATCGCGCGGTGATCGAGGAACGCGACGAGCACGGGATGCCGCGACTGCGCGAGTAGCTGGTTGGATCAGCGCTCCAGGATGGCGGTTACGCCCATGCCGCCGGCGGTGCAGATCGAGACCAGGCAGCGGCCGCCGCCGCGCTGCTGCAGCTCCTTGGCCGCGCTGGCGACGATCCGCGCGCCGGTCGCCGCAAACGGGTGACCGGTCGCCAATGACGAGCCGTTGATATTGATCTTCGCCGGATCGATGCGACCCAGCGGTGCGTCCAGCCCAAGCCGGGTCTTGCAGTAGTCCTCGCTCTCCCACGCCCGCAGGGTGCACAGCACCTGGGCGGCAAACGCTTCGTGGATCTCGTAGAAGTCGAAATCCTGCAGGGTCAGGCCATTGCGCGCGAGCATCTCCGGCACCGCGATGGTCGGGGCCATCAGCAGCCCTTCCCCGTGGGCAAAATCGACCGCCGCCACCTGCGCATCACGCAGGTAACACAGCGGCTCGTGGCCATGCGCCTGCGCCCACTCGTCGGAGGCCAGCAGACACGCGGCCGCGCCATCGGTCAGCGGGGTCGAGTTGGCGGCGGTCAAGGTGCCGCGGCCGGAGCTCCGGTCGAATGCCGGCTTCAGCGTTGCCAGCTTCTCCAGCGTGCTGTCCGGGCGCAGGTTGTTGTCGCGCGAGACGCCGCGGAAGCTGACCACCAGGTCATCGAAGAAGCCGCGCTCGTAGGCCGCCGCCAGCTTCAAGTGCGACGACAGCGCCCACTCGTCCTGCGAATCGCGCGCGATGTTCCACTGCTTGGCCATATCCTCGCAGTGCTCGCCCATCGACTTGCCGGTACGCGGCTCGGCGACGCCGGGAAAGTCGGGCTTCAATTCACGCAGCGAAAACCCCTTGAACGCCGCCAGTTTGCCCTTGAAATCCTTCGCCGCGGCCGCTGCAAGTAGACGCCGGCGCAGCTCCTTGCCGTAGACAATCGGCACATCGGAGGTGGTATCCGAACCGCCGCCGATCCCGGCCTCGATCTGGCCAATCGCAATCTTGTTGGCGACCGTGATGATCGTATCCAGCGAGGTGCCACAGGCGCGTTGCATGGTCAGGCCGGGGGTCAGTGGCGACAGCCCGGACGACAACGCCGCCTCGCGACCCAGGTTCCAGTCGCTGGAATGCTTGATCACCGCGCCCATCGCAACCTCGCCCAACTGTTGCCCGTGCAGCCCGTATTTCTCTACCAGCGCGCCCAGCGTGCGCACCGACATCCCCAGGTTGCCAACATCCGCATACGCGGTGTTCTGACGGCAGAACGGAATTCGGACACCACCAAGCACGGCGACAGGACGGGTTTGGCGCATTGATCACCTCGGACGATGGGCGTTGCACTCGTGCCAACGCTGCTTGCGTGAGTCCCACAATGGCTTGCGGGCATAATGGCCGCAGTGTAGCGCTGCACCTGCGCGCTTCCAAACGCCTGCGTATCCAATTACTCCAGACCGTGTGTCCAACCCGCGAATTTCCCAGGGATCCAATGAGTCCAGCCGCCGATACTGCCCACCCCACACCCGAGCTGCACGTGCTGGGTGCCTTCGCCATCGAAGTGGTCGGCGCCGCGCCGGTGGGCCGCGACCGGCTCTCGCAACCGGAGGTCGGCGCACTGGCGCACCTGGTTGCGCGCGATCTGGCCTCCTTCGCGCCCGAAGCCAGCGCACTGGAGCTGGTGACGGTGGGCGCCCACTACGACCCGGTGGAGCTGTTGCGCCCCGGCTGGCCATTGCATCGGGAGCTGGCCGATCTCGCCGCCCGTGCGCCGCGCGGCAGCCACGACCTCGACGCCGGCCGGATCATTGCCTTCGGCGCCAGCGATTCGCAAATGCCCGGCACGCTGGCCCCTTCCTCCGACTACCTTGGTGGGCCATTGCGGCTGATGCCGTTCGTGCTGACCGGCGCAAGCGATGCCGTCGCGCGGGTTGGCGATGCGTTCGAGAAAGACCTGATCGAAGTCGGAATGGCCGCCGCCGATACCGCCCTGGCCGCGCAGGAGGCGTTCGGCCTGCAAGTCGAACACGCCCGCTACCTGACCGTGAACGACCTCGCCGCGATGACCTCGATCCAGTACGACCATGCCGGACTGGGGCCGCTGTGGCCGTTACTGGAAACCGCGTTGCTGCGCCCGCAACAGCGCGCCTGGCTGGACCAGCCGCCCGAGCCGCTGCTTCACTACACCGATGGGGAAGTACGGATTGCCCTGTTCTCACCGGCCGCCTGGCAACAGCGTTATGCCGCCGCGGAGCATTCGCCCGCCGCGAGCGATCAGGACGCGATGGGTGAGCACCGTCACCGGCAATTCCAGCACTTCCAGGCGCGGCAACGACAGATGGCCGCCGTGCTCGGAGCGCATGGGATCGCCGTGCAGTTCGTGCACTGCGGCCGCGACACCGATTGCCGCGCCGCTCTGGCCTGAAGCCGGCACCAGACGCAGGTGCCGGGCGTCAAACCGCCCAAGGCACCTTCACACCCGGCCGGCGTGCTCGTCCGCCACCTTCCGGCCTGAGCGTGATTTTCAGCCAGCCTGGATCACGCCACAGGCGATGCGTGGACCAGCCGCACCGGAAGGCTGGCTGGTGTAGTCGTCTTCCCCGCCATGCACGATCACTGCCTTGCCGATGGCGTCGTTGGCCGCACCACCGCCCAACACCGGGCCGCTGGCGTGCAGGTCGACGGTGGCGACACCCTCGGCGTTGGCGACGATGTTGTTCATGTCACCGGCATGATGGGCCGGAGTGCCAACCTTGCCGTGCGGCATAGCGGTCGGATTGAAGTGCCCGCCGGCGCTGCTGGCGTCGGCCGCGCTGCAATCGCCCTTCTCGTGGATGTGGATGGCGTGGGTACTGCCGGGCGTCAGGCCGCCGACTTCACCGCGCAAATGCACGCCATCGCCCATCGGGACCACGCTGAGCTTGCCGCTGACCAGGCTGCCCGACGCTGCCGCGAGATTGACGTGCGCGCTGGCAACGGTGGATTCGGTCGGCAAACTGGCGCCGCTGGGGGCAGCGTCAGTGCTGGCGGGCGTGGTGCTGGGCGCAGTGCTGCACGCGGCCAGGGCGAGGCTCAGCAGGCTGGCGCTGGTAAACAGGGCGATCTTCATGGATGACTCCTTCAGTGGGTCAATGGGCGATGGCGTTGGGCAATGTCGTTGCACCGGTGAACCTCGGCACCGTAGCGCGGCGGCAGTTCAGCACAGGTGAATCGTGGCCTGGTCACAGAGTACCAGCGGTACAATCAACCCATCGTCTTTGGAGGCTCCCACCGTTGGACGTTCCGCACCCCGGATCACCACTACCCCAACCGGCCTACCCGCAAGCCGTCACCGTCGACGACTTCGCACGCAACCTCGCGGCGATTCGCGCACGCATTGCCGCAGCGTGCCAGCGAGCGGGACGCAATCCCGATGAGGTCCGGCTGTTGCCGGTCAGCAAGACCATCGACGAGGCGCACATCCGCCTGTCCTATGCCGCCGGCTGCCGGATGCTGGGCGAAAACAAGGTTCAGGAGGCCTACCGCAAATGGGAAGCCATGGCAGACCTGACCGACTTGCAGTGGTCGGTGATCGGCCACTTGCAGACCAACAAGGCGAAGTTGGTGGCCCGTTTTGCCACTGAGTTCCAGGCCCTCGACAGCCTGCGACTGGCCGAAGCACTGGACCGCCGCCTGCAGGCCGAAGGTCGCCGGCTGGACGTGTTCATCCAGGTCAACACATCGGGCGAAGCCAGCAAATATGGTCTGTCTCCGGATGACGTGACCGCATTCGTGAAACAGCTGCCAGCGTTTGCTTCGCTGCGCGTACGCGGGTTGATGACGCTGGCCGCTCTGTCCTCCGACGCCGCCCGGGTACGCACCTGCTTCGTCCTGCTGCGCAACCTGCGCGACCAGTTGCGCCAGGATGCACCGCACGGGATGGACTTCGACGGATTGTCGATGGGCATGTCGGGGGACTTCGAGCTGGCGGTGGAGGAAGGCTCCACCGTGGTCCGCGTCGGCCAGGCGATCTACGGTGCCCGCGCACTGCCGGACAGTCACTACTGGCCGACTGACCCGGCATGACGCCAGCAGATCCCGCAGACCCATCGGCCCGCTTGCAGCCGCTGCACAGCGATGTCGTGTCGGTGCAGTCGCAGGTGGTCTATGGGAGCGTTGGCAACGGCGTTGCCGTACCCACCCTGCAGAAGCTCGGCCTGCGAGTTGCCGCGGTGCCGACGGTCATCCTGAGCAACACCCCGCATTACCCGACGATGCACGGCGGCGCGCTGCCGACAGCGTGGTTCTCCGGCTACCTGGACGACCTGCAGGCGCGCAATGCACTGACCCGGCTGCGCGCGGTGCTGGTCGGCTACCTCGGCGGCCCGGATCAGGCATTCGCGCTGGCCAGCTGGATCCGCGGGCTGGAAGCCTCTCACCCGCAGTTGCAGGTCCAGATCGATCCGGTGATCGGCGATCACGATACCGGCGTGTATGTCGACCCCGGAATGGTGGCGGCCTACCGCCAGCACCTGCTGCCCCTGGCCCACGGGCTAACTCCCAATGGCTTCGAGTTGCAGCGCCTCAGCGACCACCCGGTCGACACTGTCGAGCAGGTCATCGCCGCCGCGCGGACGCTGCTGGTCGGCCGTACCCGGTGGGTCGTGGTCACCAGCGCCGCCCCCGGCTCCTGGGCACACGGACGGATGCGGGTGGCGATCGTCAGCCACGACGACGCGCAAGTGCTCGAACACGCCCGTATTGACGCCGCGCCCAAGGGTACTGGCGACCTGTTCAGCGCGGCGCTCAATGGGCAACTGCTGGCCGGCAGCCCGCTATTTGAGGCCGTCGGGCACGCATGCGACGAGGTGGTGGCGGCCATGCAGCTCACCTACCGCGAACACTCGGCGGAGCTGTTGCTGGCACCTCATCAGCCCAGTTGAGAGCAAAGTCCATGGATCCCCGCCTGCGCGGGGATGACGGGACGCTCAACACGCAAGGGCAACCGGGCGATATCGGCTTCCTGGCGCCCTCGGGAACGGTCGGCCAACTGGTGGCGCGTTTCGTCGCGACTAGATCGCGTAGTACATCTGGTATTCCAGCGGGTGGGTCGCGGCGCGGAATGCGGTGACTTCCTTCATCTTCAGACGGATGTAGGCGTCGATGAAGTCGTCGCTGTAGACGCCTCCGGCCTTGAGGAAGTCGCGGTCCTGGTCCAGCGCCTCCAACGCCTGGTCAAGGCTGTGGCAGACGGTCGGGATATTCTTCTCTTCTTCCGGCGGCAGGTCGTAGAGGTCCTTGTCGGACGGCGGGCCCGGGTCGATCTGGTGCTTGATCCCGTCCAGGCCGGCCATCATCAACGCCGAGAAGATCAGGTAGCCGGAGTTCATCGGGTCCGGGAAGCGCATCTCGATCCGGCGCGCCTTCGGGTTGGCGACATACGGGATCCGGCACGAGGCCGACCGGTTGCTGGCCGAGTACGCGAGCATCACCGGTGCCTCGAAGCCCGGCACCAGCCGCTTGTAGGAGTTGGTGGTGGCATTGGCGAAGGCGTTGATCGCGCGCGCGTGCTTGAAGATGCCACCGATGTACCACAGCGCCATCTGGCTCAGGCCGCCGTAGCCGTCGCCCGAGAACAGGTTGTTGCCACCCTTGGCCAGGCTCTGGTGCACGTGCATGCCGCTGCCGTTGTCACCCACGATCGGCTTGGGCATGAAGGTCGCGGTCTTGCCATTGCGGTGGGCGACGTTCTTGACGATGTACTTCATCGTCAGCAGTTCGTCGGCCTTCTTGGTGAGCGAGTTGAAGCGGGTGCCGATCTCG
Source organism: Lysobacter sp. A289 (assembly GCF_054072675.1). Classification (NCBI taxonomy): domain Bacteria; kingdom Pseudomonadati; phylum Pseudomonadota; class Gammaproteobacteria; order Lysobacterales; family Lysobacteraceae; genus Lysobacter; species Lysobacter sp. A289. The sequence continues at coordinate 2,345,021 of NZ_JBSVRN010000001.1, forward strand.
CACTGGCCGGCGTTGGCCACCTCGTGGTGGTGGACTTCAACCTCGATGCCCACCGCCTCCAACGCCTTGCACATCTCGGCGCGGATGTCGTGCAGCGAGTCCAGCGGCGCGACCGGGAAGTAACCGCCCTTCACGCCCGGACGGTAGCCGGTGTTGCCGCCGGCGTACTCCTTGCCGGAGTTCCATGCCGCCTCTTCCGAGTCGACATGAAAGAACGTGTGGCCCATGTCATTGGCGTAGCGGACGCTGTCGAAGATAAAGAACTCCGGCTCCGGGCCGAAGAACGCCTGCTCGGCGATACCGCTGGACTTGAGGTAGGCCTCGGCGCGCTTGGCGATGCCGCGCGGGTCGCGGTTGTAGGCCTGCATCGTCGCCGGGTCGAGGATGTCGCAGGTCAGCACCAGGGTCGGATCGGCGGTGAACGGGTCCAGGAAGGCGGTGGACGGATCCGGCATCAAGACCATGTCCGAGTCGTGGATACCCTTCCAGCCGCCAATCGACGAGCCGTCGAACATCTTGCCTTCCTCGAACAACGTCTCATCGACAATCGACTTGGGAAAGGTGACGTGATGCTGCACGCCGCGCATGTCGGCGAAGCGCAGGTCGACAAATTCGACGCTGTGATCCTGGATGAGTTTCTCGACGTTCTCGATGGACATGGATTTCTCGCGGATGGCGTGGCGGGTGGGGTGCGGCGTCATTTTCGCACCAAACCGGTTCACCGTGCCGACGGCGCGCATGCCGACGTCGCGTGATCGGGTTCCGCTATCCTTTGCGGCTACTGCACGGCTGTGCGCCATCTCCACATTCGGGTCATCGACCATGTTCGACGTCTTCGCCGCGATATTGCTGGGCATCCTCGAGGGCCTCACCGAGTTCCTGCCCGTCTCCAGCACCGGCCACCTGCTGATCGCCCAGCACTGGCTGGGTGCCCGCTCGGACCTGTTCAACATCGTCATCCAGGCCGGCGCGATCCTGGCGATCACCGCGGTGTTCCGTGAGCGACTGTGGTCGTTGGCCACCGGTCTGGGCGATCGTGAGAACCGCTTGTACCTGGGCAAGATCGCGGTCGCCTTCCTGGTAACGGCACTGGTCGGGCTGCCGGTGCGACTGCTGGGCTGGGAGCTGCCCGACACTGTCTCGCCGATCGCGATCGCGTTGATTCTGGGCGGGGTCTGGATCCTGGTTGCCGAAAAGATCGCCAGCGGCCGGCCGCCCTCGACGAAGGTCACCTGGACGGTCGCGATCCTGGTCGGCCTGGCCCAGGTTCTGGCCGGCGTGTTCCCCGGCACCTCGCGCTCGGGCGCGGCGATCTTCATGGCGATGCTGGCCGGCACCGGGCAGCGTTCGGCGGCCACCGAGTTCGTGTTCCTGGTCGGCATCCCGACCATGTTTGCGGCCAGCGCCTACACGATCCTGGAATACTTCCTGGAAGGTGGCGCTGCCGCCGGCGGCGGCGAGGCCTGGGGCGAGTTGGGACTGGCATTTGTGGCCGCCACCATCACCGGCTTCATCGCGGTGCGCTGGCTGCTGGGCTACATCAAGCAACACAGCTACACCCCGTTTGCGATCTACCGGATCGCACTGGGTGCCGCGTTGCTGCTGTGGTTGCCCGCCGGCGGCTGAGCCGTGCGGCGGCTTGCTTGCTGCCGGGCTATTGGTGCAACGAGTACGTCGCGTGGACCGCTGCCTCGGCCAGGACGTGGCCGTGCATCGCGGAGAACACCTGCGCCGCGGTGAACGTCTCCGGCAGCGGCAAGGTATCGACATCCAGCGCGAACACGCGGAAGAAGTACCGGTGCAACCGCAGGTCATTGGGCGGCGGGAACGGGCCGTCGTAGCCGTACCAGTCGCCGGCCATGTCCGGGTCGTCGGCAAACCAGCCGGTGTAGTCGTTCAGCCCCTGGCGGGACCCGGCGGGACCTGCCGGCTCGCGCTTGCCGTGGGGAACCACTCCATCACTGCACGCGCCGGCGGCGACCTCGCGCAGGTCGGTGGGCAGGTCGATCATCACCCAATGGATGAAGTCGCCGCGCGGTTGCGCGATCGGGATCTGCACCCCTTCCTTGCCCGCCATCCCGGCCACCGTGGGCGCGTCCGGATCAATGCACAGCAGAGCAAACGAGCGGGTGCCGGCAGGGACGTCCTCCCAGGCCAGGTGCGGGTTGCGGTTGCCGGCAAAACCGAATCCGTCGGCGACCGGTTGCCCGGCGGCGAACTCCGCCGGCAGCGGTTGACGGGCCTGGAAACTGTTGCTGTGGATGTGCATGCAGGACTCCTCGATGGGCTCAGGATTCCGGGTAGCCCAGGCGGACGGCGACCGGTGTCAGCACCGCATAGGCATCAGCGAGCGACGGTTCGAAATCGCGCCAGTGGCCAGCGGGGAACCGGTCCTCGCCCAGGCGGCCCGGCGGCGCCGGGGCGACCGCGACCTGGATCGCCTCGGCAATCGCTGCGGCAACCCCGGCCGGGTCGTTCTCAATGCCATCCAAGCGAAGCAAGCGGTGCCTGAGCAGGTCTTGTTCATGCAGATCGGCGACCTGGGTGAGCACCTGGGCCAACCAGCGCGCAGCGACCAGCGGCGACTCGAGCGCGAACGGCGCTGGCGAGCCGAATGCCAGCCAGTCCAACAGCATGTCGCGCGGATCGCGCAACGCGATCACCAATAACGCCTCGGGCAGATGCGGGCGCAGCGCAAGCACAGCGGCGTTGTCCCACCACAGCAGCCAGTCAAATACCTCGGCAGGCTTGATCCCACGCGCGGGCAGCGCCGCCTTCCACTCGGCGATCAGGTTCGCCGGCTCGGCCGTGCCGGTGCTGAGTGCATCGATGGTGAGATAGCGCTGGAACAGGTCCTTGGGCGGATTGGGACCGAAGCGGTCGCCATACAGCGTCGCACCGCCCAGGTGCAGGGTGCCGGTGACGCGTTCGATCAATGAGCCCGGCGCACCCCAAAGCAGGAATGCCGGCTGTGCAGTTTGTTGGGCCGGCGTCAGCTCGGTCGCCTCCGGCCACGGCCCGTCCAGGGTGCTGGGCGTGGGCAATGGCAGGCGCTTGGAAACGACCTCGGCGTGCAGCTCGGCCCAGGTCGCGACGGCAGCGTCCGGCTGTCCGGCAGTGTCAAACGTGCGGCCCAGGAGCCTTCGAAGGTTGCCATTGACCGTCTCGTTGGTAGCGCGCGCCAGCAAGCCCTCAACGCGCTCGATGGCCGCCTCCGGGTCGCGTTGCTGGAGCCCGTTGATGATCCGCATCTCGGCCTTGGCGTGCCCGGGTTCAATCTCGGTGATGCGTTGGGCCAGGGCGTCGCCCTGATCCGGGTGGCCGGCCAGATCATGCACGGTGATCTGCGCTTCCATGGCCGGGATGCAGTTGGGCATCGCCTGCTGCCAGCGGCGGATCACTTCGACCGCATCATCACTGGCGAACTGCTCGAACAACAGGCGCGCACGCCACAGATCCACCAGTTGCGGGTGCTCCGCCAACAGGGCGTCCAGCGTGCTGCGCGCCTCGTCCGCGGCATCCAGCCGACGCCATGCTTCGCTGATCGCCAACAGGGTACGACGGTCACCCGGCTGCGCTTGCAGTGCGCCGCGCAGCCGGTCACGTGCGGCTTCGTTGCGATTGGCTTCCAGCTCCAGCTCGCCCATCATCCGTTGCAGCGACGGGCTGGTGTGCTCACCTTCGAGCAAAGGCGCGATCTCGTCGGCGGCGGCCTCGGGCCGGCCCTGCCGGCGGAGCAGGTCGGCCACCAGCGCGCGCAACGGCATCGAGTCGGGATTCGCCTCGCGCAAACTGGCGAACGCCTGCTCGGCAAACGCGTAGTGGCCCTTGGCCATGTAGGCAAAACCCAGCGAGTGACGCAGGGTCGGCTCCTCGGGCCAACGTTGGGCGGCCGTGTTCAAGATCGCCAGCGCGCGGTCGGGATCCCCGCCGCGCAGCGCCAGGGTGCCTTCCAGAGCGGCGACCTGCGGGTGTTCCGGTGCAATTCTCGCCGCCGTGCGGGTCAGCCGCGCGGCCTCCACCAGGTCGCCGTGACCGATCGCCAGCTGTGCCTGCACGATGTAGGCCGGGAACTGGTTGGGGTCCAGGCCGGTGCTGCGGGCGAGAGCGACTTGCGCCTCATCGAGCTTCCGCTCATGCAACAGCAGCCCGGCACGCTCCAGGTGCAAATTGGCGTCATCGGGGGCAAGGCCGATGGCGCGATCGATCGACTCGATCGCCGCCGCCTGATCGCCCGCCAGTCGCAACGCGGAGGCCAGCAACCGGTGGGCGGCGGGGTCTTGGGGTTGCCCGGAGACGGCATCCCGCGCGGCCTCAAGCGCTTGCGCGGCGTCGCCGCGACGCAGGGCGTCGATGATCGGTTCGTACATGGATTACTGCTCGCAATTCGGGCGGATCGCCCATTGTAACGGCGCTGTGCGTCGCCCGCCGCGACGTGGGCCTTACGGTGCCGCGTCCAGAATCATTGCGGCCCGGACAGGCGCTGCGAGATCCAGCGCTCGCCAAATCCATCCAGTCGCGCATTTTGCAAGAACCCGCAGTGGCCGCCCCAAGGTGATATTTCCAGTTGCACGGTGTCTGGCAATTGCTGCGACTGCCAGCCGGCCACCGGGATCACCGGATCGTCGGCCGCCATCAGGACGCTGGTCGGCACCTGCAAGCCGGCCAGCCGGTCGCCAGCAATTGAATAGCCATCAAAGTACCGTTCCAACGTGCCGAAGTCGGTATTGCGCTCGACCAACCATTGGGTCAGTGGCCGCATCCTCAGGCCCAGTACCCGGTCGTCGAAGTCATGCTGCTCCGGGAACAATGAACGTTTGCGTTGCAGCGACTGTCGCCATTTGCGCTCGAAATGCTGCATGTAGAGCGGAAATCCCCGTTCCATTGCGTCCATCGTGCGCGCCGGATCGATCAGCGGACACACGACCGCGACGCGCGCGATCGACAATCCGGCCGCCGGCGCATGCAAGGCCAGCCGGAGGGCAAAGTTCCCACCCAGCGAATACCCCGCCACGACCAACGGACGCAACGGGAATCGCCGCGCGACGTCGCCGGCCGCATGCACGACCTCGTCGATCCGGTTGGAGTGGAAGATGCCTTCGTTGAGGTGATGGGTCCCGCCGTGGTCGCGGAAGTTGAGCCGGAATACCTCGAAGCCCGACTCCAACAGACGCGCCGCGGTCAAACACATGTAGCTGGAATCGACACTGCCTTCCCAGCCATGCAGCAGCAGCGCCAGCCCACGCGGCGCGACCCCGGGCACGGCACTGTGCAGGCCTTGCAGGCGCACGCCACGGCCGCCATCAATCAGATGCGAAGTGGTGACGGCAGCGGTGGCCTCCAACGCCCGCCGGCCCATCCGCTGGCGCATCACGCTGCCCCCCAGCAGTGTCTGCAGGTGGGCATTGCGTAGCCAGCGCGGTGGCTGGTAATCGGCCGCGGTCAACATCGACGAATCCGTCAGCTCGCCATTGCCTGCAGGATGCGCGAGCGTGCCAGCTCGGCGATCCTTCGTCGCCCGTCGGCTTCACCCGACGCGATGGGGGCCAGGAAATGAATCTCCGCGACCCGCGCCGGCTCGCCCAACAGACGCCAGAAATTGCCGACGAAAGATTCGCGTTTACCGAACGCCACTCTGTTCTGGGCGGATCCGCCTTCGCCGTACCGCAGCGCGACCGGTTGCACCGGCATCCCCGACTCCACCGCGGCCAGGAAAATGCGCGCATGGAACGGCCCGACCTCGCCGCCGCCGCGGGTACCGCCCTCGGGAAACACCCCCACCGAGCGGCCATTGCGCAAGCGGGCCAACATCTCATGCAGCACGCCGCCCAGCGACTCGGTGCTGCCGCGGGAGTGGAAGATCGTCTCCGCACGCCCGGCCAACCAGCCGACCATCGGCCAGCCCTGGATCTCGCGTTTGGCCACCAACCCCATCATCCGCTGGCTGTGCAGCGCAACGATGTCGATCCAGCTGACATGGTTGGCGACAAACATCGTCGGCCCCGGCGAGGGTGCGCCTACCCGGCGCAGGCGGAATCCAAACACCCGCATCAACCCGGCCGACCACGCGCGGATCATCCGGTGATCCAGCCGCTCGCCGCCAACCTGAAGCCCGCCCAGCAGCGGACTGATCAACACCAGCACCAGCGGCAGGTCGACCAACAGATGCCACAACAGCATCGGTACGCGATAGCAGTAGCGGAACAGGCGCGCCAGCGGTGCGCCAGGCGCCGCGGCGCCGGTCGGAGACGGCGCATTCATGCGGTGAAAGATACCAGTGGAAGGGCCGGATAATGATGACTGCCGTTCAACCCATCGCGCGTTCCGGCTACTCGCCGCGGCTGGCCACCACCGCCAAAGTCAGCCTGGAGATGCAGACCAGTCGATCGCGGTCATCGGCGATGCGGATCTCCCAGACCTGGGTCCGGCCACCCACGTGCAGCGCTCGCGCGGTGCCAGTGACAACGCCATCTCGCGCGGCACGCAAGTGGTTTGCGTTGATCTCGATACCGACGCAGACGCGATCCTCCGTTACGCACAGGTTGCCGGCGCTGCTTCCCAGGGTTTCTGCCAGCAGCATTGACGCACCGCCGTGCAGCAAGCCATAGGGTTGTCGTGTCTTCGCGTCGACCGGCATCGTGGCGCGCACGTAGTCGGCCCCGATCTCGGTGAAGACGATACCCAACGCCTCTATCGCGGTGTCGCGTGATAGCTCATTGAGACGCTCAACGGTGGTCGGGCGACGAAACGGGCTGCTCACCGGGCCGCCAGGGTGCGGGACGTTACCCTCGGAAGACGTTGCATTCATTGGGACACGATAGTCGACGATCAGCCAATCCGGAACCGTACCTGGCGCGAGCCAAACCGGCTGCGGGCTGGACGGGTCAGATAGCTGCTGGCGCTGGTGTAACCCTGCGGTGCAGCGCTGTGTCGGCGGCGCGGTTCGTGATGCACGGGTGCTGGCTGGGCGCTGGCGTCACTTGCCGCGGAAACGCGTGCGGCCGGTGCACTATCGCCATTACGGTGGATGGACTGGGATACGCTGTTGAAAATAGACTCGAGTTTGACTTTTTTTCTCCTGAAAACAAGGTGTTACGTTGATATTGGATGCAATATTATAACACAGTTGCCTACATTTATGAATAGGGGTCAGCCAATCCTGAACAGGTGGCTCCCGGGGTTGCCGGCGTAGCGCGGTGTGCGCAGGTAGTCCGGATTGCTGGCATAGCCGCGGTTGCTGTAACCGACGCCGAAATCACGCTCTGCGCCGGTGCGGCGCGGCTGGCCGATGTCATTGTGGTGCTGGCGATCAAAGAAGCGGTTGGCGTTGGTGGACGAGTTGTTGGACGGGACGTTCATGGCCTTGCCTCTGTGGTGTAGTGATTTGGTGTGTTGGTAATGTACAACACCATTTGTCACGTACACGTGCCAGAAGTCACCCAACTAACGACAGGGGTGCGTTTGCGGAATGCCGATGAGGCCGGGGGAACGCGCGTTACAGGATGGGCGCCAGGCCCGCGCCGAAGGCGGTAAACAGTCGCGTCGGCAGCCCCTTGCCCACAAGGTTTACTTCCGGGAAGTCACCCACCGGCCGATAGCAGGCACGAAAGCGCGGGTCGTCGGGTGGCAGCGGAGCCGGACATTCCGGGCTGGGCTCGTACTCGTAGCTGGTCGCGTACCGCGTCGGCCACAGATCGAAAATGGGCAGGTACTCGGAAATTTTCCCCAACGAGTACTCCAGTCCAGAGAACACCGGCGGCTTGTCGCGCGGGGCGATCACCCAGGAATTGGCCGGACTGGTGTCGCGCCGGATGCTGGCCGCGAGCGCTCGGGCAAACGCGATGTCATCGATGATCACCGCGCTCTCGGTGTTGTAGACGTCCCCGCGCGGATCGAAGTTGTGCGTCCCCACCACGCCGATCCGGCGATCGATCACCAATGACTTGGCATGCATCCCCATGCGCACCCCGGCACGTTTCAGCGGCACCGGCTCGTTGGCGCGGCGGCGGAAGTAGCGGGTAGCGCCGTATTCCGATTGCAATGGCCGCCGATAGCGGGCCGAGCGCAGCACACTGTTGCGGTCGGGCCGCGTGGTCGGCGGCGCTGCCGGCTGGATCGACTCGGGCACGTAGTCGGGCAACACAGCGCCGGTCGTCGACAGGTCGATCGGCGCGTCTTTGGGGAACGGCTTGTACTCGTAGATCTGGAAGCCAAAATCGCGCAGGTAGCGGCGTTTGTATTTGTAGGACAGCGCATAAGCGAAGAATGCATCGGTCGCGGCCAGGCTGTTGGTCGAGACCACCACCCGCGGCGCGTCGGCACGGTCGTGCAGGCGTTCGAACAAGCCCTGGGCGGGTTTGGACAGCACCAGGTACGGCGTCTGCAGCAGCACTTCTTCCTGTGCCGACGCGATCAGCCGGCCCAATGAGTGGGACGCCGCGGCAAAATTCGCCGGTACCTCGGCATGGTGTTTGTCCGGCCCATCGGAAACGTAGTGGATCTTGCCCACCGCGAGCGCGCGGTCCACCAGACGCGCCTGCACGACCGCGCGATCGCTTGCATCGTCGCGCATCGCCTGGGCACGTTGCGGGCGCTCGAACTGGTAGGTGGGCAGGACCGGCACGCCGCGCTCGAGCAAGGCCCGGCCGACATCGGCCAGCCGTGCCGGAGGAACGCTGCGCGAGTCATCCCAGAACCTGCCGAAGTCGACCGCCATGGCCCGCGCCACCGGCCCGGCGACCAGGACGTCGCGATCACGGAAGTTGTACTGCTCGTCCCAGTCGTAATAAGCGTCCTGGTAGTTACGTCCGCCGGTGATCCCGATCGCCCCATCCACCAACAGCAGCTTGGTGTGCATGCGCTGGTTGAGCTGGCGCCAGCAACAGGCGGCGGCAAGCAGGTACTGCGGATAGCTGATCCTGGCCCGATGCAGCACCGGGTTGTACAGCTTGACCTCGAAATTCTGGTGGACGCCTGCAAGTGCGGCGAGGGTTTCTGCATTCTGCAGCGCCGCCAACTGGTCCATCAACAACCGCACCCGGACCCCGCGACGGGCGGCAATCAACAACTCGTCCAGCACCAGTCGCCCGGCATCGTCCGCGTCGTAGATGTAGGTCTGCAGGTCGATGGCGGTGGTGGCGCTGCGGATCAGGTTGATTCGCGCCAGCATTGCGTTGGTGCCGCGATCCAGAAGCAATGCGTAGTGCCGCGGTTGCTCCGCCGTGGACTCGCTGAATGCCTTTCCAGCCAGCGCACGTAGTGGTGACGGCTGGGCGCAAGCGTCGATGGCATCGCAGCTCGACTGGGTCGAGCGCGCGGCCTGGGCAACCGCGCTGGCGCGAGTGGCCTGTTGCGGTGTCAGGCTTGCGCACGCCCCCAGGGCCAGCGCCAGCAGTACGATGGCCGGCCGCAACAGCCAGGCCGCACGGCCTTGCGTGGCAGCGTTCATGGCGTCGGTGTCGGTTCGCGCAAACGCACGCGCATGGTGAACTGCACCTGGTCGGTCAACATCAGCCGCCAGCCATCGAGTCCGTAATCGCGCCGGCTGACGCTGCCCACGGCGACCGCATCACACCCCATCGCCGGCCGCATGCAGGTGGACGGCGCCAGCGTGAATGTCTCTATCCGACTGACTCCGTGCATGCTGAGCCGACCCCGAAACTTGCCACCGTCGTGGCCAAGCGCGACACCAAGCGGCTCGGACACGAACTCGATCACCGGGTAGCGCTGCGCATCAAAGAACCCTTCTCCGCGGGCCAGCTCGCTATAGCGAAGGGAATCGGTCACCTCCACGGCATTGGTCGCCAAGCGAACATAAATCTGGCTGCGACCGTCAGGCAAGGTCACCTTGGCCCCGTCATAAACCGGGAACCGGCCTTGCACGTGCTGTCCCCAGCGGGTGCGCAGTTCGAAACTAAATTGAGTGTTGAGTGGATCAAACCCCATCTCGTCGGCGGCATCGCCGCCAGTGTCCACCGGTCCCGGCGGCGCCGGGTCGGTTGCGCCGGCATGCGCGGGCAACGCCGACGCCATTGCCAACAGCGCTGTCGCAATCCATCCAAGCCATACGTAACTCGGGCTCACGGCCACCAGAAAGCGCTGAGCTGGGCCACGCCCGGCTCGAGCCGACGGTCATCGGGAATGGTCAACACCGCGATCCCACCCGAGGCCATGCCGCGATAGTCGCCGGACTGGCCGCTGTGCAGCAACGCCGCCAACTGCTCCAGACCCGGGTTGTGGCCCACCAGCAGCAGGCGCCCAACATCGCGGTGGGCGTCCGCCAATGCGATCAATGCGCCGGGGTCGGCGCCGTAGATGCTGTCATCGACACGCTGCTCGACGTACCCGATCACCCCCAGTACGGCCTCCAGGGTCTCCCGGGTGCGGCGCGCAGGAGAGCACAACACGCAGTCTGGCACCAGCTTCTGCGCCGCCAGCCAATGTCCGGCAGCCTCGGCCTCGGCCCAGCCTTCCGAGGACAATGGCCTGTCCATGTCGGCGTGGCCGGTGGCGCCGTGATCGGCATGGGCATGACGGAGCAGGATCAATTCACGCATGGCGGGACCTCATCGAAGCGGAAGGTTCAAGCGGAAAGTCGGCGCAGGTAGCCACGCCCCGGAGTCGAGTGCGGAGCAAACAGGCGGCGCGTCATTTCTTCAGCCATTTCAGCAGCGGCTTCCAATCGGCCTGATGCTCGCGCACATGCATGGAGTGGTAATCGAACAGGCTCTTTCCCAAGCCGCTCAAGACCACATAGGCCTGGCTGTCGCGCAACTGGGCGACCAGCGGATACGGCCATTGCTCCAGTAGCTCGAGCGCTTCCCGGGAGACCGTGGTCCAGGGGCGCAGGCGATTGGCGACCAGGCCGACCCGCAACTCACCGCGGCGCACGCGCGGGTGTTGGGCAAGTGAATCCAGGAACGGCACGCTGGCCTCGATATCAAATGTGGAAGGCTGCACCGGAACCACGACCGCGGCGGCGACGTCGAGGAATGTCTCCAGCTCACGCGCCATCGCACCGGCGGCGGCGTCCACGATGACCAGGTCGGTATCGGCTGGCAGCCGAGCGCGCCACGTTCCTCGACGGGTGCCATCGACCGGCAACACCGCGCTGTCCAGCACCGAGCGACGTTCGGCCCAGCGACGAGCCGAGCCCTGCGGATCGGCGTCGACCAACACCGTGTTTGCGCCGGCCAGGGCGGCCTGCGCGGCAAGATGGGCGGCGATGGTGGTCTTGCCTACCCCGCCCTTGGAACTGGCCACCAGCACGGTCTTCATTGCGTCTCCCAGATTCACGGCTACCGCAGCGTCAGAGGCTACAGCCTGCAGCGTACACCGGGCCGGAAGCGAACGGCGCTATAGCCAGGTTGTCAGCGCCATTCGGGCGGATTGGCCGCCCACGCCTGTTGCACCTGGGACAGCACTGCCAACTCATCGGCATTCCAATCGGGCAGTGCCGATGCGAGGGTGTCGGACGAGCGCCACTTGGCCGGATGGGTGCGCACACCGGCCGCGTACCAATGCACCGCCTCGTCGCGGCGGTCGAGCTGCCACAGTGCCAAGGCAAGCGTCATCGGCATCCAGTCAGCCGTGATGTTGCGCGATTTCAGCAAGCTCTCCCACTGGGTCAACGCGCCGGCGTGGTCACCGCTGCGGTACAGATCCCAGCCGTAATTCCACATCACCGTCCGGTACAGGCCGTCATTGATGTCCATCTGGCCAAGCAGGCGCTGGTACAACTCCACACCCAATCCCGAGCGGCCGCCGGCCAACGCAATGTGGGCCAGCTGTGCCGTCTCTTTCTTCGCCCGCGGATTGCGCGCAAGCACCTTGACCAGCTTCTGGGTGACTACCTCACCTTCGCCCCTGACGGCCACCACGGGTTGGGTGGTACGCGCGTCCTCGGCGAAATAGAACTCCGAGATTGGCATCAACGGCATCGTGGCGGTTTGTGCCGAGACCGTTCCAGCAAGTGCCAGGCATGCCGTGAGTACCACGCCCGCGAAGGGCCGGTTACTGATTTTCATACGCACTCCCCCTGATTTCACCTGCATGATAGCTGGTTGCGATGGCCGGCTTCACAGTGGCGCGAGGATCCGGCTCAAGCGATCCTTGCTACCGGCGATCCGCTCCAGGTGCGGATACTTCAGCCCGTCGCGGTAGTCCAGCGTGAGCGTACGCACGACCTCGCCATGCTTGACCACCAACTCGATCGGCGTGCCGTCCGCGTGGGCGGCCTTGATCGCGTCGTCCAGCAAGCCGGTCTCGAACGCGTAGCCGTTCACTGCCAGCAAGGTGCTGCCAGTGGCGATGCCGGCGTTGAATGCCGGCCCATCCCAGCGCACCGCGTTGACCTTGCCGCCACTGCTGGCCAGCATCATCCCCAGCGACGCGGTGTAGTCCGCGGCCTTGCGCGAGGCGAGCAAGCTCTTGTGGTAGTCCGACGGCTTGTCGGTGTAGACCAGCTTCCAACCTGCCGCGGCAAGCCCGTCCAGCGGCGCTGAGTGGGCATCCAGGCGGCTGCGCAGGAAACCGGCCCAGTCGTGTGCAGCGACACCATCCAGTGCCTCGACCACGTCCTGGAACTCATAGGGCACGACCTCCCAACTGCCATCCTGGATGCCGAAGAATGCACTGGCAAAATCATCCAGCGACTTGCGTCCGCCACTCAGCTCGCGCAGCTTGCTGTCGACCGCCAGCCAGATCAACGCGCCGGCGTTGTAGTAGTCCTCGCTCATCTGGTAACTGCGGTACGGCTGCGGCTGGCGCTCGGCAATCACCGGGTCGTAGGTGGTGTCCTGGACGGTGCGCCACTGCAGGCCCGGGCGGTCGGTGGCGTAGGTGGCGGCCACCAGCGCCAGTGCCCCCAGCGCGGCGTCCTTGTCCCACAACCCCGAGCGCGCCGCCAGCACCATGCCCCAATACTGGGTCTGGCCTTCGTAGACCCAGAGCAGGCTGCCGTCCATCGGCACGTGGAAGTTCGGCGTTGCCAATCCCGCCGGGCGACGGAACTTGCCATTCCAGGAATGCACGAACTCGTGCGGCAGCAGGTCGCGGCTGGCCACGTGTTTGTCCCATTCGGTGAAGTAGCCCGGCTTCACCCCGTTCTCGCTGGAGCGCTGGTGCTCCAGCCCTTGTCCGCCCATCCGGTCCGACAGCGAAAACAGCAGGTCGTAATGGTCGTAGTGCTGCGAATCGAACAGCTTGTAGGCCTGCTCGACCAGCGCGCGATGCTTGTCCAACTGCTCCTCGGTAGCCTCCAGGTACTTGGCCGAATCGGCAATGATGTCGAAACGCACTGGCCGCTCCGCGCCCGGATCCAGGTCGACCTGGCGGAAGTGGCGCCCGGCGTAAACCGGCGAATCCTGCAGCACCTCGAAGCTGACCGTGCCGTAGTGCAAGGTGTCGCCAGCGCGCGATTGCAGCTCCAGCGCGGTGCCGGCCTGCCACCCGGCGGGCAGCACCAAGGTCGGGCGGATCTGGATCTGGCGGGTGTAGTAACCGGCCGGATACAGCGCCACCGAGCCCCACTGCACGTTGAGCATGTCTTGCGTCATCACCACCCGGCCCTGGTTGCCGGCGGTCGGGGTAAGCAGGTCGAACTCGATCTCCAGCGTGGCCACACCGGCGGGGACGTCGAGCTGGAAGGCGTAGACGTCAGTCGGGTCGCGCTGCCACTGGATCGCCTGGCCATTGCCGTGGATCGTCAGTCCCGCCAACTTGCGGATCGGCCCGGCCGGACGGTGCTTGCCCGGGATCCACTTGGGAAACAGCAATCGCATGGTCCCGACCTGCACCGGAATGCTCTGGCGCACATGGAACACCCGTCGCGCCAGGTCGGTCGCATCAACGGTGACCGACAGCGTGCCCGGGTATGGCTGGTCGAGCGGTGCCGTTGCCGGCGACGATGGTGCCGATACAACGGTCGGCGCGGTGGCAGGCGGTGACTGCTGGGCCACGGCGAAGGAGCAAGGCAACAACGCGGCGACCAGCACCGGCGACAGGACAGACAAGCAACGCAACCGCGACATCGGCAAACCCCCGGGAAAGCAACCGCCCCATCCTACTAGCCGGTCACCCGCGCGCGCCTGCCAAATGGCATGGCCGATGACCGCGTGCTACAGCGTGCCGACGACCTCGTCCGATGCCGCTTCCAGCATCGCGGTGATGCGGTCGCGTTGCTCGTGGTTTTCGGGATGGGCGACGACCGCGAAGCGCCCGTTTTCGATCGCTTCGCGGACCTGGTTGATCAGCACGTCCTGGTCCGGGCGCAAAGTCACGAAGCCGCCACCAAACAGGCCGAACACGGCGCCGAAGAACACCAGCGCGCCACCCGTCGCCCACGGCGAGCTTCGGACCGCGCCGATACCCATCCCCCACAAGACCATGAACACCGCCAGCCCGACCAGGATGCCAATCAGGCCGAAGGTGATGTGCGCCTTGATCGCGGTGTGCCAGATACCGCGGCTGTCGGGTTCGATCTTGCGACCAGGCCGCGGATCGCTGGGCGTCACCACCTGGACCTGCTGCTCGCCCAGCCCGAGCTCGCTACGCAAGCGCGCCGCCACCTGCCGCGCCGCCGCCTCGTCGGAAAACAGCGCTGCCACCTTGCTGAAGGACCGCTCGCCGAATACCGGGCCGTTGGTTTTCATCCCACTCTCCGTCCACGCCGATGCCCTGACGATGCGTCACCGGGGGTCTAGGCGTGGTGAATCGGGCGGGTAGCTTGCCGCGTCCAGACCAGGCACCGGTTATTGGCCGGCATCGCCACGTCCTCCACCAGTTGCAGGCCGATCCCACGCGCCAACGCGTCGACTGCCTCGAAGTCGCGGATACCCGAGCGCGGATCGCGGGCCTTCAACCAGCCATCGAACTCGCGGTTGCTGTCGCTGCTGTACTCACCGTCGTAGTTGAAAGGCCCGTACACGACCAGCGTCGCGTCCTCGGCCAACGCGGCGTCGAGCCCGTCGAAGAACGCCTGCACATCCGCCCAGCCCATGATGTGCAAGGTATTGGCGGTGAACGCGGCATCGAACCGGACACGCCCTTCCCCCGCAGCCGTGCCCACCGCGTGGACCGGCCAAGGCCTGGCACTTACGTCCAGGGCCAGCGGCGCCGGCGTGTTCGCCAACGCCGCCTCATCCAGCCATTGCCTGATCCCCGGCAGATGCTCGGCCCGATCCGAGCATTGCCACACCAGCCACGGCATCGCCGCAGAGAAATGCACTGCATGCTGGCCGGTGCCAGCACCGATCTCCAGCACCTGGTGCCGGCCCGTAAAATGGCGCCGCAGCACCGCGAGGATCGGCTCGCGGTTGCGCTCGCAAGAAGGGGAAAACGGCTTGTCTGACATGCACCCAGCATGCCGCATCGGGGTCAACCGATGGAATCGCCAGAGCCGACAATGCTCAGTGCCACCGCTTCGGCCGCCCGGATACCATCCACGCCCGCCGAAAGAATGCCGCCGGCATAGCCCGCGCCTTCGCCGGCGGGGAACAGGCCACGGGTATTGAGGCTGTGACCCTCCGCGTTGCGCGCCATGCGCACCGGCGAGGACGTGCGCGTCTCGACCCCGGTCAGCACCGCATCGCCCATCGCAAAGCCGCGCAACTGTTTGTGGAACGCCGGCAGCGCCTCGCGGATCGCCGCAATTGCATAGTCGGGCAATGACTGGCTCAAATCACCCAGCCGTACCCCCGGGGTGTAGGACGGCAGCACGGTGCCGAATTCCTGCGAGGCGCGGCCGTGGAGGAAGTCGCCGACCAGTTGCGCCGGGGCCTCGTACTCGCCGCCGCCCAGCTCGAATGCGCGCGCCTCCCAATGGCGCTGCAAGGCGATGCCGGCCAACGGGTCGGCGGTACCATCCTGTCGGCCATAAGGCGCGAAGTCCGCCGGCGTGATTCCGCACACGATCGCCGCGTTCGCGTTGCGCTCGTTGCGTGAGTACTGGCTCATGCCGTTGGTCACCACGCAGCCGGGCTCGCTCGCAGCCGCGACCACGGTGCCGCCCGGACACATGCAGAAGCTGTACACCGAACGCCCGTTGCTGCAGTGGTGCACCAGCTTGTAATCCGCTGCGCCCAGCACCGGATGCCCGGCCTGCGGGCCAAACCGCGCGGTATCGATCACCGATTGCGGATGCTCGATGCGGAACCCGATCGAGAACGGCTTGGCCTCCAGCCACACACCGCGCCGATGCAGCATCTCGAACGTATCGCGAGCGCTGTGGCCGACCGCAAACACCACGTGGTCGGTGCGCAGCTCCTCGCCGCTTTCCAGCATCACGCCGCGTACCTGCCGGGTGCCGGCGGCATCGGTCTCCACCAACACGTCATCGACGCGTTGTGAAAAGCGGATCTCCCCGCCCAGCGACTCGATGGTCGCGCGCATGTGCTCCACCATCGACACCAACTTGAACGTGCCGATATGCGGCTTGGAGACGTACAGGATTTCCGGCGGCGCACCGGCTGCGACGAACTCGGTCAGCACCTTCCGTCCGTGGTGGTGGCGATCGGCGATCTGGCTGTACAACTTGCCGTCCGAAAACGTGCCCGCCCCGCCTTCGCCGTACTGCACGTTGGACTCGGGGTTGAGGACTTTTTTGCGCCACAGCCCGAAGGTATCCACCGTGCGCTCGCGCACCGCCTTGCCGCGCTCCAGGATGATCGGCCGGAAGCCCATCTGTGCCAGCACCAAACCGGCAAACAGACCACACGGCCCGGTGCCGATCACGACCGGCCGCAGCGGCAGTTTTGCCGGCGCCTGGGCGACGTACTTGTAAGTCGTGTCCGGGGTCGGCCCGACCTTCGGCCCCCCCGGCGCGGGCACCTCCTGCGCCAGCCGCTGCAGGACTTCCGCCTCGCGCGGGGTGTCCACGTCGACCGAATAGATCAGCACGATCCCGCCACGCCGGCGCGCATCGTGACTGCGCTTGGCGAGGGTGTAACCGGTCAGTTCGTCGGTCGTGATGCCGAGGCGGGCCACGATGGCATCGACCAGGGCGGATTCGGCGTGGTCGAGCGGAAGTTTGATATCAGTGATTCTAAGCATGGCGGATTATTGCGCATTCGCACTGCATGCACCGTGTCCCGTTACGCTGGCCGCCTGCCTGGAGCGCCGATGATCCAACAACGCACCCTTACCGAAGGCCCGATTGGGCGCACCCTGTTCGTGTTTGCCCTGCCGATCCTTGGCGGCAACGTGCTGCAGTCCCTCAACGGCTCGGTCAACGCGGTCTGGGTCGGTCGCTTCCTCGGCGAGGAAGCGCTGACGGCCATCGCCAACGCCAACAACATCATGTTCCTGCTACTGGGCGGGGTGTTCGGCTTCGGCATGGCTTCGACCATCCTGGTCGGGCAGGCGATGGGCCGGAAGAACCTGCCGGAAGCACGCCGGGTGATCGGCTCGGCGGCGACGTTCTTCCTCGGCATCTCGATTGCGCTGGCGGCGATCGGGTTGCCGCTGTCGCGCCATGTACTGGTCTGGATGTCGACCCCGGAAGCGGCGCTGCCACTGGCCGACGCCTACCTGAAGATCATCTTCCTGGCGCTGCCGTTCCTCTACGCGTTCGCATTCCTGTCGGCGATCCTGCGCGGCGCCGGCGACACCCGCACGCCGTTCCTGTTCCTGTTCATCGCGGTGCTGCTCGACATCGTGCTGGTGCCGCTGCTGATGTTCGGGATCGGCCCGCTGCCGGAGATGGGCATGGCGGGCAGCGCGATGGCCACCCTGATTGCCAACGTCATCGCGCTGGCGGCGATGCTGGCGTGGCTGCGGCACAAGCGCCACCCGCTGTGGATCGGTCGTGATGAAAGCCACCTGTTCAAGCCCGACTGGATCATCGTGCGCACGCTGGTGGTCAAGGGTGTGCCGATGGGCCTGCAGATGGTGATGATCTCGTTGGCGATGATCGCAATGATCACGATGGTCAACCAGTACGGCACCCTCACCACCGCGGCTTACGGCGCCGCCCTGCAGCTGTGGACCTACGTGCAGATGCCGGCGATGGCGATCGGCGCGGCGTGCTCCTCGATGGCCGCGCAGAACGTCGGTGCCGGCCGCTGGGACCGCGTGGAAGCAACGACCCGCCACGGCATCGGCTTCAACTTCCTGTTGACCGGCGCGCTGATCGCTCCGCTGATTCTGCTCGATCAGTACACCCTGGCGATGTTCATGCCCACCGGCAGCGAAGCGCTGGAGATCGCCCGTCACCTCAACCACATCGCGGTGTGGTCGTTCCTGTTCTTCGGGGTGACGTTCGTGGTCGCCGGCGTAGTGCGCTCTACCGGCGCGGTGATCCCGCCGCTGGTGATCCTCGGCCTGGCGCTATGGGGCGTGCGCGTGCCGTTCGCCAACTGGCTGCAACCCGAGATGGGCGTGGACGCGATCTGGTGGAGCTTCCCGGTCAGCGCGTTAGTGTCGGCGGTGTTGTCGCTGGCCTATTACAAATGGGGTCGCTGGCGCGAGGCGACGATGCTGCCGGTCGACCCCGACGCGATTGCGGTGCCGTCGGAAGTGCCCGGGCAGGTGCCATCGCCGGTGGCGGAGACCGGGGCGCACTGCGAGGAGGATGAAGGCGAGCCGGTAGTGGCACTGCCGCGTTGATGCGCTGCAGCCTCTCTATCCCTGTTGCTGCAACGCAGCCTCAACGATGACCTTCGCCCACTGCGGCGTACGACGCAGCCGCGCGGGCACCGGCGCGATGATTCGCTCACCGCGCCAGTGCAACAGCAACAACGGATTCGCCGCGACGGCGCCGTCCGCTTGTTCCTGGCTGTTGTCATACACGCGCAGCTCGTGCAGGCGAGGCAATAAAGCGATGAGGTTGCGGCGGGCATCGTCCCAGCGCGCGCGGATCTTGTCGGAGGGAATGTCGTGGCCGCCGGCAAGGACACGCGCGGCGACACGGCTGAGATGCCGTTCCGGGCTGTCGAGGCCGACAAACCAGACCGTGACCGCATGCGTGTCACACGCACGACCGATCAACGCGGGAATGGTGTTGCCGCCCAGCGTGGTCTCGAAAGCAAAGTTGTGACCGTCAACGATGGCGGACTCGAGCGCGCGCCGACCGTGCTGCCATGCCGCGGCGTTCGCTTCGCCGGGAGCGATGCCGTCGGCGAGCAGGCGCGCGGTGGCCTCGTCGGGGTTGTAGTAATCCAGCCCCTGGCTGCGCAGGGAAGCGCCGGCCACGGAACTCTTGCCGGCACCGTTCACGCCCGCCAGCACCAGCAGGGTCGGGCGCGGGGACGCGACTTCGGGCGCCATGGATTACTTGTCGGCCACGGGGCTGATGCGTCGTCGGGCCGGGCTGGCGATGCCGCCTGCGACCACGCGACGCAACCGCTTGCCTGCGTCCGGGGTATTGAGCACTGCGAGCCTGCGGTCGAAGTCGGCGACCAGCACCTGCAGCGGATCATTGGCCTGCGCCCGCCGCACCAGTGCGGCGTAGGCGACCACGTCCACCACCACCGCCTGCGGCTTGCCGTGGTGGGTGACGAGAACCTCGCCGTGACGCACCGCCTCGCGCACGATCCCGCTCCAACCGCTCTTCACTTCCGAGGCGGAATGAACCGGCGTGTCGCCGCCGACAAGCTGGCGGACGTCATCAAGGGGCTGGGGGGATGACATGGCGAGGCTCCGATTGGCATGCGGATCACATTAGGACATTTTGTCCATTTTGTCCATTTATAGCGTCGGTCGGTTAACGCTTCCACGTCGTCGCAGATGGTCACTGCAAGGACGGTTCAGTCGTGATCCCGGATGGGTCTGGTGGTCAATCCAGCTTGATCTTGACCTCCGCGGCGCTGTTGAACATCGCAAATTTTTCCCAATTGATCGCTCCGCTCTCCAACTGGAAGCCATTAAGAAAAGCGGTAGCGAGCCGATTACTAGCCCTATCAAATGCAGCCTCAAAAAGTGGCGCATGTGCCACGGGCAACACCCCCATGAGGTCGATGATTCGGAGATAGAAATCTGGCTCCCCTGTCAGCTCGAACCAGAACATCTGGCCCGCGAGTTCTCGATACTGGCCAGCCCCTGCACCACCTATTCTCTGTTTTTTCTTTCCGTAGCAATAGCCGATGATGGGGTCATAGAGCGTTCCTGCCTTGCTCAACCGCGCTCGAAGGGAGACGAAATTCTGCGCCTGCTTTTTCTTGCTTGCCGCATTGAAGACGTTTGGACCGGACTTGACAGCTATTGGCGATACTCGCTCATGGTAGTGCTCGATAGACATATCGATGCCCTCACCGTGGCTTATCGTCACGGCATAATCGGGGTTATTCCGAAAGCTCTCTTGCGCAACCCAGAGCGCGAGAGGCTCGAAAAATATATTGCCAAATAAGGTCTCGTCGGAACTACTCGTGTGCGCGACTAGTAGCTCGTTAACGATGTCAGCCGCGTTGTTCTTCCCCGTGGCCTTATACAAATATGGGTTCTTACGACGCAGTGTCTTCTCGAGGTCGATCGTGTCTAGCGCTGCTATTCGCCTGCTGTAGAACTCGGCGAGCAGGGCTTCGACTTTCGCAGTGAGCGGGGATATCCCAATGACAGGACGCAACGGGCGGGCGGGGAAAATCGAAGGACCCGGTTGCTTTATCTTCTTCGATGTCACCTTCTTTGCCTTCGTCATTCTGGCCTCGCATCTGTTAGACATAGGCGACATTGTGCATGGAAGGAAGTCGGGCGCGGTGGATCGCACAGCGGTTGCGCACGAGTGCCCATACGGTTTCCACGTGGGCGCCAGCGCTTGACCTTTGGTCAGCCGGCCACGCGTAACACTGGCGAGCTAGCGAGGGTTTCGACTTTGACCGGCTAGTTAGAGAAACCGAACGACGCTGCTTGCTTTTTCATCGCTTCCCGCCAGCTAACGTGATCCGTACCTCGGTATCGCGAGTAGCGGAATGGCGTAGTTGCCTCTATTGGCGAGTCGGCAAGCGCATCTTTGACAAGCTTACCCAACGCGTGGCCCAAGCCTGCCGGAACTGCATTGCCGATCTGACGATACCTCTCCAGCAGCGAACCTCGGAAATGCCACGTATCCGGGAATTCCTGTAGCCGTGCGTACTCTTGGACACTGAGGGGACGGTCTTCAACGGGATGGCAAAGATCAGTGGCAGGCATCGCCGGATGTGTGACCAGCGTGGGAGCCGGCTTGTCCCAGGCGAGCCGTCGCAGGAAGCCTGTCTTACCGCCGCCAGCGAAATATGAATTCCCCAGTGCCTCTTTTTGTAGTTTCGGGGGAAGGTCACGCCAATTCTGGCCAGCCTCCAACATGCGGTAGTACTTCAGCCGCTTTTCTGGGAAGCGAACGAAGTCATGCTCTACCTTCGTCATTCCCTTGACGGTCTGCCGGAAGGTGCGCCATCGCGGCAAGCCATGCTGGCCTTGGTCGCTGTGTGTCGGCGCCAAGAACGGCAGGATCCGCCCTCCGCGGGCGGCAATGAGGATCACCCGTTCGCGGGTTTGCGGGCTGCCAAAGTTTGCGGCGTTGTACAGATTAAAACTTACGCCGTAGCCCGCGTCATCAAGCATCCCAATGATGTGCGCCAATGCGCCGCCCGGCAGTTCGTCGTTTGACAGCGGCGCGAAGCCCTTCCCTCGTTGGTCGTGGGGTCGGTGCTTCAGCGCTGCAGAAAGGAGCCCTCGCACATTCTCGATAACCAAGTAGCGCGGGCGCAATGCAAGCCCAAGCTCGATGTACTTCAGGAACACATTGCCGCGGGCATCGTCAAAACCTTTGCGTTGCCCGGCCGAACTGAACGCCTGGCATGGCGGCCCGCCCGCGATGAGGTGGATTTCTTCCTTCGCACCCAGCCCTGCTGCTTCCCGGATCTGAACGGCGTCGTAGTCGTTGATGTCACTGAGCAACGCGATGTCAGGCCGGTTTGCCTGGATCGTGGCACGGCAGGCTTTGTCGAACTCGCACGCGAGCGAGATCTCGATCCCAGCTCGCTCCAAGCCAAGGTCGAGGCCCATCGCCCCACTGAAGAAGCTAAGGGCTCTGATGCCGCCCTTTTTCCGTTGCCGAAGCGGATGATCCTCGACTGGCTCTAGCTCGGGTTCGCTGCCTGTCTGGTACGCCTCCAACGCGGACTCACGGATCGTCCAAGCCCCTCCGATCTTCTCTCCCGCCATTTGGCCTTCGCGCAAGAGCCTTCTGACGTACTGTTCGGAGTATGCGAGCCTGCCGGAAACGTCATACACCGATAGCAGATCCGACATTTGTTTCGTCCTCGAAACCAAATTAAGTACCTGAGGCTATTGCTCAACGACCAATCGGTCAAGCGCTATTCCTGCAAGAGGTAGAGGCCTGAACTTGCAGGCCGATAACCGACCGCGCTGCAGCAAGGTGGCGAACATCAACCTTGTCCTTCTGGAGCCGGCACTCAGGTTGAGTTTTGTTATCCGTCAGCACTCAGCCGGTTCTCAATCCAGCTCGCGCGTCGCTCGATAGTTTCTGCCAGCCGCGCTGCGAAGCGCTCGGAATGAATGTCCTGCAGGTCATCCAACACGTCCGGCAGCTGCTGGATCGTTCGGTTGGCCAGATCGACCGCACGCTTGCGCAACTGGGTGATGTTCAAGCCGACAGCCTCGCACAGGCGTTGCCAATGCCGTGCCATCACCCAGTCGGGCCGGCTCTCACCGCCAATGGCCATGGCCATCTTTTGCGACAGCTGCGGCCAATGAGCCAATGACAGCAGATCGTACGCGGGCGCGATACCCAGTCGGCCAGTATGGTCGTACAACATCGACAGGTTCTTGCCGTGTGCGTCGGCGTTGCCGATCAGGAAGTTGTAAAGCAGCCAGTCCACCGCCTTCAGCCGGTCGAGTGCGGGCCGGGCGCTGTGCCGGTCGATGCCGGTGAACACGTCGAGCACGCCAGGACCACCATCGGCCTCGTATTTCTGGTCCGGGAGGACGCCACCGAGTTGGCAGAAATCAAGCTGGTGCAGCCGCCGGACCTGCGCGTCCTGTACGACCCGGTCGTAGCGGGCGATCAGCAGCACTGGCTCGGGGTCGGTCAGCACTTCGACGTCGGCAACATCGAGACCCACGGCTCTGGCCAGGCGCAAGCAGACGGCCTCATTCAGCACCGAATCCGGGAGCAACGAGTCGGGCTGCAATGCAGGTTTGAGGATGTGAGTCGACGGCGCGCCGTGAACTGGCAGCCACAACTGGCCGTCGGTGTAACGAACCGGAATCTTGTTCTGGGCGCCGGCCAGCGACAGGCGCAATGCGTCGTGGCTCTGCAGCAACGGCACGTTGTTGCTCAGACTGGCGAGGTCGGTTGCCAGTTGCACGGGCGGGTAGGGGAGGTAGCAGGACTCCGGTTCGGAACCAGGAAAATCGGCTTCCAAGCCCGCTTCCGGCACCAGTTCGAACGCACCCGCGCATTCGCGCCCGAACGCCTCCAGCATCCGGAAGACATTGCCTCGCGGCAGGCGCCGTAACTTGCACAACGTATCGAGTACGTTGCCTTCGGGTAGCAAGTTGGCGAAGAAGAACAGCACCTCGTCGCCCACGTAGGCCGGCCCGGCCAATGGCAGGCGCGGCGACAGCGGGAACGCGTCCCCTCGTGCCAGCCACGCCGGGTCATAGGCGAACCGCAGCGCGCGCCCGTCAAGCGACAGCCAACCAACGGGCTGGGCGACGTGGCGCACGCATAGCATTACGCGCGCTCCTCGAGCGTCATGGTCAGGCCAAGCCCTTTGAGAACTTGCAAGGCATTGCCCAACGAGACACCACTGCGACCGTTTTCCAGCGCAATGATCGTGTCGCGGCTGGTGCCCGACACCAGCGACAGTTGGGCCTGGGTCAAGCCCATCGCGACGCGGGCGTTGCGCACCGCATGGCCCAACTCGAGCAATTCGGGCTGACTGCCTTGCACGGCATGGCTACGCGAACGCGTACTCGTTGAAATGTTGGCGTTATCCGACTTTGTAGTCATGGTCGCAGCCGTCGCGAGGAATGTCGGCAATATCCGACTTATGTTGCAGAAGTACCGAGTAAACTCGACAAGTCGGTTATTGTCAACTTTCTACGATGGGCTACGCCACGTCCAACGCGCGCAACCGCCGCTCATCCCAACGCGCCCACCCATAGATCAGCAATCCACCGAGCGCCGTCGCGGCACCCACGTAACCGGTCGAGGTCCAGCCGAATCCGGCGCTGATGGCCATGCCGCCCAGCCACGGGCCGAGGGCGTTCGCGGCGTTGAAGGCGGCGTGGTTGGAGGCGGCGGCCAGGGTCTGCGCTTCGCCGGCCACGTCCATCAATCGGGTCTGCAGCACCGGGGCCAATGCGCCCATCGTGCCCAGGGCGACCACCACCGGCAGGATGCTCCACAGCGAGTGCGCGGCGAACGGGTAGATCAGCAGCACCAGCGCCGACCAGCCCAGGATCACCGCCGTCGCACGGAACTGCATGCGGTCGACCAGCCAGCCACCAGCGAGGTTGCCGATGACCGAGCCGACGCCGAACACCGCCATCGCGATCGGGATCCAGCCGTCGGTGACCCCGGTCACTTCGGTCAGCGTGGGCGCGAGGTAGCTGAAGGCGCAGAACATGCCGGCAAAGCCGACCGCGCCGATCAGCAGCGTCAACCACACTTGCGACTGGTGGAACGCGCGTAGCTCCCGCAAGGGGCTTTGGCGTGGCTCGGAGGGATCAGCGCTCAGGAAGCGCGCGATCATCGCGACTGTCAGCACCGCGACCACCGCGACCAGGGCAAACGTGTAACGCCAGCTCAGGGCCTGTCCCAGCCAGGTGGCGAGCGGGTTGCCGACCAGGATGGCGATCGACAGGCCCAGCATGACCTTGCTGATCGCCGCGCCGCGCTGGTCGGGGCGGCTGATGGAGGCGGCGACCAGCATCGCGACACCGAAGAAGGCGCCGTGCGGCAGGCCGGCAATAAAGCGGAACGCCAGCATCGCGTGGTAGTTCGGGGCGAATGCGGTCGCCAGATTGCCGAGCGCGTAGAAGCCCATCAACGCCAGCAGCAGCGAGCGCCGCGGCAACCGCGCCCCGAGGATCGCCAGCACCGGCGCGCCGACCACGACGCCGAGCGCATACGCGCTGATCAGATGGCCGACCTGCGGCTCGGTAATATCCAGGCCCAGCACCAGGCTCGGCATCAAGCCCATCATCGCGAACTCACTGGTGCCGATCGCAAAACCACCGGTCGCCAAGGCGAACAGGATCAGGGCGATGCGGCGGCGGTCGAGCACCGGGTTGGTTGAGGTTGAGGTGTCCGCCACGGGCCGGATCCTTGCGAAGACAAGCGGGTATTGTGCGTCGCAACACGCCGGCAATACAGAACCGCGGATAAAACGCTGTGGTGCGCGCGGTTGGTCGCACGCCCATGATGACGCCATGATGCTCACCGACGACACCCTGGTCCTGCCGATCGCTCCCGCGCGTTGGACACCGCCGCGTGCCGATATGGCGATCGACGGGGTTGCGTTGAAGCCCAAGTCCGAACTCCACATCACATTGATCGGCGGCGCCCTGGGCCGCGAACTGCGCGGCGTGTTCGCCGAGACTTGTCTCACCGGCGCGCTTGACCATGCGTTCGCGTCCCGGCGTTGGGATTTCAGTCGCACCGGCCGGTACCTACTACTGCGCAAGCCGTTGGGTGGGGAAGGTCACGCCGTCGCCGCCCACTCGATCATCGAGCTGGTCGAGCTGCCGGCGATGGCCCCGTTCCATCACGCGCTGGGCCGTCTGCTTGGCCGCCAGCTGCCGGTCCCGCCGCCGCACGTGACGCTGTACACCGCCGGGCGCGCGCAAGGCATCGGGGTGGCTAGTGCGAGCCGGTTGCGGGCGCTGGCGGTACGGGAAGTATCAGCGCGGGAGCTGGCCGGACAGGTGCCGTCGGATCGCACACAGGGATAACCGGTTGCGTCGAATCGCGGGCTGAGTTGTCCGGTCTCATCTGCTGCGACCGGCCTCTGCTCCACTGTCCCCATTTGCGGGGAAGGCAGATGCAACAGGCGTTGACGCGAAGGGTCGAGGATGAAGAACGTGCGTTGGCGCTGGCCAGTGGCGCGCGGCGCGGGGGTGATGGGGCCGCGCTGAGCCAGGCCTTGGCGCGACGCTACAAGGATCGCATCACCGGCAGCTTCATGGTTCCGGGGCAGGAGGGATCGTATGAGCCGATCCCGGACGACGTGCCGGCGGCGCTGGCGGCGGCATTGCGCGCGCGTGGGGTCGACCGGCTGTACAGCCATCAGGCGCAGGCTTGGGAGGCGGCCCAACGTGGCGAAAATATCGCCATCGTGACGCCGACCGCTTCGGGGAAATCACTGTGTTACACCCTCCCGGTGGTGGCGGCGTCGATGGGCGATTCGAAGGCCAAGGCTTTGTACCTGTTCCCGACCAAGGCGCTGGCCCAGGACCAGGTAGCCGAGTTGCTGGAGCTCAACCGCGCGGGCAATCTCGGAGTCAAGGCGTTCACCTTCGACGGCGACACGCCCGGCGATGCGCGCCAGGCGATCCGGCTGCACGGCGACATCGTGGTGAGCAATCCGGACATGCTGCATCAGGCGATCCTGCCGCATCACACCAAGTGGGCGCAGTTCTTCGAAAACCTGCGTTACGTGGTGATCGACGAGATCCATACCTACCGCGGCGTGTTCGGTTCGCACGTGACCAACGTGCTGCGCCGACTGAAGCGGATCTGCGCGTTCTATGGGGTGACGCCGCAGTTCATCCTGTGCTCGGCGACGATCGGCAACCCGGGCGAGCATGCGCGCGCACTGATCGAGGCGGACGTGCACACCATCACCCAGTCCGGCGCGCCGACCGGCGACAAGCACGTGCTGCTGTGGAATCCGCCGGTGGTCAACAAGGATCTCGGGCTGCGTGCGTCGGCGCGGTCACAGAGCAACCGGATTGCGCGGATCGCGATCAAGTCCGGGCTGAAGACGCTGGTGTTCGCACAGTCGCGGCTGATGGTCGAGGTACTGACCAAGTATCTGAAAGACGTGTTCGATTCCGACCCGCGCAAGCTGCCGCGGATCCGCGCGTACCGGGGCGGCTATTTGCCGACCGAGCGCCGCGCGGCCGAGCGCGACATGCGCGACGGGCGGATCGACGGAATCATTTCGACCTCGGCGCTGGAGCTGGGCGTGGACATCGGTTCGCTCGACGTGGTGGTGCTCAACGGCTATCCGGGCACGGTCGCGGCGACGTGGCAACGCTTCGGCCGTGCCGGCCGGCGGCAGCGGCCATCGCTGGGCGTGCTGGTGGCGAACTCGCAGCCGCTGGACCAGTACGTGGTGCGGCACCCGGACTTCTTCGCCGATGCGCCGCCGGAGCATGCGCGCATTGCCCCGGATCAGCCGCTGATCCTGTTCGACCACATCCGCTGCGCGGCGTTCGAGCTGGCGTTCGTTACCGACCACAACGGCCGCGATGAGCCGTTCGGGCCGATCGAGCCCGGGGTCTACCTGCAAGCCCTGGCCGAGACCGAGGTCGTGCACAAGGAAGGCGACCGTTGGGAGTGGATCGCGGACAGCTATCCGGCCGGGTCGGTATCGCTGCGCTCGGTCGCCGACGGCAACTTCGTAGTGGTCGACAAGACCGGTGGCCAGCGGCGGATCATCGCCGAGGTCGATTACTCCGCCGCCGCGCTGACCTTGTACGAGGGCGCGATCCACATGGTCCAAAGCACGCCGTACCAGGTCGAGCGGCTCGATTGGGATGGCCGCAAGGCCTATGTCACCCGCACCCACGTGGACTACTACACCGACTCGATCGACTACACCAAGCTGAAGGTGCTGGAGCGCTTTGACAGTGATCTCGCCGGTCGTGGCAACGCGCATCACGGCGAGGTTCACGTGGTGCGGCGGGTGTCGGGGTACAAGAAGATCCGCTACTACACCCACGAGAACATCGGCTACGGCCCGGTCAACCTGCCCGACCAGGAGCTGCACACCACCGCGGTGTGGTGGCAGCTGCCGCAGTCGGTGCTGCTGGCGTGGTTCGAGTCGCGCCAGGATGCGCTGGACGGCTTCCTCGGCGCCGCCTACGCGTTGCACGTGGTGGCGACGGTGGCGGTGATGGCCGATGCGCGCGATTTGCAGAAGTCGGTCGGCAACGACGATGGCGCGTGGTTCGCCGTTGCCGACGCCAGCGGCCGTGGCAGGCTACGCGGGTGGGAAGGCGACGGAGATCGTGGAGGCGGAAGGCATGACGATACGGGCGACTCACGCTCACCGGCCAGCCAGGCGGCCACCAACCGCGCGCTGATCGAAGTCCGCCAGTTCGTGCCGACCGTCTACCTGTACGACAACTTCCCCGGCGGCGTCGGCCTCAGCGAGCCGTTGTGGGTGCGACAGGCGGAACTGGTACAGCGCGCGATCGAACTGGTCGAGCGGTGCGATTGCAAGGCAGGCTGCCCGGCGTGCGTCGGGCCGATCCTGGCCGCCACCGAAGACGGCGACGGCCTCACCCCGAAGTCGTTGGCGCGACGGGTGCTGGGCCTGCTGGTGCCATCCGTGGGTGCGGTGTGAGCATCACGCTTGAACGGCTGCGCGCGCTCAAGCGCGAGGCAGGCAAGCCGGACACCCGACCGGCCCCCGGAAACGCGAAGACGTCGATCGAATCGCTGCGTCGCCTGCTCGGCGTGCGCGAGCGTTTGCCCATCTATGCGGCACCGCCGCGCGGCCCGGTTGACCGTTCACTGCCCGGCGAGGAGATCGCCCCGGGGCTGCGCCTGATCGAGGATTGGCTGCCGTTCGCAGCGCCTGTCGACACGCTGCCGCTGTCCTTTGCCAAACGCGACGACACGGTCAACCTGCGTGACCTGCTGTTCTTCGACACCGAAACCACCGGCTTGGCCGGCGGCACCGGCACGCGCGCGTTCCAGATCGGCGCGGCGGACTGGCATCGTCATCCGGTCCATGGCGATGGCTTGCGTGTGCGGCAGTTGCTGATCACTACCCTGGCCGCGGAGCCGCTGATGCTGCGCACGTTCGCCGGCTGGCTGGCGCCGACCACGGTGCTGTCGAGCTACAACGGCCGCTGCTACGACTCACCGCTGTTGAAGACGCGCTACCGGCTCGCGCGGATGGACGACCCGATCACGCCGCTGGACCACGTCGACCTGCTGTTCCCGACGCGGCGTCGCTACCGCGGGACGTGGGAGAACTGCCGGTTGGCGACGATCGAGCGCGAGTTGCTGAAGATCGTGCGCGAGGACGATCTGCCCGGCTCGCAAGCACCTGCGGCGTGGCGATCGTATCTGCGCGGCGGCTCATCCGCGCTGCTGCGGCGCGTGTGCGCGCACAACCACCAGGACGTGGTGACCCTGGCGCGGCTGATACTGCGGCTGGCTTTTACATGATCCTAACGGTTTCGACGGCACGCTCGCGCTATTGACTATCAGGAGCAGCACCATGGTTCGAATCGCCTTACCTGCCGCCATCATCATGTTCGCGGCCGCCGGCTGCACCACGATGGCAGCACCTCCGCCGCAGGTAATCGTGGGCCCGTGCACGACCGACACGATCTCGTGGGCGATCGGCAACGCCGCCACCGCCGAAATCGTGGAGCGCGCGCGCATCGAGAGCAACAGCAGCCACGTACGGGTGATCGAACCGAACCAGGCCGTGACCCAGGATTACCGCGAGGATCGGCTGAACATGCACGTCAACGAGTTGGGCGCGATCAACAGCCTGACCTGCGGCTAGGACGCAGCGCCATGCATCGCAAACGATCGGCTTGGCTGGTTGCCGGCGTTGTCCTGGTCGGGTTGTGGGCATGGACGCAGCGGCCCGATAACGGCGCATTGCTCCCTCCGGGCAGCGCGCCCGGCGTCCACGCACCGGCCACGGCGCCCGGTGAATTGCCCGGCGACGTCACCGGTTCCGCGTCGGCTGCCGGCCCGGGCTATCCGGCCTTCCTGCCGTCCCAGGCACACGCGGTGCTCGACGATATCGCCCGTGGCGGGCCGTACGACTACCGTCAGGACGGCGGCGTGTTCCAGAATCGCGAACGCGAGTTGCCGGCGCAGCCGCGCGGCTATTACCACGAGTTCACCGTACCCACGCCCGGTTCCCGCGATCGCGGCGCGCGGCGCATCGTGACCGGCGGCGACCCGCCGGTGGAGTATTTCTACACCGACGACCATTACCGCAGCTTCCGTCGTTTTCAACTGCCGGCGGCATCGCGATGAACGCCACCAACCCCAGCGAGCTGCGTCCGATGCTGGTTGACCCGCTGCGCGCCGGGGCGTACTTCATCGATGACCGCGACACCCCGGCAATGACTGCCGCTGCCGCGTCCCTGGATTTCACCGTGGCGCGCATTGACCTGGCCAACTGCGCTGACAAGGCCGGTGGGCTGGCCAGGATCGGCGAGACGTTGCAGTTCCCGGACTGGTTCGGCGCCAACTGGGATGCGCTCGCCGACTGCCTCGGCGACCTGTCATGGCTGCCCGCACCCGGCTACCTGCTGGTGCTGGACAACAGCGGCCAATGGCAGGCCACTCCCGACGCCGGCTTCAATACCTTGCTGGCGATCCTCAATGAGGCCGCCACGGATTGGTGCGAGCGCAACGTTCCGTTCTGGGCGATGGTTCCGCTGCCGGCCGAGACACTGGAAACGCTGGAACCCTGAGTGCCGCAGGCATCCACGGCACCCAGCGTTCAAGCCTTGGGATGAGACGCCGGTTTAGTGGCCGTCGCGTCAGTGCCCGTCGCGATCTGCATCGCCCGGCAGCGCGTCCTCGACCCGGTGCCAGGCGGCCTTGACGGCGTGCTTGGCTTTTTCCCAACCAAGCTGGGATTGGCCGCGAGCTTGCTCGTAGTCGCTCTTCAACTCCGGCTCGGCCTGGTCGAAGGTTTTGCCCTGGTAGCGCTGCTGGCCCTGATAGCCGGTGCGATAGGCCGGGTCGTACTCGTCGTAGGTGCGGCCGGCCTCGTAATAGCCTTCCTTGCTGTACTGGTTCTTCCAGTAATCCTGTTGGCCGGTCTCATCAAGCAGGCGGGTCGGGTTGTCGCCAGTGCGATGGGTGGTCATGTGGTCTCTCCAATGGTCGCGAAGCCGAACGACTTCGCCGTGGAAACCACGCTAGTCCCCGCGCCGTAATCCACGGGTCAAGGAAACGGGTGGTGCCCTCCACGCCGATTGAACAAACGCCAGCTCACACACGGTCATCAATGCCGAGGATGCCGGACTGCTTGGCACAGTGGGCGCAGCAAAAAAACGTGCCGTCGTGTTCGCAGCCATGACCGATGATCCTGCATTGGCAGTGCGCGCAGGTCGGGGCGAGGGCGTGGATCGCGCATTCGAACGAGTCGAATGTACCCCCGCCGTCACGGGTCTTCACGGTGAAGGACTTGTCGTAGTCGTTGCCGCACACGTCACAGGTCGCCATGGCGCACCTCAAATAATGGAGTGTCCGGCGAGTGTCGCGCAGGTGACGGTCAGCTTTGGTGAAGGCACTCGATGCAGCGCGTCAACCTGCGCGAAACGAGGTTTCCGAGGCCGGGATCGTCATTCCCGCAAAGGGGCGAAGTTCAAGTGTGGTGGAGCGGCTCCAGCAGGCGCAGGCCGAACCAGTCTCGCGGGTCGTTCCAACGCTCGATTACCCGAAGCCCCGCGCGGGCGGCCAGCGCCTCGAAACTGGCGTCGGTGTACTTGTGGCTGTACTCGACGCGCATTGCCTCACCTTCGTTGAAATGAAACGCTTGGCCGTCGACATGGACGTCCTGCGCGCGCCGGCTGACCAGGTCGGTCTCGACGCGGCCCCGCGGGCGCGAGTACACGGCGCGGTGGTGGAAGCCGGCCAGGTCGAAATCGCTGCCGATCTGACGGTTGAGCCGGGCCAGCAGGTTGAGGGTGAATTGCGCGGTGACGCCGGCAGCATCGTTGTAGGCCGCCTCGATCACGCCGGCGTCCTTGTCCAGGTCGATTCCGATCAACGCCTGGCCGCGCGCACCCATGGTGGCGCGCATCGAGCACAGCAGACGCAACGCATCGGCTTCATCGAAGTTGCCCAGGGTCGAGCCGGGGAAAAACACCAGCGTGTGGCCCGTCTCGCGCACCGGCCGTGGCAGCGGTACCGCATCAGTGAAATCGGCGCACACCGGCAACAGTTCGATCTGCGGAAACATCAGTGCCAGCCGCTCGACACTGGCCACCAGCGCGGTGCGCGAGATCTCGATCGGGGTGTAGGCGACCGGGTCATCCAGCCCTTCCAGCAGCAGTTGGGTCTTGCGCCCGCTGCCACTGCCGTACTCGACCACGTGCGCGTTTGCGGCGACCACGTCGCGGATTTGCGGCATCGAGGCATGCAGCAGTTCCAGCTCGACGCGGGTGAGGTAGTACTCGGGCTGGCGGGTGATCTGCTCGAACAGTTGCGAGCCGCGCTCATCGTAGAAGTACTTCGACGACAGCGTCTTCGGCGTGGATGACAAGCCGGCCAGAGTGTCGCCGATGATGTCGTCGGGGGTGGGTTGCAGGTCGGTGATTTTTGGCAGCACGGCGGTCTCAGCGGTCGTCATCAGGCATCCCTGGCCAGGCGCAGGCCGGAGAACTGCCAGCGGTCGGGCGGATAGAAGAAATTGCGGTAGCTGGCTCGCAGGTGGTCGGCCGGGCTGACGCAACTGCCGCCGCGCAACACCTGTTGGCCGCACATGAACTTGCCGTTGTACTCACCCAGCGCGCCGGGCATTTCGCGGAAACCGGGGTAGGCGCCGTAGCTGCTGGAAGTCCACTCCCAGACGTCGCCGAACATCTGTCGCGGCGTACGGCCATCGGCGCGAACGCCAAGCGGCTGCAACCGGTCGTCGTCGACAAAGTTCCCATCAACCGGCAGCGACTGCGCGGCATGCTCCCACTCAAACTCGGTGGGCAGCCGCGCGCCGGCCCAGCGCGCGAATGCGTCGGCTTCGAAATAGCTCAGGTGGCACACCGGTGCATGCGCGTCGATCTCCCGCAACCCGCCAAGGGTGAACTCACGCTCCAGCGCCTGCTCCCAGTACAGCGGTCGGCACCAGTGCTGCTGACTGACCTGCGCCCAGCCGGCGCTGAGCCACAGCACCGGGTTCCGATAGCCGCCATCGTCGATGAAGTCCCGGTATTCCCCGTTGCTGACCGGTCGGTTTGCCAACGCGTGGGACGGCATCAATACCCGGTGCCGCGGCGATTCGTTGTCATAGGCAAAAACGTCGCTGGCATTCGGCCACGGCGGTGCGCCCACCTGGATGACGGCCTCGTCCTGGTCGATCCATTCCAGCGGGCTGGCGTGACTGCGTGGCTGCTGCAGACCGGTACGGTACGCCGGCTTCAGCGGATTGCACCACAAGGCGTGCTTGATGTCGGTCAGCAGCAGCTCCTGGTGCTGTTGCTCATGGTGGAGGCCCAGCTCGATGCGCTGCAGCAATCCGCTGCCACCATCTTCCGCCGACTCGAAATCGCCGCGAAGGAACGCAGCGGCCATCCGCGCATCCACCTGGTCGCGATACTCCAGCACCTGCGCAAGCGTGGGCCGCGACAACAGCCCGCGCTGTGTGCGCTCGTGCATGGGCCCGATGCTTTGGTAGTAGCTGTTGAACAGGTAGTCCCAGGCCGCATTGAGCGCCTGGTAACCATCCCGGGCCCCGAGCACGAAACGCTCGAAAAACCAGGTCGTATGCGCGAGGTGCCATTTGCTCGGGCTGGCGTCGGCCATCGACTGCACCATCGCGTCCTCGGCCGACAGCGGGGCAGCCAGCGCGAGGCTGCGAGCGCGCACGTCCCGGTAGCGGGCAGCAAGGTCGCGGGGCGGCACGGCGGCCGCCGACGACAACGACCTAGAGTCAATGGTCACGGGCATGGTGCAAGCATACAAACCGACATGGCCGGGCGGGTTAGGACGACGTGACGGGCCACTCAACGCGAGCTCGTGGTACCGATGAACTGCAGGAACTCCGAGCGTGTACGGGCGTCATCGCGGAAGCCGCCAAGCATCTTGGAGGTGATCATCGCCACGCCACGCTTGTGCACGCCGCGGGTGGTCATGCAGCCATGGGTGGCTTCGATCACCACGCCGACGCCGCGCGGGTTCAGCACTCGCTGGATGCAGTCGGCAATCTGCGCGGTCATTTTTTCCTGCACCTGCAGACGGCGGGCATAGGCATCCACCACGCGCGCCAGCTTGCTGATGCCCACCACCTTGCCGTCGGGCAGGTAGCCGATATGGGCGCGGCCGATGATCGGCGCCATGTGGTGCTCACAATGGCTTTCGAAGCGGATGTCGCGCAGCACGATCAACTCGTCGTAGCCGGCGACCTCCTCGAAGGTGCGCGCCAGGTACTCGTCGGGATCCATCGCATAGCCGCTGAACCAGTCGGCATAAGCCTTGGCGACGCGCTTGGGCGTGTCCAGCA
The DNA here is from genome assembly GCF_054072675.1 of Lysobacter sp. A289. Lineage (NCBI taxonomy): Bacteria > Pseudomonadati > Pseudomonadota > Gammaproteobacteria > Lysobacterales > Lysobacteraceae > Lysobacter > Lysobacter sp. A289. The sequence goes on from NZ_JBSVRN010000001.1 coordinate 2,379,397, forward strand.
GGCCCTCGCGGGTGGGGTCGTCGCCGGCCCAGCTGAGCAAAGTGCGCACGGCGGCTTCGGCCTGCTCACGAGTAGGTTGGTTGGGGTCGGCCATGAGTGGCGGCACCTGATTGCGGGCCGATCATGCTACTCCAGCAACAAAAAAACGGGGCCGCAAGGCGACCCCGTTGAAGTACTGGTGCATCGTTTTTTATTGTGGGCGGGGCTGTGGCCGATCAGCGACCGTCGCGGTCGGCATCACCCGGCATGGCGCGTTCAATGTGGTGCCAGCCATCACGCACCGCGTGCTTGGCGTCGTTCCACTCCAGGCGCGAATTGTCCTGGGCCCGGGTCTGATCCCACTTGCGCTGCAGCTCAGGCTCGACATCGTCGAACTTCTTGCCGTTGTACTGGCCGTAGGTGTCATAGCCATACTGATAGGCCGGCTCGTAGTCATTCCACTCGCGATCGGCGGAGTAGTACGGGGCGTTCTTGTATTCGCGCTGGAAATGCTCGCGATACTCGGTGGGGTTGACCGCCTCGGCCATGGAATCGCCCGCCTTCGCACCAACCACGCCGCCGGCCACCGCGCCCACGGCGCTGCCGATCGGCCCGCCTGCCGCGCCAACCGCTGCGCCTGTCACCGCGCCGGCGACCGCGCCGGCACCTGCACCAATACTGTGGTCTTTCTTGACATCGTTCATGGGCTTGCTCCGTTGTGGGGGGATAGCCGGCTTGCGGCACCGGACGCCACGACACTAGGAGCTGCCTGATGGTGCTGGAGTGAAGGCATGAATGAACAGGCGGGCTTCGTTCATGCACCGCTTTACGGTTGGCACAGGCGCCGAGCCAGCCCGGATACCCGTCCGGCCTGACGCGCCAATGCGCCGCGCAATATCGTCTCGCTGGCGCACAGATGCAGCTCGCTGCGCGCCCGTGTCAATGCGGTGTAGACCAGCTCACCCGACAAGCCACGACCGTCCTGGCGGGGGCAGCTGCAACCACAATGCCTGCGCCATCGGCAACAGCCTGCGACAATGTCGACAACCCTTGTTCAGGTGCCGCCCACCAAGCTGCGCGATGTCTGCGCCTGCATGGCGGCGCGCCAAGCCTTGCCGATGACCGATTCCAATCCCATCGTCCGCGTCAACAACCTTCGCCTCGACCGGGGTGACCAGGTCGTGCTGCGCGATATCAACCTGGAAGTCCCGCGCGGACAGGTGGTCGCGGTACTGGGCCCGTCGGGCAGCGGCAAGTCCACCCTGTTGGCGGCGCTGACCGGTGAATTGTGGCCGGCGGCCGGCTCGGTGGAGATCTTCGGCCAGCCGATGCCGCGCGCGTCGCGACCGTTGCTGGAGCTGCGCAAGCGCATCGGGGTGATGTTGCAGGGTAATGGCCTGCTGACCGACTTGACCGCCGCCGAGAACGTCGCCCTGCCCTTGCGCACCCATACCCGACTGCCCAAACCGGTGATCGAGCGACTGGTGCGGATGAAGCTGCACGCGGTCGGTTTGCGCGCCGCAGCGGACGCCTTCCCGCGCGAACTGTCCGGCGGCATGGCGCGCCGGGTCGCATTGGCGCGGGCGCTGGCGATGGATCCGCCGCTGATGATCTACGACGAACCGCTGACCGGGCTGGACCCGATTGCCAGCGGAGTGGTGATGGAGTTGGTGCGCAGGCTCAACGACAGCCTTGGCCTGACCAGCATCGTGGTCACCCACCATGTCCGTGAGACCTTGCCGATCGCCGACCACGCCATCGTGATCGCCAACGGCACGATCGTGTTTTCCGGCACTCCGGCCGCGCTGGACGCCAGCACCGACCCGCTGGTCCGGCAGTTCCTGGACGGCAACCCTGACGGGCCGATCGGCTTCGACGCGCTGCCTCGCGGCGCCGTACTTCACGGCGTCGAGCCGGGCAACGCCGCCACCGCAACCACCAAGGAAGTCGCCTGATGGCCCTGGCTGCCGCTACCCGCTCCGTTGGCCGCGCCGGCCTGTTTACCTTGTCGGTGTTGCGTGCCTCGGTGCCCAGCGTCGACCTGTTTCGCGAGCTGGTCCGCGAGATCTACAAGATTGGCGCACGTTCACTGCCAATCATCGCCGTTGGCGGCGCGTTCGTGGGCTTATCGCTGACGTTGCTGGCCTATCGAGCGCTCGACACCTACGGTGCCAGCAACCAGGTCAGCATGATCCTGGGGCTGGGTATCTACCGCGAATTAGGGCCGGTACTGACCGCATTGCTGTTCATCGGCCGCGCCGGTTCGTCGATCGCCGCCGAGCTGGGCCTGATGCGCGCCACCGACCAGATCACCGCGCTGGGCCTGATGGGCATCGATCCGGTCGGCAAGGCGGTGGCGCCACGGTTCTGGGCGGCGGTGTTGTGCGTGCCGCTGCTGACCGGGTTCTTCTGCTCGCTGGCGATCAGTGCCAGTTACCTGGAGGCCGTGCACGTGATCGGCGTGGACTCGGGTATTTTCTGGCAGGTGTTGCGCGACAGCGTCGACCTGGTCGATGACTTCGGCATGGCCATGGTGAAATCCGCGGTGTTCGGCGCGGTCGCCGCGCTGGTCGCCGCCTACGTCGGTTTCCACGCCGAGCCGACCATCGAGGGCACCTCGGTCGCCACCACCAAGGCGGTGGTCAACGCCTCGCTGCTGGTGCTGATGCTGAACTTCGTGATGTCCGCACTGTTGTTCCAGTAACGCCATGCATCAACAACCCCATGCATCAATCGATGCGCTGAAGCACCAAGGTAGACACCATGAGCAACCGTAGCCCCCGTATCGAATTCGCCGTCGGCGCGTTCCTGCTGCTCGCGCTGGCATCGCTGCTGGTGCTGGCGATCAGCTCCACCAATGGCAAGCTGGGCTGGTTTGGCGGCAGCGATTACGAAATCACCGCCCGCTTCAGCAACCTCGGCCCGCTGCGCGCCAACGCCCCGGTCAAAATTGGCGGGGTCGCGATTGGTCGCGTGTCGAATATCGCCCTGGATCCGGTGAAGCTGGATTCGGTGGTGACGCTGGCCATCGACGAGCGCTACAACGACCTGCCATCGGACACCAGCGCGGCGATCCTGACCTCCGGCCTGCTCGGCGAGAGCTACATCGGGCTGCAACCGGGCGGTGACCTGGAGCCGCTGAAGCCCGGCGACCAGATCTTCCTGACCCAATCGTCGGTCGACCTGATCCAGATGGTCGGCAAGTACATGTTCAGCGGCGGCCCGGACAATGGCGACAAGCCGGCGGCCAATGCCGACACGACGGCCCCCGCCGACGTACCTGCCTACCTGCAGGAAAGCGACCCCGCCCCCGTTACGGAATAAATGCCCATGAACCGCAATCCGATCCCGACCGTACTGGCTGCCCTGGTGGCCGCCACCGTCCTGACGACGGCGCCTGTCCTCGCGTTCGCCTCCGGTGCGCCCGCGCAGGCCGAGACCGCCGCGCCGGCCACCGCGCCCAGCAAGCTGGTGCTCGACAACGCGACCCGCATCCTGACCACCCTGGAAGCCCGTCGCGACGAGTTCACCACCGATCGCGCCGCGCTGAGCACGTTCATCGCCGGTGAATTCGACCAGATGTTCGACGCCAACTACGCCGCGCGGCTGGTGCTGGGCCGTCATGGTCGTGGTGCATCCGATGCCGATATCAAGCGCTTTGCCGATGCGCTGACCGGCAACCTGATGCAGCGTTATGGCTCATCGCTGCTGGACTTCAACACCCAGCTGAAGGTCCGGGTGAATTCCGAGAGTCCCTTGCGTGGCGGCTCGATGGTCAAGGTGTCCAGCGAGTTCCTGCGCCAGGGCGGCCAGCCGATTCCGGTCGACTACCTGCTGCACAAGGTCGGCGGGGAGTGGAAAGTGTTCGACGTGATGGTCGAAGGGGTGAGCTTCATTCAGACCTTCCGCAACCAGTTCGACACCGCGTTGTCGCGCAAGTCGATCACCGAGGTTGCCGCTGACCTGGAAGCCGGCAAGCTGCAGGCGGACGTCAAGTAGCCATGGCGACCCGGCCCGCAACGGTTTCCCGCGACGGCGATGCCCTGGTGTTCAACGGCGCGCTGGAACGCGAAGCCGTGCCCGCATTGTGGAAATCCGCCCTGCCGCACTTGCAGGGCGTGATCCGCTTCGAGCTGGGCCAGGTCAGCCGGGTCGACAGCGCTGGCGTGGCGTTGTTGGCCGAGCTGGCATCGCGCGCCGATCAGGCCGCCATCGTGGGCGATCCAGCCGGTTTAGCCGAGCTTCGTGCCGCCTACCGGCTTGGCCCGGACCTGGATTTCTCCCATTGAGTGACCGGATACCGGGATTCAGCGTCCCGCTGCCGCTCGGCCAAACCACCCGGATCGCCCTTTAGAATCCACTCAATGCCTTTTCAAAAATCCATCAATCCTCGCCTTGACAAGGACGCCGCAACCCTTTGTGGTCCCGTGCTGGCGCTCGCGCTGGCCGTTGGCGCGGTCGGCTGTGCATCGACTCCCGCCGCACAACCTGCTGCAACGCCGGCACCGACGGTCGTCACCGGCGGCGTTGCCACACCGGCCGTGGCAACCGACAGCGCGACAGTCACGGCCGTGGAAGCCACAGCCATCAGCCGCCCCGCCAGCGAGGAGCCCCGGCCAACCCAGGCCGAACTCGATTTCGCCGCGATTTATGGCCAGCCCTATGACCCGGTGGCCGATCCCACCCTGCCCGAACCGGCCCGGATACGCGGAGCCTACGACCCGTGGGAAAGCTACAACCGCAAGATGCACGTGTTCAACAATTTCATTGATCGCGCCGTTGCACGGCCCTTGGCGCGAGCCTACGTGGCCGCAGTACCGCGCCCGATCCGGCTGGGCGTGAGTAATTTCTTCAGCAACCTTGGCCAGCCGGTGACCGCCGTCAATGCACTGCTGCAGGGCAAGCCGGCGGAGGCAGCGCAGTCGCTGGGACGCTTCACCCTCAACACCACGCTGGGCATCGGCGGCATCTTCGACCCGGCCAGTGACGCCTCGCTGGACAACCGCAGTGAAGATTTCGGCCAGACCCTGGGGATCTGGGGTTGGGAGCGCTCACGCTACGTCGAGTTGCCATTGTTTGGGCCGCGCACCATCCGTGACGTGTTCGGCATGGTGGGTGATGCGCCGTTGAGCCCGCTGCGCCAGGTCGATGAAGATGCCGTCCGGATCCCGCTGCAGGGCCTGCAACTGGTGAACGTACGTACCCAGCTGCTGGCCACCGACAGCCTGCGTGTCGGCGTCGCCGACGACTATGCGCTGGTTCGCGACGCGTGGATGCAGCGACGCGATTACCAGATCTTTGGTGAGCGCATGCAGCAAAACGGGGAGACCTCGCTGCCCGACTACCTGCTCGAAGACGACAACCCGATCGTGCCGGTTGGCGCGATGCCGGTAATGCCTCCCGGCAACTGAGAGCCAGGCTCAACCCTCGTCTTCATCATCAACCTCGAGCGCGGCACCCAGCAGGCGTTGGCTCTGGTCGGCCGGTAGTGTTTCCACGCCCTTGAGCTTGCGCTCGATCGCCCGGGTACGCACGCCGGCGGCGTCGATGCTGTTGCGCACCGTGTCGAGCTGGTTGCGGGTTTTCTCCAACACCCCGGCGAACTTCCCGAACTCACTCTTGACCGCGCCCAGCAGTTGCCAGACCTCGCTGGAGCGCTGCTCGATCGCCAAGGTGCGAAAACCCATCTGCAAGCTGTTGAGCAGGGCCAGCAAGGTGGTCGGGCCGACCACGGTGACCCGGTATTCGCGTTGCAGGCTCTCGAACAGACCTGGGCGGCGCAGCACTTCGGCAAACAGGCCCTCGGTGGGCAGGAACATCAGCGCGAAGTCGGTGGTGTGGGGCGGGGCGACATAGGCTTGCTGGATCTTCTTGGCCTCATCGCGAATACGGCGCTCCAGCGCCAACGACGACACTGCGACGGCCTCCGCGTCCGCCCGATCCTGCGCATCCAGCAGGCGCTCGTAATCCTCGCGTGGGAACTTGGCATCGATCGGCAACCGCACCGGTGTGTCCGGCCGGGTACCGGGCAAACGCACCGCGAACTCGACCCGCTGGCTGCTGCCCGGCACCGTGGCGTAGTTGCAGTCGAACTGCTCCACGGTGAGCACCTGCTCCAGCAGCGCACCCAACTGCACCTCGCCAAAGGTCCCGCGGGTCTTGACGTTGGTCAGCAGGCGCTTGAGGTCACCGACACCGCTGGCCAGCTGCTGCATCTCGCCGAGTCCACGCTGAACCTGCTCCAGCCGCTCCGACACCAATCGGAACGACTCGCCCAGGCGCGTCTCCAGGGTGGTCTGCAGCTTCTCGTCAACGGTGGCGCGCATCTGCTCCAGCCGGGCAGCGTTGTCGGTCTGCAGCTCGCGCAGCTTCTGCTCGAGCGTGGTGCGCATCTCGCCGATGCGCAGCTCGTTGCGCTGGGTCAACTCGGTCAACCGCTGGCCGACCGCATCGCTGGAGCGCTGCTGCAGTTCGGCGCCCTCGCTGCGCGCCTTGCGCGAGTCCTCCAGCAGCGCGTCGCGCAACAGGTCCAGCCGCTGGTCGGTACGCACGGTCAGCTCGGTCAGCTTGCCGCCGAAGCCTTCCATGCGCGTGTCCTGCTGGCCGGCGATGCTGTCCAACTGCTGACGCAACTCGCCGCGGCCGTCGCGCTGCTCATCGCGCAAGGCCTGCTCCAGCCCGGCCCGATGAGCCTCCAACACCGCATCGGGCTTGCGCAGCAACAGCAGGACCAGCAATACGATCGCGACCAGGACCGCGAGCAACAGGACAACCAGGAGCAATGAGGATTCAGGCATGCCCCCAGTGTATCCGGCGCCGTCGCGGCAGCTGAGACGCGACAACGGGAGAGTACCGGCTTCGGAGCGCCCGTCGTGCGCAGGAGGCGACCTGCGGGGGGATTGCTGCAGCCCTTCGTCAGGGCCGCTTCGCGGTCCCGCCCGGCGGGAGCCCGCCGGGCGTTCGCGCAGATGCGCGGCAGTGCCGCGCAAACCGCCTGCACTCACCCTGCCCTGAGGCGGGCCGCGGGCCATCCATGGCCCGCTTTTCCGCAATCCCCCCGCAGGCCACCTCCTGCCCCATCGTCTGCTGCTTCGTTGCCGATCAACAGCTCAAAGTCCATGGATCCCCGCTTTCGCGGGGATGACGGTTTGTTGGGAGATATCGGTTTGTTGGGGTAACGGTTGTTGAGGGGTGACGGTTTGCCGCGCGGTGATGACAGTTGTTCAGATACTCCTTGGAGCGCTAACCGATTCGAGGTCGCGAGTACGTCACGCGCGACGACGCTCACTCAAAGAGCCGCCGACAGCCAAACGCCGAAGCGGCGTCCTGTGCGGGTATTGCGGAGAGTGCGCCATGGATGGCGCACGGCGGTGAGTGCGGCCAAGGATGGCCGCCCGAACCGAGTAGCAATACCCGCACAGGGCGTCGCCCATCCGGAGCCCGCATACCTCTCGCTCTCGCTCTCGCGGTCGCGGTTGCGGTTGCGGCGCTTAGTCCAGCACCCTGCAGAACACCGCTTTCAGGTAACGCGACTCCTGCACCTGCGCCAGCCACGGGTGGTCCGCGCCGGCACCGGCGACCTTGAGGATCTGCACGGTGCGGTTGGAGTAGAACGCCGCGCGCCGGATCATGTCGAGGAACTGATCCTCGGCCACCAGCCCGGTGCACGAAAACGTCGCCAGCAGGCCACCGGGCTTGACCACGCTCATCGCCAGCTTGTTCATGTCCAGGTACTTCTTCAACGCCGGAATCACCTGCTCGCGGTCGCGGGTCATCTTGGCCGGGTCCAGGATCACCACGTCGTACTGCTCGCCCGCGTTGCCCGCATCGCGCAGCCACGGAAAAATATCGGCCTGGATAAACTTGACGTGAGCGTTGTTGAGCTTGGCGTTGCCCTTGGCGATCGACAGCACGTCGGCATCGATATCGACCCCGACCACCTCGGCCGCACCACGCGCCGCGGCGTAAATGCCAAAGCCGCCTGTGTTGCAACACAGGTCCAGCACGCGCTTGCCTTCGACATGCTGGCTCAGCCACTGGCGGTTGTCGCGCTGGTCGGCGAAGAAGCCGGTCTTGTGCGCCCCGCACGGATCGGCTCGGAACTTGATCCCGTGCTCGGTGATGACGCTGGGCTGGACCGGCTCGGTCCCACGGAAGTCGAAGCTCTCCTGCTTCTGCACATGCTCGTCGGCAAACATGTAGAAGCGGCAACCGGGGAACTGCTCGCGCAGCGCCGCCTGGATCCACTCGCGGTAGCGGAACGCACCGGCGCTGAAGAACTCCAGCACCAGCAAGTCGGCGTAACGGTCGATCACCAGACCGGAGATGCCGTCACCCTCGCTGTGGAACACGCGCCAGGCATCGCTGACCTCGTCCAGCTTGAGCACGTCCCGGCGCAGCGATACCGCCGCGGCGATCTTGCGCGCGAACCAGTCCGCATCGATCACCGCATTGGGGTTGTGGTCGAGCATGCGCAAGGCGATGCGCGAGTGGCCGTTGTAGAAGCCGCGACCTATCATGTCGCCATCCACCCCGATCACATCGACGATCTCGCCGGACCTGGGCCGCTTTTCGGGCTTGGCGACCAGCCGCTGGAAGATCCACGGGTGCGAGGATTTCCAGGCGTTCTTGAGGTGGACGGTGGGGATGGCAGCAGGGATTGCATTGTTCATCCGGCCATTCTACCGGGGCCGCAAGCCTTGTATTTGCCGCCGCGGTCTCCACAGTTGAGTGATGGCTGCCACTGATGACATTGAAGCCCGCCCGCTGGACGCCAAGACCCAGCGCGCGGTGGACCGAAAGCGCTGGATGGGCGCATTCAACCTCAGCCTGGGGTTTGTGTTGCTGCTGCTGGTGGTGTTCTCCGCCCAGGGCAGCGTCGACCTGCGTAACTGGATGGTGCAGCCGTGGTCGGCGGTCGGCTTGCTGGGCCTGATCGGTGCGCCGCTGTTGCATGGCTCGTTCGACCATCTGGTCGCCAATGCGATCTCGCTGCTGATGCTGGGCACGCTCGCCGGCGGCATGTACCCGCGCGCCACGGTGCGCGCACTGCCGCTGATGTGGCTGGGATCGGGACTGGGCGCATGGTTGCTGGGCGAGGCCGGCTCGCATCACCTCGGCGCCAGTGGCATCACCCACGGCCTGATGTTCCTGGTGTTCGTGCTCGGGCTGCTGCGCCGCGACCGGCCGGCGATCGCGGCGGCGATGATCGCGTTCTTCCTCTATGGCGGCATGTTGCTGACGGTGTTCCCGCGCGAGGTCGGGGTCTCATGGCAGGCCCATCTCGGCGGCGCCATCGGCGGGGTGCTTGCCGCCTTGCTGTGGCGTCGACTGGATCCGCAACCCCCACGCAAGAAGTACAGCTGGGATCTGGAAGAGGAGCAAGCGGCGGCAGAGGCGCTACGCGACGAGCGCGACAGCCTGGAGCTACCCTCGCCCGATGACGTGCCGGTGCTGTGGCATCGGCCCGAGGATGAGCAACGCGGCGTGGTGTTGCCGTTCCGTCGCCGGCAATGACGCCTGCCTCGGCGTAGCGGTCACTGCCGCGCGGCCAGCCGCAACCCGCGCGGGGTCAGTCCGCGCTCGATCAGTTCGAATCCTCCCTGCACCACCAGCGCCAGCAAGGCCGCCGGTACCGCGCCCTCCAGAATCAGCCCGATATCATCCAGCCGGATGCCGGCCAGGATCGGCTGGCCATAGCCGCCGGCGCCGATCAGCGCGCCCAGAGTCGCGGTGCCGACGTTGATCACCGCCGCAATCTTGATACCGGCCAGAATCGTGCGCGACGCCAGCGGCAACTCGACCCGCTGTAACCGCGTGCGCGGCGGCAACCCGAGCGCGGCGGCGGTCTCGCGCAACTCGCGCGGGATGCCGGTCAGCCCGGCGTGGGTATTGCGCACGATCGGCAGCAGGCTGTACAGGAACAGCGCCGCGATCGCCGGCCCGGCGCCGATCCCGAACAGCGGGATCATGAACACGAATACCGCCAGCGACGGCAAGGTCTGCAACAGCCCGGTTGTGGTCAGGATCACCTGCCCCAGCCGCGGCCTGCGAGCGGCCACTATTCCCAGCGGCAGTGCCACCAGCAACGCCAACCCAAGCGAGATGCCGACCAGCGCGAGATGCTCGCCGGTGCGCTGCCAGACCCGGGATGCGCGAGTGCGCTGCTCAGGTGCGGCGACGCCGAGCCAATCCGCCGCGACCGCCGCTTCGGTCTCACCGTCGATCTTCACCCGTGCGTTGAGCCGCTGCATGCTAGCCGCATCGATTCGTCCGGCAAGGCCCCGCAGCTGCGCCAACCAGTCCGGCGCGCGCTGCGCGAGGTCGGCGCGGTACAGATATACCGCCTGGTATTGCGGGAAGTACCCACGATCGTCTTCGAGCACCGCCAGCTGGTAGTACGGGATCTCGGCGTCGGTGTTGTACAGGTCGGTGACGTCCAGCGCGCCGCTGGCGAGACCGCGGTAGGCGAGATCGTGGTCGAGCCCGTTGGGTTGTTGCGGCAGCCGGTATTCGCGTCGCAGGCCGGGCCAGCCATCGGCACGCTGCATGAACTCGTTGCTCAGGCCGATCACCAGCGCCGGATGCGCGCGCAGCTCGGAGATCGTCTCGATTCCGAGCTCCGTCGCCCGTGTCGCCCGCATGCCCAGGGCATAGGTGTTGTTGAAACCCAGCGGTTCGGTCATGGCCAACCCGCGCTCGGCCAGCGCGTCGCGCACCTGGTCGGTGGTCGCGGCGGGCATCAGCAGCAACTCCTGCTTCAGTGTGCCGGTGTATTCGGGATAGGCGTCAACCTCACCTTCGATCAACGCCCGCCATAGGATGCGGGTGCCGCCGAGCTGGCGACGGTGCTCGACGTTGACGTCCTCCGGGTGCGGCAGCTTGGCGGCGATCTCGCCCAGGATCACCGACTCGGTGAAGGCCTTGGAGCCGACCACCACCGGCTTGGCTTGCGCCGCCGACGCTGCGGCCGAGCACACCGCCGTGATCACCATCACAACCACCGCCAGCCACGCCCTCACAGGCTGTCTTCCAGGTTGCGCTGGGCGGTCATGAACTCGGTCACGAAGGGCTCGGCCGGTGCATCGTGCAGCTCACGCGCACTGCCTTGCTGCACGATGCGCCCGCCGCGCAGCAACACCAAGGTGTCGGCCAGGTACGCCGCCTCGGCAACATCGTGGGTGACCAGCACGACGGTCTTGCGCAGCTCGGCAAACAGCTCGCGCATCTGCTCCTGCAGCCCATGGCGGACGATCGGATCGAGCGCGGCCAGCGGCTCGTCCAGCAACAGCACTTTCGGGTCCAGCATCAACGCCCGGATCAGTCCCACCCGCTGGCGCTGGCCACCGGACAACTCGGCCGGATAACGTCGCAGCGCATCTGTCGGCAGCCGGCAAAGATCAGCCAGCACCGCAATGCGCGCGTCGATTCTCGCCGCCGGCCAGCCCAGCGTGCGCGCCAGCAACGCGGCGTTCGCAGCGGCGCTCAGATGCGGGAACAAGCCGCCTTCCTGGATCACGTAACCGATCCGGCGACGCTGTTCCAGCAACTGCCCGGTCTGCAGCGGCTCGCCATCGAAACGCACCTCGCCGCTGTCGGGCCAGTCCAGCCCGATCAGCATCCGCAGCACGCTCGACTTGCCGGCGCCGCTGGGACCGATCAGCGCCGTGGTGCGGCCGGCGGAAATGCGCAGGTCGACGCGGTCGAGCGCAATCACCCGACCGTGGGATTTGGTGACGCTTCTGAGTTCGAACACGGGTTGAGCATAGAGCAACCGCGCTGCCGCTCGTGTGCCTACCCCGGGTTGAAGTGGCACCCGCAGCGGCGGGTAAACTCGGATTCCCACCCGACCAGAACACAAGGATTCGCCATGGACCGTTGGTACTTCAGCGCCGGCAGCAACAGCCCGCGGGTCGGCCCGCTCGACGACAACGCGGCATCCGCGTACGCGCAGCAGCATCCCGAAGACTTCTGTTGGCGCGAAGGGTTTGTCGAATGGCAGCCGGTCGGCAACGTCGCCGAACTGAATCTGGCGACCGCCGGCGCTCCGCCGAGCATGCCGGCACTGCCATCAACCGGCTCCGGCCGCGGCCACGATGACGAGATCGACTACCGCATCGTCGGCAGCGACATGCAGTTCGTCGAGGTCGAGCTGGATCCCGGTGAAAGCGCGATCGCGGAGGCCGGCTCGCTGATGTACAAGGACGCTGCGGTGCAGATGGACACCGTGTTTGGCGATGGCAGCCACGGTGGCCAGGGCGGCGGCGGGTTCATGGACAAGCTGCTGTCGGCCGGCAAGCGCGTGGTCACCGGCGAGAGCCTGTTCACCACCGTGTTTACCCACGCCGGCCAGGGCAAGGCCAAGGTCGCATTTGCCGCGCCGTATCCGGGCACGGTGATGGCGATGAAACTGTCCGACCACGGCGGCCGGCTGGTCTGCCAGAAAGACAGCTTCCTCGCCGGCGCGCGCGGGGTGCGGATCGGGATCCAGTTCCAGCGCAAAATCCTGACCGGGCTGTTCGGCGGCGAGGGCTTCATCATGCAGAAGCTCGAGGGTGACGGCTGGGTGTTCGTGCACGCCGGCGGCACCGTGATGGAGATCGACCTCAAGGCCGGCGAGCGGCTCGACGTCGACACCGGCTGCGTGATGGCCTATCACTCCAGCGTCGACATGGACGTCAAGGCCGTGGGTGGCATCAAGAGCATGCTGTTCGGCGGTGAAGGCATGTTCCTGGCGACCCTGACCGGGCCGGGCAAGGTCTGGTTGCAGTCGCTGCCATTCTCACGAATGGCCGGACGGATGCTGGCGGCGGCGCCCGGTGGTGGCGGCCGCGACAAAGGCGAAGGCTCGGTGCTCGGCGGCCTTGGCGGCCTGATCAGCGGCGACCGCGGGTTCTAATCCGTGGTTCAAGCCGTTACCGGTATGCTCCGCGCTCCGCTCACCCGCATCGCTGCCTGATCATGTCGACGAACGCGCCCTCGCGGCTGCGCCCGCTGCTGTTACTGCCCATCGCCGTGCTGCTGAGCGCGTGCCTTGGTCAGACCCGGCCGACGCCACCCGATGCCGTCGCGCCAGAGCCGGTGGTGCCCGAAATCCGCATCGGCCTCGCCCTCGGTGGTGGCGCGGCCAAGGGCTTCGCCCATATCGGCGTGATCAAGATGCTCGAAGCCAATGGCCTGGAGCCGGAGGTGGTCGCCGGCACCAGCGCCGGCAGCATGGTGGGCGCGCTCTACGCCAGCGGCATGGATGCATTCGCGTTGCAGCGCCACGCGGTCGCGCTCGACGAGAGCAAGATCCGCGATGTCCGGCTGTTCTCGGGCGGCCTGATCAAGGGCCAGTTGCTGCAGGATTACGTCAACACGCTGGTCGACCAGCGCCCGATCAACGCCTTTGACAAACCTTTCGCCGCGGTCGCGACCCGGCTTGAGGACGGCAAACGCAGCGTGTTCCTGCGTGGTGACACCGGCCAGGCGGTGCGCGCCTCCAGCAGCATCCCCGGCGTGTTCGAACCCGCGGCGATCGGCCAATGGCATTACGTCGACGGCGGCGTGGTCAGCCCGGTCCCGGTCGACGCCGCACGTCAGCTGGGAGCGGAGTTCGTGATCGCGGTCGACATCTCCAGCCAGGCCAGCGGCCACATGCCCGACAGCCTGCTGGGCATCATCAAGCAGTCGGTCACGATCATGGGTCGCCAGCTCGGCACCCAGGAACTGGCGCGCGCCGACGTGGTGATCCGGCCGAAGGTCAACGATATCGGTGCCGCCGATTTCGCGCAGCGCAACCGCGCGATCCTTGCCGGCGAACAGGCCGCACTGGCGGCGATCCCGCAGATACGCACGCAGCTGGCGGCGATGAAGCAGGCGCGGGTCGATGCCGCGATCCTGAAGTCGCGAGCCGCGGCGGCGGCGAAGGCCGAGGCGATTGACCGCTGCAAAGCCACACTAGGCTGGTTCGACGACAAGTCCGACTGCGACGGTGCCGCGGTCATCACCGACAGCGGCAGCTAGTTGCCGCCTGGCACCTAAGGTCAAGCCCTGGATCAGCGGCACTCAGGATGTGGCACTTGGCAACGGCAATCCCCGGAACGCCTTGACCGTGCGCAGCACGAAACTTGAATTGACGTCATCAACGCCGGCCTGGTTGAGCAGCCGGTCGAGCAAGAAGTGGGAAAAGTGCTCCAGGTCGCGCACCACGACCTGCAGCAGGTAATCCATGTCGCCGGTCAAGGCGTGGCAGGCGACGACCTCGTCCCACTGATTGACGAACTCCCCGAAGGCATCGATCGCCTTGGTGTCGTGGCGACTCAACTGGACGCGTACGAAAGCCTGCAGGCCGAGCCCGATATGTTCCGGGCCGACCACCGCCCGGTAGCCGGCGATCACCCCTTCGCGCTCCAGGCGCTGGACCCGGCGCAGGCAAGCCGATGGCGACAGGTTGACCTGCTGCGCCAGCTCGGCATTGGTTTGCCGTCCGGCCTGTTGCAGCGCCGCCAGCAACAGGAGATCGGTACGGTCGAGGGTGGCGGTTGGCATATATCTGCGCTCATGGTTTGTTACACGCAAGTATCGTGCAATACAGCCGGCACCACCTGCAACAACGCAATCCATTTGCGGCGGTTTGTCGCTACAGTTGTGTGTATCACCGGGGTTTCACCCGTTACAGGAGAGCCGTGCATGGAATCGCCCCCTCACAACAATCAATCCGGCATGACCGACAAGGGCTACGTGCCGGTGTATACCACCGCCGTCGTCGAACAGCCCTGGGAGCGCTATACCGAGACCGACCACGCGGTGTGGGCACAATTGTTCCAACGCCAGAAGCAGGTCCTGCCCGGACTGGCCAGCGACGAGTTCATTGCGGCGCTGGCGGCGATGGAAATGACGCCCGACCAGATCCCCCGGTTCACCGATCTCAACCCGACCTTGCGCGCGGCCACCGGCTGGGAGTTGATCGGGGTGGAGGGCTTGCTGCCCGAGCTGACCTTCTTCGAGCACCTCGCCCATCGCCGCTTCCCGGTCACCTGGTGGATCCGCAAGCCCGAGCAGATGGACTACCTGGCCGAGCCGGACCTGTTCCATGACCTGTTTGGCCACGTGCCGCTGCTGATGAACCCGGTCTTCGCCGACTACATGCAGGCCTACGGCCGTGGCGGCGTGAAGGCGCACGGCATCGGCGCCGATGCGCTGGTCAACCTGACCCGGTTGTACTGGTACACAGTCGAGTTCGGACTCATCAAGCAGAAGGACGGGTTGAGGATCTATGGAAGCGGCATCGTCAGTTCCAAGGGCGAGTCGATCCACTGCCTGCAATCGGACGCACCCAACCGGATCGGTTTCGACCTGGAGCGCATCATGCGCACCCGCTACCGCATCGACACCTACCAGAAGACCTATTTCGTGATCGACGGCTTCGAGCAACTGATGGAAGCCACCGGGCCGGACTTTGTGCCGATCTACCAGCGACTGGCTGATCAGGATTCAATCCCCGCCGGCGAGGTGCGCGATGGCGACAAGGTCTACCACCGCGGGAGCGGCGAGGGCTGGCTTGATGACGGCGACGTCTGAGCCGATTACCCCGGTTCGGCGTTTCTACCATCGGCCGCTGCGATAATGACGTCCGGCCGCAGGCAGCCAAAGGTCGCGGTCGGCTCCGGGCTCACCCGGATCGGGCCGGTTTGTCGCACAGTGACATAGAAGATGCGGCCGTCGTCTGCCGTTGTCTGGTACGCATCCTCGTCGTCCGCGCCCTGGGCAGCATGTCCCGGGACCGGTGGGCGCGGCGCAAGCACCAGACCCAGCGCCTGTCCGGCGGCGGCGGCCAGCTCACCGGCACTGGCGCGCAAGTCGATTTCCAGCCCTTGCCTGGGCTGACCCACCGCTGCAACGCGGACCGCCAGTACCGGCAAGCCGAACAGGCGCAGGCTGCCGTTACCGGTGCACCTCGCGCTGGCGCGCAGCTGCTGGCCGTCGTCGGTCGTGTCAGCGGTCGGCATCGCCGGCGGTTCGGGTGCGGTGCCGGGATCGACTTCGCATAACAACGCGACACCGTGGGCCAGCCACGCCGCCTGGACCCAGGGCGGTTGCTCGAACAGCTCGGCTTCCTGACAGGTAAGCCGGTCATCCAGGCTGAGTTGCTCGTCGCTGCCCACCGACTCGGTCAACTGGCGCGCCGGCGTGGCGCTGGCATCCACTTGCGGTGGAGCCGCAGGCGGCGCGGCCTCGCAGCCTGCCAACAGCCCGGCGACGAGCAAACATGCAAGTGATAACGCCGAGTAGGTAGGCATGACACTCCAACCAATGGGGTAGTTGATCTAAACACGCCAAGACCGGTGTTGACACCCTGAACTCCTGGCCTGAACCGCCGTGCCGCCGGTCGCAACCGGCTGGGCGGCTTACAATGCGGGCCGTTGCCACTGCCACGTCGATGCCATGATCAACTCTGCCAGTACTTCCTCGCCCCGCTCCCTGACCCGGTTCCTGATCGAGGAAGAACGCGCCGGTCACATCGGTCCGGACCTGCGCCTGCTGATCGAAGTGGTCGCACGGGCCTGCAAACGCATCTCCATCGAGGTTGGAAAAGGGGCACTGGGCGGCGTGCTGGGAGACGCAGGGACGCCCGGCCAGGCCAGCATGAATATCCAGGGAGAGGCGCAAAAGAAGCTCGACGTGATCGCCAACGACGTGCTGATGGAAGCCAACGCCTGGGGTGGCCACCTTGCCGGGCTTGCCTCGGAGGAAATGGACCACAGCGTGCCAATCCCCGATGTCTATCCACGCGGCAACTACCTGTTGTTGTTCGATCCGCTCGACGGCAGCTCCAACATCGATGTGAACATCTCGGTCGGCACGATCTTCTCGGTGCTGCGTTGTCCCGAGGGCGTGACCGTGCCGGCCGACGAGCACTACCTGCAACCGGGCACCAGCCAGCTGGCTGCGGGCTATTGCACCTACGGGCCGAACACCACCCTGGTGCTGACCGTCGGCCATGGCACCCACGCCTTCACCCTGGACCGCCAGATCGGCAGCTTCATGCTGACCACCCGTGGGATGCAGATTCCGGCCGACACCCAGGAGTTCGCGGTCAACATGTCCAACCAGCGCCACTGGCAGCCGCCGATGCAGGCCTACGTGGCCGACCTGCTGGCCGGCAAGACCGGTCCGCGCGGCAAGGATTTCAACATGCGCTGGGTCGCCAGCATGGTCGCTGACGTGCACCGCCTGCTGACCCGCGGCGGCATCTTCAGCTACCCGCTGGATGCCAAATGCGCGGC
The DNA here is from genome assembly GCF_054072675.1 of Lysobacter sp. A289. Lineage (NCBI taxonomy): Bacteria > Pseudomonadati > Pseudomonadota > Gammaproteobacteria > Lysobacterales > Lysobacteraceae > Lysobacter > Lysobacter sp. A289. The sequence goes on from NZ_JBSVRN010000001.1 coordinate 2,396,646, forward strand.
CAAGGGCGGCAAGTTGCGGCTGATGTACGAGGCTAACCCGATGGCGATGCTGGTCGAACAGGCCGGTGGCGCCGCCAGCACCGGAAGGATGCGGATGCTGGAGGTCGGGCCTACCGGCCTGCATCAGCGGGTGCCGGTGTTCCTGGGTTCCCGGCACGAGGTGGAAGCGGCGGTGCGCTATCACCACGAGCATGACCAGGACGCTGCAAAGGCGTAAGCCAGCCACCTGGATCCTCGCAACCGGGGGTTGCTGAACCGCTTGCCGCGCAGTGGCCGGGAAACCTCCCTGGCGCCGTTTACAGCCAATGTCCGCTGGCGTATCTGCGGCCCGGCTCGGGGGGATGGCCGGCTACTGCGGTAGCCGGCCGTTTTTGGTGGCGCCCCTTGCCGGACAGGTTCCCGTCGGGATGCATCGGCGTTGTCGTACCGCCGGTTTCATGGCGCCGTCACCGCCACGTGGTACCCATGGGCGCTACGAGATGACTGATGCCACCGAAAGCTGCACAGCCATGGCCGGCGGGCAGTTCCGGTTCGACCGGCTTTCGAGGGGACTCATGCCTGCGATTCCACACCTGTCCAGACAGTGCGTCATCTGGTTTGGGCGTCCGCTGCAACAGGAGCGCGTAGCCCTCGCCGCAGCGGGTTGGCAAGTCCGCACTGCGGACCTGGCCGATGGCGGCGGGGTCGGCATGCGTGGCGGCGATACGGTGGTCGGACTGGTCGATTTTCGCAGCGCCGGTAACGACGGCTTGGCGCAAATCGAACAATTGACCTCCGACTACACCTACCTGTTGCTGATGGCCATCCGGCCCGCACGCGCGACGACCGCAGACCCCGCGACACAACGCCTGTTGGACCACTGCGTGAAGGTGTTCACGACTCCCGTGGACTTGGCCAATCTGATCCATGCACTGGATATCGCCATCGGCAGCCAGCACGGCGGCGATGCACGAGGGATCGATGCGTTGATCGGAAAAAGCCCGGTCATGCAGGACGCCCATCTGAGCATCCGCAAGTACGCCCAGGTGGATCTTTCAGTCTTGATCACCGGCGCCACCGGTACCGGCAAGGAAGTCGCCGCGCGGGCCATGCACGATCTTTCCAGCCGCCGCACCCAGCCGTTCGCTGCAATCAACTGCGGCGCGTTGCCGGCCAATCTGGTTCAGTCGGAATTGTTCGGCCATGAACGCGGCGCATTCACCGGCGCTACCGCGCGACGGGCTGGGCTGTTCGAAATCGCCGAAGGCGGCACCGTGTTCCTGGATGAAATCAGCGACCTGCCACTGGACGCACAGACGAATTTGTTGCGAGTGTTGCAAGAAGGCAGCCTGGAGCGGGTCGGCAGCCGCCAGTCGATCGAAATTGACGTCCGGGTGCTGGCGGCGACCAATATCGACCTGGATCTGGCCGTCTCGCAAGGACGGTTTCGCAGCGATCTGTTCTACCGCCTGAACGTGCTGCGCCTGCACATGCCCGATCTGACCGACCGGGCCGGCGACATCGAGCTGCTGGCCCAGCATTTCCTGGACGATTTCCAGCGCAAGTATCCTGGCCGTGCACGCTCATTCACCCCGCAAGCCCGACAGGCGATGCGCAGCTTCGGCTGGCCCGGCCATGTACGTGAGTTGCTCAACCGGGTTCAGCGCGCCGCCGTCACCGCCGACACCGAGCTGATAACCGCACAGGACATGGGCTTGGCGGATGCAGGCTTGGCGGACGTGGATGGCGCCTTGCCAGCAGGGCATGGCAAGTGCGCTTCCACTGTCGGCAACAACCTCCTGGACCGCGCACGCGAGGCCGCCGAACGCGACGCCATCCTGGTTTGCCTGCGTGACAGTGGCTACAACGTCAGCGAAGCCGCGCGCCGGTTGAAGGTGTCCCGGGTAACGGTGTACCGGCTGTGCAAGAAACACGGACTGGTATTGAGTGACCTGCGCTAGCAACGCCGAGCCGCCGGCACCGGTTACAGCATGTACGGAACCTTGAATGACAGGCTGAAGTCCGGCGCGTCCGGGGTCAAGCCAATACCAAGCTGGCTGACCAGGGTGGTGTGCTCGCTTAACGCGTAGGTCACGCCCAGGTTGAACATCGCCGCATTGGCATCGCTGCCGATGATTTTCAGCCAGTCCTGACCGTCATAACGGGTGCGTGCACGTGCACTGAGCTTGTCGCTCACCGAAATGCTCAGGCTGGTGCGCTCGTTGAAGGCGAACGCAACGCCGGCGCCAAAGTAGAAGCTGCGGCCAAGCTGCACGTCACCGGGGTTGACGGTGTCCGGATTGTTGTCCAGGTCGTCGAAACTGTTCTTGAACGAGTGGATATAGCCGAAATTCGCGAACAGGATCGCCGGGTCGGCGGTCTTGACCATCGACATGCCGATATTGGCCTGCCACACGCCGTTTCCGGTGGGCTCGTCTTCCGGCACTGCGAACCGGATAAAGCCGTCGTCATCGCGCTCCAGCACGTTCCAGGAGATCCCGTACGGCTCGCGTCCGGTGGGGGCGGTAACGCCAAGAGTGAGGATGGTTTCCGGCCAACTCGTGCTCTCCGGATGCACGCGGTAGTTGCCACTGACGGTGATGTCGCCGATGCCGTGACCGGTGGTGTCTTCTTGCGCGATCGCCGCTGCCGACCCGCCTGCACCGCCCTTCTGGTACACCGTCTTGCGGGCAATATAGGGCACGTCCAGATTGAGGGTCACGCGTGGGCTGACGCCATACCGGGCGGCGAAGTTGTGGGTCAGCGTGTCGGACTCGACATTCTCGATCGCGATATTGCCCAGGAAGATCGCGTCCAGCGCGAGAAAGCCGGTGAGGGTCAGTTGCTTGCGGTCGTAGCGGTTGTAGGAAACGCTGTTCTCCAGCGTCAACCGGCGATTGAACAACGCCGATTGTTGTTGCTTTACGTCCTGCACGCTGCGGGTCGGAGCCTGTTGTGCCTGCTTGGCCTCGGCCGCCGTACTGGCGTAGCCTTCCGCCGGCGGCGCGGGTGCCTGTGCCGGCATTGCAGCAGCCTGGGCTGGCGCGGGAGTCTGCGCGGGCATGGTCTTGCCCTGCACGCGCGACTGCAAGGCCTGGACCTGCATGTCCAGCTCGCGCAGGCGACGAACTTCCTGCGCGTAGCTGTTTTTGAGCAGCTCCAACTCGGCCAGCAACGCCTGGACATCGGCCTGATCAGCGGCAGTGACGTCTGTGGCAACACCTGGCGTGTCATCCGCATCCGGCGCGGTTTGAGCCTGCTGGGCAAGCGCCAGGCCCGACGCAGCCGACATCAAGGCGCCAGCCATGGCGGCGAGCATCTTCATCGACCAAGTTCCGTGGGTGTCAAAGCTGCCATCCTTGCTCATGGATCGACTCCGCCTACGCCTAGTAGCCGCCAGGGATGCCGCGGGTCAGGTTGATCGCCTGGGCCACGTTCTGTGAAAGCTGCACGTTGGCGGCGAGCGACTGTCGTACCAGATCGATCTGCAACTGGTTGCTGACCTGCTGGTTATCCGCGGTCAACTGGATGGACTGGCCGAGACCGCCATTGCCGATCCACTGCCGCACCGCGCCCTGGCCGTCGATGGCCAGCAGCACGCTGGCCGAGTTGTCCTGGAAGCTGGCGCTCGCCAACGCATTGCCCTGGCTCTGGGCCGCATTGGCACCCATGCCGGTCGTCGCGCCCGCCGGTGCGGACCCGTCACGGACATTCAGCTGGGTGATGTTGTTGGCGCGGTTGCCATCACCGGCAACCTGCACGCTTTGGGTCATGCCCGACACGTTGGCAAGCCCGGAGGCATCAACGCTACGCACCACGCCACTGGTCTCCGGCATCAAGGCATCCGCCGCGGTGATGCTGACCGTCGGGGTGAAAGAGATCGTCGGAGTTTGTGACTGACTGAAGTCCATACCCAACGCCAACGTACTTTGCAGGGTCTGACCGGACGCGGTCTGCCAGGTGGAGATCATCGACACCCCAAACCACGCCACTGCGTTGTCGCCAACGGTATAGCGACCGCGCATGAGGGCCAGTTCGGGATCGGGGATGGCTGTCAGTCCAGCCGCAGCGGCCTGCCCAGGGGTTGCCTGCTCGGCGTCCTGCGCCGCGATGGCCGGAACCGCTGGCAGACAGGCCAGGAAGGCGGCGACCAGAAGATGAATATGGCGAATGCGCATGATTGCGCTCCTTCAGAATAGATCCGCATGGGTGAAACCAAAATCCAGCAACTCCGCATCGGTGACTGGCGCTTGCCGGGCAAGCAATGCGCGTGCGCTGGGCCGGCTGACCGGATCCAGCAACACGGTGTTTCGATTGAAGTCACTGCCTATAACGACGAATACCGCTCGTGAGGGCCACGACTCGAGGAATTCCTCGATCGGGACACTTCGGTTGCCGAGGATCGGGTCGGCAATCTCCGCATAGCCATCGACCACCTGCTTGAGCACCACGAAATGGCGGAAGCCGCGCACATCCATCAACACCAGTCCGGGGACCCGCAACGTGCGCAACCGCGCCTCGGTGACCCGGTAGCCGCGACCGCGCATGCCCAGCGACTCGACATAGTGCTTGATGTCCAGCAGCGAAAACCCGCGTTGGGCCACCAACTCCGCGTCCGATACCCCCAGCATTCCCTGGATCACGGTCTTCTCGTCCGCATCCAGGTTGTAGGCGTAGCGCAGGATGGTCGCCAGCGCGGAGGCACCACAGCTGTAGTCGGTCTGTTGCCGGACCACGTTGCGGAACCGGCCCTCGCGCATGCTCTCCACGTTGCCCGTGTACACCGCGCCGTTGGGCAGCACGCCGCTGAAGGCGACCTCGCTGGCCTGGGCCGGTGCCGCCACTCCCATGCAGACGCATGACAGCAGGGCGGTGATCAATAGTCCTTGGTACATGGTTCATCCATTGGAAAGAGAAAGCCCCACTCCTGGGGGAAGTGGAGCGGGGCTTCCGGGGAACCCCCGGCCATCAGGGAGTGGCCGGGGTTTTACGCTCCTTGATGAATCTTGTTACTCAACAGGAGGGATTTCGCCGCCACCGCCGGTGGACGGCTGGGCCACGGCCATGGCCAGGCTGTTGGCCTGCATGTTGCCGGTGCCGGCCGACACGTTGACGCCGATGTTGCCCGAGGCGGCACTGAACGCGCTGCCCGACAAGCTGGCCGTGTTGGTGGCATTGACCGCGATGTCATACCAGTTGGTGACGCTGCCACTCAACGTCGCGTCGAGGATCGCTATGCCCATTTCGGAATAGCCCAGCTCCCCGGACTCGCTGCCTTCGTACGTGCCGGCTTCATCGGTATCGAACGCAAACCCGCCGATTTCCGTGCCGTCATCGTCCACGTCGCGATACGGGTTGTTGATCGCACCCTGGGCCTCGCCGTCGAAGTCGGTATGGCCCGAATCGTTACCGCCCGGGTGCGGACCTTCATCCCAGTCATCCGGATAGAAGTTGTGCGCCTGGTAGGCGTTGCCGGTACCGGCGTACTCGCCGGAGGCACTGCCTTCATAGCTGCCCGAGCCTTCGGCGACGGTGAAGCCATCGACAAAGCCGGTGATGTCGATATCGACGGTCTCGCTACGACGCTCGTAATGGCCGATGTTGTCGGTCAGGTTGCCCGAGCTGTTCTGATTGGAACTGACGCTGGACTGCGCATAGGCACTGGTCGCGACCGAGGCTGCCAGCGCGTTCTTCTGCTGGTTGTTGTTGCCTGAGGTGACGTTGACCCCGATGTTGCCGGAAGCGGCATTGAACGCGTTGCCACCCAGGCTGGCGTCATTGGTCACGCCCACGTTGGTGGTGAGGTTGCCGCTGCCGGTCTGGTTGACGAACACCTCGGCGTCGGCCATGCCAAACGCAAAGCTGGCATCGGCGGCCGACAGCGCGGCGGCGTTGTCCTGCACGTTGTTGTCACCGGCGGCGACGTTGAACGCGAGGTTGCCGGACGCTTCCGAGCCGACGTCATCGTCGATGGACGCTTCGTTCTCCAACATGTCGTTGAAGCCCTCGTTGTCGCTGGAGGACTGACGGTTGTCTACGACCGCAATGGCGGCCGAATCAATGACGATGTCGCCCGAGACGGTGGGGGCGCCGGTGATGGCGATATCCGAGCTCAGCGACAGATCCTTCTTCAGCGATACCGCGACCTGATGCTCGTTGCCTTCCTTGCGGATATCGGAGTTGACGACTTCGGTCTTCTGGATATCTTCGAAAACGATGTTGCTTGAGTAGTCCTCAACCACCGTAGAGCTATAGCTCTCATCGGAGCTTTGGCTGAAATCGCCGTCGTAATTGATGTTGGCGGTCGCATTCAGGCGCAACCGCGCCGCTGCATCCAGGCTCAGGTCGACATCCGTATCCTGGGTGTTATTGACCGTGTTGTTGGTGGTGCTGTTGGTGGTGTCGTTGTTGACGGTGGTGTTGCGGGTGTCGTCGACGGTGATGTCCCAGTCTTCCACGACGACGTGGTTATGGAGAATGTCGGCGTCGAGGTTGGGGTCGTCGACGCTTTGCGCGAAGGCCAGCGGGCTGGTCACCAATGCGGCGACAGCCATGGCGATGGCGGTTTTCCTTACGTTGATCATGATGTAACTCCTCTCTCTCTCGTGGTACTGCTTGAAAAACACGTCGCTCACGGGCCTCCATGCACCGACAGACCAAACTGGTTGCTGATGCTGTTGCCGGATCCCGCGATCTGGTTGAGTTGCAGGACGCCTTCGAATCCCTGCAGCGCGGTGGACTCCACCGCAACGCTGCGCGTGCCGGTCCTGGCCACGTTCGAATCCGGAAGCGGCTGCCCCCCCGCTGTCGCCAAGACGACCGATGACAAGCCGCCGTCGGTCGTCTCGCGTATGCCCTGGTTGGCCAGCGCGGCGGTAACAACGTTCAGTTCCGCGTTGCCACTGCCGCTGGCCTGGTTGATCGACACCAGTCCGCTCGCCCGATGGAACGCTCCGCCGCCAATGCTGGCCGCGGCATGCACGGGCATGTCGTACTGGTTGTCGGTTTGTTTCTGGACGGCCACGACCTGGCTATCGGCCCGTTCACCGCTGGAGAAGCTGCGCAGGTTGGCTTGCTGGTTGAAATCACCCGCCGCCAGGTTGACAGCGATGGCGCCATTGGCCGCGTCGAACGCTTGACCATCGATCCGGCTGTTGGCCAGGTAATCGAGCATGCCGGCGTAGTCATCGGCCGATTGTGCGTTGGCGGGCGCGACGGCCACGGCCACGGCCAATGCCGCAGCGCAGAGCACGGTCGTCAACGGAGTGAGTGAACGAATGTCCATCCTCACCCTCCCGGCGGCGCATTGGCGGGCGGCGAGACCAACGGGAACTGCGACAGGGCGCCGCGCACCTGGTCACCGACGCCTCGGGTCACATTGCCCACCGCGCCCATCGATACACCCATTGTCTGGGTGATTCCGCTGCCCGAAAGCATGCCGTTGTTGGACGTCACTCCCGCCAGCGAGCCGCCGATGGCGCGGGTGGTCATCTGCTCCACGGTGGTAATCGGCCGCGGGCTCACGGTGCCGGCGCCCATGGACGCGTATTCCGCGTCCGTCAACTCGCCGGTGCCCAGCATCATGCTGATTTCGCTTTTCGGGGACGGGTCCACGATCAGCGCCATGCCCGGTGGCGGTGACCGGTAGGCATGACGGGCGGAGACATCCCGCAGCAGCACGATCTCACCCGGCTCTGCATTGACGCCCTGGTGGGCATCCGCCGCGAATGCCGTCGCCGGTGCCAGCAACACGCCCATGAACAGCGGCGACAGCAAATGACTGAGATTGAGACGAGCGCCTTGCATGGTATTTCCCCGCGGTAGGTGTCTAAGCCTCCACGCAGACACCATGCCAAATCGGAAAAATCCAATATTTACAATGAGTTAATGAAATATTCTTGTGGTTTCATATCACCGGTTGTTACACCCAGCTCACAATCAAGTCAGGCCAGGCCCGCCCGATCTGGTTCATCGCCCGCGGTGACTGGCTTTCAGGGGTGTAACGCCGGTGATACACATCACGACCGCAGGGTTACAACGCCGGCGTACGGTTCGTACGCCCGGCTTCGATATTCGCCGGCCAAGTGCGAGGATGGGCGCTGTTGCCATCGCTCCGTGGAGCACCATGCCTGACGTGACCGTCTCACCAATCGAGCCCCGCACCGACCCGGGCAGCGGCCACCTCGATGACTTCATCGAGACCCAACACGATGCGCTCGAACGCGACTGGTGCGCCGACGTGGTGGCGCGCTTCGAGCGCAGCAGCGACACCGTGCCGGGCCGGGTCGGTGGCGGTGTGCACCCCGACCTGAAGGACAGCCTGGACCTGACCATCACCGGGCGCGAGCCATGGCGCGATGTGGAGTCTGCGCTCAACAATGCGGTCCTCCGGGGTTTGCTGGCCTACCTGCGCCGTTATCCGCATGTGTTGATCGCGCCGCTGATGCTGGAAGTTCCGGACGCCGAAGGCCGGCGCCATCGGCTCACGCCCGAGCGCCTGCGGGCGATGGACGACGCGACCCTTGCGCCGGTGGTGCAGACCGTCCTGCGACCGGGGGCGATCAACCTGCAGCGCTACCGCGGCGACCGCGGCGGTTATCCCTATTGGCATTGCGAGCTTTATCCCCGCGACCAGCACGCGGAAACCCTGCACCGGCACCTGCTGTGGACGGTGTACCTGAACGATGAGTTCGAGCAAGGCGAGACCGAGTTCCTGTACCAGCGGCGCAAGGTGGCACCCCGGACCGGCTCGTTGTTGATCGCGCCAGCGGCGTTCACCCATACCCACCGCGGTAACCGGCCCGTGGGCGGTGACAAGGTCATTGCCACCAGCTGGATACTGTTCCAGCGGGCGCAAACACTCTATGCGCAGGGGTGACGCGCTGGCGGCTGGCGGCTGGCGGCTTCGTGCAGTTACGGCGTGCGCGGGTGGTTCAATACCAACCAGTACAAACCCACCTGTTTGACCGCCCAGACGAACTGCTCGAAGTCCACCGGCTTCTGGATGTAACTGTTGACGCCCAAGGCGTAGCTGGCCTCGACGTCAAACGGTTCGGTGCTGGTGGTCAGCACCACCACGGGCAGGCTGCGGGTCGCCTCGTTGGCGCGCACCGCCTGTAACACCTCGCGGCCATCGACCTTGGGCAAGTTCAGGTCGAGCAGGACGATCGACGGCAGGTCGGCCGGATCGCGATCACCGTGGACGCCGCGCGCGAACAAGTAATCCAGCGCCTCTGCACCGTCGCCGACCACGACCAGGCGGTTGGCGATCTTGGCCTCGTCGAAGGCAAGCCGGGTCAGCTCGACATCGTCGGGGTTGTCTTCGACCAGCAGGATGACCTTATGTGTCTGCATTGCGTTCCCGGGCCCGCGCGGCGGGCAGCTCCAGATGAAAGGTGGCGCCGGCGCCCGGCTCGGACTGCGCCCGGATGCGTCCGCCATGACGATCGACGATGCGGTGGGCAATGGCCAGCCCCAGCCCATGTCCACCGCCGTCATCGGGGCCATGCAGGCGCTGGAAGGGTTCGAACAACTTGTGGGCGTAATGCCCGTCAAAACCGCAGCCGTGGTCTCGTACGTGCAGCTCCAGGGTTGCCCCCTGCACCCGACCGGTTACTTCGATCCGCACCGCAGGCTGGTCACGGGAGAACTTCCACGCGTTGTGCAACAACTGAACCAGCAATAATTTGAGCAGATGCTCATCGCCGTGTGCCATCAGTCCCGGCTGCACCACGATCTCGGCTTTCCGCTCCGGATCGGCATCCTGCAGTTCCGCCGCCACCCAGTCGGCGAGCAGGCTGATGTCCACCGGGCCGTACTTGAGGTCGGCGCGGGTCGCACCCGACAGGTCGCTCAGCGCCGCCAGCAGACTGCTCATGCGCTTGGCGGCGTCCTGGATGCGCGTCAGGTGCTCCTGACTGGTCGGATCCAGCACGTCGCCAGCGCGATGGGTCAGCAGTGAGGCGAAGCTTTCGATCGACCGCAACGGCGCACGCAGGTCGTGCGTGGCCGCGTCAACGAACAGCTGCAGCTGGCGGTTGGCGATCTGCGCGTCGTGTTCGGCGGAGACATCGCGCCATTGCATCAACAGGTATTGCGGCGCGCCGCCGGGGTCTCGCAGCATCGCTACATTGGCGTGCATCCAGGCCGACTCGCCGTCGCTGCGCAGGTAGCGTTTTCGCTGATCGATGGTCTCGATCTGGCCATCCACCAAGGCCGCCAGTTGTTCGCGTGTCGATTGCACGTCGTCCGGATGAAGGCAGTCGAGCGCCGACCGACCGATCAGGGGGGTCGCATCATGGCCAGACATCCGTTCGATTGCCGGATTGACCGCGCGCCATCGGCCTTCCAGGTCGGTAATGCCCATGCCGATGACGGAAGCCGCCATCGCGAGTCGGAAGCAATCATCGCCAGGTTGTGGGGGGCTGGGCTGGTTCATCTGCAGTACGTGATCGCGGCAGTCCCATTGTAATGGGATGGCCTGTGATGGTTCGGTGGCCGGTCACGGAAGCGCCGACCGTGCGAAGCTTCGGTGTTGTACCGCACAATGGGTCCCATGGACTGGCTTCCGATAACCCTGCAACAACTGACATTCCTGCTGATCCTGGCTGGCGGCCTGTACCTGTTCATCAGCGAACGGGTGCGCGTCGACGTGGCCGCCATGCTGATCCTGCTGGCGCTGGTGGTCACCGGCATCCTGGATGAGAAGCAGGCGTTGTCCGGCTTCGCCAGTGAGCCGGCCATCATCGTCGCAGCGGTTTTCATCATCTCCGGCGGGCTGGCAGCCACCGGTATCACCGAGCACATCGGCCAATGGATCGGCCGCGCCTCGGGCAAGAGTGAAGCACGATCGATCGCGGTGACGATGCCGGCAGTGGCGGTGATGGCATCGTTCACCCATCACGTGATGGTGACCGCGATGATGCTGCCGATCCTGAGCCGGCTGGCCAAGGACAAGGGGCTGGCCCCATCACGATTGCTGATGCCGATGTCGCTGGCCGCTTCGCTGGGTACCTGCCTGACCCTGGTCAGCGCACCGGCCTTCCTGCTGGCCGACAACCTGCTGGAACGCACCGGTGCGGAAGGGTTGGGGATTTTCTCGATCACCCCGATCGGCATCGCGCTGGTTTTGATCGGGATGGTCTACATGCTGCTCACGCGGTGGATCCTGCCCAAGCGCGGCGCCGAGCTCGGCGATGAGGGCTACCTGCGGCTGGATCGCTACCGCACCGAGCTGCTGATCGTGGAAGGCTCGCGCTGGAGCACCCGGCCATTGGCCGAATTGCAGAAAGCACTGGGCGACAAGTTCCGCATGATCGGCTGGATGCGCGACGACAAGCTGCGCCGTGACCTGGGCGACTCCAGTCCACTGATCAGCGGCGACGTGCTGCTGGTGGAGGCGTCGGCGGATGCGCTGGCGTCGCTGCACGACGACACCGGTATCGACCTGCACGCCATCTCGCGCTTCGGGGCGCGAGCCACCGGCGAGGACGAAGGCAAGGCGCAGCTGGTCCAGGCGGTGGTCGCGCCGGGTTCGGAGTTCATTGGTCGCAGCATCCGTGAGCTGGATTTCTCGCGTCAGTTCCGCGCCGTCATCGTCGGGTTGTGGCGGCGCGAAGGCCATGTCGCGCCACGGTTGGCGGACGCCCGGCTGCGCGAAGGGGACTTGCTGGTGCTGTGGGGCCGGCCGTCGCGATTCGCCGAACTGGCCACTCACCATGGGTTCCTGATGCTGGTGCCGTTCGCCGGCGAGGCCAAGCGACGGGTACGCGCGCCGCTGGCGCTGGTGATCCTCGGCTTGACCATCCTTGCAGCGGTGACCGAGTGGCTCCCGGTGCCGCTGGCGTTCCTGCTGGGCGCGGTGGCGATCGTTGCGACCCGTTGCGTGGAGATCGGCCAGGCCTACCGGGAAATCGATGTGCGGGTGTTCGTGATGATTGCCGGGGTAATCCCGCTGGGCATCGCCATGGAACAGACCGGTACCGCGCAATTGATGGCCTCCGGATTGCGCCACGTGGTGGCCGGCTGGCCAGTGCTCGCGATCTTGCTGGTGCTGTTCTCGATGGCCGGCTTGCTGACCCAGATCCTTTCCGACTCCGCAACCACGGTGCTGCTGGGTCCGATTGCCGTCGAGCTTGCCCAGTCGCTGGGCATGGACCCCACCCCGTTCGTGGTCTGCACCGCGTTGGGAGCGGTGGTCGCCTTCCTTACCCCGATCGGCCATCACGGCAACTTGCTGATCCTCGGGCCAGGCCAATATCGTTTCGGCGACTTCTTGCGGGTGGGGGGGCCGCTGACGATTCTGGTTGCATTCGTGTCCGCCTGGATGACCCGCTGGTTGTGGCTGGATGGCCCCCTGCTGCCGCTGTTCTTCTGATTGCGGTCGCCGCGTGAGCCTGCGGGGTGCGCCGTGATCGACTTCCTGACCGGTCTATGGCGCGAGCTGCTGACCATCGAGCACCTGAAACTGTGGCTGGTACTGGGTTGGGCCAGTTATGTGGTGTGGCTGGGACTGTGGATCGTGTTGCAAAAGCGCGGGCCGGCGGCAACCCTCAGCTGGTTGATCAGCCTGGCAGCCCTGCCCTACCTCGGTTTCCTGATCTACTATTTCTTCGGGCCACAGAAGATCCAGCGGCATCGTCTGCGCCGGGTTCGCGCGCATGCCGCGCTGCCACCGCCACCGCCCGGCCAGTCCCTGGATCCGGATGCGATCGAGTTGGCCCGGTTGGCCCAGTCAACGACAGGCATCCCCCCCAATACCGCCACCAGCGCCACGCTGCTGATCGATGGCGCACAGACCTATTCGCAACTGCTCGCCGCCGTTGCCCAGGCGCGTGAGCACATCCATCTGGAGTACTACATCTACCTGCCCGACCACACCGGGACAGCTTTGCGCGACGCGCTGGTCGAGCGGGCGCGGGCCGGGGTCAAGGTGCGCCTGCTGCTGGATGCGGTCGGTTCCGGACGGGTCTCGCGCAGATTCCTGAAGCCCTTGCTGGATGCCGGCGGCGAGTTTTGCTGGTTCCATCCGATGCGCTTGCGTTGGTTCTGGAAGCGCCCCTGGCTGAACCTGCGGACCCATCGCAAGATCGTGGTCATCGACGGTCGCATCGCCTTTACCGGCGGCATCAATATCACCGACGAGCAGGACGAACAGCTCCACCCCAATGCCTACCGCGATCTGCACGTGCGCCTGGAAGGCAACGTCGTGCGTTCCCTTCAGCTGGTGTTTGTCGAGGACTGGGCCTACGCCACCGGCGCCGCCCCGTTGACGCTGGATCACCCGCCGCCGCAGCGAGGCGCGATATCCGCACAAACCCTGGTATCTGGCCCGGATTCCTCCTGGGAGGCGATCCACCGGCTGCACGTGGCCGCCATCCATTCCGCCACCACCCGCGTCTGGCTGATGACGCCCTATTTCGTGCCCGGTGAAGCGGCGATGATGGCGCTGACTTCCGCTGCACTGGGCGGGCTGGACGTTCGGCTGGTGCTGCCCAAGATGAGTGACAGCTGGCTGGTTACCCACGCGGCACGCTCGTACTTCGACGACCTGTTGGCCGCTGGGGTACAAATCTACGAGTACGGTCCGCGCCTGCTGCACAGCAAGGCATTGGTGTGCGACGAGGATCTTGTCATCGTCGGCAGTGCAAACTTCGACCACCGCAGCTTTCGCCTCAACTTCGAAGTCTCGGTGTTGTTTCGCAACCGGCCGTTGGCGCAGCAGCTGGCGCAACTGGTCGAGCACGAGTGCGGAAACTCGTTGCGGGTGCGCGATGACCGGGAACGACCGTTGTGGCGTAACCGGCTACCGGAGGCGCTGGCCCGGCTGGTATCGCCGCTGCTGTAGGGATCGTGTACTCCGTCCGCGTTATCCCTGCCCGCCGCGTTATGCTGCGGCGATGACTTTTCTCAGTGTCAACGTCAACAAGATCGCGGTGTTGCGCAACTCGCGCGGTGGCAACCAGCCTGACGTGGTGGATGCCGCGCGTGCCTGCCTGGATGCCGGAGCTCATGGCATCACCGTTCACCCACGTCCGGATGCACGTCATATCCGCGCCGCTGATGTGCTTGCGCTGGCGGAATTGACCGCCTCACACGGTGTGGAACTAAACCTGGAGGGCAATCCTTTCGCTCCCGCCCGCCCCGGTTACCCCGGGTTCCTGGCCCTGTGTGAACGGGTGCGACCCACCCAGGCGACGCTGGTACCCGACGGGGACGGTCAACTGACCTCGGACCACGGCTTCGATTTCCGACGTGACGCGGAACGGTTGCGCCCGCTGGTGGACCAACTGCACGGGTCGGGCTGCCGGGTCAGCCTGTTTGCCGACGCGTGGGATCCGGAGCGCGCCGCGAGCATCGAGCTGGCCGCACAGACAGGCGCCGACCGGGTCGAGCTGTATACCGGCCCGTATGCCGAATCCGCAGCGACTGGCAACAGCGGAGCGATGCTGGCCCGATTCCACACCATTGCCGCCCGGGCGCAGGCGGTCGGGCTGGGAATCAACGCCGGCCATGACCTGAGCCAGGACAACCTTCAGGCGTTCGTGCGCGCGGTGCCAGGTTTGTTGGAGGTATCGATCGGGCACGCCCTGATTGCCGAAGCGCTATATGCCGGACTGGCGGCGACGGTACGCGGCTACTTATCGATCCTGCAGGACGGCGATCAGGGCTGATCGATTTGGTCAAAAAAACGCCACCCGAAGGTGGCGTTTCCAAATCCACGGTAGCGCTTGACGACTATTTCTCGACGAAACCGATTTTCTTCATGTCCGCATTCCTGGCCAGCGACAGCACCTGGGCCAACGTGCCGTAGTCGGCATCGTCGTTGGTGTCGATCTCCAGCTGCGGCTGGTTGGTCGGATCGCGCGCGACTTCCGTTTTCATCATGTTCGCGATCACGCTCAACGGGTACGGCGAGTTATTCCAGAACACCTGGCCGGAGGCCTCGATCCGCACGCTGATCGGCGGCGGTGGTTCGGACAACGGCGGTGGCTGGTTCGAGCGTTGTGGCAGGTTGACTTCGATCGGGTAGGTGGCAATTGGCGCGGTCACCATGAAGATGATCAGCAGCACCAATAGAACGTCAACCAGCGGGGTGACGTTGATATCGGCCATCGCGCCGCCGGAGCTGGAACTCATGGACATTTGGTGTTCTCCGGGTTTATTGGGTGCGATCCCTGACAGCGATGAAGCCCACCTTGCGCATGCCTTGCGACTGCGCAACGTTCACCACGTCCTTGATGATGCGGTACTTGGTGGTCTTGTCGCCGCGCACGTTGATCTGAGGCTGGGGTGTCTTCTGGGCTTCGACCGACAGACGACTCTCCATCAGCGATGGCGTGACCGGCTCGTCATTCCAGAACACCGAACCGTCGGCCTCGATCGCGATCGTGATCGGCGGCACCTCCGGCGCCTCCATTTTCGTATCGTCGATCACCACTTCAGGCAGCTTGACCTGGACTTTGTGCGACATGAGTGGTGCGGTGATCATGAAGATGATCAACAGCACCAGCATCACGTCCACCAACGGCGTCACGTTGATCTCGGCCATCGGGCCGCCGCTATTTGAACTGAAGGACATATCCGGACTCCAACCTCATGCCTGGGAACGCTGGACTATCAGCGCTGGGACGGCAACTCACCCACCCGCGAACCGGTGGCGAAGAAGTCGTGCAAGTCGTGGGCGAAGGTGTCGAAGCGGCTGTTCGTCACCTGGTTGACGCGGGTGAAGAAGTTGAATGCCACCACCGCCGGAATCGCGACGAACAGACCGAATGCGGTCATGATCAGCGCCTCACCCACCGGGCCGGCCACCGCATCGATCGACGCGTTGCCGCTCTGGCCGATACGGATAAGGGCGTGGTAGATGCCCCAAACGGTACCCAGCAGACCGACGAACGGCGAGGTCGCACCGACGGTCGCGAGTACGGTAAGTCCATTTTCAAGCCTCATCGACTCACGGGTCACCGACTGGCGCAAGGCGCGGTCGACGAACTCGGAGCGATTCAGCGATTCGACCAGGCGAGAGCCTTCGTTGCGCTGATGATGGGCCGCAGCCTGGGCCGCATCGAGGGCGATCTTGGAGAACGGCTCCGAGCTGCCCTGTTCTTCCATGTAACGGATCGCATCCTGCGCGTTGGTGGTTTCCCAGAACGTCTCGATGACCCGATCGGCCTTGGAGCGCAGCCGCGCACCCTTGATCAGGTTCACGACGATCCAGTAGATCGACAGCACCGAAAACAGCGTGAGGGTGAGGAATACGATCCAGGCTACCAGATCGAAGTTCTGCACCATGTGGGAGAAGCTCATCTGCTGGAACGCGTCGGCGTTGTTGCCTCCAGCAGCGGCAGCGGTGGTGGTTTCCTGAAGCATGACGCTTACCTTTGGATGTCGTGGAAGAAGGGAACTGCAAAGTCAAAGTACTGCAATGGGTGGTTCTGGGAATCGGTGTTGCCTGCACAGGATGTTATCTGGACAGTTGTTGCGAAATCATTTGCTGCCAGGTCAGTCAAGGGTGAAGTCCACTGGAACCCGAACCCGGCTGGCGACCGGAACCCCGTTACTGATCTCCGGAGCAAACCGCCACTTTCTGGCCGCCTCTATTGCTGCGCGGTCAAGATCGCGGTTGCGACTGGACTTCTCTACCTCGATGTCCAACACGTTGCCCTGGGCATCGATGCTGATGACCAATATCACCGTGCCTTCGATTCCGCTTCGAACCGCAGAGGGCGGATACTTCGGCGGGTTCATGGCCCTGGACGACGGGTTGACCGAGCCCAGCGTGTCTTGTGGTGCCGGCGGTGCTGGCGGTGCCGGGGGCGGCGCCGGGACATCCACCGGACTCGGGTCATCGACGATGATGGGCGGTTGCTCCGGCGGCGGCGGCAACGGCGTCTGCTTCGGCGGCGACAACTCCTTGGGCGGAGTAATCGGCTTGGGCGGCTCCGGCGGCGGCGGCGGCGGCGGTGGCGGCGGCGGCGGTGGCTTGATGATGTTCACCATCGTCACCTCCTCCTCGGCCGTGTCCGTCGGCGGGGCGGCCATCGGCGCCAGCATCAACAGCAACGCTGCGGCGTGCACGGCAATCGCGATGGTGATACCGGCGACACGCGCCCAGTTCAACCCTTCGCGGTCGTCTCGTTTCTTGATTGGGATTTCCAGGTCTTGCGTCATGCGCCATCAGCTCGGGTGGGGGTGCCGGGAGCGTACGTAACGCCTCGGGCCGTCAAATGGTTTCCGCTGCTTTTGGGCGGCGGGAACCTCCTAGGATATACCAAACTCAACCACTGGTTCCAAGTGGCAATGCACGTTTTCGTGATGCGGTTAGCTTCCTGGCAACGCAATGATCCGGTTGGCGTCATCCTGCTTCTCGACGCCTTTTTCAAGTGCCTTCCTGGCAGCATCCTTCGCCTCGGAAATACGGCTTTCCTGATGCAGGACCTTCGCAAGGTTCAGATACGTGCTTCCGTCGCTGTCCAGTGGGGCGGCCTTGTTATATGTGTCGATCGCAAGGTCGGGCTGGTCAGAGAAATAATAGGCCTGGGCCAGCGCGACATAGGCTTGGTGATCGGGTTCCAGCGCGCCTTTTTGCATGCCCTCGTTGATCACGGCTATCACGTCCTTCTCGCGACCGTCCATGTTGGCATAGGTCGCGTACAACACCTGGTATTCGTTGCCCGTGCTGAGCTGACCGCTGGCACGCAGTTGCTCCAGGATGGCGATTGCCTTGTCGGGCATGCCGGCGTTTTGGTAGGTTGCCGCCAGGTTCATCTGCGCTCGTTTGTCGTCTGGTTTGGCGGCGGCCACTTTCTCGGCCATGCCGACCGCCTCGGCGCTGTTGCCACCTTCGGCATAGACCTGCATGAGCAGCGCCTGCCATTGCGGGCTGGGATCGGCGCTTGCTGCGATCGCTCGTTCCATGATCGCAGCGGCTTCCTCGTAGCGCTCCATCAGATAGAGGCCCTGACCCTGCATCATCAGTGCGGTCGGATCCTGGCTTCCGGTCTCCTTGAAGAAGCGCTCAAACGTCGCCTGCGACTTTGGATACTGGTCCTGCTGCTGTTGCAGCTGGGCGAGGTTCAACATCACGTTGTAGTGGGCGTTGTTGTCCAGCCCATCAAACTCGATAACCTGCTGGTAGTAGCCGATGGCGGCGCCCACGTCATCCGCGTCGTAGGCGATCTGTCCCGCGACTTGGGCCGAATAGGACTTCTCGTAAGGATTGGTTCCCGAGTCAGCGAGGATTTCATCGGCGATCGCGCTCGCCTGGGCACCCTCGTCCGCCTCATACAGATCCATCATCTTGCTCATCTTGCGTGATGCGCTCGCGCTCGCATTGGTCTCAGGATTCTGCCGGGTTGCCTCGGGGTAGTCCTGCTCAACCTCAGCCCGCGCGTCCTGGTTCCCTCGAGTGTTCCGATCCGTCCGTGCTTGCCTGGCACCGCCGCGGCGACGCTGGGTCGATTGCTGCGCGGACGACGAAGAGCCGGTTTGCGCCGCCGCGGCCGACTGTGTCGCACCGGCGTCAGGCGCCTGCTGCGTCTGAGCCGCTGCGACCCCACCTGCCGCGGCGAGCATCGCGCCGATGGCAACGGCGAGCAGCCGCTTGGAGGACATGGAAGCGTTCATTGGATCACCTTGGCAGCGATCGCTGCCAGAGGCGGCGGATCGGTTGGAGGACAGTGGACGAACAACCTAGCAGAAAGTTATTGCGGGTAGAAGGTGCATTTCGTCCTACCCCGATGCCGTCCTAACCGCATTTGGGAACGTGGCCGGCGGCGCGAGCTTGCTGATAGGTCGCCGCCAACCCGTCCGCCCGTGCATCCAGCTCCGCGATACGACTCTGCGGATCGGGATGGGTCGACAGCCATTCGGGCGCGCGACTGGAGCTGGCACCGATCATGTTCTGCCACAGGTTCACCGCTTGCCCCGGGTCGAATCCGGCCTGTGCCATCAATCGCTGTCCGACAACGTCCGCCTCGGACTCCTGGGTCCGATTATTGGGTAGCAACAGCGCGGTCTGTACCGCCATACCGCCAAGCTGCTGGGTCGTTTGCGCTGCGCCGGTTCCATATTGCGAACCGATCAACGCGCCCAGGACACCCAGCCCGGCCTGCGCGCCCATCTGCCGGGTAATGCGCTCGTCATGGTGGTGGGCGATGACATGCCCGATTTCATGGGCGATCACCGCGGCCAGCTGATCCTGGTTCTTGGCGACCTTGAAGATCCCGGTGTAGACGCCGATTTTCCCGCCCGGTAGCGCGAAGGCGTTCGGTTCATCGTTGGCAAACAGCGCCACCTCCCATTGGGTGTTGCCACCGCTTTGCAGCTGCTGCGTGACAGCGTCAACCACGCAACGCACATAACGGGTCTGGCTGGCATTTTTGCTTTGGGGCAGTTTGGCCTTGTACTCGGCAAACGCCTGTGCGCCCATCTGGTCGAGCTGCTGCTGCGAGATCGCGCCCACCGCCTGAGTGCGGCCAGTGGGCGAGGTGGTGGTCGCGCAGGCGGCGACGACGGCCGCCATCGCAACGCCGAGGAGCAGACGCTTCATAGTGATAATCCTTGTTTGCAATGCCTCGGTGTAACCGCAAAGCGATGAATGCCAGGTCAAGGCCACCAGCGGGCACCCGCGCGATGCCTGCACCGCGCGGTCTCACATGCCGGTGCACGACCGGTCAGATATCCAGGTTGCCCGCCTTCAGCGCGTTGTCTTCGATAAACGCGCGACGAGGTTCCACCACATCACCCATCAAGGTGCTGAAGACCTGGTCGGCAGCCACCGCGTCCTCGATCTTCACCTGCAGCAGGCGCCGGGTTTCCGGGTTGACCGTGGTTTCCCACAGTTGCTCCGGGTTCATCTCGCCAAGGCCCTTGAAGCGCTGGATCTGGCGGCCTTTCTTGGCCTCTTCCAGCAACCACACCTGGGCATCGGCAAAGCTGTCGATGGCTTGCTCGCGGTTGCCGCGAATAATTTTCGCACCCTCGCGGATCAACCCATGCAGCTGGGCGGCGGCTTCGCGCAACGGTCGCAACTCGCCGCCGGCAAACGCGGCCAAAGGCAGCACCTGCAGCAACTCCTCGCCCATGTGCGAGCGCTTGGCCACCAGAGCTGCGGGATGCGCGTCGGTGGCGGCCTGCAAACTCAACGCATAACGCGGTTTGCCCAACTGTTTTTGATTGAGGCGCTGTTCCAGAAGATCCAGCTCATGGCGTTCGTCGATGTTCTGTGAGAGATGCTCGGCGTCAAGCGGCGTGAAATCGATCAACGCCTCGAGCACCTCGGGGTCGTAACGATGCGCATTGCGGGCAATCGCATCGCGTGCGCCGGCGTAGGCAAGCAACAACTGCTCCAGGGCAACGCCGGTGATCGGTGGCTCACCTTCGGCCGGGATCAGCGCCGCGCCTTCGATTGCATTGCTGGCCAGGTAGGCGTTGAGCGCCGCGTCGTCCTTGAGATACAGCTCGGTCTTGCCCTGCTTGATCTTGTACAGCGGCGGCAACCCGATATAAATGTGACCGCGTTCGATCAACTCCGGCATCTGTCGGTAGAAGAAGGTCAGCAACAGCGTCCGGATGTGGCTGCCATCGACGTCGGCATCGGTCATCAGGATGATGTGGTGGTAGCGCAGCTTGTCGGGGTCGTAGTCGTCCTTGCCGATGCCGGTGCCCAACGCGGTGATCAGGGTGCCGACCTCGGCGCTGGAAAGCATGCGATCGAAGCGGGCACGCTCGACGTTGAGGATCTTGCCTTTCAGCGGCAGGATCGCCTGGGTCTTGCGGTTGCGGCCCTGCTTGGCGGAGCCGCCGGCGGAGTCACCCTCGACGATGAACAGCTCCGACAACGCCGGATCTTTTTCCTGGCAATCGGCGAGCTTGCCGGGCAGGCCGGCGATGTCCAATGCGCCCTTGCGGCGGGTCAGGTCGCGCGCCTTGCGTGCAGCCTCGCGGGCACGTGCAGCATCCAGGATCTTGCCGGTAATCGCACGGGCTTCAACCGGGTGTTCTTGCAGGAACTCCTGCAAACGTGCGCCAAACGTGTGCTCAACTACGGGTCTCACGTCGGATGAGACAAGCTTTTCCTTGGTCTGCGAGGAGAAGCTCGGATCCGGAACCTTGACCGACAACACAGCGATCATGCCTTCGCGCATGTCATCGCCCGACAAGGTCACCTTGGCCTGCTTGGCCAGCCCGGACTGCTCGATGTAGTTGGTCAGCGTGCGGGTCAGCGCGGCCCGGAAACCAATCAGGTGGGTACCGCCATCCTTTTGCGGGATGTTGTTGGTGTAGCAGAACATCGTTTCCTGATAGGCGTCGGTCCACTGGATCGCGACGTCCACGGTGATGCCGTTCTCCTCACCGGTGACCGAGATCACATTCGGGTGGAGTGGGGTCTTGAGCTGGGCCAAGTGCTCGACGAACGAGCGAATGCCGCCCTCGTACTCGAACACGTCCTTTCGCTGTTCGCCGCGTTCGTCCTGCAGGGTGATGCGAACCCCGGAGTTGAGGAAAGACAGCTCACGCAGGCGCTTGGCCAGGATTTCGTAGTGAAACTCCACATCTGAGAAAATTTCGGTGGCCGGCTTGAAGCGCAGGATGGTGCCACGCTTGTCGGAGGCTTCCACCCTCTTCAGCGGATACAGCGGTTCGCCCAGCGAATATTCCTGCCGGTGATGGAAGCCATCACGCCAGATATCGAGCCAGAGATGCTCGGACAAGGCGTTGACCACAGACACGCCGACGCCATGCAGGCCGCCGGATACCTTGTAGCTGTTGTCGTCGAACTTTCCGCCCGCATGCAGCACGGTCATGATGACCTCGGCCGCAGAGACGTGTTCTTCCTTGTGGAGGTCGACCGGGATGCCTCGCCCGTTATCGGACACCGCCACCGAGCCATCCTCGTGCAGGGTAACCACGATATCGTCGGCGTGGCCGGCCAGAGCCTCATCGACAGCGTTGTCGACCACCTCGAACACCATGTGGTGCAGCCCGGTGCCGTCGTGCACGTCGCCGATATACATGCCTGGACGTTTGCGCACGGCCTCCAGTCCACGCAAGACCGTAATCTTGCTGGAATCGTAGGTTTGCGATGGCAGGGTAGCGTCCGGTTGGGTTTCGCTGCGGATCGGGGAAGGATCGTGTTCGATCTGGGTCATGCGGCAACAGGCTCCGACGACGCGGCCGCCAAGTACGCGGCGGCGTCGAAACGCAAGGGGAAACGTAGCTCAGTATAGCAGGCAGGACGAGTCTCCTTGCGCCTTGCCACGGATTCGACGGCCCGGCGCCCGGATTGGCATTCAGGCAGCCGCATGGGCCGCGTGGACCGCCTCCTGCAGCGAAATTAAATGGTATCGCCTGCGCTCAGCACACCTTGTTCCACGTGGAACAAGGTGGCGTCGATGGACAGGACAGCCAGTGCCGCTGGCAGTTCGGTTCCAGTGATGAATACCTGCGCGTCACTGTCAGACAAGCGTTGAAGCACGCGTTGCTGATGGTTGCGGTCCAACTCCGAGGACAAGTCGTCCAAGGCGATTACGGGCCATTCACCGCGAATCGTCGCGTAATGACCCGCCTGCGCCAGCAGGGCTGACAACGCAGTGAGCTTTCCCTGCCCGCGAGACAGCGCATCCCTCCCCGGAAGCGCACCAAAATGGATGCGCCAATCGGCACGATGTGGTCCCAGTGAGGTAAAACCCGTCTGTAGATCCCGGTCACGTGCCAGCAGCAACGCATCAGCAAGAGGAAGGTCATCACGTCGCCAACCCGGCTGGTAATCCATCGTGACCCCCCCCAATGCCGGTGCCAGATCCGCCGCAACCTCGCTGAACAGGGGCTGCAGAGCGGAGAGATAAGCTTGCCTGTACCTGGTGAGCGGCTCACCGGCCTCGGCAAGCTCGTGATCCCAGGCGCCGATCTGTGAATGGCCGGAACGGGACTTCAATAATGCGTTGCGCTGCTTGAGCGCGCGTGAGTAACGCCGCCACAAGGGGAGAAAGCCAGGTTCCACGTGGAACAATCCCCAGTCAAGGTAGCGCCGGCGAATGTCGGCGGGACCCGTTACTAGGGCGTGACTTCCCGGCTCGAACGTTACCACCGCCAATGCGGCGCACAGTTCGCCCAGATGAGACACGCCGGTCCCGTCGAGCCGGCCACTCCAGTCTTGCCCGCTATGGCGCAAACCGGCCTTCCGTATCCGGATATCGGCGGCAGGGGCTCCTGCTGGCATGTCGTGGCTCTGTGACCGGCTTCTGGTCAATTCCTGCCATTCGACAAAAACCTCCAATGCGTCGTCACCATGCCGGACCAGACCATCGCGTACACGCCCGCGGAAGCTGCGCCCGTAAGCCATCAAGTGCAGCGCTTCAAGGATGCTGGTCTTGCCCGCGCCGTTATCGCCGGTGATCAGGTTGACCTTCGGGCCAGGTTGCAACAGTACTTCCTGAAACCGCCGCAGGTACCGGATATCAAGGCGGGTTACGCGCATTGACCGCACCTCAAGCCGACCGGCGCCGGCCCAAAACCACTACGCCCGGGCGAACCGGGCGTAGTGATGGGATCAGCGCGTTCCACGTGGAACATGTGGGGTACGGGGCCCGTCAAAGCCTGAGCGGCATCACCACATGGCGGCAACGCTCGTTGTCGGCCTCTCGCACCAAGGCCGAAGAATTTGCGTCACGCAGTGCCAGCACCACTTGATCGCCCCTCAGCGCCGACAGCGCGTCCAGCAGGTAATTGACATTGAAGCCAACCGCCAGGTCGTCGACCTTGGTATCTGCTTCCACTTCCTCCTGCGCTTCTTCCTGCTCAGGATTGTGCGCACTGATCTTGAGCTGCCCCGGGGAGACCTCGATGCGAACGCCCCGATACTTCTCATTGGACAGGATGGCAGCGCGCTGCAGGGAGGCGCGCAGTACCTCACGATCAATCCGGACTTCCTTGTCGGCGCCGATCGGGATCACCGCTTCATAATCGGGGAATCGCCCGTCGATCAACTTGCTGGTAAAGGTAACGTCGTCACGCTTGACCCGGATGTGGCCTCGGCCCATTTCAAGCTCCAGCTCGCGGTCACCGCCTTCCAGCAGGCGTTGCAACTCGGTCACGCCTTTGCGAGGAACAATAATCTGGCGCTTGGTCTGGGCGTTGCCCTCGTAGGGCGCCTCGCACAGCGCCAGGCGATGGCCGTCGGTGGCTACACAGCGCAGACTCTCCTCACGCAGGTCGAACAGCAGCCCGTTGAGGTAGTAGCGGACGTCTTGTTGGGCCATTGCGAAGGCAGTGCGTTCGATCAACTCCTTCAGCGTTGCTTCGGAGACCTGCACCCGTTCGGTGGCCTCAACCTCGTCCAGCGAAGGAAAATCATTGGCCGGCAGGCTGGCCAGGGTGAAGCGCGAACGTCCAGCCTGCACGGAAAGCTTGTCCCCGCTTTGGGACACCGTGATCTTGCTGCCATCGGGCAGGGCCCGAACGATATCGAACAGCTTTCGCGCCGGAATTGTGGTTTCCCCATCCTCGGCTTCGTCCACCGCCACTCGCGAGACCATTTCGACTTCCAGATCGGTGCCGGTGAGGGACAGCTGGCCATCCTTGACCTGGGCCAGCAAATTGGCCAGGACCGGAAGGGTCTGTCTGCGTTCGACCACGTTGACGACCTGGGCCAACGGTTTGAGAAACACTTCTCGTTGCAGGCTGAAACGCATTCGGTCCTACCCCTATGCCCAATACAAAAGAATGTATAAATCAAAAGCCTGGTGGTGGTGGTGTTCGGGAATATCCGGGATAACCATCCCAACCTATTGATTTAACTAGATTAATTGCCAATCAAAAACCTGGTACAACTGCTGCTTCAATGAAGCTTGAACCTGTGGACAAGTTTTGACCCGTACCCCGATGTTCGAGTTATCCACAACTTGTACCCCACTGCTGCACACCGTTTCCGGAGCGACTACTCACTGAGTTTACGGATCAACTTTTCCCAGTCTTCATGCATCTTTCCGTCCGTTTCCATCAACGTCCGGATCTGTCGGCAGGCGTGCAGCACGGTGGTGTGATCACGTCCGGCAAACGCGTCGCCGATCTCCGGCAGACTGTGTTCGGTCAGCTCTTTGGTCAACGCCATGGCCATCTGGCGTGGGCGGGCGAGCGAACGCGTCCGTCGCTTCGACAACAGATCCTTCATCTGGAGACCGTAGTAGTCTGCCACGGTCTTCTGGATGTTGGGGATGCCGATGGCTTGTTGCTGTGCGCGCAGCAGGTCACGCAAGGTTTCCTGGGCGAAATCGATGGTGATCGCGCGACCGGTGAAGTTGGCGCGGGCGGTCAGCGTGTTGAGGGCGCCTTCCAGGTCACGCACGTTGGATCGCATTTTCTTGGCCAGCAGGAACGCGACATCCTCCGGGATCGCCACGCCGCGTTCCTGTGCCTTGGACAGCACGATCTGGGCGCGGGTCTCGAAGTCGGGCGGATCGATCGCCACGCTGAGGCCCCAGGCCAGACGCGATTTCAATCGGGGTTCCAGGCCTTCGACCTCGCGCGGGAAGCGGTCGCAGGTCAGGATGATCTGTTGCTTGCCGTCGAAAAGCGCATTGAAGGTGTGGAAGAACTCTTCCTGAGTACGGTCCTTGCCGGCAAAAAACTGGATGTCGTCGATCAGCAAGGCGTCGACTCGCTGGAAATGCCGCTTGAACCCGTCCATGGCCTTTTCCTGCAACGCCTTCATCATGGCGCTGAAGAACTGCTCGCTACGCAGGTACATGACTCGCGCGGCGGGGTTGTTGGCACGCATCAGGTTGCCGGCGGCAAACATCAAGTGGGTCTTGCCCAATCCGGTACCGCCATACAGCAGCAGTGGATTGTGCCCACGCTCACCGGGACTGAGTGCCGCCTGCATGGCGGCGGCACGGCCCAGCTGGTTGCTGCGCCCCTCGACGAAATTCTCGAACGTGTAGTGGTTGTCCAGGTTGCCGTTGAACGGCTCGATCGCAGCGATGCTGATCGGGCGTACCGGGGAGGGCACCAGCGCGGCCGGCATGGCTTCCCGCGGCAAGGAGCCGACCTCCAGGCTGACATCGCCATCACCGGAAAAGTGCGCGAGCAATTCGCGGATCCGCCCCAGGTAGCGCTCCCGTACGTGCTCGACGACGAAGGCATTGGGCGCGAAAAGCACGGTGGCACCGTCGCGACGGCTGGCCTGCAGTGGTTTGAGCCAGGCGTGGACGTCCTCGGCCGGCAATTCGGCCTCGAGTCGTTCCAGGCAGTGGGGCCAAGCGTCCATAGGGTCTTTCATGCAATGGCGAAGATCGGCGTGTGCGAGGATGGGCATCGCGCCGCGCGGATCAAGGTTGTGGCCAGCCAGACTAGCACGCAGCAGAACCGGGCGATGAAGCCGGCGCAGGTGCCGCAGCTGCCCGGGTGTGCTGCGTGTTGTAGCGGCTGGGCGCGCCTGGCGCAGCGGCCCGGATCGCCGCCATTTGACCAGCCCGCTGAATCCTCGTTAGACTTGCCGGTCTTATTCCGCCGTAAATGCAGAACCGCAGCCATGTCCACCAAGCGCACCTACCAACCCAGCAACCTCAAGCGCAAGCGCGACCACGGTTTCCGTGCACGCATGGCGACGGCCGACGGCCGCAAGATCCTGTCGCGTCGCCGCGCCAAGGGTCGCAAGCGTCTCTGCGCCTAAGCGCAGGTGATGTCGCAACGGCAGCCCTTTGCCGCCGTTGACGTCCTGATGCCGAAGATCCGCTTCCCGCGCACTGCGCGGGTTCGCGCGAAATCCGATTTCGACCGCATATTCAAGCACGGCCGGCGCGTGGCGCTGCCCGTGCTTGCATTGCATTGGCAGGTTTGTCCCGAACGGCCGGACTCGGGCCCGCGCCTGGGTTTGGCGGTCTCGCGCAAGGTCGATCCGCATGCGGTCGGGCGCAACCGGATCAAGCGCGTGTTGCGCGAGACTTTCCGCGCCTGTCGTGCTGATTTGGCCGACGGTGATTACGTGCTGGTCGCCCGGGTCGGTGCCGCACGTTGTGACCACCAGCAATTGCAAGCGGCCTTCCTCGGGCTGTTGCAGCGGGCGGGTGCACTGCCGATCGACGCCATGGCGGCCCGCGGTTCCGCGTCGGCGCCGTTGCCGGCACCCGGCGCGGACGGCACAATGCCGCCATCCCGACGTTCCGACGTTCCTTCTTCCACCGACCCCACGCCGCCTTCCGGCGGCGGATGAGCCTGCCTGTTGCCCATGAACCAGACCCGTGTATTCCTGATCTTCGCCTGGCTGATGGTGGCGACCCTGCTGTGGATGGAGTGGAACAAGGAGCAGGCCGCGCCTCCCACGACGCCGACGACCAGTACCTCGGCGAGCACGTCGACGATCCCGGCCGCAAACCGCCTCGCCGGGGCTGATGGCGCCAGCAGCCAGGGCGCCGGCGTCCCCGGGGTACCGACCATGGCCGCGCCGTCCGCGGCCGCCGCTCCCGAGATTGCTGCCGTCTCGGGCGTCAAATCGGCCACGGTCACTGTCTCCACTGACGTGCTCCAGGTCGTGCTTGATGGTGGCGAGGTGCTCCAGGCCGATCTGCTGGCCTATCCGAGTACCGCGGACGAAGACAGCGCGCCGGTTCGGTTGTTCAGCCAGGATCCGGTGGATTATTTCGTCGCCCAGAGTGGCTGGGTCAGCAATAGCGGCACCACGCCGACCCACCAATCGGGTTTCGTGCTGGACCGCGACGCGCTGCCGGCGGCAACGGATTTCCGGCTGGATGCGGGTGAAGACCAGCTGGTGGTGCCTTTCACATGGAATGGCCCGAATGGCCTGAGCATCCAGCGCACCTATACCTTCCACCGGGGCAACTACGTGGTGGATGTCCGTGACGAGGTGGTCAACGGCGGTACCGATCCCTGGCAGGGCTTTGTCTATCGGCAGTTGAGCCGAGTACCGCGCGCACTGGAAAGCAGCGCGCCGATGAGCCCGGAGAAGTACAGCTTCCAGGGCGCGGCGTGGTTCAGTGCCACGGACAAGTACGAGAAGCGCAATTACGAAGATTTCATCGAAGACGGCCCGCTCGACAAGCAGGTCAGCGGCGGCTGGATCTCGTTCCTGCAGCACCATTTCTTCGGTGCCTGGATTCCCGGTGCGGCCGATGCCAGCACTTTCTCGCTGACGACCGCCAGTGAAAACGGGGCCACCCGGTACCTGATCCGTGAAGTGGGCCCGGGCGTCAGCGTGGCGCCAGGCGGTACTGCCAGCACCCAGGCGCGCCTGTGGGTGGGCCCCAAGCTGGTCAGCCAGATCCAGGCCCAGCAGGTGCCGGGTCTGGACCGCGCCGTCGACTTCAGCCGGTTTTCACCGATGGCGACCCTGGCCGGCTGGCTGTTCTGGGTGCTGCAGTGGTTGCATGGCCTGTTGGGTAACTGGGGCTGGTCGATCGTCGGGCTGGTGTTCCTGCTCAAGGCCGTGATGTTTCCGCTGTCGGCGGCGCAGTACAAGTCGATGGCGAAGATGCGCAAGTTCCAGCCGCGCATGGCCCAGCTCAAGGAGCGCTACGGCGACGACAAGCAGAAGCTGCAAGCGGCCATGATGGAGCTGTACAAGAAAGAGAAGATCAACCCGGTCGGTGGCTGCCTGCCGCTGCTGTTGCAGATGCCGGTGTTCCTGGCCCTGTACTGGATGTTGTCCGAGTCGGTCGAGCTGCGTCATGCACCGTGGATCCTGTGGATCCAGGATCTGACCGCACGCGATCCGTTCTTCGTGCTGCCGGCGATCAATATCGCGCTGATGTGGGCGACCCAGAAGCTCACTCCGATGGCCGGCGTCGATCCGATGCAGAAGAAGATGATGCAGTTCATGCCGCTGGCGTTCGGGGTCATGTTTGCCTTCTTCCCGGCAGGCCTGGTGCTGTACTGGGTGACCAACGCGGGCCTGGGCCTGATCCAGCAGTGGTGGATGATCAAGAAGTACAGTGAAGAACCGGCGCCAGTGAAGGCGTAGACCACGCGCTGGAATGATGACAGGAGCCCGCCAACCGGCGGGTTTCTGCCATTGGCCGCCGATGCGCACCACGAGACCATCTGCGACCATGCACCCCATGACCGGGCCCGACCGCGACACCATTGCTGCCATCGCTACCGCGCCCGGCGCCGGCGGCGTAGGCATCGTGCGCTTGTCAGGCCCGCGTGCGCGGTCGATCGGCGAGGCCGTCTGCCTGCGTAAGCTGATTCCACGCCATGCCCATTACGTGCGGTTCGCCGAAGCTGGCGGTGGGACGATCGACGATGGCATCGCGCTGTATTTCGCCGCACCTGCCAGCTACACCGGCGAGGACGTGGTCGAGTTGCAGGGCCATGGTGGGCCGGCCGTGCTGCAGGCATTGTTGGCTCGCTGCTGGGACCTGGGTGCCAGGCAGGCGCGGCCCGGAGAGTTCAGCGAGCGCGCCTTCCTGGAAGGTCGTCTCGACCTGGCCCAGGCCGAGGCGGTTGCCGACCTGATCGCGGCGGCTGACGTGCGCGCCGCCCGCGCGGCGCGGCGGGCGTTGGACGGCGAGTTCTCATCGCGGGTCGAGGCGATCGCCAGCGGCCTGATCGGCGTGCGCGTGCATGTGGAGGCGGCCATTGATTTTGCCGACGAACCCCTGGACACCCTGGGTGGTAATGAGCTGCGCGCCAAGTTGGGGCAGCTGCAGCAAGCCCTGGATCAGTTGCTGGCGGCCGCCGAGCGTGGCCGCCGCCTGCGCGATGGCCTGCATGCGGTGATCATTGGCCCGCCCAACGCCGGCAAGAGCTCGCTGCTCAACGTGCTGGCCGGCAGCAACCGGGCGATTGTCACCGACATCGCCGGCACCACCCGCGACCTGTTGCAGGAAGTGGTGCGCATCGACGGCGTTGAATTGACCCTGGTCGACACCGCCGGCCTGCGCGAGGGCGGGGATGCGATCGAGCGCGAAGGCATGCGCCGCGCCCACGATGAGCTGGAACGCGCCGACCTGGCCATCGTGGTGCTGGATGCACGCGACCCGCAGGCCGGCACCGCGGCGGTGGCCAAGGCGATTGCCGGCGTGCCGCGGATCTTGTGGCTGCACAACAAGGCGGACTTGCTGGAGGACGGAATCCCCGATTCGATGAAGTCCGGCCGAGCGGCATCGGGCCGGATGGACGCCAATCGCGGGTCATCGCACCTGTGGGTATCGGCGCGCACCCACATCGGCCTGGACGACCTGCATGCCCACCTGGGCGCATTGGCCCTGGGCGATGGAGTTGACGCCGGCGACGGCGCATTCACCGCCCGCGCCCGCCACGTGGACGCATTGCAACGCGCCCGCGCCGAGCTGGTCGAGGCGGCCGCACAGCTTGACCAGGAGGTGCTTGAACTGGCCGCCGAAGCTCTGCGCGCCAGTCACGATGCCCTGGGAGAGATCACCGGAAAGGTCCGTGCCGATGACCTGCTGGGACACATTTTCTCGAGCTTCTGCGTCGGCAAGTAGCACCACCGCGCGGCGCGCTCACTCGTAGCGCAGCGCCTCGATCGGATCCAGCGCCGCCGCCTTCGATGCCGGCATGATCCCGAACACCACCCCGACCATGGCCGAGAAACCGGCCGCCGCCACCACCACCCACAGCGGCACATTGGCCGGTGGAAAGCCGGGGATCAACGCGGCAACGCCCATCCCGACCCCGACCCCGAGCACGATCCCCATCAGCCCGCCCAGCAAAGCCAGCAGGCCCGCCTCCAGCAGGAACTGGGTGAGGATGTCGCGGCGGGTCGCGCCCAGCGCCTTGAGGATGCCGATCTCGCGGGTACGCTCGGTCACCGAAACCAGCATGATGTTCATGATCCCGATGCCGCCGACCAGCAGCGAGATGCCGACGATGCCGCCCAGCACCGCGGTGGCCATGCCGGCGATCTGGTTGAACTGCTTGAGGAAGGAATCGGCGGCGTCGACCTTGAAGTCCGAATCCTTGCCCGGTGCGATGTCGCGCGAGGCCCGGATCGCGCGTTCGACCCGCTCGCGGACCAGGTCGACGTCCTCCAGGTTGGCGACGGTGAAGGTCGCCTGCAGCATCGGCTCGTTGCTGTTGCCCATCATTGACCGGCCAACGCCGAATGGGACGTAGGCGAAGTTGTCCTGGCTGAAGCCGAGGATCTTGCCTTTCTTCTCCATCATCCCGACGACCTTGAACCACTCGCTGCCGATCTGGAAATACTCGCCGACCGGGTTGTCCGGCATCTCCAGTTCGTCGCGCAATTCGGTGCCGATCACCGCCACGCGCCGCCGGCCCTGGTCGTCGCTCTCGACGATGAAGCGCCCATGTTCCGGGTACTCGTTGCGAACCTGCTGGAACTCGCTGGTGGTGGCGTAGATCTGCGGGCTCGCGCTGTGGTTGCCATAGCTCGCACCCGTGGCCTGGATCGCCATCAGTGGTGCCACCATGTCCACGCCCGACACGCGGTAGCGCAGCACGTCGATGTCATCGAAAGTGATGTGGTTGAGCTTGCCGGTGCGGAAGTTCTCGCTGTTGTTCTCCGCGGTCAGCGTAAGCGTGCTGCCGCCCATGTCGGCGAGCTGGCTCTTGATCGAGTCCGAGAATCCCTGCACCAGCGAGACCACCGCGATCACCGAGGCGGTCCCGATCAGGATCCCCAGGGTGGTCAGGAAGCTGCGCATCCGGTGCGAAGTCAGGCTGATCAGGGCGGCGCGAAACGACTCCATAAGGGCGCTCACGTCAGTTCACCAACGTCTTGCCAGGCTGGACGAGATCCTCGACGATGCGCCCGTCGCTGACCCGGATGGAGCGTCGGCAATGGTCCGCGATGCTCGGCTCATGGGTGACCACCACCACGGTCTGGCCCTGTTCGTGCAGCTCGTCGAACAGCGCCATGATCTCCGCCGACGTCCGTGAATCCAGGTTGCCGGTGGGCTCATCGGCCAGCAGGATCGAAGGCCGGCCGACCAGCGCGCGGGCCACGGCCACGCGTTGCCGTTGGCCGCCCGACAGCTGCGTTGGCCGATGCCCAAGCCGATCCGCCAGACCAACCTTGACCAGCGCCTCGGTCGCCTGCTTGCGCCGCTCCGCGATCGGCATGCCGCGATAGACCAATGGCTGCATCACGTTCTGCAGTACGGTCAGCCGCGGCAGCAGATGGAAGCTCTGGAACACGAACCCGATCTCACGGTTGCGCACCTGCGCCAGCTCGTCCTCGTTCATCGAAGACGTGTCGCGGCCGTTCAACGTGTAGGTGCCCTCGCTGGGCGTGTCCAGACAACCCAAAAGGTTCATCAGGGTCGACTTGCCCGAACCCGACGGGCCGACCAGGGCGACATACTCGTTGCGGTCGATGAACAGGTCGATGCCATCCAGCGCCATCACCGTCTCTTCGCCCATCTGGTAGCGCTTGACGATATTGCTCAGCGAGATCATGCGGCGTCGTCGTCGCTGGCATTGTCGCCGTCGTCGCGATCGCTGCTGTCGCTATCTGCGTCCTTCTTCTTGTCAGCCTTGACCGCCTCCACGTTGTCACCTTCGTTCAAGGTACGCAGGGTGCGGGCGGGACCGACGATGACCTTGTCACCCGCCGACAAGCCCTTCTCGATCGACTCCCAACGGTCATCGGACGGGCCGGTGGTGACGGTCGCCTTGTGCGCCTGTCCATCGCGCGCCACCCATACATGGCGAGTGGTCTGGTCGGCCTCACTGGTGTCGGTGAGCACGGCCTCCACCGGCACCACCAGGTGTTTGCGGCCATCGCTGAGGAACAGGTCGGCACGCACGCTCATGCCGGAGCGCAATACCAGCCCGTCGGGCCGGTCCAGGTGCACCGTGACCAGGTAGGCGCGGCCCTGGCCTTCGACCGTCGGTACCAGGGCGATCTGGCTGACCGTGCCCTTGATCGCCTGTTCGGGATAGGCCGCCGGATAGACGTCGGCGTGCTGGCCCAACGCGACCTTGGCGATATCCCCCTCATCGACCTTGAGCTCGGCCTGGACGGTGGTGGTGTCGGCGATCTGCATCAACTTTGCACCGGCCAGCGATGAGGTCGATGGGATCGCTGTCTCGCCGACCTTGATCGGCAGCGACACCACCTGGCCGGACTGCGGCGAGCGGATCTCGGTCTTGGCCCGTTGCTCGCGCGCTTCATCGAGCACCGCGACGGTGCGTTTCAAGGCTTCCTCGCTGCCGCGGAGGTCTGCCCGCGCCACGTCCAGGCGGTTGCGATCTTCATCAAAGGTATTGCGATCGATGATCTGCGCGGCGACCAGCTGCTGGCTGCGCTCGAACTGCTTTTGTCGCAGCGACAGTTCCGCACGCTGGCGCTCGATGCTGATGCGGTTCTGCCGGAGGCTGGCCTCCTCGCGCTGGATGGCGTTGTTGTAGGTCTCCGGGTCCAGCCGCGCCAACAGCTGTCCCTTCTCGACCGTATCGCCTTCCTCAACCAGGATCTCGATCACCTTGCCGACCACCTCGGCAGTCAGGTCGACCTCGGTGCGATAGGCCAGCAGCCCGGACGCCAGGATGGTCGGCCGCACCTCGTGCTGTTCGGCCGGCGCGATCTCGACCTCGATCCCGCGGGCGTCGCGGCTGTTCTTGATCACCAGCGGAACCACGACGACCGCGATCACCAACGCGGCTGCGACCCACTTCCTGTTGAACTTCATTCGGTCGAATCCGTCACTTCAACAGCGCGAAAGCAGCCATGCCGCCATAGATCAGCACGCTCGGCAGCGCTGCCACCACGATCGCCTGCAACCAGCTGGTCTTGCCCCAGATGCGCCAGCCCAGTGCGGTCAGGAACAGCGACCAGAACACCAGCAAGCTGAAACTGCGAGCCAGTGCAGACCAGGGGCTATCCGCGGGCAGCTGCACCAGCAAGGGATCCACGTTGGCCAGCATCAGCGACTCCAGCGATGTCTGCGGGTCCATCATCAGTGCGCCGATCAGGGCCACCAGGGTGCCCAGTACGGCCGGCATGCTGGCCCAGCTGGCCAGGCTCATGCCGTGCTTGAAGGACACGGCGTTGCCGGTGACCTTGCCGGCCAGCAGGTAGTACAACGCGGTCAGGGCCATGATCACCACGATGACCAGCGGTGAGCTGATCGCGCCGATGTAACCCATCGTGCGCGCGCCCGGCATCATCTCGCGGGCTTGCGCGGCCTCGCTTGCGCTCATCGCCAGGGTGGCCTGGTCCAGGAACCAGTCCGGATCGACGCGCAGGAAGTAGGCCAGGGTCATGGCGGCCGACAACACGGCGATGACCAGCAACGGCAGCACGAACGTGGGCTTCTCGCGCAGATCGGCGAACACTTTGCTGGGCTGCAGGAAAATATCGATCAAGTGGCTCATCTGAAGTCCTTTTTTACTGAGTTAGGTGACGGATCGCGTTGCATCGGCAGTCGCACCGGGATCGGCAACCATCCGCGCAGTTCAAATTCGTGGTCGGAGTCTGCTTTCAACATGATGCTTGGCGTTCCCCCGTGAGGCCCGGAATCCAGAGCTGTCCACGCCCAAGCCACCCCAGAACCGGCTTGAAGGGATCGATTCGACCACAAAAACGCTGCGGAGGAAAACCCACGCCGAATCCTTGATGGCAATGTGGGCCACTGTCAGGCGCCGCGGCGTGGTATCCGATTGTCCGATTGAACTTGACAAAGCAGGCTTACTCTCGCGACCTTGTGCAAGTGTGTCCAACAGGATGCGCTTCAGGGGAGCTCGTCATGATCAGCAATTCATCCATCCGGCCATCCTGCCGGATGTCCACGGTTTCAAGATTTTCACTGGTAGTGGCCATGGGCCTGGCGTTGGGCGCTTGCGGCAACGAGCAGCCTGCCGAAGACGTCACCGCACCGGCCGCGACCACGGCCACACCCGCCGCGGCGCCCGCCGCGACGCCCGAGACAGCGGTGTCCGAGGAGCTGCAGGCCCTCAGCAGCGAGGATTTGCGCGACGCGGCACGCAAGGCATATAGCGACAATCGCCTGTACGCACCCGCCGGGGACAACGCGGTTGAGTACTTCCTTGCCTTGCGCGACAAGTCGCCTGCCGATGCTGGTGTGTCCAGTGCGTTGACCGACCTGTTGCCGATGACGGTGATTGCCACCGAGCAGAGCATCAGCCGTGAGGACTTCGCCGAAGCCCAGCGTCTGGCTGCCTTGTTGGAGAAGGCCGAGCCGGAGCACCCGGCGTTGGCGCGCCTGAAGTCCAGCATCGACACGCGTCAGCAAGAGGTTGCCGCGCGTGCCGCCCGACAAGAGGTGACTGCTGAGGAACAACTGGCCAGACAAGCCGATCTGGAGCGCCAACGCTTGGCCGACCAAAAGCAGCAGCAGGAAGCAGCGGCGAAGGCGCTGCTCGCCAAGCAGGCGGCGGATGACAATGCCGAGAACACCGCGGCGCAACAAGCCGCCACGGCGGCAGAACAAGCGGCCGAGCAGCGCAAGGCCGAGGAGGCGAAAGCGGCTGCTGCTGCGCAGGTCAAGGCCGCCGCAAAGCCTACCGCGGCTGACTTGCGCCCGCTGTCGACGCCCGCGCCGGAGTATCCGCGTGCCGCGTTCCGGGCCGGGACGTCCGGCGAGGTGCAGGTTGAATTCATTGTGGGGGTCAATGGCTCGGTCAGTTCGGCCCGGGTTATCCACTCCCAGCCGCGACGTATCTTCGATCGCGCCGCCCTGGAGGCCGTGGAGCGTTGGCGCTTCCAGCCGCTGCCTGCGCCGGTGACCACCCGACGCACCATTGGCTTCAGTCCGGCCGGAGGCTGATCCGACCGGTTCCTCGCGCAACAACAAACCCGGCTTCGGCCGGGTTTGTTGTTGGTGGGCGTGCGATCGCCGTCAGCCGGAGATCGCCAGCTTCTCCTGGTGGTAGCGACGCACGGCCGCGTACCACAACAAGGCGGCCAGCCCGAAACCGGCGACCATGTAGACCAACCAGATGTCCGCGCCAATCGGCTCGGCCCGGATCACCTTCTGGATCAACTGGTTCTGGGCCAGGAATGGCACCGCGTACTGCCACAATTCGGACTTCAGCGGGTTCACCGCCAGCAACATGATCGGCAGCATCGGCAGCAGCATCAACCAGGTCATATGGCTTTGTGCTTCCTTCATGCTTTTGGAGGTGGCCGACAGGTAGCTGAGCAAGGTGGTGCCAATGAACAGCATCGGCAACAGGATCAACAGCAACTTGCCGATGGCGGCGAAACGCACGTCAAGCATCGAGGCCATCTGTCCGGCCATCTGCGCACTCAGTTTGAACGCCAGCAAGGTCAGCAACAGCGACGTGATGCCCACCACACAGGCGGCGGCGATCTTGCCGCTGACGATCGCTCCACGTGACGCGGGCGTGGCCAACAACGGTTCCAGCGATTGACGCTCACGCTCTCCGGCAGTTGCGTCCATGATCAGGTAGGCGCCGCCCAGGAACGACATCAGGATCAGCAGGTAGGGCAGCAGCATCGCCATCATCACGCCGCTCTTGGCCTCCGGGGTGGCCAGGTCGCGACGGCCCACGGCAACCGGTTGCATGATCGCCGGGTCGATGCCACGCGCATACAGCCGCAGTGCTCCGACCTGCCCGCCATAGGCCGCCAATGCCGTCCGCAGCCGGGTCACCGGGATATCCGCATTGCGGCGGGTACTGTCGAGGATCAGGTCGACGCGCGCCGGCCGGCCGGCTTTCCAGTCCCGGGCGAAATCGTCGTCGATCGCCAGGGCGGCATCGACATCCTGTTGGCGTACCGCGGCGTCGACATCGGCCGGTGGCGCAATCGCCTTGATGCCATGGGTGGCCAGGAATGCGACCAGGTTGGGCGCCCGTTCCGCGCCGATCACCGGCACTTCCAATTCCTTGTCCAGCTGGGTCTTGGCCCGGTTCTCGGCCAGCGCACCCATGCCCAGGATGAGTACCGGGTACAACAACGGCCCCATGAGCAGGGTCAATGCCAGGGTGCGTCGGTCGCGGGAAAAATCACGCAACTCCTTGCGCATCACCGACCACAAGGTGGCGAAGAGGCCGAGTCGATGGTGGGACGGATCCTGACGGCTCATGCGTGCAACCCCTCGTCGCTGCCAATCGCCTTGACGAAGGCGTCTTCCAGGTTGGGCTCGTTGAACCGGGTCCGGAGCTCATCGGCGCTGCCGGCGGCAACCACCTGGCCCTTGGCGATGATGACGATGCGGTCACACAGCGCGGCGACCTCCTGCATGATGTGGCTGGAGAAGATCACGCAGCGGCCCTCGTCGCGCAGGTGCATCAGGAAGCCGCGCATCGCGCGGGTGGTCATCACGTCCAGTCCGTTGGTCGGCTCGTCCAGGATCACGTTGCGCGGGTCATGCACCAGTGCGCGGGCAATCGCGGTCTTGGTGCGCTGGCCCTGGCTGAACCCTTCGGT
Organism: Lysobacter sp. A289; assembly: GCF_054072675.1. NCBI lineage: Bacteria > Pseudomonadati > Pseudomonadota > Gammaproteobacteria > Lysobacterales > Lysobacteraceae > Lysobacter > Lysobacter sp. A289. The sequence goes on from NZ_JBSVRN010000001.1 coordinate 2,433,988, forward strand.
CTGCCGATCCAGGATCTCGTCCATGTCCAGCGCGGCCGACAGGGCCCGGGTGCGCTCGGCAATGGTGGCCTTCGACAAGCCGTGCAACTCGCCGAAGTACGCAATGTTCTCGCGTGCGGTCAGGCGTTTGTAGACGCCGCGTGCGTCCGGCAGCACACCCAGGGAGCGACGTACCGCGGTCGGGTCAATGGCGGTGTCGATGCCGTCGACCAGGATCTTTCCGGCGTCGGGTTTCATCAGGGTGTAAAGCATCCGCAAGGTGGTGGTCTTGCCGGCCCCGTTGGGGCCCAGCAAGCCGGTGATCTTGCCGTCGGGCGCCTGGAAATCGACTCCGTCGACTGCCTTGACCACGCCCGAATCCTTCTTGCCTTTCTTGGTCTGGAACGACTTGTGCAGGTTTTCTGCGCTGATCATGGGTGACTCCCTGCGGATCGATGGCAACCGTGGACCGTTGCGGTGGACAAGTGCGAGATGGCAGCGCGGTTCATGGTGGCCAGCCATTGAAGTTCACGAACGGCGGCACGTAGCTCAGGTTGTCCAGGCACTTGGCCTCCAGTGCCGCCGCGTCGGCGGTTTCCATGAACTGGCCCAGCAACTTGGGCATGCAGCCGATGCCGGACACGTTGTGGCCCTGGCCCTGCAAGACCAGGTGGCGGCCATTGGCCAGGTTGGCGACGACCTCATCGGCGTAGCGCGGGGGGGTGACCGGATCCAGTTCGCCCGACAACAACAGCACCGGCAGGTCCGAGGTGAATGGCTGGTGGAACTCGGCCGGGGCAGTCCCGTGCGGCCAGACCGAACATGGCGCAAAGAAGATCTCGGCCACGTCGCTGCCGATGATGGTCTCGTCCGCCGTTGGATCGGGGCGGTAGCGACCCGCGTCCTCGGCACACAACACCGACCACTGCATGCCGCGGGTCATCTGGCCTTGCATCTGCTCGGTGTTCATCTGCACCAGCGACATCAACGGCGCGTAACGACCCTGCGCGGCCTCGTCGATCATCAGCGGCAACAACGAGGCGGTCTGCGGGGCGTAGGAGAACATGAAGGCCAGTCCACCGACTGCGTCCGCGGTAACGGTGTCGTGGTGCAGCTCGCCTGTGCGCGAATCACGGTAATCGACTTCGACCGGGTTTTGCTCCAGCTGCGTCATCACCGTCCGCAGCTGCTCGCGCATGTCGGTCGGGTAGCGTTCGCGACAGGCCGGCAGCTGCTGGCACTTGCTCGATTGCAGCGCCAGCGCGTCTTCCAGGGTGCGGGCGAACTCGCCGCCGACCACCAGCGAGTTCGGTGCGACGCTGTCAAGCACGACGGTGCGGGTGTGCTGCGGATAGGTCGCCGCGTACTGCTGGGCGACGCGGGTGCCGTAGGACACGCCGACCAGGTTCATCTTCTCCGCGCCCAGCGCAGCGCGCACCAGATCCAGGTCTCGCACGGCGTCGGTGGTGGTGTAGAAGCGCGGGTCGGCGCGATCTTGCAGGCCCCGGGCGCATTGGGCGGCGAACGTTTGCATCTGCGCCAGGCTTGGCACAACGGAGTCATCCATTTCCATTGGCTCGCCGCTGGCATCCCGGCAATCCAGTGGATTGGACTCACCGGTGCCACGCTGGTCCACCAGGATGATGTCGCGCTGCTTGGCGACTTCGGCGAGCGTCAACATCACCGCTTGGGCATGCTCGGTCGCGGCCTGGCCGGGGCCTCCGGCAAGGAAGAACACCGGGTCGGGGGCCGCACCGCCACCGTCAGTGGGTAGCCAGGCGATATTCAGGGCGATCTTGCGACCGTCGGGTTGATCCGGGTTCTCGGCTACCTGGAAGCTGCCGCATTGGGCCTCGGTGGTTTTCCCGCCGGTGGCGCTGGCCAACGCGCACGGTTCAAACGCGATGTCCCCGAAATAACGGATGCCCTGGCGGTCGCCGGCCGACGCCGTTGGTGCGGCGCGCTCTGCACCGGCATCGTCGACATCGCCATCGGGGGTCTGGTCGCAGCCGGCAAGGAAAGCTGTCATCGCGATTGCGACGAGCAAACAACGAATCGTCATGAGTGGCCCTTTTGTCTTCAGGAATCCGACGCGGTTGCTGCGCCGTTCAGGATGATAGACGTAGCCAGGGCGGTAAACCTGACACGTGCATCGGTATTTATGCACGCGAGCCGGCAGGGACCGGTGGTTTACTTGGAGGACACGTACTTCTCGCGTCGGACCTGACGAACCTCAAGGCCGGACTCTTTCAATGCCTCGAAACAGGTATCGACCATGTTCGGGTTGCCGCACAGATAAGCCACGTCGGTGGCGGTGTCGGGCGCGAACTCGGGCAGGAACTGCTGCACATAACCATGACGCACGTCGGGATGCGCATGCGGGGAGTCGGGCGCTGGCAACTCGCGCGAGAAGCACGGGATGAAACGGAAGTTGTCCGGATGGCGATTCGCGAACGCGCGGAACTCATCGCCATACAGGAGCTCGGCGGTATTGCGGGCACCAAACAGCAGCACCACGCGCAGGTCGCGCTCGACAATCGCCTGTTCCAGCTGCGGCAGCATCGCCCGGTACGGAGTGACCCCGGTGCCGGTGCCGATCAACAGGTAACGCGGGTTGCTGTCGGTGGGCAGCAGGCAAAAGCGCCCAAACGGCCCGGTGGCATCAATCGCGTCGCCTTCCTCGAGCCCCTCGAACAACGCCGTCGCCGCTCCCCCAGGCACATAGCTGACGGCGATCTCCACCAGGTGGTTCGGGTCGCTGGCAGGGTCCGGAATGGTCGCCAGCGAATAGCTGCGCTTGGTCGGAGTGCCATCGGCGTAGTGGAAGTGGACCTGGATGAACTGGCCGGGGATGAAGTCCAGCGGTTGGCCGTCGTCGCGGGCGAACACGTAATGACCGACCTGGGGGGCGATCATGCGGCGGGAAACGAGTTTCAGTGAGAAGTGCTGGATTGCCACGAATACGAAGGCCTTGTCTTGGTCGGTGGGCGACCGTGTCGGCGGCGCGTGGCAACCGGAACACAGCGTGGCCGGGGCGTGGCCATCAAGCCGCCTATACTACCGTGATCGTCGCCCCGCTTCCCTGCGACGGCCCTGGCAAAGGCTGCAAACCCGATGACTCAAACCCGACCGAGCGCCATGGCCGCGCCCGATGCTCCGGTTCCGACCCTCACCCCGCCGGCCTTGTCGGTGCGAGAGCTGCGCAAGACCTACGGCAACACGGTGGAGGCGCTGAAAAGCGTGTCCCTTGATGTCCAGGAGGGCGATTTTTTCGCCTTGCTGGGCCCCAACGGCGCCGGCAAGAGCACCCTGATTGGCATTGTCTCGTCATTGGTGAACCTGACTTCCGGCTCGGTGGAGATCTTCGGGGCCGACCTGAGCCGGCAGCGCGAGCCCGCCATGCGATTGATCGGGCTGGTGCCGCAGGAGATCAACTTCAACCTGTTCGAGCAGCCCCTCGATATCCTGGTGAACTACGCCGGCTTTTATGGTGTGCCGCGCAAGGTGGCGCTGGAGCGCGCGGAGGTCGAACTGCGCCGGGCCCACCTGTGGGGCAAGGCGCAGATGACCAGCCGGACCCTGTCGGGCGGGATGAAACGCCGGCTGATGATCGCCCGGGCGATGATGACCCGCCCGCGGTTGTTGATCCTGGATGAGCCGACCGCGGGGGTCGATATCGAGATCCGCCGCGGCATGTGGGAGACCTTGCGCGAGATCAACGACGCCGGCACCACCATCATCCTGACCACCCACTACCTGGAAGAGGCGGAGAGCCTGTGCCGCAACCTGGCGATCATCGACCACGGCAGCATCGTCGCCCAGGGCCCGATGCGCAGTCTGTTGGCGCAGTTGGACGTGCAAGGCTTCGTGCTGGATGTCGATGGCGACCTGCCGCCGGTGCTGCCGGTGATCGACGGCGCAATCATGTTTCCCCGTGACGACCACACCCTGGACCTGGACATGCCCCGGCAGATGAGCCTCAACCAGGTGTTCTCCGCCCTGGACGGGGCGGGCATCCGGGTGCGCTCGATGCGGACCAAGTCCAACCGGCTGGAGGAATTGTTCGTGCGCCTGGTGGCCCGGCCGGAGCAATCCGCATGAGCCATCCCAACCTGGTCGCGCTGGGCACCATCACCCGTCGCGAAGTCCATCGCATCCTGCGTATCTGGGCCCAGACCCTGGTGCCGCCGGCGATCACCATGACCTTGTACTTCCTGATTTTCGGCGGCCTGATCGGCTCGCGGATCGGGACCATGGACGGCATCGGCTACATGGATTTCATCGTCCCCGGGCTGGTGATGATGAGCGTGATCCAGAACAGCTACGGCAACATCGCCTCCAGCTTCTTCGGCGCCAAGTTCAGTCGCTTCGTGGAGGAGTTGCTGGTCAGCCCGATGCCTAACTGGGTGATCCTGGGCGGCTACGTCATCGGCGCGGTGACCCGTGGCGTGGCGGTCGGGGTGATCGTGCTGCTGATCGCCACCTTCTTTACCGACGTCCACATCCCGCATCCGCTGGTGACCCTGACCACGGTGTTGCTGGGCGCGACGATCTTCTCGCTGGCGGGCTTCATCAACGCGGTGTTTGCGACCAAGTTCGACGATGTCGCGATCGTGCCGACCTTCATCCTGACGCCGTTGACCTACCTGGGCGGCGTGTTCTATTCGGTCAAGCTGCTACCCGGCTGGGCAGAGACGATGACCCACGCCAACCCGATCTTCTACATGGTCAACGCATTCCGCTACGGCCTGCTGGGTGTGAGCGACGTGCCGCTGTGGGTAGCCTACGCGCTGATGATCGGCTTCGTGGTGGCGCTGACGGCGCTGGCGCTGTGGCTGCTGAAGCGCGGGGTTGGCCTGCGCAGTTGAGCTGGCGGAAGCCAGATCAGTCCGGCGTCGGCAAGCCAAAAAACGCGCGCGTGGTGGCAACGCTGTTGGCCGCGGTGATCTCGACCTCCTCGCCGCGGTCGCGCGCCAACTCCTCGACGATGTGGGCCAGGTACATCGGCTCGTTGCGGCGGTGGCTGGGCGCGGGCTTGACCGTGCGCGGGAGCAGATAGGGCGCGTCGGTCTCGATCATCAGACGGTTGGCCGGGATGTTCTTCACCAGCTCGCGAAGGTGCAGGCCGCGGCGCTCGTCGCACAGCCAGCCGGTGATGCCTATGTGCCAGTCACGGTCCAGGTAATCAAACAGTTCCTGCTTGCTGCCGGTGAAGCAGTGCACCACGGCCGCACCCAGTTGGCCGTCGAACTCGGCCATCACTCCCAGGAAATCGGCATGGGCATCGCGCTGGTGCAGGAACAGCGGTTTCCGCCCGGTCGCGGAGTTGCCGCTGTCGACAGCGATCTGCAACTGCATCTGGAATGCGCGCCGTTGCGCCGGTCGCGGCGAGAAGTCGCGGAAGTAGTCCAGGCCGCACTCACCGACCGCAACCACTTCGGGATGGGCATGCAGCGCGCGCATCTCCGCATCGCATTCGGTGGTGTATTCGCTGGCGTGATGAGGGTGCACGCCGGCGGTCGCGAACAGCTCGCCGGGATGCGCGCGGGCCAGCTCCAGCGCCTGCGGCGAATGCTCGCGGCTGGCGCCGGTGACGATCATCTGCACGACGCCCGCATCGCGCGCGCGATGCATCATCGCGTCGCGGTCGTGGTCGAAGGAGTCGTGGGTAAGGTTGGCGCCGATATCGATCAAATCCATGCGCCTAGTCTAGGCGAGCGCGCTACCCATATCCTTGTCCGGTGAGTCAACCTTCCTTTCCCATCGATGAGTTGCTGCCGCAGATCCGCGACAGCCTTGCCACGCACTCCCGGCTGGTGCTTGAGGCGCCGCCGGGCGCGGGCAAGACCACGCAGGTGCCGCCGGCGCTGCTGGACGCGCCGTGGCTGGCCGGTCGCAAAATAATCGTGCTGGAACCCCGGCGGGTGGCGGCGCGTGCGGCGGCGCAGTTCATGGCCAGCCAGCGCGGGGAAGCGGTCGGGCAGACCATCGGCTACCGGATCCGCTTCGACAACCAGGTCTCGGCGCAGACCCGGATCGAGGTGGTCACCGAAGGCATCCTGACCCGGATGATCCAGGACGATCCCACGCTGGGGGAAGGCCGACCGGACGGCATCGGCGCGATCGTGTTCGACGAGTTCCACGAGCGTCACCTGGCCGCCGACCTGGGCTTGGCGCTTGCGCTGGACGTGCAATCGGCGTTGCGCGAGGACCTGCGGATCGTGCTGATGTCGGCGACCCTGGACGGCGCGCGACTGGCGCAGTTCCTCGATGCGCCGCGGCTGAGCAGCCAGGGCCGCAGCTACCCGGTGCAGATCCATCACTTCCCCGCGCGGCGTGACGAGAAGATTGAACACCAGGTCACTCGCGCGGTAACGGATGCCTTGGCGGATCATCCCGGGGATGTGCTGGTGTTCCTGCCCGGGCAGCAGGAGATCAACCGGATTGAGCGGTTGCTGGGCGGGCGCGATAGCAGTTCGAAGGACGCTTTCGGAGCCACGGCAACGCGCCCTGCCGTGGACATTCTGACGCTGCATGGCGCGTTGTCGGTGGAGCAGCAGTCACGAGTGCTGCAACCGGATCCCGAGGGTCGCCGCCGGGTCGTACTGGCCACCAACGTCGCCGAGTCCAGCGTCACCCTGCCCGGGGTGCGCGTGGTGATCGACACCGGCCTGGCCCGCGAGCCGCGCTTCGACCCCAACAGCGGCTTCTCCCGGCTCGATGTCGTTCACATCGCCCAGGCCTCGGCGGACCAGCGCGCCGGTCGTGCCGGACGAGTGGCCGATGGCTGGGCTTACCGCCTGTGGCCGCAATCGCAACGACTGGAGCCGCAGCGCCGGGCGGAAATCACCCAGGTCGAACTGGCGGGACTTGCGCTGGAGTTGGCGGCCTGGGGCGATCCGGAGCTGCGTTTCGTCGACCCGCCGCCACCGGGTGCAATGGCGTCGGCGCGAGAGCTGTTGCAGCGCTTGGGGGCGCTCGACGAGGCCAGCATCACCGCACTGGGCCGACGCATGCTGGGCCTGGGCACCCACCCACGACTGGCGGCGATGTTGCTGGCCTGCGAGGATCCGGTCGAGTGCGCACTGGCCTGTGACCTTGCCGCTCTGATCGAGGCGCGCGACCCGCTGCGCAGTCGCAGCGATGCGCTGGCCGCGCGTTGGCAGGCGTTGGCCAGCTTCCGCAATGGTCGCGTTCCGGCCGAGGCGTCGCGCGGCGCGCTGGTGGCAATCGACCAGGCGGCCGCGCAGTGGCGCCGACGCTTGCGGGTTCGCGCGACGTCTCCGACGGATGTCGCCGCCCACCGTCTCGGCGACCTGCTCGCGCATGCCTTCCCGGACCGGATAGCCCACCAGCACCGCAGTGATCCGCTGCGCTACCAGCTCGCCAATGGCCGCAGTGCCCGGTTGTTTGATGACAGCGCGGTGTTTGGCGAGCCGTGGCTGCTGGTCAGCGAGTTGCGTGATGACCCGCGCGATGCGCGAATCCTGCGCGCCGTACCCCTGGATCCGGTACGGCTTGAGCGCGATTGGCCGCAACGGTTCATCAGCCGGGACCGGGTGTTCTGGGACGCGGATGCGCGGCGCATCGCGGCGGTGCGCGAGCGACACTTCGACCGCATCGTGCTGGACAGCCAATCGCTGCCGAACCCGGATCGCTCGCGTTATGCCGAGGCCCTGATCGATGCGGTGCGGCAACTCGGCCTGGCGGCACTGCCATGGAGCGACGGCTTGCGGCAGTGGCGGGCGCGGGTGCGTTGCCTGGCGGTCTGGCGACCGGATCCATCACTGCCGGAGTTGGCGGACGAGGTGTTACTGGCCAGCTTGGAGAGCTGGTTGAAACCGGCATTGGCGGGCAAGAGCCGGCTGGATGCGGTGACTGAGACCGAACTGGCCGAAGCACTGAAGACGGGCGTGCCTTGGCCGACGCGGCAGGCGATCGACACCTTGGCGCCGACCCGGATCGCGGTGCCCTCAGGGCTGGAACGCAAGATCGAGTACGGTTTCGACGATGCTGCCGACGTCCCCCTCGCACCGGTACTGGCGGTCAAGCTGCAGGAACTGTTCGGCTTGGCCGACACCCCGCGCATCGCCGACGGACGGGTGCCGCTGACCTTGCACCTGCTGTCGCCGGGTGGTCGCCCGTTGCAGGTCACCAGCGACCTGCGCGGGTTCTGGGAACGCACCTATCCGGAGGTCCGCAAGGAGATGAAGGGCCGTTACCCCAAGCATCCCTGGCCGGAAGACCCGTGGACGGCCACGGCGACCCATCGCGCCAAGCCGCGCGGCACCTGAACCGACGCGGGTATTGGTGCACCGGTCTCACGCCGCATCAACGGCGATCTGTCGACACTGGGATCCGACCTCTATATCGCGGATAACGCAATGAGCAGATTCGACCACCTCCCAGATCGCGCGTTGGACTTGGCCAGCCAGGTCGGCGACCGCATTCGGCATGCCATCCCGAGCACCGCGAAGCAGCTGCGCAACGGCGGCCTGCTGGAAGCCGGAGTGGCGCTGGGTGCGCTCAAGACCGGTGGGCGCGTGGCCACGACATTCGTCCGCCGCAACCCGGCGGTGGCGGTTGCCGCCGCGGCGGGCGCCGGACTGCTGTGGTACGCCGCACGCCGCCGGGCCAGGCAGGCGGAAAACGCAGCGATAGAAGGCACGGCAAAACGGGTGGAGACGCGGCGAGTCAAGCGTCCTGCGCGCAAGACTCCGGTGCGCAAGCGCAGTGCGGCGGCAACCACTGCCCGTTCGGATTAACCGATTTCGTCCCGGCTGAACCAGGCGCACTGGATCAGCGTTCCAAATCAGGCGGGCGCAGGCGTTTCCTCTACATCGCAACCCGCCGTCGACGCCGCCTCCGGCAACTCGATCACGAACATCGCGCCACCATCCGCGCGATCTTCGTACCAGAGCTGCCCACCGGCGTTGATGACGATCTGTTTGGCCAGCGATAGTCCCAGCCCGCTGGAATTCCCGTCCTCGGGCTGATCCAGTCGGTTGAACGGCTTGAACAATTCGCGCTGCCGCGACTTGGAGATACCCGGTCCACGGTCCGCCGCGACCAGCTGCCAGAACCCCGGTGCACCCGCGCGTCCCGCCAGCACGACCTCGGTACCGGGCGCGTACTTCATCGCGTTGGTCATCAGGTTCTCGCCAAGCTGGCGCAACACCCGCTCGTCGATTGCAACGTTGGCATCGCCCGCCGGCAGCGACAGCTGCAATTGGCAGCCGTGCGCCTCAAGCTGTACTGCGTAGCGCTGCGCGAGCCATTCCAGGGTAGCGCCGAGGCTGGCGCAGGCGTGTGGGTCGGCTTCGCCAGTCGCCCTCGGACTGGTTTCCAGATAGTGGCGGATATAGCCCAGCGCGTCATTGGCGCTCTCGTGGATCATCTGCAGATAGCGGGGAATGCGTTCCTGCTTGCAGCCGTCCTGAATCAGGATTTCGCTGGCGAACAATACGCTCGACAGTGGGTTCTTCAGGTCATGCGCAACCAGGTTGACCAGTTCCTGGCGCTCCTGGGCGACCCGTTCCAAGCGGTCGCGGGCCAGCTTTAGGCCGACGTGGGCATTGACGCGCGCCAGGAGTTCTTCGGGCAGGAAGGGTTTGGTCACGTAATCGACAACGCCTGCCTCGAATGCGCGCAGCAGCAGATCGCGATCGTGGGCGACAGTGACGAACACCACCGGCACCTGCAGTCTCGGCTCCTGCTCACGCAGCGCGGCCAGCACCTCGAAGCCGTCCATGCCGGGCATCATCATGTCCAGCAGGATCAGGTCCGGTGCCGCGGCGGCACAGCACGCCAGCGCGTCCTGGCCATTGGTGGCGGTCGTCACGTGGTAGCCCTGTCGCGTCAGCAAGACACTGACTATCTTCAAGTTGGCTGGCTGGTCATCGACGACCAGGATGCTGCCAACGGCGGTGACTACAGGCATGGTTGAATCCGTCAAAAGGGGTTCATCCCGTTGCGCGGCGTGCGAAGAAGCTGAACGTAAATGAAACGTTAGCAGAAAAGACCTGCGAGGCGGCGCGATATCGCTCCCAGCGGAAGGGCTGCCGGCAGTAACGCTGAACCGTTCAGTCAGGGCGCCGTAGTACTGGCCTCACAATTCGCGCCATTCCCCGGGAGCCAACGTATCCAGCCGATAGGCGCCAACGGCCACCCGCACCAGCCGCAACGTCGGCAGTCCCACGGCGGCGGTCATGCGACGCACCTGGCGGTTGCGACCTTCGCGGATCGCCAGCTCCAGCCACGCGTCGGGAACGCTCTTGCGAAACCGCACCGGAGGATTGCGTGGCCACAATGCCGGCGGCGCGATCATTCGAGCGCGGGCCGGCAATGTCGGCCCATCCTTCAGCTCGACACCGGCGCGCAGCGCGGCCAGTTGCGCCGGCTTTGGATCGCCCTCCACCTGCGCCCAGTACGTCTTGTCCTGCTTGTGGCGCGGGTCGGTCAGCCGATGCGCCAGCTTGCCGTCGTCGGTCAGCAGCAACAGTCCTTCGCTGTCGAAGTCCAGCCGGCCGGCCGCATACACTCCGGGCGGCAGCCCAAACCCCGACAGCGTCTGCCGCGGAGGCTCTGCGTTCGCACGTCCGTGTGCGGCATCGGTGAACTGGCACAGCACACCGTAGGGTTTGTTGAACGCGATCAGCATGGTGTCGGTACCGACGGTGGCACGCGATACGACGCTTGGCAGCGACGGGTCAGGACGTGATCAGTCGGGCTTGCTGAAACGCAGGGTCATCCGGTCGCTCTCGCCGATCGCGGCGTAGCGGGCGTCGTCGGCATCGTCGTGGTTGTTGCTCGGCGGCAGCGTCCAGACCCCGTTCGGGTGGTCCTTGGTGTCGAGGGGGTTGGCGTTGATCTCGCTGCTGGCGTCGAGCACGAAACCGGCGGCCTCGGCCAGCGCGATCATCTGGGCCTGGCCGACATAGCCGGTCTTGTCGTCGTCGGCGACATCCGCGGCGGCGCGATGCTCGGCCACACCGAGGGTGCCGCCGGGCTTCAACACCGCGAAGAAGCCCTCGAACATGCCCTCGGCCTGGCCGCTGGAGCGCCAGTTGTGGACATTGCGGAAGGTGAGCACGAGATCGGCCGACCCGGCCGGGCCGAACACCGGCGCGGCCGGGTCGTAGGCGATCAGGTTGGCATGATCAAACTGCGCCGGTGCGGCGGCAAACTTCGCCTCGATTCCGTCCTTGGTGCGCTGCTGGTAATCGCGGCCATTGCCGGCGGGCAGGGCCGTTGGATCGACCACCGCGGCAATGTACTGGCCACCGTCGCGCAGGTAGGGCGCAAGGATCTCGGCATACCAGCCGCCGCCGGGGACGATCTCCACCACGGTCTGGTCGGGTTGCAGGCCGAAGAAGCCGAGCGTCTGGGCAGGGTGCCGGTACTGGTCGCGCGCCGCGTTGGCGGGGTCGCGCCAGTCGCCGGCAATGGCGGCGTCGAGGGTGGTAGCAGCGGTTTCACTGGCCGGAACGTCGGCGACAGTGCTATCCGCCGGTGCGACCGCGTCTGTGGAACCGCCAGTGAAATTAACGTTGCAGGCGGTGAGCAGCCCCGGCAGCAAGGCGGCAAGGAGAAGTCGTTTCATGCGGCAATCCTGTAACCAGCGGAGGTGGCAGCGTAGCGCAAGCATCGTCCATTAACCGGCCAGTGAAGCCAGCGCGGTATTGAAGGTGCCACTCGGCCGCATCACCTGGCCCAGCAGCGCCAGGTCGGGGTGGTAATAGCCACCGATGTCGACCGGCTGGCCCTGGGCCTGGTTGAGCTCGCCGATGATTTTTGCCTCGTTGTCGGTCAAGGCTTTGGCCAGCGGGGCGAACTTCGCCTTCAAGCCCGCGTCGACGTCCTGTGCGGCCAGTGCCTGCGCCCAATACATCGCCAGGTAGAAATGGCTGCCACGGTTGTCGATCTCGCCAACCTTGCGCGAGGGTGACTTGTTGTTGTCCAGAAAGGTGCCCGTCGCCGTGTCCAGGGTGTCGGCCAGCACCTGCGCGCACGCGTTGCCGGTGGTCGTGGCCAGGTGTTCCAGCGACGCCGCCAAGGCCAGGAACTCGCCCAGCGAATCCCAGCGCAGGTGGTTTTCCTGCACCAGCTGTTGCACATGCTTGGGCGCCGACCCGCCGGCGCCGGTCTCGAACAGGCCGCCGCCGGCCATCAGCGGCACGATCGACAGCATCTTGGCGCTGGTGCCCAGTTCCATGATCGGAAACAGGTCGGTCAGGTAGTCGCGCAGCACGTTGCCGGTCACCGAGATGGTGTCCTCACCCTTGCGGATGCGGTCCAGCGAGAACTGCGTGGCCTCCACCGGCGCCAGGATGCGGATGTCCAGCCCTTCGGTGTCGTGGTCCTTCAGGTACTGCTCGACCTTGGCGATCACCTCGGTGTCGTGGCCGCGTTGCGGGTCCAGCCAGAACACCGCCGGCGTGTGGCTCAGGCGCGCACGGCTGACCGCCAACTTCACCCAGTCCTGGATCGGCGCGTCGCGGGTCTGGCACATGCGCCAGATATCGCCGGCCTGCACGGCATGCTCCAGCAGGATCTTGCCGGTCTCGTCGACCACGTGCACCGAGCCATCGGCGGGCACCTGGAAGGTCTTGTCATGCGAGCCGTATTCTTCGGCCTTCTGCGCCATCAGCCCGACATTGGGCACGCTGCCCATCGTCGCCGGGTCGAACGCGCCGTGGGCCTTGCAGTCGTCGATCACGGTTTGATAGACGCTCGCGTAGCTGCGGTCGGGGATCACCGCCTTGGTGTCCTGCAGCTCGCCGGCCGCGTTCCACATCTTGCCGGAGTCGCGGATCATCGCCGGCATCGAGGCGTCGACGATCACGTCGCTGGGCACGTGCAGGTTGGTGATGCCCTTGTCCGAGTTGACCATCGCCAGGCCGGGGCGCTGAGACAGCGCATCGATGTCGGCCTTGATCGCGGCCTGCTGGTCTTCCGGCAAACCGCCCAGGCGCGCGTACAGGTCGCCAATGCCGTTGTTGGGGTTGAAGCCGATGCCCTTCAGCACGGCGGCGTGTTTTTCCAGTACCGGCTGGTAGAACTCGCGCACCACCACGCCGAAGATGATCGGGTCGGAGACCTTCATCATGGTCGCCTTCAGGTGCAGCGAAAACAGCACGTTGTTGGCCTTGGCATCCTCGATCTGGGCATCGGTGAAGCCTGCCAACGCCTGCCGACTCATGGTTGCCGCATCGATGATTTCGCCGGCCAGGACTGCGGTGCTTTCCTTGAGCACGGTGGTGACGCCGTTGTTGCCAATCAGCTCGATCCGGACTGCGCCGTCATGGCCGATCACCACCGAGCGCTCGCTACCGTAGAAATCGCCGCTTTCCATGTGCGCGACATGCGACTTGCTGTCCGCACTCCACGCGCCCATCCGGTGCGGGTGCTTGCGCACGAAGTTCTTCACCGACAGCGGTGCGCGCCGGTCGGAGTTGCCCTCGCGCAACACCGGATTGACCGCGCTGCCCTTGACCCGGTTGTAACGGGCCCGGATGTCGCGCTCCTCGTCGTTGGCCGGGGCGCTGGGATACTCCGGCAACGGGTAGCCGCGTTGCTGCAACTCCGCGATCGCGGCCTGCAACTGCGGCTCCGAAGCGCTGATGTTGGGCAGCTTGATGATGTTGGCTTCCGGCGTGGTGGCCATGGCGCCCAACTCACCGAGATCGTCGCTGACCTTTCGCTCGCCGAGCAGCTCCGGGAACTGGGCCAGGATCCGCGCCGCCAATGAGATGTCCCGGGTCTCCACGCCGATGCCGGCGGTACCGGTGAAAGCCTGGACGATCGGCAGCAGCGACTGCGTGGCCAGCAGCGGGGCTTCGTCGGTGAGGGTGTAGATGATCTTGGGCATGGTGGTCTCGCGTGCGGAATGGGGGCGTACGGGTAGGTCGGGTTTCAACCCGACCCCGCCGCGTCGACCCGACGGCGCCAGCGGCACCCCCGAGTCGGGCCCGCCATTGTCGCCCCCGATGCCGGCCGGAGCAAAGACGCACCCATCCGCCCCGTAGGTCGGGTTTCAACCCGACACCGCAAATCCGTCGTCACCGCCGATGTCGGGTTGAAACCCGACCTACCCGACAAGGTCTCATCGGTCCAAACCCCATCCCCCGCCGTAGGTCGGGCTTCAGCCCGATACCGCGGATCTGGCGTCACTGCCGATGTCGGGTTGAAACCCGACCTACCCCGACAAGGTCTCGTCGATCCAAACCGGATCCCTCCGCCGTAGGTCGGGCTTCAGCCCGACACCGGGGATCCGGCATCACTGCCGATGTCGGGTTGAAACCCGACCTACCCCGACAAGGTCTCGTCGATCCAAACCGCACCCCTCCGCCGTAGGTCGGGCTTCAGCCCGACACCGCAGATCTGGCATCACTGCCGATGTCGGGTTGAAACCCGACCTACCCGATAAGGTCTCGTCGATCCAGATCGCATCCCTCCGCCGTAGGTCGGGCTTCAGCCCGACACCGCGGATCTGGCGTCACTGCCGATGTCGGGTTGAAACCCGACCTACCCCGACAAGGTCTCGTCGATCCAAACCGCATCCCTCCGCCGTAGGTCGGGCTTCAGCCCGACACCGGGGATCTGGCATCACTGCCGATGTCGGGTTGAAACCCGACCTACCCCGACAGGGTCTCGTCGATCCAGATCGCGTCCCACAACGGATAGTCGCCGATCCGCTTGACCAGACCTGCTCGCAGCGGATTTGCGACGATGTAGCGTGCGATTGCGCGCAACTGCTCATCCCTGCGCACCGCATGATCAAAATAATTTGGCTGCCAGACGCCATGGCCAATCGTGCGCGCCGTGCGTCCTTTCAGCAAACGCACCGCGTCGGACAACTTGCCCTCGTGTAGCACCATCAACCAATGCAGGTGATCTGGCATCACCACGTAACACAGGGTTTCGGCACGCCCTTCGTTCTGCAATGCCATCAGCTCGCGTACTACCTTGCGTCCGCTATCAAGGGACGCAAAATGCGGCAAGCGATCCCGTGTCACCGTTGTGATGTGATAGGGCAGACCCGGTTGGGAAACGCGTCCTCTGCGCAGATCGGTGTAAGCCATTGTTCCTCCGTGAACCTGGCTGTGCGTCGTTGTCCATCCCTGCTGCAGGTCGGGTTTTAACCCGACATCGACGGTGACGCGGGGTTCGCGGTGTCGGGTTGAAACCCGACCTACGTCGCGCCACAGCACTTCTTGTATTTCTTGCCGCTGCCGCACGGGCACGGGGCGTTGCGGTCGGGGGTGGGCTCGGTGCGGATCGGTTCGCGCGGGGTGAGGGCGTCGACTCGGTGGTGGTTCAGGTCGGCGAGCATGCCGGGCAGGCCGGCGACGATCTCCAGGCGCTCGCGGTAGCTGATCGGGGTGGCGGGTGCGGTCGGGTCCTCGGCCATCACCTCGCCGCTGGCGAGCCGGTCGAACAGGTCGAAGATGTCTTCCATCCACTCGTTGTCGTCCAGCCACTGATCCCATTGCGCCTCGCGCAGCGCCACCGCGGTGAAGAACCCCAGCGCCCAGTCGCGGCCAACATCCAGGTCGTCTTCCTGCAGGGCTTCGGCCTCGGGTTTGTCGAGGTCTTCGGGCAGCCACAGCAGCGGGGCGAGGTGGTCGGGCAAGTCGTTGTCGCCGTGGCGTACGCGGAAGTTGGCCATGTTGCGGTGGCCCAGCAGCAGCTGCTCGACCCCGGCGCGCTCGACCGGGTCGTCCCAGCGCGGCACCTTGCCCCACACCGGTGGCTCCCACTCGCTCATCGGGATCTCGCCGGGCGATACCGCCAACGCCGACAGGTAGCCATCCAGGGCTTCCAGGTTGAAACCCCGGAACGGCACCGCGCGTCGTTCAAGCAGGTCTGCGAGGCGCTCGATCTGCTCGTCGTCGAGATAGGTGGGCAGGTTGGTCATGGTGGGTTCGACACGGGTTGGGGGATGGGGGGAATGGTAGCCCCAAGGGATGGTGAAGACCGTTCATCGCGACAGCAATAAAAAAAGGCGCGACTTTCGTCGCGCCCGGAGGGAGAGAGTGCCATTGTTCCGGCGTATTTCTTATTTTGATCGAGACTTATTCGACCGAAACTTATTCGACCGAGAACGGTGTGCTGTTCAACTTGGCGCCGTCCACCCAGACTTCTGCTGTATAGGTGCCGGCCGGCCAGCCGTTGGCGTTGTTGAAGGTGATGTTGGTGGTTTCCATGCCCGTGGTGGTGACCGACTGCGACTCGTCGCCGGCAGTCTGGCCATCCTCGTAGACCAACTTCGCATTGATGACGGCATTGCTTGCCGCGCCATTGGTGGCGATCGAGACAATGATCGGATCAGAGGCTCCGAAGGTGGTCATTGGTGAAGCGATCGACTTGTCGGCGCCGGCTTCAGACCCCAAGGTGACTGAAGTGACGTCCAGTGCGGCCTCGGTCGGCATCGGCTCGGCGGGCGGCAGCGGGGCGGGTTCACTCGCCATCGGTGGCGGGGCCATGCTGGTGTCGGTGGCCGGCTCGTCCTTGTTGCAGCCGGCCAGTGCCAGCGAGGCAACAAGGGCGGCGGCTACGGCGTAAGGGAGTTTATTGGCAGTCATGGGATTCTCCTGAAAGTCGGTCGGGCGCCGGAATCAACCGGCCGGGTTGTCGTCCTGGACGGGAATGTTGAGGACCTGACCGGGCTGGATGCGGTCCGGATCGTCCAGCTGGTCGCGGTTGGCGTCGTAGATCGCATTCCATGCACCGGCTTTGCCATAGAACTGCTTGGCGATGGCCGACAGGGTGTCGCCGCTTTGCACGGTATAGGTCTGCTGCACGGACTCGCCGACCTTCTCGGCGGTGGTATCGACGCTGGCGCTGACGCCGGAGAAATCGGCTTTTTCCTCGACCTTCCTGGCCGTGGTGTCGACGCTGCTGGTGACGCCGGAGAAGTCGGCCTTTTTGTCTGGGGTGGTCATCGTGGGTGGGCTCCTGCCTTGTTGGCGGGATAACTTTGCCACGCAGGTTGTTAAGAACGGATCGTGCTGGTGTGAACCTGCCGGTCAGCCGTTCATTGGCGCAGGTCGCGTCCTGCGATGGGGGCCGCAAAGCCTTTTGTTGCCCGCCACGGGTTGATGTCCAAGCCACCGCGGCGCGTGTAGCGGGCCTGCACCGACAGCTGCTGCGGCTGCGCATGGCGCATCAGGTCCAGGAAAATCTGTTCCACGCATTGCTCGTGGAAGCCGGCGTGGTCGCGAAACGACACCAGGTAGCGCAGCAGGCCGGCGCGATCCAGCCGCGGGCCGCGATAGTCGATCCGCACCCGCGCCCAGTCCGGCTGGCCGGTCACCGGGCAGTTCGATTTCAGCAGCGCGCTGGACAGGCTTTCCTCGACCACCTCGTCGCGAGTGACCTGCAGGAAGTCCGCGCGCGGCGGGCCGTAGTGGTCGATGTCGATCTCCAGCGCGTCCAGCGCGTCGGCGTCGTCATCATCGGGTGCGCCATCGGCCTGGTCGATGGGCGGCAAGCCGAAGTTGACCGCAACCGGGCTGCCGGCGACCCGTGACAGGTCGGCGACGATGCGCACGAGCATGGACTGGTCGTCGTCGAAACGGGTCGCGTTGAAGGAATTCAGGTACAGCTTGAGTGACTTGGACTCGATCAGGTTCGGCGAATCGGCCGGGACCGTCAGGGTGGCGGTGGCGACCCTCGGCTTGCCCCGGTCGTCCAGCCAAGCCAGCTCATAGGCGTGCCAGCGGTCATGGCCGATGAAGGGCAGGCCGGCCTGCGCCAACCGGGCAGCGTCCAGGCCGAGCTCGCCCCGCCCCAGCGCGCGCGGGATGGGAAACAGCAACGCGGCGTCGTACTCACGCGGGTAGTCAACGTGGCGGCCCAGGGGCAGGTCGATGGCAGTCATGCAGGGCAGTTTACTGGTCAGCCCTCGACCCCGTGCAGGTAATCCAGCGAAACCTGCAGCATCGCGCGCAGGCCCAGGTCGAGCGACGACTCGTCGAGCTTGAACTGGGGTGAGTGGTTGGTCGGCGCGGTGGCCGGGTCGATCCCGGCCGAGGTGGCGCCGACAAAGAAGAACATCGACGGCACTTCCTTCGCGTAATAGGCGAAGTCTTCCGCGCCCATCTGCAGCGGTGGCTCGATCACGTGCTCGACACCGGCGGCGGCGCGCAGGCTCGGCAGCATCTTCGCGGTCAGTTCCGGATCGTTGGCCGTCACCGGGTTGCCGGTGCCGACCGGGATGTCGGTCTCGACCGTGGCGCCATGCGCGGCGGCGACATGCTGGGCGACGCCTTCCAGCTCGGCGTGGATCTTCGAGCGCATGTCCTCGTCGAAGGTGCGGATGGTGCCGACCAGTTCCACCGAGTCGGGAATGATGTTGTAGCGGATGCCGCCGTTGATCACGCCGAAGCTCACCACCGCCGGCAGCTTGGCGATGTTGGTGTTGCGGCTGACGATGGTCTGCGCGGTACCGATCAGGTCGGCCGCAGTGACGATCGGGTCGATCCCGCCCCACGGCGCCGAACCATGGCTCTGGCGACCGTTGACGGTGATGGTGAACTTGTCCGACGCGGCCATCAGCGGGCCACCGCGGACGCCGATGGTGCCGGCCGGCAACGACGAGAACACGTGCAGGCCGAACATCGCCTCGGGCTTGAAGTCGGCGAACAGGCCTTCCTCCAGCATCAACGAGGCGCCGCCTTCCTCGCCCGCCGGCGCGCCCTCCTCGGACGGCTGGAACACCAGCATCACCTGGCCGGGCAACTCGTCCTTCATCGCCACCAGCGCGTCGGCGACGCCGAGCAGGATGGCGGTGTGGGCATCGTGGCCGCAGGCGTGCATCACCCCGGTTTCCTGCCCGTTGAAGGTGGTGGTGACCGTGGAGGCGAAGGGCAGCCCGGTCTGCTCGGTCACCGGCAAGGCGTCCATGTCGGCGCGCAGGGCGATCTTCGGACCCGGCAGGGCGCCGTCGATGATCGCGGTGACGCCGTGATGGGCGATCCCGGTGCGCGGCTCCAGGCCGAGCGCGCGCAGGTGCTCGACGACCTTGGCCGCGGTCTGCTCTTCGCGATTGGACAGCTCGGGATGGGCGTGGAACCAGCGCCGCAGTTCGACGACGTCATCGCCCAGGCGCTCGGCCGCGGCGGTGACGACCGGTCGCTGCTGCGGGTCTGTCTGGGCCAGCGCACAGGGCGACACCAACAAGGCAAGCAAGGCGGGCAAGGCAATCGAACGGGTGGTTGGCAGCGGCATGGTCGTCTCCCCAGAGGAAAGCCGATGCTAACGCCAATCGACGCACGGGCCGATACGCGACCGCTGCACCATCGCTGGGGCGGGTCGCGGCGACGTTGTGGCGGCTTGGGACTCCGGGGGTGTGCGTTGTCGCCGACCGCAACCTGGAATAGAATGCGAATCATTATCAACATGCGCTGAGCCGCATCGGTCACGCGCGCCGGCCCTTCACCGGCCTTCAACGACCCCGACTATCCGGTTCTGTCTCCTTAATTCTTTTCCGTCAAGGCTTTATATGTCCAAGGACGCTCGATCCTTCCTGTCGCCCGCACCGCGCGCGGCCTTGCTCAGCTTGTCACTGCTGGCCGCATTACCGGCCGTTGCACAAGTCACGCCACTGGCCGCCAACGCCGACGTCGCTGCGTCGCCCGATGCCACCAACCTCGACACGATCGAAGTGCACGCGCAGATCATCAAGCGCAGCCAGACCGTCACCAAGACCGACACCCTGATCACCGAGGCGCCGCAGTCGGTGTCGGTGGTGAGCGCGCAGCAGTTCGCCGACCGCGGCCTGCACGGCATCGACGAGGCGATGTGGTACCTGGCCGGCACCCAAGGCGGCGGCTACGGCCAGGACACCCGCAGCGACTGGCTGCTGGTGCGCGGTTTCAGCCCGGCGCGCTACCTGGACGGGCTGGCGCTGACCGACGGCGTCTGGACCGGCGCGACCCGCGTCGAGCCGTACGGGCTGGAGCGCATGGACGTGCTGAAGGGGCCGTCATCGGTGTCCTACGGCGCGATGCCGCCGGGCGGGCTGGTCAACCTGGTCAGCAAGCGCCCGACCGATGTGCCGCTGCGCGAAGTCGAGGTGCAGCTGGGCAACTTCGACCTGCGCCAGGCCGCGTTCGATTTCGGCGGGCCGCTGGACGAGGCCGGCGTGTGGTCGTACCGGCTCACCGGCCTGGCCCGCAACAGCGACAACCTGGTTGATTATGTCGAGGACGACCGCTACTTCTTCGCCCCCGCACTGGCGTGGAAGCCCAGCGACGCCACCTCGCTGACCCTGCTGGCGCGCTGGCAGAAGGCCGATACCGCCAACGGCAGTGGCTTCCTGCCCGCCGAGGGCACGCTGCTGCCGAGCCCGCACGGCCAGATCTCGCCCAGCGTGTTCACCGGCGAGCCGGGCTGGAACGACTACATCCGCACCAGCAAGTCGGCCGGCTACGAGTTCGAGCACGTGTTCGGCAACGGCCTGACGTTCCGCCAGAACCTGCGCTACGGCGAGACCGACGTCGACCATGACGCCGGCGTCGGCACGCTGGGGCTGCAGGAAGACGGGCGCACGCTCAACCGCTACCTGTTCCCGCTGGAAGAGCATTCCAAGTCGTTCGGCGTCGACAACAACGTGAGCTTCGACTTCGTCACCGGCGCGTGGCAGCACACCGTGCTGGCGGGCGTCGACTACCGCCGGCTGCAGAGCGATTACGCCTCGGCGTTCGCGTTCGGCATTGCCCCGATCGACGTGTTCAACCCGGTCTATGGCGCCGACGTGGTGATACCGGACTACACCTTCCACGAGGACAAGGTGCAGCAGCAGACCGGCATCTACCTGCAGGACCAATTGCGGCTCGACCGCTGGGTGGTCACCGTCGCCGGCCGCCACGACCAGGTGCGCACGCGCGCCGACAACCTGATCGCCGACCCGGTGACGCGCAGCCGGCAGGAGGACGACGCGTTCTCCGGGCGACTGGGCGTCAACTACGTGTTCGATTCCGGGTTCGCGCCGTACGTGGCGTGGTCGGAATCGTTCCAGCCGACGGTCGGGGTCGATTTCGACGGCAATGCGTTCGCGCCGACCACCGGCGAGCAGATCGAGGCCGGCGTGAAATACCTGCCGCCCAGCGGCCGCGGGTTGGCGACGCTGGCGGTGTACGACATCCGCCAACAGAACACGCTGAGCGTCGACCCGGACCACGTGCTGTTCTCGGTGCAGCAGGGCGAAACCCGCGTGCGCGGCGTCGAGCTGGAAGGCCGCTGGAACCTCACCCCGACGCTGGGCGTGTACGGCGCCGCGACCTGGATGGATACCGAAGTTACCCAGACCACCGATGCCGCCGCGCTCGGCAAGCGCGTCGCGCTGGTGCCGGAGCAGCAGGCCTCGCTCGGCCTCGACTACACGATCGCCTACGGCGCGCTGTCCGGGCTCGGCTTCGGCGGCGGCGTGCGCCATACCGGCTCCGTCTACGGCGACATCTACAACGAGTGGAAGACGCCGTCGTACACACTGTTTGACGCCGCGGTGCACTACGACTTCGACCGCTGGCGCCTGCAGCTCAACGCCAGCAACGTGACGGACAAGGAATACGTGGCGGTCTGCAACAGCGCGATGTGGTGCTACTACGGCCACCCGCGCACGGTCACTGCGACCGTGCGCTACCGCTGGTGATGGCGGGCGGAGCCGGATGATGGAAATGGCATGGGGCATTCTCGCGACCGCCGCCGCGGTGTTGTCGGCGCTGGCCTTGTACCTGGCCTCGCCCAACCGCACGTGGCGACCCGGTGCCGGTCGGGGCGGCTTGCGCATGCTCGGCGGGGTGTTGGCGCTGGCCTCGCTGGCTGCGTGGATTGCCGTGCTCGGCGTCGGCGCCGGGCTGTGCGCGATGCTGGCGACGTGGATGCTCGCCATGGTCGTGTTGCCGTATCTGGCGTGGTGGACGACCGCGCGACGGCCGGCAGGTGCAAGACCCGAGGGCGCACGAGCGGCGCGCGAAACGTCATCGCCGGGCAAGCCGCGCGCTGCGCTGGGGGCCGACTGATGTGGGGCCGCGCCACCGCCGGCGCTCTGCCGGGCTTCCTCCTCGCCGCCGCCCTGGTGAGCTTGCTCGGACGCTTGCTGCCGGGCCCGTGGCAGTCAACCCTGGTGCCGGGGCTGGTGCTGATGTTCCCGCTGTGGATCGGTATCGCGGCGGCCAGCTTCCGTTTCGCCAGCGGCCTGCGGGCCTGGGCCTGGATTGGCGGGATGGCATTGCTGGCACTGGGCCTGCTGCGGCTCGTGCAGGCGAGCGGGTGGGCGGCATGAGGACGCTTCGATGAAATTGCGCGCCAATACCCTGCGGGTGTTCACCGCGGTCCACAGCTGGGTCGGGCTGGTCGCCGGCTTCGCCCTGTTCGTCGCCTTCTATGCCGGCGCGATCACCATGTTCCACCACGAGCTGCCGGTCTGGCAGGCGAGCGCGATGGAGGCCGAGCCCGACTCGATCGCCGATGCCCAACGCCTGTTCGACGAGGTGCTGGCGAGTCATGACGGCGCGCGCGTGCACCTCGGCTTTGGCTTCCCCGGAGCCGAGTCGGCGCAGGCTTCGGCCTGGTGGCTGGACGGTGAGGGCATATGGCAGTTCGCGACCCTCGACACCCTGCAGGGCAGCCCGACCCCGCCGACCTCGAGCCTGGCCGAGCTGGTCAACCTGCTGCACTTCTCGCTCGGTATACCGATGGTCGGCACCTGGCTGATGGGCATCGTCAGCCTGCTGTACGGGCTGGCGCTGGTCAGCGGCGTGGTGATCCACCTGCCGCGGCTGACGAAGGACCTGTTTGCGCTGCGTCCGGGACGAAACCTCAAGCGCTTCTGGCAGGACGCGCACAACGTCATCGGCGTGCTCAGCTTGCCGGCGCATGTGATGTTCGCGGTCACCGGTGCGGTGTTGTGCCTGCTGTTCGTGCTGATGCCGCTGCTCAACCCGCTGGTCTACGACGGCAAGCTGATGGCGGAGGTGCCGGCGGCGATGGATACCGCACCGGTGGTCGCTGCCTCCGGCGAGCCCGCCGCGATGCAGTCGCTGGCGCAGTGGCATGCGCGCTCGGTGGCGACGGCGCGCGAGAACGGCATCGACGATTTCGAGCCGGCGTACCTGAAGCTGCAGCATGGCGGCGACGCCAACGCGGTGGTCGAGATCACCGGCGAGACGTCGCGCGCGCTGGGAGCGATGGGCTCGGTGGCGCTGGATGCCGGCAGCGGTGAGGTGCTGGCGGTGCAATTGCAGGGTGCGCGCGACGCCAATCACGCCACCTTGCAAGCGACCTACGCGCTGCACTTCGGTGAGTTCGGCAACCGGCTGGTGCAGTGGCTGTACTTCCTGCTCGGGCTGGCCGGCGCGTTCCTGTTCTATTCGGGCAACCTGTTGTGGATCGAGTCGCGACGCAAGCGGCGAGCGCTGGAGCAGGGGCGCGCGCAGGTCAACATGGCGCGCGCCACGGTCGGGATATGCATCGGCGTGTGCGTGGCAATCTCGGCCAGCTTCGTGGCCGCGCAGCTGGCGCCGATGTTCGGGCTGGATACCGCCGTGGCCGAGCGCTGGGCCTGTTTCGGCACCTGGGCGCTATGCGCGCTGTGGGCGGCGTTGCGGCCGCCATCGCGTGGTGTCCGCGAGCTGCTGTGGCTGGCGGCACTGGTGACGCTGGCCATCCCGATTGCGCACGGTTTCGCCAGTGGCTGGCCGCTATGGAAGGCCGCCGCTGCTGGCCACTGGGTGCTGGTCACGGTCGATGCGATGGCGATTGTGTTGGCGGTGAGCTTCGCCGCGCTGGCCCGCGCCAGTGCGCGGCGCGGGCGTGAAGGTGATCCGCACAGCGTCTGGGCCGATCCCAGGCCGGGCGCCGTCAAACAGGTTTCGTGACTCAGCCAAACGCGGCCGCAATCAGGGCCACGAAGCCGACGACTGCCAGGATCACGTGGCCCAGCAGCAGTCCCAGCGGCAATATCCGTCGCTGCCACTGATAGACAAGATTCATCAACGCGCCGCCCGCTGCCGCCAATACCAACAGGCCCAACGCGACCCATGCCAGGTTGGGTACCTGTCCGGCAATCGCGGCGTATGCCAGCAAGGTCAGTCCGGCCGCGGCCAGCAGGCCGTGCACCATCGCCAGCCAACTGGGCGGATTACGTTTTCCGAACAGCCGGATCGCGGCCATTACCAACCCACCTGCTGCCGCAATCGCAAACAGGGCTACCGCAACGCGCAACATGCCGATCGAGTCCATGCTGGTTCCCTCATCGAAGGCAGCGACGGGCTGCGCATCGAGCATAGGATCACGGTTGTTATCGAAGCGTGGTTGTCGGCTCGCCGGCAAGAACCGGCCAGATCAGCAGCGGTGCGCCTGGGCCAGGTATTCCGCCGAACGCATCTCGATCAGACGCGAGGCGGTGCGCTCGAACGCGCCGGTCAGCCGACGACCGCGGTACAACTCCAGCGGCGCCGCGGCGGCGGTGCAGACCAGGTTGACCTGGCGGTCGTAAAGCTCGTCGATCAGGTGCACGAAACGCCGCCCCGGGTCGTCGTTGTCGCCATCGAACAGCGGTATGCCGCCCACCACGACGGTGTGGAACTCGGTGGCGATCTCGATGTAGTCACCGGTCGCGCGCGGGCCCTCACACAGCGCCGCGAAGTCGAACCAGGCATGGCCTTCGGCAAGTCCGCGCACCGCGATCTCGCGGCCTTCGATCTTCAGTGGGCCGGTCTCGCGCGGCCGGCCGTCGACAATCTCTTCCCAGCGAGCGGCCAACCAGTCTTCCGAATCGGCGTCCAGCGGCGCGCGATAAACCGGTGAGCGGGTCAACGCACGCAAACGGTAGTCGTGGTCGCTGTCCAGGTGGAGCACGGTGCAATGTTTTTTCAGCTGGGCGATCGCGGGCAGGAAGCGCTCGCGTTGCAGGCCGTCCTTGAACAGGTTGTCCGGGTCGATGTTGGACGTGGTCACCAGGGCGACGCCGTGGGCGAACAGATGCTCCAGCAGGCGACCCAGCAACATCGCGTCGCCGATATCGGTGACGAAGAACTCGTCCAGCACCAGCACGTCCAACTTCGCGCCGGCCTGCCTGGCGATGGTCACCAGCGGATCGCGCTCGCCGGCATGCTCGCGCAGCTGTGCATGCACTTCCCGCATGAAGCGATGGAAGTGGGTGCGGTGCTTGCGGGTCGTCGGCAAGCCTTCATAAAACAGGTCGATCAGGAACGTCTTGCCACGTCCCACGCCGCCCCACAGATACAGCCCGGTGGCCGCCGGCGCGGGCTTGTTGAGCAGCCGGTCCATAAGGCCAGGCCGCGGCGGGTCCAGCAGCGCCGCATGCAGGCGATCCAGCTCGGCGAGCGCTGCTTGCTGGGCGGGATCGTCACTCCAGCTCCCGGTGGCCACGCCTGCCCGGTAACGCACGCTGGGAGGCGCGCGCTCGACCATGTCCGGGTCACTCATCGGCGGTTGGGGTCCCGGTTGCGGCGGGCAGGAAGGGGCGTACGCCGTTTTTTATCGCGCCGCGCAGGTCCATCAGCTTGCGATGGAAGAAATGGCTGGTATCGGGAATGCGGACCAGCTCGGGCGGCGGCTTCAAACCATCGACCCAGGCATAGACCGCGGCGGGATCGACGATCTCATCCGCCTCGCCTTGAACCACCAGCCACGGGCCGTCGAAGGGCGCGATGGCGGCAAAGTCGTAGCCACGACCGCCCGCAGGGGGGGCAATCATGATCAGCATGTCCGGCTGCAGCCGGGCGGCGGCCTTGTAGGCAACGTAGGAGCCGAAGCTGAAACCGGCGAGCCAGAGCTGTGCCTGCGGGCGCTGTTCGCGGACCCAGGCGACGACCACGGCCAGGTCCTCAACCTCACCATTGCCCTCGTCGAAACTGCCTTCGGAGGCGCCGACGCCGCGAAAATTGAACCGCACGGTGCTGGCGCCGGACTGGTGCAGCGCCCGCGCGGTCATGGTCACCACCTTGTTGTGCATGGTGCCGCCTTCGGTCGGCAGCGGGTGGCAGACCACCACGACCAGCGGTCGAGCAGGAACGTCGGGCTCGGGTGCCTCGACGATCGTCTCGATATCTCCGGCCGGGCCGGCGAGGGTGAGATTGGCGGCGCTGCCGCCAAGGAAGTCGGCGTCGTCGGGAAATGTGGGGTTGTCCATGCCGCCATGATAAGCCGCCTGTTGGCGGCCGTGCCGGCGACGATGGCGGCGGCCGCGCAAATGCCGGTCGCGGATACGACAACGCCGCCCGGAGGCGGCGTTGTGCGCGGCAAATGCCGGGTACTGATTACTTCAGGTTGTCCATCATCCAGTCGACGGTGGCGATCACCTGCTCGTCGGTCAGCGCCGGGTTGCCGCCCTTGGCGGGCATCATGCCGGTACTGCCGGTAAAGCCTTCGATCGCGTGCCGGTGCAGGGTATCGATACCCTGCGGAATCCGCGCGGCCCAATGCGACTTGTCCATGGTCGGTGAGCCGCCGGCGCCGGTGGTGTGGCAACCGGCGCACAGGTTGTTGAAGATCACCGAGCCGTCCAGCGTGCCGCCGTAGGCAACCTGTGCGGTCGCCGCTGCTGCCGCCGCTGCTGTTGCCGCGGCCTGCGCCGCCGCGCCGGTGCTGCCAGCGTAGACGCCGCCAACCGGTGCGATACGCGCGTGGGTTCGAGCGGCCACGTTGGCGGGCACTTCTTCCGGCAACGACTCGTGGACGTAATAGGCGAGTCCAATGAGGCCCAGGGCAACCACCAGCAGGAAGCCCATCATCACGGAGAATTTCTTCAGGAATTCGAGGTCGTAGTTCTGCACGGTCCACCTGTTGTGCGTCGCCCATGATGGGTGCGCGTCGCCAGTCAACGGAAGGCCGCAATCAGGCGGCCGCGGGGCAGTATAAAGCCAACTCACCCCGACAAGTAGCCGTACCCCGGGCTTGCGCTGGAAACGGGTAGTTCGTGGCTGCCTGCCAACAGCTTGTGGGTCGAGCTCGCACGGGCCCGGCGATGGCGTCAATTCAGCCCATCTGGAGTGGACGTTGAATAGGTGCTCTACTGCGATGCAGGTCTCATTTCGGGGCCAATCGCCGCATCCCTGGAGATCCACATGCTCACCCAGCTGCCCCGCGTCGCAGGTCTCGTCCTCGCCATGTCGATTTCCACCGCACTCGCCCAGACGCCGCCGACAGCTGCCGAGCGCATCGCCGATGTCGAGCTGATCACGCGCGACGCGTTGTTCGGCAATCCCGAGCGCGCGATGGTGATGATCAGCCCCGACGGCAAGACCCTGAGCTGGGTCGCACCGGTCGAGGGCGTGATGAACGTCTGGGTGGCGCCGGCCGACAATCCCGGGGAGGCGCGCGCGATCACCGATGACACCGCGCGCGGCATCCGCAACCACTTCTGGTCCTACCTGCCCGATACGCTGCTGTATCTGCGCGACACCGGCGGCGACGAGGACTTCCACCTCTATAGCGTCAACGTCGCGAGCGGCGAGGAAGCCGACCTCACGCCGTATCCCAAGACCACCGCGATGGTCGTGGCGGCCAGCCACTCGCAGCCGGGCACGATCCTGGTCGGCATGAACGACCGCGACCCGGCGTGGCACGACCTGTACAAGGTCGACCTCGCCACCGGCGAGCGCACGCTGGTGGAGAAGAACGACGACCAGATCGGCGGCTACCTGGCCGACGACAGCCTCACGGTGCGCTATGCGACGCGCGCGCGGCCCGACGGCGGCAGCGACATCCTGCAGCCCGACGGGCAGGGCGGCTGGAAGGTCTACTCGGACATCCCGTTCGAGGACTCGATGACCACCGCCCCCGCCGGCCTGACCACCGACGGCGACACCCTCTACCTGGTCGACTCGCGCGGCCGCAATACCGCGGCGCTGTATGCGGTCGACGTGGCCAGCGGCGAGCGCACGCTGGTGCTGGAGGACGCGCGCGCCGACGTCGGCCAATCGCTGACCCACCCGCAGACGGGCGAAGTGCAGGCGGTCGCGGTCAACTACCTGCGCGAGGAATGGGAGCCGGTCGATCCGACCATCAGTGCCGACCTGGAGAAGCTGCAGGCAATCGGCCCCGGCGAGATCGGCGTCAATGCGCGCACGCACGATGACAGCGTGTGGATCGTCACCTACTCGGCGGCCGAGGCCCCGGTGGTCTATTACCGCTACGACCGTGGCGCCGGCGGCACGCTGACCAAGTTGTTCTCGGCGCGTCCGGAGCTCGATGGCAAGCCGCTGGTTCCGCAGTGGCCGCAGGAGATCAGCTCGCGCGACGGCAAGACGCTGGTCAGCTACCTCACGCTGCCCAAGAGCGCCGACGCCAACAACGACGGCAAGGCCGACACCCCGGTGCCGATGGTGCTGTTCGTGCACGGCGGCCCGTGGGCGCGCGACAGCTACGGTTACAGCCCGTATGACCAGTGGCTGGCGAACCGCGGCTACGCCACGCTGGCGGTAAACTTCCGCGGCTCCACCGGCTTCGGCAAGGAGTTCACCAACGCCGGCAATGGCGAGTGGGCCGGCAAGATGCACGACGACCTGCTCGACGCGGTGGCGTGGGCGGTCGACCAGGGCATCACCACCGCCGACCAGGTCGCAATCATGGGCGGCAGCTACGGCGGCTACGCCACGCTGGCCGGGCTGACCTTCACCCCGGACACCTTCGCCTGCGGCGTCGACATCGTCGGCCCGTCCAACCTCAACACCCTGCTCAGCACCGTGCCGCCGTACTGGGCCAGCTTCTACGAGCAACTGGCCAAGCGCATGGGCGACCCGCGCACCGAGGAGGGCAAGCAGTGGCTGCTCGAGCGCTCGCCGCTGACCCGCGCCGACCAGATCACCAAGCCGCTGCTGATCGGCCAGGGTGCGAACGACCCGCGCGTGAAGCAGGACGAGTCCGACCAGATCGTCAAGGCGATGACCGCCAACGACATCCCGGTGACCTACGTACTGTTCCCCGACGAAGGCCACGGCTTCGCGCGACCGGAGAACAACAAGGCGTTCAATGCCGTGGCCGAGGGCTTCCTGAGCGAGTGCCTGGGTGGCCGCGCCGAGCCGATCGGGGCCGACTTCACCGACTCCAGCATCAGCGTACCGACGGGTGCCGACGGCGTGCCGGGCCTGGCCGAGGCATTGCAGGACCACGAGCAGGTGATCAGGAAGTAGGCAGTGTGGCGAGACAACCCCATACGGCTTACTCCGGTTGCAACGGTCCCGGTCCAGCGCCCACGGCGGAATATTTCGTTGGAGGCGTTGCGAGTATTACACCGCGTTGCGGCAGTCCTAATAGAACCAACTCGGGGTCGAGCGGGCCAAGGTTAGATATGTGTGACCGGTTGATTTGGTGCCGGTTGTGAGCTATTGGCTCTGAGGAGCTTTCGGGCATACTGTTTGCTACGCCCCGTTTAGGGGCTTGAATCAGCGTTAGGCGGCAGGAGAAAGTATGGCGCGTCGTCACCCAGAAGGCCGGTTGGTTTCGCAAGATCCAACTGTCAACACATTTCTCTCAGAGTTCCAACAGGAGACAGATCGTGCGGCGGCGGTCCTCGGGCCTGCAATGCTGGATCAACTTCTGAAGGACTTGCTCGATGCCACCTTCACTTCAGCCGAAGTCGCAAAGAAGCTCACTGGAAAGATGATGCCCATTGGCACGTTTAGCGCCAGAATCACACTCGCACAGGCCATAGGCATTATTAGCGTCAGCGAGGCAAAGGACCTGCACCGCATGCGTGACATCAGGAACGCTTTTGCGCATCAGCTTCACGGATTGAGCTTCGAAACAACATCAATTCGGGATAGTTGCGGCAATTTCGTATCAATCGAGGAATCGAAATCACTTGATCTCAACCGGCAGTTCTTCTCGGACTACCCCAGGGACGCACGCTCCGCTTTCAATTTGGCCGTGACCTTAGCGGTAGCTCAGCTGAAATCGCACATTGACAAAGCCAAGCGCATTTCACCAGCACGTCATTCCACAATATGAGCTGCCGCCTAACAATTCGTTCAAGCCGAACTTGCTTCGCTACACCAACAACGTGGCAGAAAAAGCTTGCCACGTTGTCGGCTCCGCTACGCAAGTCGGCTTAACTCAGGCGTTAGACGCTAATCGTGGATACGGAACTATTTCTCCAAGCAATCCGTGAATCGCTTCTCGCAATCGCGGAGCCGAGGTTCTATGAGACCGAACGCGGGTTTCAAGGGCAGCTACTAGTTGAGCTATCCAAGCGCATTCCTGATTGCTTGCTAGCTGATCGCGCCGTCATTGAACAGGAGTACCAGAAGACTCTGGAGCGACATGGCATAAAACTTCGCCCAGACATCATCATTCATCAACCCTTTGATCCGGCAGTTCACGCAAATCGTCTAGACGGTAATTTTGCGGTGATCGCGCTCAAACTTCGGGCGGGGCCAAAGAAGGCTGCTGAGGACTTCGCTGACTTAGAGTCAATCCTTGCCAAGTTGCGCTATCCCATCGGGGTGTTCATAAATATTAGCCATTCGCGCCCACAAGCCAACTATGTTCCGGCCAGTGCACGGGGCAAGATTGTAGCTTTCGCAACTAGACTCACATCAGACGGGGCGCGCGTCGTCGAGGCACGCGCCTAACAATTCGTTCAAGCCGAACCTGCTTCGTTACAGCACCGCCGTGGCAGAAAAAGGGGGAGTTCTGTGGAATCCGAAGATTTAAAAGAGGTTCGCAGCCTTCCTGAGAGAACTGAACTGGAGGCGGAGTCCGCACTTAAGCTATCACTGTTTGAAGAAGCGCTTAATGCTTTTAGCAGTTTCGCCGCAGATAGCGAACCCGGCTCTAGGGAACTTGCCGTAGCAACAAACCTTCACCACTCTTACCTGCGCCGCATCATTAAGCAGGTCACTGAAACCGAGAAGTTGGAAACATCCGTGCTCTACGGGTACCTCAAGCTACTGATTTTGCAGGCTGACTCCTGTACGAAAGACTTTATTTTCAATGATCCAAATATGGCGGAGGCCATTAACAAATTTGGAGAGCGCTACGAGGGTTTCTTTCGCGGGTAGCGGGCTCTTCAGGCCGAACTTGCTTCGCTACACCAACAACGTGGCAGGTAGTGCTTGCCACATTGTCGGATTGGGAGATCAGGGGAGATTCGCCCGTGCAGAAATTGAATACACAGCCAATGTCCTCTGAGTTTGTCGAGTGCTGGAAAGCTGCAGGGAGACATCTCAACGGACAGGTGTCGGGAGGAATTGGTGCCTGGCTCAGGGCGCACCCATATCCGCCGTTCCTAGAGCATTTGTCGTTTCGTTTAGGGAACCAACTTTTCTTTGTGCGCGTCGAAGACGCAGCTAAGAAGGTTGAAGGGCCTGGAAGCACCAGTGGCTTGCTCGCTGTCGCGAACCGAACCAGCGGACACCCCTGAATTTTA
Organism: Lysobacter sp. A289; assembly: GCF_054072675.1. NCBI lineage: Bacteria > Pseudomonadati > Pseudomonadota > Gammaproteobacteria > Lysobacterales > Lysobacteraceae > Lysobacter > Lysobacter sp. A289. The sequence continues at coordinate 2,465,369 of NZ_JBSVRN010000001.1, forward strand.
CCAATGAGGCGGAAGCTACTAAGCAGTGAATGGGTAGCGACGAACGAAGGCTGGGGTCTACTGGATGCAAATACGCGCGCCCCCATTTCACCGCCTTCAATGGTGACTTCCGACCAAGTCGAGATGACGGGCTGGGAGTTGCATGATATGGCAGTTCAAGTAGTCCGGGACCATCTTCGGGAACGCGGGTTCAAGCTGATGTCTTGGCAAAGCAATCCGGATGTAGATCCAGCAATTTGGTTTGTGGGTGTAAGCGGTCCCGAATGGGTAGTGGTCCGCCCAGCTATATTCCCGGCAACCCAGGCGGAAAAGCCGGTGACGTTGCCGCAGATAAAAGAGCAATGTGCAGCTCTAGGTCGAATTGGACACTTCGCGTCCGTCTCTCTTGCTAGCACAGAACAGAAGTTTATGGATCCGCGCGAGCCCAGTGTGCCGTTGTTTCGCGGTGGCGGGATGTACGTTCGATTCGAAGGAATCCAGTCAGTTGTTTAACCAACTAACTAGTTTATACGAATAAATGGGGGATTGACTTATGATTAAAACTCTCGTTTGGCTGCCTCAATCGAAGCAGTACCGTGCGTACGCCAATGGGATTCTTTATTCAATCCTTACCGGGGATGACGGATTATAGATCGCTTTTGCGCAAGGCTTCGGCACTAGCCTAGCTCCTTGTCGCGTTACGCAAAGCGGCTCGAGGAAGAGTGGCTTTCGAGTCGGGACGAAGTCGAGGATTCCGTTCGGGCGTTTGAACAGAAGTGGACTGGCGGCGATCTCGCCCGGTTCGACGAAGCCTGTTCCGAGCGATTCGAGATTCTAAAAACAATCAGTCCGATGGATCGAGAGTACGCGCAACCGGCGATCGCCAGCGTGCTCCGAGTCATGGATAGCTAGTGCCAGTGGCCCTCGGTGACACATGACTGACTTATCTATGGAGGGGACTATCCCGATGTCCCGAATTGGGGTTGGTGGCCGCTAGGCTTTCACCACAGAGGGCTACAGCCTCCACCTGTTTCGCATCACTACAGGTATGAGAACTCATCATGGTCAGAACCTCATGAAAGACTACGGAACCGCTATTTTTGTTGCGGCTTGTATTGGTTTTTGTATATATGTCGGCGGATGGATGTTCCTATGGATGCTGGGGGGTATTGCCACAGCTGGCGCCGTAGTGATTCTCACAACGAACATAGCCCGTAGAGTCAAGAAGAACTTCCCCGCTGTTTATATGCATTTAAGAAATTTCCTTGCCATTTTTGCACTTGCTTCGGTAGCGATCATAATTGTGCTCGGCATGTTTCACAGCTGTACTCGAGAATCATATGAATGTTCATCAAACGCGGCGCGTTTTGGACTGTGTGAGTAGATACCCTGCATTCACTAGTGCAACGCCCATGAGAGCTGTTGGACCTGTTACGCCGATCATGCACCGATCATGCAATTATCTCCGTCGAAAACGAGGTCCCGAACCTCGTCAATGAGGTTCGGAACCTCATCAGTGAGGTCCGGCACGCCTCCCACGAGGTCCGCGAGGCCATCCAACAGGTCCGCGACGTCGTCAATGATGTCCAGATGCTCGACGTCGAGGTTCCAGGGCTCAACACCGAGGTTCGCGACCTCATCGCCGGGGTTAGTGAGCGCCCCTGCATTTCCGTAATCGGTCTTGTTGGGCGGATGATGCCTGCCGGGACCAGGGTAAAAACCGTACCCGGAGGCCTCTTTCGTTCATCGGTCTCGCCGCGTCCGGGGATCAGCCGGCGCGTGTTGGTAGTGACCGTATTGTCGGTCAGATTCTCACTAGCTTGGTCTGACCTTTTGTCCATCGCGTCACTTTGGCGTTGAAACGGATGGATCTGTTCGGTGATCGGTTCGCCGCGACTCGTGTGTTGTTTGGCCGCTGCGCCATGGGCTGCTTTGCGCTGTTCACGGTGACTCCGTGGCTGCCAACCTCGCGCGCCAGCACGCGGCATCCGCGTCAACCCTGCCGAGATCATGATCACGCGACCTCCGTCTGCGGACTCACGCAGCGCCACGAAGCCCGCCCAGGCATTCGTCGCATAGAAAGACAGCGTCGAACTCGTCGTCGGTCCTGTCGACAATGGGTTTGTTCCGCGTTTCCGACGAAGACGTCCGAGCCGCCGAATTCCTCTGTGGCGATCCGACCTCCGTCGTCTACGAAGGAGCCCACCGCTTGACAAGAGCATTCTCTTATAAGACAGTGTTTGCGACACCAGAAGTGACTCATATGAAACTTAGCCTTCAACAACTGAGCGAGCGTACCGACGTCCCGGGACGCACCGTCCGCTTCTACATCCAGAAAGGTCTGCTGCCGGGCCCCGAAGGCGAGAAGCGCGGTGCGTACTACACCGAGGTTCACCTCGCCGAACTGCTTCGCATCCGGCAGTGGCAGGAGGCCGGCCTGTCGCTGGACGCAATCGGAGGCCTGTTGCAGGGGAAGCACGAATCGCCCATCGCTCCGGCCCGCCCGGGTGCAGTCGAGGTTCGGTCGCACCTGATCGTGGCTGATGGTCTGGAGGTGGTAGTCGCTGCTGACCGGGCAGGTCTCACCCAGGCGCAACTGCGGCAACTGTTTCGAGCTGTACAGGATGCATACCAGGACCTGCGCGAGTCGCGGGTGGCCGATGAATCGCGCGAACAGCGCTGAATATCCATAGGGGATCCCATCGCATGAGACGTTCCAGCAGTAGCAACTTCGCCACCACGCCGCTCGCCCACAGCGTCTTGATGGTCGTCATCACCGACCTGGTCGCCGAGTACGAGCTGCGTCACGTCTTCCACAACCACGGGGTCGATGCCATCGAGGCCGTCTACTCGTTCCCGGTGCCGCTGGATTCGGCGTTCATGGGCATGACGGCCACGCTTGCCGGCGAACAGCGCACGGCCAACGTGGTGTCTCGGTTGAAGGCAAGCCGCAGCTACGACGAAGCGATCTCCGATGGTGACAGTGCCGTCCTACTCGAGCGGTTGGAGCCGGGGATGCTGTGTGTCAATCTCGGCAATCTCAAGCCGAACGAGAAGGGCGAGGTCGTCCTGCGCTTTGCCGCGCCGCTACGCAGCGCCGATGGCGCGGCGCGTTTCAGTCTGCCGATGGTGCATCGTCCCCGTTACGGGCGCAGCCGCCTGAGGGAACTCGAGGAGCCCCAAAGCGATTTCGCGGCCGAGCACCTGCTGGAAGCGACCATCCGGGTAGAGGGACTCCTGGCCAATTCGCCGGTCAACTGTGCAACCCATGGCGCACGGTTCTCTCGCGAAGGCGATACGCAGGTGCTTCATCTGAACCAAGCCATGCTCGACCGGGACCTGGTGCTGGTCTTCGACCTGCCTGTCGACTTCGCAGGGCAGGCACGGCTCGTGCGCGATGGCGAGGCGGCAATCGGCATGCTCAGCCTCATCGCGCCAGGAGACCTGCGAAGCTCGGGCCCGTGCGACATTTGTCTGGTACTGGATGGATCGGGTTCCATGTCCGGCGACGCGATAGAGCAGTCGCGTGACGCCCTTCGGGCAGTAGCCGGTGAACTGGGAGATGATGACCGTATCCAGATATTGCGCTTCGGCAGCAGCACGGTGCCGCTGTTTCGCCGGCCCCTGAACGCATCGGCACGCGTGCGCGAGGCGATGGTGGCTCTTGCCGATACGGTTGATGCTGATCTCGGCGGTACCGACATCGGGCCTGCACTTGACCAGTCCATCGACGCGCTGATTGGCATGGGGCCGCCGTCGGGACGCGCCCAAGCGATCATTCTGGTTACGGACGGTGCGGTGCAGCCGGGGGAGGTCGAAGCGATCCGAGTTCGCGCTACCCAGGCGGGGCTCCGGATCTTCGTAGTGGCCGTCGGCAGCAGCGCTGGCGCAGACGTGCTCGCCCCACTGGCCAGCGCGACCCGCGCGGTGCTGGAGCGTGCAGTACCAGCCGAGCCAATTGACGAGTGCGTCATGCGCCAGCTGCGGCGTACGCGCGACATCGGTCCGCTTTCGATCGACGTGGAATGGGGCTGCCAGGGTGCAGAACCGCTGCGGATGGATGTTGCGTATCCGGGTGATGCCGTCTCCGCAGTAGCGATGCTGACGAACGCGCTCGGCTTCAATGCGCAGGTACGTATTGGCGACAGCCCGGATGTAGCGACATTTGATCCGCCAGCTCTGCAAGAAGCGCCGGCTCTTCGGGCGATTGCTGGACATATGGCATGGCAACAAGCACGCGATGATACGAAGGAGTCGCTCGCTCTGCGCTATGGACTAGTGACAAACCATACCTCGGCCGTGCTGATCAGGGAGCGGAGGGAGGGCGACAAGGTCGACGGGTTACCAACGATAGTACCGGTGACGCACATGGCACCTGAGGGCATGGCTTTGAGATCCGCGTCGTGCTCATACGGCCCTGTCGACGCCTTCCGGTCCTTCGCCAAACCTATGACGCGACCCAGCGTTGCATACAAAGTCGTTTCCCATGCAGTCGACGAGTCTACGGGTCGCCCGATCGTTCCGACTGGCTACAAGCCCTCTCCGGAGGAGGAGTACATGAATCCCCTGCAACTCGAGTACTTCCGTCACCGTCTGCTCCAGTGGCGGGAGCAATTGTGCGAAGAGTTAAGGGGCTCTGCTCAAGTGCCTCAGGAAGACGCAGCCGATGAAGATGACGCCCTGACCGATGCAGAATGGAGGAGAAGTCGGTTGCTGCGAGCGCGGAGACGATACATCCGGCTCATCCGAGAGATTGACAATGCAATCAAGGAAATTGATAAGCACGACTACGGATATTGTTGTGATACAGGGGAAGAGATCGGCCTGGAGCGCCTAGAGGCGCGTTTGACCGCCAAACGCTCGGTTGTAGCGCAAGAGCGCTGGGAGGGTGACGCCGAGGCCCGGCGCAAGCGCCCTCGGATATAACGTCGCAGCAGCTGCACAGTGCCATGGAGGACAAAATGGAAAACTATGTATGTACTACTGAGGACATGCGGACCTTTCCTGACAATGGCGTAGTTGTAGCGGAAAGGATGATGGCGTTATAGGTGATATTTTGACATATCCGAGAGATTGCTTATAGCGTACTTGAAAGTCAAAATTTCATGGCGGCGCTTAACAATTCGCTCAAGCCGAACTGCTCCGCTACCCCAATAACATGTGAGAATGAGCTTGCCATGCTGTTGGATCCGCTACGCAAGTCGGCTTAAGTTAGGCTGAAAACTGGAGGACGTGATGAAGACATGCCCTGAGTGCCAGAGACAGATTACGGACGACGTCGAAGTCTGCGAATGCGGAAAATCGTTCCAAAAAAGTGGAGAGCCCTCGTCACCCCCCAATTCAACACGAGATCAGGCAGAAAATCGCGCTCCTACATCGATGTGGGTACACGCGTTACTGATGCTAATTGCTGCCCCGCTAGCTATGGGGCTGGCACTCGGATTTATCAACGGGTTTCCTACACACCCAACGGCACTGCATGCATTTGTGTCGTTTGCATTCTGGCTAGGCGCATCGGTGGGAGCCCTTGTAGTTGCATGGATCGCACTGATGATTCGGAAGCCACAAGCTGGCTGGACCCTTCTAGTTGTTATTGTCGGACTTACCGCCTATTTGATGCACCTAGATGATCAAGATAATCAACGCGCTTCCAGAAGCCCAAATTCTGAACAAAGCACCTCGTCAGCGACAACGCAAACTAGCGTAGTAGATCGAGCCTCGGTCAACGAAGTTGTCGAAGACCTTCCTCCCCATATGGCGGGAGTGCGCGTGGATGAGGCCGTCATAGCCGGAATGAATCAAGCTGTCGCGGACAATTATCTGCAACGATGGCACCACAGACAAACAGGCAAGCCAACCAGCACGCTCAAAATTGATGCAGCTGCGCATACTATGCGAGTGAACACGGAAGGCCATGTGCTGTATGCCACTGAATTGACCGTACAGGTGGAAGGCAAGCCATTGGATGGCATGCCTAAACTCAGGGTGATCTGGAATATCCAGGATAACAAAATTAAACGTGTTTTCTGCATATTTCCCGGCAAGGGCCATTCATGGCGCAAAGGCGCGTGTGGAAAGCAGGTTGCTGAAACATTTGGATGGGACGGATGGTGGCGGCGCTAATCACGGAAAATCTATCTAGGAGTAGAAATGACGACGCATAATTAAAGGGCATATCACGCCAACAACAGCGAGAATCGCTCCTGCGGGGGCTAACAATTCATTCAAGCCGAACCCGTTTCGCGGATCGGCTTAACAACACAAGGATGGTTCCATGCAAGTCAAGTTGTTCTGGGTTCAAGCGCCCATGCAAGACAAGGGATTCATTGGTGCTCACAATGCCGGGAAAGCGGAAGACTTTGAGGCGCGCATCAACGAGTGGCTCTCTCAGAATCACGCTGTAGAGGTCCAACACATCCAACAGTCGGCTTGCGGCGGCAGCATGCAGCCAGCGCTTTGGCTTATCTCGGTTTGGTACAACGTAGCCAGCTAAACGCAGCGTTGTCTAACATTTCGTTCAAGGCGGAAGGCGCCGCCGCTTAACTCCAGCGTTAGGCGTCCCTTCTCACTGATTGGATACGCGGCCGACGATCCACTCGACGATCGCATCGAATCTATCTAGATCGAGAGCGTGTCCGCGGTCGACGCGGAGCTCGGTGATGAAGTCGCCGGCGACCTTGGCCACGACCTGGTCTGCATCCCGTGAATACTTGTCCTTGGTACCCGACACAACCATTGTCGGCCGAGGTCCGATGGCCGAAAGGACATCGTGCGTGTCGATCTGGCGAGCGAGCCCGGGCACGGCCTCGAAGAGGGTGATCCCGGTGTCTTCCCGGCGGCGCGTCTCGAAGCTACACACGGCACCGCTGATGCATGCGAACCGGCATCGTGCATCAACTGCTGCGTGGTAAAGCGCTGTGTAACCACCGTATGAGTGTCCTGCCACGCCCACGAGCCGCTCGTCTATATCAGCGGCTTGGAACAGAACGCTCAGGGCCCGTTGGGCGTCATCCAGGCACTTCCTCATCAGCAGGTCGCCATCCAGCAACCGGTAGCTCATGGCGTTGTAGTGCTGAAGCCAATCGTAATAATCCGGTTCCACTCCCTGAACCGCTCCTCGTCGGTCCTCGAAAGTGATGGAGTCCGGGGCCAAGACTGCGAGACCTCTACGAGCAAGCGCGGGCCCGAATGCTTGAAACGCGTCGCCCACCTCGCCGGCTACCTCGCTCTTTCCGAAGTGGAACTCCCCATTGTGTTGGTGAAAGACAACCACTCCGCCGAGCGTGTCGCGACCCCTCGGCGTGAACAGGAAAGCCGGAATGAGGTCACCCTCGAGTCCCCGGTACTCGATCCGTTCTCGGTCGAATCCATCGGCCTTTTCGGCGTCGCCTCGTTGGAACCCCAGCGGGGCAGGATCCGCAAGCCCTAGGCGCTCTCGAAGCGTCGTGGTGAGGTCGGTCATCATCTGCAATGATAGCCCGCAATCAGGATGGCACGTAAGCGGCCTCGGGGCGCATACAATTAATTCAAGCCGAATCCGCTTCGTGGGTCGGCTTAGTTCAGGCTTAGACTGCGGGAGAAATGTTGTGACGGGATTTTCTAAAAAATTTCGCAGCATGGTCGAGTTCTACCCGTTCTATCTGAGCCAACACACCAACAAAATCTGCAGACGTCTTCACTTTTCGGGAACAATTTTTGCGCTCATCATCGCTGCTTACTCTGTGTGCTTGGTGAGTCCGGGCAACGATCGGAGCGCATCCGCCATGGCCTACAGTGATTCGTTTCTTGCAATCGCGGGGATCCTGGTAATCGTCGCCATGGCGAGCCTCGCTCTTCCAAAGGGAAAAACCATACAATAAAGCGACTTATCGTTCAGTTTGCAGGCGCATCGCTACAACATAATAATTTGTTCAAGCCGAACCTGTTTCGCGGGTCGGCTTAATTCAGGCATTAAGCCCGTTCACAGAGAGGACACCGCGTGCTAAAGAAGATCAGTGCTGTTTTTAACAAGGTCGGCCTGGGTCGATTGTCAATTGGCGAATATAAGGCAAATTTGAATGGACTGAATATGTTCTTCGGAGCAGTCCTCGGCTTTGTTCTATCAGGAACCGAAAATCTTGATAGTTGGCAGTTCGGCCAAATTCTGATGCTGCTAGCGGGCGCTGTTGTCTTCATACTCTACATATCATCGAGCAAGCACCGTGTGGTGTACTCGATCTGCGCACTTGCAATGTCCCTCGCCTTTCCCGAGTTGGTTGAATTTGCGCTTCAATCCGAAGGATTGGTGCCCGACAAGATTCGACCCACGTTGCTGGTTTGGACTGTAATGACCATCATCGTTGAGTTCTGGGGCAGGGAACGCAGTCAGCCACCACAGTCCTAGCTATTCATTCAAGCGGGACACGTGTTTGTACCATTTTCAAGCGAAGCTTCGGGGCGAAAGCATTCACAACCTTTGGTTATGCCAGATGCCGCTTTTTTCATAGGAGGCTTCGCTTGCCTGTGACTATGCTCGATCGAGTTCGACCTCAATACGTGAAAGGTGACCGAATGTTCGATCAAGACACGCTGCAATCCCGTGCAATGCCGAACCGTCGCAACTTGCGCTGGTACCGACTCGTGCTGGTGGTGGCGATCGCCACGTTCAGCGTGCTGGTGTATGCGCGGGACGCTACGCCGGCGCGCACCACCACGACTACTGCCGCGATCGCCAGTGCGAATTCCCTGGCCACCGAAGCCGGCTTCGAAACCCTCGCCCAAGGCGGCAACGCCGTCGATGCCGCGATTGCCGTGGCCACTTCGCTGTCGGTGGTGCAACCGGAAGGCTCGGGTCTGGGCGGCGGTTTTCTCGCGCTGATCCACGATGCCGCCACCGGCAAGGACACCTTCATCGATGCGCGCGAGATGGCGCCACAGGCGGTGAGCGAGGCCGATTATCTCAACGCCGATGGCACCCCCAACCGCGACACCTCGCTCAACGGCCCGCTCGCCGCCGGCATTCCCGGCATGCCTGCAGGCCTGGCATACATGGCCGACAAGTACGGAGAACTGCCACTGTCGGTGTCGCTGCGTCCGGCGATCCGGCTGGCCGACGAGGGCTTCCACCCCACCGGCGCGCTGGTTCGTTCGATCACGCGCAAGGCCGACGTGCTGCGCCGCTACCCGGCCTCGACCAGCAAGTTCTTCCCCAACGGCAACGCACCGCAGGAAGCCGATATCTTCCGCGACCCGGGTCAGGGCGCGACGCTGAAAGCCATGGCCGAACGTGGCGCCGACGGTTTTTACAAGGGCCCGGTGGCGAAGGAGATGGTCAAGGCCGTCAAGGCGGCCGGCGGTACCTGGACGCTCGCCGACCTGGCCAGTTACCAGGCGAAGGAGCGCGCGCCGATCGAGCTGGATTACGCCGGCTACAAGATCGTCACCGCGCCGCCGCCGTCCTCCGGTGGCGTGGCGGTCGCCGAAATGCTGAACATCCTCGCGCCGATCGACCTCAAGAGCATGGATGAAGCCCACCGCATCCATTACCTCGTCGAGGCGATGCGCCGCGCCTTCCGCGACCACAACGAATACCTGGGCGATCCGGATTTCGTGAAGATGCCGCTGGACATGCTGCTGTCCCCTTACTACGCCGACGGCCTGCGCCAGAGCATCCTGCCCGATCGGGCCACCAAGTCCGAGTGGCTGCCGTCGGTGGCCGTGAAAGATCCCGGCATGCACACCACGCATTACTCGATCATCGACAAGGACGGCAACATGGTCTCGATGACCGCGACCGTCAACACCACGCTGGGCTCCGGCTTCGTCGCCGGCAACAGCGGCGTGCTGCTGAACAACGAGATGGACGACTTCGCCCTGGTTGCCGGCCAGCCCAACGCGTTCGGCCTGATCGGCGGCGCCGCCAACGCGGCGGTCGGCGGCAAGCGGATGCTGTCCTCGATGACGCCGAGCTTCGTGATCGGCGAGGATCGTCTGGCGGTGATCGGCTCGCCCGGCGGTTCGACCATCATCACCCAGGTCTTTGGCGCCATCCTCGCCTTCATTGACGGCAAGGATGCCGGCGAGATTACCGCGCAAAAACGCATCCACCATCAATTCATGCCTGACCGCGTCGACATCGAGAAGGGCAGCGACATTTCCGCCGATGTGCTGGCGAAGCTGAAAGAAATGGGCTACGAAATCAACGACAGGGACTCGTGGGGCAACATGAACGTAGTGGTCTGGGACAAGGCCAGCAACGTCAAGACCGCGGCCAGCGATCCACGCAGCCCGAATGGCCTGGGCAAGGTCGAAGCCGTCGATTGAGCCATGCGCAGCGGGAGTGATCTTGGCGCCATGACCCGAAACGTTTTCGAGCATGACCAGTTTCTCGGTGCGCGTCAGACGACCTGGCGCGCACCCGGGTTTTCGGTATCGCAACTGGTGCCCACGGTGCCGGAGGACGGCGTCGTCGAGCACGCGCACGCAGAAGCCCATTTTGTCCTGGTGCTGGAGGGAGACTACGTGTCCTCCGCGCGCGGCCTGGCCGGCGCCGGCAAGGTGTCCAGCAGCAAGGCAGGGCCGATCCTTGTGTACAACCCGCCAGGAACCCTGCACCGCGATCGCTTTCGCAGCGAGTCCGGCCGGTTCGTCACTGTCTCGATGTCGTTGGCGGCGCAGCGTGGCCTGGAAGAGGTGCTGGTCCTGCCCGACTATGCGGTGACACCTGGTCCGGGCGCGCTGCAGGCGGCGCTGCGATTGACCCTCCCCCAGGATGACGGCGCGTTGGCGCTGGAGTCGCTTTGCGTGGAGTTGCTGACGGCCACGGCGACGCGCTACCAGGAAGTCCTTGAGCAGGCGCCCCGCTGGCTGCTGCGCGCGCGCGACTGCCTGCACGAGGATCTCGACAGTCCTCTTGGGCTGGCCGGCGTCGCCGCTGGCTGCGATGTGCACCCAGTGCATCTGGCGCGCGCCTTCCGCCAGCATTTTGGCTGCTCGCCCGGCACCTACCGGCGTCGCCTGCGCCTGAATCTTGCCGCAGCGATGTTGGCCAGCGATGCGCATGACATGAGCGAAATTGCGATCCGTTGCGGCTACTTCGACCAGGCGCACTTTTCCCGCGCCTTCCGCGAAGCTTTCGGCCTGCCGCCGGGTAGCTACCGTCAACGTGCCTGGTCGGCGCAGCGGCCGCCAGGTTCAACCCGTACAAGACCGTTGCCGCTTTCGTGCGCACAATGATGGCCGTCCGGATCGCCGTGGCGGTCAAGGTTTGCCATCCATCCCGAGGTGCTGCCGATGCGCGTTGCCCTGCTTTGCCTGTTGCTGGTGATTTCCGCGACCACGCGTGCGGCTGATCCACCCGACGTCGTCGGACTGTGGGGTAACGAGACGGTTTCCGGCCCGCTGTTGGCGGGCACCCTCACCGTGGATGGGCGACAGACACCGTGGCAGGCGAGCGTGGGTGGAATGTCGGTCCCGGTCGTGCGCGACGGCGATCATGTCAGCTTCGCCATGCCCGGCGGACAGGGCCACTTTCGTGGACAGCTTGTCGACGGCAACATCGATGGCTTCTGGACTCAGCCACCCGGCCTGACTCTGGCCAGCGCTTACGCGACCCCGGTGGTCCTGGCGCATGGCCACGACCACGTCTGGGTTGGCCGGGTGCGGCCCCTGGTTGACCGGCTGACGCAGTACCTCAATATCCAGCGCACGCCAGACGACTCGTTTGTGGCCTTCCTGAGCAACCCCGAGTACAACCTCGGTCGCGGTCGGGCTTATGACGTGGATGTGGACGGCGATTCGGTCGTGTTGACTGACCCGAAACGCGAGGGCTGGGCCTTGAACGGCCGATTCGACGAAGAAACGGATCAACTACGCATGGACTGGCAAGGCATTGCGGTGTTTCCGTTCACGCGGCGCGACCGCGATCATGCGCTCGGCTACTACGTGACGACTCCGGCTGGCGCGCACAATGCGTACCAGGTGCCGGTCCCCGTCGATGACGGCTGGACGACGGCGACACTGGGCGATGTGGGCATGCAGTTGGCGCCGATGACCGCGCTGCTGCAGCATGTTGATACGCTCGCCGCGCCCGAACCGGGCAATCCGCAGGTACACGGGCTGTTGGTGGCGCGCCACGGCAAGCTGGCGTTCGAGGCCTATTTCCACGGCTACTCGCGCGAACAGGCGCACGACACGCGTTCCGCCGGAAAGTCGTTCGCTTCCCTGCTGGTCGGCATGGCGATTGATCACGGCGCCGAGCTGTCGGCGAAGACCCCCGTGCTTTCGCTGTTCCCCCAGTACGACAAACTGGCGAACGTGGATGGGGCCAAACGCGCCATCACCGTAGGCAACCTGATGAGCATGAACTCCGGCCTCGCCTGTGACGACGGCAATAGCGAATCGCCGGGCGGCGAAGACACGATGCAGGGTCAGCAAGACGACCGGGATTGGTACCACTACACCTTGAACCTGCCGATGGCGCAAAAGCCCGGCGCCGACAAGGCCGTGTACTGCTCGGCTGGCATCAACCTGCTCGGCGGCGCGGTCCGCCACGCGACGGGTCGTCCACTCACCGACTTGTTCCGCGACTGGATCGCGCGACCGATGCAGATGCACGGCTATCACATCAACCTGATGCCGGACGACGATGCCTACCTGGCCGGCGGTATTCGCTTGCGTCCGCGCGACATGCTCAAGCTGGGGCAGTTGTATCTGGATGGCGGGGTCTGGCATGGACAACGTTTGGTCGATGCGGCCTGGATCGACGCGTCCGTCACCCGGCGCACCACGTTAGGCCCCAATCACGACTACGGCTATGCATGGCATCTGCATCACTTTCGGGTACAGGGCCACGATTACCGCGCCTACGCCGCAGAGGGCAACGGCGGCCAGTTTGTGATCGTGGTGCCGGAGCTGGATCTGACCGTGGCCATCACCGCTGGCAGCTACGGCGAGTTCTCCACTTGGTATCCACTGCAAAACCTTGTCACCGATTACATCATTCCCGCTGCGCTGCCCGCGCCACGGTAAGGCCTTCCGCGTGCGCCACATCGGACGCGTCTCGGCTTAGCCGGGCGCGCCGTATCGCTTGCTGGCCCATGTCATAGGAGCTACTCATGAAACTGCTGCGCCCATTGCTCGCCGCTCTCCTTGTTTCGTTCGCCTCGCTTGCGTCAGCTGCAGACGGCCTCGTGGTGGTCGAGAGTCCACACAGCGCCGCCGACACAATGAACCGCTTCGAAGAACTGGCAAAACAGCATGGCCTCAAAGTGTTCGCGCGCATTGATCATGCCGCCGGAGCGGCCACGGTAGGCAAGACACTACGCCCCACGGAAGTGCTTATCTTTGGCAACCCGAAAGGCGGCACACCACTCATGGAATGTGCCCAGTCCATCGGCATAGACCTTCCACTGAAGGCCCTGGTCTGGGAGGACGCGTCGGCTCACACATGGCTGGGCTACAACGATCCTGCGTTTCTTGCCCAGCGCCACGGCGTCGCGCAGTGTCCGGCCGTCAAGAATCTTCGCAAAGTCTTGTCAGGCCTTGCTGCGGATACTGTCGCGCCCTAGATCCAAAGTAGAGCCGGCCGACGGCGATTTACTTCGCGTCGCTGAACACCTTGTCCAGGCGACGCTCGAACTCGTGGTAACCGATGCGCTCGTACAACTCCTCGCGGGTCTGCATGAGCTCGACCACGTTCTTCTGGTGGCCGTCGCGGCGGATCGCGGTGTACACCGCTTCGGCGGTCTTGTTCATCGCGCGGAATGCGGACAGCGGGTACAGCTGCATTGCCACGCCGACCGAGGCCAGTTCGTCGCGGGTGAACAGCGGGGTCTGGCCGAACTCGGTGATGTTCGCCAACACCGGCGCCTTCACCGCATCCACGAAACGCTGGTAGGTCGGCAGGTCGTAGGCAGCCTCGGCGAAGATGCCGTCCGCGCCGGCTTCGACACACGCGATCGCGCGCTCGATCGCCGCGTCCACGCCGTCCACCTGGATCGCATCGGTGCGGGCGATCAGGAAGAAGTCCGGGTCGGTCTTGGCATCCACCGCGGCCTTGATCCGGTCGACCATCTCGCCCTGCGACACGATCTCCTTGCCCGGGCGGTGACCGCAGCGCTTGGCGCCGACCTGGTCTTCGATATGGCAGGCGGCGCCGCCTGCCTTGATCAGCGACTTGATGGTGCGGGCGATGTTGAACGCGCTGGCGCCAAAGCCGGTGTCGATGTCGACCAGCAACGGAAGCTCGCAGACATCGGTGATGCGGCGCACGTCGACCAGTACGTCCTCCAGCGTGTTGATGCCCAGGTCCGGCAGGCCCAACGAGCCGGCCGCGACACCACCACCGGACAGGTAGATCGCGCGGTAGCCGGCGCGTTGGGCCAGCAGGGCGTGGTTGGCATTGATGGTGCCGACGATCTGCAGCGGCTTCTCTTCGGTCAGGGCGTGGCGGAAACGGGCGCCGGGGCTGGTCATTGCGGTCATGGGTCTCTCGAAATGCGGAGGAGGGGGAGGCGGTGCGCGCGGGCCGTGTGCCGGCCGGTCGTCACAACGCGGCGTAGTTCGGACCGTCGCCGCCTTGCGGGGTGACCCAGACAATGTTCTGGGTCGGGTCCTTGATGTCGCAGGTCTTGCAGTGCACGCAGTTGGCCGCGTTGATCTGCAGCCGCTCGTGGCCCTCCTCGCCGACGAACTCGTACACACCGGCCGGGCAGTAGCGTGCCTCGGGGCCGGCGTACTCGGCCAGGTTCACCTCCACCGGAATACTGGCGTCCTTGAGGGTCAGGTGGCTGGGCTGGTTCTCGTCGTGGTGGGTACTGCTCAGGAACACCGAGCTGAGCCGGTCGAAGGTCAGCACGCCGTCGGGTTTGGGGTAGACGATTTTTTCGGATTGCGCGGCCGGCGTCAGGCACTCGTGGTCGGCCTTGGCGTGGTGGATCGTCCACGGCGGGTTGCGGATGCCCAGCTTCGGCAGCAGCCATTGCTCGATGCCGGTCATCAGCGTTGCCAGCAGACGGCCCTTCTTGAACCACTGCTTGAAGTTCTTCGACAGCTTCAGCTCCTCGTGCAGCCAGCTGCTCTCGAACGCGGCCGGATAGGCCAGCAACTCGTCGCGCGAGCGGCCTTCGGACAACGCGTCAAACGCCGCTTCCGCCGCCAGCATGCCGGTCTTGAGCGCGGCGTGGCTGCCCTTGATCCGGCTGGCGTTGAGGTAGCCGGCCTCGCAGCCGACCAGTGCGCCACCAGGAAACACGGTCTTGGGCAGCGACAGCAAACCGCCGGCGGTGATCGTGCGCGCGCCATAGGAAATGCGCTTGCCGCCTTCCAGATATTTCCGGATGGCCGGGTGGGTCTTGAAGCGCTGAAACTCCTCGAACGGGCTCAGCCACGGATTGCTGTAGTCCAGTCCGACCACGAAGCCGATCGCGACCTTGTTGTCCTCGGCGTGGTAGACGAACGAGCCGCCGTAGGTGTCCGAGTCCAGCGGCCAGCCGGAGGTGTGCACCACCAGACCGGGTTCGTGCCTGGCCGGGTCGACCTGCCACAGCTCCTTTACGCCGAGCGCGAAACTCTGCGGGTCGCAGCCCTTGTCCAGCTCGAACTTGGCGATCAGCTCCCGGCCCAGGCTGCCGCGCGAGCCCTCGGCGAACACCGTGTACTTGGCATGCAGCTCCATCCCGCGCTGGAACTGCGCGGTCGGCTCGCCATCCTTGCCCACGCCCATGTCGCCGGTGGCCACGCCCATCACTGCGCCGGCCTCGTCGTAGAGCACTTCGGCGGCGGCGAAGCCGGGGAAGATCTCCACCCCGAGCCCCTCGGCCTGGGTCGCCAGCCAGCGGGTGAACTCGCCCAGGCTGGCGATGTAATGGCCGTGGTTGTCGAAACAGCCCGGCAGCAGGAAGCCCGGCGTCGCGAGTGATCCGGTCTCGCTCAGGAACAGGAACTCGTCGCGGGTCACCGGCTGCCGCAGGGGTGCGCCGCGCTCCTTCCAGTCCGGCAACAACTCATCCAGCGCGCGGGTGTCCATGATCGCGCCCGACAGGATGTGCGCGCCGGGCTCGGAGCCCTTCTCCAGCACGCATACCGATACCTCGTGGCCCTTGCTGGCGGCCAGTTGCCGCAGGCGGATCGCGGTGGCCAGTCCGGCCGGGCCGGCGCCGACCACGACGATGTCGAACTCCATCGATTCGCGGGGGCCGTAGGTGGCGAGCAGTTGTTCCGGGGTCATGGCGGTTCCGTGTTGCTGGGAGACATTGGGGGCCATTATCCCGCCCGGACGTGAAACGTGCAGGCACACGTGGAGCGCAGCGCGTGGGCCAAGGATCAGCGGATAGCGGAACGCCCGCCGGCTCGTTGCAGATCCGGCGCGGAATCGTCGCAGAAAAGATTGGTGCGCCTGGAGGGATTCGAACCCCCGACCAATGGCTTCGGAAGCCACTACTCTATCCGGCTGAGCTACAGGCGCATGTTGTGACCGCGTTACGGTCAACCCGACGGTACGGGGAAGGCATTCTAGCGGTAAATCGGGTCGTGCGGTGCCGACGCGACGGCATCGTCCATAATTGCCCCATGAGCTACGAGCGTTTTGAACCCGAGCACGTTGCGCCCTGGAAGGCCCGCGTGCGGCTGTACTGGAAGCTGACCCGCAACGACCGCCCCATCGGCTGGTTGCTGCTGCTGTGGCCGACCTGGTGGGGCCTGTGGCTGGCCGCCGAGGGCGTGCCGCCGTTGTGGACGTTGTTCGTGTTCACCGCCGGGGTCTGGCTGACCCGGTCGGCCGGCTGCGTGGTCAACGACTATGCCGATCGCTGGCTCGACCCGCATGTGGAGCGCACGCGGCAACGGCCCTTGGCGACCGGCGCAGTACGCGGACGCGAGGCGCTGGCGTTGTTCGCGGTACTGATGCTGGCCGCCTTCGCGCTGGTGCTGACGATGAACCGGCTCACGGTATGGATGAGCCTGATCGGCCTGTTGCTGGCGGCAACCTACCCCTACCTCAAGCGCTACACCTACCTGCCACAGGTCTACCTGGGCATGGCTTTTGGCTGGGGCATCCCGATGGCGTTCGCCGCAGTGACCGGCGAGGTGCCGGCACTGGCGTGGCTGCTGTATATCGCCAACATCCTGTGGTCGACCGCCTACGACACCTGGTACGCGATGGTCGACCGCGACGACGACATCAAGGTTGGTGCGAAGTCCACCGCGGTGCTGTTTGGCGATCTCGACCTGGTCGCCCAGGCGGTGCTGTACGTCATGTTCTTCGCGGCGCTGGTGCTGGTGGGTCAGCGCGCGTCGCTGGCGGGTGCCTATTGGGCCGGGCTGGCGGTCGCGGCGGTGCTGGTGGCATGGGAGTTCCGGATTTCGCGCAACCGCGAGCGCGGGCCCCTGTTCCGGGCTTTCCTGCATAACCATTGGGTTGGCCTGGCGATTTTTGCCGGCATCGCGACGGACCTCGCACTGCGCGGATAACGGCTGCCGGCAACGCCAGCCATGCATGGCCAAGGTGGGATCAAGGCACGCGTGCCGCCACCCAGGCATCGACCCGTGTCACGCCGGCGCGGCGCAGCGCGGTTGCCGCCGCATGCAGCGTCGCGCCGGTGGTCATCACATCGTCAACCAGTGCTACATGGGCGGGCAGCCGGGTGCCGGGTCGCACGGTGAATGCATCGCGCAGGTTGCGCTGGCGACCGGCGGCGTCCAGGCGGGACTGCGGTGCGGTGGCGCGCTGCCGCATCAAACCGTCGTCCCATACCGGGATATCCAGCATCCGCCCCAGCGGCCGGGCCAGCTCCAGCGCCTGGTCATAGCCGCGTTGGCGCAGCCGGGCGTGGTGAAGCGGTATCGGCACCAGCGCGACCGGGCGCGGCAGGTGGGCAAACGCCTGCGCCATCAGGTGTACGAGCAGGCGACCGGCGGCGAGGTCGCGATGAAACTTGAAGCGGGGCAGCAGCCGGTCCAGTGGCGCGTGGTACGTGCAGGCGCCATGGGTTTGGGTCACCGGTGATGGCTGAGTTAGACAGGGGCCGCAGATCGACGGGGCGGGCAGTACGCCGGGTGGGCCGGGCTCGGGCGCCGTCGCCGGCAGCGGTAAGGCGCAACATAGACAGGCATGGCGGTGCCACGGCAGTTCGGCCTGGCACGCGGCGCACAGATCCAGACCGCGCGTGCCGCGTGCGGTACAGACCAGGCAGCGACCCGGCCACAGCAGTTGCGGGGCATCTTCGCGCAACCAGTTCGCCAGCCGTCTGCGGGTGCTGTCTTTCCGAGGTCGGGTTGGATTGATGGTTCCGGCCATGACTTCCAGACTGCCATGCTGGCTGGGTCGTGACTGTCGGAAAACCGCCATGCCGGCTGTCGGTGGCCGCCTGGGTCGCGCTCGCCCGCCAGTGGGTCGCCCCGTCAGCCCTCCTGGCTGCAGATCGGGCCCAGCTTCGACGCCTCCGCTGCCGGGACCGCGAAGTCGATCGAGGCCAGCAGGCCGTCGTCGGCCACGTTGTACCAGGCGACGCCGTTGGGGAACATCGCCACGGTGATGCCGCCGAAGCCGGACATGAAGGGTATCCATGTCGGCTGCGCGCAGCCGAGTTCTTCCTGCAGGTCGCGCGCCCAGAAGCCGTGCTGGTAGCGGTAGCGCTCGAGCGTCGCCACCTGCAGCCCGCGCCGCTCGGGGTCGCGCTGCATGGCGGCCTCGAACATGGCCTCGTCGAGAACCTGGCGGCCGTCGATGCGGCCGCGCTGTTCGCCGAGGAAGCGCGCGAGCTTGGCGATGTCGTCGCTGAGCAGTGTCAGGCCGAAGCCGAACAGCGGCTGGCGCACATCATCGTAGCTGCGGCGGGTGACGCGCGCGGTCGGGCTCAGGCCCAGCGGCGCGAACACGTCGGCCCAGAGCACGTCGTCGAAGATGTCGTTGCCTTCGCGGCCCGGGAGGCGGCGCAGCGCCTGCTGCAGCACTGTCCCCAGCAGGTAGGTGTCGGAGGTGTGGTAGACCCAGCGCGTGCCGGGTGCGGCGTGGCGCGGATAGGCCTCGCAGGCGAAGGCGAGCCGGTGGGCGTGCGTGTCGGGTGCCAAGAAGTCGCGCATGCGCGCGTCGTCCTCGTCGTCCATGTAGGCGGGCGAGTCGTATTGCCCGGTGGCCATGTCGAGCAGGTGCTGGAAGCTGACGCCGGCCCACTTGTCGGCGAGACAGCCGCTGGCGTGCGTGAACGGGCCGACCGGCATGTCCTTTACGCCCGGGTGCAGCCGTTCCATCCGCATCAGTGCGAGTCCCGCGACCGCCGACTTCGCGACTGAATACGATGGGATGTCCAGCGCGTCGCAGTAGGGATACGCGCCATGGCGGGTGTCGCATCCGGAGCGGTAGTGGACGCCGTCGACCACGACGCCGTACGTGGTGCGTCCGCGCGCCGCGCCGATGGCGAACCCGTCCGGATCCACGCCCGGATGGTCGATGGCCAGTGCCGACAGCGACCGCACCGGCAGGCGGGCGGCGACTTCTGCGCGGTAGGCCACGACCAGCGCATCGCGGCCGGCGACCGGCTCGGGCGTGTACTCCGCCTGCAGCGCGCCCCACATGTCCAGCTGCAGGTAGTGGCAGGTTTCGCTGCTGACCTGCATGGCGGCGTGCGATACGGCGCCGTCGGCCTTGAACAGCAGCATCAGCACGCCGTTGTGGGTGCAGTTGGCGTTCCTCTGCACCAGCGCGAAGGGGATCGCGGCGCGGGTCCAATTGCCGTCGCCTGGCTCGTCCCAGACGCGTCCGGCTTCGAACACCACCTCCCACCAGGGATGGCTGCCGGGGATCGGCCCGCGTTGCGTCGGAAGCAGGGCGTTGCCGTCCTGCACGAAGGTGATGTCGATGTCCTGCGGCAGCGTGCGTGCGGCTTCGACGTCGTTGTGGCCGAGGAAACCGTCCAGCGCCACGAGGGTGCGCGTGGACGGTTGGCCGGACAGGCGCAGGCGGCCTTCGAAGCGATGGCTCGGCGGTAGCGCGTCGGCGGCAGGCGCGTACGCGGACAGGTCGACGCTGTGGCGGTAGGTACCCGAGAGCAGGGTGTCGCGGTCCAGCAGTTCGCGCGCGCCGGCGCTGGTGGCGACGAGCATCGACAGCCCGGCGACTAGGCCTGCGAGCGCGCGCGCCGCTGCCATCAGATCCCGCCGATGCAAACGTACTTGAGCTCGGTGTAGTCGGCGAGGCCGTGCTTCGAACCTTCACGGCCGACCCCGGATTCCTTGATGCCGCCGAAGGGTGCAACCTCGGTGGAGACCAGCCCGGTGTTGACGCCGACGATGCCGCACTCCAGCGCTTCGGCCACGCGGAAGGCGCGCGCCAGGTCGCGGGTGTAGAAGTAGCCGGCCAGGCCGACCTCGGTGTCGTTTGCCAGCGCGAGCACTTCGTCCTCGCTGGAGAAGCGGAACAGCGGCGCCACCGGGCCGAAGGTCTCCTCGCGGGCGAGCAGCATGTCGGGCTTCGCATCCAGCAGCAGCGTCGGCTCGTAGAAGGTGCCGCCCAGGTCGTGGCGCTTGCCGCCCATGGCCACGCGCGCGCCCTTGGCCAGTGCGTCGGCGACGTGCTCTTCGACCTTCTCCAGCGCCTTGGCGTCGATCAGCGGCCCCTGGTCGGTAGCGCCGGCCAGGCCGTCGCCGACGCGAAGCTTTGCGATCGCCTCGGCCAGCTTCCCGGCGAAGGCTTCGTACACCGCCTCGTGTACGAACAGGCGGTTGGCGCAGACGCAGGTCTGCCCGGTGTTGCGGAATTTACTGGCCATCGCGCCGTCCACCGCGGCGTCGAGGTCGGCGTCCTCGAACACGATGAAGGGCGCGTTGCCGCCGAGCTCCATCGAGATGCGCTTCATGGTTTCGGCACATTGCGCCATCAGCTTCTTGCCGACGCCGGTGGAGCCGGTGAAGCTGAGCTTGCGAACCTTGGCGTTGCCGGTCAGCTCGCTGCCGATCGCCGCGGCGTCACGGCCGGTGACGATGTTGAGCACGCCGGGCGGCAGGCCCGCGCGCTCGGCCAGCACCCCCAACGCCAGCGCCGAGTACGGGGTCTGCGTTGCCGGCTTGCAGACCACGGTGCAGCCGGCGGCCAGCGCCGGCGCGATCTTGCGGCCGAGCATCGCCGAGGGAAAGTTCCACGGCGTGATCGCGGCGACCACGCCCACCGGCTGGCGCAGGGTCATGATGCGTTTGTCGGCGGCGTGGCCGGGGATGGTGTCGCCGTACATGCGCCGGGCTTCTTCGGCGAACCACTCCAGGTAGCCCGCCGCGTACGCGATCTCGCCCTTCGATTCGGCCAGCGGCTTGCCCTGCTCGGCGGTCATCAGCCGTGCCAGGTCATCCTGGTGCTCGAGCATCAGCTTGTGCATGCGCTTGAGGACGTCGGCGCGTTCCTTCGCGGTGGTGCGCGACCAGGCCGAGAACGCGGCGTGCGCGGCGTCGATCGCGCGGCGGGTCTCGCCGGCGCCCATGTCCGGGATCGTGCCCAGCACGGCGCCCGTTGCGGGATTGCGCACCTCGCAGGTGCCGCCGCCGTCGGCGTCGCGCCATTCGCCGCCGATCAGGCCGCGCGCGCGCAACAGGTCGGGATCGGACAGGGACTGCGCGAAGGAGGAGGTCGTGTCGTTCATGTGCGTGCTCATGTCTGGGGTTCCAGTCGGTCAATGCGTCGTGCGGCGGCCAGCATCGCCACGCCGGACAGCGCCAGAGCCACGATCGCCGACGCGATCAGCAAGGGGAAGTCGTCGTCGTGCAGCAGCAGGCCGGCCACCATCGGGCCGGAGGCCAGACCGAGCTTGGACATGAAGCCGCCCAGCGTCGCCAAGCGGCCGGACAGATCCAGCCGCGACAGCATGCCGAACAGGTACGGCACCACGAACGACCAGGTGATCGCGGTGCCGACGTTGGCGATGAAGAACACCGGCTGACTGCCGCTCCAGAAGAAGCCGGCGGTGCCGGCCAGGGTGAGCAGCATCGCCACCAGCATCGGGCGCAGGCGGCCGAAACGGGTGCCCATGAAGATCACCAGACCCGCGCCCGCGGCGCCGACCCACGTAGCCCAGCCGAGGGCCTGGCCGATGAAGCCGCGGCCGAGCTCGAAATGCTCGCCCAGGCGGATGATGAAGGCCGACAGCGCCATGTTGCCGGCCTGGAACAGAAACAGCGCCAGCAATGCCAGCAGCGCGGTGGTGCGCGCGGTGCTGGACATGCGCTGCGCGACGGCGCCGTCGGCGGCCGGACGCGAGTCAGCCAGATGCGGAATCGCGAAGATCGCGACCAGCGCGCAGGCGGTCAGTGCCGCCAGCGACAGGAACAGGATCCGCGTGCCGAACTCGGGCACCAGCGTGGGCAGGAACATCACCCCCAGTCCGCCGAGGCCGAACTGCACCAGCAGCAGCATGCCGAACGCGCGGTCCGGCGAATGCGTCCTGGCCATCACCGAATAGGCGACGCCGACCGCCATGCCGCCGACCAGCCCGTGCAGCGCGCGCATCGCGGTGAGCGGGCCGGCGCCGTGGATTGCCAACGAACCCAGGTCGAGCAGCAGCAGCAGCGACAGCAGCGCGAACAGCGTCGGCCGCCAGCGCACGCGCCGTACCAGCAGCACCGCGATGAAGCTGCCGACGCTGGCGCCGTAGATGTTGGCCGCGCCGACGGTGCCGGCCTGTGCGTTGCTGAACCCCAGTCCGGTGATCAGGCCATCGACGATCGCGGACATGATGTTGACGTAGAAGAAGCCGGCGGTGGCCACCAGCGCCAGCAGGGCGTACAGCCAGAGCCGATCCGGGGCCTGTGCGACGGGGGCGTCGATGGTGATGCTGGGCGTGTTCGCGGTGGCGGTCATGCGGCGGGATCCTTGCGGTTGTCGATCATGCGTTCGCCGATCGGCACGCCGGCATCTTCAAAACGCCGCCGCAGCGGCGCGAGTTCGCGTTCGTGGTTCCGCCACAGCCCGACCGAGGAGCGGTAGACCGGCTGCCGCACCTGCGCCGCGCTGGCGGTCAGGGTCGGCTGCGGGTTGCGGTCGAAGGCCAGGCAGGCATCGTCCCAGCCCAGGCCGGCGTGGGCGACCAGGCAACGGCTCACGGCCTCGTGGTCGGCCACCAGGTCCTCATAGTCGACCTCCAGGAAGCGCTCCGCGGGCAGCACCCGCCGCCAGTGCGCCATCAGCGCGCTGTGGCCGAGCCAGTAGCGGCCGAGGTCGTCGAGGTCGTAGGAGAACGGATAGGCCATGCGGAACAGCGTCTTGTACATGGCGTAGCAGGCGTCCATCGGGTTGCGCCGCAGGTGGACGATGCGCGCTTGCGGCAGCGCCGCGGCGATCAACCCGAGGTAGAGGACGTTGCCCGGCGTCTTGTCGATCACGCGGGCGTGTTCGCCGGCCAGCAGGGTGCCGCAGTAGGCGCGGCCAAGTGCGGCGAAGTCCATCTGCGCCGAGCGTCGCACCAGCTCGGCTTTGCCGCTGGCCGGGCCGGCCAGGCGCACCACCGTCTGCGCCAGGTCGGCGCTTTCGCCGCGGCTGGTCACCGCGCCGTGCGAACTGAGGGTGCGGTCGACCAGGGTGGTGCCGCTGCGCGGCAGGCCGACCACGAACAGTGGCCTGGCGTCGTCGTGCCCGGCGTGCTGGCGCGCGAAGAAATCGGCGTCGAAGGTGTCGGCGATCAGCCGCATGGTGTCGAGGTCGTCCTCGACCCGGTACTGCAGCCGGCGCCTGCGTGCGCCGGCACCGCGCTTCAGCGCCGCGAACGAAGCGGCGTGCTCGCCCAGATCCTCGCGCTCCCTGGCCAGCGCGTGGCACAACGGCACGACGGCAGGATCGGCGTCGGGGATCTGCGCGAGCTGGGCCTCGATGTCGGCCACGTGGTTGCGCTGCGGCGTCTGCCGGCGCAGCGTCGAACGGTTGTACCAGGCGTCGCCGTCGCCGGGCGCCAGTTTGATCACCCGATCCAGCGCCGCCTCCGCCTCGTCCAGCCGGCCCAGCGCGATCAGCGTGGTGGCGTGGTTGTAGAGGCAGGACGGATCGTCGGGGCGCTGCGCGACCGCGAGTGCGTAGCAGCGTTCGGCCTCATGGAACAGGCCGAGCAGGGTGTAGCGCAGGCCGAGCTCTTGCAGCACATCCGGCTGGCCATCGGCCTCGGCCGCCAGCGCATCCATCGCCGCGATGCACGTGGCGGCATAGCCCGCGCGATGGAAGTCGTCGATCCGCTGCAGCGCTTCGGCCGCGGCGGTGTCCGCCGCTTGGTCTGGCCGGCCTGCACTCATGTCAGAAACGGTAGCCGATCGTCACGCCCACGGTGCGCGGCAGTGCAATCAGCGCCTTGGAGCCGTTGCCGAAGTAGCCCTCCGCGGGTGCCGTGCCCATGTATTCCTCGGTGTAGAGGCCGCTGATGCCTTCCTCGTTGGCGAGGTTCTTCATCCACAGTGTCACGTCCCAGTTGTCGACGCTGTACGTGGCGGACGCGTTGAAGATCGGGAAGCCGTCGAGCGTGCGCTGGAACTTCGGGTTGAGGCTGAGCGCATTCTCGGATTCCGACTGGTAGTAGGCGTCGCCGCGCAGCGTCAGCAGGCCGCGGCCGAGCGGGATGCCATAGCTGCCGGCGGCGTTGAAGCGGTGCTCGGGCACCCCGGGCAGCGAGTCGCCCTTGTAGCCGTAGAGGTAGGCACCGTCGGCGGCGATGGCATCGGCCTCCAGCTGCGCCTTGGTATACGTATAGCCCAGGCTGTAGTTGAAGCCTTCGCCGAGGCCGCCGGACAGTTCCAGCTCGACGCCACGGGTGCTGGCCTTCTCCGCGTTCTGCACCGCGAAGAAGCCCCACCACGTGGTCGAACTGTTGATCTGCGGGTCCTCCCAGTCGACGTAGAACACGTTGGCGTTGTAGGTGTTGCGGCCGATGCGGCCCTTCACGCCCAGCTCGTGGTTGCGCACGGTGTCGGACTTGTAGGTGGTCCAGGCCGGGTCCTCGGCGAAGTTGCCGGTGGTCGGCGTGCCGTTGGTGCCGCCGCGGCGGTAGCCTTCCGAGATGGTGGCGTAAAGCTGGCTGTCGGCGCTGAAGAACCACGACGCGTTGCCCTTGAACAGGGTGCGGGTGTCGCTCTCTTCGCCGTGCGATTGCGAGCTGTCGACCAGCGACGCCCAGTTGCTTGTGGTCTGCGCGACGTCGGTCTCCGCCTCGTGGCGGAAGTGGCGGAAGCCACCGGTGAACTGCAGGCTGTCGGTGGCGTGCCAGGTCAGCTCGCCGTAGACCGCGGTCTCCTTGAAGTTCTCGTCCTGGCGGTAGTCGTAGTCGACGTCGCTGATCACCGCGCCCTCCGCGCCCGGGAAGGCGGCGTCCCACCAGTTCTTGAAGCCGCGCAGGTAGCTGATCTGGGTCGCGAAGCGGTCCTGATCCTGGTAATAGGCGCCGACGACGTAGTCGAACGCACCATCGGTCTTCGAGATCAGGCGCAGCTCTTGGGTGAACGCCTTTTCGCCGTAGCTGCGGTCCGCGGTGGCCAGCGGCCGCGGGTAGTTGTAGTAGAAGCCGAGCCAGCCGTTCTGGGCGTAGAAACCGGTGTTCTCGCTGGTGATGTCGCCCTCGTGGTTGTAGGACGAAGTACTGGAGGTGAGCGTGGCGAAGCCGAGGTCGACGTTGGCCTCCAGGCTGGTGAGGTTGACGTGGCGCGCGGCCGGTTCGCGCTGCACCGAGCCGACCTCGAGGTCGCCGTAGGGCTCGCCCCAGCCGTCGCTGCCCAGGCTGGTGGCGCGGCGGCCGCCGAAGCGGTCGGCCTGGGCCATGTAGCTCAGGGTCAGGTCGAAGGCGTCGTTGGGTTTCCACAGCAGCGAGGCGCGGCCATAGTTCTGGCGCACGGTGTCGGCGTCGCGGGCGTTCTCGTACTCGGCCGTCGGGGCGAGGATGCCGTCCGGGGCGGTCGGAACGCCGTCGCCGTCCAGGCGGTAGACGTTGCGGTAGTCGGTGGCGCCCGCGAAGTCGTTGCCGGTGACGTTGAAGCGCATGGCCACGGTGTCCGACACGGGGACGTTGAGTGTCCCCGATCCCGACCAGCCGATGCCGCCGGAGTTGTCGACGCTCGACGCGCTGACGCTCGCCCGCGCCTCCCAGGTATCCAGCTCGGGCTGGCGCAGCAGGAAGCGCACCGCGCCGCCCAGCGCGCCCGAGCCGTACAGCGTGCCCTGCGGTCCGCGCAGCACCTCGACGCGGTCGATGTCGGAGAGCAGGAAGTTGGCAAACAGCGGGGTCTTGTCGATGTACGTGGCCACCGGCGACATCGCCGAGACCGCGTAGTCGCCCAGCGCCGAGCTGTCGACGTTGAGGCCGCGGATGCGGATGCCGCTGACCACGCTGGAGTTGCGCGCGCCGCGGTCGACCACGGCCACGCCGGGGACGCTGCGCATCAGCTCGGCGGTGTCGAGGATGTGCCGGTTCTCGATCGCCTCGCCGGACACCACGCTGATGTTGTAGGGCACCGTCAGGATGTCCTGCTCGCGTCCCTGTGCGGTCACCACGATGGTGTCGAGCTCGGTAGGCGTGCTGGCCGGTTCGTCGGCCGGTGGCGCCTGCTGTGCGAACGCGGGCGCCTGCGCCAGCAGTCCGACCATGATCGCGACGGCGAGCGGAGAACAGCGAGGGCGATAGTGGTGCGGCAGGGTCTTGCGTGTGTGCGTTGCGTTCATGTTCTCGGCCTCCCCAGGCAAGAATTTGGAAACGTGGCGGATGGGTTGCGGGCTCATTCGGCCCCGGGCAGTTGCAGCGGCCCGAGCGCGTCCAGTGCGGTCGAGGGCGCCGACGCGGCGCCGTAGGCGGGAAACACGGCAGTGCTGTCGCGGAAGCTCTTCAGTGGCTGCCCGAGCCCGTTCCAGCCGCGTTCGCGGCAGCGGCGCACATGGGCGAAATCGACCTCGAACGCGATCACCTCGCGCCCGCTGCCGGCCTGGTGGATGACCTCGCCGCCGGGCCCGCAGACCACCGAGCGGCCGACACCGAGCTGGCCGGTGACGTTGATGTCGACGAAATAGCACTGGTTGGTGGTCGCGCTGGCGCGGGCGATCGCAAGCTCCGCCTCGCGGTCGATGGAGTTGGTCAGCGTCGGGTGCAGGATCACCTCCGCGCCCATGGCGACCAGCGATCGCGTGGTCTCCGGGAACCACATGTCGTAGCAGATCGACACGCCGAAGCGGCCGGCGCCGGGCACGTCGAACACCACGAACTCGCTGCCGGGCGCGACATCGCGCTCGTAGGGCGCGAACGGGAACATCTTGCGGTAGCGCGCGATGACGTTCCCTTCGGGGTCGATCACCGGGGTGGTGTTGTAGACCTTGTCGCCGTCGCGCTCGTACAGCGAGCCGGGGATCAGCCACAGGCCGTTGTCGCGGGCGATGCCGCGCAGGATCTCTTCGGCGTCACCGGGCAGGCACTGCGCGTGGCTGGTGTTGGCACCAAAGCAGCCCAGCTCGCCCAGCAGCACCATCCTCACCCAGGGGAAGCGCCTGGCGACCTGGGAGACCTCCTTCGCGATCCGCTCCAGGTTGTCGCCCGACGCGAGGTCGAGCTGGAGTCCGGCAATTCCGAAGGAGGGTGAAGAGTTTCGGTTCCCCAAGGCGTGATCCTGTTCGATGTCGATATGCCCGACGGTAGGCCCGGCATTGCGGCTGCGCTTAGATCCAGTTGGGGACAAGCGGTGGAGCCAGTGGGCTCACCTGCGCCGGTGCGCCGGGGTCTTCCGGGTCAGCACCGCGGTGTCGACCAGCAGGCCGTCGTCGCCATAGAAGCGCACCTGGTCGCCGTCCAGCACCACGGTGAAGCCGGACGCCTCGCCGTAGGCCCAGGACCGCCACTGCCGGTACCAGCGGCCACCCTCAACCCACCAGTGGCCCTGGTCGCAGTCCTCGTCGGTGTAGCCGGCGGTACCCGACAGACCGCCGGTGGTGTGGATCTCCAGCGTGCAGGGCTCGCCGTAGACGGTGCTGTAGAGCAGGGTGCTGCCGGCCATGGCCCGGCGCAGCGCCCTGCCGGCCACCGGCGCCGCGGTCTCGTCCCCGATGCGGCGCGAGGCTGGTGCCAGGTCGCCGCGGACCAGGTGCGCCAGGTGGCGCACGCCTTCGCGGATGCGGGAGGCGGTGATGCCGGTTACGCCCATGCACAGTGCCTCGCGGCCGTCGGCGTAGCGCATCGGCTCGACCAGCACGCCGATCAGGGCCGCCTGGCGCGCCAGTTCGCGCGCGTCCATGTCGGTGCCGAAACTCACCCGGTACGCGCTGGCACCGGGCGAGGTCTCGATGCTGACCATCTCGTGCAGGTAATGGTTGAGTGCGTCGCGCAGCGCGGTGCGACGTTCGGCCAGGATGCGGCCGGCGCGCACCAGCGACGCCGAGTAGTGCCCCAGGCCGATGAAGTAGGCCCATGCGCGCTGCAACACGCGCGGTGGCACTGCGCCCTGGTGGCGACGGAGCCGGCGCGCGCGCTCGATTAAGGCTGCCGGTGCCACCAGCACGCCTGGAGGTTCGCCGCAGGAGGCCGACGGCGCCAGGCTGCCGACGTAGACCACTCGGCCTTGCTGATCCAGCGCGCGCAGTGCCGGTGCGACGCGGCCGCCGTCCTGCACGCCGGCCGGGACATCCTGCTCGATCAGCAGCCCGTCCGCTGCGGCGACGCGTTCGAGCAGCTCACGCGGATAACTCGACTCGGCCGCGATGCCGTGGCGCGCGCTGGTGACCACCACCACGCCGGCCGGCAGCGGCTCGCGCGAGGCCGGGTCGAGGATCGTGACTTCCACGTCGCGCCGGCGCAGTCGGCGTTCGAACTCGGCATCGATCGGCCGCTCCAGTGCCACCCGGGTACCGCGGCGGATCAGGATCTCCGCGGCGAGATACAGCGCCTGAGCGGCCGAGATCGTCATCAGCAGTTCGTCGGCGCCGGCTTCGATGCCGCGCATGGGTAGCACCTTGCCGCGCATTTCCTCCACCAGCATCGAATCGTCGCGACTGCCGGCTTCGAGCGGCCATTCCACGACCTCGTGGCGCGAGCCCGCGAGGCGGATCGCCTCGCTCCACTCGGCCACCGGCGCCAACTCCCGGTCCACGCGTCCGTCGATGAACGGGAACGGGTAGCGGTGCCAGTGTTGCGGACACCGGAAGCCATCCTCCTCCGGTGCCGGAGGCAGGCGCGAGGTCAGTGGCGATGGCGGTTCGATGCCGCGCGCCGCCCGGCCCACCACCGGTCCGGGTGCGCGCGCCGACACGTACAGGCCGCTGCGCGGGCGGCTGCTCAGGTGGCCCTCGGCGAGCAGCGCGTCATAAGCGAGGCTGACGGTGTTGCGCGACACGCCGATCCGCTCGGCCAGCAGGCGCGAGGACGGCAGTCGCCGCCCGGGTCTCAGGGCACCGCGAAGGATCGCATCGGTGACCTGCTGCCGCAGCTGCTGCTGCAGGCTCAGCGGGCTGCCAGGATCCAGGGTGATGGACAGCAGGTCGGCGGTGCAGGGCTCGTTCTTCATCGCATCGTCAGTCGGCCTTCAGGGAATTCTCCAGCAGCGCCATGCCCTCGTCGAAGACGGCGTCGGTGATCGTCAGCGGGTACAGCAGCCGGATCGATTCACCCTGGCCACCGCAGCCCAGCAGCACCAGGCCCAGCGCATGCGCACGCTGCAGTACCGCGCGGGTCGCGGCCGGATCGGGCTCGGCGTCGCCGCGCTTGGCCAGCAGGTCGAAGGCGAGCATCGAGCCCAGGCCGCGGACGTTGCCCGTCGGCCGCAGGTCGTCGCGTTGGGCGAATGCCGCCAGGTGCTCCTCGACCCGCTTGCCCAGGACTTGCGCGCGCTCGAGCAGCGCCTCTTCCTCGATGACGTCCAGCACCGCCAGCGCGGCCGCGCAGGCGATCGGCGAGCCGGCATAGGTGCCGCCCAAGCCGCCGGGTTCGGCCGCGTCCATCAGCGCCGCGCGGCCGATCACGCCGGACAGCGGGAAGCCGCCGGCAAGCGACTTGGCCACGACCATGAGGTCGGGGCGGACGCCGGTGTGTTCGATGCCGAACATGCGCCCGGTGCGGCCGAAGCCGGTCTGGACCTCGTCGGCGACCAGCACGATGCCGTGCTCGTCGGCGATCCGTCGCAACGCGAGCATCAGCTCGGCCGGCGCGGGCAGGAAGCCGCCTTCGCCCTGAACCGGCTCGATCACGATCGCCGCGACGTCCTCGGGCGACACCTCGGTGCGGAACAGGGCATGCAGCGCAGCCAGACTCTCTTCCACGGTGCCGCCCGTGTGCGCGGCCGGGAACGGCAGGTGGTGGACGTCGCCCGGCAGGGGGCCGAAACCGCGCTTGTACGGCACGGTCTTGCCGGTCATCGCCATCGCCATGAAGCTGCGGCCGTGGAAGCCTCCGGAGAAGGCGATCACCGCCCGGCGACCGGTCGCGGCGCGGGCGATCTTGACCGCGTTCTCCACCGCCTCGGCGCCGGTGGAGAACAGGATGGTCTTGGCCGGGCCGTCGATCGGCGCCAGCGCGTTCAGGCGTTCGGCCAGCGCCACGTACGGCTCGTACGCCATGACCTGGAAGGCTGTGTGGGTATAGCGGTCCAACTGGTCGCGCACCGCCGCCATCACTTTTGGATGGCGATGGCCGACGTTGAGCACGGCGATGCCGCCGGCGAAATCAACGAAACGCTTGCCGTCGGTATCCCACAGCTCGGCGTTCTCGGCGCGGTCGGCGAAGTTCGACATCGCGGTCGCCACCCCGCGGGGAATTGCGGCGATGCGGCGCTGTTGCAGTTGGGTGTGGTCGGTCACGGTCCAGGCTCCTCGGGCTATGGGGCCAGATTGCGAGGGCCACGCTGGCGATCATAGGGCCAGAGTGCGACGGTCGCTGGTGCCAGTCATCGATACAGCGCACGCCAGCGCGCGGGCGGCTGGGCGATGCATGGTGGCGCGTTGGCACCACCTGCAGCGTGCTTGCCGGCTGGTCTTGCGTTGTGGGTGGTTGTCAACTTTTTTTGAAGATAGTTGGTTGACAGCGCCGGCCATGCTTTCCAGACTGCCACGTTAGCCTTGTCGTCATCTGCCGGAAAGCCGCCATGCCTGCTGTCAGTGAAGCCACCGCCCGCGATCCAGCTGTCGCGCCGCCTCAGATCCGTCATGACTGGAGCCGCAAGGAAGTACGCGCCCTGTTCGACTTGCCGTTTCCCGAGTTGCTGTTCCGTGCGGCCAGCGTGCATCGCGCCAACTTCGACCCCAACGAGGTCCAGGTCAGCACCTTGTTGTCGGTAAAGACCGGCGGCTGCCCCGAGGATTGCTCCTACTGCCCGCAGGCGCAGCGTTATCACACCGGGGTGGACGCGCAGAAGCTGATGTCGACCGACGCGGTGCTGGACAAGGCGCGCGCGGCCAAGGCGGCCGGCGCGTCGCGGTTCTGCATGGGCGCGGCGTGGCGCTCGCCGGCCGACCGCGACATCCCGAAGGTCGCCGCGATGATCCGCGAGGTGAAGGCGCTCGGGCTGGAAACCTGCGCGACGCTGGGGATGCTCAGCGGCGGCCAGGCACAATCGTTGAAAGCGGCCGGGCTGGACTACTACAACCACAACCTGGACACCGCGCCGGAGTTCTACAACGAAATCATCCACACCCGTGACTACCAGGACCGGCTGGATACGCTGGCCCACGTCCGTGACGTCGGCCTGAAGACCTGCTGCGGCGGCATCGTCGGCATGGGCGAATCGCGCGACCAGCGCGCCGGCCTTCTGCAGACGCTGGCCAACCTGCCGTCGCATCCCGAGTCGGTGCCGATCAACCGGTTGGTCAAGGTCGAGGGCACGCCGCTGGCCGACGACAAGAACCTGGCCGAGCTGGATCCATTCGAGTTTGCCCGCACGATTGCGGTGGCGCGCTTGCTGATGCCGTTGTCGATGGTGCGCCTGTCCGCCGGGCGCCAGCAGATGTCCGACGAGTTGCAGGCGCTGTGCTTCGTGGCCGGCGCCAACTCGATCTTCTACGGCGAGAAGTTGCTGACCACCGACAACCCCGAGACCAACCGCGACCTGGCCTTGTTCGAGCGGCTGGGTCTGCGGCCGATGCCGGTCGTCGAGCCGCCGCCGCCGCCGGGCGTGACCGTGCACGCGGACATCGTCGAAACAGGCCGCGTCGAGACAAGCCGCGTCGAGACAGGCCACATCGAGATTGAAACCCGGGATACACTTCCCGGCATGGATACCGTCCGCACCGCCGGCGTAGTCTGAACATGGCGCGTGCGTCCTGGCGTGAACGCATCGAGGCTGCGCGTCTGGCGCGGGTCGCCGCGTCGCGTAGCCGGATCCGGCGCGTGGTCAGCCATCGCGATGGCGCACGTTGCATCGTCGATGGCCGCCAACTGCTGAATTTCTGCAGCAACGATTACCTTGGGCTGTCCCAGCATTACGCCGTAGTCGGTGCGCTGCAGGATGCGGCGGCGCGCGAGGGCGCCGGTGGTCTGGGGTCGCACCTGGTCTGCGGCCACCACGACTTGCACGACCGGCTGGAGAAAGAGCTGGCCGATTGGCTCGGCGCGCCGCAGGCCCTGCTGTTCGGCAGCGGGTTTCTGGCCAACCTGGCGGTGGTTCAGGCGTTGCTCGGCGACGAGGATATCTGCGTCCAGGATCGCCTCAACCACGCCAGCCTGATCGATGCGGCGCGCCTGGCCGGTTGCCACCTGAGGCGTTATCCACACGCCGACGCGGAGGGCGCGATCCGCCAGTTGCGCAACCTGCCCAACGGCGTTGCGATGCTGGCCACCGATGGCGTGTTCAGCATGGATGGCGATGTCGCGCCGCTGCGCCAGCTGGCGTTGGTCGCGCGCGTCCAGAACGCGCTGCTGTATGTCGACGATGCCCACGGCATTGGCGTGCTGGGGCCCGATGGGCAAGGCAGCGTGGCCGAAGCGGGTTTGTCGGTGAAACAGGTCCCGCTGCAACTGGCGACCCTGGGCAAGGCGCTGGGCAGTTACGGCGCAGCGGTAGTGGGTGACCATGCCTTGATCGAGCACCTGGCGGAAACCGCGCGGCCCTATCTCTATACCACCGCGTTGCCGCCGGCCCAGGCCGCTGCCAGCCTGACGGCGGTGCGGCTGGCCCGCAAGGAGCACTGGCGGCGCGAGAAGCTGGTCGAGCTGGCGGCCCATTTCCGCTTTCGTGCGCGCAGCGCCGGGCTGACACTGCTGCCGTCGGACACGCCGATCCAGCCGGTACTGGTCGGTGACGATGCGCGTGCGCTGTCGATGGCCGCCGCCCTGGAGCGCGAGGGTTACTGGGTCGCCGCGATCCGGCCGCCCACGGTTCCCGACGGTCGCGCGCGGCTGCGGGTAACCTTGTCGGCGCTGCATGCCAGCAGCGATATCGACGGGCTGGTCGAGGCGTTGCTTCGGGCCCGGGACCGCGCCGAGGCGGAAGCGCGGGTTGCCGCGATCCAGGCCGGGGCGATGGCGTAGCGCGAGCGGCAATGCACTCGACCCTCTCCTCACTCCAGCCGCGGTAGCCGCAAGAACACCATGCACATTCAAACCCGCGGGCACGGCCCGGCACTCGGCCTGATCCACGGCTGGGCGATGCACGGCGGCCTGTTCGCCCCCTTGGTCGACCGGCTGGCCGGACGCTATACGCTCCATAGCGTCGACTTGCCCGGTCACGGTCATTCCCGCGACGACGCCAGCAGCCTGGAGCCGGCGGCATTGGCGCAAGCGCTGGTGGCGCGAGTGCCGGATGCGGTCTGGCTGGGCTGGTCACTGGGTGGCCAGGTGGCGATGCGTGCCGCACTGGACCACCCCGACAACGTCCGCGGCCTGGTGATGGTCGCCTCCTCGCCGCGCTTCGTGCGTAGTGACGATGACAGCTGGCCGCACGGAGTCGGGCGCGAGCTGTTTGCGGACTTCGGGCAAGCATTGAAGCGTGATTTTCGCGGCACCCTGGAGGGCTTCCTGGCGCTGGAGGCGCTGGGCTCCAGCAGCGCGCAAGAGGAACTGCGTGAGCTGAAGACCCAGGCGTTCGAGCGCGGAGAGCCGGCGCCGCGCGCGCTATTGGAGGGCTTGCGCCTGCTGGACTCGGTGGATATGCGTGCCGAACTGGCGGACCTGCAGGTGCCCAGCCTGTGGTTGTCCGGCCGCCGGGACCGCCTGGTTCCCGCCACCGCGATGCCGGCCGCCGCCGCGTTGGCGCCCAATGCGCGCAGCGTGGTGATTGGCAATGCCGGTCACGCGCCGTTCCTGGGCGCCGCCGATGAAGTCGCAACCGAGATCGACGCGTTCATGCAATCGATCCATACGGAGCAGCCGGCATGAACGGCTTGTTTGACCATCGCCAGGTGCGCCGCGCGTTCTCGCGCGCCGCAGGTGACTACGATTCCGCCGCCGCGTTGCAACGCGAAGTGGCGTCACGGCTGGCCGAGTCGCTGGACTATCTCGATGACCCCGCGCTCGCACTGGCGCCGCCAAAGGTCGTGGTCGACCTGGGCTGCGGGCCGGGGCATATGTCGGCGACGTTGCAGAAGCGCTGGCCGAAGGCGCGGGTGCTGGCGATCGACGCGGCCCCGGGGATGCTGGCGCAGGTAAGTGCCGCCGGGCGCACGGCCGGGCTGCCACGCCTCAATCCGTTTGCGAACAAGCCGGTTCCGGTCTGCGCCGACGCGCGCGCGCTGCCGCTGGCCGACCGCAGCGTCGACGTGCTGTTTTCCAATCTGTGCCTGCAATGGGTCGAGGACCTGCCGGCGGTGTTCGCCGGCATCCGGCGGGTACTCAAGCCCGGTGGCCTGATGCTGGTGTCGACGTTCGGCATGGATACCCTGATCGAGTTGCGGCAGGCGTTTGCCGACGCGGATGAGGCGCCGCACGTGAGCCCGTTCACCGCGATCGGCCCCTTCGGTGATGCGCTGATCGCGGCCGGTTTCAAGGACCCGGTGCTGGACCGGGACGAGTTCCGCCTCGGCCACCCCGACCTGGCCAGTCTGATGCGCGAGCTGCAGGCGCTCGGTGCCACGAACGCGCTGGCCACGCGTCGCCGCAGCCTTACCGGCCGTGCCAGGTTTGCTCGGGCCTGCCGGGCCTACGAGGCATTGCGCGGGGCCGATGGCCAGCTGCCGGCCACCTGGGAGGTGATCTACGCCCACGCCTGGGGCCCGCCGCCGGGTGCGCCGATCCGGGTCGATGGGGTCGACGAAGTACAGGTGCCACTGTCGACCATCCAGGTTCGCAAGCGCTCCGGGCCTGGCCGTTGAATCAGCGCAAATTGACGTTGCTTGCGGTCGCGATAGCGTTGCTGTCGGGGCTGTTTTTCACCTCCACCTATGTGCTCAACCGGGCGGCGGCAACCAGCGGTGGGCACTGGGCGTGGACGGCCGCGCTGCGTTACCTGATCGCCTTGCCGCTGATGCTGCCGTTGATGCACTGGCAGGGCGGGATCAAGCCGGTGTGGCAGGCGATCCGGGCGCATCCGTGGCCGTGGTTGGGCTGGAGCACGGTGGGGTTCGTGTTGTTCTACATGGGCCTGAGCTACGCCGCCGCCAGCGGACCGTCATGGCTGGTGGCCGGCACCTTCATGCTGACCGTGATTGCCGGGATGTTGTGCGCTCCGCTGTTGTACTCCGACGAACGTGCGCGCATTCCGCTGCCTGCACTGGGCACCGGACTGGTGGTGGTGTCGGGCGTATTGCTGATGCAGTTTGGCGTCAGCGGAGGGGGTCTGGATCGCGACGGTTGGATCGCCTTGTTCTGCGTCGTGATCGCCGCGGTGGCCTTTCCGCTGGGCAACCGTGGTTTGTTGCTGCACCTGGAGCGGGTGGCCCAACCCGGTGTCCCGGAGCTCAATGCCACCCAGCGCGTATTTGGACTGACCTTGGCCAGCCAGCCGGCGTGGCTGCTGGTGGCGTTGTATGCCGGTAGCCAGGCCGGACTGCCACCCGTCGACCAGGTGTGGTTGGCGGCCGGGGTAGCAGTGGGCGCCGGGATCATCGCCACCGTGCTGTTTTTCCAGGCCACCGGCATGGTTCGCGACACCGCGACGGGCCTGGCGGCGGTCGAGGCGATGCAGGGGGCGGAGATCCTGTTCGCCACCATCATGGGGGTGCTCTGGCTGGGCGAGGCTTGGCCGCAAGGGCTGGCGTTGTGGGGCGCGGGGATCGTGATCGTCGGCATTATCGGCTCCAGTTGGGTAGCGGCCCGCAACGCCGCGGGTGACCGGCGTGCCATCCAGGACTTGCGAAGCGAGCGCGGCGCTTAAAGCGCGCAGCGCGGCGGCTAGAACGCGTCGCGCGGCGCTTGGAACGCACGTTGCGTTCAGCCGCGGGCCGCTAGATTCGTTCACACGTCACGCCACGCAACGAGTCGAGCATGTTCAGCCCAACCTCCATAGCCTTGGCGACTTCCGTCCTGACCCTGCTGGTCAGCAGTCTGCTGCCGGTGCGCGCGCAGGACGCGCCCACCAGCGTCATTGAACAGTGGGGGTTTGATCCGGGTGTGCTGGTGGCCGACGGCCGCGAGTTGCTGCGTCGCGCGCCGGACCCGGCCATTGACGGACTGTTGCAGGCGGCTCACGCAAGCACCCGTAGCCCGGAGGAAGCCGCCGCGTTGTGCCAGTTGTTCGATCCCGGCACGGACCGCAGCCTGGCCGGGCTGAACGCGATCGCTAACCGGCTGGGGCCGGCCAACCAGGATCGCTTCGCCACCGCAGTGGCCAATGTGTTTGTCGCGGCCATGCAGGCGCCGGTACAGCCTTACGACGAGACGGTGGCACGGCAGTCACTGAAAGCTGCCGGGGTACGCGCGGCGCTGGTCAATGACGGGTTTGTCGCTGGTTTGAATGGCACTGACGCCGACGCCCGCTGCCGGTCGATTGGCTGGCTGCTGGACGCGCTGCACGACCGGCCGCTGCCGGAGCGTGCGTCGGTCGCACGCCTGTTGCTGGGTGAAGGCCTGGAGCAGTTGGCAATCGGTACCAGTGTCGCTGCGCCGGGCGCGGACGTTGTGCCATTGCGATAGCACGGAGCCTCAGGCGGTTCCCAGGGCCAGCAACGCCGGCAGCGTGTCCAGATCGACGTTGCCGCCGGAGAGGATGATGCCGACGCGACGTCCGGCGAAACGCCCGGGATGGGCCAGCACCACCGCCAGCGGCACGGCGGCAGACGGCTCCACCACCAGCTTCATGCGCTCCCACAACAGCCGCATCGCCGCCACTACCTGTGGGTCGCTGGCCAGCAGGATGGCGCGCACGTGGGCTTGCACTATCGGGAAGGTCAGTGTCCCCAGTTCGGCGCGCAAGCCGTCGCAGATGGTGTCGACGGCGCGGCCGGAGATGCGCGTCCCGGCCTGCAGCGAATCATGCGCGTCGCGCGCGCCTTCGGGCTCGGCGCCCAACACCTCGATCGCCGGATCGATACCGTGCGCGGCCAACGCCGCACCGGACAACAGGCCACCACCACTGACGGGTGTGATCACCGTGTCCAGGCTGGCGACGCTGTGCAGCAGTTCCAGCGTCGCGGTGCCCTGGCCGGCGATCACCCGGGTGTCGTTGAATGGATGCACCAATATCGCGCCGGTGTCGCGCAGCACCTCGGCGGTGACCTGGTCGCGCGATGCCTGCGTCGGATCGCAGAGGATCACCCGCGCGCCGTAATTGCGCATGGCCGCGAGCTTGACCGCGGAGGCGTTGCGAGGCGCCACCACGGTCGCCCCGGCGTGGCGCAACCGGCACGCCAGTGCTACCGCCGCGCCGTGGTTGCCTGAGCTCTGGGTGACGATGCCGCGGGCGAGTTCGGCCTCGGTCAGCGAGAAAATCGTATTGCACGCACCGCGGAACTTGAACGCTCCGGTGCGCTGCAGGTTCTCGCATTTGAAATGGAGCTCGCAGCCGGCCAAGGTGTCCAGGGTGCGCGACCGCAACACGGGGGTCGCGTGGACGTGCGGCGCAATGCGCGCGGCGGCGTGGAGGATGGCATCAAAATCCAGCGCAGCGGAGGTCGGCTGGCCGGACGGAATCTCGGGGAGGGTGATTTGCATTGGATGAGTCCGGCGCGACAGGATGGGGGGCGCAGCAGGCCGGACGGCGCCAGGCCAGCGGCCATGCCAGCATGGAGCTGAATGATCGAATTGCCGAGTTAAGCGCTAGTTCAATGCCGGAAGCCGAGGATGGCTACATCATAACGGGGGATCCCGCAATGCTTAGAAAACTGATCTTGCCACTTTCCGCGATGGCGCTGCTGGGCGGTTGCATGACCGGCGGATACGGCTATCAACAGGCTCGCGGTGACTACTACTACGGTCAGCCGAGCACCGACTACCGGTACTACAACCAGTACGGGAACGACGGCTACTACAGTAATCGTTACCCGGGCTACTACGGCAACGCCTATTACGGCAACAGCTATAACCGCCGCTATCCCTACGGCTACTACCGGCCACCGGTGATCGTGGTGCGGCCCGGTCACAACAACAATCACGGCAACAACGGCAACCACACGCCGCGACCCGATACCGACCGCGATCGTGCGCCGTGGCGGGATTACGAGCGCTTGCAGCGCGAACGGATCCAGCGCTCCGAGCGTCCAACCGGTTCGCCCGCGGCGGTGCAGCGTAGTGTCATCGCTGCGCCGGTTCGCCCGACCTCCACGCGCCCATCATCGGGAAGCAGCAACAATCGTGGTTCACGGATGGAGACGATGATCCGCAAGTCCAAGGCCGGACGGGAAAATTCCCAACCCATCAGGCAGAAATAGCGCATTCACGCCGGATCCGGTAATTCAACACCGGATGACTACCATGCGCCGGTATTGACAGAGAGCGTCGCAATGCGACGTAATCAGGTATCGTCTCAATGTCGACGTCTCACGAGGAATCTCGGATCCCCCCTGTTCCGCCCTCGTTTGACGTCGACGCCTACACTGAAAGCCCCGCTCTGGCGGGGCTTTCGCTTGTCTGGGATGTTCCGGGGGTCGGCAGGAATCCGTGGATCGAGGTGTGTCGCCGGGGCAGGGGATCGGCGTTTATTCGCGCAAAGTGCGACACCGGTCTCATTCCGTGCATAGAAAAAGGGCCGAATGTCCCCCGACATTCGGCCCCCGTGCTTCCCCAACAGGCACTTGGTCGGCCCTGTTCCAATTCCGACCGGCGCCAGGCGCCTGCCCTGTTGGGTGCATGATTGATAAAGCATGAAGCGTGCCAAGTTCCCGGCGTGTCCGGTATGCCTGGCCGGAATGCGCGAACGCGACACACCGGCGAACGGCGTAGAATCCACGCCCTGCGGCGGCTCGGGATGCCACGACGGGTCGCCCAACGACGGCCCATTGGCCAGGGTCTTGCGATGAGCAATGATTTCTTTCAATACGACGTGATCGTGGTCGGTGGCGGCCACGCCGGCACCGAGGCCGCGCTGGCGTCGGCGCGCGCCGGTGCGCGCACCCTGCTGCTGACCCACAATGTCGAGACGGTCGGCGCGATGAGCTGCAACCCGGCGATCGGCGGGATCGGCAAGGGCCATCTGGTGCGGGAAATCGACGCGCTCGGCGGCATCATGGCGCACGCCGCCGATGCGGCGGGGATCCAGTGGCGTCGGCTCAATGCCAGCAAGGGGCCGGCGGTGCGGGCGACGCGTTGCCAGGCCGATCGCAGCCTCTACCGCGCCTTTATCCGCCGTGCGGTGGAGAACCAGCCCAACCTGACCCTGTTCCAGGCCGGCGTCGATGACATCGATTTCGACAACGCCAAGGTCAACGGCGTCACCACCCAGACCGGCCTGCGCTTCCATGCGCCGGCGGTGATCCTGACCGCTGGCACCTTCCTCGCCGGCAAGGTGCACGTCGGCCTGACCACCTACGCGGCCGGGCGCGCGGGCGATCCGCCATCAGTCACCCTGGCGCAGCGGTTGCGGGAAGGCCCGTTCGTGGTCGACCGGCTGAAGACCGGCACCCCGCCGCGTATCGACGGACGCAGCCTGGACTACTCGGTGATGGTCGAGCAGCCCGGTGACGATCCGCGCCCGGTGATGTCGTTCATGGGCTCGCGCGACGACCACCCGCGCCAGCTGTCGTGCTGGATCGCCGAGACCTGCGAGCGCACCCACGAGATCATCCGCGGCGCGCTCGACCGCTCGCCGCTGTACACCGGCCAGATCGAGGGGATCGGCCCGCGCTACTGCCCGTCGATCGAGGACAAGGTGGTGCGTTTCGCCGAGAAGACCAGCCACCAGATCTTCGTCGAGCCCGAGGGTCTGGGCGTGGCCGAGATCTACCCCAACGGCATCTCCACCTCGTTGCCGTTCGATGTGCAATTGGAGTTGGTGCGCTCGATCCGCGGTTTCGAGAATGCCCACATCACCCGCGCCGGTTACGCGATCGAGTACGACTACTTCGATCCTCGCGGGCTCAAGGCCACGCTGGAAACCAAGGCGGTGGACGGCTTGTTCTTCGCCGGCCAGATCAACGGCACCACCGGTTACGAGGAGGCCGCCGCGCAGGGGCTGCTGGCCGGGGTCAATGCGGCGCGTCAGGTGCGTGGGGAGGCTGGTTGGTGTCCGCGCCGCGACGAGGCGTACATCGGCGTGCTGGTCGATGACCTGATCACCCACGGCACCGTCGAGCCGTACCGGATGTTCACCAGTCGCGCCGAGTACCGC
Source organism: Lysobacter sp. A289 (assembly GCF_054072675.1). NCBI lineage: Bacteria > Pseudomonadati > Pseudomonadota > Gammaproteobacteria > Lysobacterales > Lysobacteraceae > Lysobacter > Lysobacter sp. A289. The sequence continues at coordinate 2,505,932 of NZ_JBSVRN010000001.1, forward strand.
CTGCAACTGCGCGAGGACAATGCCGACCTGCGGCTGACCGAAACTGGCCGCAACCTGGGTCTGGTCGGCGAAGCGCGCTGGGCCGCGTTTGCCGCCAAGCGCGAGGCGATCGAGACCGAGAACGCGCGCCTGGCTGCGATCTGGGCCTCGCCCAACAATCCGCTGGGCCGCGAGATCAACGCCACGCTGGGGATCGAGCTGAGCCGCGAGAGCAGCGCGCGCGACCTGCTCAAGCGGCCGGAAGTGACCTATGCGCGGCTGGTGACAGTGGCTTCGCTGGGGCCGGCGGTGGCCGATCCGGCGGTGGCCGAGCAGGTCGAGATCGGGGTGAAGTACTCGGGCTACCTCAACCGCCAGAACGAGGAAATTGCCCGGCAGCAACGCCATGAGACCACCGCGATTCCGTCGGATTTCGACTTTGCCCGGGTTCGCGGACTGTCGGCGGAGCTCAGCGGCAAGCTCGAGCGGGTGCGGCCGCAGACCATCGGTCAGGCCCAACGCATCCCCGGCATGACGCCGGCAGCGATCTCGTTGCTGCTGGTGCACCTGGTGGGCGCGCGACGCCACCAGGTCGCCTGAGAGACTTGGTGTCGGCGTCAACTCCCGGTTGACCGGTTTGCGGGCGGCTGCCTAAACTGCGGCAGCTTGCCAGGGCCCAACTCCCCCGGCCATGACCACACCGTGGACACACCGAGTCGATCTAGAACATTCCCCGACACCATGGCCCGCACGCTCGCGCGGCGATGCGTGGAGCCTGCGACGACCCGGTAAACCGGTGTTGCCCGCTTCCGCGATCGCACGATAGCGACCGGCCGGAGGCATGAAGATGCAACCCAACCCTCAGCAAGCCGTGCGGCCGTTTTACCGCGCCGATATCCACGGCAACTTCGATGCCGACCTGGTCGCCGAGGCGATCGCGGCCGAGCTTGGGCACGACCAGCTTGAGCGCGACAATCTCGGGGCCCTGCAGACCGCGTTGAGCGAAGTGCTGGCCGTCGACCTGGCGGACGTGCTGACCCGCCTGTCGCCGGAGCAACAAGTCGCGATATTGCCGCTGATCGCCGCCGAAGAGCGTGCGCTGGTGTTCGGCTACCTGCCGCTGGAGCTGCAGACCTTGCTGGTGGCCGGCATGCAACGCCCGGCGGTACTGGAACTGCTCAAGCTGATGTCCGCTGACGAGCGCGTGGACCTGTTCAACACCTTGCCGTCGGACCGGCGCGAACGACTGTTGCCGGCACTGGCGCAAGCCGAACGCGACGATATCCGCCGCTTGGCCAGCTACCCGCGCGACAGCGTCGGCGCGCTGATGACCTCCGAATACGCGACCCTGACGCCCGAACTGACCGCAGGCGAGGCAATAGCCGAGCTGCGCCGGGTCGCGCCCGACAAGGAGACCATCTACACCTCCTACGTGATCGACCATGATCGCCATCTGCTGGGTGTGGTCACGTTGCGGCGCTTGATCCTGGCCGATCCGGCCACCCTGGTGTCGCAGGTGATGGCCGCCAATCCCGTCACCGTCCACGTCGATGCCGACCAGAACGAGGCCGCCAACAAGATCGCGCGATACGACTTCATGGCGTTGCCGGTGGTCGACCATGACGAGCGCATCGTCGGCATCGTCACCGCCGATGACGCGATGGACGTGGCCGAGGCGGAAGCGACCGAGGACTTCCACAAGGCCGGCGGTACCCTGGGCAGCCTGACGATGAGCATGAAGGATGCCACCGTGGGGCTGCTGTACCGCCAGCGCGTGTACTGGCTGGTGCTGCTGGTGTTCGCGAACCTGTTCTCCGGCGCCGGCATCGCCCACTTCGAGGACCTGATCGCGGCCAACATGGCGCTGGTGTTCTTCCTGCCGCTGCTGATCGCCAGCGGCGGTAACGCTGGCGCGCAGTCGGCCACGCTGATGGTGCGTGCATTGGCAACCGGCGATGTAGAGATGCGCGACTGGGGCAAGATGCTGGGGCGCGAGGTGGTGGTCTCGACGTTGCTGGGGCTGACGATGGCGTTCGCCGTGAGTGCGATCGGCCTGTTTCGTGGCGGCCCGGCGATTGCCCTGGTGGTGGCCTTGACGATGCTGCTGATCGTGCTGGTGGGCAGCGTCATGGGCATGTCGCTGCCGTTCCTGCTGAACCGGTTCAAGGCCGACCCCGCCTCGGCCAGCTCGCCACTGATCACGTCACTGGCCGATGGCGTGGGCATCCTGATCTACTTTGCGATCGCCACCGTGCTGCTGTCGTGGCTGGGTCATGCCGTCGCCTGATGCTGGCGGCAACCCGCGCCATCGAGTGTCGGCGCCGGGTCGGCGGTTGACGGGCAGCAGCGGTAGACTGTCGCGATGAAGCTGACCCGCCTGGATGTGCTGACAACCGCGGTCTTGGCCACCGCAATCCTTTGCGGCGCTTGCAGCCCGGCACCAGACGCCGGCACCGAGGCGGTCGATAGCGCCGCTATCAACGACGGTGCTGTCAACGCCGGTGCCGTCGACGATCAACCATCGACCACCGCGACCGAGTATCAACGTCATCCATGGCGGTTGCCGGCGCCGGTAGGCGCGGCGCAGCCGGACCTGGTGGCAGCACCGGATGGCACCTTGCTGTTGTCCTGGATTGAACCCAGGCAGGCCGGTGGCCACGCGCTGGTTTTTTCTGCTGCCGGGAAGCCAAACGGCAACGACGTGGCCGGTTGGACGGCGCCGGCGACGATCGCGACCGGGGACGACTGGTTCGTCAACTGGGCCGACACCCCGCATATCGCAATGGGCAATGATGGTGCGTTGTGGGCGCACTGGCTGCAAAAATCCGCCGCCGCCGTATACGCCTATGACATCGCTCTGGTGCGATCCAACGATGGTGGCGGCACCTGGTCGGCGCCGGTACTGGTCAACGACGATGGCACTGCGACCGAGCATGGGTTTGTCTCATTGTGGCCACAGGGCGAGGCCGGACTTGGCGTGGCGTGGCTGGATGGTCGCCAGACGGCGGGCGGCGGCCACGATGCGAGCGCCGGGCATGATGGCCATTCCGGCGACATGGGCGTGGGCGCGATGAGCTTGCGCGCCGCGCAGTTTGACGCCGCGCAGTTCGCCGGCATGGGTGCGGACAAGGTCCTGCTGCGCAAGTCGGCCGACACCCGCATCGACGCGATGACGTGTGACTGTTGCCAGACCGCCATCGCGGTGACGTCCAAAGGCCCGCTGCTGGCCTACCGTGACCGCACGGCCGGGGAGATCCGCGATATCGCAGTCACCCGGTGGCAGGACGGCAATTGGACGCCGGCGCACATCGTTTATCCCGACCAGTGGGAAATGCCGGCCTGCCCGGTCAACGGCCCGTCGATTGCCGCCAGTGGCGACCAGGTCGTGGTCGGCTGGTACACCAGTCAATCCACCCCGGCCGGCGATATCCCGACCGTCAAGCTTGCCTACAGCGACGATGCCGGCGACACCTTCGCCGCCCCGATCACGCTGGACCACGGTGAAGCGGTGCACGGGCGCATCGCGGTGGCCATGGACGCCCATTCGGCGTGGGTGGTGTGGGTGCGTGAAGACGCGCAGGGCCAGTCCCTGCAACTGGCGCGCTATTCGCCCGGGCTGGTTCGGGAAGAGCAACGCATCGAACTGGCCAGGGTCGCCGGGCGTGGGCGCGGTACCGGCTTTCCGCAGATCGCCCTTGCCGGCGGCGATGCCCATGTCGTCTGGACCGAGGTCGTGGACGGCACGCCGGGCTTGCGCGGTGCGGTCATGCAATCGCCGGTCGCGCAGAAGCAGGTCGCGCAGAACGATCCGTTGCGCTGATCCGGTCTTTTTTATTCGGTCATGGCGCCCCCATGTAGCGTGGGTCGGGTTGCCGGATTCGTGTTTGTCCGCTGTTTGTCCACTGGCCGCGGGAGCGCTTGGCTTCGCCCGACAAGCGGTTTGGAGGAAGATAGTGCCCACGATCCCTGATACATACCCTTGATACAGAGCGTTTGCAGGAACCCCATGAGTGATGCCAAACCCGCCATCGATACCGTGACCTCGCTGCATGCCGCTACCGGGGCCAACCCGAATGACGTGGACGCCGGCCTGGAAACGTCTGCGGAACGTGCACCCCGCCTCGACTACGTTGACAGCTGCGATCTGCCGACGCCGTGGGCGAGCTTCCGTATGCACGGTTTTGCCGATCGAGTCACCGGGGGTGAACACGTGGTGTTGACCCTCGGTTCGATTTCCGATGGCGAGCCGGTGCTGGCGCGGGTGCATTCGGAATGCCTGACCGGCGATGCCATGTTCAGTCGCCGCTGTGACTGCGGCGCGCAACTGGAAGAGGCGCTCAAGCGTATCGCCACCGAAGGTCGCGGCATGTTGCTGTACTTGCGCCAGGAAGGCCGCGGCATTGGTTTGCTCAACAAGATCCGCGCCTATGCACTGCAGGATGCCGGTGCCGATACGGTGGAGGCCAACGAGGCGCTGGGGTTTGCCCCGGACCTGCGTGATTACGGGATATGCAAGCCGATGCTGGCGCATTTCGACGTGAACGCGCTGCGCCTGATGACCAACAACCCGGCCAAGGTCAAGGCCATGCAGGCGGTGGGCGTTGCGGTCACCGAGCGGGTCGCGATCCTGGTCGGCCACAATCCCAGCAACCGGCGCTACCTGGCGACCAAGCAGGACAAGCTCGGGCACTTGATCGACACCACGGCATCAGCGAAGGCGCCGGCACACGACTGAAGCCGTCTGGCGCCGGCTTCACATCGGCTCGACGAGGTGCGTAGCTACTGTGCCCCGACCCATGCGGCTTGCCGGGCGACCTGCCAGCACTGCTGGCGCGGCCTTCGGCAGGGGCTACGGGCTCGACGACATGACGTGACCAGCGAGGCGGATGCCGATGGAGATATTCGAACTGTCGATGCCGCTATGGAAGTTGCTGGCGCGCGCCACGTTGATCTATTTCTCGCTGGCGATCGTGCTGCGGTTGCTCCCCAAGCGCGAGATTGGCGGGCTCTCGCCAAGTGACCTGCTGGCGCTGGTCATAATGGGCGGCCTGGTGGCCGATTCGATGTCGGCGGGTGCGGAACACCCGCTGGATTTTGTCGTCCTGGCGGGTGTGGTGCTGGCATGGTCCTGGTTGATCAACATGCTGGAGTTCCGGTCACCGCTGTTCGCGCGCTGGACCGTCGAGGCTCCGGTGGTGATCGTGCGCGAAGGCGAGATGCTGCGACGGGCGATGCGCCAGGAGCTGGTCACCGAGCTGGAGCTGCTGAGTCAGTTGCGACTCAACGGCCTGGAGAAAGTTGAAGATGCGGCGCTGGTGACAGTGGAGCCCAATGGCCAGCTCAGCGTAATTGCCAAGTCCACCGGGCATTGACCGCGCGGCGTTATTTTTCCTTGCGCCAGTTGACCGAGCCGCGGTTCTCGATCGAGCTGGATTCGATCTCGATATCAAAACCGTGGTCGAGCAGGTACTTCAACGTCAACACCTGGCCGGTGCCCAGCAACGACACGCCGTAGCCGACGTACAACCTTGGCGAGAGCTGCTTGCCAACGCCGAACACGCTGCCGCCGAGCGCCTGGCTCTGCATTACCCCGGCTTCGTCCAGACCGATCTTCGCACCCAACTGGGAGGCCAGCAGGCTGCCGCCGGCGGTGAGGGCGGCGCTGGCGGCGTTGAGCTGGCCGCGCTCGCTGCCGCTCAGGGTCGACAGTGGGCGGCCCAGGGTGAGGTAGGCGAGCGATTCGGCCTGGGAGCTGGCGGGATTGGACCAGACCTCGGCCTGCGGGTCTGAGGCGCGGCCGCTGACGTCGACACCGGCGGTGACATCGCCAATCTTCCGCTCCGCGCGCAGCCGGATCGCGGGGTCGGCAATCGGGTCGTTGGACCAGCTCAACTGGCTGCTGGTGATGCGCAGGTCCTGGCCATAGGCGGTGTACTCGCCGGCGACGGTGATGATGCCGGTGGCGGTCATCTCGCGGCCGGGGCGCGACACGATACGCATGCCGCCGCCCAGCTTCCCGTCCAGGCCGAAGCCGTTCATCTGCACGTTGTCGCCGAGCCGGATCACCAGCTCCATCTGCAACGGCGTACCGGGACCTTCCTCGGGATCGACCGGATCGAGCACCACGACGTCATCGGAGACCGCTACCGTCTGGTCGAGTTGTTCCAGGTTGATGCGGGCCTCCGGCACCTCTACCCGACCGCTCAGTTGCAGTGGTTGGCCGGCCTGGTACTGCAGCTTCAGATCCGGGCTAGCGACCACGCGCAGCTCCAGGCTGTCCGACACCAGAACATCGGTGCCGCGGACCATGAGCACCAACGGCGTCTCGTTGCCTTGCCAGCCCAGGCTGCCATCAATGTTGAGTACGCCGCTGCCGGGGTTGCCGGCGGTCGATGCGGAACGCACGCTGCCATGGATCTGCGCCGTCCCGTCGGCCAGGGCGTTGAGCTGCAGGTTGCCCTCGCGCAGGGTGATGGCGAGCGCCGGGATCTCGGTGCTGAAATCGGTCAGTTGCGCCTGTCCGCCCAGTTGCGGCTCCGCGCGGGTACCGCCCAGGCGGATATCGGCGCTCAGCTGGCCGGTCGGCTCGACGATGTCGGCAACAAACAATTCCAGCCAGGTGAGCTCATCGGTGTCCAGCGAGACCTGGCCGGCGAGGGGAGAGTAGGCATCCCAGCCGGTGATGACGTGCGCATCGATGCGGCCGTCATCGTTGAACCCGGAGGCGAGCACTGCCTCGATCCCCTGGCGGCGGAAGTCCGCCGTCAGCGACAGGTTGTCGTATTCGATCAGCTCGCTTCGCGCACGCGGACTGGCCTTGATGCCGCCACTGTCCGAGCTGAGCCGCACCTTGCCTTCCCAGTGGTCGCCGACGGGACGCAGTTGTGCATCGATGGCGATCTCGCCACGCATCACCCACGGCCGATCCTCTTCGCGTTGTGGCAGGTAGGGCTGCACCAATGCCAATGGCAGCCCTTGTCCGGTGATGCTGATGCCCGGTCGCGGCCAGTCAACCGCCACGCACGCCGAGCCGCCGGCACTGGACGCCAGGCACGCATTGTCGAGGCTGCCGGTGCCGGCGGGGGCCGGGTTCCAGGCGAAGGCCGCCGGTTGCAGCAAGTGCCAGTTCGCGCCGCGTTGCAGCTCCAGCCGTAGTGTCTGCAGCAAGCCTTGCCAGTGACGGCCTTGCCGGTCGAGCTTGGCGGACAGGGCCAGGCTGCCCAATGCGCCGCTGGTGTTGGCATCAAGCGCCAGATGCTCGACGGCCCCACGGGCGTCGATGGCCAGTGTGTCCAGTTCGATGCCCGCGACCAGGTCGCCGGCACGTACGCTCAATGAGCCGTTGCCGCGCGACCATGGCAAGCTGCCGTCGATGCGAATCGAGCCGGCCGAGTAATCGCCAAAGACAATCCCGTTGCCGTCCAGGTCAGCGCTGATGTCGGGTGCCGTGGGCGAGCCAGCCAGGTGGATCTCGCCGCTCAGGCTGCCGGCGCTGTCGGGCAACAGGTCGGCCAGCCGCAACGGCGAGAATCGCGCGTTGATGTCCAGGGTGTCGCCGACGCGGCCGTGGGCTTCCACGCGGCTGCCGCCGAGGGTGAGGGCGAGCTCGCCTTGGTAACGTGCGTTGCCACCGGTGGGTGCCGCACCGTGCATGGTGAAGCTGCCATCGCCATCGAGTGGTCGCCCGCGCAGGCGGCCACCCAGGTCCGCCAGTTCGGCCTGGATGTCCAGGCCGCCGTCGTCGCGGGTGAGTCCGTCACTGGTGATGTGGCCATTCACCGCCCCATCCCAGCCGGCGGCGAAGTAACCCGGATCAAAGCCGGCCAGTTTTGCGTCCAGGTCCCAACCCAGGCTCGGTGCCCACGCCACCGTGCCGGTGGTGGCCAGGGTGCCGGTCGGCATCTGCACGTCCAGGCGCTGCAGCTGCATCTGCTGGGCATCGCCGCGACCGTCCAGGGTCAGTTGCGCCTGCTCACCGGCGCGGGAGAGGGTGGCCGTGCCCACCAGCGCCCAGGCCTTCATCGTGCCGGCCAGGCCCAGATCCGCATCGGCGTGGATGATTGGATTGTCAGCGACAGTCGCCGATGAAGGGGTCGCACCGTTGGAGCCACCCCATTGCAGGTCGCGCACGTTGGTGGCGAAACGAAATTCGGGATTGTCCTGGTTGTTGAAGTCGGCGCTGCCGCGCGCGATGACCGTGCCTCCCAACAACTGCAGCCGCAGCGGGTTCAGTTGCAGTACCTGGTCCTGGACTTGAAGCCGGGAATTGACCACGCGGGCCTGGAAATCGCCTTGCCGCAGCTCGCCGCGCAAGCGGGCGTCGCCGCCAATCCCATCGGCCTGGAATTGAAATGCCAGTGGTGTCGGCGAAGCTGCGGCGTTCGAGCCGGTCAACAAGCCGATATCGAGAGCCTCGGCGTTGGCGCGCAATTGCCAGCGCGGCCCCCCGGTGGCGGTCATCGCCGGGCCCGACACGACCTCGCCGGCGCCGGTGACCAACTGCGGTTCGCCGCCGTCGCCGCGCAGCACCAGTGTCGCCTGGAAGGCTTCCGGTGCGCGGCCGGCCAGCGCCACGTCCATGCGGTCCAGGTCGCCTTTGGCCACAAAACCCAGCCGGGCCGGGGTGCGCCCGGTGGCCGACGGCAGCATCGCGGTTGCCACAAGGTCGCTGCGGTAGCGGTCCGCGGGCACGTAATCGCCGTGTGCGGTGAACCGGCCACGGTTGCTGTCGACGACCAGATGCTCGATATGCAGCGCGCCCGGGCCGGCGTCGACGCCGCCGCGCAGGCGATGGATATCGATGGTGGGCACCCCTTCGCTGCTGATCAGGAATCCGTCGATTTGCACGTCGTCGGCCTGCAGCGCCAGCGGCGGAGCGATCTGCGGTAACGAGTCAGGCCAGCGCGGCAACTCAAACGGCTCATCGCCTTGCGGCAGGTTCAGCGTCGCGTTCTCGATCTGCATCGCGTCCAGCCGCAGGCGCCGGCCCAGTAGCGGACGCAGCGCCGGGTCCACGGTGACGCGCTGCGCGGTGAAAACGATGGCATCGTAGGTAAAGCGCACGTCATGCATGGTCAACGGTCCCGACGCGGGTCCTTCGGCCTTGCTCCAGCTCAAGGTGGCGTTGTCGGGCAGGCGCGAGACCACCTGGCCGAGCAGGAACTCGCGTCCGCCGATGCTGGCCAGCAACCAGTAGCCGAATACACCCAGGGCGACGACCACCACGGCGACCGACACCCCGCCACGGACGGCCAGGTAGCGCGTGCGGGCCTTGCGCCGCGCTCGCAGCTCGGCAATCCGCTGCTCGCGCTGTTCCGCCGTGAGGTCGGGATCGATCCGTCGGCGCAGGATGCCGGCCATCGGCTACAGATCCGCGCCGATGCTGAGATAGATCTGGAACCCGGCGTCGGGATCGTCCAGGCCGTGGCCGATATCGACCCGGACCGGTCCGACCGGGGAGCGCCAGCGCACGCCGGCGCCGACGCCGGTGTGCCAGTCCGGCGTGCCGTCGAACGCGCTGCCGCTATCGACGAACGCCGCGGCGCCCCAGCTCTGGGTGAAGTAGTGCTCGTACTCGACGCTGGCAGTCGCCACGTTCTTCGCGCCCAGTGCGTACAGCTTGCCGTCGCTGCCCTCCACACGCGGACCGACCTCGCGCCAGGCGTAACCGCGGATGCTGCGGTCACCGCCGGCAAAGAAGCGCAGGCTTGGCGGCATTGCGACCAGGTCGTCGGTAAAGGTGTGGCCCAGTTCGCCGCGCACGATCAACCGGTCGCGATCGCCCATCCCGCGATACCAGCGCAGCGTCGCCCTGGCCTGGGAAAAGTTGGCGTCGCTGCCCACGCCTTCCAGGCCGCCGCGCACCATCAAGGTGCCGGCGAGGCCGTCGCGGGGGAAGACCAGACTGTCGGCATCGATGTATTCGGCCCGCAACGACGGATAGGTGAAGGTGGCGTAGCGGTACTCCGGGCCGGTACTGGCGTCGCCATCGTCATCGGCCAGATAGGACCAGCGCTCGCGCAACGCATGCAGAGACGCGGTGACGTTGAGATGGTTGTTGATGCGTCCGTTGCGACTGCCGACGAACTCGATCCGGCGACTGTCCATGTAGTCGGTCTGTTCGTCCGCCGCTTGCGCACTGAAGGTATACCAGCCATCCACCCACGCGAACGCGGGGATGCGGTACTGCGTGGTCAGGGTCTTGCGGCGCTGCGCGTAGTCGAGCTGGACCAGTGCCTTGTGGCCACGATCGTTGACGTAACGGCGCTCCATCCCCAGCCGCACACCCGGACCACTGTCGGTGCCATAGCTCAGGCCGGCGCTGTAAATGCTGCGTTTGGCGGGGAACAGCAGCACGTCGATGGGAACCTGGCCATCGACGGCCTGGTCGGGGTTGGGATTGATGACGACCGAGGAAAAATAATCCAGCCGTGACAGCGACTCGCGCAGCCGGTCCAGCTTGCCCTGGTGGTAATAGCTGCCGGTTTCCCAATAGACCAGATTATCGAGCAGCGAGGTGCGCAGGATGGCCTTGGGCTTTTGCTCGAACGTGATCACGCCCATGTCGTAGCGCGGACCACTGGTCCACACCAAGTCGATGTCGGCCGCGTGCTCCGCGCGGGTGACTTCAACCCGGCGACTGGCAAAGTCCGCGTCGAAATAGCCGCGCTGGCCAAGCCGTCGGCTGATGCGGGTCTTGCTGGCTTCATACACCGGGTGCTCGAACACCTCGCCAACCTCCGGCTGGAACGCGGCGATGTCTTCGGCCAGGTACCGGTCACGGTCACCGGCGCCTTCGATGGCAACATGCTCGCGTCGCACCCGTACCGGCTCCCCGGGATCGACCGCGATGGTCACCGTGGAGGTGGCGTCGCCTCGGTCGCGCTCCACGGTAATCGTCGGTGAGTAGTAGCCGAACGGCTCCAGTGCTTCACGGGTCTGGTCTTCCGCCTCGCGTACCAGATATGCCAACCGCCGGCCTGACAGATCCTTGCCGACCACGTCGACCAGCGCCACGGCGCTGCGAACGTTCTCGGTCATCGTCTCGTCCAGGCCCGTGACGATCACCTTGTCCACCTTCGCTGCGTGCGCCGGATCGCTGGCAAACAAGCACAACGCGGCGATGGGCAGGGCGAGGCGGGGAAGGCGCATGCGGGCGAGGATACCGGTAGCGTGTCAAGAATGGATTAGGACTGGCCTCAGATCGACTGGCCTCAAATCGATAGGTATTCGATTGCCGCCACGCTGCCCAGCCGGTCACTCAGACGCTTGAGCAGCGCCAGCCGGTTGTTGCGCACCTTCTCATCGTCGGCGTTGACCATCACCTGCTCGAAGAAGGCATCGACCTGCGGACGCAGCCGGGCCAGCCGGCCGAGTACGGCCACGTAATCGTCCTGCTCCAGCAGCGGGTCGGTGTCGGCGATCGCCGCGTCGACCGCTTCCGCCAACTCGCGTTCGGCCGGCTCGCAAAACAGGCTCGTGTCGACGATGTCCGGCACCGGACCTTCGACCTTCTTGAGGATGTTGCGGCTGCGCTTGTTGGCGGCGGCCAATGCGGCCGCTTCCGGCAGGGCCGCAAACGTGCCGATCGCCTTGAGGCGGCGGTCGAAGTCGAGCAGCGAGTCGTGGGCCACATGGGCCACCGCCTCGAACTGCTGCACCGAGATGCCCTGATCGGCGTAATAGCCGCGCAGGCGGTCGTAGACGAAGGCGGAGACATCAAAACTACCGATGTCCGGATGTTGCAGTGGCTGGGCGGCGATGGCGCGCTCCACCAGCTCGTGCAGCAACAGATCGTGGCCGCCTTCGAGCAAGGTGCGCGCCAGGCTCAGCGCATTGCGCCGAAGTGCGAACGGATCCTTGTTGCCGGTCGGCTTCAGGCCGGCGAGAAAGCCCCCTGCCAGGGTGTCCAGTCGTTCGGCGATGGCCAGTACCTGGCCGAGTTTCGATGGCGCAATGGCATCGCCGGAGAAACGCGGCATGTACGCCTCGTCGATCGCATGGGCGACCTCGACCGGCTCGTTCTCCACGGCCGCGTAGTAGCGTCCGGCGATGCCCTGCAGCTCGGGAAACTCGCCCACCAGCCGCGATTGCAGGTCGGCCTTGGACAACTCGGCGGCACGTCGGGCCAGGACCGGGTCGACGTCAACCTGGGAGGCGATCCATTCGGCCAATGCCGACACGCGCGTGACCTTGTCGGCGACGCTGCCCAGCTTGCCCTGATACGTCACTGCTTTCAGCCCGTCGCTCATCGACGCCAGTCCCTGCTTCATGTCCTCCACGAAGAAGAATTTGGCGTCGCTGAAGCGCGGCCGGATCACCCGCTCGTAACCCTTGCGGACTTCGGCCTCATCCTTGCTGTCGATGTTGGCAATGGCGACGAAATGCTCGCTGAGCCGGCCCTGCCCATCCAGCACCGGGAAGAACTTCTGGTGGGTTTCCATGGCCGCGATCAATGCCTCGGCCGGAACCGCGAGAAACTCCGACTCGAACCCGCAGGTGATCGCACTGGGCCATTCGACCAGGCCGTTGACCTCTTCCAGGATGCCAGGCTCGATCCGCGCCACGCCGTTGCATGCCTGCGCCGCGGCTTCGACCTGGCGCACGATGCTTTCGCGCCGCTCGTCGGCATCCACCAGCACTTTCGCGCCACGCAGCGACCCCACGTAATCGCCGGGCGTGCTGAACCAGACCGGCTTGTCATGCATGAAACGATGGCCGCGACTCATGCGATCGCTGCGCACGCCCAGCAGTTCGACCTCGACCACGTTGTTGCCCAGCAATACCACCAGCCAATGCACCGGCCGGGCGAAGCGGTAGTCGTGGTCGCCCCAGCGCATCGGCTTGGGGATCGGCATCGCCGCCAGCGCGTCGCTGATGATCGCGCCCAGCAGGTCGGCGGTCTTCGCGCCCGGCTTGACCGAGCGGTGTACGAAGCGCTCCCCTTTGTTGTCGGTGGTCTTCTCCAGCGCGGTCCACTCGACGCCGGCCTTGGCGGCAAAGCCTTGTAGTGCGCGCGTCGGCTGGCCATCGGCGTCCAGCGCGATGTTGAGGTACGGCCCCAGCACTTCGGAGGACTGCACGGGTTGCTCAACGGCCACGCCGGGCAGTAGCACCGCAAGCCGGCGCGGGGTGTACAACGGCTTGGCCTCGTCGCGCTCGAAGGCGACGCCGCGCGTGACCAGCCCGTTGATGACGCCATCGAAAAACGCTTGCGCCAGCCCGGCCAACGCCTTGACCGGCAATTCTTCGGTCCCCAGTTCGATCAGCAGCGGTTGCATCCGCACGCCCGTGTTGCCCGAGGTGATGTTGTTCATCACACGCTCTCCTTGCCGGCCTGCTGGGCGGTGGCGTTCTTCGACGAGCCCGGTTTCAACCCGGGGAACCCCAGCTTCTCGCGCTGGGCGTGATAGGCCACGGCCACCGCCTGGGAGATCTTGCGCACGCGCAGGATGTAGCGCTGGCGCTCGGTGACGCTGATCGCGCGGCGCGCATCGAGCATGTTGAAGCTGTGGCTGGCCTTCATCACCTGCTCATAGGCTGGCAGCGGCAGGTTGAGTTCGACCAGTGCCAGCGCCTCCGCCTCGCACTCGTCGAAGCGCCGGAACAGCACCTCCACGTTGGCATGCTCGAAGTTGTAGGTGCTCTGCTCGACCTCGTTCTGGTGGTAGACGTCGCGGTAGGTCACCGGGTGGCCGTCGGGGCCGTGGGTCCAGACCAGGTCGAACACGTTGTCTACGCCTTGCAGGTACATGCACAGGCGCTCCAGACCGTAGGTGATCTCGCCCAGCACCGGCCTGCATTCCATCCCGCCGGCCTGCTGGAAGTAGGTGAACTGGGTCACCTCCATGCCGTTGAGCCAGACCTCCCAGCCCAGCCCCCAGGCGCCGAGGGTCGGCGATTCCCAGTTGTCCTCGACCAGTCGCAGGTCGTGCACCAGCGGATCCACGCCGAGGGCCTTCAACGAATCGAAATACAGCTCGACGATGTTGTCGGGCGAGGGCTTCATCGCGACCTGGTACTGGTAATAACGCTGCAGCCGGTTGGGATTGTCGCCGTAGCGGCCGTCGGTCGGGCGGCGGCAGGGTTGCACGTACGCCGCGTTCCACGGCTCCGGCCCCAGCGCGCGCAGGAAGGTGGCCGGATGGAAGGTGCCGGCACCGACCTCCAAGTCCAGCGGCTGGATCAGCACGCAGCCCTGCTCGGCCCAGTACGCATTCAGGCGCTGGATCAGTTGCTGGAAGGTGGGAGGCTGGGAGGTCGTGGGCGACAAGGCGCGTGAGTCAGGCTGCGACATGCTTGAAAGGCCGTGGGGCAAAGCAAGTTAGTATACGGCCCGCTTTGCACGCGTCGTTTTTTCGCCGTTTCACTCTGGGATACCGCTGTCCGTGACCATGCCTTTCCTGATTATCGCGACCGGCCAACCGGCCGAACCCCTGCGCCGCCACGGCGATTTTGCGCACTGGATCCGGGTGGCCGCGGGCTTGCCACGCGACGGTGCGGTGGTGATAGATGTCCAGGCCGGTGACACATTGCCCAATCGCGAAGGCTTCGCCGGTGTGATCGTGACCGGGTCGGCCACGATGGTCACCGAGCGCCTGGCGTGGAGCGAGGCCACCGCGGCCTGGTTGCGCGACGCGGCGCACGCGGGCTTGCCGCTGTTTGGCATTTGCTACGGCCACCAACTGCTGGCGCACGCACTGGGCGGAGAAGTTGGCGACAACCCGGCCGGTCGCGAGGTGGGCACGGTCGAGATCGAGCTGCTGCCTGCGGCCGCGCAGGATCCGTTGTTCGCGCCGTTGCCTGCGTCGTTCGATGCACAGCTGACCCACCTGCAGGCCGTATTGCGCGCCCCCGCCGACGCCACGGTGCTGGCGCGATCGGCAGCCGACCCTTGCCAGGCCTTCCGCTGGGGCGATAACGCCTGGGGGGTCCAGTTCCATCCCGAATTCAGCGCCACCCATATGCGTGGTTATATCGATGCGCGCAAGATTGCATTGCAGCGCGAAGGGCTCGATCCACGTGCGATGCTGGCGGCGGTGGGAGCCTGCCCGCAGGCCCGACGGGTGCTGCGCCGCTTCGTCCACCACGCGCGCGGGCTGACACAGGGCGTATCTACAAGGGAGAAAACCGGGTCATGACGGATATTCGCAAGGTGCCTGCCGGTGCAGGCGCGGAATGGTTGCTGGGCGGGTTGGCGTTGTTGCGCAAGGCGCCGCTGACGCTGGGCCTGCTGGGTGTCATCTGGGGTGGCCTGTCGACCTTGGCGTCGGTCGGCGGGCAGGTCTGGCTGAGTCTGGTGTTGGCGGTGCTTGGGCCGGTCCTGTTTGCCGGCGTTGTTTACGCCACGCGCGAAGTCGACCAGGGGCGCCCGGCGTCGCCGGCCGACCTGGTGCAGGGCGTGCGTGATGGCAAGGTGCCGCAGCTGTTGGCGATGCTGCTGCCGCAGATCGCCGCGTTGGTGGTGGTGATGGTGTTGCTGGTGGCGATGGTGGGAAGCCAGGAGCTGGTGCGCCTGTCCGAGCTCATGGTCGAGCTGCAGGTCAATCCGGATCCCGCGCTGGTCGAGTCGCTGCCGCTGGGTCGGCTGTTTGGCTGGATGATTGCCGCGTTGGTGGTCGGCGTAGTCGCCGGATTCTTTACCTTCGTTGCTATTCCCGAGGTGATGTTCACCGATCGCGGCGCCTTCGCGGCGATGAAGCTGAGCTTCCGCGCCTGCCTGAGCAACCTCGGCGCGGTATTGGTGTTGTTGGTGCTGCTGGTGATAGCGATGGTCGCGCTGAGCCTGGCGTTGCAACTGGTCGGGATGGTGTTGAGCATGGCAATCGGAGCAATGGCGTCGATGTTCGTGGTTCAGCTGCTGCTGATGGCGATCCTGCTGCCGGTGATGGGCGGGGTGGCCTATCTCGCGTGGCGACAGATGATCGGTGACGCACCGACGGCGCCAGTGGTGTCGACGGCAGGCGGTTTCGAGGCCTGATCGGTCGCAAGGTTATGACGGGCATGCAGTAACTGAGCATGCAGTGGCGGCGCAGTCCTCGGGGGAGGACGGCCGTCACGGGGAGCGCCGGCAAAACAACAACACCAACAGGGGATAGGGAAATGACGATACGTGCAATGAATGCAATGGCCGGCTTTGACTGGCTGAAACGCGGCATCAATCTGGGCCGCAACAATCCCGTCGCGGTGTTCGGCGGCGCAGCGCTGTTGCTGGTGGCGATGCTCGTGGCCACAGTGGTGGCGACGCTGGCGGCCGGCGCGATGGGCGCCATACTAAGAGACAACCTCGCCGGTATGATCATCATTGGCATGCTCTTGGGCGTGCTGGTCCTGGTGGTGATAGGCATGTTGATGGTCGGCTACTGGCGGCTGATCGACGCGGCCGAAAACGGACGTCCCGCTCGCGTGGTCGATGTGTTTTCCGGCCTCGGCGACATGGCGACCTCGCTGCGCCTGATCGGCTTGCTGGTGCTGATTGCCATCGTGCAGAACGTCATCATGGCCGGCTTGTTGTCGGTGTTCGCCGGCGGCGTCATGACCTGGTACCTGCAGATGATGCAACCGCAGGCGTTCGCCGATCCAGCGGCAATGATGGCCAGCCTGCCGTCGGGGCTCGGCGTTGCCTACCTGGTGATGGTGGTGGTCGGCATGTTGTTTTTCGCCGTCCAGTCGGTCGCGATCGGCCAGATCAGCTTGCGCGGGCGCGGTGTTTTTGGCGCGTTCGGTGATGGCGTCGCCGGTTCGCTCAAGAACGTCTTGCCGCTGCTGGTGTTGTTCGTCAGCTACGTGGTGGCGATGATCGTGCTTGCCATCATCATGTTCATCGTGGGGCTGGTGGTGAGCTTGATGGGAAAATTTCTGGGCATGTGGATCACCATGCTGATCGGCATTCCGCTGTATTTGCTGCTCCTGTTGGCCGTGTGTGTCGTCGTGTTTGGCGTGATGTACCACCTGTGGCATGACGTTTGTGATGGCGGCAGCGATGAAGACATCCCCGCCGAGGCGCTCACCGCCTGATCGGATCCGCGTCAGAGCAGTGCCTGTTCCAGCGCAGCGCGCATCACCGCCATCGCCGCAGTCATGCCCCATAGCGTCAGTGCGATGGCGGCGATCGCGAGTACTCCAAGCCAGACCCAGGCCCAGGTTGGCAGTCTGTCGCCTGGGCCACCGGTTGCCACCGCTCGGGGCGTCGCCATTGGGGCGGTTACGACCCGTGTCGCGCTGATGCGGTCGTGCAAGGCCAAGTGCCGCGGCGCCAATGCCGCCATCAGGTGACCGACGTTCAATGTCGCCCAGGACAGGCTGCCCGCAAGGTGACGGTTGAGGGCGCGGCCCGGTGTCAATGCTTGGCCCCCCAGGTCGACGACCTGTAAACCAAGCAGTCGCTGGCCCGGTGTCGCTCGTCGGTGCGAGCCCTCGCAGGCGACGTGATAACCGCCACCAAGCAAGGCGATCGCGAGTAGCAGCGGCCATGTCAGCGACCACAACGTCGACTGCAGGCTCAGGCTCGCCTCATGCAACGCCGGGTTGTGCAGCATTGCCGCCGCCAGTTGCGGCAGGGGAACGTAATCAATGATCGCATCGGCCATGGCTTGGCTTGCCGCCTGCAACAAGCCGGTCACCTGAGACGGCACGGCATGCGCCGGGGCCGAGATGACCGGCCAGGCCAGCAGCAGGGCCAGCGGCGCGATCAGTGCCATATCGATTGACCATGCCGCGGCACGCTGCCAGAACCCCGCGGGAGTCAGCAGTCGGCCGTCGGGATGCGCGGTCACACCTACTCTTCCGGGGCGGCCACGTCGGGTGGGGCCAGCCACCGCGATGCGACGATGCCGACCTCATACAACAGGCACATCGGGATCGCCAGCATCAGTTGCGACACCACGTCCGGTGGGGTGATCACCGCGGCGATGACGAAGATGCCCACCACCGCGTAACCGCGTGATTCGCGCAACTGCTGCGGGGTGACCCAGCCCAGCAGCGTCGCGATCACCAGCGCCACCGGCAACTCGAAACTGGCGCCGAAGGCCAGGAATATCACCAGCACGAAATCCAGGTAGGCGCTGATGTCGGTCATCATGGCCACGCCATCGGGCGCGATCCTGGTCAGGAAGCCGAATACCATCGGCAAGACCAGGAAGAACGCGAACGCGCAACCGGCGTAGAAAAGCATGACGGCCGAAGCGAGCAGCGGAATGGCGAGGCGCTTCTCACGCTGGTACAGGCCCGGTGCGACGAACGCCCACGCCTGGTAAAGCAGCCAGGGCATCGACACCATCACGGCGGCAAAGAAGGCCAGCTTCACCGGGGTGAAAAACGGACTGGCGACTTCCACCGCGATCAGCTGGCCGCCCGCAGGCAACTTCTCCAGCAGCGGCGCGGCGAGCAGGGCGTAGAGGTCATTACCGAACGGCAGCATCACCACCAGCACCACGACCAGTCCGATCACTGCGCGCATCAGCCGTGAGCGCAGTTCGATCAGGTGATCGAGCAGGCGGGGGTCGTTGCCCGGCTCGGCATCAGGTGGCTCGTTCGGGGTAGTCATGGGCGCGACGACGGCGGGTCGCGAACCGGCTTGTCAGGCGATGGTGGGTCGCGCCGGACAGGGTCAGGATCGACAGGGTCGGGTTCACGCCGTGCCGG
The DNA here is from genome assembly GCF_054072675.1 of Lysobacter sp. A289. Lineage (NCBI taxonomy): Bacteria > Pseudomonadati > Pseudomonadota > Gammaproteobacteria > Lysobacterales > Lysobacteraceae > Lysobacter > Lysobacter sp. A289. Next base: position 2,524,553 of record NZ_JBSVRN010000001.1, read on the forward strand.
GGCAGCTGGACCGGGTTCCCGGGACTCGGGCTCGGCCGGCTCATCGCGCTGCGGACCGGGTTCGCCGGGAAATGGTTCATCGTGTGTCTGGTCGCCGCCGGGCGCGGGCTGCCCGGATTCGTGCGACTCGTGGTCGGCGCTGGGTTGGGCCTGGGTGGCCTGGGTCCATTCACGCTCGGCAATATCGCGGCCGTGTTGCAGGTCGCGTCGCAGGCCCTCGCCGCTGGCCTGCAACTGGTCGCGGGCATCGCGCAATTCGTCCTGGGTCTTGCGCAGGCTGCTCTTGAGTTCCTCGTCTGCCAACTCTCTTTCCAGTTCGGACTTCACCGAGTACCACTGCGCGCGGGCGCGTCGCACCCACAGTCCGGCAAATCGCGCGGCGCGTGGCAGGCGCTCCGGACCCAGTACCAGCAACGCCACGATCGCCGCCAGGAAAAGCTCGGAAAAGCCGATGTCGAACATGCCGGTAGCCGGAGACGCGGATGCCCGCGCTCAGCGCGGGGTGTTCTCGTCGTCGTGCGCGGCTTCCTTGTTGCGCGAAGGCGTCTCGTTGTCGGCGCTGTCGCGACGAGCCGCATCCGACAATTGCGCCGGCGGCTGGTCCTTGCGTGCGGTGTCGTCGTCCGCGTCGTGGATTCCCTGCTTGAAGCCCTTGACCGCCTCACCCACGTCCTTGCCCACGTTCTTCAGGCGCTTGGTTCCAAACACCAGTACCACGATCACCAGCACGACCAGCCAGTGCCAAATACTCAAACTGCCCATCGGATCTCTCGCTGGAAGTGGGGATGCAGGATAGCGCAGCCAGCGTAACCGAATGGCATCGCGATATTGGCCAGTGCCTCAGCCAATGGCCAGTCGCCGGCTGGCAACCACTACTCGATCGGAGGCAGTGGCTCGGTCCGGATGGGCGGCGCGGTGGGGCTGTCCACGGTCTGGAACGGCTGCGGCTGGTTTGTGGGCGCGTTTACCGGCGCGTTCACTGGAGTATTGACGGGTGTATTGACCGGCGGCGGTGTGTATTGCGGGGCTGCAGTCGCGGCGGCCGCCGGTGCGGGCGTATCGCCCTGTCGCGCGCTACGCGCCGCTGCCGTGGCTTCTTCCAACTGGTCGCGGAAACTCACGATGGCGTCGGATGGACGCGCCTCGGCGCGGCCTTCGAAGATCATCCGTGGCGTAGTGCCCGGGCCGTAGGCGGCAACATTGGCGTCGTCGTCGATGCTCACTACCCCCCCGTCCAGCGCGACGCCCGCAAACAGGCCACGGGCGCGTGACCACGACCAGATCTCCGCCTTCAACTTGCCGTCGGTGGCCAGGCTGGTGGTTCGCCCGATCGGCCCGGCGGCGATGCTGGCATCCGCGCCCAAGGTGATCTTGCCGTTGACGATGGAGTCCACGCCACGCTGGCTGGTGAAGACCATTACCACGTCGGAGGACTGCACGCCGGCCTGGAAGCCGATGCTGCCACCGGTCAACTTGACGAAGGCGGGATTGGACCAGGTGCCTTGCGGCGTCTTTACCGAGACCAGACCGTGACCGCGGCGACCGCCGATGACCAGACCGATCTTGAGCGTGTCGGGCACGACCACGATCGCCTTGGCCTCGTCGAACAGGATGTCCGGAATGCTTGACTCGGGGATGGCCTGGATTTCATTGAGTACGCGCAACGCATTGCGTGCACGCTCGTCCTCGGCAACACCCGCCATGGCAGGGGCGGCCAAACCAAACGTGAGCAAGGCGATGGCGAGTCGGGGCAGGATTGGCATGGGCAACTCCGGGGACGTGGATGCAAGCGGTGCGCAACGAATCATAATGGGTGCGCTGCAATTGACCGCGACGCGCGAATGGAGTTCAGGCTAATGAGAAGGCGATGAATAAGGTAGGAACCGACACGGCACTGGTACTGGTCAACCTGGGCACACCGGCCGCGCCCACCGCTGCGGCGATCCGTCGTTACCTGGGGGAGTTCCTCGGCGATCGGCGGGTGGTTTCGCTGCCCCGGTGGTTCTGGCTGCCCTTGTTGCACGGGCTGATCCTGCCGCTGCGTGCACCAAAGGTGGCGCCCAAGTACGCCAGTGTGTGGATGGCCGAGGGCTCGCCGCTTGCCGTGCATACCCGGCGCCTGGCTGAAGCGGTTGAGCGCGAAATGCCCGGGGTCCGCGTGATCGATGCGATGCGCTACGGCGAGCCCTCGCTGGTGCAGGTGTTGCAGCGACTGCGGTCGGAGGGGATCAAGCGCGCGCTGGTTCTGCCGTTGTATCCGCAGTATTCGACCACTACCACCGCGTCGGTGGGCGACGTGGTTGCGCGCGCCGGATCGCTGCCGTTGCGCATGGTCCAGGACTATCACCTGGATGCGGGTTGGGTCGATGCCGTGGCCAGCTCGATCCGCGCCCACCGCGACCAACATGGTGCCAGCGAGTTCCTGCTGTTTTCCTTTCATGGCTTGCCGCAACGCCTGGTCGACGCGGGTGACCCATACCAGCGTCAATGCGAAGCCGGTGCCCAGGCGATCGCGGCGGCCCTGGGGCTGGATGAGGCGCAATGGGGCGTCAGCTACCAATCGCGGTTCGGCCGTGAGCGCTGGTTGGAGCCGGCTACCGCCAACACGCTGGTCGCGTTGGCCGACCGTGGCGTACGCACGGTGGACATCGTGGCGCCGGGATTCGCGGCCGACTGCCTGGAAACCCTGGAGGAGATTGCAATCATGCTGGCCGAGGACTTCGCCGCGTGCGGTGGCCAGCTGCGCTACATCCCGTGCCTGAACGACAATCCGGCACACGCTGCGGCATTGGCGGCAATCGCACGACGCGAGTTGCAGGCATGGGTTTGAGCAGCGTCGATGCGCACGGCATGCGCGAGATCAACCTCGACACGTCGCTGGGCCGGTTTGCCGGCTTGCGCAATGCTGCGCCGGGCGCGCCGCGGGTATTGGCTTTGCACGGCTGGCTGGATAACGCTGCCAGCTTCGTGCCGTTGCACCCGTGCCTGGACGGGATCGACCTGGTCGCGCTGGATATGCCTGGCCATGGTGCCAGCGGACACCTGCCAGCGGCTGCCGAGTACACCGTGGTCAATACCGCCCGGGTGGTTTTCGCCGCGGCCGATGCGATGGGTTGGGAGCGGTTCTCGCTGCTTGGCCACTCGCTGGGCGGCGCCGTGGCCAGCGTGATGGCCGCCGCTGCAGCGGAGCGGATCGAGCGGCTGTGCACGATCGAGTCGCTGGGCGCGCTGGCCGAGCAGGACAACGAGGACGAGGAGGCCGTGATTCGCCTGCATCGATCCTTTTCGCAGCGGTCTGCCGAGCGAAAGCCGTTGCGGGTGTTTGCCGACCCGGCGGCTGCGGTGCGCGCCCGGATGATGGCTGGCGGAATCAGCGAAGCCGCGGCGAGCCTGCTGGTCGCCCGCGGCCTGGCGCCCGCCCGCGGCGAGAACCGGGCGCGCGGCTTCAGTTGGCGCAGTGATCCGCGCCTGACCCGTCCCACCGCGGTACGACTGAGCGAAGCGCAGGTGCGTAGCCAGTTGGCGGCAATCACCTGCCCGGTCAGGGTGATCTATGCCGAGCCGGCCCAGGTTTACTTCCCGGAGACACTGCGCCGCGCGCGTTTTGATTGCCTGGTGGATGCGGATCTGGTGGTGTTGCAGGGAGGCCACCATGTGCACATGGAAGCGCCTGCGGAGGTCGCCACGGCCATTGGTGATTTTTTCAGTGCTGCCCGTTGAGCAACGCCCGCAAGGTCGCCTTGAGTCGGCGGCCCTCGCTTTTCAGGTAATCCCGATCCTCCCGCCACGCCGGGAAACGCGTCTCGACTTCAGTCCAAAAAGCAGCGGAGTGGTTGGCCTGGAGCAGATGGCACAGCTCGTGGACCAGCACATACTCAAACGCCGAAGGGCGCGCCAGCACCAGTGACAGATCCAGCGCCACGGTGCCGTCGGGCGCCAACGAACCCCACTGCGATGACATCTGCTTGAACCGGAATTGCCGCGGCGGCCGTGGCAGTCCGGCCTGGTACGCCGGCAGCCAACGACCAATGTCGGCACGCGCCTGACCTTCGTAGAAGTCACGCAGCGCGCGGGCGATCGCAGACGGACCAGCGCGGGCAGGCAGGCTGATGACCAGGCCGGTGCCACGGTCGTCGGCATCCTCACCGTCATGCTGAAGCCGGGTGTGACGCCCGGTTTGCCAGCGCAGGGGAAGCATCCGGCCTCGCAGTGGCAAGGCCGTGGTCTGCAATCGATCCACCGCCGTCGGTACGTCCACGGCGTGGTGGTCGACCTGTGTCGCCAACCAATCGGCGTGCTCGCGGCTGAAGCGCTCGCCGCTGGCCAGGCTGGCGCGCAGCGGCAAGGTCAAGCGTGGGCCGCGCTCGTCAACGGACAGCTTGATCCGCCGCGCGCGCGGGTCGCGGAACCGTTGCACCACCAACACCCGGCCATCCGCCAGTATCAACTCGAACGCGTCGCGCTCCACCGATCGGGGTTTACGGGCCAGCGGGCGGAACGGATTGGGGCTCACGGCGGCTCCGGTGACGGACTATTCCGACTTGCTGATCTTGAACGCGGCTTCCAGCACCACGAACAATCGCTTGACCTCCGCGCTCATCAGCGCGAAGCGCGCATCCAGCTCGGCACGCACGTCATCACTGTCGGTGGACTCGAGCTGGTCGACGGCGCCGTCCAGCAGCTTGAACTTGCGTACCACCAGGTCCTCGCCGAGTACGAACGAGACGTGGTCATCCAGGGTCAGCGCCAGCCGGGTGACCTGCTTGCCGGTCTCCAGGTGCTTGGCGATCTCGTCGTTGTCCAGCTCCATGCGCTGCACCTTGACCACCGCGCCGTGATCGGCCGGATCGCGCAGTTCGCATTCGTCGCCGATGCTCAGGCCATCGGGCAATGGCTCGCCGGCAACCCAGCCGGTCAGGATCGAGCGTGGAGCGACTTCGGCGCTCAGCGGCAAGGCCGGGAAGCTGCCCAACGCGCGGCGGATCTCGCTGCAGACGTTCTCCGCGCTCTTGCGGCTTGAGGTGTCGATCACCACGATGCCGTGTTCCAGGTCGAGCAGCGCATCGGTGCGGCTGGGCTTGATGAACGCCCGCGGCATCAGCTCGGTGATCAGCTCGTCCTTGATCCGCTTGCGGGTGCGCCCGCCAGGCTTGCGGCCTTCAGTCTGTTCGATCTGGGCCAGCTTGCGCGCCAGCATGTCGTTGACCACCGAGCCGGGCAGCAATCGATCCTCGCCACCCATGGTCAGCCACAGCGCATCCCCCAGCCGATGCGACAGCTCCTCGGCATCACGGCCGAACGGCGAGATGAAGCCGCGCGAGGACAACTCCAGCGCGCCAACCGGCTTGAGCTGGCATTCCTGCAGGCCGGCATCGAGATCGTCGAGTTTGGTGCTGGGGGGAAAGCGGAACAGGGTCAGGTTGCGGAAGAACATTCGATATCCGGGAAAGAGGCAGCGGTCGTGCGGACTGGCCATTCTACCGGCCGCGGCCCGCGTTGCCCGTGCTTCGGTAGGCAAGTGTCGTGTCGCTTGCGCGGCCGCGCTATTGTGCAGGGATGAACGACAGCGACGATCCAGCTGACATCGAACGACGCCTGGTGCAGCTGCGCCAGGAACACCGTGAGCTTGATGCCGAGATCGCCCGGCTGGTCTCGTCTGGGCCGGACGCAGCCAACGAGCTGGCCTTGAAACGGCTGAAGAAGCACAAGTTGTGGCTGAAGGATTGCATCGCGCGCCTGCAAAGCGCTTTGATCCCCGACTGGCCTGCGTGAGCCTGGCATCCCGCGCTCGTGAAAGCCGCCCGGCGCTGGATCAGCCCGGGCGCTGGTAACCCCCGGTAACGCCATTCTTCGACAGCACCCATTGCCATAGCTGCAACTCGCGGGCGCGGAATGCACCGGCGCACGAGAGCAGGTAATAGCGCCACTTGCGGCGGAACGTCTCGCCCAGCTCGTCGGAAAACTGCGGCCAGGCCGCTTCGAAGTTGGCATGCCAGGCCATCAGGGTGGGGTCGTAATCGGCACCGAAATTGTGCAGATCCTCGGCGACGAAAAGCCCATCGATCGCGTCACCGACCTGGCCGATCGACGGCGTCTCGCCGTTGGGGAAGATGTGCTTGTCAATCCACCGGTCGGGCACCGAGTCGCGCTGGTTTTTGCCGATGGTGTGCAGCAGGAACAGGCCGTCGTCGGCCAGGCAACGCTCGGCAACCTCCATGTACTCGCGGTGGTTCTTGTGGCCGACGTGCTCGAACATGCCGACGCTGACGATGCGGTCGACCGGCCCACCGAGGGCGTCCTGGTCAAGCTCGCGATAATCCTGCAGGAGGAACTCCAGCGGCAACCCCGTGTAACGCTGCTGGCTGTATCGGGCTTGTTCCTTCGAGACCGTCACCCCGATGCAGTGGGCGCCGTAATGTTCCGCGGCGTAACCCATGAAGCTGCCCCAGCCGCAACCGATGTCGAGCACGCGCATGCCCGGCTTCAGGCCCAGCTTGCGACAGATCAGGTCCAGCTTGGCGACCTGGGCCTGGGCCAGGGTGTCGGCGTCCCGCCAGTAACCACAGGAGTAGACCATGAGCGGGTCGAGCATCGCTTCATAGAAGCGGTTGCCCAGGTCGTAATGGGTCTTGCCGACCTGCCATGCGCGGGTGCGGTTCTGGCGGTTGAACATACGCACCTGCAATGCGTGCCAGGCAATGCGCGCCGGTGCCACCTCGCGTTCGAGATGGGCCCGCAACAGACGGTCGAAGAAGCCGTCCAACTGGTTGCAGTCCCAAGCGCCGGCCATGTAGGCCTCGCCGAGGCCGAGGTTGCCCTCTGCCAGGGCACGTTCCAGAGCGGCCGGATCGTGCAGTTGCATGTCCCAGGGACGATCGCCGTTGATGCGGATGTCGGCCTTGCCGAGCAGGCCGGCCACCAGCTGTTGCGGAGCATTGGCAAGTGGCGGTGGCGGGTCGGGTGACTGGCCGCTACCAGGCGCGTCCGGTAAGACGGTGTCAGCAGCAGTGGCGGCGGGTGGCGGTTGAGCCATTGCGCAGTCCTCGAGCTGTGGTCGCGGCGACCGGCCCGAAGCCGGCATACATCATCACGGCCGGCCCGCGACGGATCCGGCGGCGCTATTCATCCTACCTCTACCATGAACCGGCCGCAGCACGCTGGTCAGGGGTTGGTGGGAAGCGCATCCGGGTCGGGTTTGGCGGCCTCCGGACTGACCTTCTCGATACTGTGGCGAAGCTCCCGGCCGAGGATGAACTTGGCATCGCGCGCCCAGGTTTCCAGCAGTTGGTCGAACACCAGCTTGGCGTTCTCGTCGAGCCGGACCAGCTTGATCTCGCGCAGCTTCTGGATGAAGCCGCGGAACAGGGTCTTGTCGAAGAACTCCGGCGCGGCCGGGGCGTAGAGCAGGCTGAGCCGTTGGGCGGCAAGCTGGCACAGGCTTTCCAGCTGCCCGGTGGACAGGGTGCCGCTGCCGTTCTTCACCAGCACCGAGATGGTGATGTAGTAGCGCTCGAACGCCTGCTGCAGGGAGTGGCCGATCGCGCGCAGCCGGAACACCTCGTCGCTCTGGCCGGCATTGCGGGCCAGGATGCCGCCGTCCTCGTCATTGACACGCTCCAGCAGCCCCTCACGCACGAAGATGTCGATGGTGCCGGTGAGGCGTTGCACGAACTCGTCCTCGCTCCACGGCAGGAACAACTCTGTCTGCAGGAACGGGTACACGCTGCGGCCCAGCCGCAACACGCTGTCCTGGGCCATGCGACGGTTGTTCTGGAAGCAGCAGGCAATCCATGAGGCCGCAGTGAACAGATGCAGCACGTTGTTGCGGAAATAGCTCAGCAACACCGACTGGTCGCCGCCGACCTGCAACACGTCGCCCAGTGGGTGGGCGGTGCGGGTCAGTACGCCGATGTCTTCGGCGTGGGCGATGATCTGCGCCGGTGTGTGCGGAGTCACGGTGACCCGGTCCGAGTACGGCAGCTCGGCCAGCAACGTGGTCGACAGCGCGATCTGGGCCAGCAGGTCGGCCTCGCCCATGGCGTGCTTGGGCGTCGACAGTAGCGCCAGTGCGAGCAGGTTGATCGGGTTGACGTCGGCCGCGCGGTTGACGTTGACCTGGATGCGCCGGGCCAGCGACTCGACCGTTCCCGACAGCCAGGCCGGCTTCTCGTCATCGCCCAGCGCCTTGCCTTGCCAGTCCGGCGCATGCTCGGCGAGCACGTCATCGAGCTTGATCGGCTCGCCGAAGTTGACCACCACCTGGCCGTAGTTGGAGCGCAGTACCTTCGGGATGCCGGCCAGCAGTTGCCAGATCGACTCGCCCTTCTTCTGCTTGCCCGACAACTCGTCCAGGTAGCTGTTGCCCTCCATCAGCTTCTCGTAGCCGATGTAGACCGGCTGGAACAATACCGGGCGGGTCGGCTGGCGCAGGAACGCGCGCACCGTCATCGACACCATGCCGCCCTTGGGTGGCAGCAGCCGGCCGGTACGCGAGCGGCCGCCTTCGACGAAGTACTCGATCGAATAGCCACCGGAGACCAGCTTGGCGACGTACTCGCTGAGCACGGTCGAATACAGCATGCTGCCGCGGATGCTGCGGCGGATGAAGAACGCGCCACCCTTGCGCAGCAACGTGCCGATGACCGGCAGGTTGAGGTTGATGCCGGCGACGATGTGCGGCGGCACGATGCCACGGGTGTACAGCAGGTAGCTCAGCAGCAGGTAATCCATGTGGCTGCGATGGCAGGGCACGTAGATGACCTCGTGCCCCGGCGCGGCCTGCTTGAGCTTGTCCAGGTGATGGACCAGCACGCCGCGGTAGATCCGGTTCCAGACCAGGGTCAGCAGGAAGCTGGCCGAGCGCACCACCGGGTGGGAATAGTCGGCGGCGATTTCGTAGGCGTAGCCGTGGGCCTTCTTCCACGCCTCCGCGGTGCTGGAATTGTCGCGTCGTGCCTGGTCGGCGATGGCGTCCTTGACCGAGTCGGTGGCCAGCACCTTGTCGACCAACAGGCGTCGGGTCGACAGATCCGGGCCAATGACCGCGGCGCGGATGCGGCGGAAATGGGTGCGTAGCACGCGTGAGAGCTTGCGCACCGTGCGTTCCGGCGGCAGGTTCTCGGCAATGATCCCGCGCAGGCTGATCGGTGGCGCGAACCTCACCGTGGTGGCGCGGCCGTTGAGCAGGATCGCCAGCAAGCGGCGGAAGCGGCCGACCAATGCCCAGTTCTCCGAGAACAGGACCGAAAACCAGCCGCTGGTCTTGTCCGGTGCGCGGCCGACGAAGATCGATACCGGCACCAGCAGGACGTCGAGCGTGGGGTCATCGCGGTGGGCTTTCAGCAGCCGTGCCAGCGATTCGGAGTGGCTTTTGGATGATGGCGGTGCGCTACCCAGCGACTGCTGCAGGGGTGCCAGCGTGCTGGCGTTGCGCCGCGACAGCGCGACATACGCGCGTTTGCGTCCCAGTGGGTCACCGGGCAACGGTTGCAGCGGTGAAGGCAGGCCGCTGTCTTGACACGCCCGCTCCAGGATCAGGGCATTGGACAGCCCGTAATGCTCGATCACATAGCAGATGGGATGCTCACCCAGCCCGGCCGCATGGGCCGCCGGCTCTTTGGGTTCAATCGTCAGCGCTATCCATGGCGCCAACAGGCGGCCCAGCAGGCGCGCCCACCAGGGTCGCCCCGAGTCTTGTGAGCGCTCCGAGGCGAGACCTGCGGCCGTTGTCTTGTCCGTGACCGGCTCGGCTTCATCGCCCAGGGTCGACCCTGGCTCGAAGCTGGACAGCGACTGGTCGCGCGCGCGATCCGCCACCGGCGGGGTGGGGTGGGCCGCATCGCCGGACGACCCCGGCAAGTCCGGATGGCCCGCCGTCGCTTTCGCGGCGGGGTCCGTATTGGCATCGTCGCCAGGAAACTGCAGGGGTGTCTGTTTTGGCATCGGCGCCATTATGCCGGTTCGCTCGCGGTGGATAGGCGGCTCAGCGAACGGTGAGATCGGTCGGCGTTTCGAGGGTGGCCGGTGGTGGGCCCGGTTCAGCGCCGGTACTTGCAGCCGGAACCTGGGACCGGGCGTGACGCAACAGGTCGGTCAGGTACCAGTGTCCATCGTGCCGCTCGACCCGAACCTCGGCTTCGATGGCGCTGCCGGCAAGGGTGTAAGCCACCGAAACCCGGGCCTGGTCGCCGGTCTGTTCGAGAAGCCGGACCTGGGCGCTATCCAGCGCCTGGTCGAGATCCAGACCGTAGCCGGTCAATGCCTGTTTGAAACGTGCAAAGAACGGGGCGAGGCGATCCAGGCTGCGATCCATCCCGGTCGTGCGAAACGCATCGGGAGCGGCCAGACCAGTTAGGCGCGCAGCAGCCACCAGTTGGGGTATGGCTATCCTGGCCTGGGCCACGTCACCCAATGGAGCCTGTTTGGCCCATTCGCTCAACGCCGCGATCAGCTGCACATAGTGCTCGCGCTCCGCGGTGCTGTAGTCAGCGCTGCCTTGCACATACTGGGTGGCGAACAAGCCCAACGTCGCCGCCGCGGTGCGCAACTCCCGGTCTGCGCCGGCAAATTGGCGGTTGTAGGCGGCCAGCAGGGTCTTCTCTGCCTCCGGCGCCGCCAACAGGGTGATGAATCCCGGCAAGCGGTCGTCCAGGGGCAGTTCGGTCAGTGGCCAGATAGTGCGTCCCTCGCTCCATGCAACGCTCATCCGCTGGTACAACGCTGGCGGCAAAGCGTGGCGCGAGTAAGCGGCCACGTCGTTGGCTCGAAGGTCCTCGACCAGCCGGTCAACCGCGGCGACCGGCCCGGTTGGCTCGGCGCTGGCCGGGGCCTCGGTCGGGGTGCGGTCGCACGCCACGCCCACGGTGATGATGATCGCCAGCAGCGCGAGGGCCGATAACAGTCTTGTCGATAGCAGCCTGAAGGTGTTGCGTCGGATCAATAGCATGCAGCGGCTCCCCAGTCGCAGTCCGGCATCTTCGCCGCCACCGGCCCTCGTTACAAGCCGAGTCGATGATCTGGACAACAATGGCCGCCCACCGCGGTCAGCGTCCACGGACTTGCAGGCAGAAGGACGCGCGAGCGCACACGATCAATCGTGACCCGGGTCCACGACAGCGCCCGCAGTGTCCAGCTCGGCGCGCTTTGCCTCGCGTTGCGCTGCCGGTGACAGGCTCCAGTCGTTACCGAACAGGGCCGGCAACCAATCGCCATAAGTCGGATTGGACAGCATCCACCAACGCTCGCCGAAACGGTCGCCGTATTGCTCCAACAGCGCCTGCCGATGGACGCTTGTGTTGGGTTCGACCTGGACAAAATCACCCAGCTGGTCGCCGAACAGCATCAGCACCCGATAGTTGCGACCAATCAACTGGCGACGGCACTGCTTGTCGCTGCTGGAGGGTTGCTCGCAGTGCTCGACCTGCAGGCCCTTGCCCAGGTACACCGAGTCGTCGGCGACCGGCAGGCCCACCGCGCGCAGGTTGGCCAGGGTTGCGGCCTGCTGGTCGTGGTTACGGTTGGAGATGTAGATCATGGTGATGCCGCGGGCACTGGCCGCCTGCGCGAACTCGAGCACGCCGGGGACCGGGCGGGCGCTTGCCTCGGTGACCCACGCCGCCCAGGTGACAGGGTCGTATTGCAGCCCGGTCTGGATCAATTGCGCCTGGTAGGGCGAGTTGTCCAACACGGTCTCGTCGATGTCGACGATGACTGCCGGCTTCAACCCGGTTGCGGGGTTGGCGCGCTCATCGGCGACCAGGGCATCCCATTGCGGGTCGGCCAGGGCGGCGTCGAGCTGGTCCGCTGCGGCGCGATAGGCCTGGGCCGCGGTGGCACGAAACTCCACCGATGACTGCATCCACAAAACCGCGTTGAGGTTGTCGTCCGCTGCGGCAACCGAGGCAGACGGTTGGACCTCGGCCTTGGAGGCGCCCGTACCTGGATGAGTGAGGCCGTGCTGGCAACCCGATAGCGCAACGACGCTGGATAACAGTGCGGGAACAAGCAGGCGACGATGCATGACGGGCTCCGGAGAATCAGGTCTGCGAGTGTAGCGGAGGGCCTGCAACCAAAACCCCGGCCGAAGCCGGGGTTTTGGTGGTGCGTCCTTGCCGTGGTTGGTCAGTCGACGCGGGCCTGGATGCTCGCGCGGCTGTAGGCGCTTTCACCGACCATCAGGATGTAGTACGTGGTAGCTTCCGGGTTACGCACGCGGACGGTCTCGTTGTTGCCCGGACGTGAGGACTCATGGTCATACGCCGCGGTGGTCGGCGCCTCGCCGGCGCTGACATACACGCTGATGTTGCCGCTGCCGCCGTAGGTCATCACGTTCAGCAACCGCGAGCCGGCCGGGACCTCGATGCTGTACAGCGTTTCGCTGCCCGACGCGCCGGACAGGTTGCGTACGGCCACCCTGCTGGTCAGCTCGATCGCATCCGGAGCGCAGTCCTCCACGGCAGGATCGCACGGCACCTCCATCGCCTTGGCCAGTGCATCGGGCGCGTCAAGCAGGCCACTGCCGATGTCGCGATCGGGAGTAGACGGGAACGGCCGTGCACTGTCGACCAGGATGGCTTCCAGTTCGGCCGGCGTCTTGGGTGCCTGGCCTGCTGCAACCACGGTGCTCTGGATCAGCGCGCCTACTGCCGCAACGTGGGGGGCGGCCATCGACGTGCCGGCCATGCCCATGTAGGTGACCGCACCCAGTTCCGGCGACGTGGCCGAGTCGTTGCCAGCCTGCCAGACGTAGCCGTCTGGATTGCCATCGGTAACCCCACCGCCGGGACCTGACAGGTCGACCTTGTCGCCGTAGTTGGAGTAGTAGGCGCGGGCGCCGGTGATGCCGGCGGCGCCGACCGAGATGACGTTGTCGCAGCTGGCCGGTGAGTGGTTGGCAGCATCGCTATTGCTGTTGCCCGCCGCGACCACCACCGTGGTACCCAATCCGACCGCCTGGTTGATCGCCGCCTGGCTGGTCGGGTCGCAACTGCCAGTACCGCCCAGGCTCATGTTGATGATCTCGGCGGGGTTGGTATTGGTGGGCACGCCGGGAACGTCGCCGCCCGCGGCCCAGACGATTGCGTCGGCGATGTCGGAGGTGTAGCCGCCGCATTTGCCGAGCACGCGCACCGGCAGGACCTTGGCGTTATGGGCAACGCCTGCCATGCCGACGCCGTTGTTGCTCAGTTCGGCAATCGTGCCAGAGACGTGGGTGCCGTGGAACGAACTGCCCGAGGGTTCCACCTCGTCGCATTCGCCAGCGTCATACCAGTCGCCGTAGTCGTGTGCGCCAGGTACGCGCTCATCGGTCGGACGACGCGATACCTCGGCGTCGGTGATGAAGTCATAACCGGCCAGCATGTTCGCATCCATGTCCGGATGGTCGATGATGCCGGTGTCAAGCACCGCCACCACTACGCCTTCACCGGTGGAGATGTCCCAGGCTTCCGGTGCGTTGATGCCTCCAGCCGTGTCTTGAAGGTGCCACTGGTACTGGGCGAAGTACGGGTCGTCGACCACCAGTTCCGGCTGTACCAGGTCGCGGCTGGCGACCTGCCCGCTGGTTTTGTCGATCGCATGCATCATCCGGTCGATCTGGACGGACTTCACCGCCGGGTCGGCAGAAAGCTCCCGCACCAGTGCCTTCAGTGCCGCCGGGTCGAGATCCCGGTCCAGCCGAACCAGGTCGGCGCCCACGGCAAGCTTGCGCATGTACCGGGAATCGGGTGCCTTGGCGCCGCTGCGAGAGCTGGCCGACAACATTGCACGGCTGCGCGAGGCGGCGGTATTGACGGTCTGCAACTTGGCTGCGCGGGACAGGTTGCTGTCCTGGTAGCGAATGATCAGGCGGGCGCCGTCCTGGGCTGCGGGGGCAGCCTGGGGAGCACCACGGGTCGGCAGCGGTGCAACGCCGGCAGCCATTGCCGCGGGGGCGGCGAGGGTGACTGCCACTGCGGTGGCGAGCAGGCTGATGCGGAACGATGGGTTCTTGCGATTCATCTGGCACTTCCTCGTGGTGATTGACATGCGGGTATTTGAAAAGCGTCGATCTGGAACAGGTTTGTTGCTGCAGCATTGCGGTGGCGGGGCCAGGAAGTCCTGATTCCGACCCCGCCGGGGGAATTACCAGCCAAAGCCGACACCAGCGCCGACAGAAGCGTCGTCGCCGCTGACTGCTCCGCCGAAGGTCACCGTGGCGCGGTCGGACAGGGCGCGCTGGTAACCGACCGACAGCGCCGATGCGCCGTTCTGGAAGCCGACGCCGACACCGACCCGGTTCGGGGTACGGACGCCTGCTGCACTGGTGGCCATGTTCAACATCGCCGCGCTCATCGCGCCCATCTGGTCGAACCGGTGGTCGACTTCGTAGAAGCGCTCATTGACCTCGCCGCGCAACGCATTGAAGTCGTCGTTGAGCAGGCCAATGCTCTGGTCGGTATAGGCCTTGGCGGAATTCAACGCGTTGGTGGTGCTGGTGTCGGTGTAGTTGTAGGCCGAGGTCAGCGCCTGGGTCGCAGTGGTGTCGGTGTAGCCTTGCGCGCTGGCCAGGGGCGCAGTGCCATTCGCCTGCGCCGGCTGCGGCACGTTGGTGGCATTGGGTGGGGCAGCGCCGACTGCGTTGCCGTCGTTGCCGCCATCGCTGCCATTGCCGGTAGCAGCGACTGCTGCCGAGGCTGTTGCCGGCGTCGGGCCTTGTTGCGATGTTGTCGCGACTTCCGGTGCGGGAGCATTCATGGCGACCGTCTGTGTTGATGCCGTCGTTGCGCCCGTCTGGCGCGGATTGGTCAAGCCCGGCGGCAGGTTGTCGATCACCGCGTTGATGATTCCAAGCTCGACATCAATCGCAGTGAAAGCAGCGCCGACATTGGTGTAGTTGCTGCCCTGGATCATGTAACTGGGCCCGCTGAAAATGCCTCCACTAAAGCCTGCGCCGCCGCCCAAGGCAGTGGCCATGGAGCTCAGCTGGAACATGTTGACGGCGTCGGTGTCGAATGTTCCTGCTGCGACATTGGTGATCTGTCGCTCGCTGCCGACCCCTCCCACAGAGAGGCTGTTGGCGCGATCGGCCTTCGAGCCCACGCCCAGTGCCACGCTGTTGTAGGCAGTGGCACTGCTGTCGGAGCCGACCGCAGTGCTGTCATCGCCCAGCGCAGTTGCGGCGCTGCCGACGGCGGTGCTGTTATAGCCAGCGGCGGTGGACAGCCCACCCAGTGAAGTGGCGAAGTCGCCGGTGGCTTCGGCGAGGAAGCCTACGGCCGCCGAAATATTGCCACTGGCAACACTTTCCGCACCCAGTGCCGTGGCGGCATCGCCACTTGCCAGGCTGAAGAACCCGCTTGCGGTGGACTCGACACCGGAAGCCTCGCTCAGCGAGCCGGAAGCCACGCTGCCATCACCACTGGCGATTGCGGCGGCACCGGTAGCGGTGGCATACAGTCCGCCGGCCTCGCTCTCGGCACCGGTGGCGCTGGCGTACTCACCCGACGCGTTGCTGTTGGCACCGCTGGCGGTGGCGTTGTCGGCCAATGCGACGGCATTGAAGCCGTTGGCGGTCGCCTGGGTACCGACTGCAACTGCGCCGGAGCCGGACGCGCTGGCACCCTCACCGATTGCGCTGCTGCTGGAACCAATGGCGGTGGCGTAATCGCCTTCAGCGTAAGCATTGCTGCCCGCGGCTACGGAGTCCTCGCCCGCAACGATGGCCTCACCGTCGCCCGTCGCCTGGAACAGTCGACTGGTCTCTAAGGCTGTCTCCGCCACGGAATTGAGCTGGTCCAGGTTCACCGCATCGGTGCCCTCGGTACCGGCGGCGACGTTGGTGATCTGGCGTTCGCTGCCGACATCACCAACCGAGACCGTGTCGGCGCGATCGGCCATCGATCCAGCACCCAGGGCGACACTGTTGGGAGCGGCAGCGTATGTGCCATAGCCCAGTGCGGTTGAATCATCCGCCTCGGCCCACGCCGCGGCGCCCACGGTGGTCGAGCCAATTCCGTCGGCGCTGCTCAACCAACCGATGGAAGTGCTGTAGTCGGCGCTGGCCCAGGAACCATTGCCGAAGGCGGATGCGCCCTCGCCGGCGGCTTCGGTGGCGATGAACCCGAAAGCGGTTCCACCGACCGCCGTGCTTTCCAGGCCCGAAGCCGAGCTGGACTCACCTATTGCGGTACTGCTGGCGCCGCTCGCGGTCGCGGATGCACCCAGCGCCGTGGCGTAATCGTTGGAGGCGACCGAGCCGTAACCGATGGCCGAGGACAGGAAACCGTCGGCTTCGGTATAGCTGCCCACGGCGGTGGATCCGTCGCCGTTGGCCGCACTGCGGAAGCCATTGGCGGTGGCCTGGGTGGCCGCTGCCGTGGCTTCGGTGCCGGTCGCGGTGCTGTAGGCGCCGGAGGCGTTGGCCCCGGCGCCGGTTGCGGTGGCGCCGACTTCGGCGGCAACCGCGCCGGCGCCCAGCGCCGTGCTGTCATCGCCACTGGCGAGGGTGTTGACGTAGGTCGGGTTGCCGTCCGCATCCAGGATCGGGTTGCCTTCATCGTCCAGGACTGCACGGCGGCCACCTATGGCGACGCTGGAGGTGCCGATGGCTTCGCTGTTGCTGCCGTTTGCCACGCTGTCGTCGCCGATGGCGACAGCGTTGTGACCGCTGGCCGAGCTGAACTCACCGAACGCCATCGCACCGCTGCCAAACGCCGAAGCACCTTGCGCGCCGGCGAAGCTCGTGGAGCCGATGGCGGTGGTGTAATCGCCGTCGGCCATCGCGTTGGAACCGGCGGCTACCGCGTCCTCGCCTACGACCAGAGCCTCGCCCTCACCACTGGCCTTGAAGTACTGGTCGGTGTTCTCGGCGACCGCCGCCACCGCGTCCAACTGGTCCAGGTTCACCGCGTCGGTGCCCTCGGTGCCGGCGGCGACGTTGGTGATCTGGCGCTCATTGCCGACATCGCCAACGGAGACGCTGTTGTCGCGGTCGGCGATCGAATTCGCACCCAAGGCGACGCTGTTGTCCGCATCGGCGGTGCTGTAATAGCCGATTGCGGTGCTGTCGGCGCCGTAGCTGGTGCTGTAGTAACCAATTGCCGAGCTGTTGTCGCCGCTGGCCCAGGAATTGGCGCCCAGGGCGGACGAGTTGACGCCGGGGGCGTAGGCGAAATAGCCCAGCGCGGTGCTCATTTCGCCAGACGCTTCCGACAGGCTGCCATTGGCCGTACTGAAGTCGCCAGCGGCGATCGCACCCGCGCCGAATGCGGCCGAGCTGAGACCGCTGGCCTGGGTATAGACCAAGATGCCCCAACCGGGAATCAGATCCGCAGGACCGCCGACCGCAACGCTGTAATCGCCGGTTGCACCGGCAGCATGGCCGAAGCTGGAGGCATACTCGCCGTTGGCGATGCTGCCATAGCCAAAGGCCGACGCTGCGTAGCCGTTGGCCTCGCTGAGCACGCCAACAGCCGAGCTGCCGATGCCAGTGGCCAGACTGCCAGAGCCGACCGCCGTCGCGCCCAATCCGGACGCCACCGTGTTGACCTCGATCGGGTTGCCGTCGGCATCAAAGGCGTTGATCTTTCCACCAATGGCGATACTGGAATCGCCGCTCGCCTCGCTATTGCTGCCGTTGGCGACGCTGTCACTGCCAGTGGCGACCGCGTTGTAGCCGCTGGCTGAGCTGAACTCGCCCAGCGCCATCGCACCGCTGCCGAATGCCGAGGCGCCTTGCGCTCCGGCATAGCTGCTGGAGCCGATCGCGGTGGTGTAATCGCCGTCGGCCATCGCGTTGGAACCGGCTGCCACCGCGTCCTCGCCTTCGATCAGCGCCTCGCCCTCACCACTGGCCTTGAAGTACTGGTCGGTGTTCTCGGCGACCGCCGCCACCGCGTCCAACTGGTCCAGGTTCACCGCATCGGTGCCCTCGGTGCCGGCGGCAACATTGGTGATCTGGCGCTCGCTGCCGACATCGCCAACGGAGACGCTGTTGGCGCGATTGGTTGCCGAGTTGGCACCCAGCGCCACGGCGTTGTCGTCCAGGGCGAACGCGTTGGCCCCCAGCGCCACGCTTTGCTCGCCATCCGCCCAGCTGTTGTGTCCCACGGTGGTGCTGTATTCGCCGGTTGCCCAAGCGCCGTTGCCGACGGCGGTGCCGCCGGTGCCGCTTGCCTGGGTGCTGATCAAACCGAAGAAGGTGCTGCCGCCGACGGCGGTGCTCTCATCGCCGCTGGCCTGTGCGGCCTCGCCCAGTGCGGTGCTGCTGGCGCCGCTTGCGGTCGCGGAGGCGCCCAGCGCCGTGGCGTAATCGTTGGAGGCGACTGAGCCGTAACCGATCGCCGAAGACAGGAAACCGTCGGCTTCGGTGTAGCCGCCCACGGCGGTGGATCCGTCACCGGTGGCCGCACTGCGGAAACCATTGGCGGTGGCCTGGGTGGCCGCTGCCGTGGCTTCGGTGCCGGTCGCGGTGCTGTAGGCGCCCGACGCGGTGGCCCCGGCGCCGGTTGCGGTGGCGCCGACTTCGGCGGCGACCGCGCCGGCGCCCAGCGCCGTGCTGTCGTCGCCACTGGCTACGGTGTTGACGTAGGTCGGGTTGCCGTCCGCATCCAGGATCGGGTTGCCTTCATCGTCCAGGACTGCACGGCGGCCACCTATGGCGACGCTGGAGGTGCCGATGGCCTCGCTGCTGCTGCCGCTGGCGACGCTGTCATCGCCGCTAGCGACCGCGTTGTGGCCGCTGGCCGAGCTGAACTCACCGAAGGCCATCGCGCCGCTGCCGAACGCCGAGGCACCTTGCGCCCCGGCGAAGCTCGAAGAGCCGACCGCGGTGGTGTAATCACCATCGGCCATCGCGTTGGAACCGGCCGCAACCGCGTCCTCGCCTACGACCAGGGCCTCGCCCTCACCGCTGGCCTTGAAGTACTGGTCGGTGTTCTCGGCGACTGCCGCGACTGCGTCCAACTGGTCCAGGTTCACCGCATCGGTGCCTTCGGTACCGGCCGCGACGTTGGTGATCTGGCGCTCATTGCCGACATCACCGACCGAAACGCTGTTGGCGCGGTCGGACAGGGAATCCGCTCCCAGGGCGACGCTATTGGCGGCAAGGGCCATGGATCCATTGCCCAGCGCGGTGCTGTTGACGCCGTTCGACCAGGCACCGCCGCCAACGGCGGTGGAGTAGTCGCCGGACGCCTCCGACGGCAGGAATCCGAACAACGCGCCACCTATGGCAACACTGTTGGTGCCGCTGGCAATGCTCTGGCTACCGAGCGCCGTGCTGTCGCTTCCGCTTGCGGTCGCTGCCGCACCCAGCGCAGTGGCGTAATCGTTGGAGGCGACCGAGCCGTAACCGATGGCCGAGGACAGGAAACCGTCGGCTTCGGTATAGCTGCCCACGGCGGTGGACCCGTCGCCGTTGGCCGCACTGCGGAAGCCATTGGCGGTGGCCTGGGTGGCCGCTGCCGTGGCTTCGGTGCCGGTCGCGGTGCTGTAGGCGCCGGAGGCGTTGGCCCCGGCGCCGGTTGCGGTGGCGCCGACTTCGGCGGCAACCGCGCCGGCGCCCAGCGCCGTGCTGTCATCGCCACTGGCGACGGTGTTGACGTAGGTCGGGTTGCCGTCCGCATCCAGGATCGGGTTGCCTTCATCGTCCAGGACTGCACGGCGGCCACCTATGGCGACGCTGGAGGTGCCGATGGCTTCGCTGTTGCTGCCGTTTGCCACGCTGTCGTCGCCGATGGCGACAGCGTTGTGACCGCTGGCCGAGCTGAACTCTCCGAACGCCATCGCACCGCTGCCAAACGCCGAAGCACCTTGCGCGCCGGCGAAGCTCGTGGAGCCGATGGCGGTGGTGTAATCACCATCGGCCATCGCGTTGGAACCGGCGGCTACCGCGTCCTCGCCTACGACCAGAGCCTCGCCTTCACCACTGGCCTTGAAGTACTGGTCGGTGTTCTCGGCGACCGCCGCCACCGCGTCCAACTGGTCCAGGTTCACCGCGTCGGTGCCCTCGGTGCCGGCGGCGACGTTGGTGATCTGGCGCTCGTTACCGTCGCTGCCGACAGAAACCGAATTGTCTCGCAGCGCAATCGAGCTGGCACCGAGGGCGACGCTGTTCTCGCTTACCGACAGCGCCCCATTACCGACGGCGGTACCGGTGCTGACGGCGATGGAGCCCGCGCCGACGGCAGTGGTTCCATCGCCCGCGGCCAGACTTCCAGCGCCCACCGCGGTAGCTTCCAGCCCCGCTGCGTTGCTGGAGGCACCGATGGAGCTGGCGCCCTCGCCGACGGCGCTGCTGTCCGCGCCGGCGGCCGTGGCGTCTTGGCCGATCGCCTTGCTGCCCTCCCCGCAAGCCAGCGCTTGACTGCCGAGCGCCATCGCAGTGTTGTTGCCTGTGGTTTCGCAGGTTTCAGCAGCGAGGGTGGGCGCGGCGGCCAAGGTCAACGCCGCGGCGAGCGCGAGATACAGCGGTGCGCGCTTGGCGTGACCGCGGGGTGTGTTCAGGACGGAATGAGTGGAACGGATGGTGTGCAAGACGGACATGGCTGATTTCCCCGGTCGGCTTCATTTGGAGCGCTGTCGGCATCGCGGCAACGACTCCCCCAATGACAACTCCGGGTGTCCATTTCAGCTCTAGGTGGCGCTACGAAATCGAGCAGAAAAACTTCATGCTGGAGTTACGCCGGGCATGAAACAGGGGGCGCCGGAGTGCATGCAATCGCCATGGATCTGGCAAATGCGTTGCCGAAAGGAATAGCACGAAAAATGACTCGGGGGTAAATACCTGATGACGCACAGAGGCACTTAACGACTACAAGCGCTCGTAACGGACGCCTATAGCGTGACTTTTGTCACAAATAATTGTGCGGTGCGGCAAGTGTTGCCGCGCTGCGTCAGCTGTCCAAAAGCGCGCGGATTGCGCCCAATCCCACCGCCGCACGCTCCTGCTTCCGGGCCGCGTCGGCGACCGGATCGGCACCGTCGCGCTGGATTTCCGCGGCGGGTAATTCATCGAAGAAACGGCTCGGTTTGAGCCGGATCGTTTCGACCGTTGCTTCGCAGTTGTAGGTCATGCCGGTTCCGGCACAGGCTCCTCTGCGGCCAGTGCCTGCGGCCGCAACTCCTGCACGATCCGGCCCTGCTCCATGACCAGTACACGATCGGCGCTGGCGATGGTTTCCGGCCGGTGCGCCACGATCACCTTGGTCAAGTCGAGCTGGCGTACGGCGTCGTTGACCAGGCGTTCCTTCATCACGTCCAGGTGGCTGGTGGCCTCGTCCAGTACCAGCAGTTTGGGGTTCCGATACAGGGCGCGGGCCAGGATCACGCGTTGCTTCTGCCCGCCCGACAACGAACTGCCCATGTCCCCGATCAGGCCGTGATAGCCCATCGGCATGGCGGCGATCTCGTCGTGGATGGCGGCCAACCTGGCGGCGGATTCGACCCGGGCCTGATCGCCGTCGGTGTCGAAGAAGCCGATGTTGTCCGCGATGCTGCCGGCGAACAGCTGGTCGTCCTGCATCACGGCGCCCACGATGCTGCGGACATTCCGCGGGCCGGCCTTGTGGATGTCGACCCCGCCGATGCTGATGGTGCCGGCGGTGGGCGGCAGCAGGCCGAGCATCAACTTGACCAGCGTGGTCTTGCCGCACCCGGAGCCGCCGATGATTGCGACCGACTCGCCCGCCTCGACGGTCAGGCTGCAATCCTTCAATACCCACGGCTCGCCATCGGCATAGCGGAACGACAACCCTTCGACTTCAATGTGGGAATCGACGGGCGCCGGCAACTCCGGTCGGCCATGGTCATCCTCCGGCGGCGTGAGGACGATGTCGGCCAGCCGCTCGCCGTGCAGCCGCAGCATGCGGAACTCGATCCACTTGTCGATCAGCGCCGCCATGCGGCCGGCAAACTGGTCTTTGTAGGCGAGGTAGGCGATCAACATGCCGACCGAGAACACGTTCTGTAGCGCCAGCATGGCTCCAATCGATATCACCGCGATCCGTTCGATACCGAACACGACCTGGCTGGCACTGTTGAAACCCAGCCCCAGGTGCGCCAGCCGCACGTCCTGGTTGATCGTGTCCACCATCAGGTTGTCGTAGGTGGAGCGGCGCAGCGATTCCTGCCCGGCCACCTTCAGGCTTTGCATGCCCCGCAGTGATTCCAGCAGATGTGTCTGCTGCTTGGCACCGGCCACAAGTTGCTGCTCCGTGCGGTCGCGGACGGGCCGATACGCCACAGCCCGGATACCGAGATACAACAAGACGGCGAGCACAGTGACCAGCGCCAGCTTCCAACTGTAGAACAGCATCAGCGCCAAGGTCACAACGGCCATCAAACCATCGATGAGCGCTTCGACGAAGCTGGTGGTCAGTGTGCGCTGGATCGTCTGCACCGACCCCATGCGCGAGGTGATATCGCCCAAGTGACGCTTCTCGAAGAAGTCCAGCGGCAGCCGGAGTAGGTGGGCAAACACGTTGCCCATCCATTGCAGCCCGAGTCGGGAGGACAGGTACACGACCGACCAGCCTCGCAGCAGGCCGATGGCCACTTGCAGCAGCAGTGCCAAACCAAAGCCCAGACCCAGCACCACCAGCAGGTCGCGGTCCGCGGAGACCAACACCTGATCCACCACCCACTGCATGAAGAACGGCGCCAGCACCACAAACAACTGCAACGCGACCGATAACAGCAGAATCTGGCCGAGTGCACGCCACAGGCCGTGCACCGGACCGGTCAGCTGGCGAGCACTCACAGAGGGCACGGCTTTCTGCGGTTTGAAATCGGCGGTGGGCGTCAGCTCCAGCGCCACGCCAGTGAAGTGGTTCGACACTTCCTCGTAGCGGAGCTTGCGCTCGCCAAACGCCGGATCGAGGATCGTGACCCTGGACTTGCCGACCTTTGCCAGCACGACAAAGTGATTAAGGTCCCAATGCAGGATGCAAGGCAGCTTGAGCTTGCCCAGATCGCCCATGTCCAGCCGCAGCGGACGCGTCGAAAAGCCCAGCTGCTGGGCGATATGGATCAGATGGTTGAGCTTGGCGCCCTTGAGTGAGATAGAGAATCGGTTTCGCAACTCTCCGAGACTTATAAAATTGCCGTGGTGTGACGAGACCATGGCAATACTAGCCAACCCACATTCGGCGGCTTCAGATTGGGTGGTAAGTTTCAACTAAGCGCTACCTCTGTTAGTTTTCAACTGCCATCAAGCTCCGCCAAGTAGGAAGGTTATTACGAATTGCCAGGGAACGGAAGTACAGGGCCATGATCAGCCCAAACAGCACCCCAGCACTAGCGGATCCGATGGCAAGAATAGCCACACTTAGTGCACTGTCCTGAGCGTTGACGAATGTAAAAAATATGAACATAAGAGTCCCCCATAGCGCCGCAAACGTGCCGCCAAGGAATACAAAGTTAAATCCGAAGCTTGCCAGAAGAGGAGGTGGAACCATTATTCCAAGGCGCCAGGCAGCCTGATGGAGGAGCGGCGTTTTGGTGGAGCTAGAAACAGCGACTGAATTCATAGATTCAAGCGCTCGATGCAGCTTATTGTCATTATCCATAGGTATTCTTTTTCAGTTCTTTCTTGATTTGGTGAGCGTCAGCAGTCAGCAATGGCTGCGAAGTCAGAGCTTAACGTTTACGATTCCTGGGGTGATGTTCACGAATCGAACGAATAGCGAGAGCAATTCCAATAAATCCTGCGACTACGAGAAGTACCCATCGAAATGCTCCGGGACCGATGATCCCTGCAGTCGCCAACAAAGAGCACATCGCAATCAATAGTGATGGTTGTGTGTTCGATTTCATTTTGGCCTCACAGAGTTGTCTAGCAAGCGATTGCGCAGTATTGGCCGGGTCGCTCGGCGACTCTCGGGCGACCCGGCGGTTTTTACCGTTAGTTAACGGCGTAGCTAATCACTCCCGCGTGTAACCCCCCGCTGATTGCGCCAGCGATTGCACCCACTGGACCACCAAAAAAGAATCCAATCGCTGCGCCGGTGACCGCGCCTGCGGCCGCATCCGTCAAAGCGCTATCAATAGGACCGGCCCCATCGACAGAATTCACCTGTTCTAGCGTAAGTTCCTGCATGTTAATTCTCCAGTTATTCAGCTAAAGTTACGATGGTGCCGACAATCGCCCCACCTATGATTCCGATAGCAGCGCCTTTCGGGCCGCCAAAGGATCCGAGAAGGGCGCCGGCCCCAGCGTACTTGAGGACGTTGTCGCCCCACTCACTGGCACCGGCAACGAACTCAATTTCATTCATGGATAGCTCACGCATTGAGGAATTCCTATTCTCGTAGTTGATGCAGACCCTGCACCTTGGGGCCGAATGGCTCGGCAGCTTCCTGCTACGCCTTATGCTGCAGTCATAGGGCGAACACAGTTCCTTGAATTGAGTAGATTGGTTCCAGCACCCATTCGATGAGGGTGCGCTTTTCGCCCAGCACGTCCGCGTCCAACAGCATGCCGGGCTTGAGCGGTTCGAGTTGCCCGTATGCAGTGACGGTCTGCCGGTTCAAGGCCACATTGACGCGATAGAAAGATTCTATGGCGCTACTATCCGCTGTGGTGATGGCGCTGCGACTGATGTGCGTAACTTGCCCTTGATGATGGCCAAACTTCTGGTACGGGTACGCCTGATAGCGCATCAGGACGCTGTCGCCCGGTTCGATGAAGCCGATGGAGCGGCTCGGTACCAGCAACTCGGCCTCCAACGTGCCGTCGCCCGGCAACAGGCTCAGCAAGGGCTGCCCGGCCTGCACGGCTTGGCCCGGTTTGGCGAGTTGAGTGGCGACGATGCCGCTGACTGGTGCGCGCAGGACGAGCGCGCCGCGCGCCTGGGTCTCGACTTGCTCCTGCTCCAGCACCGCCAGGTCGCGTTGGAAGTTGGCTTCAGAGGTCTGTCGTTGGCCCGGCACTTCCTGCAAGGCCTGTTGCAGTTGGGCGATCAACCGGCGCGTGCCGATGGCCTGCCGTTGCAGGATCTGGACTTCACCGACCTGCTCCAGCGTGGCCGCTTGCTGCTGTGTCACTTGCAGCTCGCTGACGTACTGGCCTTGCTGCAGCTGCCGCAGGCGCGCCATCGTCTGGTTGGCGATGTCCACCTGTTTCTGGCGAGTGGCGATCCCGGTTTCGATCTGGGCGAGCTCGCGTCGGGCGATGGTCAACTGCGTGGCCAGTCCGCTGGACTGCGCTTCCAGCAGCTGCTGCTGTGCGGATTGTGCGGACGTCATGCCGTCTTGGCGACGTTGCAAGCGTTGCGCCAGGGCTGCGGTGGTGTCGCCGCTGAGCAAGGTCGCGCGGGGCACGGTGACCACAGCAAGCGTCTGGCCCGCGCTGACCTTGCCGCCTTCGGGAACATCCACGCGGGTGAGCACGCCGGTGGCAGGAGCCAGCACGGTGGCCATGCCCTGGATCGGCACCAACTGCCCGACCACCCGCGACCGGCGGGTGTAGGTGCCAAAAGTGAGGAACAACGCGATGGTCAATGCAACCACGACCGCGACGGTCGTCAGGATCCAAAGGCGGACCGGCTGGGCAAGGGAGATACCACCCAGCCAACTCGTACGCTTTGCGTCCAGCACTTCCCTGCGAAACAGCTCGTGAGACATCCTTGTTCCCCAACCGCTACCCCCTGTAGCGCCAGACTTTGTACAGGGATGTCACGACTTGGGTCAAGCAGAAACTAAAATTCACTCGAACTTGATTGGGTGTTGAGGGATCGATCTCGAGGTGCTTTCACGCCCCAGTATCACCCGTCCAGCAGTGCGCGGATTGCGGCCAACCCCACCGCCGCACGCTCCTGCTTCCGGGCCGCGTCGGCGACCGGGTCGGCGCCGTCGCGCTGGATCTCGGCGGCGGGCAATTCATCGAAGAAGCGGCTCGGTTTGAGCCGGATCGTGTCGCCCCATTTCTGCGCCTTTTTCGAGTACGACAGCCACAGTTGTTCCTTGGCGCGGGTGATGCCGACGTACAGCAGGCGGCGCTCTTCCTCGATGCTGCCTTCGTCGATGCTGGCCTCGTGCGGCAGGGTGCCGTCCTCGACGCCGACGATGAACACGTAACGGAATTCCAGGCCCTTGGCGCCGTGCAGGCTCATCAGCCGGACCTGGTTGCCGGCGTCGCCCTTGTCGGCGTGCGACAGCAGGGCAAGCTGCGCAGCGAGCTCGCCTGGCCCAGCGCCTTTGCCGCCGTCGAACCAGTCGGCGAGCTCTTCCAGATTGGCCTTGCGGCGCTGGAAGCTGGTCTCGTCCTTGCATTGGGCACGGATCGAGGCGAGCAGCCCGGACTTGTCGGCCAGCGTGCGCACCAGTTCCGCCGGGGTCATCCGGCGGGCGTCGTTGCGCAGGCCGCGCAGGATGCCGACGAAGTTGTCGAGCGCGTTGCCGGCACGGGGCGGAAGCTGCTTCAGTGCGCCGACCGATTCGGCCGCGCGCGACATCGGCATGCCGGCGCGCTGGGCCAACTCGCCCAGTCTGGACAAGGTGGTCGCGCCGACCTCACGCTTGGGCGAGGTCACCGCGCGCAGGAACGCGGCATCGTCGTCGGGGTTGGCGACCAGGCGCAGCCAGGACAGCGCGTCCTTGACCTCGCCGCGTTCCAGGAACGCGGTGCCGCCGGAGAGGTGGTACGGAACCTTGACCAACTGCAGCGCCTTTTCCAGCGCGCGCGACTGGAAGTTGCCGCGGAACAGGATGCAAAAATCGCTCCATGGCGCCTGCCGGGCGGTGGCGACAAACTGAATTTCCGCGGCGACTTTTTCCGCCTCGTGTGCGTTGTCGCGGCACTCCCAGATGCGGATGCGTTCGCCGTCGGCCTGCTCGCTCCACAGGGTCTTCGGGTGCGCATGCGGGTTGTTGGCGATCAGCGCGTTGGCGGTGCGCAGCACCCGATTGGAGCAGCGGTAGTTCTGTTCCAGCTTGATGATCCGCAGAGCCGGGTAGTCGGTGCCCAGTGACAGCAGATTGTCCGGGTTCGCGCCGCGCCAAGCATAGATCGACTGGTCATCGTCGCCCACGCAGGTGAACAGCCCGCCCGGGCCCGCCAGCGCCTTGAGCAGCCGGTACTGCGCATCGTTGGTGTCCTGGCACTCGTCCACCAGCAGGTAGCCGATGCGCTCGCGCCAGCCCAGCGCGCACTCCTGGTCAGTTTCCAGCAGCTGCACCGGCAGCCGGATCAGGTCGTCGAAATCGACCGCGTTGAACGTGCCCAATCGCGCCTGGTACAGCGCGTACACGGTCGCCGCGTCGATCTCGCGGGCGGTACGCGCCTCGGCCATCGCCTGCGCGGGCGACAGTCCGGAGTTCTTCGCCCTCGAGATCAGGTTGCGCATCGCATCCAGCGCATCGGGCTTGGTACCGGTGCCCAGCAGATCCTTGATCTGCGCCGCGCTGTCGTCGCTGTCGAAGATCGAGAAGCCGCGGCGCAGGCCGAGTTTGGCGTGCTCTATCTGCAAAAATCGCAGGCCCAGCGCGTGGAAGGTGCAGATGGTCAGCCCCTCGGCGCCGTCACCTCGGATGCGCTTGGCGACGCGCTCGCGCATCTCTTTGGCGGACTTGTTGGTGAAGGTGATCGCGGCGATGCGCTTGGCCGGCATCCGGCCGGACGCGATCAGGTGCGCGATCTTCTCGACGATCACCCGGGTCTTGCCGCTGCCGGCGCCGGCGAGCACGAGCAGGGGTCCGTCGATGTGCTCGACAGCGGCGCGTTGAGGGGGGTTGAGACCGTGCATGAATAAGGTTCCTGCCAGCGCGACAGTCTACCCGGCCGCGCGCGGGACAAGCGCTTGGGGCAGGACATGACCTCGGTGCTACGCTGCTGGAGTTGTCCGTCAAGTGAGCGTCGCAGCATCTGCCAGGGAGACAGGTAAATGATCAGACAATCCATGCTTGCCGTCGCGTTGGTATTGGGGTTGAACCCCGCTGTCGGTGAAGCTGCCGGCTTGAATGGCACCGAGTTCGACGCCATGATCCGCGGCGCCGCGGGGCATCCCAACGAGCGGGCGCGATGGCGTGGCCTGTGGGCGTACGACAATGGACGCCACGACGCGGCGATCGACCAGTTCCAGCTCGCCGCGTCGTATGGCGACAAGGTGTCGCAGCACGTGCTGACCCTGATGTACTGGCACGGCGATGGCGTCGACGCGGATCCGGTCAAGGCCTACATCTGGGCCGACCTCGCCGCCGAACGTGGCACCGATCAGCGTCTGCTCGCCATCCGCGAGAAGCTGTGGGCGTCGTTGTCACCGGAGCAACGGCAGCAGACGAAGCAACTCGGCCCGGGATATTACGAACGGTACGGCGATGACCGGACGATGCCACGCAACGAGGCCGCGATGCGTCGTTTTGCACACGGCCGCACCGGCAGCCGAGTAGGCGCAGACAGCTCGCGGCCGCACATCATTGCCGGTGGGTCGGCTTCAGGCCCCATCAAAGCCAACAGCCTGAATGCGCTTGCCTCCGGCAACGGCGGAATGTCCGCCGCTGCACTTTACGACCGCGATCGCCTGCGGCCGGAGCCGTACTGGGACGCCGAAGATCAGGTGTTGGCGGAGCTGATGAATGAGGGCAAGGTCAAGGTGGGGGAGCTCGAGCCCGTCCGAAAGGATCCCCAATAGCTCGATCGCGCCGGCGAGTACCCGCGGGGTCGGCGCGCTGGTGGCCTGGGTTGCGTACCGGAGGTCAATGGGTCGCGACTCACGTCGCTCCTACGTGTGAACGGGGCGCCGCCCGGCGCTAGACTGCGCCGATGGCCAAGCTATATTTCTACTATTCGGCGATGAACGCCGGCAAGACCACCAACTTGCTGCAGTCCGCGCACAACTACCGCGAGCGGGGCATGCGGGTGGCGATCCTGACGCCGCAGCTGGATGATCGCGTGGGGCGCGGTACGGTGGCGTCCCGGATCGGGCTCAGTGCGGATGCGACCGCATTCGCGCAGGAGCGTGACTTGCAGGCACTTGTGGCCGCCGACATCGCGGCCCGCGGTGCGCTGCATTGCGTGCTGGTGGACGAGGCGCAGTTCCTGCACAAGGCGCAAGTCTGGCAACTGACCGAAGTGGTCGATGCGTTCCGGATCCCGGTGCTTTGCTATGGCTTGCGCACGGATTTCCGTGGTGAATTGTTTGAGGGCAGCCAGTACCTGCTCGCCTGGGCTGACGAGATCAGCGAGATCAAGACGATCTGCCACAGTGGCAGCAAGGCGACCATGACCGTGCGCGTGGACGAGCAGGGCCGCGCTGTAAGCGACGGGCCACAGGTCGAGATTGGTGGCAACGAGCGTTACCTGTCGGTGTCTCGTGCCGAGTTCAAGAAGGTAGCGCGTGGCGAAGGCGCGATCACCCCGCAACAGCCATCGTTGCCGCTTGAACCCATCGCCCGCGACTGACCCGGGGTGACCGGTCGGCGTGCTCAGTTGCCGGCAGCCGTCCGGGTGGATCGATGCGCATTGCAACCCAGGCGAATCGCATCGATTTCCCGGGGGATGACACCGCCTTCCGGCCGGGCCTGCTGCAGATCGTGATCCAGCTGATCCAGTTGGCGTAACGCTTCCAGACGCTTGGAACCATGACAGCGCAGTTGCGCCGCGTAGGCACGGGCACGCCAGACGGTATCGCGCAGTTCGATGTCGTTGTCGGGCAGTTGCGCCAACGCATCCAGCTGCGCCAGGGCGGCGGTTGCGGCTGGCAACCCGGCAAACCGGGACGCACGCTGGTAGGCCAGGGCCAGCTCGGCACGCCGGGTGAGCGGATGGGAGTTGCCGTAGTCGGCCCGTAACTGGCGGATGGCGTGTTGCAGTCGCTCCACGCCCTGGCCGGTTTGGCCCAGTGCGATCTCGACCTCGCCGAGGAGACGATCGATCTCACCCACCGATCCTTCTTCGATACCGGGTAGGGTCTGGCGGATCTCGTGCGCCTCCAGCAGCAGGGGATGGGCGAGCGGGTCGCGGTCGTCCGCATGCAACACCGACGCCAGATCCAGCAGGGCATCGGCGACCAGGTCGGGTCGGTCGTCGACGCGGAGGATCGTGAGCCGGTGGCGCAGCGACGCCGATGCGGCGTCCAGGTCGCCTTGTTCCCACTCGATCATGGCCAGCGCGTGGTAACTGTCGGCGAGATCGGGATGGTTTGGCCCGAGCCGTGCGGCAAGCAACCGGTGGCTGTCGCGCAGTTCTGCTTCGGCCTGCTTGTAGCGGCCTTGCTGGAAATGGATGGCCGCCAATTGGCGACGCACCGCCAGTGTGGTCGCATGCTGCGGCCCGTGGACCTCCGCACTGATCGCCAGCGCGGTTTCAAGTTCGCGTTGGGCCGGTTCCAGCTCTCCCTGGGCGCGATGCAGACGACTGAGGTTGCGATGGATGTCGATCAACAACGGGTGCCGGTCGCCAGCTTCGCGCAGCAAGCGATCCCGCGCGGTTTCGAAATCCGCCAGGGCGACGGCGGTCTGGCCCTCGTCGGCATGCAAGCCGGCCAGATCCATCAGGTTTTCCACCTCCCCCACGCGATTGGCATGGCCTTCGCGGCGTAGCATCAGCGACCGCTCGAACAACCGCTGCGCACCCCGGCGCTCGCCGTTGGCGCGGTGGCAGCGGCCGAGCTGGGAGTAAAACTCGGTGGCTTGCGGTGGCAACTTGGCCTGCTCGGCTCGCGCGTTGTCCAATGAGGGCTGCATCAGCTCGATGCATGCGGCCGGGTCGCCCAACAGGCGCGCCACGCGGCCGCGCTGGGTCAGAGATTCCAGCTGCAGGCTGGTCGGCACGGCGTCGGTGCCCGCGATCAATCCCGCCTGCTGGTCCAACAGGACTTTCGCTTCCTGATAGTCGCCCAGCCCGATGCGCAGCCGCGCGACCACGCCGAGTATCTCGGCCAGCGTCCGTGGCTGACGGGCCAACTCGCGACCGGCGCGTTCCACGGACGTCGCCAACAGGTCGCGCAGCTTCAGCGGCTCACCGTCACGGGTGCCGCCTGCGCCTTCGAATACGCCAATCATGAACGCCTGCAACGCCTGCGCACGCGCGGCCTCGCTGACCGCCTCACGCGCCTGCCAGGCGACCACCGCCAACGATGCGGTGAGGACCAGGGCGGTCAGGCTGCCGGTGGCCAGCGGCCAGCGATGGCGGCTGACGAACTTGCGCAACTGGTAATTCAGACTTTGTGGTCGCGCCTTTACCGGCAAGCCGGCGCCGTAGCGCTGCAGGTCTTGGGCGAGTGCCTCAACCGAGGGGTAGCGCTGCTCGGGGCGCTTGGACAGCGTCTTCAATACGATGTTGTCCAGGTCGCCGGACAAGGCTCGTGCCCGCCGCCGCCATGCGCCGTTGTCGCGCGGTTGCTCCGGGTCAGTGGCGTCAGGGGGGCGTTGCAGCATCGCCTGGGACGGACGCACCGGGTCGTGAGCGAGGATCGCCTCCTCCCAGGCCGCATCACTGTCCCGCCGCAATCGGTACGGCTTGGTGTCGGCGAGCAGTTCATACAGCACCACCCCCAACGAGTAGACGTCGGTCATCGTGGTGACAGGCTCGCCACGGATCTGCTCGGGCGCGGCGTAGTGCAGGGTGAAGGCGCGTGTCCCGGTGCGGGTCTGCTCGGGCGCGATATCGCTGTCGAGCAGTTTGGCGATGCCGAAGTCGAGCAGGCGCACCTCACCTGCCGGCGTCACCAGGATATTGGACGGCTTGAGGTCGCGATGGACAATCAGGTTGGCGTGGGCGTGGCTGACCGCCGCGCAGATCTGCTCGAACATCTGCAGCCGGGTATCCAGCGGCGTGTCATGGTCGCGGCAGTAGTCGGTGATGGGTGCGCCGTCGACATACTCCAACGCGAGGTAAGGCAATCCTTCGGTGCTGATGCCGGCGTCCAGCAGGCGCGCGATGTGCGGGTGGGCAAGGCGGGCGAGGATCTGCCGCTCGCGGGTGAAGCGCAGGCGCAGGTCGGTATTGGCCAGGCCCGGCCGCAGCAGTTTCACCGCGACCCGACGCTGGTACAGGCCGTCGGCGCGCGCGCCCAGCCAGACCTGCCCCATGCCCCCTTCGCCCAGCAGGTATTCGAGCTGATAAGGCCCGACCGTGCTGCCGGGCAGGACGCCGCGCTCGGTCGTGATCACGGGTTGGGACAGGAAGTCCTCGCGCGCGTCTTCCAGCGCGATCAATGCTTCCAGCTCGTCAGCCGCCTGGACATCCTGGGTGCGCAATTCGTGCAGGCGTTGCGCGCGGGCATCGGGTTCCAGCTCGAACAGCTCGTCAAGCAGTGGCGACAATCGTTGCCAACGCGCGGGGTCCATCGTCAGTACGTCGCAACAACGTTGACCGCTGCCATGCCGGATCTCCCTCGACTGCGGCGATTGCTCACCCTGAATGCCGGTACTGCGGCAGCGCCGGGATCAGCCTGCCGCTTCGTCCCGCAGCGAGGCTAGCAGGAACAGACGTGCCTTTTGCCAGTCGCGCCGGATGCTGCGCTCGGAACGTTCCAGCAGCGTGGCGATCTCCAGTTCCGACAAGCCGGCGAAGTAACGCAGCTCCACCACTTTCGCCAGTCGCGCGTCGACCGCCGCCAACCGGGTAAGCGCGATGTCCAGGGCCAGCATCTCGTCGTCCAGCCGCAACCCCCCTTCCAGGTCCTCGGGCAGATCGGTGACCCGGTGCAGGTCGCCGCCGCGCTTCTTCGCCAGCCGCTGGCGCGCGTAATCGACCACCACCGAGCGCATGGCCGAGGCGGCGTAGGCAAAGAAGTGCGAACGATCATCAAACGTCGCCTCACGCTTGCTCGACAACTTCAGATAGGCCTCGTGCACCAGCGCGGTGGCGTCCAGGGTCTGCCCACGCTGGCCGGCGAGCTGGCGTCGGGCCATGGCGTGCAGTTGCTGGTACAGCGTGGCCAACACCTGGTCGAGCGCGGCACGATCCCCGCCCCGCGCTGCGTCCAGCATCAGGGTGATGTCACCAACGTCTTCAACGTCATCAATGTCATCGAGGTTGGCCATCGTATTGCCTGAGGCGTTGGACCCTCGACTATAACGTGAAGGTCCCTACAGATTTCACCTGCGTTTGCGCCCACGTTTTCGAGTTTTGCGGGCACGGGCGCCAGGATGCCAAGGTCGGGCTGTCGGCATCAGCGCTGGCAGTGGTTGCACCAGACGCTGGAGCGCTGTCCGATCCGGGCCTGCTTCAACGCCCGGCCGCAAGCTGGGCAAGGTTCGCCGGCGCGCCCGTACACCGACAATTGCTGGACGAAATAGCCGGCGTTGCCGTCGGGGCTGATGAAGTCGCGCAGGGTGGTCCCGCCTTGGGCGATGGCCGCTGCCAGGACCCGCTGGATCTCCGCCGCAAGGCGTTGGTAGCGTCCACGCGAGACCCGGCCCGCGGGTCGTGTTGGTGATACTCCCGCGCCGAACAGCGCCTCGGCGGCGTAGATGTTGCCCACGCCGACGACGATGGACTGATCCATCAGGAATGACTTCACCGGAGCCCGTCGACCGCGGCTGCGGGCAAACAGGTAGTCGCCATCGAAGTCCAGGCCGGCAGGATCGGCCAGACCAGGCGTATCGAGCGGCTCGGCTCCCAGCAATGCCAGTAGCGGGTGCAGCGTCCCGGGCGGCTGCCACAACAGGCAGCCGAAGCGGCGCGGATCATTGAAACGCAGGACCCGGCCATCGTCGATCCCGATATCGACATGGTCATGGGGCCGCAGCGGCGTCCCGGCCGGCAGCACCCGCAGGCTGCCCGACATGCCCAGGTGGATCAGCGCGCTGCCTGCGGCGGTATCGAGCAGCAGGTACTTTGCCCGTCGGCGCACCGCATCGATCCGCTGGCCGTGCAACGCGGTGCCGATCTCGGCGGGGATTGGCCACCGTAGCGAGTCCCGGCGCAATGTCACGGCGGTGACCTGGCGCCCGGTCAGGTGCGGTGCCAGGCCGGCACGGGTGGTCTCGATTTCAGGAAGTTCCGGCATGACGGGGAGTCTACGGTGGCGCGTATCACCCGGGTTCGACTGATCCATTCAGCTGCGTGAAGGCGGTTGCCGCTGAATGGACCAGTCGTGGCAGCTACCCGCCAGCAAGCATTGAACCGGCGACGGTGGCATCATTACCGGTGCGGCCGAGCCACGTGGCCACTTGTTTTCCGGAGTCTGGAAATGCCCGTTTCACTACTCGATTTTCTCGCCGGCGGCGTGCTGCAGGCCAGCATTGGCGGGCTGCTGGTCTATTTGCTGGTGGTCACGCAGCTGACCATCTTTGCGGTGACCTTGTACCTGCATCGGTCGATGACCCATCGCGGCGTCGACTTCCACCCGGTGGTCAACCATTTTTTCCGTTTCTGGACCTGGCTGACGACCTCGATGATCACCCGGGAGTGGGTGGCCATCCACCGCAAGCACCACGCGATGTGCGAGACCGAGGAAGACCCGCACAGCCCGGTCACCAAGGGCATCGGCAGGGTGTTCTGGCAGGGCGTTGAGCTGTACCGCGAGGCCCGCAGCGACCGGGCGTCGATCGAGAAATACGGCAAGGGTTGCCCGGACGACTGGATCGAGCGGCATCTGTACACGCCGCATGCGACCAAGGGCCCGGTGTTGCTGTTGTTCCTCAGCTTCGCGTTGTTCGGCTTTGCCGGCGTGGCGATCTGGGCGGTCCAGATGTTGTGGATCCCGCTGTGGGCCGCCGGCGTGGTCAACGGACTGGGCCATTGGTGGGGTTATCGCAACTTCGAGACCACCGACAAGGCCACCAACCTGATTCCGTGGGCGTTCTGGATTGGCGGGGAAGAGCTGCACAACAACCATCACGCATTCCCCAGTTCGGCCAAGTTTGCCCTGCGCAAGTTCGAGTTCGATATCGGCTGGAGCGCAATCCGGCTGCTGCAGGCACTACGACTGGCCAAGGTGTTGCGCGTCGCCCCAACCCTGGACGTGCGCCCCAACATCGCCATGCCCGACCGGGAGACGCTGAAGGCGCTGCTGGCGATCCGCTTCCAGGCGATGACCGATTACTACCGCAAGGTAACCCTGCCGACGCTGCGCGCCAGCGACGAGAAGCTGCCACGCAAGTTGCGCAAGGGGCTGGCCGATGGCGGCCGCTGGCTCGACGATGACAAGCGCGCACGCCTGCACGCCTGGCTGGCCGAGCGTCCGCACATGGCGACCCTGGCCGAATACCGCCAGCGCCTGCAGCAGGTGCTGGACGACCGGTCCCACGATGCCCAGGCAACCCTGCAGCGCCTGCATGACTGGTGCGTGGAAGCGGAGAACAGTGGCAACCACGCCTTGCAGCAATTCTCGGCACGGATGAAGGGCTACACCCTGGTGCCCGCGCGGGCCTGAACGCCCGCATGACCTACCCGGACAAGAGGGGCGGCGACGCCCCTTTTGTCTGCCCGCCTGTTGCAGGAGTCATCGACGATGCGTGCCAAGCCGTTGCTGTTGATGTTCGTGCTGTCGGTGCCTGGCGCCGTGACTGCGCTGCCGGCGTCGGCACAGTCACGGGTCGATGCGACCAGCGACTACCTGCAGCGCATGGACTCCGATCGTGATGGCCGCGTTTCGCTGGTCGAGTACCAGCAGTGGATGGGGTACGCATTCGAGCGCATGGACGTGGACGGCGACGGTGTGCTCGACCCGGCCGAGCTGCCTGGTGGTCGCGGTCGCCCGGTGAGCAAGGCCCGGCACCTGGCCGCGCTGGCCGCTGCGTTTCATCGACAGGACCTCAATGGCGATGGCTTCCTGGATGCCCGCGAACTGGCCGCGCCGCCGCCGCGCTAACGGCATAAGCCCGGTAGGCGACTCAGCCCTGTCGCTGCCACTGGATCGACAACGCCTCGCCGCGCGCCATGCGTTGCAGGTGCTCGGCGACTACCGGCTCCAGCTTCTCGAGCTCTGCGCTGTCGGCGCTTTCGATGGTCGCGGCAATGCTGTCGCCCTGCACTCGCAGCACGCATGTCGCATTGCCGAATTCGATCCGGGCGCCGGTGTCGTCGTGCTCCACTTCAAGCTTGTGTGACCAGTGCTTCGCCAAACGGCCGATCAGCTTGGCCGGCCCCAGGTCGGTGACGGTAATGAGCGAATGGGTGGAGTGCATTGGTTCTACCTCTATCAGTTGAGAGTCATTCTCATTATCCACAAAAGACAACACCGGCACGAGGCCGGTGTTGTCCCTGCTGCACTGACGCGGGGGTTGGCAGTGGCACGGTCGCAACCAAAGGCGACCGTGCCGGATGGCGCTACAAGGTGATGTCCACGTCCTTGGTCTCGCGCAGGAACAGCGAACCGACCACGAACGTCAGCAACGCGATGATGATCGGGTACCACAGCCCGTAGTAGATATTGCCGGTGGCGACCACCAGTGCGAACGAGATGGTGGGCAGGAACCCCCCGAACCAGCCGTTGCCGATGTGGTACGGCAGCGACATCGAGGTGTAGCGGATCCTGGTCGGGAACAGTTCCACCAGCCATGCCGCGATGGGCCCGTAGACCATGGTGACGTACAGCACCAGGATGGTCAGGATCAACAGCACCATGGGTTTGTTGATGCGTGCATCCTCGGCCTTTTCGGTGTAGCCGGCGGTGGTCAGCACGGTCTTCAGCGAGCTGCCAAATTCGCTGGCCCTGGTGGCTGCAACGTCCTTCGCCAGGCCCTTCGCCTCGTAGCTGCCGACCTCCACATCGCCAATCATCACCATCGCCACGCTGCCTGCCGGCGCGGGTTCCACGTCATACGGCACGCCCGCCTTGGCCAGGGCCGCAGTGGCGATGTCGCAGGAACTGGTGAACTGCTTCTTGCCGACCGGATCGAACTGGAAGCTGCAGGTGGCCGGATCGGCCAGGATCAGTGCGGGTGAGGAGGCGCTGGCTTCCTCGATCGCCGGGTTGGC
The DNA here is from genome assembly GCF_054072675.1 of Lysobacter sp. A289. Classification (NCBI taxonomy): domain Bacteria; kingdom Pseudomonadati; phylum Pseudomonadota; class Gammaproteobacteria; order Lysobacterales; family Lysobacteraceae; genus Lysobacter; species Lysobacter sp. A289. The sequence continues at coordinate 2,561,400 of NZ_JBSVRN010000001.1, forward strand.
GTAGTGGGTCAATGCCTTGAACAGCGGGAAGTAGGTCAGTGCGGCGATCAAGCAGCCGGCCATCACGATCTTCTTGCGGCCGATCTTGTCGGACAGCCAGCCGAAGAACACGAAGAACGGCGTGCCGATCAGCAATGCGCCGCCAATCAGCAGCCAGGTCGTGGTCGGGTCGACCTTCAGCGACTGGGTCAGGAAGTACATCGCGTAGAACTGGCCGGTGTACCAGACCACGGCCTGACCGGCGGTCGCGCCGAGCAGGGCCAGCAGAACGATGCGGCCGTTCTTCGAGAAGAAGCTCTCGGTGATCGGTGCCTTCGACAGCGTGCCTTCGTCCTTCATTTTCTGGAACATCGGCGATTCGGCCAGCTGCATGCGGATCCACACCGACACGCCGACCAGCACGATGGAGATCAGGAACGGGATGCGCCAGCCCCATTGTTCGAACGCCTCTTCGCCCAAGATTCCGCGCACGCTCAGGATCACCACCAGCGACAACAGCAGCCCGACCGTCGCGGTGGTCTGGATGAAGCTGGTGAACAGGCCGCGCCGGCCGTGCGGGGCATGTTCGGCCACATACGTCGCGGCGCCGCCGTACTCACCGCCCAGCGCCAGCCCCTGCAGCATTCGCAGGACCACCAGGATGATCGGCGCAGTGATGCCGATGGATGCGTAACTGGGCAGCATGCCGACCAGGAAGGTCGAGATGCCCATGATCACGATGGTGATCAGGAACGTGTACTTGCGCCCGACCATGTCGCCGATGCGGCCGAACACGATCGCCCCGAATGGTCGCACCGCGAAACCGGCGGCAAACGCCAGCAGCGCGAAGATGAAGCCGGTGGTCTCGTTGACGCCACTGAAGAACTGGGCGGCGATGATCGCCGCGAGCGAGCCGTACAGATAGAAGTCGTACCACTCGAACACGGTGCCAAGGCTGGAGGCAATGATGACCTTGCGCTGTTCCTTGGTGATGGCGACCTTTGGCGGTGTGCCGGCGGCGGGATTGACGGTAGACATGAGGTGGTTTCCCTTCGGGTTGGGTGTGCGTTAGAAGCTGTACTTGACGGTGGTGTGCAGGCGGCTCAGGTCGCCTTCGCGATCGTCTTCGAGGAAACGCTGGCCGACGCTCAGTTCCGCGCCGATGTCGAGCTTGGGAAACGGCGAATAGATGAGGTTGGCGCGCAGCGAGTGGGCACGCTCGGTCACGCCCTGGCCGGTGATTCCGACGTCGTTGTCGAAGTGCGCGGCCGAATACATCAGGTTGCCGCGCAGCTTCGGGCTGAGGACATGGCGCCAGGCGACATAGCCGCCATAGCCGTCCAGCGCCTCGAGATCGCCGTCGACGTCCTGCACCACGTCGCTGCCCATGCCGAACGCGAGGTAGCGACCGATGCCGCTGCCGCCGTTGATCGCGTAGCGGATGTCGTCGCTGGCGCCGAGGTTGAACTTGCCCGAGGCGCTGAGCGCGCCGCCGGTCGCGGTCTCCTCGCCAGCCTTGAACTGGCGCAGCAGGCCGGCCACGGTGAAGTGGCCCCAGTCGCCCTTGGTGATCCAGCGCGCCGTCGCATCGGGGGCGATGTTGTCGCCACTGTTGAAGCGCGGGCCGGCGGCGAGGTACGGGGTGACGGTGGTCTGCGGGTTCTCCAGCGAGAACGACCACGGGCCGCTGGTGTAGCGAAGTTGGGCCTGGCGCACGAAGATCACGCCGTCGGTCGGGCCGACGAAGTCGACCGAATCCGGCAGCGCGGCGGTGTCCTGGAAGTTCGACCAGGTCTGACCGGCCAGCCAGTTGTTCCAGCTGACGTAGGCGTGGCGCAGGGATACGCCGTAGGTGTTGGTCGAGGTCTCGTTGCCGAGCAGCGCGTTGCTGCCGCCGCCGTACATGTCGGCTTCGATGTAGGCCTTGACCTTGTCGCCAGCGTCGGTGACATGGTCGGCGGCGAGCCAGAAGCGCGAGAACTGAGCATGCACATCGGTATAGGCGTCGCCGCCCTCGGCACCGTCGGGGCCAACCGGGATCGTGCTGGGGACGTAGAACAGCCGGCCCGCCGAGCCGTCGGCGATGCGTCCGTCGCTGGTGTCGGTGACCATCGCGTCGAGCTTGATGAAGCCACCGAAGCTGAAGGCGGTGCCGGGTGCCGCGGACGGCGTGATGGTGGTGGCCTGGATCGCCTTGCCGTCGGCCACCGCGGTCGCGGCCGGAGCGGCCGGCACCGCCGCGGTAGTGGTGATGGCCGGCTGTTGCTGCGACACCAGTTGCTGGACCATCTTCTCCAGCTCGACCACGCGGGCCTCCAGCTCGACCTCCTTGGCTGTTTGCGCGTAGGCGAAGCCGGGCAATGCCAGTGCGACCAGCAACGCCGCGGCGAGCGGTCGCTTGGGGATCGGTCGCTTGTGGAGCGTGGTCACGCCGTACGACGGCTTGCGATTGGACATGTTCCCTCCCATGGAAACCGCGTCGTTTGCACGGTTCGCAGGCAGACTGCGTGGCCACCACACTGCACAACCATTCACCTTTGGTCGTAGATGCCCCTGTTCATCCTGCCGATTACGACCAAGGTCTAAGGCGAGGTTTACCGACCGCCCCGGACGATGCGGCACACTGCTCCTCCCGACCCCCGCCGCGTGCCGGCCCCGCAACTGCATATCGGAGTGCGTCATGAGCGAGCCCGTCTCGAACCAGCCCATCGCGGTCTATCCGGTCAAGCCCGGATTCGCCGCCGATACCCGCATCACCCAGGACGACTACCAGCGTCTGTACGCGCAGTCGGTCGCGCACCCGGATCAGTTCTGGGGGCAGGTGGCGGAGCGGCTGGACTGGATGACCAAGCCGACAAGGATCAAGAACACCAGCTTCGACCTGGCCGATTTCCGCATCCGCTGGTACGAGGACGGCGAGCTCAACGTCAGCGTCAATTGCCTGGACCGCCACCTGGCTACCCGCGGTGACAAGACCGCGCTGGTGTTCGAGCCCGACAGCCCCGACGCACCCGCGCAGAACATCACCTACCGCGAGCTGCACCAGCGCGTAGGCAAGCTGGCCAACGCCCTACGCGCGCTGGGCATCGGCAAGGGCGACCGGGTCACCATTTACCTGCCGATGATTCCCGAGGCGGCGATCGCGATGCTCGCCTGCGCGCGCATCGGCGCGGTGCACATGGTGGTGTTTGGCGGCTTCTCGGCCCACTCGATCGCCGACCGCGTGGCCGACAGTGGCAGCAAGCTCATCATCACCGCCGACGAGGGCCTGCGCGGCAGCAAGCGGGTGCCATTGAAGGTCAACGTCGATGCCGCGTTGAAGCTGCCCGGTACCAACAGCGTCGAGACCGTGCTGGTGGTACGCCATACCCGCGCCGCGGTCGACATGCAGATGCCGCGTGACCGCTGGTATGACGCCGTGGTCGACGAGCAGCCGGTCGAGTGCGAGCCCGAGCGCATGAATGCCGAAGACCCATTGTTCATCCTCTACACCTCCGGCAGCACCGGCAAACCCAAGGGCGTGCTGCACACCACCGGGGGCTACCTGGTGTATGTCAGCTACACCCACGAGGCGATATTCGACCTGCGCGAGGACGACGTCTATTGGTGCACCGCCGACGTCGGCTGGGTCACCGGCCACAGCTACATCGTCTACGGGCCGCTGGCCAACGGCGCCACCTCGCTGGTGTTCGAGGGCGTTCCGAATTACCCGGACGCCTCGCGTTTCTGGCAGGTCATCGACAAGCACCAGGTCAGCATTTTCTACACCGCGCCGACCGCGATCCGCGCGCTGATGCGCGAGGGCGACGAGCCGGTCAAGGCGACCTCGCGCAAATCACTGCGCCTGCTGGGCAGCGTCGGGGAGCCGATCAATCCCGAGGCCTGGCGCTGGTACTACGACGTCGTCGGCGACGGCCGTTGCCCGATCGTGGACACCTGGTGGCAGACCGAGAACGGCGGCATCCTGATCTCACCGTTGCCGGGTGCGACCGACCTCAAACCCGGCTGTGCCACCAATCCGTTCTTCGGCGTCCAGCCGGCGATTGTCGACACCAACGGCAACTTCATCGAAGGCGAGGGCGAAGGCAACTTGGTCATCGTCGATTCGTGGCCGGGCCAGATGCGCACCGTCTACGGCGACCACCAGCGTTTTATCGATACCTATTTCAAGACCTATCCGGGCACCTACTTCACCGGCGATGGCTGCCGCCGCGACGCCGACGGCGACTACTGGATCACCGGCCGGGTGGACGACGTGATCAACGTCAGCGGCCACCGCATCGGCACCGCCGAGGTGGAGAGCGCACTGGTCTCGCACCCGCAGGTCGCCGAGGCCGCCGTGGTCGGCTTCCCGCACGACATCAAGGGCCAGGGCATCTATGCCTACGTGACGCTGATTGCCGGCGAGCAGCCCAGCGATGCATTGCGCGCGGAACTGGTCAAGCATGTGCGTACGGAAATCGGTCCGATTGCGACTCCCGACCATCTGCAATGGGCGCCGGGCCTGCCCAAAACCCGCTCAGGCAAGATCATGCGCCGCATCCTGCGCAAGATTGCGGAGAACGCCCCGGATCAACTCGGCGACACCAGCACCCTGGCCGATCCGGCCGTAGTCGATTCGCTGGTCAAGGAGCGTCGCGTCCCGTAGCGTCCGCCCATGCCGACCCTGCTGATTGCCGATGACCACCCGCTGTTCCGCGAAGCCTTGCGCGGGGTCGTTGCGCGGGTACTGCCGACCGCGCGCCTGCACGAGGCCGACAGCGTGGGCGCCCTGTACGCGCTGGTCGAAGCCGAGCCGGACGCCGACCTGTTGCTGCTCGACCTGAACATGCCCGGCGCGCAGGGCTTCAGTGCGTTGGTGCACTTGCGTGCCTTGCGTCCGCAGTTGCCGATCGTGGTGGTGTCCGCGCGCGAGGAGCCGGCGGTGATGCGGCGCGCACTGGACCACGGCGCGGTCGGCTTCATTCCAAAGTCCGCCGATGTGGCCACCCTGGGTGAGGCGATCGGTACCGTTCTGGCGGGCGACCGCTGGGCCCCGGCCGCCGCCTTCAATGCCCCAGCCGCCCACCCCGATGAGCACGATGCCGCCCGCCGCCTGCGCGACCTCACCCCGCAGCAATTCCGCGTCCTGCAGATGCTCGGCTCGGGCCTGTTGAACAAGCAGATCGGTTACGAGCTCACAGTCTCCGAGGCGACCGTCAAGGCCCACGTCACCGCGATCCTGCGCAAGCTCGGCGCCAACAACCGCACCCAGGCCGTGCTGATTGCCGGCCGCCTGGCGTTGGATCCGGGCAACATCACGTTGCCGCCGGAGGGTGTGGAGTAGCTTCGACTTGGCTTTGGCCAGCGCGGCGGGGAACCGCCCGACCGAGCGCGACGTGCCTGGTCGAAGGCCATCGGCTGTCTAGCGCTGCGCCGCCAGGAACGCCCGCAGCGACGCCGGCTTGATCGGCTTGGTCAGCACCAGGCAGTGATGCTCGCGGGCGGCGTGCTTGAGCGCATCGCTGCCGTCGCCGGTCAGCAGCGCGGCCGGCAGGTCGGGGCCGAGGCGCTCGCGCAGCAGGTCGATGATGCCCAGACCGTCGAGGCGGTCGTGCAGGTGGTAGTCGACCAGGGCGACGTCGGGAGCTTCGCCGGCCGGCAGCGCGTCCAGCACGACGATGGCCTCGTCGACGGTGGCGGCGGTCATGCTGACGACGTGCCAGCGGGTGAGCAGGGCACGCATGCCTTCGAGAATCTCGCGGTCGTTGTCGATGCACAACACACGCAGGCCGGTGAGGGAATCGGCAATGCCTTCGGTGCGCGGGGCGGGCGCGGGGGCGTCGGGGAAACGTGCCCGGCCGAATGGCACGGTGATCGAGAACACGCTGCCGGCACCGACCCGCGAACGCACGCCCAGCGGATGGTCCAGGGTGCGGGCGATACGTTGGCAGATCGATAGTCCCAGGCCGAGGCCACGCTCGCCGCGGCCGGGATGGTCGAAGCGGCGGAACTCGTCGAAGATCTGCACGAGGTGGTGCGGCGAGATCCCCGGCCCGGTGTCCCAGACCTGCAGCTCGACGGCGCCCTTGCGCACGCGCGCGGCGATCAGCACGCCGCCATCACGGGTATAGCGCAAGGCATTGGCGAGAAAATTCTGCAGCGCGCGGCGCAACAGCCGGCGATCGGTACGCACCATCAGCGGCGCGGCCGGCGCGCGCACCCGCAATTGCAGGTTACGGCTGGCGGCGATCGGTGAATGCTGGGCGGCCAGTTCGCGCAGCAGTTCGTTGACGTCGAAGTCGGCGATCTCCGGGCGCAATGCACCGGCGTCGAGGCGGGAGATATCGAGCAAGCCGTCGAGCAGATCCTCGGCGGCGCGCAGGGAGGCATCGACGCGTTCGGCGAGGCGCCCCTGTTCGTCGGGCTCGTCACTCTCGCGCAGGGCCGAGGTAAACAGCCGCGCGGCATTCAACGGTTGCAGCAGGTCGTGGCCGACCGCGGCAAGGAACCGGGTCCTGGATTGCTGTGCGTCCTCGGCCTCGCGAGTGCGTTGCTCGACACGCTGCTCCAGGGTCTCGTTGGATTCGCGCAAGGCGCGCTCGACGCGCTTGTAATCGGTGATGTCACTGTAGCTGGTGACGTAGCCACCACCGTCGAGCGGCCGGCCGCGCAGCTCGATCACCTGCCCGTTGCTGCGCACGCGTTCGGACACATGCGGCGCGCCGACACCAAGGTGCTCGATCCGCCGCTGCACCTGGGTCTCGATGTCCCCCGGACCCATCTCGCCGTGCTCGGCATTCCAGTACAGAAGATCCGCGACCGGACGGCCGACGTACAACATGCCCTGCGGGTAGTCGAACATCTCCTGGTAGCGGCGGTTCCAGGCCACCAGGCACAGCTCCGCGTCCACCACGCTGACGCCCTGGCTGATGTTCTCCAGCGTGGTCGCCAGTACCTGGCGGTTGAAACGCAGCTCCTGGTTCGCCTCGTCCAGCAGCGCCACCACCTCGCCCAGTTCCATGCCCGATCCGCGCAGGGCACTGGTCAAGGTGAGCCGCGCCGAGGCAGCACCGATCGCGGCGGCGAGCAGGCGCTCGGTGAACTGGGCGAGCGCGCGGTCGGCAAGCTGTTCCGGGTTCCATGGCTGACCCTGCCGACCGGCATAGTCCTGGAAGGAGCGTCGGGCATGACGCCCACCGACGATGCGTTCGGCCAACGCCAACAGGTCGCCACCGCGCACGTTGCCGGCCCAGCCGCCCGGGCCGAGCGGCGGTCGTTCTCGATACGGGTCCAGGAATGGCGCCGCCCGCAGTTGCTCCTGCAGCCGCGGCCGCTGACGTGCGGAGACGTAGACAAAGGCGCTGGTGTTGAGCAGCAGTGACCAGAACACCCCGTGAGTCAGGCTGTCCCAACCCACCAGGCCGAACAGTTGCTCCGGTTGCAGCCAGGCAATGCCGAACGGGCCGACATCGACCCAGTCCGAAGCGATCCAGCCCCCGGTGGCCAGGCTCGGCAACAACAAGGTGTAGAACCACACCGATGCGCCAGCGGCGATTCCCGCGAGCGCACCGGTGCGGCTGGCACCTCGCCAGTACAGGCCGCCGATCAACGCCGGTGCGAACTGCGCGACCGCGGCAAATGCCAACAGGCCGTGCTGGGCGAGGCTGCCGTCACCGGACCCCCGGGCATAGGCGTAGGCCATCAGCGCCAAGCCGATAATCGTTGCCCGGCGTACCCACAGCACCCGCTTCTCGATACCCGGCCCGGTCCGGCTGAGTGCGCCGGTACGCAACAGTGCCGGCATGATCAGATCATTGCTGACCATCGTTGCCAGCGCCACGCTGGTCACGATCACCATGCCGGTGGCGGCGGAGAATCCACCGATGTAGACGATCAGCGCCAACAGGTTCTCGTCCATCACCAGTGGCAGTGCGAGCACGTAGGTGTCGGGCGATACCCCGCTGTCGCCCAGCACGGCCTGGCCGGCCAGGCTGATCGGCACAACCATCAGGCTGATCAATATCAGGTAGCCGCCGAAGAACCAACGCGCGATGCGCAGGTCGCCGACGTTCTGGCACTCCACCACCGCGACGTGGAATTGCCGTGGCAGGCAGATCAACGCGGTGAAGGCGAGCAGGGTCTGGGCGACGAAGCCCACCGGCAAGCCGGGCCGGGTGACGGTATCGGCCGCCTGCACGATGCGCTCGCCCAGGCCGCCGACGCCCGGCAGGTGCATCAGCGCGAAGATACCCACGGCGATGAACGCCACCAGTTTGACCAGCGACTCCAGCGCGACCGCCAGCACCATGCCGTGATGGTGCTCGGTGGCGTCGATCTGCCGGGTGCCAAACAGGATCGAGAACACCGCCAGCAACAACGCGATGTACAGCGCCGGGTCAGCCAACAGACTGGTGTTGGCCGGTACCCCGGCGAGTACCTCGATACTGTCGGCGACGGCCTTGAACTGCAGCGCTACGTAGGGAATCGCGGCGATCAGTGCGAGCAACGAGACCAGAGCCGCCAGCCCTGGCGCGCGGCCATACCGCGAGGAAAGGAAGTCGGCGATCGAGGTGATCCGCTGCTCGTCGGAGATCAGTACCAGCCGTTCCAGCAACCGCCACCCGAACAGCAACAGCAGCAGCGGCCCCAGGTAGATCGGCAGGAACCCCAGGCCGGTACGCGCAGCAGTACCGACCGCGCCGTAGAACGTCCATGACGAGCAATAGACCGCCAACGCCAGCGAGTACACCGCCGGGCGTACCCAGCGATGTTTCGGCATCGCTTCGCGTTGATCGCCGTAATACGCGACCACGAACAGCATGCCGACATAGCCGACCGACACCAGCAGCAGTATCCAGCCAGGAATCAATTCCACGCCTCGCCAGTCAGGAACCGGATATGAAGTTGCTCATGGTATCGGTCAGCGCCGTATCTGGTCGGCCGGGTTCCGGTTGTGGGCAGGTGCCGCCGCGATGGTCGCTTCGCGGCCTGCCGGCCAGGGTGTCATCCAACCCAGGTTTGCGCCCCGCATGCCGGTGGTGGCGACTTGCGCGCCGGGGCCTTCGATGTCGCAGTCGTTGAGCCGGCCATCGGCCGCCATCAGGCTGTGCAGCTCCAGCTGTACCGCGACATCCCCCAGCGCATGGGCGCGGGCGTGACTGCGTGACAGCAAGGATTGCGCGGCCTCGGGCTGGTTGTCGGCCAGTGCGTGCAGGATTGCGACTTGGTCGAGGCGGTGGGACTGCATCCAGGTGTCGTTGGGATAGGTTTGGCGTGAGGCCTCTGCGTGGCGCATCGCCTGCGTCCACCGGCCGCGCGCGGCTGCCGTTTCGGCTTGGCCAACTTCCGCGTCGGCGAGCAACCAGGCGTATCCGGAACCTTGCAGTGCGTCGTGGGTAGCGATGTACAACGCGTCCGCTTCTTCCAATTGGCCGGCGCGAGCCAGCAGCGGCGCGACCTGCAGTGCCGTCATCCAGCGTTCGGGACATTGCTCCATGGATCGGATCCGGGTCACCATCGTCTGCAGCCGTGGCAACGCAGACGCCGCATCGCCGGCCAGCAGGGAGATGGCGGCTTGGTGCATCACCAATTGATCCTGCAGCTCGGGTTGCCCATCCAGACCGCAGCGATCCAGCGCCATGCGCGCTTGCTGCATCCGTCCCAACGACAACAGCCCAGTCACCCTCGCGCATGCCAGTCGCGCAGAAACCACCGTGGGCAATGGCGGGAGGTCTTCACGGGCGAGTCGCTTCACGGTGTGCTCGAGTACTTCCAGCGAGCCGGTGTAGTCGCCCTCGGTGGCCAGGATAAACGCCTCGAACTGATCCAGCCACACCGCCAGGTTGCCTTTCAACCCTTGGCTTCGGATACGGCGAACACGTTCGCGTGCCTGATCGAAGCGACCCGCCAAGGCGTCCTCGTTGAGCAAGTCCAGTTGCAATGTGCGCTGCCCGTGGGCATCGCCCGCAGCCACGGCGATGGCGAGGGCCTCATCCAGTCGCTTGCGGTACTCGGCCAGGTTGCCGGCGTTGTAGTGCTGGAATGCGACGCGGCGAAGCAGTTGGACCTCCATGGACCGATAACCGCCGGCGTGTGATCGGGCCAGCAGCGTGTCCAGCTGCGTCGACGGCACCGATGGTGGCTTCGACAGTTCGGCGGAAACCCGGACGTACAATGCGTCCAGTTCCGCGCCGGCAGCGGCGAACAGCACTGCTGCCTGCTCGAACTGCGACATGTCGGCCTTCTCCCCGAACTCGGCGACGTCGACCTGGGCTTTCAGGTGGATGGCGGCCGCGCGCTCACGCTCCCATCCCGGGCCGGCGTCACGTGCCAGTTGCTCGGCCGCCATCGCGTGCGTACGCATGCCATTGCGGTCGCCGCGGGTGCCGGCAATCTCGGCCAGGCAAATCAACCAGGGAATGCGCAAGCTGATGGGCTGGCGCTGCCATTCCACCTCCGCCAGGCTCTCCAGTGCCAGGTCGGACTGGCCGGAGCGTAGTTGGAACCAGGCCTGGTCGAGCCGGAATGTCAGGTTTTTCGGGTATCTGTCCGCCAACGCGGTGAGTGCCGCAGCCGCCTCAGTCACGCGGCGCGGATCGACCGAAAGTTGTGCGGCATCCAGCACCTGGTCGGTATCGTCGCCGATCGGCACCAGCAATTCGCGCGCCGTCTGCATGTGTGCCACGGCGGCATTGGCTTGGCCCAATCGTGCCCGGGACATCGCCAGTTGCAGCTGTGCCAGTCCAAAATCAGGCGATTGTTCGACTACCGACTGCAAGCCGGCCGCGCTGGCGGACATATCCCGGTCGCGATAGTCCTGGTAGGCGGTGGCATAGCTGCGGGCAGCGGGTGCATCGATGTCCAGCGTTGGCCACGGCGTGTCGTCTCGGCCGGGAACCAACTGCGTCAGTATCTGCTGGGACAACTGGTCGACCAGTGCCGGAATCCGGGCCTGGTTGCCGCGCAGTTCCAGTTGCCGGGTGCCATCGGCGTCGGTAATGCGGGCGCGGACGAAACGTTCGCCCGGCTTGTCTGCAGTTTGCCCGGAGCTGAGCAGCACCACCGTAGGCGACAGTGACGCCGCGTCGGCAGCCAGGTGCGCTTCGCTCAACACGATCACTTCCGGCAGCGAGTCGAGTTTCCATTCCAGCCAGGCATACAACAGGGTTGCCGGCCAATGAGCCTCGGCATCATTGTTGTTGCCAACCTCGATCAGTGCGACGGCCACCGGAGCGGTTGCCGCGTCAATCGGCGCCAATGGCGTGGGCTTGGGTACCAAGACGATGGCAATGGCGGCCAGCGTCGCCAGTCCCGCCGCCAATAGCCAGAGGTGGAGCCGTTTCTCAGGAACTTCTGGGCCGCCAATGCGGACTTCCGACGGTTCCGCAGGCGGCGAGTCGTCCCGCCCGGCTGCCCCGCCGTCGATGGCATCGGTCGCATTGACCAGCACCGGTTCCACGGGTCCGGGCGGCTCGAACACGTAGCCCTTTTTTGCAACGGTACGGATCCATTGCTTGCGCGATGGCCCCAAGGCCTTGCGCAGTAGCCATATGCTTTGTGACAGGTTGGCATCTTCGACGATCACACCCTGCCAGACCTGATCAAACAACATTGCCCGGGTATGCAGGGCATGGGGGCTGGAGAGAAACTCCAGCAACAGGTCGAACGCGCGCTGGGGCAGTTCGACCGTTTGCTCCGGACTGCTGACCCGGCGGTACCTCAGGTCAATTTCCAGGTCGCCAATCCTTAGTTGCCTGACCTCGCTGGGCCATGGACACCCGGGTGCATCCGTCACTGCGCGCGCTCCTGTCGTGGGTTGTATCGCGGCGGTGCGCCTCCGCACAGCCCGCCGAGCCGGCTCCCCGCCGAACCCTCAACTATCCCGATAGCTGCTGCCGAGGGGATATCTGTCGGCCAATAACGTGACGAGTGTCTCAAATTAACCGTTAATTGATAAAAAATTGAACAATTTTCATAAGCAGATGACCCTTGACGTCACTTATATCTGTTCCGTACTTCGGTTGCTCGGGCAATTGGAACGCACCTCCAGGGGAGGAACGCCAGGGAAGGAATGCCAGGGAAGGGCAATAGCGGAGTGCAGGGGCCTCGCAAGGACGTCGGTACGGAGTGCCGAATAGCGACGTCTTCGGCCGTGGACGCAAAGGAAGCCGCGTCCACGGCCATTCGCCAGGCTCAGTTCGCACAGTGATGGCAACGCAGACCGCATCGTGGGGGGAGGAACTGGTCTGGATCGTTTGTCATTTCAATACACCCAAACCAAGCCACATAGGGGTAATACGAAATGCCTACAATTTCCACTTCCGGCATGCGCAAGCACGCGCTTGCAGTCGCCACCGCAGCCGCGTTGACAGCATCCATCTTCGCCGCGCCCGCGCTTGCCGCAGGCGACGGTACGGTCAACCTGTCGGCCCTGCAATCGGGCGAGACGCATGATCGCTTCATCGTGAAGTACCGCGACGGTAGCGCTCCGCAGCTCAACGTTGCCAATGTTCAGCGCTCGCTGCAACGCGTTGCCACTACTACGGCTGCCGGCCAAAAGATGGAGCTGCGGCAATTGCGTCGCACGGCCACTGGAGCCGACGTGATCCGTACCGCCCGCAAGCTGGATCGGGTCGAGGCAGCGGCGTTGATGCGCCAGATCGCCACAGACCCAAACGTGGAGTACGTCGAGGTCGATCAGTTGCTCAAGCCGACCATGACCCCCAACGACACCTATTACGCGAGTAACCAGTGGCACTACTTCGAGGCCGCTGGTGGCATCAAGGCTGACCAGGCCTGGGATGTCAGCACCGGCCAGGGCATTGTCGTCGCCGTGCTGGACACCGGCATCACCAACCACAGTGACCTGAACGCCAACGTCATTGCCGGCTACGACATGATTTCCGACGCCGGCGTCGCAGGCGATGGCAACGGTCGCGACAGCAACCCGGCCGACCCTGGCGACGCCTACAACGGTGGTGGTTCCAGCTGGCACGGTACCCACGTTGCGGGCACCGTCGCCGCTGTCACCAACAACAACAAGGGTGTGGCCGGCGTGGCTCCGAATGCCCGGATCCAGCCGGTGCGCGTGCTCGGCAAGGGTGGCGGCTATACCTCCGATATCGCCGACGGCATCATCTGGGCGTCCGGCGGCAGCGTCCCGGGGGTGCCGAACAATCCCAATCCTGCCGAGGTCATCAACATGAGCCTGGGCGGCTCGGGTTCGTGTGGCAACACCACCCAGAATGCAATCAATGGGGCGGTCGCGCGCGGCACCACCATCGTCATCGCATCGGGCAACAGCAACGCCGACGTTTCCGGGTTCACGCCAGGCAACTGCAACAACGTGATCTCGGTGGCGTCCACCGATCGTCAGGGCGCACGCTCGAGTTTTTCCAACTATGGTTCGTTGATCGACGTGGCCGCACCAGGCAGCGGCATTGCCTCGACCGTCAATACCGGGAGCACCACGCCGGGCGCCGAGGGCTACAGCCTGATGTCGGGCACTTCGATGGCGGCTCCGCACGTGGCTGGCGTGGTCGCGCTGATCCAGTCGGCGGCCGCGGCCAATGGCGGGGTCAAGACGCCGGCACAGATCGAATCCATCCTGAAATCCACCTTGCGCCCGTTCCCGGGCAATACCGACCGCGACATTGGACAGGGCATCGTCAATGCGAAGGCGGCGGTGGATGCGGTGGCCGGAGGTGGTGGTGACCCGGGCGACCCGGGCGATGGAACCTTGCAGAACGGCGTGCCGGCGACTGGCTTGGCGGCCAGCAGTGGCAACGACGTGGTCTACACGATGGTGGTTCCGGCCGGTGCCAGTGGCCTGAGCTTCTCCATCTCCGGCGGCAGCGGTGATGCGGATCTGTATGTCAGGCGCGGCAGTGCACCAACGGACAGCGCGTATGACTGCCGACCGTGGCGCAGCGGCAACAGCGAGACCTGCACCTTTGCAACGCCGGTGGCTGGGACGTATCACGTGCGCGTGAAGGCGTACCAGAGCTACACCGGGGTGAGCCTGGTCGGTAGCTATACCGCAGGCGGCGGCGGTGGTGACAACAGTCCGCAGACCTACACCAACGCCGGCAACTACTCGATTCCCAGCCCGGGCACCATCGAAAGCCCGATCACCGTGTCGGGCCGCAGTGGCAACGGCGCGTCCGCGACCCGGTTGAACGTCGATATCCGGCACACGTATCGCGGTGACTTGCAGATTGACCTGGTGGCACCGGATGGCTCGACCTACCGGATCAAGAACTCCAGCGGCAGCGATAGTGCGGACAACGTGATCGGTTATGCCGACGTCGACCTGTCGGGTGAGTCGATCAATGGCACCTGGAAGTTGCGCGCACGCGACATGTGGGCCGGTGACACCGGCTACATCAACTCGTGGGACATCAAGCTTTGATCTTTGGCTAGCGGCTTCTGCCAACAGTTCTGGCACGAAAAAAGAAACCCGCCGGAAGGCGGGTTTCTTTTTGGACAAGCCGGAAGGCTTACTTGATCTTGCCTTCCTTGTAGATCACGTGCTTGCGAACGACGGGATCGTACTTCTTGATCTCCATCTTGTTCGGCGTGTTCTTCTTGTTCTTGTCAGTGGTATAGAAATGACCGGTGTTGGCCGAAGAGATCAGGCGAATTTTGTCGCGCTTGGAAGCCATGGTTCAATTCTCCTTAGATCTTTTCGCCGCGTGCGCGGAGATCGGCCAGAACGGAGTCGATACCGTTCTTGTCGATGGTGCGCATGGCGTTGGCGGAAACACGGAGCTTCACCCAGCGGTTTTCACTGGCGACCCAGAAGCGGCGCTCGTGAAGGTTGGGCATGAAGCGGCGACGGGTCTTGTTCATGGCGTGCGAGACGTTGTTGCCGGTCGTCGTTCGCTTGCCGGTTACTTGGCATACACGGGACATACGCACCTCGAAAGGATGTTGATGCTTCCCTTGGCCAGGGAGGCGGCGGCCCCGCCGGATCCACGGTTCAGGTGGGCGGCATGCGATACGGGAAGGGTGCCGTCCCGGAGGACGGACGCTGGAACCGGGCGACCCGGAATCGCGCTTCCGGGAGTCGCCTTGCTTACCCATTGGGAAAGCAGGACACAGCGAGCCGGGTATTATGCGGGCTTGGGGGTGGCTGGGCAAGTGGTCAGCGCAACGGCAAGCGCAAGGGCAGGGCGTGGGCTTCGGGGGGAGCGGCGCCCGGTGTAGGGCCTGCTCTTCGGCTCGGTCGGCCATCCGTGGCCGACTCGCCGCCGCGGACATCCATGTCCGCTATACGCAGGCCCTACACCGGACGCCGCGTCGGCGCTTTGGGTGGCGCGGTCAGGTGCTGGTCGTTTCCGCTTTTTCGGGTTTAGTGGCTTCGGCCGTGCGGGATTGCTCGATGAACTCGTGCACCTGGGTTTCCAGCACCGGTAGCGGAACCGAGCCCAGCGCCAGCACCATGTCGTGGAAGGCCTTGATGTCGAACTGGTTGCCCAGTGCTTTCTCTGCTTCGCCACGCAGGCGGACGATCGCCAGTTCGCCCAGCTTGTAGCTCAGCGCCTGGCCGGGCCATGAGATGTAGCGGTCGACCTCGGTGGTGATCTCGTGCTCGCTCAGCGCGGTGCGGTCGCGCAGGTAGGCCAGGGCCTGGTCGCGGGTCCAGCCTTGGGCATGCACGCCGGTGTCGATCACCAGTCGCGCCGCGCGCCACATCTCGTAGGTCAGTCGGCCGAAATGTTCGTAGGGGGTCTGGTAGATGCCCATTTCCTCGCCCAGTTTTTCCACGTACAGCCCCCAGCCTTCGCCAAAGGCGGAGATGTAGGTGTTGCGGCGGAAGTCCGGCAGGGCGGTTTGCTCCTCTGCCAGTGCGCCTTGCAGGGCGTGGCCGGGTGAGGCTTCGTGCAGGGTCAGGGCCGGCAGGTTGTAGAGCGCGCGCGAGGGCAGGTCGTAGGTGTTGAGCCAGTAGGTGCCGTTGCCACCACGACCGCTGGTCCAGAACGGTGCGATGTCTTCCGGGACCGGGACGATGGTGAAGCGGCCGCGTGGCAGGGTGCCGATGTACTGGCCGACGACGCCGTCGATGCGCTTGGCGATCCAGGCGGCGCGATTGAGCAGTTCCTGCGGGGTCTTGGCGTAGAACTGCGGGTCGGTGCGCAGGAACTCCAGGAACTCGGCAAAGCTGCCTTCGAAGCCGACCTGCTCGATGATTGCATCCATCTGGGTCTGGATCCGGGCGACTTCATCCAGGCCTATCTGGTGGATTTCATCGGGGGTGAGATCCAGGGTCGTGTACTTGCGGATCTGCTGGCGATAGAACGCTTCGCCATCGGGAAACTCGGAGGCGCCCAGGGTGGTGCGTGCGCGCGGCACGTACTGCTCGCGGAAGAAGCTCAGCAGTTGGCCGTAGGCGGGGATCAGCTGTTCACCGATCGCAGCGCGCGCGGCTTCGCGCAGCCTGGCTTGCTCGGCGGCAGGGATGGTGTCGGGGAGCTTCTCCAATGGCTCGTAGAAGCTGGATTGGGTCGGGTCGTCGAGTTCGGCGATGGCGGCGATCGAGATATCGCGCCCGTCCAGCACGATCCGCGGCACGCTGAAGCCACGGTCCAGCCCGGCCCGCATGTTGGTGATCTGCTGGTCGAAGTAGCGCGGC
The DNA here is from genome assembly GCF_054072675.1 of Lysobacter sp. A289. Taxonomy (NCBI): domain Bacteria; kingdom Pseudomonadati; phylum Pseudomonadota; class Gammaproteobacteria; order Lysobacterales; family Lysobacteraceae; genus Lysobacter; species Lysobacter sp. A289. The sequence goes on from NZ_JBSVRN010000001.1 coordinate 2,577,994, forward strand.
ACGTCGGCCAGGCGGTCGATGTAGGCCTGGTAGTCTTCCGCGGTATGCATCGGGCGCCGGGTCATGAAGCCCAGGTTGGACCAGAACGAGGAGTCCGAGTTGAACGGCATTTCGTAGCTGCGGAACCGGATCGCCGCGGCGAGGTTCTCGATCTGGGGGCGGTACACCGCCAGGTTGATGCGGTTGTCCGCCGACAGCGCGTCGGGATCGATCATGTCCAGTTCCGCCAGCACTCCCTCCCAGACCTTCAATCGCGCGGCCTGGCTGGCCGCGTCGACCGATGGAAGCTGGTGCTGGTTGGCGCCGTCGCTGTCCTCGTCGGCGCTGCCGAATTGCTCCTGCCGCCAGGACCATTCGCGCTCGTGGATCGCCTGGAAACGGGCGTCAGCTGCCGAGGCTTCGGTGGCTGGCTCGGCGCCGGGCGTGGTGGCCGTCGCCCCGGTAGCGGCCGGTCCGGCGTGGGCGGGCACGGCGGCAAGCGCCAGGTGGGCGGCGAGGAGGGCGGGGAGCAGTAGGTTCACGGCGGCCACGGATACGGGAAGGTTCCTGATCTTCGCATTCGCGCTCGATGCCTGCCCACGGGCCAAAAGTACCGGGCTGACGGCGCCGGTCTGGTCCGTCGGTGTTACTCGCCGCGGCCGCGCAGCTTCTCCAGCACCCCGTCGAGTGAATCCAGGTCGCTGTAATGAATCACCAGCCGACCCTTGCCGCCGCGACCGTGCAGGACGTTGACCTTGGTGTTGAGCGACTCCGACAGCTCACGCTCCAAGGTGAGGATGTCGGCCTGTGGGCGCGCCTTGGCCGGGCGTGCGCGCTTGCCTTCGGGAACCTTGCCCAACGCGTACTGCTGGACGCGATGTTCCACCTCACGCACCGACCAGCCGTGCTCGGCGGCATCGCTGGCAAGTTTGCTGGCCAGATCCGGCGACAGGGTCAGCAGCGCGCGCGCGTGCCCCATCTCAAGTTGCCGGGCCTCGACCAGTGCGCGGATTGCCGGCGGCAGTTCCAGCAGCCGCAGCAGATTGGAGACCGATGCGCGTGAACGCCCCACGGCGCCGGCGGCCTCGGCGTGGGTGAGGTCGAACTCGTCAATCAGCCGCTGCAGCGCAGAGGCCTCTTCCAGCGGATTGAGATCCTCGCGCTGGATGTTCTCAATCAGGGCCATCGCGACGACGGTGCGATCGTCCACTTCGCGCACCACGACCGGGATCTCGTCCAGTCCCGCCAGTTGCGAGGCGCGCCAGCGACGCTCGCCGGCGATGATCTCGTAGGTCTTGCCGCCGTGCTCGCGGGTTTCGCGCGCGACAATCGGCTGGATCACGCCCTGGGCGCGGATCGACTCCGCCAACTCCTCCAGCTTGCCCTGGTCCCAGTGCTTGCGCGGTTGGTACTTGCCCGGCGCGAGAGCATCCACGGGCAGGTAGCGCAAGGTATCGCCGATGCCGGCTTCCAGCACGGTGGCTCCGGCCTTCGGGCCAAGCAGGGCCTCCAGTCCGCGACCCAGACCACGCTTCTTTGCGGAAGCCCCTTTGCTTGCCGCGGCCTTGGCGGCCGGCTCATTGGCGGCGGCTTGCTTGCCGGGCTCGCCTTTTACGGCACTCATGCGACGGTCTCCGTGGTTGGTGGCGTGATCCCCGGCTGCGCTTGTTTGACCGCCCGGCTTCGTTCGCGCTGGCGGCGCAATACTTCCCCGGCCAGGCCAAGGTAGGCAATCCCGCCACGGCTCGCACGGTCGTAGCCGACGATGCTCTGGCCATGGCTGGGCGCTTCGGCCAGGCGCACGTTGCGTGGGACGATGGTGCGGAACACCTGGTCGCCGAAATGAGTGGTCAGCTCGGCCGAGACCGCGTTGGCCAGGTTGTTGCGCACATCGAACATGGTCCGCAACACGCCCTCGATCTCCAGTTGCGGGTTGAGGTTGCCGCGGATCGCCTCGATGGTATCCATCAGCGCGCTGATGCCTTCCAGCGCGTAGTACTCGCACTGCATCGGCACGATCACCGAATCGGCGGCGGTCAGCGCGTTGAGCGTCAACAAGGACAATGCCGGAGGGCAGTCGATCAGGACGAAGTCGTAGTTGTCGGCAATCGGCGCCAGCACCAGTTTGAGTTGTTGCTCGCGCGCATCGGTGGTCATCAACCGCAGTTCGGCCGCCGTCAGGTCGATGTTGCCCGGCAGCAGGTCGAAGTCTTCCTGGGTGCGCACGATCGCGGCGGCGGCGGTGTCCTCGCCCAGCAGCACCTCGCAGATCGACGTTTCCAGCTCGCGTTTGTCTACTCCGCTACCGGTGGTGGCGTTGCCCTGCGGGTCCAGGTCAACCAGCAACACCTTCTGCGGCGTGCGCGCCAATGCGGCGGCCAGGTTGACGGCGGTGGTGGTCTTGCCAACCCCACCTTTCTGATTGGCGACGGCGATGATGCGGGCCATGCGACTCGTCCCCTGGCTGAAGGTTGCAAAGGCGGCGCGAGGCGCCGGTTGGACTGGGGATTATGCCCGCCTCGGCGGTTGCCTGCCGAGGGCGTGGCTTCGTCCCACGATGACCAGGTGGCGCTCGGCGTCCAGGCCCGGAACCGACAGCGGATGCGACGCACCCAAGGCCCAGCCCGGTGGCAATTCGGCGATCTCCTGCGCGGGGTACACGCCCTTCATTGCCAGCAGGCAGCCGTCGGGTGTGAGCAGATGGCCGCCGAGCTGGAGGATCAACGGCAGCGTCGCCAGCGCGCGGGCGGTAATCGCGTCGAAGGCGCCGGGCCGATCCAGCGCCTCGATCCGCGATTCGACCACTTGCACGTCCCGCAGGCCCAGCTTGCGCACCACCTCGCGCATGAACCGGCACTTCTTGCCATTGCTCTCCACCAACGTGACTCGCAGGCCGGGCTTGGCGATGGCCAACGGGATGCCAGGCAGGCCGGCACCGGTACCCAGGTCGGCCAATGCCCCGCCCGCCCCGGCGATATCGTCCAGATACGCGTGCATCGCCAGCGAATCGAGCAGGTGTTTGTCGACCATTTCCAGCGGGTCGCGCACGGCCGTGAGGTTGTAGGTCTGGTTCCAGCGGGCCAGCAGGTCCAGGTAGTCCAGTAGCGGCGCGGCCAGGCCGCGATCCAGGGCGAGGGCCTCCAGGCCCGCTTGCAGACGGGCTTGCAGGCGCTCGGAGGTCGCTGCGGCAGGGAAGGTTGGGCTAATCATCGTCGGAGAGTATGACGGCCGTAGGCGGTTGGTAACCGTCACGTCGGCGGCCAGTGGTCACGCCAGGCAAGCATTGCGGTGTAGCCAGGGGCGGGTGACAGTTCACGCAGGCCCCACTGTGAGGGGCGTCCCAGTGCCGGGTCACAGGTGGCCAGTTGCAGCCCGGCCGCGGTGTCCGTAAACGCGAGCCGCTCCAGGCCAAATGCCAGACCGCGCCCGTGCGCCTTCAGGACCGCTTCTTTCGCACACCATAAACGCACGAAGTTGTGCTCACGCACCGCGGGATCCAGGTGGTCGAGCCATTGAGCCTCCTCCGCGCTGAAGAAGCGTCGGGCCAGCAACTGCGCGCGCGGGCGTGGGCGTTGCCACTCCAGGTCGACGCCGACCCGGCGGCCTTCCACGAGTGCGGCCAGCAGGCCTTCACCGCTATGGCTCCAGTTGCAGTCCCAGCGGTCGAACGGTGCGCCGAGCATGGGGCGCCCATATGGCGTGCGTTCGATCCGCAGATCTGCCGCTGGATAGTGGAGTTGTTCCGATAGCCATTTCCGCACGACCGGCTCGGCCGCCTGTCTCCGTGGCAGCGGCAGCCAGATCCAATGAGGTGTGGGGGGATCGGACAGGAACATGAACTCGCTGTTGATCTGACCATGGCCGGTCAGCGTAAGCTAATGCAAGGGGAGCGGCGTTGCCGCAGGATTGGCCTATGTCTGCGGTTATCGATAATTCTGCCAATGAAATCATCCCGCCGGACGCGTCGGCCATGGCTGCCGGTGCGCCTGATCGGGTGATCGCGTTCAATGCCGATGGCGTGATTTCGCTGGCGACGTTCCAGCGTGAAGTGTGCGCCGTGGCCGCGAGCCTGCCGTCGGCCCCGTATGTGATCAACCTGTGCGAGGATCGTTACCGCTTCCTGGTCGCTTTCTGCGCCGCCGTGATGCGTGGGCAGACCACCTTGCTGCCGTCGTCGCGTGCGCGGGCGGTGATCGAGGATGCGCAGTCGCGGTATCCGGGCAGTTACTGCATTGGCGACAGTACCTGCGACCCGGTGTGGCCGGGTGTCCAACTGCTGCCCGACAGGCTTCCCCAACTGGATGGGACGTTGTCGGCGATAAGAGAGCAGGCATTGGTCGCGATCGGCTTCAGCTCCGGCAGTACCGGCCAGCCCACCGCGACGGCCAAGCGTTGGGGTTCGTTCCAGGCCAGCACCGCGCAGAACCTGGCCGCGCTGGTCGGACTGCTTGACCAGGATGGCGTTACGCCCTTGGTCGCAACGGTGCCGCCGCAACATATGTACGGAATGGAGATGTCCGTGCTGCTGCCGCTGCTCGGCCCGGTTGCCATGCATTCGGCGCGCCCGTTCTTCCCGGGCGACGTGGCGCAGGCACTGGCCGACGCCGCCACGCCCCCCCTGCTGGTAACCAGTCCGGTGCACCTGCGCATCGTGCTGGACTCCGGGATCAAGCTGCCACGGCTGTGCGGAGTGGTGTCGTCCACCGCACCTCTGCCAGTTGAGTTGGCTGCCGCCGCCGAGAAGCGCTTTGGCTGTGAAGTGCGCGAACTGTTCGGCTCAACCGAGACCTGTGTGATTGCCCGTCGCCGCACCGCGGTGGAAAGCGCCTGGACGCCGTTGCCCGGCGTGCGCCTGGAGCCGCGGCCCGACGGTACGGCGGTGCATGCGCCGCACCTTGCACAGCCGGTAATGCTGGCTGACCTGGTCGAGTTGCATCCGGAAGGTTGCTTCCAACTGCGTGGACGCAACGCCGACCTGCTGGAAATCGCCGGCAAGCGTGCCTCGTTGGGCGACTTGAATCGAAAATTGCTCGCCGTGCCCGGAGTCGTGGAAGGGGTGATGGTGCAGCTGGATGCCGCGGACGATGTCGGCGTGCGCCGGATCGCCGCACTGGTGGTCGCCCCGGGTCAGGACGAGGCGACCATCCTGCTCGCATTGCGCGGGCAGATGGATCCGGTGTTCCTGCCGCGTCGCCTGCGCTGCGTTGAATGCCTGCCCCGCAACGACACCGGAAAGTTGCCACGCGACGCGGTGTTGGCACTGCTGACCGGCTGAGGCCTGCTGACGCCTTCGTCACACCGTCCTATACAGACTGGGTTCGCCCCCAAGCGGGGGAGCACTTAACCCTCTGAATGGACAGGAGAGACAAACATGATGGGCATTATTATCTGGTTGATTGTGGGCGGCATCATCGGTTGGATCGCCAGCATGATCATGAAGACTGACGGTCAGCAGGGGATCTTTCTCAATATCATCGTCGGCATCGTTGGCGCGTTCCTGGGTGGCTGGCTGGCGGGTGTCCTGGGTATTGCCGGCGGCAGCATCGGCGATGGGATCAGCATCCCCAGCATCCTGATTTCCCTGGTGGGCGCGGTGGTTCTGCTGGCGATCGTGAACCTGTTCCGTCGCGGTCGTCCACGCTGATAGCCGAACGGATGGCTCGATACAGGCCGTGATCGTGGCGGTGATACGCAAATGCCCGGCGCACGCCGGGCATTTGTCGTTTGGCGGGTACTAGCGGCCGGCTACCCGGCGCCGCCCACCGGTGGGGTGATTTCCACCCAGGCCGGCGCATGGTCACTCGGTCGCTCCCAGGCGCGCGGCTCGCGGTCCACGCCGGCAGCCACGCAGCGCGGCTTCAACGCATCCGACACCAGGGTCAGGTCGATCCGCAACCCGAGGTCGCGGCGGAATCCCGCCTGGCGGTAGTCCCACCAGCTGAATACCCCGGCGCCGTCGTGGTGGAGCCGGTAGGCATCATGCAACCCGAGTGCCAGCAAACCTTGCAGCGCGTTGCGCTCGGCGGTCGAGGTCAGAATGTGGGTCTCGTCCCACACTGCCGGGTCGTGCACGTCGCGGTCGTCTGGCGCAATGTTGAAATCGCCCAGCACCACCATCTGCGGATGCGCCTGCAACTCGGCGGCGATCCATGCCTGTACCGCCGCCAGCCACCGCAGCTTGTAGGCGTACTTGTCGGTGCCCACGTCCTGGCCATTGACGACATACAGGTTGATGATGCGCACGCCGTCGACGGTCGCTGCAATCACCCGCTTCTGCTCATCGTCGAATCCGGGGATGCCGATCTGCACATCGGTCGCCGGTTGGCGCGACACGATGGCCACGCCGTTGTAGGTTTTCTGGCCACTGAAAACGCTGCGATAGCCGAGTGCCGCCAAGGCCGTGTCGGGGAAGCGATCGTCAGTGAGCTTGGTCTCCTGCAGCCCGACCACATCGGGTTTGGCTGCAGCCAGCCATTGCTCCAGGTGCGGCAGGCGTACGTTGAGCGAATTGACGTTCCAACTGGCGATTTTCATGCAGCCAGTCTAGCCGGCACGGCCGGTTCCATCATCCGTGCCAACGCCTGCTACTAGCGGACGCTTACTCGTGATGCGATTTTCCGCGACGTCACATCAAGGCTTGCCGTGCGTTGCGCGAGCGGCGAGGCGACAATGGCGGTCCCAGTCGCCGTTCCCTTTCCAATGACGCCAGCGCACCTGCCCGACTACCCTTTCACTCCCCGGCGCTTCAACGTTCGTCCCGGCATCGCGATGAGCTATCTCGACGAAGGCCCGCGCGATGACGAGGGCGCGGCGCCGGAGGTGATCGTCATGCTGCACGGTAATCCGTCGTGGAGCTTCTACTGGCGGCACCTGGTGGCCGGCCTGTCGGACCGCTACCGCTGCATCGTGCCGGACCACGTCGGCATGGGGTTGTCGGACAAGCCCGACGATGCGCCGGGGGCGTCGCCGCGCTACGACTACACGCTGCAGTCGCGGATTGATGATGTCGAGGCACTGCTGGTGCATCTGGGCATCACCGGGCCGGTCACGCTGGCGGTGCACGACTGGGGCGGGATGATCGGCTTCGGCTGGGCGTTGCGGCACATGCCACAGGTCAAGCGACTGGTGGTGTTGAACACGGCGGCATTTCCGCTGCCGACGGCCAAACCGATGCCGTGGCGGTTGTCGCTGGGTCGGGACTCGAAGCTCGGCGGCTGGCTGATCCGCAGGTTCAACCTGTTTGCGCGCGGTGCGGCGTGGATGGGGACGCGACGGTCGCTGCCGGCGGACGTGCGCCGTGGTTACATCGCGCCGTACAACGGGTGGGTCAATGCGATCAGCACCCTGCGCTTCATGCAGGACATTCCGCTGGGCGAGGGCGATGCGGCGTGGCCGTTGGTGGTCGAGGCCGGGCGGCGGTTGCCGGAGTATGCGGACCGGCCGGCGTTCATTGGCTGGGGGTTGCGCGACTTCGTGTTCGACAAACACTTTCTGAAGGGCTTCACCGACGCCCTGCCGCAGGCGCAGGTGCAAGCGTTCGAGGATGCGGGGCATTACGTGCTGGAGGACAAGCACGAGGTACTGGTGCCGGCGATACGCCAGTTCCTGGATACCCATCCGTTGGCGGATTGATTGCCGGGCGACGCCTACAATCGGGGCATGACGGATTCGTGCAATATCGCGGCGGCGTTGCCGCGGCTGGCCGCCGAGCAACCCGACCGGGTCGCGATGCGTTGCCCGGGCTCGCGTGGGCCGGATGGGCTGGCGCGGTATGACGTCAGCCTGACCTACGCCGAGCTCGACACGCGCAGCGATGCCATCGCGGCCGGGCTGGCGTTGCGCGGCGTGGTGCGCGGCAGCCGTACGGTGGTCATGGTGCGGCCGTCGCCGGAATTCTTCCTGTTGATGTTCGCGTTGTTCAAGGCCGGCGCGGTGCCGGTGCTGGTGGATCCGGGCATCGACAAGCGCGCGCTGAAGCAGTGCCTGGCCGAGTCCGAGCCGGAGGCGTTCATCGGAATTCCGTTGGCGCACGTCGGGCGGAAGCTGCTGGGCTGGGCGAGGTCGGCGCGGGTCACCATCACCACCGGCAAGCGCGCCTGGCTGAGTGAGGCAACGCTGGATCAGGTCGAAAAGGAGGGTGCCAACCGTGTCGGTGCGTCGGCCCCGTTCGCGCCACTGGCCGCGACTGCTCCCGATGACGTCGCGGCGATCCTGTTCACCAGTGGCTCGACCGGAGTCCCGAAGGGCGTGGTCTACCGGCATCGGCATTTCATCGCCCAGGTTGACATGCTGCGCGACGCATTCGGCATCGTGCCCGGCGGCGTCAACCTGGCGACCTTTCCGCCGTTTGCCTTGTTCGACCCCGCGCTGGGGGTGACGTCGATCATTCCGGACATGGACCCGACCCGGCCGGCCAACGCGGACCCGCGCAAGCTGTGTGATGCGATCGCACGTTTCGGCGTCGACCAGTTGTTCGGGTCGCCGGCCTTGATGGCAGTGCTGGCGCGGCATGGCCAAGCGTTGCCGACGTTGAAGCGGGTGATGTCGGCCGGTGCGCCGGTGCCTGCCCATCTGGTGGCCAAGCTGCAACGCTTGCTGCCCGCGGACGCGTGTTTTTGGACTCCATACGGCGCGACCGAGTGCTTGCCGGTGGCGATGATCGAGGGCCGTGAGCTGGAGACAACCGGCGTGGCCACCGCGGCCGGCGCCGGCACCTGTGTCGGCCGGCCGGTAGCGCCGAACGTGGTGCGGATCATCCGCATCACCGACGAGGCGATCAGCGAATGGTCGGACGCGCTGTGCGTGCCGGCCGGAGAGGTTGGGGAGATCACCGTGTCGGGGCCGACCACGACCGACAGCTACTTCCATCGTGTCCTGCAGACCCGACTGGCCAAGATCCACGAGGAGCCGGCAACGCGCACCGTCCATCGCATGGGGGATCTCGGTTATCTGGATGCCGATGGCAGGTTGTGGTTCTGCGGCCGCAAGTCCGATCGGCTGCAGACCACGGCCGGGCCGCTGTATACCGAGCAGGTCGAACCGGTGTTCAACTCACACCCGGAGGTACGGCGCACGGCGCTGGTCGGGATCGGCGATGCGGGCGCGAGCCAACCGGTGCTCTGCGTAGAGTTGGCGCCGGGGGTCAACGCGACGCAATGGCCCCGGGTAGAGCGCGAACTGCGCGCCCAGGCGGCTCTCCATCCGCACACCGCCGACATCGTCCGATTCCTGCGCCACCCGGGCTTTCCGGTCGATATCCGCCACAACGCGAAGATCGGGCGACCGGCCCTGGCGCGGTGGGCCGCCGGCAAGCGTTAGCGGTCTATTCCAACCTCGCGCGTTCAACCTCGCGGGCCAGCGCGCAGCCCGGCGCCAGTGTCGTACGATGGGCCAATGAAAATCCTGGTGACCGGTGGCGGTGGTTTCCTTGGCCAGGCCTTGTGCCGCGGCTTGCGCGATCGCGGACACGACGTGGTCAGTTTCAACCGCGGCCTGTACCCCGAACTCGACGCGCTGGGGGTCAGGCAGATCCAGGGCGACCTTGCCTCGCCCAATGCGGTCATCCATGCCGCGAAAGGTTGCGAGGCGATCTTCCACAACGCCGCCAAGGCCGGTGCATGGGGGCCCTACGAGGACTACTACCGCGCCAACGTGCTCGGTACCCGGCATGTGCTCGATGCCTGCCGGGCGCGTGGCATCAACCGTCTGGTCTACACCTCAAGCCCGAGCGTGACCCACCGGGCAACCCATCCGGTGGAAGGTGGCAGTGCGGAAACCGTGCCCTACGGCGAGCACTTCAAGGCACCGTATGCCGCAACCAAGGCGATCGCCGAGAAGGATGTGCTGGACGCGAGCGACGCATCGCTGGCTACGGTGGCGCTACGGCCACGGCTGATCTGGGGCGTGGGTGACAACCAACTGCTGCCGCGCTTGGTCGAGCGCGCTCGCGCCGGCCGGTTGCGCCTGGTTGGCGATGGCAACAACCTGGTCGATACCACCTATATCGACAACGCCGCGCAGGCCCATTTCGATGCCTTCGAGCATCTTGAGCCCGGTGCCGCGTGCGCCGGACGGGCGTACTTCATCAGCAACGATGAGCCCAGAACCATGCGCGAGACGGTCAATGGCCTGCTCGCCGCGGTGGGTGCGCCGCTGGTGGACAAGACCCTGCCGTTTGGCCTGGCTTATGCGATCGGAGCCACCTGCGAAGGTTTGTGGCGAGCCCTGCCGCTGGAGGGCGAGCCACCGATGACGCGTTTTCTTGCCGAGCAACTGGCGACCACGCATTGGTATGACATGGGTCCGGCGCGGCGCGACTTTGGCTACCGGCCATCGGTGAGCTTCGACGAAGGGCTCGCGCGCGTTGCCGCCGCGTATTCCGGCTCCAGCCACGACCACGGCGGGACTGGCCAAGCCCAGTAGAATGCGCGAATGACCGAGCCATCACACCCGCCCAGCCCGTCGCCCCTGGGCGCACTCAAGCCAGCGGCCGGGCGCGCGCTGGAGGGCGCGCTCAACCGTGCGTTGGCGCTTGATCCCGAGACCCGTGGCAGCCTGCGTGCGCTGGATGGTCGGCGGGTCGCGCTGCGCTTGACCTCCCCGCCGCTGGCGCTGCAGGTTCGCGTCAATGGTGAGCGACTTGAAGTCGGGCCGATTGATGGTGAGTCCGAGCCGGACCTGTCAGTGCGCAGCACCCTGGGCGGGCTGATTTCGCAGCTGCCTTTCCTGCGCAACGACGACGCACCGCCGGTCGGAAAATTACGGATCGAGGGCGATGCCGATCTCGCGCGGCGGCTGCAGCGACTGGCCGAGCGGTTCGACCCGGACTGGCAGCGGCCCTTCGCAAAGGTGTTCGGGGACGTGTTGGGGGTACAGATCGCGAACGCATTGGCGGCCGGATTGCGCCACGCACAGGTGGTGGCCGGGCAGCTCGCCGGCAGTGCGGCCGAGTTCGTCACCGAGGAATCGCGCGACGTGGTGCCACGCGCTGAGCTCAATGCCTTCCATGACGACGTGGATGGTTTGCGCGATGACGTGGAGCGGATTGCCGCGCGCATAGCCCGGTTGCATACCAGCGCGCTGGGCAACAGCGCATCGAAGCGTCCTGCGGGCAGCGGATCGGCCGGGGACGCAGCACCATGAAGTCGGTTTTCCGCGCCTGGCGGATTGGCCGGGTGTTGCTGCGTCATCGGCTCGACGACCTGCTTGATGGCACCGCGGCGGAGCGTTGGCTGAAGCTGGCGCGCCCATTCGTGCCGCGTGCGCCTGCGTCGATCGCCATGCAGTCACGCGGTGCCCGGTTGCGGCTGGCGCTGCAGGAGCTCGGCCCGATCTTCGTCAAGTTCGGCCAGATACTGTCCACCCGTCGCGACCTGGTGCCGCCGGACATCGCCACCGAGTTGGCCTTGCTGCAAGACCGGGTTGCGCCGTTCGATGGCGAGCTCGCGCGCGCCATTGTCGAAGAGGCATTGGGCCGCCCGGTCACCGAGGCATTCGCGCGCTTCGATGTCACCCCGCTGGCGTCGGCATCGATCGCCCAGGTCCACGCGGCGACGTTGCCGTCGCCTGACACCACCCCCGGTCGCGAAGTCGTGGTCAAGGTGCTGCGGCCCGATGTCGAGGCGCAGATTGCCGCCGACATCCGGCTGCTGCGTGCGTTGGCCGGCGTGGTCGAGCGCACCCATCCGCGCGCCGAGATGATCCGCCCGCGCGAGATCGTCGCCGAGATCGAGAACACCCTGGCCGCGGAGCTCGACCTGGAGCGTGAGGGGGCCAATGCCAGCGTGCTGCGGCGCTTCTGGACCAAGCCCGACGGCACCCCCAGCGACGACCTGTACGTGCCCGAGGTGATCTGGTCGCACACGGCCGGCCGCGCGCTGACCCTGGAGCGGGTGCATGGCATCCCGTCCGACGACATCGAGGCGCTGGACGCAGCCGGCATCAATCGCCCCGCGCTGGCGGCCAAGGGCGTGCGGGTGTTCTACACCCAGGTGTTCCGCGACAACTTCTTCCACGCCGATGCGCACGCCGGCAATATCTGGGTCGATACCGACCCGGCGCGCAAGGCGAACCCGCGCTTCATCGCGCTGGATTTCGGGATCATGGGCCAGCTCTCGGATGAAGATCAGTACTACCTCGCCGAGAACTTCATGGCGATCTTCAACCGTGATTACCGCCGCATCGCCGAGCTGCACCTGCGCGCCGGCTGGATGCCTGCTGACAGCCGCGTGGACGAGCTGGAAGCTGCGGTGCGCGCGGTGTGCGAGCCGTACTTCACCCGCCCGCTGAGCGAGATCTCGCTGGCCGAGGTGCTGGTCAAGTTGTTCCGCACCGCGCAGCGGCACCAGTTGACCCTGCAACCGCAACTGATCCTGCTGCAGAAAACCCTGCTCAACATCGAGGGCGTTGGCCGGCAGCTGGATCCGAAGATCGACATCTGGGGCGTGGCCAAGCCGGTGCTGCAAAAGATCCTGGTCGCCCGTTACAGCCCCAGGCGTTTGTTGGGCGAGTTCCGCAAGCGCCTGCCGGAGCTGGTTACCCACGCGCCCGAAATGCCGCGACTGCTGCACACCTGGCTGACCCAGCAGATCGAAGGCAAACATGAGCTGCAGATGCGCTCGCAGGATCTGGCCGAGTTGAGTCGCAGCGTTCGCGATGCGCAAAAACATACCGTCGCGGCGATCCTTGGCAGTGGCCTGCTGATCGTGGCAGCGGTGTTGTACGGGCTGGAGGCGGGCGGGCCGACGCTATGGTCGATCCCGGTCGCGTCCTGGGTCGCCGGCGTGGCCGGACTGGTCGCGATGCTGATGGCGTGGCCGCGGCGTCCACGACAGTGACCGGTGGGTTCATCGACGGTGACGTAGCGGACAGCGTGCCGGTCGCGTCCGCACTCGCGCTGGACGTGCTGTATTGCGACGAGCACCTGGCTGTAGTCAACAAGCCGGCTGGGCTGATGGTGCACGACAGCGCTCTGGCGCGCGGCGAGACCGATTTTGCTGCCGATCGCCTGCGCGAGCAGTTCGGCCGCAAGGTGTTCCTCGTCCATCGCCTGGACCGTGCGACCAGTGGTTGCCTGCTGCTCGCATTCGATCGTGACAGTGCCTCGGTGCTGGGCAAGGCGGTGATGGCGGGCGAGATCGAGAAGGACTACTGGGCGGTCTGCCGGGGATGGCCAGAGGGCGACTTCCAGGTCGATCACCCGCTTGACGGTGGGCCGGGAAAACCGGTCAAAAAGGACGCCACCACCCGCTTCCAGCTGCTGGCAAAAGCCGAGTGCGACTGGCCTTCCACGGGCTTTTCGTCCTCGCGCTACGCGCTGCTACGCGCGCAGCCGCAGACCGGTCGCTTCCGCCAGATCCGTCGTCACCTCAAGCACATGTCGCACCACCTCATTGGCGACACCAGTCATGGTGATGGGCGCCACAACCGGGCGTTCCGGATGATCGGCGTGCACCGGATGTTGCTGCACGCTCGGCGGCTGGCATTTGCACACCCGGACTCGGGGGAAGTACTGCAGGTGACCGCGCCGGTCGATCCGCCGTTCGGCAAGGTGCTGGAGTTGTTCCAAGGGCTGCCGCAGGAGTGTCGGAGCGAACCCGGGCGCCGCGGCGTTTAGACTCGAGCCATGGTCGAGATCGGCAGCATCGTGATTCCCGAGTCCGAACTGGTCGAGCGTTTCGTGCGTTCGGCCGGCCCCGGCGGGCAGAACGTGAACAAGGTCGCGACTGCGGTCGAGCTGCGCTTCGACATCGTCAACTCGCCCTCGCTGCCCGAGCCGGTGCGCGAACGCCTGCTGGCGCGCCGGGATCGCCGGATTACCCTGGACGGCGTGCTGGTATTGAATGCCCAGCGGTTTCGCACCCAGGATCGCAACCGCGAGGATGCGCGTGAGCGCTTGGCGGCGTTCGTCAGTCACGGGCTGCAGCCGCCCAAGAAGCGTGTGGCAACCAAACCGACCCGGGGATCGAAGGAGCGACGGCTGGCAGGCAAGCGCGAGCGCAGTACGATCAAGCAGGGACGGGGGCGATCACGACAGGAATGGGACTGACGAGTCAGCTTGGCGGAAGCCCGAGTGACGGTCTCCGGACCAGCCGAAGACGGGCGACGGAAACATGGTTGACGACAACATGATTGACGAAACCAGGGTTGACGAAACCAGGGGGAATATCCAACCGATGCACCGACCAGTCCACGTACCTTCTGTCGACATCGTGCCGGCGTTGCCACCCAATGTGCCGCGGACGAAGCCAAGTCCTTTCAAGCGTTGGCTGGGCCGTAGTGTATTGCGGCTGGGCGGCTGGCGAATGTTGGGCGAGTTCCCTGATCTGCCCAAGGTGGTTCTGATCGGGGCACCACATTCGTCCAATTGGGACGGGATCTGGGGGTTTGCGGCCAAGTTGGCGCTCGGGCTGGACATCAAGATTTTGGGCAAGGACTCGCTGTTCCGACTTCCATTGCTGGGGCGAGTGCTGATCGAGCTCGGTGTGATCCCGGTCAATCGCAGTGCCGCCAGCGGGGTGGTCGGACAAGTGGCCGAAATGCTGGAGCAGGCCGACCGGTTCTGGATCGGCCTGGCGCCGGAAGGGACCCGCAAGCCGGTGGAGCATTGGCGGACCGGCTTCTGGAAGATTGCCCATGCTGCCCAGGTGCCGGTACTGCCGGTGTACTTCCACTATCCCGACAAGGTGCTGGTGGTGGCGGCTCCCATCAACTTGAGCGCCGACATGAGCGCCGACATCGGGCGCATCCGCGAGTGGTATCGCGGCGTATCGCGTGGCAAGCATCACGACGTCTGAGGCGGCTTCCAGCACATCGTTGCCGGGTTGGCATGGTAATTGCGTTCGTACTTGTCTGGGGTGTATTTCCCAACAGATGAACCACCTGGCCGTCCAGATCACGGCCGCGGAGTGCCGCAATGCGCCGTGTCGATGCTGTCTTCCGTCTTGCCCGAGTCACGAGATCCCGACTGTGGATCGGGCGGCGCTGAGCCATGGCCTGTGCGCCCTGGTTCGTCATCGGTCCGAGCACCTGGCTGGCCGTGTCCGGTTATTGGAGCGCGACCGATCCGGCCGTGCCGACGCCGGCCGAGGATTGGCATCGGGCGATCGTGGACGTCGTCATTCCGGTTTGCCGCAATCAGGACACGATCGCCCATTGCCTGGCGTCATTGCTGCGCCAGACCCGTCTGCCACGGCGCGTGGTGCTGGTCGATGATGCCGGGGTTGATCGTGATCACACCATCCAGTTTGCGCGGGAGTTCGCACGCGCGAACGGGATCGATCTGCAGATCGTGGTGCGGGCGTGGTCTATCGGCCGGGCCGCGACGTTGAAGTGGCAGGCGCGCCAGTTCACCGGGGACGTCATGTGCGTGCTCGATGCCGATACGGTGCTTCAATCGCCTGACTACATCGAACGTTGTGTCCGTGAGCTGTACCAGGGCGTGGGTATTGCCAGTGCCTGCGGGAGTGTCAGGCCGTTGCGGCATGACGACCGTGCCGCGCTGGCAACCACGACGCCGTTCCGGTGCTGGCTGGGCGAGGACGGGTATCGGGACCCGTGGGCCCATTGGCCGGTTTACCGGCGCTGGTGGCACGCGCTCGGCGTGGCGTATCACGAGCACCTCGCGCAGATCCAGCAAGAGGTTATCGACCGCGGGCTGATGCGCAGCCAAGGCGGCATCGCATGCGCCACGGGTGGCGCGGTGGTCTATCGGCGCCGCTACCTGGAGGATCTGTTCGACCGCTATGAGCCGATCCGTGGCGATGACCTGACTGCCGTTGAGGATCAGTTCATTGCTTTGGCACTGGTCACCGAGGGCTATCGCAATATCCGGGTCGCCGATGTCGTAGCGCGCACCGAGTATCCCGAACTTCAGCATCTTCCGCGCATGTGCTGGCAAGCGAATATCGGACTGCTCCAGTGCGGACACTACTTCGATGTATTGCTGCGCAGTCCACTGCGCGTCGCTCAAAGATGGATGCAAGGGCGCGGGAAATCACCGTCAAGCGTGAGCAGCCAAGACCCGGGGACCGAGCTCCGCCGGGTGCGCGAGGCGTATCGGCAACCATTCGGTGAGCGCCTGACCGGCCAACTGGGACGGCCCGCCGGCACCACGCTGGTGTTGATGGCGCTGGAGCAGCTTGGGTATCCGACGCTGTTGTACGCGCTGATGTTGAGCGGGCACTGGAGCCTGTTGGCCAGCGTGGTGGGGCTGGAGGTGGGTGCAACGCTCTTGCTGGCCTGGAGATTCTCGGGCCCCCACCGTTGGCTCGCCGTGGGACGGGCCGCGTTTGTCGCGCCGCTGCGTTATGCACTGGTGCTGACCGCGCCATGGGCCATGGCGTGGTTTGCCGCCCGGCTATGGTTGTGGGGTCGCTACCGCTGGTTCGTGCGTCGTCAGGTGGACGGCGTCCGGCTCCGGCGTGGTCGCTGATGCCGCCGAGGATGAGCCGCCTCAGCGCTGGGATTGCCCGGTGGCGTCGTAATCCTGCCGCATGAACAAGTCCGGTTTGATCAGCTCGGTGAACGCGCGTGCCTGGGGACTGAGGTACTTGCCTTTGCGCACCACCACGCCATAACTGCGATCCGGGAAGTAGTCCGACAGTGAGCGGGATGCCAATCGGGATGCGTCGGCAGGGCCCAGGCAGATCGCAGTGACAATGCTGATCCCCAGCCCCATGGCCACGTACTGCTTGATCACCTCCCAGCCACCAACCTCCAGCGCGACGGTGTAGGGCACGCGATTGCGCTGGAACACCAGATCGACCATCCGGTAGGTGGTCAGCCGTTGTGGGGGCAGGATCAGGCCGTAGGGAGACAGGTCCTGCAAGCTCAGCTTCTTCAGCGAGGCCAGCGGGTGGTCCAGCGGGGTGATCAGCATCGGCTCGAAACGCGCCACCGGCGCGTAATCCAGGTCGCCAGGCACGTCGAGCATCGAGCCCACCGCCAGGTCCACCGCATCGGATCGCAATAATTCCAGGCCGCCGGCGCCGGTGACGTTGTGCAGGTTCAGCCGTACCTCTGGCTGGGCGCTACGGAAGGCTGCGACGATCTGGGGTAACAGGTAGAGGATGGTGGAGCTGCCGGCGGCGATGTTGAGTTCGCCGGCATCCAGCCCGCGCACACGCTCGCGGAATACGGTGGGGAGCTCGTCGAAGCCCTCCACCAGCGGACGGGCCAACTCATACAATGCCTCGCCCTCGCGCGTCATCACCAGTCGCCGGCCGCTGCGTTCCAGAAGGCGCAAGCCCATGTCGCGCTCCAGGGCCTGCAACTGCAGGCTGACGGCGGGCTGGCTCAGGTATAGCGCCTCGGCGGCGCGCGATACCGAGCCCAGTCGCACGGTCTGGCAGAACGCCCGCAGCGGCTTCAGCCGGTCGCCCTTGTAGGAAAAGCGCGGAACCGCGGGTGACTCGGCAGTCATTTGCGCTCTCGTCGGGGACGCGCTGAAGGTCTGATCGGCAGGCTGGGCACCAGTTGCGATCCAGTTATATGCAGATCTTATACAAGACATTGAAATATCTGTGTTGTCAAATACAGGTACGCCACCGCATGGTCGATCTCCACCCCAACGGAGTACCGGCATGTCGGCAGTACAGCCTCTTGCGTCGCGAGATCCCACCGCAGCGGTGACCATCACCGCGACGGCCAACGATCAGCAGAGCGTGCTGACACCTGAAGCGGTGGAGTTCCTCGCCGCCCTGCACCAGCGCTTTGAAGCGACTCGCCAGGCGTGCCTGTCCCGCCGGATAACGCGCCAGGCAGCGTTTGATGCCGGTCAGCTGCCGGACTTCCGCGATGACACCCGCTCCGTTCGCGAAAGTGACTGGCGAGTCGCGCCATTGCCGGCTGCACTGTTGGATCGCCGGGTCGAGATCACCGGCCCGGTCGACCCCAAGATGGTCATCAATGCACTCAACTCCGGCGCCAATTGCTTCATGGCCGACTTCGAGGACAGCACCTCGCCGACCTGGGGCAACCTGATGGCCGGCCAGCACGCCCTGCGGGCCGCAGCCGCAGGCACGTTGGAATACACAACCCCCGGGATCGACGGCAAGCCGGCTAGGCACTACGCACTCAAGCCGTTGACAGAACAAGCGGTGTTGCTGGTACGTCCGCGTGGCTGGCACCTGGACGAGAAGCACGTGCTGGTCGATGGCCAGCCGATGTCGGCCAGCCTGTTCGACCTGGGACTGTTTGCCTTCCACAACGCACATCTGCTCGCGGTGAAGGGCCGAGGCCCGTACTTCTACCTGCCCAAGCTGGAGTGCATGGAGGAGGCGGCCTTGTGGGACGAGGTACTCGGCCACATCGAGATGTCACTCGGGCTGGCGGCAGGCCAGATCAAGGTCACGGTGCTGATCGAGACCTTGCCGGCGGCGTTCGAGATGGACGAGATCCTGCACGTCCTGCGCGGGCGGATCGCCGGCCTGAACTGCGGGCGCTGGGACTACATTTTCAGCTACCTGAAGACCTTCCGTGTCCACCCCGACAGGATCCTGCCCGAGCGTGGCCAGGTAACGATGGAACAACCGTTCCTGCGCCTCTATTCGGAACTGCTGATCCACACCTGTCATCGTCGCGGCGCCCATGCGATGGGCGGCATGGCAGCGCAGATTCCGATCAGCAACGACCCGGCCGCGAATGCAGCGGCGATGGCCAAGGTGCGCGCCGACAAGATACGCGAGGTCACCGCCGGCCACGACGGCACCTGGGTCGCGCACCCGGGGCTGATCCCGATTGCCCGCGACGTGTTTGACGAGCGCATGCCCACGCCGAACCAGCACCACGTGCAGCGCGCGGACGTACAGGCCTTCAACGAGCGGCAGCTGCGTGACCAGTTGGTCACTCCGCCATTGGGAACGGTCACCCGCGCGGGCTTCGACAACAACGTCGAGGTCTGCGTCCGTTACCTCGCCGCGTGGCTGGATGGCACCGGATGCGTGCCGATCCACTGGCTGATGGAAGACGCCGCCACCGCCGAGATCGCCCGAGCGCAGTTATGGCAATGGCTGCATCACTGCGATCTTCCGGCCCGTAGCAAGCGAGGCCCCCTTGGCGCCGAGATGCCGACATCGCCACAACACATTCGCGAACCGCTGCACCTCGATGACGGCACCCCGATCGATTTCGCGCTACTCGACCGCGCCCTGATCGCGCTGCCGACCCGGCTCGGCGACCGCAGCAAGCTGCCCGGCGGCAGCCGCATCAACGAGGCCATCGGCATGCTCGACCGCCTGACCCACGCCGACACCCTGGAGGACTTCCTGACCCTGCCGGCCTACCAGCGCCTCGACTGACGTCGCATAAATCTCCAGCAACCAACCCGACCAAGGACCCACGCCATGACCAGCCAACCCACCGCAGACCAGATACGCCACGATTGGAACACCAACCCGCGCTGGAGCGGTATCCAACGCCCTTACTCGGCCGAAGAGGTGGTGCGCTTGCGCGGCACCGTCGCCGTCGAGCACAGCCTCGCCACCCTCGGCGCCAACAAGCTGTGGCACTCGCTCAACACCACGGACTTCGTCAACGCGCTCGGCGCGCTGACCGGCAACCAGGCGATGCAGCAGGTCAAGGCCGGACTCAAGGCGATCTACCTGTCGGGCTGGCAGGTCGCCGCCGACGCCAACCTGGGCGGGCAGATGTACCCCGACCAGTCGCTGTACCCGGCCGACTCGGTGCCGGCGGTGGTCAAGCGCATCAACAACACCCTGCTGCGTGCCGATCAGATCCAGTGCGCCGAAGGGCAGGGCGATATCGACTTCCTGCAACCGATAGTGGCTGACGCCGAGGCCGGCTTCGGGGGCGTGCTCAACGCCTTTGAGCTGATGAAGGGCATGATCGAAGCCGGCGCCGCCGGCGTGCATTTCGAGGACCAGCTGGCCTCCGCCAAGAAGTGCGGCCACATGGGCGGCAAGGTGCTGGTGCCGACCCGCGAGGCGGTCGAGAAGCTGGTCGCCGCGCGCCTGGCCGCCGACGTCATGGGCGTGCCGACCCTGATCGTCGCGCGCACCGACGCGGAGGCCGCCGACCTGTTGACCAGCGACATCGACGCCAACGACGCCGCGTTCGTCACCGGCGAGCGCACCGTCGAAGGCTTCCACAAAACCCGCAAGGGGATCGACCAGGCGATCAGCCGCGGCCTCGCCTACGCGCCGTACGCCGACCTGGTCTGGTGCGAGACCGGCAAGCCGGACCTGGCCTTCGCACGCAAATTCGCCGAAGCGATCCACGCGAAGTTCCCCGGCAAGCTGCTGGCCTACAACTGCTCGCCGAGCTTCAACTGGAAGGGCAACCTGGATGACGCGACGATTGCGAAGTTCCAGGTTGAGCTGGCCGCGATGGGCTACAAGTTCCAGTTCATTACCCTGGCTGGTTTCCACGCACTCAACTACGGAATGTTCCACCTTGCCCGTGGGTATGCCGAGCGCCAGATGAGCGCGTTTGTCGAATTGCAGCAGGCCGAGTTCGCCGCTGCCGCGGAAGGGTTCACCGCAGTCAAGCATCAGCGTGAAGTGGGTACCGGGTACTTTGATGCGGTGACCCAGGTGATCCAGGGCGGCCAATCCTCGACCGTCGCGTTGAAGGGCTCGACCGAGGAGGAGCAGTTCGCACCCGCACGCGCCGCAGCGGCATGATTCGGCGCGTTCCGAGACATGTACGTTTGACAATCGCCCCATGCTGGTATTGTGGATTCACGATATCTGGAGACAAGGAGTAGGGGTCATGGATTTTCGTGTTCTGGTTTCATCGGCAGTGTTGAGCCTTTTCGTCAGCTTCTCGGCGTCAGCCGCTGAGGAGCCGCTGTCATTCTCCGATATCCGCGAACAGCAAATAGAGATCCGGGCGAACGTGGACGCCAACAGGCCTCCCTACGACGACATGTCACAACGCGAACGGGAGCGTCTGGTGCGACGGCAGGGTGACCTGCTGCACCTGATCGAGGGCAAGGCTTCGTTGCTCGACCTGGACGAGAAGGGTCGGACCGAAGCGATCAACTCGCTCGAGTGGATCCGCGCGGAGATTCACAACGCCGAGGAGGATCGCCTGGTCTGCAAGCGCGAAACGCGCGTCGGCACCCACATGAAGGAGCGCGTGTGCAGAACCGTCGCGGAGCGGCGCAAGGATCTTGAAGATTCGAGAAAGCTGTGGGGAAACGGCAATCCCTGCTCCAACTCGAAGGGGTGCACGACGGCGAACGCGATGAGCGGCGGCTGATAGGTAGCGGATTTGGCCCCTAAACATCCGAGGAGACCCATGTCCAATTACAAAGTTGGAGACCACGTCAGTTGGAACTCGGAGGCGGGCCACGTGAGTGGCACCATCAGCAAGGTCCACACTCGCGATTTCGACTACAAGGGTCATACCCATCGCGCCGCCCAGGACGATCCCCAGTACGAGATCAAGAGCGACAAAACCGATCATGTCGCCGCGCACAAAGGCAGCGCGTTGCACAAGTTGAAAGATTGACGAAGCGCCGCCGATGAGTGGCATGGCCTGTTCAGCTGGGTGCTATGCTGATTGTCTGTTCCAGCACTGCCAATGGCGGACGTGGAATTTGCAATGGGCATGGGCGCAGTCAAAGGACGAGGTCCGGACATGGGCGAGTTATCCAGCGACGAGTACGCTTTATTCGCGTCCCTCGCGCGCACCCGCCGTGTGGAAGCTGGCACCTCGTTGTTCCGTCGTGGCGACCTGGGTACCACGATGTATGTCATCGCCAGCGGTCTGGTCGAGCTGGATTTCGGCGACGACCTGATTGCGAAGTGCTTCGGTCCGCGCGAGTTTTTTGGCGAGCTTGGACTGTTGATCGGCGATCACGCTCGCAGTGCTGATGCCAATATCGTCACCGGTGGGGAGCTGTTGGAGTTGCGCCACGAGGAGTTCCAGCGACTGGTCGACACCAGTCCGAAGCTGATCTCCTATTTCCTGCGGCGTGCGATCACGCGTGTCGTGTTCAACGAGCGGGAGTTGATTCGACGCTTGCGTCGTCGCAACCAGGACTTGCAGACGGCGATGGACCGTTTGCGGGCGACCAGCCAGCAACTCAGCCAGGCCGAAGCCCTGGTTCACAGCGACGAATTGACTGGCTTGTACAACCGGCGAGGGCTGTTGCAACACCTGGAAGAACGGCGCAACGGGCAGGCTACCAGTGGCCTTGGCCTGGTGTTGTTCGATTGCGATCGATTCAAGCAGGTCAACGACGATCATGGGCATCTTGCCGGCGACCGGGTGCTGCAGGCCGTGGCGAATATCCTTCGTTCGGTCACCGGTCCGGCGGACGTTGCCTGCCGGTTGGGAGGTGATGAGTTCTGCCTGTTGGTCAAGGCCGATACCCGCCGGGACGTGCTGCGCTACGCGAACTTCGTGCTCGGCACGGTGCAGGGGCTGATGAAGGTCTCGCAGGGCCAGTCACTGGTTTGCGCGCTCAGCGCCGGAGCCTGCCTGGTGGCTCCCGATGGCGAATGGAACGACTGGTACACCGATGCCGATGCCGCGTTGTATCGCGCCAAACGACTGGGCGGCGACCGGGTGGAGTGGCAAGAAGCATCCCCGGTCCAGTCGCAACCAGAGCCTGCCAGATGATCTCTGATCCGGCCTCGTCAGCCCCGGCTGCGTCCAGTGGCGCACCGAGGCTGTGCACGATCCTGCTGACCGACCTGGTCGATTCGACAGCCTGGGTCGAGCGACTGGGTGATGGCGCCGCGGCCGACCTGTTCCGTGCCCACGACCGCTTGACGCTGGAACTGTTGCAGCAATGGTCAGGTCGCCTGATCGATCGTTCCGACGGCTTGCTGTTGCTGTTCGAAAGACCGATCGACGGGCTCGCCTTTGCGCTCGATTACAACCGCGGATTGGCCCGACTGGGCACTTCACATGCCGTCGTACTGGAGGCTCGCACCGGCCTGCATGTTGGCGAAGTGTTGAGCTGGCGCAATAGCGATGAAGCGGTATCGATGGGTGCCAAGCCGGTCGAAGTCGAAGGGCTGGCCAAGCCCATGGCGGCACGGTTGATGACGATGGCCCGGCCTGGACAGATCCTGTTGTCGGCCACCGCCGAGTCATTGACCCACCGTGCAGCGCGCGAACTGGGGGAGCGTGGGAAGCGCCTGTCCTGGCAGTCGCACGGGCGCTGGCGGTTCAAGGGGGTGTCAAAATCCCAGGAGGTGTTCGAGGTAGGTGAGGCGGGATTGGCGCCATTGCGGTCGCCATGCGGCAGCGCCAAGGCCTGGCGGGACGTCGCCTTGTGGCGCAGGCCGGCAGCATTGGTGGCCGAGGCGGCAATGGTCCTCGCGCTGGGTGTAGGGCTGTGGGTGATGGCCAAGCCGCAACCGGCCATTGCCTTCAACGAGCGCGACTGGGTGGTGTTGGCCGACCTGCGCAACTTGACTGATCAACCGCTGCTCGACGCGTCGCTTGAGCAGGCGTTCCGGATCAGCCTGGAGCAGTCCCGCCACGTCAACGTACTCAGTGACCTCAAGACGCAAGCCACCTTGGCGCGGATGCAGCAAAAGCCCGGTACCGAGCTCGACCGCGCGCTCGCCTCCGAGATTGCCATTCGTGATGGTGCCCGTGCCGTGATCCTGCCCACGGTGGCCGAAGTTGGTGGCCGCGTGCGGGTCAGCGCCGAGGTGATCGACCCTCACAGCCAGACCACGGTGTATGCCGAATACGCCGACGGCAAGGGAGCGTTGTCCGCACTGGAGTCGATCGACCAGGTGACCGCCAAGTTGCGTGAACGCCTTGGCGAAGCCCTTGAGGGAGTGCGGCGCGATTCAATGCCGCTGCCGGAAGTGACGACCGGCAACCTCGATGCGCTCCGAACCTATGCACTGGCCAAGAAGGCAACCGCGGAGCAGCGCTGGGAGGATGCCAAACACCTTTACCAGCATGCAATCGAGCTTGATGACGGATTCGCGTTGGCCTACATGGGGCTGGTGCAACTGCATTGGTCATCGATTGATTACAAGGCGGCATTGCCCTACCTGGACAAGGCGCTGTCCCTGCGCGCCGCGCTGCCACCGCGCGACCGCCTGTCTCTGGATGCATGGAAGGCCGAGACAGCCAGTACCGGCACGCCACTGGAGGAGTGGCGCATGTTGGCATCGCTGTATCCGGATTATTTTGCCGGTGCGTCGAATGCTTCCTGGTACCTGCTGGAAGCCAATCGGTTCAAGGATGCACTTCCGTATGCGGAAGCGGCCGCAGTGCCGCAGGATCCGTTGCGTGCATATCCGATCCGGCATATCGGACACATACGGCTCGCACTGGGCGATCCGGCGGCCGCGCTCGAGCAGTACCGCCTTGCGGACAAGCTCGGGAACGGTCAGCCCACCCGGCATTCTGCGGCCGCGCTGGCAGCAATGGGCCGATACGACGAGGCCTGGCAGATCCTGGACGTCCTGAAACCCCGCGAAGGCGACCCGTCCAGTTTCTACATGAACCTGGATCGGGTATCGGTCGCGCTCGACCAGCAGCACTTCGAGGTTGCGCGCAAGAAAGCCGCCGAGGCGATGGCTGCCACCGCTCAGCTGGATGAATTCCATCGGCACAATTTTGAATTGATCGCCCAATCGGCTGCGTTGGCAGACAAGCCCGGTGACGTGTCCGTCCCGAGTCTGAGGCGGGTTGCACGCGCGGCCGAGGCGAGGCTGCAGGACGTGAATTCACCCGCGCGCCAAGGCGACGCCTTCCGATTGTTGATGGCGGCCTACCTGGCCCAGCGAAGTGGTGACAGCGCGCTTTCCGGGGAAGTCCTGCAACGCTCCGCAGCGGCGATCACCGCGTTGGACGACCTCAATACCAGCAAGCTGCTGGTTATCGTGCAGGCGACCCAACTGCGCCTTAAGGGAGATCACGATGCTGCGATCGCCTTGCTGGAGCCACAGATTGACGGATTCGAGCTGCTGCAGGCGCATTCGGCATTGCTCGCAGCCTACGAGGCCGCGGGAAATGATCAGCAGGCGCGGCAGCAAACGCGATGGCTGGCTGCCCACCTGGGCCGTGCCTACGCGGAAATCGGACATAGCCAGCTGTTTCAGCCGATCAATGTCGCCGATGTCCGGCAGGCCCTCAGTGACGGCAATTGATCGAAGCTTAGGGCCCTGACGGGCTTTCGTGGCGTCGATGCTGCCGGATTATTTGCTGCGAAGAAACGATGAGACCTTGCCTGCCTCGAAACAAAAAATCACGGTCAGTGGACCTGCTGCCGTGAGGTGCGATTTGAGTGCTTCGCGGGATTCGGCAACCTCGTGTTTCGAGGCCAGGTGGTCGACCTGGGTACAGCGCAAGGGCGACGCCCCGGCGGGCAGGAAGTAGCCGGCCTGGTTCAGCGCTTTCTCCGCGTCCTGCTTGAAGAGGGCGCGAAATTCATCGTCGGTGCTCAGTAGTTCGAGAAGCTTGTCGGCGACGCTGGGATCCATCGGCGGGTGCCCTGATCCATCGTGCAGGTTAGTCATGGTTCCCCCTTTCCTGAAAGTTGCTGCTGGCGGCCGACCTGAGGTCCTGGCGCGCTGTGGACGGTTCGTATGGAACCGGATTCATAACATACTCGGTGAATCTTGGATCCGGATGATTGCCGGGGGGGCAGGTGCATGCGGGTGCGTCGCTGCGCGGTGCTGTTTTTTGAGTTGCGGGAGGACACCAGCTTCAGCCTGGCGTCGCTGCTGACGGGGGGCGCGGGACTAAGTCGCGTGTCGCGTTGGCTGGCACTGGCGCCCCATCTGGATCACGAGGTCGAGGTGGATGCTGTGCAACGCGAATTGCTCGGCAGCCTGAGTCCTGTCGAGTGGGTGGATGCCGACACCTTGTCGGACCATGCGCCCGGGGCTCTCGACCGTTTGCTGCGTGAGGGGTTGGTGGTTGCCGATGAGCAGCACACAGTGCACTGGGAGCGTGATGATGTGCTTCGCGCCTCGTACTGGTGGCCCCTGGCCGCGCTCATCCATCGGCAGAGTCGTTGGCACGGGATTGATGGCGTGCGGGCCATGCAGGACAACGACCTGGTGACCGCGGATAAATTGCGCCAACGATTTGGTGCGCCTCCCGCGGAAGTGGGCGAGCAAGCCTGTATCGCACCACGCCTGTTTCTGCCGCGTGCCGCGGGGAGCGATTTCGACGATCTGCTTGCGCGCCGGACCACCTGTCGAAATTTCGATGCCGACCGGCCTTTGCCGGAGGCCCTGTTCGCGCGGATGCTGCAACGCGTGTTCTCCGCGCAGGCGCAGGTGCGGGTCAGTCACGACACGGCGTTCCTCAAGAAGACCAGTCCCTCCGGCGGTGGCCTGCACCCGACCGAGGCGTATCTGATCGTGCAGGACGTGGAAGGTATCTCGCCCGGGCTATACCACTACCACCCGGTCGATCACGCATTGGAGCCGTTGCCGGCGCCCGCGCTGCCGTTGGCGGAATTCGCAAAACTGGCCTTGGCCGGGCAGCACTGGTTCGCCAATGCGCCGGTGCTGGTGGTGCTGACGCCACGTTTTGGCCGCAGCTTCTGGAAGTACCGCCACCACGCCAAGGCCTACCGGGCGCTGGTGCTCGACAGCGGGCACCTGTCGCAGACCCTCTACCTGTCGGCAACCGAGTTGGGCTTGGGGGCATTCGTGACCTCGGCAATCAACGAGGTCGACATCGAGCGTGGCTTCGGTCTCGACCCATTGCTGGAAGGACCGCTGGCGATCTGCGGCTTTGGCTGGCGCGCCGGAACCATGGAGACTGCGGAGTTCGATCCGGCCCATGAGGTATGGCAGACGGAATAACATGCGACGCGCCGACGCAGTCTTGACCGCTGTGGAATACGCGCGTAAACACTTCCAATTGGTGTGTCTTTAAGGGAGGGTATTCATGCAAGCCAAAGGTGTAATTGTGTTGCTCTTTTCCGGTCTTCTACTGGCCGGGTCGGTTGTCCACGCGGGGCAGGTGAGTGCGCCGGCCGACGCTGCAGCCGTGGCGAAGGACGTGGCAGTAACCAACGCGGACGATGACGGTGACCGGATGGTCTGCGAATACGAGAAGAGAATCGGCAGCAACATGAAGACCCGCATCTGCAAAACCGCGCGGGTGCGGGAACGCGAACGCGAGTTATCGCGAGGCGCCATGGAAGGTCGTTCCATCTGTGCGGACTGCGGCGGCGACTGAGCTGGTTTCCTAGGCGGCCTGGTTAGCCTGGCCGCGGTCCATTCTCCGGTAACCAATCGCTTCGCTCAGGTGCGGGGTGCGGATGTGCGGACTGTCGGCAAGGTCGGCGATGGTCCGGGCGACCCGCAAGATCCGGTGCATCGAGCGTGCCGATAGCTGGAGCGCATCGATGGCGCGCTCCAGCAAACCGTGATCGGCGTTGGACAGTCGGCAGGTCGCGGCGGTTTCCGGCTGGCTGAGTTGCGCGTTGGCTTTCCCGGCACGATCGGATTGCAGGCTTCGCGCATGCAGGACGCGCTCGCGCACCTGTTGGCTTGGCTCGCCGTCGGGAGCGTCCGGACGCAGCGCCGATGTCGGCAACCTCGGAACCTCCACGTGCAAATCGATCCGGTCCAGCAACGGGCCGGAGATGCGTGCGCGATAGCGCAACACCGTGTCGGGGCTGCAACGGCAGCGACCGCTGGGATCGCCGGCCCAGCCACAGGGGCACGGATTCATCGCCGCCACCAGCTGGAACCGGGCCGGGAATTCGCAGCTGCGCGCGGCCCGCGAAATCGTGACCACGCCCGACTCCAGCGGCTCACGCAGTACCTCCAGCGCGTGCCGCCCCCATTCGGGCAGTTCGTCGAGGAAAAGCACGCCGTTGTGGGCCAGGGAAATCTCACCGGGTCGGGGCTCGGCGCCGCCACCTACCAGCGCCACCGCACTGGCGGTGTGGTGGGGCGCGCGAAACGGACGCTCGCGCCATCGTGACGGATCCAGTCCGCGACCACTGATGGAGGCAATCGCGGCCGAGTCCAGGGCTTCGTCCTGGGTCGCGTCCGGAAGCAGGCCGGTCAACCGCGATGCCAACAAGGTCTTGCCGCATCCCGGCGGGCCGACCAGGAGCAGGTGATGGCCGCCGGCGGCAGCGACTTCCAGTGCGCGCCGCGCATGGGTTTGCCCGCGAACGTCGCTGAGGTCGGGGCCGCGAGTGCGCGAGGTGGGCATCGCGATCGCCGATGGCAGCGACTTGGTTCCGCTCATCATCGCGCACACCTCCAGCAAGGTACGCGCGGTGCGCACTTCGACCTGGCTGGCCAGTGCCGCCTCGGCGCCATTGCCAAGCGGGACGATCAACTTGCGTCCGGCACTGCCGACTGCCAATGCTGCCGGCAGGACACCGTCGATGGCACGCAACTCGCCGGTCAGCCCCAGTTCCCCGAGAAACTCATATTCGGCCAGCGCCTCAAGCGGGATCTGGCCGCTGGCGGCGAGAATGCCAAGGGCGATAGGCAAGTCGAAGCGACCGCCGCACTTGGGCAGGTCGGCCGGTGCCAGGTTGACGGTGATCCGACGCGTCGGAAACTCGAGTTGCGCGCACTGGATTGCCGCGCGAACCCGATCCTTGGCTTCGCGCACGGCAGCTTCGGGCAAGCCAACGATCGACATCGACGGCAGGCCGCCACCGAGGTGGACCTCCACACGGACCGCAGGCGCACGCACCCCCGATCGCGCACGACTGTGCACGAGTGCCAAGTTCATCGGGATGACTCAGTGGCGCGGCTGGGCGGGAGTATCAAACGACGGCGCTGCACCGCCGGAACCGCGCTCTACCTGCGCCTCCAGGTCGGAAACCGTGCGTTGCAGTTGCTTGAGCTTCTCGCGGGTACGCAGCAACACCGCGCGCTGCACCTCGAACTCCTCGCGGGTGACAAGGTCGAGCTTGGACAGGCCGGTCTGCAGCACCGATTTGATGTTTTGCTGCAGTTCCTCACGGCTCTCGCGCACGCTTTCCGGGACCAGGCCGCTAAGGCGGCGGGCGAGTTCGTCGATGTGGTTCAGATCGATCATGGTGGGCTCCTGCAACAATGTTCCCAGCCTCGCCTGCCGGTCGGTTCGGCGCCATCAGCCGGCGCCGCGGTCAGGGGTCAGATTAGTCTGACCCCTGATGGCCCGACCCCGCGGAGCCGCTACTCTAACCCAGGCGACGGAACGCTCGCGTTATCCTCGTCGACAATCGTACCCAAGCCCCGGAGACAGTGGATGAAAATGGTGATGGCGGTGATCAAGCCGTTCAAGCTCGACGATGTCCGCGAGGCATTGGCAGAGGCCGGCGTGGCCGGGATCACGGCCACCGAGGTCAAGGGATTCGGTCGCCAGAAAGGTCATACCGAGCTGTATCGCGGGGCCGAGTACGTGGTCGACTTCCTTCCCAAGATCAAGCTGGAGGTCGCGATCACCGACGACCAGGCCGACACCGTGGTGGAGGCGATCATGAAGGCCGCCGGCACCGGCAAGATCGGCGATGGCAAGATTTTCGTCTGGGACCTGGACCGGGTTGTCCGGATCCGTACCGGCGAGTTGGACGGCGACGCGCTGTAGGCAGGCCGGGGTTACTCGCCCAGTGCCGCGGCAACGAAGGGCGGCAGGGTTGAGGCGCCTTTGTGGATGTCGGCGCTGTAATAGTGGCTGTCGAAGGATTTGGCGCGCGCGTCGGCCTCGCGGAAGTCGAAACCACAGGACTTCCTTGCCAATGTGCAACTCCACCAGCCAGTGGGGTAGCACGGCTGCGGGAACGGCAGGGTCTGGAACGACGTAAAGCCGGCCTTTCCCATCTCCGCGCGCATCGCCTTGATCAGGTCCAACAGCACCAGCGGCGACTCGGATTGCTGCACCAGGATGCCGTCGTCCTTCAAGGCGCGAAAGCATGAATCGAAGAACGACTTGTTGAACAGGCCCTCGGCCGGACCGACCGGATCGGTCGAGTCGACGATCACGATATCGAGGCTGCCGGGCGCACAGTTTTTCATGTACGCGATGCCGTCATCAAACAGCAGTTGCGCGCGCGGATCGGCATTGGACTCGCACAGCTCGGGGAAGTACTTCTCCGACATCCGGGTGACCTGCTCGTCGATGTCGCACTGCACCGCGCGCTCCACGCCGGGGTGCTTGAGCACCTCGCGCAGGGTGCCGCAGTCGCCACCGCCGATGATCACCACCTGCTTCGGGTCGGCATGGGTGAACAGCGCCGGGTGCGACATCATCTCGTGGTACAGGAAGTTGTCGCGCGTGGTCAGCATCACAGCGCCGTCGATCAGCATCAGGTTGCCCCAGTCGGTCGTCTCGAAGATCTCGATCTTCTGGAATGGCGACTGCACCTCGTCCAGCTTCTTGTTGATGCGGAAACCGATTGCCGAGCCTGACGGCTCGAAGTTCTCGTAGTGCCAGGAGGGGTTGGGGGCCATTGCGGTTCGTCCAGTATTCGGGGAGGCCGCCACCGGGCAGTCCCGCCCGGGGCCGCCATTTGGTGGGGTCGAAATTAAACCCCAATTGTAGCGAACCATCCGCTGCGCTTTCGTGATGGATCGTTGTGCGACGGCCCATGATCAGCGGTCGGTGCCTGATGACGGCAGGGTAAACCGGCTTCCGTTGTGACGCCCACGGGGCACCGGGACGATAGAATGCCAATCCCCCACACTGCTGGTAGCAAACCGATGTCCCACTGGTCGATGGATCAGGCCCGCAAAGCCTATTCGATTCCGCATTGGAGCGAGGGGTATTACGACGTCGACAAGGCCGGCCGGGTCACGGTGCTGCCGACGGGTGCCGGTGGTCCGGCGGTCGCGCTGCCCGAGGTCGTCGATCAGGCTCGCGCCGAGGGCGCCCGGTTGCCGCTGCTGGTGCGGTTCCCGGACATCCTGGGCGACCGGCTGAGCAAGCTGCAGGGCGCGTTTGTGCAGGCGATGGCGGAGGCGGACTATGCCGGTGGCTACACCGCGGTGTACCCGATCAAGGTCAACCAGCACGAAGGCGTCGCCGGCACCCTGGCCTCGCACCATGGCGAGGGTTTCGGGCTGGAGGCGGGTAGCAAGCCGGAGCTGATGGCGGTGCTGGCGCTGAGCCGGCCGGGCGGGCTGATCGTCTGCAACGGCTACAAGGATCGCGAGTACATCCGCCTGGCCCTGATCGGCCGCAAGCTGGGGATGGAGACCTTCATCGTCATCGAGAAGCCGTCCGAGCTGTCGCTGGTGATGGAAGAGTCGAAGGCGCTGGGCGTAACACCGGGCTTGGGCGTGCGCATGCGGCTGGCCAGCCTGGGCGCGGGCAAGTGGCAGAACAGCGGCGGCGACAAGGCCAAGTTCGGCCTGTCCCCGCGCCAGGTGCTGGACCTGTGGAAGCGGCTGCGCGAGGCCGACATGACCGATTGCCTGGGCCTGCTTCACTTCCACATGGGTTCGCAGATCTCCAACGTGCGCGACATCGCCAGTGGCATGCGTGAGGCCACGCGCTATCTGATCGAGTTGTCGAAACTGGGTGCGAACGTGCGCTATATGGACGTCGGCGGCGGCCTGGGGATCGACTACGAGGGCACCCGTTCGCGCAGCTACTACTCGATCAACTACGGCATGCAGCAGTACGCCAGCAACATCGTGCAGCCGCTGGCCGATGCCTGCGCCGAGCACGGCCTCACGCCGCCGCGGATCGTCACCGAATGCGGCCGCGCGATGACCGCGCACCACGCGGTGCTGGTGGCCAACGTGTCCGAGGTGGAGCCAGCGCCCGAGGGCCGCGTGCCGGACTTGCACGACGACGAGCCGGCGGTGATCCGCCACCTGCGCGGGATCCATGCGGAGCTGGACGCGCGCCCGGCGGTAGAGCTGTTCCACGAAGCGGTGCATTTCCACAGCGAAGGTCTGACCGCGTACGCGCTGGGCCAGATCGACCTGACCCACCGCGCGCGCATCGACGACCTGTTCTACCTGATCGCCCACGGCGTGCGCGACCGCCTCAATGCCGGCGAGAAGAGCCACCAGGCGGTGCTGGACGAGCTCAACCAGCGGCTGGTCGACAAGTACTTCGTCAATTTCAGCGTGTTCGAGTCGATGCCTGACGTGTGGGCAATCCAGCAGGTGTTCCCGATCATGCCGATCGAGCGGCTGGACGAGGCGCCGCAGCGCCGCGGCGTGATCGCCGACCTGACCTGCGATTCCGACGGCCGCATCGACACCTATGTCGGCAACGAGACGCTGGACACCTCGATGCCGATCCATTCGCTCAATCCCGGCGAGAGCTACCGGCTGGGCTTCTTCCTGGTAGGCGCCTACCAGGAGATCCTCGGCGACATCCACAACCTGTTTGGCGACACCGATGCGGTCGAGGTGCGGGTGGACGGCGCGGCTGACGGCGGCTACCGGCTGGCCCAGCAACGTCGTGGCGACACCACCGACGTGATGCTGGACTACGTCGGCTACAAGGTGGACGACTTGCGTGCGAACTACCGGCAGAAGGTCGCTGCCGCCAACCTGCCCGCGGATGAGGCCGACCAATTGAATGCGACGCTGGAAGCGGGCCTGACCGGCTACACCTATCTCGACGACGCGCCTTTGGCATGAGGAATTGCATGAAAACCGGATTTATTGGCCTCGGCGCGATGGGCGCACCGATGGCGCGCTACCTGCACTCACGCGGCCTGCTGATCGCCGTGGGCAACCGCACCCAGGCGAAGGCCGATGCGCTGGCCGCCGAACTGGGTATCCGTGCCGCACGCTCGGCCGACAACTTCGCCGATTGCGACGTGGTCACGCTGTGCGTGTCGCTGGACGCCGACGTGTTGGAAAACGTCAACGCACTGGCGCAAGTGCTCAGGCCTGGTTCGGTGGTGGTCGATCATTCCACCGTGTCGGTGCAGACGGCGCGGCGGTCAGCTGCCACCTTGCAGGCGCAGGGGATTGGCTTTATCGACGCGCCGGTGTCGGGCGGTGTTGAAGGTGCGCGCAACGGCAAGTTGTCGGTCATGGTGGGCGGCACGGAGGCCGACTTCCAGACGGTGCAACCGGTGCTGCAGGCCTACGCCAGCCGGATCAGCCACATGGGCGATACCGGTGCCGGACAGGCGACCAAGGCCGTCAACCAGGTGCTGGTGGCCGGCATCAACGAAGCGGTCTGCGAGGGGCTGGCGTTGAGCGAGAAACTCGGCCTGGATCCCGAGCGCCTGCTGCCGACCCTGATGGCGGGCGCGGCCGGCAACTGGTTCCTCGACAAGCGCGGCGCGACCATGCTGCGCGGGGAGTTTGCCCCAGGTTTCAAGAGCGCGCACATGCTCAAGGATCTGCGCATCGTGCGCGATATCGCACGCGAGGCAGGAGTCCGCCTGCCGACGCTGGAACTGGCGTTGGCCGACTACACCACCCTGGCCGAACGCGGACACGGGGATGCCGATACATCGGTATTGATAAAGCTCAAGCGCGGCGACTGACCGCGCCCGGCGGCGGTGCGGGGTCTACTTGACCTTGATCGCCATGGCCGGCAATCCGCTGTTGCCCAACTTGCGCTTGGCATCCGCCAGGTCGCCGGCGGAGTCGTAGGGGCCCATGCGCACGCGATAAATCGTCTGGCCATTGATCTGGGCCGGCTCGACTCTTGCGCTCAAGCCAACCATGGCGATGCGTGCCTTGAGCTCTTCCGCCTGGCTCGCCCCTTGGAAGGCGCCGGCCTGCAGCAAATAGCGGACGCCATCGGCGACGGCGGTCGCGGTGGTCGGCTTGGGTGCGGCGACTGAAGCGGTGTCGCGGTCGGGCTGGCTTGCGGACGACGGCGTCGCGGGAGCCGTCGTCGCGGGTTGGGGCGTCGGATCAACCGGGGTTGGCAACGCGAGGTCGGCGGCGTCGGGATTGGCGGAGACGACGACCTGGGCAGGTTGCTCTCCGCGCAGCAGTGCGGCGGCGCGTGCGGCTTCGGCACGCTCCGTGGCGGCCAGTTCGGCATCGCTGACGGCCACTTCCTTGCCCGGCAACAGGGTATAGAAATCGTACTTGGGGCCAGCGTCGTTGACGGCGGGTTCCCCATCGGCGCCTGACTGTGCCGGAGCGGCCTCATCGCCGCCACTGACAACCGGTGCCGGACGGGCGTCCGGGTTGGGTTGGGGACGGAAGAAGCCATCGCCATCCGACTTCAACAGTTTGGGCGCGAGCGCGATTGCCGCGATGGTCAATACGATGCCCAGTACCATCCATGCCCAACCCGGCAAGCCGTTGTTGCCCTGGTTGCGCCGCGCCTGTGTCTTGCCACGTCGTGCTGCCACCTACATTACCTCCGGGGCGTTGATGCCCAACAAGCCAAGTCCATTGGCCAATACTTGCCGCGTTGCCATTGCCAGCACCAGCCGAGCGTTGCGCTGGTCGGCATCGTCGACCAGGAACTGGTGGCCGTTGTAATACGACTGGAAGGTTTGCGCCAACTCCAGCAGGTAGATGGCCAACTGGTGCGGTTCCAGATCCTGACCGGCGCTGTCGACCACGTCGGGATAGCGCAGTACGGTCACCACCAACTCGTGGGTGGCGGCGTCATCCAGGTTCAGCGGCAGCGCCAGTCCGGCCTCGCGGTCGAACGACAACCCGCGCTCGTCCAGCTGGCGCATCAGCCCGCACATCCGCGCATGCGCCACCTGCACGTAGTACACCGGGTTGTCGAGTGACTGGCTGCGTGCCAGGTCGATGTCGAAGGTCAGCTGCGAGTCGGGCTTGCGCGCGACCAGGAACCAGCGGGTAGCGTCGCGGCCCGCCTCGTCGACCAGCTCGCGCAGGGTCAGGTAACTGCCGGCGCGCTTGGACAGCTTTACCTCTTCGCCGCCACGCATCACCGTCACCATCTGGTGCAGGACATACTCCGGCCAGTCCTGCGGGATGGCCAGATCCAGCGCCTGCAGCCCGGCACGCACACGCGACAGCGAGCCGTGGTGGTCTGCGCCCAGCTCGGTGATGGCGCGCTCATAGCCTCGTTGCCACTTGCTCAAGTGGTAGGCGACGTCCGGCACGAAATAGGTGTAGCTGCCGTCGGACTTGCGCATCACGCGGTCCTTGTCGTCGCCAAAATCGGTGCTGCGCAGCCACAGCGCACCGCCTTCCTCATAGGTGTGGCCGTTGGCGGTCAAGGCGGCGACGGTCTCGGCGACCTTGCCGTCGGAGTACAGCGAGCTCTCCAGGAAGTACACGTCGAAGCTGACGCCGTAGGCCTGCAGGTCGTCGTTTTGCTCACGGCGCAACCACGCAACCGCGAAGCTGCGGATCGCGGCGAGGTCGTCGGGGTCGGTCGCGGCGGTGATGGTCTGGCCGTCCAGTTCCACGCCGGCGCCATCCAGGTAAGCACGTGCCACGTCGGCGATGTAGTCGCCGCGGTAGCCATTTTCGGGCCAGTCGGTGTCGTCCGGCTGGATGCCACGCGCTCGCGCCTGGACCGACAAGGCCAGGTTTTCGATCTGCACGCCGGCATCGTTGTAGTAGTACTCGTGGGCGACATCCCAGCCGTTGGCATCCAGCACCCGGGCAATGCAATCGCCGATCACCGCCGCGCGGCCATGACCGACGTGCAGCGGGCCGGTCGGATTGGCCGACACATACTCCACTCCGGCGTGGTGGCCGTTGCCGGAATCGTTGCGGCCATAGGCCTGGCCGCGGTGGAACACCTCGCCGAGCTGGCGACGCCAGGCCGCCTCGTCGAGGTGGAAGTTGATGAATCCGGGGCCGGCGATTTCGACTTTGGCAATGTCGGCGCTGGCCGGCAGTGCCTCCACGATCGCTTGTGCGATCGCGCGCGGATTGGCTCTGGCCGGTTTGGCCAGCAACATCGCCGCGTTGGTCGAGAAATCACCCTGCGCGCGCGTCTTCGGGCGTTCGATCACGAAGTCGGGTGTTTCCAGATCGGCCGGAAGGCTGCCGGCGGAACGCATCGCTTCGATGGCTTGGATGACCAGGGCGCGGAGGGTGGTTTTCACGAAAACTCTGGAAAGGCGGCAGAACCGGTCATTTTACCCGGAATTGAGCGTGTCGTCGGCGCGTTGCCGACGTTCACCCGTATCCCATCACTGCCCTGCCGTCAGACCCAGCCGCGCGCCGCCAGCGATACCGGCGGGCCGTCGGCAATCACGAAGTGATCCAGCAGCCGTAGGTCGACCAGCGCCAGTGCCTGTTTGAGGCGGGCGGTCACCGCGCGGTCGGCGGCGCTGGGCTCGGGATTCCCGCTGGGGTGGTTATGGCCGACGATCACCGCCGCGGCGTTGTGGGCCAGCGCCCGCCGTACCACTTCGCGCGGGTGTACCTCGGCGCCGTCGATCGTGCCCCGGAACAACTCTTCGAAGGCGATCGCCCGATGCCGGGTATCCAGGAACAGGGCAGCGAATACTTCATGCGGCAACCCACGCAGGCGCTGG
Organism: Lysobacter sp. A289; assembly: GCF_054072675.1. Classification (NCBI taxonomy): domain Bacteria; kingdom Pseudomonadati; phylum Pseudomonadota; class Gammaproteobacteria; order Lysobacterales; family Lysobacteraceae; genus Lysobacter; species Lysobacter sp. A289. The sequence goes on from NZ_JBSVRN010000001.1 coordinate 2,614,304, forward strand.
GCGAAGTAGCGACCGGCTGCCTGCGGGTCACTGAGCGCAATGCCGCGCTCCAGTTCCGCCGACAGGTGCCGGTGACCCAGCTCCAATGCTGCCGCCAGCATGCACGCGCGCGCCGGACCCAACCCGGGAAGCTTTGCCAGTTCCGCCGGTGCGCGCTCCAGCAAGGCGCGTAGTGGCCCATGCGCGGTCAACAGTTCGCGCGCCGTGGTCACCGCGTCGCGTCCGCGCAGGCCGGAGCCAAGGAAGATCGCCAGCAGCTCCGCGTCGGACAACACCCCGACACCGCGCGCCAGCAGTTTCTCCCGTGGGCGCTCGGAGGCGGGCCAATCTCGTATATGCATGGGTGGCCTCGAAGGCTGGAAAAGTGAAGCGGGGACGGAACACTGGGACGAAGCCACTGGGACGAACCAGGTCCACAACCCAGGCGTCCGGCGGATTGGGGGATCGCGCCGGGCATTTTTCCGTCCCCGCTTCGGGGCGCATTCACCGTGCCGCATTGTCCCGGTGCCTGACATCGGAACCGCCCTTCGCGTCGGGTAAGCTAAGCCTTGGCCCCACGGTAGGAATTTCCCCAACGTGTCAGCGCTCCAAGGACAAAAGATCCTGCTGTGCGTGTGCGGCGGTATTGCCGCGTACAAGGCGGCGGAACTGGTCCGCCGGCTCGGTGCCTCCGGCGCGCAGGTGCAGGTGGCGATGACCGACAATGCCCGGCGGTTTGTTGGCGCAGCCACTTTTCAGGCGCTTTCGGGCCGTCCCGTGCGCACGTCGTTGTGGGATGAGGCCGCCGAAGCGGCGATGGGTCATATCGAGCTGGCGCGCTGGCCCGACCGGATCCTCATCGCACCGGCCACCGCCAACATCATCGCCAAGCTGGCCCATGGATTTGCCGACGACCTGGTCAGTACCCTGTGCCTGGCAACCGATGCGCCGCTGGCGATCGCACCGGCCATGAACCGGCTGATGTGGGCGAACGCGGCGACCCGGGCCAACGTCGAAACCCTGCGCGAACGCTCGGTGATGGTTCTGGGCCCCGGCGCGGGTGACCAGGCTTGCGGCGAGGTGGGCGAAGGTCGCTTGCTGGAGCCCGATGAAATCGTCGCCGAGCTGGCCCGGGCCTCAGCGTGAAGCCCGGGACGCTGGTGGGGCGTCATGTCGTGGTGAGCGCAGGTCCCACCTATGAGGACATCGATCCGGTGCGCTTCCTGGGCAACCGCAGTAGCGGAAAGATGGGTTTTGCGATCGCCGCCGCCGCCGCTCGTCGTGGTGCCCAGGTCACCCTGGTCGCCGGGCCGGTGGCGCTGCCAACCCCGGCCCAGGTCACCCGGGTGGACGTCCGCTCGGCGGCGCAAATGCACGCTGCGGTGATGCAGGCCTTGCCGGCGCAGGTGTATGTCGCCGCCGCCGCCGTCGCCGACTTCACCCCCGCGCACGTCGCCACGGCAAAGATCAAGAAGCAAGCCGGCGGTGAAGGATTGACCCTGCAGTTGGTACGAACCCGGGACATCCTGGCCGACCTGGCGGGGAGTCCATTGCGGCCCCGCCTGCTGGTCGGTTTCGCGGCAGAGACTGATGATGTCGAGCGCCATGCACGCGCCAAGTTGGTCGACAAGCAGCTGGACCTGATCGCTGCCAACCGGGTCGGTGTACCCGGCTCGGGTTTCGCGGCGGACGAGAACACCCTGGTCGTTTACGGCGCCGGCTTTGAGTGCCCGTTGGGCACCGCATCCAAGCACGAACTGGCCGAACGCCTGCTGGACCTGGTCGTCAGGCAGTTGCCGGCGATACCCACCCAGACATCCCGGAATATCTGATGCACCACACTCTCGAACTGAAGATCCTCGATCCAAGATTTGGCGATTGCTGGCCACTGCCCGAATACGCCACCCCCGCCAGCGCCGGTCTGGATCTGCGCGCGGCGCTTGACGACGCGCTCACCCTGTTGCCGGGCGCTACGGCGCTGGTCGCTTCGGGCCTGGCTATCCACATTGGCGACCCCGGATTGTGCGCGGTGATCCTGCCCCGCTCCGGGCTGGGCCACAAACACGGCATAGTGCTGGGCAACGGCACCGGTCTGGTCGATGCCGATTATCAGGGGCCGTTGATGATCAGCGTCTGGAATCGGGGTGATCAGCCCTTTACGATCGCGCCTGGGGATCGCATCGCCCAGTTGGTGGTGCTGCCGGTGGTGCGGGCGCAGTTGCAGGTGGTGGATGAATTCGCAACGCATGAATCCGGGGACAGCGTCCGTGGAACCGGTGGCTTTGGCCACACCGGCGTCCGCTAGGCGCACTCAAGTGGTACTGAAGGGGAAGTCATGGTCGATATGAAATTTACCCGGCCCCAGCTGTCGCTGGAGCCGCTCAAGCCGTTCTTGCCGCTGATGGCCGGGGTCTGCGCGCTGCTGGCGCTGTGGTTTGCCTGGAGTGGCTGGCAGCAGCATGGCGACGCCAACCGCCGGATGGCGCTGGAACAATCGCGCGACACGGCGGTGCAGGCGACAGCGGCCACGCTGGCGGCCGAGCGGGAGCGCTTCGCCCAGCGCTTGGCCGACCCGGTGCTGGCGGCCGCCGTAGCAACCGGCCAACTCGATCACGCGGCCGAGTTACTGATCAAGGACTGGCCCGGCGCCAGCGACGCGGCGCTGGTAAAGCCGGCGTTTGATTCCGGCTACGCCGCCCTGCCGAAAGGGGGCTACGGCCGCCTGGCGGTGCTGGAGTCGGCATTGGCGGAGAACCAGCCGGTCAATGCTGTCATTCGTGGCGATGGCAAGAACCGGCTGGCGCTGGCGGCGCCGGTAAACCGCGGCAGCGAGCCGGTTGCCGTGGCTTTGGTCTACCTGCCACTGGAGCGGCTCACCGCGCCGTTGGCGGCGGTATCGGTGGCCAATGACACCTACCTGGCGCTGCGCCAGGGCAACTACAACATTGTTGAACGCGGTGACCTGGGTCTGGCCGGCGGTGCCGAGGTTCTGGCGGTCAAGGTACCGGGCAACGATCTGCGCATCGCCGCCGCCGCCCCGCGCGTTGCCGCTGCGCCATTTGGCCTGGGCCCGCTGGGTTGCGGCATCCTCGCCGGCTTGCTGGCGTTGCTGGGTGTGTTGTGCTGGCGCGGGCCGGCGATAGTGGCGCGGCGCCAGGCGGCTGGAAATGACGAGCAGGACGATTCCGGGGAGTCGGCGCTGACCCTGGCCGAATCGATGGGAGAAAGCGCTTCCCCGGCTACCGATGCCGCCACGGCAACGACAACGACTACGACTGCTGGCAGTGCTTCCACTCCGGTTGCACTGGATCGGGGCATTTTCCGGGCCTATGACATCCGCGGCGTTGTCGGCCAGAGCCTTGACCTGGGTGTGGCCGAGCTGATTGGCCATGCCATTGGCTCGTTGATGCACGACAAGAATCTGGAAGAAATCGTGGTGGGCCGTGATGGGCGCTTGTCCGGCCCCGACATGGTCACCGGGTTGATCGCGGGGTTGCGCAGGGCGGGCCGCAATGTGATCGACATCGGTCTGGCACCCACGCCACTGGTTTATTTTGGTGCCTATCACCTGAAGACCGGCTCCTGCGTCTCGGTCACCGGCAGCCACAACCCGCCGGACTACAACGGCTTCAAGATTGTGGTCGGCGAGGAGACCTTGTCGGGTGAGGCGATCACTGACCTGTATGCGCGCATTGCCGAGGACCGGCTGCACGTCGCGCCGGTCGAAGGCGGCCTGGAACAGCGCACCATCGATGATGACTATGTCCGGCGGGTCGCCTCCGACATCCAGCTTGATCGCGCGCTGAAGGTGGTGGTCGACGCCGGCAATGGCGTCGCCGGCGAACTCGGGCCGAAGGTGCTCACGGCGATCGGAGCCGAGGTGGTGCCGTTGTACTGCGAGATCGACGGCACCTTCCCCAACCATCATCCAGATCCCAGCGAGCCGCAGAACCTGGCCGACCTGGTGCAGATGGTCGAGCGGCTGGATGCCGACCTGGGCATCGCCTTCGATGGCGATGGCGACCGGCTGGGAGTGGTCACCCGCGACGGCCACAACATCTTCCCCGACCGGTTGTTGATGCTGTTCGCCGCCGACGTGCTGGAGCGCAACCCGGGCGCACAGATCATCTTCGATGTGAAGTGCACCGGCCGACTGCCCGGCTACATCCTGCGCCACGGCGGCAGCCCGCTGATGTGGAAGACCGGCCATTCGCTGATCAAGGCCAAGATGCGCGAGACCCAGGCCGAGCTGGCCGGCGAGATGAGCGGTCACTTCTTCTTCAAGGAGCGCTGGTACGGCTTTGACGACGGCATTTATGCGGCTGCCCGCCTGCTGGAAATCCTGGGTGGACAAGCTGACCGTCCCAGCGACGTGCTCGATGCATTGCCCGATGGCGTTGCCACGGCCGAGATCAAGGTCGCCGCGCCGAACGACGACCCGCACGCGTTCGTCGATCAGTTCATTGCCAGTACCAGTTTCGATGCCGCGAGGTTGACCACTATTGATGGCCTGCGGGTGGACTGGCCCGACGGATGGGGGCTGGTGCGCGCCTCCAACACCACGCCGGTGCTGGTGATGCGGTTCGATGCCGACAGCCAGGCGGCGATGGCCCGGATCAAGGGCATCTTCCGGGAGAAGCTATTGGCGGTTGACCAAGACCTCGAGCTGCCCTTCTGATCCGGCAGCGTCCGCTGGCTTCAGTTCGCGATAACGGGCCAGTGCGGCGCTGAGCTCTTCGTCGATCGTGCCGAGCTCAAGTTGCCGTGCCTCCAGCAACTGCTGGTGTCCGCGCAGCGCCTGGTGCTGGCTCAGGATGTTGCCAGCCAGCGTTTTGGCGACAGGCTTTTCCGCCAGTTCCGCCTGTCCTGCCCGCTGCAACAGGTTCAGCAGGCTCCGCCGCGTGCTCTTTATCCCGATCCGGGAGGTCTCGATGTTCGACTCGATCACCTCGATGCGGTTCTTGAAGTTCTGCTCCAACTCCACTTCCGTGGCGAACGACGCCACCATGGCGTTTTCCTGGCGGGCCTGCGAGGCGTTGACGCGCGCTGCCTCCTTGCCAAGCAAGGCTTGCGCCCGGGCGACCTTGAGTTCCGCCTCGGTCGGGGCACGTTGCACCTGCTTGGTCGCCATGCCGCTGACGCTGAACTCGGTGCGCGCGTTGTCGACCGCGCTGGCGGGCAGCGCGTCGCCACAGACCTTGCCGGTTTCGGCCTGCCAGCAATAGATCTTCTTGGCTTCCGTTTTCTGGGCCAGCGCCGGCGCGGCCGCCAACAGCAGGCCGACGGCGAGTGCCTGGACGATCGATCGTGGCGGAAGATTGTTCATGTCGGTGCATCTACCTGTCGCTATCACTTACAGATAACGCAAGAGTCGGGCCAAGCCACGCGCCCCGCAGCTCAGTCGTCCGTGCTGCCGCCGTAGCGTGCGCGATAGGCCAACAGGCGCTCGCGCTGGTCGCCCAGCGCCCCCGAGTCGGACACCAAGGCGAGAAGGTCATCCAGGCTGGCCACCGCGACAACCGGGAGGCCGTGCTCCACAGTGACAGTTTGTGCCGCCGAGCGTCGGCTGTGCGCCGGATCCACGGCTTCCTGCCGGTCTAGTGCGATCACGATCCCGACCGCCGTACCGCCGGCGCGGTCGATAATGCCCAGCGCTTCACGGATTGCGGTTCCGGCGGTGATCACGTCATCGATCACCAGCACCCGTCGGCCTTCCAGTGAAGCGCCGATCAGGCTGCCGCCTTCGCCGTGGGCCTTGGGCTCCTTGCGGTTGAAGGCCACCGGCAAGTCACGCCCGCGAAGGGCGTATTCACAGGCCACCGCCGTTGCCAGCGGAATGCCCTTGTACGCCGGCCCGAAGATCAGGTCGAAGTCGATCCCCGCCGCATCGATGGCGTCGGCGTAGCAGCCGGCCAACGTGGCCATCGAGGCGCCGGAATCAAACCGCCCGGCATTGAAGAAGTACGGACTGACGCGACCGGATTTCAGCGTGAACTCACCGAAGCGCAGCGCGTCTACGCGCAACCCCAGTTGCAGGAATCGGGTGCGGTGGTCGGTCATGGTCAGCGGGGTCCAGGCAGGGAGGGTGGATCGGTGGCGAGTTCGTCCAAATGACACAGCATCAGCCGTTGAGGTCCCGCGGGGCCACCGGGATAGAGCTCGCCGGTGTCACGAAACCCGGCGCGGGCATACGCGGCGAGGGCGACACTATTGTCGCAGTTCACCGTCAACGCCAACAGCCGACGCTGCGGATAGCGCCGCAATGCATCGGCGCAGCACGCCCGGATGGCGCGTATACCCAACCCCCGGCCCTGATGCTGGCGATCAATCACGAACGCTCGCAAGCCCAGGTGTGGCTGGTCGAGGCGACGACCGGTGACGGCGTGCGGCGCGCGATCGAGTCGATAAAAGCCGACCAGCTGGCCCGCGTGCAGGATCGCCATTGCATCGCTGAGCCGGTCACGCTGCGCATCGGCCAGGTTGAAGGCGATGTCACCGACAAACGCCGATTGCCCCGGGGCGACCCGCAGGCTTCGTATCGCGGTGACGTGCGTGGCGTCGGCCACCACCACCTGGATGTCGGCCGGCTCGTGCATGCAACCGATGATAAGACACCCGTTGGCCTTCACCGCCGGGACGTGGTGCTGCGCGTGCCGTGGCGGCATTGTTATGATCGCTAATCCCCCATCGCGGAGCGCACCTTGCGCATCATCAGCTTCAACGCCAACGGGTTGCGCTCGGCGGCCCGCAAGGGCTTTTTCGACTGGTTCCGCGAACAGGACGCCGACGTGTTGTGCGTGCAGGAGACCAAGGCGCAAGAGCACCAGCTTCAGGGTCCTGACGGCCTGGATCCGGCGTTCCTGCCCGATGGCTATCGTGCCTTCTTTCGCGATGCGACCACCAAAAAGGGATACAGCGGGGTGGCGATCTACAGCCGGCGTGAGCCCGACGAGGTCCGTACCGCGCTGGGCTGGGCGCCTTTCGACGAGGAGGGGCGCTACATCGAGGCGCGTTTTGGCAACCTCAGCGTGGTGTCGTTCTACATCCCGTCGGGCTCCTCGGGCGAGCTGCGCCAGGGTTTCAAGTTCGAGGTGATGGACTGGCTCCAGCCAACACTGGACGAGTGGCTCGCCAGCGGGCGCGACTACGTGCTGTGCGGCGACTGGAACATCGTGCGCACCGCACTGGATATCCGGAACTGGAAATCGAACCAGAAAAACTCCGGCTGCACGCCACCGGAGCGTGAGTGGCTCAACGGTCTGTGCGGGCCGGGTCAGGATGATCGTGCTGGCTGGACCGATGCCTATCGGACGCTGCACCCCGAGGGCCAGGATTACACTTGGTGGAGCAATCGCGGCGCGGCCTATGCCAACAACGTGGGTTGGCGGCTCGACTATCAGTTGGTGACGCCCGCGCTGGCGGCACGGGTGCAGGCCTGCTCGATCCTGCGTGAACCGCGGTTCTCCGATCACGCGCCATTCGTCGTGGACTACCGCGGAGAGTTGGGTTGAGCGCCACCGCAGCAGCCCCAGCTCCGGCCAGGCCCAAGGGTTGGCGCGGCATCCTGGCCGCGTTTGGCACGCCATCGGCGGGGACCATGTTTTTCCTGGGCTTTGGGTGTGGCCTGCCGTTCCTGCTGGTCGGCTACACGTTGTCGATCTGGCTGCGCGAGTACGGGCTGGAGCTGAGCACGATCGGCCTGCTCAGCTACGTCAGCATGTTCTACGTGTTCAAGTTCCTGTGGGCGCCATTGATCGACCGCTGGAATGCCCCGTTGCTCGGCACGCTCGGCCGGCGCCGCGGCTGGCTGGTGCTGGCGATCGTGGTGCTGATCGCGGCCTTGGCTGGAATGGCCTTCACCGGGCCGGTGCAACTGGCCACCTTCGTCGGCCTGGCCGCGCTGACCGCGTTTGCCGGCGCCACCCAGGACACCGTGGTGGATGCCTACCGGATCGAAATCGCACCGGTCCACGCCCAGGGCGCGCTCGCCGCCACCTATACGCTCGGTTACCGCATGGGGTTGATCGTGTCGGGCGCGGGCGCGCTGTATATCGCCGAGTTCAGCGGCTGGCGGATCGCTTACCTGACCATGGCCGTGGTGTTGCTGTTGCCACTGCTGGCGGTATTGCTGGCGCGTGAACCCGTGCAGACCCAGGTGCGCGAGCGCAAGAGTTTTGGTGAGGCATTCGTCGGCCCATTCAATGAGTTCTTTCGCCGCCACGGGGTGGCGGTGGCGATCGTGCTGCTGGTGTTCGTCGGCCTGTTCAAGCTGCCCGACCAGATGCTCGGCGTGGTCGCCGGCCCGTTTTATATCGACACCGGCTACAGCAAGGCCGAGATCGCGACGGTTTCGAAGTTGTACGGGGTCTGGATCGGGATTGCCGGCGCGTTCCTGGGCGGCGTATCGGTGGCGGCGCTGGGCATGCGCCGCTCCATTTTGATTGGCGCGTTGGCACTGTCGTTGTCGAACCTGCTGTACCTGCTGATGGCCATGAACCCCAGCCAGACCTGGGCGTTCGTGGCGGCGCTGTCCGGCGACAATCTGGCATTGGGATATGCCGGCGTGGTGCTGATCGCGTTCCTGTCGGGGCTGACCAGCCGGGAATTCACGGCAACCCAGTACGCCTTGCTCGTTTCACTGGCCAACATGCCGGGTAAGATCATCGGCGGGATGTCGGGTTTCATGGTCGAGAAATGGAGCTACGTCGGCTTCTTCGTGTTCAGTTCGCTATCGATCGTGCCGACCCTGATGTTGCTGGCGTGGCTGTGGCGGCATACCCATTTGTTTGAATCCAGGGATTGACGGCACGATGATCCGGAGTCCCTGGCGGTACGCGTTCACGCAAGATCGGGCCACGGCGTTACCGTGTCGAAGGAGGCTGTCATGAGCGAAACCGTGCTACTCGATATCGACATGTTTCTGGTGGAGCGCATCCGTCGGGTGGCCAGCGCAAACGGCTGGAGCCAAAAGCAGGCGCTTATCCATTTACTGGAACACGGATTGTTTGCATGCGAGGCAGCCATGAGTTCGGGGTTTGATGACTCGGACGCCGATGCGCTGCAGGCGGCGATCATGGCGTTGGAGCAGATCGACAACGATCCGGGCTTTTCGCTGATCGGCCGTGCTGGGCCTTCCGGCGCGGAAGCGGACGCCGCGACAGATGCGCTTGATGACGGTGGTGATGGGGCGCCGGTCAAGGCGTCGGGTGACGCGCTCCCTCAAGCGGCCGGGTAGATTGCGCCCAGTACTCGCGGACCCCTCGCGCCAGTGACACTGGGCAGGCTGCCGGGTTGACCGGCAAGGGTTCGTCGAGCCAGCCAAGCAAACCCCATCGCCTCGACGAAATCCGGGTCCAGCCCATGCGCGGCGGTGGACTCGATCAGCATTCCCGGCAGCCGCGCCCCGATGTGTTGGAGCAGGCGAGCGTTGTGTACGCCGCCGCCGCAAACCAGTACCCGCCGGGTTTCCGGCTGAAGCGTGAGCAGTGCATCGGCAATGGTGGCCGCGCTCAGCTCCAGCAAGGTCGCTTGGACATCCTCCGACCGTTCCGTGCCCGCCAGTCGGCCCAGCAGCCATCCCAGGTGGAACTGCTCGCGTCCGGTGCTCTTGGGTGGTGGCAATGCAAACCAGGGGTCGGCCAGCAAACGTTCCAGCAGCGCGACGTCGACCGCTCCGCGCGCGGCGAACGCGCCGCCCGCGTCGTAAGGCTGGCCCAGCTCCTGTTCGCACCAGGCGTCCATCAACGCATTCGCCGGACCGGTGTCGAAGCCGCGGACATTCATGCCGCCTGCGCTTGGATCACCGGCGGGCAACAGGGTGAAATTGGCGATTCCGCCCAGGTTGAGAACCGCACGATCCTCATAGGGCGAGTGCAGCATCGCCGCATGCAGGCCGGGCAGCAATGGCGCACCCTGGCCACCGGCCGCCACGTCGCGGCGACGGAAGTCGGCCACCGTGGTCATGCCGCTGCGCTCGGCAATCAGGTTGCCGTCGCCGAGTTGCCAGGTAAAGGGTTGGTTGCCATCGAGCAGCGCCCCGTTCGGGCGATGACGCACGGTCTGTCCGTGCGAGCCGATGGCGCGTATTTCCGATGGCGCGACGCCGGCATCGCTCACCAGTTGCACCGCAGCGTCCGCGAAGGCTTCCGCGACCTGCACGTCCAGGGTGCCAAGTTCTTCGACCGATTGCGCCGCGCCGCCCTGGCCCAGGGCAACCAGTCGGGCGCGTACCCGAGCGTCCCAGGGATAGGTGCGGCCCAGCAGCAGGGAGCAGGCGGAGCCGTGGAAGCGGACCAATGCCGCATCGATGCCATCGGCGCTGGTGCCCGACATCAAGCCGATGAACAGCTGGTTGTTGTCCAGCGCGGCCGGTGCTGGGTCAGCAGAGCCCGCCCGGGTGCTTGTTGCCATCTGGACTCAAGCCTTCTGGTCGGCCCCGGCCGTTGGCTTGGGCGATTGCGCCTCCGTCGAAGCAACCCGGGCGTTGCCCTCCAGCAGTTCCTCGACCTGGCGAATCCGGGCCAGTGCCGGTGCGGTCTGGGCGCGGAACGCGACCAGTGCGGCACCCTTCAATGGTTCGGGCGGCGGCATGGTCACGGTCAGCGGATTGCGGTGAACCCCGTTGACCCGGAACTCGTAGTGCAGGTGCGGGCCGGTCGCCAGCCCGGAGCTGCCGACATAGCCGATCACCGTGCCTTGCTTGATGCTCGCGCCGCTCTTGTATTTGCTGAAGCGCGACATGTGCGCATACAACGTGGTGTAGCCCTTGCCGTGGTCCAGTACCACGGTGCGACCGTAGCCGCTTTTCCAGCCGACGAACTTCACCCGGGCATCGCCGGCGGCCATGATCGGGGTGCCGCTGCCGGCGCCATAATCGACGCCCTGATGGGCACGGGTGCGTCCCAGGATCGGGTGTTTGCGTGCCGTAGTGAATCCCGACGTGACCCTCGCATAGGGAATGGGCATGCGGATAAAGGCCTTCTTCAGCGGTCGACCATCGGCGGTGTAATAGCCGATGTTGCCATCGCGCTCGAAGCGGAAGCCGGAATAGGTCTTGCCGCCCGTGGTGAAGGTCGCCGCGAGGATGTCGCCGTTGCCGATGCGCTCGCCCTCGCGCCAGATCTGGTCGTAGACAACGCTGAAACGGTCGCCCTTTTGTGCATCGGTGAAGTCGATGTCGTACTGGAAGATCTCGTCGGTCAGGGTGGCGATCGAGTTCGGGGACAGGCCTGCCTTGCGTGCGGCGACATACAACGAGCTGCTGATCTCGCCTGTAGCCACGGTGCTGCGGCGCTGGCTGGGCCGCTTGATCACCGTCTGTTCGATCTGTTCACCGTCCAGGCTGAGCTCGACGCGATGGCTGGCGTCCCGGTCATAGCGGAATCCGCGCAGTGCACCGTCGGCACCAAGCTCGAAGGCAAGCTCCGCGCCCGGGCGCAGCCGGGTCAATACCGGTTTCGTATCAGGCAGGTCCAGGATCCGGTACATGGTGCTGGCCGGCACTCCAACCTGCTGGAACAACGCGCCTAGGGTCTGGCCCGATTGCACCTGCACCAATTGCCATGCGTCCTCCGCATGGGCGTGTGCCTGCTTCAGCGTCAGCGGTGGCAACGGCAGCGTCGTGAGATGCCGCGGCGCTTGTGAGGTGCCAACCTCAAGGTCGCCGAACCCGGGTACGATTGCGCCTACCAGCATGCCGATGGTGGCAAACAGGCTTGCCTGCATCCATTGGCGTCGTGTCCAGCGACCGTTGAATCCGTCGGACAGGTGTCGGGCCAGGATCGGTCTGTAGAGGGCGGCTTCGCGAAGCTTTTTCAGGCGCTGGCGCCGATCTGGACCGGAATCTGGTGCTGTCATTCGGAGGCTACCTGCGCGCGAGTGTGTGAAGGCGGTGTCACGGCGTTACGATAAGGACGCGAGAAGTATGCGTCAAACCCTTGAGCTGAATAGGGTTTTCCCCACGGGGTTCCCGATCGGCAAGTTATTTCACATTTATGATCGTGATTGCAACTCGGTCGTGATCCAGCCAGCGAGACTCCTTGTGTCTGCACAACCCACACCCTCCCCGGATGCCGCCCTGGCATTGATCGAGCGCGGCGCAGACGAGTTGCTGAAACGCGACGAGCTGGTTACCCGCCTGCAACTTGGCCGCCCGTTACGGATCAAGGCCGGCTTTGACCCGACCGCGCCGGACCTGCATCTGGGTCACACCGTGTTGCTCAACAAACTGCGGCAGTTCCAGGACCTCGGTCATCAGGTGATCTTCCTGATCGGTGACTTCACCGGGATGATCGGTGATCCCAGTGGCAAGAACGTCACCCGCAAGCCCCTGACCCGCGAGGACGTGCTGGCTAATGCCGACACCTACGCCGAGCAGGTGTTCAAGGTGCTCGATCGCGACAAGACCGAAATACGCTTCAACTCGGAATGGTTTTCGCGGATGACCGCGGCCGACATGATCAAGCTCGCCTCCCGCCACACCGTGGCGCGGATGCTCGAGCGCGATGATTTCGCCAAGCGTTATGCCGCACAACATTCCATTGCAATCCACGAGTTCCTGTACCCGCTGGTTCAAGGCTATGACTCGGTGGCGCTGGAGGCCGATGTCGAGCTGGGTGGTACCGATCAGAAGTTCAACCTGCTGATGGGGCGCGGCTTGCAGGAGGCCCACGGCCAGCCGCCGCAGGTCGTGCTGACCATGCCGTTGCTGGAGGGGATCGACGGCGTCCAGAAGATGAGCAAGTCGCTTGGCAACTACATCGGCATCAGCGAGCCGGCGCTGGAAATCGTCACCAAGGTGATGAAGATCGATGACGCCTTGATGTGGCGCTGGATCGAGCTGCTCAGCTTCGAGATATCGATTGCCGAGGTCGCCGCATTGAAGGCGCAGATCCAGGCGGGGCAATTGAACCCGCGTGACGTGAAGTTGCGACTGGCCCGCGAGCTGGCCGCACGGTTCCATGATGTGGCCGCGGCCGATCTCGCCATCGCCGGCTGGAACGCGGTGGTTCGCGGACAGGGGGATACCGCGCAGTTACCGCTTCGGGACCTGGTGGTGCCGGTTGAAGGGCTACGCATTGCCGCGACACTGACCGCCGCCGGATTGACCTCCAGCAACTCGGAGGCCAATCGCAAGCTCAAGGAGGGGGCGGTGCGGGTGGATGGCGAGGTGGTGGAAGACGCGGGACGCATGTTCGCCCCCGGTTTCGAGGGTGTCTTGGCCGTGGGCAAACGGACCTTCGCGCGGGTACGGCTAGTTGCGGCCTGATAGCAGGAGCCGGTCTCGCGGAACCGCTTCCCTGTTCATGTTCACTGGTGCAGACTACGCGGCCGCGCCGAGGGGTGAGCAGGACGGCGGAGCGGGGTTGATGGGTTGCGGGGGTTCACGAGGTGTTGACGTGCCCTGAAAACCGGTTAAGATGGTCGGCTCGACGCAGCAACAGCGCGACGGGGCAGCGGTAAAAAATTCAGGCGAACAAGGTGTTGACGTTCTCCGGATCCGCTGTAAGATGTGCGGCTCGCTTGACCACTTCGGTGGCGGGCCAGGAACGCGGCGCTGAGGCCGGTTCCGATGATCTTTGACAGTGTGCGCAGGTGACTTGTGCGGGCGTCTGGCGGGTGGATAGTTGTCCATCGCAGATGTTCGACACAGTCCAAATGAATCAAGAACAAGCATCGCAAGATGTGAGTAATCGAGTTATTTGGGTCTGGATAGACACTGCACTCAAAGCATAGACAAGGCCTTCGGGCTGCGTCGCAATACTTAAGTGAAGAGTTTGATCC